>CAWCBV010000001.1:0-28432 GCA_963793895.1 uncultured Gammaproteobacteria bacterium
CAGGTTCCAGGTTCAGGGGTAGGTAGGGGCTGACCCCGCGGGCGAGGGCCACCGACCCACAGGCCAGCAGTAACCCAGCAGCGCCGATCCATCCGGCTGTCTTCATGGCTGTCAGTCGTGCTCACCGCAGCGGTAACAAGTTTAAGTATCGCACGCCGTCGGTTTCCTAAGACCCTGTGCGCGCGCTTCAGTACAATCGTGCACTTTGCATGGCCAGGTGAGGTCGAACCCGGTGCGATTCGTTGAGCAGAAGAGAACTTCGCTGGGGCGAGCGATGTGTCGTGGCGTGCGTAAGGTTCTGCTGGTCTGCGTAACGATCGGCCTCTGTTGGCTCGGTTCCGGGGATCCGGCGCTGTCGCAGACGCCCGCTGCGGGCTCGTCCCCCACGGACCTGCTGCAGATGTTCCAAAGTCTCTCGCCCGAGCAGCAGGATGCGATCATGAAACAACTCGGCGTCAGCGGTGGCGCCGGGGGTATTCTGGGCCTGCTGGGCGGTGGCAGCGCCGGTCAAGGTAGTCAGGGCTCCCAAGGCCGTCGTGGTCAGTCAACGGCCGCGACCGAGGCGGGGAACGAGCAAGGCGGTGCGGAGGAGCCGGCTCCCGAACCCGGACTCAACGCTGATGACTGGGTGATCGTCCTGGCCGAATTGCCCGCCAACAAACCGGCGGCGACTCAGGCAGCCACCGCCGCGACGCCGGCAGCGGCGCCGGCGCTCGCACCTGGCACCGGTGCCGGACTGCCGGGCAACGTGGCGGCGAACCCGGCCGCGCAGGCACAGATCGCGAGTCTCCTCGCGGCCTCCGGCGCCGCGCCGCCGGCGGCACCAGCACCGCCGCCGGATACGCAGACGCAGCAGCTGCATGATCGCCTGCAGCCCCTCGTCGACCTGATCCGATCCCGAAATCCTTACCGCCTCTCGCACGACGGCGCTCTGACACTGCCTGGTTTCGCGCCCATCAACCTGTTGGGGCTGAGCGACGACCAGGCGACGATGCGCTTATCGGTGGAGCCAGCCTTGCTCGGCCTCAACATTCATCTGGCACATTTGCCGCTGCGCAAGTCCGGAGCCGAGGGCCTCAAGCCCTTCGGCTATGACCTATTTGGCAAGAAGGCGCCCTCGACCTTTGCACCCTTCAACAACGTGCCACTGCCGTCGGATTACATCGTCGGCGCCGGCGATGAGATCGATGTACAGCTCTACGGCAACCAGAACCGTAGTCTGAAGTTGACCGTGAGCCGCGACGGCCACGTCAACCTGCCGGACATCGGTCCGGTCAACGTGAGTGGTCAGCGTTTCACGGACGTGAAGGCCGCCCTCGAGGCACGCATCGAGCATCAGTTGATCGGTGTGCGCGCCAGCGTCTCGATGGGCGATACGCGCGCGATACGGGTGTTTGTGCTCGGCGAGGCGAAGCGACCCGGGTCGTACACCGTCAGCGGCCTGGCCACCGTGACCTCGGCCCTCTATGCGGCCGGCGGCGTCAAGACGGTGGGCTCGCTGCGTAACGTGCAGCTTAAGCGTGACGGAGAGTTGGTTCGGCGTCTCGACTTGTACGACCTCTTGATCCGCGGCGATACCAAGGACGACGCAAAGCTGTTGCAGGGCGATGTCATTTTCATTCCGCCCGTGGGGGCGACGGTTGGGATCGATGGCGAAGTGCGTCGGCCCGCTATCTACGAGCTCAGGGGCGAATCCACGGTCGCCGAACTGATCCAGCTCGCCGGGGGGCTTACCGCCGAAGCCGATCGCACGACGGTGACGCTCACCCGCATCGCGGAGAACAACCAGCACCGGGTGGTCCTGTCGGTCGACGTGGCGGCCTTCACGCGCGCGCAGACATTACGTAACGGCGATCTCGTGCAGGTCGCACACCTGCGGCCGACGCTGGACTCGGGCATTCTGGTGCAGGGTCACGTCTACTCCCCGCAGGCGTTCGCCTGGCGCGAGGGCATTCGCCTGACCGACGTGGTGCGTTCGGTAGATCAGCTGCGCCCTAACGCCGATATCCACTACGTGCTGATCCGCCGTGAAAGTCCCCCGGACCGGAGGGTTTCGGTGCTGTCCGTAGACCTCGGGTTGGCGCTGGCATCCCCTGGAACCGCAGCCGATCCAGAACTCATGGCGCGCGACCGCATCACCGTGTTTGATCTTGCCTCGGGGCGCGACCATGTGATCCAGCCGGTGATGGATGAGCTGCGCCTGCAGGGCAACGCCCAGAAACCCTCGCAAGTGGTCCACGTCGAAGGCCTCGTCAAGGTTCCTGGCGATTACCCGCTTGAGTCCGGAATGCGCATCAGCGACCTTGTTCGCGCCGGTGGCGGCACGGCCGACTCAGCCTACGGGCAGAGCGCGGAGCTGGTGCGCTATGAGGTGGTTAACGGGCAGTCGCGACGCATACAGCTGGTCAACATCGATCTGGTGGGAGCGCTGCACGGCGACGCGAGCGCCAACATCGAACTACAGGCTTTTGACAGTCTTACTGTCAAGGAAGTCCCGGAGTGGCGCGACCAGGAGACCGTCGTGCTGCGCGGCGAGATGCGCTTTCCGGGCACGTACACGTTACGGCGCGGCGAGACGCTGAAGTCGGTCATCAACCGTGCCGGCGGGCTGACGGCCTACGCGTTCCCTGAAGGCAGTGTCTTCACCCGCGACGAACTCAAGCGTCGCGAACAGCAGCAGCTGGATCTGCTGGCCGACCGGATGCAGCGCGACCTGGCGATCCTGGCATTGCAGTCCGCGGCGGCCAATCAGGCCGGCGCGGCGACCGCGATGTCGGTCGGGCAGTCGCTCTTGGGGCAGCTGAAGAACGCGCAGGCGGTCGGACGCCTGGTCATCGACCTGCCGAAATTGGAACGCTCGCCCATGGGTTCGACCTTCGACGTAGTCCTGCATGATGGCGACTCGCTGATCGTGCCGCGTTACCAGCAGCAGGTGACCGTCATCGGCGAGGTGCAGAATGCCACTTCGCACCTCTACAACCCCAAGCTCGGCCGGGATGACTACATTGCCTTGAGCGGTGGCGCCACGCGACGCGCTGACCGCAGTCGCACCTACATCGTGCGCGCGAGCGGCAACGTCATCTCTGGCGAGGGCAGCAGCCGCTGGTTCGACCATAGCAGCTCGGTGCCTATCAAACCCGGCGATACCATCGTCGTGCCGCTCGACACTGAGCACATCCCCGCACTGCCGCTGTGGACCCAGGTGACGCAGATCCTCTACAACGTCGCTATCGCTGTGCTGGCGATACACTCCTTCTAGCGGGGTGCGCGCGGGCCTGACGTGCCGGCGCCGAAGGAATAGCAGATGAAGCAGGTTCTCGTGCGCAGCGGCGCCGTGGTCGTCGAGGAAGTGCCCGCCCCGAATCCGGGGCCGAAGGAGATCCTCGTGCGCGTGGCCTACTCGTGCGTCAGCGCGGGGACCGAGCTGGCCGGGCTGCGCACCTCGGCGCTGCCGCTGTACCGTCGGGCCCTGAAGCAGCCTGAGCAAGTGCGCAAGGCGTTCGAGATGGTGCGCGACCAGGGCCTGGCGCGGACCTGGGAGCGCATCAGCGGCAAGCTGGCCGCCGGCACACCGATCGGGTACTCGGCCGCGGGCGAGGTACACGCGGTGGGCGCCGAGGTGGAGGGCTTCGCACGCGGTGACCGTGTGGCCTGCGCCGGCGCCGGCATCGCGAATCACGCCGAGTTCATCAGCGTGCCGGTCAACCTCGCCGTGCACGTGCCCGCCACACTCGATCTGGTCGACGCGAGCACCGTGACCCTGGGAGCGATCGCCCTGCAGGGCGTGCGCCGCTGTCAGCCGACACTCGGTGAATCCGTGGTGGTGTTGGGGCTCGGCCTGCTCGGCCAGCTGAGTGTGCAGCTGTTGCGTGCCAACGGCTGTCGCGTGATTGGTGTGGACGTGAACGTTGCGCGCCTTGCAATCGCGACGCAGCTCGGCCTGCCGTTGGCGCTCGAGCCGACCGGCCCTGACTGGGTCGCGCAGGTGCACCGCCATACCGACGGCGCCGGCGCGGATGCCGTCATCATCACCGCGTCCAGCTCGAGCCCGGAAGTGATCGCGCAGGCGCTGCGCTGCTGCCGGCGCAAGGGACGTGTGATCGTGGTGGGTGATGTCAGCCTGCAGATCGAGCGCGCGGACCTGTATGCGAAGGAACTCGATCTGCTGATCTCCACCTCCTACGGGCCGGGCCGTTACGACCCGCAGTACGAGGAGGGCGGTCAGGACTACCCGCTCGCGTACGTGCGCTGGACCGAGAACCGCAACATGCAGGCGTACTTAGGGATGCTGGCCGCCGGCGCGGTGCAGCTTGGTCCGCTGCGCGCGGGCATATTCGAGGTGGATCGTGCCGCCGAGGGCTACGGGCAGCTGCAGTCCGATGCCCGCATGATTGCGGTCCTCGCCTATCCGGCGCGCGACGGTGCGGAACGCCGCAGCGTGGCGCTGCCGCGGCCCGCACCGTCTTCGGGCGCTATCGCCGTCGCCTTGGTCGGGGCGGGCGGCTTTGCGCAGGGCATGCATCTGCCGAATCTCGTCAAGCTGCGCAATCAGTTCACATTGCGCGCAGTGGTCAGCCGCAGTGGTGCCAACGCCAAGGCAGTGGCCACTCACTACGGCGCGGCCTACGCGGCGACCGAGGTGGAGCAGGTGCTCGAGGATGAACAGGTGCAGCTCGTGTTGATCGCAACCCGACATGATCAGCACGCGCCGTTGGTGCTCAAGGCACTGGCAGCCGGTAAGCATGTGTTCGTCGAGAAGCCGCTGTGCCTGCAGGAGGCGGAACTCGCGGCGATCGAACATTTCTACGGCAGTCGGGGCACACACGCCCCGGTCCTCATGACCGGTTTCAATCGCCGCTTCGCCCCCGCCGTCGCGCGTCTGCGTGAAGCGCTGCGCTCCCGCAGCGCACCTCTGATGATCACCTACCGCATGAACGCCGGCTACATTCCGGCAACCCACTGGGTACACGGGCCGCAGGGCGGGGGACGTAACATCGGTGAGGCATGCCACATCTATGACCTGTTCCAGGCGATCACAGGCTCGACGTGGATCGAGTGTGCGGCGCTGAGCATCGCCGGACACACGGGACAGTTTCGTCGCGACGACAACTTCACTGCCACCGCGCGCTATGCCGACGGCTCGCTGTGCACGCTCACGTACACCGCGCTCGGCGCCAAGGAATACCCCAAAGAGCGCATGGAAGTCTTTTGTGACGGCCAGGTGTTCTCGCTCGATGACTACAAGGTGCTCACAAGCAGCGCGCGCAGCGCGCCGCTGTGGAACTCGGGCAGCGTCCAGAAAGGGCAGTTTGAGGAACTCGAGACCCTGGGGGCGGCCTTGCGCGAAGGTAACCCCTGGCCGATCTCGCTCGAGGATCAGCTCGCCGCCATGCGCCTGGCCTTTGCGGTCGAGCAGCAGCTCCGGGACGCGCAGCGCCAGGAACTGCCCGCGGCGCCGCCGCTATGATCAAGACATCGATGCCGCCGGCGCACAGCAGCCCGCATGAGGCGGCCGTAGCCCTGTGGACCCGTGCGCCGGTCGGGAGTTTCCGTTCGCCGTCGCCGCCGGGGACCGCACAGTACTTTCAAGACCTGCGCAATTATCGCTACGGTTACGAGACGCCGTTCATTCCCCGCCTGTTTAAGTTTGAGCGCATGGCGGGACGACGCGTCCTGGAGATCGGGGTCGGCAATGGTACCGATGCGGTTGCCATGGCGCAGCGCGGTGCCTTGTATACCGGCATCGACGTGACCGCGCGTCATCTGGAGCTTACCCGGACGAATTTTGCCCTGGCGGGCCTGGCGCAGCCGACGCTGGTGTGCGCCGATCTGCTGGCGAGAGAGTTTCACGAAAAGTATGACTTCGTGTATTCATTCGGGGTCATGCACCACATTCCGAACGAGACGGCCTATCTGCAGCGCGTGCGCGAGCTGCTGATGCCCGGCGGGCGGCTGTTGCTTGGTGTGTATTCCAAGTACAGCCTCTTCAATGCCTATATATCCCTGAAATGGCTGACGCGGGATCGCGCGCGCAGCGACCTTGACGACTGGCGCAGCCACAGTATCGAGCTCAGCCCGCTGGGGGAACCGGTGACGATCCGCATCCGATCACGCCGCGCGGTCGAACGGCTGCTGCGCGCCTGCGGCTTTCGTGTGGAGAACTACCACAAGCGCGGATTTGTCCAAAATTATCTGCCCTTGCTCGGCCGGCATCTGCATCCGGACGGCCTGACGCTGAACGCCTGCGGCGCAGTGCTTGGCTGGTATCACCTGATTGAATGCACTGTGGCCTAACGAGGCGCAAGGAAGCTGATCCATGTGTGGGATTTTCGGATTGGTTCAATACGGCCCCGGAGAAGCGCCGAGCGATGCGGTTGTCATACGGGCGCGCGACACCATGCGGCATCGTGGCCCCGACGGCGCCGGTTTGTGGCGCTCCGCCGACGGCAAGGCGGTACTCGCGCACCGCCGCCTGTCGATCATCGACCTCAACCCGAACGCTTCCCAGCCGATGTGTAACGAAGACGGCACCGTGTGGGTGACCTATAACGGCGAGATCTACAACCACTTGGCGCTGCGCCAGGAACTGCTCGGCGCGGGGCACCGTTTTCGCACCGATCACTCGGACACGGAAGTTCTGGTGCACGGCTACGAGCAGTGGGGCGCGGCGGGGCTTGCGCAGCGCATCGCCGGTGACTACGCCTTTGGCCTCTGGGATGGCAAGGCGCGCTCTTTGACGCTTGTCCGCGATCGTATTGGCGTAAAGCCGCTCTACGTGGCCTGGGGGCCTGGTTGCATCGCGTTTGCTTCCGAGATCAAAGCGCTGCTGGAGCTACCGTGGATTGAGCGTGATGTCGATCCTCTGGCGCTCTATCACTACCTCAGCTTCCTCACTACTCCCGCGCCCATGACGATGTTCCGTGGCGTGTACAAGCTGCCGGCCGGGTACCTCATGCATATCGACTCCGCGGGCCGCGTCCACGCGCAGCGCTACTGGGATGCGACACCGGGCCGTGGCATAGACCCGCAGGCGATCGCGGGTATGGATGCGGCGGCGCGCGAGGACTTTTACGTCGCTGGCATCCGGCGGCGGCTGCGTGATGCCGTGTCGCGCCGCATGATTTCAGATGTTCCCTTCGGCGTGTTCCTGTCTGGGGGCATCGACTCCTCGACTAACGTCGCTCTCATGGCGCAGTTCATGGACCGTCCGGTGGACACCTACACCGTGGGCTTCCGTGACCATACCCATCTCAATGAGCTCGAGTATGCGGAGCTCGTGGCGCGTCACTTCGGCACCAATCACCACACGGTGCTGATAGATGAACGCGACATGCAGGGTTACCTGGATCGCCTGATTCACTCACAGGACGAGCCGATCGCCGACTGGGTGTGCATTCCGCTCTACTTTGTTTCCAAGCTGGCACGCGACAGTGGCACTACCGTCATTCAGGTGGGTGAGGGGTCGGACGAGCAGTTCTGCGGCTACCAGAGCTATATGGATTACCTCGAACTGCATCAGCGCTACTGGACGCCCTTCCGACGCCTGCCCGGTGCGCTGCAGCGCGCGGCGGCCCAGGGCTTTGGAGCGTTGGCGCGGCTGCGGCCCTCGCTCGATGTCTACGCCGACATTGTCGAGCGCGCGGCGCGCGATCGGGAACACTTCTGGAGTGGCGCCACGGTGTTCTGGGACCGGATGAAGCGCCAGCTGGTCAATGCAGCGAACCTGCCCGGCGGCACGGCTCCCGTCGGCATGCTCGACAGCGGCCTGCTGCCGCGTTCGTATCTGCTGCCGGACTCCTTTAACGTCGTGCGTTCGTTCCTCGAGCCATTCGATGCAGCTCATCCGGGCCAGGATGCGCTCACGCGCATGATCTACAACGAGTTCAAGCTGCGCCTGCCGGAGCTGCTGCTCATGCGGGTGGACAAGATCGGCATGTCGACCTCGATCGAAGCGCGCGTGCCGTTCCTCGATCATGAGCTGGTCGAGTTCACGATGGACATCCCCATGCGCGACAAGATCCGCGGCGGGACGGCGAAGCACCTGCTCAAGCAGGCGGTCCGCGGCCTGATTCCGGACGAGATTATCGATCGCCGCAAGATGGGCTTCGGCGCGCCGATGTCGCAGTGGCTGCGGGGTGATTTCGGCAAGCGTGTCGAAGCGGAACTGCTGGCGAGCCCGCTGCTGCGGCGCCCTTGGTTTAACGCGCCCTACATACGCCGTCTGTGCGCCGAGCACCGCAGCGGTCGACGCGACAACAGCCTGTACATCTGGACGCTGTTCAACCTAGCGGCCTGGTACAACTACTGGATTGATCGCCGACCCAGTACGGCCGCTGCGGCATGAGTGCATGGGGACATCGAGCGCTGCGCCTCTTGAAGAAGCCGCCCGGATATCTGGTGCGGCGCGCGGCGGCCGAGGCATACCGGGAGCTTGACCGGTTTGCCCAGCCGCTTCGAGAGCGGACTTTCTCGGTCGCGACGGTCGTGGCGCGGACCGCAGACCGTTCACCCGCAGCACTGTGGGAGCGGCTGGCGACGCAGAAGTGGCCGATGGCCAACGCCGCGGTGGATCGCGCCGCGCTCGAGGCGCTGGCCCCCGGGGCTACCGCTGTACTCCTGGAGCGTGCGGAGCGGGCGCTGCGGCATGAAGTTGCACTGCTCGGTTCCGGCCCCGTGCAACTGGGGGATCCCATCCGCTGGAACGTCGACTTCAAGAGTGGCGCGTGCTGGTCGCCGGGCTATTTCCGCGACATTCCCACGCTGAATGCACAGCGTCCGAGCGACATTAAGGTCCCCTGGGAGCTGTCCCGGTTGCAGTGGCTGATACCGGCCGGCCAGGCGTACCTGCTGACGAACGAGGAGCGCTTCGCGCTGGCGGCCCGGGACATTCTGCAACAGTGGCTCGCGGCAAATCCGGTGGGGCGCGGCGTCAATTGGGCGATTGCCATGGAACCGGCGCTGCGCATCTTCAGCTGGATCTGGTTGTTTCGGGTATTCGCTGCGACCAGGGCCTGGACGGATGAGGGCTTCCGGGCACAGTTTCTCAGCACGCTGTACGCGCATGCGCAGTTTGTGACGCGCAACATCGAGCGCGCCGAACTCAACGGTAATCACTTCACTGCCGACTGTGCCGCGCTGGTGGTGGCGGGAGCTTTTTTTGGCGGCGAGGAGGGCGGGCGTTGGTTAAGCCGTGGGCTTGCGGACCTGGAGCGCGAGATCGTCGTGCAAATCGAGGAGGACGGCGTCGATTTCGAGGCGTCCGCGGCCTACCACCGCCTGGTGAGCGAGCTCTTCCTGCTCGCGGCACTGCATGCCGAGCACCGGGGCGAGCCGGTGAGCCCGCGGTACCGCGAGCGCCTGCGTGCGGCCGCACTCTTCTGCGCAGCCTATACGCGTCCCGACGGACAGGCGCCGCTGTGGGGTGATGCCGATGACGCGCGCGCCTTGCCCCTGGGGACCGCTTCGATCACCGATCATCGTCACCTGGTCGCCTGCACGGCGGTGTTTCTGCGAGACCGGCAACTGCTGGCACTGGCGCGCGGCGGCTGGGATGAGGCGCTGTGGCTCTACGGTGTCGCCGCCCTCGAGCGCGCACCGCCGGCCCCGCCACTGCCGGCCGTGCAGGCCTTCCCGCGCGGCGGTGCATTCATACTGCGGGCACCCGAGGCGCAGGTGTTTGTCGATTGTGGACGCATCGGCCTCGCCGGCCGAGGCGGCCATGGTCACAACGACATCCTGTCATTCGAGGCCAGCCTGGCGGGCCTGCCGGTTGTTTCCGATGCCGGCTGCTATGTCTACACGGCCTCCTTCGAGGAGCGCAATTACTTCCGTTCAACCCAGGCACACAACACGCCGCAAATTGATGGCGAAGAGATCAACCGCTTCGTCAGTCCGCAACTGCTGTGGCTGCTGCACGAGGATGCGCAGCCCTTGGCCCCTGGCGCGTCTGAGGAGGCCGGTGCGTTGGTGTTCGAAGGCGGCCACAGCGGTTATCGTCGCCTGGCGCAGCCCGTGACCCCCAGACGTCGGTTAGAATTGCGTCGCGACGGCACCGCGCTGTGTATCCGGGATACCTTCGAGGGAACCGGCAGCCACAGCATCCGCATCCCGCTGCAACTCGCTCCTGGCTGGAATCTGCTGGAGCTCTCGGCGCGTGCTGCGCTGTGCCAGCATCGGTCGGGGCGTCGGCTGCGCATCAGTTGGGCAGGCTCTCAAGCTTGGCAGTTGAGCCAAGAGCAGGGGCGCGTCGCCCCGTCGTACGGGGTGGTGGTGCCCGCAGTACGGTTCGTGTGCAGCGCCACTGCACCGGTGACGGATCTGGCGCTCACTACAATCATCGAGTGTGCATAGAGCGACTGCATTTGACAGCGATTGACGACAAGCTCGAGGCCCGCAAGCAATGGGACACCGATCCGTGCGGAGCGGTGACGGCGGCACCGCTGACTCCCGAGAGCGCGGAGTGGTATGAGTCCGTGCGTCGCTTTCGCTACGATGTGTATGCGCCGTGGCTGCCGGCGGTGATCGATGCTGAGCGCTGGGTCGGTAAGGACATGCTCGAGATCGGTGTCGGCCTCGGCAGCGATCATCTGAGTTTTGCCCTGGCGGGGGCGCGCATGCACGCCCTCGATCTGTCAGCCGAACATCTGCGCCATACGCAGCGCCACCTTAGCTTTCATACGCGCCAGACGCAGGCGCGCCTGGGCGATGCCGAACGCAATCCCTGGCCAGATAACAGCTTCGACCTGGTCTATTCGTTTGGCGTGCTGCATCACACGCCGGGCACGGCGGTGGCGGTGCAGGAAGTGCTGCGTGTCTTAAGGCCCGGAGGGGTGGCAGTCATTGGCCTGTATCATCGCGACTCTTGGTTCTACTGGTTGTGGACGATTCTGTGGCGCGGAATCCTCAGGCTCGGTTTATTCGTCAAGGGCAGGCGCCGCCTGTTGTCGGAGATCGAATATCGCAGCAGCGACAACGACGCGCTGCCGTTGGTCAAGGTCTACTCGCGTGGTCAGGCGAAGAGGTTGTTTGCCGGCTTCGACTCGGTGAGCGTGAGTACCCAATGCGTGGACGCCGGGCACTTCCCGCCGCCGCTGTCCTGGCTTTTGAAAAAAGTGCCGAAAGAGCGGCTGGAGCGCTGGCTGCGCTTCGGTGGCTGGTACGTCATTGTACGCGCGACCAAACGCCGCTAGAGCAGCAGGCGTTCGGGCCGCGACGCTGCGCGCGAGCAGTGTATCGGGCACCATGCTCGCGCGTGTGTGCACCGTGATTGCTGGTCTGATCGCCGGCATCGCTACGGCACGCACTCTGGGACCGCAGGGCCGCGGCGAGTACTTTGCGGTCATGACGGCTGCCGCCATCATGGCGCAGGCCTGTAACTTCGGGCTTGCGTCGAGCAACGTCTTTCTCGCCGCGCGGGATCGCACGCGCATCGGTCCGCTGCTGGTCAACAGTATGGCCCTGTCGGCAGGGCTCGCCGTCGCCGCCACTACGATCGTGCTGCTCTGGGGCCAGCCGATCGGTCATGCGCTGGGGGTGCCGTCCTCGACCTTATGGGCCATCGGCATCATTGCGGCCGCGACGCTGCTGTGGAACCTGGGCGCGAGTCTGCTGGTGGCCGAAGAGCGGTTCGCAGCACTGAATCTTTGGCAAGTCGCCAATGCGGCGCTTGCGGCGGCCGTCATCGTCGCCTGCGCGCTGTGGCGCGCTTCGGTGCAGGCGTTCCTGCTGGCTTCTGCGACGGCGGCGCTGCTGACGGCGGCGGGATTGGCCGCCACGATAGCCTCCAGCGCACTCGGACCGTTGCGCTTCTCGCCTGCACTGATCCGTACTGGGGTGGGCTTCTCGATACGGGCGTACTGTGCCTTGATCATCGCGTATCTGTTACAACGATCCGGCGCCAGCTTGCTGATGTTCGCCGGCGGCGCGAAAGAGCTGGGGCAATACTCGATCGCCTCCCAGGTTGCCGACGTTCTGCTCATCGTGCCCGGATCCGTCGGTCTGGTCTTGTATCCGATGCTGGTGCGCCAGGAGCAGGATCTGTGGCCTCGGGTCCGGTCCACCGCGTTGCTCACCGCCGCCAGCATGCTCGTGTTATGCGTGGGAGCCGCGGTGCTTGCCCCGCTGATTCTGCCGCTGGTGTTTGGCGTCCAATACTCGGGCGCCGCGGTAGCCCTATGGGGGCTGTTGCCGAGCGTGCTGGCGTACTCCATCGTGAGCGTCCTGTCGCAGTACTTGGTGGCCCGAAACTATCCATGGAGCGTCGTCATGGCCTGGATCGCAGGACTCGCGGCGGCGCTTTTGAGCGGCGCCGCGCTCACGGCCAGCTATGGGGCGGTGGGGGCGGGGCTCAGTCAGTCCTGTGGGGCGGTGCTGGTCTGTATGGTCATTATCGGCATCGCCAAGCGGCGCCGTCTTCGCGCGCGGGTGGCAGAGTGATTGACTCAGTCGAACAACAGGTAGTGCTATCCAACTATCCGTTGTCCCGGGCTTTCAAACAAAGGCTCGAGGAGCGCTACGGCGGTGCGCTGCGGTTGATCAACGTCGCTGAACTACGCCAGGTCTCGTTCGTGAACCTGATTTCGCATCTGCGTGCCATCCGGGCCGACTGCCTGTCGGTGGCGACCGAGGATGAGGCCAGCACCGCGCTGTTGCCCATTCTCGAACTTATGGCTGCACTGACGCGCGCCAAGCGCCTGCAGACGCTCGATTCCGGCTTGCAGGTGAAACCCTTCAGCCGCTCACGGGCCGCCTGGCATGCGGTCCGGCTCGCGACAGAGTCCGCCCGTGCCGCCATCGATCTGTGCGCCAGCCAGTGGCAGTTGCGCCGCCTTATACGCCTGCCGCGCCGCGCCGCCCTCGGCAGCGACAAGAGCCGGCGGGTGGCGTATCTGAACTGCAATCTGTGGTTCGGTGTGAAGGCGGGCGGCTCCGTGGGCCACATCTCCGGTGTCGCAAATGCACTGATGGATGCCGGATATGACCTGACGCTTTTTACCGCGGGCGATCGCCTGCTGGTCGATGAGCGCGCTCACCTGGTGACGCTGCCAGCTCCACCGATGCTCGCGATGCCGGTTGAAACAAGCCAGTACCGCTTTGGGCGGCGCTGTTTGAGCATCATCCGGCGTGCCTTGGGGAGCAATCCGCCGTGTTTCATCTACCAGCGGCTGTCGCTCGGCAACTTCGCCGGGGTGACGCTGTCGCGCAATCTGGGCGTGCCGCTGGTGCTCGAATACAACGGTTCGGAAGCCTGGGTTGCCAAGAACTGGGGGAGGGCGTTGCGATTCCATGCCACCGCAGCACTGGCGGAGGATGTGAATATCAGCCACGCGCAATTGATCGTGACCGTTTCCGACGTGCTGCGCGATGAGCTGCTGGAACGCGGCGTCGAGGCAGCTCGCATTGTCAGCTATCCGAATTGCATCGACCCGAAGACCTTCGATCCGCGGCGCTTCTCTGCGGAAGATAACGCGCGTACGCGCCAGGAACTGGGTTTCTCCTCCGCGGACGTCGTGGCGACCTTCATCGGAACGTTTGGCCAATGGCATGGCGTAGACGTGCTGGCGCTTGCCATTCGGCATATGTTCCTTCAGCGGCGCGAACAGCTGGATGCCCTGGGTCTGCGCTTCGTGCTCATCGGTGATGGGCAGAAGATGCCCCTGGTAAGGGAAACCCTGGCGCTTGCGGGCATCGAGCGCTACGTGCGTCTGGCGGGGCTGGTGCCGCAACGCGAGGCGCCACGGTTTTTGGCGGCCGCGGATCTGTTACTTTCGCCGCACGTGGGCAACGCGGATGGCAGTCGGTTCTTCGGCTCACCGACCAAGCTGTTCGAGTATATGGCGATGGGCCGCGGCATCCTGGCATCGGATCTCGATCAGATCGGGGACGTTCTGCGCCCGGCCATCGTGCTGCCGAGCCAGCCGTTGCAGGCCGAGGTTGCTAACCCGGTGGCGGTCCTGGTGCCTCCAGGGGAAATTGCCAGCCTCGTCGTCGGTATCGAGCTGCTGGCGGGCGATCGGGCACTGCGCGAAAGGTTGGGTCACAATGCGCGTCAGCTGGCGCTTAGCCGCTATACCTGGGCACATCACGTGGACGCGATTCTGTCCGGACTCAAGCGGGTCGAATCTCTCGAAGCTGCTCTCGGCAGCGCGCGCGGCGGCCTTGCGGCACGGGAGCGCTAGAGATGCTGCTGGGTGCACTGTGCGCACTCATCGCTATCACGTGGGCGATTGTCGCGCTGCGACGGGCGCCGCGGCCGGTAAGGATGCCGCTCGCGACCTTCCTTCTCTTTTATGTCATCACCACAGCTGTTGGTGCATCCCTTCTGGGGATCCCCGTGATCAGGCAGCTGTGGGCTCTCACGTTTCCGCGAATAGACGCACGCTGGCTGGCACCCGCCGAGGGGCTCGGGTACTGGTTAATGGTCTGGGGTCCGTTGCTCGTGACCAGCGCCGCCGCGCTTTATCTTTATCCGCGAGTGCGCCGACCGATTCTGATAATCGCCCGTACATTAGGACGTCAGGTAGACGTGCTGCCGCCCGTGATCGTCGCCACGGCGATGTGCGTCTACTGTTTCGTGAACCTCGGTCTGCACGGCTATCTCGGCGTCAGCCCGCTGAGCGCGGATCTGCTGGGTGTATACCGACTCAACATCCAGCTGCGCGCAGAAATGGCCGACGTGCTCGGTACCCTGCACTTTGCCTTCGTCTATATGGGAATGCCCGCGATTGCGATTCTGGCATTTTACAATGCCGTGCGGACCCGGCGGCGCGCGTGGCTGGGCTTGTTCGTGACTCTGTCCGCGCTGCTCGCCTACCTCTATGTTGCGACGCTCACGAAGGCCAACATTCTCATCTACGGTATCGAGGTCGTGGTGGCAGCACAGACACTCGGGGTGATTCGTGCGCGCGGCCTGTTGGTGGCGGTGGTGACGGGTACGCTAGTGCTCTCGGGGCTAACGGCGCTCCTGTCTGGGTCCAGTCCACTCGACCTCGCGCTGACCGGCTACAACATCGTGTTCCGCGAGGCCTCCGACGTGCCCTTTTATCTGGCCATTTTCCCGGAGCAGATTCCGTTCGTCGGTATCGATGTCGGCCTGGGAGGTTTTGGCATAGGGCCCACCATTCCAACAAACCAGATCGTGTCGAATTTCATGTTGCCGCACGACACCTGGGCGCAGGGCGCCGCGCCGGCGGCCGCTCACGTCATGGCTTATGCGCAGGGCGGCTATGTCTGGGCCTTCGTCACGATGATGCTCGTCGGACTGTGGGTGGCGGTGACGGGGCAGCTGAAGCGTGTGGCGCACAATGGCGTGGTATTTTCCGGCTTCGTCGGTGCGGTCACTACCTGTTATTACCTCAGTCAGGCGGACTTCGTTGGCGCCTTCAACGTCGCCTACGGTTACCGCTGGTGGTTGGTAAGCCTGCTGCTGGTGCTGGCAGTGCAGCGGGTTCTTGAGCTGGCGTTACGCGAGGATGTCCTGAACACGAGAAAGCGGAGCAACGAGAATCCATGAGAACTTCCGCCGTGAGCGCGAACACCCTGGCGCGGCTGCTGTGGTCGCGACGGTGGCTGCTCAGTGTGTTTATCCTGGTAGCCGCGATCCTCAGCGCCATCTATGCGTTGACGCGCGAGTTGCAGTTCGAGTCCGACGCACTGCTGGCGCAGTCAAAAGACGAAACCAGTCAGCTCGGCGGCTCCATCAGTGGCCTCATCGGCCAGGTCGCCGGTCTGGCCGGCGGCCTTTTGCAGGGGCAGGGGACCAGCGTCGAGGAGTCGGTCGCGGTGTTGAACTCCCGCGATTTTGCCCTGCGCTTCATGCGCGAGCACGGCGTGCTGCAGTATCTGTTCCCTGACCAATGGGATCGGAAAACCCAGACCTGGAAGGCCCATGCCGCCGCCGGGCTTTCCGCAATGTTGCCCGGTGTCTCGGCCACGGCGCGACCGCCCGGGCCTTCGGCGGACGATGCCGTGAAGGCCTTTGATGGCATTCGTCTGGTCACCATCGATCGGCGCACCGACTTTGTCCGCTTGTCGGTGCGCGGACCCTCGCCCGAGGTCGCCCAGGCCTGGGCCACCGCGCTGATTCGGGAACTGAACGAGGTACTGCGGGATCGGGCGCTCGATGACACGCGACGCGCGGTGGAGCTGCTGTCCAAGCGGGTCGATACGGAGCAGTTACAGAGCGTGCGGACCATCGTGGCGGCGCTGCTGGAGCTGCAACTGCGGCGCGAAGTGATGGCGGAGAGTCGCCGCGAGTACGCGCTGCGCATGCTTGACCCTCCGAGTCTTCCGGATCAGCGCTTCTACCCCCATCGCACCCGCATGGTGCTGACGGGGATGCTGGTAGGGTTCGTTCTCGGAGCCATATTTATCATCGCGCAGCAGTTGCGGCGCCGGTGGCGCGGGGCAGCGGGGGAGCGCCGGGTTTGAGCGAGAGCAGCGTTGCGCGCCAGATCGTGCAGCACCTGAGGAGCGGCGAGATCGAATTGCTGGATCTCCCCGCGCCGCATCCGGCTGCGCACGAGGTTATGGTGCGCACGCGTGCTTCGCTGCTGTCCGCCGGCACGGAGCGGATGCTGCTGGAGTTCGGTCGCGCCGGTCTGGTTGGCAAGGCACTGCAGCAGCCGGAACGGGTGCGGTTGCTGCTGGATCGTCTGCGCACTGACGGCGTCGGTCCGGTCCTGGAGGCGGCATTCACCAAGCTGGATGAACCGCTGGCGCTGGGATACGCCAACGTCGGAACCATCGTCGAAACCGGCTCTGCGGTTGTCTCATTTCGCGTCGGTGAGCGGGTGGCATCCAACGCCCCGCACGCCAGCTGGGCGCGCGTTGGCAGCAACCTCTGTGCTCGCGTACCCGATACGGTGTCGGATGAGCAGGCAGCGTTCGTGGTGCCCGCGGCAATCGGCCTGCAGGGGTTGCGCTTGGCCGAACCCACTCTCGGGGAGACCTTCGCTGTCATCGGCACCGGCTTGATCGGGCTCTTGACCGTGCAACTGCTGGCAGCGGCCGGCTGTTCGGTCATCGCGATCGACACGCGCGCGGATCGGCTGGCGCTGGCGGCACGTTTTGGTGCGCGCTGCCTGCTCGCATGCGCCGATGCGCAGCTGCCCGAACAGGTGCGTCAGCTGACGCGCGGCCGGGGGGTCGACGGCGTGCTGGTCACGACGGCGACCGACAGTGACGCACCGCTGCGTGATGCCGCGCACATGAGCCGCAAGCGCGGCCGGATCATTCTCATTGGCGTCGCCGGACTGCATCTGTCGCGGGCTGATTTCTACGCCAAGGAGCTGCAGCTGCAGGTCTCGTGCAGCTACGGGCCTGGCCGCTACGACGCCAACTACGAACAGCGAGGCTCCGACTATCCACTGGGGTACGTGCGCTGGACGGAACAGCGCAATTTCGAGGCGGTTTTGGAACTGCTTGCGAACCACAGGCTCGATATCGCGCCGCTCGTTTCACATCACTACGAATTCGAGCGCGCCCGGGATGCCTATACGGCGCTACTCGAAGATCCGGCCGCACTGGGCATCCTGCTTCGCTATGGCAGCGCGGACACGGCGCTGCCGGCGAGCAGCGTGCAGCTCTCGAGAGCGCCGGCGGCGGCGCGCAACGCGACGCAGCCCGCGGTCAGCGTCATCGGTGCCGGCGCCTATGCGCGGCGCTTCCTGCTGCCGGCTCTGCGCGACGGGGGCGTGCGCCTCGTGACGCTCGCATCGCAGGGCTCGGCGCTCGGCAGCTGGGCCGCGCGCAAGTGGGGCTTCGAGCAGGTCACCGTCGATGCTTCCGCCGCAATCGCAACGGATGCCTCCAACACCGTGGTGATCGCCACGCGCCACGACAGTCACGCGCGCTTTACCTGTGCCGCGTTGGCGGCGGGAAAGCATGTGTTCGTGGAAAAGCCCCTGGCGCTCACTGAGGAGCAGTTAGCCGCGGTCGCTGCCGCGCAGCCGGCCGCCGGCGCAGCCGGTGCGCTGCTGATGGTCGGCTTCAACCGCCGGTTCGCCCCGCTCGCGATTGAACTACGCCGCCAGCTGCAACGCTTGCCCGGGCCGCGCAGCCTGATTTACACGGTCAATGCGGGCGCGATCCCGGCCGAACACTGGACGCAGGATGCGGTGATTGGTGGCGGCCGCCTGGTGGGCGAGGCATGCCATTTCATCGATCTGCTGCGCTTCCTGGTCGGCAGCCCGATTAGCTCGGTCAGCGTGCGGGCGCTCGCGCCCCCGAGCGCCGGCGCGCCTCCGGAGAGTGCCTCGATCAGCCTCACCTTCGCCGACGGTTCGATCGGTTCGATCCATTATTTCGCCACGGGTGCGCGCGCCTTTCCCAAAGAGCGGCTCGAGGCATTCGCTGCCGGCGAAACCTGGCGGCTCGACAATTTTCGCGCGCTCACTTCTTTCGGGCGCCTGCGGCTCAGGCTGCGCTGGCCATGGCCGCGGCAGGACAAGGGTAATCGGGCCTGTATCGGGGCCTTTCTCCAGGCCGTGCGCGCGGGCGGACCCAGTCCGATTCCGCTCGAGGAATTGTTGGAAGTGTCGCGCGTAACGCTGGAAGCGGCCGCCCAGGCGCGGCTGTCTGCGCCGGGGCCGAGGCCTTAGCCGGTTCCCATGGCCGCGACGCGCAGGATGGTCGCCCGTGCCGGACTTGTGTGGCGTACGGCGCGGCGGCTGCGACTGCAGCAGATCACGAACCGGATCTGGCGTACGGTGTGGAACCCCGCGCCACGGCGCGGCGCGGCGCCTGCCGCGCGTTCCTTGCGCAGGGCCTGGATTTCCATACCCGCGCATCCGGCGGAGTGGCGCGACCGGGAATCTGTTGAAATTCTCAACATGGCCGCGAAGGTGCGCGAGCCAAGCGACTGGCAGCAGGCCTTCAGCGATGACTTGCGTCTCTATCACCTGCATTACCTCGATCAGCTCACGGCGTCCTCGCAGCCGGCCGGGGATTTTCCGCTCGCGCTCCTGGGGCGCTGGATTGCCGATAACCCGCTGGGCAGCGCGCCTGGGTGGCATCCTTATCCCCTGTCCCGGCGATTGGTGAACGCGATCGAGATGGCGCTCGGCGGGGTGGCACTGCCGCCCGAGCTCGCTGCCAGTCTTGCCGATCAATGCCGCTACCTGCGCCCGCGCATGGAATTTCACCTGTTGGGCAATCACCTGCTGGCGAACGCGAAGGCGCTGCTGTTCGGCGGGGCGTACTTCCAGGGAGCAGAAGCCGATCGATGGCTGCGCCGGGCGCAGCGCGTCGTGCGCGAGCAGCTGCAGGAGCAGATTCTGCCCGACGGAGGCCACATCGAGCGCTCGCCGATGTATCACGCCCTCGTTACGCAAGATCTGCTCGATCTGGTCAATCTGCGCAATACCTACGCGCTGCCCGGGCTCGAGCACCTGGATGAAACCTGCCTTAAGATGCTCGCCTGGTACGCGACGATGTGCCATCCGGACGGCGACCTTGCGCTCTTGAACGATGCCGCGCTCGGCATCGCACCGCCACTGCGCGCACTGCTCGACTACGCAGACCGGCTTGGTCTGCCACAGATCGCGTCACTGCGCCCGGCGGCCGGTTGCACATTGCTCGATGCTTCCGGATTTGGGCGCATCGCGCTGGGCTCCTGGTGTCTGCTGGCCGACGTGGGCGGAGTGGCTCCTCCCTATCAGCCCGGGCATGCACACGCCGGCACGCTGACCTTCGAGCTCTCCGTGGATGCGGAGCGGGTCGTGGTCGATACGGGCGTATCGACCTATCGCAGCGGCCCCGTGCGCCGTGCAGAACGCGGCACGGGTGCGCATAACACGGTGACGCTCGACGGGCGCGATTCCTCGGAGATGTGGGGGGCTTTTCGCGTCGGCGACCGGGCGCGTGTTACGGAACGTGCCGCCGGGCGCGATGCAGCCCGCCTCTGGATGCGCGCCACGCACGATGGCTATGCGCGCTCGGCGTACCGCGCAATCCACACGCGCTGCTGGCGCGTGAGCGCGGCGGCCATCGAAGTGGAAGACGCCCTGACGGGGCAGGGCACTCCCGTTACCGAATCGTCGCTGCATTTCCATCCGGATTGCCGGGTCCACATGAGCGCGGACGGTGCTGCACGGGTAATGACCGCTTCCGGCCGACGCCTGCGTGTGGGGCTCGACGCCGCCGCCTCCTGGCGCATCGAGGAATACTTCTATGCCCCGCGTTTCGGTGCGCGCCAGAACGCGCTCGCCCTACGCGGCGTCGCGCGCGCCGCGCTGCCTCTTACGCTGCGCACGCGACTGCAGCTGGAGGATGCGCCTTGAGGCTCACCGCGGCACTCGTTGCGGTCGCCAGTTTCACGGGCGCCGCGTTGCTGACGGCCTGGATACGCCGTCACGCCGCGCGCTTTCGTCTCATCGATGTGCCCAATGAGCGCAGCTCGCACGCGATCGCGCGCCCGCGCGGCGGCGGAATCGCCATTGCGCTGATCGTGCTCGCCGCCGCACTGATTCTGACCTGCCTGCGGCGCTTTTCCGCCGCGGAGGCGCTCGCCTGGCTAGGCGGGGGCACGCTGGTGGCGGTGGTGGGGTTGCGTGATGATCGTGGCGGCCTGAGCGTGCGTCTGCGCCTGCTCGTACAGATTAGCGCCGCGCTCAGCGTCGTTTGGCTGGTGAATGGCTTCCCCGGCATCTCCGGTATGAGCGCCGCTGCGCGCACCTTCGCCTGTGTGCTGGGCATCCTCTGCATAGTCTGGGGGATCAATCTATTCAACTTCATGGACGGAATCGATGGCCTCGCAGGTCTGCAGGCGCTGTTCGTCGCCGCGGCGGCTTGGCTCCTCGGGGCGGGACCGCAGCTGGCGGCACCGGGTTGGATGCTGCTGGTCATCGCCGCCTCGACCGGCGGGTTTCTCATCTGGAACTGGCCTCCGGCGCGCATCTTCATGGGAGACGTCGGCAGCGGCTTTCTCGGATTTGTGCTCGCTCTGGAAGCATTTGCCACCAGCCAAAACGGTTCGCTCAGCCTCTGGACCTGGAGCATTCTGCAGGGCGCCTTCCTGGTGGACGCCACGCTAACGCTGCTGCGGCGTGCGGCCCGCGGGGCGCGCATCCAGGCGCCGCATCGCGAGCACGCCTACCAACGACTGGCGCGCCACTTCGGATCGCACGCTCGCGTGAGCGGTGCGGTGGCCTGGGTTAACGTACTATGGCTGTTACCCTGTGCGGGTGCCTCGGTTCGCTGGCCGGCCTTGGCCGGATGGGTCACGCTGGTCGCGCTGCTGCCGCTGGTGGCTGTGGCATTTGCCTGCGGCGCGGGGTGCGCGGGCGACATCGCGGCCCCGAGCATCGGGCTCGCGTCCGACAAGCGCCCCTGACGCAAGCATGGAAGGGACCCTTGGCCGGCTGTCGGGTGCGCTCGGCGCCGTCAACACGGTACGGGCTAGTCCGTTCTAATGAGACAGAAGCGCAGCAGGGCCGCGCAGTGCGCGGCGCTGGATTCTTGCGGCTTGCCCTTGCACGCACGCACACGGGTGCGACCTTGGTGCGCCCGACAACTCGGTGTGGAACGTTGCGACCGGTTTTACGCAAATGCTATGTTTTGTTGGTTTCCTCCGATCGTCTCTTAAGAAAGCTGTAGAAACGTGCTATGCGTCTGAAGTACCGACTCCCTGCGGTCAACGGTTGGGGCATCGCCGCAGCGGTGCTGCTGCTCAGTGCCTGTGGCGGTGGCGGGGGCTCGGGCGCGGCGAACTCCTCAACGAGTCTCATCGAGGGAGCCGGCACGGTTCAACCTAAACCTGGCGCCCCTGGCTGGGCCCAGTTCGCTTATCCGGCATCCGGCCAGCTCGGCATCTCCTCAGGTCAGGCGTTTCAGTGGAGCAGCGTTAGCGGCGCGGGAAACTACCAGCTGCAAATCGGAAGCTCACCGGGCGCCAACGACGTATTCGATTCGGGAATTATTCCGGGCAATTCCGTGACCGTGCCGAACTTACCGGCCTCCGGCACCCTGTACGCGCGGGTGCGAGCCATTCCGACCGCCTGGGGTACGAACCTCGATAATGACTTCCCCCGCGGGACCTACGTAACCTTCAGTGTCGACGGCAATGTCAAAGGCGCAGCTTTCGTGACGCCGAAGTCCGGCGCGACACTGGATGCCGACACGCCCATCGCCTGGCAGAACGAGCCGCTCGCCCAGGGCTACCGTCTGACGCTCGGCACGAGCAGCGGCGGGAGCGATCTTCTGGATACCGGGGTCATCGCCGGCACGCTGCGAGTCGTGCCCGAGTTGCCGGGCGGCGCCATGGTCTATGCCACGCTCACCACCTATTACACCAACAACGTAACGCGCTCGCAGACACTGTCGTTTGTAGTCGGAAATTCGCTGACGACGACGGCGGGCATGCTGACGGTCGCCCGCACGGTTACCGCGTCGGTACGCGCCATGGCCGACTCGGACAACCAGCCCTACGACACTACCCCGCTGGCGCCGGTCACCGGCAGCGAACAGAGTGCCGTCGCGGACTGCGCCGCCTTCACCACCACGTTGCTGCAGCTACTCGCGGCAGCCGCCGTTCCGCTGCAGAGCCGCGAGCTTGCGGTGTCTTTCAACACCAATGGCTATGACGGCCACGCGCTCGTGGAGGTTCTGGACAGTGACGCGCAGCGCTGGATCACGCTTGATCCGACCTTTGGGCTCTATGCCCTGAACAGCCAGGGGCAGCCGGCTACAGCCGCGGAGATCTCGGCGTCGGCACGCGCGAAGTCGTTCGATCAGCTTTCCTTCGCCTACCTCACCAGAGCCGGCAACGCTTACGCGCTGGCGTACTATATTGATTATCCGCTGTTGTTCCTGAACGTCTACCAGCCCGGCACGACGACCCCCGTGCAGCCGTCCCCGAGTTCACTGCAGCCCTACATGGATGATATCGGCACGGCCACTAACCCCGCCGGCTCCGGCTTCTACGCCCTGCAGTGCACCGACGCCGCGGGCGCCGCCAGTGCAAATTGGGACGGCACCGTTGTGAGTTACGACTGCGCGAACGGGTTCACGCCGATCTTCTGGGGACTCTCGGTCTCGACGATCCCGGGGAATAGCTCGACCGTAGCCATCTGGCAGCCCCATCGCTTCGTGTTCTGAGGCGGCTTGCGCCGCCGCGTGCGACCGTTACGCGGCAGGCGCCCGACGCAGACACTCGAAGAACCAGGCGCTCGTCAGTGCGGCGGGCATGCGAGCAGCCACCGTCGCGTTCCAGTGACAGAAGCGCTCGGAAAACCCGAACAGGAAGTTCGTGAAGGGGCCGGCAACGAAACACAGGTTCATCGCCCGCGTCGGCACAAAGCCGGCGCCAGTGAGCAGGGCCTGGAGGCGCGCGCGCGAGAAGAATTGCACGTGGCCGCTGTCAGCGTTGTAGGGCAGATCCGCAGGCTGCCCGGCGAGCGCCTCACTCCAGCGACCCCTCAGCGGACCCCATTTGTTGAGCACGGCGACCAGGTAGGCGGTCGCGGTCAGCACCAGCGGTCCCAGCACGGGTATGCGAGCAAACGCACTCTCGATCTCAAACGGACCGAACCCGTTGGGCACGGTCAGCAAGAGCAGCCCGCCGGGTACCAAGAGGGACGCGCAGGTGCGCAAGACCTCTGCCGGATCAGCCAGGTGCTCCAGCACGTCCGCCAGCACGATCACATCGTAGGCGGCAGCCTCACCGACGAGACTTTCGGCGCTGCGGCACTCGAAGCGCAGCCCCGGGCGCGCGTAATGCTGCTGCGCATACGCCACGTTGGGCGCGTACAGGTCGATGCCGAGCACTGCGTCGTGCGGGCATCCCAGAAAGCGCGTCACGGCGTAGCCGCTGCCGCAACCGATATCCAGGATGCGGAGCATCCGGCCCGGCTGCTCCCGGCGCAGCCGTTGGCACGCTTCGCGCAATAACTTGACCTTGAGGGTGTGGGCCGCCACGTTCTCGCGCGGCAGCGCGGCCGCGTTCCCCTCGAGGCCCGCGGCGGCGTCCTGTGTGGCGGATGGTAGTTCAGGCATCCCGGACATTGTGCTTCAGTGCGTCGCAGACGGCTGCAGCGAGCGCATCAGGCCGGCGCTGAGGGTCAGCGGCGGACGCCAGTCCAGGCGGCGGCAACTCTCGCTGCTGTCGATGAGGAGCGAGTCGCACAGACGCTGGTAATCCGCCTGCCGCCCGAGCGCGCGGCAGGTCAGCTGCAAGAGCTTGGGGGCGACGTAGAAGAGCCGCGCGGGTCGGCCGAGCACCTCGGCACAGCGGCGGATCAGTTGTGGCGTTGACAGTGCTTCATCGTCAGCCGCCAGCACCGGCGCGCTGGTCGCCTGGGCGTGCGTCAGACAGGTGAGCAACAGGTCGCACAGATTCCACACGCTGATCAGGCTGCGCCGGTTGTCAATGCCGGCGAGCGGCAGGGGGAGTCCGCGCTCGACATAGCGGGTCAGACGCGAGAAGTTCCCTGGCGCATCAGGGCCGAACACCAGCGGCGGACGTACGATGCACAGCTGCAGCGCCGAACCGGCGCTGGCGCGCGCCGCCGCCTCCTCGCCGGCGAGCTTGCTGCGCGTGTAGAGATCGTGCGGCGCCGGCCGCGACCGCTCATCGAACGCCCCGCCGCCGGAGCTGGCTCCGAGTACGCCGACGGAACTTACCAGCACCAGCCGCTCGAGGCGCGCGGCGATCGCCGCGCGCGTCAACTGGGCCACCGCATCGCGGTTCGTGGCGTAAACCTGCGCCTGCGCTTGCGCTGTGGTGGGCGGAGCGCGATGCGCGAGTGCGGCCAGATGTACGACCACGCGGCTGCCGGCCAGCAGTTCCGGCCAGGCGACACTTAGCACGTCATCGATCTCGCGCACCTCAACGGCAGGGTGGGCGGCGGGGCGGCGGCCCGCCGTCCTGACGAGCGCGCGTACGCCCTGCCCGCGGGCGGCGAGTTCCGCGACGAGATGGCGCCCGATGAAGCCGCCGGCCCCCGTCACGACAACGTCGTGCGCCATTACACCGCGGCCGCGCTGCGGGCGCGCTCCAGCACCGCGAGCGACTCCTGCGCCTGGCGAGTGCGCGAGAAAAGCGGTGCCGCCTTCAGCGCCGCTGCGGCAAGCTGCTCACGCAGGCGTGGATCACGAGCCAGCTGCAGGGCCGCCGTTGCCAACGCCTGCGCATCCATCGGCGCCACCACCAGCCCGCTGGTGTGTTGCTCCACGATGGCCGTGCCCTCGCCGCGCGGACCGGCGTAGAGGGTCGGCACTCCAACCGCCATGGCCTCGAAGATCTTGGAGGGAATCACGGTCGCAAATAGCGGCGCCGCGCGCAGGTGCACCAGCGCAGCATCGCACACCGACCAGAAGCGCGGCATGGCGGACTTTTCCTGACGCGGGGCGAAGCTCACGTTGTCGAGTCTACGGCTGCGCGCCGCCGCCTGCAGGTCCGCCTTGGCCGCGCCGACGCCGACGAAGAAGAACGTGATTTCGGTGCCACGCAGCAGTTCGGCGGCAGCGAGCACGTTTTCCAGTCCGTGCGCCAGGCCGAGCGTGCCAAGGTACCCGACCACGAAGCGTCCCTCGAGACCGTACTGGCGCGTGATCTCCTGATCGCGCGGTAAACCCGCCTGGAACAGCTCCAGGTTGGCACCGTTGATGACGACGTCGATTTTCTCGGGCGGGATGCCGCGGCGTATCAGGTCGGTTTTGAATGCGGGACTGAGCGCGAGGATGCGGGTGGAGTGCCGGTAAAGAGACAGTTCCAGTTTCTCCAGCAGCCGCAAAAACCGCGCGCCGCGGCCGATGGCCTGAGTCGCGCCGATGCTGGCGGGCCATAAATCCCGGATCTCGAACACGTGCGGTACACCGCGGCTGCGGGCATGCAGCACGCCGGCCAGCGGTACGAACAGGTGCGGCGAGGTCGAGATCACTACATCGGGCCGCGGCTCGCGCCAGGCCAGGAGGAACGCCGACAGCGCGTACGAGAGGTAATCGAGCGTGCGCCTGATCGTGCCTTCGTTCGCGGTGATGTAGGTGAGCACGCGCACGACGCGAATGCCGTCGAGCAGTTCCACGGTGCGCAGGGCGTTGCGGTAGCCCGCAAACAGCCGGCCCTCGGGAAAGTTCGGCGCGCTGCACAGTACCGTGACGCTATGTCCCTGCGCGACCCACAGCTTGGCACGCTCGTAGACGTGCGCCGCAGGCGCGGAGGGCTCCGGGAAGAAGTGATCTGAAAAAAAGAGAATCCGCATCAACCGGCACGGGCGCCGAGCGGGTTGCCGGTCTCGCTGACGTTGTCACGCAGGATGAGCCTGGGATCGCTGGCGCCGGCGCTGATGCAGGGCAGGGAGCTTAGGGTTGAGTGCGCGAAGCGGTTGTCGCAGATGGTGGCCCCGCCGATGACGCGCAGGGCCGGGTCCCCGGGCCTGCGCAGGCCCCAGTCCTCGATTCGGTTACAGGACACGATGGCATTGGGGACGCCGATATGGATGCCGGTGCCCCCCACGGCACGCACGATGTTGCCGGACACGATGAGACCCCCCGGCGGGTCGGTCGTCACGCCGATGCCGATGCCCCCGCAGGATTCCACGTGGTTTCCCGTGATGCGCCCGTCATGCATGTTTGTGCCCGGCTGTATTGAGCCGACGTTGAGCGCGATGGTGTCGGTGCGTGGGGTGAGTGCCGCATTGAAAATGACGTTGTGACTGATGTCGTAGCGAAAACAGGCCTCAACCTTGATGGCACTCTCGTAGTCAGAGACGTGGTTGCCGAGAACCCGCAACGCCGCACAGCCGTAGGCTTTCAAACCGCGGATCGAGCGCAGAGGATTCTCGGGACTGGCCGTCTCGCTCGCCCGTTCTCCCTGTAAGGAGTTGTCGGCGAACAGGGCGAAGTCGGCGCGCGTGATGTTGCAGCCAAAATGCGAGCCCTGCAGGAAGTTATTGACGAAGTTCGCGAAGCGCACTTGTTGGATGTCACAGATGTCAAAGCGGCTGACGCCACCGCTGAAACGGCACTCGCTCACCAGTGCATCGACGTTGATGAACAATTCGACCGCGTTGGTCAGCTGGCCGCCATGCTGAAAGTTCTTAAACTCGCACGCGCTCACGACCACGCGCTCAAAACCACCGATGCGCAGTGCCTGCCCCGTGTCCCGGTCGTAGGTGTACTCGGAGCCATCGAAGACGCCATTGCGGCACACGAAGCGATCCAACAGGAGGCCGGCCCGGTAGGCAGACGCCCGTATCTCGCCGCTGCCGTAGCTGACCTGCAGGGGCGTTGCCAGCTCGACGCTGTTGCCGTGCACCGCGCTGATGCGCGTCCACCCCGGCGGATAGGAGGAAGGGTCGTGGCGCGGAGCGTCGTTCAATTCCAGCCGCAGCCATTGGCCCACTTCGAAACCGTTGCTGCTTTGCAGCGTCAACAGGCGGCCGCCCTGGCTGGCGCCCTGCACCACGGCGCTGCTGGCGCTTGGTGGAGGCGGGGTGCGTACGAAGCCGCGGGCGTTGCCGCGGGGCTTAAGGGTGGCTCCCTGGAGGTCGATCTGCACCGCGCGCACGACCGGCAGCTCCGCGTCGAGGCAAAAAACGAGCTCAGGACCCCCTCCCAGAACGCGGTGTCCCGAAGCCAGCGCTGCGCGCCAAGCGGCTGAGTCGTCACGGGCCCCGTCCCCGATGGCCCCATAGCGCCTGACATCCCCGGGAACGAAGTGCTCCTGCACGACGACAACACTGGCAGCGCGCTCGAACGGCGTCGGCGCCCCCGGGGCGGCACGTGTCGAGGACTCAGTTTCGTCGGCTAAAGCAATGTCGGCGCCGAAGAGGCCCAGCGCGCCGGCGATGGCATCTCGTCTGTCCAGAGCGGGGTTCTCCGTGTTGCCAGCTGGAGACGGTGCGCAGCGGATGTTGCATCGTCAACCAAACTCCCGGCAATCCGTTTTGCGATCTAGGGCCGTGTCAGAAGTATCTTACCTGCGTTGAGTCGTGGCGAACACGTGATTCCTTTACAATTCCAATAACGGGGCATGGGCATGGATGCTACTTTCGTCCAGCCAACAAAGGATAAGATGGGAGCCGGATGAAGGAGCAACGTTCAGCGGGGGGGCAGCACACGATCGGCGTGAAGACGGCCGGAGTGTTTCTGGCGCTGCCGCGGGAGACCAAGCGCCTTATTATGGCCACGGCGGACGCGATTGCCATCCCCACCGCCTTGTGGGCGGCGCTGGCACTGAAGTTCGACTCGCCCGATCCGCTCCTCGCGCGCACACTCGCTTACTTCTTGGTCGCCCTCGTTTCGGCGCTGTTTTTCTTCTCGGTGTTGGGGCTGTATCGCGCGGTCATCCGTTTCGTTGGTCCCAAGGCGATGCTGACGGTGTTGGGCGGCGTCAGCTTGTCAGTGCTGGTGCTGGCGGCCTTCGACCGTTTCTTCTCGCAGCACCAGATTCCGCTCTCGGCCTTCGGCATCTACTGGGCGCTCGCGCTGCTGT
>CAWCBV010000002.1:0-1586853 GCA_963793895.1 uncultured Gammaproteobacteria bacterium
GAGCGCGGCGGTCAATGGGTGAAGGGCAAGTCGGCCGACGGATTTGCACCGCTCGGACCCTGGCTGGTCACGGCGGACAGCGTCAAAGATGACTCGTCGCTGCGGCTGTGGCTCGAGGTGGACGGACATCGCTACCAGAACAGCAGCACGGCGCAGATGATCTTCAAGCCGGCCTTTCTCGTCAGCTACCTGAGTCAGTTCATGTCGCTGCAGCCCGGCGATGTCATCTCCACCGGCACGCCGCCGGGCGTGGGCCTGGGACTCAAGCCGCCGGTCTATCTTCGGGCCGGCCAGACGGTGCGACTCGGAATCGAGGGCCTCGGGATCCAGACACAGCGAGTCATTGCGGGTGAGTGAAGCCAGCCGCCCGCCCGCACCGCCGTCACCGGCGGCGGACTTCATCGGGCTCGCGTGGCGGTGTGGGTCGTTGAGCCTTCAGCGGCTCGGCGGAATGCTCGGCCCGCTCACCTTCATCGTCGACGGCGACCGCCAGGTCTCGCCGCTCTATCTCGCTCCCTGGGCCGCGCGGGATTCACGTCCCGCGCTGCCCGAGATCCTGAAGTCCCTGCGCGGGGAGTGGCCGTGCGTTCCATTCGGGTCCTATCGACCCGGCGACGGCTTCCCGCCGGAGTGGGCGGCGGTGATCGGGAGCGGCGCGGGCGAGCGCTACCTCCATGGCTTCGGCTCGAACGTCGAGTGGACCTGGAGCCACGTCACACCCTGGGAGGCCGAGCTCCGCTGCCGATATCCGGATGATGACGACATCGAGGAGTTGATACGTCGCGTCACGCCCGTACCGGACCGGGCCGCGGTCGATCTCGAGCTCGTGGTCAGGGCAAGACGTCGCACCCGGCTGCCCGTGGGTCTGCATTTCACGTTCTCGAAAGCCGCGGACCGCGGCGACGCTCAGGCCGGGGCGTTCCGCGATGCGTGGACATCTCCCGGGCCGCCCTATGAAACGGTGCAGGCGTTCGCACCCGATCACCGCTTCCGCGACCTCGGGTGCGCGCCCGCGAGCGCCGGCGGCTTCCTCGACGCGACGACCTTTCCGTTACCCGTGGAGGCCGAAGACCTGATTCAGCTCAACGGCGTGGACGGTCGCTTCGACCTTGATCTGCACGGCGATGGCTGCCGCGTTTCCATCGACTGGAACCGCGAGCATTTCCCGAGCCTGCTGCTGTGGATCTCGAACCGGGGCCTGCAGGCGCCGCCGTGGGATGGACGGCATGTGGCCCTCGGGATCGAGCCGGTCTGCTCGGCCTTCGGACTTGGCCTCGAGGCGACCCGCGGTGAGAATCCGTTGGCGCGAAGCGGCATCCCGACGGCCATCGAATTCGATCCGGGCACACCGTTTCAGACCCGGTACCGTATCTCGGCGACGGCGCTCGAGCGGTCGGTGTGAGTGGGAGCGCTAGCGCGCCGCGGCGCCTACCAGATGGTCCAGCCGCCGTCGACGACCATGGATTGCCCCGTATAGAACGACGAGCCGGGTGAGGCGAGATAGACGATCGCCGCACGCAGATCGTCGTCGCTCCCCACTCTCTTCAGCGGTGTGCGCGCCTCGAGCCCCGCCACCAGGCCCGTCGCGTTGGCGGCATTCTGCTCGGTGTTGGGAAACATCCCGGGACAGAGCGCGTTGACTGTCACGCCCGTGCCACCGAGCGTCATCGCCAGGTGCTTGGTCAGCCCGATGAGACCGTGCTTGCTCGCGACGTAGGACGCGAGGTCCACACCCATTGGCCGTACAGCGACGGATCGCCGACGATCAGCCCGTAGATCGAGGAGACGTTGATGAGCCGCCCCCATTTCTTCGCGACCATCGGGGGAACGAAGAGCTGTGACAGTGCAAAGGGCGCCTCGAGATTGAGCTGCAGGATGGCGCGCCATTCCTCGATCGTGACCGTAAGCCACGGCTTGCGCTCGCCGAGCGCCGCGCTGTTGACCAGGATGTCAACCTCGCGGGCTTCAGCGCGCAGCCGTCGCCGATCCGCGTCGCTGGTGACGTCGGCGACCGCATAGCGCGCGTCGCGGCCGGCCGCGGTGAGCGAGGCGCACGCCACCTTGAGCGGCTCCTCGCGCCGTCCGCAGATCGTCACGCGGCGCCCGCCTCGGCCAGCGCCTCGGTCATTTGGCGCCCAAGTCCCGTGCCGCCTCCGGTGATGAGCGCATGCTTGCCCGAAAGATCCAGGCCATTTCTTGTCGTCGCGCGGGGCTGTGTGGTGCTCACGTTCGCCTTTCGTAGTTAACCGCCGCTCCTGACTCCGGGTGCCCTTCGGGTGCCGTCATGGAAAGTGCCGAAGAGGCGATCCAGAGGGATCAACAGCGGGTCGCCAAAGTTGACGCGGAAGAACTTGTGGTGCAGGTAGTGGAGTAGCCGTCGGTTTCCCAGGTGGAGTGACCCAGCACCATCTTGCCGAAGCCGCAATGGCCTTCCGCCGGCGCGAGCCCCACGAGCGTCACAAAGTACAGGACATGCAGCGGCGTCGCGGGGATCACCCATAGGAGCAGCGCACCCGAGAAATACACGAGGTGCTCCACCGGGTGCATCGCGAGCCCGGACCACGGGCCCGGGTTGATGTTCTGGTGATGCAGATAGTGAACGCTCCGGTAGAGCGGCGCCCAGTGTATGGCGCGGTGAAATACGTAGAAGTGCACCGCATGAAAGAACACCAGGAGCAGTAGCAGTGCCGTGCAGTACACGGGCGCGCTCTGCCAGCTCGTCACGGGAGCGATGCCCACAGCCTGCGCCCACAGTGTGACGATCGCGTAGGCAGACCAGATCGGGACACCGGACGCGAGCGCCCAGAAGACGTTCGAGCGTGTCTGCGAGCCGAACAGGAACCTCGGGTCTTTCTCCCTCGGCCAGCTCGAGTTGTATTTAAACCGGACTCCCTGCGCGCGCCGCCAGTAAAGGCGATAGTGCCAGGAACCGTAGAAAAGGAACGCGGCTAGCAGGTTGCAGCCGACGATCAGCGCGATCCACCCCACGGAGGGGTGACGGAAGTCGGCCCGCATCGCCCGCAGCAGCAGCCACATTCCGAGGGCGATGAGCGCGTAGAGCGCGAGCCAGGGAAAGTACAGGCCCGGGAAGCCGAAGAGGTATTTGAGAATCTTCACGGGCCGGGGCGGCCAGAGCAGCGGCGCCGGAACCGTGAGCGGCACCTCGGGGGTCCAGCCGGCGCCTGCGGCTGCGGTTTTATCGTCGGACGAGCTCATGCCTCTTCCCTGAATGGATCTCGGGTGGATTTTACGCCACCCCATTCCATGTACAAGAACTGTAGTTCCACCTCATGGGACCAGGTCCTGCCGGATGGACTCAAGAGGCCAGCCAGCGCCTCAGGCCGCCGACGGCATCCCGGACGACCGGCCATCCCTCCCCGCCTCGGTTTTGGACAAGAGCAGCGAGATCGCGCGATCCGCGAGCGCCATGGTCGGAGCGTTGGTGTTCGCACTCACGATATTGGGCATCACGGAGGCGTCGATGACCCTCACCCCCTGAACACCGAGGACCCGGAGCGTCGCGTCCACGACACTCATCGGATCGTCGCTCCGACCCATGCGGCAGGTACCGACCGGATGCCAGTCGGTGCGCACCGTGCGGCGCAGGTAAGCCGCAAGCCGTGCATCATCGCGGATCTCGGCGCCGGGCAGCAGCTCTCCGGACAGCGCCTGGCGCAGCGGTGCAGCGCCGGCGATCTCACGCGCCACCTTCATCCCGGCGAGAAGCCAGTCGCGGTCCGCCGCATCACCCAGATAGTTCGGATCCACCAGCGGCGGGACCGCGGGATCGGCCGAGCGCAGCGAAAGTGAGCCGCGCGCACGCGGCCGCAGCAAGGTCACGTGGAGCTTGATGCCATCCACCGCCGGCACCGCATCGACCCCCGTGTTGGCGTAACCGAGGGTCGGCACACAGTAGATCTGCACGGTGGCCGCTCCGGAGGACTCGCCGACCACGTGAAAAGAAGTGGCCTCCCCGCCTACCGAAGTCAGGCGCCCGCGGCGAAACAGACCGTACTCGAGAAGGTTCAAGGCGAGCCGCCAGCCGCGGTCCTGGCGGAAATACCCGTAACCACGCGAGTTTCCCTTGAGGACGAGCGGCGAGCCGCAATGATCGTGAAGATTCTGACCGACGCCGGCGAGATCGACCCGCACCGGGATGTTGAATTGCCGCAGATGTTGCGCAGGACCCAGGCCGGACAGCATCAGAAGCTTCGGCGAGCCAAACGCACCGGCTGCCAGCAACACTTCGCCATCGACCCGGATCGTGTGGAGCCGGCCGCCGTGCAGATACTCGACCCCCACCGCCCGCTGCTGCTCGAAGAGAATGCGGTTGACCTGCGCTCCGGTCACGACGCGCAGCCTCGGATCGGAGCGCACCCGGCTGAGGTATGCGTCCACGGCGCTGCAGCGGCGTCCGTCCCGCGCCGTGAACTGCAGATAACCTGTGCCCGCAGGCGCGCCGATGTTGAAGTCCGCGGTGAACGGGAGCCCTAAGGACTGAGCGGCCTTGACGTAGAGCTGACTGTATTCGCAGATGAACCCGGGGTCGGCGACCTTAAGGGGCCCCTCGCTCCCATGGAACTGCCCGTCGAGCCTCTGATTCCCCTCCAGCTTGCGGAAATGGGGCAGCAGCGCGTCCCAGCTCCACAGATCGCTGCCGGCCGCCGCGCCCCATGCGTCGTAGTCGCTGCGGTAGCCGCGCATGTAAACCTGCGCGTTGACGCTGCTGCCGCCGCCGAGGACGCGGCCGGTGGCGATCTCGAGGACTCGATTGTCGAGGTGGACCTGCGGAACGCTGTGATGGAGTGTGCAGTGAATGCCTTTCGGGACGAGCCTCGAGAAGCCGGGACTCAGCTTGAGGTAGGGGCCCGAGTACTCGGCGCCGCTCTCGAGCAGAACGACGCGCGCCTCGGTCTCCGCGATCAGGCGCCACGCGGCAAGACATCCGGCGGAACCGCCGCCGATGACGACGTAGTCGCACCCCGAGTCACACGGCTGCTCTGCAGACGATCCCGGCCCGGACTCACTCTTCATGTTTAATTCGGTCCTCCTGCGCTCCGCTTCCCACGATACAATAATGGAATGATCGTTCCAAAAGTATTGAGCGCCAGATGAAAATCAACGCGCTCGAGACCATCCGTCTGGACGAGTTTCCGAACCTCCTATGGACGCGGATATTCACCGACCAGGGCTGCACCGGCATCGGCGAGACCTTCTATGGCGCCCAGGCCGTGGAGGCTCATATCCACGAGACGCTGGCGCCGCGGCTCCTGGGTGAGAATCCTCTGCGCATCGAGTATCTCAATGCCGCGATGACGGCACTCCCGGTTGCGCAAGCCTCAACCGGGGTCGAGTATCGGGCAGCGTCCGCTCTCGACATCGCGCTCTGGGATCTGTTCGGTAGGCACTGCGGGCAACCCGTGCACCAGCTCCTCGGGGGGCTTTGCTTCGATCGGCTGCGCGCCTACAACACCTGTGCCGGTTATCGGTACGTGCGCTCGGGCGACTTCCGGGCGCCCGCCAACTGGACGCCGAACCACACCGAGGGACCGTACGAGGATCTCGACGCCTTCACCCATCGAGCCGATGCGCTCGCCGAAAGTCTCCTCGAGAGCGGGATCGACGCGATGAAGATCTGGCCATTCGACACCGTGGCGCGGGACACGGGCGGCCGCTACATCACCAGCGCCCAGCTGCGGAGCTGCCTCGAGCCCTTCGAGAAGATCCGCAAGAGAGTTGGCGATCGCATGGACATCATGGTCGAGTTCCACAGCCTGTGGAATCTTCCGACCGCCCGTCAGATTGCCCGCGAGCTCGAGGCCTTCAAGCCCCTCTGGTTCGAAGACCCCATCACCATGAACTCACCGCAGGCGCTCGCCGAGTACGCCCGTTCGACCTCGGTGTGGGTGTGCGCGAGCGAGACGCTCGGCAGCCGCTGGGCATACAAGGAGTACCTCGACCGCGACGCACTCCACGTCGCGATGGTGGACCTCTCCTGGACCGGCGGGCTCACCGAGGGCCGCAAGATCGCCAGCATGGCGGCCACCTACCATCGGCCGTTTGCGCCGCACGATTGTATCGGTCCCGTCAGCTTTCGCTGCAGCGATCCACATGGCGTTCAGCCAGCCCAATACGCTGATCCAGGAGAGCGTCCGGGCGTTCTACACCGGCTATTACCGCGAGCTCGTGACCGTCGTGCCGAACGTCGTCGATGGCTACATCCGGCCCGTGGAAGGACCGGGATTGGGCACCGAGCTCCTTCCGGAGGTTTTTGCGCGGCGGGATCTGCATCGACGCCGCACCGAGCTCTAACGGCGCCCGGCTGCTCACCCACACTGGCGCCGGATCAGCCGGTCCAGAAAAGCCTCACACTCGGCAAGCTGCGCCCGCTCGACGAATTCATCGGGCTTATGGGCCTGCTCGATCCTTCCCGGTCCACACACCACGGTGGACCATCCCGCGCGCTGAAAGAGACCGCCTTCGGTGCCGAACGGTACGCATACCGACTCCCCGACTGCCTCGGCCGCTGCCCGCGCCATCGCCTCGGCCACCCCGCCCGCTTCAGGGTCGAGCGGTGGCGCCTCGGCCAGGAGCGACGTCTCGATGCGGCACGTCTTGCCCTCCTTCAAGAGCTCCTGCAGGCGTCGCTCCGCAAAGGACGCGAGCTGTCCGATTACCGAATGCGGCGTCTCGCCCGGCAGCGCGCGGATGTCCCAGCCAAACTCGCACGCGCCCGCAAGGATGTTGATGGCCGTCCCGCCTTCGATCTGATTGACGCTGAGCGTGGTATAGGGCGGATTGAAGCCCGCGGGCGAGGGGTAAGTGCCGAGCTTCCGGGCAATCTCCTCGAGAGCGCCGATCAACTCCGCGGCCAGCATCACGGCGCTCACGCCCTGGTGCGTCAGGCTCGAGTGAGCCGCAATGCCCGTCACGCGCGTGCGCAGCCAGCAGAGCCCCTTATGCTGGGTCGCGAGGCGCATGCCCGTAGGCTCACCGACGATAACAGCCGCCGGCTTCGGCAGCTGCCGCTGCGCGGCAGCGATCATCAGCGGCGCACCGTGACAACCGACCTCCTCATCGTAGGAAAGCATCACATGCACCGGACGATTGAGGCGCGCCTGGCTCCACACCGCAACCCGTGAAAGGGCCGCCGCGATGAAGCCCTTCATATCGGCTGTCCCGCGGCCGTAAAGCCGCTCATCCCGGGCCGTCAGCGTGAAGGGATCAGTGCTCCAGTCCTGACCGTCGACGGGCACCACATCTGTGTGACCGGACAAGACGATGCCGTCCTCGCTGCCAGGACCCAAGCTCGCAAAGAGGTTTGCCTTCAATCCTGTTGGATCTGGAACAAGGTGCGATTCGATCCCGAGGTCGGAGAGGAAGTTGCGCACCCAGTCGATCAGAGGGAGGTTCGAGTCCCGCGACACCGTGGGCAGGCCGACAAGTCGCTGCAGGATATCCACTGTGCCGAGTGTCATGTGCGCGTTCCTCCGTACATATGAGAGGGCAGCCGGCACTGACATAGTTCGCGATGCTGCCGGGGAAAAGAGTAACAGACGATTCGTCAGAAGGAGGATTTCAGCACGGAGTTTCCATCTGGTGGAACACGCGAAAGTCGAGCTTGCCCGACGAAGGTTCGATCACCCCGGTGCAATGGTTCTTACGGCGCTGACCACAGGATCCAGAGCATCGACATCTACTGGGACCGGGTCATCGTCAACCAGCCGCTTGCCGCTACGCGATCAAAAAGGCCTTGGGGCCTCGTTTGCCGGAGACGTAAACTGACAACGGCCTGCTCAGGGAAACTGCGGGAGTTACCCAATGAAATCTTGGCTTCGCGCGATTCTCGGCGCAATCATCGTCGTCGGCATTGTCACAGCCGGCCTGCTTTACGTTTATTGGGACAAAGCGGTCCCCGTCGCGGCGATGGCGCTGAATTACGTACGCTATTCGTCTGCGCCTGCCGGGACCCTTGAAACGGAACTCGCGCAGGCCACGACTGCATCGCCGGCGCCAACGCCGACGGCTTCGGCCGCGCCCGAGGTTACTTCCTCCGGAGCCGAGGGAGACTGGCCAAGTTACAACAGGACCCTCACGTCGAACCGCTTTTCGCCGCTGAGTCAGATCAACGGAACGAACGCCGACAAGCTCAAAGTTCTGTGCACTTATGACACCGGGCAACACACCGGCTTCACGTCCGGGCTGCTCGAGGTGGACGACGCGCTGATTTTCGTGACCGAGTACGACCTGTTCTCAATCGATCCTGCGACATGCCGCGAGAAGTGGAGGACGCATGAGGATTACGCGCCTGCCACTCCGCAGGACGTCAATCGCGGGGCGGCGTATCTGGACGGCATGCTGTTCCGCGGCACGCAGGACGGCCGCGTGCTCGCCTACGATTCGAAGACGGGTAAGCGCCTCTGGCAAACCTCAATCGCGGATCCGAAGAAGGGCGAGACCACACCCGCCGCCCCGATCGCCTGGAACGGCCTGGTGTTCATCGGCATCGCAGGAGGCGATATCAAAGGCGTGAAAGGACGCATGTACGCGCTGGACGCCAAGACCGGAACCATCGCCTGGGAGTTCTATCTCGTACCGAAGAGCGCAGGGGATCCTACGCGCGGCCCCGAGGGCGCGTCTCCGCTCAACACATCGACGTGGGGCAACAGTCTGCAGGGAGTGCCGATCACCGGCGGCGGCACCTGGACTTCATACAGCCTGGATCCGGATACGGGCCTGCTATATGTGCCGGGCGGCAATCCTGCGCCCGATTTCGCAGCCGACGTGCGCCCGGGGCCGAACCTTTACAGCGGCTCGGTGGTGGTGCTCGACGCGAAGACCGGCGCCTATAGGAACCACTTCAAGATCGTGCCGAAAGACTGGCACGATTGGGACGTTTCCAGCGCTCCCGCAATCATCCGCACCGCGGGCGGCAAAAAGGTGCTGTCGGTCGCCCCGAAGGACGGCCACCTGTACGGCTTTGACCTTGATACCAACACCTTGCTCTATCGGACACCGGTCACCCGCGTCGAAAATGCCGATGCGCCATTTACCGCTGGCAAGCTCGTCCACTTCTGTCCCGGCTCAACCGGCGGTGCCGAGTGGAACGGCCCCGCTTACGATCCCCAGACCAACCTTGTCTACGTTGGCGAGGTCGAGTGGTGCACGACCGTTTCGCTTAAGCCGGCGGCAAAGATCGCGGCCGCTAAGCCCGCAACGGCGTGGTCCGGCGAAGCGTCGATCAACCCTTTCAACACTTGGGGCAAACCGGATCGCGTCTTCAACTGGGCGGGCTGGACCTACGCCGTCGACGCCGACACGGGCGCCTGGCGTTGGAGAGCTAAGACGAACTACCCGATTCAAAGCGGCATGACGCCGACGGCGGGCGGCGTCGTCTTCTTCGGCGACATGGGTGGCAACTTCTATGCGCTCGACGCCACTGACGGGCGTAAATTGTGGGGTCAGAAGATCGGCGGCGCGATCGGCGGCGGCGTCATCAGCTACGCCGCCAAGGGAACGCAAAGGGTCGCCGTCGCGACCGGCCTCACCGAAGTCCTTTGGCCGACTGAGATCACAACCGCGAAGGTGTCCGTGCTCGGATTGGAGTAGCGACCTGCGGGGCGGTTAGTCTAAAAGCGATGTATGCGAGGTCGCCCTTGCGATGCGGCTGCCGCTAGCACCGAGATAGGTCGCCGCTAGGGGAAATATGCTGGGTGATCTAGGTCGGCGATAAGTTTCGGCTGTTGCGGCTCCCAGCCAAGCAACGAGCGGGTACGGTCGCCATGGTTATCACGAAAATGGCTTTTTTATAGGTTATGGGGCGTGACGGGATCGAACCGTCGACCAGCGGATTAAAAGTCCGATGCTCTACCGACTGAGCTAACGCCCCGACGAAACTAGAAGTGGCGACGCGGGGCCTGAAAAGGCGGGCCGGCGGCGCGGGGCCGGATGATACTACAGGGCCTGATAGCGGGTCGGATCGGCACGCCGGCGGCTTCGAAGCCGGCGCGGCGCAGCCGGCAGGAGTCGCAGCGCCCGCAGGCCCGGCCCTGCTGCGTCCGCCTGGTAGCACGACACCGTCTGCGCGTAGTCGACGCCGAGGCGCATGCCCTCGCGAGGATGATCTGCGCCTTCGTCATGGCGATCAGCGGCGTATGCACGCGGCAGGGGCTGCCCTCGACACCCGCCCTGGTGGCGAGCGCCGCGAGCGCGTCGAAGGCGGCGATGAACTCCGGGCGGCAGTCCGGGTAGCCGCTCGAGTCCAGGACATTGACGCCGATGAAGATATCGCGCGACGCCGAGCACCTCGGCCCAGCCGAGCGCGAGCGACAGCATGATGGTGTTGCGCGCCGGAACGTAGGTGACCGGGATCCCCGCGGTCGGCTTCTCGGGCACCGCGATCGCAGGATCGGTCAGCGCCGAGCCGCCGATGCCGGCGAGGTCGACGCGCATGATGCGCTGTTCGCGCGCGCCGCCTGCGATCGCTACCCGGCGCGCCGCATCGAGTTCCGCGGCGTGGCGCTGCCCGTAGTCGACCGACAGCGCGTAGCAGGCAAACCCCTGCTCGCGCGCCATCGCCAGCGCCGTGGCGGAGTCGAGCCCGCCGGACAGGAGCACGACCGCGGGCGTGGGGCGATGCTCATTATTCCCGGGCACATTGCCCCACAGGTACTTGTGCAGCTGGATCTGGAAGCGCACCGGCAGGCGGTCCGCGAGTATCCAGTCCGCCAGCTCGCGCGCCGGCAGCTGCTCGTGGCTGGGGGAGAACAGCACCGTGCAACCGGCGGGCAGGGCGAGCTCCTGCAACTTCGCGCGGCTCCACTCGTAGTCGGCGCGGCCGCAGATCACGAACTTGACGAGGTCCTGCGCGTTGAGAAGCGGCAGCTCCTCGTAGCGATTGCGCCGCTCTTCCGCCGAGCCCGGCGTCTTCACGTCCACCACCTTGATGACCCGCGGGTCGACCTCGCTCAAGTCCATCGCGCCGCTGGTCTCGAGCGACACGCGCAGGCCCGCGTCGCACAGGCGCTTCAGCAGGACCAGGCAGGCCTTCTGCGCCAGGGGCTCCCCGCCGGTGACGCAGACGTAGGGCGTGCCGAACTCGCGCACGCGCGCCACAATCGCATCGAGCTCCCACCACTCCCCGCCGTGGAACGCGTAAGCGGTGTCGCAGTACTGGCAGCGCAGCGGGCAGCCGGTCAGCCGCACGAACACCGTCGGAAACCCGGCGGTGTCCGCCTCCCCCTGCAGCGAGTGAAAGATTTCGGTGATCTTGAGGCGCGTCATGGCGGTCGCGCGCGTCGCCGCGACCGCGCGCGGCTAGCCTGCAGGCTGTGCGGGAGATGCTTGCGCAGGCGTTCGGCCGCGAGCTTCGCCGCATCGGTGCCCGGGATACTCGGCGCTGACCTCGGTCAGCGTCGCGCGCGCCGCCGGGTACTGCTTCTGCTCGTACTGCGTGTAGCCGAGCTTCAGCAGCGCATCCGGCGCCTTGCGCGAGTCCGGCCACTTCTTCAGCACGGTGCGAAAGGCGTCGGCCGCCGGAGTCGTAGTCGTGATTGACGTAGTAGGCCTCGCCCAGCCAGTACTGGGCGTTCTCGGCCAGCGGGCTCGCCGGATAGATGCGCCATGAAAGTCCTTGAAGCCGGTGATTGCGACCGAGTAGCTGCCGGCCTTCAGGGCGTCGAAGGCCTGGCTATAGACCGCCTGCTCCGCCGAGGACGGCGCGGTGCTGCCGTCGGCGGCAGCCGGCACCCGAGCGCGCCCGGGTTGCCGGCAGTCTGTGGCGCTGCCGCCCGCAGCGCTGCGGCCACGGCCGCGCCCGCGGCGGCGCCGGCCGCCAGGCGCTTGTCGAGATCGCCGTACAGGTCGCGCTGCTGCTTGCGCAGGCCTCGTTGCTGTGCTCGAGCTCCTCGATCCGGCCGCGCAGCTCGCGCTACTCGGCCTGCACCTCGTCCAGGCGCTGCGCCAGCTCCACCTGGTTGGCGGCCTGCGCTCGAGGCGCGTCATCGCGCGCGTCGAGGTCCTTCAGCTTCACCTGAACCGGATCCTCCTCGGGGGTGGTGGCACATGCACCCAGCGCAAGCACCAACACGGCGAGCGTGACTGAGCGCATGAGCAATCCTCTTACTTCTGCGGCGTGGCGGACGGCGGCGCCGTGCCCCCGGCGAGGTAGACGATCTCGACGCGCCGGTTCTTGGCCCAGGCGGCCTCGTCGTGGCCCGCGGCCGCCGGGCGCTCCTCGCCGTAACTCACCGTGGAGAGCTGGCCATCGGGCGCGCCCTGCAGCAGCAGCGCCCGGCGCACCGCCTGCGCGCGCCGCTCGCCCAGGCCGATGTTGTATTCGCGCGAGCCGCGCTCGTCGGTGTGGCCTTCGAGCCGCACGCGCGTGCCCGGGTTGGCGGCCAGAAAGCGCGCATGCGCGGCCACCAGTTCCACGTCCGGTGCCGCTTGATTTCGCTGCTGTCGAAGTCGAAGTACACGACGCGGGTCGCAAGCAGCCCCCCCTGCGGGCCGGCGGCCTCATCCTCGGCGTTGACCCCGCGGGCATTGCTGGAGTTTGCCCCGGAGCCGTTGGCACCCGCGGCTGGCCGCGTTCGAGTCGGCGGGCGCCGGTTTCGGGCGCTTGCTGGCACAGCCGCCGATCCCAGGGATACGGCCATCAGCATGATGACGATCAATCGATGCATACAATTTCTCTCCAACATGTTCAAGGTCCGAAAGGTCCCCAGGCCGGCTCGCGGATCTCGCCTTGCGAGGCCTTAAGTCGCAATCCCGTGAGGCCATCCGTCGACACCGTCGCCAGCGTGCCGCGGTTCGCTTCGCGCTCAGAATAGACAAGTGTAGCGCCATTAGGCGCAAAGCTCGGCGATTCATCGAGGCGTCCGCGCGAAAGCACGCGCACCGCGCCGTTCGAGAGATCCTGCACGGCGATCCGGTAGTTGCCGTTGTCGAGCGTGACCATGGCCAGCTGCGTACCATCCGGGGACAGCCGCGGACGCGCGTTGTAAGTGCCGGCGAAGGTGATGCGCCTCGGGTGCGCGCCGGGCTGCACGGCGATCCGGTAGATCTGCGGTGAGCCGGCGCGGTCGGACGTGAAATATAGGGAATTGCCGTCCGGCGCCCACTCCGGCTCGGTATCAATGGCGGGATCGTCGGTGATGCGCATCAGGCCCTGGGTCGCAAGGTCGAGCACGTAGATGTCCGGATTGCCGCCGCTGCCCCCCAAGGTCAGCGCGAGACGCTTGCCATCCGGCGACCAGGCGGGGGCGCCATTGACGCCGGCGCGCGCCGACACCTGGCGCCGCTCGCCGCTGCGCACCCGTTGCACGTACACGGCCGAGTGCTTGGTCTCAAAGGAGACGTACGCGAGCCATTGGCCGTCCGGCGACCACGCCGGGGACATGAGCGGATAGCGCGACTCGAGAATCAGGTGCGGGTTCTCGCCGTCGGCGTCGGCGACGATCAGCTGGTAGTGCTGCGCCGGGGGCGTGCCGTCGACGGCCACATAGGCGATGCGGGTCGCGAAGGCGCCGCGCACGCCGAGGATCTTCTGGTACACGACATCGCTCACGTGATGCGCCGCGTTGCGCAACGCGCCCGGCGCCCCGACGAAGCGCTGCGTCGCCAGCCGCACGCCGGTGAGGGTGTTGACGAGCTCAAACTCCACAGCCACCTGGCCGCTGCCGCCGTCAACGACGCGTCCGACGACCACATAGTCGCTGCCCACCGACTTCCAGACTCCGGCGACGACGCCGTCCGCGCTGGTTGGGGTCGCCGGCATTTGCCCGCGCGGCAAGGCGCGGAAGCGCCCGCTGCCCTGCAGGTCATGTTCGATCACCTGGGCGACGTCCAGGCCGCCGTCGGCCGGCACTGCGCGCGCAAAGGGCACGATTGCGATCGGCACCGGGTCGCGCACGCCGGAGGTGATCTCGATCTCGAGCGTCGCGTGCGCCAGCGCGCACAGCGCCCAGGGACACGGCGAGCACCGCCCAGGCGGCGATGCGGGTACGGGCATGCAGCATGCTCATCAGTCCAGGTCTGGCTTGAAGGTGATTTTCAGATTCCGGTCGAACAGCGCCGGGTCCGGCGGCGGTGGCAGCGGCGAGGCGCGGTACACCGCCGCCTCGATCGACTCGCGCACCGCCTGGTCGCCATTGCATTCCCCGACCCTCACTTGCGTCACTTCCCCTCCCGGAATCTGCGTCACATACAAATTACACTCCAACCCCGCCCGTGCCGTAGGTGGGCGCAGCCACGCGCGCGTGATCTTGGCCGTGATCTGCGACTGCCAGCTCGCGAGCGCGCTCGCCGAGGCCGGCGAGTTCACCCGTTGCTCTGCCGCGAGGCTGCGCTTCAGGTCCGCCTCGGCCTGGCGCTGGGCCTCGGCCTTGCGCTTCTCCTCGGCCTGGCGCGCCTGCGCGGCCTTCTCCTGCGCCGCCTTTTCCTGCGCGGCGCGCTCCTGCGCCTGCTCCTCCTCCAGGCGCTGCTTTTCCGCCTGCGCCTTCTGCGCGGCGGCCTGCTCCTGCGCCTGCGCGTCTGCGCCTGTTCGCGGCGCGCCAGCTCCTCGGGAGTCGGCGGCGGCGGTCCGCTCGCCTCCTGCGGCTGCGGTGCCGGGGGCTGCGGTGGCGGCGCCGGCGCTGGCGTTGGCCGGGTGAGCCCCGCAACGGTGCGTGCATCCACGACCGTCGCCTCGATCGCCAGCTGGGGCGGTTGCCTCGGGCGGTGATACATCCACCAACCGTACGTCAAGGCCGCCAGCAGCGCGAGGTGCAGCAACACCGCAAGCGTAATGCCCACCCACCGATCGCTTCGGCCTTGCATGGGCGGGAGATCAGCCCCCGTGCTGCGCGGGCGGCGGCAACGGCTCGGTGAGGAACCCGAGCTTGTGCGCGCCCGCCTGCTGCAGGATCACCATCGCCCGCACCACGCGCCCGTAGGCGACCGCCCGGTCCGCCTTCACCAGCACCGGCGTGTCCGGGTTCCTATGCAGCGCGGCCGTGGCGCGCGTCGCCACCGTCGCATCATCGAGCGGCGCGCGCGGATCGCCCCCCATGTTCAGGTACAACCGGCCCTCCCGGTCGACCGACAACACCAGGGGTTGGAGCCGCTGCGCCTCCAGAGGTTCCGCGCCGGCGCGCGGCAGGTCCACTTTGACGCCCTGGGTCAGCAACGGCGCCGTGATCATGAAAATGATGAGCAGCACCAGCATCACGTCGATGTACGGCACGACGTTGATCTCGCCCATCAGCCGCCGCCCGCGGGATGCCTGACCCATGGCCGTCAGCGCACCGGCGTCGCGGCGGCGCCGCTGCCACGCGCCGCATGCCGCTGCAGGATGGTGGAAAACTCCTCGGTGAAGGCATCGAAGCGCATCTCGAGCCGCGTCACCTGGTCGATGAAACGGTTGTAGGCCACCACCGCCGGAATCGCCGCGAACAACCCGACCGCGGTCGCCACCAGCGCCTCGGAAATGCCGGGTGCCACCATCGCGAGCGTCGCCTGCTGGACGTTACCGAGGGAGGAGAAGGCGCTCATGATCCCCCACACCGTGCCGAACAGGCCGACGTAGGGACTGGTGCTGCCCACCGTGGCGAGCGTCGCAAGACTGTGCTCGAGGCGATCGATCTCCTTCAGCTGCGCCACGCGCATGGCGCGCCGCGAACCCTCCAGCAGCAGGTCCGCGGCCGTGGCGCCCTGCTGGCGCATGCGCGCGAACTCGCGGAAGCCGAACTCGAAGATGCCCGCCATGCCGGTCGCGCCTCCGGCGGACTCGATCGCCCGGTACAGCTGCGCCAGGTCGTCGCCCGACCAGAAGCGGCTCTCGAACCGATCCGCCTCGCGGCGCGCGCGGCCGATGACGCGGCTCTTGCCGAAGATAATGGCCCACGAGGTGAGCGAGGCCAACAACAGGATGCCGATGACGAACTGCACCGGCACGCTCGCCTGCGCGATGAGCTTCAGGATCGATAACTGGTCACCCATGCGCGAGGCCTTTCGTGGCCAGGGCCTCGAGGAGAAACTCTGGCAGGCGTTTGGGTCTTAGGGTGCGCGCATCCAGGCACGCAACCCGCACGTTCGCCTCCACCAGCAGGTTGTGGCTGCGCGCGAGCGCCGCGCCCGCGCGGTAGATGCGCTGCACGAAGCGCACGGAGGCGGCGCCTTCGGCTTGCGGCTCGCAGCTGATCTGCAACTCGTCATCCAGGCGTGCCGGGGCACGGTAGTCAATGCGCAGACTCACGACCGTGAATATGATCCCGGCGTCGCGGGCCAGATCGCGCTGCGAATGCCCGTGCGCGCGCAGCCACTCGGTGCGCGCCCGCTCCAGATACCGCAGGTAGTTGGCGTAATAGACGATGCCGCCGCCGTCGGTGTCCTCCCAATAGACCCGCGCCGGCCAGGTGAAGGCGCTCACCGCGGATCCTCGAACAGCTGCAGGGTCGAGGCCGGGCGATCCGGGGCCTTCAGGCCAAAGTGCAGGTAGGAAGCCCGTGTGGCCACGCGACCGCGCGCGGTGCGCACCAGAAACCCCTGCTGGATGAGAAATGGCTCGGTGACGTCTTCCAGCGTGCCGCGCTCCTCGCCGAGCGCGGCGGCGAGGCTGTCGATGCCGACCGGCCCACCGTCGAAGCGCTCGATGATCGCGGTGAGGAGCTTGCGATCCAGGGTGTCGAACCCCAGCGTGTCCACCTCAAGAAGATCCAGCGCCGCATTCGCCACGGCCTCGTCGATGCGGCCGTCGGCCCGGACCTGGGCAAAGTCGCGCACCCGGCGCAGCAGGCGGTTGGTGATGCGCGGCGTGCCGCGTGACCGCTGAGCAATCCGCCGCGCCCCGCCCTCATCGATGGACACCCCGAGAATGCCGGCCGAGCGCTTGACGATGCGCTCCAGATCCGCCACCTCGTAGAACTCGAGGCGCTGCACGATGCCGAAGCGATCGCGCAGGGGCGAGGTCAGAAGCCCGGCGCGGGTGGTCGCGCCCACGAGGGTGAAGGGCGGCAGGTTGAGCTTGATGGAGCGCGCCGCGGGACCCTCGCCGATCATCAGATCGAGCTGGTAGTCCTCCAGGGCGGGGTACAACACCTCTTCCACCACCGGGGAGAGGCGATGAATCTCGTCGATGAAGAGCACGTCGCGCGCCTGCAGGTTGGTCAGGAGCGCCGCCAGGTCCCCCGGGCGCTCGAGCACCGGCCCGGAAGTCTGGCGCAGGTTGACGCCCAGTTCCGTGGCGATGATGTGCGCCAGGGTCGTCTTGCCGAGCCCGGGGGGCCCGAAGATCAGGACGTGATCGAGTGCCTCCCCGCGGGCTGCGGCTGCGCTGATGAAGATCTCGAGTTGGGCCTTGACGGGCGTCTGACCCACGTAGTCCTGCAGCCGCCGTGGCCGGATGGCGTTCTCGACCGCCTCCTCTTCCGCGCCCGCCGTGCTGCTGATGATGCGTTCCGCTGTCACAGGTTGAAAATCTACTCCCGCGCCGCGCCCTGCAGGGCGCGACGGATCAGTTCCTCGGTAGAGTGTGTACCGGGACCGACTGCTTTGATCAAGCGGTCGGCCTCCGCCGGACGATAGCCGAGCGCCACGAGCGCCCCGTAGGCCTCGCTGTGCGCGGTGCTGCCATCAGGTGCGGAGGCCGCGCCGCCGCCGCCGCTGGTTTGCGGCGTGAGCCGGTCGCGCATCTCGACAATCAGCCGCTCGGCGGTCTTGCGACCCACCCCGGGCACCCGCGTCAGCGCACTGACGTCTTCGCTGCGCACGCACTGCGCAAAGGCGCTGACGCTGATTCCCGACAAGAGTGCCAGCGCGATCTTCGGCCCCACGCCCGACACGCGAATGAGGCTGCGGAACAAGCGCCGCTCCTCCTCGGTGGCGAACGCGTAGAGGATATGCGCGTCCTCGCGTACCACCAGGTGCGTGAGCAGGTGCACCTCCTCGCCCACCGGGGGCAGGTGGTAGAAGGTGGACATCGGCGCCTCGAGTTCATAACCGATGCCGCCGGCCTCGACCGTGACCTGCGGCGGGCTCTTGGCGGCGATCCGGCCGCGCACCGAGCCGATCACCGGCCCACCCGCAGCGCGCGCGGGCTGGCGGCTTGCTGGGCCAGCACCAGCAGACGCCGCGCGTGCGCATGGCACACGGCGACCGCGAGCGCATCCGCCGCGTCCGCGCCCGGGCGCGCGGTGAGCTGCAGGAGCGTACGGATCATGTGTGCGACCTGGAATTTCTCCGCGGCTCCCGAGCCCACGACCGCCAGCTTGATCGCGCGCGGCGCATATTCAAACACCGGTGTTCCGGCCGGCACCGCGCACAGCGCAGCTCCACGCGCCTGGCCGAGCTTGAGGGCGCTGTCGACGTTGCGGCTGACGAATACCCGCTCCACCGCCACCTCGGCCGGCACATGCAGGGAAAATAGCTGCTGCAGACCTTCGAAAATCAGCCGCAGGCGCGCCGTGGGAGCGGCGGCGGTGAGGTTAAGGCAGCCGTGCGCGACGACCACGAGCTCAGTGCCGCGGCACTCGATCACGCCGAAGCCGGTGCGCCGCGAGCCCGGGTCCAGTCCCAGGATACGCACGCTGGCGGCCCGCGTGAGAGGGGCTGCGGCGGCAGCCGGATCAAAGGCGCGCCAGGACCTCGTGCGATATCTCGACATTCGAATAAACGTCCCGTACCTCGTCGAGCTCTTCCAGGGCCTCGAGCAGGTGAACCATCCGCTCCCCCACCTCGCCCGTGAGCTCCATGGAAAACGTCGCGCGCTGCGTCACTTCCGCGGTCGCTGGCGCAAAGCCATGATGTGTCAGCACCGCGCACACCGTCGCAAACTCATGCGGGTCGGCGAGCACCTCGACCGAGCGGTCCTCATGCGGCACGACATCCTCGGCGCCGGCCTCGAGCGCCACCTGCACCAGCCGCTCCTCATCCGTACCCGGCGGATAAGTCATCAGCCCCACGACATTGAACAGGTAGCTGACCGAGCCATCCGCTCCGAGGCGCCCGCCATGTTCGACAAAGGCCTGCCGCACCTCGGCGCTCATGCGCCCGCGATCATCGGTCAGACAGTCCACCATCACCGCCGCGTCCCCGGGGCCGTAGCCCTCGAAACGCACCAGCTGCCGTCCCGCCTCGGCCGGCTCGCCGGGCGTGCGGCCGCGCTTGCGGGCCTGGGCCAACTCGCGGCGTCGGATGTTGGCCCACGTGCTGTGTCCGACCATAGTTAGCGCTGCCCTAAGCGCGCGCGCCCCCGCCCGCGCAAAAAACTGCCGGTATGATAGCGGTAACGGCCGCGAACGGCACGCAAGTCGCCCTCGCGAACCCCCGTTCGCCAAAACCAGACACACGCGTGGAATCCAGTCACCTTTGCCCGCCTGAGGTTCGCAACGCGCTCAGCGCTGCGCGTGTCGCGCTCGAGAGCGCGGGCGCTCGCGTGCCGGTTGACTACGCACTCGCGAGCGAAGCCGCCGAGATCATGGGTGCGCTCACCGCGAGTTCCGAACTTGCGCACGCGCTCTTGGCGCGGCCGGTAATCGCTAGCGGTGGTCTGACGCCGCATGCGATCGCGGCCATCGTCGGCCAACCCGCGGCCGACATCGCGCAGGCGCTGCAGCGCCTGGGGAGCCTGGGATTGCCGCCGGACTGGTCGCCGGCGCAGGGCCTGGATACCCGCCAGACCGAGACGCTGCGCAAGATGCTGCTGGCGGTGGTCGCCGACCCACGCCTGGTGCTGGCGCGCCTGGTGGAGGAGCTGGTGGCGCTGCGTCATGCACGTGACCTGCCGGCAGCTGAGCGCGAACGCCGTGCGCTCGAAGCGCGGGCCGTGTATGCGCCGCTCGCCAACCGCCTCGGCGTGTGGCAGCTGAAGTGGGAGCTCGAGGATCTCGCCTTCCGGTATCTGGAGCCCGGGGAGTACCGGCGCGTGGCTGCGGCGCTGAATGAGCGGCGCGCGGACCGGGAGCGCTACATCGCCGAGCTGTGCGGGGAACTCGGCGCTGAGCTGCGCGCCGCCGGCATCGAGTCGCAGGTCTACGGCCGCCCCAAACATATCTACAGCATCTACCGCAAGATGCAGCGCAAGCAGCTCGCCTTCGAGCAGCTGTTCGACGTGCGCGCGGTGCGCATCGTCGTGCCGTCGATCCCCGCCTGCTATGGCGCCTTAGGCATCGTGCACGGCCGCTGGACCTACATCCCGGGGGAGTTCGATGACTACATCGCGACGCCTAAGGGCAACGGCTACCGCTCGATCCACACCGCGGTGATCGGCCCCCAGGGTCGCAGCGTCGAGGTGCAGATCCGCACGCGCGACATGCAGGAGCACGCCGAGCTTGGGGTCGCAGCGCACTGGACCTACAAGGAAGGCGGCCCGCGCGATGTCCAGTACCAGCGCAAGATCGAATGGGTGCGGCGGTTGCTCGAGCCGCAGGATGGCTCGAACGCGGGCGCGGATGCGGATCGGGATCTGCTCGAAGGGATGCGCGCGGAACTGTTCGGGGATCGTGTCTACGTACTGACCCCCAAGGGCGAAGTGATCGATGTGTCGCGCGGGGCGACGCCCCTGGATTTCGCCTACAGCGTGCACACCTCCCTCGGGCACCGCTGCCGCGGCGCCAAGGTGAATGGGCGCATCGTGCCGCTCACTCACACCCTCGCTAATGGCGAGATCGTCGAGATCATCACCGGCAAACACGACGCCCCGAGCCGCGACTGGATGGCCCCTGAGCAGGGCTACCTCGTCTCGGCGCGCAACCGCGGCAAGGTCCGCGCCTGGTTCAGAAAGCTCGATGTCGGTGACAACCGTGACGCCGGCCGCGGCATCGCCGAGCGCGAGCTCGCCCGCATCGGCGCGCTGCCGGCGCAGTTGAGCGCGCTCGCGCAGGAGCTCAAGGCCCGCGACACCGACCACCTCTACCAGTTATTGGGTGAGGGCGAAGTCACGGTCACACAGCTGATGCACGCGGCGGCGCGCCTGTTCCAGCCGCCGGAACGTCCTGTGGTGCGTCCGCCACGCGCGGCCACTGCACGCCGGCGCGCCTCGCCGGTCGAGATCGAAGGCGTCGGAGACCTGCCGATTACGCTGGCGCGCTGCTGCGCACCGCTGCGCCCGCAGCCGATCACCGGTTACGTGACCCTCGGCCGCGGCGTGACCGTGCATCGCAGCGACTGCGCGAGCTTCAAGCGCATGAGCGCACTCAAGCCCGACCGCGTGCTGCAGGTGGACTGGGCCGCCACGCACACCGATGCACTCGCCGTGGAGCTGTCCGTGAGCGCCTACGACCGGCGTGGGCTCCTGCGGGATCTGTCGGACGTGCTCGCCGTGGAACGGCTGAATATTGACGCCGTCACCTCGAAGACCGATCGCGATACCGCGGTCGCGCATTTTCTCCTGACGGTGGCCGTCAATGACCTCGAACAGCTGGCGCGCGTGCTGCGGCGGCTCGGCAGCGTGCCGAACGTGATCCAGGCCCGCAGAAAGTGGTGACAGCTGGCTGGATTGGCCGAAATCGCGTCAGCGGTTCAGCGAGTCGATCGCGCGCTTGTCGGCGGCGAGGGCTGCCTCGTGCAGTGCCTCCGAGAGCGTCGGGTGCGCGTGGATCGTGCGCTGCAGATCCTCGCTGCTGGCCGAGTACTCCATGGCCAGCACCGCTTCGGCGATCAGCTCCCCTGCCATCGGTCCCACGATATGCACGCCGAGGATCTCATCGTTATCACGGGCCGCGATGAGTTTCGCAAAACCCGCCGTCTGTTCCATGCCGCGCGCGCGGCCGCTGGCCAGGAACGGGAATACACCGGTCTTGTACTCGCGACCGCTCGCCTTGACCTGCTCCTCGGTAAGGCCCACCCAGGCGATTTCCGGGGCGGTGTAAATCACCGCCGGGATGACCTTGTAGTTGACCTCACCGAAGCGCCCGGCGATGAGGTCGGCCACCGTGACCCCCTCCTCCTTGCCCTTGTGAGCGAGCATCGGGCCGCGCACGCAGTCCCCGATCGCCCACACGCCCTCGACGCCGGTCCGGCATGAGTGATCGACCTTGATAAAGCCGCGCTCATCGAGCTCCACGCCGCTGTCGGCGGTGAAGAGGTCCTTGGTATACGGTCGGCGGCCGATAGCCACCACGAGCCGATCGACGCTCAGGCGCTGCTCGCCCTTGGCGTCGGTGTAGGTGACCTCGACTGCGCCGCCGGCGACCGCGGCGCCGGTGACCTTGGCGCCGAGGCGGATGTCCAGACCCTGCTTCTTCAAGTGACGCAGCGCTTCCCGGGCGAGCTGCTGGTCGGCGAAGGCGAGGAAATCCGGCAACGCTTCCAGCACCACCACCTCCGCACCGAGCCGGCGCCAGACGCTCCCCAGTTCCAGCCCGACGACCCCGGCGCCGATCACGCCGAGGCGCTTCGGCACCGCCGGCAGATCGAGCGCTCCCCAGGAGTCGATGATGTACGGCGCCTTGAAGGGCGCCGAGCGCAGCTCGATCGGCACCGAGCCGGAGGCGAGCACGACGTGCCGCGCGCTCAAAGTGCGCTTGACTCCATCGTGCGCGGTGAACTCGACCTTGCGGCCGGCGAGGAGCCTGCCGTGACCCTGGAGCGGGGTGACTCCGGCGCCCTTGAACAAGGCGAGGATTCCCCCGGTCATGGCCTTGAGGATGCCGCTCTTGCGCTTTTGCATCTGGGCGACGTCCATCTCGGCGCCGGCGATCTTGATGCCGTGCACCGCGAACTCCTCGCGCGCACGGTGATACAGCTCGCTGGATTCCAGCAACGCCTTGGAGGGAATGCAGCCTGCGTTCAGGCAGGTGCCGCCGAAGACGGCGCTGCCGTCGTGGTTCTTCCACTCATCTATACAGGCGACGGAGAGCTTGTTCTGGGCCGCACGGATGGCCGCGGGGTAGCCCGCCGGCCCACCGCCGATGACAATGACGTCGAAGGAGTCAGCCCCGGGGGGCGTAGCTGGGTCGGGCATTGGTTTTGTTACGGTTATGCGTTCTTCGGAGGTCGAGCAAATTAGCATAAAGAGGAGCGACCGGCAGCGCATGGGGGGGCCGCCCCGCTGCTGTCACGAATCTGGCACATACCTGTCATACGATCCCACGCCTTCCCCCCTTCAAGGCGCAGGTCCAATCCATGAACAGCGTTGTCGCCGACACCGCGGGCGCCACGCCCGCCTCACGCCCGCTCCTCGATCGCAAGCCGAGCCGGCCGGTCGTGATGCTGTTCATTTTTCTGCTGCTCGCCGGGGTCCTCTACGCCGGCTACAGCCTCGTGAGCGACATCAGCGGCGCCATGACCCAGAAGACCGCCGTGCTGCCATTCATCCTGCTCGGCATTGCGCTCCTCATCGCCCTGGGGTTCGAATTCGTCAACGGCTTCCACGACACCGCCAACGCGGTCGCGACCGTGATCTACACGCATTCGCTGCCGCCGCATTTCGCGGTCATTTATTCCGGCACCCTGAATTTCCTTGGTGTGTTGTTTTCCAGCGGCGCGGTGGCCTTTGGCATCATCACGCTCCTGCCGGTGGAGCTCATCCTGCAGGTGGGTTCGGGCGCCGGATTTGCCATGGTGTTTGCGCTCCTCATCGCGGCCATCCTGTGGAACCTCGGCACCTGGTGGCTGGGACTCCCGGCCTCCTCCTCCCACACCATGATCGGCTCGATCATCGGGGTCGGGGTTGCCAACGCGCTGATGCACGGGCGCGATGGCACGAGCGGCGTTGACTGGGGCCAGGCGGCGAAGATCGGCTGGTCGCTGCTCATCTCGCCCGTGGTGGGCTTCGTCTTCGCGGCGCTGCTGCTATTGGTCCTGAAGGCGCTGGTCCGCAATCAGGCCCTGTACCAGGAACCCAAGGGCAATGCCTCACCGCCCGGGTGGATCCGCGGTCTCCTGATTCTGACCTGCGGTGGGGTGTCCTTCGCCCACGGCTCGAACGACGGCCAGAAAGGCATGGGCCTCATCATGCTGATCCTCATCGGCACCGTGCCCATGGCCTACGCCCTGAATCGCGCCATGCCGACCCAGCAGATGGCGCCTTTCATGGCGGTGGCAACCACCACTTCGCAGTCACTGGCCAGGTATTCAACGGGACCCGTGCCCGCGGATCCGCGCAGCACACTGTCCGAGTACGTGCGCACGCGCACCTGGAACCCGCATGTGGTGCCGGCGATCGGGGCCCTCACCGACAGCATCGCCGATCAGGTGAAGATGAGTGGCACGTTTGCCAGGATGCCCGCTGCGACCGTCACCAACGTGCGTAACGACATGTACCTGACATCGGAGGCCGTGCGCTTCTTCGCCAAGGACCCGCACGCCAAGGCGCTGGATGCGGAAGCCCGGAGCAACCTGGATGCGTTCAAGAAGCAGATTGATCTTGCGACCAAGTTCATTCCGCTGTGGGTCAAGGTCGCGGTCGCCATCGCCTTAGGGCTCGGTACGATGGTGGGCTGGAAACGCATCGTCGTGACCATCGGGGAGAAGATCGGCAAGACCCATCTCACCTACGGGCAAGGCGCGGCCGCGGAACTGGTCGCCATGAGCACCATTGCCGCCGCCGACATGTTCGGACTGCCGGTCTCGACCACGCACGTGCTCGCCTCGGGAGTCGCCGGCACCATGGCAGCCAACAGATCAGGGCTGCAGATGGCGACGCTGCGGAATCTCGCCATGGCCTGGGTGCTCACGCTCCCGTCCGCGATCCTCTTGTCAGGGACGCTCTACTGGGTCTTCCGCCACGTGTTCTAGCCTCGGGACCCTCAGCGCGCTTGGGAAGGCTGCGTCTTCGGATCGCTCTGGGTCAGACGTAAGTCCCTGGCGGGTCCCTCAGTCCTGGTGCGCTGATTTACCAGCGCATCTGCTGCCACCCCGAAGACCGCGGTCGGCTGCGAGCTGCAGTACCTGTCAAGCCAGTAAACCGCCTGGGTGAGGTCCGTGTTGCCCAGGATGTCGTTCGTGCTGAGCGACATGGCGTTCACGCCAGACAGGTACCCACCGAGCCAATCCCTGAACTGCCCCCAATCGACCATGTCCAGCTGTGTCCTCGCCTCAAGGTATGCCTGGCAGGACCTGCCCTCGGATCCGTAGGTCGAGACTTCCATGGCGTGCGCGGGCCCCGGCTTCGAGCTCAATATCAACATCCCCGCAGCCTCGGCGAAAGGCACCAGGGGGCGCGCGCGGCAGTAGTCGTCGAGCCAGAACATGGCTCCCTTGAGGCCCGCCAGGCCCAGAATGTTGTTGCGGTGATTTGAGGTCTTGTTCACCCCGGAAAAATATCCACCCAGCCACTCCAGGTAGGCCACCTGGTCCGTGTTGGTCCGCTGCCGGGCGTCCAGTGGTTCGGCCTGCTGGTCGTGAATTCGTTGTTCGTCGCCATGTACATTGCCAGGCGCGACGCAACCTCGATCTCCTCATCGCCACTCGCTGTGGTTACTCGCGTTTGCGGGCACCTGCTTGCCGCTCATCATGCGACCCACAGCGCCCTGGGGCTCGGCCGTTACCGGCAACGTTCTGCAGGTGGCAGGACTTTGCGTTGTTGCCGCCTCGCTCCTGTCGTTGCGGCGCAGTTTCGGTATCGTGCCCGCGCACCGCGGCATACGCACTGAGGGCCTCTACAGCTTCGTGCGCCACCCGCTCTACGCAGCCGAGTTGTCGGCGATACTCGGCTTTGTGATCGCCAATCCGAGCGTGTGGAACATCAGCCTGTGGTTTGGGGATTGCCTGTTGCAGTTCGGGCGCGCCCGTGCTGAAGAAGGCTTTCTGAGCGCCGACCCTGCCTATTCGCAGTACCGGGCCCGGGTGAAGTACCGGTTCATACCGGGGGTCATCTGAGGCTGCAGATCGGTCTTTAGATCCCGAGCAGCATGCGCCCCGGGTCTTCCAGAGCATCCTTGATGGCGACCAGGAACTGCACCGCCTCGCGTCCGTCGATGATGCGGTGATCGTAGGTCACGGCGAGATACATCATCGGGCGGGCGACGACCGCGCCATTCACCACCATCGGCCGCTCCTGGATCTTGTGCATGCCGAGGATCGCGCTCTGCGGCGCGTTGACGATCGGCGTCGACATCAGTGAGCCGAACACACCGCCGTTGGTGATGGTGAAGGTCCCGCCGGTGAGTTCCTCGATGGTGAGCGAGCCCTCGCGCGCCTTGCGTGCGTAATTGGCCACTTCCTTCTCGAGGTCTGCGAAACTCTTTGAGTCCGCATCGCGCACGACCGGCACAATGAGCCCGCGATCGGTCGAAACCGCGACACCGATGTCGTAGTACTCGTGGTAGATGATGTCGCTGCCGTCTACCGAGGCGTTCACGGCCGGGAATTTCTTCAGCGCCTCGATCGAGGCCTTCACGAAGAAGGACATGAAGCCGAGCTTCACGCCGTGCACTTTCTCGAAGCGCTCCTTGTAACGCGCCCGCAGTTCCTGCGCGGCGGTCAGATCCACCTCATTGAAGGTCGTGAGCAGCGCCTGGGTCGACTGCGCCTCGACGAGGCGCTGGGCGATGCGCGCCCGCAGGCGCGTCATGGGCACGCGCTGCTCGGCGCGCGTGCCGGCCGGTGGCCGGGGCGCGCAGCGTCGTTCGGGCAGCCGGCGGTGCCGGCGGCGCAGGGGCTGCGCCGGTACTGGCAGACGCAGGCGCGGTGTCGGCGGGCCTTTTGCCAAGGAACCCGACCACGTCTGACTTGGTGATGCGCCCGTCGCGACCCGAGGCGGGGATCGCCGCCGGGTTGAGGTGATTTTCCTCGACCATGCGCCGCACCGAGGGGCTCAGCTTCCCGGTGTCCTTGCCGCCGTCCGGTTTCGCATCCTCGGCGGGTTTGGCGGCAGCGGGCGCGGGCTTGGCAGCCGCAGCAGCCGGTTTTGGACTTGCGGCGGCCGGGCCCTCCTCAATCACCGCCAGTACCTGGCCACTGGTCACCACTGTGCCGCTCTGCACGCGCAGTTCGCGCACCACACCGTTGGCTGGCGCGGGAACTTCCAGCACCACCTTGTCGGTCTCCAGGTCAGCCAGGTTCTCATCGCGACGGATGGCATCCCCGGGCTGCTTGTGCCAAGCGACCAGCGTGGCGTCCGCGACCGACTCCGGCAATTGCGGCACCCGAATTTCAGTGTTCATGAACTCTTTCTCAATGGGGTCGCGCTGTCCGCGGGCGTAATGGCTTTGAGACGGGTGGTCTCGCGCCCCGACTCCTCCGTGATGTTCGAATGCAGCGCGGCCGTCACCAGCGCCTGCTGCTCGCTCTCGTGGATCTTGCCGATGCCGGTCGCGGGAGCGGCGGCAGGTGAGCGTCCGGCGTACAGCACCGGCACCAGCTCCTGCAGTCGGTGGCGGATCTGGTACCAGGCGCCCTGGTTCTGCGGCTCTTCCTGGCACCACACCACTTCGCGCGCTTCGGTGTAGCGGTTGAGGATCGCCTGGTATTCCTCGCTCGGGAACGGGTACAGCTGCTCGATGCGCACCAGCGCCACATCGCGCAGCGCCTCCTTGCGGCGTGCCTTGAGCAGATCGTAGTAAACCTTACCGCTGCAGAACACGATGCGGCGTACCTGCGGCGCGGGCAGGTCATCGATCTCCCCGATCACCCGCGCAAAGCCGCCGCGTGTCAGCTCCTCGAGTGCGGAAACCGCCAGCTCGTTGCGCAGCAGGCTCTTGGGCGTCATCACAATCAGCGGTTTGCGGAACGGCTGGCGCATCTGCCGCCGCACCATGTGGAACATCTGCGCCGGCGTCGACGGCACGCACACCTGCATGTTGTTCTCCGCGCACAACTGCAGGAAGCGCTCCAGACGCGCCGAGGAATGCTCAGGTCCTGCGCCTTCGTAACCGTGTGGCAGGAGCAGCGCGAGCCCACAGAAGCGCTCCCACTTGGCTTCCCCGGAGCTGATGAACTGATCGATGATGACCTGCGCGCCGTTGGCGAAGTCCCCGTACTGCGCCTCCCACACGACCAGCGAGTTTGGCTCGGTGGTGGAGTAGCCGTATTCGAAGCCCATGACCGCTTCTTCCGACAGCACCGAGTCGATCACCTGCACGCGCGGCTGCTGTTCGGCCAGATGCTGCAGCGGGATCCAGGTCGCGTCCGTGTTCTGATCGTGCAGCACCGCGTGGCGATGGAAAAACGTGCCCCGTCCGCTGTCCTGCCCGGTGAGTCGGATCGGGAACCCGTCCTCGACCAGTGAGGCGTAGGCGAGCGTCTCGGCACAGCCCCAGTCAAGCGGCTGCTCGCCTTGCACCATTTTGCGGCGGTTGGCGATCACCTGCGCGACGCGCGGATGCAGTACGAAGCCCTCCGGAAAACTCGTGATGCGCTTCCCTAAGGACTGCAGGCGCGCGAGCGGCACCCCGGTCGGCACGCGCTCGGTCCAGTCAATGTGCGCGTAGGCGCTCCAGTCCACCGTGTACTTGTTGCCGATCATGCCGAGGGAGGCACGCGCCTGCGGCCGCCCCTCGTCGAGGCCGCCGCGGTACTGCTCGAACATCGCCTCGACGTCCGCCTCGGTGAGGACCCCGGCGCCGATCAGCTGGTCCGCATACAGGCGCCGCGCAGTCGGGTGAGTGCGGATCACGCGGTACATGGCCGGCTGCGTGGCGGCGGGTTCGTCCGCCTCGTTGTGGCCGTGGCGGCGGTAGCACACGAGGTCAATGACCACGTCCTTGCGGAAGCGCTGGCGGTACTTCAGCGCCAGGCGGGTGACAAACACCACGGCTTCCGCATCATCGGCGTTGACGTGGAAGATCGGCACTTCCAGCATCTTGGCGACGTCGCTGCAGTACATGGTCGAGCGCGCATCCGCAGGCTCGGAAGTGGTGAAGCCAATCTGATTGTTAATGATGACGTGGACCGTGCCGCCGGTGAAAAAGCCGCGCGCCTGGGAAAGCTGCAGCGTCTCCATCACCACGCCCTGGCCGGCGAAGGCGGCGTCGCCATGCACCAGGAGCGGCAGCACGCGCTCGCCATGGGTATCGCCACGGCGCTCCTGGCGCGCGCGCACCGAGCCTTCCACCACCGGGTTCACCACCTCGAGGTGCGAGGGATTGAACGCGAGCACCGTGTGCACGTTGCCGCTTGGCGTGCGCAAGTCCGCCGAGAAACCCTTGTGATACTTCACGTCCCCGGAGCCCTTCAGTCCCTTCGGGTCGTACACCCCCTCGAACTCCGAGAACAGCGCCGCCGGGGACTTGCCGAGCAGATTCACCAGCACGTTCAGCCGGCCGCGGTGGGCCATGCCGATCACGACCTCCTCCACCCCACCGGCGCCGGCCTTCTGGATCAGGTCATCGAGCAGCGGAATGAACGCGTCCGCGCCTTCGAGCGAAAAGCGCTTCTGGCCGACGTATTTCGTGTGCAGGTAACGCTCGAGTCCTTCGGCGGCGGTGAGCTGCCACAGGATGTTGCGGCGCTCTTCGGTGGTGAACGTGCCGGCGAGGCGCCCCTCCTGGAACTCGTCCTGCAGCCACAGGCGCTCCTCGGAGTCGGACACGTGAGCAAACTCGGCCCCGATGTTGCCAGCGTAGATGGTCTTGAGCTGCGCCAGGATGTCGCGCAGCTTCATGCGCCTGGGCACCGCCTCCGTGCGGCTGCCGGTGATGAATTCGGTGTCCAGATCCTCGGGGGTCAGGCCGAAGTATTCCAGCTCGAGCACCTGCGGCCTGGGCCGGGGAGTGAGCGCGAGCGGATCGATGTTCGCCACCAGGTGTCCGCGGTTGATCCACACCTGGATGAGCCGCGACACGGCGGCCTGGCGGGCGTTCGCCCCGCTGCCGGGAGCCGCCGCCCCGGAAGCGGCGGGACCGGCGGCGGCTCGCTGTGCAATGCCTTCCCGAACCGGGCCGTGGGCGCGCTCCGCCGCCGCCCCGCCGGAAAGCTGCCCGAAATAGCTACGCCACTCCGCGCCTACGCTCGCAGGATCACGCAGGTACTGCTCGTAGAGCGCGTCGAGGAAATCGGCGTTGCCGCCGTACAGGGGTGTCGGTTCGAGCATGGGAAGCAAGGAAAAGCCGGACCCGTAGTTTAACGCAAAACCCCTTAGGCCCGTCTTTAAGGCCTTTAAGGCCCCAGTCCGGTCAGGCGCCCAGCAACCTCAGCTCGTAAACGATCAGCGCGCAGTACAGCACCAGCACGCAGTACAGGAACACGCCTACCGGAATGCGCCCGAACGCCCGGATGCGTGCGACCTGCGTCAGGAGCACCACGCCGGTCGAGGTGATCCCTATTTTCACCACCGCGAAAGTCAGCGACGAGCCGCCGACCAGCGGGGCCATGAGGGGATTCACTTCCGAGGCGCCGCGCCCCAGGAGCAGGAGCGTGAGAAACGCATCGGCACAACAGCACAGCACGATGAGCGTGGCGATCGCGAGCCACTGGGGATGGTGCCAGTCGACGGCGGTGAGCGTGTGTTCGTTGCAGCGGCGCGGCACACGCCGGCGCGGCTTGAAGCTTCCCTGCACCAGCGCGCGTGCGACGCGCTGACGGCGATCGCTGCCGCGGCGTTCAGGTTGTTCCTTCAAGCCAGGCCCGTTCTTATGGTGTGCGGTCTTGGCGCCGCGTTGCTGACATTGTACTTGCCCCCGCTGAAGCTGAGGCGCCATTCAAGTGTGACGGCGCTCACACCCGGTATCTCACCACGTTATGACACCCCGCCGAGGCCACTCTATTAATATGAGCGCACCCATGCCCGAACAGCTGCCCGACGGCCTGCCCGTTCCGCGACGCTACTGGGCCATCGCGGCGATCCTGCTCGCGATCTGCATGTCGGTGCTCGACAGCACCATTACCAACGTCGCCCTGCCGACCATCGCGCGCGATTTCGGCGCGAGCCCCGCCGCCTCGATCTGGGTCATCAACGCCTACCAGCTCGCGATTCTTATCCTGCTCCTGCCGCTGGCATCGCTCGGGGAGATCGTCGGCTACCGGCGTGTCTCCCAGGCCGGGCTCGCGGTGTTCACGCTGGCTTCCCTCGCCTGCGCGCTGGCGCCCTCGCTTCTCGCCCTGAGCGTGGCGCGCGTCATCCAGGGAATCGGCGCGGCCGGCATCATGAGCGTCAACGCCGCGCTGGTGCGCTTCACGTATCCGCAGCGCCATCTCGGCCGAGCCATCGGCATCAACGCCTTCGTGGTTGCAACCTCTGCGGCTCTGGGTCCCACCATTGCCTCCGCGGTGCTGGCGGTGGCGCACTGGCGCTGGCTGTTCGGCATCAACCTCCCGCTGGGAATACTCGCGATTGCCATCGCCAGTTACGCCCTGCCGGACAGCGAGCCCACGCGCCGACCGCTAAACTATGTGGGCGCGCTGTTGTACGCCGGCACCTTTGGCCTGCTGCTCTCGGGACTGCAATCCCTGGCGCACGACGCCGCCACGGCCTTCGCGCTGCTGCAGATTGGCGCGGCGGGCGTGCTGGGGTGGGTTCTCCTGCGCCACGAACTGCCGCGCGCGATGCCCCTGATTCCGTTTGATCTCTTGCGCAACCGGCAATTCTCGTTGTCGGTCGTGACGTCCGTGTGCTCGTTCATGGCGCAGATGACAGCGCTCGTCTCCCTGCCGTTCGAAATCCAGCGCATCGGGCACAGCGCCGTCGAAACGGGATTGTTCATGACACCCTGGCCGCTGGCCATCGCCGCGGTTGCACCCATCGCCGGCCGCCTCGCCGACCGCTACCCGGCCGGCGTGCTCGGCGGCTTGGGCCTCGTGACCCTGTCGGCGGGGCTGACGCTGCTGGCACTCTTCCCGGTGAACGGCACGGCGGCGGGATTCGTGTGGCGCATGGCGGTGTGCGGCGCGGGTTTCGGCCTCTTCCAGGCGCCTAACAACCGCGCCATGTTGTCCGCGGCGCCGCGGGCGCGCAGTGGCGCCGCCGGTGGCATGCTGAGCACGGCGCGTCTGGTCGGCCAGAGCCTGGGCGCCGCGGGGGTCGCGGTCCTGTTTCGCGTTCATCCGCAGCTCGGTTCAAACTTCGCCCTGTACGCAGCGGCGCTGCTGGCATTCGCGGCCGCGCTGATCAGCATGTCCCGACTCCAGGGAAAACGAGTCTGAGTGCGGGCGTGCCAGGTCGTCATGGCCAGCGCCCGCAGGTGGATCAGACCTCTGGAGCCGCATCCCATTTGGGCCGCATTTCTTTGCCCCATTTCTTGGGGTCCTGGTTGTGCATCTTTTCCATGTCCTTGGCGACCTCCGGATGCTTCTGCAGCACGTGCTTTGTCATGGCCTGCACCATTTCGTCCCATGTTGCGGCCGATAACTTCTGATCGCACTTCCCCCCCAGCTCTTTGCAGATCATCGTTTTCATAGAATTCTCTGTTCTCTCACTCTAGAGTGAGCGGCGAAATTCTTCGACCTGCTTGCGCGCCTGATCCCGGGCGACCCCATAACGCTCCTGGATCTTGCCGGCGAGGTATTCGCTATCGCCCTCGGCCATCGTGAGGTCGTCATCGGTCAACTTCCCCCACTTGCCTTTGAGCTTGCCGGCGAGTTGTTTCCACTGGCCCTTGATCTTGTCTTCGTTCATGTGAATCTCCATTACGCCGGCGAACCGGCGAGTCCGTGGTGAAACGGGTCTGGGCATTTGCAACCCTTTTCGCTGCGCGCCCCGACCGTGCGCGTGAGAATAACCATAGCCGCCTTTCACGCAAATTCGCCGGGGCACTGATTGTTTTGTCGGAAATGCTGCCCTCGTGCGTAAGCCCGCTCCGACAGCTGAGCGCCGTCGGCGCGCGGCTCATCAAGATTCAATGCTTCCGATCGGCAGTCCAAGCACTATCGCCACCCAGTGCGTACGGTTCTATCGCGATTCGAAAGGGCTGCGCGCCCTTTGGCGAGGTTCGCACCTGCCACACCGAGCGGCGTCTAAGCGGACGCCCCTTTCCTGGGAATTTTCTCGCCGGCTTGACGCGCCTCCGACAGGCCAATTGCGATTGCTTGCTTGCGGCTTCTGACCGTCTTCCCGGAACGGCCGCTCTTGAGCTTGCCTTGCTTCATTTCATGCACTGCCCGCTCCACTTTCCTGCTGCTCGCCTTGCTGTATTTGCCTGCCATGACCCGATCTCCCGGTTGGATTGCGCGTCCTCGCTGCATTCATCAGCCGCCGCTCTTTATTTTGCTCGGACGCAGCTTGGGTTCTGTAGGTGAGAGGGACACATGCGGGTCAGACTTCGCACCAGAAGGCGGTGCGGTAACCCAGCCGTGGCCAGAGCCTGGGCGCTGCGGGGGTCGCGGTCCTGTTTCGCGTTCATCCGCAGCTCGGTTCAAACTTCGCCCTGTACGCAGCGGCACTGCTGGCTTTCACGGCCGCCCTGATCAGCATGTCCCGACTCCAGGGAAAGTGAGGTAACCGAAGATGACTCAACCCCCGACCCCCGGTGCTGCTTCGGCCGCCGCGCCGATCCGGCCACCCTTCACGCTGGAAAGCGCGATCGCCAAGGTGAGGATGGCCGAGGACGGCTGGAACACGCGCGATCCGCAGCGCGTCGCGCTCGCCTACACGCAGGACTCGCAGTGGCGCAACCGCGCGGAGTTCCTGCAGGGACGCGCCGCGATCCAGGAGTTCCTGCGTCGCAAGTGGGACCGCGAGCTCGACTATCGGCTCATCAAGGAAATCTGGGCCTTCGGTGAGAATCGCATCGCGGTGCGATTCGCGTACGAGTGGCACGATGACTCGGGCCACTGGTTCCGCTCCTACGGCAACGAGAACTGGGAGTTCGATGCCGCGGGGCTCATGCGCCGCCGGATGGCCTCGATCAACGACCTGCCTATCGCGGACGCGGACCGCAGGTATCGCTGGAGCGCGCCGGGGCCCCGGCCAAAGGATCACCCCGGACTGAGTGATCTCGGCTTGTAGCCTTAGTCGAGATTAAGTGCCCAATAATCTGTTTTATGAAGAGATCACAAACCGCTGCACCAGCTAGTGCCTCGGCACGTTCCAGTGTATCGTCGCCGCAGAACCCACCAGGGGAGAACAAAGAACATGCGCGACCACAATCGCTTTGCGTCACCGTGGCTTGCGGCACTCGCCACGGTTACCGTCGCGGCGAGCGGCGCGGCCCGCGCCGACGTGACGATCGAAGATCAATCCACGTTCGACGTCACCATCGTCAAAGCGCACGGCGCGTCGACCGAGTTCACCACCGCGGACAAGCAGCGCCGCGACAGCTCGTTCAATTGCGAGGGACTCATGTCGCTGCTGTGCGGCAACACCCAGAGCGGCGAGATCATCCGACTGGACAAGGACCTGACCTGGTCGCTGGAGCCGAAGAAACAGGAATACCGCGAAAACCCCTTCATGACCGCGGCGCAGCGCCAGGCAGCCGAAGAGCAGGTGCAGGCGATGATGGACAAGATGAAGCAGTGTCCGGCAGCCAAACAAACCACGGCGCCTGGGCCCAACACCTCGAAGTGCGAAATGTCGCCGCCAAAATTCGACCTCACGGCGACGGGTACCCACGTCACGATTGCGGGCCACGACGCGAAACTCACGCAGATCGCTTTGACGCAGAGCTGCCGCAACAGTGAGACGGGCGATGTGTGCGACTTTGTAATCAGTATGGATGCGTGGCTCTCGCAGGATCAGATCGCAGGCCTTGACGACCGGCGGGCATTCGAGCGTGCTTACATGCAAAAGCTCGGGCTGACCGACCACAGCAAGGCGCTGGTGCAAAAGCAGATGAGCCAGTTTCTCGCCCCCTACCAGGACAGCCTTAAGCAGCTCGCCGGCAAGGCCGGCGACATGCAGGGTTACCCGCTGAAGACCGCCATCCGGATCGCGTACGGCGGCGAGCACTGCGCCGCGGTAAAGGGACAGGCATCGGGCGCCGGTGCAAGCGCGGCGGGCGGAAGCAGCGTGGTCGGGGATGCCGGCCAGGCCGCGGGCACCGCGGCCGCCGGTTCCGCCGCCGGGACGGCCGGATCTACGGCAGGGGCCGCCGCGGGCAACGCCACCGGCAACAATATCGCAAGTTCGATCCTGGGGCCCGCCGCGAGCGCCTTCGGCAGCAAGCTCGTGAGCGGCATGTTCAACAAGAAGAAAGCGGACGCCACTCCAGCCACGACAGCGCCGGCCAGCGCTCTGCCCCCCGGCATGATTCAGGCTGCGCAGTTCACGGTGGAAACCAAGTCGATCACGGCGGCGCCCGTGCCCGCCACGCAGTTCGACATCCCGCCGGGCTGGAAGCTGGTTGTTCCTCCGCCCGCGAAGGCGCCAAAGGAATTCACCTGCCCGAAGAGCTAAAGCGTGAAATGACACAAACACCGAGCCCCGGCCACGCGCCGGGGCTTTTGTTTGCACGGCTCAACGTCGCGCTGAACTCGGGCCGCCTCACGTGGCGCGAAGTGCAGTCACCACTGGCACGCGCGCCGCACGCAGCGCCGGCAGGAGTCCCCCGACGAGGCCCATCACAAGCGCCCATGCGATCCCGATCGCGGCGAGCGCTGGGGTGACGTCGAGTTCGAAGTTGTAGCCGAAGGGACTCACCGCCATGCGGTGGAAGAACAGCCACGCAAGCGCGCTGCCGAGCAACGCCCCCGGCAGGGCCAGCAGAACCGACTCGGCGAGCGTCGCCATCACCACCGCCCCGGGGCTGAAGCCGATCGCGCGCAGTGTCGCGAGCTCGCGGCGGCGCGCATCCACGATGGAGTAGAGCGAGTTGACGGCGCCGAGCGTGGCGCCGATGGCCATGATCGCGCCGACGAAGTAGGCGGAAAAGTTGAGCAGAGCACTGAAGCGCTTGAAGCTCTCCTCCACGGTATCGCGCTCGCGCATTGCCTCGAGGTGCAGGGCCGGATTGCCCTCGAGCGCGGTACGAAACGCCTCGAAGCCGGCCGGCGACTCGAGCCGCGCGCTGACCTGGGTGTAGTTATTGCGGCCGAAGGCCGTCATGAGCGTGGCGGAGTCGGTCAGGACGATGCATTGCATGCTCTCGCCCTGGTCGAAGTGGCCGACCACGGTCCAATCGACGCCCCGCACCTCGCGCTTAGCGCCGAGCTCGAATCCCGTGAACGTGCGGACGCAGGGATTGCTGGCGACCAGCTCATGCAGGCCCGGCTGGAACATGCGTCCGGCGGTGAACCGCATATCCGGCCGCATGTGGGTAACCGTGGGGCTGGTCCCGATGAGTGGGAAGAAGACCCTGACGCCCGTCCCCCGGCGGCGCCCCTCGATGATGACTATGGACTGGTAGTCGATCTGGGGCTCGCCGTCATTCGTCCGGGCGATGCCGGGGAGGTCTGCCACGGCGATCGCCTCCTCGCGCGGGACACTGCTCTCGAGACCGCGCGTCCCGCGGCTGGTGACAATCGCGATATCGTCGCGCACATTGCCGAGCGCCTGCCGGTGTGCACCCGTACCCATCGCCAGCATCGACACCAGCACCCCGACCGTGCAGGTCACGCCGATGAGGATCGTCAGCACCGAGCCGCTGCGCGCGGCGAGCCCCTCGAGGTTCAGGCGCAGCAGCGCGAGGGATTGGCGCAGCAAGCTCATGACTTCGCGCTAGCGCTCGGCCAGCGCCGTCGCGACCCTGAGGCGCGCCGCTAGCGCCGCCGGCACCGCCGCGCTCACCAGCGCGAGCAGCACGGCGCAGCCAAGGCCGATCACCAGAGTGATGTTCGGCATCGACAGCCCAGGCACGAATCGCGCCGCGATTGGCAGGGCGGCGGCCGCGAGTGTCAGCCCGAAGGCCGCCGCGGCCATGCACACCGTGATGGCCTCGGCCAGGATGAGGACGAACACCGCTCCGTCCGTGAAGCCGATGGTCTTCAATACCGCAAGCTCCGCCGTACGCTCGCGCACCGACTGCACAATCATGGTGGTGATCGCAAAGAGCAGCGCCGCGAGCACTGCGCTCACGACTGCCCGGATGAGGAAATCGAAATCGCCGATCGACTGCATCTGCAGCTGCGCGAGCTCGCGCAGTGACTCGGTCTTGGTCTCGTGCGAGGAGTTGGCGGAGATCCGATCGATGCCATCCGCGACCGCCACGGCGAGGTGCGGGTCAGTCACCGCGACGTTGAAGTGGTTCACCGTACCCTTGCCGCTCGCCCGCGCCTCATCGTAGTAGGGGAAATTGATGAGGATGATGTAACGGCCCCCGCCTACGTCGCTGTCGGTGAAAGTTCCCACCACGTCGAACGCCCAGTCGCCCGAGCCGTTCGTCTTCAGCGTGTTCGACTTGAGCGGGATGTGATCGCCGATCTTCCAGCCGTATTTCTTCGCGGTGAGATCCCGGACCAGGGCGGCGGTGCGCGACTTCGCGAAAGCCGCGAGGTCCTCCGGCGCGATGCTGTAGGTGAAGGCCGCCGACCAGTCCTTGTCGGGAGTCACCGCGACGATGCCGACCCCCTGCTCGGGCTTCTGGTAGTAGCCTCCGAAGAGCCCCACCGGAACGGCGACCTTCACGCCGGGCACCGAGCGGATCTCACCGAGGAGGCCGAGCGGCAACCCCTCCATGATGAGGCTCAGGCGGCTGTGCACGATGAGCAGATCCGCGCGCGCTGCATCGACCACATGCTGGACGCCGGTCTTCAGACCCTGCAGCACGCCGAACAGCGCGAAGGCGACGCTCACCTGCAGGAAGATGAGGATGGTGCGTCCGGGCTTGCGCCAGATGCCGGACCAGATGAGCGGCAGAAATCTCATGATTGGTTTGCTACGCTACAGCAGGTAAATGATAGCTCGTCTGGAACGCTATCGCCGCCAACTGAGCACGCATCACGTATGCGCCTTAACGGCACTCTTACCCGCACCGCGAAGTGGCTGTTCATCGGCTTGGGCCCGGCGCTCCTCGCGTGCTGCGCAAAAACGCAGAGCAACCCCACACTCGTCGCCGGAAATGCCCGCTTCGAGTTTCTGACTCCGTCGCTGCTGCGCATGGAGTACTCACCCTCCGGCGTATTCGTCGATGCGCCCACGGCGGTCGTGCAGAAAAGGGACTGGCCGAGGGTTCAGGTGCACTCGACTCAGAAAGATGGCTGGCTGATCGCCGCCACGAGCGTCATGACCGTGCGCTACCGCCTGCAATCCGGAGCGTTTGCCGCCTCCAATCTCGAGGTGACCTGGCACGACTCCACCGGCAGCGCGCACGCCTGGCATCCGGGGGACAAAGACCCGCTAAACCTCGGCGGGCTCCCCTACTCGCTCGACAACATAAGTCAGGACAATCTCCCCGCGGGACGCTCGGACCTGGAGACCCCCGTCAATGACATGATTCCGGGGATTGACGTGCTGCTCGCCGAGGCGAAGCCCGGATTGCTGAGCCGCTCCGGCTACGCTTTCATCGATGACAGTCAGACACCGGTATGGAACGCGCGCCGAACCTGGATAGAGCCGCGGCAGCCGCCGAATGCGCAGGACTGGTATTTATTTACCTACAACGCCGACTACCAGCAGGTGCTGCGGGAGTACGCGCAGCTGTGCGGACCGATTCCAATGATCCCGCGCTACGTCCTCGGTCCCATGGTGACCGACCTTAATTTTGAATACTTTCCCGACTCCGAGGCGTCGCGGCAGCCGGACTTCAAACATTACAACCAGCAACACCTCGAGGATGAGGTCTCACGGCTGCGCCAGAACCGCATTCCGTTCGACACGCTGGTGCTCGATTTCGCCTGGCACAACTACGGCTGGGACGGCGGCTATGACTGGAGCCCGCTCATCCCGCATCCCAAGGAGTTCTCGAGCTGGTTGCACAGCCAGGGGATCAAGCTGAGCCTCAACGATCATCCGGGCTATGCCAACACGGATGAGAGCATCCTCTCGTTCAACGACAGGCACGCGCCGCAGGCGCTGAAGGACCTCGGCCGTCCGCCGCCCCCGCAGGCCTCGTTCGACCTGGATATCTCGAAGAGGTGGAGATTTTCCCCCGATCCTCACGATCAGGGCCTGAAGGATCACTGGTATGCGGCGGATCGCGAAGACGCGCGCTGGAAGCCGATCCGCGTCGGGTTGCCCTGGGCTTCGCAGGGCTACAAGGGCTATCAGGGCGTTGGCTGGTACCGGACATCGGTTCGACTGCCCGCCAGGCTGCCTGGGAAGCTGTACGTGTATCTGGGCGAGGTCAGCAAGACCTACCGCATATTCGTCAACGGCAAGGAGGCGCAACACAGCCAGGTCCATTGGCCGCAAAGACTGAGCTATACCGACATTACTTCCTATGTCGTGGCCGGCCGGGACAATGAGATCGTCCTGCGCGTCGAACCCGGCGAGGATGGCGGCGGCCTCGTCCTTGGCCCGGTTGCGATCAGGGATGTCGAGCCGCCAAAGCGGATCTACTTCGATCTGTCCAATCAACAGCAGGCCGAGATTTTCATGCGTGACCTGCATGGACCGCTGATGCAGGAAGGCGTGGACTTCTGGTGGGTCGATGGCGGCAGCGGCGCGGTCGACATGCCCGGCCTCAATAAGCAGCTATGGACCAACAAGGTCTTTTTCGACTACACGCAGCAGCAAACCGGCCGGCGCGGATTTATCCTCGGCCGTTACGGGGACTGGGGCAGCGAGCGCTATCCGGGCTTCTTCACCGGCGACACCTATTCGCAGTGGCCGGTACTCGCCTACGAGGTCGCGTTCACGGCCCGCGGCGGTAACGTGCTGGTTCCCTACATCAGTCATGACATCGGCGGATTCCACGGCGAGAAGATCGCTTTCGACCTGTATGCGCGCTGGCTCGAGTTCGGCACCTTCAGCCCGCTCCTGCGCATGCACAGCGCTCACGAAAACCCCCGCGAAGGCAACCTGCGCCTGCCCTGGATCTATGGCGATGTGGGCGGCGCCCTGATGAAGAAGTATTTCACGCTGCGCACGCAGCTACTGCCTTACCTCTACACCTACACCTGGGTCGCGCACCGTGACTCCATCCCAATCCTGCGGCCGCTCTACCTCACGTACCCGCAGCTCGACGAGGCTTACCGCCATTCGCACGAATACTTCTTCGGCGACGAGATGCTCATCGCTCCGGTGCTCGACCCCAGCGGCGATCTGACCATCTATCTTCCACCGGGTCAGTGGATCGATTTCTTCAGCGGCAGGCGCTACGCGGGCAGCAGCACGTTCACCGCGCACTACGCCGTGGACGAAACGCCGGTATTTGTTCGCGAAGGAGCGCTCATCCCTGAGCAGGGCGCGAGCGAGTATTCCAATGCCAGGCCCCTCGACCCGCTCATCCTCAATGTCTACGGGTCAGGCCAGGGCCGCTTCGATCTGTACGAGGATGACGGGGTCTCGCTTGCCTACGACAAAGGCGAATACGCCGTGACGGCGTTGACCTACGCCACCGATGGCAATGGACTGCACCATCTCGTCATCGGGCCCACCCAGGGCACATACCAGGGCCAGTTGCCGGCACGTTCATACGAACTGCACCTTCACGCCGCCGGCAAACCCAGCTCGATATCCGTCGATGGCAAGGACCTCGGGCCGGGGACCTGGGATGCCGCGCAGGCAACGGCGGTCGTGGCGCTGCCGCAGCGCGCCATCCGGGACAGGATCGAGGTGGCATGGCGCTAGAGATTCGGTAAGCGCCGCCGCTGAGGGAGCGGTCGCGGCGCTTGAGCTCGTTGCATCATCTCTCTATGGTGTGAGCATCAGTGCGCGCACACGGGACTCCAGCACTACAATGAAGCGCCTCAGGACCTGCCTCGCTGCACTTCTCTATACCGCTTCTGCGGCCTTCGCCGCGGGCCTGCCCCAGGCCGCAGACAGCCCCGCCGGCCAGCACGAGTCTGCCGATGCCACGACCTACATTCAGTGGCTCGAAGAGCGCTCGATGCTCCACCAGGCGCAGCTGCTGGCGCGGAATTACTCGGGCAGCTCAGTCCAATGGCATCACCCCTACGGTCAACCGCAGCCGCGGGCGGCGGTGTCGCGGGCATCGGTGTGGTTCACCGCCTATCCGGCCTCGACCATCGCAGCCGCTCCCGGCGCCTCGGTCCTGTCGACGCTGGCGGATGAGCGGCTGTGGCGCGCTTTCCAGGCGATCGGGATCCAGGGCATCCACACCGGTCCCATGAAGCGCTCCGGCGGCGTACGCGATCTGGCCTATACACCCTCCATCGACGGCAATTTCGACCGCATCAGCTTTGAGATCGATCCGGCGTTCGGCACCGAGGCGCAATACAAGGACCTGGTGACTGCCGCGCGCACCCACGGCGCCATCGTCATCGGCGACGTCGTCCCCGGGCACACCGGCAAGGGACCGGACTTCCGCCTGGCCGAACGGGCGTATGCCGACTACCCCGGCCTCTACCACATGGTGCGCATCGAGCCTGCCGACTGGGGACTGCTGCCGCCCGTGGCCTTAGGTAGTGACGCCGTCAACCTCACTCCAGCCGCGGTGGACGCCCTGCAGGCCAAGGGCTACATCGTGGGACAGCTGCATTCCGGGATATTTTACGAGCCCGGAGTCAAGGACACCGACTGGAGCGCCACGGATGTCGTGCGGGGCGTCGATGGCGTGCAGCGCCGCTGGGTATACCTGCACTACTTCAAGCAAGGTCAACCCACGCTCAACTGGCTCGACCCGTCATTCGCCGCCGAACGCCTCGTCATCGGTGACGCGGTGCACGAGCTGGGTGTGCTCGGGGACGGCATGCTGCGCCTTGATGCCAACGGCCTGCTCGGCATCGAGCGCGACCCGACTGGACGGGTCTGGTGGGCCGGGCATCCCTTGTCGCTGACGGCGAATCAGCTCATCGCCGACATGGTGCGCAAGTTGGGAGGCTTCACGTTCGAGGAGCTCGCCCTGCCCCTCGATGACATGCGCGACATGTCACGTGGTGGCCCGGACCTGTCCTACGACTTCGTGACGCGCCCTGCCTACGATCACGCGCTCCTGACCGGGGATGCGCAATTCCTGCGTCTCGTGTTCCAGCTCATGCGCAAATACGACATCGATCCGGCCCGGCTGATTCACGCGCTGCAGAATCACGACGAGCTGACCATGGGACTAGCCCACTTCATCGGGCACGCGGATGAGTCCTTCGAGTTTAATGGCGGCAAGATGAGCGGCAGGGAGCTGCGCGAGCTCGTGCACCGTGAGATGTACGGCAAGCTGATCGGCGAGCACGCGCCCTATAACCTCAAGTTCGGCGACGGTGTGGCCTCCACCACTGCGACGGTGGTGGCGGCGGCGCTCGGCATCCGCGACATCTCGGCGTTGAAGCCCGCGCAGGTCGATCAGATCCGCCGGCTTCACCTGCTGCTCGCCTTCTACAACGCGATGCAGCCCGGGGTGTTCGCGCTCTCGGGCTGGGACCTGGTCGGGGCGCTCACCCTGCCGGCGGACGCGGTGCGCGCGCGGCTTGCCGACGGCGACACGCGCTGGATCAACCGCGGCGCTTACGACCTGATCGGCTCGAACCCGCGCTCGCGCGCCTCCGCGGCGGACTTGCCACGCGCGGTGGCGCTCTATGGCTCGCTGCCCGCGCAGCTGGCCAGGCGCGACTCCTTCGCCTCGCAGCTCGCGCGGCTCTTAAAGGCGCGCGCGGCCCTGAAGGTCTACGCGGCGCGCCTGATCGACGTGCCGGCGGTACACGCGCCCGGACTCCTGGTGCTGGTGCACGCGCTGCCGGACAACGCAGGTCTTGAAGTCACGGCCATCAACTTCGGCGCCCAGGCGGTCGATGAGACCGTCGCGGTCAAGGGTGCGTCGAGCGCCGCCACGGCGCTCGACGTGCTCGACCCGAAGGCGCCGGGCGTGCCGCTCGGCGCGGACGGCGGGCTGCGGCTGCACCTGGATGGCTACCAGGGCAAGGCGCTGCGGATCGGGGGCTGACCATGAGCCGCGCCGCGAAGGATGCTGCCTCGCGCCGCCTGCGTGCCGGAATCGTCGGCGGCGGTGAGGGCTCCTTCATCGGGGCGGTGCACCGCATGGCCGCCGAGCTCGACGGGCAGGCGCTCATTGTCGCGGGTGCCATGTCCTCGCGAGCGGACGTGGCTCGCGCGAGCGCGGCCGCCTGGTTCCTGGAGCGCGCCTACACCTGCTACCAGGAGATGGCACGCGCGGAAGCGGCCGCGGCCGATGGCATCGACTTCGTGATCGTGGCGACGCCCAATCACCTGCATGCCCCGGTCGCCAGAGCCTTCCTCGCGGCCGGCATCCACGTGGTGTGCGACAAGCCGCTGGCGCTTAACGTGGAAGAAGGCGAGGAGCTCCTCCGTCTGGTTGAGTCAGGACCCGCGCTGTTCGCACTCACCCACAACTACACGGGCTTCCCCGCGGTGCGCCAGGCGCGTGACCTGGTGAAAAATGGCGAGCTGGGCGAGCTGCGCAAGGTAATGGTCGAGTACACCCAGGACTGGCTGATGCGCCCCGTCGAGGCCGAGGGCAACAAGCAGGCCGCGTGGCGCACCGATCCGGCGCGCGCCGGCGCCGGCGGGTGCATCGGCGACATCGGTACCCATGCGGCGAGCCTGCTCGAGTTCGTGACGGGTGAGCACATTGCCGCGCTGTGCGCGGACCTGAGCAGCGTCGTTCCCGGACGGCGCCTGGACGATGACGCGAACCTGCTCGTGCGGCTCGATGGCGGCGCGAAGGGCACGCTCGTCTGCTCGCAGGTGGCGTGCGGCGAGGAGAACCGCTTGTCGATCCGGCTCTACGGCTCGAAGGCCGGGCTCGAGTGGCACCTGCAGGAGCCGAACACTCTTTTATACAAGGCGGCAGGCCTGCCCGTGGCGCTGCTGAGTACCGGGCACGCGTACCTGAGCGCGGACGCCCGCGCCGCCGCACGGCTCCCGCCCGGCCATCCGGAAGGCTATCTTGAAGCCTTCGCCAACATCTACCGCGCTTTCATCGCCGACGTGCGCCGCCGCGCGCGCGGCGAGGCGCCGCTGGGGGATTATCCGGGGGTGCAGGAGGGGCTGCGGGGCCTGCGCTTCATCGCGCAGGCCGTGGCGAGCTCGCAGGCCGGCGGCGTGTGGCGGGATCTATGAGCGTGCGCACGCGCCTGTGCGTCATGATGTTCCTCGAGTTCTTCATCTGGGGCGGATGGTTCGTCACCCTGGGCAGCTACCTCGCCTCGGCGCTGCACGCGAGCGGGGGACAGACCGCGCTCGCATACTCGACGCAGTCCTGGGGCGCGATCATCGCGCCGCTCCTCGTGGGCCTGATCGCCGACCGCTTCTTCAATGCCGAGCGGCTGCTCGGCGTGCTGCACCTGGCGGGCGGCGTGCTGCTGTACGCGCTCTCTGGCACGCAGCGCTTCGGGGCCTTCTACCCGTACCTGTTCGCGTACATGATCCTGTACATGCCGACGCTCGCGCTGGTGAACGCCGTGTCCTTCCGCCACCTCGCCGATCCCGCCCGGCACTTCTCGGCGGTGCGGGTGTGGGGAACCATCGGCTGGATCGTGGCCGGGCTCGTGATCAGCTTCGTGTTTGGCTGGGATTCGCGCGCGGGACTTACCCAGGGGGCGCTGCGCAATACCTTTCTCATGTGCGCGCTCGCCTCCTTCGCCCTCGGCCTCTACAGCTTCACCCTGCCGGCGACGCCGCCGCAACCGCGGCCGGCGGGTGCCGGCGGCATCGGGCAGCTGCTCGGGCTTGATGCCCTGGGGCTCCTGCGGCACAGAAACTTCGCCGTTTTCTTCCTCGCCTCGGTGCTCATCTGCATTCCGCTCGCCTTCTACTACCAGAATGCCAACCAATTCCTCACCGAGATCCACATCGCCAACGCGACCGGCAAGCAGACCATCGGCCAGATGTCCGAAGTGCTGTTCATGCTGCTGATTCCGCTGTTCCTGCGGGTGCTCGGCATGAAGACGACGCTGCTCCTGGGGATGGCGGCCTGGGCCGCCCGCTACCTCTTGTTCGCGTTCGGCGATGCACACGCGCTCGCCTGGCTCCTCATTCTCGGCATTGCGCTGCACGGCGCCTGCTACGACTTCTTCTTCGTCTCGGGCCAGATCTACACCGACTCCAAAGCAGGCGTGCAACACAAGGCCGCCGCGCAGGGCCTGATCACGCTCGCCACTTACGGGTTCGGCATGCTGATCGGCTTCTGGTATGCCGGACGCGTCGTCGATGCGCACGTCGTGGCGGGCATTCACGACTGGAAGTCGATCTGGCTGTTCCCGGCCGCGTTCGCCGCCGCGGTATTCGTGCTGTTCGCTGCGACGTTCCGCAACGAGAAGGTGAGTTATGCCGCCGCCGGCTAGCGTCGCCGGCTTCCGGCCGCGCCCCATGCGGCTCAGCATCCTCACCGCGGCGCTGCAGGAGCTGACACCGCGCTTGCGGCGCGACGCCGATCCGGATCTCGCCATCGAGGAATGGCTCGAGTTCGCAGCCCAGATCGGCGCACCCAATATCGAGCTATCCGCGGCCTTGCATCCCACCGAAAGCGAGGTCCCGGCGGCCGCGATGCTCGATCCGGTGGCCAACACTCTGGACCTGCGCCGGCCCTTCGACGCCGGGCGCGCCGCGCGCGTGCGCCGCGCCATGCAGGCGACGCGCGTGGGGCTGTCCGACCTTGCCTACTTCGACAACATGCTGGCGCAGGACGAAGCCGCGCGAGCCAGGAAGCACCAGCTGATGCTCAGGGTCTTCGACGCCGCGGTGCTGCTCGGGACCGATGCCGTCACCGGTTTCGTCGGGCGCAATCCGCGCCTCTCGATGGACGGGAATCTGGTGATGTTCGAGCAGGTATTCGTGCCACTGCTCAAGGAGGCCAAGGCCCGCGGCCTCACCTTCCGGGTCGAGCAATGCCCGATGCCGGGTTGGAGCGTGGGCGACGCCTGGCATAACAACATCGCCTACGCGCCGGGTCCCTGGATCGCGCTGCACCGCATTTGTGAGCGCCACGGAGTCGGCGACCAGTTCCGCATCCACTATGACCCCTCGCACGCGATCCTCATGGGCCAGGACTCGCGCTCGGTGTTCCAGTACCTCAAGGACAACGGCTACAATTTTCTGATCGGCGGATTTCACGTCAAAGGCCAGGTCATCGACTCCAGGGGCATCGCAGCGTGGGGCTATGGCGGGCAGACCATGCAGCGCGGCGACTGGCATGGGGACGTCCCGAGCAGCGATCCGGCCGAGCAGCTGAACGCCTGGAAGAAGCAGACCGTGTTCAGCGAGCACGAGCTGCCGGGCACCGCGCGCCATGATCCGCTCGCCTATCTGCAGAATCGCTCGGTGGACTGGCTGGACCACCAGCTCGCCGCGCGCGAGCTCCTCGCTATCGATCCGGAGAAGACTTACCTCGTGGTCGAGCACGAATATCCCAAGGCGCGTATCCAGGACAAGGCACGGCTCGCTCCCATCCTCGCCGGCTCGCTCGCCTTCACGCGCGCGATCGATGAGGCGGCGGCGGCCATGTATGCCCTCCAGCATGAAGTGCTCGCGAGCCAGGGCATTGCGGTGCAGGGCGTCGGCCGCGAGCCTTACCGCTCCTAGTCCCATGCCGTTCGTAACCCCGAAAACCCAGCAGCGTGCGTATGACGTGATCGTGGTCGGCTCGGGCGCCGGCGGCGGACAGACCGCCTACACGCTGTGCATGGAGGGGGCGAAGGTCCTCATGCTCGAGGCGGGACGGCGCTACACCCCCGAGACTGAGACCCCGATGTTCCAGACGCCGGACCAGGCGCCGCTCGCGGGCGTCGGCACGCCGCAGAAACCCTTCGGCTTCTACGACGCGACGGTCGACGGCGGCTGGCAGGTGCCCGGCGAACCCTACACGCAGGCGAACGGTGCTGTGTCAGACCGCCTCGGGTCAACGGGGGCTCACCCTCAGGGCGGGGCTGCGAGCCCGTTCGAGTGGTGGCGGGCGCGCATGCTCGGCGGGCGCACCAATCACTGGGGACGCATCTCGCTGCGCAACGGTCCCTACGACTTCAAACCGCATACCCGCGACGGGCTGGGGTTCGACTGGCCCATCGGCTACGAGGACGTCGCCCCGTACTACGACAAGGTGGAGCTGCTCGTCGGTGTGTACGGCAGCAACGAAGGACTGGAGAACACGCCGAACTCCTCCCCGGGATGCCTGCTGCCCCCGCCCGCGCCGCTGGTGAGCGACTATCTGGTGAGGCAGCGCGCGAAGCGGCTCGGGATACCGGTGATCCCGGGCCACCGGGCGGTCCTCACGCGGGCGCAGGACCACAAAGGCGCCCCGGCGCGGCTGCACCCGGGCAACGCCCGGGCGCAGAGGATCCTCGCCGAATCGATGCGCGGGCGCGCGCCGTGTCTGTGGGCGACGCCGTGCGGCCGCGGCTGCTCGATCCGGGCCAACTACCAGTCGACCACGGTGCATCTGCCGCCGGCGCTTGCCACCGGCAACCTCGACATCACGACGGATGCGATGGTCTACGAGGTGACCCTCGGGCGCGACGGCCGCGCGAACGGAGTGAGCTTCCTCGACAGGACGACCGGTACTCACCAGCACGCCAGGGCACGCGTGGTGGTGCTGGCGGCGAGCGCCTGCGAGTCGGTGCGCATCCTGCTCAACTCCCGCAGCACGCACTTCCCGCAGGGTCTCGCCAACTCGAGCGGCAAGGTCGGGCGCTACCTCATGGATACGGTGGGCAGCACGCGTGAGCGGCCAGGTGCCGCTGCTCGAGAGCCTGCCGCCTTTGAATGAGGACGCCGCCGACGGCCATCAACTGTACGTGCCGTGGTGGCTCTACCAGGAGCAGCACTCCGGCAAGCTCGGGTTCGCCCGCGGCTACCACATCGAATTCGGCGGCGGCAAGCGCATGCCCGACCACGATACCGCGGCTGGCCTCGAGTGGCTGACCGGCGGCAGCTACGGGAAGAAGTTCAAGGAGGACGTACGGCGCTACTACGGATCGTTCGTCGGCTTCGACGGACGGGGCGAGATGATTCCCAACGAGAACTCCTATTGCGAGATCGACCCTGTGGTCAAGGACAAATGGGGAATTCCCGTGCTGCGCTTCCACTGGCAATGGTCGGAGCACGAAACGCGCCAGGCCGCGCACATGCAACGCACCTTCGGCGACATCATCCAGGCCATGGGCGGCCGAGTGCATCCGGCGGTTCAGAGCGATGGCGCTAAGGCGATCGCGCCCGGCGGCTCCATCATCCACGAGGTCGGCGGAGCCATCATGGGCGCCGATCGCGCCACCTCCGTGACCAATCGCTGGCACCAGGCCTGGGACGTGCCGAATCTCTTTCTCACCGATGGCTCACCGTTTGTATCCAATGCCGACAAGAATCCGACGCTCACCATCATGGCGCTTGCATGGCGCGCCGCGGACCATATTCTCGAGCGCATGCGGCGCAAGGAGCTGTGAGGGTGGACCGGCGCACGACGATCAAGTGGGTCATGGCCGTGGGTGCGGCCTGGCCGCTCCTCGGGCCGCGCATCGCGGCGGCAGACCCGGCCGAGGCATGGCAGGGGTCCTCTCCCGGACAGGGCTACGGGACAGATCCCAACCTGCTGAAAGTCTACAAGCCCGGAGAGGTGTGGCCGCTCACTCTGACGGCGGCGCAACGGCGGCTCGCGGCAGTCCTCTCGGATCTCATCATTCCGGCCGACGCGCACTCCCCGGGCGCGTCCGCCGTCGGTGTGGTCGACTTCATCGATGAGTGGGTGAGCGCTCCTTATCCAAAGAACATCCGTGACCGGCCGATCGTGCTGGAGGGTTTCCGTTGGCTCGATGAGGAGGCCACGCGGCGCTCCGGCAAGGGATTTGCCGATCTCGACGCCGCCGGACAAGCCGCCATCTGCGACTCCGTCTGCGACGCTTCGCGCGTGACGGCCGAGCGGCGCGAAGCCGCGCGCTTCTTCGCGCTCTATCGGGACCTGACCGCCGCCGCCTTCTACTCAAGTCCCGCCGGCCGCACTGACCTCGGCTACATCGGCAATGTGCCGCTCGCGAGCTTTGAGGGAGCACCGCCCGAGCTCCTGAAGAAACTGAATCTGACCTGACAGGCCGAGGCCATTGAGGAGTAATCCATGAAAAAGACCGGACTGTGCGCCGCAGTGCTGGCGCTCTTACTGGCCGCCGCCGCCAGCCCCGGTGCGCAGCAGGCGCCTGCCGCGGGGCACTGGCGAGCGCTGCTCAACGATCACAGTGCTCCTGACTGGCGCGGCTGGAAGGAGCCGGGCTTGCCTGCGGGCTGGCACGTCGATGGCGGCGTGCTTCACAAGGATGGCGCGGTCGATGACCTCGTCACGAACGAGAAGTTCACGAACTTCGAGCTCGAGCTTGAGTGGAAGATCGGCAAGGCCGGCAACAGCGGCATCTTCTACCGCGGCACACGCGAATACGACCACATCTACTGGAGCGCGCCCGAGTATCAGCTGCTCGATGACGCGAACACCGAGGACGGCAAGAGCCCGCTCACCGCGGCCGGTTCCGACTACGCGCTCTATGGCGGCCCGCCCGCTGTCGTAAAACCCTTCGATCAGTGGAACAAAACGCGGCTCATCGTGCGGGGCCATCACGTCGAGCACTGGCTGAACGGTGTCAAGGTCGTCGAGTACGACTTCGGCAGCGATGACTGGAAGAAGCGCGTGGCCGCGAGCAAGTTCTCCCAGTACCCGAACTACGGCCTGGCGGCGAGCGGGCTCATCGGCATCCAGGGCGATCACCCGGGGGCGCTCGCGGTGCGCGCGATCCGCGTCCGCGAGCTCAAGTGAGATTCAATCTGACATTCGGCGGCGGCACCACCGCACCAGCGCCGCCGCGGCAGGCCGCATCCGCCCCGACGATCGTCCCCGTGCTGCGGCCCCACGATCTTTTCCCGACCCGGATCTGGCAGGCGAACCTCGACGCCTTCGAGCCGCACCTCGCGCAGTGGGTGACGGAGGTGCTCGCGATGCGCGCGGCAGACCCTGAGCCCGCCGGTCGAACCGTCCGCCACGGATGGAACAGCAAGGACATGAGCGTGCTCGAGCGGCCAGGGTTCGCGCCGCTGCGACACGCGATCCGCGCCGCTTGCGCGAGCGCCCTCGGGGAGATGGGTCAGGGCGGACGTGAGTTCGAGCTGCAGTCCTGGGTCAATCTGCATGACCGCGGCGGATTCAACTTCCTGCACCTGCACGAGGGGTCACTGCTGTCGGGAAGCTTTTATCTGAGCGTGCCTCCCGGATCCGGCGAGTTCGTGTTCCGCGATCCGCGCCCCGGTGTCATCCACGGCTACGTCAAAGGAGGCGTGGTCAACGGTCACGCCGACATCCACCTGACGCCCAGCCCGGGCCTCTTGGTGCTGTTCCCGTGCTGGATGGAGCACTATGTCGAGACCCACGAGGATGATGACCCGCGCATCACGATCGCCTTCAACGCGAATGCGCCGGGAGGCGAGCCGCCCGCAAAGCCCACTTGACCTGGCCTGCCATGCGCGGGCAAAAGTCACGCCTTTTGCCCGCGAGTGAATCACAGCTCCAGGCTGGCCCGCTGAAAAGGCCGCAGGTGCGTTCAACCGGTCAGCGCAACACCATCTGTAGCAGGAGGGTGTGGGCATGGGTCAACGAGGGATGCCGGAGGAGCTGCGGGCGCGGATCTGGCGGCGCTGGAAGCAAGGGGAGAGCCTGAGCGAGATCGGGCGGGCTCTGGGTAGGAGTCCAGGCACTATTTTTTCGATGCTGCGCAGGCGAGGAGGTCTTGCCCCTCGACCTCGGATGCGCGATACCCGCTCGCTGCACCTGCACGAGCGCGAGGAAATCTCCAGGGGCATTGCCAGCGGCTCGACGATGCGTGAGATCGCTCGGGCTTTGCGGCGTGCCCCCTCGAGCATTAGTCGGGAACTGCGGCGCAACGGTGGCCGAGAACGCTACCGGGCGTGCCGCGCAGAGCAGCTTGCGTGGCATCGCGGGCGCCGCCCCAAGCCGTATCGGTTGGCCTGCAATGTACGGCTAAGAGAGCTGGTGCAGCAGAAGCTCCAAGAGCGCTGGTCACCCGAGCAGATCAGCGGCTGGCTTGCCAGCTCATTTGCCGACGATGAGAGTATGCGGGTGTCGCCGGAGACGATTTACCGCAGTCTGTTCATTCAGGCCCGGGGGCTGCTTAAGAAGGAGCTTGTGAAGCAGCTGCGCCGCAAGCACCGCATGCGTATGCCTCGGGCGGCCAGCACCCGGGTGCCACCTTCCCAGATCCAGGATGCGATACGCATCAGTGAACGGCCACCGGAAGTTGAGGATCGAGCGGTTCCAGGTCACTGGGAAGGCGATCTGCTAGCGGGCTCAAAGAACTCACACATCGCCACTTTGGTCGAGCGACGTTCTCGCTACCTGATGCTGGTGAAGGTGGCGGGCAAGGACACTCACAGCGTCGTCAGCGCACTCTCTCGCCACGTGCGCAAACTACCCCGGGAGCTGCGTCGCTCCCTGACTTGGGACCGAGGAGTGGAGCTGGCCGACCACAAGCGCTTCACCCTCGCCACTGACGTGGCGGTGTACTTCTGCGATCCGAGTAGCCCCTGGCAGCGCGGCAGCAACGAGAACACTAACGGGCTGCTGCGTCAGTACTTCCCTAAGGGGACAGATCTTTCCGTCCACTCCCAAACTGTCCTAGACCAGGTCGCTCTCCAAATGAACCAGCGACCTCGCAAGACCTTGGGCTTTGCTACTCCTGCAGATAAACTCAACGCAAGTGTTGCGCCGACCGGTTGAGCCGGCAGCAGGCCTTTTCAGCCAATCTACAAGGGCACGGCGTCGAAGGCGACGGTCAGGCGCGGCTGATCGCTCTGGAACGGCACGGTGCCGTGCCAGAAATAGGACGGGAAGAGCACCAGCATCCCGGGCTCCGGCCGCACCGTGTATTGGGCCGGCAACAGTGGAATCGTCAGGAGGCCCGGTTCAGCGAAGGTCAGTACGCCCTCCTCGCTCTTGCGGTTTCTCACACTCTCGGGCAGCTCGATGTAGCAGGCCGATGAGATCCAGCCTCTCGGGTGCACGTGGTTAGCATGGAAGCCGGAGCTGTGCAGGCGCACCGACCAGGCGCCATTGAAGCGCCAGCGGCCGCTGTTGCGACGGCGCAGCGGATCTGTGCCGTGGCCCATGTGTTTCAGGTAACGCTCGATGGGCGCCGCGAAGCTGCGGAAGAGCGCCTGGATCGCCGGCTCGCTGCTGCGCGACAGATCCTGCGTCGTCTCGGTGCCATGGCGCAGTGACTGAAAGAGGAGCGCGTGCCCCTTCGGGTCGTGCAGGCGGTTGAGGCTCACGCCCAGGTCGTGCAGAAAGCTCGCGAGGTCGCCCCAGGGCGGCGGTGCCCGCAGCTCAAAGGGCATGACGAGATTCGCATAGTCACAAAGTCTCTCGTAACGGGCATCCCCCAACATGCGCCACGCGCTGGTCTGTAAGGCGATGAAGTACTGGTCATCCGGGTCACTGGCGAGGAGCGTGGCGCACTCGAGGAGCGCCGCCTGCGGGTCGCCCACGCCCAGGCGCGCAGCTGCCAGCAGGGCGCGCGCGGGGGCGCTGCCCGGCATCATGCGCAGCGCCCGTTCGGCGAGTGTCACGGCGGTCGCGGGATCGAATTCCAGTGCCGCAAGCCCGGTACGGACCAGCAGCGTCGCCGGTGCCTGCGGGCGCGCCGCCCGGGGGGCGAGACAGGCGTAACCGGCGCGTGCATCCCCGGCTCCCTGCAGGATCGCAGCCTTCGCGGCCCACAGCGCCTCATCGTTTGGCGACTTCGCGAGCACCTCATCCAACGCCGCGGTGGCCTGCGCGAGATCGCCGGTGCGGATCCACACGAGCTGCGCGAGCGCCTGGTGGGCGTCGACGAGCTGCGGCGCGAGCGCTACGCAGTCTCGCAGCGCCACCTCCGCGCGCTCGAGCCCGACGCCCTGGGCGATGAGGCTCCGCGCGTAGGTGTTGAGGAGCGCTGCGCTCTTGTGACCGCGTGCCAGCGCCTGATCCGCCACCCGGACGGCTTCCTCGTGCTGACCGGTGAGGTTGAGCGCCATCGTCAGTGCGTGCGGCGCGGCCGGATGGTTGGGTGCAACCTCGACCATGTGCCGGTAGCCAGCCACCGCCTCCTGACCACGGCCTAAGGTCACGAGCGCCCCGACGTGCTGGGCGGCGAGTTCCGCATCCGCCCGCCCGCTGACGGCGAGCGGGGTCGCGATGGCAAGCGCCTCACCCGGGCGGCCATTGTCGTTGTAATAGCGCGCCAGCAGCAGTGCGGCGCGTGGGTGAGGTGGGGCTCCTGCGGCCGCGCGCTTGAGCAGCGGCTCGGCCTCGCTCCCTCGGCCGGTGGCGAGGAGGAGTTCCCCGAGGCTGACGAGCGTCGGCGTCCACAGCGGATCCAGGGCGAGCGCCTGGCGCAGCAGCGGTTCAGCTCCCGCAGAGTCACCCAGCGCTTGCCGCGTGCCCGCCAGGAGGCGCAGACCCTCCACGAAGTCCGGATGCGCAGCCACGATCGACGCGAGCGCGTCCTGCGCAGCGGCAAAGTCCCCCGAGCGCAGCAGAGCGTCGATGCGCCGCATGGCGTCGGTGAGCTCGGGGGTCATCGCGGTCATGAGTAACGATGCTACCGCAGAAAAAGAAAACCCCCTCGCGCTTGGGCAGCGCGAGGGGGTAGCTGGCAGACCTTCAGAACTTGTATTTGGCGGTGAAGTTGACTTCGCGACCCTCGATCGGCCGCGCCATCAGCAGCCCACCCAGACCAACCGCCGAGCCGAAGATGCGCGCGTTGCCTTCGGTGAGGCCGATCTGGTTGGTGAGGTTGGTTCCCCCCACACGGAACTCCCAGTTGTTGCCAATGTTGGCGATCAACCCGGCGCTCAGCATGTAGTACGTGCCGAGGGGCGAGAGGCCCGCCAGATCCTCGTAGCGCTGTCCGATGTATTCGTAGGTCACGAAGCCGGTCACATCGCCCCAGGGTGCCGGAATGGTGTAGCTCGGGGTCAGGTCCATCCGCCACTTCGGCTGACGCTGCAGTGGCGCGCCCTCGATGGTGGCGCACACGGGCTGGCCAAGGATGTTCGTGTACTTGATGCAGGCCGAGTAGTCCGTGTAGTGACCGTCCATGTAGTCAGCGACCAGGCGGATGTTCAGGCCCTGCAGCGGCGACAGGGTGCCGGTGAAATCCAGTCCCTTGGTGCTGGCTCCGTAGATCAGGGTCTCACCCGGAATCGGGCTGCCGGTGGAGGTCGATGGCGTGTACTGCAGGCCGGTGAAGGTTCGCTGGTAGATGCTGACGTCCACATACGCAAGCTTGTTCTGGAACTTGAAGCCGCCTTCATAGTTCTGCACGGTCTGCAGCGGTGCGAATTTGCCGCCGGCGCCACGGATATTGTTGTCGAAGTCGTCGTAGTGCACGCCGTTGTTGATGCGCAGGTAAGCGCTCATGTAGTCGGTGAACTCGTAGTTGGCGCCGGCGGTGTACGTGCCCTTGCTCCTGCTGTAGTGCTCGACGTCGTAGGTGCCGTTACACACCGGCACCTTGTTATCCCACAGGTCGTTGGCGCCTCCCAATTGCGTGGCCGTCATGTTGCAGGTGCGCTGGTGAGCGTCGATGTTCTCGAGCCGCATGCCGCCATCGATCAGCCACCGGTCGATCTTCCACGAATCCGAGAGGTACCCGGCGACGTTCGTGGCGTCGCCGTGCGCCAGAGGGTTGTAGTTGCCGTTGTCGGTCACGAAACCCTGCGGGCTGCTCAGGTTGTAGACAGTCCCGGACAGCGGCTGCGTGTACTGCAGTGCGATCGGCTGGGCGTTCGGGGTATTGGTCATCAGCATCTGGTTACCGAGGGACCAGTTTTCGTTGTCGCTGTAGCGGGCGACGTACACGCCTCCGGTGAGGCTGTTACCGGCGAAGATCTCGCGGCTCACGCGGAACTCGTCGGTGATGCTCTGCAGTGACTTCTGGATGTACCACCAGCCCTGCTGGATGACGCTCTGGTTGAGGGGTACCACGGTGCCGTTGGTGGCGTAGGTGGCCCTGACGCTGCCGACCGGCAGGCCCTGGGTGACCGCCGACCCCTGGCTGCCGCTGACCGTTGGAAGCCCGGCGGCGTTGAGGCCGTAGTTGTTGGTGTCGACGGCCGCGGCGCCGTTGCAGTAGCCGGCCGGTTGCGCTACCTGGCAGGCGTAGAGGTAATAGCTCAGCGGCCGCGGGTTAGGACCGGAGAACAGCGCGTTCGTGTCCAGCCCGCCGCCATCGATCATGAAACTGTTGGCGAAGTGCCAATCGTTGATCTTCTGGTCCCACTTGACGCCGAAATAGTAGAACTGTGTGCCGCGGCCGTTGGCGAGGTTGGCATTCTCAAAGCCGCCGGCAGCGTTCGGCACGCTCACGTTCTGGATGGCGTAGCTGCCGTAGGAGCTTTTCAGTGGGTCGAAGCCCGGCGAAGCGGAGAGGCCGCCGCTGGCGCTTTCGATCACCGGGACCGGCACGATGAACTGGTTCTTGTCATCGAGCACCCGACCCCAGAGCATGATCGAGCCACCATCGAGATCCTTGCTGAGGGTCGCGGTGAACTGGCCGCCGAGGTCCGCCGGGAACTGCGGTGAGCGCACGCCCTGGGAATCGCGGTAGAAGCCGCCGACGCTGGCGTTCCAGCCGCCGCCGACCGGCCCGCCGTAGAAGGCGTCGGTGCGCCACAGTCCCTCGCTACCGTAGGTCGCGGAGATCGATCCAGTGGGCGTATCGGTGCCACGCCTGAGGAAGAAGTTCGCCGTGGCGCCCATCTGCCCAGGCCCGAACAATGCACCCGGACCGCCCTGCACGAGCTCCATGCGCTGTATGGTGTCGTCGAGGCGCAGGAACGAGCTCGAGTCCATGAAGGACAGCGACGGCATGCCGTACATCGGCAGGCCTTCGATCATGTTGGTGAAGAACGGCGCGTCGCCACCGGACGGGAAGCCCGCGATCTCGATATTGGCGCCTGTCTGACCGCCGGAGGACTCCGGCCAGATGCCCGGCGACACCTTGAGCAGGTCCGCCGTGCTCTTGGGGTTGGCGTCCTTGATCGCTTCCGCATCGACCGCGACGATGTTGTAGCTCGCGTCGAGCTTCTTCACGCCGGTCGCGGTCGCGGTGATCACCACTTCCTGCAGCGACTCGCCGCCTGAGGGTGTCGCTGCCGCTGCCGGACCCTGGTCCGCCGCGTAGGCGACGCTGGCGCTGGCGCCATAGAGAATGCCGGCCACCGCGGTGGCTACACTCGTGGTGCCGAAACGCCGTCCTGGTCGTGTCACTGGAGGCGAAACGGATGTACTGGCCAAGCGGGCACTGCGGTGGAGTGCTTTATTACTTCTCATGGCTATTCCCCTCCTGATAGCAACACGGACCTTGCACCTTGCGAAACTGTAGTGCGAATGATTCGCGATCACAAGTGTTGTTGCAAAGATGCAACAAGGCCCGGGCGTCTTGCTGCGCAGTGTCCAGGCCGGCTGTCGCGAAAATACAAGCGTCGAATCATGACCCGCCTGCGTGAGCGGAGTACCGTTTTCGGAACCCGGCAGGGCGCCCGGCAATCAAACGCCTGGCGCGGGCAGTGAACCTTCAGGGGAGTCAGACATGCGCTTCAGGAATTTCCTCACGGCAGTAGCCGTGTTGATCTGCGGCTCCACAGGGGCGAACCCGCAGTCGGATGCGACCGCCGACCCCGGACGCGAGTCCGCCGTATGGGCGCCGAAGGAGCTCACCTTCGCGTATACGGGCTTTACCACGAAGTACTCCTGCGACGGACTGCAGGCCAAGATGCGCAGCGTGCTGCTGCAGCTGGGGTCGCGTCCCGATCTTCAGGTGCGCGGCTATGGATGCACCCAGCTGACCGGGCCGGACCGCTTTGCCGGTGTAGTTATCAAGATGAACGTCCTGGAGCGGGCCAACACGCCCGGTGGGTCGGCGGTACCGGCGCACTGGAAGATGGTCGATCTCCTCGCCAACCGCAATCCGCTCGACGCGGCCGCAGACTGCGAGCTCATCGATCAGATCAGGGAAAAGGTCCTGCCGCTGTTTGCAACTCGCAATGTCGACTACAGCGCTGCCTGCGCGGCGCATAAGCCGCTGATCGGCGGCACGCGGCTGAAGGCGCAGGTACTGGTCCCCGCCGAGAGCGCCGCGGCCGACGCTACCGCCCGGTAAGACATCCTCGGCTGACTTGAATGCGGCGCGCCGCCGTCAGTGCACCTTGCGCGTGAGCCGCACCACGCCGGCCGCATCGCGCTCGATGCGGATATCCAGGCGCTGGCCGCGGAAGCTGACATCGCGCAACGTCAGTGAATGCCAGCTCGCCGGAAGAACGGGCGCATACGCCGCGACGAGCCCCTCCTCCCGAATGCGCAGACCACTGAAACCGTAGATCAGGCTTTGCAGGTATCCCCCCGAGCCGGTGAGAAAATATCCGACATTGTTTCCGGCTGTTTCAGTGCGCACGTTGAACGGCGGCTTGAGCGTCCCGCCGGTGAAGTTGGTGGCGAACCAGGCCGCGGCATCGGCGCCGCTGCCGATCGTGGCGGCGGCGATCGACCGCGGGGCGATGCCCATGCTGAACCTCCCCACCCGCGCGGGCGAATCCTCGGCGAATCGCATGCTCGTAGTCGCCGCGGCGCAACTGCGCGCTCATGGCGAGATCCAGCGAAGGCAGGAACAACAGCGAGAGCGGGCCGCCTCCAAAGTCCTCGTCGCTATGGCCGGGCACTGCGGGGTCGAAAGGCAGGTGATGCTGGCCGCCCGGGGCGAGCGGGATGTACAGGCCGGCGCTGATGCGACTCCACAGCGGATCCGGCCGCTCACCGAGCACGCGCGCGGCGGCGGTGGCGATGGTCAGAGCCGTGGCGGCCGACACGTTCGTGAACGTGTCGTTCGGAATGTCGGTGTTCGACTCGGCGACAGAATTGACGTGCAGAATGTCGTAGCGATGCCCGTGGGCATCATACGTCGCGCGGCTGGCCCAGAAACGAGCGACCTCGCGGATCACCGGCCAGCCGTGCGCCCGCAGCCAATCGCGATCGTGGGTGGCCAGATAGTATTGCCACTGCGCGATCGCGACGTCCGCGTTCACGTGAATCTCGGTTTCCCCCAGGACACCGGCGGAGTGCGGAGTCTGTTCGCTGCCGTTCTCCGGGTCCGATTCCCAGGGGTACATAGCTCCGTTGAAGCCGCGCTGACGCGCGCGTTGCTGTGCCGCTTCCAGAGTGCGTTCACGGAACGCGACTATCGGCTGCGCGCGTTCGGGGTGCAGCAACAGCAACGCCGGGAATACCCACGTGTCGGCATCCCAGAACACATGGCCCGCATAACACAGTGTCAGTCCGCAGGGGCCAACCGGCCAGGCCGTTGCGGGCGTCGCGCTCGCCAGCAGGTAGTACAGCTCCGAATGCACAGCCTGCTGGGCCTTCGCATCACCCTCGATCAGAATGTCCGACTGCCACAGCGCATCCCATGCCGCGCGATGCTCGTCCAGCAGGCGCGTGAACCCGAGGCTGCGCGCCTCGCGGACCAGCGCGAGATCATCGGCTGCCTTGCCGCCCCATCCGGCGCGCGACACGGCGACGTACTTGGTGAAGTCATACGTCCGGCCCCGCTCAACCTTCATGCTGACATCGAGGGCAAGCCGGTAGCGGTCACGGTGGAGGGTCAGGGTTTCCGGCGTGACGCCCTGCGGCAGGGCTACGGCCGCGGCCATTGCCATGGGCAGGCCCTGCTGCGCCTGGCCGTCGAGCCACAAGGACAGTGAGCCGCTATCACCGTCGCTCGCGCGCACCTCGGTGTACCCGGGGTACCAGACCGCCTCGCGGTCGGCCGTGGCCGGCGCTCGCGGCTCGAGCGACAAATCATTCGCTGCGACCGCCTCCTCCATCTCGGCGCCGCTCATCTGCGCGAGCGCAAAGCGCGGGGCGTGGGGCGCCCACAGCATCAGCGCGAACGACAACTGCACCACGCCGTCGTAATCCGGCGTGATCCTGAAACGACTCGCCGCCAGATGCGCGGATGCCTGACTGACGAGAGTGGTGACCTCGACCGCGGTTTCGCGACCGCGGTCGAGGTAGCGATAGCGCGTCGTCAAGGTGGCGTCATGCAGGTCGAGGGTCTGCCGGTACTCCTTAAAACGCTGTTCCTTCAGCGGCGCCCTGTTCAGCCAGGTCCGACCCGACCCGGCTGGACTTGAGCTGAAGTCGATCTCGGTCCAGCCGGGAATGGCCGCCGGGCGCGAGATGTCTCCCGCGGTGTAATCCATGAAACCCACCAGGTAGCCCCGCGTGGCCTCGGTGCCGCGCGGCGCACTCAGCATCGAGAAATAACCGTTGGCGAGATACGCCGGAAAATACGCGGGCAGGTCCTCGAGCCCCGCGCTCAAGCGGAAGCTGGCATCGCTCTCGCCCCGGGCGCTCGCGGCGGCAACTATGAAAATCGCGTACAGCACAGCGCGCGCGGGCGCCCCTTTGACGATGCGATTCATGGCTCGAACTACCTCGCTCGCAACGGCCGGGACGCGGACGCAGGCCTCACGGCCAGGTACACCGTGCTCCAAAGCTGCGCTGCATCGGACTCATCGGCGTCCGCGGCAGCGGACCCGAAGGGCGCTATCCTGTAGTGGCCCGCGGCAAACGACCACGACCACAGCTCCGAGTTCTTCATCGACTGAGTCGCGTTGATCGCAGACCACAGCACCTGCTGCGCCGCGATGAGGTGAGTGCGCACGGCAGGCGGAAGGTCGCGGCGCTGCAGTTGCCGCGCGAGGCCCGCGGCGAACAGGGCTTGCTGCCACGACCACACCACCGTGCCGTGGTAGGCGTTGCGGTTGAAGCGCGCCTGCAACGAGGGCGCACAGAATGCCGGATTGGCGACCAGCATGCCCGCCTCCGTCATCAGGCCCGCGGGAAACGGGCGCAACAGCACGGTGACGGCCCGGTCGACATGCTCCGCATCCAGTTCTGCGAATAACAGCGCAAATCCCTCGTCCGAATGCATGACCGGGACCGGCGCGCCCGCGATATCGAGCGCGATCCCATGAAAGCGCAAATCCTCAGAACCCAACGCTGCCAGCGCCGGCTGCGCCGGAATTTGCTGCGAGGTCGCGTAGGCTTCGATGGCGCCGCCGGCCGCCTTGCGCGGGATAACAACCTCGAACATTGGCGGCGCTTTGGCACGCCACACCCGTGCCATTTCTGCCGCGCGCCCGAAGAGCGCGCGATCGCCCGCACTCAGATACGAGGACAGCAGACCGCTGCCATGCAGCTCGCCCGCGGCCTCGAGCGCTGCCGGCACCAGCACCGCGTTGACATCGTAGGGATAGCGGCCGCCGCCGATGCCGGTCTCGCTGTCGCGCCACTCGCCCACTGAGACCCCGGGCTTCAGGCCGATGAGATGCGCCGTGGTTGGGTCGGCCGTAAACGCCGCCGCGCTGTGCAACACGAACCGCAGATTGTCGACCAGGGCCGCGCCGCGGGTGCCGTGGCGCTCGCCCGAACCGCCGGCGGGCGCGGCGAGGAACGCGGCAGCTTGCGGCCGGGCGCGCTCATCGTGAAGCAGCCAGGCGCTGGCCACCGGGGCGAGCAGATAGTCACCGTCGATCATCTTGTAGTCGAATACCGGCGCCGCAGAGCGCGAGCCATCACTTTTCAGGTGATCCAGCACGGCGCGCTCGCCTATGTCCTCCTCGTGCGCGACCTCGCCTTGTGCTGATAGCCGCGCGAGCACCGCGGAGAGCCCGGCCTCGACCGCCGTCGCGCTCAGAACCGGCATCAGCAGGCGCACCGACATCAGGGTGTCCCGCCCGAAATAGGTGTCGAAGCGCCAGGAGCCGGCCAGCAGTTTTTCGCGGTAGCTCAGAAATGTCAGCGTATTGCGCGCCGCCGCGTCGGGCCCGGCCGAGTCGTTCAACAGCTCGTGACTGAACAGCGGAGTGAGGGGCATCTCGCCCGTAAGTCCCGTGATCCGCAATCCGATCTTGCCGTCGGAGCCCGCGTGGATATTCCCATCGCGCAACTCACCATGAGTCACTTCGAGCACCAGCCGATACCCCGCCGCCCCGTCGAGCCGGTCGCGGGACCAGCTTAGCGTGCGCCCCCGCACGATCGGCGCTGTCGCAAGGGCAGATGGCATGGTCCCGAGCAATTGATAGTCGCGCAGGACACGAACACTGGAGAGCACCGCCTGGCGGATTTGCAGGTCCTGGCCCTCGACGGTGACGTCCGCCGCGATACCGTACAAGACGCGCCCGCCGCCGTCGGTGTCGTGCATTACCTGCGGTCGACCGTGAAGTGTCCAGCTCACCGCGCCCGGGTGGTGCGCAAACCAAAGACCCACGCCGCTGTCGCCGGCGGGAAAAGCGATCAGGATGCGCGGCTCGGTTCCGGAACGAAGCACCAGATGCGCCGCGACCTCGCCTTCGCGTACAAAGCGGTTGGTGTTAAGGCCTTCCTGAACTTCGAAGTCGAGGCGCGGCTGCGCCGGAGGCGGTGCGGGCGCCGCTGCGGGCGCGAAGAACCCTGCGGCAATGACCATGGCCGAGGCAGATTGCAACACAGCCAATGTGTTCACGGTGACCCCCGAAGCACCCCTCGAAACTATACATGACGCTGATACACACGTGCGCAGATGCCACAGTCAAAGCCAAAGCTCGACGGGCTTTGATCACCGCATCACTTGATCCTGCTCGTTGCAGGCGCGAGCATGCGCGACACCCATGGCCAGCATGAAATTCTCACGCCGCGACTTCGCAAAATTCTCGGCGGCGGCTGGAGCGCTCGCCGCGGGGAACTCACCACTCCTTAGCGCCGCGCTCCATGCGCCCGCGCTCCCCGCGCTCACGCAGTTCGGCTACGGCGACGTCACCGTCGACAGCGCGCTGCACCAGGCACAGCTGCAAAACACGCACGACGTGCTCATGAGCCTGAGCGATGACAGCCTGCTCAAGCCGTTTCGGCAGATGGTGGGGCAGCCTGCTCCGGGGGACGAGCTGGGCGGCTGGTACAACTACGACCCGGATTTCAACTGGCACACGGATGATGCAGGATTCGCGCCGGGTGCCACCTTCGGACAGTGGCTGTCGGCCCTGGCCCGCTACCATGCAATCACCGGGTCGCAGCCGGCGCGCGCGAAAGTGCTGCGCCTCAATCGACTCTATGGGCTCACAATCGGCGAGGATTTCTACGACAAGAACCGCTTCCCGGCGTACTGCTACGACAAACTGCTCCTGGGACTGATCGATTCGCACCAGTTCGCCGGCGATCCGGATGCCTTCGCACTGTTGGACCGCACCACCCGCGCAGCCCTGCCGCACCTGCCGCCCGCGGCGATCGATCGCGAACTTGCGTGGCGGCCCGGCAAGGATCAATCGTATCGGTGGGATGAGTCGTACACGAATCCGGAGAACCTGTTTCTCGCTTATCGGCGCGGCGCGGGGCGGCTTTACCGCGATCTGGCGGTACGCTATCTCGACGATGCCACCTGGTTCGACCCCTTGGCCCGCGGCGAGAACGTGCTCGCCACGAAGCACGCTTATAGCTACGTCAACTCGTTGAGCTCCGCGCTGCAGGCTTACCTGACGCTCGGCAGCGAACGGCATCTGCGCGCCGCCAGCAACGCGTTCGCCATGCTGTCGGCGCAAAGTTATCCGACCGGCGGCTGGGGGCCGGATGAGAAGCTGGTGGCGCCCGATGGCGAGGAGCTCTACGCGAGCCTCACCACCACGCATAACAGTTTCGAGACCCCCTGCGGCTCGTACGCGCACTTCAAGCTGGCGCGCTACCTGCTGCGAGTGACGCGCGACGCCGGCTACGGGGACAGCATGGAGCGGGTGATGTACAACACCGTGCTGGGAGCAAAACCCATGTGCTCAGATGGGCGGGCGTTCTACTACGCGGACTATAACTTCGCGGGCCGAAAGGTATATTCGAATCATCGCTTTCCATGCTGCTCGGGCACGTTGCCGCAAGTCGCGGCGGATTACGGCATCAACGCGTACTTGCGCGATCCGCGTGGCGTCTATGTCAACTTGTACCTGGCCTCGAGCGTGCGCTGGAACCAGGGGGGAGTACGTTGCTCGCTGCAGCAGAGCGGTGAGTATCCCTTCGGCGATACGGTGTCGATGCGGCTCGCCGCATCGCAGCCGCAGCAGTTCACGCTGTGGCTGCGGATCCCCGCCTGGGCAAGCGGCGCGCGCATCGAAATCAACGGACGGCGCTGGAGCGGTGGCGCGGAACCTGGAAGTTTCGCCCCCGTTGCCCGCCGCTGGCGCGACGGTGATCGCATCGAACTCGAGTTGCCGCGCCACCTGCGCCTGGAGTCGGTCAATCGGCAGCACCCTGATACGGTGGCGTTGCTGTGCGGTCCGCTGGTTCTCTTTGCGGTCGGCGTGGGCAGCGAACCGCCGCGGCCGCGGCGCGCCGAGCTCCTGGCGGCCCGGCAGGTGGCGCAGCGGCGCTGGGAAACGCGCGTCGCTTCCGCTTCCGTTACACTGCTACCTTACGTTGCGATTGATCAGGAACAGTATTCCAGCTTTCTGACGCTGGCCGCTTGATCTGCCGCGCGTCAACGCGCCCCTGAGCCGGGCGCGAGAATCTCCAGCACCACCTCGGACGGACGGCACAACCTCGCGCCCCAGGGTGTCACGACCACGGGGCGGTTCATGAGTATCGGCTGCGCGAGCATGTGATCGATGAGCTGATCATCGGTCCAGTGGCGCGCCGCGAGTCCCAGCTCCGCGTACGGAGTTCCCTTTTCGCGCAGCAGCTCGCGCGGCAGCATCCCCAGCCGCTTCAACAGATCGACCAGGGTTGCCCGGTCGGGCGGGGTCTTCAGGTACTCGATGATCGTCGGCTCGATGCCCGCGCCGCGAATCAGCGCCAGCGCATTGCGGGAGGTCCCGCATGCGGGGTTGTGGTAGATCGTGACCGCGGGCTGCATGTCAGTAACCAACAGCCCTGCCGGCTTCGTTGCGCGAATCGCTGGCGCCCAGGCGCTCACCGCTGGCAAGGTCGACCTCGATGCACTCGGCATCTCCGGTGCCCGCCAGGAAAATGTCATTTCCCTGCGCCTGCAGCAGCCGTACGGTATCGCGGGAGAAGCCCTGGCGCTCGAGCTCGATGCGATCCGGCAGCCATTGATTATGGAATCGGGGTGCGTTCACGGCCTGCTGGATATCAAGACCGAAGTCCACGACGCCAATCAGCACATTCGCGACCGTCGTGATGATCGTCGGCCCGCCCTCGGCGCCCAACACGAGCCAGAGTTTGCCGTCCTTGAGCACCATGGTAGGCGTCATCGATGACAGCGGGCGTTTGCCCGGACCGATGGCGTTCGCGGATCCCTGGATCAGCCCGTACATGTTGGGTGCTCCAACCTTGGCCGCGAAGTCGTCCATCTCGTCGTTGAGGAGAAAGCCGAGCGGCCCCACCGTGACCTTGGAGCCGAAGCCGTCGTTCAGCGTCGTGGTGACGCCAACCGCGTTGCCCTCGGCATCGACCACCGAGTAATGGGTGGTCTGCATCGTTTCCCGGCCGGCCGCCCGGATCGGGTGCGCTGCTGCATAGCGCTCCAGTTCCGGGGATGTCGGCGGGCGCAGCAGCGACAGGCTGCCGCTGGCGCGCTGCGGATCCACGGAGGCGCGCCAGGCAACTGCATAAGGCTTCTCCATCAGGCTCATTACCGGCGCGCTGCTGGAATCCGGATCCCCCAGAAACTCGGCACGATCGTAGAACGCGCGCCGATAGGCTTCGCTGACCAGGTGCATGGATTCGGCCGAGTCCGCACCCGCCTTGCCAAGATCAAAGCCTTCGAGAATATTCATGGCCTCGATCAGCGCAATGCCACCGGAGGACGGCGGCGGTGCACTGATGATTTCCAGGCCACGATAGCTGCCGTGCACCGGCACGCGATCTTTCACCTCATAGCTGGCGAGATCCTGGACGCTGACCAGGCCGCCACCGCGCTGCACGAACCCGGCGAGCTCACGCGCGAGCGCACCGTGATAGAAATCCTCGGGGTCGGCGGCGATGCGCTCCAGGGTGCGGGCGAGTTCCGGCTGTTTGAAAATATCGCCGTGCTGCCACCCCTTGCCGCCGTTCTGAAAGATGCGCTTCGAGTCGGGGTATTGCGCCAGATCCGCCTCGTTGGTCATCTCGCGCGCATCGCTCCAACTTAAGGCATAGCCCTCATGCGCGAGCCGGATGGCCGGCTGCATCACGCGCGCCAGCCCGAGCTTGCCGAAGTGTTCCTCCGCGTAGACCAGGCCTTTCACCGAGCCGGGCACGCCCGAGGCCTTGTAACCAACGGTGCTGAGCTGCGGGATTACCCTGCCCTGCCGGTCCTGGTACATGCCGGCGGTCGCCCGCGCCGGTGCCTTCTCACGGAAATCGACAAAGTGCGTCGCGCCGTCGTGCATGCGCACCAGCATGAACCCGCCGCCGCCGATGTTCCCCGCGGCCGGAAACACCACCGCCAGCGCAAAGCCGGTGGCGACCGCGGCGTCGATGGCGTTGCCGCCTGCCTTCATCATGTCAACGCCGGCCTGGGATGCCAGCTCGTGAACGCTCACCACCATGCCGTGCGCCCCGTGCTCCGGATGCATGGCGCCGCCAGCGGCACACAGCTGCGCGCCGCCGCTGGCAACCAGCAGCAGCAGACCAACCAGCAGTCGATGCTTCATGGGGTGCGCCTCGTGACGCGCCAGACGACGCCGCCGACATCGTCCGCCACCAGCAGGGCGCCGGCCTGGTCCACCGCAACGCCCACAGGTCTGCCGCGGGCCTGTCCATCGGCGTTCAGAAAGTCCGTGAGGACCTCCTCCGGAGGACCGGCGGGCTGCCCGTCCGCGAAGGGCACGAAGATCACTTTGTAGCCGCTGCGCGGCTTGCGGTTCCAGGAACCGTGCTGGCCGATGAACGCGCCGCCTGCGTATTTTCCGGGCAAGGTGTCTCCTTTATAGAACGTAAGACCGAGAGAAGCGGTGTGGGCGCCGAGCGCATAGTCTGGGGCAAGCGCACTCGCCACCAGCTCCGGCCGGGGTGGCTGGACACGCTCATCGACGTGCTGGCCATAGTAGCTGTAGGGCCAGCCATAAAATCCGCCGTCGCGCAGCGCAGTCATGTAGTCCGGCACGAGGTCGCTCCCGAGTTCATCGCGTTCGTTGACCGCCACCCACAGCGCGCCGCTGCGCGGTTCCCAGGCAAGCCCGTTGGGATTGCGCAGACCCGAGGCGAAGATGTGCGAATGGCCGGTGGCAAGATCGATCTCGTGGACTGCGGCGCGCCCGACCTCGTTGTTCATGCCGTGCTCGCCGATATTACTGTCTGATCCGACGGTCACGTAGAGGCGCGCACCATCGCGGCTGGCGATCAGATCCCGCGTCCAGTGACCGTCCGGCTGCGCCGGCAGGTCGAGCACTTTTACACCGGGCGCCGTGATCTGGGTATCGCCAGCCGTGTAGGGAAAGCGCAGGACGGCATTGGTGTTGGCGACGTAGAAATCCGGCCCCACCAGCGCCATGCCGAAAGGCGAATGCAGTCCGCGCAGGAATACGCTGCGGGTCTGGACAAGTCCGTCCGTGCCAATGCCGCGCAGCAGCGTGATGCGATCGGCGCTGGGCGTCCCGGCACCCATGAGTTTCATGACGCGTTGCTCGATCCAGCCCCTGATGCCGCGGCCTTCACCGGGTGAGGCGGGCGCGTCGCTCTCGGCCACCAGTACATCGCCGTTCGGCAGCACGTGCAGCCAGCGCGGATGCACCAGCCCGCTCGCGTAGGCGCTCACCGCCAGCCCCGGCGCGGCTGTCGGGGTCGCGCCGGCAGGCCAGCCCACCGCGCGGGCGAAATTCAGGGTCGGAATACGCGTGGGGTGCGGCGGCGGCAGCAGCGGATGCGGCCCGAAGCCGGCGCTCGCCGGCAGCGTCGCCCGTTCACCGCAGCCGCCCAAAGCGATGAGCAGCAAACCGGCCAGCAGCGGAATTACGCGGTTCGAAATGTCCCGGGCCTTCATCTGACGGGCATTCTACGCCGTCAGGCACCGGGTGAATTCGACTTCGCCCCCGGCCGCTCGTTGATGAGGAGCGGCGCGGGGGCATTGCGTGCTCCCTAACTAGGAGCCTTTGGGGTGGTAACTGAACTTCTGACCCGCGACCGTGGCCTGGTACATTGCGCCGCCTTTGACGATCGTGAATACGGCGACTCCCTTGTAGTACTTGCCTGCGGTCCTCGCATCCTTCTTGCCGCCGCTTGCATCAGCGCTCGCCCCGGCGGTGCCCGCGCTAGCCCCGGCCGCAGCCGTGATGGCGACGGCGTTCACGTCCGCGCCGAACTCATAATCTCCCTTGGTAAATTCGTCAAACGCGCGCTTGTCTTCAAAGAAGACTATCTGGCTATAGGCCTGGCCACCGGCCTGGAAGCCGACGCTCACCTGGTTCATCGAAGTGTCGCCCACGTACTTGCCGTGCACATACACGTGACCGCTGCCGTGTGCGCCCCCGACAACAAGGCCGCCCTTGCCGATCGTCGGAAACACTGCATAGCCGTAGCTATTCTGAAAGAACGAGCCGCTTTCGCCGGCATTCCTGAAGAGCGTTTCGGTATCGCTATAGCGGCTCGCCCAACCCGCTGCGCCCCACAACAGCAGCACAGCACCAAACAGGATGCGTTTCATGATTGACCTCCTAACTGCGTGCCCGCTCGAGGATGAGCGTAGTTGCTGCCCCGATCAAGGACACTACAGAAAGTATTGTTGCGATCCTGTTGGTGAGGGTATGAGAGTCGGGCTGTGACTTCGGACAGGCAGACACCCAACGCGACGTCAGCCGTGTGCCCGGGCCCCTGTCAGGAAATTCCTACAGGCTCGCCTTGTCAGCCCTGGCTCACAAGGGCTGATGGAGCACGCGGACGGACCGCTGCCTCTGCAGCGCGTTAACCTGCCCGTACACATCACTGCCCAGGGGAATCAAATGACGACTTTCAGACCGCTCATTCAGGCCAGCCTCGTGTTGCTGGGCCTGATGTTTCTGGTGCCCGGTTGCGTGGTTGAGCCGCGCGAAGGCTTCTTCGATCGTGACCACCACCGTTACTATCACGAGCACGGGTGGCACTCGTGCGCCGACGAGAGAGACGAACACTGCCATTGATGGGATCTCAAGAACTATTTAGGCTCGAGCCGCGATGGACACATCCCCACTGGCGGGTTGGGAGAATTTCTATGTCATCGTCGGTTCCTCAGCCGGCGGCCTGACAGGCATCACCTTCGTCGTCGTCGCGCTGATCCGGGATGCAGCGGGGGGTGTCAGGCCGACCGGAGTTGGCGTGTTCCTGACACCCACGATCGTGCATTTCGGCGGCGTCCTGGCGCTGGCCGCGTACCTGAGCATGCCGCATCAGGGCGTGTGGAGCTTAAGTGCCGGGTTCGGGGCCATCGGACTGGCGGGTCTGATCTATGGCGGCGTCATCGGCGCCGGCATGCGCCGTCACGGCGGTGAATACGTCCCGGTCAGGGAGGACTGGATGTGGAACGTGATCCTGCCAACGCTCGTCTATGGGTGCCTGCTCGGCATGGCGCTGCTGGTCTGGCGCCGACCCGCGCAGACCCTCTACGGCGTCGCGACCCTGACCCTCATCTTACTTTTCATCGGCATTCGCAACGCGTGGGACCTCGCTGTGTGGATGAGCTTGTACAGGAAGCCCCCCGCTACGAAGTAGCGTGCAGCGCTTAAGGCCTACTAGACCTCCGGTACCAGCATCTCGGCCGGCACCGCCTGGCGTGAATAGTGCTCATGGTGCTCGCGCTCGGGCAGCACGACCGGCTCCTTGTGCACTTCGGTGTACGGAAACTGCTTGAGCAGGTGATCGATGCAGTTGAGCCGCGCGCGCTTCTTGTCGATCGCCTGTACCACCCACCAGGGCGCCTCAGGAATGTGCGAGCGCTCGAGCATGATTTCCTTCGCCTTGGTGTAGTCCTCCCAGCGGCGACGCGACTCCAGGTCCATCGGACTCAGTTTCCATTGCTTGAGTGGATCATGAATGCGACCCAGGAACCTTAAGTGCTGTTCCTCATCGGTTATTGAGAACCAGTACTTGAGCAGGCGGATGCCGCAGCGCACCAACATGCGCTCGAACTCCGGCACCGAGCGGAAGAATTCCTCGTAGTCGGCCGGCGTGCAAAATCCCATCACCCGCTCCACGCCGGCGCGGTTGTACCAGCTGCGGTCGAAGAGCGCGATTTCGCCCGCCGCGGGCAGGTGCGGAACGTAGCGTTGGAAATACCATTGCGTGCGCTCGCGGTCGTTGGGAGCGGGCAGCGCAACCACGCGGCACACGCGCGGATTCAGTCTTTGCGAGATGCGCTTGATCACGCCGCCCTTGCCGGCCGCATCACGCCCTTCAAAAAGAATGACGACCCGTTGTCCGCTCGCAACCACCCAGTCCTGCAGCTTCACGAGCTCCGCCTGCAGGCGGAACAGCTGCGAGAAGTACCGGTGCCGCTCATCCCGGTTCTCCGCGCCGACGGCTGGCCGAGTCTCCCCGAGCGGGTGACGGTCCTCGATCTCCATTTCCAGCTCTTCGTCGTAGCCGTCAGCCAGGTCGCGGCTGATGCGGCGGATGATTTCTTCATGATCGAGAGATGACAGTGCAGCCATGCGTACGCTCCGCGCGATAACCAGGAGCGAAATCGTCCTCTGTGCGTGTGTCAGATTTGTTTCGCTGCGCCGCCAACGGTGCAGGTGGCGCCACAGGAAGCCGGCGGATCTGCTCAAGGCTGCGGACCAGGCGCTCTACCGGACGCAACAGGCCGGCCGGGACCGGGTTTGCGGCGCCAGCGGGCAGCTAGTCGACTTCCTGGTCGTTCGATACCGCCAAGGGCATTGTGACTTCGCCGATCTGGCCGACGCCGAAGATCAATGGCAAGGTAGTGGTTCTTCAGTCTTTGACCTTGCAAGAGGAACCTCCCATGAAGAGCAAAAGGGAAGATTTAGTGCATCGCCTGCGCACCCCTCTGGCGACGCCGACGGACCTGAAACCCGCCGCGACCCGGGACATTGCCGGCGCCATGAACGCCGTTCTGGCCGACGTATTCGCGCTGTATCTGAAAACCAAGAATTTCCACTGGCACATGAGTGGCCCGCACTTCCGTGACTACCATCTGTTGCTCGATGAGCAGGCGGATCAGCTGTTCGCGATGACCGATGCCATCGCCGAGCGCGTGCGCAAGATCGGTGGCTCCACGCTGAAGTCCATCGGGCAGATCAGTCACATGCAGCGCGTGCAGGACAACGATGCCGACTACGTGGAGCCGCAGGACATGCTCGCCGAAGTGCGTGAGGACAACAAGGAACTCGCCGCGCGGCTGCGCGAAGCGCACAACGTCTGCGAGGAGCATCGCGACATTGCCACCGCCAGCCTGATCGAGGTCTGGATCGACGAAACCGAGCGCCGTACGTGGTTTCTGTTCGAGGCGGCTCGCCAGGGAGCCTCCGGCAAGCCCTGAACCAACACGCAAGCCCGGCACCGGCTTGCAACGATCAGCCTGAGCAGGCGCAGCCGTCGCCGGGCGCCGGCAGACTTTCGCGCGTGGCGCGCCCCGCTGTACTGTGGCCGCATGGTGCAGCCCACACACAAGGGGCCGGACGGCAGGGAAGGCACTGTGCCCGCGGTGCAGCCTGCCTGGGGCGCGTTGCGCTTCAGCCTGTTCCGCTTCCTGTGGATCGCGACCATCGTGTCGAACATCGGCTCGTGGATGTACAGCGCCGCATCCGCGTGGCTGATGACGAGCCTCAACCCGCACGCGCTGATCGTCTCGTTGGTTCAGGCGGCCAGCAGCCTGCCGCTGTTCCTGTTCGCGTTGCCGGCTGGCGCACTGGCGGACATGGTGGACAAGCGCCGCTTCATCCTCATGCTCGAAATCCTCACCACGCTGTTCTCGCTGGTGTTCGCGCTGCTGGTGGGACTGAACGCCGTGACCCCGGGCGTGCTGCTGCTTTTCCTACTACTGATCGGGACACTCGGCGCGCTTGAGACCCCCGCCTGGCAGGCAATCGTGCCGCTGCTGGTGCCGAAGGAAGCGCTTGCGTCCGCCGTGGCCGTTAACAGCATCGGGGTCAACATCAGCCGCGTCATCGGCCCGGCGCTGGCCGGGATAGTCATTCTCGCTTTTGGAATCGCGGCGCCGTTCTGGCTGGACGCGGTCAGCAACCTCGGCGTGATCGTTGTGATCCTCTGGTGGCGTCCGCCCGTGAAGGCGGTACGTGCGCTCCCTGCCGAGCGGCTGGCGAGCGCCATCCGCACCGGTGTGCGCTATGCGCGCAACAACCGGCAGCTGCGCGCAACGCTGGTGCGGGCAGCGGGTTTTTTCCTGTTCGCCAGCGCGTATTGGGCGCTGCTGCCGGTGGTCGCGCGCACTCAGCTTCACGGCAGCCCAACCCTGTATGGCGTTCTGCTGGGGGCCATCGGAGCGGGTGCGGTCGGCGGCGCCTTCATGATGCCGCGACTCAAGGCAAGATCAGGGGCGAACGGCATGGTGGTACTGGGCGAGCTGGGTAACGCGCTCGCGCTGGTTCTCTTCGGGCTCGCGCAACAGCCATTGACGGCCGTTCTGGCGTGTCTGACTGCGGGCATCTCGTGGATCGTTGTGCTCGCGACCCTCAATGTCTCAGCTCAGGTAGCCCTGCCGGAATGGATCCGCGGCCGCGGTCTGGCGGCGTATGTGACGGTCTTTTTTGGAACCATGAGCCTCGGCAGCGCGCTCTGGGGGTTCATCGCCGAGCGCATCGGCCTGTCGCCCGCGCATTACCTGTCGGCCGCTGGCGCCCTTATCGCGATCTGGGCAACTCGGCGCTGGAAGCTGGAGACGGGGCCTGAGGCTGACCTGACACCCTCGATGCACTGGCCGGAACCGGTGCTTGCCGGGGCGGTGGAAGACGACGCCGGTCCCGTCATGGTAACGGTCGAGTATCGGGTTAGCGTCGAAAACCGTGCGGCATTTCTTGCCGCCATCAAGCAATTTAGCCGGGAGCGCAAGCGCGATGGCGCTTACGCCTGGGGAGTGTTCGAGGACACGGCACATCCCGGCAAAGTCCTGGAAACCTTTCTGGTCGATTCGTGGCTGGAGCACCTGCGCCAGCATCAGCGGGTGACCAAGGCCGACCGCGCGCTGGAAAAGCAGGTTTTCGGCCTGGCGCGCGAAGAGCCGCGTGTCACCCACTACATCGCGGCGGAACCGTAAGTAGCTTGCAGGCAATGAGCTGAGGCCCATCCTTTCGGGGTGCGCCCGGCGCGTGGCATAGTGGCGCGGTCGCCAAACGGCGATGTGCAGGGGATCAACCGTGAATGCAGTAGCCGTCACGCACGCCACACCCATGCGTGTGATTCTGATCTCGGCTGTCGCGGCGCTCGGCGGCTTCTTGTTCGGTTACGACACCGCGGTGATCAACGGCGCGGTCGATGCGGTGCGGGGCACCTTCGCGCTCGACGCGGCCCAGATCGGCATTGCGGTGTCGTGCGCACTGCTCGGCTCGGCGATCGGCGCCTGGTATGCGGGCTGGATAGCTGATCACTTCGGCCGGGTGCGTACCATGCAGGTCGCCGCCGTGCTGCTGGCGGTCAGCGCCCTCGGCGCGGGTCTCGCGCACAGTGTCTGGACCCTCATTCCCTGGCGCCTGATCGCCGGCATCGGCGTCGGCGTCGCCTCGGTCATCGCTCCGGCTTACATCGCGGAAGTTTCACCGGCGCACGTGCGCGGCAGGCTCGGCTCGCTGCAGCAGCTGGCGATCGTGCTGGGGATCTTCGTCGCCCTGGCCGCAGATGCGGTGCTGGCGGGAGCCGCAGGCAGCGCAGCGGCGCCGTTGTGGCTCGGACTTGCCGCGTGGCGCTGGATGTTCATAGTGGCGGCAATTCCCGCCGTGGTTTACGGCACGCTGGTGCTCCTGGTGCCGGAATCGCCACGCTACCTCGTGGCGCGTGGCGAGTCGGGCCTGGCGGGGGACGTACTGCGCCAGGTGCTGGGAGTTTCGGACAACGACGAGCTGCGCATCAAGGTGCGGGACATCGAGGCTAGCCTTCGCGGCGAACATCGTCCGCGGCTGGGCGATCTGCGCGGCCCGCGCGGCCTGCTGCCGGTGGTTTGGATCGGCATCGCACTGTCGGTATTCCAGCAGTTCGTCGGCATCAACGTGATCTTCTATTACTCGTCCACGCTGTGGCATTCGGTCGGGTTCAGCGAAGCGGACTCGTTCAAAATCACCGTCGCCACGTCGATCACCAACGTGTTGGTGACGCTCGTCGCCATAGCGCTGGTCGATCGTATCGGACGCAAGCCGCTGCTCGCGATCGGCTCGACAGGCATGGCGCTCACGCTCGCCGCAATGGCCTGGTGCTTCGCGCACGCCAGCGGCAGCGGTACGGCTGTCAGCCTGCCGTCGCCGTACGGGGCGGTCGCGCTGGTGGCCGCGAATCTCTACGTGGTGTTCTTCGGCGTGAGTTGGGGACCGGTGGTGTGGGTACTGCTCGGGGAGATGTTCCCGAACCGCATCCGGGCGAGCGGGCTCGCGGTGGCGGCCGCGGCGCAATGGCTCGCCAACTTCCTGATCACGGCGACTTTCCCTTACCTCGCCCAGATCAGCCTGACGTTCGCCTACGGCCTGTATGCGCTGTTTGCAGCGCTGTCGCTGATCTTCGTGATCACCGCGGCACGCGAGACCAAGGGCGTCGAGCTGGAGGCGATGACGAACTAGCGGGTCGGTAATGGCGCCCCCGGCCGGAGTTGAATGATCGACTATAAGACATTGATTATAAAACGTTTATAGAGCCACCCGATTCAGCACGTACCCGCCGTCGTACCCGCCTGACACACCGGGCACGCGCACTTGCTTTCCAGCGTTCTTGACCTATCATGATTGATCAAGATATCTCATGATGGGGTGCCAGCCGATGCGCGCGCTTCGTAAGTATTCCTCCCAGGCCGAGCCGGAAGTCCTGGATGCCCTGCAGGCTATCGCGGACCGCGAGGGTCGGCAGCTCCAGGCCGTCATCGGGGATGCGATGCGGGACTACCTCGCGCGCAAGCAACAGCCACCGCGTCGCAATGTGCTCGAGGCTTTCCAGAAAAGCCTCAAAGAGCGCGATGAGCTGTATCGCAAGCTCGCTAAATGACCGAGTACCTCACGACCGCCGATGCCCTCTTCTTTCACCAGCAGCTGATCGACCGTTACGGCGGAGCGCCCGGCGTCCGCGACGTCGGGGCGCTCGAATCGGCGCTGCACCGCCCGCAGACCGGCTACTACGACACGCTGATCCATGAGGCGGCGGCGCTCCTCGAAAGCCTCGTTCAGAATCACCCGTTCGTCGACGGCAACAAGCGGGTCGCGTTTGCCGTAGTTGATGTCTTCCTGCGTATCAACGGCTTCACCATCACCGCGTCCTCCGCGGCGATCTACAACCGCCTGAACAAGCTGCTCGAAGCAGGCACTTTCGACATGGAGCACCTCGTGCCGTGGCTGCAGGAGGTCGTGGAGGTCGTCAAACACGCACGGTAGATCTGTCGGCGCAGAACCGCGAATCACCAAGCTCCGAGAGCCTGGCGACCCTCTTCACGATGCGGCGCCACCGGCCGACGCGGTAGGCCAATCCGGCACCTAGCGGCCAGTAGGCGTCATGCGGCGCCGTCCCAGGGTTTTCCGGATAGGTCACCGGAGCCGGTGTGGCTGCCCGTCAACCAGGGTTGACATCAAGATAACTATAGTTCACACTGATCCATGGTCGAAGTGGTCAAGTCCGCCACGTTCGAGGCTTGGTTCAACTCACTTCGTGACCGCCAAGCGCAGGCACGTATCAATGCGCGCATCCGCCGGCTTTCTCTCGGCAATCCAGGCGATGTACAACCTGTGGGCGCCGGTGTAAGCGAGCTGCGAATCGACTACGGCCCCGGCTACCGGGTTTACTACATGCAGCGTGGCGCCATTGTCGCTGTCCTACTCTGCGGAGGTGACAAGCGCAGGCAGGACGCGGACATCAAGCGAGCGATTGAGATCGCGAGGGTCTGGAAGGGGTGATGTATGGCAGCTAAGCGGCGGAGAAAGGAGACGTTTTCCCGGTGGGACGCCGCGGACTATCTGAAGTCCGAGGGCGATATGGTCGCCTATCTCCAAGCATGCCTGGAAGAAGCTCCTGATGATCCTGCGCTCCTTGCTGCTGCAATCGGAGACATCGCCCGCGCACGCGGCATGGTCCAGCTCGCTAAGGACACGGGGCTAACCCGCGAAGGTCTGTACAAAGCGCTCTCCAAGGACGGGAACCCGAGTCTCGGTACGGTTCTCAAGGTGCTCAAGGCACTGGGCCTGAAACTAACACCGCAGGTTGTCTGAACGTCCCCCCGCTCGCACCAGATCGGGGTGCCCACCGGTGGCTCAGTTCGGCCAAAAGCGGCCAACGGTAGCTGGCAAATGGCTGCCGCTTAGCCGTCAGTCAATTTGTTACCTAAAACACCAAGGAAGCTACGCGGCTATTGACTTAACGGTATTGTGAAGTAACATGATGGTTAAGTGATGAACCTCGACCACACGTTTAAAGCGCTCGCAGATCCGACTCGCCGGGCAATTTTGGTCCGCCTCGCGCGGGGCGAGGCCACCGTAGGGGAATTGGCCGAACCCTTCGATATGTCCTCGCCGGCGATCTCCCGGCATTTGAAGGTGCTTGAAAAGGCATCGCTCATCTCAAACGAGAGAACTGGAAAGCAACGCCGCTGCCGACTCAGGCCGGAGGCGTTAACGAGCGCTCAGGATTGGTTGGACTTTAACCGTCGTTTTTGGAGCGGCAGCTTTGAGCGTCTGGCCTTGCATTTGAAGAACAGCCAGAGGGCAAGGAAGTGACGGCTGCCGCAATTGGCGATACCACCTTGGTTATTAAACGCCTGTTCGATGCCCCTCCAGCACGCGTTTTCGATGCCTGGTTGAATCGCGAGGAATGGCAGGCATGGATTGGCCCGGAAGGCATGAAGTGCGACGTGCCACTCTTGGAACCCGTGGTCGGCGGACGCTATCGAGTCACTATGCGTACGTCAGGCGGCCAGGTGATACCCGTAGCGGGCGTCTTCAAGGTCATCGACAGGCCGAAGACCTTAGTGTTGACCTGGGGTTGGGAAGGCGATCCGTCGCGCGAAAGCCTCGTCACGCTGACTTTTGCTCAGAAGGGCGCCGCGACCGAACTGACGCTTCAACAAGAGGGTCTAGGTAGCACGGCCAATCGCGACGATCACGGCAAAGGCTGGAATAGCGCCCTTAACAAGCTGGTCACCTACCTCGAACAGTGGCCATGACAGGGAGGGTCGCATGAGCACAATCAAGTTAACGACATTCAAGTGGGCGCCGCCGATCGTCCAAGGACTCGTCCGTGACCTTCGCGTTCGGTGGGCACTGGAAGAGGCTGGATTGCCCTATCAGACACGACTGATCGGTCCAGCAGATCAGCAGTCCGTTGGGTATCTGAGCATGCAGCCGTTCGGGCAGATTCCGGTTTACGAGGAAGATGAGCTCGTGCTGTTTGAATCTGGAGCCATTATTTTACACGTCGCCGAGCGGTGTGAGGCACTTATGCCGAGCGAACGGCACGCCCGGGCCCGCACCAAAACCTGGATGTTTGCCGCACTGAATTCCGTCGAGCAATTCGTGCAGATGTTCACCGAAGTTGATCTCTTCGCTGCTGGTCAGGAATGGGCGAAGCTGCGCCGACCCGCCCTACTCGCCGCGACGAACGCGCGTCTATCGAAGTTAGCCCATTGGCTTGAAGGCCGCGAATATCTTGAGGAGCGATTCACGGCCGCCGATCTGCTGATGACGACGGTCCTTCGAACAGTCCGTCACACTGATCTCATCGCGAACATTCCGGTACTGCACGCGTATCAGCAGCGCTGCGAGCGACGCCACGCATTTCAAAAGGCCCTAAAGGACCACATGGCGTCGTTTGCGGTGAACGCTCCCGCGTAATAAATCACCCTCCGGCCACGCCGACAGCGTTAATCGCCTGCCGGAAAGCGGTCGGTCGCGGCAGGCGGCTCAGGGTCGTCAGCGGTCATCCGTCTACACTCAGCGACGCAATGCTGTCCGAAGGACGACCGGATCTCCGTGTGATGCCAAGTAATGTTGTTTCGAATTAAGCGACGTAAGTTACCGATTTACCTAGATAAATAAATGGCACACCCGGCCGGAGTTGCATTCGGGCTCATAAACAACTGATTACCAAGGGCTAATTGCCCTCTTGCGACGCTCCCATACCCGTAGGCGTACCCGCCAAGAGACACACACAAAAAAACAAAACTGACTCTACCGCGACCGGTACTCCTCAACATACCCGTCCACTAACCGGTCACTAACCGGTCCCACTCCCCGCACTCGCCCTGGCCGTCAGCGGAACCCGCGCCGTGCCATCACTCCGTTATCTGAACGCGGTGCCGTCCTTCCTACGGGCATCGTAGGCACCGGTGGATCGGCCTTCTATGACACACTGGCTCGACCCCGCATCTGCAGTACAGCGCTGCAACAGGCATCGACCAGCGGCGGCGCCGGCTTGCCACACTGGCGCCCGCGCAGCTAGCGCGACGCTCAACCCAGCGTTTAGGATGTAGCCAGTGGGGTCCAGAACCGAGACCGCAGCGCCATTGCTCGCAACAGCGATACCCCCGGAGGGTGAGCCACGCGCCGCCGGCGGTGCGGCACGGGCGCTGTTCGACCTCTTCCTTACTATGTTGCTCCTCGCGCTCCTCGTTTTCGGCGCGCTCTACGTCTGGCCCGCCATCTCCAATCCCGGCGCCGGCAAGACACTGGCTTCAATTCTGATATCCGCGTTGCTCATCCCAATTGTGCCCGTGGTACTGCTGTCGCTCATCGAGCGGCTCTTTCCTCCGGCGGGGCCTCGCAAGTCGCTCCGGCAATGGTTCCTGCATCTGCACGTTCACGTGTTCTACATCTTCATGGCCGGCATTGCGGCGGCGCTGAACGCCGTTGCGCTGTCTGCCCTGGCGCGTCACTTTGGCATTCATCTTGGACTGATCGACCTGAGATTCGCCGCAGGGAAGGGGCTGCTGGTGCTCGCGGCGGCGGTATGGGTAGCCATGGTCCTCGGTGACTTTTTCTTCTACTGGTTCCACCGCGCCCTCCACAAGAGCAGGATCCTCTGGCAGCACCACAAGCTGCATCATATGGACGAGCAGGTCGAAGCGATCACGGTCAATCGTCAGAACTGGATCGAAGTGTTCATTGCGTCCCTCCTGATCTTCGCGCCCGTGGCACTCTTATTTAAGGTCGACAGGCCCGACCCAACGCAATTGGGGCTGCTGGCCGGCGCGTTGGCCACCGTGTTCGGCACGTTCCTGGGGATCGGCCACATGAACGTCCGTTTTCAGGTGGGCAAGGCGAGCGTTCTTTACTGCAGTCCCCAGATGCATCGCATCCACCACAGCCGCCTGCCCCAGCACCAGGACAAGAATTTCGCCTTTGCTTTGCCGCTGTGGGATGTTCTTTTCGGAACATACTACGCGCCGTTGCGGGACGAATTTCCGCCGACGGGCGTCGATGGCGAAAGGGAGATTCAGTCGTTCTGGGAGGCTCAGATCTTCACGCAGCGTGAGTGGTGGAGAATGTTTCGACGCTGGCGCGCCCGCTCGCGCGACGCTCTCGCATGAGTGGTTCCTGCTCGCGCCGCGCATTGCTGTTGCAAAGCGCGGCCGTATTCACCGCGGCCGCGGCCTCGACGCCGAACCGAGCGGCCGCCGCTGCCGTGCCGGCAGATGGCGGAAGCGGGGACGGTGAGATCCTCGGCCATGGGAATTTCCGCTATCGCGCTCGTCGCCTCTGGGGCCGCCTCGACCACCGGAAATTCCCGGTGAAGGATTGCCACGGTATCAGCGGCGACCGGAACGGTCGCATCGTCCTGCTGACGAACGACACCCACAACAACCTGATCGCCTACAGCACGGCAGGCGGACTGCTGCATGCCTGGGAGAATCGCTTCCCAGGGGCGCATGGCTTCGACATCGTGGCTCATGGGGGTGAGGACCAATACTGGATTACGGATCACACCCGCCGACTCGTGTCCGTGTGTGATCACGACGGCCGGGAGCTGCTGCACGTCGGCCCCGAGGCGGTCAAGTCGAAGTATCCGGATCTGTCGAGCTACCGTCCGACGAATACCGCCACGCTGCCGGATGGAGACTTCTTCGTAAGCGACGGTTACGGCTCCAGCTTCGTGCACCACTTCGATCCGCAGGGGCGATACATATCCAGCTTCGGTGGCAGGGGGGATGCGCCCGAGAACCTGGATGTCCCCCACTCGGTGTGGATCGACCGGCGGTCAGGCAAACCGCTCCTGCTGGTGTGCGATCGAGGCCACAACGCGCTGAAATGGTTCTCGCTCAGGGGCGAGTTTCTGCGCAGCATCGACTTCGGGGCGATGGAGATCGACGACGAGCCCGTCGGGGCGTTGCCGTGTAACGTCGCTCCGTTCCACGGCTATCGCGGCGGTCAGTTCGATGACCACCTGGCCATCGCGTGCCTCGCGGGGATGGTTCTCATTCTGGACGGAGCCGATCGCGTGGTATCCGTTATCGGCGGTATGCCGCCCGTATACGTCGACGGGAAGTTGCAGCAGCTCGAGAACTTCAACTACACGTTCAACCACCCTCATGATCTCTACGTGGACGCCGCGGGCGCGATTTACGTCGCGCAGTGGGGATCGAATCGTACCTATCCGATCAAGTTGGAACCGCTGTAGTGGTTGACGGATGTCGGGGAAGATGCCAGGCGGCACAGGATTTTCTCGAAGGAGCTTTAGATGACGAGCTCAGTGGCAGTCCGGCGCAATGAGAACTAGAAGCCCTGACTCGACTTCAGCCTGAAACAGGTCGCGAGTTATGCATCCCAGAATATTCTTCATAAATATACTATAACATATTGATTTACATGGCGCCCCCGGCCGGAGTTGAACCGACGACCTACCGCTTAGGAGGCGGTCGCTCTATCCACTGAGCTACGGGGGCGCGCGCGGCGCAGTTTACCGGCTCCGCCGCTCCGGGCCATCCCCCGCTTTGCGCGTTAGGCGTACGATGGGGAAAAGCCTGAGGAGACGCCCATGACCGCCTCAATCAGCGTCGGCACCCAGCGCAGCCGTGAGTTCGAGGTGCGTCGCGTGCCACTGCGCCAGCCCATCAAATGGCTTGATCGCGGCTGGGACGATTTGAAGCAAATCGGCCTGCCGGGACTCGCCCATGGCGCGCTCATCGCGATCCTCGGCGGCGTACTGCTCATGCTCGGCAGTACTCATCTTTATCTGACCGCTGCGGCGGTTACCGGATACCTCCTGGTCGGGCCGCTGATGACCACCGGCGCGTGCGAGCTCGCGCGGCGGTTGGCGGCCGGCGAACCGCTCGGCTTCGACGAATCGCTGCAGGCACTGACGCGCAACCCCGACGGACTGACGCATTTTGGCGCGGTCCTGGCGGTCATCGCGGTGGGCTGGTTCGTGCTCTCGGCGATCCTGTGGGAATCGTTGTTTGCCACCTCGGTCCCGAGTCTGGCCGTGATTCTTTGGGGTGGGCCGGCCCGCGTCAGCCCCGCGCAGATTCTCGGTTACCTGATTTGCGGCGGCGTACTCGCGACCATCGTGTTTGCGGTATCGGTCGTGGCCGTGCCACTCATTATAGATCGGCATGCCAGCGCCTCCGAGGCGATGCGTGCGAGCCTGCGGGCCGCGCTTAACAACCTGCCGGCGATGCTGCTGTGGGCCTTCCTCATCGTCGGGCTCACGGTGATCGCTTTCGTCACCATGCTCGTCGGCATGGTGGTCGTGGCGCCGCTCTTGGGCTATGCGACCTGGCACGCATATCGGGACCTCATCAGTTAGTCACGCCGGCCGGACGGCGGCGCGCATCAGCGCTTCTGCCAGTAGGCGCCGGTCCAGTCGATCCTGATGATTTGCGCTTCGATGTGCTCGCGCCGCAGGTAGTCCTCGACGGCTTTGCGGCAGCCCGGCACCGCACCGTAGTCATCGATCACGCAATAACCGCCCACCGACAACTTCGGATACAAGGCATCCAGCGCCTCGATCGTGGATTGATACATGTCGCCATCCAGACGGATGAGGGCAAAGGATTTGGCCTCGAGTTTCGGCAGCGTGTGCTCGAAGAACCCCTTCACAAAAACGACCTGTGAATCCAGCAGGCCGTATTTGTCAAAGTTAGCTTTGACCTGGTCCACCCCGATTGCCAGTTCCGGGTGGGTGTGATGTTTGTCCTTCGCGTCCGCCGGAAACATGTCCGGCTTGGGCGGCGGCAAACCCTCGAATGAGTCGGCGACATAGACACGTCGATCTGACACGCCGTTGGCCGCCAGCACCCCGCGCATCAGGATGCAGCAGCCACCGCGCCACACGCCGGTCTCGATGTAGTCCCCTGGAATGTGCTCATCCAGGGTGAGCTGCACCAGCCGTTGCAGATTCTGCAGGCGCTCCATACCCGCCATGGAATGCGCCGAGCGCGGCCAGTCCCTGCCCTCGGTGCGCGTCGCACCGTCGTAGGTCCCCTGGTGCCACGGATCCATGGACGGATCCTCGTAAATCGTATTGGCGATGGCGCGTGTCAGCAGATCGACGTACAGATCGCGGACGGTGGGATTCGATGGCATCGAACGGCAGCTCCCGGCAGGGGAAGATGGTGGAGCGGAAGGGGATCGAACCCTCGACCTTCGCATTGCGAACGCGACGCTCTCCCAACTGAGCTACCGCCCCACCGCAAGGCGCGCGATTCTAGCATCGCGATCTGGCACGTCCAATTTACTTCCCCGCAGCTCCTGCGGGGTCTGTCGGGTTCCGGGGACGGGGGATACCGCGGCCGCCAGATCCGGTTATCATCGAGCCTGCGCAAGGGAATGACAGGCTCTTTTTGACAAAGGCGGCGGGCCTTGCTGGCAACAGGCGGACGAGCACCGGAATTTACCTTACCTGACCAGGACGGCCGGAGCCTCTCCCTGAGCACGCTGCTGCGCGACGGAGCGCTGATTCTTTATTTCTATCCGGCGGACTTCACCCCCGGCTGCACGCGCGAGGCGTGCGCCATCCGTGACCTGTACACCGACATCGCCCAGGCGGGGCTCGCCGTTGCCGGTGTCAGCCCGCAATCCCCGGAGAGTCATCGCAAGTTTCGCGACAAGTACCAGCTGCCGTACACGCTGCTCTCGGACGCCGACAAGTTCGTCATTCGCATGTACGACCTGCAGGGACCGCTGGGGATCGGGGTGCGCCGCGGCACCTACCTCATAGACCAGGCGCGCTACATCCGCGCGGCGGTGCTCGCCGACTTCCGCATCAGCCTGCACGAGGATTTCATTCGCAAGGCGGTGGCCTTAAGCGCCCCGAGCGCCGCCAAGAAAGCCGCGAAGACCTAGCACCGGCAAGCCGCGCGGTCAGTACTTCAGTCGCAGCACGTGGGCGTGGCCGAATCTCGGGATGCTCACCATGTATATGACATCCGCTGCCTCGCCCGCTGTGCTCACGAGGTCCTCGACGCCAAGTTCGCGTACCACCTCGTGCAGCGTCGCGCCACTGCCCACGATCAGCACCGTACCCCCGCCATGCTCGCGCAGCGCGCGCGCGGCGGCGCTACGCGCGTCCGCGGCGCCGAACACCACGGCAGTGCGATGCAGGCGTTCCGCGAGCGGCGCCGCCGTTTGCTGCGCGCGACGCTCATCGCTCACGTACAGCCCATCAACGGTTCCTGCGCGCAGCGCCGCGCCGAACATCTGCGCCAGGCGCTGGGCGCGCTCCTCGCCCTCGGCGGAAAGCGGCGGATCGTCAATCGTGCCCGGATCTTTTTCCACCGGCCGCGCGAGCACGACCAGGGTCGTCGTCGCGCCATGCCAGGCGGCGAACATCGCGCCGCCGCCGATCAGTGCGAGGAGAAAAGTCAACCACAGCGGCGCCAGAAACGGACGCCGGTAGCGGGTAATGCCAGGTCGCTCCATGGCGCAATCATAAGATGTCGCGGTTCGTAAAAGGCGCGAATGCGCGCGCTCGCGGGTGGTTTTTCGTGCAGCTGGCGAAATCGCACTCACTTTGACGCAAACCATTGGTAGCGCTGCGCGTTTGTCGCTGCGTGGCGCTTCTGTCCACATACTTATGCACAAATTCTGTGGATAAGTTACGTGGGTGGAAACCCTCGGGGGCTTGTGTGAGACTGGCCCTCCTTTCGCCCTTGCAGGCCAGCGGATGAAGAAGAACGGCAGCGAGCCGATCACCCCGACAGAGCCCCTCGAGCGCGCCCGGCTCCAGGCGGACGTCGCCAAGCAGCGTGTGCGCATCGCCAAGGAAGAGCTGAAGCGCGCGCGCAAGCGCTTGAAGGAAGCCAAGCGCGAAGCGCGGCGCGCCCGCAAGCAATCCGCCTCCGCCCGCAAGGTGTGGAAGCGCGCCCGCCGGGCCCAGAAAAAAAAGGCCGTCAGCGCCAAGCCCGCCGCCAGGCGCGCACGTAAGCCCCGGGCGAATAAGAAAACTCCGCGTCGCGCCGCTGCGCGTGCACGTCCGAAAGCCCGCCCAGCACGCAAGGTCCGCGCTCGCAAGCCGCGTTCGGTCCCTAAGGTTCGCACTGCACCACGCGCTGCGCGGGCGCCGAAGGCTCCCGCCAGGCGCGCGCCACGCCGCGACACGCGCACTGCAACAACCCGCGTCGCACCCGTGCGCCGGCCGCGAACAGCCCGGCCTGCCGAAGCGCACGCCCCGACTGCTGCAGCGAACACCACTGCACCGCGCGCGGACACAGAATCCGCTGCGGACAGTGCGGCCCCCACCGCGACGACACCCACCGAGCAGGCGGCCTGAAGAGGACTCAGAGCGATGCAAGAGCCGCACGCACACGTACCCTCACCCCGGACTCCCACGTTGCCGCCGGCGCCCGGGCCTCGCGCGGCTCCGACCGCCTCGCGGATGTTCGCCAAATACCTGAACGATCTCGGGCAATTGCTGGATGAACGGTCCTGGGAGGCGGCCGCGCGCGAGGCGAACGACCTGCCGCGCATTGCGGTCGCGCTTTCGAACGCTCACCTGCACACCTCGTCCGAAGAGATCCGCAACTGGTGCCAGTTGTGGATCCGCCCCGCGCAGGTGGACGTTTGCGAGCAGGTGACTCACAGCGACGTCGCGGACTCGGCTTCCCTGACCGAGCGGGCGCTGCGGCGCCTGCGGTTGCGGCGTCACGTGCGCCACCCGCCCGGCGGGTTCTCCCCCGCGCGCGCCGACAATCTTGACCCGCAGGATTCGGCGGTCCTCAAACGCTGTGAAGCGCTGCTCGAGGCGGCGCGCCGCTGGTACGCGCGCAGCGCCGTGCACGACCCCATCGTGCAGGCCAACCTCACGAGGCTCGCGGTCCTGCGCTGAACCGCAGCCGTTCTAAGGCTGCGCGACTACCGGCATCTCGAGGAAACTCGCCGCCTCTCCCGCGTGGAATATTCTTTGCGTGGCCTTGCGGTAGTCACCCGGCCTGGCAAAGAAAATGTTCTCAACGTAGGTCTGCGGGTTGCGGTCGTACAGCGGGAACCAGCTCGACTGCACCTGCACCATGATGCGGTGGCCGGGCTGGAACACGTGGTTCGCGTTGGGCAGCTCGAAGTGGTAGCGCTGCACCTTGCCGGCAGGGACCGCGCTCGGATGCGTGAGGCTGTCGCGGTAGCGCGCGCGGAAAATGTCCATGCCGACGGGGAGTTGATAGCCGCCCATGGAGGGATTCGCCGGCACCTCGTCCGGATACACGTCAATGAGCTTCACCACCCAGTCGCTGTCGGTGCCGCTGGTGGAGGCAAACAGGTTCACTACCGGCGCGCCGGCGATGTGCACCGCAGCCGTGAGTACCCCGGAAACGTAGCTAAGAACATCGGTGCGGTCGCTCACGGCGCGCTGATCCATGAGCAGCCAGCGCTGCCAGGCGGGATAATCCTCGAAGTGCACCGGCCGCGGTTGATAAGGCACCGGCTTCGCGGGGTCCGACACGTATTCATCGAACGCCGCTGCGCCCTTCGCCGGAGCCGCGAACGCCAGTCCGAAGCCCGGCTGCAGGTAAAGACGCGTCGGTGTGGCCTCGCAACCCGACGCGCACGCCAGCGGCCAGCGCGGCAGGCGCTGCCAGACGTTCGTGCCGGTCTCAAACACGAAAGCGGGCGGGATATTCGCGCGTGGGGCGCCGTCTTTCAGGTACTCATCGAGAAACGGCTGCATCACCTCGCGCCGGAACTGCAGCGCGGTGTCGCCCTCGAACTTCAGGGGTCCGAGCGTCGTGCCGTCGGCGTTGACACCGCTATGCCGCCAGGGACCGAGCACGAGGAAGTTGCGGTCGTTGCCGGTGTCCTTGGGCTCGGTTGCCGCGTAGGCATGCACGGCCCCGTACATGTCCTCCTGATCCCAGATGCTCGCCACGTACATGGTCGGAGTCTTGAGGGGCTGCGCGGCGAGAATCTGGTCCAGCGCCTGGTACTTCCAGAAATCATCGTAAGCCGGGTGTTCGGTGAGCTTCCTGTAGAAAGGCAGCGCGTCGATCCCGAAACGGCGCGCGAAGCCATCCGCCGAGCCGCACTCGAGGAATAGCTGGTAGTCGTCGTAGACGCCGCGCGCGATGTGCTTGCCTTCGCCGCGGGCGGTCGTCTGCCCGTAGAGGTAATCGAAATTGGTCTGGCGGAATGCGCCGTTGTGAAACCAGTCATCACCCTTCCAGCCGTCGACCATCGGACTCATCGGCACCGCCACCTTGAGCGCCGGGTGGGGATTCACCAGCGCCATGAGCACGGTGAACCCCTCGTACGAGGAACCGAGCATGCCGACTTTGCCGTTCGACTCCGGTACGTTCTTCACCAGCCAGTCGATGGTGTCGTAGGTATCCGTGGAATGGTCGACGGGCGTACTGTTGAGCGGCCCACGCAGGGGCCGGGTCATCACGTAGTCGCCCTCCGAGCCGTGCTTGCCGCGAATGTCCTGGAAAACGCGAATGTAGCCCGCGCTGACGAACACACCATCCCCCAACGGCAGGCTGGCGAGCATATGCGGACTCACGCTCGCCTTGGCGCGGTGCGCGGCATCGTAGGGGGTGCGGGTCAGAATGATGGGCGCGCCCTTGGCGCCCTTCGGAATCACGATGACGGTGTTGAGCTTCACCCCGTCGCGCATCGGGATCATCACCTCGCGCTTGACGTAATCAAAGCCCGCCTCGGGCACCGCGAACTTCTCCGGCACATCCGGCTGCATCGGCGGTGTCTGGGCCTGACCTGCGGCCAGACTTGTGCCAAGCAGCGCCGCAGCGGCGATCCAACCCATCGCCCGACTTCCCGTCACCCGCATTTGACTCGTTCCCCGTGGCACACCAGGTGCGCGCAAGCCTAGCAGTGCGCGAATCCTGCCGCACCTCGCGGCTGCGCTAGGATGGCGCCATGGATCACCCGGATCTCGCCGCGCAACTGCGCGCTGTGCTGCCCACAGACTGCGTGCTCTCGCAGGAGGAGGAACTGCGGCCCTACGAGTGCGACGGCCTGCCCGTCTTTCGCCAACGCCCCGCGGTGGTCGTGCTGCCGCGCGATCGCGCAGCAGGTGCGCCAGGTGCTCCTCACCTGCAGCCGCCTCAAGGTCCCCGTGGTGGCGCGCGGCTCTGGCACTGGCCTGTCCGGCGGCGCGACACCGCATGCGCAGGGCGTACTGCTCTCGTGCGCGCGGATGAATCGCATCCTCGGCATCGATCCTGTGGGTCGCACCGCGCAGCTGGAGCCCGGAGTCCCGAACCTGCGCGTGTCGGAGGCCGCGGCGGTGCATGGGCTCTATTACGCCCCGGATCCGTCCTCGCAGGTCGCCTGCTCCATCGGCGGGAATGTCGCGGAGAACTCCGGTGGCGTGCACTGCCTGAAATACGGACTCACCGTGCACAACGTGCTGGGGGTTCGCGGCTTCACCATGGACGGGGAGCGCGCTGGAACTGGGCGGCCGCGCCGCCGACGGTCCGGGCCTGGACCTCCTGGCGCTCACGATCGGCTCGGAGGGCCTCCTGATGGTGGTCACCGAGGTCACGGTAAAACTCCTGCCCCGCGCCGCCGTGCGTGCGCCTCGTCATGGCGTCATTTGCCGAAGTGCACCGTGCCGGAGATGCGGTCGCGGCCGTGATCGCCGCCGGGATCATCCCGGCCGCCATGGAGATGATGGACCGCAAGGCGACGGTTGCAGTTGAGCCGTTCGTGCAGGCCGGCTACGACCTGTCCGCGGCGGCGATACTGCTCATCGAAGCGGACGGCACCGAAGAGGAAGTCGCCGGCCAGGTCGCCGAGATTGAGTCGGTGCTGCGCCTGGCCGGTGCCAGCACGCTGCGGGTCGCCGCCTCCGAAAGCGAGCGGGCGCGCTTCTGGTCGGGCCGCAAGAACGCCTTTCCAGCCGCCGGGCGCCTGGCGCCGGACTACTACTGCATGGACGGCACCATCCCGCGACGTCATGTTGGCAAGGTGCTGGACGCGATCGCCGCCATGGAACTGCAGTACGGACTGGCGTGCATGAACGTCTTCCACGCCGGCGATGGCAACCTGCACCCGGTCATCCTGTTCGACGCCAATGAAGCGGGTTCCTGGGAGCGCGCCGATCGCTTCGGCGCGCAGATTCTCGAGCTGTGCGTGGAACTCGGCGGCACCATCACCGGCGAGCACGGCGTCGGGGTCGAAAAACTCAACTCCATGTGCGTGCAGTTCTCTGCCGCGGAGCGCGCGGCGTTCGGCGCCGTCAAGGAGGCATTCGATCCGCAGGGGCTCCTCAACCCCGGCAAGGTGATCCCGACGCTGGCACGCTGCGCGGAATACGGCCGCATGCGCGTGCACGGCGGCGCCCTGCCGCACGCGGATCTGCCGCGCTTCTAGCGAACACCCACGTGTCCACCCCTGCCGATGCCGTCCTGGAAGAGCTGCGCGAGCGGGTGATGGCCGCCCACGCTGAGCGGCGACCGCTGCGCTTACTTGGCGCGGGCACGAAGGACTTCTACGGGGAGAGCCTGAACGGGGAGATCCTGGACGTTCGTCCCTGGCATGGCATCGTCGCCTACGACCCATCGGAGCTGGTGATCACCGCGCGCTGCGGCACGCCGTTGTCGCAGATCGAGAGCGCACTCCTCGAGCACGCACAGCTGCTGGCTTTTGAACCGCCGCGCTTTGGCGGCGATCCGAGCATCGGCGGGGTGATCGCCGCCGGACTCTCCGGACCGCGCCGCGCCTACGCCGGTGCCGCCCGCGACTTCGTCCTGGGGGCGACGCTCCTCGGAGCCACGGGAGACATACTGCGTTTTGGCGGCCAGGTGATGAAAAACGTCGCGGGCTTCGACGTATCGCGCCTGTTGTGCGGCTCGCTCGGAATTCTCGGCGTCATCACGGAGGTGTCCGTGAAGGTCCTGCCGCTGCCGCGGGCGGAAATCACCCTGCGGCTCGAGTTGCCCGCGGCCGCCGCCATCGAGGCGTTCAACCGCTGGGCGGGCTCACCGGTGCCGCTCTCGGGAGCCGCGTGGTGGCGCGGTTGCGCCTGGGTGCGGCTCTCGGGTGCGCCGGCCGCGGTGCGGGCCGCGCGCGAGCGCCTCGGTGGTGAGGAGCTCGATGCCGCGAGTGCGTTGCAATTCTGGAACGCGCTGCGCGACTGTCGCTTGCCGCTCTTTGATCGCGACCTCGTGTGGCGCCTGTCCGTCCCGAGCGCAACCCCACCGCTCGACCTGCCCGGTGAATCCGTGATCGACTGGGGTGGCGCCCTGCGCTGGTACGCCGACCCGCCCGTGGAACGTGACCTGCGCGCGCTCGCCGTGGCGGCGGGCGGCACGGCACAGTGCTGGCGCGGGTCCGCGCCAGCCGGTCGCTTTCACCCGTTACCGTCCGCGGTCGCGACCTTGCACGCGCGCCTGAAGCAGCGTTTCGACCCGCACGGTATTTTCAATCCCGGGCGGCTCGCAGCCGGACTCTAGGTCTGTGCGCCGACGTTATGGGCGCTGGCGGTCGTTACTATGAAATAGAAAGATAGGGGATGAGTACCATGACGGCCACGCGTCCGTTGCTTCACTCGTTTTTCTTTGGACTCACCGCTGCTGCGACACTATGGGTAAGTGCGGCAAGCAGCGCCGCAGCCGCCTCCGTCGCTCGCGGTGAGGCGAGTCCGATCAAACACGTCTTTGTCATCGTCCTCGAGAACGAAGCCTACAACACGGCATTCGGTCCGGCCTCCAAGGCCCCCTATCTCGCCCGGACGCTCACGGCGCAGGGGGTCCTGCTGACGCAGTATTTCGGCACGGGGCATCTGAGTGTCGACAACTACATCGCGATGATCAGTGGCCAGGCGGCGACTCCAGAAACCAGCCTGGACTGCCAGGTGTATGCGGACTTCACCCTGACGGGCATTACTGCGAACGGCCTGGCGATCGGACACGGGTGCGTGTACCCGTCGTCGATCAGGACACTCCCCGATCAGCTGACCGCGAAGGGCAAGACCTGGCGCGGTTACATGGAAGATATGGGCAACGACCCGACTCGCGAGTCGGCCACCTGCGGTCATCCGGCGCGGAATTCCCCTGATCTAACGCAGGGCGCCGAAGGGCCCTCGGCGGCCGTTCCGCGCGGTGACCAGTATGCGACGCGACACAACCCGTTCGTCTACTTCCATTCCATCATCGACTCGCCGATTTGCACGACCGGCGTGGTAAACCTCGATCAGCTGCCTCAGGATCTCCAGTCGCAGAGGAGCACGCCGAATTTTGTGTTCATCACGCCGAATCTCTGCAATGACGGTCACGACGCGCCGTGCAAGAATGGCCAGCCCGGCGGACTCGAAGCGGCCAATGCCTTCCTGCTGAAGTGGGTACCACTTATTCTGGCCTCCCCCGCCTATCGGCGCGACGGGTTGCTGATCGTCACATTCGATGAGACCGAGGAGAGCGGTGCGCAGGCCAGTCCAACGGGAGCGATCACCTACAGCTACACCGGGCAGTCCTGTTGCAGTGAGCAGCCCGGGCCCAACCTGGCGCCATTCCCCCAGTCAGTCGCGCTGGGCGCCGACACTTACCGTTTCCAGAGCTTCGGCGGCGATCGCACCGGCAGCGTGTTGCTGTCTCCGTTTCTGAAGCCCGGCACGATTTCGAATACTCCGTTCAACCACTATTCACTCCTCAAATCGCTCGAGAACATCTTCGCCACCCATGAATACCTCGGATATGCGGCCCAGCCGGGACTCGTTGGGTTCTTCGACGGCGCGCACTCGGATATTTCGGTGAAACGGGTTAAGCGGCCCGTGCGATCCGTGCCGCCGGTACACTGACAACTCCGTGGGCAGATTGCATGCCTTCGGCGATAGGCGGCCGGCGACGCTGCCGCGTGGACGGCAACTTCGATGAGCGGGACACTCTTATTCGTTGAACTCGCAGGTCATGTGGGCCTCCTTCTGTGGGGGACGCACATGGTGGGCACGGGCGTGCAACGCGGGTTCGGTAACGTCCTGCGTCGTTGGCTGGGCCGCAACCTCGGCGGTCGATGGCGGGCGTTTTTCACCGGTCTTGGGGTTACGGCGCTCCTCCAGAGCAGCACGGCGACGGGCCTGCTTGCGACCTCGTTCACGGCGACCGGTGTGATGACGCTCGCCCCGGCGCTCGCCGTGATGCTCGGGGCCAATGTCGGCACCGCGCTCCTGACCCAGGTGCTGTCCTTCAACATGGGCCTGGTCGGTCCGCCCCTGGTACTCATCGGCGTGCTGGTCTTTCGATGGGCTGCCGGCGGTCGCGCGAAGAACATCGGTCGGATCGGCATCGGCCTCGGGCTCATGCTGATGGCACTCGCAGGACTCCTGCACACGCTCGGACCCATCGAGAACACGCCGTTGCTGCGACCCGTAGTGGGCGCGCTCGCCCGCGACCCGCTGCTCGCGACGCTGCTTGCAGCCGCACTCACCTGGGCCTGCCACTCGAGCGTCGCCATCGTGCTGCTTGTGGCCTCCTTCGCGGCGACCCATGTCGTCGATCCCACCGGCGCGCTCGCGCTCGTGCTCGGCGCTAATCTCGGCGGCGCACTGCCGCCGCTCATGCACGCGTCGACTCCGGCCGCCCGGCGCCTGCCGCTCGGAAACCTCCTGGTGCGCGCAGTCGGCGTGGCGCTCGCGTTGCCGTTCCTGCCTACGATTACCCACGCGCTGCAGCAGGCGGAAGCTGCGCCCGGACGCCTCGTTGTCAACTTTCACCTGGCATTCAATCTCGCGCTCGCCGCGGTGTTCCTGGGGTGCGTCGGCGCGCTCGCGCGCCTCCTCACCGGCTGGCTGCCGGACCCGCCGGCCCCGGCCGATCCCGGGCGTCCCGTCCATCTGGATGTCGCGGCGCTCGATTCAGCGACGGTCGCACTGTCGAACGCCGCACGGGAAACGCTGCGTATTGCCGACATGGTTGAATCCATGCTGCGCGATGCGCTCGAGGTCCTAAAGCATAACGATCGCGCACGGGCCGCGGCGGTCGCCACGCAGAACCGCTGTGTCGATCAGCTGGGGGGCGCGATTCGCCGCTATCTTGCCGACGTGGGTGGCGAGCAGACTCTCGACAACCGGCGGGAGGGTGCGCGGGGCCAGGACATCCTGTCGGCGGTGATCAATCTCGAGCACATCGCCGACATCGTCGCCAACAGCTTGGTCGAATTCGCGGTCCGCAGCGTCAAGCGCGGCTGGGCGCTTGCGCCAGAAGAGCTCGAGACCGTGGACGCAATGCACCGTGAACTGCTCGAGAGTCTAAGGCTCGCGCTCGCCGTGTTCCTGCAGGCCGAACCCCGAGACGCCAGGCGGCTGGCCGCCCGCAAGACAAAGTTTCGCGAGTTCGAAGCGGCCGCGACCGCGTTGAGCGTGCGCCTGCTGCGTTCTGCGGCCGCGGCGAGCCGGCTTACGGAGGCAGATGGAGCCGAGCGTGTCGCAGAGGAGAGTGATCTCTTTCTGCGCACCGTGCGGGATCTGAGGCGTGTTCACTCGCACCTCGCAAGCTTCGCCTACCCGATCATCCATCGAGTGCGTGGCCGCAGCCATCGCGGCGCGGCGGGCGTCGCCGCCGAGGCCGGTGCCGATGCACCCGTTGCGACACCTCTGGCGTCGCAACGAAAGTCTACTGGCGCAGAAGAGGACGATTTGGAATAAACCCCTCCGGAGGCGAACCTTGTGGGCCGTGCGACGCTCTACTGCAGTGCGCGGTGCGCGTCGGCCATTTCCTTAAGGCTCACGAAGCGGAAGTCATAGGCGGGCCTGTCAGCCGGCGACAAGGTCGCGCCGCCGCCGTCCTCGCGATCGCGGCGGTCAATCCACGCGGTCGCAAGTCCCGCGGCCTTCGCCGGCACGTGATCGTGGTAGAGGCTCTGCGCGGTATGCAGGATCTGCCCGCGATCGATGCCGAGCTTCGCCAGCGCTTCAATCAGGTAGCGGAAGTTGCGCGCGTCGGGCTTGTACGAGCCAATGTCCTGCGCGGTGCAGATGGCATCGAATGTCACCCCCAGCTTCAGGTTGCTGCCGGCGAAGCTGTCGCGATCGACGTTCGAGAGGATCACGAGCTTGAAGTGGCGAGCGAGGTACTGCAGTGCCGCCGGTGTGTCCGCGAACACCGGCCATTGGGGCACCGAAGCACCGAACGCCAGGTGCAGGACGTCCGGCACGCGCACCTGCCACTCGCGTGCGAGGCGCCGGTGTACCTCGCTCAGAAGATCGCGGTACAGCATGGCCGGAGTGGCCACCTCCTGTGCGGCCTCCTGGCGCGCGAATTCTGCCAGCACCGCATCGCGCTCGAGCGTGAGCTCGCCGGCATTGAGCAGCGGCTCAAGCGCGGCGAGGATGCCCGTCTCCCAATCGATGAGCGTTCCGTAACAGTCGAACGTGAGTGCCTTAAAGTCCGTCAGCTTCATCACCGCGCCCCTCACAGGTTGATCGTTCCGCGTCCGATCTCGATGACCTCGCCGCTCACGAAAATGCGGCGCTCGGCATCGACCTGCAGGCGCAGCTGGGACGGTCGCCCGGTGTACTCGCCCTGCGAGAGATCGAATTCACACGGCAGGGTCCGCCCCATCGCCAGGCACCAGCCGCCGAGGTTCGCGGTTGCGGATCCAGTGGCCGGATCCTCGCGCACCGAGTTGCCGACCGGAAAGAAGAAACGCGCCAGCGTGCCACTGCCCGCGGGCGCAAACACGTACACCATGCTGGCCCCATCGACGCTCTTGAGCTCGGCGAGGAGTCCCGCCTGCACGTTCACGCGCCGCACCGCCGCTTCGCTGGTCAGCGGCACAATCAGCTGCTCGCGGCCAGCATTCACCCACAGCGGCCGCTCCGCAAGATCCCGTTCCGCAAGACCGAGCATCCCCGCGAGCAACGCCCGCGGCCCGGCGACCTCCCGCCAGCTCGGCACGTTGGCCTGCAAGGTCCAGCGATCATCGAGCGCGCGCACCGCGATCACGCCCGCCTGCATCTCGAGCGTGAGCCGCTCACCCCCTAACCCAAGCGCGCGGCACACGTGCGCGGTGCCGAGCGTCGGGTGGCCGGCAAACGGCATTTCGAAGCGCGGCGTAAAAATGCGCACCCGCGCGTTGGCGCGTTCGGAGGGCAGGATGAAGGTGGTCTCGGACAGGTTGAACTGCAGGGCGAGCGCCTGCATGGTTGCCTCGTCGAGCGACTGGCCGCGCTCGAACACACACAAGGGATTGCCACTGAGCGTGCGGCGGCCCTGCGTGAACACATTGACGAGACGGTAGGCGTACGCTGTCATTGCCGTTACGATTCTAACGCGCCGCGTGCACGATCACAGTCATGAACACCGCGCTCCTGTTCCGCGATGACGCCTACCTGCGCACGGCGAGCGCGCGCGTGCTTAGCGTCAGCGAGCGCGGCATCGAGCTCGACCGCACCATCTTCTACCCGCAAGGCGGCGGCCAGGCGGGCGACCGCGGTGTGCTGCGCACCGCCGCCGGACCGGACATCCTGATCGCCGACACCCGCAAGGGCGAGGGACCGGTTTCGGTGCTGCACGTCCCCGCGCCAGGCGCCGTGTTGCCGGCGCCCGGCGATGCGGTCGAGGTAGAGATCGATTGGTCGCGGCGCCACCGGCTCATGCGCCTGCACACCGCCCTGCACCTCTTGTCATGCGTCATCCGCGCGCCGGTCACCGGCGGCAATATCGTGCCGGACAAGGCGCGGCTGGATTTCGACATCGAGCTCGCGCTCCTGAACGCGGCGCACATCGAAACAGAAACCAACGCCCTCATTGCCTCGCGGGTAGTCACCGAGACCGCGTGGATCAGCGACGCCGAACTGGATGCGCAGCCGCAGCTCGTCAAGACCATGAGCGTGGCGCCGCCGCGCGGGGCTGGCCGGGTGCGCCTGCTCAGAATTCCGGGCATTGACTTGCAGCCGTGCGGGGGCACGCACGTTGCCAACATCGGCGAGATCGGCGCGATCCGCGTGCTGCGCATCCGCAGCGAGGGCAAGCACAACAAGCGCGTCGAGATCGCCCTCACTGATAGCGGCTGACCTCGATGCCGTTGCCGATGCCGAGGAGCACCGAAGTCATGTCACGCGCCACGCGCACCCGCTCGCGGTACGCCCTGGCGTGGGCCCGGGCGCTCTCGGGCTGCAGCATGTTGTCGGCCACGACAATCGCGCCCTGCGCGAGCTTCGGGTACAGCAGCTCGAATACCGGCACGTACAGATCCTTCCACAGGTCGATCAGCACCAGGTCAAAGGGTCCCGCGAGCGCCCTGATGCTCGCGAGCGCGTCCCCGATTACGAACTCGACGTACTCGCCCAGCCCGGCGCGCGCCAGCTGCGCGCGCGGCGTACTCGGTCTTCTCCACCTTGAGCTCAAGGGATGTGACCTTGCCGCCGACTGCCCGGGCCCCTTCCGCAAGCCAGGTCGTGGAATAACCGTATGAGCTGCCGACTTCCAGGATGCGGCGTGCCTCCCCGGACTTCACCAGCAGATTGAGCAGCGTGCCGGTGGCGCGACCCACCGGCAGCAACATCTCGTCGCGCCGGCGCGCGGCTTCCTCACCCGAGAGCGTGCTCCACAGAGCCTCCTCGCGCGTGGCGCGGGCCTCGTAGTCATCGAGGACCGTCCAGACCGCCTGGTCCATGGCGGTCGGTTCGCTCATGAGAAATACTCCTGCAGCGAGGCGACTCCCAGTCGCTTCGCCTCGAACAGGCTCTCCAGGTGCTCACGCGAGTTCACCAGCCCGCGCGCGCGCACGATACCCTGCTCATCGAGCAGCGCCGCGAACGGCAGGCGACCCACCTGGTAGGCAAGGCCGAGCGCCGCGGAGACGACGTAGGGCACGACCTCGAGCCGCTGGCGGCGAACGAACTCGCGCTGCTCCGCGAGCTCCCCGTCACTTGCGAGTATGACGTCCAGCCAGCCGCGCTCATCCTTTCTGCTCGACAGCACCGCCGGCAGCAGCGTCTTGCACACCGGGCAGGTCGGCGACACGAACAGCAGCAGCGTGCTGCGGCCGTCGCTGCGCGGCGCACCGATCTTCAGGGCCCGGCCTTGCAGATCCGCGACCTCGAGCAGCGGCGCGGGTTCGCCGACCGTCAGGCCGCGATTGAGCATGAGCGCACCGGCGGGTGCTATGCGTTCGTGCAGCACGCCAAGCTGGCGCGTCAGTGCGAGCACGACGGCCGCCAGCGCCACCACCAGCACCCACAGCACGACGTTGGAAATGGCGAGCGCGGTCACGGGGAACCCCGCAACAGCTGCGCGCGCGGCTGTACCTGCCCGAGGAGCCGATCAAGACTGACATACAGGAACGCCGCGGTGGCCACGCCCGCCGCGACCGTTATCCCGTCCGTCGCCAGCATCGGCCGGTGACTCCACGGCAGCGCGGCGCCAGCCATCGCCAGCGCCAGCACGAGGTTGCGCCACACCATCCAGCGGGCAATCGGACGCCGCTCGTTCGGGCCGCCGCAGCCGCAGGCAAGATCGGTGCGCCCGCGATGCAAATTAACGCCGATGGCGAGCGCATAGACGCCCAGCAGCAGCGCCCCGCCAAGCCCCGCCCAGGGCCGGGCGATGCCGGACAACATTGCGCCCGCAACCGCGAGCTCGCCCACGGGTACGAGCAGCGCGAGCCGCCCGCTGCCGGGCAAGAGTGCATAGGCATCCACCACCGCGGCAAAGCGTGGCAGATCGAGCAGCTTGTGAAGCGCCGCGCTCGCGAACAAGAGCGCGCAGCAGCCGGCGAGCAGTGCGCCAATGGCGGGGTCGAGCATCCGTGCATGATAACGCGAACGCCCCCGCACGATCGCGCTGCCGGCCAAATGCACGTAGCATCAGCACATGGGAAAGGCGCGGCTCGAAGCCTTCACCGACGGCGTGGTCGCGATCATCATCACCATCATGGTGCTCGAGATCCGGGTTCCACACGGGAACAACCTCGAAGCCCTGCGCGCCGGAGTACCGGTGTTCCTCGCCTACGTGCTCAGTTACATTAACGTAGGGATCTTCTGGAACAACCACCATCACCTGCTGCATGCATCCGAACGTGTGGACGGCAAGGTGTTATGGGCGAATCTGGCGATGCTGTTCTGGCTGTCACTGGTGCCGTTCGTAATCCGCTGGATCGATGAGGCGGGACTGACGGCCCTGCCGGTGGCGTCCTACGGGATCGTACTCACCGGGGCCGCCATCGCCTATACCGTGCTCACGCGGCAGCTCATCGCCTGCAACGGCCATGATTCGCGCCTGGCGCGCGCGGTCGGCAACGATGGCAAAGGCAAGCTGTCGCTGGCGCTCTACCTCATCTCCGTGGGACTCGCGTTCCTGCGCCCGTGGATGGCGATCGCGGTGTACATCGCGGTATCGCTGGTGTGGATCGTGCCTGACACGCGCATTGAATCGCTGCTGCTCAAGAACAGGACACCTTCCCCATGACCGACGTAGCCACCGTGCGCGCAACCAGTAACGCCGCGCCCTTTCTCGTCGGGCTCACCAACGGCACGCACCAGTGGCAGGCCGATGAGCCCGTCGCGCTCGGCGGCGCCGATCGCGGCCCGACGCCGCACCAGCTGCTGCTGTCGGCCCTCGGCGCCTGCACTGCCGTCACACTGCGCATGTACGCGGCTCGTAAGAGCTGGGCGCTCGAGGAAGTTCAGGTCGAGCTGCAGTTCAACCCGGACGGTGTGCCCCCGGCTGGCGGCAACGACATCCGCCGGCGCATCACGGTGCGCGGCGACCTGAGCGCCGAACAACGTGAACGGCTGCTGCAGATCGCCAACGCCTGCCCCATCCACAAGGTATTGAGTGGGCAAGTCCGCATTGCGACCTCACTCGCGTAAAGGAAACTGAAGTTGCTCGAGCGCATTGAATCGCGGGCCAACACCATCGGCGGCGGACTCACCATCCGGCGCGCCCTGCCCAACAGGCGGCGTCGCACGGTAGGCGCCTGGTGTTTTCTGGATCACGCCGGACCCCTTGAGTTCCCCCCCGGCGACGGACTGCGGGTCGGACCGCACCCGCACATCGGACTGCAGACCTTCACCTGGATGATCCAGGGCGCCGTGGTTCACCGCGACAGCCTGGGCAACGAGCAGCTCATCACCCCCGGGCAGGTCAACCTTATGACGGCCGGCGGCGGGATCTCGCATTCCGAAGACAGCGCCGCACCGCAAGGCAAGACGCCCGCCTGCACGCGGTGCAGTTATGGATAGCGCTCCCGGATGCGCATCGCCACCGCGCGCCCTCCGTTCCGCAACTATCCGGATCTGCCCCTGATCGAGTCCGACGGCTTCAGCGTACGCGTGCTGGCGGGCAGCGCGCTCGGGCGCACCTCGCCCGCCGAAGTCTTTTCACCCCTCGTGGGACTCGACCTGACCGCGCCCGCCGCGGCTCGCCTCTCGCTGCCGCTGACGAACTCCTTTGAGCACGCCGCCCTGGTGCTCGAGGGTGAGGCGGATGTTGGCGGCGAGAAACTCGCGCCCGGCACTCTTCTGTATGTTGGCAGCGGACGCGATTCGATCGACATCAGCTGCGAGGGCGCCGCGCGCCTGATCCTCATCGGCGGGGAGCCGTTTCACGAAGAGATTCTTCTGTGGTGGAACTTCGTGGCGCGCCGCCCCGAGGAGATCCAACAGGCAACGCGTGAATGGAATGCCGGACAGCGCTTCGGCGCTGTTCGCGGCAGTCCCTCCGCGCCACTGGTGGCTCCGGATCCTGCAGGCTTAGGCGTGCGCGCCACTGCCCCACAGCCGCCGTCGATCTGATCTCAGGGCTTCAGGCCGCACGACCGTCCCCAGGCCCCTGAACGTTCATTCAACGACCCCATTCGGGGCGGGAACGGCTTCCGGCCGGAACGATATCCTCGTATCTGATTGCTCTCACTATATTTTTCTGATCGCAGTCCATCCTTCTTGCGTCTCCTGCAGCCTTGATGGAATATAGCCGCGTCAGGGGAACCATAACCATTGAGTGCGCGTTCAATGCTCCACTCAAGCATGCATCCGGCTGCTCCCGGCGAGCGTGAGGCGCGCCCGCCACTGCGCGTCGGCGTGATCCTGGCGCAGCACTTCACGCTATCCGCGTTCGGCGTCTTTATCGATCACCTGCGCCTGGCCGCCGACGAAGGCGACCGCAGCCGCCCCCTGCACGTGCAATGGTCAATCATGGCGAGCCGCCCCGACTCGGTTGCGGCCAGCTGCGGGGTGACGCTCGGACCGACCAGCGGGCTGCTGGCGCCGGATGGCCTCGACTACGTGGTCGTCATCGGCGGCATCCTGCACGCCGGACCGCAGATCGATGAGGCGACGCTGCGCTACCTGCGCGAAGTCGGCGCGACGCGACGTGCCGATGATCGGCATCTGCACCGGCAGCTTCATCCTGTGCCGGGCCGGGCTCATGAAGGGCCGGCGCTCGTGCGTGAGCTGGTACCACTACCAGGATTTTCGCCGCGCGTTTCCTGGCCAGGAGGTCATCGCGGACCGGCTGTTTCTTGCCGACGGACCGCGCATCACCTGCGCCGGTGGTGCGGGCGCTGCGGCGCTGGCCACCTACCTGATCGAGCAGCACTTGGGCAGTGCGGTCGCGCACAAGGCGAGCCAGGTGCTGTTGTTCGACCGGCCGCGCTCGGGAAACGAGACCCAGCCGCACCCGCCGCTTTCCGAGACCGTGACGGAGCCGCGCGTACGGCGCGCGCTCCTGCTCATGGAGCAGAATCTGGCGCGCCCGATCGCCGTTGCCGAAGTCGCCGCCGAGCTCGGCGTGTCGGCGCGGCAGCTGGAGCGTCTGTGTCGCAAGCACGCCGGTACCGGGCCCGCCTCACTCTACCGCCAGCTGCGCATGCGCTACGCCAACTGGCTGATCGTCAACACCGACCGCTCGGTCACGGACATCGCCAACGAGGCCGGCTTTGCGGACTGCGCGCATTTCTCACGCCAGTTCAAGGATGCCTACGGTCTTTCGCCCTCGACGCACCGCCTGCGTCCGCAGCGGCGGGCGAACGGCGATGCCGCGGGCGCCCGCGTATTTGATTGAATGACTGAAGGGATCAAGCAATGAACTCCAAGATCTCAATTGCGGTTGCGGCGATCCTGGGCGGCGCGTCCTGCGGAGCAGCCGCGGCCGAGTCAGCAGCCGCGGCCGAGGCGGCAGCCGCCAGCACCGAGAGCGAATCCAACACGCTCACCGAGATCGTCGTCACCGCGCAGCGCCGCTCGCAGAACATGCAGGACGTGCCGATCGCCATGCAGGCGCTCACCGCAGAGGGCCTGCAGCAGCTAAATATCAAGACCTTCGACGACTATGTGAAGTATCTGCCCAACGTGACCTCTGCCAGCAACGGTCCCGGGCAGAACGAGGTCTTCATGCGCGGCTTGAGCGCCGGCTCGCAGGCGAGCCAGGGCAGCGGCTCCACGGGCCTGTGGCCGAACGTCGCCATCTATCTGGATAACCAGTCCGGTCAGCTGCCGAATCGCAATCTGGATATCTACGCCGCCGACATGAATCGTATCGAGGTGCTCGAGGGGCCCCAGGGCACGCTGTTTGGCGCCGGCGCCGAAGCCGGGGTGGTCCGCTATATCACCAATGAACCGAAGCTCAATGTCACCGAGGGGAACGTTACTGCCAACTACGGCGTGACCGCGCACGGCGATCCGAACAGCGGCTTCACCGCGGTGCTGAATCTGCCGTTGATCGCGGACACCGCGGCTGTGCGCGGGGTGATTTACACCGACACCCGCGGGGGCTACATCGACAACGTGCCGGGGACGTTCACGCGCAAGAACACCGACCTCGGTAGCTTCTTCGCCTACCTTCCGGCAGCTGGCGGCGTATGCCCGGATGGGCTAGCGAACGTTGGCTCGTGCATACCGCCTGGCAGCCCGACGCTCAATAACAATGCGCTCGTCGGCGAACAATATCAACCCCGTTACCTACCAGGGGATGCGCGCGGAGCTGCTGTACAAGTTCGCCCCTGACTGGGATCTGCTGATCACGCAGTCCTACCAGAACATGCAGGCGGACGGGGTGTTCTACCAGCAGCCCTTCGCCTCGGACGGTGCGCCGCTGCAGCCGCTCGAGGTCACCCTGTTCAACCCCGCCCAGGACAAGGACAGATTCGAGAGCACCGCGTGGACCTTGAATGGCAGGTTCGGCGACATACGGGCCGTCTACACCGGGGGCTACCTGGTGCGCAACGTCGAGCAGACGGGCGACTACACGAACTACTCGCGCGGCCTTTATGCCGATTACTACCAGTGCTTCGGGCCGAACACGGCCGCCTACGCGGGGTTCGCCAACCAGGCCCCGCTGCCGCCGAAATGCTTCTCGCCGAGCAACACCTGGCATTCGGTCGAGCGCAACCAGCACTTCCAGAACGAGCTGCGCTTCAGTACTCCGGACGACTGGCGCCTGCGCGGCATCCTCGGCACGTTCTGGGAAGACAACAAGCTCTACGATCAGACCTCCTGGAACTACAAGAACATCCCGCCGTGCACCTCCAGCGGCACGCCCGGTGTCGATCCGGGCAATACCGGCTGCCTGTCGAACGTCGGTACGATTCCCGGCACAACGGTTCAGAACCCGGGTGTCCAGGGCGATCACACCTCGTTCTACCAGGACCAGGTGCGCGAGGTTAAGCAGCTGGCTTTCTTTGCGTCCGTGGACTACGACCTGATCCCCAAGACCCTGACGCTCACCGCCGGCACGCGCTATTTCCGCTTCGACAACTCCATGAAGGGCAGCGTGCTATCGAGCTTCGGCTGCTTCCAGGGGGGCTTGAACGGTGCCAATGTCCCCGGCACTACCGGTAATGGTTGCTACGTGGCTAACTCTCCCAATCCGTACCCCATACCGGTATTCGGCGCTCTGAACTGGAGCTACAACCTCGACGCCGACCATCTCTCCAACACCGAGAGCGGCTTCAGGAGCCGGGCAAATCTCACCTGGCACGTTACGCCCGATATCATGGCCTACTACACGTTCTCGCAGGGGTTCCGGCCGGGCGGATTCAACCAGAATGGCGGTGCACCGCATGCCTATATCAACAAGGACCAACCCGGGGTCCCGGGAACGGACAACTTTGCGCAATACATCATTCCCACCTCGTACCAGTCCGACAATCTGACCAACAACGAGATCGGCTGGAAGACCGAATGGCTGAACCACCGCCTGCAGTGGAACGGCGCCATCTACCGCGAGAACTGGAACAACGTGCAGATCGAGTTCTTCAATCCCGGTGTGGTCGGCAACCTCTTCTACGACACCAACGGTCAGAACTTCGTCATCAAGGGTGTCGAGACCTCACTCGCGGCCCAGCTCACGCAGGGGCTGGGTGTGCAGGCCGCGGCCGCCTGGAACAGCAGCGAGCAGGTCAATTCGCCGGCGTTGTTCGTCAATAACCCGGCAGCCCCAGGCTACGGCAAGCCGATCACGAACGCCTGCAATCTGTTCCTGTTCGTCTGCCAGAACGTCCAGAATCCGTTCGGCACAGTGGGCTCCCCGAGCGCCGATGCACCGCCGCTGCAGTTCAGCGTGCATGCCCGCTACGAGTGGCATCTCGACAGCTACGTGCCCTACGTGCAGCTCGGTGCGTTTCATACCGCCCATTCCTTCACGCAGGCGGGCGCGAATCCCACCTTCAGTCTGGGCGGAGCCATCAGTACCTCCAGGGGACGGTTCGAGAATCCCGCCTACACGACCTACAATGCGTCGATCGGCGTCGCGAAGGACCCCTGGTACGTCAGCTTATCCTGCGAGAACCTGAGCGATTCGAACGCCAGCACGTTCATCAGTTCCCAGCAATTCATCACCGCACAGACGCCGCTGCGGCCGCGGGTGATTACCGGCACTTTCGGCTACCAGTTCTGATTAGCGCTGCGCCCGTTCCCAGTCGGGCGCGACGTAGTACGGCGACGCTCGCACGCGGCAGGAGCGCGGCTCCCCGGATGTGGTCGGCGGCCTTCTCCGCCAGCATGATGGTGGGCGCGTTGAGATTGCCGGTCGTGATCGAGGGCATGATCGAGGAGTCAACGACCCGCAGTGCGTCCATGCCGATGACGCGCGTGGCGGGATCTACGACCGCGCGCCGGTCCGCGACATTGCCCATCCGGCAGGTACAGGAGGGATGGAAGGCGCTCTCGACCTTGGCGCGGATGAAGGCATCGATCTCTGCATCCGTCTGCACCGCCTCGCCGGGCTGGATCTCGCGGCCGCGATAACGATCGAAAGCGCGCTGCGCGAAGATCTCGCGCGTCAGGCGCACGCAGGCACGCATCTCCTGCCAGTCTTCGGGGCGGGACATGTAGTTGAACAGGATCTTCGGCTTATCGACGGCCTGCGCGGATGCCAGCCGCACCCAGCCCTGGCTCAGGGAGCGCAGCGGCCCAACGTGCGCCTGGAAGCCATGCTCGCGCGCGAGCGTCGAGCCGTCGTAGCTCACGGCCATCGGCAGGAAATGGAACTGTATGTCCGGGTAACGCACCCCGGCGCGGCTGCGGATGAAGCCGCCGGTCTCGAAGTGATTGGTGGCGCCGAGACCCTTGTGTGTCAGCAGCCAGTTCACGCCGATCAGCGCCCGCCGCAGCCTCGACATCTGGCTATAGAGCGTAATGGGTTCGCGGCATGCCACCTGGAAGTAGAACTCCAGATGGTCCTGCAGGTTCTCTCCCACCCCGGGCAGTTCGTGCACGACCTCGATGCCGTGTTCGGCCAGCTCCTGCGAGGGTCCGACACCGGAGAGTTTCAGCAGCTGCGGGGAGTTGATGGACCCTGCGCACACGATAACCTCGCGCCGCACGCGCACCTCGAACAGCTGGCCGCCGCGCCAGTAGCGGATGCCCGCCGCGCGCCGGCCATCGAACAGGATGCGCGTGGCGAGCGCATGCGTGCGCACTTCAAGATTGTGTCGGCGCAGCGCCGGCCGCAGGTAGGCGTTGGCGGTGCTGCAGCGGCGCCCGCCCCCCACCGTCATGTCCATGTGCCCAAAACCTTCCTGCTGAAAGCCGTTCATGTCCGCCGTGCGCGGATAGCCCGCCTCACGTCCGGCCTCGAGCCACGCCTCGTGCAGCGGATTGGTGAGCAAGCCTAAGCGCGTTTCCAGCTTGCCGTCGCCACCGCGGTAATCGTCAGCTCCCGCGGCGCGCTTTTCCGCGCGGCGGAAATACGGCAGCACGTCCTGATACCCCCAGCCGGCCGCACCCTCGGCTTCCCAGCGCTCGAAATCCAGCGGATTGCCGCGCACGTACACCAGGCCGTTGATCGAGGAGGAGCCCCCGAGAACCTTGCCGCGCGGGGTGTGCAGGCGCCGGCCATCCAGGTGCGGCTCCGGTTCCGTGAAGTAGCGCCAGTCGTAGCGCGCCATGTTCATCGGCACCGACAGCGCGGTCGGCATCTGGATCCACAAGGAGCGATCCGAGCCGCCGTACTCGAGCAGCAGCACGCTGTCCCGGCCGTCCTCGCTCAGGCGGTCCGCGAGCACGCAGCCGGCGGAGCCTGCGCCGACGATGACATAGTCAACGGTTTCCTCGCTCACGGTGAGACTCGTCGCGGCCCTTCAATAAGGCGCGTCTATGTCGCCCATGGCGACATAGACGCTCTTGAGCTGGGTGTAGTGCTCGATCGCAGCCCGGCCGTTCTCGCGTCCCAGCCCCGAGAGTTTCACGCCGCCGAAGGGCAGCTCGACCGGCGTCACGTTGTAGTGATTGATCCAGCAGGTGCCGGCCTGAAGCTGCGCGATGACGCGATGCGCGCGCGTCAGGTCGTTGGTGAACACCCCCGCCGCCAGGCCAAATTCGGTGGCGTTGGCGCGGGCGATCACCTCCTCCTCGTCGTCGAATTCCAGCACCGACATGACCGGGCCAAAGATCTCCTGGCGCACGATGTCCATGTCATCGTGACAGGCATCGAACACCGTGGGCGCGACGAAAAAGCCATTCACGAGATCGCCGCGCGTCACGCGGGCGCCGCCGGTGAGCACCCGCGCTCCCTGTTCGCGGCCGCGCGCGATCAGGCCCAGCACCTTTTCCATATGGGCTTCGGAGATCAGTGCCCCCACCTGCGTGGCGGGATCGAGCGGGTCGCCGATGCGCATCGCGGCGGTGCGCGCACACAGAAGCTCGAGGAAGCGCGCGCGGATACTGCGGTGGACGAACACGCGTGTGCCGTTCGAGCACACTTCCCCGGCAGAATAGAAATTCCCGAGCAGCGCGCCGGCCACCGCGTTGTCGAGCTTCGCGTCGCCGAACACGATGAGGGGCGACTTGCCACCGAGCTCGAGCGTCACCTGCTTCAGGGAGGACACGGCATCGGCCATGACGGCCTTGCCGGTCCCGACTTCACCGGTGAGGGAGATCTTGCGGATCCGCGGGTGGCGTGTCAGCAGCCGCCCCGTGTCGGCGCCGCCCTGCACCACCTGGAAGAGCCCGTCGGGGAGTCCGGCCTCCGCAAATACCTCGCCGAGCTTCGCCGCCGTCAGCGGCGTCAGCTCCGCGGGCTTGAAGAGCATGGCGTTGCCGCAGGCGAGCGCCGGCGCCGCTTTCCAGCAGGCGATCTGCAGCGGGTAGTTCCACGCGCCGATGCCGGCGACCACGCCGAGCGGCTCGCGGCGCGTGTAACCGAAGGCCTGGGCGCCAAGGTCGAGGTGCTCGCCGGCGATCCCCGCCGCGAGTCCTCCGTAGTATTCGAGGCAGTCGGCGCCGGAGTGCACATCGACCGCGCGTGTCTCGCTGATCGGCTTGCCGGTGTTGCGCGTCTCGAGCTCCGCGAGCTCGGCGTTGCGCGCGCGCAGGAGCTGCGCGGCTCGTTGCAGCACCCGGCCGCGTTCAACTCCGCTTAAGGCCCCCCAGTGCTTCTGCGCCGCGACGGCCCGGGCGACGGCGGCATCCACAGCTTCAGGGCCGTCGGCGGTGAGCTCGGCCAGCGTTTCCCCACTGGCAGGATTCAAGACCGCAAAGCGCTCTCCAACCCCCGGGGCGCGCCGCCGCGTGGCCACGGGCGCAGGACCCGCGGGCGGCACCGGTGACGGCGCAACGTCTTTGAGCCGGCTGTCGACAAAGGCCGTCAACATCGCCTGGGCGCTCTCGCTGTCGGCTTCCTGCCATTCCGACAGCGCGGCGCGCAACCACACCCCGTCGATCATCGCGGCGATCATGCCCGCAAGGCTGTGCGCCTCCTCACGCGGCAGCATCCGCCGCAGGTCGTTGCGCAGGTTGGACAGCATGCGGCGCTGATACGCGTGCTGCACGCGCTTCAGGCCGTGCACGTGCAGCACCTGGCCCCAGAACGCGAGCCACGCGGTTCCCGTGCGCCGGTCGAATTCTTCCGGCGCGAGGTTGGTGTCGATGACCGCCTGCACCCGCCCGCGCGGGGTACGCGCCAGAGCGAGGCGCGCCCGCGCGCGCACGGCGATCGTGCGCGCCAGCGTGCGAAAGGCCGCCTCGAGCAGTCCGTCCTTGTCGTTGAAATAGTGCGCGACCAGTCCGGGCGAGACGCCGGCACGGCGCGAGATCTGCGCAAGAGTAGTTCCGACGTAGCCCACTTCGGCCAGACTGTCGATCGTGACCTCGACGAGCTGGATTCGTCGGGCCTCCTCGAGCTGGTCATGCGGACCGGAGTCCACCTGGTGTACCAGGTCCCTCAAGGTCGTTGATCGTCTGTTCAATGGAGCACCCCGCGAGCGCGCCGTGGTGCGCGGTGCTGGGACCTCTGAGAGCCACTGTTCATGGGTCGATACTTCTTGACTGCTCAGGGACTTGGCCGGTCCCCCGGTACTTGACAGCCCGCCTGTTAAACGGCTATTCAAGCCATGGCGGAAATCATGGAGGCGGAGGGCCTAGCGGGTCAAGTGCATATCGCCCCTTTCGGTGTCGGCAGGATTCCCGAATGACGACCCATTATCTGAAGAGGACAAGGCGTGGTTAAGAACAACGCTACCGGACGCACCGACAGCGGCATGGAGCACTTCGGCTACCGAGAATCGCTGGATCGCAGCATCGGGGCGTTCGGCAGCTTCGCTGCGGGCGTCAGCTATATCTCAATACTCACCGGTACCTTCCAGCTGTTCTACTTCGGCTTCGGCACCGCAGGTCCTGCGTATCTGTGGTCCTGGCCGCTGGTGCTCGTCGGTCAGTTGGCGGTCGCGCTGTGCTTCATGGAGCTGGCCGCCAAATACCCCATCGCCGGATCGGTCTATAACTGGTCGAAGTTACTGGGCAGCCGGATCGTCGGCTGGTCTTCGGGCTGGCTGATGCTCACGGCGTCCATCGTCACCCTGTCTGCCGTAGTGCTGGCGCTGCAACTGAACCTGCCGCGCCTGTGGAGCGGCTTCCAGATCATCGGCGACGGCAATGGGACTTACGATTTCGCGACCAACGCGGTAATCCTCGGCACGGTCCTGATTCTGTTCACCACCGTCGTCAATGCGCTCGGCGTGCGCCTGATGGTGATGATCAACAGCGCCGGCGTCTTTATCGAACTGATTGCTGCCTGCCTCATCGCGATCTTCCTGGCGCTCAACATCAAGCGCGGTCCCGAAGTGTTCTTCTCCACCAGCGGCTACGGTGCGGGCAAGAGCGGGGGCTTTCTGGGCGCTTTCCTGGTCGCCTCGCTCGCCTCCGGATACGTGATGTACGGCTTCGACACCGCCAGTTCCCTCGGTGAGGAGACGTTGGAGCCCCGGCGCACCGCACCCCGGGCCATTCTGCGCGCCATCCTGGCCTCGTTCGTCATCGGTGGTGCAATCCTGGTGTTCGCGGTCATGGCGGCACCCAGGCTGGATGATCCGAGCATCGGCAGCAGCAGCGGCGGCTTGCAATACATCGTCGAGCAGGTGATGTGGGGTCCGCTGGGCAAGATCTTCCTGGTCTGCATCGTGGTCGCGGTGACGGTGTGCTCGCTGGCCGTGCATACCGCGGCCATCCGCCTGACCTTCGCCATGGCGCGCGACAACGCCCTGCCGTTCGGGGAGAAGCTGGCGCGGGTGAATTCCACGACGCAGACGCCTATTGTCCCGGCCGTCGTGATCGGGGTGATTGCGGAAGCGATCCTGGTCCTCAACATCGGACAGCCGAAAATTTTTACGGTGCTGACCTCGATTGCGGTCATCATGATCTACCTGGCGTACCTGATGGTGACGGGCCCGATGCTGAAGAAACGCCTGCAAGGGCACTGGCCCCCGGCAGATCTCGCGGCCGGTGGCTACTTCACCATGGGCAGGTGGGGAATGTTCGTCAACATCGTCGCGGTGCTGTGGGGCGCGGGGATGGCGCTGAACCTCGCCTGGCCGCGCGAAGCCGTCTACGGCGCGCCGTGGTACAACACCTGGGGTGCGTTCGTCTACATCGCCGTGATTCTCGGCGCGGGCCTCGGGTGGTACGCCGTCAAAGGCCGCCATCACATCGGCACGCTGGCTTCGCACACGCTGACCGACGCTGATTCACTGCCAGCGGAAGCCTGACGGAATGGGGAACCGATGATCGACGACGTACCGGCGAGCGCTGCTGCGGATCAGCAACGCGCTCAGCCGCTCGCTGCGGCCGCGCCACGTAGCGATGATCACCATCGGCGGCATCATCGGTGCGGGTCTGTTCGTCGGCAGCAGCGTGGCGATCGCCGCCGCGGGACCTGCAATTATCGTCAGCTATGCGCTCACGGGCCTGCTGGTCCTGCTGATCATGCGCATGCTCGGGGAGATGGCGGTCGACATGCCGCAGGTGCGCTCGTTTACCGAGTTCACCCGCGCGGCGCTCGGCAACTGGGCCGGATTCTCGGTCGGCTGGCTGTATTGGTACTTCTGGGTGGTGGTGATTCCGGTCGAGGCGATCGCCGGAGCTGTCATCATCCAGCGCTGGCTGCCGCTGCCGATGTGGCAGATTGGCACCGTATTGATACTGCTCATGACGTGCGTGAATCTCATGTCCGCGCGCGCCTACGGCGAGTTCGAGTTCTGGTTCTCATCGATCAAGGTCGCGGCCATTCTCACCTTTATCGTCGTGGTCGGCGCGCACGCCTGCGGCTACCGCTCTCCCACCGGGCCGACCTTCTCCACCCTCATCGATTATGGGGGGTTTGCGCCGCGGGGAGCATTCGCGGTGCTGGCCGCCGTGACCACAGTCATCTGGTCCATGATGGGCGCTGAGGTGGTGACCATCGCCGCGGCGGAATCGCCGGAGCCGGCGCGGGCGGTGGCGCGGATGACCTCGACCATCATCACCCGCATTCTGCTCTTCTACGTCGGCTCGATCTTTGTGATCGTGAGCACGGTGCCGTGGACGACAGGTGGTCCCGGGTCAGTCCCCCTTTACCCTCGCGTTGGACGGCATCCACTTCCCCTACGCGAGCGAATTCATGGCGGCGGTGATTCTTACCGCGGTGCTGTCGTGCCTCAATTCGTCTTTCTACATCGCCTCGCGCGTGCTGTTCGTCCTCGCCAGCCGCGGCGATGCACCGCGCTGGCTGGTGCGGACCAACCCTCGTCACGTGCCGGCGCGCGCCGTGCTGCTCGCCAGCGCGGTGGGATTCGCCGGCGTGATCGCCGCCATTCTCTCGCCGAGCGTCGTGTTTGCCTTCCTCGTGAACGCGTCCGGCGCCGTCATCGCGGTGATCTACCTCGCCATCGCCGTGTCACAGGTGCGCTCGCGACGCTCGCGCGAGCGCGCCGGCGAACCCCTGCCGACACTGCCGATGTGGCTGTTCCCGTGGCTGAGCTATCTCGCGATCGCCGGCATGCTGCTGGTGCTGATCGCCATGGCGCTGACGCCGGCGCACCGCGCCGAGTTCTGGACCAGCACCATTTCCATCCTCGTGACCTTGCTCGCCTACGTGGTTTTCCGGCGTGGACGAGCCGGCGCGCTCCCGACGCTGCACGCTACGCGCTGATATCCGCTCCTTAAGGACGGCCACGTCGCCTCCATTCAAGCCACCGGGCGGGTGGATGCTCGTCGGCCTGAGGTTCGAGGAGCATGATGACTGCGCGCGGACCTGCGCCACAGCTTCCCGGACCTGACGATGCAACCCTTTTCCGCCCTCTCACTTGTGAGGCGCGGCCTGTCCGGCCAGCGCGGCTGGACGGCGCAGTGGCGCAGCCCCGACCCTAAGCGCACTTACGACGCCATCATCGTCGGTGGCGGGGGCCACGGCCTGGGAGCCGCCTACTACCTCGCCAGCGAACATCGGTTGGGCAGCGTCGCGGTGCTTGAAAAAGGCTGGATCGGCGGCGGCAATACCGGCCGCAACACCACCATCATCCGCTCCAACTACCTGTTCGATGAGAGCGCGGCGCTCTACGACCACGCCGTGAAGCTGTGGGAGGGCCTCTCGCAGACCCTCAACTACAACGTCATGTTTTCGCAGCGCGGCGTGCTGATGCTGGCGCACTCGGTGCACGACATGCAGGTGTCCAAGCGCCACGTGCACGCGAACCGCGCGGCCGGGGTCGACAACGAATGGCTCACGCCCGAGGAAGCCAAGGTCTTCTGCCCGCCGCTGAATATTGGCGACATCCGCTACCCGGTCCTCGGCGCCGCCCTGCAGCGCCGCGGCGGCACCGCGCGTCACGACGCGGTCGCCTGGGGTTACGCGCGCGCCGCCGACGCACTCGGCGTCGACATCATCGAGAACTGCGCGGTGACGGGCATCCGCCGCAACACCGATGGTAGCGTCGCCGGTGTGGAAACCAGCCGCGGTCCGATCAGCGCGCCGCGCGTCGGGGTCTGCGCCGCGGGCCACAGCAGCGTGGTCATGAAAATGGCCGGCGTCGAGCTGCCGCTCGAGAGCTACCCGCTGCAGGCCCTGGTGTCCGAGCCCGTCAAACCGGTGTTTCCATGCGTGGTCATGTCCAACACCATCCACGCCTACGTCAGCCAGTCAGACAAAGGCGAGCTGGTCATCGGTGCCGGCACCGACGCCTACACCTCCTACACCCAGCGCGGCGGCCTGCACATCAGCAGCCACGCGCTGGAAGCGGTCTGCGAGCTGTTCCCGATGTTCCGGCGGCTGCGCATGCTGCGCAACTGGGGCGGTATCGTCGATGTGACACCGGACCGCTCACCCATCATTGCTAAAACGCCCGTACCCGGCCTGTATGTGAACTGCGGCTGGGGAACCGGCGGCTTCAAGGCGACACCGGGCGCTGCGCACGTGTTTGCGTGGACCATCGCGCGTGACGAGCCGCACCCGATCAACGCGCCCTTTACGCTCGAGCGCTTCCGCGACGGCAACCTGATCGACGAGGCCGCGGCGGCCGCGGTCGCGCACTAGGCATGTCAACATTGCGGAACCAAAGCGCATGCTGCTGATTCAGTGCCCATACTGTGGTGAGCGTCCGGAAGTCGAGTTTGTCTACGGCGGCCAGGCGCACATCGCCCGGCCGCAACACTCAGCGGAGGTCTCCGACCAGCAATGGACTGACTTCCTCTATCGCCGCGATAACACCCGCGGCCCGCATGCGGAGCGCTGGCGGCACGCGCACGGCTGCGGCCGCTTTTTCAACGCGCTGCGGGACACCACCACCGATCACTTCCTCGCCACTTACAAGCTGGGCGAAACACCGGCCCGCCCGCCAGCTGAGTCCGCTGCGTGACCACGGGCTTTCGCAGCTTAAGCGGCGGGCGCATCGATCGTGCGCGCGTACTGCATTTCAGTTTTGACGGTCGCGCCTATGCGGGTGTTGCGGGCGACACCCTCGCCTCGGCCCTGCTCGCCAACGGCGTGCACCTCCTCGGCCGCTCCTTCAAATACCACCGCCCGCGCGGCCTGCTCGGCGCCGGGGCCGAGGAACCCAACGCGCTGGTAGCGGTGCGACGCGACGCGGCGCGCTACACCCCGAACCTGCGCGCCACGCAGGTCGAGCTCTACGAGGGACTCGAAGCCCACAGCCAGAATCGCTGGCCGAGTCTTAAGCTCGACGTCGGCGCGGTGAACGATGTGTTGTCGCCGTTCATCCCGGCGGGTTTCTACTACAAGACCTTCATGTGGCCGCGCCGCGCGTGGCGTTCGCTGTACGAGCCGCGTATCCGCGCGGCCGCAGGTCTCGGACGCGCGCCCACGCAAGCTGATCCGGACCGCTACGCAAGCCGCTTCGCGCACTGCGACGTGCTCGTCGTGGGCGCAGGTCCAGCCGGGCTCGCGGCGGCCGCGGCGGCGGCCGCCGCCGGTGCGCGGGTCATTCTGTGCGATGAGCAGCACGAATTCGGCGGCTCATTGCTTAGCGATGGGCCGCGCACGGCGCCGAACATCGATGGCCACCCCGCCGCGCGCTGGCTCAACGAAACCCTCGCGGCGCTGGCGGCACGCCAGGTCACGCTGTTGCCGCGCACGACGGCCTTCGGCTATTTCCCGCACAACCTCGTGGCACTCAACGAGCGCCTGACCGATCACCTCGCCGCGCCCGCAGAGTTGGCGCCGCGTGAGCGCCAGTGGCAGGTGCGCGCGCGCGAAGTGGTGCTCGCGACCGGCGCCATCGAGCGGCCGCTGGTGTTTCCGGGCAACGACCGCCCGGGAATCATGCTGGCCGGTGCGGCGCGCACCTGGCTCAATCGCTACGGCGTGCTGCCCGGTACCCGCGCGGTGGTGGTGACGGCGGGTGACGACGCCTACGAGGCGGCATTCGACCTGCAGCAGGCCGGAGTGGCTGTCGTGATGCTTGCGGACGTGCGCGCCACGGCGCCCGCACGGCTCGCGGATCTGGCGCGCGCCGCCGGGATTGCCGTGCTGACAGGCGCCACGGTGTTGGGGACTTCCGGACGCCGCCGCGTGACGGCCATACGACTCGCGCGCATCCGGCAAGGCGAGGTAAGCGAGTCTCAGACACTGCGCTGCGACCTGGTGCTGATGTCGGGCGGCTTCACCCCGAGCGTGCACTTGTTTTCGCAGTCGCGCGGCACGCTCGCCTGGGACGAGGACCTGCAGGCGTTCCTGCCCGCGCTGGCCGCCGAACGCGCGCGCAGCGCCGGAGCGTGCCGCGGGGTGTTTGAACTCGCGGGCGTGCTCGCGGATGGAGTCGCGGCCGGAACGGACGCCGCACACGAGGCCACGGCTCCCGGCCGCGAAGGCGTGTACCCCGCCGGCGCCTTAGGTCCAGCCGCCGGCGCGCGGACCGCAGCAGGCGCAAGCGGCAATGCGGGCGCCGGCGGCTTCGCGGGCGCCCTGCCCCAGCCGCGTCATGCGCGCGGCAAGGCCTTCGTCGACTGGCAGAACGATGTCACGACGAAGGACCTGGCGCTGGCGACCCGCGAGGGTTTCCGCTCGATAGAGCATATCAAGCGCTATACGACGACGGGGATGGCGACCGACCAGGGCAAGACCTCCAACCTGAACGCGCTCGGCATCGTGTCGCGCACGCTCGGCAAGCCGATCCCGCAAGTTGGACTCACCACCTTTCGCATGCCCTACGTGCCGGTGACGTTCGGCGCCTTTGCGGGGGCTGCGCGCGGGGAGCTGTTTGATCCGGTGCGCCGCACGCCCATGCATGCGTGGGCCGCGGCGAACGGCGCGGTATTCGAGGACGTGGGTCTGTGGAAGCGCGCGCGCCATTTCCCGCGTGCGGGTGAAGACCTGCATGCGGCGGTGAACCGCGAGTGCCTGGCGGTGCGTAACGCCTGCGGCATCTTCGATGCCTCGACGCTCGGCAAGATCGAGGTGGTCGGCAAGGACGCGGTGACGTTCATGAACCGCCTGTACGTCAATGCCTGGTCGAACCTTGCCGGCGGGCGTTGCCGCTATGGGGTGCTGCTGCGCGATGACGGCTTCGTCTACGACGATGGCGTGGTGGCGCGCGTGGCCGAGGACCGCTTCCACGTCACCACCACCACCGGCGGCGCCCCGCGGGTACTGGCGCTGATGGAAGACTATCTGCAGACCGAGTGGCCGCACTTGAGCGTGTGGCTCACCTCCACCACCGAACAATGGGCGGTCATTGCCGTGCAGGGCCCGAAGGCACGGCAGGTGCTCGAGAATCTCGTGGATGTCGATATGTCGGCGCAGGCCATGCCACACATGAGCGTGGTCGCTGGAAACATCTGCGGCGTGCCGATGCGCCTGTTCCGGGTGAGCTTCAGCGGCGAGCTCGGATTCGAAGTCAACGTGCCGGCAGATTTTGGAGCGGCAACGTGGGAAGCGGTCTTCGAAGCAGGGCGACGGCACGGCATGACGCCCTACGGCACCGAGACCATGCACGTGCTGCGCGCGGAAAAGGGCTACATCATCGTTGGCCAGGACACCGATGGCACCGTGACGCCGGAGGACGCGGGCCTCGGCTGGGCGATCGGCAAGAACAAACCCGACTTCCTCGGCAAGCGCTCGCTGCAGCGCCCGGCCATGACCTCGCCCGATCGCCGCCAGCTGGTCGGACTCCTCACCCAGGATCCACGCGTGGTACTCGAAGAAGGTGCGCAGCTCATGGCGCAACCCGGTGCGCCGGTGCCGACCCGCCCGATCGGCTATGTCACCTCCTCCTACCATAGCGCGACCCTCGGACGGTCCATCGCGCTGGCACTCGTCGCCGGTGGCCGTGCACGTTCCGGCCAGACGCTTTACGCACCCATGCCGGCGGGGGATGTGCCGGTACAGATCACCTCGCCGGTGTTCTATGACCCAAAGGGTGAGCGCCTGCATGCCTGATCTCACGCACGCGCGCCGCGGCCCGCATCTGACGGCGAGCGCCCTGGTGCAGTCCCTGCCGCCCGCGACACGTTACATTCTGCGGGGCGATGCGGCCGTGCGGGCGGCGGCGGAACCGGCCCTCATCCTGCAGCTCCCGGCGAGCCCCTGCCGCGCCGTGCCCGACGGCGAGCGCGCGGCGCTGTGGCTGGGACCGGATGAGTGGCTGCTGATCGCTCCGGATGGAACCGCAGCGTCCCTGGCCGGCGCGTTGAGTGAAGCGCTGCAGGCGTTGCCATATTCCATCGTCGATGTCAGCCATCGCCAGATCGCACTCGTTGTGAACGGCCCACAAGCCGCGACGCTGCTCGCCGCCGGCTGCCCGCTGGACCTCGACGCGCGCGCCTTCCCCGTGAACATGTGCACGCGCACCGTGCTCGGCAAGGCCGAGGTCGTCCTGTGGCGCACCGGCACGCAGCGCTTCCGGATCGAGGTATGGCGCTCTTTCGCAGCGTACGTGAGCGCTTTTCTTGCGGAAGCGGCGCTCGGGCTCGGTTGAGGCATGGCCTTGTCGCAATTGGAGTCTTAGGCACGTGCCGCGCCCATTACACTGCGGCGGCAGGCCGCGGTCATTTTTCGCACCGCCTTAGGTGGAGAGTCATACCGTGAAGTCGCACGTTCGGGTCCTGGTGATCGGTGGCGGCGTGGTCGGCGTCAGCACGCTGTATCACCTGGCAAAAAAAGGCTGGACGGATGTCGCCCTGATCGAGCGCACCGAGCTGACCGCGGGCTCCACCTGGCACGCCGCGGGCCTCCTGCCGCTCTTTAACATGAGCTACACCGTCGGTCAGCTTCACAAGTACTCAGTCGATCTGTACAAGCGCCTGCCCGCCGAAACCGGCCAGGACGTGAGCTTTCACGTTACCGGCAACCTGCGCCTCGCCACCTGCAAAGAGCGCATGGACGAGTACCAGAAGTATTGCGGCACCGCCAACACCATCGGCGTGCCTTTCGAAGTCATCAGTCCCGCGCGCGTGAAAGAGCTGTGGCCGCTGTTGGAACTCGGCGGCAGCGCCGACACGCCCGCCATCGTGGGCGCGCTGTATCACCCGGACGACGGCCACATCGCGCCCGCCGATCTCACCATGGCGCTGCGCAAGGGCGCGCGCAACGCAGGCGCTGAAGTTTATGAGCAGACCGAGGCGCTGGCTATCGAACGCGGGCCATCCGCGGAGTGGCGGGTGCACACCAGCAAGGGCGACATCACCGCCGAGCACCTGGTGCTCTCAACCGGAAACTATGCACGCCAGACCGGGCGACTCCTCGATCTGAATGTGCCCGCCATTCCGGTCGAGCACCAGTACATCGTCTATGAAGAGTCCCCCGAACTTAAGGCCTATCGACAGGCTGGCGGGCGTGAGCTCGCCGTAATGCGCGAGTCCGATGAGTCCTATTACCTGCGCGAGGAGCGTCTGGGCTGGATCCTGGGTCCCTACGAGAGGGGCGCGCCGGCGCGCTTTGCCGACGGGGTGCCGGAGTGGTTCGGCCGTAACCTTTTCCCGGGTGATCTTGACCGTCTCGTGCCGCACGTGGAGGCAGCCCAGCGTCGCGTGCCGGCGCTCGAGAACTGCGGCATCAAGGACATCGTCAACGGCCCGATCTCGTACACCCCGGACGGCAGTCCCCTCATCGGACCGGCGTGGGGGCTGTCAAACGTGTGGCTGAACGAAGGTCACAGCTTTGGCATCACCGCGGCCGGCGGCTCCGGCTGGCAGCTCGCCGAATGGATTGTCGAAGGCGAGCCTGGCATCGACATGCTGGCCGTGGATCCGCGCCGTTATGGCGCGTACACGAACAAACGCTACGTCGTGCAGAAGAACGAGGAAACCTACCGCAGCGTCTTCACGGTGCATTTTCCCGACGAAGAACGGCCCGACGCGCGGCCGGCGAAGACCAGCCCGGTGTACGACAAGATCGATGCCAGAGGCGCGGTGTGGGGACAGCGCTATGGCTGGGAGCGTGCCAACTGGTTTGCGCCCCCGGGGGTCGAGCGCGCCGATCGCTGGAGCTTCCGGCGCAGCAACTACTTCGAGCACGTCGGCAACGAGGCGCGCCTCATGCGCGAGCGCGCCGGCATCATCGACCTCACGCCCTTCACCAAGCATGAGGTCACGGGGCCCGGGGCGGAGGGCTGGCTTGACTCGCTGGTGGCCAACAAGGTGCCGGCGAAGATCGGGCGCATGGCGCTGTGCCATGCGCTCACGCGCCGCGGCGGCATCCGCTCGGAGTTCACGATCACCAAGATTGCCGATCAGCACTACTACGTCGTGAGCGCGGGAGCCGCGGAGCGCTACGACAGCGATTACCTCTTCAAGACACTGCCAGCTGACCGCTCCGTGAACCTACGCAACATCACCAACTCCCGCGGCTGTTTCGTGCTCGCGGGCCCCAACTCGCGCGCCATCCTCGCGCAGCTCACCGACACGCCGCTCGACAACGCCTCATTCCCCTGGCTCACGGCCCAGACCATCGAGGCGGGACTCGCGGTGGATGTCCACGCCCTGCGCGTGAATTTCGTCGGCGCGCTGGGGTGGGAGCTGCACTTCCCCATCGAATACGCACATCACCTGTTCGACGCATTGTTCGAGGCCGGTAAGGCTCACGGGATCGGCATGGTCGGCATGCGCGCCATGGAGTCGCTGCGCATGGAGAAGTCCTACCGTATGTGGGGCAGTGACATGACCCCGGACTACACGCCGTTCGAGGCGAGTCTCGACCGGTTCGTGCGCATGAAGAAGGACTCCTTCATCGGCAAGGCGGCGCTCGAGCAGCAGCTCGCCGCCGGCGTGCCGAATCGCTTCGTTACGCTCGAAGTCCACGCTGTGACGGACGCCGACCCGCTCGGCAACGAGCCGCTGTTCGATGCGAGCGGCCGCATGATCGGACGGGCGACCTCGGGTTACTACGGACACTGCCTGAAGAAGAGTCTCGCCATCGGCTACACGCGCGCCGAATTCGCAGCTCCTGGCACGCAGCTGCAGATCCAGATCCTGGGCGAGCGCAAGCAGGCCACCGTGCTGCGCGAGTCCCCTTACGACCCTGAAAACAACGACTTACGCGCTTAAGCTCAGGCGCGCATCAGGGCGCCGGACGGGTCGATCACAGCAAGGCTCTCGCGGCGTGCGCGGCGCCGCTCGCCGATGATCTCGATCTCGAAGCCCTCGTTCACCTCGGCCAGCGCGAGCGGAACGTAGCCCAGCGCCAGCGAGCGTTGCGCGCGATGGCCGTAAGCACCGGAGGTCACCCAGCCGACCACGCCGCCGTCGTGCCAGATCGGCTCATCACCGATCGCATCCGCATCCGCTGCGTCCACCGTGAAGGTCGCCAGCCGCAGCTTACCGCCGCTTTCCTTCTCCTCGAGCGCGGCCGCGCGGCCGACGAACTCGCCCTTGGCGAGATCCACAAAGCGCCCCAGCCCCGCCTCGTACGGACCGTAGATGGGGCGGTACTCACGCGCCCAGGTACCGAAGCTCTTTTCGATGCGCATGGCGTTCAGCGCGCGGCCGCCGAAGAGCCGCAGATCGTGCGCGCGGCCCGCCTCCCGCAACAGCTCATAGAGCGCGCGCTGGTACTCGGTGCTCACCCAGATCTCGTAGCCAAGCTCCCCGGTGAAGCTGATGCGCCCGACCAGCGCCGGCACCATGCCGATATCCATCTGACGGAACGACAGGAAGGGAAACGCAGCACAAGACAGATCGCTGCGCGTCAGGCCCTGCAGCAGCGCGCGTGAGTGCGGTCCGGCTACCGACAGTCCGACGTACTGCATGGCGCACGGGCGCACCGTGACCCCGGCCGGCGGCGCGTAGCGCTCGAACCAGCGCCGGTAATAATCCTCCGCCGCGTAGGTGCAGATCAGGAACACGCGCTCGTTCGTGACGCGGCACATGGTGAAGTCGCCGATCAGCTTGCCGCGCTCGTTGAGCATCGGCGTGAGGGCGATGCGGCCGGCCTTAGGCACGCGGTTCGCCATGATGTGCGACAGCCAGCCTTCGGCGCCTGCGCCCGTGACCTCGAACTTGCCGTAGTTGGAAATCTCCAGGAGGCCGACTGCCTCGGCCACCGCGCGGCACTCCGTGCCGACGTGCGCGTGGGCGCTGGAGCGATGGAACGTGATCTCCTCGCTGGCCTCGGCCGCCGTGGGAGCGAACCACAGCGCGTGCTCCAGCGCGCAATAGTCGCCGAACACCGCGTGCGCCGCCGTGAGGCGCTCGTACACCGGCGTGGTGCGCAGCGGCCGTGCCGCGGTGAGCTCCTCGTTCGGAAAGCGGATGCGAAAGCGGCGCGAGTAGTTCTCGCGCACCTTGGCGTTGGTGTAGGCGAGCGTCGCCCAGTCGCCATAACGCGCCACGTCCATGGCCCACACGTCGGCGCCCGGATCGCCCTCGACCATCCACTGCGCGAGCGCCAGACCCACGCCGCCGCCCTGACTGAAGCCGGCCATGACCCCGCACGCCACCCAGAAGTTCTGCAGGCCGCGCACCGGCCCGATCAGCGGGTTGCCGTCCGGAGCGAAGGTGAACGGGCCGTTCACCACCTTGCGGATCCCGGCTTCGCCGAGTGCCGGGAAGTGTTCGAAGCCGACCTCGAGGCTCGGTGCGATGCGCTCGAGGTCATTCGGCAGCAGACTCTGCTCGAAGTCCCAGGGCGTCGTCACGGGTGACCACGGCACGCCGGCACCCTCGTAGGTGCCGAGCAGCATGCCGCCACGCTCCTGGCGGGTGTAGATCTCGCCTTCGAAGTCGATGCAGTGCAGCTGCTCCTTCTGCCCCTTGAGGGCCGGAATGTCCTCGGTGATGAGGTACTGATGCTCCATGGCGAGGATCGGCAGCTCGAGCCCGACCATGCGTCCGACCTCGCGCGCCCACAGTCCGCCGGCATTCACCACGTGCTCGGCGTGCACGTTGCCGGCTTCGGTGATCACGTCCCACGAGCCGTCGCCGCGCGCCTTGAGGTCCACCACGCGCGTATGCCGCACCACCTCAGCGTGCGCGCTCTGCGCCGCCTTGGCATACGCCTGGGTGACGCCCCAGGGATCCACGTGGCCTTCGATCGGATCGAACAGAGCGCCCACGAAGTGCCGCTTGTCCATGAGGGGAAAGAGTTTCGCCGCCTCGTCCACCGAGATCAGCTCGAGCTCCATGCCAAGGTAACGGCCGCGCGCCTTGGCCATCTTCAGCCAGTCGAGCCGCGCGCGGGTGCCGGCGAGCATGAGCCCCCCGGTGAGGTGCATGCCGCAGGACTGCCCGGTGAGCTGCTCCAGTTCCTTGTACAGATTGATGGTGTACTGCTGCAGCTTGGCGACGTTCGGATCACCGTTCACGGTGTGCATCCCGCCCGCGGCGTGCCAGGTCGAGCCGCACGTGAGCTCGCCCCGCTCGATCAGCAGCGCATCCTTCCAGCCGGCCTTCGTCAGGTGGTAGAGGACGCTGGCACCTACGACTCCGCCGCCGATCACCACCACCTGCGCCGCGCTCTTCATGCCGCGCGCTCGCTCATCCGTTGGACACCGCGAGCTGCAGCGGCGGATTGGCCACCGCCGCGCGTGTGCCGAAGCGCTCGATCAGCCACGAGCGGAACAGCGCGATGGCGGTGTCGGCCAGGCCTTCCGGGTGGGTGGTGAGGTAGTAGCCGTAGCCGTCATCGAGGGTTGCCTCGAACGGCTTCACCAGCCGTCCGCTGCTGATCTCCTCGGCGAACAGGTTGGTATCCACCAGCGCGATTCCCTGGCCGCCGAGCGCGTACTGCGCGGCGAGCACCGCGGTGTCGAAAACCAGGCCGCGGTCCACGTTGACGCAGCTGAGGCCCAGCTGGCGCACGAACTGCGTCCAGCGCTCGTGGCGTGGCAGATCGGCGATCCGCACGTGCACGATCTCGTTGGCCTCGATGAAGCCCGCCAGGTCCTTGCAGCGGTGCGCGGCGGCGATGTTGGGATGACACAGGACCGACAGGCGCACCGGCCACAACAGGTCGGTCACGAGGTCGGCCGTTAGGCTGGTCGCCGTCGGCCGGGAGTAGACCACGGCGACGTCGACATCCCCGAGCGGCGGCCCGACGCCATAGGGGCTGATGAGGTCAATATCGACCTCGGCACTGGCGCGGCGGAAGTCGCGCAGGATCCGCACCCCCAGCTGCACCGCGAAGCTTGGCGGCATCTGCACGCGCAAGGTGCGCTGCGCGGGTGCGCCCTCGTTGCGGATGTCATCGAGGGCGTATTCGAGCCGGTCGAAGGACTTCACCACCGCCGGCAGCAGGTGCTGTCCGGCCTTGGTCAGGGTGAGCGCATGCGGCCGGCGCTCAAACAGCTGCACACCGGTCAGGCGCTCGAGCGCAATGACGTGCCGCGACAGCGCGCTTTGCGAGATGAGCAGTGCGTTGGCGGCCGCGGTGAAGCTGCCGTGCTTGGCTACGCCTTCGAAGGCGCGCAGTGCGTTCAGCGGCAGCCAGCGCCGGTCGATTGCTTTCTTATCCATCCATCACTCCCGGCGTCGCGCCATCAGGCGCCTGCCAATGCCTTTTTTTCAGGCCTTGTCGCGGTACTCCGTCTGGATCTTGCGGATCAGCTTGTTGGTGCCGAAGAACGCGTGTTTGGACATGTCGACGCTGTAGCGGCTCGCCGGCGGGTGGCGTCCGAGGCTCTCGGCGAGCGCGCGGATGTGATGCGGGCCCGCGCCGCAGCACACGCCCAGGTAACGCACGCCGAGCGCGAACGCTTCGCGCCCGAAATCGAAGATCTCCGAGCGCGTCGCCATGAAAGGATCGAGTCCCACGGGGAACGCACGCCGGTTGTCGCAGCACGGATCAGTGAGCGACATGAAGGACGGCTGCTGGGTGGTGGTGCGGTACGGAACCGGCAACGCTGCCACGTGGCACTTCACCGCCTGCCGGATCTCCCGGATCAGCGGCATCATGGTCGCGGGTCCGCGGTGGCAGTTGAGTCCCACCACGTCCGCCCCCGCCTGCTCGAGACGCCGGCAGGCGTCCGCGGGAATGAATCCGTCGCGCAGGATCGTCTCCTGGTGCATCGCGAAGGTGACCACCGTCGGCACTTTTGATGCCCGCTTGATCGCCTTCAAGGCGAGCTGCGCCTCTCCGACCCACCCGAACGTCTCCGCGACGAAGTAATCGACCCCCGCCTCGACCGCCCAGCCGACCTGCTCGTCGAAGATCCGCTCGACTTCCTTCAGCGCGCGCGCGTCGGTCGGATCGTAGATGTTGGTATTGCAAAGGTCGCCGGCGAACAGCGTGCCGGTCTTGCGCGCCACTCCTTTGGCGATCCTGAGCGCCGCGCGATTCATGGGCGCCAGATCCTTCTCGCGGCCAATCACCCGCAGCTTCTCGCGGTGCACGTAGTAGGTCAGCGCCTGCGTCACGTCCGAGCCCGCGTGCACGAAGTCGAGGTGCAGCTGCTCGACCACCTCCGGGTGCTCGAACAGCACTTCGGGCACGAAGGCTCCGGCCTGCAGGTAACCACGCCGCTCGAGCTCGAACACGTAGCCCTCGGCGCAGATCACCGCCCCGGCCTTGAGCCGCGCCAGCAGATCCTGCTCCGTGCCGCTGCCCTTGCTCTCGCGCCTGACCGCGCTCACGCGTTTCGGCTTGGCGGACTTCGCCTTCTTCTTGGCCTTCGCTGCCATGGAACTCTCCGCAATGTAGTGACGTGGGGCGCGGTCTTCGGGCGCGCTTCATGGGAACGATGCCATTCTAACCGGGGATGCTCAGCCTGCGTAGCCGATGCACACGGCACCGAGGGTTACCGAGAGGCACACCAGCAGGCGGCGCACCGTGAGCACTTCGCCGAGAAATATGCGGCCGATCAGGGCCGAAAACACGATACCGGTCTCGCGCATCGCCGAGATGGCGCCGGCGTTGCCCAGGGCGAGCGCGGCGATGATGGCGCTGTAGCTTGCGAAGGAAAGGAGCCCGCCGGTCACGGCCTTCACCGTATCGCGCGGTGACAGGTCGAGCCCGATCCGGCGCTGGACAGCCACGAGGCCGGCGGGCATCAGCACCCCGTAGAGCACCCAGATCCAGGCGGCATAGGACTGCGGGCGGCCCGCGAGGCGCACCCCGAGCGCGTCCGCCGTCACGTAGCTGGCGACGAACAGCGCGGTCACGACCCCGAGCGCGAGCGACTTGCGCTCGGTGCGGTCGCCACGGACGGCGAGACTGAGTATCGCCGAGGAAATGAGCCCGACCCCGAGCAAGGCAAGTCCGCTCAGGCGTTGGCCGGCGAGCGCGAATCCCCCTACGGTCACCAGCACCGGCGCGCTGCCGCGCACGATCGGGTAGACTTGGCCAAGTTCCCCGTGGCGGTAGGCATGCGCGAGCAGGAAGCTGTAGATGACCTGCAGCAGCGCGGATATGCCGAGGTACGGCCAGCTCGCCGCCGCCGGCAACGGCTGCAGCAGCACCAGCGGAATGGCGGCCACGGTGCTCGCGAAGCTCATGACCGTCACGAACTGCGCCCGGTCCGCGCCGCTGTGCAGCGCCGCGTTCCAGGTCGCATGCAACAGCGCCGCCGAGAGCGCCAGCGCGATGACCAGCGGGCTCACGGGCCGATGACCACGACCCGCGCGTGGCTCCTCAACGCTTCACCCGCTCGCTCGCCGCATCGTAAAATGGCCGCAGCGATACCCGCGCGGGCACGCGCTCGCCGGCCACCTCGATCTCATAGCGCCCGGCGGCGATCCACCCGTGGCTCACCGGCTCGCCGCCGCACTCGAGGTAGCCCAGGCCAAGTGCGACGCCGAGCGTATGGCCGAACATGCCGGACGTGATCTTCCCGGCCAGCACGTCGTTCCGCCAGATCGGCTCGTTGTGATAGAGGAGCCGCTCGGGGCTCTCGAGCGCGAGCGCCACCAGGCGCCGCCTCACGCCCGCGGCGCGCTGCTCGATGAGCGCCTCGCGCCCCGTGAATCCTCCGGCTTTGTCCCACGCGACGGCGAAACCGAGTCCCGCCTCGAGCGGGGTGTCCTCGTCGCAGATGTCGTGGCCCCAGTGCCGGTAGGCCTTCTCGATGCGCAGGCTGTTGAGCGCGTGGTAGCCGGCGAGCCGCAGCCCGAAGGCAGCACCGGCGGCAACGAGCGCGTCGTACACCCCCGGGGCGAACTCGGTCGGGATATAGAGCTCGTAACCGAGCTCGCCCACGTAGGTGATGCGGCTCGCGCGCACGCGCGCGTAGCCGAGATCGATGATCTGCGAAGTGCCGAAGGGAAACGCCGCGTTGGCAAGCTCGGCGTCGGTGAGCTCCCCGAGCAGCGCACGGCTCCCGGGTCCCATGAGTCCGAGCACCGCATAGGCGGAGGACACGTCCACCGCCACTGCGGCGGCGCCGGCCGGGATCGCGCGGCACAGGAAGGCGAAGTCGCGCGTCTGGGTCGCGCAGGAGCTGACGATGAGGTACGAGTCCTGCGCCTCGCGCGTCACGGTGAGATCCGCCTCGATTCCACCGCGCTCATTCAGCCATTGGGTGTAGACGATGTGGCCGGGCGGCACATCGACGTCGTTGGCGCACATGCGCCCGAGGATCGCGGCGGCATCGCGGCCCCTGAGCACGAACTTGGCGAACGAGGACTGATCGAAGAGCCCGACCCGCTCGCGCACCGCGCGGTGCTCGGCGGCCGAGTGCTCGAACCAGTTCTGCCGGCCATAGCTGTACTCGTAGTGCGGCGTGCTCCCGGGAGCGCCGAACCAGTTGGCGCGCTCGAAACCGGCCACTTCGCCGAAGCAGGCACCCGCCGCGGCGAGCCGGTCGTGGAGCGCGGACTTGCGCACCCCGCGCGCGGTCTCGGGCTGGCGGAACGGCCAGTGCATGGCGTAGAGCAGCCCGAGCGCCTCGACCGTGCGGTCGCGCAGATACCTGCGGTTGCGCTGGAACGGCGCGCAGCGGCGGATGTCGACGTCCCACAGATCGAACGGCGGATGTCCGTCGACGATCCAGTCCGCGAGCACCTTGCCCGCGCCCCCGGCCGACTGGATGCCGATCGAGTTGAAGCCGGCGGCCACGTAGAAGCCGCGCAGCTCCGGCGCCTCGCCGAGCAGGTAGCGGTCATCGGGCGTGAAGCTCTCCGGCCCGTTGAAGAACACCTGCACGCCCGTCGATTCGAGCGCCGGCACGCGGCGCATGGCGCCGGCGAACAGCGGCTCGATGTGCGCGAGATCCGCTGGCAGCTGCTCGAAGGCGCAGCTTTCGGGGATGCCGTTCTCGGCCCAGGGCTTGGCCCGCGGCTCGAACCAGCCGACGAGGAGCTTGCCGGTGTCCTCCTTGAAGTACGCGCAGGCATCGGCATCGCGCAGGATCGGCAGATCCGGCGGCAGGCCCGGGATCGGCTCCGTGACGATGTAGAAGTGCTCCGCGGCATGCAGTGGCACGCTCACCCCCGCCAGCGCGCCCACCTCGCGCGCCCACATGCCGGCACAGTTGACCACCACGTCCGCGCGCACATCGCCCGCCTCGGTCGCGACTCCGGTGACGCGACCGCCCGAGGTGTGGATGCCGGTGACCTGACGCGCTCCACGATGCGCGCCCCGCCGCGCCGCGCGCCGCGCGCCAGCGCCTGCGTCGTGTCGACGGGATTGGTGCGTCCGTCCTTGGGCAGATACACCGCCCCCACCACGTCCTCGATCGCGAGCAGCGGCCAGCGCTCGCGCGCCTCGCCCGGGGAAAGCACCTCCACTTCCAGGCCGAAGCAACGCGCCATGGAGGCGCCGCGCTGCAGTTCCTCGAAGCGCGCCTCGCTCGCCGCGACTGCGATCGAGCCGACCTGGCGAAAGCCCGTCGCCTGTCCGGTCTCGCGCTCCAGGCCCTCGTAGAGCTGCGCCGTGTACTGTGCAAGGCGCGTGAGATTGTGGGTGGCGCGCAGCTGCCCCACGAGGCCGGCGGCGTGCCAGGTGGTGCCGCAGGTGAGCTGCTGGCGCTCGAGCAGCAGCACATCGCTGCAGCCGCGCTTCGCCAGGTGATAGGCGACGCTGCAGCCGACGATGCCGCCACCGATGATCACCACGCGCGCGTGGGACGGAATGCTCTGCACCGGCTTAGAACTCTGCGATCGCCTCGCGCAGCATGTCCGCGATGGAGTCGATGTCGGCGCGGCTGGCGATGAAGGCCGGCGCGATGATGGCGACGTCGCCGGTGGTCTTCACGTGCAGGCCGCGATCGTAGAGCTTCGCCTGCAGCTCGTTGCCACGCACGCCGGCGGCCTTGCCCGGCTTCACCTCGATGCCGGCGAGGAGCCCAAAGCCGCGCACGTCGGCGACCGCGGCCAGCTCGCTTAAGCCGTACATCTTGTCGAGGAAGTAGCCCGAGAGGTCCCGGCCCCTGGCGAAGAGCTGCTCGTTGCGGTAGATCTCGAGCGTCGCGAGCCCGGCCGCGCAGGCGGCTGGGTGCGCCGAGTAGGTGTAGCCGTGAAAGAACTCCGGCACGCCCTCGGGCGCCGCCTCGACGATGGTGCGGTAGATGTCGTCGCGCACCGCGACCGCCCCCATGGGCTGCGCGCCGTTGGTGAGCGCCTTCGCCATGGTGATGAGGTCGGGAGTCACGCCAAAGGACAGCGCCGCGAACGGCTCGCCGGTGCGGCCGAAGCCGCAGATCACCTCATCGAACACCAGCAGGATCCCGTGGCGGGTGCAGATCTCGCGCAGCCGCTCCAGATACCCGCGCGGCGGAACGATGACGCCGGTAGAGCCGGCGATCGGTTCGACGAACACCGCCGCGATGCGCCTCTCGCCCACCAGGCTCACGAAGCGCACCAGGTCCTCGGCGAGCTCGGCGCCGTTGGCGCCCATGCCGCGCGTCAGGCGGTTCTCGGGCAGCAGCGTGTGGCGCAGGTGCAGGATTCCCGGCATCAGCGCGCCGAATGCCTCGCGGTTGCGAACTATGCCCGAGAGCGCCGTGCCGCCGATGTTTACGCCGTGATAGGCGCGCTCACGCGAGACGAAGTAATTGCGCTGGCCCTCGCGGCGCGCGAGGTGGTAGGCGAGCGCGATCTTCATCGCGGTATCGACCGCCTCGGAGCCAGAATTGCAGAAGAACACGTGATCGAGCCCCTCAGGCGTCAGCGCCGCGACTGCGTCGGCGAGCGCGAAGGCGCCCGGATGGCTCCGCTGGAAGGACGGCGTGAAGTCGAGCGTCTGAAGCTGCTGCGCAACCGCGGCCGCGATCTCCGGCCGGCAGTGCCCGGCGGCGCTGGTGAACAGGCCCGAGCTGCCGTCGAGGATCTTGCGGCCCGTGGGGGTGAAATAGTGCATGCCGCTCGCGCGCACGAACAGGCGCGGCTCGCGCTTGAACTCGCGGTTGTTGGTGAACGGCAGCCAATGCCGTTCCAGGTTCTCGACCTTCATGTCCATGACTTGTCTCCGCATCAGCCGAGGGTGGAACCGATCTGCGCCGCCGCCGCGCGCAGGCGCGGTATGAATTCGATGGCCCGCATGAGCGGCAGCCGTGCCGTCGCACCCTGCACCGCGAGCGCGGCAACCACGTCGCCGTGGCGGTTGGACACCGGCACCGCCACGCAGGCGACGCCGAGCACATACTCCTCGTTGTCGACGGCATAACCGACGCTGACGATGCGGTCGAGCTCGGACTCGAGTACGGCGCGGTCGGTGATGGTGCGCTCGGTGAAGCGCTCGAGCGGCAAGAGCTCCAGCAGTCGCTGCCGCTCGGCCGCCGGCAGGTGCGCGAGCAGCAGCTTGCCGCTCGCGCAGCAGTGCGGCGCCAGCGCGCCGCCGCCTTCCGGCACGTGCAGCCGCAGCGGCCAGGGCGCTTCGACGCGATCCAGATAGATGAGAACGCCCTTCTTCAGCACCGCGAGATTGCAGGTCTCGGTGAGCTCGCTCACCACGCCGCGCAGGATCGTACGTCGCTCGGCCGCGGCACCGTCGCTGCGCAGCACGTCGAGGGCGAAGCGCGATAAGCGCTCGCCGATGATGTAGGCGCGCCCGCCCGGCTCACGCGCGAGAAATCCCGCCTCTTCGAACAGCGCGAGCGTGCGGTGCAACGTCGGCTTCGGCAGCTCGGTCGCCTGCATGAGCTCCGAAAGCGTCACCGCCCGGCCCGCGCGCACCAGCACTTCCAGTACGCCGAAAGCCTTCAGCGTCGAGGAGGTTTCGCTCGCGATCTCGGCGTTGTCCTCGGGGAGCGGCAAGGCCCGGCTGCTCATAGGCGCCCGCTAAGCGTTCCGTTAGATGGAACAAAAACAGCTACTGAAGGGAATATGGCTTGCTTCATGTGCCTCTATTATAATATGTGCCTCATAAAAGAAACAAACCATCTCGTCTGTAGAAACGCAGCAAACGGAGTCGCGCCGATGACCCAGCCGCAGAAAATGGGACCCTCCGAGGCGCTCGTCGAGACCCTCGCCGCCAACGGCGTCAGCCATGTGTTCGGAATCGTCGGCTCGGCGTTCATGGATGCGCTCGATATCTTCCCCGCCGCCGGCATTCGCTTCGTGCCGGTTGCGCATGAGCAGGGTGCCATCCATATGGCCGATGGTTACGCGCGCGCCTCCGGCCGTCACGGCGTATGCATCGCCCAGAACGGGCCCGGCGTGACCAACTTCGTCACCGGAGTCGCGGCCGCCTATTGGGCGCACTCCCCGGTCGTCTTCATCACGCCCGAGACCGGCTCCATGACCATGGGGCTCGGCGGCTTCCAGGAGACCGAGCAGCTGCCGATCTTCTCGAAGATCACCAAGTACCAGGGCCACGTCAACAATGCGCGCCGCATGGCCGAGATCGCCGCACGCTGCTTCGATCGCGCCATGCTCGAGATGGGCCCGACCCAGCTCAACATACCGCGCGACTATTTCTACGGCGAGTTCGAAACCACGATCCCGACGCCGCTGCGCATCGCCCACGGTCCGGGCGATACGCAAGCGCTCGATGCCGCCGCGGACCTGCTCGCGGGCGCGAGCTTTCCGGTGATCGTCGCCGGCGGCGGAGTGATCACCGCGGGCGCCACCCAGGAAGCGATCGCCCTCGCCGACACGCTCGGTGCGGCCGTGTGCAGCAGCTACCTGCACAACGACTCCTTCCCGGCCTCGCACGCGCTCGCCGCCGGCCCGCTCGGCTACCAGGGCTCGAAGGCTGCCATGAAGCTGATCGCGCGAGCGGACGTGGTGCTCGCGCTCGGCACGCGCCTCGGGCCCTTCGGTACGCTGCCGCAATACGGCCTCGACTACTGGCCGCAGCAAGCGAAGATCATCCAGATCGACGCCGACCCGCGCATGCTGGGACTGGTGCGGCCGATCTGCGTCGGCATTCACGGCGACGCCCGCGCCGCGGCCGCGGCTCTGCTGCAGCGCCTGCAAGGACGGCAGCTCGCAGGAGGCGCGACCCGCGCCGAGCGCGTCAAGCGCATCGCGGCGGAGAAATCCGACTGGGAAGCCGAGCTGACTGGCTGGACGCACGAGCGCGATCCCTACTCGCTCGAGGTGTCGGCCAACTCCAGCTACATGCACCCGCGCCAGACGCTGCGCGCGCTCGAGCAGGCTCTGCCCGCCGGGTCCATGGTATCGACCGACATCGGCAACATCTGCTCGGTCGCCAACTCCTACCTGCGGTTCGACCAGCCGCGCTCGATGTTCGCGGCGATGAGCTTCGGCAACTGCGGCTATGCGTTCCCGGTCATCTGCGGCGCCAAGATCGCCGCCCCCGAGCGTCCCGCGTTCGCCTACGTGGGTGACGGCGCGTGGGGCATCAGCTTCAACGAACTCCTCACCTGCGCGCGTGAGAAGATCGGCGTGACGCCGATCGTCTTCAACAACAGCCAGTGGGGCGCGGAGAAAAAGAACCACGTGGACTTCTATTCGCGGCGCTACCAGGGCGTCAACCTCCAGAACCCGAGCTGGGCCAAGGTGGCGCAGGCCTTCGGCTGCGAAGGCGTCACGGTCGAGCGCCTGCAGGACGTGGCTCCGGCGCTGCGCGCCGCGGCCGCCGCCCAGGGCGAGGGCAAGACCACCGTGCTCGAGGTGATGGTGACGCAGGAGCTCGGCGATCCGTTCCGCCGCGATGCCCTGTCGAAGCCGGTGCGGCACCTGGCGAAGTACCAGAAGTTCTCCTGACGGCGGCCGCGTCCAAGGGACTCCCGCGGGTGCGCGCATGAATGCCAGCGTAGAAGCACACGGCTCCCCGGCGAGCGGCCTGCGCCGCTCGCTGCAGCGCCGGCACATGCAGATGATCGCCCTCGGCGGGGTGATCGGCGCCGGCCTGTTCGTCGGCAGCGGCGTGGTCATCAGCTCCGCCGGACCCGCCGCGGTCATCTCCTTCGCGCTCACCGGCACGCTCGTCGTGCTGGTGATGCGCATGCTGGGCGAGATGGCGGTCGCCTGCCCGGCCGTCGGCGGCTTCTACGAGTACAACCGCCTCGCGCTCGGCGAGCTCGCCGGGTTTCTCACCGGGTGGATGTACTGGTACTTCTGGGTGATCGTGGTCGCGCTGGAAGCGGTCGCGGGCGCGAAGATCCTCGGCGCCTGGTGGCCGCAGGTCGCGCCCTGGCAGTTCACGCTCGCGCTCATGACGGTGTTCACGATCGTCAACCTGCTCTCGGTGCGCTCCTACGGCGAGGCGGAGTTCTGGTTCGCCTCGATCAAGGTGGCCGCCATCGTGGTATTCCTCGTCGCCGGCGCGCTGTTCGTCTTCGGCGGCTGGCCCGGCGCGCACGGTGGCTTGCCGCACCTGACGGCCGACGGCGGCTTCATGCCGAACGGCATCGTGCCGGTGCTCACCGGCGCGGTCGCCGCCACCGGCTTCTACTTCGGTGCCGAGATCGTCACCATCGCGGCCGCCGAATCGGCGGAGCCGGAGCGCGCCGTCGCCGCGACCACACAGTCGGTGATCTGGCGCGTACTGGTGTTCTACATCGGCTCGATCTTCCTGGTCGTGGCGCTCGTGCCCTGGAATGACACGGTGCGCATGGCGCGCCCCTACGTGAGCGTCATGGAGGTGCTGCGCATCCCGGCCGCCGGCACGCTGATGAGTCTGGTCATCCTGACCGCCGTGCTGTCGGCGCTCAACTCCGGGCTGTTCGCCTCCTCGCGCATGCTGATGGCGCTCGCCGGGCATCGCGAGGCGCCGCGCGCGGTCGCGCAGCTCGACAAACGCGGCGTGCCGGTGGCCGCGATTCTCGCGAGCACCGCCTTCGGCTACGCGACGGTGGCGATGAGCTACCTGTCACCCGACCGCATATTCGCCTTTCTGGTCAACTCCTACGGCACCGTCGCGATCTTCGTGTACGTATTGATCGCGGTGGCGGAGCTGAAGCTGCGCCGCCGTCTCGAGCGCGAAGCACCCGAGCGGCTGCGCATCCGCATGTGGGGTTACCCGTGGCTCACGCGCGTGGCGATCACCGGCATGCTGGCGATCCTCGCCGCCATGGCGGTGATTCCCGAGCAGCGCGTGTCGCTCGCCTTCGGGCTGATCAGCGCCGCGGTGCTGCTGGCCGCCTACGGAATCCGCCGCGCGCTGCGCCCACGCTGATGCGCCTGCTCGTCCTCAACGCCGGCAGCTCCTCGCTCAAGTTCGATCTCGTGGAGCTCGCCGCGAACGGCAGCGCGCGGCGCCTCAAGGCCGGCTCGTTCGTGGACGCCGGCGGGGAGCTGCGCCTTCAGACCGAGGACCACGCGCCGCCCGCAACCGCACCCATCCGCACGCTCGACGCGGCCGCGGACTTCCTGCTCGCGTGGCTCGCAGGCGCGGGGCTGCTCGCCGGCCTCGACGCCAGCGTGCACCGCATCGTGCACGGCGGCGAGCTGTTCCGCGCGACGACCCTTCTGCGGGACGCCGAGCTCACCGCGCTCGCCGCGCTCGATGAGCTGGCGCCGCTTCACAACCCGCCGGCGCTCGCGGTGATCGCGCGCGTGCGTGCACGGCTCCCGGCCAGCGTGCCGCTCATCGGCGTATTTGACACCGCCTACTATGCGGAGCTGCCGGAAGTCGCCTGGCGCTACGCGGTCCCGCAGCGCTGGTACCGGGACTTCGGCGTGCGGCGCTACGGCTTCCACGGTACGGCGCACTTTTATCTGTGCCGCGCGGCGCGCGCGCGGCTGCCGCCGGGTAAGCCGGCGCGGCGCTGCATCAGCCTGCAGCTCGGGCGCGGCTGCTCCGTCACCGCGACGCTCGACGACAAGCCAGTCGCGACCAGCATGGGCTTCACGCCACTCGAGGGTCTGGTCATGGGAACGCGCTGCGGCGACCTGGATCCCGGCGCGCTGCTGCACGTCATGGAGCACGGCGGCCTGTCCCCCGCACAGATGCGCAGCGAGCTCAACACCGAGAGCGGACTGAAGGGTCTGTCTGGCCGCAGCGCTGACATGCGCGAGCTCCTCGACCTCGAAGGGCAAGGCGATGCGGGTGCGAAACTCGCGATCGAGATATTCTGTCGCCGTGCGCGGCATTATCTCGGAGCCTACGTGAGCGAGCTGGGCGGGGTCGACGTGATCGCCTTCGGCGGCGGCATCGGCGAGCACGCGCCGCAGATCCGCCGCCGGATTCTCACCGGCCTCGAGTGGGCCGGGATCGCGCTCGACCCCACGGCCAATCTGACGAGCGCCGCGGGCAGTATCGCCGCCCCGGGCAGCGCCACCGCCATCGAGGTGATCCGACTCGACGAGGCGAGTGTGCTGGCCGCCGAGGCGGCGGCGCTGCTCGAACGCGCTGCCTGACGGACAATGTACCTGCATCATTGCGCACGACACTTTCATCCGTGACGGAACCATCCGATGAGCACCGAACCGTATCTCCTCACCCCCGGCCCCCTCAGCATCTCGCTGCGCACCAGGCAGGCGATGCTGCGCGACTGGGGCTCGTGGGACGTCGATTTCAACAGCATCACCGGCCGGATACGCGAGCGGCTACTCGATGTCGTGCACGGTGCCGGCACCCACGAGTGCGTTCCGCTGCAGGGAAGCGGCACTTTCTCGGTCGAGGCGGCGCTCGGCACGCTGGTGCCGCGCTCCGGCGGGCACGTGCTGGTGCCGCAGAACGGCGCGTACTGCCAGCGCATCACGCGCATCTGCCGCTACCTCGGTCACAAGGTAACGATCATCGACTACGCGGAGAACGCCGCGGTCGCGGCCGCCGACGTCGAGCGCGCGCTCGCGCAGGATCCTTCCATCACCCACGTCGCGCTGGTGCATTGCGAGACCAGTACCGGCATTCTCAATCCCCTCGATGAGATTGCGCAGGTCATCGCCAGGCACGACCGGCGGCTGATCGTCGATGCCATGAGCTCCTTCGGCGCGCTCGAGATCGATGCGCGGCGCACGCCCTTCGATGCGGTGGTGGCGGCCTCGGGGAAGTGCCTCGAGGGGCCGCCGGGCATGGGCTTCGTGATCGCGCGGCGTGCGGCGCTCGAGCGCTGCGAGGGCAACAGCCATTCCCTCGCCATGGACCTCTACGACCAGTGGGTCTACATGCAGAAGACGACCCAGTGGCGCTACACGCCGCCGACCCACGTGGTGGCCGCCTTCGACTGCGCGATCGACGCAGTACCTCGAGGAGGGCGGGCGCGCCGCGCGCGGCGCGCGCTATGCGCACAACTGCCGCACGCTGATCGAGGGGATGGCGGCGCTCGGGCTGAAGAGCTTCCTGCCCGCGGCCATCCAGGCGCCCATCATCGTGACCTTCCATGCCCCCGACAATCCGCACTACCAGTTCAAGAGCTTCTACAACGCCGTCAAGGCGCGCGGCTACATCCTCTATCCCGGCAAGCTGACGACGCTCGAGACCTTCCGCGTCGGCTGCATGGGGCAGCTCGGCGAGCACGGCATCGCCGGCGCCGTGGAGGCGGTCGGCAAGGTGCTGGCGCAGATGCGCGCCGCGGCGTGAGGTGAGCAAATCATGCGTTCCATCGAAGTAAACGGCCGCAGCTACCGCCTGCCCCAAAGCCCCTCGGTGGTGGTGTGCGTGGACGGCTGCGAGCCGGACTACATCGCCCAGGCGGTGGCGGACGGCCACATGCCGTGGATGCAGCGCACGCTCAAGACCGGCAGCGCCGTGGTCGCGGACTGCGTCATGCCGAGCTTCACCAACCCGAACAACCTCTCGATCGTCACCGGCGCGCCGCCCGCGGTGCACGGCATCTGCGGCAACTTCCTCTACGACGTCGAGAGCGGCACCGAGGTCATGATGAACGACCCGAAGTGGCTGCGCGCCCCGACGCTGCTCGCCGCGCTCGCCGATGCCGGCTGCAAGGTGGCGGTGGTCACCGCCAAGGACAAGCTGCGCCAGCTGCTCGGCCACAAGATGCGCGGCATCTGCTTCTCCGCGGAGAAGGCCGACGAGGTCACGCGTGGCGGAGCACGGGATCGAGGGGGTGCTGAAGCTCGTGGGCCTGCCGGTGCCGGGCGTCTACAGCGCCGCGCTGTCGGAGTTCGTGTTCGCCGCGGGCGTGAAGCTCATGGGCAGCGTGCGCCCGGACGTCATGTACCTGTCGACCACCGACTACGTGCAGCACAAGCACGCGCCCGGATCGGCGCAAGCGAATGCCTTCTACCGCATGATGGACGGCTACCTGGGCGAGCTCGAGCGCGCCGGCTGCGCCATCGCCGTGACCGCCGACCACGGCATGAACCCCAAGACAGCGCCTCGATGCGAGCCCGAACGTGATCTACCTGCAGGACGTGCTCGATGGGTGGCTCGGCGACGGGACGCGCGCGCGTGATCCTGCCCATCACCGACCCCTACGTCGTGCACCACGGCGCGCTGGGCTCCTACGCGACGGTCTATCTGCACGGACGCCGCGCAGGCCGGAACGCTTGCGGCGCGCATCGCGGCGCTGCGCGGCATCGAGCTGGTGCTGACGCGCACGGAGGCCGCGCAGCGCTTCGAGCTGCCCGCCGACCGGATCGGGGACCTGGTCGTGATCTCGGTGCGCTCAGTGGCCGTCGGCGAAGCGCCAGCGCGAAGCACGACCTCTCCGGGCTCGATGCGCCGCTGCGCTCGCACGGCGGGTTGTCCGAGCAGCCGGTGCCGCTGGTCATGAACCGGCCGATGCGCCAAGCTCGATCCCAACCGGCGCTGGCGCAACTTCGATGCCTTCGACTGGCTGCTGAACCATGGCACTTAAGCACGAGGCCCTGCGCATCGGCGGCGAGCGCGTCGACAGCGGCCGTACGGCCGAGGTGTTCAATCCCTACACGGCTAAGCCCATCGGCACGGTGGCGATGGCGGGCGTCGCCGAGGTGCGCCGCGCGCTCGAAGTCGCCAGGGCGTTCCGCTCCACACTGACACGCTACGAGCGCTACCGCATCTGCTACCAGACCGCCGAGATGCTGCGCGCGCGCACCGCGGAGATCGCCAATCTCATCACCGCCGAGAGCGGCCTGTGCAAGAAGGACTCGATCTACGAGGTCGGCCGGGCGTGCGACGTGTTCGTATTCGCCGGCAACGCGGCACTGCAGGACGACGGCCAGATCTTCTCCTGCGATCTGACCGCCCACGGCAAGCAGCGCAAGGTCTACACGCTGCGCGAGCCGCTGCTCGGGGTGATCAGCGCCATCACGCCCTTCAACCATCCGCTCAACCAGGTGGCACACAAGGTGGCGCCGAGCATCGCCACCAACAACCGCATGGTGCTCAAGCCCTCGGAGAAGACCCCGCTCACGGCGCTGCTGCTCGCCGACGTCCTCTACGAGGCGGGCCTGCCGCCGCCGATGTTCAGCGTGCTCACCGGCGACCCGAAGGAGATCGCCGACGAGCTGCTGACCCACCCGGACGTCGACCTCGTTACTTTCACCGGCGGCGTGGCGATCGGCAAGTACATCGCCGCCAAGGCCGTCTACAAGCGCCAGGTGCTCGAGCTCGGCGGCAACGATCCGATCATCGTCATGGAGGACGCCGACATCGAGGAGGCGGCAACGCTCGCCGCCGCCGGGCTCTTACAAGAACTCAGGCCAGCGCTGCACGGCCATCAAGCGCATGCTGGTGCAGGAGTCGGTGGCCGACGCGCTTCACGGAGCTGCTGCATCGAGAAGTCCCGCGCCGTCAAATACGGCGACCCCATGGATCCGGCCACCGACATGGGCACGGTGATCGACGAGCCCGCGGCGCGCTCCTTCGAGGAGCGGGTGAACGAAGCCGTGGCGGGCGGCGCGCGGCTGCTCTACGGCAACATGCGCGACGGCGCGCTGTATTCGCCGACCGTGCTGGATCGCGTGGACCCGGCGATGACGCTCGTCAGGCAGGAGACCTTCGGTCCGGTCTCGCCCGTCATCGACTTTCCGTACCATCGACGATGCCATCCGCATCTCGAACTCGACCGCCTATGGACTGTCCTCGGCGGTGTGCACCAACCGCCTCGACTACATCACCCGCTTCGTGCAGGAGCTCAACGTCGGCAGCGTCAACGTGCGCGAGGTGCCCGGCTACCGCCTCGAGCTCACGCCCTTCGGCGGCATCAAGGACTCAGGCCTCGGCTACAAGGAAGGCGTGCAGGAAGCGATCCGCAGCTTCACCAACACCAAGACCTACTCCCTGCCGTGGCTGCCGTAGACGCGGCGGCCGCGGCCGCGCCGCCGCATGCGCGTGCCCTGCGCAGTGCGCAGATCCGCACGGTGCTGCTGCTCTTCCTCGGCTACGCATCCTGCTATTTCTGCCGCGCGAATCTCTCGGTCGCGACCCCGCTGCTGATCGAGGAGCTGCGCTCGCACGGCGTGAGTCACGACGACGCCATGCTGAGTATCGGCTGGATGGGCTCGGCCGGCGTGTTCGCCTATGCGCTCGGTAAGTGGTTTCTCACCAGCCTCGGGGACTACTGGGGTGGCAAGCGCAACCTTCTGATCGCAACCGGCGGTGCGACGCTCTTCACCCTGATGTTCGCAGCCAGCGGCACGCTGCCCATCTTCACCCTCGCCTGGATCGCCAACCGCGTGTCGCAGTCGATCGGCTGGTCGGCGGTCGTCAAGGTCTCCTCCAGGTGGTTCCACTATTCGAGCTATGGCACGGTGGCGGCAATCTTGAGCTGCAGCTACCTGATCGGGGACGCCATCGCGCGGCCGAGCATGGGCCTGCTGCTCGAGCACGGCGTCACGTGGCGGGGACTGTTCGTGTTCGGAGCGGCCGTGACTGGCACTATGTTCCTGGCGAGCCTGCTGTTCCTGCGCGAGTCGTGCACGGATGAAGGCTTCCCCGAGACGGTCGCCAACCCGGTCAACGTGTTCGCCCACGCCGAGCGACCGCGAAGCTACCTGACGCTCATCCTGCCGCTGCTGCGCAGCCGTGCGTTCCTGACGGTGTGCCTGCTCGCGTTTGCCACCACCATGGTGCGCGAGACCTTCAACACCTGGACGCCCTCCTACCTTCACGACTTCCTCGGCCTGAAGGTGAGCGCCGCCGCGGTGATGTCCGCCGTGTTTCCAGGCGTCGGCGCGGTCTCGGCGATTCTCGCCGGCTGGGGCAGCGATCGCCTCGGGCGCAACGGCCGGGCGCTGCTGCTGGTCTTCGGGCTCGCCGGCACCGCGGCGAGTCTTCTGGTCCTGACTCAGCTGCACCCCGGCACCGCCGGATCGGTGCTGCCGGTGGTCATGATCGGTGTCGTCGCCTTCTGCCTGCTCGGACCCTACGTGTTCCTGCCGGGCGCGTTCGCGCTCGATTTCGGCGGCAAGCAGGCCGGGGCGGTCGCCTCGGGCCTCGTCGACGGCACCGGGTACTTCGGCGGTGTGGCAGCGGGCAGCGTCATGGCCTGGCTCGCGGTGCGCTTTGGCTGGGGAGGCATGTTCATGGCTCTTGCGGGTGTGAGTGCGCTCGCTGCGCTCGGCGCGATCTATCTGTGCGTCGTCCTCGTCAGGCCCGCCGCACCGGCACCGACGGCGGCAACATGAAGATCGCCAGCCTCGAGACCTTCACCAATCAGTACGTGTGCTTCGTGCGCGTGACTACCGAGTCGGGCGCGGTCGGCTGGGGCCAGACGTCCACTTACAATGCCGACATCACGGCGAGCGTCTTCCATCGGCAGGTCGCGCCGTGGGCGCTTGGGCAGGACGCCTTCGACATCGAGGCGCTGGTTGAGCGCGTCGAGGAGCGCGAGCACAAGTTCCCGGGCAGCTACCGCTGCCGCGCCCTCGCCGGCCTCGATACCGCGCTGTGGGATCTGCGCGGCAGGCTCGAGCGCAAGCCCGTGGTCGAGCTGCTCGGCGGCACACCCAGGCGGCTGCGCGCCTACGCCTCCTCCATGAGGCGCGACATCACCCCCGAAGAGGAAGCCACGCGGTTCCTCAGGCTCCGCGACGCGTTCGGCTTCGATGCTTTCAAATGGCGCGTCGGGGCCGAATGCGGTCACGACGTCGACGAATGGCCCGGACGCACCGAGGCGATCGTGCCGCAGGTGTCGCGCGCGCTCGGCGCCGGCATCGCGAAGCTGGTCGATGCCAACAGCGGCTTCTCGCCGCGCCGGGCGATCGAGGTCGGGCGGCTGCTCGAGGCGGAGGGCATTGGCCATTTCGAGGAGCCCTGCCCCTACTGGAAGCTCGAGGAAACGCGGCAGGTCACGGCGGCACTTGCCGTGGATGTCACGGGAGGCGAGCAGGACTGCGAGCTGGGAATCTGGGCGCGCATGATCGAAATGCGCGCCGTCGACATCGTGCAGCCGGACGTGATGTACATGGGCGGCATCGCGCGTACCCTGAAAGTCGTACGCATGGCGGCCGCGACCGGCCTGCCCTGCACTCCGCACAGCGCCAACCGCTCGCTGGTGACGCTGTGTACGATGCATCTCCTGGGCGCGATCCCCAACCCCGGCAAGTACCTCGAGCTGTCCATCGAGGGCGCCGACTACTACCCGTGGGAGGGCGGACTGTTCCTCACGGATCCCTACCGGGTCGAGGAAGGCCACGTCACCATCCCATCGGAACCCGGCTGGGGGGTGGAGATCAACCCGGAATGGCTCAAAGCAGCGGCGCATCAGCGCAGCAGCCTGTCCGTATGAGACTCGACCCGCCGCAATGCGCGGCCCGGTGCGTTTAAGGAGGATTGGTTCATGCAACCCGAAGAAGTGCGCACCGCTGCGCAGGCGCGCGCGATCGTCGAAGAGCGCGGCCTCACACACGTCAAGGTCGCGGTGTTCGACAACGACGGTATCCTGCGCGGCAAGTTCATCGATCGCGCCAAGTTCCTGTCCGCTCTGGAGAAGGGCTTCGGGTTCTGCGACGTGGTGCTCGGCTGGGACTCGAACGATCAGCAGTACGACAACGTCACCTTCACCGGCTGGCATACGGCATTTCCCGACGCGCCCGTGCGGCTCTTGCCCGAGACCTGCCGCGCGCTGCCGCTCGAGGGCAACATGCTCCTGTTCCTCGGCGAGTTCGCCGGCCGGGCCGAGGAAGTGTGCCCGCGCGCGGTGCTGCGCCGCGTGCTCGCGCGCGCCGCCTCCATGGGACTCACCGCGACCGCGGCCGCCGAATACGAGTTCTTCGTCTTCAGCGAGACGCCCGCGAGCGTGCGCGAGAAGCATTACCGCAATCTTACCAACCTGACGCCGGGCTACTTCGGCTACTCGGTGCTGCGCAGCGGCGTGCACGCTGAACTCTACGCGGCGCTCCTGAAGCTCGCCGACGACATGCGCATGCCGATCGAAAGCCTGCACACCGAGACCGGCCCCGGCGTCATGGAAGCAGCGCTGCACTACGCCGAGGCGCTCGAGGCCGCCGACCGTGCCGCGCTCTTCAAGACTTTCGTCAAGGTGCTGGCGCAGCGCCGCGGCCTCATGGCGACCTTCATGGCGAAGTGGTCGCAGCAGCTCCCGGGGCAAAGCGGCCACCTGCACGTGTCGCTCGCGCGCCAGGACGGCGCTTCCGCGTTCTACGACGAGAAGCAGCCCCACACCATGTCGGAAGAGATGCGCTGGTTCGTCGGCGGCCAGCAGGCGCTGATGCCCGAGCTCCTCGCCATGGTGGCCGCGACCGTCAACAGCTACTCGCGCCTCGTGCCGGGCTACTGGGCCCCGACCTCCGCCACCTGGGGTGTGGAGAACCGCACCTGTGCACTGCGCGTGATCCAGGGCGGCCCCAAGGCTCAGCGCGTCGAGTACCGGATCGCCGCCGCCGACATCAACCCGTATCTCGCCCTCGCGGTCGCCATCGGCTCGGGGCTCTGGGGGATAGAGCACCGCACCGAGCCCGATGAGCCGATCACCGGCAACGCCTACGAGAAGAAGCTCCCGGCGAAGCGCCAGCTGCCACGCACGCTCACCGAGGCCGCCGGGCGCCTCGCCGGCTCGAAGGCCGCCCAGGAACTCTTTGGCAAGCCCTTCGTCGAGCACTTCGCGGCGAGCCGTGAGTGGGAGGAGCGCCAGTTCCGCAGCGCGGTCACCGACTGGGAGCTGGCGCGCTACTTCGAGATCATCTGATGACGACGATCAGGACCATCTCCCCCGTCGATGGGCGCCTCTATGCCGAGCGCACGCCAGCGAACGCCGCCGAGATCGACGCGGCTCTCGAGCAGGCGCGCCTGGCTCAGCGCCGGTGGCGCGAGACGCCGATCAGCGCGCGTGCGGCGCTGCTGGAGCGCTTCTGCGCCGAGTTCGAGCGCCGCGGCGCGCAAATCGCCCAGGGACTGCCCTGGCAGATGGGGCGGCCGATCCGCTTCGCGCCGAGCGAGGTACGCGGCACGCTCGAGCGCGCCCGCTACATGATCGGCGCCGCCGCCACGGCGCTCGCCGACCTCGACGCGGGGCCGAAGCCCGGCTTTCGGCGCTTCATCCGCCGCGAGCCGCTCGGCGTCGTGTTCACCGTTGCGGCCTGGAATTACCCCTACCTCATCGCGGTCAACAGCGTGGTGCCCGCGCTCATGGCCGGCAACGCCGTGGTGCTCAAGCACTCGGCACAGACGCCGCTGTGCGCCGAAGCCTTCGCCGAGTGCTTCGCCGCCGCGGGCCTGCCCGCGGGCCTGTTCCAGGTGCTGCATCTCTCGCACGAGGACACCGGGCGCGTGGTCGGCGACGCGCGCGTCGACTTCGTCGCCTTCACCGGCTCGGTCGCCGGCGGGCGGGCCGTGCAGCGCGCCGCGGCCGAGCGCTTCGTCGGCGTCGGGCTCGAACTCGGCGGCTGCGATCCGGTCTACGTGCGTCACGATGCGGACCTGGGGCATGCCATCGAGAACATCGTCGACGGCGCGTACTTCAACTCCGGCCAGTCGTGTTGCGGGCTGCAGCGCATCTATGTGCACGAGAGCCTCTACGAGCCGTTCACGCGCGGCGCGGTGGAGCTCATCCGCCAGTATCGGCTCGGCGACCCGCTCGATCCGCAGACGACGCTGGGACCCCTGGTGCGCACCGCCGCGGCGGACGCCGTGCGGGAGCAGATCCGCGCCGCGGTGGCGGCGGGCGCGAGACCCGCAATCGAGGAGCGTGAGTTCGCCGCGAGCCGCGCCGGCACGCCCTACCTCGCGCCGCAGCTGCTGCTGGATGCGCCGGCCGCCTCCGCGGTGATGCGTGAGGAGATCTTCGGTCCCGTGGCCGGCGTCATGAAGGTGGCGAGTGATGCGGAAGCGATCGCCCACATGAACGACAGCGCCTTCGGCCTCACCGCGGCCGTGTGGACGGGCGATACGGCGGCCGCCGAGCGCCTCGGTGCGCAGGTCGAGACCGGCACCTTCTTCATGAACCGCTGCGATTACCTCGATCCGGCGCTCGCCTGGGTGGGCGTGAAGGATTCGGGGCGCGGCTGTACGCTCTCGGTCCTCGGGTACGAGCACCTGACGCGGCCCAAATCCTTCCACCTGCGGGTGACAACGTGAGCGCGATCCTCAAGGCCAACTGGAACTATCCGACCACCGTGTGGGCGGGGCCCGGCCGCATCGCCGAGCTGCCGGCGGCCTGCGCCAGGCTCGGCATCAAGCGACCGCTGCTCGTCACGGACGAAGGCCTGCGCGATGCGCCGATGACGAAGCGCGCGCGCGCACTCGTCCCAGGCACCGGGCTGTTTGCGCGGGTGCGCGGCAACCCGGTGGCCGCCAACGTCGAGGAGGGCCTCGCCGCCTACCGCGCCGGCTTGCACGATGGCGTCATCGCCTTCGGCGGCGGCTCGGCGCTCGATGCCGGCAAGGTGATCGCCTTCATGTCCGGACAGACGCGGCCGCTGTGGGACTTCGAGGACGTCGGTGACTGGTGGACGCGCGCCGACGCGAGCGGCATCGCCCCGGTGGTCGCGGTTCCCACCACCGCGGGCACGGGCTCGGAAGTCGGCCGCGCGGGCGTGGTCGTCAACGAGGAGACGCATCAGAAGAAGATCATCTTCCATCCGCAGATGATGCCGGGCGTCGTGATCAGCGACCCGGAGCTCACCGTGGGACTGCCGCCGGCGGTCACCGCGGCCACCGGCATGGACGCCTTCGTCCATTGCTTCGAGGCTTTCTGCGCGCCGGGCTTCCACCCGCTGGCCGACGGCATTGCCCTCGAAGGCATGCGCCTCATCCAGGAGTACCTGCCGCGTGCGTGCGAGCACGGCGCGGACCTCGAGGCGCGCTCACGCATGCTGGCGGCGGCCAGTATGGGCGCGACGGCGTTCCAGAAGGGCTTAGGAGGCGTGCACGCCATCGCGCATCCGGTCGGCGCGCATTTCAATACCCATCACGGCCTCACCAACGCGATCCTCCTGCCGTACGTCATCACCTACAACCGCCCGGCGATCGAGGCGCGCGTTGCGCCCATCGCGCGGCTGCTGGACCTCAAGGGCGAGCCGTTTGGCGCGCTGTTCGAGTGGGTGCTCGGCTTGCGCAAGCGCCTCAAGATCCCGCATACGCTCGCCGACATCGGCGTGCCGGCGACGAGCGCGGAAGACATCGGCCGCGAAGCCGCGCTCGACCCCTCCGCCGGCGGCAATCCGCAGCCGGCGGACGCCGCCGCCTACGCGCGCATTTTCCGCGCGGCGGTCAAGGGGGATATGGGTCTCACGGCTTAAGGCTTGCCGAGCGCCTCGAGCGCCAGCTTCCAGAGCGTCTCATTAGCGGCCGCCACCACGCGGCCGTCGCTCGCGGTGGTGAGCCGCGCGCCGCGCCAGTCAGTAATCATGCCGCCCGCGCCTTCCACGACCGGAATCACCGCCATGAAGTCGTGGGGCTTCAACTGCACTTCGATGACGAACTCGCACGAGCCCGAGGCGAGCATCCCGTAGAGATAGCAATCGCCGCCGTAGCGGCGCAGCGCCGCGCGCATCGCCAGCGCCTCGAAGCGCTCGCGCTCCTCGCTGCTGAAGGTCTCGGCCGTGGTGGTGTAAACCACCGCCTGCGCGAGCGAGGAGCAGGTGCTGGTGCGCACCTCGCGGCCGTTGAAGCGCGTGGGGCGCCCTTCGCAGCCCACCCAGCGCTCGGCCAGCGCCGGCGCCTCGATCACCCCGAGCACCGGACGCTCTGCCTGCATCAGTGCGATCAGGGAACCGAACAGCGGGAAGCCGGTGATGAAGCTCTTGGTGCCGTCGATCGGGTCGATCACCCAGGTGAACTCCCCGCCCCCCTCGGCGGGAAACTCCTCGCCGCGTACGGCATGTGCGGGGAAGACGGCACGGATGATACGGCGCATCTCGCTCTCGATCTGCAGATCAACGGCGGTCACCGGAGTGCCGTCGCTCTTGCGCTGCACGGCCACCGGCGTGCGGAAATGGCGCACGGCGATGCGGCGCGCAACGTCGGCGAGCTCGTCCGCGAGCGCGAGCGCCGCGGCGCAGTCCGGATGATCGGTGAAGCTCATGGCTGGCTCCCGGCGCGCCGCCCGGCATGGGGCAGTACCTGGATCTCGAGCCAGTTGCGCAGCTCCAGCAGCTTCAAGGTCTCCTGATACACGGCGGGGCCCAGTCCATGCTTCCACGCGAGACGCCGATCGCCTGGGTTGTGCCCGAGAGCGCGCAGGTCGGCGACGAAAGTCTCGAGCTCGGCGCGATCGGCGAACAGGCCGTCCTCGATCAGCTTCGCGCCGTAGCGCACCGCGCAGGCGGCAATCTCAGCGAAGCCGTATTCGGGGTGATACTGCACACCCCAGAAGACGCCCGGGCCGTGGCGCAGCTCCACCGCCTGCACGCCCATGTCGTTGCTGGCGAGCACCACCGCCCCCACCGGCAGCTCCGCGATGTCGTCGCGGTGCACGGTGACCGCCTCGAACACCGCCGGCTTGCCGCCGAACATGGGGTGGCGGCGCCCGGCGTCGCTCAACTCGATACGGCGCGCGAAGCCGAACTCGCGCCCGAGCGGACTGGGCCGCACGCGCCCACCGGCCGCGGTGACGGCGACCTGCATACCCCAGCAGCTGCCGAAGAACGGCACGCCGGCCGCGAAGGTGGCCCGCGCCAGCTCGATCTGCCGCTCGATGTGCGCGCCGCCCTCGTAGACGTTGAGCGCGGAGCCGGTGATGGCGACGCCGTCGTAGCCGGCGAGGGGCCGCGTCAGGCGTACCTCGCCGTCCGCAGGGCGCACGATGTCGCAGCTCACGCCGGCAAGGCCCTCGAGCGTGCGTGCATAGCCCTCCCCGCTGGGCGAGCCCCCCGCGGCAACCTGCTGCTCGCGGACAGCCGCACGGTTGCCGTCGATCACCAGCACGCGTGGGTGGCCCTGTGCGTCAGGCAAGGCGGCAGCTCCCGGAAGCGGCGGTGAGACGACAAGCGATTGGGGCGATGTTATATTTCCAGATGTCCGAGCCCGATCAGACTATCTCTTAAAAAACTTGCCTGTCAACGCGACGGCAGCCGGTCCGGGAGGGGCATTAGACCCGATGATCTCCGCTCGCTTTTCGCCGCGCGCCGCGCGCGCATGTCGCACCCTGAGTGCGTTCCTCGCGCTGGCGCTGCTCGTGGCGCTCCCCGCGCACGCCGACGATTCCAAGGTACTGCGCATCATCACCTGGGCCGACTACGTGCCCGCCGATGTCATCGCGCAGTTCAAGAAGGAAACCGGCATCCAGGTCGAGGTCACGCTCTCGAACAACGAGGAGATGATCTCCAAGCTGCGCGCCACCGGCGGCGCCGGCTTCGATCTGGCGCAGCCCTCGCAGGACCGGATCACCGGCGCGCAGCAGGAATTCCGCATCTACAAGCCGATCGACGTGAGCAAGGTCAAGCTGGATGCAGTTCATGCCGGAGCTGCTCGAGACGCGTGAAGAAGAACGCCACGCTCGACGGCAAGCTCTACGCCCTGCCCTACGTGTGGGGCACCGAGGGCCTGGTCGTCAACACCAAGCGCACGAAGATCACCGACTACACGGATCTGTGCAAGCCGGACTCAAGGGCAAGACCGCGCGTGCGCCTGCGGCGCCCGACGCTGATGGCCTTCGCGTTCGCCTCGGGCAAGGATCCGTTCGCGCTCTACGGCGACACCAAGGCCTACACCGCGCTGATGGAGCAGGTCGGCAAGCACGCTCGCCGCCTGCAAGGCGAACTTGCGCTTCTTCTTCGACAACAAGGACCAGCTGCTCAACGGCGTGCGCTCCGGCGAGATCTGGTCGCCGCCATGATGTGGGACACGGGCGGCTGGACCCTCAACCGCGAGAATCCCGACATCCAGTTCATCAACCCGAAGTCCGGCGCGATCGGCTGGCTCGACACCTTCGCGCTGCCGGCCCGCGGCCGCAACGACGCCGGCGCCTACGCCTGGATCAATTTCACGATGCGCCCGGAGATCGCCGCGCAAGATCGCCAAGTCGATCGGCAACTTCACCGCCGTCGCAAGGGCGCCGACGCAGCTCATGGATCCGCGCGTGCGCGCGCAGTTCGCCGCGAGCTTCCCGGACGGCCTCAAGAACATCAAGTGGTATCCGGCGATCCCGGCCGGCCTCGAGGAGATCGAGGGCCGGATGCTCGACCGGGTCAAGGCGGCCAATTGAGCGCGGCGCTAACGCCGCGCGCCGCGGCACGGCGCCGGACCTCGGAGGTGCGCGAGCGTCGATCAAGCGCTTCGCCGACGCATCGTGCGGTCGACGCGCTGTCGTTCAGCGTGCGCGCGCGGCAGCTTCTTCTCGATCCTCGGGCCCCTCGGGCTGCGGCAAGACGACGCTGCTGCGCATGATCGCCGGCTTCATCGCAGCCCGACAGCGGCGACATCGCGCATCGGCGGGCGCAGCATGGCGCGGCGTGGCGCCCAACCGGCGCCCGGTCAACATGGTGTTCCAGCAGCTGGCGCTGTTTCCGATGATGTCGGTCGGCGAGAACGTCGCCTTCGGCCTCGCGCGCCGCGGCGTCGGCCGCGCCGAGCGCAGCAGCCGCGCCGAGGCGATGCTCGAGCGCGTGGGACTGGCGGGCGCCGGCGCACAAGCGCGTCGACGAGCTCTCGGGCGGCCAGCGCCAGCGCGTCGCCATCGCGCGCAGCCTGGTGCTCGAGCCGACGCTGCTGCTGCTCGATGAGCCGCTCGGCGCGCTCGACCTGAAGCTGCGCGAGCACATGAAGATCGAGCTCAAGCAGCTGCAGGCGGCCTTCGGCACCACCTTCGTCTACATCACCCACGACCAGTCCGAGGCGCTGGTGCTGTCCGATCACGTCGGCGTCATGAATCGCGGGCCGCTTCGAGCAGCTCGGCACGCCGCAGGAGCTGTACTACGCGCCGGCCACCGCCTTCGTGGCCGGCTTCGTCGGCGCCAACAACCGCATCGCCGGCACGGTGCGTGCCGTCGATGGCGACGCTGCTCGAACTCGACGCGGCCGAGGGCTGGCTGGTGCGCGCACGCGCGCAGCGGCAGCCGCTCAGCGTCGGCGCCGCGGTCGAGGCCTTCGTGCGGCCCGAGGTCGCGACGCTCGCGCCGCACCGCCGCGGAGCTGCCCGCCGGAGCAGACGCGTGCACAGCGGCGAGGTGCAGAGCCTGCTGTTCGACGGCGCCAACTCCGCGGTGCTGCTGCAGCGAAGCAGCGCAGCCGCTTCGAGTTCCGCATCGCGCTGCCGCAGACCGGGCGCTTCGCGGATCTGAAGGTCGGCGAGCGCATCTGCTTCAGCTTCGATCCGCAGCGGGCGATCTGCTTTGCCGGCCGGCATGCCTCGATGCCTGAGGCGACCGCGAGCGCAGCCTGGCACCGGCGCCTGATGCTCGGCGCTGCTGCTCGCGCCGGCGCTGCTGTGGCTGTTCGCGCTGATCGTGCTGCCGCACGTCGACCTGGCGCTGCTGTCGTTGCGCGAGCGCGTCGCGCCGCGCGAGTACGCGCCGAGCCTGGCGCAGTACCGGACATTCTTCGGCGAGCCGCTCTACTGGCACGTGTTCGTGCGCACCGCGCTGCTGTCGGCGATCGCCACCGCTGCTCACGCTGCTGATCGCCTTTCCGATCGCCTGGATCATCGCCAAGCTGGCGCGCGGCCGCATGAGCGCGCTGCTGTTCGTGGTGTGCCTGATCCCCTTCTGGGTCAGCGAGACCGTGCGCACGCTCGGCTGGATGATCCTGCTGCGCGAATCCGGCGTGCTGCCGGCGCTGCTGGTGCACCTGGGCATCACCGCGCATGCCGGTCGAGCTGCTCTATCACGACGCCACGATCCTGGTCGGGCCTGGTCTACACCTCGCTGCTGTTCATGGTCGTGCCGCTGGTCGGCAGCCTCGAGAGCCTCGACAACTCGCTGATCGAGGCGGCCTACGATCTCGGCGCCAAGGGCTGGTCGATCCTGCGCACGATCGTCATTCCGCACGCCGCGCCCGGCATCACCGCCGGCTGCATCGTCGTGTTCATGCTGACGCTCGGCAACTACCTGACGCCGACGCTGCTCGGCGGCAAGAACTCGCAGTGGTTCACCGAGCAGATCTACACGCAGTTCATCATGCGCTTCAACTGGGAGCAGGGCGCGGCCTTCGGCTTCCTGCTGCTGGCGCTGTCGACCGCGATGGTCTGGCTCGGACTGAAGCTCAGCGGCCAGCGCTTCGGCGACGTGATGCGGCGCGCATGATCCCGTCGCTGCCACGACCGGCCTGGCTGCGCGCCGCGACCGTCGCTGTACGTCGGCGCGTTCCTGGTGTTCCTGTTCCTGCCGCTGGTCGATCGTGGCGGTGTTCGCCTTCAACGACGCGCCCTACCCGGCGCCGCCCTGGCACGGCTTCACGCTCGACTGGTTCCTCGGCAACGAGGCGCACGGGCCGCGTCGGCCTGTTCCGCGACAGCGAACTGCTCGGCAGCATCTGGACCAGCTGCATCGTCGCGCTGCTGGGTGACGGTGCTGTCGGTGGTGGTCGGCACGGCCAACGCGTTCCTGATGGAGCGCGAGCAGTTTCCCGGCAAGGGAGCGCTGTCGGTGCTGATGCTGGCGCCGCTGGTCATTCCCGGCGTGATCCTCGGCATCTCGATCCTGGCGTTCGCCAGCCGCCTCGCCGAGCTGTGCCGCGACCTGTTCGGCCTCGAGCTGGATTTCCTGCGGCCCGGGCTGCCGCTGGTGGTGCTGGGCCAGTTCTCCTACATCGCCGCGATCGCGACGCTGACCATCAGCGCGCGCCTCAAGCGCTTCGACCGCACGCTCGAGGACGCGGCGCTCAATCTCGGCGCCTCGCATGCGGCGGTGCTGCGCACCATCACGCTGCCCTACCTGCGGCCGGCGCTGATCGGCTCGGCGGCCATCGCCTTCCTGATGTCGTTCGAGAACTTCAACACGACGCTGATGCTGGTCGGCTCGGATGCGCCGCTGACCATCATGATGTACGGACGCATGCGCGAAGGCGCCACGCCGGTGCTGAACGCCGTGAGCCTGTTCCTGATGGTGGCCTCCGCCCTGCTCGCGCTCACGCTGCTGCGGCGGGGGAAGAGCCAGGACTCCTGACTTCCGGGTCGGATGCCTTTTTAAGATACCGGTAGTCAATTTCTCGGCTTTGCGCGCCTGAGCATCTGTGGAAGGCTTGGCTGCGGCGGATGGCCAGAACCCGTGAACGCGCAACCTACAACGCCGCTGCAGGCGGCATCCGGGCACCGGATCGCCGCGATTGCGATCAGCCACCACCGCCTGCCGCTCGACCCTCCGTTCAACGCCAGCTGGGACACGAAGCCGCGAACGCATTTCGACGCGACCCTGGTGCGCGTCACTGCCAACACCGGCCTGGTCGGCATGGGCTCGGGAGATCGCATGCTCGGCTTCGAGGGGCACGAGGATCTGTTCGTCGGCCAGGATCCCCTCGCCCTCGAGCGGCACAACCGGATCCTTTCCAACATCGACTTTCACTACGGACGCTGCTGGCCGCTCGACCTGGCGCTGTGGGACCTCGCCGGCAAGATCCTCAACACTCCCTGCTGGAAGCTCCTCGGCGGCCGCTCAAACCGCGTGCGCGCCTACGCCTCCTCGGGAACGCTACGCGACCCACGGGCCCAGGGCGAGGCGGCCGAGCGCTATCTCGCGCAGGGTTACCGGGCGCTGAAGCTGCGCTTTCACCGCGGCGACTGGCACGAGGATGTGCGGGCGCTCGAGGCGGTGCGGGCGCGGGTGGGCGAGAAGCTGCATCTCCTGGTCGACTGCAACCAGGGATGGCGCATGTCCTGGGACACCGAGACCCCCTGGACCTTCAAGGATGCGCTCGCGGTGGCGCGCGAGCTCGAGCGGCTCAAGGTCTATTGGATGGAGGAACCGCTGCATCGCTCCGACTACGACGGCATGCGCGCATTGCGCGCGGCGACCGACGTGCGCATCGCCGCGGGCGAGATGACGCGGCAGATTCACGAGCTGCGCGATCTGATCACCGGGGGCTGTGTCGACGTGGTGCAGCCGGACGCCGCGCTGGTCGGCGGGATCACGGGCCTGAGGCGCATCGCTATCCTCGCCGAGGAACATCACCTCACCTTCACCCCGCACACCTGGACGAACGGCATGGGCGTGACTGCCAACGCCCATCTGACGGCCGGACTCGCGGACGCCCCGTTCTTCGAGTTCCCCTTCGATCCGCCGGAGTGGAGCCTCGAACGCCGCGACTTCATGATGAGCCGAGCCGCTCACCGTCCGACCGCGAAGGCTGGATACTCTGAGCGACGCGCCTGGGATGGGTTACACGCTCGATGAGGACAGGCTGCGCGCAACGCGTATTGCTTAGCCGTGCGCCACCTGCGCCGCGCGTCGATTGTCATCGCGATAGCGGCTCAGCGCATCCCCGAGGGCGTTCTTTAGCGGCTCGAGCCAGGGCTCGAAGTGCTTCCACTGATCGAGCCCCTCGCGATAGATCGCCTGACGCACCTGCTCGGAGCTCGCCGTGCGGACGCTGCGCTGGGTCTCGTGGAACGCGATGCACTGGGGCTCGAAGTCGAGCCCGCAGTAGTCGAGCAGGCGCCGCACGCTGCCTTCGAGATCCTCCACCACGTCCTCGTGATAGACGCGCAGGATGCGTCCCGGCAGCACCTCATCCCAATGTCGCATCAGCTCCAGGTAGGTGCGGTAGTAACGCGCGATATCCTCGATGCTGTAGGTGAATTCCTGGCCCTGGGCAAACAGCTGCTTGAAATTGCTGAAGCAGCACGCCATCGGCTCGCGCCGCGCGTCGATGATGCGGGCATTAGGCAGCATCAGATGGATCAGCCCGACGTGCCGGAAGTTGTTCGGCATCTTGTCGATGAAATTGGGCTTGCCGGTGCGGTAGACGCGCGTGTCGGCCAGATACTTCTCCCCGAGCGCTGCGAAGTCCTCCGACTTGAGGCTCGCGAGGATGCGCGGATACCGCGGATCGTCCGCGTCCGAGGTGCGCCCGCGCAGGCGGGAGACCAGCTGCTGCACGGTGGGAAGCTCCTGCGTACCCTCGACTTGCGAGTGCGAGGCAAGGATCTGCTCGAGCAGCGTCGAGCCCGCGCGTGGCAGACCGACAATGAAGATGGGATCGCGGGCCGGCGCTCCCCAGCCCTGGCGGCTGACGAAGAGCTCGCGCGTGCAGACGTCGATCTGCCGCCGGGTGTTGGTCTCGATGATGGTGGCGCGATACCGGCACTCCGGGAGCTTGAGGCAGTTGCCGAGCTCGTAGTAGCGGAAGGACTCCGCAAAATCACCCTGATCTTCGAGCGCCTTGGCGAGCGCAAAGCACAGGTGATAGCGATCGCCCGGGCTGGTCGTGGGCGCCGCGAGAGCGGTGTGTATGCATGCCAGCTCCGCCGGCGTAAAGCGGTAGGTCTTGAGGTTCGCAAGGCTCCAGTAGGCGTCACCGAAATCCGCACGGCAGGCAGCCGCCTGGCGATACGCCTCGATCCCCTCGGCAGTCCTGCCGAGAGTTTTCTGTGCATGACCGATGGACAGATGCACTGCCGCATCTTCGGGCGTTCCCTGCAACATCCCGCGATAGAGCGCGATGCGCCTCTCTCGCCGAAGCCCACGGCACTGGCCGCGTACAGCATTCGCAGCGCCCGGTTACCGGGATCGTCCTTGAGCAAGCGGTCGAGCTCGCGGCGCGCGTCCTGGTTCCGGCGAAGCTCGATGAGGACGCCGGCGTATTCCTGGCGGGCCACGCATAGTCGGGAGCGAGCTCCAGTACCGCCGCGAGCAGCAGCTCCGCGTCGTCGAATACCTTGTGGGCTATGCCGATGCGAGCGAGCAGCCGCATGGCCTCGATGTGATCGCCGTGCTCGAGGAGGTAGCGGCGAATCGAGCGACTCCGCGGCCTCGAGGTCGCCGTCGGCAAACAGCCCGGTGGAAACCACGATCTCCTGCGGCAGCGCGCGCAGCGTCGCCACCTGGCTGCCGGCCATGGCGGCATTGGCGGCGTCCCCCGTCATGCGGTAGAGGCCCTCCAGCATCGTCCAGCTGCCGGGCAGCGCGTGGTTGAGGTTCACCGCCGATCAGGAAGGCCTCGATGGCCTGGGGTGCTTGGCGCATCTCGACGAAGCAGCGGCCGCGCTCCTCGTGGATCCGGCTGAAACGCGGATGGTGCTGCTCGAGAGCTGCCAGGGTACGCATGGCATCGGGGATACGATGCAGATAGCGCTGCGCCACCGCCACACACAGCAGTGCATCGCGGTGGCCGGCAGACTCCGGCAGCAAGCCCGCACCCGCGGCCAGCACTTCGGCGAACTTGTGTTCGCGCAGCAGCGCGCGGATGCGCGCGACGTCGGGGCCGTTCGCGGGCGGCGGTACTGGTCGGCGTCGTGACGTGCAGGGCACTTGAAACAAAGGGCGGACCGTGCCGGCCCGCCCTTATTCTACTGCACCGGCCCGCTCAGGGCAGCCGGCAGCAGTCCGCCGGTCAGAACTAGTAGCTCATCAGGGACATTATGACGCGTGGCCGCAGCGGAACCTCAGACTTTGATGAACTGGCCCGACGTGACGTTTGACGGCCCGTAAATATTGCCCAGGTTGGTGCCGTTGAACTGCGCGGTCCAGTTGTCCTTGCTCACACCGATCGCCGCGTCATAGGTCGTGTAACTCGGGATCGGGTAGAGAAGTAGCGTCGTGATGGGGCGAGTGCGATTCGGATTGGCGACCGCCGGGTCGTTGCCGGGGAAGTAGTTCCTCGGCTCGTTGGTCATCGGACCGATGTGGCTGGCGCCCACCCATGCGAACGGCTTGTAGTCAGCCGGACTTCCAGTCGTAGCGCGCCCGCAGGTTGAACATCCAGGGCGGCGAGAACGGCGGCGGGGCGCCAAACGCCCCCAGCGCGTTCGGGAGCGCACCTGCGACGCTATTGATCGCGACACATTGACCGGCCGGGGTCGGATTGTTCGCCGTCTTCTTGTTGTCCGGGTCGACACCCACCGACTCCAGGCACGGAGAATTCGACTGGCTCGAGCTGTTGACCGAGCTCGATCCCTGTACGGTCGAGCCCGTCGGTGATGCGCGCGACGAACTGAACCTCGAAGCCCTTGATGATCGTAGTCGGGCCCGTTGACGTTGAAGGTGGTGTTGCCGAGGATGGTCGGAGCGAACAGCGACAACTGCTGGTTCTTCCAATTCATGTAATACGCCGACACGTTGACCATCAGTCGATGGTCGAAGAACTCGGTCTTGAAGCCGACCTCGTTGTTGATCAGATTGTCCGCCTGCCAGCCCGCGGGCTTCTCGTACTGGTCGCTGTTGGCGATGCAGGTCTTGACTCCGCCCGGGTAGGTGCAAAAGGGTACCTCGCCGGAAAGTGAGGCCACTCCGGCAATCGTCGAGTATGGTGCGGTTGAAGCCGCCCGGACGGTATCCCTGCGAGAACGTGTAGTACGCCATGATGTCCGGGGTGATGTGCCAGGTGAGGTTGAAGCGGCTGCGGGTGCCGCTCTCGGTCTTTGTCGAGGTTGATCGGGAAGCCGCAACCGCCGGTCGCAGTGCACGCCCCATTGGGGGATTCACGATCGCGGTGCCGCCGTCGGCGGTCGTTGTACTGCGAGCCGTACTCAAACTCGTCGTAGTGGAACCAGCGCGTGCCGGCGGTCAGCGATCAGTACCTTCGGAATCATGTCGAAATCGAGCGAGCCGAAAAATGCCAGTCTGCTTGTAGCCGCGCTGGTCGTCCTCGCCGAACGCGGTGGTCGGAGTTCGTACGCAGGCACGGGTCGGTTGCAAAGGAGCCGGGGCAGCGGCCCGACGGCCTCAGGCAATCCGGTCCGCCGGGGCAAGCGGCCGCGAGGACCGCAGGATCGCACTGCGGAATCGGCAGCGTAATTGAAGTTCATGTGTGTCATAGATGACGAACTTCTCCCAGAATGCCCCGAACAGGCCGCGCAGCCGGTTACCCTCGTCGGTGCTGATGCGGAGCTCGTGCTACTGAAGTGGTTGTTGCGGACCATGTCCGTCCAGTTGCCACCGGCGCGTAGCATTGCAGCGGCTTCTTGCCTGCGAGTACCGGGAAGTTCTTCGGAGTTGAAGTAGGGGCGCCGGGGCCGATGCAGCCGTAGGCGAGCCGAACGGCTGCGCAGGTAGTTGGAGTAGTCCTGCTGCCCTCGATGTGACGGACCATGTAGCTGCCGGTGTAGACGGCCTTCAGGCCATCAAACTGGCCGTTGAGCGTCCAGGCGGTGCTCTCGTAGCGGTCCTTGTTGAACGCCGGCTGGAAGGCGGTGATCTGGTACGGCTGCAGGACAGTGCCGTTCGAGTCCGCCGGATAACGCATAGAACCAGCCATCCGCCTCCAGGTCCTGATAGTTCTGCTGCAGCAGGAAGTCCCAGTTGTCATTGATCTTCCACCCAGCCGACAGACGCGCTCCCTGGTAGTTATGGGATTGGCGTTGTTCTGGAGAAGGCGGCGTTGTTGACGGTCGGGTTGCCTGCACCGACCGTGGCGACCAGAGGGGATCGTGCCCGCCGAATAGCCGATCGTGCTGGCGACGTTCGAGATATAGCCGCCCTGGTGCTCATTGAAGACCACGGCACGCAGCGCCAGCACCCCCTGGATCAGCGGCACGTTGAGGACCGCATTGAGCTGGCTGTTCGTTGTCGCCGCCCGCGGTGTAGCCGTAGCCGGCGTTGAAGGTCGCCGAGCTGGAGTTGAGGTTCGGCTTGTTGGTGATGTAGCGAATCGCGCCCGCCTGCGCGCCGCCGCCGAAGAGCGTACCCTGCGGACCCTTCCAGAACCTCCACTCGCTCCATGTCGACCAGGTAGGGATCATTGTTGCGGGCCGGGAACTGCATCGACTGATCATCGAGATACAGCCCCACGTTCGGGAAAGGTGCGGTGGTCGTCTGCGACTGGTTGCCGGAGCCGACGCTGCCCAAGCCGCGCATGAAGATGTTGCCGGTGCCCGGACCGTTGCCGCTGAAGGTGACGTTCGGCGTGTATTTGAGCAGCTCGTTGAAGTTGGTGACGTTCAACTCAGAGAGCTCAGCTCCGCTGATCGCCTGGATCGTGATCGGCACGTCCTGCAGATTCTCGGTGCGGCGCTCGGCCGTCACGACCACCTCCGCCAGCGCGCCCGTCGCCTCGGCGGTTTCGGCGGGTGCGGCATCTGCCCAAACCACCGTTCGGCGCACTCATGATTGCCGCCACGGCAGCAGAAATCTTCGGATTAACCTTCATCGCGTTGCTCCCCGAGGGTCTTTGGTTGTGATATTCCCCACTCGAACGCATTCCGCCGTCCCGCGCGGCTCCCGATAAGAGGTTTATAACCATTTGCCCGGAAAGGCGCTTGAATAAACACGTCATCCGGGCGTTATGCAGCCGCTCACTGCCCCCAACGCACGAGGTCGGAAGGCAATTCGTACTGCCCACTTCGCTAGCCTTTCACACCTATGTGAAAGCTAGAAGACTAGAAATCGAATAGTCGTATCTCAAAAAGGGATTGACTTGCGCAGCACGGGACCGTGCCGCCTGCGGCGGGGCCTGTCGCGCACGCAGCGGAACAGAAGCAGGTCGCCGCAGGGCGATGTTGCGTCGAAGCATCAACGCCTGTTTTCGGCCCGGTAGCCCGCGAGCGCCCCCTTGATACGATGCCTCTTTTATAGATGGGGCTATTCCTTTTCTAGGCTTTGAGGTCCCCTGCGAGTATGGAAATTTACCCCTGAATAGCATGCATCCATGAGCACTTCAGCCCTGAAACGCGACCGCGGAACGTGGGAGCGGCTGGCCGCTACCGTCAAGCCCGAGGGGCGCGCCTTCATCTCCGGCCGCCCGGTCGCAGCGCTCGACGGCGGTGTCTTCGAGGACATCATCCCCGATCGACGGGCAGGTCGTCGCCCAGGTGGCGCGCTGCGGCGCCGCGGATGTCGACGTCGCGGTCAAAGCGGCGCGCGCGACAGCTTCGAGAGCGGGACGTGGCGGCGCATGGAGCCGAAGGAGCGCAAGCGCATCCTCAGGCGCTTCGCGGAGGCGATCCGCGCGGACGTCGACCATCTGGCGCTGCTCGAGACGCGCGACGTCGGCAAGCCGATCCAGAACTCGGTAAGCGTTGACGTCGCCAACTGCGCCGACTGCATCGAGTACTACGCCGAGTTCGCCGACAAGCTCTACGACGAGGTGGCGCCCACTGGCCCGAACGACCTGGCGCTGGTGCGGCGCGAGCCGCTCGGGGTGGTCGCGGCGATCGTGCCGTGGAACTACCCGCTCATCATCAGCTGCTGGAAGGTGGGACCCGCGCTCCTCACCGGCAATTCGGTGGTGCTGAAGCCAGCCGAGCAGTCACCGCTGTCGGGGATCCGCCTGGGCGAACTTGCCTGCGAGGCGGGCTTACCGCCGGGCGTCTTCAACGTCGTGCCGGGCTTCGGCGAGGAGGCGGGCAAGGCGCTCGCGCTGCACCCGCAGGTCGACCTGATTACTTTCACCGGCTCGACCGAAGTCGGCCGGCTGATGCTGCGTTACGCGGCGGATTCGAACCTCAAACGCGTGGCGCTCGAGTGCGGCGGCAAGACCCCGCAGGTGGTGTTCGCCGATGCCGATCTCGAAGCCGCCGCCGCCGGGATCGCCTGGGGCATCTACTACAACAGCGGCCAGACCTGCCACGCGGGCTCGCGTCTCATCGTGCACGAGTCGGTGCGCGAGGCGCTGCTCGCAGCCATCCGCCGCGTCACCGCCACCATCACGCTCGGGCACCCGCTCGAGCCCACCACGCAGATGGGCGCGCTCATCGATGCGAACCACATGCGCCGCGTGCTCGGCTACATCGACAGCGGCGTAAGCGACGGCGCGCGCATCGCGCTCGGCGGCCGACAGGCGCTCACCGACAGCGGCGGCTTCTACGTCGAGGCCACGGTGCTCGACGGCGTGCGGCCGCGGCATGAAGGTGGCGCGCGAGGAGATCTTCGGTCCGGTGCTCGCCGTCATGACCTTCAGCGACGAGGCCGACGCGGTGCGGCTCGCGAACGACACCCCCTATGGACTCGCCGCCGCCGTGTGGACCGGTGATATGAACATCGCGCACCGCGTCTCGGCGGCGCTGCGCGGCGGCACCGTGTGGGTAAACGCCTTCGACCGCTCCACCATGGCCACACCCTTCGGCGGCTTCAAGCTCTCGGGCACGGGACGCGACCGCTCCCCGCACGCCATCGACAAGTACTGTGACCTGAAGACCATCTGGACGGCGTACGCATGAACACCTCACGCCTGCGCCAGGCGCCGGAGGGCGTGAGGGGCCACCTCGGCGCGCTGCTCGACACCTACCGGCCCGGGGTCGCCCTGCCCGGCCCGTTCTTCACCGACGACACGCTGTATGCGGCCGAGATGGAATACCTGTTCGGCCGCCACTGGCTGTTCCTCGCCTCGGAGCCGGAGATCCCCGAGGGCGGTGACTACCGCACCTACCAGATCGGACCGTGGCCGATCTTCCTCTTGCGGCTGGACGACGGCTCGATCGCAGCCTTCCACAACACCTGCCGGCACCGCGGCTCGCGCATTCTGCAGCAGGACAGCGGGATCGCCGGCGCCACGTTGCAGTGCCCCTATCACCGCTGGACCTACGACCTGACGGGCCGGGTGCTGCGCTGTGGAGCCACCGGCGAGTCCCCCGAGGCGCAGCGTCCGCTCGCGCGCGTGCACGTGAAGACCTTCGCCGGCCTCATCTTCGTGTGCCTCGCCGATGAGCCGCCGGATGACTTCGACGACATGGCGCGAGCGCATGACACCCTATCTTGCGCCGCACGGCCTGACGCGCGCCAAGGTCGCCCGGCAGGTCGACATCATCGAGCACGGCAACTGGAAGCTCACCATCGAGAACAACCGTGAGTGCTTCCACTGCGAGGGCCACCCGGAGCTCTTGTGCTCGCTGTTTGATTTCTTCGGCGAGATCGAGGAGGCGAGCATGTCCCCGGCCGAGCGCGCCGACTACCAGCGCTTCCGGGCGGCGCAGCGCGAAGCCGAGGCCATCTGGACGCGGGCCGCGCTCCCCTGGCAGACGATCGAGGAGCTGGCCGGTCGGCCGACCGCCTTTCGCACCGAGCGACTGGTGCTGGACGGCGCCGGTGAGTCGATGACACCGGACACGCGCGTCGCCTCGCGGCGCCTGCTCGGCGATCTCACCGAGCCACGCCTCGGCACGCTGCACTACCACACCCAGCCGAACGCCTGGTTTCATTTCCTCTCGGATCACATCCTGACCTTCGCCACGCTGCCGCTGGAACGCGGGCGCACGCTGGTGCGCAGCACCTGGCTCGTGCACGCGGAGGCCGAGGAAGGACGCGACTACGAGCTGGAGAAGCTCACCAGCGTCTGGAACGCCACCAACCGCCAGGACGCCGAGTTCGTCGCCGAGACGCAGCGCGGAGTCGCGAGCCCGGCGTACCTGCCCGGACCGATCGCGGCCAGCGAGTACATGGTGCAGCTCTTCCACACGCTGGTACGACGAGCGCCTGCGCGCGGCGCTCGCGCTGTAGCCGCCCGAATGGTCACGAGCGATGGTCTAAAGCACAGGTTTGCCGGCCATCTCCAGGTGCAGCATGCGCCCCGTGTACGGGTGCTGCGCGATGACTGCTTCGTTGAGCTCGACTCCGAGCCCCGGCTCGGTCGGCGGGATCACGTACCCTGCCTCCCAGCGGATGGGCTTGACGAGCACCTGCGCGTGAAAGCCCTGCCAGCGCTCGATGCCCTCGAGGATCAGGAAGTTCGGGCTGCAGGTGGAGAGCTGGATGTTGGCGGCGCCGACCACCGGACCGCAGTACAGGTGCGGTGCCAGCTGCGCGTGCTGCACCTCGGCGAGCGCTGCGATCTTCTTCGCTTCCAGGATGCCGCCGACCCGGCCGAGGTTCATCTGCAGGATGGCCGCGCCACCCGCGCGCAGCAGCCGTGCGAAATCGTACTTGGTCGTGAGGCGCTCGCCGGCGGCAATCGGAATCGTGGTGGCGGCCGCCACGCGCGCCATCTCCTCGGGCGCATCCGGCGGCACCGGCTCCTCGAACCACAGGGGATCGTAGGGCTCGAGGCGGCGTGCGAGGCGAATCGCACCCGCCGCGGTCATCTGTCCGTGGGTGCCGAACAGCAGGTCCGCGCGCGTACCCACCGCGGCGCGCAGCTGCCGCATGAAGCGCTCGCACAGCGCCAGCGCCTCGAGCGACAGCTGCCGCCCATCGAAGGCGCTATAGGGGCCGGCCGGATCGAACTTCAGCGCCGTGAATCCCTGCGCGACGTACTGCGCGGCACGCTCGGCCGCGAGGTCCGGATCCTGGTACACGTCGCTCTTGTCACCGGGGCGCGCGTAGATGTAGGTGTAGGTGCGCAGCCGCTCGTGCACCCGGCCGCCGAGCAGGTTGTAGACCGGCTGGCCGGCCTCCTTGCCGATGATGTCCCAGCACGCCATCTCGAGCGCCGACAGCACCGCCATCAGCGACAGGTCCGGGTGCTGCGTGTAGCCGGCCGAGTACACGCGCCGCCAGATGGTCTCGATGTTGTGCGGATCCTCGCCAGCGAGGTAGCGTCCGAAGACATCCTCGAGCATGCGCGTGACGACCTCGGGGTGAAACGGCACACAGTAGGCCTCCCCTACGCCGTGCACGTTGCCGTCGGTCGTGAGCTTCACGAACACGAAGTAGCGCCCGCCGTTATGCGGCGGGGGGTTGCCCGCGACGAAGGTCTTAATGTCTGTGAGCTTCATCGTGCGATGCTAACCACAGATGCCTGACTATGACTACATCGTCATCGGCGCCGGTGCCGCCGGTTGCGTGCTCGCCAACCGCCTGAGCGCGAGCGCCGCAGCGACAGTGCTGCTGCTCGAGGCGGGCGGCTCCGACCGCTCAGCCGTGGATCCAGGTGCCGATCGGCTACGGCCGTACTTTCAACGATCCGCGTTTCAACTGGATGTACGAGGCGCAGCCCGACCCAACGCTCGAAAATCGCAGCCAGTTCTGGCCACGCGGCAAGGTGCTCGGGGGCTCGACCTCGATCAACGCCATGGTGTACGTGCGCGGACAGCCCGGGGACTTCGACGACTGGGCCGCCGCCGGTAATCCCGGGTGGTCGTTCCGGGACGTGCTGCCCTATTTCCGCAAGCTCGAGGATCACCCCTTCGGCGAGCCGGAACTGCACGGCGTCGGCGGACCGGTGGGCATCAGCGACGTGTCGGCGAGCGTGCATCCCCTGTGCCATACGTTCCTGAAGGCCTGCGACACCTTGGGCATCGCGCGCACCCGCGATTTCAACGGAGCACAGTCTGAAGGGTCGGGCCTGTGGGAAGTCACCATCAGGGACGGCGTCCGGGTCTCGGCTTCGAACGCGTACCTGCGGCCGGTGCGGCACCGGCCCAACCTCGCGATCCGCATGCGCGCCCAGGCCACGCGCATCGTGCTCGAAGGGCGCCGCGCGACCGGAGTCGAGTTCCTCGAGGCGGACACCAGGCAGGTCGTGAAAGCGCGGCGCGAGGTGCTCCTGTGCGCCGGCACCATCAACTCGCCGCAGCTGCTGGAACTTTCGGGTGTGGGCGATGCGCCGCTGCTGCGCAGCTACGGCATCAGCGTCGCGGCAGAGTCCCCCGCCGTCGGCCAGGGCCTGCAGGATCACCTGGGGGTCAACTACTACTACCGCTCGCGCCTGCGCACGCTCAACAACGAGCTCGCGCCCTTCCTCGGCAAGGTGCGCGCGGCGCTTCAGTACGCGCTCGGCGGCCGGCGTGGACCGCTCGCGATGAGCGTCAACCAGGCCGGTGCGTTCCTGCGCAGCCGCGCCGGGCTCACGCGCCCCAACATGCACATCTATTTCAACCCGGCGAGCTACTCCACCACGACGCTCGGCACGACCCGGCGGCTGATGACTCCCGACCCGTACCCGGGATTCCTGATGTCCTTCAATACCTGCCGCCCGGTGAGCCGCGGCAGCATCCATATCCGCTCGCCCGATCCGCTCCAGAGCCCGGCGATCCAGCCGAATGCCCTGTCCGCTGCCGCGGACGTGCAGGATGTCTTCGAAGGCTCGCGCCTGTTGCGAAGGATCGCGGCGGCCGAACCGCTCGCCGGCATCATCGAGGCCGAGCGCGAGCCGGGCAGCGCGGTAACAGCGGATGAGGACATCCTCGCGGATTTCCGCCGGCGCTCGGGCTCGGTGTTCCACGCCTGCGGCACCTGCGCGATGGGGTCCGATGCGCGCACTTCGGTCGTCGATCCGCACCTGCGCGTGCGGGGCGTCTCCGGGCTGCGCGTCGTCGATGCCTCCGTATTTCCGAACGTGACCTCGGGCAATACCAACGCGCCCGTCATGATGCTGGCCGAGAAGGCCGCGGACCTCATCGTGGAGGACAGCCGCGGACCGCTTAGCGTAACCTGACCCCATGAGTGAGATTCAGTCGAGCGCTGCTGCGGAGAGTTCCGCCCTGAGCCTCGCCGCGCCCCAGTCCGCCTCCCTCGCCGAGCGCTGGTACGTGCTCATCATGATGTGCCTCGTGTACACGCTCAGCATCGCGGATCGCTACGTCGTTTCCACGGTACTTGATCCGATCCGCCATGACCTGCATCTCACCGACTTCGGCGTCGCGCTGCTCACCGGCTTCGCCTTCGGCCTGTTCTACGTGGTGCTGGGGTTCCCGCTCTCCTGGCTCATCGACCGCAAGAGTCGCCGCAACATCGTGGCGGCCTGCCTGGTGCTGTGGTCAGTGATGACCGCGGTCTGCGGCCTGGCACAGACGTCGCTGCAGTTCTTCTTCGCCCGGGTCGGCGTCACGGTCGGCGAGGCCGGCGGCACCCCCGGCGCCAACTCGATACTCTCCGACTACTTCCCCGCGACCCGTCGCGCCATGGCGCTCACGGTGTTCGCGCTCGGCGCGCCGATCGGCGCCTTCATCGGTTACAACGTGGCTGGCGTCATCGCCGACCACTATGGCTGGCGTGCGGTGTTCTACGCGCTCGGCATCCCGGGAGTGCTCGCCGGCGTCGCCGTGTGGCTCACGGTGCGCGAGCCGAAGCGCGGCTGCCTCGACAGCGGCGAGGACGGCGCGGCGCCGTCGGTGGCCACGACGCTGCGCTTCCTGTGGAAACAACGTTCCGCGGTGCACCTCATGATGGGGACGGCGGTGTGCGCGCTGTGGGGCTGGGGACTGATGTACTGGACGCCGACGTTCCTGCAGCGCACTTACCACATGACGGTGGGCCAGGCGGGCGACGTCACGCAGAACATGCACCTGTGGGGCGGCGGTCTCGCCACGGTGGCCACGGGCTGGCTCATGGCCCGCGGCACCATGGTCGACGCGCGCCGTATCGTGTGGCTGCTCGCGGCCGGTATCGGCATCGCGACCTTCGCTTCCGGAGTCGTCTACTGGACGCGCGACCTGGCGGTCGCCAAGGCGATGCTGTGGGTCTTCATACCCGCCATCTACTTCTACATCGGCCCGGGCTTCGGGCTCCTCAATAACCTGGCGCAGTGCCGCATGCGGGCGATGTTCTGCGCCATGGTGCTGTTCCTCGCGAACCTCGGGAATCTGGTGATCGCGCCCCCGCTCATCGGCGCGCTGAGCGACTGGTTCGCGCCGAATCACCTCTCGAATGCCGAGTCGTTGCGGCTGGCCATGCTGTGCCTGGTGCCGACGGGCCTGTGGGCCACGGCACACCTCTATCTGGCGGCGCGCGACATCGTCAAGGACCAGGAGCGGGCGCGGGTTTACGCGTAGCGCGCCACTCGACCGGCTCCACGACCGGCACCACCACGAACCACGCCAGAAGTCCCAGCAGCGCCACGCCGCCGGTGACCCACAGCGCAAGCGTGTAATGGCCGCCGTTGCGCTGCACGAGATAACCGGTCACGGCCGGGGCGAGGATGCCCGCCGTGTTGCTGATCGCGTTCTGCGTCCCCATCCATCGCCCGGTCGCGAGCGGGCCGGCGAAGCGCTGCGTCAGCGCGCCGACCGAGGGTGAATTGAGGCCGTCGGCGAGCCCGGTCGCGAGCAGCAGCGCCGCACCCACCGCCGCGCCCGCGCCGCTCAGCGCCAGCAGACACACGCCGACTCCGGCCGCGCTCAACGCCAGCGCGGTCTTGTAGGCCAGGCTCGGCGTCGCGCCGCGGCGGATCCACCAGTCGATCAGCCAGCCCGTCGCCAGAATGCTCGCCGCATCCATGACGTAGATGAGGCTCTGGACGTTCTTCATGGAATCGAGCGACAGGCCGCGCTCGTCCACCAGGTACAGCGGCACCCATGTGAACACGAAATAGAAGGCGTAGTTCGAGCAGAAGTTGCCGAGAACCGTTCCCCACAGCGCCCGCTGCCGCAGGATCTGCGACCACCTGGGCCCGGCGGAGCGGTCCTGCGCCACCGCGACCAGCGCCGGCGCGCGCAGCTGGCCGGACCAGGGGAGCAGCCACAGGAGCGACGCCAGGCCCAGCGCGATGAACATGGTGCGCCAGCCGTAGTGGATCATGACCAGCCCACCAACAAAAGTGCCGAGCGCCGGGCCCACCACGCTGCCGAGCTGCATGATGGAAGTGGCGCGCGCGCGATGCTGGTCATCGACGCGCTGCGCGATGAGCGCGAAGCCGCTCGGGTAGCAAACCGACTCACCGACGCCCATGACGAGCCGCAGCGCGACGAGCGCCGTGACACCGGCCGAGAGCCCGGCGAGAAAAGTCGCGACCGACCAGAGGGTGAAGCCGGCGGCCAGCACGCGCGCCGCGCCTACCCGGTCGACCAGCCAGCCCATGAGCGGCTGCGACAGCACATAAGTGGTGAAGAAAGCCGACAGCACCAGGCCCCACTCGAATGGCGAGAGCCGGAACTCGGCCTTGATGAGCGGCCCGGCCGTCGAGATGGTGCCGCGATCGATGTAGTTGATCATCAGCGCGAACGCCAGCAGCAGCACCATGGTGTACGGCATCGCCGGTGCGCCGCGCACCGCCGCCGTGCCAGCGGGCTGTGGGGCCAGCTTCAGCAACTTAAGGCGACCTCGATCGCGCCGTCGACGATCCGCACGGCGTGCGTGGTGAGTGCCCTTTCCGCGGGTGGCCCCAGCACGCGGCCGTCGCGCAGATCGAAGGCCGCGCCGTGCAGCGGACAGATGAGCCGCGTCGCCCGCAGCCGGCCCTCGCACAACCGCGCCTCGGCGTGCGTGCAGGTATTGTCCAGCGCGAATACGCCCTCGCGCGTGTGACACACGACGATCTCGCGCCCCGCCACCGTGCAGGCGCGCATGGCGCCCACGGGCAGCTCGGCAAGTTGCATGACAACGGCGAAATCGGCCATGGACTAACTCCGCAGCCGCAGACCCTGGGGATCGTAGAGTGGCTCGAGGCGGATCATCGCGGCTGCGCATCTCGCCGAGGATGTCGATCTCGAATCGCGCGCCGTCGCGCGCCAGTGCCGTCGGCACGTAGCCGGCGGCGAGGCTCTTGCCCACACAGTGGCCAAAGGCGCCGGAAGTCACGTACCCCACTGCCTCGCCCTCGTGCAGGATCGACTCATAGCCGATCACCTCGGCATCGAGCGCCTCGACCTCGAAGATGACGAAGCGGCGCTTCGCACCTGCGGCGCGCTCGGCGAGCGCGGCCGCCCGACCGGTGAACTCGCTCTTGCTGAAGTCGACGAAGCGCCCGAGCCCGGTCTCCCCCGGCGTGTAGTCGGGGCGGAAGTCCTTGTTGAAGGAGCCGTAGCCCTTCTCCAGCCGCAGCGACGACAGCGCGCGTCCGCCGAAGTGCACGAGCCCGAGCTCGCGCCCGGCGTCCAGCAGATCATCGTAGAGCGTTGCCAGGTAATCGGGCGTCGTCCAGACCTCGTAGCCGAGCTCGCCGGTAAATCCGGCGCGCGTGAGGATCACGGGCGCAAAGCCGACCGCGGTCTCGCATACGCGGAAGAAGCGGAACACCCCGGGCGACAGATCCGTGCGCGTCAGGCGCTGCAGCAGCGCACGCGAGTTGGGGCCGGCGATGGAGAAGCCGGCGAGCGTCGAGGCAACCGAGCGCACCAGGACATCCGGCGGCGGCTGCTGGGCGAAGAACCAGCGCAGGTGAAACTCCTCGGCAAATCCCGAGCCCACGATCAGGTAGCGATCCTCGGCGAGGCAGGCCATCGACAGGTCGCCGACGATGCGTCCGGCCGGATTCAGCATCGGCGCGAGCGCGAGGCGCCCCGGCTGCGGGATGCGGCAGGCAAACACCCGATCGAGCCAGGCGCGCGCGCCGCCCCCACAAACCTCGTACTTGCCGTAGTTGGTGGTTTCGTACAGGCCGACGGCGCGGCGCACCGCCTGGCACTCCGCGCGCACGAACGCGAAGGCCTCCGAGCGCCGATAGGTCGGGGTCTCGGTCGCCGGCACGCCCGGCGGCGCGAACCACAGCGCGTTCTCGAGCGCGAAGTTCGCCCCCATCACCGCGCCCGCCGCCTTCAGCTGCTCGTAGATCGGCGAGCGGCGCAGCGGGCGCGCGGCGGGCAGCTCCTCGTTGGGATAGGTGAGGCGGAAGCGCCGCGCGTAGTTCTCCGGCACCTTGATCGAGGTGTACTTCGGCGTCGCGAACGCGCCGAAGCGCGCCACGTCCATCGAGATGATGTCCTGGCCGGGATCGCCCTCGGCCATCCAGCGCGACAGCACGAGTCCAATGCCGCCCCCCTGGCTGAAGCCGGCCATGACGGCGCACGCGACCCAGTAGTTGCGCACGCCGCGCACCGGCCCCACGAGCGGATTGCCGTCCGGTGCGAAGGTGAAGGGCCCGTTGACGGCCTTGCGGATGCCGACCCGCCCGAGCGCCGGGAAGTGCCGGAAGCCGACTTCGAAGTACGGCGCGAGCCGCTCGAAGTCCTCCGGCAGCAGCTGCATCGCGAAGTCGTCCGGCGTCTTCAGCGGCGACCAGATGACGCCGTGCGGCTCGTAAGTGCCGATCAGCACGCCGCGACGCTCCTGGCGCAGGTAGATCTCGCCGGCGTAGTCGGTGGTGTTGACGATTTCCTTATCGCGTCCCTTGAGCTCCGGCAGATCCTCGGTGATCAGGTAATGGTGCTCCATCGCCAGCACCGGCAGCTCGATGCCGACCATGTGGCCGACTTCGCGCGCCCACAGCCCCGCGCAGTTGACCACGTGCTCGGCGTGCACCGTGCCCTTGTCGGTCACGACGTCCCAGGAGCCGTCGCGCCGCGCCTCGAGCGACTGCACGCGCGTGAAGCGCTCGACCGCGGCGCCGAGCTGCCGCGCCGCCTTGACGTAGGCGTGGGTGGTGCCCGAAGGGTCACAGTGGCCGCCGTCGGCCCGCCACAAGCGCGCCGATGAAGCAGCTCGGGTCGATGAGCGGGATTGAACTCGAGCGCCTGATCGAGCGAGATCATCTCGGTCTCCATGCCGAGATAGCGCGCGCGGGAGCGGATGAGCCTCAGGCTGTCGAGCTCGCCTTGGGTCGCGGCGAGCATGAGGCCGCCGTTCGGGTGCAGGCCGCACGACTGGCCGGACAGCTGCTCGATCTCCCGGTACAGGTCGATGGTGTATTTCTGCAGACGCGAGATGTTGGCTTCGCCGTTGAAGGTGTGCATGCCACCGGCGGCGTGCCAGGTCGACCCCGAGGTGAGTTCGTTCTTCTCCAGGAGCAGCACGTCGCTCCAGCCGATCCTGGCGAGGTGGTACAACACGCTCGCGCCCACCACCCCGCCGCCGATGACCACGGCTCTTGCAGAAGCCTTCATGCGTTACGGATCTCCCGACAAGGCGGCAACAGTAACATCGCTCACCGCCGCGATCCCAAAGGCCCGCCCGACGTGCATCAGCCACTCGCGCAGGTGCCGCGCCGTGCTCGCCGGCGTCACGAGCAGCAGGCCGCCCGGCAACGCGGCGAGAGTCACCGCCACCTGCGCCATCTGGGTCGCGGCGGCGCAGCCTGCGGCAAACACCCCGGGGTCGAGATCCAGGCGACAGCCGCGCCTGAGGACCTCGCGCGCGGACGCGCCCGCGAGGAAGAAAGCGGCGAGCCCCGCGGACAGCTCCACCACTGCGCCGGTTCGTGCCGAGGAGCCCCTGCCAGCGCGAGGCACTCGTGCCACCTGCCGCGCGACGCCAGCACGATCAGCCAGCGCTCCGGGCGCACGGCGAGCGCCAGTCCCGCGGGGGCAGCGGACACGCGGCCGAGCGGCGGCAGTGCCCAGCCAACTTCCGCGCCCCGGCGCACGAGCTCGGGGGCTGCGCCGCCAAACGCTGCGACCTCGAGGATGTCGGCCGGCAAGGCGGCGAGCGCGAGATCAGGCGCGGACACGCGTGTTCTCCGGGTCGAGCATGTGGGGACTCACGATCTCGACCTCGAGCCGCTCGTCGTGCAGTGGCGAGGCAGCAGTGAGGCGCGTGCCGATGCGCGCGCGCCCGCCGGTGAGCAGGGCCAGCCCCACCCACCCCTCGAGCTCGACCGAAGGGGTCGATGAGGTGATGTAGCCGAGGCTCGCTGTCGGGGCCTCGGGTGCTACGAGCTGCATCCCGTTGCGCAGGCGTCGCGTGCGGACGGCGGGACGCACGCCCACCAGCTGCAGCCGATCAGCCGCCTCGAGGGCGGCCCGCTGCGACAGCACGCGACCGATGAAGTCGCCCTGCGGCTTCAACATCCGCGCAAAGCCCAGGTCGAAGGCGCTGGTGTTGCCGTTGAGCTCCGCCCCCGTGATGTGGCCCTTCTCGATGCGCAGCGTGTTGAGGGCATCGAGTCCATAGGGCGAAATGCCGCAAGGCGCGCCGGCCCCGAGCACCGCCGACCAGACGCGCTCGGCCTCGCTCGCCGGCACCGCCAGCTCGTACGCGAGCTCGCCCGAGAAGGAGATGCGGAAGAGGCGCCCAGCGACTCCGGCGATGGTGGCCTCACCGGCCGCCATGAAGGGAAAGGCCGCATTCGAGAGCTCCCGCCCGCCGACCACGGCGCTCAAGACCTCACGCGAGCGCGGGCCAGCCACGGCGAACTGTGCCCATTGGTCGCCGACGTCGGTGAGGAGCACATCGAGCCCGCGGCAGTTCGCCTGCAGCTGAAACTCCAGGTGCTCGAGCACGGCGGTGCTGTTGGCCGTGGTGGAGGTGAGGAGGTAGTGCTCGGGGCCGAGCCGCGAGGTGGTGCCGTCATCGAACACCATGCCGTCCTCGCGCAGCATGATGCCGTAGCGCGCCCGCCCGACGGGCAGGCTCGAGAACGTGTTGGCGTAGATAAAATCGAGGAAGCGCGCCGCGTCCTTGCCGCGCACGTCGATCTTGCCGAGCGTCGAGACGTCGGTGATGCCGACGGCGCGGCGCACGCTGCGCGCCTCCCCGAGCACCGCCTCCCAGCTGCTCGCGCGCGCGTACACGAGCGGCCGCAGCCAAAGTCCCGTCGGCACGAAGCTGGCGCCGGCGCGCTCGTGCCAGCTCGTGCAGCGCCACGCGCCGCTTCGGCTTGAAGTGCTCGCGCACCTCGGCGCCTGCGAGCGCCGCGAAAGGCACCGGCTGGACATAGGGCCGCGCCTTCACCTGGCCCACCTGCGACAGCGGCACGCCGCGCGCCGCGGCGAGAATGGCGCTGCCGAGAAGTCCGCCGATGCGACCCTGGTCGGTCGCCATGGTGTGGGTCGTAAAGCGCTTCATGTGCTCGACGTGCTCGTAGCCCTCGCGATGGGCGAGGCGCACGTCGGCACTGGTCACATCGTTCTGCAGGTCGACGAACGCCTTGCCGCGGCCGCTGACTTCCCATAAGGGGCTCATCGGTGTGGCCACCGCATCGGGCGGCAGCTCCTCGGCCACCGCGGCGACTTCGCGGCCGCGCAGCCCGGCGGCGATCGCCTGCCCCGCGAGGGCGCCGTCGCGCGCCGCCGCGGCGAGGCCAAACACCCCGCGCGCCGCGCCGGCGACGCTCCCGACATCGCCCGGAAGTGCAGGCACGAAGGCAGCGATGGATTCCTGCCACGCGAGCGGCGCCCCGAGCTGGGTAGCGAGCGAGGCTGCCGGGCGTGAAACCGCCGGAAATCAACAGGCAGTCCGCGGCCAGCTCCCGCTCGCCGCCCTCGCTCGTGACGACCTGTACGCCGCGCAGCGCGGCGCGCCCGCGCACCGCCGTGACGCGAGCGCCGCACAGCACGTCCACCCCGAGCTCGCGCGCGCGCTGCGCCGCACGCGAGGCGGGGCGCACGTCGGCGACACCTGCGGCGCTGATGCCAGCGGCGGCGAGCGCAAACAGCGCTTCGTAAGCCTCGTCGTTATTCATAAAGAATACCGGGCGGCGCCCGACCGCCACGCCGTAGCGCCGCAGGTAGGCCAGCGCAGCACCGGCGAGCATCACTCCCGGGACGTCGTTACCGGGGAAGGCGATCAGCCGCTCGTTCGCTCCCGTGGCCAGGAGCACACGTTGCGTGCGGATCACATGCAGCCGCTCGCGCAGCCCGCCGAACGCGGCACGCTCGGCCGCGCCGAGTACCTCGAGCGCTGCGAATACGCCGTGCCCGTAGGCGCCCAGCACCGTGGTCCGCTCGAGGCAGCGCACGCCGCTCACCCCGACGAGCCCGGCGCGGCAGCGCTCGCGCCAGACCCGCCAGCGCGCATCGAGCAGCGTGCCGCCCCCGAAGGCGGCGTCCTGTTCGGTCAGCAGCACCCGCAGCCCACTGGCGCCAAGCACCGCTGCGGCGGCGAGCCCCGCGGCTCCGGCACCGACGATGAGCACATCGGCATGCCCGTGCACCGTTTCCGCAGCTTCCGCGTGTGCGCCGACGACCGGCGCGAGCACCCCGAGTCCCGCCGCGCGGCGGATGAGTGGCTCGTACAAACGCTCCCAGGCCCACCCGGGCGACATGAATGTCTTGTAGTAGAAGCCCGCGGGCAAAAAACCTGACAGCCGATCGAGCGCGGCTCTGACATCGAACGCGAGCGATGGCCAGCGGTTCTGGCTCAGCGCCTCGAGTCCTTCGTGCACGAGCAGCGTGGTCGCCAGCTGGTTCGGCTCGCGCCCGGAAGCCGTCATGACGTCGACCAGCGCGCACGGCTCCTCGGGGCCCGCGGTGAAGATGCCGCGCGGGCGGTGGTACTTGAAGCTGCGGCCGATCAGCCGCTCGCCGCTCGCGAGCAACGCCGAGGCGAGCGTGTCGCCCTCGAGTCCCTGAAAGGTGCGGCCGTCGAAGCGGAACGTGACAGCGCGCCCGCCCGCCGTCAGCAGCCCGACTGCGACCCGTCCCGGAGCTGCGCTCACGGTGCGGATTCCTCGGGCAGCGGCGCTGGCTCTTCGGGTCGGCCAACCCAGCTGATTTCGTGCGACCGCGTGTGACGCAGGACCTTCAGCAGCTGCCGGCAGCCGGCCACGTGCAGCCACCACTCCAGATGCCAGCCGCACGGGTTGGTACGCTCGTAGACGTAGGCACTGAAGGCGGCGAGTCCCGCCTCGGGCGCCGGGCGTACGCGGCCGGCATCGCCGCGATAGCGAAACTCGCTCTCGTCGCGCGTGCCGCACCAGGGGCAATGAATACGCAGCATCCGGCGCCTTGAGTCTAGTGCAGGTACGGGTACGGGCCGATGCCGCGCTCATCGGCGGTGCGCCCGGCGGCAAAGCGCGCCAGATCCAGATGCCTCGCCACCGGGTGCGCCGCGCCGTGCGCGATCAGATGCGCCGTGGTCATGCCGCCGGCCGGAATGGCCTTGAAGCCGCCGTAGCACCAGCCGCCGTTGAAAATCAGCCCCGCGAGCGGCGTCGTGGAAATGATCGGCGAGCCGTCCATGCTCATGTCCATGACGCCGCCCCACTGCCTGAGGATCTTCAGGCGCGCCACTCCCGGCAGCAGCGTCACGGCGGAGGCGGCGACCTCCTCCGCCATCGGCAGGGTGCCGCGCTGAGCGTAGGTGTTGTAGCCGTCGATGGCGCCGCCGAATACCAGGCCGCCCTTGTCAGATTGGCTGACATAGAAGTGACCGGCACCGTAGGTGAGGACGACATCGAGCACCGGCTTGATACCCTCGGTGACGAACGCCTGCAGCACGTGGCTCTCGATCGGCAGCGTGAGTCCCGCCATGGCGGCGAGCACCGAAGAGTGCCCGGCGACGGCGAGGCACACGGTCTCGGCCGCGATCGGGCCGCGCGTGGTCTCAACCCCGGTGATGCGCGCTCCCTCGCGGCGCAGCCCGGTCACCTCGCACTGCTCGATGATGTCGACGCCGGCCTCGCAAGCGCCGCGCGCATAGCCCCAGGCGACGGCGTCGTGACGCACCGTCCCGCCGCGCGGCTGCAGGAAGCCTCCCAACACCGGGTAGCGGCCGTTATCGAGGTCGACGAGGGGCACTAGCCTGCGCACCTCCTCGCGGCTCACGCCTTCCGCGTCCACACCCAGGAGGCGCATCTGGTTCGCGCGCCGTGTCATGAGGTCGCGCTGCGCCTCGGTATGAAACAGGTTGAGCGTACCGCGCTGGCTGACCATGGCGTTGAAGTTCAGACGCCGCTCCAGCCCCTCCCACAGCTTGAGCGAAAACTCGTAGAAGCGGATGTTGTCGGGAAGGAAGTAGTTGGAGCGGATGATGGTGGTGTTGCGCCCGACGTTACCGAGGCCAATCGGACCGCGTTCCACCACGGCGACGTCACGGATGCCGTATTCGGTCGCCAGATAGTAGGCGGTGGCCAGCCCGTGACCGCCGCCGCCCACGATGACGACCCGATAGCCGTCGCGGGCTTGCGCCTTCGCCCAGGCGCGCGACCAGCCACGCTGGCCGGTGACGCCCTCGCGCAGCAGCCGCCACAACGAATAGCGGCCGCTCGAGGCGCGGGAACTGCGCGGGCGGGGCGCGCGGTCTGGCTGCGGCGGTGTCATCTTGGTATGGGCATCTTGACGGGCACGACGACAATCGACAACGTGTAAACGTGGGGGTTCTTAAGTCACTGTGCTTAGGTTTAGCGCTCGCGCTCGGCGTGCTGCCGCCCGCAAATGCGGCGGTGGTGGTCTCCTCCAAGCTCTCGAGCGAGTCGGCCATGCTCGGGCAGATGATCCGCCTGCTGTTGAACGCGCACGACATTCCCACCGTGGACCGCACCAAACTCGGCGCGACCCCGGTGGTGCGCAGGGCACTACTGACCGGGGAGATCGACCTGTACGTCGAGTACACCGGCAACGCCGGCTTTTTCTTCAATGACAGCGCCAACCCGGCCTGGAAGGACCTCGCGCAGCGGCTACGCGCTCGGCGCGCGGCTCGACTACGCTGCGAATCACATCGTCTGGCTGACCCCTGCACGCGCCAGCAACGCCTGGGCGCTCGCCGTGCGCCAGGACGTGGCCGCCGCGAACCATCTGGGCACCCTGAGCGATTTCGGCCGCTGGGTGCGGGGCGGCGGTGCGGTGGTGCTCGCCTGCTCGGCGGAGTTTGCCAACGCCGGCGCCCTGCGCTCGCTGGAGCGAACCTATGGCTTCAAGCTGCGCTCCGAGCAGCTGATCGTGCTCGCCGGCGGGGAGACCGCGGCCACCATCGCCGCTGCCGCCGCCGGCACCAGCGGCACCAACACCGCCATGGTGTACGGCACCGACGGCGGCATCGCGGCCGCGAAGCTGCGCATGCTCGAGGACGACCGGCACGATCAGCCCATCTACGCACCGGTCCCCATCATCCGCGAGGCGGTGCTGAAGCAGTACCCGCAGATCGCGCCGCTGGTGAAGCCGCTGATGGAGAGCTTCAGCCGCGAGAGCCTGCAGCAGCTCAACGCGCGGGTGCAGATCGATGGCGAGGATGAGGCGGCGGTGGCCGCGGAATACCTGCGCGCGCAGGGGTTTGTGCGGTGAGGCCCGATCGTCTCGGGGCGCTGCTGAGCGCGGTGGGGATCACGGCGCTCCTCACCCTGCCCTTCGTCGTCTTCAAGGCCAACCGCATCGTACCGGGTACGCCGCACGGCTTGAGCGACGTACTGCCCGCCTGGGCGGCCTTCAGTTGCTACGCGCTGCTGCTTCGCCGTCGCGGCGGTGGCGCTGTGCGTGGCCAATCCGCGGCTGCGGCTTGTGGCCGCGCTCGCCGGCGTCGTGGTGGTCGCGCTCGCCGTCGCCGCGGCCGGCAACGCGCTCACGCCGCCAGGCAACAAGGTGGTGCGGGTCGCACCCGGGGCGGCGTGGTGGATTGTCAGCATCTGCCTGGGACTGCTCGCCACCGATGCCATCACGCGCCTGCGTCCGGGTCCTGCGCTACGCGTGCTGCTGCTGGCCGCGGCACTCGGTGTCGCGCTACTGGCGCTCGCACACGGCACTTTCGATCACCTGTCGATCATGCGCGAATACGCCGTCAATGCCGCGCGCTTTGCGCACGAAGGGGCGCGTCACGTCGCGCTCGCGGCCGGCTCGCTCGGCGCCGCGCTCGTGGCCGGGCTGCCGCTCGGCATCCTCTGCTATCGGGTGCCGCGCCTGCGCGCCGCCGTGCTCGGCACCCTCAACCTCATCCAGACCATCCCCGGAATCGCGCTGTTTGGCATGCTGATGGCGCCGCTCGGGGCACTGGCCGCTGCCGTGCCGCTCGCCGCGCAGCTCGGGATTCGCGGCATCGGCGCGGCGCCGGCCGTGGTGGCACTGTTCCTGTACTCGCTGCTGCCGATCGTCGCCAACACGGTCGCGGGCCTCACACGCGTGCCGCGCGCCACCGTCGATGCGGCGCAGGGCATGGGGATGACCAGCGCCCAGGTGCTGACCCGGATCGAACTGCCGCTCGCGCTGCCGGTCATCCTCACCGGTGTGCGCATCGTACTGGTGCAGAACATCGGCATGGTGACCGTGGCCGCGCTCATCGGCGGGGGTGGTCTCGGCACTTTCGTCTTCCAGGGCATCGGCCAGACGGCGATCGATCTGGTGCTGCTCGGCGCGATCCCGATCGTGGTGCTCGCGTTCAGCGCCGCGGTGGTGCTCGATGCCCTGGCCGAAGTCATGGAGCGCGCGCCCGCATGATCACCATCGAGAACCTCACCAAGCGCTACGGCGCCACCACCGTGGTTGACGGCGTGTCCATGCAGATCCCGCGTAACTCCCTCAGCGTGATCGTCGGCACCTCCGGCTCGGGGAAGTCGACGCTGCTGCGCATGGTGAATCGACTGGTGGAGCCGACGAGCGGCCGCGTGCTCCTGGATGGCAGGGACACGCGCGCGGAGCCTGCGTACCTGCTGCGCCGGCGCATCGGCTATGCGATCCAGGGCCACGGCCTGTTTCCGCACCGCACGGTGGCCGAGAACATCGCCACCGTGCCACGCCTCATGGGCTGGGACGCAGCCCGCATCGCGGCGCGGATCACCGAGCTCCTCGAGGCATTTGCAGCTCGACCCCGCCACCTTCGCCGGACAGTTTCCGCATCAGCTCTCCGGCGGTCAGCAGCAGCGCGTCGGCGTGGCGCGCGCACTCGCGGCCGAGCCGCAGCTGCTGCTCATGGATGAGCCCTTCGGTGCGCTCGATCCCATCATCCGTGCCAAGGCCCAGGACGATCTGCTCGATATCCGGCGGCGCTTCGGCACCACCATCGTGCTGGTCACGCACGATATGGACGAGGCCTTCCGGCTCGGCGATCACGTCGCGGTGATGAGCTGCGGGCGCATGCTGCAGTACGGGCCGCCGGCGCAGCTGCTGACCCGCCCGGCAGACCCCCTGGTCTCGCGCATGACCGGCCTCGCCGATCGCGCCATGCGCCTGCTGTCACTCAGCACCGCAGGCGAGGCGGCACTGCCGGGGACGGTCGACGGTCCGGAAGTTCCCGCGAGCGCGAGCCTGCGCGATGTGCTCTCTGAGCTCATGTGGCGCGGGGTGGACGCGGCCCGCGTGACCGACGCCGATGGCACGGCGCGCGGACACCTCACGGTCGCTGCCATTCTCGCGCGCGGGCGGCCGTGAGGATGCCGCGCGTCGCGAGCGTTGCGCGGGCGGCGGCCCTCGTGCTGCTCGTGACGTTTCTCATCTGGCCACAGCGCTTTGCGCCCCTGTTCGCGCCGCTCACGCAATATGGCGCACCGCCCATCTACGATCAGGGAAACCTCCTCACGCTGGCGCTGGCGCAGCTCGGCACCGTGTGCTGTGCAGCCCTGGCGAGCACGCTGGTCGCGGTTGGTTTGGGCATCCTGGTGACGCGCCCGAGCGGCGCCGAGTTCCTGCCGCTGTCGCGCACGCTGGTCAACATCGGTCAGACCTTCCCCCCGGTCGCGGTGCTGGCCGTGGCGGTGCCGCTGGTCGGGTTCGGGCTCAAGCCGACGCTCATCGCGCTCTTTGCCTATGGCCTGCTGCCGATCTTCGAGAACACGCTGGTGGGCCTGCGAACCTGCCCGCCGGCCGTACTCGAGGCCGCCAGCGGCATGGGCATGAGCGCGCGCCAGCGCCTCATGTCCGTGGAGTTGCCGCTCGCCATGCCGCTCATCCTCGAGGGCATCCGCGTGTCGCTGGTCATCAGCGTGGGCACCGCAACCATCGGCTCCACCGTGGCCGCCAAGGGCCTCGGGGAAGTGATCATCGCGGGGCTCCTGTCCAACAACACCGCCTTCATCCTGCAGGGGGCGCTGGTCGCGGGGCTCATGGCGGTGCTGCTGTATGACGCGCTGGCGGGGCTCGAGCGGCGCGTCTGCCGCACCGTGCGCCTCGATTGAGACGAATCTCGCGAAAAGCGCGGCCGTGACCGGCGCCGGGCGGCGAGTTTAGCTAGAATCGGAGCCCTGACAGTTCCGTCGCCCGGTATAGGTGGATGAGCCGCTTCCCGATTGCCGCGCCGGCGGACGGGGTATTGGCGCATGACGCCGCTTGAGTTCACTGCAACGACCCGGGACGCCGCCGCGAGTGGCCGGCGCCGCGTTGCCGTGGAAATCCCCACCCTGCTCCTCATCGTCGCCACTTACGGGGCGTGGTGCGCGCTGACGTTCGCCTACGGTCACTGGTCGTTGTGGGTCCTGGCCCCGGCACTGGCGCTGGTGGTGACGCTGCACAGCTCGATCCAGCACGAGATCGTGCACGGGCATCCGACGCGCTGGCGGCGAGTGAACCGCCTGTTCGCCATCGTGCCCCTGTCGTTATGGCTGCCTTACGAGCGCTACCGGCACACTCACCATGTGCATCACATCGACGCGCGGCTCACCGACCCGCTCGATGATCCCGAGTCCTTCTACTGGAGGGCGGAGGACTGGGCGCGGCTCGGGCCGGTATCGCGTCGGGCGCACCAGCTGCAGCAGACCCTCGCCGGGCGGGTCCTCATCGGCTCCTTCTGGCGCATCGGCATGTTCCTGCGCGACGAGCTGCTGGCGCTGGCGCACACCGAGAAGCGCGCGCTGATTCGCAACGAGCAGAGCGTGCGCCGCGTGTGGCTCGAGCACCTCGCCTGGTGCGTACCGGTCGTGCTGTGGCTGCAACTCGTGTGCGGCATGCCGCTGTGGATCTATTTCCTGGCGGTGGTTATCCCCGCGAACGGGATGCTGTTGATCCGCTCGTTTGCCGAGCATCGGGCGCGGCCTGAAGTGCCCGAGCGCATCGCGATCGTCGAGCATTCCTGGATCCTCGGCCCGCTGTTCCTGTTCAACAATCTGCACGCGCTGCATCACGAGAGTCCGGCGATGCCCTGGTATAGCCTGCCACGGGCGCTACCGGCTCGAGCGCGAGCGCCTGCTCGCGGCGAATGGCGAACTGGTGTATCGGACCTACTTCGAAGTGGCGTGGCGCTATCTGTTCCGCGCTCACGACGTAATCGTGCACCCGACCGACCGCGTGCCAGCAGCCCGCCGCCTGAGCCTCACGCCGGCTCCTCGTAGCCGGCCGCACGTGCTTCGCGATCCCACTCGAGCAGCACCTCGTAGGATGCGGCGCTCGCGGCGGCAAAACCGCGGATGAGCAGCGGCGCGGCGAGCGCCTCGAACCAGGGCCGGCTGGCGGCTGCGCCGAAGGCGCGCCGCATTCGCCCGACCATGTCGGGTGGTGCGCCGGCGGCGGCGACGAAGCATGGCATGGGGGTCGTCGGAGTGGAGGCGAGTACGCGGATGCCCGCGGTCAGTTCCGGCGCGTGGCGGGCGATCAGCAGGTGCCAGTACGCATCCAGCGGCCCGACGTCGAGGCGGCCCTCACGCACGCCGTCGAGCACGTTGCGCGCCGTCACAAGGTTGCCCTGCACGCGCGCGTAGAGCGCCGGGCGGTCCGGGCGGCGGAAGGGCAGTAACTCGTGGCGGAAGGCGTTGAAGCCGGACTGCGAATGCGCGACCGTCCAGCCGGCGCTCCCGCCGAAGGTGTCCTCGAGGGTGCGATACGGCGCTTCGTTCCGCACGATGAGATCGGTGCGGTAGACCGCCCGGCCCGCGGCCCAGGGCGCGTCCGGGATGGGGGCGGCGAGCGGCACCACCGGCGCGAGCCCGAGGGCGAGCGGGTAGCCGCACATGAACACCGCGCCCAGATCCGGCCGCGACCACAGATCCTCGAGCGGCCGCGGCGCGGGATACGGCAGGTAGCGCAGAGTGACGCCCGCCTCAGCAGCCACGTGCGCGAGGAGCTCGCGCCACGCGTCCTCTACCGCAGGGGTCACGGCGTACATGCGCGCATTCGCGATCCACTCGCTCATGCGGGCTTACGCGGCGGCCTCGAGCTCGCGCGTCCGCCGCGCCACGTAGGCCCCGATGGCCTCGCGCACCGCCGGATCCAGCGGCGGCGGCACGTATTCGGCGAGCACCTTCTTCCAGATGCCAGTGGCGCGCTCGGTGGCGTTACGCGCGCCGGCGTCGGTCCAGTTCTCGAAGTTCGACCAGTCCGAAAGCAGCGGTCGGTAGAACGCCGACTCGTAGCGCGCCAGGGTATGTGCGGCGCCGAAGAAATGCCCGCCGGCGGCGATCCCCTTGATTGCTTCGACCGCCAGATCGTCGTCATTGAAGCTCACGGGTTTGAGAATCTCCGCCCAGTTGCGCAGCAGCTCTGCATCCACCACGATCTTCTCCAGCGAGGCCGACAGTCCCCCCTCGAGCCAGCCCGCGGCGTGATTGATCAGGTGGCTGTGCGAGAGAATCGCCGCCTGCAGCGAGAAAGCCGTCTCATAGGTCGATTGCGCATCCACCGTCGGCGAGGCGTTCACCGCGCTGGTGCGCACCGGGAGCTTGAGTCGCCTGCCGAGCTGCGCGCCGGCCAGCACCGCGTGCACGTACTCCGGGGTGCCGAAGGCGGGTGATCCGGTGCGCATGTCGACGTTGGAGGTGAAGCCGCCCATCACGCACGGCGCCCCCGGGCGCACCAGCTGACACAGCGCGATGATGCCCAGCGCCTCGGCGGTCTGCTGCACCAGCGCGCCGGCCAGCGTCACCGGCGCCATCGCCCCCATGAGCGTAAACGGGGTGATGACGACGCACTGGCCGTGGCGCGCCATGACCATGATGTTGTCGAGGATCTCCTCATCGACGCGGCGTGGGGAGTTGACGTTGGTCACGGTCATGAGCGTCGGCCGTGCCGCGAGCGCCTCGATACTGCAGCCGTGCTCAATGGCGGACATGGCAAGGGCGTCCTCCGCCTGCACGCCGCCGATGCCGCGCGCCGCCCACACGATGTCCGCGCACTCGATGTGCGCCTGGTAGGCAAGCAGGTGGCGCGTGGCCACCGGCACATCGACCGGCTCGACGACGATGCCGCCCTGCCAGTGCAGCACGCCCAGCGCGTGGGTGAGCTTCAGAATGTTGCGGAACGCCTCCATATCCCCGTAGCGGCGGCCGCCCTCGAGGTCGCGGATGTTGGGCGCTCCGGTTACCGGTCCGAAGTTGACGATGTTGTCGCCAACGTGCAGGTGCCGCGCGGTGTTGCGGGCGTGCAGCACGAAGCGCTCGGGTGCTTGGCTAAGCTGCGCCTCGATGAGCTCGCGCCCGATCCGCACCATCTGCGTGTCCTCATCTACCAGCGCTCCGGCGCGACGGTAGACCTCGCGTGCCGCAGGGCTGCGGATTTCCAGCCCCGCTTCTTCGAGAATGCGCAGCGCCGCGAGCACAATGCGCTCCACCTGCTCCGCGCTGAGAATCTCCAGCGGCGCGAAAGCGTTGGCGAGCCGCGGCAGGGCCGCGAGCTCTGGCCCGGTGGAGCGCACGGGACGGGTGCGACCGCGACGACGGGACGGTGCCGGAATCTCGGTCATGAGTGAGTCGGCCTTGGGCTTTTCGGGGTGCGGAAGGATTCTACGCCGGGAGTGCTGGTGCGCATGTGACGGCACGAATCCACGGGATTTTTATATGACCATATAGTGTTGCGGCCACGAGGTGGTCTATATATTATCGATCTCATAATATTACGATCGAGCTTTCCGACGCGTGTCATTGAACCGCGAAACGAGCCTCGTCTGTCTCCCCCGCGCCGGGTCGGCGCAGCTTCCCGCGTGCCTTGCGCTGCTGTTACTCCTCTTGATTCCCCGGGTCGACGCTGCGAGCCCGGCGCAGATTGATCTGAACAGATTCGACGCTCTGAAGCAGACCGTCACGCTCGCCAACGGGCAGACACTCGCCTACGTGCCGATGGGAGATCCCCGCGGCGCACCACTCGTTCTGATCCACGGCTACACGGACAACGCGCGCGACTGGGTACCGCTCGTGCCTTACCTCTCAGGGCGGTTCCGCCTGCTGCTGGTCGACCTGCGGGGCCACGGCCGTTCAGGCAAACCCGAGTGCTGCTACACGCGCTTCGATTTTGCGTACGACATCAAGCTCTTGTTGGACCGGCTGCAGATCAGCCAGGCGGACATTGTCGGCCACTCCCTCGGCAGCATGGTCGCTCAGACCTTCGCGGAGGTCTGGCCGGAGCGCACCCGTCGCGTAGTGCTCATCGCCTCGACCGGCGGCCCCCGCCCCGGCGCCCCGGCACACAAACCCGCCTACGACTACGCCACCGAGATCCGCAAACTCCACGAACCCATCGATCCCGACTCGCCCTTCATGATCGCGTGGTGGTCCTCGCCAACGCCGGTCGATCCGGACTTCCTGCGGCGCCAGCGACAGGACGCCGCGGCGATCCCGCTGCGGGTGTGGCTCGCGGTGCTCGACCAGGGCATCGTCGATACGGATCTGCAGCGCACTTTACCCAGGCTCACGGCGCCGACGCTGCTCATCTGGGGCAGCAAGGATCCCATCATGGAAGAGCAAGAGCGCCAGACCCTGCGTGAGGGGCTGCCCAAGGCGCAGGTCGAGATCCTCGAGGGCCTGGGACACAACCCGATCTGGGAGGACCCGGCGCGCTGCGCCCGGTTGATCAACGCTTTCCTGAGCAACGCGCCCCAGGGCGCGGCTGCGTCCCGCTAGGTCGCCTATCAAATCGAACCGATTCTGCAGGGGAGTCACATGATGAAGTCGCGAATACTTTTCAGGAGCGCTCTTTATACCGGCATGGTGCTCGTGGCCGCGACGCTCGGCGCCGCGGCGCCGGCCGCCGCCCAGGAGCAGGCCTCGGCAACCGACAACGCCGGTGAAATGCAGACCATCATCGTCAGCGCACGCAAGCGCGACGAGTCAATGGCCGAAGTGCCCGCGAGCATCACCGCATTCACCGCGGCGACGCTCAAGGACTACAACGTGCAGTCCTTCGCCGACTACGCTACCAAGACACCCGACCTGTCCTTCACCTATGGCGGCGGCCCGACCGGCATCGCCGATGCGCGCACCATTTCGGTTCGCGGCATTACCGGACAGAACCTGTTCGGTACCGCGGGAGCCACCGGCTTCTACATCGATGACACGCCGGTACCCGGCTCGCTCGACCCACGCGTCGTGGACCTCGCCAGCATCGAAGTTCTCAAAGGTCCGCAGGGCACCCTCTACGGTGAGAGCTCCCTCGGCGGCAACGTGCGCCTGATCACGAGGCAGCCGGATCTCAACAACTCCGGCTTCGGCTACATGGCTGACGCCGGCATGACCTCCCGTGGAGGCAGTGCCGACGGCGGCGGAAACTTCATCGGCAACATGGTGCTCGCGCCTGGCACGGCGGCGCTGCGGCTGGTGTTGTTCGCCAACCATGACGCCGGCTACATGACCCGGACCTTTCCGACCGATCCGAACAGTCCCGGCGGAGGCAATCCCCTGCTGTCGGTAGCGCGCAGCAGCGCCGGCGACCAGGGCGCGATTTCGACCGCGGGCGGCTCGCTCGCGCTGCTCCTGAAGGCGAGTGACAACCTGGACATCAAGCTGCGCGTGCTGTTCCAGGAGTCGCAGGACCATGGCTTCCCCGCCACCTTCGCACCCCTTCCAGGGTTCGGGCCCGTCTATACGCTGGATCGGGCCTTTAACGTGCAGCCCACCGCGAACGATACCTGGACCATGCCCTCGCTCGACCTGAAGTACAGCGGCTCGGGCTGGAGTCTCGTGTGGGCAAACAGCTACTTCTACCGCCACACGCGCGACATTGAGGACTCCAGTTACGGCACGCAGCAGATCCTCACCGGACCTGTCTACCTCGTGACCGGACTGCCTGCGCAACCGTACCTGTGGGACGGGCAGCACTATCACGACCAGGTGGCGAGTGAGATGCGCCTGTCTTTCGACCCCATCCACAACATCAGTGGCACGGTGGGAGTCTATTACGCGAACACCCACTCGCGATTCACGATCCCGCCCACCTACGCGAACGGCCTGGACGCCCCGGGGACCACGTCCTGTTCTTTTGGGAGTCCGGCGTTTCCCTGCACGGTGAGCTCCCCCGCCTGGTCCAACAACGAGATCTGGCAGCAGACGAATCCCGGCACCGAAGAGGACAAGTCGATTTTCGGCGAGATCTATTACAAGTTCCTTCAGAAGTGGACGCTGACGCTCGGCGGGCGGCAGTACTGGCTCAGTCAAACCACCGACTACACCGCGGACGGCTTCCTCAACGGCGGCCCGACGCCGAGCCAGCCCGAAGCCAACAGCGAGTCCGGCTTCAATCCCAAGGTCGCACTGTCGGTGCAGGCGACGGACTCGACCATGGTTTACGCCTCGGCATCGAAAGGCTTCCGCTCCGGCGGCGCGCAGGCGAATTTCCCGGGTTGTACGCTGCCGAACCTGTCGGCCGATGCGATCACCCATATCAGATCGGACACGCTGTGGACTTACGAGCTCGGCACCAAGGTGCAGCTGCCGGGCGTGCTGATCTCCGCGGCCGCCTACAACATCGAATGGACGAACGTGCAGCAGCAGGTCGCGTTGCTGTGCGGGTTCTATGCCCAGGTCAACGGCAACAAGGCGCGCATCAACGGCGGCGAAATCGAAGCGTCGGGGCATCTTGCGCCCGGGCTGCAGTTCCGCCTCGGCCTCGGCTACGAGAGCACGGACATCACCGATCCGGGTAACCTCGCGCTGTTCGGCGTGGTTCCCGGTACGCGTGTCGCGGGCGTCCCGGCTGTCACGGCCTCCGTGGGCAGCGTGTACACCCATCCGTTGAGCGCCGACACGGACGGATTTGTGTCGGCTGACTACAGCTACCAAGGCAACAGCGTGTCGCTGCTGGTGGGTGGCGGGGGCACCGAAGCCACGCGTGCCGGGTTCTCGCTGGTCAACCTGCGTTTCGGGGTCGACCGCGGGCAGTCCGAGCTTTCATTCAACATCCACAACCTTTTCAACGCCAAGCCGAATCTGGGTGACATCGGCTACGTCGGCTATGCGCAGCTGAATGCAGCCGGCAGCGTCATCCCGCAGGTGGCGACGCTGCAGCCGCTGACCGCGACACTGCAGTACACCAAGTCGTTCTGAGGTGTCGCAATGGGGCCGCGCGCGCTTCAGGCGCGCGCGGCCTTGCGAGCCGGCGGCGCCCCGGCGGTTCCCATCGCCCAGGCGTGCAACAGCTGCAGCTGCAGCCGCAGCTGCCCGATCTGCCGCTCGGCCGGCCAGTCACCGGTATTGGCGACCGCGCCGGCGGTCAGCCCGTTAATGAAGGTGACGAGCGAGCGCAGCACTTGCTCGCGCGTTACGGGCGGCCACTGCGCCCATTCCGCCCAGCACTGGGCGAGGCAGCGTTCGAAGAGGCGCAGGTATTCGCGGTGCACCCAGGTGTTGATCCGCTTTAAGCCCTTGTCGGTACTCACCTGCCCCCAGAACGTCGTCCAGAACGCGCACTCCGTGCGGCGCTGCTCATCGACAGGCAGGGCTTCCGTCAGCAACGCCAGAAGATCGGGCCGCGCGCCCGGCGCCGCCGGCCGCGTGAGGCGCTCATCGATACGCCGCAGGATCAGGCGCAGGGCGGCGATGGTGATGTCCTGCTTGCTGTCGAAGTAGTGCGCGAGCATGCCGGTCGTGTAACCGGCGGCGCGCGCGATGCGCACCATGCTGGCCTTCTGAAAGCCGTGTTCGGCCACGACCCGGCAGGCGACGAGTGCGATCTCATCGCGACGCTGCTCGTGATTCACGATCTTAGGCATGCAGCGCGGGTTCCAGGGGCTCGAGCCCCAGGTCTGCGGCCGCCGCACGCCGCGCTTCCTCGCGCACGTCGACGGAGCGGCAGGCGATGAGGTACACCGCGGCGGAAACCGGCAGTCCGACGAGCATGGCTATATCCGCCCCACCGAGGAGCCGGGCAATGGGTCCTTGCCACTGCTCGGTGCTGAAGAAAGGGATCATCACCGCGAAGCCGACCGCGTAGGCCACGAGCCCGCGCCAGTTCCAGCGTCCGTACATGCCGTTGGGATTGAAGATCTCGCGGATCGAGTAGTGACCCTTGCGCACCACGTAGAAGTCGACCAGGTTGATCGCCGTCCAGGGGGTGAACAGGTACAGAAGCACGGCCAGCAGATCAGCGAAACGACTGCCGAAGCTGCTCGAAGACGCCAGCGCAATGCTGGTGCTGGCGAGGAGCGCCACCGCCAGACTGGCCAGGCGCTTGGCCACCGTGCTGCGCAGGGGTTTGAGGGTATCGGCGACGCTCAGGAGGGTCAGAGAGGCCCCATAGAAATTCAGTGTCGATATGGTCACGAGACCGAGCAGCGCGGCGCCGAGCAGCACCTTGCCGAAGCCCGGGTATACCCGATCCGCCGCGGACTGCATGGCGGCGGCGAGGTCGAAGCTCGGCGCGGCGGCAGCGGCCACCGTGCCGACGAGCATCATCCAGGCGCCCCCGACGAACGCCCCCAGATAGGTCCACCAGAACGTCTCGCGCACGCTCACATCGCGCGGCAGGTAGCGCGAATAGTCGGACACGTAGATCGACCAGCTGAGCTGGTAGGAGGCCGCGGCGAACAGCTGCGCCAGGAACGGCACGCCCCGAAATCCGGCCGGATCCCACTGCGCGCTGGGAAACCTGAGCACGAGGAACGCTCCAACGGAAAACACCGTCAGGATCGCCATCATGAGGTAAGCGAAGGCGCGTTGCGCGAGGTGGATCTTGTCGTAGCCACCCGCAGCTAACACCACGGCGAGCAATGCGAACGCCATGATGACCGCCGGTGAGGTCGCCGGGATCTGCGGCGCAAGTTGATGTATGGCCTGCGCCGCCAGCACCTGGTTGAAGGCGTTGTAGCCGATGTAGGCCGCGAGCGCCACGGCCCACACCAGCAGTGCCCCGGTATAGCCGAACTGCGGCCGCGACTGGATCATCTGCGGCAACCCGAGCTGCGGTCCCTGCGTGGAATGAAACGCCATGAAGAACGTGCCGAGGAGACAACCCAGGATGACGGCGACCGCGGTCCATAACAGGTTGCCGCCCAGGGCAATCCCGAGCACCCCGACGGCAAGCGTCGCGAGGTGCGCATCGCCTGAGAACCACACCGGCCACAGGTGCCACACCTTGCCGTGGCGTTCGGCGAGCGGCACGTAGTCGATCGAGCGGCTTTCGAGGAGAGTTGCCATGCAGCCTGAGTTCTTCTATTTCATTATGACCTCAACATTACCGCAAAACCCGCCCGCCCCCATGGCGCAAACGCCCCCGGTCGCGACAACCCGCGTCCCCTGCGTTTGTCGCAATCAGGCAAGAAACGCGTAAAATCCGGCATGTGCCACTCCCCCGGAGCAAGTTCGCGTTTCTGACCCTGCCGCGGTACTCGATGATCGCGCTGTCGAATGCGGTCGAGCCGCTGCGCATGGCGAACATCGTCACCGGCGAGCCGGTCTATGAATGGTCGATCGTCAGCCTCGACGGTGAGCCGGCCCGCGCGAGTAACGGCCTGCAGCTCTCACCAACCATCCCGCTCGAGGAGGCTGGCAGGCTCGACATCCTGTTCGTGTGCGGCGGGGTTGACGTGCAGGAGGTGGTCACACCGAAGATCCTGGCGGCGCTGCGGCGGCTCGCCGAGCGGCGCGTCCCCTTGGGGGCACTGTGCACCGGCGGTTACGCGCTCGCCAAAGCGGGACTGCTCGACAAGTACCGCGCCACCATTCATTGGGAAAATCTTTCCGCATTGCGCGAAGATTTTCCGCGCATAAACTTAAGCGACCAGCTCTTCAGCATCGATCGCGATCGATTCACCTGCTCCGGCGGCGTGGCGCCGCTTGATCTGATGCTGCACCTGGTGGAGAGGCAACTCGGCGCGCGCGTTTCACAACTGATCTCCGAGCAATTCATCATCGAGCGGGTGCGCAGCGACCGCGACAGGCAATACGTACCGCTGCGCGCCCAGATTGGCGTCGGCCACGAGAGCCTGATCAAGGTGGCGCGGCTCATGGAGGACAACATCGAGAAGCCCCTGGCGCTGGATAAGATCGCCTCCGCCAGTGGACTCTCACGACGCCAGATCGAGCGCCTGTTCAAGCGCCACCTCAGCTGCGTGCCGAAACGTTACTACCTGCAGATGCGGCTGCGCCGGGCGCGCGAGCTGCTGCTGCAGACCTCGATGCCGATCATTGACATCACCACCGCCTGCGGCTTCCAGTCGCCGCCACATTTCTCGCGCTGTTACCGCGCGCAGTTCGGCTGTCCGCCGAGCGCCGAGCGCCAGCGTCACCACTTAAACCCTGCCGCCGCACGCGCCGACACGCTGCCGGTGTGACGTGTGTCCGCCGCCGCTTTGCCTTAATACGCGTGCCTGTCGCTTGCAGACACGCGCTGGTCGCGAAGTAACCATTGCGGCCGGTGGGCCACCCTTACCATGCCGTCGGGGCCACCGTGCACGGCTAACCCTAAGTTGCGATTGGAGATTTCGGCAATGACAGATCAGGCGGAAGCTGAATTCAATCTACGGGATCTCAACGACCAGGAGCTCACCGAGCAGGTCCACGACGATCTGTACAACGGGCTGAAGGCCGAAGTCGAAGAAGCCACGCACATCTTTCTTGAGCGCGGCTGGAATGCCGAGAAGGTGCTGAACGACGCGCTGGTCGAGGGCATGCGCATCGTCGGCGTCGACTTCCGCGACGGCATCCTGTTCGTGCCCGAGGTATTGCTCGCCGCCAACTCCATGAAGGGCGGGATGGAGATCCTGCGGCCGCTGCTGGCCGAAACCGGCGTGCCCCCCATCGGCAAGATCGTGATCGGCACCGTCAAGGGCGACATCCACGACATCGGCAAGAACCTGGTGTCGATGATGCTCGAGGGTGCTGGCTTCGAGGTCATCGACCTCGGCATCAACAACCCGGTCGAGAAATACCTCGCGGCGCTGGAGCAGCACAAGCCGGACATCCTGGGCATGTCGGCTCTGCTCACCACCACCATGCCGTACATGAAGGTGGTGATCGACCGGCTGAAGGAAACCGGCATTCGCAACAACTACATCGTGCTGGTCGGCGGTGCGCCGCTGAATGAGGAATTCGGCAAGGCGGTGGGCGCGGACGCCTACTGCCGTGATGCCGCGATTGCCGTCGAGACCGCCAAGAACCTGCTCGCGGCGCGCCGCGCGGGCGCTGCTGCCGCCACGGCCGCAGCCGCGAACGCGGCCTAAGGGCTCGCGCAAACTATGCAGCCTGCCCGTACCCTGCTCATCGCCTGCGGCGCCCTCGCCCGCGAGGTTGCGGCGCTCAAGCGCGCCAACGGCTGGACGAGCGTCGACGTGCGCTGCCTGCCTGCGCAGCTGCACAATCGCCCCGAGCACATCGCGCCGGCGGTGCGCGCCGAGATCCAGGCGAACCGCGCGCGCTACGCCAACATGTTCGTGGTCTATGGTGAGTGCGGCACCCGCGGCACCCTGGACGCGGTGCTGAAGGAGGAAGGGGTCGAACGCCTGCCCGGGGCGCACTGCTACGAGTTCCTGAGCACCGCGCAGGTGTTTGCGCAGCTGTCGGAAGCGGAACCCGGGACCTTCTACCTCACCGATTTTCTTCTGCGCCACTTCGAGCGCCTGGTCATACGCCCCCTCGGCCTCGACCGCCATCCGGAGCTTGCGTCCGAGTATTTCCGCAACTACCGCAAACTGGTCTATCTCGCCCAGGCGCCGCGCCCGGGCGCCATCGAGCAGGCGCAGCGCATCGCAGACTCGTTCGGCTTCACGTTCGAGTATCGCTTCACCGGCTACGGCGAGCTCGGCACGCGCCTTGCCGCACTGGTCGCGGGCCAGGACACCCTGGCATGGCAAACTTAAGCATCATTTCCTGGCGCGATATCCCGGCACAGGTCGTGGTCCGGCGCGGCCGCGAGACGGCCAAGGTGCAACTCTCGTCGCGCTTCCAGGAGGCGGTCGACCGCGCCGCCATGCGCGCCGGCCGTGGCGCGTCCGATGCTTATCTTGCCGACTGGCGCCGCAGCGAGGCGCGCCCCTGCAGCGACGACATCCACGCGGAAGCGGCCGCGGAAGCTGCGCGGATCGAAGCGCGCTTCACCGACCTGCAGCTCGAGGAGTTGATCCGCTCAAAGGGTCTCGTGGCGAGCCCGTAGATGTATGCGCTCAGACAGTGGTCGGTGCGCCACGCGCGGGGAATGAACGCCTTCTACCGGGGCTTTGAATCCGCGCTCGTCGCCTTAGCTCCGGTGTGGCAGCGGATCGGCTACGCGCGTCTTGAGCGGCCGGTGGCCGCAGTCGAGAAGTCCGTCAAGGGACTCCTGTTCGACTGCCGCATGTGCGGGCAGTGCATCCTCAGCTCGACCGGCATGTCATGCCCGATGAACTGCCCGAAGAATCTGCGCAACGGTCCCTGCGGCGGGGTGCGCGCCGACGGCCATTGCGAGGTACGGCCGGAGATGAAGTGCGTGTGGCTCGAGGCCGTCGCCGGCAGTGCGCGCATTCCCGGCGGCGCCGACGCCTTGGGGTCGGTGCAGGTCGCGATGGACCGGCGCCTGCAGGGCAAGTCCTCGTGGCTGCGCGTGGTGCGCGAACGCGTGGGCGACACGCCGTGATCTTCGAGGACGAACCGGTCCCGGGCTACCCGCTGCCGATCCTGCCCGGCCACACCTCCCCGGGACGCTTCGAGCGCGTGCTGCGCGCCGGACAGTTCGTGGTTACGAGCGAACTCGCGCCACCCGACTCCGCCGATCCGGAAGAGGTCTATCGCCGCGCCCGTATCTTTGACGGCTACGTGGATGCCATCAACGCGACCGACGGCAGCGGCGCCAACTGTCACATGTCGAGCCTGGCGGTGTGCGCCCTCCTCACCCGGGTCGGTTATGCACCGGTCATGCAGATTTCCTGCCGCGACCGCAACCGCATCGCCATCCAGGGTGACATCCTCGGCGGCGCCGCGATGGGCGTATGCAACCTGCTGTGCCTCACGGGCGACGGTGTCCAGGCCGGGGATCATCCGCAGGCGCTGCCGGTGTTCGACCTCGATGCCCTCACCCTGCTGCAGACCGCGCGCACCCTGCGCGATGAGCATCATTTCTTATCCGGCCGCAAGATCAGCTGCGCGCCACGGGTGCTGCTCGGGGCGGCGGAGAATCCGTTCGCGCACCCCACCGGGTTTCGCGCCCAGCGCCTGGTGAAAAAAATTGCCGCCGGCGCGCAGTTCATCCAGACACAGTTCTGCTACGACCTGCCGCTGCTCAGGGCCTTCATGCGCCAGGTCGAGGACCTGGGCGCACTGGACCGCGTGTTCATCCTGGTGGGCTTGGGTCCCTTGCGCTCCGCCAAGGCGGCCGAATGGATCCGCACTCACGTCCCCGGCGTGCACATTCCCGACGCCGTGATCGCCCGCCTGGCGGGCGCTGCCGACGGCGCACTCGAAGGCCGCCAGCTGTGCATCGACATGATCCAGGAGATTCGCACCATCAAGGGTGTGCACGGCGTGCACCTCATGGCCTATCGCCAGGAAGAGGCCGTGGCCGACATTATCGCGCGCTCCGGGGTCCTGAACGGCCGTGTGCCGTGGTACCCGGGGCGCGATTCGCAACCGAACTAACAGGACTCAGCTTCATGACCGATACCGTCATCAGCTCCCAGACCCGCGAGGTCGTGATCGGCCTCGAGCGCCCCTTTGTCATGATCGGCGAGCGCATCAACCCCACCGGGCGCAAGATCCTCGCCGCCGAGATGGCGGCCGGGGACTTCAGCCGCGTCGAGGCGGACGTGCGCGCGCAGCTCGCCGCCGGCGCCCACATGCTGGACGTGAACGCCGGCATTCCGCTCGCCGACGAGCCGGCAATCCTCGCGCGCGCGATACAGCTCGTGCAGTCGATCACCGACGTGCCGCTATCGATCGACTCCTCCATCGTCAAGGCGCTGGAAGCCGGACTCGCCGTCTATAAGGGCAAGCCGCTGGTCAACTCCGTCACCGGCGAGGAGGAGCGTCTCGAGGCCGTGCTGCCCCTCATCAAGAAGTACGGCGCGGCGGTGGTGGCGATTTCCAACGACGAAACCGGTATCTCCGAAGATCCGGACGTGCGCTTCGAGGTGGCGAAGAAGATCGTTCACCGGGCGGCGGATTACGGCATCCCGACGAGCGATATCGTGGTCGATCCGCTGGTCATGCCGATCGGCGCCATCAACCAGGCGGGCGTGCAGGTCATGCATCTTTTGCGGCGCCTGAAGAACGAGCTGAAGGTCAACACCACCTGCGGCGCCTCCAACGTGAGCTTCGGCCTGCCGGCGCGTGAGGGCATCAGCGCGACGTTCCTCACCATGGCCATCGGCGCGGGACTGACCTCCGCGATCATGAACCCCATGCACCTGGAGATCGTCAAGGCCTGCATGGCGGCGGACGTCATGATGGGTCATGACCCGGACTGTGCGCGCTGGATCAAGCGCTTCCGCGAAGCACCGCCGCTCATGGCCTCAGGCGGCGCCGCCGTCGCGACCGAAAGCGCGGCCCGCGGCCGCCGGGAAGGCGGGCACCGCCGCCGCACCCCGGGACCCGCATGAGCGAGCCCGACGCACTCGTCGTCTTCACCCCATCCGGCAAGCGCGGTCGCTTCCCGCACGGCACGCTGCTGTTGCAGGCGGCGCGCACCCTCGGAGTCGACGTCGATTCGGTGTGCGGTGGACGCGCGCTGTGCGGGCGCTGCCAGGTGTTGGTCATGGAGGGCGACTTCCCCAAGCACGGCTTAAGTTCCCGCGCCGCGAACCTTTCCGTCGTGAACGCCGCCGAACAGAGTTTTTCACGGCGGCGCCCGCTCGCCGCCGGGCGGCGGCTGTCCTGCTCCGCGACCATCCAGGGGGATCTCGTCGTCGATGTGCCGCCCGACAGCCAGGTGCATCGCCAGGTCGTACGCAAGGCCGTCGACGCGCGTCCGATTACCCTCGACCCCGTCGTGCATCTGCACTACGTCGAGGTGCGCGAGCCGGACATGCATGACCCGGCGGGCGACCTGCAGCGCCTGCTCGAGGCACTGCACAGGGAGTGGGAGTTCGGGGCGCTGCGGTGCGATCTGGCGGTGTTGCAGGGCCTGCAGGCCGCGCTGCGCAAGGGGGGGTGGAAAGTCACCGTCGCCGTGCACGCCGGCTCACAGATCATCGGCGTCTGGCCGGGATTTCACGAGCGGGTCTACGGGCTGGCGGTGGATGTGGGCTCGACCACCATCGCGGCCCACCTGTGCAATCTTGAAAGCGGCGAAGTGGTTGCTTCCAGCGGCGCGATGAATCCACAGATCCGTTTCGGCGAAGACCTCATGAGCCGCGTGTCCTACTCGATGATGCATCCGGGCGGCGCACAGCAGATGACCGATGCGGTGCGCGGCGCTCTCAACGCGCTCGCCGCCGAGGTGGCGAGCGAGGCCCAGGTGAGCGTCTCGGACATCCTCGAGATGACCATGGTCGGCAACCCGATCATGCACCACCTGTTGCTGGGCATCGATCCGGTGGAGCTCGGCGGCGCGCCGTTTGCGCTCGCCACCGACTCCCCGCTCGGACTGCACGCTGCCGAGCTCGGACTTACGCTGCATCCGGGCGCGCGCGTGTATACCCTGCCCTGCATCGCCGGTCACGTGGGCGCGGATGCCGCCGGCATGATCCTGGCGGAGCGCCCCGACACCCACGACGAACTGACACTGCTGGTGGATGTCGGCACCAACGCCGAGATCGTGCTCGGCAACCGGCAGCGCCTGCTCGCCTGCTCGAGCCCGACGGGCCCCGCCTTCGAGGGCGCGCAGATCAGCTGCGGCCAGCGCGCCGCGCCCGGGGCGATCGAGCGGGTGCGCATCGACCCGGTAACGCTGGATGCAAAATTCAAGGTCATCGGCTCGGACCTGTGGTCGGATGAGCCCGGCTTCGCCGCCGCCATCGCGCGCACCGGCGTCACGGGCATCTGCGGCTCGGGGATCATCGAGGTTATCGCGCAAATGTATCTCGCCGGCATCATCAGCCAGGACGGGGTCATCGACGGCGAACTCACCGCCCGCAGCGATCGCATCGTCGCGACCGGGCGCACGTTTGCCTACACGTTCTATCGGGGTGCCGTACCGCTGCAGATCACGCAAAACGACGTGCGCGCCATACAGCTGGCAAAAGCCGCGCTGTACGCCGGGGTCAGACTCCTGATGGATCACCTGGGTGTTGACCACGTGGACCGCATCCGCCTGGCCGGCGCGTTCGGCAGTCACATCGACGTCAAGTACGCGATGGTCCTTGGCATGATCCCGGACTGCGACCTGTCGCGGGTGTCATCCGCCGGCAACGCCGCCGGTGCCGGTGCGCGTATCGCGCTGCTCGACAAAGCCTCGCGCCGGACCATCGAGGAGCTCGTGCGGCGCGTCGAGAAGATCGAGACCGCTATCGAGCCAAAATTCCAGGCGCACTTTGTCGAGGCCATGGGCATTCCGCACTCGACGGCCGCTTATGCGCAGCTGCGCCAGGCGGTGCCACTGCCCGCCCCGAAGGCCGCGGCGCCGCGGGTGCGGACGCGCCGGCGGTGAGCGCCGGCCCTTAAACGTTCGAGTCCGGGAAAGATGCCTTGCGCCGGTTGATGTAATCCAGCAGCGCCTCGTCCACCGCCGGATCAAGCAGCGGGGCCTCGTACTCGGCGAGCTGCTTTTTCCACAGCGCATTCGCCCGCTGCGTCATGTCCTTCGAGCCTTCCGCCTGCCACTGCTCGACGCTGTTGTTGTCCGCCAGCGGTGAACGATAGAAAGCGGTCTGGAAGTTCGCCTGCGTGTGGGCACAGCCGAGGAAGTGCTTGCCCGGCCCGACTTCGCGGATGGCATCGAGCGCCTGGCCGTTTTCGGTCAGGTCGACACCGGCAAGCAGCGTGTGCATCATCCCCGCCTGGTCGGTGTCCATGACGAACTTCTCGTAGCCCATGGACAGGCCGCCTTCGAGCCAGCCCGCCGTGTGCAGCACGAAATTCACCCCTCCAAGACAGGTCGGCACGAGCGTGTTGGCGGACTCATAGGCGGCCTGGGCATCCGGGATCTTCGAGGCGCACAGTGCGCCGCCGGAACGGAACGGCACGCCGAGTCGGCGCGCGAGGGCCGCCATGACGTACAGCACCAGCGCCGGCTCCGGCGTGCCGAACGTCGGCGCGCCCGACTGCATCGACAAGGACGAGGCGAAGCTGCCGAGCACCACCGGCGCGCCGGGATTGACCAGCTGGGCCAGCGCCATCCCTGCGAGCGCCTCGGCCAGCGTCTGGGCCACGGTTCCCGCCACGGTCACCGGCGACATCGCGCCCGCGAGAATGAACGGTGTGACGATGGTCGCCTGGTTCGCGCGCGCATAGGTCTTGAGCGCACCCAGCATGGTCGAGTCCCAGGTGAGGGGCGAGTTGGCGTTGATGAGGCTGATGACGCAGGTGCGCGCCTTGCCGGTTGCCGGGTCGGTGAAGTCCTCGCCAAAGAGGATCTTCGTCATCTCGACGGTGTCGCGCGCCCGCTCCGGATGGGTGACCGAGCCCATGTACGGCTTGTCGCTGTACTTCATGTGGCTGTACACCATGTCGAAGTGCCGCTTGTTGACCGGCAGGTCGACGGGCTCGCAGATGGTGCCGCCCGAGTGATGCAGCGAGGTCGCCGTGTAGGCAAGCTTCACGAAGTTGCGAAAGTCCTCGATGGTCGCGTAGCGGCGCCCCTCATCGAGGTTACGCACGAACGGTGAGCCGTAGGCGGGTGCAAACACGGTGCGGTTGCCGCCGATCACGACGTTGTGGGCGGGGTTGCGCGCGAACTGGGTGAACTCCTGCGGCGCCGAACGGCGCACGATCGTGCGGCACATGCCGCGCGGAAAGCGCACCCGCTCACCCTGCACATCCGCGCCGGCCGCCTTCAGGATCTGCAGCGCCTCCGCATCCTCGCGGAAGTCGATGCCGATCTCCTCGAGGATCGTGTCGGCGTTGTGTTCGAGGAGCTCCAGGCCCTCGCTGCCCAGCACCTCGTAGTAGGGGATCTTGCGGGTGATGAAGGGCACGAAGGCGTGGCTGCGCGCGGTGCGCGCGGCAATCTTCGCGTCCCGTCCGCTGGGTCGGCGCGCGCGCGCCGGCGCTGAAGGCTGGGGCTGCTGGTCCATGGAGAATTCCCCGCTGTTACCCCCCCATTATGGTCACGCGCCCGGCGCCCGACCTAATCGAATTGCGGCGCGTGTCTACCTGAAAACGACCGTCCGGTTGCCGTTCAGGAACACGCGGTGCTCGAGGTCATAACGCACCGCGGCGGACAGCGCCCGGCGCTCCGAGTCCCGGCCCGCCGCCACCAGCATGTCCGGCGTGTAGCCGTGGTCTACGCGTTCGACGATCTGCTCGATGATCGGCCCTTCGTCCAGGTCGTGGGTGACGTAGTGCGCGGTCGCGCCGATCACCTTCACGCCCCGGTCATAGGCCTGGTGGTAGGGCTTTGCGCCCTTGAACCCCGGCAGGAAGGAATGGTGGATATTGATGGCGCGGCCCTTGAGCCGGCCGCACAGCTCGTCCGAGAGAATCTGCATGTAGCGCGCGAGCACGACGAGCTCGGTATGGGTCGAGTCCACGAGTTCCATCAGGCGCCGCTCCTGCGCCGCCTTGGTCGCAGGCGTGACGGGCAGGTGGAAGAAGGGCAGCTCGTGGCGGGCGGCGATCGGCCGCAGGGTCAGATGGTTCGACACCACCGCCGTGATGTCCATCTTCAGTTCGCCGGTACGATGGCGGTACAGGAGATCCTCGAGGCAATGATCCAGGTTCGACACCATGATGAGCACGCGCGTGCGCTCGCAGCTGTCGTGGATGCGCCATTGCATGTCCTCGCGGCTCGCGACTGGCTGGAACTCTTCGCGCAGGGCTTGCAGGTCGACCGCTTCGCCCGCTACGCCGCAGAAGGTGATGCGCACGAAGAAGCGCTGCGAGCTGGTATCGTCGAACTGGTGCATCTCCATCAGATAGAAGCGCCGCGTGGCAAGAAAGCCGGCGATGGCAGCGGTAGTACCCATGCGGCTCGCACAGCTGGCCGTGAGCACGTAGGGATGATCGGTCGCAAGCGTCACGCGTCGCATCGTGACAGGCGCTCAGGCGGCACTCTGGCCTAAATGGGACGGCCGCTTTTACGTGGGCGTCAGAGCGTGCGCGTGCCGTGCAGCTGGATAACATAAAACCGTGCCTGATCGCCTAAGGGGTGGATCGCGGACGCGCAGCCGCCATCGATGCGCGCGCCGTCCAGGTACGACAGCCGCCACTCAGCCTTGCCCGCGGTGAGTACCAGATCCGTCAGCGCCACCACCACGACAGTCGCCGCACCGCTCACGAGGGGCGTGGGGTGTTGGGCACGATGCATCGAAACAGCGGAGCTGAAACGTCCGCGCCGCGTCATGATGTTGAGGTCCATCACCGGGCCATCGACCGGCTGCGCCTGCACGGGCGCCTCGCCCGGGAATTGCAACGCCGGTGTGGCAGGGGAAAGCCGCACTTCTGGCGCCTGCCCGATGACCAGCGAAAGGGTTCCTTCCAGCACCGCCAGGCGCCGATCCAGTCCCGGCAGCGACGAGAAGGGTCCCGCGCTGCGCACCTGCGCGATGCTCACGCGCCACTCGAGCGTATCGAAGCCGCTGCCCTTCGGGTGCACGGCAACTTCGCGCGTGACACCCCCGCCGTTCTTCCACGGCACGGCCGCGCGCGCTGCGGCCGGCAGCAGCTCGATCGTCACGCGCTAGCGGCTGGCGCGCGGCGCCGGCTCCGGTGCACCGGCCAACTTCTGCTTCAGGTACACGAAGCTCAGTGCCCACATCTGTGCCGCCTGCTTGTGGTCGGCTGCTGCCGCGTGGCCGCCATCGGTGTTCTCATGGAAAAGGACGTCGTGTCCCTGGGCCTCCATCAGCGCTGCCATCTTGCGCGCGTGCACCGGGGTGACGCGGTCGTCGCTGGTCGCGGTGACAAAGAACACCGGCGGGTAGTGAACTGCGGCACGGACATTCTGGTAGGGCGAGTACTTCATGATCCAGGCGCGGTCCGCAGGCTTCGCCGGGTCGCCGTACTCGGCCGCCCAGGAGGCCCCGGCGCCGATCTGGGTGTAGCGGATCATGTCGATCAGCGGCACCTGGCACACCACCGCGCCGAAGAGCTGCGGCCGTTGCACCATGTTGGCGCTCACCAGCAGCCCGCCGTTGGAGCCACCCATGATCCCGAGTTGCTTCGGTGTGGTGATGCCGCGCCTGGTGATGTCCTGCGCCACGGCCTGGAAGTCGTCGTAGGCCTTCTGGCGGTTCTGTAGCAGCGCCGCCTGGTGCCAGGCCGGCCCGTACTCGCCGCCGCCGCGAATGTTGGCCACCACGAACACCCCGCCGCGCGTGAGCCACAGCATGCCGAAGTTCGGCGAGTAGCTCGGCGTCTCAGAGATTTCGAAACCGCCGTAGCCATACAGAACCGTGGGCGCAGGCCCGGTGAGATTGTTCGCCCGGGTTACGAAATACGGAATCCGCGTGCCATCCTTCGAGGTGGCGAAGAACTGCTGCGTGGACAACCCCGAGGCATCGAAGCGCGCGGGCAGCGACTTGATTGCCAGCGCCTTGCCGTCGCCGGCATCGCTGTACAGGGTGGTTGGCGCCACATAGCTTTCGAAGCGGAACTGCGCCTCCGGGCCCCAGGCGTTCGCCGCCACGATGTGAGTCGATCCGCCTTGAGGAAGTTTGACTTCCGCGTCACTCCACTTGCCGGTCTCAGCTTCGCGGAACACGTGGATACTGCCGGTGACATCGCGATAGACGGATGCGTAGACGGCATCCCGACCCGCCGCCACTTCATCGATCGAGCTGTGTGCGTCGGGCGTAAAGAGTACGACGACCGCCTCACCCGCACGCGCGCCGGCTCCGCCAACACGCCAGGCGATCAGGGAGCCTTTCGGGATCGGCGCGCCACCGGGCGGCGTCCAGTCATCACGCAGGGTAAAGATAAGGTGATTGCCCTGCGCACCCTTGAGATCCGCCCCCAGGGGGACCGGCACCTGCTGCGTCGTGCCATCGGGGGCGAGCAGGTAGTACTCGGACGAAAAGAAGCTCACGTCACGCTGGATGAGCGCAATGCGCGCCATGGGACCGTGGAAGACGTCGCCACTGGCCGCGACGTCCGTGTCCTTGCCCTCGTAGAGGGTCCTGGCCTTGTCCATGGGCTCGCCGCGCTTCCACACCTTCACCAGGCGCGGGTAGCCCGAAGTGGTCATGGAGCCGGGGCCGAAATCGGTGCCGAACAGGACCGTGTCCTCATCGAGCCAGGTAATGGCCGACTTGGCTTCCTTGAGCTGAAAGCCATCGGCGACAAACGCCCTGGCCGCCGGATCGAACTCCCGCACCACGACCGCGTCCCCGCCGCCACGCGAGAGGCTGACCAGGCAGCGCTTGAGCGTGGGCGAGCACTCCGCACCCTTCCACGTCCAGTTCTCGTGCTCATCAGCGCTGAGCTTGTCCAGGTCAAGGAGCGTGTCCCACTGTGGCGCGCTGCGCGTGTAGTCCGCCATGCCGGTGCGCCGCCAGACTCCCTTGGGATGCTGCGCGTCCTGCCAGAAGTTGAAAACGAACTCATGTTCCAGGGTGCCGTAGGGAATGCGGTCGGTGGCATCCATCACCTTGAGGATCGAGTCATAGTCCTTCTGGTAGTCCGGGTCGGCCTCGAGGACGGCCATCGACTTCTGGTTCTGCTCCCGTACCCACTCCATCGGTTTCGCGCCATGCACGTCCTCGAGCCACAGGTAGGGATCGGCGGCCTCGCCCGCTGCGGGTTTTTTCGTGCTCACGTTATCCGCTCCTGCGGCCGACCCGGTAGCGAAACTCAGGGCGGCAAGTGCTCCGTACAGGAGCAGGGTGTTGGCTTTCACTGATCAGAACTCCAAGGTGTCTTAAGTCCAGGCCGACCGCCAATGGCGGGAACGCTGGAGCGGTCTGCAGGTCCGCGTCTGAAATAGCGGACCGGCGCGGTATACGTCAAGATCCGCGGATGAAAATTCACTTCATCACCGCACTCGGTTGCGCACTGGCCGCGGTTGCCTTCGCCGCGAACCCTCCGGCGGGTGCTGCGTTCCCGCCCTGGGGCGTAAACCTCTCCTTCATGGATCCAGCCGTTGCTCCGGGTACGGATTTCTTCCGCTACACCAATGGCAGCTGGCTGAAGACCGCCGTCATCCCGCCGGATCGTGCGGTCGCGGGCGTGAATCTCGAACTCGACAAAGGCAACGAGGCCCGCCTGAAGTCCATCGTCGCTGATCTGGCGGCGCGACCCGACGCCGCGCTGAGCATCGAGGAGCGCAAGCTGCGCGACCTGTACAACGCCTTCGAAGACACCAGGGCCATCGAGGCTCAGGGTCTGACGAGCGTCCAGGGCGAGCTCACACGGATCGCAGCCTTGAGGACGCACGCCGGGATCGCCGCATTCATGGGGTCCCCGGCCAGCCAGGTCGGCGGCCCGTATGAGATCGACATCGACGTCGACGAGAAGAACCCCGATGCCTACGTGGTGCTGCTCTCGCAATCCGGGCTCGGCATGCCCGACCGCGACTACTACCTTCTGCAGGACAAGGACAGCGCCGCGACGCGCGCGGCATATCGGAAGTACCTAGCCGACATGCTCGCACTCGCGGGCGTACACGACGCTGCGCGCAGTGCCGCGGTGTATGCGCTCGAGGAGAAGATCGCGCACGTGCACTGGCCGGCGGCGGACCGACGCGAAGCCGACAAGGTCTACAATCCCCTGACCACCGGCTCGCTCGCGACCTTCGCGCCGCAATTCCCATGGGACGCCTTCTTCTCCGCGGCCGGCGTCTCGCGGACCTCACCGAGGGGTGAGCGTTCGGTGGTGGTGCGCGAGAAAACTGCTTTCCCGAAACTCGCGGCGCTGTTCGCGGCCACCCCGGTGGCGGTGTGGCGCGACTATCTCACCGTGCGTTACCTGCACTCGCGCGCGAGCTGCCTGCCGCAACGGGTCGATGAGACGGATTTCGCGTTCTACGGCGTCGTGATCGCCGGGCAAAAAGAGCAGCTGCCGCGCGACCTGCGCGGCATCCGCCTGCTCGATTCACAGATGGGAGAGGCGCTCGGCAAACTGTACGTGGCGCGCTACTTTCCACCCGAGGCCAAGGCGAAGATCCAGCAGCTGGTGGCGAATATCCTCAAGGCCTACGAGGCAGACATCCAGACACTGACCTGGATGACCCCGGCGACCCGCGCCAAGGCACTGGAAAAGATCCGGCGATTCACCGTCAAGGTGGGTTACCCGGACCGGTGGCGCGACTACTCGGGGCTCGCCATTGCGCCCGGGCAACTCGTCGGCGACGTCACCAACGCGCAGGTGTTCGAATGGAACCGGGAACTCAAGCGCATTGATGTTCCGGTGGATCGTGGCGAGTGGGGCATGACGCCGCCAACCAACAACGCCTACAACAATCCGCCGCTGAACGAGATTGTGTTTCCGGCCGGCATCCTGCAGCCGCCCTACTTCGATCCGCAGGCCGACGACGCGGTGAACTACGGCGGGATCGGCGCCACCATCGGCCACGAGATCAGCCACGGCTTCGATGACCAGGGCAGCAAGTACGACGCCTCCGGCCGCCTGAGCGACTGGTGGACCGCCGAGGATCGCAAGGCCTTCGATGCGCGCACTGCAGCGCTCGCCAGGCAATACGACCAGTACCAGCCGTTGCCCGGCCTGCACCTGAACGGGCAGTTGACGCTGGGTGAAAATATTGCGGACCTGGCCGGACTCGTGATCGCCCACAAGGCGTATCTCATCTCGCTGGGCGGCAAACCGGCGCCGGTACTCGATGGCTTCAGCGGCGATCAGCGCTTTTACATCGCCTACGGCCAGAGCTGGCGCGAAGTGTGGACCGACAGCATGACGCGTCGGGTCGTGCTTTCAAACCCTCACAGCCCCTCGGCGTTCCGCGTCAACGGCGTGCTGCGCAACGACAATGGCTGGTATGACGCCTTCCCGCACATAAAGCCGGGGGATGCCTTCTATCTGGCTCCCGCCGAGCGCGTCTCGCTGTGGTGAAGGGATAACCCACCCCTTAGGGGCTGGGATGGGGTGCGGCGGCCGCCGGTGTTGCAGAGGCGGGTGCGGCAGCGGAGGCTGGCGCCGACGCGTGTTGGGTTGACTCGGCCTTCGGCGGCAGCTCTTTTTTCTGCGGCACGCAATCAAGTCCAAATTCCCGCGTGGCCGCAAGGGCGCCCGTTTCCAGCTGCTGGCAGCTTGCCGCCCGCGTCTGCGTTCGCTGCTTATCTGCGGTTGTGACCACCCAGCGAGTGCTGACCCATAGCGGGCCGGTGTCGCGGCCGCACGCCGCTTCGTTAGCAACCTGCAGCAGGCTGCCCCGGAAACAGTCGACGATCTTCAGGGGCTGGTTGTTCGGACTCAAAGCGCTCCAGGGTGCGGCGCACGCGGGACGAAAGCCGCGCGCCGCGCTCCCGGCCAGCAGCGGCAATGGGCGATCATCGGAGCGCGGCCCGAGAATGCGCTGATTGAGCATCGGGCACACGGCGGGCTTGTCCGCCGCTGCCGGCTCATCGGCTGGAACGCCTGGCGAAGTCAGCACGCACGCCAGCGCCACGAATAGCCAGCTTTTCATCGGGTGCCCCCGCCGGTGGTGCGCGCCACGTACAGCTCATCGACGCGCCGCCCAAACTCCAGGAACGCGGTGCGGGCGACGAAGAAGCCGAAGGCGACGAACGAAAAATAGCCAAGCCAGTCACCGGGCGGCAACCGCAGCCAGCGGTAGCCGACCCAGATCGCCAGGATGATCACCAGCAGCGACAGCCCCATAGTGGTCACATAGACCTGCAGACCCCGGACCCGCTCGTGAACTTCAGCCGCGGGCGCGACCCGCAGCTCAACCCCCACCAGGGTCGCAATGGTCAGCGCCACGGCGATCAGCTGCAGTGACTTGTAGGTCGACAACAGCAACAAAAGCACCGCCGTGGCGATGATCCAGATGGGTGTCGGACAGCGCGCGATGAGCGGCGCGATCCAGGCGCGCGCCTCGGCGGAGAGCTCGAAGGGACTGTGATTTCCGGGATGCACGCGCTGCACCCACGCCTGGCGCCATTGAAAAATCCCGGCCAGCAGCCACAGCACCAGCAGGTCGTAGCCGTAAAAGGCCAGTGCCGGTGTACGGAATTCCTTGCGCACCTTGGGACGACCATCGAAGGCGAGCAGGTTTTCCAGCCCGGCGGCGTGATAGTAGACCCCGGGCAGGAGCGTGTGCATTGGCGTCGTGATGAGATCCCCGCTGCCGCGGAAATTCCCGCCGACCAGAAGGAACGAGCCCTCCGCGAGGCTGAACAGGCCCTCGTTGCCGCTACCGAGTGCGGGGTCCGCCTCCGGGTTCAGGAGCGCATCCGCAAACAAGGTCGCGACCGGCGGACAGGGGGACTCGCGCGGCAACGCCGGCCGGTTAAGAATCGCCCGCAGCGGAGATATGTTTTCGATGCATGAGGCGTGCGACCAGCGCTGGTTGAACGGATCACCCGCCGGTGACCAGGCAAGCTCGAACCCTGCGTCAGCAGAGCGCGCGCGGGTCAGGCGCGCCACACAAGCGGCGGGCGCACGCACCGCGTCGCAGTACATACGCACCGCCGCACTCGCGAGGCCCGATCCGGGAGCGGCGGTGGCGGCGCGCTGTTCGAAGGGATAGCGGCGGCTTACGAAATCGGTGCCGTCGACCTGACGCTGCACCGACACCGGTGTGAACACCTGGCTGGCCAGAATGACGGCGCCGCTGGAATCGCGGCAGGCAGCCGCGTCCATGGGATCAAGATCCCCTGGGCCGGTGACGGCCACGTACAACCCAATGCCGTCGTGGCGCAGCCGGCTGGCGACCGTCAACAGGTCGCAGGTCTCCTGCCGTGCCGCCGGGTCAATCAGTAAAAAGTCGAGCAGGATGCTGCGCGGCCGCAGTACCTCCAGTTCCGCCAGAAACTGCGCATGGAACTCCACCGGGACCGGCCAGCGCGCGCCGCGCGAGGCCAGCGCGCGCTCATCGATCACCACCACCACCACCCGCGGCGGCGCCGGCGGCTGATGGGCGCCACCGGCCGGCACCCTCGGGTACAGCCATGCCTCCGTGCCAAACCATGCGTACACCAGGTCCTGCGAAAAGCGTTTGCTGGCGCTGGCAGTCCCAAACAGATTGAAATTAAGGAAAAACAGGGCGACGGAGGCGAGTAACAGGCTGTGCAGCACCGCGCGAGACAGGCGTCCCGGCGCAGACCGCGGCTTGCCGGCGGCGTTCGCCGGACCGCCAGGGGTGCCTGCCATTGACATGACTTGATGCTGTCGTATGCTGACATGCGAAATCAAGTGCGCCCGGCGCCACGGCCGTCAGGGGGCACGATAACGAGACGAACAGCTTGGGCGCGCCGCTGCCGGCCACCTTAAGCCTCCTGGAGTTCGCGCTATGAACAAGACTCGTCGCGTGGGCCGCGCACGCGCCGCCGCCTTCGCGCCGCTCGCGCTGCTGATACTTTCAAGTGCCTGGGTCGGCACGGCGGGCGCTGCCGGGCCGCCGCCGGTTATCGACAGCCAGACCATCATCCGCGGCCTGCAGCCTCACACCTCCGGCACACGCAGTCTGGTGGTGGCGCCCCGGGTCGGTGCGGGTGGAGCCGCGGGCGGCGAACGCAAAATGATCCTCGACATTCGCTTTGCAAACGACAGTAACCGGCTCACGCAGGCGGCGCACGCGCAGCTCGCGCAACTCGCCGCGGCGCTTAAGTCACCTGAGCTTGCCGGTTCGCGATTCCTGATTGCCGGACATACCAGCGCCACGGGCGCCCCTGAGCACAACCTGCGACTCTCCGAGGCGCGTGCCCAGGCCGTGCGCGGTTACCTGCTCAAGCGCTTCAACATCGCCCCCGGGCGGATCGAGGCGAGCGGATTTGGGGCAAGCCACCTGCTGCCGGACGTGGCGCCCGATGCGCTCGAGCAACGGCGGGTCGAGATCAGCACCCTGCCGCGCACATGAGGAACCCGCTGCGATTTCTCGGCGTGCTCACGGCCGGTGCCTTGCTCACCGCGCCCGTACAGGCGAGCCCGCGGGCGCTCCTGATCGGAGTTGGCGATATACCTAACAACTTTCTTCCCGGTGTTGAACTGGATCTCGACAACATGAAGAAAGTTGCCGGGATCATGGGATTCAAGCCGGCCGAGATCAAAGTCCTGGCGAATGACGAGGCAACCTACGCGAACGTCAGGCAGGCGCTGGCGACCTGGCCTCGCAATGGCGTCGGGCCTGATGAGCGCGTACTCATCTACTTCAGCGGCCACGGCACGCGCGTCCCGGACGCAGGCAGCCCCGGCGGTGCCGACGACGCGCTGGTGATGCGGGACGTGCGGCGCGCATCGATCCAGGGCCACGCGGGTCTGAAGAACGTGCTGCTCGGGCGCGAACTCGGTGAGGCGCTGGCGGCGATCCCCAGCCATAACGTGCTGGTGCTGGTCGATGCATGCCACAGTGGCACGGCAACCCGCAGCTTAAAGCTCACCAATCACAGTCTCGGCGCCGGGGTTACTAAATTCTTCTCGTATCCGGGCATGCCGGCTCCGGGGATCACGACGCGCGCCCTGCGCGCGCCCTCGGGGGCGGAGAACTACGCGGCCCTGTCGGCCGCGCGCGACGATGAATCCGCGGGCGACAGCGAGCAGGGTGGCTGGTTCACCCTCGGTGTCGTCGACGCGATTCAAAGCGCCGCGCGTGACGGCAAGCACCCGAGTGTCGCCGACGTGCGCGCTGCCGCCCAGGCGTACATCGCAACGCACGCGAACGATCAGCATCCGGTTGCCGATGGCAATGACCGTCTCATTCGCGGGGCGCTGGATCTCATCCCCTTGCGCGATGGCGAGGGACCCACGTGGCAGGCGCTTGCAGCGCTCGCGGCGCAGGGCGAAGCGCTGCAACTCTCCGGTAGTGGTCACCACATCCGGGTTGGACAGGAGATTGTCCTCGAGGTGGCGCTGCCCAGGGCAGGGTTTCTGAATGTGGTCGCCGTCGACAGCCAGGATCGCGCCACGGTCCTCTATCCGAACAAGTACACCCCCGCCAACGAGGTCCAGGCCGGTCCCTTCCGCTTTCCGACCAGCGACATGAATTTTGTGCTGCGCGCAGCCGAGCCCCTCGGCCCATCGCTGGTCGTGGCGTTCCTGACGGAAAACCGGGTCAACCTCCTGGAGCTCGGAATCGAGGGGCGTGACGCGGCTGGTCAGATGCAACAGGCATTCACCGATGTGCCCGCCCGCGCGACCCGCGCGATTACCGTCGAGGCGCGCGCGCATCAGTTCGCGGCCGGGACATTGACGGTCAAGGTAGATGGCGCAGCAGCAAACTAGGAGGACGGCACGATGTCATCGAAGCTTTCTTTGCTGGTGGGTGCGGGTCTCCTTGTGGTGGCCACGATCGCCAGCGCGGCTCCACACGCAGGCTTCCAGCTGTTATCGGCGCAGGAGTACCAGTCTGAACTCTCGGCTCGCGCGACACCCGGGGCGGCGGTCACCCTGCGGGCCGCCGACTTCGACGCCCCGGCCATCACCGTGGTCAAGCCCGATCGCAGCGCGCCCATCAAGCCGCCGGTCGACATCGACCTGCACTTCAAGGCGGCGCAGGGCGCCAGCGTCAACATCGCCTCCCTGAAGATCTTGTACGGATTCCTGAAGCTCGACATCACCAAGCGCATTCTCGCTGCGCCGGGGGTGCAGGTTTCAGCGGCCGGCCTCAAGGCGAGCGGCGCTCTGCTGCCAAGCGGCAATCACAAACTCGCCATCGAGGTCGCCGACAACATCGGGCGCACCGCGCGGCAGCCCCTTGAGTTCACGGTCAAGTAGAGACAGGCGGATGGCGACCGGACCGGGATTCAGGGCGTGGACGCTGACGGCGCTCGGGATAGTGCTGGCAGCGCGCGGATCGGACTCCGACGCGGTGGATACCGGCGAGCGCCAGTCGATGACGTTAGCGCCGACGCGCACCGTTCTGGTGTTGATTCCCGGCGCTGGCGCCAAACAGGCGCTGTCCGAGCACCGCCTACGGACGGTTGATCCGACGAGCCCGGCCGAGGCGGCCCTGGTTCGCGATTGTGCCAACGGCGAAAACCAGGGGCCCCTCGCCTCACGCGGGTTTCTTTGGAACTTTGCCACCCAGGCGTGGCGGGTCGTACTGCATCCGGTGGCCGTCAGTGTTCACGAGGAATTGCTGAAGTACGCCAGGGTGTCCGATGCCACGGCGAGCGGGGACTACTACCGCGGTGGTGATGTGCCGGGCAGCGCCGCGCCCCTGAACAGCCGCATCAATTGCCTGCGATTCACGCGCTTCGCTGCCGCTGATTCAGACACCGACGAGGCGGCACTTGATTTTGTCGCCAGCGTGCAGCTTGACGCCGCGCACGATGCCATCCTGCTGCGCCCATTGCGACTCTATATCGGCCAGGGTGGCGCCAAGAGCGTCGACGGGCACTATGCGGTGGCGGTCTCGGTGCGGGCGGAGGCGGTGTGGCGCGATGAGTTTTCCGGGCATCATGAGCAGATCTTTGAGCAGACACTCCTCACCCAGAGCGTCGATCTGAAGCCCGGCGCATATGTGAGGTACTACGCCGCGGACACCGCCAGCGGCACGCGTGTGCCGATCGTTCCGACCTCGTTCGGCGCCGATCGCACGCGGGATTTCGGGCGCGCGGAGTTCGGGGTAAGAGTAGCCGAACTCGGGACCCCGCCGCAGACACTGAAACTGCTCGCCGACATGTTGCCCGACCCGAACGAGAAGGTGGGTCAGTTGCTGATCGCCGCCGCCATGGCCGGCGCGGGAGTCCAATGAGCTGTCACGCGTACCCGCCCCGTGCCACGCCGCGCTGTTTCGGACAGGCGCTCACGGCGCTCCTGCTCCTGGCCTGCGCGGCCCCGATCGAGGCGGCGCACCGCCTGGCGCTCGTCATCGGCAACGACAACTATCAGCACGCCGACGTACTTCGCAACGCGCGTTCCGACGCCAGGGCGATCGCCGCTACCCTGAAAAGCCTCGGCTTTGCCGTAACCCTGAAGGAAGACGTGACGCAGCAGCAGATGAAGGTCGCGTTGCGCACTTTCAAGGCGCAGATCTCCGGCGGCGACGAGGTGGTGTTCTACTTTTCGGGCCACGGCGTGCAGTTCGGCGGCACCAACTACCTGATCCCCGTAGACCTCTTGCCGCAGAACGAAGAAGAGGTCGCCGACGACTCCGTGGGGCTGCAGCGCGTGCTCGATGACATGAGCGACCAAAAAGCACGCTTCTCGCTCGCGATCATCGACGCCTGCCGCGAGAACCCGTTCAAGAGCGCCGGCAGGTCCATCGGTAAGAAGGGCCTGGTGATGCAGGCCGCGACCGGCCAGATGGTGATGTATTCCGCCGGCAGCGGGCAGGAGGCCCTCGATCACGTCGGCGACCACGACAAAGACCCGAATGGCCTGTTCACGCGGATTCTTATCCGGGAGATCAAGAAGCCGGGTGTGACGGCAAATCAGCTCCTCAAGAACGTGTCATACCAGGTCGTGCAAGTGGCCAAGACGGTCAACCACGAGCAGGTCCCCGCCCTCTACGACCAGACGATCGGCGACTACTACTTTGTGCCCGGGGGCCAGACGCCGGCCGTGCGACCGCAACCGGCGCCCCCGGCTGTCGATGGCGGGCTGCACGTGCAGACAGCCGGCGAGCTTGAGCAGGAATACTGGAATCGCATCAAGGACAGTACCGATCAGACGGACTTCTCGGATTACCAGAAGCAATTCCCCCAGGGGCCCCACGCCGCCGAAGCGGCGCTGGCGCTGCGCCAGCTGAAACAACGCGTCGCGGCCGCGCATAAGAGCAGCGCGCCGCCGGCCACGGCCAGCTCCGACATTGTCGGAATGCCCGGGTCCCGCTCGGTTGCGGCCTCGGCAAGCGAACCCACGCCTCATTCCGGGCGGGCGAGCGTGACCGCCGGGACCTACTCGGGTTACTCCACGAGCAGCCTGTCTCCGGGAGCGGTGCTTAAGGGCCGGCTCGTGCTCTCGGCCAACGGAGACTTCGATGCCACCGCTACCAACGGGGTGAAGGCACGCGGATCCCTGGATCTTTCCAGGTCCGACAGGATCCAGGGAACCGCTACGGTGACGCAGCCGAAGGTGCTGGGCGTGCCGATCGCGCGCTACCCGGATGGCAGCTCGACCACCACCATCACCATTCGCGCGCAGATTGTCGGCGGCATGCTGCGCGGTCATTACTCGGACGCTTTTGAAACCGGGGAGATAGTGTTCGATCTCAAGAACCCGATGTAGCGCAGCGCATTCCCAGCTGCGCCTATATAGAGTAATGCACGACCACGCGCACCTCGCGGGCGTGATCAACCGACCAATGTGCGAATCCCTGGCACACCTGCCGCGTGCCGGCCTCCGCCGCGCTCTCCGAGTATTTTTCTGCGAAGCGCGCCTGCCCGGACTCCTGGCCCGGTAGCAGGCGGCTCGCGCTCCACGGCGTCTGGGCATCGACGAGGCGGCTGAAGAGCCCGACTTCCGTGATGGTGGCGTTGGCCGGGATGGTGGCGCACAGCGTGACCGGGCTGGCCGCGGCTTCGGTGCAGGCGCGGCTGGCGGGAGCGCCGCCGTCCGGGGGCACATCCGGCGGCGACGCCGCCTGTGGGACGGTGGCGAGTGCCGGCCGGCACGCGGCCACCGTGGCCATGACAGCGACGCCCGCGGCGCCGATGCCGCGCAGCAAGCTGCTCTCGATCTCGGCCCGCGCGCTGGTGCGCGTGAGCTCCAGAGCGCCGGCGGTACGGCTGATCTCGGCGACACGCGCCTGCAGCTCCCGCTGCATTGCGCCCTGCGCGGCGCGCTCGCCTTCGGTGAGCCACTGCGAGAGCGCGAAGCCCGAAACGGCCGCCGCACCGATGATGATGAGTAGCACCATGCGCTGCAGACGGTTCTTACGGCGAGCGGCGGCAGACTTGTCAGCGCGGCCATCCCGCAGCGCGGCGGATCGGAACTGCAGAAACGACGCGGACAGCGTCGCGGTTCCCGCGATGATGGCGGCCAGCACTGAATCGGGCATCGGTGACTGCACGCGGCGTATGCCTCCAGCCCCACGCTAGCACGCCGTCCGGGCGTGGTTGCCGAGCTGGCGCTGGAGAAACGGAAAAACGCGACGCTGGTCACAGGCTTCGTGTCGGCGCGCCGCGACGTGCGCGACTCACGCCCCCGCACGATCGCTGAGGCAATCGCCATCATATTTGCGCCTCGGACAAAGGAAATGGCGAAATACCGGCAGGCCATTCACAGGCGACCATCGATACGGCCGACGCGGAGGATTCACCATGAGAGCAGCGATCCTCGTCACATCCTTAGGCTTAATGTTCGACGCGGATTGTCTTGCCGCTTCACAGATCAGGGGCCCTGGCGCGGACACGCCGGTTGCGGTTGACAAGCGCACTGAGGCGGCTGACCGCAATGTCCAGAGCGATCGGGCAAGCGTCGAAGCCCTCGAGCGCGAGTGGCTGGCTCACGAGTCTGACCGCGCAACCCTGGAACGCATCCTCGCAGCGGACTTCGTGCATGTCGTACCCGCCGGCCTCTTTCTCAACAAGGAGCAGCACATCAGCTGGGCGGTTCAACACCCGAGGCCAAAAAACCGCCATGCGAAATTCGAGGACCTGCGAGTGCGTGTCAACGGTGACACCGCCATTGCGACCGGCATCGTGGCGAGCGCCGACGAGTCTGGCGGCGACGTCCGGTGCAGTATTTTCACCGACATCTTCGTATTCAGAGAGGGCGGCTGGCAGGCAGTCAACGCGCAGGAGAACGCCATCATGCCCGGGGGTTAGGGTTAGGCCAGGTCGAGTCACTGGCGGTTCCGGGGGCTTTGGCACACAATCGGCGCTTCACGAATGCAGACGCACAGGCGGCGCATGCCCGGACGGAACTCAGCGTCGCACTGCAACTTTCATGCGCATATGAGCCTGGTTTGTAAGCCGCGGATGGCGCCTCTGCTTGCGGCACTGGCCTTACTGCTCGTTACCGCTTGCGCAGTAGGTCCTGACTTCAAAAGACCTGCCGCTCCGGAGCTCAGCGATTACAGGTCCGATGGGCTTGCGGGCACGGTGAGTGCGAACGTCGCCGGCGGGCAGGCGCAGCACTTCGCCAAAGGCAGCGACCTGACCGGGGACTGGTGGACGTTATTTCACTCCGCCCCGCTCAATGAGCTGATCGAACAGTCGCTTACAAATAACCCCGACCTCAAGGCGGCGCAGGCGGCACTGTCGGTCGCAAGGGAGAATGTCCTCGCGCAACGCGGTGCGTACTATCCGAGTGTCTCCGCAAGTTTCTCGGCCAGCCGCCAGCGCCAGGCCGGAACCATCTCGCCAACGCCCAGCTCCAACGCCTCTCTATACAATCTCTTCACGCCGCAGGTCAGCGTTGCGTACGTTCCGGATGTGTTCGGCCTGAATCGCCGGACCATGGAGTCCCTGCAGGCGCAGGAACAGTCAGTACGATTCCAGATGATCGCGACCTATACCACGTTGACGTCCAACGTGGTTGTCACGGCGATTCAGCTGGGGTCGGTGCAGAAGCAGATCGAAGCAACCCAGCAGCTCATCGACATCAACACCCATATGGTGCAGATCCTGCGCTATCAATTTGCCAAAGGTTATGCCAGCCGGCTCGATGTGGCCGCACAGGAATCGCAGCTCGCGCAGGTGGCCGCCACATTACCGCCACTTGTGAAACAGGCGGCCCAGCTGCGTGACCTCCTCGCCGTCCTCGCCGGCAGGTTTCCGGACCAGACAACAAATGAAAAATTCGAGCTTGCGAGTCTGCAGTTGCCCGAGGAGCTACCGGTAAGTCTGCCCTCGGCACTGGTGGCGCAGCGTCCGGATGTACTGCAGGCCGAGGCCAACCTGCACGCCGCCAGTGCCAGGATTGGAGTCGCCATTGCGAACCGGCTGCCGAACATTGAACTCACCGCGGATGCCGGCAGCACGGCGCTCGCCATGAGTCAGCTGTTCACATCAGGAACGGGGTTTTGGGGTCTGGGCGTCGCTGCGACTGCGCCTCTTTTCGAGGGCGGGACGCTGCTGCATCAGGAGCGGGCCGCGAAGGCGGCGTACCGGCAGGCGGCGGAGCAATATCGCAGCACGGTTCTTACCGCCTTCCAGAACGTTGCCGACACACTGACGGCGCTTGAACAGGACGCCGAGGGCCTGAAGGCGGCGGCAACCGCCGCAGATGCCGCGGCGGTGACACTGGATCTGTCCCAGCGACAACAGCAGGCCGGCTACGCCAACACGCTGGCGTTGCTGAGCGCCGAGCAAATCTATCAGCAGGCTCTCATCAACCGGGTGCAGGCCCAGGCCAATCGTTATGCCGACACGGCGGCATTGTTTCAGGCCCTTGGCGGCGGCTGGTGGAACCGTGCGGACCTGGCAACGGCACAACATGGGCAGTAGGTCGTTGCGACCGGTAGCCGATGCGGCACGGGCGGTGAAAGTCGCGCGCGTGCCGGCGGTTGCCATGCTGGCGGGGGCTGTGATGGCATTCGCCGGCTGCTCATCCAGGACTGACAGCAACCCGCAGACCGCATCGGTCACGGCCGGCAATGTCACACTGACGGCGGCGCAGCGGGAGCACCTGCAGCTCTACACCGTTCGGCCGTCCGGATTTCACCGCACCGTTGAGGCCACGGGGGTGGTCGATTTCGACAATGACCAGGCCACCAGTGTGCTGGCGCCGTTTTCCGGTCCGGTATCACGGCTACTCGTTTCCCTGGGCGCACAGGTCAAGCAAGGCACGGCGCTTGCGACAGTGGATTCGCCTGACTTTGCCGCGACCATCGGCACCTATCGCAAGGCACTCACGACGGCGCGCACCAACCGCAAACTTGCCGACCTCGACAAGGATCTTCTCGAGCACAACGGTGTCTCTCAGCGCGAGCGGGATCAGGCTGAAACCGACGCCGTCAGCGCAGAGGCGGATCGCGACGCGGCGCTGCAAGCACTCGTCTCACTCAAGGTTGCGCCGCAGGCGATCAAGGACATTCAGGACGGCCGTCCGGTCACGGACGCCGCGGCGATCATCCGCTCGCCGGTCGCAGGAACCGTGGTCGAGAAGCTCATCACTCCCGGAGAGCTGCTGGAGGCGGGCACCACGGCGTGCTTTACGGTGGCCGACCTTTCGCGGGTCTGGGTCCTGGCGCAGGTTTTTGGCCCGGACCTCGCCTCGGTCAGCCTCGGCGATTCAGCCCAGGTGGTGAGCGGAATCGGTGCCAATGACTTTTCCGGAAAAGTGGACAACATCTCCGCCCTGGTGGACCCCGGTACGCGTTCCGTACAGGTACGTGTGGTGGTCGAAAATCCGCGCAACTTCCTCAGGAAGCAGATGTATGTGCGCGTGTTGATCCAGGCGCGCCAGGAAAGCACTGGCCTGCTGATCCCGGTTTCGGCGATCTTGCGAGACGACGAGAACCTGCCGTTTGTCTACATCGCGCAGTCCGACGGCAGCTTCGCGCGGCGGCACATAACCCTCGGTTATCGGGCCGGGGATCAATACGACATCGGCACCGGTCTGCGAGCCGGCGACCAGATTGTGGTTGCCGGGGGGATCTTTGTTCAATTCATGCAGACTCAATGAGCTCGCCTCTGCCCCCGAACGGATCTGCGCCGCGCAGCGCGTCGATCATGGACCGCATCGTGGCCTCCTCGTTGCGGCAGCCCCTGCTCGTGGCCCTCATGACGCTGGTGCTGATTGGCGTAGGGTCGTATTCGCTGCGGCGCCTGCCGGTGGATGCCTATCCCGACCTCTCGCCTCCCATGGTCGAGATCATCACCCAGTGGCCGGGGCACGCGGCGGAGGAAGTGGAACGGCTCATTACGGTGCCGGTCGAGCTGGAGATGAACGGCATTCCGAGGCTGGCCGCGAGCCGATCAATCTCTCTTTACGGCCTGTCCGACGTCATCCTCACCTTTGAAACTGGTACTGATAATTACTTCGCCCGCCAGCAGGCCACAAACAGACTGGGCGAACTCACTCTGCCGAGTGACGTAACGCCTGCGCTGGCGCCGCTGTCCGCGCCGTCGGGTCTGATCTATCGCTACGTGCTGCAAAGCCCCGATCGATCGCCGATGGAGCTCAAGACGTTCGAAGACTGGACGGTCGAACCGCGCTACAAAGCCGTGGCCGGCGTCGCGGACGATTCCGGCTTCGGCGGCGGAACGATGCAGTACCAGGTGCTGCTCGATCCCACCAGGATTGCCGCGGTCGGCCTGTCGGCCCAGCAGGTCGAGAGCGCCCTGACCGCCAACAACGGCAATGCCGGCGGCGGCTTCTACTCACAAGGCGGCCAGTTCTATTACGTGCGCGGCATGGGTCGCCTGACCACGACCGAGGACATCGGCAACGTGGTGATCGCGGTGAACAGCGGCACCCCCGTGCTCGTCAAGGACGTAGGCCGTGTCGTCATTGGCACCGCGCCGCGCCTCGGTGAATTTGGCTACGAAAAGCAGGACGACGCGGTGGAAGGCGTCATTCTGCTGCGGACGGGTGAAAAGACCCAGGACGTGCTGAAGCGAGTTGAGGCCAAGACCAGGGAGCTCAACGATACAGTCCTGCCCAGGGACGTCAAAGTTGTTCCCTTCTACGATCGCAGTGATCTGGTTGCGCTGACGACGGAAGTGGTGGAGCGCAACCTGGTGCGCGGCATGTTGCTGGTGCTGGTGACCCTCATATTCTTCCTCTACGACTTTCGCGCCGGACTGATCGTCGCCACCACCATTCCATTGGCGTTGCTGTTTGCGTTTATCTGTCTTGATCTGCAAAACGCCTCCGCCAATCTGCTCTCCATCGGCGCGGTGGATTTCGGGATCCTGGTCGATGGCGCGGTGGTCATGGTGGAGAACATTTTCCGCCAGGTCGCGGCGAGCCGCGGCACTCCTGTCACCGTCGTGCAGATCATCAAGGGCGCGGCCGCGCAGGTGGATCGCCCGCTTTTCTACGCGGTTGCCGTGATCGTGGCCAGCTTCCTGCCCATCTATGTCCTGGCCGGACCTTCCGGAACGCTGTTCAAACCCATGGCGGACACGATGATCTTCGCCCTGGTCGGATCCCTGATCGTCACTCTGACGTTGCTGCCAGTGTTGTGTGCATGGTTCATGCGCCGCGGCGTCCAGGAGCGACGCAATGCCGCTTTCGAACGCATCAAGTCGATTTACACGCGCGGCCTTAATTTCTGTCTCGAGCATCCGTGGGGGACGACGCTCGCCTCATTCCTCCTGCTGGCAGCTTCGCTGCTGCTCATCCCGCGCATCGGCGCCGAGTTCATGCCACACCTGGATGAGGGCGCGCTGTGGGTGCGCGCCACCATGCCCTACACCATCTCGTTCGACGAAGCGGCGAAGATTGCTCCCAGGGTGCGCGACGTACTGCACTCCTTTCCCGAAGTCACCACGGTAGCCTCGGAGCTGGGGCGCCCGGACGACGGCACTGATCCCACCGGCTTTTTCAATGTCGAGTTTTACGTGGGTCTTAAGCCCTACGGGCAGTGGGGCGGCGGCACTTATAACACCAAGGCCGGGCTGATTGCGGCGATCAACCGCAAGCTCGAGTCATTTCCCGGGATCATATTCAACTACACGCAGCCGGCGGAAGATGCGGTGGATGAGGCAGAAACGGGGTTGAAGAGCGCCCTGGCGGTTAAGGTCTTCGGTTCAGACTTAAACACGCTGCAACAAAAGGGCAAGGCGATCAAGCAAGTCGTGGAGCGGGTGCGCGGAATCACCGACGTGACCCTGGTCCAGGAGCTCGGGCAGCCAAGTCTCACCATCAAGATCGACCGCGCCAGAATCGCCCGCTACGGTTTGAATGTCGCCGACATCAATGCCCTGATTCAGACAGCAATCGGGGGGGAAGTGGCTACCCAGGTGGTGCAGGAAGAGAAGCAGTTTGATCTTATCGTGCGCCTGGAGCGCCAATACCGGGACAACCCGGAGGAGATCAAGAACATCCCGGTGGCCACACCCGGCGGACAGCAAATCCCGCTGCGGGAATTCGCGGACATTCAGGTGACCGACGGCGCCTCGTTCATCTACCGCCAGAATAATTCGCGCTACATCGGGGTGCAGTTCTCGGTGGAGGGACGCGATCTGGCGGGCGCGGTTGAGGACGCCATGACGCAGGTCAACAAGAAGGTCGCCCTGCCGCAGGGCTACCGCCTGGACTGGGGCGGAGAATACACCGAGTATCTGGCTTCACGCGGCCAGCTGAGCGTCATCCTGCCGCTGACGTTGTTCCTGATTTTTCTGCTGTTGTTCGCGCTCTACAGCAACTTTAAATTCCCGTTCATCACCGTCCTGGGCGTTGTCCTCTCGGCTCCGGTGGGCGGAATCGTGGCGCTGTGGATCACCGGCACGCCGTTCTCGGTCTCTTCCGGCATCGGCTTTCTCGCCTTGTTTGGCGTCTCGGTGCAGACGGCGGTCGTCTATATCTCCTATGTCAACGAACTTCGCCGCGGCGGCACCGCCCTGCCCGAAGCCATACGACACGGGGCGATCCTGCGCCTGCGTCCGATCATGATGACTGCGCTGGTGGCGGCACTGGGCTTGTTGCCCGCGGCGCTCGCCACCGGTGTCGGCACGGATTCCCAACGGCCGTTTGCCCTGGTGATCGTCAGCGGCCTGTTCACGCGGCTGTTGATCAGCGTTTTTCTCATGCCGGTGCTCTATGCCCTGGTGGCCCGTCCCGGCGACCGGCTCGAAGTGTGACCCACATCTCCGTATCTGGGTCTCCAGAAGCATCCCTCGTGGTGGTATCGTCTACGGACATCCCGGGAGCGTGTCGTTCGCCGTGAATGTTGAGGCAAGCATAGAGACGACGACCGAGTTCTGGCCGAAGTGGCAGAGCGAGGTCATTAACGGGCTCTATCCGCTGCGCCGCTTGCTGAATGGCTCCGACCACAGCGCGGTATTCCTTACAGAATGTAAGGCACTGGAAGTTCCCAGCGCCGCCATCAAGATCGTCCCGGTTGAGCGGGTCACGTTGGCGCAGCTCTCGCACTGGCGGACTGCTGCCGAGCTAGCTCATCCGCACCTGATTCGGCTTCTCGACACAGGTCTTTGCCAGCTCGGAGGCCGCCAATTTCTCTTCGTCGTAATGGAGTATGCCGAACAGACTCTTTCTGAGGTCCTCCTCCAGCGGGCCCTTACTGCCGACGAAGTGCAGGAGATGCTCCCTCCCATCCTGGATGCCCTGGCTTTCCTGCACGGTCTGAGTCTGGTGCAGGGTGAGCTGAAGCCGGCAAATCTTCTGGTGGTCAATGATCAACTGAAACTCGCAAGCGATACCGTGCGGCCCGCCGGCGAACCCAGGGCAAGCATTGCTGAGCCTTCCATATACGATCCTCCGGAAGCAGAAGGGGGCAGACTCTCCCCGGCCGGCGACATCTGGGCGCTCGGCATAACCCTGGTTGAGGCCCTCTCGCGGAGCGTTCCTGCGTCACCCGATAAACAATCTGCAACCGCCTACCTGCCCACGACTGTTGCTCCAACACTCGTGGACACCATACAAAAGTGCCTGAGACACGACCCCGGCAGCCGTCCGACGGCCATAGATCTACAAGCGGCATTCAAGCGTGCGCCACCGGCGTCCGGCAGTTCGGTACCTCAGGCCGTCGTCCGCGACGCGCCGGTCCGAGCTGCCCCGCCACCGGCGTCCGGCATTTCGATACCTCAGGCTGTCGTTTCCGACGCGCCGGTCCTGGCTGCCCCGCCACCGGAGCCGCCGCAGCGGCGCGCGCTCGCGCCGGTCATCGCAGCGATCCTCATAACATTGGTTGCAATCTGGGCTGGCTTGCGCCTGTTTCACAACCAACCGAGCGCGCCGCAACCGGCCGCAAGTACTGTTCAGCCTTCGTCGCAACCAGCTGCCAGCGCGCCGGCGGCTGCGTTGCAGACTCCGGAGACTCCCCTGTCAGCGCCTCCCAAGGTCTCCGCTCCCTTGGCCAGCCCGAAGTCCAGAGCCTCTAAACCGGCGCTCCCGCGCGCAGTTTCGCCTCAGTCGGACCAGCCGGCAGCAGCGTTGGCGGACGCCTCACCCTCCGTAGTCCATGAAGAGATCCCCAGCGTTCCGCGCAGCGCACGCGAGACGATTCACGGCCACGTTAAGGTCGCGGTGCGCGTGATCGTCGATCGCTCGGGCAACGTCATCGACGCGCTGCTGGAAAACCCCGGACCAAGCCGGTATTTCGCCCGCCTGGCAAAAGAAGCCGCTGGAAAATGGAAGTTCGCTCCGTCGGACACCGAGGACTCTCGGGACTGGCTATTGAGGTTCGAGTTCGCCCGCGGCGGCACAACCGCACATGCCGCCACCACGCGACCCTAGTTAAACCGCCTGCAAAACGTAGAGGTCTAATTCCAGGCAAGGGTCACAGGCCCCAAGCTCCAAGTGGTGACAATTCATGCGCGTAGCTATCGGCCTGCTGGCGTGCGCGGGCATTGGTGCAATAGCGCTTTCGGTCGGAGCGATGACGGACGAGGCGGTCGCGAAGTGGATTGCGAACCTTCCGAAGGTTGAATGAGTCTGCGCGCCTGGCCGCAGCCGCAAGCGCTCGGCGAAGGCGCACAGAACCTTCCGACGTGCCGTTTATTCGCACCCGCATACGGCCAATGCCGCGCGGTCTTAAGTGGGCACCGACTTCGCGCGCGCCGCCGCTTTGGCCACATACAACTCCTGATCCGCTGCGCTCAAAAGCCTCTCCGCGGTCGCCCCGTCCCGCGGATAAACGGCAATGCCGCTACTGATCGAGAGCCGCGGCAGCTCCTCGTCGGCCGCCAGGCGCGCGGCGATGCGATGCGCCAACTGGCGGGCGCCAGTCTCCGAAGTCTCCGGCAAAATGACCGCGAATTCGTCGCCACCGAAGCGCCCCGCCGTGTCGGTGACGCGGCAGACAGCGCGCAGGCACTCGCCGACGCGGCACAGCGCCCGGTTTCCGACCAGGTGACCGAAGCGGTCGTTGATCTGCTTGAGGCCGTCCAGGTCCAGCAATACTGCTGCGAAGGCACGGCCCATGCGCTCCGCCCGTCTCACCTCGCTCTCCAGGGTGCTCACGAGGCAACGGTAGTTGGCCAGGCCTGTCAGCTCGTCCCTCACGGCCTGGCGACGCGAGTGCTCCTCCGACTCGCGCTGCTGCTGCACGAGCGCGGCTGCGGACAGCATGATCACCGAATGGACGGCCAGGTACGCCTGCAGCAACAACAGCGCTTCGTTGGCACTCGCGCCGGCGAAGGGTCCGAGGCCGCGCAGAGTGCCGTCGATCGCGATGACGGACAGCACCAGCACGCAGGTGGCGACGCCCCGGCGCCCGAGACGGAATGCCGCCCAGAACAGGAACGGTACGCAGAGAAATTCAACCGGAAGACGCTGGAACCTGACATCCGGAATGAGCCCGTCGAAGATAACGAGCGCCATCAGCGACAGACCGAGCAGCAACACCGCAGCCTCGATCAGCCAGCGGCGGTTCAAGCGCTCTCGCGGCGCGCTGCTCCACAGAACGACTGCCGGCGCCACCACGATGACCCCAGCAGCATCGCCGAGCCACCACGTGAGCCAGATGTGTCCGTAATCCGCCCAAGGGGCGAATCCAGCGAGCGCGAGACTCAGTGGTCCTATCGTGGCGCTGACCGTGGTGCTGAGGATCGCCCCCAGCAGGGCGAACTTGACGATGTCGCGCGGGCGGACAAAGAACTGGCGGCCGCGCGCGAAGCGGGTCACCAGCATCGCACCCGTCAACCCTTCCAGCGTGTTACCGATGCCGATGCATATCGAGGTGGCGATCGAGCCATGCGTGAAGAGGTTGGCGAGGAACGCGCCGACGAAGATGGCCGGCCACACGTCCAGACCCAGCACGAGGAACGCTGCGAGTGTGATGCCGGCGGGCGGCCAGATCGCCGTGGCGCTCGGGTTGACGAATGCGAATGCCAGGCCGGCCTTGGCCGCGACGAAATACAAGCCCGCCACGGCCGCGAGTCTCAGCAGGTAGCGGAGGGTCGGGACATTCAGCGGGGCGAGCGCGTCGAGCGTCCGCGCCGCGATGCGCCACGGACTCGCCTCGTCCGCTGAGCTGCGCATCCGGTCCAAGCGCCCCGAGAATAGGACCGCGGCGCATCCGGGTCAACGAGCGGACGGGCACAGCCCCCGCCGGGCTCGCGCGCGGCTAACCACTTATTCTTATGTTACGACGCAGAGGGTGAGATTGACTCGGGCCATCCTGGCCCTCCCCTGCGGGCGCGCTGCGGTGCCTCCTGTGCGCCTTAATCGATCACCCTCTCAAGACGCGCCAGTATCTCGTTTGGATAACGCGGCGCGAGAATCCCGAACAGAGTGTTCAGCGCGCTGGTGGTCACTGAGCAACCGGCGGCATCGGTTGGGCGCGCGATGCTCGTGCAGAGATCGCACAACATGTTGGGAGCTAGTAGAGTTGTCGCAGGCGCAGTAGGCTGTCCGGGAGTTTTTAAGCGGAGTGGGATCAATGGCGATCAAGCGTCCGTCCAAGAGCATGGGTACGCCATTACGTAAGCCGGTGGCCTCAGTTGTCGCGCGCCGTGTTGACCTCAGGCCGAAACAGCAGATGGTTCCAGGGACTCGCTACCTCGGGTGGTTGTGTAAGAACCGGTCGTGCGGACTCGTCATTGCCATTGCACTCCCACCGGCAGGAGGTAAAGCGGCCGGGTCCGACGTCGACGATCAACTGACGGCACTCAAATGCCCCCATTGTGGGGATGAAGACCTGTATCGCTGGAGCGCTCGGAGTGAACACGAATACGCTCCGAAAAGCGTGGCAATCTGAACTCGGGCACGCAATCGAGCCGCTGGTAAAACCCCCAATGCCCCTACCCGCCCGCCCGGTTGAACCGGTTTTCCGGACCGGTCCACTTGCTCAATTGCGGACGTTGGAACGCTCCCGCTAGGACACTGAGGGAACGGTGTGGACTCACGTCGCCACACTCAGTCCGGGAACTTCAACTCCCGCAGGACCGCCTGGAAACGCGGCTCCTGGCGCAGCGGATCCATGAGCGGATCGGTCTTCAGATAGATCAACCCCGGGTCACCCAAGCGTTTAGCCTTCTCGAGCCACTCGAGCGCTGCCGCGCGCTCGCCCCACTGCGTGTAAATCTCGACATACTGATACCCGGCCGCGTCCCCTCCCAGCTTGACCACCCGCGCCAGCGCTGCGGCGGCGGCGTCATGACGGCCGAGCCGGTGATAGATGACCGCTTGGCACACCCAGCTCTCATAGTAGTCCGGCTTCGCTTCGCACGAAGACTGCGCCTGTGCGGGATCACCGGCCAGAAAAAAAGACAGACCGCGCCGCGCGTAGGCCTCCGCCGAGTGCTCGGGTTCCATAGAGATCGAGTCCTGGTAGGCCGCAATCGCCTCCCGGTAACGGCGCGCGGATCGCAGCGTGTCGCCGAGCGCGCGATGACTGAGCGGATTCAGGGGGTCCAGTGTCACTCCGCGCCGCGCAGCGGAGATCGAGTCGAGGGTCCGCCTTAGCTCCCGACAATGACCGGCATCGGGAAGGCTCGAAGACAGCTTCGTGTCACAAGCAGTCCTTGTCGCGATACGCGGCCGCCGCATTCGGAAAATACGAATAGACCCTGCCAGGCACGATTCGGAGTCGGCTGAGTAGGTACATTCGCGGATCGAATTTCTCGGGACACTCCGCATATGCTTCCGAGCAGCGGCGTAGCCACCCGCGCCGGGAGTTCGCTCAATCAGCGCGATCACTGTTCGAGGAGAATGATGATGTATAGCAATATCCTGTTACCGACGGACGGCTCAGAACTCGCCGGCAAGGCTGTTCAGCACGGCATCGCCTTGGCCAAGCGGATCGGCGCCAAGGCCACAGTGTTGACGGTCGTACCACCGTTCCAAGTTTTCACCGCCGACACACAGATGCTGGAGGATACGCCGGCTCAGTACAAAGCACGCATGCAACAGCACACCGAGAAGGTTTTCGGCACCGGAGCTCGAGTCGCGCAAGCAGCAGGTATCGGGTACGAATCGATCGTTGTCGAGCACGAACATCCGTTCCGGGCGATCATCGATACCGCGGAGTCCAAGGGCTGTGACCTGATCGTCATGGCCTCGCATGGTCGCCGCGGCGTCGCCGCGATCGTTCTTGGCAGCGAGACAGTCAAAGTACTCACGCATTCTAAAATTCCGGTATTAGTTTATCGCTGAGCCTGGGGCGACTCGACAGGGTCAAAAGAGGTCACGGGCGTTGCGGGTGTCTCCCGTCCGCCTCATTTCATCACCCTCTCAAGAAACGCCAGTATCTCCTTCCATGACCGCTGGTCGGCATCGGCGTTGTACTCATCTCCTGGCATATCGAATTGCTTGCCGCCGTATTCCTTCGCCGCTGGATTGGTGAAGGCGTGCTTCGCATCAGGATAGGTAACGATTTTGTAGCGTGCTCCGGCGGCTTTGAGTTCATGGTCAAGCGCGTCGACCTGATCCTTTGTCACGTAGGGATCGGCGCCACCGGTCAGTACGAGCACGTCTGCCTTTACCGCGCCTGCCTTCGCGGGCGTGGCGGTGTCCAGCACGCCGTGAACACTCACCACGCCGCGCAAATTCTCCCCTGCGCGTGCCATTTCCAGCACAACCCCTCCACCGAAGCAGTAGCCGATCGCACCGATGCGTGTTGGATCGACATTCGGCTGTGCGCGAAGAAGATCGCGCGCAGCATCAAAGCGCGCCTGCATGAGCGGCAGGTTGGTGCGTATCTCCGTCGAGAGCATGAGGGCCTCTCTTGGACGGTGCGCCTGCTTGGCCTCCCCATACATGTCCAGAGCAAGCGCGACGTAACCCGCTTCCGCGAGCCGTCGAGCGCTGTGACGTGCGTGCTCGTTGAGACCTGACCACTCGTGGACCACCAGAAGCCCAGGCCGCCTGCCCGGTAGTGCGTCGTCGTAGGCGAGGGAACCTCTTAGCACGACGCTCCCCGACTCGTAGTTGATATCGCGCTCCTTGACGGCACTGCTTGCCGCAGCGCAAAACGACAGGCAAATCACAATCGCTGCACCGCGTCGCATGGGAACCACCTCCACCAAGGAAAGGCTTGCAAAATGGCCGCCTTGCGGCGGCCATGTTCTTCAGGCAATGACTCGCGGACTACATTTTTATAGCCGAAACATGCGTGGCGATGCACTGCCACTTGCCGCCTGGCATCTTCACCCAGGTATCGGTGAAGCGGTCATGTGAATCCATCGGCTTTCCTGAGGAATCCGTGCCCTTGAACTTGCCGCCGCCTATTGCGATGGCCGTATCGCCAAACACGGTGACCTGCACATTCTCGTAGTCGGCGAACGTGTACTTCGTCGCTTTTGCATCGGCAAGACTCTGGGCCTTGTTCATCACCTTCCCCTCTGCGCTGGTGAAGACGTACTTGTCGGCCAGCAGTGGGGCGGTCAGGTCAGGGTTATTCGTCTGTTGCGATTTCAACCACTGGTTTTCAAGTGCCACAACAGCTTTTTCAGTCGCCCCAGTAGCTTGCTGCGCCTGTACCGACGCAAGGCTGAACAGCGACAGCAAACCCAGCAGACACAATCCCCGCGTATATTTCATGGATATCCCCTTATGGTTTTAGTTCATCAGAAGATCGGCCAAGGCAATTACACGCTCCGGCAGCGCTGAAGTCTATCGGAAGCATTCAATTGTCCGTATGAGCTGCAGGTTCAGCGTTCAGCGCATTGAGCCGTAATCTGAGTTACCCCGCCCAAGGCCGCCCTCACCCTGCGGGCGCGCTGCGCACGTCCAAGATCGCTCCAGGCGATTTTCTTGAACTCACGAGCCCCGTGAAAGGCTCCCGTTTTCAAGTTCTACGACGCCCCGCGGCATCGCGAAGAGTCCGCACTAGCGAATATCAGCCGGCCTGGCGCCTGTGCTCGAGAAGCGTATCCGGCAGTGTGCCGGTTACCACTTCGAGATAGTGCGCCAGCCTCTCGTAGCGATCTGCGAGCAAGCGCAGGGCTGCGACAGACTCAGAGTGCAATAGCAAGGGGATGAGGTCCCGAATCTCGCTGGCCATCGCGCGGTAGTCAGCTTCAGTCATGGGGAGCTACCTCCTTGTTAGCCTGGAAGCAAAGTGTAGCTGCCACGCCCTCCCTCGCCTGTCAGTGATTTCCTTGTGTGTTGTCGGAGGGTACTTACACGCGAACGCGTATCGGCGACGCTTGGTCCGAAACCGGCCAGAAGCAGTCATTCACATCGCCAAAATGCGTGCCCGATGGCGGTCATTGGCTACGGGCCGTGCGGCTGCAAGTTGCGCCCCGAATCCCAGGCGCGCATCCTTTGCGGTACGACGCGGGCTTACCAAAAGTAGGGGGACTGATGCGCCGTCGTGCTCTCACCACAGTCTGTCTGCCATCGTGAACCCCTGCGAATTTTAGGTCGAGGTATCCACGCAAGCGGCCAATTCCAACTTGCTCCGCGAAACTGACGTGGCTAAGCGAACCGGGAGAGGGTCATGAAAAGGCGAAATTTCCTCAAAGCGTCGGCAGCATTTGCAGGGGCTGCTGCCGGAGGCTTCTCGTGCATTGCGATTGCCGGTGCTGCGCCCATTGAGGTGCCAGTCGTCGACAAACTCTCGGTCCGTATACTTGTGGACGTTAACAACAACTTCTTTCTGCGTCCGACGACGTTGAATGGCGTCTCATTAGTCCCCGCGGCGAGGCTTAAGGACTACACCAAGGCGCTCCATAGCGAGTTTGGCCTGTCGTTGTATCTGGAGTCTGTGAAGGCCGGTGAAATGCGTACGATGATGCTCGATTACGCGTACACCCCTGCAGCGCTACTTTCCAATTTCGACTATCTCGGATTAGATGCAAAGAAAATCGATGCTCTCATCGTCAGTCATGGCCATTTCGACCATTACGGCGGCTTGATGGGATTCCTCGACAAGTATCGCGGCTCGCTGCCCAGGGATATCGGGCTCTATGCAGGAGGCGAAGACAACTTCTGCCACCGCGTACTCCCGACCGGAACGGTTGGAATGTTCAGCGACTTCGGCTACCTCGATCGCCGCGCTCTTGCGGCAAAAAACGTATCGGTGGTTCTTTGCGAGAACCCGACTGTTATCGGCCGGCACGCCTTTACGACCGGCCAGGTGAAGCGGCGAACCGACGAAAAGATTCTTCCTAACACATTCGAGGAATTCGGCATCAAGGATGGACTCGGATGTGACGCAGCGCATTTTGCCCCCGCCGCATCAACAGGAAAGCCTGTACCTGACGAGCACTATCACGAACATGCGACAGTTTTCAATGTGAAGAATCGGGGCCTGGTTGTCATTTCGTCGTGTAGTCATCGGGGCGTGGTCAACGCGGTCAGGCAGGCGCAGGAAGTTTCCGGGGTCGAGAAGCTGCATGCTCTGATCGGTGGGTTCCATCTCGCGCCGGCGCCGATGGATTACACCAGGCACATTACCGCGGAGATCCTGGAGCTCAATCCGGACGTCATCGTGCCGATGCATTGCAGCGGGGAGAATTTTGTGCAGGCCATGTCCGCCGCGGCTCCGGATCGGTTGCTGCTCGCCGCGTCGGGGTCGCAGCTGACTTTCGGGGCGTGACGCTTCGGGCGATTGCATCCGTGAGGCCGCGAGTCTCGGCTTGGGTGCGCCTAGGCAGTGTGGGCGCCGTTCTTGTTCTTGTGCCCCTGACGCCCAAGCCGGCGCTGTCCCAGGAGCCGGACCCCGTGAGAGCCGCCCGCTGGATGGACGATTTGATGTGGGGGCACGGACACGTCGGCGGTCCGTTCGCGTTGATCGATCATACCGGCAGGAGACGGACCGATGCGGATTTCCGCGGCAAGTTGCTGATCGTCTACTTCGGCTACACCACGTGCCCCGACGTTTGTCCGACGGACTTGCTACAGATCAGCCTCGCGATCGATAAGTTAGGTACGGCAGGCGAGAATATACAGCCGCTCTTTGTATCGCTTGATCCCGAACGGGATACTCCGAGCGTTCTAGCTCGATATGTTTCGACATTTCATCCGCGCCTCATAGGGCTCACGGGGACACGAGAACAAGTTCGCGCAGTGGCGGATTCCTACAAGGCTTACTATGCCAAATACGTGCCACCGGGCGGGACTGTGGACGTGATTGATCACACTGGCTTCATCTACCTAGTGGACAAAGACGGCCAATACATGGGCTTCTTTCCGCCGGGTACGTCCGCGGATCGCCTGCTCGAAATCATTCGTCCCTACCTGGCTCGTCACTAGTTCGGCCAGTCCAGAGCGGTGGGCCGGGATTCTGTCGGGCGGGGCGCTCCTGCTTTTCGCCTCTGAGGCCGCGTACCGATCGGCTCGTTCACTGCGTCTGAGCAGCATAGACCTGCCGACCGTCCAAGTAGGTCGCCAACACCCTGGTGTCGTGTATGTCGAACGGATTGATCGCGAAGATATCGCGGTCGATGACGATGAAATCGGCGCGCTTGCCGCGCTCCAGACTGCCGGTCGTGCGCTCCTGCTTGAGGGCGAAGGCGGCGTTGATCGTGTAGGCGTCGACCAGGGTCGCAAGCGGAATGCTCTGCTCGGGGAACAGCGGCTCGTGGCCGCGCGCCTCGCAGCGCGTGATGCCGTGCTCCATCGCCTCGAACGCATTGAAGCTGCTGACGTCCCAATCGCTGCCCCCCGCAATCAAGGCGCCTGCATCCATCAGCGAGCGCGCCGGATATAGGTATCTCGAGCGCTCGGGCCCAAGATAAGGCAGCGTCCCGGCGGCGATGTAAGGGTCGCGTTCGGCCCAAAGCAATTGGAAATTCGCGATCACGCCGAGCTGCTTGAAGCGCTGGAAGTCCTGCGGGTTGACAAGTTCCAGATGGGCGATCTGATCGCGCGTATCGAGCACGCCGTTGCGGCGCCGCGATTCGGCGAACGCATTGAGCGCAGAGCGAACCGCCCGGTCGCCGATAGCGTGAATGTGCACCGTGAAGCCGGCGGCGTCCGCGGCGCTCACGACATCGTTCAAGTGCGCCTGAGAATAGTAGGTTGGGCCGCGATTGTGCGTGGGCCGGCCCTGGGCATCCAGATAGGGCTCGAGCAGCGCCGCGGTCTCTGAGGGATATTCGATGACGCCGTCGGCGAAGATCTTGAGCGCGTCGGCACGCAGAAAGTCGGGGTCGATAGACCAGTGCGCGCGGAACTCAATTGCTTCGCGAATCAATTTTTCGGCCGGGCGGTCCGTATGCTTCAGGCCGAAGGTGGCGCGCACGCGCATGTTCAGCCGGTGCTGATCGTAGAGGCGCTTGTAGAGGCTCATGTCGTGCTCGTCGGTGTCCGCGTCCTGCACCGAGGTGATGCCAGTGGCGCGCATCGCCTCGAACGCCTTCGCGAGCTGCGCTACCTCGAAGTCGAGACCCGGCGAAGGCTTAGCGGCCAACACGATCTCGGCCGCCACGTCGCGCAGCGTGCCCGTCGGATTGCCGGCGGCATCGCGCTCGATGCGCCCGCCGGCCGGATTCTTGGTGCTGGCGCCGATGCCGGCGGCCGCGAGCGCGGCCGGGTTGGCCCATATCGTATGGCCGCTCGTGTCCTCGAGAAGCATCGGGCGCTTGGACAACATCGAATCAAGATCCTGGCGCGTGAGCGTCAGATTCGAGGAGTTGACCTGCACGACCTCGAACCAGGGCGGGTGCTCGGCGGGTTCCTCTTTGAGACACTCTGCCACCTTGCTCCTGATCTGCGCGGGGGTGAGCGTCTGGTCCTTGAGGTTGCACTTGCCGAGATCCTGGGCGCTCTCGGCGGGATGGATGTGCGCGTCGATGATGCCCGGGAGCACCAGCTTGCCGTGCAGGTCGATCGTGCGGGTCTTCGGCCCGATCAGTGCGCTGACCGCCTGATCGCTGCCGACAGCGACTATCGCATTGCCGCGAAGCGCGAGTGCCTGCGCGACGGTGCGCTGCGAATCCTCGGTGTGAATGCGGCCGTGAAGCAGAACGACGTCCGCTGGCAGGTCCGCAGCAACGGCGACGAGACGAAATCCAAGCAGCGAGCCAATTAAGATGACGGCGAAGTGACGGTACATGATCTCCCCTGTTCGATCCGTAGCCGCATATCTTCAATGGTTGAATTGCCCGCACAGCAGGCGGGTGGGCTTCGTGCCTAGGTCCTCATACGCTCACGCACGACAAGTTCAGAACTGAAATTTAGACGATGATGCGCCTGTCGCGTCGAAATCGCCCTTGCCCCTTAGTCCGGAAACCTCAATTCCCGCTCTATCGCTTCCTCGGGATCAGTACGCTTGGCTCGAAAACCGGCTAAGTGCGGTCATCAAGCCACGCAGCTGTGACTTCCACTAAGCGCAGACTGGCCTTTGAATCATTGCGGCCTCTGATGGCGTGGTTGGTAGAGGCCTAGCGTTCCGCCTCCGGGCAATTTGATGCGCGTCGATCGCCCCCAGCACTGTTGCGATACAGCTTCGCACATGTCCCCCGTTGATCATTGCTCGTCTCCGTTCCAATGGCCTGCCGAGTAGATCAATGGCCTCGCAGGCTTGTCAAACGTGTCAGCGCGGCGTGACACTTCGGCAAATGGCGAAATCCCATGCGCGCGCTGTACGGCTTATGTGGGCTTCACCGGCGGCACCGGTGGCCTCACTGCTGTGCAGAAGATATTGAGCTGGACACTTACCACGCCTTGACCGGAACGCATGGCCATCGAGGTCCACGGCGCAAGCAAGCCTGCGATGGAGTTACATTTGGCAAGACTCGAACAGCTGCCAGTGCGGCGCTCATTCGCGTCAATGCAATCGGACTGCGCACGATGGGGCACTACTGAATGCGCGAGGCTATAGCTTCAACCTGGCGGTCGACTCTCGGATTGCTCCTGCTCGCTGCGGCGAGCCCCGCCGCATGGGCGGCCTCGCTCCCGCCCGGCTTTACGGACACGGCGGTCAGCCGTCCCGGCGGGCAGCCGTGGGACGGTGCCGCGGGAGTTGCGCTCGCAGACGACGGTCGCATGTTCGCGTGGGAGCGCCCGGGGCGAGTCTGGCTCGTCGCCGGCGCGCTGGCGCCCAGTACGTCGCTCATTGACTTGACGGACGAGGTGAGCGCGATCGGCTCTCTGAGGCTGACGGCGCTAGCGGCTCCCACCACGGCCGCGCCGCCCCCGCCTCAACCCCCAACCGTACCCACGGGCCTCGCGGCCACAAATGTTACGGCGACCAAGCTGACACTGAGCTGGAGCGCTTCTACCAATCCGAGCCCCGGCGGGACCGGTGTCGGCGGCTACTATGTCTATCGCAACGGCAATACCACCACGCCGATCGCCACCCTCACCAGCGGCACCACCTTCACCGACTCCGGGCTCACCTCCGTCACGGCCTACACCTACCAGGTCGCCGCATTTGACCGCGCTACCCCAGCCAACATCTCCGCCCCCTCCGGCGCGCTTAGCGTCACGACCCAGAAGATGCTGCCCACGCCTCAGATCACCAATCTGACCGTGAATAACACTGGTGCGTTTACCTATGAGATATGCGGACCCGGCGCCACGTGTGGGACGTCGGGGTTCGTCGCCGGTGCATCCCAATACGTCGACAGCCACTCGGTCCAAATCGCCGCGCCGGTTCCGGGCACCGTGAACGGCCAGTCTTTCATTCAAACTGCGCAGGGCGACAGCTCAACGGATGCCGGCGGCACGAACTTCATCAGTTTCACTCTTGGACAGAGCGCAACGGTGTATGTCGCGCACGACGTGCAAGTTGCTCCACTGCCGGGCTGGCTGAAGAGCAACTTCATGGACACCGGCGTATCGGTCACAAACAACAATGGCACGCCGGCAAGCACATTCGAGATCTACAGCAACATCTATCCGAGCGGGGCTCGAGTACAGTTGGGCGGAAACACGACGGCCGGCGCAACCCCATACAGCATGTACTCGGTGATCGTCGCCGCGACGGCGTTCAACGCGATCGCGCCGAACGCTACGCCTGCTCTGTCGCTCATACCGAATTGTCAAACGGCGACTGTCGTCGGTCTTTCCTGGAGCAACGCCATGACCAATTCGGGCGGCCTTGCAATAGCGGGCTACAGAATTGCCCGCAATGGCACGCCGATTGCCACGGTGTCGTACGCTCAGACCTCCTATCAGGACACCACCGTGGCCCAGTCGACGGCCTACAGCTATACGGTGACCGCGTTCGACCAAGCGGGAAACGTGTCGCCGTCCACTTCATTGAACGTGATCACGAATGCGGCCTCTGCGACGGGCGATGCGCCCTATTGCCAAAGCGCCACGATCACGGCGATGTCATTCAATTTCCTCGGCGCCTACAGCGGCACCAATGGGAACGGCAACCGTTCGCCAACCCATCTGCTTGACACACCGCCCTACACCGATGGCAGCGATCTCTGGCCGGTGACACAGGCCGCGGACAACAATACCTACGCCTTCTTCGGCGATGGCTGGGGAGTGTGCGGAATGGATGACACGACGGCTTCGCGAAGCCAGGACAATACGAGCTTCGGCTTCGCCAGGCTGACCGGACCACCGACCGGACCTGGCTGTTCCGATGGCTGGTCGAACCTCTACGGGGGCTATAACTCCCAGCTCCCGTATGGGGGCTACAAGACCTGCTGCACCAGCAAGAATGGTTTGATACTCGGCAAGGCCTCCGCGGTGGTCGCCATTGGAAACGATTTCTATGCCGTTGGCGGCGCATGGAGAAACGGCGATGCCAACCACTGGATCAACATCCAGCAAGGCAGCCGGCCGCCGTTCGACTCTCCCCAGAATCACCAGGAAATCATCTCATCAACGGGACCCGGTAACGGTGGAGAACAATGGACGGGCAGCGCTACGGACCTCTGCAATGCAGCGGGTACCGCAACGAATCCAGTGTGGGGAGGTGCCTTGCGGCTATGTCCGCTTGGATTCGTCCAGTTTGGCGCAGGGTACACGGGCCTGCCGGCGAACCTGGCCGGCTATGTCTATCTCTACGCCATACCGACAGCCGCATTTCTTGCCGGGACCGGCCCCGCCGGAACGTATCTGTTGAGAGTCCCCACCACTCCCAAGGTTCAACTGCTGACTCCCAGCGCCTATCAGTATTTCTCCGGGCTGGATATTAGTGGCAATCCCATCTGGTCGAGCAACAGCAATCAAAAGCAGCTCGTCTTCAATGATCAGATTGACCAGAACTACCATTACGCGAGCGCAGACGGTACCTCGTGTGCCGGTCAGGGGATCTTCATGGGCATGGTCATGGGCGAAGCCATTTATGATCAGCAACTGGGCCGGTTCATCGCCTCGGCGGAGGGAGCTCACGTCGGGCAGGTCGCCTTTTACGAAGCAGCCAATCCATGGGGCCCGTGGTCGGTGATTTTCTATACCAATCTTAGCATGGGCGACATCTTCGCTAGCGGGTGGGGCCCGTCCAACGGTGGCCTGGGCGGCGGATTCTGCAACGCCGGCAGCTACATCAAGGCCATCTCTCTGGGAGTTCACATCGCGAACGGTTTCACGGACCCGACCGGCAAAGTTTTGCAAATCGTCTTCTCATCCAACGGCGAAGCCCCTGCGAGCGCCAGCGCTCTTGGCGGCTATAACGCGAATTCGAATGGCTACGGGAACTCGATGGACTCATTGAACATGGTCCAAGCGACCTTGACGATAAGTCCAGGGACGACGTCCCCTTGAAGAGGTCTGCGCACACTTATACGGCTGCGATCTCACCATAAGTATCCTGATTTGGCGGAGAGGGTGAGATTCGAACTCACGAGGCCCTTGCGGACCCTCCGGTTTTCAAGTCTGAGGACTCGCACGCCAGCGTATCGCACGCACGCGTAAAGGCCATTGTACCCGACGATCCCCGCAAAGACTGAAGCACGACGATTGGCGGGATTTGAGGGTCCAGTGCAACTTGAGTGCAACTCGACTGGATAGGGTCCAATAGCGGCACGTCCAGGTCCCGCTCAGTCCAATTCGATACCGTGTTTACGCAGCGCCTCTTCGTACCGTTCACAGCGCGCTTCGAGTTCCTCCGCCAATCGAACGCAGAGGACGAGCGAGACGAAGCCCGTGATGGAGCCGCCGGCGAGCAGAACGCGCCCGAAAGGCGGTGCGATCTGCACCACGATACCAATCGCGAACACGGCAGAAGCAAGGCCCGCCGCCAAACCTATACCAAGAGGGGCGGCGCGTATTCGGAATTTCTTGCCGCTCCGAGGGGTTCTTGTTCTGACGTTCACGGTACGCCCGCGCGGTAGGTCATGCAATCCGCCTCCGGCACCCGATCCAAGATGTGGACTGTTTGAGTCGATTAGCGCAGAAACGCGCATCGACTCCGCGTTTGTCGCAGCTTTTGATCTCACTCATGAGTGCCCTAAAACGATCAAGGCTGTGACGGAAAGACCCACTCAAACCACTCAAACCACTCAAACCATGCAATGTCATTTGCCCTCTTGTTTGCATGCAACTCATGTTACTGCGCCACCGCGTTCCACTCCGCTAACTTGGTTCGCGGGATAACCGACAAACGCGTGAAGTGATCACGTACCGCATAGATCTTGATGAGCAAGTACGATCGCTCGAGCTCCGAAGGGTCAACCGGATAATGGACGAGACCGAACCGGTCACGAATAGGCACATCCAACTTGTAGCTGCCCACTAGATCCGTCAGTGAGGGCAGGTAGGGTCGGTAATCGGGGTCACAGCTGAAGACCTCTGGGTTGTGTCGATCCCCAGGGCCGTAAAGTATCGCGCTCAAGCAGAAAGGTGCCGATCCCATGTGCATGCAGTGCATTTGGATCGACGTACCATCTTGTGCGAGGCGCGTAGCGCAGCGGCCCATGTCGACCGCTTGCAACTCGCCGTTTTGCGCCGCAATCAGATGCCGCGCGACCACCTTCATGAGCGTCAAGGAGTAGTTCATCTGCAGCCGCACCGTGTCTGATCCTATCGCTTGAAAGACCTGAATGGGAACGTCGACCGCCTGACGAATCGATACGGCAGAATGGCCCACGCTAGGCGCGGCACCCATGAGGACGAGCACGTCGGAGCTCATATCGTGGTACACACGGGCACGCGCCTCGTCACTAAGGTCGAGCTCCGAGTGATCGACGAGGAGTACCTCATCCGCGGAGATTCCACTGATGCGCAGGGGTAGCTCGATCCTGATGGGCGGGACGCCCGAGCGCCTGTGACCTTGTACGTATTTTACGGCGTCGCCCGGGCTCCCGTGCAGCAGAGCGCGCGTTGCCTGCCCCAGTTCGATTGGAGGACTACCGGCACTACTGGGCGCCTTCTCGGCTACCGGTAGCTGCGGCTCGAATGAAAGTTCGATCTCCGCCGCTGCGCCCGGCGCGGGAGACAGCGAGCGTTGAATGGCGAAAGCGGTCTTCCACGGCAACTGCGCGAAGACGATTACCAGAACACCGCCAACCGCTAGCGCGCGCGAGAGTCGAGTCGCTCGCCGGTAGTACTGCAGACACAGAATCACGGTGGCACCGATCAAGATACCGATATGTTGCAGAAGATGCTGCAACCAGGCGACGCCAGTCTCGCACGTCGGGCAGCTGTTGGGACCGACCAGCAATCCGTACACGCTGAGGGCCGTCGCGAACACCGCAATCAGGGCACCCCCGAGTACTATGAGTTCGGTCATGCCACCTGTTGCTGCAGCGAGGGCCATTACGGGGATCACGAGACAGACGATGACGTACAGTTCCTTGTACGCGGCCAGACCGAGTGCCGCAGTCAACGGAAATCCCGCTGCCGACGCATGGGCAAGATCCAGCAGCAACATTGGTAGGCTGACGGTCAAGACTACAAACAGAACCTTTGCCAGCAACAGCTCCGTTCGCTTGAGTGGTCGAGTCAGCCAGTCCCGATCTATTCCCGGAACAGCATCCTGATGAACCACGGTGACCGCGAGCGCCGCAATGCCCACAAACCAGGCAAGGGTCAAAGGGCCGAGGAGCTCAGCGGCAGTCGCATCGACACTGAAAATTCCCCGTTTGTACGTGACCCACTCGCGGCAGGCTTGTATTAGTGTGACGAACGCGACCATCGGCCATAACAGCTTCCAGTCCTTCCGCAATATATGCTCAATCATGTCGTTTCCGGTCGTTACTGGGCTTCGTCGTCGCGCGCAGCACGCGCCATCGTTGTGAAGACATCGCGCAGCGATACGTGCTCCACCTCGCGGTGCCCTGCGGCGAGTAGCAGCGAGCGAGCGTGCTCGCGCAGCGCCGCTACGTGGCCTTGGAATATAAGTCGCCCGGCGTCAATGAAGGCGACGTGGGTGGCGAGGCGCTGGACCTCTTCGAGTTCGTGCGACGAAATAAGAATCGACATCTCGCCGGCTCGCCGCAGGAAGCCGGCAATTATTTCGTCCCGCACCAGAGCATCCAGCCCACTGAATGGTTCGTCAAGGATCAGAAGCTTGGGTCGGAACGGTAACGCGCAGGCAAGTGCCAACTTCAGCCGCATGCCATGCGAAAGCGCACCGATTCTGCGCTCGGCGGGAAGTCTGAGTTGACTGCGCAGCTCATCCTCGATGCTTCGGTCCCAGTGCGCATAGCACGCGCGCACGTAACTGAAGAACTCCCCGACGCGCAGGCGAGCCGGAAGGAGTTGACTCTCCGACACGTAGCCAATTTGTGCCAACACCGGCGGACCGATGGCGCGCGAGTCCACCCCGAGGACCCTCGCGCTGCCGCGCGTCGGTTCGACTATATTGAGGAGAGCCTTGATGGCCGTCGTCTTACCGGCCCCGTTTGCTCCGAGAAGCGCAAAGACGCTGCCTTCCGGCACGGCGAGGCTCAACCCACGAAGTGCGTCGAATCGTCCATACGTCTTCCAGAGGTCGCGCGTCTCAATGATCATCGGTATCCGATCCATGGCGCGACAACTAGCCGCGACCTGCTTGCAACGTATGGCGGCGCGCCTGCGTGTTCAGGCCTTGCTGCAGCGAAGTCAAATGTAAGCAAGCGTTACCCACAGTGGGAGATTCTCGTAGTAAGGCGCGTATTCAGCGCCTAGACTAACTCCGGCGCGCCAAGAGAAAATACACCCGGGGCAACTCCCCCGATAGAAGGCGCGACGAAGGGTCATGCCGAGCACGGCAAATTCGCTGCTCAGTGCGAAATTGCAAGGGGACCGATGAAGGACAAAACACGCGCGGACGTACTAAAGGCTGACGTGTATTTCAATAGCAGGGAGGCGGTGGAAGAATACGCCGTGCCACCGTGTCTGCTTCGCAGCGAAGCCCAAGCACTAAAAGCGGGCTTTCCGCAAGGTCTAGTCGGCCGCCGCATCTTGGATCTTGGATGTGGCGCGGGTCGCGTGACTTCGTGGCTGAACGATGCGCAGGCAGATGTGGTTGGGGTGGATATCAGCCCTTCCTTAGTCAACGCCGCCCACGCGCGGTTCCCGCACATTACCTTTGAGGTAGGCAACGCCGAATCCTTGAAGTTCGAGGACGCTGCCTTCGATGCCGTCCTGGTTGCGCAGAACTCGTTGGACTACATAGATTCAAAGGACCGGCGGATGACGGCTATCCGCGAAATATGGCGCGTGCTGCGAGTCGACGGACGGTTCGTGCTCTCGAACCACAACATAAATTCGTTGTTTTTCAAGCTTCCAAGGCTGGATGGACTGGGATATCGCACCCAGCAGATTCTTAACGGTAACGCATTCAAGAAAGAGTGCTTTCTACCGGAACACGAACTGTCATTGGGCGGCCCAGTCGTGATGACGTACTACGCCCGGCCCAACCAGCTGATCGTCGACGTTAGCGCAGTCGGGTTTGAGCTGATCTGTGTCTGCGCGAACAACCCGCTGCACATATTCCTACAGCGACAGTTGCAAACCGATTGGTTCGCAAAAATGGCAGAGCCAATGCCTTATTACCTATTTCGCAAGCGGCGCGACTCGAATGCGCTCGATTGACGACGTGCGTTAGGTCGATCCGCTCGAGACACGGTCGGAGTTTTCTCCGATCGGTAATGAGTAGTAGCAACCTGAAGTCTATTATCTGGCGGAGAGGGTGAGATTCGAACTCACGAACGCCGTGAGGCGTCTCCGGTTTTCAAGACCGGTGCAATCAACCGCTCTGCCACCTCTCCGAGCCGTTGCGGCGGCATTCTACCAAGGCGTCGTCCAGCTACCTCGAAATTGATAGGCGCCATTCCCCCCAATACGAGCCACCCGCTGCCTCGCCTGAGGGCTGTGTGTACCGCCGCCGACCCCTAGGCTACGTCCCAAAGGATGGTGACGTATGGGCTTCTTTCTTCTTGATATCGGCATCTCGCTCGCAGCAGCGCTCGTTTACCTCGCCGTGGCCCTCTGGAGCGACGCGGCGCGTTCGGTGTAGTGCCGTGGCGGCGCGAGCCGCCCGTCACTGCCTGCGCTTCGCGGCGAGTCCCGGAAAATCCTCCTCCCAGAACTCCTGGGCGCGGCGTGCCGTACCGGCGCCACGCTGCTGCTCGGCGGTGCGCAGCTCGACCCGCCGGATCTTGCCGGATATGGTCTTCGGCAGCGGCGCGAACTCGATGCGCCGGATGCGCTTGTACGCCGAAACGCGCCCGCTCACGTGCTCGAGGATCGAGCGGGCCGTCTCCCCATCCGGCTGGCACCCGGCGGCCAGCACCACAAACGCCTTGGGCACCGACAGGCGTAAGGGATCCGGGCTCGGTACCACGGCGGCTTCCGCAACCGCCGCGTGCTCGATCAGCACGCTCTCGAGTTCAAACGGACTGATGCGGTAGTCCGATGACTTGAACACATCGTCCATGCGCCCGACGTAGGTGAGGTAGCCTTCCGCGTCGCGGCTCGCGACATCGCCCGAGTGGTAGTAGCCGTCGCGCATCGCATCGGCGTTGCGATCGGTGTCACCCAGGTACTCACGCATGAGCCCCGTGGGACGTTGTGCCAGATCGATGCAGATCTCCCCCTCCTCGCTCACCTTGCCGTCGGCGTTCACCAGTACGACCGGAAAACCCGGGAGCGCGCGCCCCATTGAGCCGACCTTCAGCGCCTGACCCGGGGAATTGCCAACCTGCGCGGAGGTCTCAGTCTGGCCGAAGCCATCGCGAATGGTGATGCCCCAGGCGTCGCGCACCCGTTCGATGACCTCCGGGTTCAGCGGCTCGCCCGCGCTCGCCGCCTCGCGCAGGCGCACGCGCCAGTCACTGAGGTTCTGCTGGATGAGCATCCTCCACACCGTGGGCGGAGCGCAGAACGTGGTGACGCCGCGCTGCACCAGCTGATCGAGCAGCTTGCGCGCATCGAAGCGCTCGTAGTTGTAGGCACACACACAGGCTTGTGCGTTCCAGGGCGCAAACAGGCACGACCAGGCGTGCTTGGCCCACCCCGGGGAGCTCAGGTTCAGGTGCACGTCACCGGGCTTGAGGCCCAGCCAGTACATGGTGGACAAGTGTCCCACCGGGTAGCTGACCTGCGTATGCGCCACGAGCTTCGGGCGCGCGGTGGTGCCGGACGTGAAGTAAAGGAACAGCAGATCATCGGCCCGCGTCGCGGCTGCGGGCGTGAACTGCACCGGTGCCTCGTGCGAGCGCGCGTATGAAATCCACCCCGGTGCCGACCCGACCGCGATACGCACGGCGGCGTCAGCGACCTCCGCAAAGCGCGCGGTGAGCGCGGCGTCCGTCACAATGGCCTTGACGGCGCCGCGTTGCATGCGGTCGGCAAGATCGTCGCGCTCGAGGAGCGTCGTCGCCGGGATGATGACGGCGCCGAGCTTGATGGCCGCGAGCGTCGTCTCCCACAGGGGCACGACGTTGCCGAGCATGAGGAGGATGCGATCGCCGGGACCGACACCCTGGGCGTGGAGGAAGTTTGCGACCTGCGAAGCGCGCCGCGAGAGCTGCGCGAAACTCAAGCTCTCATCGCCACCGGCATCGTCGATCACCCGCAGCGCTGCGGCGTCGTTGCCGGCAGCGATCACATCGAAGTAATCCGAAACCCAGTTGAAGTTCTCGAACTCCGGCCAGCGGAACTCCCGCTGGGCGGTGCCCAGGTCCTCGCGCAACCGCAGCAACTGGTCACGCGCCTCGATGAACCGCCGGGTCGCGTCCATTCAAGTCACCTTCTAGTCTTTGCCGGCTGCGCCCTTGCCAGCCGGATCTTTACTGACGGCGGTTTTTGCCGGATGGAACCCGGGGAGGTCCGCGGCGTCCTTGCTGCCGGCAAGCAGCAGGGCGCGCTGCACGGCGCTGCCGAAGTCGGCGCGCGTCGGACCGATGATCACGCGTGTCCGAAAAAAATCCGCCCACAGAAACTCGGCGAATGCTGTCGGGGTCTTGTCGTAGCCGCCCTCGTTGCGCACGTAGCCGGCGAGGGAGCGGTACGGATCATCTCGCAGCTGCACCAGGTGACTGGGAATAGCCTCGAAGCCGCACTGCTTGCCGTTCTGGTCGATCGGGTGCACCCACCTGGCGTCGTTCATCTTCGGCCAGAACAGCGCAATCGGCAGTTTGGTGAAATCGCCCTCGATCCAGAAAAACCCGGTGTCGACATTGGCCTCGCAGGCCGCGCGCCCGAGGTGGTGGTGATCGGTGATGTAGAGCTTGCCGTCGGGTCCCCAGACACCCGGGATGGGGTGCGCCTGCATGAAATCCCGCTGTTCGTGCTTTTTCAGCGACTCGAGCTTCGCGCGCTTGTCGCGCACCTCGATCATGCCCACCGTGATCTGGGTCGGCCGCAGCTTGTGGATCTCAACTTCGTGCAGGTTCGGCATGATAACAATCGTACACCGATCGCCTGGGAAACCTCACCCGGGGGCGGGCGCGCGCTGCAAGCGCGCCAGCCGCGCTGATCGCAGCATCGTGAACGCCGCGTAGGTGACCACGACGACCACGAGCCAGCGCATGTAGGTGAGTGGCAGTTGCTTGACGATAAAGAAGGCGATCAGCACGCCGGCGGCTCCGCCGATGACGAGGCCGAGTGCCGGCCCATGCGCGAAACGTCCCGACTTGAAGAACCCGAGGCTCGCCACCGGCTGCAGGATGCCGTCGCTCCCCATCATGATGGGAAAGGCCGCCAGCGGATTCAGGCCGAGCAGCGCCAGCAGGATCATCGTCGGGGCGTAGTTGCCGATGCCGATGCACATCAGCGCGCCGAGGAAGAAGTTCACCACGACCGCGAGCCCGAAGCGCCAGCCGCTCAGGCCCATGGCCGTGCCGGCTCCGGTGGGAATTGCGCCGAGGTTCTTCATGGCGAAGAAAAACGCAGCGATCAGGAGCGCCGCACCCATGCAAAGCTGGATCGTGCGGCGCGGCATGCGGCTCACGACCTTCGCCCCGAGCCAGGCGCCAGCAGTGGCGCTCACGATCATGCACAGCAGTAACACCGGTTCCACGGTCACCGCGGTCACGAACAGCAGCGTTTCAAGAAACGCGGCAGCGTTGTGACCGATGTTCAGGGTTCCCGGAATGAGCTCATCCGCCGGGCTGCCGCGGAACTTGTAGAGCGCGGTCGTCGGGGCGTATGAGCCGATGCCCAGCGTGTCAAGAAAATCAGTGACGAACCCGATGGCAATGTCGCCCGGGGTTGGACGCTCGCGCAGCCGCTGGCGCTTCACCGCCCAGATCCAGCCGATGACGAAGGCGATGTTGCCGAGGACCAGCAAGATCAGCAGAGCCGCCTTGGTCGAGTTCATCTCACCCCCGGATCGTCACGCTGCTCGCCCGGATCGGGCGCGGGCCCAGCCGTCCACCATACGCAGGTACTGGATAGTGGCTCGCGCCCCGAGGCCGCTGAAGGCGTGGAGTCTGATCGGCCGCACCGGCGTCATCGGAAAGCCGAGCTCTGCCGCGGCGGCGCCGAGCGCCCGCTGCGCCAGGAAGCGCCCCATCACCGTTGCCATCGCGACGCCCCGCCCATTGTAGCCGAGGCCCGCCAACACCCCGGGGGCGAGTTCGTGCAGGTGCGGCAGATGATCGCGCGTGATCGCGACCCAGCCGCCCCAGTGGTACTCGAAAGGAACCCCCTCAAGCTGCGGATAGATCTCGCGTACGGCGCGATAGTGATGACGCACGGCCCGCAGGTCCGGTGCCGCGGCGAACGTGCCGCGCGAGCCGAGCACGAAGCGCCCGCTGGCATCGGTGCGGAAATAGCGCAGCAGGTGCCAGGTGTCCGAGGCCGCCTGGCGCTGCGGCAGGATGTCCTTGAGCAGTTGCGGCGTCAGCGGCCGCGTTGCGACCTGGAAGGACGGCACCGGGACGATCGTGCGGCGCAGTGCGCCCACGAGCTTATCCGAATAGGCGTTGGTGGCGAGTATCACCGTCGGGGACGTGACACTCCCCTGCGGAGTATCAATGCGCCAATCGGTGGCCACCCGCAGCAGCCGGATGGCGGGGCTGTGCGTGAATATCTGGCCGCCGGCACCGAGCACCGCGCGGGCGAGGCCGCGCACGAGGGCCAGCGGCTGTACCGTGCCGCCGCGTCGATCAATCAGGCCGCCGCAGTAGCGCTCGGAGCCCGTGAGCGCCTTCACTTGCTCGCGCGACAGCAGTTCGACCGCGGCGCCGCGCCGCCGCCATTGCTGCGCCCGGGCATCCAGTTGCGCGAGCGCGCTGTCCGATGTGGCCGGCTGGATCCAGCCCGTGCGGGTGGCGTCGCAGCCGATGGCGTGGCGGCCGATAAGCTCAAACACCAGGTCTGCGGCCGTGGCGACGGTTGCCACCAGGCGCGCGCCCAGCTCCGGTCCAAACATCTCTTCGAGCGCGTCCGGATCGTGCTTGACGCCCGGGATCACCTGGCCGCCGTTCAGCCCCGAGGCACGCTCGCCCACGTCCACGGCATCCAGTACCACCACGTCACGGCCGGCAAGCGCCAGGTGCAGCGCCGCGGAGAGTCCGGTGTAGCCGGCGCCGACGATCACCGCCTGCGCACGCCGCGCAGCGGTCAGTGCGCTCAGCGCGGGCCCGGCGGGCGCCGTCGCGGACCACAGGGATTGCAGCGGCACGCTGGGCATCGGGGGCGAGTATCGATTATCACCGGGCGATATGCGAGACTCCGTGCGCGATGCGATCCGCGTCTTTCATGTCGGTCGTGATGTTGGGTGTTGCCTTGAGTGCGCCGGCGCTCGGCGCGCCCACCGTACCCGCACCCCTGCCTGCCGAGCACCTGACGGTGGCGCAACTGCCCGCGAAGACGCCGCACTGGGTCTACGTGTTCGATGAGGCGTTCATCAACGAGATCGACTCGCGCCTGCACCTGTTCGACGGCGATAGCTACCGGCGGCTCGGGCAGATCGACGCCGGCTTTGGCGGTTCGGTCAACGAATCCCCGGACGGCGCGACCACGGTCATCGCCACGACCTACTTCGCCCGCGGCAGCCGCGGCACCCGCACCGACGTCGTCGAGTTCACCGACAACTCGACCCTCGCGCCCACCCACGAGATCGTGCTGCCCCCGAAGCGCGCGATGACCGTGCCGAACCTGTTCAATGTTACTTACAGCGCCGACGGACACTTCGTTTACGTCGCCTACATAACGCCCGCCACTTCCTTCGGCGTGCTCGATCCGGCGCGCGGCGCGGTGCTCGGCGAGATCGACACGGCCGGCTGCGCGCTGGTGATCCCGTCGGGGCCGAACCGCGTCTCCTCGATCTGTGAAAGCGGCCGGCTGCTGACGGTCACGCTCGACGCTTCAGGACACGAGGCCTCGCGTGCCATGTCCGCGCCGTTTTTCGATGCCGATGCGGATCCGGTGTTCGTGCAGGGCATCCCTACGCCGAAGGGGTACGCGTTCCTGTCTTTCCTGGGGGAGGTGCACGAAATCGACTTCAGCGGCGCGCAACCCGCCTTTGCACCCGTCTGGTCACTGGTTGAGGCCCCCGAGAAGGGTAAGTGGCGTCCGGGTGCCATGCAGGTGGGCGCCATTCATCGTGGCTTGAAACGCCTGTACGTGCCGATGCACGCCGGCGGCGAAGGCACGCACAAGGACGGGGGGACGGAGATCTGGGTATTTGACCTTGCCAGCCATCAGCGCCTGGCACGCTGGCCAATGCACATCGGCGCGGCGAAGCGTGTGATGGCGGTGCAGGTGTCGCAGGATGATGCGCCGCTGCTCTTCGCCGCCACCGACTCCTCGGACGTCGCGGTCCTTGATGCGCTCACCGGGCGCGTCAGGCACGTCGAGAAGCACCTGGGGCAGACGCCCTGGCTGATGTTGAATCCGTAAGGCTTACCACGATGCGCGCGCTGGATCACCTCATCGAAAGCTCCTCACGTTCACTGGCACGACGCACGTCGCGCCGCAGCCTCCTTGCCACGCTGGGACAGCTGCTCACCGGGGCGGCACTGCTGCCGCTGCTGCCGGTGGATCGCGCCTGGGCCGCAGATGCGAAACCCAGGGCAGATGATCCGAACAGCTGCGAGTACTGGCGCTATTGCGCTATCGATGGCTTCCTGTGCTCGTGCTGCGGCGGCACCTCGACCTCCTGCCCGCCGGGCACCGCGCCCTCACCCATCACCTGGATCGGTACCTGTCACAACCCGGGCGATGGCCGCGACTACATCGTGTCGTACAACGACTGCTGCGGAAAGACCAGCTGCGGCAACTGCGAATGCAATCGCAACGAGCGCGAGAAGCCGACCTACCGGCCGTCCCGCAACAACGACCTCAACTGGTGCATGGCGAATGCCGATGCGAACTATCACTGCTCGGTGTCAGTGATCCTCGGAGTCGCCGAAAAGAAATGAGCCGGGCTACGGCGTTGGCGCTCGCGGCATCGGCCGGCGTGTTTTCCGGCGTGTTCGCCACGGCACAGGCCGCGGACGCACCCGCGCCCGCCTACCCCCAGGGCGCCACTACCTTCCAGGCGAACTGCGCGGTGTGCCATGGGCCTGCAGGCGCCGGTGTCCCCTCGCTCGCCCCGCCGCTCGTGTCCTATCCGGCTCACTACGCGGCAAGCACCGAAGGGCGCCGCCAGCTGGCCATGACGGTGCTATACGGACTCTTCGGCGACATCGTGGTCGAGGATAAGCACTACGACTTCAGAATGCCGGACTTCGCGCGTCTCGACGACGCCGCGCTCGCCGCGACACTCAACTTCGTCGTATTTGATCTCGGGCACGCGCCGGCGGGCGTCAAACCCATCGAGCCGGCTGAAATGGCCGCGGAACGCGCGCACGTCGCCGACGGTGCAGCGGTGCGTGAGCACCGCAAGAGCGTCTCCCCTTAGCCGGGAAATCTGTAATGCGACGCCCGAGGCTTAGGGTTAAGGCTGCCCTCGTGACCGTTGGTTTGGCGACGCTGCTGGCGGGCGCGCCGGCGATCGCGAGCCCCGCCGAGGACTACATGCTTTACTGCATGGGATGCCATGGCGCGGAGGCACGCGGCGTGCCCGGCAAGGTGCCACCGCTGGCCGGCTCCCTGGCGCTTTTCATGCGCACACCCGAGGGGCGCAACTACGTGCTGCGCGTCCCGGGAGCCGCGAACTCGGCGCTCTCTGATGCGCAGCTGTGCGCGGTACTGAACTGGATCGCGGAGCGCTACGGCGCTGCGGACGGCGGACCCGCGCCGGCGCCCTTCACGGCACCGGAGGTTGCGCGCACACGCCACGTGCCGCTGGCGAGCGTGCAGGCGACGCGCCGCCAGGTGGTCAGCGCGCTGGCCGCCGCCGGCAGCGCGCCGCCTGCGGACTACTGAGCGGGCGGCGCCCTGCACGGGCGCACGATCTACTGACGGAATATCGCTGTGATGCCGATGGTCCGCGGCCGGAACGTGAAGTCCCGCTGCAGCCGGCTGACACCCGCCACGAGCGGATTGATCGTCGTGTTGTAGTCCGTCAGCGCATGGGTATTGGTCAGATTGTCGACGAAGGCCGCGAGCGACCATGGGCCGAACTGCGCACCCCCGCGCACGCTGACGAAGGTCGTGCCAGGCAGCACGAAATTCGCTGAGTCAAATTGCGAGGTGCCTGGATCCTGGCCGGCCGTGGCCCACTTGGCGCGCGCCTGATACTCGCCATCGACGCGCAGGTACGACTCGTGGCTAAAGGCGCTGAATCGGTATTCCACCCCCAGGGCGGCCGTATAAGGCGCGGTGCCCTGGCCACCGCCGGTCTCGCTGCTCGCACCCTCGATGGAATCCCCGTTGGCGACCAGCGGGCTCTGGTTGAGCCCGACGCTGCTGAAGCGGAAGTCTTCGGTGTAACGCGCATCGGTATAACCGGCGGCGAGTTCCAGGCTCAGACCGCTGGTCACCTGCACTTCCGCCTGGATATCCGCGCCCTTCGCCACCGCCTGTCCGGTATTTGCTATGAAGGAAATCTGGCAAACCGGCGGGACGATCAACTGCTGAATGTTGTTCCACCGAATGTAATAGATGCTGCTGGCGATGCGCACGCGATTGTCGAAGTTGTTCTTCGCGCCCACTTCGAAGCTGTTCACCGAGTCCGAGCTGAACTTATCGACCACCCTGCTTCCCGGGTGGCTGGCCAGATCACTCGGGTCGACGACAACGCCGAAGTTCGCGAAATCGGTCGGGCACGCGGCAAACGGAACGGGGTTGTTTGCGCCGCCGGGACGGAAGCCCTTGGCGTAGGCCGCATAGAAAAGGTTGTCCTGATCCATCTGGAACTGCAGGGTTGCCTTGGGTGTGAAGGCGTTTTCGCTGATGTCGCCGGTGCCGCTGCGCGTGGGAGCGTAGAGCTGCGGTCCGCCTGTGAGTGTGTCGAAGTTGTACTTCATGCGTGAGTAACGCGCGCCGACCGTCGCCTTGAGCCGATCGGTAATCGCGTACGTCAGCTCGCCGAACACCGCAACCTGGGTGTCCTTGGAGTTGGTCTTGAGGAAGTACGAGTCATTCGGAAACGCCGGGTCATAGGCGTCGGGACCGGTGCAGTTTCCCGTGTTGTCGAGGTAACAGAACACATCGGTGTACGGCACCCCCAACACCGCCATGGTCAGCTGGTTGAGCATCGGATCATGGATCTGCTCAAGATACGTCTGGCGGTTGTCGTTGGCGAACACGCCGGCCGTCCACAGGAGCTCGCGCCCCCGGGTCGGTCGATTGCAAGCGAATTTCCTGGGTGAGGTTCTCCTGGCCATTGTCGATGGTCGAGGGGGAGTGGTACTGCAGGCCGCCGGGGACGTGCAGACCGCTGCCGTCGAGGAGCGGAAAGGAGACCCCGGGCGCCCAGGGAAGCAGGAATATCGGCGCCGCGTTCTGTGTCTGGTAGTAGCCGAGGTTGTAGAGCGTACCCTCGTAGCCGGTCTGGTTCTCGCGGTGGTAGAACGAGGTGTTCGAGATCAGACGCACGGAGCCGAGGTCGCCTTCGACCTTGATCGAAGGCAGATAGAACTTGTCCGGGGAACTGCGCGCGTTGGGATCGGCGTTCACGAAACGGTTGCTGCCTGGATCGGAGTACAGCGGCCAATAGGTCGAGATGTCGTGGCGCGACCGGGCCTGGTAGTAAATGCTGGGTGTAATCGCCCATTTTTCCGACGGCGCCCACAGAGCCGCGAGCCGCACCAGCACGTTGTCATCGTGGTTGTCATTGCGGTCCACGGTCGCCAGCGTGTAAGGATCGATGCGGTCGATCCAGCCGCCGTCCCTGCGGTACCACACCGACAGCCGCGCGCCGAGCGTACCCTCCACCAGCGGGCCGCCGACCGCGGCTCCGGCCTCGTAGCTCAGGTCGCCGCCTTGTGTGGTGGCAACTTCGCTGCGCGCGTAAACGCTGGTCTTGGTGAGACTCGGCTGCGTCGTGATGTAACGCACCGTGCCGCCCTCGGAGCCGGACCCGAAGAGCGTGCCCTGCGGTCCGCGCAGCACCTCCACACGGTCGATATCGAAGGACTTGGGCACCGCCTCGTCGGGACTGAACGCGAGCGCGCGCATCTGGATCGGCGTGTCATCGAGGTAAATGCCGGTCGTGCCGGCGCCGCCGGTGCCGGAAATGCCGCGGATCGAAATGTTGTTGGTACCGGAATTGTCGAAATTCACGCCGGGGGTGAAGCGCGCGACTTCCGAGAAGTCCTTGATGCCGCGATTGTCGAGACTCTCCTGGGTGAGCGCCGTGACGCTGATGGGCACCTTGCTTAGGGATTCCTCGCGGCGGGTCGCCGTGACTACGACTTCCTGCAGCGCAGGCCCGATCTCCTCGCCGCTTTGGGGTTGATCCGCCCAGGCCGCCAGCGGGCCGAACGCGAGCAGCGCGAAACTCACCTGGCATGCGGCGCGAGTGGCGCCACGGAGAATGCACCCGTTGTTGTCAAAGCGCCGCATCTCGCCTCCCCATATCCGCTTTCTAAGTTATTCAGGTCGCACGGAACTAAGCAGCACTCTATGCTACAACGCAGCGCTTCCTCAACCGCCCAGGGCGCGGCTCACCGGCAGCGTGCGGATACGCTTGCCGGTGGCGGCGTAGATGGCGTTGCACAGCGCCGCCGCCACGCACGCCGTGCCGGTCTCGCCGACGCCCCCCGGACTCTCCGCGCTTGCGACCAGGTACGCCTCAACGCGGGGCGCGGCCGGCATGCGCAGCGACGGGAAGTCGTGAAAATTACTCTGCTGCACCCGCCCGTTGGCGATGGTAATTTCGTTGCCGAGCGCGGCGCTGAGGCCAAACGTCACGCCGCCTTCGAGTTGGGCCCGCACCGTATCCGGATTCACCACCTGGCCGCAGTCCATGGCGCACACGACCCGCTCGACTCGCGGCTGCCCGTCACGGCCCATGCTCACCTCCGCGACCTGCGCAAGATAACTGCCAAAGGCGAACTGCAGCGAGACGCCGCGGCCGCTGCCGGCCGGCAGCGCCTTGCCCCACCCGGCACGCTCGGCGGCCAGGTCGAGCACCGCGCGCAGGCGCGGCTCGCGCAGCAGCGCGCGCCGGTACTGCACCGGATCCTGACGCGCGGCGGCGGCCAGCTCGTCGATAAAACTCTCCACCGCAAATACGCTGCGGGTCGGACCGACCCCGCGCCACCACCCCGTCGGCACCCCCTTGGGGTCGCGGCGCACGAAGCGCACTTCCATCTGCTCGAGCGGGTAAGCGAGGTCGGAGGCGCATGTGACCGCGTCATAGTCCACGCCGTTCTTCACCGTGCCCTCGCCGTAGTACAGCGCCCACAGGCCCGCGCCGGCGATGCTGTGGCGCCAGCCAACCGGCAGGCCGCGCGCGTCCAGCGACGCCGACAGATGATCCACGTAGTACGGCCGGTAACGGTCGTGCTGGATGTCCTCTTCCCGGCTCCACAGCACCCTCACAGGACCCGACACATGACGCGCGATGCGCGCCGCGAGCACGATGCCATCGACCTCCAGGCGCCGGCCGAAGCCGCCGCCGATGAGATGGTTGTGTATGCGGATCTGTTCCGGCTTGAGTCCCAGGGCGGCGAGTTTGGCGACCGCGCGATCCGGCGCCTGCGTGCCGGTCCAGATCTCGCACTCCCCGTGGCGCCAGTCCACGGTGCAGTTCATCGGCTCGAGCGTCGCGTGGGCGAGGAACGGCTGGTGATAGAGCGCCTCGACCCGCTTCGGTTCATGGGCCGCGGCCGTGGCCGGACCGCCCTTGCGGCTCGCGAGTGCGCCCTCCTCGCGCACCGCGGCTTCGAGGCTTGCCACGATCGCGGCCTGTTGCACGGCTGCGTTCGGCCCATCCTGCCAGCGCGGCGCCAGGGCCTTCATGCCCTTCATCGCCGCCCACGTGTCATCGGCCACCACCGCGATCAGGTCGCCTTCGTTCACCACCTGCCGCACGCCGCGCACCGCGAGAGCCGCATCGGCTGAGAGCGGCTCGAGGACGCTTCCGCCCTCCACCGGGGAGAGCGCGATGAGCGCCACTTTCGAGTTCGGCGGGCGGGCGTCGATCCCGAACAGTGCGCTGCCGTCGACCTTTCCGGGAGTGTCGCGCCGCGCTGTCGCGCGACCGATGAGCCTGAAGTCCTTCGCGGGCTTCAGCTGCGGCGCCACCGGCACCGGCAGTGCGGCTGCGGCAGATGCGAGTTGGCCGTAAGTGAGGCGTCGGCCTGTGGCCGGGTGCGTGACCGCGCCGCGCTGCGCCTGGCACGCGCTGACGGGTACGCGCCAGCGCTTCGCCGCCGCCTGCACCAGCATCACGCGCGCGCTGGCGCCCGCCTGCCGCAGCGGCGTCCAGCACTGGATGATGGACAACGAGGTGCCGGTGGACTGGTCGCGCTCAATGCCCTCGGGCGCGGTCGGATCCACCGGAAAACCGTAAGTTGCCGGATCGGGCGGTGCGGCCTCCACTGTGACCGCGGCGAGATCAACTTCCAGTTCCTCGGCAATGAGCATGGGGAGCGAGGTGTACGTGCCCTGCCCCATTTCCACCTTCGGCATGATGAGGGTGATGGTGTTGTCGGGCGCAATGCGCACGTAGGCATTGAGGGCCCCGCCGACCCGCCGCTGCTCTGCCGCCAGATGCATGCGCCGCAAGGTGACGCCCAGCACGAGGGCCCCTCCGGCCGCCACGGTCACCAGTACGAAGTGTCGCCGGGTGAGCGCGGCAGGGTCGGCCATCAGCGTGCCGCCTGCCGGGGGGTCACGCCGGTGGTCACGCCGCGCGCGCGGCGGCGCGCGCGCACCACGAGGTAGGCGCCTACGGCGACCGCCAACGCCAGCACGCTCACGCGCAGCTCCTGCCCGAGCTCACCGGGGGTGAACGCCATGGCGATGAGGACGGCGACCATGCCCGCGATGGCGGCGTAGCTCGCCCAGGGAAAAAACCACATGGTGAGCGCCGGCGGCGCCACGCCGCTCGCTTCACGCGCGCGCCGCAGCCGCACGTGGGCGAGCGCGATCAGGATGTAGACAAATACGCTCAGGGCTCCGGAGGCGTTCACGAGGAACGCGAACACGGTCTGCGAGGAGGTCATCGCGGCGAGAATCCCCAGGACCCCGGCAAGACTCCCCATCCACACCGAGCGCATCGGTACCCGGCGGTCATTCAGTTGCACCAGCCACTGCGGCGCATCGCCGTGTTCGGCGAGTACGAACAACACGCGCGAACACACGTAGAACGCCGAGTTGAGGCACGACAGGACCGCGGTGAGGATGATGGCGCTCATCGCGATACTCGCCCACCTGAACTGCATGACGGTGAGCGCCAGCGTGAACGGCGATTCGCCGGGGCGAATGCGCACCCACGGCACCACCGCCACGATGAGCAGCACCGAGCCGACATAGAAGGTGAGGATGCGCACGATCACGGAGGAGCTCATCTGCGCCACCGCGCGCGCCGGCTCTTTCGACTCCGCCGCAGCGATCGTCGTGATCTCCGCCCCGGTGAGCGAGAAGTACACGGTCACCGCGCCCGCCAGCACCGCCACCCAGCCATGCGGTGCGAAGCCGCCGTAGTTGGTGAGGTTGCCGAAGGTCGGACCCGTAGCGGAGGTGAAGCCACAGGCGAAGGCGGCGGCGAGCGCGATGAACACCAGGATTGCCGCCACCTTGATGGAGGCAAACCAGAATTCGAACTCGCCGTAGGAGCGCGCCGACATGAGGTTCACGCCGGTCATGATCCCCATGAGCACGATTCCCAGGAGCCACGACGGCAGCCCGAGCCAGCCGTGCAGGATATTGGCGCCGGCGATCGCTTCCACCGGCACCACGATCATCCAGAAGTACCAGTACAGCCAGCCGGCGACGAAGCCAGCCCAGGGACCTAAGCCCACACGCGCGAACTCCGTGAAGGAGCGCACCTGCGGATTCGCCACCGCCATTTCCCCGAGCATGCGCATCACCAGCAGCACCAAGAGGCCGGTGATGAGGTAGCTCAGCACGATCGCAGGTCCGGTCGCGGCGATCGACGCGCTGCTGCCGACGAAGAGTCCCGCCCCGATGATCCCGCCGATGGAGATCATGGTGACGTGGCGCGGTTGCAGTGAGCGGCTAAGTTCAGTCTGCATGGTGGCCCTTTTGGATCACGCGGTAAGGCGCGTCAGGCCGCCCATGTATGTCTGTAACACCTGTGGCACGTCGACCGTACCATCTTCGTTCTGGTAGTTCTCCAGCACCGCCACCAGCGCACGCCCGACCGCCACACCTGAGCCGTTGAGCGTGTGCACCGGTTCAGGCTTGCCGCCGTCGGGATTGCGCCAGCGCGCCTGCATGCGCCGCGCCTGGAAGGCCTCGAAGTTGCTGCAGGAGGAAATCTCGCGATAGCGCTCCTGCGAGGGCAGCCAGGCCTCGATGTCGTAGGTCTTGGCGGCCGCGAAGCCGATGTCCCCGGCGCACAGCGCCACGGTGCGATAAGGAATGGCCAGTCGTGAGAGTACGCTTTCGGCGTGCGCAGTCAGCGCCTCGAGCGCGGCGTAGGAGTCCGCCGGGCGCACGATCTGCACCAGTTCCACCTTGTCGAACTGGTGATTGCGGATCATGCCACGCGTGTCTTTGCCGGCGGCGCCCGCCTCGGAGCGAAAGCACGGTGTGTGCGCGACCCACTTGAGGGGCAGGTCGGCTGCCGCCACGATCTGGCCGCGCACGAGGTTCGTGACCGGCACCTCGGCGGTCGGGATGAGGTAGAAGCCCTCCTCGCCCTTGACGGCGAACAGGTCCTGCTCGAACTTCGGCAGCTGCCCGGTGCCGGTGAGCGCCGGACGCTGCACCATGTACGGCACGTACACCTCGGTGTAGCCGTGTTCGCGGCTGTGCAGATCGAGCATGAACTGTGCCAGCGCCCGGTGCAGACGCGCGACGCCAGCGCGCATGACGACGAAGCGGCTGCCCGAGATTCGCGCCGCGGCTTCAAAATCGAGGCCCAACAGGTGCTCGCCGACCTCCACGTGATCGCGTGGTTTGAAACTAAAAGCACGCGGCTCGCCGACGCGGCGCACCTCGAGGTTGGCACTCTCGTCTTGTCCGTCCGGAACCGACTCATGCAGGAGATTGGGTAAGCCGAGCTGCCACTGCTCGAGTTCCGCCTGCACCGCGCCCAACTGCGCCTCGGCATGGACCAGGTCTGCGTTCAGCCCCTCGCCGCTCGCAATCAGCGCCGCGGTGTCCTCGCCGCGCCCCTTGACGATCCCGACGGCCCTGGCGTTGGCGTTGCGCTCGGCGCGCAGCCGGTCCAGTTCCACCTGCCAGGGTTTGCGCTTGTCCTCGAGCGCCTGCCACGCTACGACGTCAAGCTGGTGGCCGCGGCGCGCCAGGTTCTTCGCGACGGCTTCCGGATCGGTGCGCAGCAGCTTCGGATCGATCACGCTCTCAACCTTTCGGCGCGGGCCGCGCCCGCAGCCGCGCGAGCGCCTCGCCGATCTTGATTTCCAGGCCACGGGAGACCGGGCGGTAGTATCGCCGATCCGGCATGCCATCCGGCAGGTAGCGCTCCCCGGCAGCAAACGCCTCCGGTTCGTCGTGTGCGTAGCGGTAATCGCGCCCGTAGCCTAAGTTCTTCATCAGCCGGGTGGGCGCGTTGCGTAGGCGCAGCGGCACCTCCAGCGTCCCGAACTCGGCAACATCGGCCTGCGCCTCGCCCATCGCGACATAGACGGCGTTGCTCTTCGGGGCACAGGCGAGGTAAACCACCGCGGTCGCAATGGCGAGCTCGCCCTCGGGGCTTCCCATGCGCTCGTATGCCCCCCAGGCATCGAGGCACAGCGTGAAGGCGCGCGGATCGGCGAGCCCAATATCCTCCACCGCCATGCGCGTCACGCGGCGGGCGATATACAAGGGGTCGCAGCCGCCATCGAGCATGCGGCACAGCCAATACAGCGCCGCGTCCGGATCCGAGCCGCGCACCGCCTTGTGCAGCGCGGAAATCTGCTCGTAGAACTGATCGCCGCCCTTGTCGAAGCGCCGCAGTCCGCCGCTCGCCACCTCCTGCGCGATGGCGGCTGTCAGTTCGCGCGCCGCGCCGGTCGCATCGATGAGGCCCACGGCGAGCTCGAGCATGTTGAGTGCCCGGCGCGCATCGCCATCGGCGGCGCGGGCGATGAGCTCGAGCGCCTGGCCTTCCGCCACCAGGTGCTCGCCTCCCAGGCCCCGCTCCTCGTCGCGCAGCGCGGTTTCAAGGAGCGCCGTGAGTTCCTCCACCGACAGCGTCCGCAGCACGTACACCCGCGCGCGCGACAGCAGCGCGCTCACCACTTCAAAGGAAGGGTTCTCCGTGGTCGCACCGACAAAGGTGAGGGTGCCGTCCTCGAGATACGGCAGGAAGGTGTCCTGCTGCGCCTTGTTGAAACGGTGCACCTCATCCAGGAAGAGCAGCGTCGGGCGCCCATGCTCGGCGCGCGCCGCGCGCGCCGCCTCGACCGCCGCGCGGATGTCCTTCACGCCTGCCATGACGGCGGACAGCGCGATGAACTGCGCGTTGGAAGAGCGCGCAATGAGCCGTGCCAGGGTCGTCTTGCCCGTGCCGGGCGGACCCCACAGGATCAGGGAATGCAGCTGGCCTGCGGCGATACTCGCCTGCAGCGGCTTGCCCGGGGCCAAAAGGTGCTTCTGACCTGCGAACTCGGCAAGCGAGCGCGGCCGCATCCGATCCGCGAGCGGCCGCTGCGGATCGCCGGCGGCGGTCGGGCTCACTTGCGCGGTGTGCCGATGACGTCGGCGCCAGCGGGAGCTGTAAAGCTCACCTCGTTCGCCGCCACCGGCCCGTTGCGCTCGATCTTATCGAAGATAACCGTGGCAGTCTGTCCGAGCTTGTCTTCGAGGATCATGCGTTTCAGATCATCGTGCGCGAACCCAAACAGCGCGCTGCGAAAATCCGCCTGCGCTCCGCGCGGCTCGACCAGCACCCACGTCAGCCCCAGGCGCTCCCCGGCCGGGGTAACACTGAAGCTCTTGCGTACGTCCACGGCGCCCGACAGCAGCATCGCCGGCGTCGCCGACAGTGCGGCGTCCACCGGCTTCACGGTCACCTGCGCCAGATCGCGATCGAGAAACCACAGATTCAGCCCGTCGCACACCATGAGCTGACCTGAGTTGGTGCTGGCGGTCTGCGGATGGATCTCCCAGCTGAACTTCCCGGGACGCGACACGATGAGAACGCCGCTCGCCCGGTCGATCTCGCGGCCGTGTGGATCGGCGAGTGTCTGCAGAAAACTCGCGCGCAGGGTTTTGAGGTTATCGAGGTAGGCATCGAGCGGCGTCGCCGTCGTCGTCGCCGCCTTCACCGACGGGGCCGCGATCGCGATCGCCAGTAAGAGCGCGAGCAGGAAGAACACTCTGCGAGGACGCAGACGTGAGCGCAAAAACGGATTTATCGCGGCTGCCCTTTGCACTCAGTCCTCCGCCGGCGCCGGCGCGAGCACATCGCGCGCACCGTTCGACTGCAGCGGCCCCACCAGTCCCGCCGTTTCCATGGCTTCGAGCAGCCGCGCGGCGCGGTTGTAGCCGATTTTAAGCCGCCGCTGCACGTACGAAATCGAGGGCTTGCGCTCCGTGGTCACGATGCGCACTGCCTCGTCGTACAAAGGATCGGCCTCCGCGTCCTCCGCGAGGCTTCCGTTCTCACCTTCCTCGCCCGCCAGGCCCGGAATCGGCATCGACGGTCCCGACAGCACTTCCTCGACGTAGTCCGGCGGCGTCGAGGTTTTCAGCGCCTGCACAACGCGATGCACTTCCTGGTCCGAGACGAATGCGCCGTGCACGCGCGTCGGCATCGACGTGCCCGGCGGCAGGTACAGCATGTCGCCGTGACCCAAGAGCGTCTCCGCTCCCATCTGGTCGAGGATGGTGCGCGAATCCACGCGCGCGGAAACCTGGAAGGCGATGCGGCAGGGAATATTCGCCTTGATGAGGCCGGTGATGACATCCACCGACGGGCGCTGCGTCGCGAGGATCAGGTGCAATCCCGAGGCGCGCGCCTTTTGTGCGAGACGCGTAATGAGCTCCTCGACCTTCTTGCCCACAATCATCATGAGATCGGCGAGCTCATCGACCACCACCACGATGTACGGCAGGGGTGTGAGGTCCTGGATCCCGCGCTGGTCGATGCTCGGGTCGTTCGCGGCCCGCATCATCATCACGGGATCCTTGATCGGCTTACCCGCCTCGATGGCGTCTTTGACACGACGATTGAAGCCGGCGATGTTGCGCACCCCAAGGGCGGCCATCAACTGGTAGCGGCGCTCCATCTCCGCCACGCACCAGCGCAGCGCGTTGGCCGCCTGCTTCATATCGGTGACCACCGGGGCCAGCAGGTGCGGGATGCCTTCGTAGACCGAAAGCTCCAGCATCTTCGGGTCGATCATGATCAGGCGCACGTGCTCGGCGGTGGACTTGTAGAGCAGCGACAGCACCATGGCGTTGAGGCCGACCGACTTGCCCGAGCCGGTGGTGCCCGCGATGAGCAGGTGCGGCATGCGCGTCAGATCCGCAACCATGGGCTGGCCGCCGATGTCCTTGCCGAGGGCAAGCGCGAGTGGCGAGTGCATCTCGTCGTAGGCCCGGGAGCGCAGGATCTCGCCGAGGGTGACCACCTCACGCTTCTCGTTGGCGATCTCCAGGCCCATGACGCTCTTGCCCGGTATGACCTCCACCACCCTCACCGACAGCACCGACAGTGCGCGCGCCAGGTCCTTGGCGAGGGCGGTGATCTGGCTCGCCTTGACGCCCGGAGCCGGGCGCAGCTCAAAGCGCGTCACCACCGGGCCGGGCTGCACCGCCACTACCTCGGCGTCGATGTCGAAGTCCTTGAGCTTCATTTCTACCAGGCGCGAGAGCGCCTCGAGCGCCTCGGATGAATACAGCGGCTCGCGCGGCGGCGGATCATCCAGGAGCTTCAGCGGCGGCAGCTCATTCGCTTTCGGCCGGTCAAACAGCGGCACCTGGCGCTCACGCTCGACGCGCGCGCTCTTCTCCACAATCGGCGATGGTGGCTCGATTCGCGGCGGCACCCGGGTCGCGGATTTTTTCTGCGAGGTCTCCACCGCATCCTTGCGCGCCTGGCGCCGCTCGCGCCCTTCGGCCGCGTCGCGCCGCGAGGCGAAGCGCCCGCGCAGCCAGCCGACGCCTTCCCAGGTGGCTCCCCCCAAGCGATCCATGATGGTGAGCCAGGAGACCCCGAAGGCGAGCGACAGTCCCGCCATCCACGCGGCGATCATGAGCAGCGTCGCGCCGAGGAAATTCAGTCCGGCCGCGAGACTCCCGCCGACCACGCTGCCGACCACACCGCCGGCGCTCTGGCGCAGCAGCCCCGGCTGCCAGTGCAGCGTCGTCAACGCGCAGCTCGCGACCAGCACCAGCACAAAGCCCGCGATGCGCACCAGCGTGTTGGCCCGCGAGGTCGGTTCAGCCTTCAACCGCTGCTGCAGCCCTACGCAGGTCGCCCCCAGCACCAGCGGCAACAGGAACGCCGGCCGCCCGAACAGGAAAAACAGCACATCGGCCAGCCACGCGCCGATGAGGCCGATGCGGTTGTGGATGGCGGAGGAGCTGCCGGTGAAGGAAAACCCCGGGTCATCGGGACTATAGGTGACGAGCGCCACGAGCAGCACCAGCGCCACAATGGCTATGGCGATGATGGCGCTCTCCCGCAGGCCGCGGGATACGGCCGATGAAAAGCGGGGCGCGCCGCGCGCCTGCGCTGAGGATTCAGCCAATTACTTCAGTCTCCGTCTTTAAGATAGGCAGGGCGCCATTATAGTAGAGACCTATGACGAGCATCCGGCACAGTCGCCTCATCATCTTAGGCTCCGGCCCCGCCGGTTACAGCGCCGCGGTGTACGCCGCGCGCGCCAACCGCGCGCCGCTTCTGATCACCGGCGTCGAGCAGGGCGGTCAGCTCATGACCACCACCGACGTGGACAACTGGCCCGGGGATGTGGAAGGGCTGCAGGGCCCGGCGCTCATGGAGCGTATGAAGCGCCACGCCGAGCGCTTCGCCACCACGATCGTGAACGATCACATCCACAGTGTCGAGCTCAGCGCACAGCCGCTGCGCCTCAACGGCGATGCCGGCAGCTACAGCTGCGATGCGCTCATCATAGCGACGGGCGCCGCCGCCAAGTACCTTGGCCTGCCTTCCGAAGAGCGCTTCCGCGGTCGCGGGGTGTCGGCGTGCGCGACCTGCGACGGCTTTTTCTTCCGCGGCCAGCGTGTGGCGGTCGTCGGCGGCGGCAACACCGCGGTCGAGGAGGCCCTGTACCTCTCGCACATCGCCGCGCACGTCACGCTCGTGCATCGACGCGAGAAGTTGCGCGCCGAGAAGATCCTGCAGGACCGGCTGTTCCGCGAAGTGGCAGCGGGCAAGATGTCGGTGCTCTGGAACCATACGGTGGACGAGGTGCTCGGCACCGAACAGGGTGTGAACAGCGTGCGCTTACGCGCCCTGCCCGGCGGCAAGACCCACACTCTTGAGGTCACGGGTCTCTTCGTCGCCATCGGCCACACCCCCAATACCGCTCTTTTCAACGGCCAGCTCGCAATGCGCGAGGGCTACCTCACCATCAGGAGCGGACTCGACGGTGATGCCACCGCCACCAGCATCCCCGGGGTGTTTGCCGCCGGCGACGTTGCCGATCACGTCTACCGCCAGGCCGTCACCTCCGCCGGCGCGGGCTGCATGGCCGCGCTCGACGCGGACCGTTACCTCGAGACCGCCGACGCGCGGCAGCGCGCCTAGCGCGCTGCCTTCAGGTTCATGCTCTTTGGACCAGGCCGCAGTCAGTGACAGCATCGACACGCTCGCGGCGGCCGAGTGGAATGCACTCGGGGCGGATGCGCACCCGTTCATGCGTCATGAGTTTCTCGCCGCTCTCGAACACAGCGGTTGTGTCGGTGCGGGCAGCGGCTGGCAGCCGCGCTGCTTCACGCTGCGCGACGCGCGCGGACTGACCGCCGCCGCGCCCGCGTACCTCAAGAGCCACTCGTACGGGGAGTTCGTGTTCGATTTTGCCTGGGCGCAGGCCTACGAACGCGTGGGCCGCCGCTATTACCCGAAGCTGACCCTGGCCGCGCCCTTCACGCCCGCCACCGGCCCGCGCCTGCTGGTGCGCCCGGACGTGGACCGCGTGGCAGCCTCCGCGCGCCTCCTCCAGGAACTGGAGCGCCACGCCGGGGCTCACGAGCTCTCGGGCGTCCACGCGTTGTTTCTGGACGAGGCGGGGCGCGCCGCCTGCGCCCGGCGCGGCTGGCTGCTGCGCCGTGACTGCCAGTTTCACTGGCGCAACCACGGCTACACGACCTTCGATGACTTCCTCGGCACCTTCACAGCGGAAAAGCGTAAGAAAGCGCGCCGCGAGCGGCGCCGGGTGGCAGACGCCGGAGTGCGGTTCGAGACGCGCCTGGGGGGTGAACTCGATGACGCCCTCCTCGATCATCTCTACGCCCTGCACCGCGACACCTTCCTGCGCCACGGGCACGAGCCGTACCTGACGCGTGCTTTTTTCGGCGAAATCGCGCGCACGCTTCCGGAAAACTTCATGGTGAAGCTCGCCGTGTACCAGCGGGCCATCGTCGCGGTGGCGATCTTTTTCCTGTCGCCGGAGGCGCTCTTCGGGCGTTACTGGGGCGCGGCCGCCGACTATCACAGCCTGCACTTCGAGGCCTGCTACCACCAGGGAATTGAGTTCTGCATCGAACGCGGCATCGCGCGCTTCGAGCCTGGCACCCAGGGCGAACACAAGGTGAGCCGCGGCTTCGAGCCCGCCATCACCTGGTCCGGCCACTACATCGCCGACCTGCAGTTCCGCGCGGCCATCGCCGACTACCTGCGGCGCGAGGGCGAGGCCGTGGATGCTTACGCGCTCGAGGTGCAGGGGCACGTTCCGTACCGGGGACGGCGCACGCTGGAAGTCACGCCGTGAAGAGCATCACCTGGCTCTCGCCGCTGGATGCGCCGGAGTGGTTTCCACCGCTCGAGCAGGCGCTGGAGGAGCCCGCGGGACTCCTGGCCGCCGGCGGCGACCTGTCTCCGGAGCGACTCGTCGCCGCCTACCGGCGCGGAATTTTTCCCTGGTACTCGCCCGGACAGCCGGTGCTGTGGTGGTCGCCGGACCCGCGCGCGGTGCTGTTTCCGGAGGAATTCCATTGCAGCCGCAGCCTCAGCCGAACGTTGCGCAGCGGTAAGTTCACGGTATCGGAGGATCGCGACTTCGCCGCCGTGATAGACGGCTGCGCCGCACCGCGCGCGACAAGTCCGGGTACCTGGATCACCTCCGACATGCGCGCCGCGTACCTGGAACTGCACCGCCTCGGGCTCGCCCACAGCGTGGAGATCTGGCGTGACGGCGCCCTCGGCGGGGGGCTGTACGGGGTGCGCCTGGGCGAGGTGTTCTTTGGCGAGTCCATGTTCAGCCGCGAGCGCGACGCCTCGAAGGTCGCCCTCGCCCACCTGGCCTCGATGTGCGCGCGCAACAACGTCGCGGTGATCGACTGCCAGTTGCCTTCACGCCATCTCGCGAGCCTCGGGGTTCGCTGTATCCCGCGGCGGCAATTCGCCTCGCTCCTGCGCGAGCACGCGTCCCCTGACTAAATTGCCACGGGAGCGCGGTTTATGCTCCAATCCGCGCCCCGTAATGCGTTTAGGGCCGTATGTCCAAAGAAGATGCCATTCAGATGGAAGGCGAGGTCGTTGAGACCCTGCCCAACACCACATTCCGGGTGAAGCTGAAGAATGGCCACGTGGTGACCGCGCACATTTCCGGCAAGATGCGCAAAAACTACATCCGCATCCTCACCGGGGATGCGGTCACCGTCGAAATGACGCCCTACGACCTGAGCAAGGGCCGCATCATCTACCGCGGCCGGTAGGGCACAGAGCAGCGGGCAAAAGTCACGCCTTTTGCCCGCGGCAACGAAGCCGATGTCCGTCAAAATCGCCGCAGGCGATTTTGACCAAATCAAACTACGCAGGCACCGCCGGCACTTGCGCCGGCTCGCACTCGAGCGCGAGCTGCGAACCATCCTCGCTCACCGACACGCGCACGTGGCCGCCGCCGGCGAGCCGCCCGAACAGCAGTTCCTCGGCGAGCGGCCGCTTGATGTGTTCCTGGATGGTGCGTGCCATCGGCCGCGCACCCATCTTCGGGTCATAGCCCTTCTGGGCAATCCAGCGCCGCGCGGCGTCATCGAGGCTGATGGTCACGCCCTTCTGCTCAAGCTGCGCCTCGACCTCGAGGATGATCTTGTCGACCACGCGCTCGATGGTGGAGGGATCGAGCGCCGCGAACTGGATGACTGCGTCCAGGCGGTTGCGGAACTCCGGCGTGAAGATCCTGCGGATCGCTTCCATGCCGTCACTGGCGTTATCGGCGTGGGTGAAGCCGATGGACGGGCGCGCCATTTCCTGCGCCCCGGCGTTGGTCGTCATCACGATCACGACGTGGCGGAAATCCGCCTTGCGGCCGTTGTTGTCGGTGAGGGTGCCGTGGTCCATCACCTGCAGCAGCAGGTTGAAGACATCCGGGTGAGCCTTCTCGATCTCATCGAGGAGCAGCACGCAGTGCGGGTGCTTGGTGATCGCCTCGGTGAGGAGTCCGCCCTGGTCGAACCCGACATAGCCCGGCGGCGCGCCAATCAGGCGTGACACGGTGTGGCGCTCCATGTACTCGGACATGTCGAAGCGCAGAAATTCCACGCCCATGCAGATCGCCAGCTGCCGCGTGACCTCGGTCTTGCCCACCCCGGTGGGTCCCGCGAACAGGAAGTTGCCGACCGGCTTGGCCGCCTCGCCCAAGCCCGAACGCGCCATCTTGATGGCGGCCGACAGCGCATCGATCGCCTTGTCCTGCCCGAAAATCACCAGTTTCAGGTTGCGGTCGAGGTTCCTGAGAATCTCGCGGTCCGACAACGACACGTTCTTCGCCGGGATGCGCGCCATGCGCGCCACGACGTCTTCGATGTGGCGCACTTCGACCGTCGGCTCGCGTTCGGCCATCGGCTTCAGGCGCGCGCGCGCGCCGGCCTCGTCCACCACGTCGATGGCCTTGTCGGGCAAATGGCGCTCGTTGATGTGGCGTGCGGCGAGCTCCGCCGCAGCGCGTAGCGCGTCGTCGGTGTAGGTGATGCCGTGGTGCTCTTCGAAGCGCGGCTTCAGGCCGAACAGGATCTCGATGGTCTCGGCGACCGACGGCTCGACCACGTCGATCTTCTGGAAGCGCCGCGCGAGGGCGTGGTCCTTTTCGAAAATGCCGCGGTATTCGTTGTAGGTGGTGGAACCGATGCAGCGGATCTCACCGTTGGTGAGCACCGGCTTGATGAGGTTCGAGGCGTCCATCACCCCACCGGATGCGGCGCCAGCGCCGATGACGGTGTGGATCTCGTCGATGAAGAGAATCGCCCCGGGAAGCTTCTTCAGCTCCGTGATCACGCCCTTCAGGCGTTTCTCGAAATCCCCGCGATACTTGGTGCCGGCGATGAGCGCGCCCATGTCGAGGGCAAAAATCGTGCAGTCGCTGAGCACTTCGGGCACCTTGCCCTCGGTGATGAGCCGCGCCAGACCTTCCGCGATCGCGGTCTTGCCGACGCCCGCCTCGCCGACGTAGAGGGGATTATTCTTGCGGCGGCGACAGAGGATCTCGATCGTGCGCTCGACTTCGAGCTTGCGGCCGATCAGAGGATCGATGCGCCCATCCTGAGCGAGGCGATTGAGGTTAGTGGTGTACTTCTCGAGCGCACTGCCGCCCTCGGCGTCGCGCTCGCCGTCACCTGCCGTCTCTTCCTTATCCTTATCGGACTTGTCGTCGGCGCTCCTGGCGAGGCCGTGCGAAATGTAGTTCACCACGTCCAGGCGCGTGACGTGCGCGCGGTTCAGGAGGAACACCGCGTGGCTCTGCTTCTCGCTGAAAATCGCCACCAGCACGTTGCCGACGCCGACTTCCTTCTTACCGCTCGACTGCACGTGGAACACGGCGCGCTGCAACACACGCTGGAAGCCGAGCGTCGGCTGCACCTCGCGCTCCTCGCCCTCATCGAGCTTCGGCGTGGATTGCGCGATGTGGTTCTTCAGTTCCTGCCTGAGCTTTGCCAGATCCGCACCGCAGCCGCGCAGCACCTCGCGCACCTTCGGCGTCTCGAGGATCGCGAGCAGCAGGTGCTCGACGGTGAGGTACTCATGACGCGCTTCGCGGGCCTGGTGAAACGCGTCGTTGAGGCAGAATTCGAGCTCGTTGGATAGCATCAGGCCTCTTCCAGTGCGCACATGAGCGGATGCTGGTTATCGCGTGCGTAGGTTGTCACCTGCGCCACCTTAGTTTCAGCGATCTCATAAGTGAAGACCCCGCACACTCCCTTACCCCGGGTGTGGACCTCGAGCATGATGCGCGTTGCGCTCGGGCGATCCAGTCCGAAGAACTTTTCCAGCACATCGACGACAAACTCCATGGGGGTGTAGTCATCGTTAATCAGAACCACACGATACAGCGGTGGCTGTTTGACCTCCGGCCGCGCCTCTTCGACGACGACGCCGCTGTCAGGGCGGACCGGATGCGGATCGGGCATGAGAGTCTTTATATGGGTCGCGAAACGGCAACACAAGCCTGCCACAATGTGCGCTACTTACCCCTGCAGAAACAATCGCTTGAGAGCACAAGCGGCACACCCGTATGATTGCGCGGGCAAAGGGGCGCGCGAACCTTACACTCGCGCGTGCGCGCCTTACCCGCAGTCGCCCTGAGGACCTTCATTAAAGCCATGTTTTCCGCCCCATGAGTGCCGCTTCCTGGCTCGAGGGCCTGCCAGCCGCGCAGCAGTGGCGGGGCAGGCTGCAGAGCGACGGTCCGCGCATCGTGACGTGGATACTGGCTTTAGGCCTGGCCGCGCAGGCCGCGCTCATCATCACGGACCTCGGCAGCACGGGACGCAAGGGCGCCGCGGTGCCGGGCGGCCGCGCCGGCCGCTCCCACGCACTGGATGTCGCCGCCATTACCAACGCCCACCTGTTCGGCGCCGCCCCCGCGGCGCGGGAAAACGGCGCCAACGCGCCGCAGACGAGCATGCCGCTGGTGCTGACCGGAATCATCGCCGGCAATGATCCACAAAATGGCCTCGCGATCCTCGGACCGACCGCACAGACCGCCAAAGTGTTCGCGGTCGGCGACAGCGTTCCGGGGGGCGCGAAGCTGCATGCGGTCTATACCGACCGGGTGGTCATCGATCGCAACGGCCAGCTGGAGTCGCTGGTTCTGCCGCGCCAGGTCGCCGGCAGCGCCGCCCCGCCCACGACCGCCGCGGTGCAGATAAACCCCTCGCTCGATCGCATGCGGCACATGATCACCGAGCAGCCCGGGCTCATCGGGGACGTCATGCGCCCGCAGGCGGTGACTGAGCATGGCAAAGTGACCGGTTTCCGGGTATTCCCGGGGCGCAACCGCATGGCATTCATGCGCCTGGGGCTGCGCCCGGGAGATGAAGTAACGGCGATCAACGGCACCCCGCTCGACGACCAGGACCGGGGCGACCAGATCCTGCACACACTGGGCTCTTCCAGTGAGGCGCACGTCACGGTCATTCGCAACGGCCAGCAGCAGGATCTGACCTTGAATATCGCCCAGGTGGAGCAGGAAGCCGAAGGGCTGGCCGCACCGGTGCAGCAGGCGCCGCCCGCGACTGCGCTGCCCACGGTGATCCCGTCCAGGGGGGCACCGGAGCAGGCCGCACCGGCAGCAGCGGTGGCGCCGGGGACGGAGCCGCCCGGGTCGGACGATTAGCGCTAGGTTTTTTGGGGGTATGCAGTGACAGGTCTTCGATCATTTGCGGTGTGCACGCTCGTGGTGCTGATGAGCGCCACGCTTGGCCAGGCACAACAGCAGGCGCAGCGCATCACTCCGAATTTCAAGGACGCGGACATCACGCAGATCGCCGAAGCGGTCAGCGCCGCGACCGGCAAGAACTTCATCATCGATCCGCGCGTGCGCGCGCAGGTCACCATGTTGTCCTCGACCCCGATGTCGCCGGCGGCGTTCTACGAGGCGTTCCTGTCGATCCTGCAGGTGTACGGGTTCATCGCCGTGCCGTCCGGAGACGTGGTGAAGATCCTCCCCGACGCCAACGCGCGGCAGATGCCGGGCAACGACCTGCCGGATCGCGTCAGCTCAACCTCGGACGAGATCGTCACCCAGGTGGTGGATGTCAGGAACGTCAGCGCCGCGGCGCTGGTGCCGATCCTGCGGCCGATGGTGCCCCAGTACGCGCACCTGGCCGCCTACCCCGCCGGCAACATCCTCATCATCTCCGACCGCGCCAGCAACGTGAACCGCATGATCCGCATCATCCGGCGCATCGACCAGATCGGCAACGCGGATGTCGACATCATCTCGCTGAGCAACGCCTCGGCGGCCGAGATCGTGCGGGTGGTCAACTCCCTCTACCAGGGCGCGGCTGCCGCCGAAGGCGCGGCCGTCAAGGTCGTGGCGGACGAGCGCTCCAACAGCGTGCTCATCGGCGGCGACCAGTCGCAGCGGCTGCGGATCAAGGCGCTCATCGCGCACCTGGATACGCCGCTCGAGAGCGGTGGAGACACGCGGGTGCGCTACCTGCACTACGCGGACGCGGAAAAGATCGCCCCCAAGCTCAAGGAGCAGATCACCGGCATCGCGGCGTCGAGCGCTGGTGCGACTACTGGCGGTGCCGCGGGCGCGCAGGCTTCGCCGCTCGCGCAGGCCGAGAAAAACGCCATGATCTGGGCGGATCCCTCCAATAACGCGCTCGTCATCACCGCGCCGCCGAAAATCATGCACGCGGTGATGAACATCATCGACAAGCTCGACATCCGTAAGCCGCAGGTGCTGGTCGAGGCGATCATCGCGGAGGTCGACGTCAACAAGGACTCCGAGCTCGGCGTGAACTGGGCGGCATTCTCCCAGGGCGGCACAGTCCCGATCGGCAGTTTCGTCAGCCCCGTCGGTGGCACCAGCATCGTGGATCTTGCCGCCGCCGCGCAGAATCCCGCCAATCTTTCGACGACGCTCCTGCAGGGCACGACGCTCGGCATCGGCCGCATCAGCGGCACCGGGGTTAATTTCGCGGCCATGGTGCGCGCCATCCGCGAGGACACCGACACCAACGTCATCGCGACCCCGTCGGCGGTGACCATGGACAACCAGGAGGCGGAGCTGAAAGTGGCGCAGGAAGTGCCGTTCGTCACCGGCCAGTACACCAGCGGCACCGCCGTCGCCGGCGGCCAGGTGAACCCCTTCCAGACCATCCAGCGCGAGGAAGTCGGCACCATCCTTAAAGTAACACCGACCATTTCCGCCGAAGGCTCGCAGGTGATGCTCAAGATCTCCATCGAGAGCTCGAGCATCGGCGCCAAGCCCGCCGGCGCTGTGGACCTCGTCACCAACAAGCGCACCATCACCACCACCGTGCTGATCGAGGACGGCGGCGTCGTCGCACTGGGAGGCCTGATCGAGAACAACAGCACCAAGGGTGAGACCCGCGTGCCGTTCCTTGGCGCCATCCCGCTCATCGGTTACCTGTTCAAGACGCGTAGCGCGACCTCCACCAAAAACAACCTGATCATGTTCATCCGGCCGAAGATCCTGCGCGATCCCGCGCAGGCCGCGTACGAGACCGACATCAAGTACAACTACATGCTCGACCAGCAGAACAGCCTGAAGTCGCGCGATGCGATTCCGCTGCTGCCGGGAGTGCAGCGCGGCAAGATGCCGCCGTTGCCGCCCGGCAGTCCGGCGGCTACGCCGCCGCCGGGAGCCACGAGCCAGTCCATTACCCCCGCAGCCGTGGCGCCCCCCGCCACTGGAGCGCCGGCCGCAGCACCCAGCCCGCCGCCAACCCCGGCGCCAGCCCCCGGAGCCACGGTCGCCCCCGGCGTGCCCGCTCCGGACAGCACGGCAACCCCGGCGCCGGGCACACCATGAGCGAGGCGCTCGTGGCCGCCCCCGTGAGCGCCGACGGCGCCGAAGGGCGGCGCCTGTCGTTCGCGTTCGCGAAACGCCATGGCGTGCTCGTGAACCGTGTGGTGGATGGTGTCGCGGAGTGCACTTACCGGGATACCGCCTTGCCCCAGGCGCTCGCCGAGGTACGCCGTTACCTGCGACGCTCGTTGAAACTGGAACGGGTGCCCGAGGCCGAGTTTGAGGCGCTGCTGCGCCGGGCTTACGAGGCAGGTTCCGATGCCATGGAGGCGATGGGTGGCCTTGATGACACCACCGATCTGGCGCACCTGGCCCAGGACCTGCCGGAGCAGGCCGACCTGCTCGACAGCGAGGACGACGCGCCGATCATCCGCCTGATCAACGCCGTTCTCACCCAGGCGGTGAAGGAAAACGCCTCCGATATCCACGTCGAGCCGTTCGAGAACCGGCTCGTGATCCGCTTCCGGGTCGATGGCGTGCTGCGCGAGGTGCTGCAGTCCAAGCGCGCGGTGGCGCCGCTGGTGGTCTCGCGCATCAAGGTCATGTCGCGTCTGGACATCGCCGAGAAGCGCCTGCCGCAGGACGGGCGCATCAGCCTGAAAATCGCCGGCCGTGCCGTCGACGTGCGTGTTTCCACTATCCCCTCGGGCCACGGCGAGCGCGTGGTGCTGCGTATCCTCGACAAGCAGGCCGGTAAGCTCGACCTCGACTCCCTCGGCATGGACGCGAATATTCAGCAGCTCATCGACGAGCTGATCCACAAGCCGCACGGCATCTTGCTGGTCACCGGCCCCACCGGCTCCGGCAAGACCACCACGCTGTACGCAGCTCTGGAGCGCCTGAACGACAACACGCGCAACATCATGACCGTCGAGGACCCGATCGAGTACTACATCGACGGTATCGGCCAGACGCAGGTGAACACCAAGGTCGAGATGACCTTTGCCCGCGGCCTGCGCGCGATTCTGCGTCAGGACCCGGATGTCGTCCTGATCGGTGAGATCCGGGATCTTGAGACCGCCCAGATCGCAGTGCAGGCAAGCCTCACCGGGCACCTGGTGCTCTCCACGCTCCACACCAACACCGCCGCGGGTGCGATCACGCGCCTGCGCGACATGGGCATCGAGCCGTTCCTCCTGTCCTCGAGCCTGATCGGGGTGCTGGCGCAGCGCCTGGTGCGGGTCTTAAGCCCCGACTCCAAGCAGCCCTTCCAGGCCGGGGAGTACGAGCGGCGCCTCCTTAACCTCAAGGCCGACGAACCCTCGCCGGTGCTCTACCGTCCCGGCCGTGACCCCACCGGCGGCTACCGCGGCCGCTCGGGTATCTACGAGCTGATCGTGGCGGATGACGCCATGCGCACCATGATCCATGACGGCGTCTCGGAGCAGGAGATCGAGCGCCATGCCCGCGCCACGACCCCCTCCATCCGCGATGACGGCCGCGCCCGCGTGCTGCGCGGCGAAACCACCATCGAGGAAGTCCTGCGAGTGACGCGCGAGGACTGAGTTGGGGGGCGTTCGAGTACACCGCGCTCGATGCCGGCGGCAAGGAGCGCACCGGCATCCTCGAAGGCGACACGCCGCGCCATATCCGGCAGCTGCTGCGCGAGCAGCAGCTCCTGCCGGTGGCTGTCAGCGAGGTGGCGCAGAAAGAGGCCAAGCGCCAGCGTTCCTTCAGCCTCCTGAGCCGCGTTTCGACCGCCGATCTCACCCTCTTCACGCGCCAGCTCGCCACCCTGGTGCGTGCCGGACTGCCACTGGAGGAGTCCCTGCTCGCCGTCTCGCAGCAGACCGAGAAGCCCCGCGTGCAGAGCATCGTGCTCGGCGTGCGCGCCCGCGTCATGGAAGGCCACACGCTCGCCGATGGTTTCGCCGATTTCCCGCGCGTGTTTCCGGAGATCTACCGCGCCACGGTCGCCGCCGGCGAGCAGTCAGGGCACCTGGATGACGTGCTCGAGCGGCTCGCCGAGTACACCGAGACCCGTGAACAGATCCGGCAGAAAGTGCTGGCGGCACTGCTCTACCCCATCGTCCTGACGGTGATGTGCTTTGGCATCGTCTCGCTGCTGCTGGTGTTCGTCGTACCCAAGGTGGTCGCGGTGTTTATCGCACAGAAGGCGCAGCTGCCGCTGATCACGCGCGTGCTCATCGCCGTCAGCGCCTTCCTGCGCTCCTATGGAATCTATCTGTTGATCGCGATGGTCATCGCCTACGTGCTGTTCCGGCGCTGGCAGCGCGATCCGGCCGCCAGGCGGCGCTTTCAGCGCCTGCAACTGCGCCTGCCGCTCATCGGCAAGCTCACCCGCGGCTTCAACACCGCGCGTTTCACGCGCACCTTCAGCATCCTGAGCGCCAGCGCGGTCCCGGTGCTCGAGGCGCTGCGCATCTCAGCGGAGGTCGTGACGAACCTGCCGATGCGGGATGCGGTGACCGATGCGGCGGCGCGCGTGCGCGAGGGTGCGCCCATCGGCCGCTCGCTCGCCGCCGCCCGCCAGTTCCCCCCCATGACCATCCACCTCATTTCCAGCGGCGAGTCCAGCGGCCAGCTCGAACAGATGCTGGAGCGGGCCGCCATCAGCCAGGAACGCGAGCTCGATGGCCTCCTGTCCGCCCTGGTTGGGCTCTTAGGGCCCCTCCTGATCGTGGTCATGGGGCTGTTCGTCATGGGCATCGTTTTTGCAATGTTGTTACCGATCTTTGAGATCAACCAGCTGATCCACTGACGGACCGGACGGGGGCGGTGCGTACCGGTTCACAAAGAGCTCAACACGACGTTGCAGTTGTCACCGGATCTGTTTTACCTTCGCGCCGTCTGAAGGACCCTAAGCCGGACTGAAGGTCCGCATGAGCGAGAAGCCACAAGCAGACGAATTTGAGGATGAGGAGGCTGACGAACCTGTCGTCGGAGACGGGGACGTCGATCTCGACCAGGTCACCAAGGAGCTGGACCTGGCGAAGCGCCGCGGCCAGAAGGCTGGCGATCCGGCGTGGCGTCGTCTCGAGCGGCTGCTAGAAGAGAAGCACACCGCCGAACTCACCAGCGATTTCGAGGACTACAAGATCGGGGACGGCGCGCCGGCCAAAGGCCCGCGTCACCGCGGCGGCTGAACAGCCGCCGGTCTCCAGGTAGCCACCTCAGCGGAGTTCGCCGCGAGACTGTGCCCGCTGCTCAGCCCCTGCGTGACCTGCACCATCGGTGCACCGCGATCCAGGTAGAACAGGATTGACAGCAGCGAGCCTGCGACGCTCACCGCAAACACCCAGCGCTTGGTCTGTGCCTTCATCGTTTCCAATCTTTGTGTTGGAGCTCGTCTTTGCTCCGCTGTATTTGAACCGAAACGGCTGGCGTAACAGGCCTTATAAATGCGACCTGCGTCTCAGGATTTATCGCGCCGCGGCTTATGTCGCGCGGCCTCTCTCCTCGCCCGAGGCTCGACATAAGCACTGAGCAACATTTGAAACCACCTCACAAAGATGGCTCGCGGCACTGAGACGCGCGGCCATCCGTGGCAGCGTGCGCCGGGGTGACCATGCGATGCGGGTCGCGCAGCGTGGCGGCCCCCGAGGCACAGATGACCGACCTTCTCGTCTCACTGGCGGAGCGCCTGCAGTGCGCGCACCTCGCGGTGCACGCGCCCGTCTGGAATGCGGACCTGGTCGTGCCCGCGCCGCCGCAGGATGTTGCCCACGAGATCCGCTCCCTGACACGCGAGCTGTTGTGGTGGATGGCACGCGAGCGCGCCGATGCGCGCCTGCTGAACCGCATACGCCTGAAATCCGGCGGCCCGATCGTGCCGTTTCGGACCCTGCTGTGCCCCCTGCGCGAGGAGGGCAGCACCGTCGGCCTGCTGGCGGCCATCCGCACCCGCAAGCAGCCAGCCTTCGAGGCCGCCGATCTCGGCGTGCTCAGCGACGCCGCACCCGCGTTGCAGGAGCAGCTGCGCGCCGGCGCCCAGAGCCAGGCCAGAATCGCACGCTGGTCGGTCCTCGACCTCGAAGTCGCACAGCGCTTCCGCGACGGCGAGCCGGCTTGCGTGGTGTACGCCGATCTTGATCACATGCACGCCGTCAACGAAGTCGCCGGCCTTCCTGCTGGCGACGCCATGCTGCGGGAAGTCGCCCGCCTGTGGCAGGCGCGGCTGCTGCCCGAGGGCTGCATCGCCAGTCACCTGGGCGGGGATCGCTTCGTCGCCGTGCTGTTCAGCCACACGGTAAACCAGGCGCGCAGCTGGGGCGATCGGGTTCGCAAAGCGCTCGCGGACCTGAGCCCCGCGGGCGCAACAGGGCACATCACCGCCAGCGTGGGACTGGCCGTCTTGAGTGACCGCGACTCCCTGGGTGCAGCGCTTGCCGCCGCCGAAACTGCCTGCCGCGTCGCCAAGGAGCGCGGCCGCGACCGGGTCGAGACCTACGCGACGGGTGACACCACCATCATGCGACGCAGCGCGGAGGTGGGCGAGTCACGCGTCATGATGGACGCCCTGGACGAGGGCCGCCTGGTGCTGCACGCGCAGCCGATCGTCGCGCTCGCGGCGCCCGCACAACCGACACGCTTCGAGATTCTGCTGCGCGTCACGGACCACGACGGCCAGCTGGTGAGCATCAGCGAGTACCTGGGTGCCGCCGACCGCTACCAGTTGCTGGAACGACTGGACCGCTGGGTGATCGAGAGCGTGCTCAAGCTCATCAAACCGCACGCGCAGCAGCTGCTGGCGCAGGCCGTGCGTTTCTCGGTCAATCTGACCGGGCATTCGCTCGCTGAACGAACCTTTGCGGATTTCGTCCGCACCGCGGTCAAGCAGCAGGCGGTGCCGGCCGACCTGCTGGTCTTCGAGATCACCGAGGGCGCGGCGCTGCGCGACCTCGCGGCCACGCGGCGCTTCATCGATCGGGTGACGGAGCTCGGCGCAAGCGTGGCGCTCGATGATTTCGGCACCGGAGTTTCTTCACTGATGCACCTGAAGGAGCTGGCGGTCCAGCAGATCAAGATCGACGGCCGGTTCGTACGCGACATCCTGACGAACTCCCGCTCCGACGCCCTGGTGCGCGCCCTGATTCTGATCGCCGAGCGACTCGGTCTGCAGACCGTGGCCGAGCATGTCGAAACCGAGGCGGTGGCCGATCACCTGCGCAGCATCGGGGTCCGCTATGCGCAGGGGTATCTGTACGGCGAGCCGCAGCCGCTGAGCGACACGTTGACGGCGTTGCTGCACGGTGCAGGTTCGCTTCCCCGCCGCGCCCAGGCCTGATCCGCGGGCAGCGGCGTTCAGCGCTGTCAGTGAAAATCCCGTGAGCGTGTCAGCAGTTCCCCGAGTAACTGCGAGCGATCGACAAGCTGCTGTGCGATGAGGTGCGTGACGCCGTCCTGCTGCTGCAGCTCACCATGTACTTCAAGGAGGCGCGACTCGATCAGGGCGCGGCGCTGCGCCTGTCCAACCCGCTCCCACACAATGACATTCACCTGGCCGCTCTCGTCCTCGAGCGTGAGGAAGGTGACGCCGCTGGCGGTCGCCGGGCGCTGCCGCATGAGCACGATGCCGGCGGCGCGAACGCGCGCGCCATTCCCCGCCCGCGACAGCTCGCTCGCGGACAGGACGGATGCCGCGCGCAACCGTGGCCGCAGCAGCGCCAGCGGATGTCGCCCCAGGGTCAGCCCGAGGGCCGCGTAGTCCGCCGCAATCCCCTGCCCCTCGGTCGGCGCGGCGAGCAGCGGCCGGCCCTCAGTAAGGTCCGTACCGCGCGCGGCGGCCGGTGCGAGCGGCAGCGCGCGCTCGGTACCGGCGACTTCCCAGAACGCGAAGTGCCGGTTGCCGCTTAAGGCAGCGAACGCCCCGGCCGCGGCCAGCGCTTCAAGGTCGGCGCGATCAAGAGCCGCGCGTGCCGCGATATCCTGCACGCTCGCAAAGGCCCGCACCGCGCGCGCGGCGATGAGGCGCGCGCCCCCGGCCTGTGACAGGGATTTCACCAGCCGCAGGCCCAGCCGCAACGCCGGCTCGCCATCCGCGCGCCGTTCGAGCGTTGCATCCCAGGCGCTCACGCACGCATCCACCGCACGCACCTCGACACCATGCGCACGCGCATCCCGCACCAGCTGCGCCGGCGCGTAAAACCCCATGGGCTGACTGTTCAGAAGCGCACAGGCAAAAGCCGCCGGTTCATAACATTTCAGCCAGGCGGAGTCATACACGAGCAGCGCAAAGCTCATGGCGTGTGAATTGTGAACCACGATGTTGTTTGCCAGGAAGTTATGGTCGCCCTCGATCTGCAGGTCATAGGTTGCCTGGGGTCCTGACGCCTCGATCGCCACCACACGGTCCCAGTAGATTTCAGAAGCCGCAAGCCGCGCGACCGGTAGTGCGCGCGCGGCCGCCACAAAGTCACCTACCCGCAGCTCCCCGAGCGCGCGCCATCCCGTCATGGTCAGGAAAGGGTGCTCGGGCGTCGCCGCAATGGTATGTCCCAGAGCCGTCCGCAGGCGCCACACGGGTTTTACTCCGCTCGACTTGACTGCGATAACCCTGCGCCGTCGTAAGCGCAGGTCTGCATCGCACGCAATCGTGGCCTTCAGTGGGGCACGACCGGATATGATTTCGTCGACGCTCAACCACCGCCCCGAGTCTGCGTCCACCACGCGGGTTTCACCCACTACACATTGCGGGAAGCCGTATTCACCGAAACCGAGCATCTGCTGGTAGATGCGCTGCGCGAACTCGGCCGGGTAGCCCTTGGCGCGCATGCCCTGAAGCAGCCGGTCGCGAAACGGATCCAGCCCCCCGGTGCGCTTCCAGGCGCCCATCGCGCGGCGCAACGCATCCGCCTCGCCGGGGGTAAAGCCCGCGGCCACGATCGCAATCTGCATCACCTGTTCCTGGAAGATCGGCACGCCGAGTGTGCGGTGCAGGACTTCACGCACCTCCTCGCCCGGATACTCCACCGCTTCGGCGCCGCTGCGGCGTCGCAGGTACGGATGCACCATGTCACCCTGGATCGGGCCCGGACGCACGATCGCGACCTCGATTACCAGGTCGTAGTAGCAGCGCGGCTTCAGCCGCGGCAGCATCGCCATCTGCGCACGCGACTCGATCTGGAACACCCCGATGGTGTCGGCGCGGCAGATCATGTCGTAAACGTGGCGGTCCTCGGCCGGCAGAGCGCCGAGCGCGTGGCGTGTGCCGCGGTAGTCATTCACCAGCGTGAAGGCACGCTGCAGCGCCGTCAGCATGCCGAGTGCCAGCAAATCCACTTTCAGGAGTCCTAAGTCATTCAGATCGTCCTTATCCCACTGCACCACGGTGCGCTCGGGCATGGCGGCGTTCTCGATGGGCACCAGTTCCTCGAGCAGACCGGCGGCGATCACGAAGCCCCCGACATGCTGCGACAGGTGCCGGGGAAAACCCGGCATGGCGATGAGCTCGTTCGCCAGCGGCAACAGGCGTGACAACCATGGACTCGCCGGATCGAACCCTGCTTCGCGCACGCGCGCTGCGATCTGACTGCTGCCATCCCACCACTGCATGACCTTCGCGAGGCGTGCGCACTGCGGCGGCGTCAGGCCGAACACCTTGCCCAGGTCGCGCAGCGCGCTGCGTGGCCGGTACATGATGACCGTCGCGGCGAGCGCGGCGCGCTCACGTCCATACTTTCCGTAGACGTACTGCAGCACCTCCTCGCGGCGCTCGTGCTCGAAGTCGATGTCGATGTCGGGCGGCTCGTTGCGCTCGCGCGAGATGAAGCGCTCGAAGAGCATCGCCGCGCCGCGCTGCGGATCCACCGAAGTGACCCCTAAGCAGTAGCACACGCGCGAGTTGGCCGCGGAGCCCCGGCCCTGGCACAGAATCCCCCGGCCCCGCGCCCAGGCGACGATGTCGTGCACGGTAAGAAAATAAGCCTCGTAGCCGAGCTCGGAAATGAGCGCGAGCTCATACTCAATGGCGGTCTGGTCAGCCTGCGGCACACCATTGGGCCAGCGCCAGTGCGCGCCCTCCTGCGTAAGCCGGCGCAGGTGGCTGGCCGCGGTTTCGCCTTCCGGCACGAGTTCGCGGGGATACTCATAGCGCAACTCGTCGAGTGAAAAGTGGCACGCGGCGGCGAGCTCCAGCGTCGCTTCGAGGAGCTGCGGCGGGTACAGCCGCTGCAGGCGCGCGGGCTCGCGCAGGTAGCGCTCGCCGTTGGCGTACAGCCGCGAGCCCACTTGCGTGATCGGCACGCTCAGGCGGATCGCCGTAAGCGCGTCCTGCAGGCGCGCCCGCGCCCGCACGTGCATGTGCACGTCGCCGCTGGCGATGAGCGGCACCCCGCACTGGGCGCCGATTGCTGCCAGCCTCGTGAGCCGTTCGCGATCGCGCCCATCGCGCAACAGCTCCACCGCGATCCGCAGCTTCGCGTCGAAGCGTTGTTCGAGCCAGGCCAGCTCTTCTGGCGCCGGGTGCGCGGCCGGCACCCACAGGATGAAACAGCCCGCAGGTTCCGCGGCCTCAAGATCTGCGCGCGTGAGCGCGTACTGCCCCTTAGGTGCCGCGCGCCGGCCACGGGTGATCAGGCGGCACAGCCGGCCATAGCCATGCCGGTCGCTGGCGAGCGCGACGAATTTCAGTCCGCAGGCAAGCCGGAACTCCGCCCCGACGATGAGCTTGAGGCGCCGGTTCCTGGCCGCCATGTGCGCACGCACGGCTCCCGCGACCGAGCACTCGTCGGTGATCGCGAGCGCGCTGTAGCCGAGTGCGTCCGCCTGCTCCACCAGCTCATGCGGATGCGAGGCGCCACGCAGGAAGGTGAAGTTGGAAAGGCAGTGCAGTTCTGCGTACATGCCTCACCCGAATACGCCGTGCAGAAACCAGCCGTGCGGCGCCGTGCGCTCCCGGAATACCCACAGCCGTACGCCATGGATGTCGAGCGCGGTGTAGTAATCGCGCGCGATTTCACCGCCGTCCCACCAGCCGGTCTCGATGCGTTCCGGTTCACTCACCAGGCGCAGCGGCCCGCGTCGTCGCGGCAACCCGTCCCGCACGCCAAGCGGCCGCGGTGTCTGCAGCAGCCACAGGGGACGGCGCTGCGGTAGCCCGGGAAACTCCCGGGCGAACTCGGGCGCTGGGCGTCGTGCGGGCGCTGCCGGCGGCGGCCCGGTGACCGCCCAGGCACTCTCCGGCCGATGTCCCGGAAGCAGCATGAGTCCATGCACGGCTTCAGGGCCTAACCGGGCGCGCAGGTGTTCGATGAATCCGTAGGTTTCGCGCACCGCGCCGCCGCCGTGCTCGCCGGGCTGCCAGAGCGTCGCGGAATCCGGCACGTGCGGCACCAGGGCAGCGGCACGCAGCTCGCAGGCCCGTACCGGTTCCGGCAGTTGCAGTGCGCACAATTGCGCACCGAGGAGTTCACTCAGGTGCATCGCATCGGCAAACGGTGCAGCGAGCCGCAACACGCTGGAGGTCACTGGCGAGCGCCGGTGGGTCAGCCGGCACTCGAGTTCCACCACCCCGCACTGGCGCGCCTTGAGGAATGCGCCCAGTTCCGTGAACAGCGGGGTGAGCGCGGTCAGGAGCAGCGCATGGCTTTGCAGCTCGTAGTCCAGATCCCGGCGGCGGCGAAAACGTGCCCGCACCTGATGCGCGGCGCGCACCTCCGGCGTACGTCCCGTGAGCGCATCGAGCGTGGCGAGTTGTGCCGCACCGAAGCGACGCGCAAAACCGGCGCGCGGCAGGCGCAACACGGCGCCAATGGTGCGCACGCCCATGCGCCGCAGGCGCTCGAGCGTGTCCTGCGGCCAGCGCAACGCGCTTAAGGGCAAAGGCGCAAGCTGGCCGGTGAGTTGCGCGGAATGCAGGACTTCCAGTGGCTTGCCAGCGCGGGCCGCGGTGAGCGCCGCACACGGCGTCGGCGCGAACGCGAGCACCGGCTGCGCCTTGAGGTGCAGGCAATCCTGCGTGAGCGCCGCGCGCAGGCCGGCCACGCCCGCGAACAGGTGCAGGCTCCCCCGCACTTCGAGCAGCAGCCCATCCGGCGGCGCCAGACTCACGCGCGGCGTAAAGCGCTGGGCGCGCTCGGCGAGGCGCACGAGCTTTTCTTCCTCAATGCCGGCAAGGTGCAGGCCCGCCCACAACTCGCTCACCGCAGCCTCAGCCGCCGGTGCACGGCCAAGCCCGCGCAGCGGGGCGCGCGTTACCTCGATGCGTTCGCGAGCCGGCGCAGGCAACCCAACAGGTGGCGGCGTGAGTGAACGCATGCGTGACTTAAGCCAGCAGCTGCAGATCAACGCTGCCGCGAGCGCCCCGGCCCTTCAGCAGCGTAATGCGCACACCCACCGCGCACGGCGCAAGTGTCAAGCGCAAAACTGCGGCGGAAGGCTCGCGGGCGGCGCGCCGGGGACGGAACAACACGCCCAAAGTACGGCCCCGCTCGGCGGCCAGTTGCAAACGACGGATCTCGCGCGGTTTCACCTGGCGCGCCCAGCCCAGGGCCGCATCACAGGCGCCCGAGCGCAGTGCCTGCTCGAGTGCCCACAGCGGACGCGCACCATTCACGACGGCGACGCGATCCAGCGCGACTCCCCGGGACGCGAGTGCCGGCGCGAACGGCATGAGGGGCGGCGCGACCCACACGCACCAGCGTGCCGCCGCGGCGCGCGTCAGCGCGGCGAGTGTCGGCAACAACAGATCGAGCTCACCGCTGCCGAAACGGGCGATGAGAATCTCGATCAGGCCGGTGCGTGGCCAGCCTTTGCCGGGCAGCTGCCCGTCCAGGGCTGCATAGCCGGTCGGCAGCACCTGGAGCGGGGCGGCGCTGCGGCCGCGCCAGAGTGCCGGATGCTCGAGCAGGCGAGCCAGTTTCGGATCGGGGCCCATGACAGCTCATGAGGATTCACATCAAACCGCTCGCGCGGCCCCGGCGCACGACACCCACCACGATGCCCTCGATGAGCAGCGGCTCCTCTTTCAGATCCACCCTGATCGGCTCGAAGGCGGAGTTCTCGGGCAACAGCCACACGACGGAGCCTTCCTGGCGGTAGCGTTTTACGGTGACCTCGTTCTCCAGGCGCGCCACCACGATCTGGCGGCTCCGAACCTCGGAGGTGCGGTGCACCGCGACCAGGTCCCCGTCGAGGATGCCGGCATCTTTCATACTCATGCCGATGACCTTCAGCAGGTAGTGCGGTCGAGGCTGAAACAGCCCTGGGTCAATCGCGAGGCGCGCCTCGAAATTCTCTTCGGCGAAAATGGGCTTGCCGGCGGCGACCCGACCGATGAGCGGCAGGCCTATCTGTTCGCGGATCGTGTCTTTCAGCTGGATCCCCCGCGACGTGCCGGGAATCAGCGCGATCACCCCTTTACGGGCCAGGGCACGTAAATGCTCCTCGGACGCGTTGGCCGAGCGAAAGCCCAGTTCGTGAGCGATCTCGGCCCGCGTCGGTGGCATGCCGGTATCGGAAATGAATCGCTGGATGAGGCGCAGAATCTGTGTCTGGCGGGGGGTGAGGTCGGACATTCATCACCTGACTGTTTATATATACAGCTACTGTGATTATATCCAGTTTACGGTCCACGGCAAGTCCCCTGCCACCTTAAGCCATCCCGTTCCACCGGGGCGCACCGGCCACCTGACACCGGGCGACAACTTGCGCGCGGACACACTGCTTCCGTCGAGGCAACATGGCGCGCCGCACCTAAGACACGACTTGTGCGGGCAGCGACTAAAAACTCTCGCGGGCATCCTTCCCGATGCGCAGCCGCGAAAATTCCCACTCAAACACAACCATGTTGCGTGCCAACACGCGCCACCACGTGTCATGCACTGTCGCGATCAGAAGACAAGTCATGTGTTTGTAGTTGCATTCCGGCGGTAAATTTGGTGCAGTTACCCGCGGCGAATCGGCGGGTCGAGGCTTGCACGCCGGAGTCGCATCGGTTATCAGGACATCCCGAATCAACAACCCAGAAGGGGACGTGTATGAAGTTCGCGAGCGTTGTGAAGATTGCTGCCGCTGCAGCGGTGATTGGACTTGCTGGTTGTACGGATCTGAAGCCTCTCCAGGCGGAAGTGGCTGATCTGAAGGCTCAGCTGGCCAAGGCCCAGGGCGACGCGTCGGCTGCCAAGAGCTCGGCCGATCAGGCGAACGCTGCGGCTTCGGCTGCCGGCCAGACGGCCAGCGGCGCGCAAAGCACCGCCAACCAGGCGTTGGCTGCGTCGCATGCCAGCCAGTCGTGCTGTGACGCGACCAACGAGAAGATCGACCGCATGTTCAAGCGTTCGGTCTCCAAGTAAGACTCTTTTACTTGACGTAGAACGCCGCGCATCTGCGCGGCGTTTTTTTTGCCTCAGTAGCGCACCAGCGCCGATCCCCAGGTGAAGCCGCCGCCGAAGGCTTCCAGCAGCAGCAGCTCGCCGCGCCTGATCCGCCCGTCGCGCACCGCCACATCCAGCGCAAGCGGCACCGAGGCCGCAGACGTGTTGCCGTGCTCCTGCACGGTCACGATGACCTTTTCCATCGGCAGGTCCAGCCGGCGCGCCATCGCCTGGATGATGCGGATGTTGGCCTGGTGCGGCACCAGCCAGTCGAGCGCTTCCTTGGTGAGCCCGTTGGCGGCGAGCGCTTCATCGACCGCCTGGCCGAGCTTGGTGACGGCCACCTTGAAGACCTCGTTGCCCGACATGGTGATGGTCAGCTTGGGCGCGAAGCCCTTCGAGACGCCGCTGCCGCAGTACAGCAGGTCCTTGTATTGGCCATCGGCGTGCAGGTGGGTCGAAAGCACCCCCGGCGCGGCGCTCGGCTCGAGCACCACGGCGCCGGCGCCATCGGCGAACAACACCGCGGTGCCGCGGTCGCTCCAGTCGGTGATGCGCGAGAGCGTCTCCGAGCCGATGACCAGGGCGCGTTTGGCTTCCCCGCAGCGCACGTACTTGTCCGCGATCGACAGTGCGTACATGAATCCCGCACAGGCGGTCTCGAGGCTGAAGGCGGGACCTCCGCGGCAGCCCAGGCGCTGCTGCAACAGCACGCCGCAGTTGGGAAACACCAGGTCCGGAGTGGTGGTCCCGAAGGCGATAAAGTCGACGTCCGCGGGTGCGATCCCGGCGGCGTCCAGCGCGCGGCGGGCGGCGTGCTCGGCAAGGTCCACCGTGGTCTGTCCGTCCGCGGCGACGTGACGGCGCTCGATTCCGGTGCGCGTGCGGATCCATTCGTCGGTCGTGTCGACCATCTTCTCGAGATCGGAGTTGGTGACGACCTTCTCGGGCAGGTAGGAGCCCGTGCCGGCGATACGCGAATGGATCAACTGGCCGCTCCTTGCGCCTGCAGGGCCTGCGCAATGTGCTGGGTGAGGCCGCGCCGTGCCGCCAGGGCGGCGGTGCCGATGGCACGCGCGAAAGCGACACTGTCGGCGTGACCGTGGCTTTTTACCACGATCCCCGCAAGACCCACCATGCAGGCGCCGTTGTAGCGGCGCGGATCAAGTCCCGCGGCAGCCCGACGCAGCACCGGGCGCGCAATCAGACCGGCCAGCCGGTCCGCCCAGGACGCCTGGAATTCCTGCCGCATGCGATCCGCGATCAGGCCGGCGACGCCCTCCATGGTCTTGAGTGCGACATTGCCGGTGAAGCCGTCCGTCACGACGACATCGACGTCGCCGGAGAAGATGTCGTCGCCTTCGACGAAGCCCACGTAGTTCAGACCCGCCTGCAGCAGCAGCGCGTGCGCGGCCTGCACGACCTCGTGGCCCTTCATGTCCTCCTCGCCGATGTTGAGAAGGCCAATCCGCGGCGCCGCAAGGCCGTAGACATCGCGCGCGATGATGCTGCCCATGGCGGCGAACTGCCGCAGCTGCTCCGGCGTCGCCTTGGTGTTGGCGCCGAGGTCCAGCATCTGGGTGTGGCCGTGCGCCGCGGGGATCGCAGAGATAATCGCCGCACGTTCCACGCCCGGCAGTGTCTTCAACACGAAGTGCGCGATGGCGGTCAGCGCGCCGGTATTGCCGGCGCTCACCGCCGCGCAGGCACGCTGCATATGCACCAGATCGATCGCGACCCGCATCGAGGAGTCTTTCTTGCGTCGTATGGCCTCGCGCGGCTTGTCGTCCATGGTCACGACTTGCGAGGCGGCGACGACTTCGGCACGCTCACGGGTGGCAGGCGCGGCCGCGGCGAGCGCGGCGTTGAGCAGCTGCGGCTCGCCCACCAGCAGCACGCGCAGTTGTGGGTCGTCCGCGAGCGCCTGCAGGGCACCGGCAACGTACTCGCGCGGCTGCGAGTCGCCGCTCATCACATCGATCGCGATCGGCAGCACGCCAGCCCGCGCGAAGGCTATTCCTTGTCCTCGCTGCCGGCGGGTTTCTCGATCACGCGCTTGCCACGATAGAAACCATCCGGCGTGATGCGGTGGCGCAGGTGCGTCTCACCCGACTGCGGGTCAGTGGACAGCGCCGGCTTCGCCAGCTTGTCGTGCGAGCGGCGCATGCCGCGTGTCGAAGGCGTCTTGCGGCTTTTTTGAACGGGCATCGTCAGCTCCTCAAATCGAAATTAAATCACTCTAACGTTTCAACAGCTCGCCAAGGCGCGCGAACGGCGTGTGCGTCTCGCTGACCGGCTCAATCACGGCGCCCGCCGGCAGCGGCGGCGCCAGGCACTCATCGCCCTGCCCGTGCAGCGGCACGCTGGGCAGCGACAACAACAGCTCCTCCGTGACGAGTTCGTCGATCCCGATCCGGCCACCCGGGGCGAGCATCGTCTCAAGATCCGCGGGCACCTGGGCGGCTTCCGCTTCCGATCCCACGAGCCCGACCCGCTCGTGCGCGTCGAGGGCGAACTCAAGCGGCTTCATGCACCGCTGGCATTCAAGTGTCGCGGTGCCCTTCATGGTCAGCTGCGCCACGGCGATGCCCCGCTCGCGCGCGAAATGCACACGCCCGCTCACCTGGCCCCCGAGACCCGGTCGCACCGAGCTCAGGCTGGTCAGTTCGGCGAGCGGGACAGCAAAGTCGACGTCGGCTCCGCCATCGGCCAGCCGGTCGACTTCGAGCGGCCTCGACCAGGGCGACGACATGGGGCGCGTATAATAGGTAGCGACCCGGTCCAAGTCAAAGTCGGTTTTGGGGCTAAGCCATTGTTTTCCCGCGTGCAACCGCCCCTCATCCTCGCCTCGACCTCCCCCTACCGCCGTGAGCTTCTCGCGCGGCTGCGGCTGCCGTTTGAAACACTGCCGCCCGGGGTCGCGGAAGAGCACCTGGGCGGGGAGTCGCATGCGGATCGCGCGCTGCGCCTGGCGCTTGAGAAAGCGCAGGCGATCGCGCACCAGCACCCCGGGGCCATCGTCATTGGCGCCGATCAGGTGGCAGCCGCCGGGGAGCGCGTGTTGCACAAGCCTGGCGATGCGGCGCGCTGCCGCGCGCAGCTCGAACGTTTGAGCGGCGGCACCGCGCGCTTCTACACCGCCTGCGCCGTGCTGGGCGTGCACGCCGGGGTGCGCCTTGCGCATGTGGACACGACCACGGTGTTCGTGCGCAGGCTCACTGCTGATGAGATCGAGCGTTACGTCGAGAGCGAGCAGCCCTTTGACTGTGCTGGTGGCTTCAAGGCGGAAGGCGCGGGCATCGCGCTCTTCGAACGCATCGAAAGCCAGGACCCGACCGCGCTCATCGGCCTGCCCCTCATCTGGCTCGCGCAGGCGCTGCGCGCCGCGGGCCTGCCCGTGCCTTAACGCTGCGACCGCCATGCGCTGGCGTGCGGGCTTTGGTCCCGGAGCGGCGCTTGCTGGCGGTAAGCTCATCGAGTACCGCGGCAAGATCTGGCGGCAACGGAGTGTTGACGCTGAACTCCCCGCCCTGCGGCCAGGTAAAGCTGACACTGTGGGCGTGCAGGAACATCCGCTTCAGTCCCAGCTCGCGCATCGCCTCGTTGAAAGCCGCGTCGCCGTACTTCTCGTCCCCGGCCACCGGGTGGCCCGCGTGCTGGGCGTGCACGCGGATCTGGTGCGTGCGCCCGGTTTCAAGCATGACCTCCACGAGGGTTGCCTTGTTGCCGAAGAACTGCACGGGACGGAACGCACTGATGGATGCCTTACCGCCGGCGGCAACGCGCACCGTGCGCTCGCCGCCGACGCGTGTATCGGTACGCAGCGGCGCATCGATGCGCTTGGCGCCCAGGTCCCAGGAGCCCCGCAGCAGTGCGAGGTAGCGCTTCTCGAAGCCGTCCTCGCGCAGCAGCGCATGCAGGCTGCGCAGCGCGCTGCCACGGCGCGCGATCAGCAGGCAGCCGCTCGTATCCCGATCGAGCCGATGCACAAGCTCGAGGGACTCATCCGGTCGCAGCGCCCGCAACGCCTCGATGACGCCGAAGTTGATGCCACTCCCGCCGTGCACCGCGATCCCGGCGGGCTTATCGATGACCAGCAGCTTGTCATCCTCATAAATGATGGCCTTGCCGATGCGCTCGGCGAGGCCCGCGGCGGGCCGCCCTCTTTCCACGGGCGGTGCGATCCGTACCGGCGGAATGCGGATCTTGTCGTTGAGCACGAGGCGCGTTTCGGGGCCCGCGCGCTTGCCATTTACGCGCACCTCGCCCTTGCGGATAACCCGGTAGACGCGGCTGCGCGGCACGCTGCCTAAACGCTTCTGAACGTAGTTATCCAGGCGCTGGCCGGCCTCATCCTCGCTCACCTCGAAGTGCTGCACTCCGGTGCGGATGCCGGGGTTTTCCGCAGGCAGCAAAGGGGGCGGTAAATCGATTTTCACGTAAGACATTGTTTCTACAATGGTCTGTCGAGTATACTCTGTCGGTCGTCCGTGAATCGGACGCGCCACTGGTCGGCGGCCTTGAGCCGCCGCCTGTTCAGTTGGACCTCCTTAAACGAGGCCATCGCATTGGGCCGACAAGATCGCGCCACCTGCGTCGAAAGTTCGCACAGCGAGACTTCCGCAGTCGGCGCCGTCGGTTGAGTTCACCGAAGGTTTCCTATCCTCACCGCCGCACTGTGGCGGTCAGCAACGTGAAAATCGAGACTCGCTCTCCTTCGTCAGGTTCCAGGAATCTTCGCTGCCGCGGACGTACGGTCCTGCGGTCTCCCGTCGCATGCTTGTCGGCCCCTCACCGCACGGTAGGGGCACATGAAGAGAATGTTAGTGAATGCAACTCAGGAAGAAGAGTTGCGCGTCGCTCTGGTTGATGGACAAAAACTATTTGACCTGAGCATCGATTTACCTTCCCGCGAACAGAAAAAAGCCAACGTCTATAAGGCTCGTATCTCGCGCGTCGAGCCCTCGCTCGAAGCTTGTTTCGTCGACTACGGCGCCCAGCGCCACGGCTTCCTGCCGCTGAAGGAAGTCTCCAAGGAGTTCTTCCGCCAGCAGCCGCAGGGCGGCCGCATGAACATCCGCGAGCTGCTCTCCGAGGGGCAGGAAATCATCGTCCAGGTCGAGAAGGAGGAGCGCGGCACCAAGGGTGCGGCGCTCACCACCTTCATCAGTCTGGCGGGGCGCTTCCTGGTTCTCATGCCGAACAACCCGCGCGCCGGCGGCGTCTCGCGCCGCATCGAGGGCGAGGACCGCGACCAGATGCGCGAGGTCATGAGCCAGCTGAAGATCCCGGACGGCATGGGCGCCATCGTGCGCACCGCCGGCGTCGGGCGCTCGGTCGAGGAGCTGCAGTGGGACCTGGATAACCTCAAGGTTCAATGGGACCAGATCGACGCGGCCTCCAAGGACCGCGCGGCGCCGTTCCTGGTGTTTCGCGAAAGCGACGCCGTCACGCGCTCCATGCGTGACTACCTCTCCGATGATGTCGGGGAAGTGCTGGTGGACAGCCCGGCGGCCTTCCAGAAGGCCCAGGAGTACATGCAGCGCTTCATGCCGGCGGACGCCCAGCGGCGTCTGAAGCTCTACACCGATGACATCGCGCTGTTCACGCGTTTCCAGATCGAGAGCCAGATCGAGTCGGCCTACGCGCACAAGGTGTCGCTGCCTTCCGGCGGCAGCATCGTCATCGACTACACCGAAGCGCTGGTGTCGATCGACATCAACTCCGCACGTGCCACGCGCGGCAGCGACATCGAGACCACGGCCACCAACACCAACCTGGAGGCCGCAGACGAGATCGCCCGGCAGCTGCGTATCCGTGACATCGGCGGGCTCATTGTCATCGACTTCATCGACATGGAGTCGCCGAAGAATCAGCGCGAAGTGGAGGATCGCCTCCGCGATGCGATGAAAATGGATCGCGCCCGCATCCAGATCGGGCGCCTGTCGCGCTTTGGCCTGCTCGAGATGTCGCGGCAGCGGCTGCGCCCCTCGCTCGGGGAGACCAGCCACATGGTCTGCCCGCGTTGCGTCGGCATCGGCAGCATCCGCAGTGTCGAATCCATGACGCTCGCGGTGCTGCGCCTGATCGGCGAGGAGCTGCGCAAGGATCGCACCGCGCGCGTGATCGCGCAGGTGCCGGTTGCAGTGGCGACCTACCTCATCAACGAAAAGCGCGAATGGCTGCGCACACTCGAGGACAAGACCGAAGCGGAGCTCATCATCGTTCCGAACGAGAACATGCAGACGCCGGAGTACTCAATCAAACGCGTGCGCGATGACGAGATGGATCTGCCCGAGCACCGCCAGGCCACCTACCTCATGCCGGCCGCGGCCGAGGTTATCGAACCGGGCTCGGCGCAGGACAAGAAGCCGCACGTGGAAGCTGCCGCCGTGGCGACGCTCCTGCCGACGACTGCTGCCCCGGCCACCGCCCGCGCCGCCGCCCCCGTGATGGCAGCCACGCCGGCGCCGGCTTCGCAGCCGGGCGGGTTCTGGGGCCGCTTCAAGCGCCTGCTGGCCGGCGAGCCGGCCCCGGCAGCAACCGCGGCCGCCCAGCCGGCCGTGGCCGCCGCGCCAGCGCGCTCCGAGCACAGCCGTGATGGCGCTCGCCGTGACGGCCGTCGCGAGCCCTCGCGCAGTTCACGTTATGCAGATGGCGCCCGACGTGATCGCGTTGATGGTCGCCGCGACGGTCGGGATCGCAATCGCGACAACCGCGATCGCGGTCGGGACGGTGGCCGTGATGGCGGTCGCGACCAGGGCCGCGGCAATCGCCCCGAGCGCAGCGCCACCCCTCGCAACGAGATCCAGCCAGGCAACGAGGCGGTACATCGCCCGGAAGCCCTGCCGGGCACCCCGGCCCCGGGCCAGAGCCCGTCGGGGGCCGCAGGCGAAACGCAGGGTGAGCGCCCCGAGCGCGGCCGTGGCCGACGTCGTGGCCGACGCGGCGGTCGACGCGGTGGCGGCGGTGGTGCACGTGAAGCCGGCGCAGCTGGTTCGCAGACCGGGATGGCTTTCGAGCCGGCGAGCGGGCCGGAGCCTTCGAGTGCGGGGGTGGTCAACAATGGCAACGGATCCCACGAGGCGCCGCGCGAGCGCGACCTGCCCGTGACTGAAGCGCCGCCGGCGCGCGAGTACCCTGCCGAGCCGCGCGAGCCGGTGGTGCGAGCGGAACCCGTGCCGCTTGCGCATTTCGAGCCGCCGCCGGCTGCGCAACCCGGCAGGCCGCATGTCGTGTGGTCTTCTGCGCCGGAGAAGGACGGCAATCGCGAAACCGAGGAGTAGCGCCGGAGCGCGATTCGACTAGGCAGCACGGACGCGCTGGCGCAGATGCGCCAGCAGTCCGCGCGTGGCCGCTTCGACCAGGTCCAGCACTTCCTCGAAGCCGTTCGGACCGCCGTAGTACGGATCCGGAACGTCCTGCGAGCCCGATTCCGGGGCGAACTCGAGCAGCAGTCGCAGCCGCTCGTGCAGATGCGCGGGCGCCCGGCGCCGCAACACGCGCAGGTTTTCCTGGTCCATGCCGAGCACCAGGTCGAAACGCTCGAAGTCCGCAGGCTCGATGATCCGCGCCCGCAGTGCGGTGAGATCGTAGCCGCGACGCGCGGCCGCCGCCTGGGTGCGCGGATCCGGCGGCTCACCGACGTGGTAACCCGCGGTGCCGGCCGAATCGACCTCGAGCGGCAGCTCAGGGGCTTCGCGAGCCGCGAGTGCGCGCAACACGCCTTCCGCGGTAGGCGAGCGGCAGATATTTCCGAGGCAGACGAAAAGGATCCTCAAAGGATCCCTAGCGCGCGCTGTAACCGCGTCCCTGCAGACACGCGCTCATCGCACGCTGGTAATCGGCACGCTGCGAACCGGGCTGATTCGGCGGCGCGCCGCCCGCGGGCTGCGTGGGATCAAACCCGGTCTGCGACGAGGCCCACTTGTGGCACTCGTACTTGTCCTTCGCCTGCTGCTCTGCCGACTGGCCGTTCTGGGGATAGATGAACAGCTGATCGCCCTGCGGCGGTGGCGGTTGCGGCGCCTCGGTCGTTGCTCCCTGATCGTTCGGCGGAGCCACGACCTCATAGCCGTTTTGCGAAGCGTCCCAGGTGTAGTAAGTCTCGTTCGCGTAGTAGTACGGGAACCCGCCTATCCACAGCGTGGTGTAGAACGCCGGCAGAAACGGCACAAAACACCCGATCGGTGCGCCGACGACCACGAAGCCGGGTCCGCGCGGGGCGTACCAGACGCCGCCCGAATAGTAGAACCGCCCGTTGGGCCGACTGAAAGACATCGCCGCTCCGGGCAGCGCCCGCACCATCACGCCGTGGTCCGGGTAGGAGCGGTTGTGGCTATAGCGCGCATCCATGTGTTCGGCGCGCCCACCGCGGTCGCCGCGAGCAAAGCCCGGGCCACCGCCGTGGTGGTCATCCGCCTGCGCAGCCGCGGCGGCGAGCGTCATTGCGAGGAGCAGTGCTCCGCAACTCTTCACCCACATACGCTTCTTCATGTTCCTCACCTGCATGGCTCTATCTTACGCTGTAGCCGCGACCATCGAGGCATGCGCCGAGCGCCCGACGGAATTTCGCCGCCTGCTGTTCCTGCAGCGCCACCGCGCGCCGATCGCTCACCACGACAGTACGGGTCTGCTGCGCATTGGCAGCATCGCTCGCGTTGCCGATGGCACCCCCAACGACCGCACCGGCGAGCGCACCTGGCGCGGCCTGCCAGCGCGGGGAGATTGCGGCGCCGATCACGGCTCCGGCAATCGCGCCGATTGCAGTCCCGGCGCCCGACGGTGGCCCCGGCGACACGACCTGCACCCGCTCATGGGGCGGCACACCGGGTGCGCTCGGATCGAATCCGGTCTGCTGAGTGGCCCACTGGCTGCACTCGTAATGATCCCGATCCTGCTGTTCCGGCGGCTGGCCGTGCAGGGGGTACGCGTAAACTTCGGAATTCGGGGGCGGCGCAGGCGGCGGTGGCGGTGGCAGGGGTGCCGGCCGGGGCGGGGCGACCACGCAGCCGGACAGGAGAGCCGCCAGGGCGGCGAGGACCGCGACGGTCGGGGCCGCGCGTCGGATCGTTTGGGTGCGGTTCATAATCGTGCGGTATTCCATAAGTTTTATGCGGGTGCTGCCTGCGAAACGCTGCTTGCGGGCTCGCGGTTGACAGTTCAAGACCTGCTGCATCAACACGCGCTTCAGTTTGACGCCGGCTGTGGCCGCGAGTTCACGCCAGGCCCACGCCGTGGAGGCACTGTGAACAATTGTTAAGGCGGCGCCAGTGTAGCCGCTCATCCGCGCCCCCGCGCAATCTGCGCCCTGGCGCGCTCCAGATCTGCGAGCGTGTTCACGTCCGGTCCGGGTCGTTCCACGGCGTCACCGACGCGGATGTCAAAACCGGCCTCGAGCGCCCGCAGCTGCTCGAGCTTCTCGGTGGTTTCCAGGGCGCTGACGGGCAGCGCCGCGAGCCGCAGCAACGCCGCCACGCGATAGGCATAGATGCCAATGTGCCGGCGCGCGCCGGACAGGTCGCGTTGGCTCGCCGGGCCAGCGGGTGCGCCGTCGCGGTTCCAGGGAATGGGCGCGCGGCTGAAGTACAGCGCCCGACCGGCGCCATCCGTCACCACCTTTACGGTGTTGGGATCCAGGAACTCGCTGAGCTCCGTGATCGGACTTGCGAGCGTGGCGATGTCGGCGTGCGCGTGCCTCGCCAGCAGCGCAGCAACCTGTTGGATGAGCGCGGCGGGCATGAGCGGTTCATCGCCCTGCACGTTGACGACCACGCTCGCGGGCGACCAGCCGCGCACGCGCGCGACCTCGGCGATTCGATCGGTACCGGAGGCGTGAGCGGCGGCGGTCATGACGGCCTCGGCGCCGAATGAGTGCGCGGCGCTCACGATGAGGTCATCGTCGGTGGCGATCAGCACTTCCTGCGCGCCGGCGGCGCTGGCGCGCTCGTACACCCACTGCACGATCGGCTTGCCGGCGATTGGCATCAGCGCCTTGCCGGGAAGCCGCGCCGCGGCGTAACGCGCCGGGATGACGACGCGGAACACTAGCGATCCAGGAGCGGATCGTCGGCGCCGAGCTGGCGGGCTTCCTCTTCCAGCATGACCGGCACGCCGTCCCGGATCGGGTAAGCAAGCCGATCCATCCGGCACACCAGCACCTGCGCCGCGCGATCAAACTGTAGCGTTCCCTTGCACACCGGGCAGGCGAGAATCTCGAGGAGACGGGTGTCCATCAGCTATGACCTCTTGGCCGCGGGCGTGTCGGGCAACTTCGCCCGCACCCGCGCCAGCAATTCGCGGGCGTCGGCGGCGCTGAACTGCGCAGCCACCGGAACGTACCACAGGCGCGCGCTCGCGAACGGCGCGCATTTTACGGCATCTTTCTCGGTCATGAGGACCGGCAGTTCATCCGCAAATGCAAAGTCCGCCGGGCTGTAGGGATGGTGGTCGGGGTACGCATGCTCGATTACCCCGATCCCCTGCGCACGCAGCTCGCGGAAAAAGCGCTGCGGATTGCCAATGCCGGCGACCGCGTGCACCGGCAGTCCGCGAAAACTGCTCAAGGAACGCGGCGCCTGGCGCGCATCGAGCGCCACGACATCCTGCGCCGCCAGCTGCATGGTAAGGGCTTCCCCGGGAGCGAACCGGTGTGCGAGCGAGGCGTGACCGGCCTCCCCGTTCACGACCACCATATCCGCGCGCAGCGGTTGGGTCAGCGGTTCACGCAAGGGGCCGGCCGGCAACATCCGGCCATTGCCAAAGCCGCGCGCGCCGTCGATCACGAGGATTTCGCAGACGCGCGCCAGGCGCAGGTGCTGCAGGCCATCGTCCGCCAGGATGAGGTTCGCCCCGCCGGCTGCCAGCAGGCGGGCTGCCGCGACGCGGTCCGCGGCCACGGCGGTTGCACACCCGCTACGGCGCGCGAGGATGAGCGGTTCATCACCCACGTCGCGCCAGTCGGATTGCGCCTCGACGAGGCGCGGTTCAGCGCCGCCGCGCCGTCCGTAACCGCGCGACACGATGCCGACGGTGAAGCCCTGCTCCTTGAGCGCGCCCGCCAGCCAGATGGTGAGCGGCGTCTTGCCGGTGCCGCCGACCGTGAGATTCCCCACCACCACCACCGGCACGCCGGCGTCCTCGGTGCGCAGCCAGCCTGCCGCGTAGGCGCGGCGCCGCACCCGCATCAGCGAACCGTAACACCAGCCGAGCGGCTGCAGCAGGGACGGGCGTGGGCGCTCGCGGTACCACAGCTGGTTGAGGCGCTGCTGCATGGCGCCCAGAACCTAATCTGCGAACTGCAGTTGGTGCAGCTGGGCGTACAGACCGCCGAGCGCGAGCAGCTCCTGGTGAGTGCCGCTCTCGGCGATACGACCGCCATCCAGGACCAGGATGCGATCGGCCTGCTCCACGGTGGACAGGCGGTGCGCGATAATAAAGGTGGTGCGGTTACGCACCAGTTGCGCGAGCGCCGCCTGGATATGGCGCTCGGCTTCGGTATCGAGTGCGGACGTCGCCTCGTCGAGAATCAGGATCGGCGCATCCTTCAGCAACGCCCGCGCGATAGAGATGCGCTGGCGCTGGCCGCCGGACAGCAGCATGCCGCGATCCCCTACCAGAGCATCGAGTCCGCCGGGCTGGTTGCGCACGAACTCGAGCACGTGCGCGGCTTCCGCCGCCCGCTCGATGGCCGCATCCGACACCTCGCGACCGAAGGCGATGTTGTTGCGGATGCTGTCATCGAACAGCACCACGTCCTGGCTCACGACCGCGATCTGATCGCGCAGGTTGGCGAGTTCATACTCGCGCACATCGCGACCGTCGATACGCACGTGACCCGCGGACACGTCGTAAAAACGCGGCAACAGGTTGACGAGCGTTGACTTGCCGCTGCCCGAGCGGCCGACGATCGCGAGGCTCGCGCCCGCCGGCACGGTGAGCGAAACGCCCGCTAGCGCCGCGGCCCGCATCGCGGGCGCACCGTTGGCGGCCTCCTCCCCGGCGGCATCCCCGGCCGCGAGCGGCGCCTCACCGCGAGCGTAGCTGAAACTGACCTCCTCGAAGCTCACGTCGCCGCGCACCCGCGCGACGTGCAACGTGCCCCCGGCAGGCTCCGCGGGCTCGTCCAGCAACTCGAACAGACTCTGCCCTGCGGCGATGCCTTGTTGCAGGGGTCCGGATACCCCGACCAGCTCGCGCAGCGGCTGCGCGATGCTCACCAGCGCGGTAAAGAAACCGAGCAGGTCGCCATCGCTCATGCGCCCGTGAAGCTGATCCGTGAGCGCCACCGAAAGCACGAACGCCGCGCCCACCGCGGTGACCTGCTGTACGGTCGGGTTGGACAGTCCCCTGACGAGCACCAGCTTCATGTTTGACGCAAGGTTGCGATCGTTCACCGCGTCGAACTGCCGCCCCAGATGCGCCTGCGCGTTGTAGACCTTGATGAGCCGCGGCGCCTCGAAGCTTTCCTTGGCGACGCGCGTGACGTCCCCCATGGAGTCCTGGATGCGGCGGCTGTAGCGGCGAAAATAGCGGTTGATGACTGATACCAGCCAGCCCACCAGCGGTCCCATGGTGAGTGCGATCAGCGCCAGGCGGGTGTTCATCCACAGCAGAAAGCCGATCGAGCCGACGATGGTGAGCGTCGTGCGCACGGCAACGATCACCGAGTCGGTCGTGGCCTGGCCGATCTGCTCGGTGTTGTAGGTGAGCCGCGAGAGCAGCGCGCCGGAGGAGCTGCGGTCGTAGAACGCCACCGGCAGCTGCAGGAGGCGCTGGAACACTTCGCGCCGCAACTGATTCACGATCTGGCGGCCGACGTAGCCCATGAAGTACGTCTGGGTGAAGTCGCCGATGCCGCGCAGCATGAACAGCGCGATCAGCCCGAGCGGCACCCAGACGATGGTGCGCGGATCATGATGCGTGAACGCGCCGTCGCCGAATTTCTTGGCAAACAGCGCGAAGCTGGCCATGGTGGCCGCAAACAACACCCCGCCGAGCATCCCTACGATGAAGCGCCCGCGCCAGGGACGTAAATACCCGAGCAGGCGGCGGTATGCCCGCCAGCCGCCAGCCCCGCGCGCCGGCGGGCTTGCCGTAACCATCACCGCCCGGCTGGTTTCGTTCAAGGCTTGCCTGCCGGCGCTTCCTTGACTGTCGCGATGTTGACCTCGCTGAAGCCGAGGCGCCCCAGCACGTCCATGGCCGTGATCACTGCCTGGTGAGTCGCGTGTGCATCAGCACGCAGCGTGATCCGCATGTTGCGATTGGTGCCCGCCTCCTTCAGCAGCGCGGCGCGCAGCGTCTCGGGACTTGAGTTGATGAGCTCGCGCTGGTTCACGAGGTAGCTTCCGGTTTGCGTGACGCTGATCACCAGCGGCTCGCTGCCCACTTTCTCGATCGGTACGGCACTCGCCGTCGGCAGGTGCACCCGCAGGCGCCCTTCGTCGCTGAAGCGGCTCGAGAGGATGAAAAACACCACCAGCAGCAGCACCACGTCGATGAGGGAGACGACGTTGATCTCCGGCTCTTCGTGGCTGCGCGGTTTGAGGTTCACGGGGCGTGCCTGCGCAGCGTCTAGGCGGCGGACGCCGCGGCAGCTGCGGCGCTGCGCTCGTGGCCGCGGGCGGCCTCCAGCGCATCCGCCATGCGGATCGCCTGCTTCTCCATCTCGACCACGATGCCATCGACCCGGCCACGCAGGTAGCGGTAGAAGATGAGTGCCGGAATGGCCACGCACAGGCCGGCCACGGTGCAGATCAACGCCTCGGCGATGCCGCCGGACAGCGCGCGCGGATCGCCCATGCCGCCCGCCTCGATGGCGTTGAAGGAGCGGATGATGCCGGTGACGGTACCGAGGAGTCCGAGGAGCGGTGAAACGCCGGCGATGGTGCCGAGGGTGTTGAGAAAGCGCTCGAGCTCGTGCACGACGTGGCGGCCGGTGTCCTCGAGCCGCTCCATGAGGACTTCCCGTGGCCGGTGCCGGTTGGCAAGCCCGGTGGCCAGCAGCCGCCCGAGCGGTGAATTCTGCTCCAGCGCCGCGATCACCTTGTCGTTGATCTGGTTATTCTCGATGAGCTGCCAGACGCGCTGCGGCAGCTCCCGCGGCAGCACCCGCTTGTCCTGCAGCGTCCACAGGCGCTCCAGGATGATCGCGGCCGCCGTGATCGAGCACAGAATGATCGGCCACATCAGCGGGCCGCCAGCCCGGACTATTTCCCACATTCGTAGCGACCCTTAAGGACCGGTCAAAAGATGCGGCATCATACCGGAGGGGCGCGCCGGCGGAAGCAATCGCGACACGCCTGCGGCAAGAGGCATCTGCTACAGTCCGGTGCTCGATGCCGCGCAGGCTGTTGAAAAAATTCATTCCGGCCCCCCAGTTCCTGCGGGAGCGCTGGTTCTTGCGGCCGTTCGGGGAGCGCCTCCAGGACCGGCAGCTGTGGACGCTGCATCGGCGCGGCGTGACGCCCGCGTTTGGCGCGGGGCTGGCGATCTGCTTCGTGCCGCTGCCGGTGCACCTGCTGCTCGCCTGCACCACCGCCCTCGTGTGTCGCCTCAACATCGCGGTCGTCTGCGCCACGACGTTTCTCCTGAATCCCTTCACCGCGGTGCCGGTGTACTACGCGGCCTACCGCGTCGGCGCCGCCCTCATGCATGCTCCGCGTCAGCACTTCAAGTTCGTGCCAACCCTGGGTTGGTTTCGGCACGGGCTCCTGCCCGTCTGGCAGCCCTTCGTCCTCGGGTGCCTGGTGTGTGCGGTGGTAGCGGGAGTCCTCGGCTGGGCGACGCTCGAGATCCTGTGGCGTGCCCAGGTGAGTAGTCGGTACCGGCGGCGGCGTGCCGCGCTGCTGGTAGCGCCGCCGCCGCCGCGCACCTAGCCGCGCGCCGTGAGGGTGCCGCGCTCGATCTCGTAAACCCGTTCCATGCGGCTCGCGAGCTTCAGATCGTGCGTTACCACTATGAGGCTGGTGCCGCGTTCGCGATTGAGCTCGAGCATCAGTTCGAACACCCCGGCCGCATTGGCGCCGTCGAGATTGCCCGTCGGCTCATCGGCGAGCACCAGGCGCGGCTCGGTGACGAGCGCCCGGGCTACGGCAGCACGCTGGCGCTCGCCGCCGGATAGCTGGTGTGGCCGGTGGCTAAGCCGCTCGCCGAGGCCCACGCGCTCGAGCACGCGCTGCGCCGCCCTTTTTGCGGCCGCTGCCGGCGTGCGCCGCACCAAGAGCGGCATCGCCACATTCTCCAGCGCCGAGAACTCGGGCAGCAGGTGGTGGAACTGGTAGACAAACCCGAGCGCGCGATTGCGCAGCATGCCGCGCTCGCTTTCGCTTAAGGTGTGAATCTCCCGCCCCGCAACCAACACTTCGCCGCTCGTCGGGCGGTCAAGGCCGCCGAGTATCTGCAGCAGCGTGGTCTTGCCGGAACCGGAGGCACCGACGATCGCGACGCGCTCCCCGGCTGCCACGCGCAGGCTGGCGCCGGTGAGCACCGGCAGGACCACCGGCCCCTGGCGAAAGCTCTTGCAGACCGCGCGCGCCTCCAGAACGTCATCATTCATGGCGCAGCGCCTCGGCGGGGGTGGTGCGCGAAGCCCGCCACGCCGGATAGAGCGTCGCCAGCGCACATAGGATAAATGCCACGACACACACGCGCAGCACGTCCGCGCCCTCCACGTAGGCCGGCAGGTCGCTCATGTAGTAGACGCGCGCGTCGAGGAACTGCGTGCCGAGCAGATGTTCGAGTCCCGCCACCAGCGTCTGCAGATTGTCCGCCAGCACCGTACCGAGAGCTGCGCCCAGGAGCGTCCCGGCGAGTCCGATCAGCACGCCCTGCACCGCGAAGGTCAGCAGCACGTTGACGGGACCGGCGCCGAGCGTGCGCACGATGGCAATGTCGGTCTGTTTTTCCTTCACGATCATCACCAGCGTGGCGACGATGTTGAAAGCGGCGACCGCGACCAGCATCAAGAGGATCACGAACATCATGGACTTGGTGATCTCGATGGAACGGAAAAAGTTGGCATGATCCTGGGTCCAGTCACTCACGTAGTAGCCCGGTCCGCCGAGCGCAAGCGCGAGCGCGCGCACCGTCGCGGGCGCACGCAGCGGGTCGTCGAGCGCGAGGCGCAGGCCGGTCACGCCCGTTCCGAGGCGCAGGAGGCGCGCCGCATCTGCAAGGTGCACCAGCGCCAGCCCGCGATCAAACTCGTACATGCCGGAGCTGAACAGCCCCGTGACATGGAAGCGGCGCATTCGCGGCACGACGCCCGTCGGGGTCGCCGTGCCCTCGGGGGCGATGAGCACCACGGAGTCGCCGACGCGCGCGTTGAGTTCGTGGGCGAGCGCCGTGCCCAGGATGATCCCGTAGCCGCCATCCTTGAGGTCGCTTAAGTCTCCCGAGATCACATGCCGGGCCAGGCCCGTCGCCCGCCGCTCCTCCTCCGGGAGCACGCCGCGCACCGCGGCGCCCGCCAGGCGCTGGCCCTTGGCGAGCATCGCCTGGCTTTCGATATACGGCACCGCCGCCTGCACGCCCGGCTGCTGCTGCACCCGCCGCTGCAGCGACTGCCAGTCGCTGAGAGTGCCGTTGAGTCCCATCAGGGTTGCGTGCGAGGTTACGCTCAAGATGCGGTTGCGCAGCTCGCGCTCGAAGCCGTTCATCACCGACAGCACCACGATCAGCGTGGCGACGCCGAGCATGAGGCCGCACACCGACATCACGGCGACGAAAGACACGAAGCCACGCCGGTGCGTCGAGCGCAGGTAGCGGGTGCCGATCAGCCACTCGTAGGCGCTCATGGGCTACTCGTAACGCAGCGCTTCGGCGGGCGCGGTGCGCGCCGCCCGGATCGCCGGATATACGGTCGCCAGCGCCGTCAGGCCTAAGGCCGCGAGCGCGATGACCAGGACGTTCCCGGCGTGCACGTCGGAGGGGATGGTGGTGATGTAGTAGACATCCGAATCCATGATCTGGAAACGGAAGGTGCGCTCGATGAACGGCACGATGGTGTCCACGTGCAGCGCGAGCGTGACGCCGAGCGCGACCCCGAGCGCCACCCCCAGCCAGCCGATCACCAGGCCCTGGGTGATGAAGATCGCCATTACCCGGCGCGGCGAGGCGCCGAAGGTGCGCACGATGGCGATGTCCGTGCGCTTGTCGGTGACCACCATCACCAGCATGGCGATGATGTTGAAGGCGGCGACCGCGACGATCAGCAGCAGGATGAGCGACATCATGGTCTTCTCGATGCGGATCGCGCGGAAGTAGTTGGCGTTGTCCCGGGTCCAGTCGCTGACCTCGAAGCGCGCCGGGAGCAGCTGCCGCAACCGTGCCGCCACCAGTGGCGCGGCGAGCACGTCCCGCACGCGCACCCGCAGGCCCTCGCTGGCCGTGGCCTGCGGCGCCAGCGCGCGCACGTCGGCGAGCGGCGCGAACACCAGCGTCGCGTCGTGGTCCTGCAGACCCACTTCAAACACGCCCGCGACCGTGAACTCCCGCAGTTTAGGCACCGGCGTGCCATCCGCGTTGACGGTCGGCACCAGCAGCGTCAGGGGATCCCCGGGCGAGAGCCCCAGGCGCTCGGCGATCACCGCCCCGACGATCACCCGCCCCGAAGCGGGCACGAGATCGGCCAGATGTCCCTGGGTGATGGCGTGGGCGAGTTCGGCGGTGCCGGGGCCGTCCTGGACATCGATACCGCGCAGCACGACCGGCAGCATCTCTGGTTGCCGCACGGCGAGCGCCTGCAGCTCCGCGTAAGGCGTCACATCCGTGACCCCGGCGGCGGCGCGTGCCAGGCGCGCCGCGTCCTGCCAGTCTGCGGACGACATTTGCGCCACGGCGTTCACGCGCACCTGGGCGCTCAGGGACAGCAGCCGGTCACGCAGCTCACCTTCGAAGCCATTCATAACCGACAGGATCACGATCAGGGCTGCAACCCCGACGCACACCCCGACAAGCGAGGCCCAGGTGATGAACGAAACGAAGAACTTCTGGGAGCGCGCGCGGACGTAGCGCAGGCCCACGTAGACCGACAACGGATGAAACATCGTCGCGATTTAACCACAGTTGAGGCCTTTTCCGACGTACGTCACAAATCAGCACGGTGTCGTCTCGTGGCGTCTCTTTGACAGATTCCGCCGGTGTTATAGTCATCCGGCAGTTTTTTCGAGGAGAGTGGCATGCAGGTCCGAATCATCGCAGCGCTCCTGTGCGGATGCGCCGCCGCAAGTGCCGCGGTAGCCGAGACCGTGGTCGTCAACGACCAGGTGCAGGTGCGCGAGTCGCAGACACCCACCCCGCATCGCGGCAGCACCATGGGTGATGTCGAGAAGCAATTCGGCGCGCCGACCACCCGCCACGAGACGGTTGGCCAACCCCCGATCACCCGCTGGGACTACAGCGGCTTTGCCGTGTTCTTTGAACGTGACCGCGTGATCCACGCGGTGGTGACCGGCGGCTGACGTCCCGTCGCGGGCGAACCGCCCGCGCGCGGCACTCGCCTCGCATCTGAAGCTACGGCAAGCCCGCCGGCCGGCGGGCTCGTAGCGGCGTGGCTGCCTCCACCCCCGCAAAGCTCGAGTCTTATGGTAGTCTCGCGTTTAACAGAATAAATTCATTGGGGATATTTAGTGTCCGTGGACGAGCCACTCCGGGCTCAGATTGAGGCCCTGGTGCGTACAGGAAGCGTCCGCAGAAAGACGGCAGCGGCGCAGCTCGAGGCTGAAATCCGGCGACGCGAGGAAGTGCTGCGGCAGACCTTTCGCCGCTACGTGTCGCCGCGGGTGGCCGACAAGATCCTCGAAGACTCGCAGCTGCGCGATACGCTGCTGTCCACCGCCGATGTGCGCGCGCATGCCGTGGTGCTGTTCGCGGACCTGCGCGGCTTCACCAGCATGTCCGAGCAACTCGAGCCGCACCGGGTGGTGCCGCTCCTCAACGAGTTCTTTTCGCTCCTGACCGAGATCACCTTCCGCCACGAGGGCACGGTGTTTCACATGGCGGGCGACTGCCTGATGCTCGGCTTCGGCGTACCGCTCGAGCAGCCGGACAGTCCGCAGCGCGCGGTGCGCGCCGCCCAGGAAATGCTCGTCGGTTTCGCCGCGCTCGCCCAATCCTGGAAGCGGCGCTACCAGATCGACGCCGGCTTAGGAATCGGCATCAATGAGGGGGACGTCGTCGCCGGCAACATCGGCTCCTCCTCGTATATGAACTACACCATCATCGGCGATGCGGTGAACATCGCGGCGCGCCTGTGCCAGCGGGCGCGCGCCGGCGAGATGCTGTTCTCCAGCACCGTGAAACACTCCCTCGACGCGCACGGCATGGACATCGGGGCAACCCCGCTGCCGCCCCTGCAGCTGCGCGGACGCTCCAACCCGATCGACATTTTCTGCGTGCCGCTGCAAAACCGCGTGCAGCTGAGCGCCGGCCCTATCGCCGCCTGAAAGCGCGCGCAGTCCCTCGTGGCCGGCGGCTTGGGTAAGCTGCCCGCCTTTGACGCCAGCGAACCCGATGGCCCCATTGCTCAACCCGCCGCTGCCCACGGCAAGTCACCCGCATCTGCGCTGGCACCAGCTCTACGGCAGCGCCGCGGCACTGGCGCTGGCCGAGGCCACGCGCGCCGACCGGCGCCTGTACGTCCTCATCGCCGACGCGGCGCGGGAGCTTGAGCGTCTGACGGCGGAGCTGCAGTTCTTTGCGGGAGCTGCGCTGCCGCTCTTGCGCCTGCCGGACTGGGAGGTGCTGCCGTACGACCTGTTCTCCCCGCACCCGGACATCATCTCCGAGCGGCTGCAGACGCTGTACGAGTTGCCGCACCTGTCCCGCGGCTGCCTCATCGTGACGGCCGATACGCTCATGCAGCGCCTGCCGCCGCGCAACTACGTGCAGGGGCGCGCTTTCGAACTCTCCAGGGGCGAGGCGCTGCTGATTGAGCCGTTCCGCGCACGCCTGATCGAGGCCGGTTACGCCAGCGTCAGCCAGGTCGTGAGTCCGGGCGAATTCGCGGTGCGCGGCTCGCTCCTGGACGTATTTCCCATGGGCGCCTCCACCCCGCTGCGCATCGATCTGTTTGACGATGAGATCGAGGCCATTCGCCGCTTTGACCCGGAAACGCAGCGCTCGCTCGATGCGCTCGACAGCGTCCGTCTGCTGCCGGCACGCGAGGTGCCGCTGGACAGCCAGGCCGTGAAGGACTTCCGGCGCCGCTACCGGACACGTTTCGAGGGCGAGCCCACCAAAGCCGCGCTTTACCGGGGCGTGAGCGAGGGACTCGCGCCGGCAGGTGTGGAGTTTTATCAGCCGCTGTTCTTCGATTCCACCGCGACGCTCTTTGATTACCTGCCCGCGGATGCCGTGGTGGTGCACGACGCGGCGCTCCCCGGCGCCATTCTCAAGGCCTGGCAGGACATTGAAGCCCGCTACGAAGAGCGTCGCCACGACATCGAGCGCCCGGTGCTGCGACCGGGAGAATTATTCCTCGACCCGAGGGAGCTCGAGGTCGCGCTCGGGGGCTTCGCGTCGATCACTCTCGATGCCTTCAAGGCCGATACGGAGCTGCAGGGCGAATCCGCGCAGGTACGCAACTTCCCGAGCACCGCTCCACGAGAGTTGCGCGTGGACGTGCGCGCCGAGGAACCGCTCGCCCCGCTGGATGCGTTTCTAAAGTCATTCGATGGCCGGGTGCTGCTCGCCGCGGACTCAGCGGGACGCCGCGAAGTGCTGCACGACATGCTGCGCGCCCATCACCACGAAGTGGCAATGGTTGGCAGCTGGGATGCCTTTGCCCGTGGCAGTGCGAAGCTTGCGCTCACCGTGGCGCCGGACCTCGACGGCCTCACGCTTACCGCGCCACCGATCGCGGTCATTTCCGAGGCGCAGCTATTCGGCGCCCGGGCGCGCCAGGAACGGCGGCGCAAGAGGGCCTCGGACCCGGAAGCCATCCTGCGCGATCTGCAGGACCTGAATCCGGGCGCGCCAGTGGTGCACGAGGAGTATGGCGTCGGCCGCTACGCGGGCCTCCTGCCGATGGAGATTGGCGGCCAGCCCGGTGAGTTCCTGGTCCTCGAGTACCAGGACGGCGATCGGATCTACGTCCCGGTTCACGCGCTGCACCTGGTGAGCCGCTACACCGGCGCGGCGCCCGAGACCGCGCCGCTGCACAAACTCGGCACCGACCAGTGGGCCCGCGCCCGCAAGCGCGCGGCGGAGCAGATCCGTGACGTGGCCGCGGAGCTGCTGGACCTGTACGCGCGGCGCAAGGCGCAGCAGGGGCTGGCACTCACCCTGAACGAGGCGGATTACCAGTCCTTCGCCAATGCCTTTCCCTTCGAGGAGACCGAGGACCAGGCGCAGACCATCCGCCAGGTGCTCGAGGATCTGCAGAGCGAACGTCCGATGGACCGCATCGTCTGTGGCGATGTCGGCTTCGGCAAGACCGAAGTCGCGATGCGCGCAGCATTCGTCGCCGCACAGGCGGGCAGGCAGGTGGCGGTGCTCGCGCCGACCACGCTGCTGGTGCAGCAGCACCTGACCAACTTTCGCGACCGCTTCGCCGACTGGCCGGTGCGGGTCGAGGCGCTCTCGCGCTTCGGAAACTCGAAGGAAACCCAGGCCACCCTCGAGGGCCTCGAGCAGGGCAAGGTGGATATCGTCATCGCCACCCACCGCCTGCTACACGCGCACGCGCGCTTCAAGGACCTGGGTCTGCTCATCATCGATGAGGAACATCGCTTCGGCGTGCGCGACAAGCAGCGCCTGCAGGCGCTGCGCGCCAACGTGCACGTCCTCACTCTAACCGCCACCCCCATTCCGCGCACCCTCAACATGGCGCTCGGCGGCCTGCGCGACCTGTCCCTGATCACGACCGCCCCGGTGGCGCGGCTGGCGATCAAGACCTTCCTCATCGAATGGCACGCGCCGACCCTGCGCGAGGCGGCGCTGCGCGAGCTGCGACGCGGCGGCCAGATCTATTTCGTACACAACGAGGTGCGCAGCATCGAAAAGATCGCCGCGGAAGTGCAGGCCCTGGTGCCGGAGGCGAGCGTGCGTATCGGGCACGGGCAGATGCGCGAGCGCGATCTTGAGCAACTGATGGTGGATTTCTACCACCGCCGCTTCAACGTGCTGGTATGCACGACCATCATCGAGAGTGGCATCGACGTCCCGACCGCGAACACCATTATGATCAACCACGCCAACCACATGGGACTGGCGCAGCTGCACCAGCTGCGCGGCCGGGTCGGGCGCTCGCACCACCGTGCCTACGCCTACCTCATCGCGCCGCCGCGCAAGGCCCTTACCCGCGACGCCGCCAAGCGCCTCGAGGCCATCGAGTCCATGGAGGAACTGGGCGCGGGCTTCGTGCTGGCCACCCACGACCTGGAGATCCGCGGCGCGGGCGAGCTGCTGGGGGAGCAGCAAAGCGGCCAGATGACCGAGATCGGACTCTCTTTATATCTCGACATGCTCGAGCACGCGGTGGCGGCGCTGAAGGCGGGCCGGGAGCCGGTGCTCGATCAGCCGCTCGCGGCGGCCACCGAGGTGGAGCTGCGGCTGCCGGCGTTCCTGCCCGAGAGCTACGTCGCCGACGTGCACGTGCGGCTGTCGCTTTACAAGCGCATCGCGGCCGCCGCTGGGGCGGAGGGACTCGATGAGCTGATGGCGGAAATCCACGACCGCTTTGGCCCGTTGCCGCCGCCGGCGCAAAGCCTGTTGCGAATCGCGAAACTCAAGCTCATCGCGCGCGCCATCGGGGTGCGGCGCCTGGACCTGGGTCCCCAGAGCGGCTCGGTACTGTTCGAGGCACATTCGAGCATCGACCCCGCGACGCTGGTGAGTCTGGTGGAGCGCGGAGCGCGCGAATACCGCCTCGAGGGGCCGCTGAAGTTGCGCGTCTCGCGGGAGTTGCCGACGGAAAACGCCCGCTTCGAATTCGCCGCCGAGCTGCTCAAGCGTCTGGGCGCACCTCAGCGCCGCCACTAGTCACCTGTAAAGACGACCTCAGCAGCCTGCCGGCTGCGCGGAGAGGCTGCGCAGCATGTCCTGCCGCGCGGTTGTAACGCAAAATGTCTGCACGCCGGCCGCCATGTAGACATTTTGCGTCAGACTTGCGCGGACAGATTGTGCGTAGCGGGCGCCATGCGTCGCCTGTTTACGCGCAACGCGTCCTGCGGCACCCTTCCATATCAGAAGCTGCGCCTTCCGCTAGAATCACGGCGATGGAAGCCCGTATCGCGCCGCTGCGCACCTGCGCCTTTGCCCTACTCGCCGGCTCGCTGGCGATCGCCGCCCTGCCGGCGCCCGCGGAAGAAGCGGCGGCTGCACCCTCGCCGGCCAGCGCGGGCGCCGGCCCCGTGTACAACGTCGAGATCATCGTGTTCCGCGCGGCGGGCGCCCTCGGGGGCGCCGAGAACTGGGGCGCGGAAGCCGGCGCCCGCTACATCGCCGGGGATGAATCCGCGAGTGATTCGATGCAGGTGGGGCGCTTCGTGGCGGCGCTGCCGCCGGCCGTGTGGCAATTGAACGAGCTCGAGAACCGCCTGCGTGCGAGCGGCACCTACGTGCCGGTGGCGCACGCGGCGTGGTCGCAGACCGCGAGTTCCTGGGGCACGCGCGCCGGGTTCAGCATGCAGCGCCTCGGGATCAGCGTGCCGGGCTTGAGCGGCACCGTGTTTCTCGAGCGCGGCCAGTTCCTGCACGTGGGAATGTCTCTTACCTACGCCATGCCGAGCCCGCCGCCGGGGCTGGGCGCCGCGCCGGGCACGGCCTTCACCATCAATGAAAGCCGGCGCGTGAAGTTCTACGAGCGCAACTACTTCGACCACCCCGCGTTCGGTGTGATCGCGCTCGTGACGCCGGTCCAGGGTGCACGGGCGCCGGGGCGCTGAGGGCCCGGCGCTTAGTGGAAGTCGTTCGCCTCGGCGTTGGCGATGCCGTCCTTGCCGTTCTTCTTCGCCCGCTTGAGCGCCGCTCCACAGGCCTTCAGCAGGCCCTCCAGCGGCAAACCGCGCGGCGGCACGAGGCTCGCGATGCCGGCGCTCAAGGTGACGTAGCGTCCGGCACCTGCCGTGGGATGGTGTATGAGGAGGTCGCGCACCCGCTGCTTGACGACGCTCGCGTACTGCGTGGCTTTCTCCGCCGCTTCGCCCTGGGTGAGCACCACGAACGTGCCGCCTTCCCAGCGCCCGACCAGGTCCCCGCCGCGCCGGTAGGAAGCCCCGACCACGCGCGCTACGCGCCGGATGCAGGCATCCCCCGCCGAACGGTCGAATTTCTCGTTGTACGCACCGAGATCATCGATATCGAACAGTGCGAGTCCGATCTCGTGCGAGTCGCGTTGCGCCACCGACCAGTCGCGGTTCAGGAGCTCCTCGAAGTAAGCCCGTGAATGCAGCCCGGTGAGGCGGTCCTCGCGCAGCCACGAGGGCAGTCCGGCCGGCGCCCGCTCGGCACTCTTCAGCCGCCCGCCTGCGTCGCGGTGGTAACCGATGAAATGCGTGAGTTTGCCGGCCGCGTCGCGCACCGGCTGGACCAGCGTTTCGTTCCAGAAGAGCGAGCCGTCGGGGCGGTAGTTACGCACCAGCACGCGTGCCGGCTCGCCCTTCGCCACCGCCTCGCGCAGGCGCGCGCGCGCATCCTGGTCGCGGTCGGTGCCCTGCAGGATGCGCAGGTTGGATCCCAGAAGCGCGGCGACCGGATAGCCGCACATCTGCGCAAACGCGGCGTTCACGAACAGCGCCGGGCAATCCGCCGCCGTGGCATCGCAGATCACGATGCCCTCGGGGGCGCTCTCCACCAGGTTCCGCCACGCCTCGGCCGACCAGTTGTTCACGTGTTGGGTTCCGCGTCGAGTGTCAGCGCGGGCGGCGCGGCGCTCTGCGCCAGGAGCTCCCGGGCCCGCTGCCATTCGGCGCTGGCCTCGAGCTGCGTGCGGTCGGGGCTGGCGCGGCCGTGCAGCCGCACGAGGCGCATGCTGGAGGCCGGCTGCGGTTCCACATCCAGGTGATCCAGCAGCTCGATAACGCCCGCGCGATTGTTACAGACCGGTAGCATGTCGCAACCCGCCGACAGGGCCTGCCGCGCCCGGGTTACCACGTCCCCGTAGGCTGCAGCCGCCCCTCCCATGGACAGATCATCGGCAAACACTACCCCCTGGAACCGCAGCTCTCCGCGCAGCACGTCTCGAATCCAGCGGCTGGAGAGGCTCGCCGGGGCCGGATCCACCGCCGGAAACAACACATGGGCGGCCATGACGGCCGGCAAGCCGTTGGCTATGAGGCGTCGGTAGGGGGCCAGGTCGGGGCCCAGGTCTGCCAGGGAGCGACGATCTACGGGCAGCGTCAGGTGCGAATCCGCCACGACCGCCCCGTGGCCCGGGAAGTGCTTGGCCGTCGCCGCCATGCCGGCATCGCGCATGCCGTGCATCCAGGCGACAGCGAGCTGACCCACGGCTTCGGATGAGGCGTGAAACGCCCGGTCGCCGACCACTTCGCTCAGGCCGTAATCCAGGTCAACACAGGGCGCGAACGAGATATCCACACCATGGGCGCGCAGCTCCGCCGCCATCAGCCAGCCGAGCGCGCGCGCGAGGTTAAGTCCCGCGCGGGCATTGAGATCGAACTCGTGGCCCATGCGCCGCGCCGGCGGCAGCAGCGAGAACCCCGGGCGGAAGCGCTGCACGCGACCGCCCTCCTGGTCCACGCCGACGATCAGTGCCGGGGTGCGGGCGGTATGAATGGCGCGCACCAGCGCGGTGAGTTCATCCGGGCCTGAGTAGTTGCGGGTGAAGAGGATCACCCCACCCGCCAGCGGATGCCGCAGCAGCTCGCGTTCCTCGGCGGTGACCATGGTCCCCGCGAGGTCGATCATCAAGGGGCCGAGACTCATGCAACAGCTGCCGTACGACCCGGGCCCGACAGGAGCGCGAGGGACTCCACGTGCGCGGTGTGCGGGAACATGTCGACCACGCCGGCCGCTTCCAGAGTCAAGCCGTGCTCGTGCACCAACACCCCCAGGTCCCGGGCAAGGCTCCCCGGGTGGCAGGAAATATACAACACTCGCCGCGGCGCGAGCGCCGCCACCGCCGCCAACACCTCGCGCGCACCGGTGCGCGGCGGGTCGAGCAGCACGTGGCTGTATGGCTGGCGCAGCCACGCGCAGCTGTGCGCCAGCGGCGCCACCGCCAGGTTGCCGGCATGGAACTCCGCGTTGGTGATGCCGTTGAGATGCGCGTTGCCGCGGGCACGCGCGATCAGCGCGCCCTCGCCTTCTACCCCGACGACCTGCGCGGCGTGCCGGGCGAGCGCGAGCGTGAAGTTGCCGAGGCCGCAGAAAAGATCCAGCACCCGGGAATCCGCCTCCGGCGCGAGCAATTCGAGCGCCCGTGACACGAGCGCCTCGTTGATGGCGCCGTTCACCTGGATAAAATCAGTGGGCTCGAATTCAAGCTGCAGATCGAAATGCGGCAGCGCATAGCGCAACGCTTCCCCGGCTGGCCCCAGCGGCCGCACGGAATCGAGCCCGCCGGGCTGCAGGTAAAACCGCACTTGGTGCGCGCTGGCGAACGCGCTCAGCCGTTCAAGATCCTCGGCCGGCGGGGTCTTAAGCACGCGCAGCACCAGCGCCGTGAGGTTGTCGGCGACCGCGACCTCGATCTGCGGCAGGTGCTCGCGGATCGTCAGGCCGGTCAACATCGCCGCCAGTGGCGCGATCAGGTCCCCGGCGGGCTTCTTCAGCACCTCGCAGTTGGCGAGCTGCGCGACATAGGGCGCGGCGCGCTCGCGAAACCCGACCAGCACGCGCTCCTTCTTGCGCACGAACTTCGCCCCCAGGCGCGCGCGGCGGCGATAGCCCCAGGCGGGACCGGCGAGCGGCGCCAGCCACCGGGCGGGCGTCACCTTCGCGACCCGCTCGAGATTATCCTTGAGCTCCTGCTCTTTCGCGGCCAGCTGCGCCTCGGGCGCGAGATGCTGCAGTGCGCAGCCGCCGCACACGCCGAAGTGCGCGCAGCGCGGCGTCACCCGCACGGGCGATGACTGCAACACCTCGATCAGCTCACCGTCATCGTGCTGACGGTGCCGGCGCGTGCGCCGCAGGCGGATGCGTTCACCCGGCAGCGCGCCGGCCACGAACACGGTCTTGCCGGCGTGCACCACGCCCTCGCCCTCGTGGGTGAGGCCGTCCACCGTGGCGAGTTCCCCGGCGGCGTCCGCCGCCGCGGCCGCGTTCACGAGGGGGTCTCCCAGGCGGCGAGGAATTGCGCGTAGTGCGGCTCCTTGCCCGAGCGCAGCAGCGCCTTCACGAGGTCGATTTCCTGCGCGTGCTCGCCCCGGGAGACCCGTCCACGCAGCATCTCGAAGCGCAGGTAGACGAGCCAGGTGTTGAGCACGTCGGTCTCGCAGTAGCGGCGAATGCCCTCGATATCGCCCGCCTGAAACGCATCCCACACCTGGCTGCCGTCGAAGCCGAGCTTGCCGGGCAGCCCGAGGAGGCACGCCATGTTCGCCAGCGACACGCGTCCGCGGCTCTGGAATCCCGACAGCACGTCCATGAGATCCGTATGGCGTGCGTGGTAGCGATTCAGGTAGTTGTTGTAGCGGAAAGCCGTGTCCTCATCCCCGCTCTCCCAGAAGCGCGGTGCGCTCACGCCCGCGCGCAGCGCGCGGTAAGTCAGCACCGGCAGGTCGAACCCCGAGCCGTTCCACGACACCAGGTCCGGCGAGAACTTCTCGATGCCATCAAAGAAGCGCTGCACCAGATCGCCTTCGGCCGTGGCCGGATCCCCCAGGCTCCACAGCTTCAGGCCCTCGCGGCTGCGCAGCGCACAGGAAATGGCGATGACGCGGTGCTGCTCGAGCGGCAGAAAGTCGCCGCCGGTGCCCTGGCGCCGCAGCGCGAACATCGCCTTCGCGACCTGCTCGTCCGCGAGCCCTTGAAGTCCGTACAGGCGCCGCCCCAGATCCACGTCCGGAATCGTCTCGATATCGAACACGAGCGTGTTCATGGCGCTTTCATGAGCACGGCGACCGCGACGACGAGCCCCGCTTCATCGGTGAGGGTGACATGACCCTCGCCCACACCGAGCCCCGCGCGCACGCGCTCGCCGCGCTGCGAATACACCACCTCGGGCTTGCCCCAGGCGTTTTGCACCACCCCCACGTCGCGGATCCAGATGCCGTGTGAAAACCCCGTCCCCAGCGCCTTGGCGATCGCCTCCTTGGCGGCGAAGCGCATGGCCACGAAACGCTCGGGGCGCGCCGTTTTTTTGAGCTGCTCCTGCTCGGCCGGCATGAGCAGGTGCTCGATGAAGCGCGCGCCGAAGCGCTCGAGGGTCTCGGCGATGCGCCGCGTCTCCAGCACATCCACGCCGATACCGAAAATCATGCGCGCGCCGCGCGCATCAGCGCCTGCATCTCGCGTACCGCGGCGGCAATTCCGACAAAGACCGCGTGCGCGATCAGAGCATGGCCGATGTTCAGTTCAACGATCTGGCTGATGGAGGCCACCGGCTGCACGTTGTGATAGTTCAGCCCGTGACCGGCGTGCACCGTGAGTCCCAGACCCGCGGCCAGGCGCGCGCAGCTGTGCAGCCGCTCAAGCTCGCTCACCTGGCCGGCACCGGTGGCGTTTGCCCAGGCGCCGGTGTGCAGCTCGATCACCGGCGCGCCGACGCGTGCCGCGGCCTCGATCTGCTCCGCCTGCGGATCAATGAACAGCGCAACCCGGATGCCGCGGGACTTGAGCCGCGCCACCGCCTCCTGCACGCGCGCCGCCTGCGCGGCGACCTCCAGACCTCCCTCGGTGGTAATTTCCTGGCGGCGCTCGGGCACCAGGCAGCAGTCCGCCGGCCGCACCTCCTCAGCGATCGCCAGCATCTCCTCGGTCAACGCGATCTCCAGGTTCATGCGCGTCTGCAACAGCTCGCGCAGCGAGCGCACATCATGATCCTGGATGTGACGGCGATCCTCGCGCAGGTGCAGCGTAATGCCGTCGGCGCCGGCGGTCTCCGCCGCCAGCGCCGCGTGCACCGGATCCGGCAAGCGCCCGCCGCGCGCCTGGCGCAGCGTCGCTACATGGTCGATGTTCACGCCCAGGGCGATATCGGTAGTACTCATCGCGCCGCCTTGCGCAGCACTGATTTCGCCACGCTGCGGGAGCTCAAGGGGCGCCCCTCGAGGCACACGCCGAGCGCCGCCTGCAACACGTGGCGTGCGTCCTCGAGCTCGCGCGCACCGCTTAAGGTTTCGCGGCCCAGATTCACGAGTGAACTCCCGGCGAGCACGCCGGCGCTGCCGCTGGGCGCCGAGACGAAGCCGAGCGCGGGGCGAAACTGATACCAGCCCTGCACTTCCAGGCGCTCGCCCGAGTGAGCCTCGGTGGCGAGATTCAGTCCGTAGCCGAGCACCTCGAGCAGGCGCTTCTCGAACACCCGCAGTGCGGGCGCCAGCTGCTCGCCGCTGCGTAAGGCCTCCAGCGTCGCATGGTAATTGTCGAACAGCTCCGGCAGCGGGTCGTGGCGCGTCGTCAGCCGCAGCAGCAGTTCGTTCAGGTAAAAGCAGGCCAAGAGGCATGCGCGCGGCAGTCCCGCCGAGTGCTGCGCACGCTCGGCTCCGGTCAGCTGCGGAGCCTCGCCGCGTCCGCTCCAGGACAGGAGCAGCAGCTGGAAGGGTTGCAGGACAGGGGCGAGCCTCGCGGTCGGACCGCGCACGCCACGCGCGAACACCGTCAGCCGTCCGTGCTCGCGCGTAAAGAGCTCGAGGATGCGGCTGCTGTCGCGCCACGGGTGATGGTGCAGCAGGTAGCCCGCGGTGAGCTGCACGCGCTGTGGGTTGCGCGTCATTCCAGTCCCAGTTCCTTCAGCGCCCGGGCGTTGTCCGCCCAGTTCTCGCGCACCTTCACCCACAGGTTCAGGTGCAGGCGCCGGCCGAGAATCCCGTTCAGCGCCAGGCGCGCTGAGCGGCCGACGCGCTTCAGGCGCTCGCCCTTGGGTCCGATCACGATCGGCTTCTGGCCCTCGCGATCCACCCAGATCGAGGCGTCAACGTTAAGCTGACCGTCTTCTTCCGCCAGGCGTTCCACTTCCACGGCAATGCCGTACGGCACCTCCTGGTTCAGCTCCAGGGTGAGCTTCTCGCGGATCATCTCCGCGATCCGGAACGACTGGCCGCGATCGGTAAGTTCACCATCCGGAAACAGCGCCGCAGAGACCGGCAGCTCCGCCACGATGGTGCGCCGCAGGGCGTCGATGTTGTCTTCCTTCAGCGCCGAAACCGGCACGATGGCGCGAAAGGCGTGGCGCGCCGCGAGCTGCGCAAGATAGGGCAGCAGCTTCTCGCGCGGCCGCAGCCGGTCGATCTTGTTGGCCACCGCGAGGGTCGCGTGTCCGGCGCGCGCGATGCGCTCGAGCACCAGCTCATCCTCACCCGTCCAGTGCCCTGCCTCCACCACCAGCACCACGACGTCCGCAGCGTCGAGCGCAGCGGCGGCGGTGCGGTTCATGGCCTTGTTGAGCGCGCGGCTCGCGGCGCGGTGCAGCCCGGGGGTGTCCACGAACGCGATCTGCGCGTGCTCCTGCGTCAGGACACCGAGGATGCGGTGGCGGGTGGTCTGTGGCCGCGGCGTCACGATGGAGAGTTTCTCTCCGACGAGCGCGTTCAGGAGCGTGGACTTGCCGACATTCGGCCGCCCAACCAGCGCGGCGAATCCGCAGCGAAATTGTGGCGCGGCAGTGGCGGTCAAAGAGGTCTGTCCTGTACGGCCCTAAGTTTCGATCTGCAGGAGCATACGCTCGGCGGCCTGTTGCTCGGCGCGCCGGCGACTCGAGCCGCGGCCGCGCACGGCTAAGCCCAGCGCGTGAACCTCGCAACTCACCTCGAAGGTCTGCGCATGGTCCTCACCCCCGACATGGGTTACAGCGTATTGCGGCAGGCTGAGGCTGCGCGACTGCAGGTACTCCTGCAAGCGCGTCTTCGCATCCTTGAGCGTCGCGGCCTCCGGCAGCGCGGCAATGCGCGACGCAAACAACCGCACGATCACCGCCGTCGCCGCCTCCAGCCCGCCGTCAAGGTAGATCGCACCAAACACCGCCTCCAGCGCGTCGGCGAGGATGGATTGGCGCCGGAAACCACCGCTCTTGAGCTCCCCGGACCCCAGTTGCAGCGCATCGCCGAGAGTTAAGTCCGCGGCCACTTCGGCCAGGGGTTCGCGGCTGACCACCCGCGAGCGCAAACGGCTCAGGTCCCCTTCCGTGGCGTCGGGGAAGCTCCCATACAGGTGCCGGGCAACCACCAGGTTCAGAACCGCATCGCCGAGGAACTCGAGGCGCTCGTTGTTGGGACCCGCGGCGCTGCGATGGGTCAGCGCGGCGCGAAACAGCGCCGGATCGCGAGGCTCGTAGCCTAAGCGCTCGCGCAGCCAGCGCGCTGGCCAGTCGGCGCTCGTCAAGGCGATCCTTAGGCTAACCGCCGCCGCCGCCGCCGCCAGCACCGCCCGTACGCACCTTCTTGTCGAAGCTTACGTGCAGCGAGATGTTGGAGAACAGCGGCGCTTCGTCATCGTAGGCCATTTCCACGACCCAACCGGCTCCTTCACGCGTGATCTTCAGGTCCTTGACGGTCGGATAGTCCACCATGTCGACCTCGAAGTGCTTGTCGACTACGGAGCGAATGGCAGTCGGATCGCCGCCCCCGTCCTTGTAGTCGCTCAGCACCTGGTCGAGCGCCCGCGTGACCTTCATGTAGTTCAGGTACAGCGGGGCAATGCGAATGCCCGCATACCCCACGATCGCGATCGGGGTGAGCAGAAACAGCCAGCCGATCGCCGTGACACCGCGTTGTCTGTTACGCATCGTTTACAACCCCTTGGCGCAGGTGAGCCGTAGTCTTAAGGAATGGCGGTGCCAACTCGTTTCCAGATGGGTCCGCCGGCACGATGCGGATCCCAATTGAACCAGATCCGCGTCGCCTTGCCGACCAGGTTCTGCTCCGGGACGAAACCCCACGAGCGCCCGTCGTCACTGTTGTCGCGGTTGTCACCCATCATCAGATATTGCCCCGCGGGCACGTCGCCGACAAACAAGGGCACACGGCGCTCCCCCGGTGCATCATCCTCGCCGCACACAAAGCCGCGCACGTTGCTGCGGTTGCACCCCTGCAGCAGCGGCTGGCGGTCGATCGCCACCGGGCAGAATATGGCCGTGTGGTCGTGGTTACCCAGGCGCTCCCTGGCGAGGGTGAAGTTCACGTAACAGCCGTCGGTGTACTTGCCGCCATCCACGTCGAGCACCGGTTTGCCGTTGACGGTGATGTGGTTGTCGCGCACCTCGACATGATCGCCCGGCAGCCCGACCAGGCGCTTGATGAAGTTCACGGATGGGTCCACCGGCCAGCGAAATACCACCACATCCCCGCGCTGTGGCTCCCCTACCGCCACGATCTTGCGGTTGATTACCGGCAGGCGCAGGCCGTAGTCGTACTTGTTGACGATGATGAAGTCCCCATCCAGGAGCGTGGGCATCATGGAGTCGGACGGGATCCGGAACGGCTCAAAGATGAAGGAGCGCAGCAGCAGCACTACCAGGGCCACCGGGAAGAAGCTGCGTGCGTAGTCGACCGTGCCCGGTTCACGTGTGAGCGCAGGATCCCGGCCGGCGGCGCGCGCCGCCGCGGCGCGTCGTGGCGCGAGCAACACGAGGTCCAGCCCCCAGATGACCCCGGTGACCACCGTGATCGCCAGCAGCACGGCGCTGAAATCCAGGCGCTCGGCGAGCAGCAGGCGCAGCACCGCGGCCCCGATCAGGATCACGAGGCTGCCATACAGAACGCTCATGAGCGGCGTATCGGCAACCCCGGCGGCGCGCCGCGGGCGCAGGAACCAGTCATCGACGACGCAGATGAGCGTCACCGGCAGCGCGAGCCAGGAAAGAAGCACGATGATCGGCATCAGGGTCTGCAGCATGGGAGGCCTTGGTGAGGGTTAGCGCTAGTGTTTTCGTCCGACCTGCAGGACGGCGAGAAACGCCTCCTGCGGAATTTCCACGTGCCCGAGCTGCTTCATGCGCTTCTTGCCCTCTTTCTGCTTCTCGAGGAGCTTGCGCTTGCGGCTGACGTCGCCGCCGTAGCACTTGGCGAGCACGTTCTTGCGCAGCGCCTTCACCGAGGCGCGCGCGATCACGGCGCTGCCGATGGCCGCCTGCACCGCCACTTCAAACATCTGCCGCGGGATCAGTTCCTGCATCTTGTCGACCAGTTCGCGGCCGTGCTGATAGGCGTTCTCGCGGTGCACGATGCTCGACAGCGCGTCCACCGGCTCGTCGTTGATGAGGATATCGAGTTTAACCAGCGGCGCGGCGGAAAAGTGGCTGAATTCGTAGTCGAAGGACGCGTAACCGCGGCTCGAGGACTTCAGGCGGTCGAAGAAATCCAGCACCACCTCGGCGAGCGGCAGCTCGTACTGCAGCGACACCTGGTTACCGAGGTAGAGCATTTTTTTCTGCGTGCCGCGCTTGTCGTTGCACAGCTTCAGCACCGCGCCGACGTGCTCGGGCGGCACCAGGATGCTGGCGATGATGATCGGCTCGCGGATCTCCTCGATCTCATTGACGGCCGGCAGCTTCGTCGGGTTGTCGACGTAGAGCAGACTGCCGTCGCTGCGCAGCACCTCGTACACCACCGTGGGGGCGCCCGTGACCAGGGTCAGCTGGTACTCGCGCTCGAGCCGTTCCTGCACGATATCCATGTGCAGCAGTCCCAGGAACCCGCAGCGAAAGCCAAAGCCGAGTGCGGTGGAAACTTCCGGCTCATAGTGCAGCGCCGAATCGTTGAGACGCAGCTTCGCGAGCGCATCGCGAAATTTCTCGTAGTCGTCGGTATTCACGGGAAAAAGGCCTGCGAACACGCGTGGCTTGATCTGCTTGAATCCCGGCAGCGAGGCTGCCGGCCGGTTCTCAAGCGTGATGGTGTCGCCCACCGGGGCGCCGTCGATTTCCTTGATGCCGGCCACCACGAAACCCACATCGCCGGCGGCGAGTTCCCGCTCCACCACGGGCTTGGGGGTAAAGCGCCCGAGGCGGTCGACCACGTGGCTGCGTCCGGTGGACACCACGCGGATCTTGTCACCGGTTTTCAGGCTGCCGTTCATCACCCGCACGAGCGACACCACCCCGACGTAGTTGTCGAACCAGGAGTCGATGATGAGTGCCTGCAGCGGACCTTGCGGCTCACCGCGCGGCGCCGGTATGCGCCTGATGAGCTGCTCCAGCAGTTCCGGAACACCCTCCCCGGTCTTGGCGCTCACCCGGGCGGCATCCGTTGCCTGGATGCCGATGATCTCTTCGATCTCGTGCATGACGCGCTCGGCATCGGCGGACGGCAGGTCGATCTTGTTGATCACCGGCAGGACCTCCAGCCCCTGCTCGATGGCGGTGTAGCAATTGGCGACGCTCTGCGCCTCCACGCCCTGGGAGGCGTCCACCACCAGTAGTGCGCCGTCGCAGGCGGCGAGGGAGCGCGAGACCTCGTAGGAGAAGTCCACGTGTCCCGGAGTGTCGATCATGTTGAGCTGGTAGCGCTGCCCGTCGTGCGCGTTGTAGTAGAGCGTGACGCTCTGCGCCTTGATGGTGATTCCGCGCTCGCGCTCCAGCGCCATGGAGTCGAGCACCTGTGCCTGCATCTCGCGGTCTGCAAGCCCCCCGCACAGCTGTATGAGCCGGTCGGCGAGGGTCGATTTGCCGTGGTCGACGTGCGCGATAATGGAAAAGTTACGTATGAGCCGCATGAACCGCCGTAGGACCTGTCGCTTTTCTGCCGCGCCAGGGGTCAAGCGGCGGGCGAATTATAGGGATTTTTCCGCTTTAAGCGACCGGATAGTGACGCAACAGGCGTCGCAGCTCGCTTTCGTCGAGCCGCTGACGGCAAACGACCGTTCCATCGATCATGAGGACCGGCACGTCGAGGCCGTGGCGGCGCCTTAACGTCGGGTCAGCATCCACATCGATCACTTCGATCGGTGGTAGCGGCAGGACGGATTTCAGGCGCGCCAGCGCCGCCAGCATCTCATCACACAGCTCGCAATCGTGACGGTGCAGGACCGTCAGCCGCGCTGCCGCTCCTGCCACCTCAGTGGCGCTGCAGAACGGCCGGCACTTCCTGCGCCTTCACCTGCGAGGCGATGAAACGCACCGTGTCCGGTGGCACCTCGCCCACGGCGGTGACCCGGTGGCCATCCACGACGGTCGAGAAGGTAGACGAGGAGCCGACCGTCGCGGACTGGGCTGCGGCCCCCTGCTCGGCGCCGGGGCGCGACTGTTGCTCGACGAACACCGATACCGATGCCACCCCGTCGGTGAATACCAGGTGATCCACAGGTCCGGCCGATCCGGGCAGGCGCTGGGCCGAGCGGACCGTCATGCGGAAGCCCGGCGGCAGCCGCAGGGCGTACCACGCGGGCGCGGCGGCGACCACGCCTTGTGGGTCTGGTTCGTTGCGCAGCCACCGGAAGCCCTCGGTGGAAACTTCCGGCTTGAAGGCGGAATCGGGGATATGCGGGCTGAGGGTGAGGCTGGCGAATACGACCTGCTCGATGACCTGTCCATGCGCATCGCACAACTGGGTCTTGAGCGGCATGGCGGTGGAGTCATCTATCCACAGGCGGTAGCCGTAGCGGAACTCATCCCGCGGCGCAACCGTGATCACATGGGTATCACGGCGATTCAGGCGCATGCGCGCCACCTCGCGAATGTCATAGAAACTCGCCGCCTGCTCGTTCAGCGCCGGAAAACCCACCAGCGATTCGCGCTGCGGCCTTTGCTCCACGACCACGGTGCGCTTGTCAGGCAGATAGCAGGCGAGATTCGCGCCGGTGCGGATGAACTCGCGCCCCGAGCCGTCGAGGGATGCCAGCCGCTCGGACACCGTGCCGTCCTGCACGCGGTGAATGATGCGCAGCATCTCCACGCGCCCGCCCTGCCAGTGCGAAAACGTGCCGTCGTAGTTGCGCGTGGTCAGGGCATGATTCATGCGCTCGAGCCACTGAGCTGGGGCGACTACAGGCGATGTCTTCTGCTGATGTGCGGCCTGCGCGGGCTCATCCCCGAGCGCGACACCCGTAAGCGCCCAGACGAGCGCCGCGACGGCGAGCTTCTCGCTACTGCGCATTGCTGCGCGCGGCTTCCAGCGGTTCCTCGGTGCCGGCGGCACCGGGTTCGCTCGTCATGAATGCCGAGAGGAGATTACGGCGCGCGACGGGTGAGGAAACCGCGCTATGCGCCACGACATAGTTGGCGAGTTCCGTAATGGGGACCACCACGGAGCGCCCCGCCGGCGTGCGCGGCACCACGTAGCTGTCGGCCGGCCCGGCCGGCGCGCTGCTGGCCGCGACCTGCGTCGTGGCGAGGACTTGTTGTACTGGTGATGCGACGCGCGCGGCCACGGGGCCCGTCGCGAGCGGCGCCTGGCCACGCAGCCAGAAGATGGACACGGCCGCGACCGAGGCGGCGACCGCAACACCCGCCACGCCCTGGCGCCAGCGCCAGCTGCTGAGCGGCGCGTGCTGCGGCGTGGCGCCCGCCTCCAGGGCAGGCTCGGCCAGAATGGCGGCGTTGACTTTCCGCGCCAGTGCAGCGTTCAGACGCACGCCGCGCTCGGCGCGTATGGTCGCGCCGATCACCGCGTAGCGCCCCCAGCGGGCCTTCAGCTGCTCGTCGCGCGACAGGCGCCGCGCCAGCAGCTCGCACTCTGCGGCCGGCAGCTCGTCGTCGAACATCGCCGATAACTGACTATCCAGCTCCTCGTTCATCCCAGCTCCTCGGCGCGGCCCAGGCCGCCCTCAAACACTTCGCGCAGACGCTGATCGATCGCCTCGCGGGCACGGAAAATCCGCGAGCGCACGGTTCCGACCGGGCAGTCCATGGCGGCGGCGATTTCCTCGTAAGACAGCCCATCCAGTTCGCGCAGCACGATCGCGGTACGCAGGTCCTCGGGCAGGGCATCGATGGCGGTGTTGACGATCGAGCGGATCTCGTCGGTCAGCACCAGGGCTTCCGGGGTCTCCGAATCCTTCATACGGCCCTGCATGTCGTTGGACTCTTCGCTCTTGCGGTCGAGATCATATTCAACCGGACTGCGGTCACGGGAAACCACGGCATTCTTGGCGGTGTTGATGGCAATGCGATAAAGCCAGGTATAAAAAGCGCTGTCACCGCGAAACTGCGGCAGGGCCCGATAAGCCTTTATGAAGGCCTCCTGGGCGATGTCCTCCGCCTCCGCCGGGTTGCGCACGTAGCGCATGACCAGCTTGACGAGCTTGTGCTGGTACTTGAGCACCAGCGCATCGAACGCCCCCTTGTCCCCGCGCTGTACGCGGCGAACCAGACTCAGATCACTTGCATCAGCCCCCATGCCCCCTTATTCCTTAGCAGAGGGCCAGCGCCGTGCGCTGGATAGACTGCATCCTGTGGGGAAAGTTCAGCACCAGACGGTCACAATAGCGCCCCGGCGTCTTTCAATCGACATAAGACCGGATGCGGCTCACCAGGGCGGCCAGTTGCGCGCCCCGTGGAACCTCCCCGGCCAACAGATACCGCGCCAGTTCCGGGTCCGGCAGCGCCAGGAGCTCCGCGAGCAGTCCCCGCTCGGCGCGCGATGCCACGGCCAGGCGGGCACGCACAAAGCGCTCGAGCACGATGTCGAGTTCTTTCATTCCCCGGCGGCAATGCCACAACAGGCGCCCGTCTTCCGGATCCGGGGTCGGCAGCGCGTTCAGCCCGCTCGCTCCACGAGCATCTTTTTGATCTCGGCAATCGCCCGCGCGGGGTTCAGGTCCTTGGGGCATACGTCGGTGCAGTTCATGATCGTGTGGCAGCGGTACAGCCGGAACGGATCCTCGAGCTCATCGAGGCGCTCGCCGGTGGCCTCATCGCGGCTGTCTATGATCCAGCGATAGGCCGCGAGCAGCGCCGCGGGACCTAAGAACCGCTCGCTGTTCCACCAGTAGCTCGGGCAGGCGGTCGAGCAGCACGCGCACAGGATGCAGGCCGCCGGACGGTCGATTTTTTCCTGCTCTTCCTTGGACTGCAGCCGTTCGCGATCCGGCGGCGCCGGCGTGCGCGTCTGCAGCCAGGGTTTCACGGCGGCGTACTGCGCATAGAAATGTGTGAGATCCGGCACGAGGTCCTTCACCACCGGCATGTGCGGCAGGGGATAGATGCGGATGTCGCCCTTGAGGTCCTGCATGGGCGTGGTGCACGCGAGGCGGTTGACGCCATTGATGTTCATGGCGCACGAGCCACAAATGCCTTCGCGGCAGGAGCGCCGGAAAGTCAGCGTGGAATCGGTGGCGGCTTTGATCTGGATCAGGGCATCGAGCACCATCGGTCCGCAGCTCTTGGTATCGAGCTCGAAGGTATCCAGCCGCGGGTTCTCGCCGGAGTCGGGATTGAAGCGGTAGATGCGCAGCGCGCGCACGGCGGTGGCGCCCGCGGCAGCGCGGTGGGTAACACCCTTGACGGGGCGCGAGTTCAGGGGCAGGCGGAATTCGGCCATCAGTACGTCCGTGCCTTGGGTGGGATCGACTCGACGTCGCTCGTCATGGTGTTGAGGTGTACCGGGCGGTAGTCGAAGCGCGCCCGGCGCGGGGCTTCGATCCACACCAGCGTGTGCTTCATCCAGTTCACATCATCGCGCTGCGGGAAATCCTCGCGCGCGTGCGCGCCGCGGCTCTCGGTACGGTTGGCGGCCGAATGAATGGTGGCGGTCGCCTGCAACAGCAGGTTCTCCAGCTCCAGGGTCTCGATGAGATCGGTGTTCCAGATGAGCGAACGGTCGCTGACATGCACGTCGGCGAAGGATGCGAACGTCTGCCCAAGCCGGTCGATTCCCTGCGCGAGGCTCTCGCCGGTGCGAAACACGGCCGCATCCAGCTGCATGACCTTTTGCATCTCGAGGCGGATGCTCGCCGTGCTGCGCGTGCCTTTGGCGGTGCGCAGCCGTTCGAGGCGCTCGCGTGCCGCCGCACCGGCGTCCGCGGCGAGGGGCTTGTGGGCGCCGCCGGGCGTGATCAGGGTCGTACAGCGTCGCGCCGCTTCGCGTCCAAAAATCACCAGATCCAGAAGCGAATTGCTGCCCAGGCGGTTGGCGCCGTGCACCGACACGCAGGCGGCCTCGCCGACCGCCATCAGACCCGCCACCACGCTGTCCGGATCCCCGTCCTTGGGCCGCACCACCTCGCCGTGATAGTTGCAGGGAATGCCGCCCATGTTGTAGTGCACCGTGGGCTGCACCGGGATCGGCTCGCGGCTGACGTCGACACCGGCGAAGATGCGCGCGGTCTCCGCAATCCCGGGCAGGCGCTCGTGGATGACGGCGGGCCCCAGGTGCTCGAGGTGCAGATCAATGTGGTCGCGCTCGGCCCCGACGCCACGGCCCTCGCGCACCTCCACGGTCATGGCGCGGCTCACGACGTCGCGCGAGGCCAGGTCCTTGGCGTTCGGCGCATAACGCTCCATGAAGCGCTCGCCGCGCGAGTTGGTGAGATAACCGCCCTCGCCGCGCGCCCCTTCCGTAATCAGGCAGCCGGCGCCGTAGATGCCGGTGGGATGAAACTGCACGAACTCCATGTCCTGCAGCGGCAGCCCGGCGCGCAGCACCATGGCGTTGCCATCGCCGGTGCACGAATGCGCCGAAGTGCATGAGAAATAAGTGCGGCCGTAGCCCCCGGTCGCGAGGATGGTCATGTGAGCGCGGAAGCGGTGCAGCGTGCCTTCCGTCAGATCCAGCGCCACCACCCCGCGGCACGCCCCGTCCTCCATGATCAGGTCAATCGCGAAATACTCGACGAAGAAGGTCGCGGCGTGACGAATGGACTGCTGGTAGAGCGTATGCAGCATCGCGTGCCCGGTGCGGTCCGCGGCCGCGCAGGTGCGCTGCGCGATGCCCTTGCCGAAGTGCGTGGTCATGCCGCCAAAGGGGCGCTGGTAGATGTGCCCCGTCGGGGTACGCGAGAACGGCACGCCGTAGTGCTCGAGCTCGATAACCGCGGCCGGCGCTTCCTTGCACATGAGCTCGATCGCATCCTGGTCGCCCAGCCAGTCCGAGCCCTTGACGGTGTCGTACATGTGCCAGCGCCAGTCGTCCTCGCCCATGTTGCCAAGCGCCGCACTGATGCCACCCTGCGCCGCCACCGTGTGGCTGCGCGTTGGAAAGAGCTTGCTGATGCAGGCGGTGGACAGGCCGCTCTCCGCCAGCCCCAGCGTGGCACGCAGGCCCGCGCCGCCGGCGCCGACGACGATCACATCGTAACTGTGGTCGATGAACCCGGCGGCGCTCATTGGGCGCCCCGCAACGCCACCTTAAGCACCGCGAGCACGCCCGCTGAGGCGATCAGCAGGTGCGCAAACGTGATCGCTACCAGGGTGAGGGTCCTGGCTCCGGTGCCGTGCACGTAGTCCTCGACGATCACCTGCAGGCCGAGTCGCGAGTGCCAGGCGGCAGTGAGTACGAAGAGAATCAGCAGCAGCGCGCTCGAGGTCTGGGCCATCCATGCGCTCACGACCCAGTGATCGAGCGATGGCAGCGACAAGAGCGACACCAGGAACCAGATCGACAACGGCACGAGCGCGACGGAGGTCAGACGCTGCACCCACCAGTGATGCACGCCCTGCTTCGCGGAACCCATGCCGAGCACCTGACCTAAGGGGCTGCGCAGACTCATCGTGCGTGCGCGGCGCCGAACCAGGCGCAGTAGATGATGACGAGCGTCAATGCGAGGCTGGCGGCGGCAACGAGCCAGGCGCTCCTGCGCGCCTGGCTGCGTTCCAGTCCCCGTCCGGTATCCCAGATGAGATGCCGGACCCCGGCAATGAGGTGATAGCTGAAGGCAATGATGAGGCCGAGGTAGAGCAGCTTGGCAACGGGCAGCGACAGGATTCGCCCGGCGCGTGCCTGGCTGCGCTCCCCGCCTGCGATCGCCGTGAGCCAGTACACGAGCAGCAACAGGCCCGCCGAGAGTGCCACCCCCGTGAAACGATTGAGGATGGAGGTCACCATGGTGTACTTGAACTTGTACACCGACAGGTGCGGTGATAGCGGGCGCATTGGCATAGACTAAAAATCGATGCAGCGGCCGTTCTTTTCCCAATCGCCAAAGCGCGTGGGCTCAGGTCCCCCTGGGCCGCCAATCTCCGGCGGCGGCGCCGCCACCCCGGCAGCTGCGGCGTCAGACGCGGCCTTTTGCGCGGCTACACGAGAATCGGCGGCTGGCGTGGACTTAACTGTCGTCGGGCTCTTGCGAGCGGTGAGCGGCATATGCATTTAGTCTGCCAGAATTCACCGTCCTGAGCTTGAACTCCATGCGCGCAGAATCGAAACCTGCCTCACCTGACTCCCTGGGCCTGCTGCGCGCGCGCGGCGCGGATGTGGTGCAGTTTCTGCAGGGTCAGCTGTCCAATGATCTGGCGCGGCTTGCACCGGAACACTCACTGCTGGCCGGCTACCATAACCCGCAGGGCCGCGTGCTCGCGCTGCTGCGGCTCGTGCACATCGCCGGCGACGATTTGGCTCTGATTCTCCCCCGCGAGCTCATCGCGCCGCTCATGAACCGGCTGAGCAAGTTTATCCTGCGCGCCCGGGTGAGGCTCGCGGACGAATCCGGCGCATGGCGCATCACGCCCGCCGTGCTCGCGTCCGGCTCCACGCCCGCGCCGCGGTCGCAGGTCCTGCCGCAGATCAGCGGCGCGGTGGCGCAGGTCGCGCAAACCCTGGCGGTGTGCGTTGGCGAGAGCCCGGCGCGCTGGCTCCTCGTCGCAGCGCACGATGCGCCGGCCGCGCTGCCGGCCGGGTGCGTGCCCGCCGCGCCGCAGTCCTGGCAGCGCCTGCAGATCGCGGCCGGGTTGCCGCAGGTGTACGCCGCAACCTCGGAAGCATTCGTCGCGCAAATGCTCAACCTCGATGTACTCGGTGCGATCGCGTTCGACAAGGGCTGTTACACCGGCCAGGAAGTTATCGCGCGCGCCCACTACCGCGGAAGGGTGAAACGCCGCATGCAGCGCTTTGTGACGCGCGGACCACGCTCGCTCAACGCCGGGGATAGCGGCACGCTCACCGACGGCCGTGCCTTCCGGGTGGTGGAGGCGGTGCAGACAGCTGACGGTCACTGCGAGTTTCTGGCGGTGGTGCCGCTCAGCGCGACGCAAGATGCGAACCCGGAACACTCCCAGCGCCGCTGGCGCTGGCGCTTTGGCAGTGGAGGCGCAGATGCTGCCGCTGCCGTACGCACTGCCACAGTAAACCCTCGCGGCTACAGATCGACGAGCTCGACCTCGCCGGAGGCGATCGGCCGCTGCAGGAAGCGGCTGCCCACGCGCGCGAATCGCCCGGCATCATCTGTCGCCAGGAAGCGCACCGCGGGCGCGCCGTTGTCTTGTGGTGCGCCCGCGGCTCGCAACAGCTGCGCGGACTTGAGCGCTGAGTAAACCTGCGCGGCGGTGGTGGTGGCGGAATCCACGATCGACACCTGCGGTGTCAGCACCGCGCGGATCGCATCGCTCAGCATCGGGAAGTGCGTGCAGCCCAAAACCAGGGTATCGGGCGGGCCGCCGGGCAGATCGTCCCGGAACAAGGGTGCGAGGTAGTAACGCGCCACTTCTTCAGCGATCGGGCCGCTGCACAGGCCCTCTTCCGCGAGCGCCACGAGCAGCGCCGCCGGCTGGGCGCTGACGCGCGCGTGGCTGCGCAGCCTGAGGATCGCCGCCTGGTAGGCGCCGCGCCGCACCGTGCCTTCGGTTGCGATGACCGCGATGTGTCCGGACCGCGAAGCACTGCAGGCCGCCTCAGCGCCCGGTTCGATCACGCCGACGACGGGCACGCCACCGGCGCGTTCACGGATCGCCGGTAGTGCAAACGCTGACACCGTGTTGCACGCGATCACGAGGCACTTCACGCCGTACCCGGCGAGCGCCTCGGCCGCCTTGAGGGAGTAACGCGTCACCGTCGCCGCACTCTTGGTGCCGTAAGGCAGGCGCGCCGTGTCCCCCAGGTAGACGAAGGACTCACCCGGCAGCTGTGCGCACAGCGCCTTCAGAACCGTGAGCCCGCCCACGCCTGAATCAAACACACCGATCGGCGCGCTGCCGACGGCCGCTGGCAACGAGGATTCGCTCACCAGGGACTCGTCGCCTGTCTCATCCGGCTTCCGGCCGCAGGTGCGGAAACAGGATCACGTCCCGGATCGAAGGCGAATCGGTGAAAAACATCACCAGCCGGTCGATCCCCACACCGAGCCCGGCCGTGGGCGGCATGCCGTACTCGAGTGCCCGCACGTAATCGGCGTCGTAGAACATCGCCTCCTCGTCGCCCTGGTCCTTGCGCGCCACCTGCGCGCGGAAGCGCGCCGCCTGGTCCTCCGGGTCGTTGAGCTCGGAGAAGCCATTGGCGATTTCGCGTCCGCCGATAAAGAACTCGAAGCGATCGGCAATGAAGGGATCCGCATCGTTCGGGCGCGACAGCGGCGAAACCTCCGCCGGGTACGCATACACGAAGGTGGGATCAAGCAGCGTGCTCTCGACGGTCTTCTCAAACAGCTCGATCTGCAGCTTGCCGGGGCCGTCGTGCGCCCCGACCTTGATGCCGAGCTGCTCACAGCGCTTGCGCAGGTAGGTCAGATCGCGCAGCGACAACGGGTCGATGCCCGGATTGTGTTCGATGACCGCCTGCTCGACGGTCACGCGCCGAAACGGCTTCGCCAGGTCGAAGCTGCGACCCTGGTAGGTCAGCTGCTGCGTGCCGTGCAGGGTGTCCGCAAGGCCGCGGATCGCCTTCTCGATCCAGTCCATGAGGTCACGATAATCGGCATACGCCAGATACAGCTCGAGCATCGTGAATTCGGGATTGTGTTGCGTGGACAGGCCTTCGTTGCGGAAGTTGCGGTTGATTTCATACACCCGCTCGATGCCGCCGACGATCAGGCGCTTCAGGTACAGCTCCGGGGCAATCCGCAGGTACATGTCCAGATCGAGCGCGTTGTGGTGCGTGCGGAAGGGCCGCGCCGCCGCCCCACCCGGGATCGGCTGCATCATCGGCGTTTCGACTTCCAGAAAATCCAGGGCATCGAGGAAGTCGCGCAGGTAGCGCACGATGCGGGTGCGGGCGCGGAACACGTTGCGACTGGGCTCGCTCATGATCAGATCAACGTAGCGCTGGCGGTAGCGCGTCTCGGTGTCGGCAAGTCCGTGCCATTTGTCCGGCAGCGGCCGCAGCGACTTCGCCAGCAGGCGCAGCGCCTCGACGCGCACCGACAGCTCGCCGGTCCGGGTGCGGAACAGCACACCGCTCGCGCCGATGAGGTCGCCGACGTCCCAGCCCTTGAACGCCTCGTAGGCGGCGCCGAGCGCTTGGTGCTGCAGGAACAGCTGAATCTGGCCGGTGCGGTCGGCGATCTTGGCGAAACTCGCCTTGCCCATGACGCGCTTGAACATCATGCGCCCGCCGACCGTCACGCGCGTCGGATTGGCATCGAGCCACTGTGCCGGGCGCTCGCCAAAGGAGTCGTGCAGCTGCCCGGCCAGCGCGTCGCGGCGAAAGTCGTTCGGAAACGCGACGCCCTGCGCGCGCAGCTCGCTGAGCTTGGCGCGCCGCTCGGCGATCAGCTTGTTCTCGTCGCCGCCGCCATCGCCGCTGCCCGCGCCCGTGTCGTTGCCTTTTTTCATATCGCTATACGCCCGCCTTGAGCGATGCCTCCAGAAACTGATCCAGTGCTCCGTCGAGCACCGCGCCCGTGTTACCGACCTCCACGCCGGTGCGCAGGTCCTTGATGCGGGACTGGTCGAGGACGTAGGAGCGGATCTGGTGTCCCCAGCTCACATCCGACTTGGAGTCCTCCAGTACCTTGGCCGCCGCGTTGCGCTTGTTCACCTCCAGCTCGTAGAGCTTCGCCTTGAGCATCTTCATGGCGGTGGAGCGGTTCTTGTGCTGGCTGCGCTCGTTCTGGCAGGCGGCCACGATGCCGGTGGGCATGTGCGTGATGCGCACCGCGGATTCGGTCTTGTTGACGTGCTGGCCGCCAGCGCCCGAGGAGCGATACACATCGACCTTAAGATCCGCCGGGTTGATCTCGATCTGGATGTCATCATCGACCTCCGCCGAGACGAATACGGACGCGAACGAGGTGTGACGGCGGTTGCCGGAGTCGAACGGTGACTTGCGCACCAGGCGATGCACGCCGGTTTCGGTTCGCAGCCATCCGTAGGCGTACTCGCCCATCACTTCCACGCTGGCACTTTTTATCCCGGCGACTTCGCCGGGACTTGAATCGATGACTTCGCAGGTGAAGCCGTGCGCCGCGCCCCACCTTAAGTACATGCGCAGCAGCATCTGCGCCCAGTCCTGCGCCTCGGTACCGCCCGCGCCCGCCTGGATGTCCAGGAAGGCGCTGTGCGAGTCCATCTCGCCGCGGAACATGCGTTTGAACTCGAGGCGCCGCACCTGCGCTTCCAGGAGCTGCGCGTCGCGCTCGATATCGCGCGCCGCGTTCTCATCGCCCTCGCTTTCCGCGAGTTCCAGCAGCTCTGCGGCGTCGGCAATTGCCTTGGTGGTGCGGTCGAGCTCGCCGACGTCGCCGGTCAGCCGGGCGCGTTCGCGCCCGAGTTCCTGCGCTCGCGCGGGCTTGGCCCACACGGCAGGATCCTCCAGCTCGCGCGCGACTTCCTCGAGACGCTCCTGCTTGCGGTCGTACTCAAAGAAACCCCCGAAGTGAAGCGATGCGTTCACCGAGATCTTTGAGCTGGCGTTTGAGCTGATTGACTTCCATAACCGATGCTAACACCGCGCCGGGAATCTTAGCGAGTGAGCGGCAGCAGGTGCTCGATGAGCAGCTGCAGGCGCCGCTCGCCCTGGTACTCGTTGACTTCCAGCCGGTAGACGAGGTGCATAAGTCCCGCCGGTGGCTCGAAATCCGCACCCGGTTCGATGTGGTTGAAGGCGATGGCATCGAAGGAGCGGCCGCTTTTCGGCACCTCGACCCACATCTTCAGGTGCCGCTCACCAATGACCCGGGCGCTGCGGATGCTGAACACGCCATCGAAGGTCGGTTCGGGAAACGCCTGTCCCCACGGGCCACCGCCGCGCAACGCCTGCGCGGTGTCGAGCGCAATCTCCGCCGGCGCGAGTTCCCCGTCGGTCTCCACCACGTCCGCGGCCGGCGCGTGCGCCAGCCAGCGCGTGACCTCCGCATCGAAGGCGCGCGCGAAGCGATCGAGCTTTTCGCGCTCGAGCGTCAGCCCCGCCGCCATGGCGTGGCCGCCGAAGCGGCTGATGAGGTCCGGATGCCGCGCGGCGATCGAATCGAACACGTCGCGGATGTGAATCCCGGCGACCGAACGCGCCGAACCGCGCAGGGTAGCCGCATCGGCGCTTGCAAAGGCGACCACCGGGCGTCGCAGACGATCCTTCACGCGGCTCGCCACCAATCCCACGACGCCCTGGTGCCAGCCTGGATCGAACAGGCACACGCCGCTGCGCTGCAGCGCACCGGGCGCGGGATCCGCGAGCCCGCGCACCGCGGCCAGCGCTTCCTGCTGCATCTTCGCTTCGATCGAGCGCCGCTCCTGGTTAAGTTCATCGAGGCGCGCCGCGAGTTCGGCCGCGGTGGCCGGGTCATCCGCCAGCAGGCACTGGATACCGATGGCCATGTCGTCGATGCGGCCGGCGGCGTTGAGGCGTGGCGCCACGCCAAAGGCGAGATCCGAGGCGGTGAGATCCGCCACCGGGCGGCCGGCGAGGTCGAGCAGCGCGCGGATTCCCGCCACGCAGCGTCCGGCGCGAATGCGCTTCAGGCCCTGCGACACCAGCACCCTGTTGTTGGCATCGAGCGGCACCACGTCGGCAACGGTCCCGAGCGCCACCAGGTCGAGGAGGTCCGCGACCCCGGGCGCGCCGCGCGGGGTCAGCTGCTGCGCATCGAGCGAGCGCCGCAAGGCCGCCATCAGATAAAACGCGACGCCGACACCGGCCAGCGAGCGGCTGCCAAAAGTGCTGCCGGCGAGGTTGGGGTTGACGATGACGCTCGCGTCCGGGAGCTGTGCTCCCGGCAGATGATGATCGGTGATCAGGACGTCGATGCCGCGCGCACGCGCCGCGGCCACACCCGCGTTGCTGGAGATGCCGTTGTCGACCGTGACGATGAGCGTCGGCGCGCGGTCCGCGGCCAGCGCCACGATCTCGGGAGTGAGTCCGTAGCCGAACTGGAAGCGGTTCGGCACCAGGAAGTCCGGCGCGGTGAATCCGGCGCCGCCCAGCGCGCGCACCATGAGCGCGCTGCTGGTGGCGCCGTCGGCGTCGAAGTCCCCGATGATGAGCACCCGCCCGTCACGATGCCGCAGCAGCAGCTCCACCGCCGCGGGGATCCCTTCGAGCGTGCCGACGGGCAGCAGCCGCTCGAGCGAGTTGTCCAGCTCCTGGGCCGTGCGCACGCCACGCGCGGCGTACACCCGCCCGAGCACCGGATGCAGGCCGCCCAGGGTCGTATCCGGATGCGCCGGGATACGTCGTACGACGCGCAGCCTCACCGCCCCCTTCACAGGAAACCCGCGCCGCCAGGGCGCGCGCGCCGCCAGAACTTGCGGCCGCTGCGCGGCGTGAGCGTCACGCGGGTGTCGTTCGCCATGAGCGTTACCGAGTCGGCCAGACCACCCTTAAGCGCCGCGAGCGCCGGTGAGATGAAGCGCGCGTCCAGCTGCGCCAGCGCATGGCCGAGGGATGCTCCACCACCGGCCGCGGCGAGTTCCTGGCGCACCTCCAGCACCCACACTTCGAGGTTCGCGGACTCTTTCCCGACGCGCAGCCTTGCCGGCAGCGCCTCGCAGACGCTGCCCTGGATGCGCGACAGCCCCTCGAGCCACGCGTCGGTGCCGAAGGCGCGCGCCGTGCGCGGCGCCGCGACACCACCAGCCGCGCCGTTTAGCGGTGTGCCGGGCGCCCCCGCACTGCCCCACAGCCACAGCGAGGTGACCGGTGGCTCGCCGCGCTGCGCGCGCGCCGCGTTCAGCGCTTCCCCGTGCAGCCACATTTCGATTTCCGCGCCGAGGCGCCGCAGCGCTGCTGCCTGTGGACCCTGCGGCAAGGAGAGCGCCAGATCCGCGCCCACGGCGCGCGCGGGTTCGAGTGTGGCGAGGGCGGGCATGCCGGCAGTGAACAGCAGCAGCTCTCCACAGGGCAAGGGATACAGTGCCAGACCCGAGCCGCCGAAGGCGCGCCCGAAGCCGCCGGCGAGGCTGGCGAGTTCAGCCGCTGGCAGGCGCAGGATTCCGTGCGCGCCGAGATGCACTCGCGTGAGACCGGCGATGAGCTGCACGGGGGTGGCGATCCAGGCCGTGGCCGTCGCCCCACCCACACCCTCGGGCTCATCCGCGCACATTGCCGCCGCGATGCGTGCCGGAGCGACGCTGGCGAGATCCGCGCGCCCAAGCCGGCGCGCAAGCCAGGCGCGCCAGCCGTCCGCGAGCTGTGTACGCTCACCGAAGCGCGCGGCAAATTCGATCCCGGGAGCGCTGCCCGCCGTGACGCCGGCGCGCACAAGGTCCGCGTCCTCGCCGCGCGGCAGGTACAGGTCGGCAATCACGATGACGAGTTCACGCACGGGCGCTATCGTAGCGTTGATGAAGTTCACCCTCGAAGGCGCATCGCGCTCGAACCTGGTCCGCAGTTACTCGGCCGACGGGATCCGCATCGGGGAAGCGCTGGTGCGCGCGAGTTGCATCGTCACCCCCGACACGCTCATCACCAGCTGGGCGCCGCAGAGCTTCGCGGAATTCACGGTGGCGCACGTCGAGGCGATCCTCGCGCTGACGCCGGAGCTGGTGATCCTCGGCACGGGTGCGCAGCAGCAATTTGCGCCTGCTGCGGTGCGAGCGCTCTTCGCACAGCGCTTAGTGGGGCTCGAGGCGATGCAACTCGGTGCGGCGTGCCGCACGTTCAATGTTCTGGTCCAGGAGGAGCGGCGGGTGGCCGCGGCGCTGTTCGTGCGCTAGTGCGTGGGGAAGTGAAGGACGATCTGCAGAAGACACAGGGGGAGGGTCAACCAACCAACAATCATTCGAAGCTGACAGACTCGAACAATTGCACTGTTCTTTTTCTTTTGAACGTTATTGCTCTTGTTCCGACTCCCCTCCTCCCTGTGCCCTCTGCCGATCACCCTCCCGCTTTGACTGTCGTCGTTAAGAGACAGGGGCGCATGTTAAACACGTAGCAGAAGCCCACGCAAGCTGTTTGAGTGGTAACGGAATTTCTTACCTGCTTGTGATGCGCACCATGCCGAACGTGCACATGAGTCATTGAATTGCCTGGGTTTTTTTCCGTTGAATGCGCGCTGCACGTGCGAAAAATAGTGTCGTAATTTTCTATTTATTCAATGTTATACAAGACAATACTGACGTCATCTCTCATGCCATTCCGCCCACGAGCGGCACAAAGGCCACGGACCCCAGCGAGTCGCGCTCGAGGCGCTGTTCGCGGCGCGTAAAGCGCACTAACTCCTGCTCGCCTTCGGGCCCTACGGGCACGATCAGGCGCCCGCCGATCCGCAGCTGCCTGATGAGCGCCTCGGGCACGGTAAGGGGTGCGGCCGCGACCAGAATGCCGTCAAACGGGGCGTGCGCCTTCCACCCCAGGGTTCCATCGCCGTGCCGGAAGCGCACGTTACGGATGCCGAGTTCCTTCAGGCGCAGACGCGCCCGAGCGAGCAGCGGTTCGATACGCTCGATGGTGTATACGCGCGCAACGAGCGGGGCGAGGATCGCGGTCTGGTAACCGCAACCGGTGCCGACTTCGAGCACGTTATCGGGGACTCCGGCCTCCAGGAGCGCCTCGGTCATGCGCGCCACGATGTACGGCTGTGAGATGGTCTGGCCAAATCCGATCGGCAGCGCCGTGTCCTCATAGGCGCGGCTGCCGAGCGCCTCGTCTACGAAAATATGCCGCGGGACATTGCGCACGCGATCCAGTACCGCCAGGTTGGCGATGCCCTGCTCGCGCAGTCGCTGCACGAGCCGGTCGCGCGTGCGCGCCGAGGTCATGCCGATGCCGGCGAGACGTACGTCAGCCACCGATCCCCTCCAGCCAGGTGCGCAGCGCCGGCAGCGCCGCGTGACGGGTGAGGTCTACCTGCAGCGGGGTCACGGAGACATAGCCTTCAGCAACCGTGGCAAAGTCGGTGCCCGGACCCGCATCCTCCTCGGCTCCCGCGGGGCCGACCCAGTACACCGGGCGTCCGCGCGGATCGTGCGCGCGCACCACGGGCTCAGAGCGGTGGCGGTAGCCCAGGCGGCTCACGCGAAAGCCGCGCAGCTCCCTGAACGGCACGTCGGGGACGTTCACGTTGAGTATCAGCGCCGGCTGCAACGGCTTGTTCAGAAGCTGCGCTACGAGCAGGCGCGCCACCTCCGCGCCGGTGTCGAAGTGTCCACCCCCGGCGCCCGCCCCGGTGCACAGCGAAACCGCAATGGTCGGCAGCCCGAGAAAACGCCCCTCCACGGCCGCCGCCACCGTGCCGGAATACAGCACGTCATCACCCAGGTTCGGGCCGTCGTTCACCCCTGAGACCACCATGTCGTGCTCGAAGTCAAAAAGTCCCGTGATCGCCAGGTGCACGCAGTCGGTGGGGGTGCCGGTCACGAAATGCACGCCCGGTTCGGCTTCGAACACGCGCAACGGCACATCGAGGGTGAGGGAGTTACTGGCGCCGCTCTTGTTACGGTCGGGCGCGACCACGGTCACCTCGGCGAGCGTCATGAGGGCCTCGCGCAGGCGCCGGATGCCCTCGGCGCGAAAGCCGTCATCGTTACTGACCAGGATCTTCACGTGTGTTTGCGTTCGGGTGCGCAGAAAGCGCACGTGACTATACTTGAGAAAGGACCGGCAACGGAGCCAAGCGTGACTGCCCTACCCGGCGATGACAACCCGGATGAGGAAGCCGAGGACGCGCGTCTGTTTCGCGAGGCGGTGCGCGGCGTGAAACCGCTCGGGGCGCGCGAGCCCCCGCCGCGCCCGCCCGGGCCGCGACCCCGCGCGCGCTTCACGCGCGCCGACCGCGCCGCGGTGCTGCGGGAGAGTCTGGAAGCGGCGGCAGCGGATCCGGCGGCCCTAAGCGGCGAGGAGCTGGCGTTCCATCGCCCCCAGGTGCAGGCCGCGGTGCTGCGTAAGCTGCGCCGTGGCGAATATCGGGTAGAGCGCGAGATCGACCTGCACGGCCTCACGGTCCTCGAAGCCAAGCAGGATCTGCGGCTCTTTCTCATCAACGCACTCGAACAGCACGTGCAGTGCGTGCGGGTCGTTCACGGCAAGGGATTACGCTCGGGTCCCCGCGGGCCGGTGCTCAAGGCCACCGTCAACACGGTCCTGCGCCACACGGGGGCAGTGCTGGCGTTCGTGTCGGCGCGGCAGGCGGACGGCGGGAGCGGTGCGGTGTACGTACTCCTGTCACCGCCCTAGTCAGCTCGGCGGCAGCGGTAGCGACAGCGGCGTTGGCAGGGCCTTGAGGTCAGGCGCAGGCGTGGAGGTGTCCGCGCGTTTGTGACGCAAAATGTATGCACGAGTGCATGGCGTGTATACATTTTGCGTCAGACTCTCCCCGGCAGCTGCGTCATCGCGTCCCTGCAGGCCGTCAGTCGCTGGCGTCGCCGGTCACAGGCACATCCGCGATGAGCTCCCGCAGCACCGCGGTCGCAAACGAGCCCCGCGCCAGGCGGAAACGCAGCACGCAAGCGTCGGGCTCCGGCTCGGATTCAAGCTCACGCACGGCGAGGCGCAGGCTGCGGCGCTCCTGGGCCATGCCCGCCGTCGCACATAGCCCGCTTTCCTCAGCGAACTGGGCGCCCACCCGGGTCTCCAGTTCCAGCACGCGCGCCAGGGTCGGCGGGCTTCCGGCGCCCCACATGGGTCCCGTGGGATGTATGTCCAGCCGCTGGCACCGCTGCGTCAACGTCGAGTCGGTAGCGTCGACAGCGAACACGCTGCCACGGCCATCGAGGGTGGCAACATCCCCCTCCATCAGCTGCTCCCAGCTGCCATCGTTAACGCGTTCAGCGAGCACGGCGTTGAATACCACGCTGCGCGCGGCCGAGAGCACGAAGCCCCGCCCCTCGCGTCGCAGGTTGTCCAGACTCTGCCCGGCCCGCAGCAGGTTCGCCCCGTCGCGGCCGAAGCGCTGCGGACCAAAGTAATTCGGGACGCCGCGGCGGGTGATTTCTGCCAGGCGCGCCGTGAGGGCGGCGCTCAGGTGCGCGCCGTCGCCGTCGGCGGATCGAATGCGCACGGTGAAGCGGTTGCCGGCCAGGGCGCCGCGCGGCAGCTTGCGGTGGTGAGCATGCGCCTCGAGTACCGCGAAGCCCTCACTCCGCACCTCGGGCCAGTTGACCTCAGTGCGCGGTCGTGGGACCGAAAACCACTGCACCGCGACGGCGCGCCGATCCTTGAGCCCGGCAAAGCCCACCTCGAACGGCCGGCAACCGGCAACCTTCGCCAGCTCGCGCGCCACCCATTGGGTGTTGGCATCGCGCTTGCGCACCTTCAGCAGCAGGTGCTGACCTGAGCCTGCCGGCGCGAAGCCCAGATCCTCCTCAACCACGAAGTCCTCAGGCTGCGCGCGCAGCATGCCGCTGGCCATGAGCTCCCCGTGCGCGCGTGGCGGCGCGAGGGCTGCCTCACGTGCGGTCAACGCGAGGCCGCTAACGCCCGGCCCCCAGCAGCACCACTGCCTGCGCCGCGATGCCTTCCGCGCGCCCGAGGAACCCCAGACCCTCGGTGGTGGTCGCCTTGATGTTGACGCGCTCCGCGGCGACTGCGAGTAAATCCGCGAGCCGCTGGCGCATCGCACCGCGAAACGGCGCGACCCGCAGCGCCTGCGCGACGATCGTGATGTCGACGTTCACCACGGTGAGGCGTTGCGCGCCCAGCATGGCGAGCACGGCGGCCACGAAGCGGGCGCTGTCGGCGCCGCGCCATTGCGGATCCGTGTCCGGGAAATGCTCGCCAATGTCGCCGAGGCCCGCGGCCCCGAGCAGCGCATCACACAAGGCATGCAGCACCACGTCCCCATCCGAGTGCGCGCGCACGCCGTGCGAATGCGGCACGCGCACGCCCCCGAGCATGATGAAGTCCCCCGGACCAAAAGCGTGGACGTCGAACCCCGAGCCCATTCTCATGCCAGCTCCCTCGCGCTCACCGCCCTCCCGGGCGCGCGCCCCCAGCACGCTCGCGGCCAGCGCCAGGTCCGCGCCGGTGGTGATCTTGAAATTGGTCGTCGCGCCTTCGATGAGCAGCGGCTGCTCACCCTGCCACTCGAGCGCCTGTGCCTCATCACTCGGCCAGCGTCCGGCTGCATGCGCGGCATCGAGTGCCGCGCACAGCCGCCCGTAGCGGAACATCTGCGGCGTGAGCGCCCGCCACAAGCCGGTGCGCTCCACGGTGTCCCCGACCACCGCATCCGGGCCGCCTGCGCCGCGCGCGCGCTTGAGCGTATCCGCCGCGGGCACGGCGAGCAGGCCGCCGACGGCGTGACCCGATGCGAGGCTCAACAGCCGCCGAAGATCCCCCGCCGGGAGGCACGGCCTTGCGGCATCGTGCACGAGCACCCAGTCATCTGCCGCGGCGCGCCTGGCAAGGGCACCCAGGGCATTGCGCACCGATTGGCTGCGTTGCGAGCCCCCGGTCACCGATGAGAGCCGGGCCGCGTGCTGCGCGCCCAGGCGCCGCGCCATAGGTTCAAAGGCGCCATCGTCCGCCGCGAGGGCGACCACGATGTGCGCGCAGCGCGTATCGGCGAGAAACGGCGCTAGGGCCCACTCGAGTACCGTGCGTCCGGCGAGCGGCGCGTATTGCTTAGGTGCGTCACCACCGAAGCGGGAACCTGAACCGGCGGCCGGCATGACGAGCCAGTAACGCATCCGCTTCGGGCCGCCAGCTTAAGTGTGAGTGTCAGCGAGCCGCGGCGGTGCGCGTCGCCGGCGCGGCGCTCGTGTCCGAGGCACGCGCCGGAACCACCTGGTAGAACGTCTCGTTGCGCACGATCATCCCCAGGTCGCTGCGGGCGCGCTCTTCGAGCGCATCCATCCCGGTTTTCAGATCGCGTACTTCAGCGGCAAGCTGCTGGTTGCGCTCAGCAAGCTGCTCGTTCTCGGCGCGCTGCGCCGCGACGGCCTGCCTCAGGCGCGCGACTTCTCGCACCCCGTCCTCCGAGATCCACATCCGGTATTGCAGCAGGAGAACGGCGACAGCGAGGGCGGCGGCGAGCCACTTCATGGGGCCGAGAGCCTAGCAGACAGCGCGCTCGTCTGCGCGGACGTTCGCTCGGGCAGCCCGCCTGCCGCGCAGCGGGCCCGCCGCACCCGGTTCGAAAACGCCTGTACTATCCGGAACCCGATGAGGTGATGCCGTGGCAGCTACAACGACCATTCGCCTGCCCCCAAAATTGCGCGCGCGTCTTGGGTCGCTTGCCAAACAGACCGGCCGCTCGGCGCATAGCCTGATTGTTGAAGCGGTCGAGCGGCACGCCGCCTACGAAGAGCAGCTGCGCAGTCTCGTCAAGGAGGCGCTCGCCGCGGATGCCGACATCGGCAAGACCGCTGAGGTCTATCGAGCCGAGGACGTCCATGCCTGGATGAGTCGCCTGGCGCGTGGTGAGAGCGGCGGACGGCCGAAACCGTGGCAGAAGTAGTTTACGCGGCACGGGCTCTCGAGCACATCGAACGCGCGGCTCCCGCGATGCACGCGCTGATGGCGATCCAATCGGCGGTCGATACCCTGGCGGCGCATCCCCTGATCGGCCGCCGGTTTGAGGGCGAACTACGCGAACTCGTGATCTCGTACGGACAGACCGGATACGTTGCCCTCTATCGGCACGTGATCGCGCGCGACGAAGTGCGAATCCTCGCCATTCGCCACCAGCGGGAGCTGGGATTTCTGCCCTAGCGGGTCAGACCTTGATCGCAAACGCTTCGCGCCCGGCATAGCGCACGTTGCCGAGCTCAGCCTCGATGCGCAGCAGCTGGTTGTACTTGGCGATGCGATCCGAGCGCGACAGGGAGCCGGTCTTGATCTGGGTGGCGGCGCTCGCGACCGCGATATCGGCGATGGTGCTGTCCTCGGTCTCACCCGAGCGGTGGGATACCACTGAGGCGTAATGCGCGCGCTCCGCCAGGGCGATGCAGTCGAGCGTTTCGGTGAGCGTGCCGATCTGGTTGGGCTTGATGAGAATGGCGTTGGCGATGTGCTTCTCGATCGCTTCCTGCAGGATTTTCGTGTTAGTCACGAACACGTCATCCCCGACGAGCTGCAGCTTCTGCCCCAGCGCGCGCGTCAGCACGCCCCAGCCGTCCCAGTCGGCCTCGCTCATGCCGTCCTCGATGCTGACGATGGGATAGCGCTGGGCAAGATCGGCAAGATACGCCGTGAACTCGGCGGCCGAGAAGCTGCGCTTCTCCGACTCGAGCTCGTAGCGGCCGTTGCGGAAGAACTCCGAGCTCGCCACATCCAGGCCCAGGTACACATCGACCCCCGCCCGGTAGCCGGCCTTCTCGATCGCCTGCAGGATGAGCGTCAGCGCCGCCTCGTTGCTTGCGAGGCTGGGCGCAAAGCCGCCCTCGTCCCCCACCGCGGTCGCGAGTCCCCGCTCGGCCAGGAGCTTCTTCAGGGTGTGAAAAACTTCCGCGCCGTAGCGCAGCGCCTCGCGGAAACTCGGCGCGCCCACGGGCAGGATCATGAATTCCTGGATGTCGAGGCTGTTGTCCGCGTGCGCGCCGCCGTTGATGATGTTCATCATCGGCACCGGCATCTTCGGCTCGCGGGCGCCGCCGATCAGCTCACCGAGCCAGCGATACAGGGGCGCGCGCGCATCGTTGGCGGCCGCATGCGCGTTGGCGAGCGACACGCCGAGCAGGGCGTTCGCGCCCAGCCGTCCTTTGTTCTCGGTGCCGTCGAGCTCGATCAGGCGCTTATCAAGCCCCGCCTGGTCGCGCGGATCGCGGCCGAGCAGCGCCGGCCTGAGCACCGTGTTGATGTGCTCCACGGCCTTGAGCACGCCCTTGCCGCCGTAGCGCCTGGCGTCCCCATCGCGCAGCTCGACCGCCTCGCGCGTGCCGGTGGAGGCGCCCGAAGGCACCGCCGCCCGCCCGCGGACACCTGAATCCAGGAGCACGTCGGCTTCGACCGTGGGATTGCCGCGCGAGTCGAGGATCTCGCGTCCGCGTACGTCGGTAATGCGGCTCATCGATATGGGTTCCCTTACAACAGTGATTCTTCGAACGGGGACTTCTTCACGGCGCGGTCGAGCTCGACCAGGGTCGCGAGCAGCGGCTCCATTCGAGCGAGCGGCCAGGCGTTCGGGCCATCCGACAGCGCTTCCTCCGGGCGCGGGTGCGTCTCCATGAAGAGGCCGGCGACGCCCGCGGCGACCGCGGCGCGCGCCAGCACCGGGATGAACTCACGCTGCCCGCCGGAGGAGGCGCCCTGCCCGCCGGGCAGCTGCACCGAGTGCGTGGCATCGAAGACCACCGGGGCGCCGGTCTCGCGCAGCACCGACAGCGAGCGCATGTCGGAGACCAGGTTGTTGTAACCGAAGCAGAAGCCGCGCTCGCACACCAGGATGTGTTCGTTGCCGGTCGAGCGGGCCTTGTCGACGACGTTCTTCATCTCCCACGGCGAGAGGAACTGGCCCTTCTTGATGTTGACCGGCTTACCCTGGGAGGCGGCGCTGATAATGAAGTTCGTCTGCCGGCACAGGAAGGCCGGCGTCTGCAGCACATCGACCACCGCGGCAACCTCCGCGAGCGGGGTGTCCTCGTGCACATCGGTAAGCACCGGCACGCCGATGGCGCGGCGCACATCGTCGAGCACCTTGAGCCCCGCCTCGATCCCAGGACCCCGGAAGCTCGCGCGCGAGGAGCGGTTCGCCTTGTCGTAGGAGGCCTTGAAAATGTAAGGCACACCCAGGCGCGCCGTGATCTCCTTTAAGCGCCCGGCAATCTCCTGCGTGAGCGCCGGGCTCTCGATGACACACGGACCTGCGATCAGGAACAGCGGTTCCCGCGCACCGACTTGATGTCCGGTCAGCTTCACGGCGGCGGTGCGCGCTGCTCGCGCTTCAGGCCCCGGCGGCCCGCGGCAATTCGGACGCGCGGTGGGCGCGCGCGGCGCGGATGAAGCCGGTGAACAGGGGATGGCCGTCGCGTGGCGTGGAGGTGAATTCCGGGTGAAACTGCGTCGCCACGAACCACGGATGGCCCGGCAGTTCGATCACTTCCACCAGTCCATCGCGCGAGAAGCCGGAGAAGCGCATGCCGGACTTCTGGTAGCGGTCCAGATAGTTGTTGTTGAACTCGTAGCGGTGGCGATGACGCTCCATGATGACATCGCGGCCATAAATCTCGCGCGCCCGGGTCCCCGCCCCGAGCAGCACTTCCTGGGCTCCCAGGCGCATGCTCGCGCCCTTGGGCGTGGCCTCGTCGCGGGTCTGCACACCGTGCACCTGGTCGCGCCATTCGGAGATCAGCGCAATCACCGGGTGTGCCGTGGCGCGGTTGAACTCGGTGCTGTTGGCATCGGTGAGCGACTGCACGTGCCGGCCGAATTCGACGATCGCCACCTGCATGCCAAGACAAATGCCAAGATACGGCACGCCATGCTCGCGCGCGTAGCGCGCCGCCTGGATCTTGCCCTCGATGCCGCGTTCACCGAAGCCGCCGGGCACCAGGATCGCGTCCACGCCCTGCAGCAGTTGCGGCCCGTGCTGCTCGATGTCGGTGGACTCGATGTAATGGATGTTGACGCGCGTGCGGCTCTTGAGTCCGCCGTGCATGAGCGCTTCGTGCAGCGACAGGTAGGAGTCGCGGATCTGCACGTACTTGCCGACCATCGCGATGTCGACCTGGCCGTCGGGATTGGCCTTGGCGCTCACCACCTGGCGCCATTCGGCCAGATCCGTGGGCGGCACTTCCAGGCGCAGCTTGTCGACCACGATGTCGTCGAGCGCCTGCTCGTGCAGCAGGATCGGAATCTTGTAGATATCGTCGGCGTCGATCGCCGAGATCACCGCGCGTTCCTCGACGTTGGTGAAGAGCGCGATCTTGCGGCGCTGCTCTTCCGGCAAGGGCAACTTACAGCGGCACAGGAGCACGTCCGGCTGGATGCCGATGCCGCGCAGCTCCTTCACCGAGTGCTGGGTGGGCTTGGTCTTGATCTCGCCCGAGCCGCCGACGATCGGCACCAGGGTGAGGTGCATGTACACGCAGTTGTTGCGGCCGAGCTCGACGCCGAGTTGGCGGATCGCCTCGAGGAATGGCAGCGACTCGATATCGCCGACCGTGCCGCCGATCTCGACCATGCACACATCGGCGCCATCGGCGCCATGCTTGATGCTGCGCTTGATCTCATCGGTGATGTGCGGAATGACCTGCACGGTGGCGCCGAGGTAGTCGCCGCGGCGCTCCTTGGCGATGACGCGCTCGTAGATACGGCCGGTCGTGAAATTGCTGTTGTGCCCGGTGGTGGTGCGTACGAAGCGCTCGTAGTGCCCCAGGTCCAGGTCGCTCTCGGTGCCGTCGTGCGTGACGAACACCTCGCCGTGCTGAAACGGACTCATGGTGCCCGGATCCACGTTGATATAAGGATCGAGCTTGACCATCGCGATCTTCAGCCCGCGGGCTTCGAGGATCGCGCCTAAAGATGCAGCCGCGATGCCCTTGCCCAATGAGGACACGACGCCGCCGGTGACGAATACAAAACGCGTCATATTTTAGATCGAGGGTTCCCGTCGCTACAGATCAAAGCGCCACGAAGGGCGAAAGACGACGGGCCAGCAGGTTAGCACACCTCCCGGCTCCACACGAGGCGCGCGCGGCGCCGGCTCGCAGAACTTGCCTGCACGGACTCGTCCAGCCAGCGATCTGCCACCGCGACGAGTCGCCGGCCGGCGTAAATGAGCGGCATCCGTGCGCGCTCCTCGAGCGGCACGCGCGCCTCCTGCAGGAGACTCTTGAGGACGCGGCGGGCGCCGCCGCGCACCGGCCGCAGCCGCTCGCCACCGCGGCGCGCTCGTACGATAAGGGTCGCCGCCAGCGCATCCAGGTCCAAAGGCCCGCGCGCGTCATCCTGCAGCGACAGCGACCCGGCACCGCCGGCGAGCGCGCGGTGCCGCTCGCGGCGCCACTGCCAGTTGAGCGCGCGCTTGCCCACCGGGGCCGAGGGCGCGGCGCGCTGTGGCAGCGCGGCGGCGGGCGCGCGCAGGGCGAGCAGGTCCCCCTGCCGCTCAACGATCGCCCCATTCCAGGCGACCTTAGGGTGCGCATCCACGCGCGCCGCGAGCAAGGGACCCGCGATCTCGCCCAGCCGGCGCGCACTCGGGGTGAGGTGTCCGGCGCGCGTGATCCAGGTGCGCAGGGCGTTGCGTCGGCGCTCGGCCGGCAGCGCGCGCAGCACCGCCGCCGAGAGCAGGGCGCCGTGGCTGGCGCGGGCGAGGTCGGCGGCGCCGAGCGCGTCGAGCAGGCGTTGCGCCTCGGCGGCATGGCGCGCGCCGCGTACGACCGTGGCCGCGGCGGCGGGCCAGCGGGCAAGGATCGGCGGCAGCACCCGCGCCCGCAGGTAGTTACGGTCCAGTCGCTCGTCGGCGTTGCTCGCGTCCTCGATCCAGTTGAGGCCGCGGGAGCGCGCCCACGCGGCGAGCAGTGCCCGCGGGACGTCGAGGAGCGGCCGCACCAGCACGCCGCGCGCGAATGGCGCGCACGCAGGCATGGCGGCGAGTCCTGCCACACCGGCGCCGCGCAGCAGCTGCAGCAGCACTGTCTCGAGCTGGTCGTCCGCGTGGTGCGCGGTCAGCAGCGCCTCGCCGCTCGCAAGCGTGGCGCCGAGGGCGCCATAGCGCGCCGCACGCGCCGCGGCTTCCAGCGACTGGCCGCGGCCGCGCGCCACGCGCACGCGCCGCACCTGCAGCTTCACCCCGAGGGAGGCCGCCACCTTGCGGCAGTGCCGGCCCCACGCGTGCGAATCCGGATGCAGCTGATGATCGACGTAGAGCGCGCGCAGCCGCGCAGCCCCCGGGGCGAGCTGGGCCGCGGCGGCGAGCAGTGCCGTGGAATCCGCGCCGCCGCTGAAGGCCACGCACAAGGCGACACGGGGAAACTCCGGCAACAGCTGCGTCAGCTGCCCCTTGAGCCACTCAGGGCTGAACTTGGTGGCGCTGCCCCGGGTGCGGCCCACGCTCTATGCCGGCGTTTCTGAGTACACGCCGAAGCCGGCGATCTTGGCGGCGCGCTCGGCGCGCAGCTGATCGCGAGGGATCGCATCGAGCTCGTCGAGGTGGCGCACCAGCGCCGCCTTCAGGCTCGCCGCCACCGCCACCGCATCGCGATGCGCACCCCCTAAGGGCTCCTCGATGACCTCATCGACCAGCCCGAGTTTCAGCAGCCGGTCGGCGGTGAGATTCAAGGCCTCGGCGGCCAGTTCCTTCTTGTCCTGGCTCTTCCACAGGATCGAGGCGCAGCCCTCCGGTGAGATCACCGAGTAGGTGCTGAACTGCAGCATCAGCAGGCGGTCGCAGACCCCGATCCCGAGCGCCCCGCCCGAGCCGCCCTCGCCGGTGACGATGGTTACAATCGGAATGCGCAGCACCGACATCTCGAACAGGTTGCGCGCGATCGCCTCGCTCTGGCCGCGCTCCTCGGCGCCCACACCCGGATAGGCGCCCTGGGTATCGATCAGGGTTACCAGGGGCAAGGCGAAGCGCTCCGCGAGACGCATCAGCCGCAGCGCCTTGCGATAGCCTTCGGGCTTGGGCATGCCGTAGTTGCGGCGCACTCTTTCCTTCGTGTCGCGCCCCTTTTGATGACCGATGATCATGACGGCGCGCTCATCGATGCGCGCCAGCCCACCGACGATCGCGCCGTCATCCGCGTACATGCGATCCCCGTGCAGCTCGCTGAACTCGGCACAGATGGCGCTCACGTAGTCGAGCGTGTAGGGCCGGTGCGGGTGCCGCGCCAGCTGGGTGATCTGCCAGGGCGTGAGGTTGGCGAAAATGCTGGTGGTCAGCTGCCGGCTCTTCGCCTGCAGGCGGGCGATCTCATCGTGGATGTTGACTTCGGACTCCGAAGTCACGTGCCGCAGCTCCTCGATTTTAGCTTCGAGCTCGGCGATGGGTTGTTCGAAATCCAGGAATGCGACTGCCATGGCGCGAGGGTACCTTACCTGCCGTCGGCAGAGAATGCGGCGCCGGCCAGGGCTGGCGGCGCGCCGTAGACAACCTGCACCGAGCCGGCACCGAACAACCCTTCCAGCTCCTCGAGCAGCTCGGTGCTGGCGCGCACGCTCCATTCGGCACCGAGCGTGAGCGCGCCGCTGGCATCCGCGCCGCGGTACTCGATGGTGATGGGACACGGACCGCCCCGCCAGGGCGTGAGGACAGCAGCGAGGCGTGCCGACAGCGCGGTCGCGTCGGTGTGCGAGGCGCTGATCAGGAGGCGTTGCGCAGAGCGCGAGCGCGCCTCTTCGAGCTCGCTCACGCGCCGCACCGACAGCCGCCAGCCGTCGCTGAAATCGTCAAACCGCACGACGCCCTCGACCAGGAGCAGCGCGTCCTTGGTGATGAGCTCGCGGTGCTTCTGCCAGGTCTCCTCAAACAACAGCGCTTCGATCCGCCCGGTGCGGTCATCGAGCGTCACGAACACGCGCGGCCCGCGTTTCTTCACCTCATCGACGAGGCCGGCGACGGTGACCGCCTTGCCGCCGCCGAAGCGTCCGGGTTCCAGGCCCACGACCGGTCGCTCGCCCACCAGGTCCCCGATGCGGTGGGATACGAGGCGCGCGAGCGCCGGCTCGAAACGGCTGAGCGGATGACCGGTAAGGTACAGGCCGAGCGTCTCGCGCTCCCCGGCAAGACGCACCGCCTGGCTCCATTCGGCAAGCGGCGCGCCGCGACGCACCGGGGAAGGAGTGGCGGCGCTCTCGCTCGCCAGTCCGAACATATCGTTCTGGCCGGCCTCGTGGGCGCGCGTGTTCTGATCGCCGAGCTGCATCGCGGCGCTCAGGCGCTCCATGAGGGTCGCGCGGTTTTCGCCCAGGCCATCGAGGCTGCCGGAACGCAGCAGCGCCTCGAGCACCCGCCGGTTGACCTTCTGCAGATCCAGCCGCCGGCACAGGTCCTCGAGGCTGACAAAGGCGCCGCGGGCCTCGCGCTCGGCGATGAGCGCCTCGACCGCGCCCTGCCCCACGCCACGCACGGCTCCCAGCCCATAGCGGATACGGCGTGCGTCGCTGGCGACGAATTCGTAGTGGGAGCGGTTGACGTCCGGGGGATGCACCTCGAGGTCCATATCGGTGCACTCCTTGATGAGCGTCACGACCTTGTCGGTGTTGTCCATGTCCGCCGACAGCACCGCGGCCATGAAGGCCGCCGGATGATGGGCCTTAAGGTACGCCGTCTGGTAGGCGAGCAACGCGTAGGCTGCGGAGTGCGACTTGTTGAAGCCGTAGCCGGCGAACTTCTCCATCAGGTCGAAAATGTGCGCGGCGAGGTGCTCGCGGACACCGCGTTCGGTGGCGCCGCGGACGAACACCGAGCGCTGCTGCGCCATCTCCTCCGCCTTCTTCTTGCCCATGGCGCGGCGCAGAAGGTCCGCGCCACCGAGGGTATAGCCGGCGAGTACCTGCGCGATCTGCATCACTTGTTCCTGGTAGAGGATCACCCCGTAGGTGGGCTTGAGGATCGGCTCGAGGCGCGGATGCAGGTAATCGATCGGGCCCTCACCCCGGCCGTGCTTGCGGTTGATGAAGTCATCCACCATGCCCGACTGCAGCGGCCCGGGCCGGAACAGCGCCACCAGCGCCACGATCTCCTCGAAGCGGTCCGGCTGCAGCCGCCGCACCAGGTCCTTCATGCCGCGCGATTCGAGCTGGAACACCGCGGTGGTGCGGCAGGCCTTCAGCAAGGCGTAGGTGGGCGCGTCATCCATGGGCAGCGCGCTCACCTTGAGCGGCGCGCTGCCGGCGGCGCGGTCGCGATTGATGAGCGCGACCGCGCGCTCGATGATGGTCAGCGTGCGCAGGCCGAGGAAGTCGAACTTCACCAGTCCCGCCGCCTCGACGTCATCCTTGTCGAACTGCGTGAGGACGGCACCGCCGGAGGCGTCCCGATACAGCGGCGTGAAGTCGGTCAGCACCGAAGGCGCGATCACGACGCCGCCGGCGTGCATGCCGGCGTTGCGCGTCAGGCCCTCGAGTGAGCGCGCCAGGTCGATGAGGTTCCTGACCTCCTCCTCAGCCTGGTAGAGGCGCTGCAGTTCCGGCTCCTTCTGCAGCGCAGCCTCGAGCGTGATGCCGAGCTCAAAGGGCACGAGCTTGGCGATGCGGTCGACGAAGCCGTAGCTCATGCCGAGCACCCGGCCGACGTCGCGCACCACCGCTTTCGCGGCCATGGTGCCGTAGGTGATGATCTGCGAGACGCGCTCGGGGCCGTATTTCTGCGCCACGTAGCCGATAACGCGGTCGCGCCCTTCCATGCAGAAATCAATGTCGAAATCGGGCATCGAAACCCGCTCCGGATTCAGGAAGCGCTCGAACAGCAGCTCGTGCTCCAGCGGGTCAAGATCGGTGATCCTCAGGCTGTAGGCGACCAGCGACCCCGCGCCGGAACCGCGGCCCGGCCCGACCGGCACGCCGTTCTCGCGTGCCCAGCGGATGAAGTCAGCGACGATCAGGAAGTAGCCGGCGAACCCCATCTGGCAGATGACATCGAGCTCGGTGCCGAGGCGCTCCTGGTAGCCGGCGGGCTCGCGGGCACTGGCGGCGAGGCGCTCCCCGAGACCGCGCGCCGCCTCCTCGCGCAGGTACTGCTCGGTGCTCACGCCCGCGGGCAGCGGGTACTGCGGCAGGCGCGCCTCCCCTAAGGTCAGCGTCAGGCTGCAGCGCCGTGCGATCTGTACCGTGTTGGCGAGCGCCTCGGGCAGGTCTGCGAACAGCGCGGCCATTTCCTGCGCACTGCGCAGGTACTGCTGGCGCGAGTAGCGGCGCACGCGCGTCGCATCCGCCAGCAGCGCACCGTCATGGATGCACACGCGCGCTTCGTGAGAATCGAACTCTGCGGGCTTGAGGAAGCGCACATCGTTGGTGGCCACGAGCGGCACGGCGTGCTGCGCGCCGAGCGCCACGGCGGCGGCGATGTAGGTTTCCTCGAAGGGCCGTCCGAGGCGCTGCACCTCGAGGTAGAAGCGCCCGGGAAACAGCTCCAGCCACGCCTCAAGAACGCGCGCCGCATCCTCGGGGCGGGCGTTGATCAGCGCGCGGCCCACCTCGCCCTCGGTGCCGCCGGAAAGCGCGATCAGCCCGGCGAGTGCCTCGCGCGTCAGCCAGCTGCGCTCGAGCCGTGGTGCACCCCGCCCCTGCCCCTCGAGGTAGGTGCGGCTCACGAGGCGCGCGAGGTTGCGGTACCCCGCCTGCGACTGGCACAGCAGCGTAAGGCGCGTCGGCGCCTGGCGCTCGGCCTCCTCGCCCACCAGCAGGTCCACGCCGATCAGGGGTTTCACGCCCGCCTTGAGCGCCTCGCGATAGAACTTCACCATCGCGAAGAGATTGCCCTCATCGGTGACGGCGACCGCCGGCATGCCGCCCGCGGCCACCGCGCCGATGAGCTCAGGCACCCGCACGACACTATCGTTAAGCGAGTACTCGGTATGCAGGCGCAGGTGAACGAAGGCCGGTGGCATCGGCGCCGAATTAAGGCTTAAGCCACAAGCGTGTCAAGGGTGGCAGGTCCTGGCGCAGCGGGCTGAAGGAGCGGCGGTGCAGTGGCGAGGGCGCCCGCTCGCGCAGGGCGTCCAGGTGTGCCGGCGTGCCATAGCCTTTGTGTACCGCGAGCGCGAAGCCGGGGTAACACCCATCGAGCGAGCGCATCATCGCGTCGCGACAGGTCTTGGCGAGGATTGACGCGGCGCTGATCGCGGCGACGCGGGCATCGCCGGCGACGATCGCCTCCAGCGTGCAGCCGCCGCCGAGGTCGGCAATGCACGGGCAGCGATTGCCATCGACCTGCACGTGCGTCGGCCACACCGGCAGCGCGAGCAGCGCGCGCCGCATGGCGAGCAGGGTCGCCTCGAGAATGTTGAGCGCGTCGATCTCCTCGCGATCGGCCCAGGCCACACCGTAGGCGAGCGCGCGGGCGCGGATGAGCGGCGCGAGATGCTCGCGCTGCGCCGCTGTGAGCGCCTTCGAGTCACGCAGCCCGCGGATGCGCCGCCCGGGATGCAGGATCACGGCCGCCGCGACCACGGGACCCGCCAGTGGACCGCGCCCCGCTTCATCGACGCCGGCGACCCGTTGCAGGTCCAGCACCGGCCTCATGAGGCTGCCTGGGCCGGGCGGCCGGCCAGCTCCAGGATCGCCTGCGCGGCGCGATCGGCGCCGCCCCGGCGCAGCAGCTGGTGAATCCGGGTGAACTCCCCGAGGAGCTCGCGGACGTGCTGCGGATCCTCGAGCTGTGCGAGGAGCGCATCCCCGAGTGCCGCGCCGGACACCGCTTCCTGGAAGAATTCCGGCACCAGCGGCCGTCCGGCCAACAGGTTCGGTTGCGAGAAGTACGGCACTTTCACCAGTCCCACGGTGCGCAGCAAAAACGCGGTGCTGGCGCTCACCCGGTATGCCACCACCATCGGCCGCCCCGTCAGGAGCGTTTCCAGGGTCGCCGTCCCGGAAGCCACCACGGCCGCATCCGCGGCGGCGAGCGCCTGCTGCGCCTGTCCGTCGAGGAGGCGAATCCCGGGCGCTCCGGATACCTGCGCGATCGCTGCCGCGAACAGCGCGCGCGCCGGCGCAGAGGCCATGGGCGCGACGAAGCGATAGGCGGGGCGCGCGGCGGCGATGTGCGCGGCGGCGGCAGCGAATGGCGCGGCGAGGCGCGACACCTCACCCAGGCGGCTGCCGGGAAGCAGGGCAATATATGGCGCTTGCGCTTCCAGCCCGAGCGCGCACCGGGCGGCGCCGCGATCCACGCTCAGCGGAATCTCATCGGCGAGCGGATGGCCGACGAACTCGGCGCGCACGCCGTGCCGCGCATAAAAATCGGTCTCGAAGGGCAGCAGGCACAGCACCAGATCGCAGCAGCGGCCGATGGTGCGCACGCGTCCCTGGCGCCAGGCCCACACCTGCGGACTCACGTACTGCACCGTGCGGATGCCGGCATCCCTGATGCGCCGCGCGAGCCGCAGGTTGAACTCCGGGGAATCGATGCCGACGAACACATCAGGGCGCGCCCCTATGAAGCGTCGCGCCAGCGTGGCGCGCAAGCGCAGCAGGCGCGGCAGATGGGTGAGCACCTCGGTGAGACCCATCACGGCGAGTTCCTCGGCCCCTGCCCACGCTTCGCACCCGGCCGCGAGCATTTTCGGCCCGGCGACACCGAAGCAACGTACATCCGGCACGCGCGCCCGCAGCGCCCCGATCAGTGCTGCGCCCAGGGTGTCCCCGGAATGCTCACCCGCCACCAGCCCCACGGACAGCGGCCCCGCGGGCGCGGTCCGCATGCCAGCGGCGCTCATCGCACGATGCTGCGCGTCGAGGTGTGAATGAAGTCGACGAACGCGCGGATTTCCGGGTGCGCCGCCGCCTGCGGCTCGAGGCGCGCGAGCGCATCACTGAGCTTAAGCTCCGAGCGATACAGCACCCGATAGGCGTCGCGGATGTTGCGGATCTGCTCCTCCGAGAAGCCGCGGCGCTTCAGGCCTTCAGAATTCACCGCGTGCGGCACCGCCGGATTGCCGGCCGCCATGACGTACGGGGGTACATCGCGCGTGACAATCGCGCCGCCGCCGAGAAACGCGTGCGCGCCGATCTTGGTGTACTGATGCACCGCGGTGAGCCCACCCAGGATCACCCAGTCACCCACCTCGACATGCCCGCCCAGGGCCGCGCAGTTGGCGAACACGGTGTTGCTGCCCACGATGCAGTCATGGGCGACGTGCGAGTACGCCATGAAGAGATTGTCACTGCCGATGCGGGTCACGCCCCGGTCGTGGGTCGTGCCGCGGTTGGCGGTGCAGTTCTCACGGAAGATGTTGCGATCGCCGATTTCCAGGCGCGTCGGCTCGCCCTGGTACTTCTTGTCCTGCGGCGCGTCCCCGAGGGAGGCGAACTGGTAGACGCGGTTGTCGGCGCCGATCGTGGTCGGGCCGTTGATGACGACGTGCGGACCCACCACCGTGCGCGGTCCGATCGTAACCCCGGCACCGATAATGCTGAAGGGACCCACGCTCACGTCGGCGGCGAGCTGCGCCTCGCCCGACACGACGGCGCGCGCGTCGATCACCTCGTGGTCTCCGGCGCCACCATCATTTCCGCGTGTGCGACTTCCTGCTCGCCCACAAAAGCCGCGGTCGAGAATTTCCAGATGCCCCGCAGCGAGCGCTCCAGCGTCGCGGTGAGAATCAGCTGATCCCCCGGCAGCACCGGCTTCCGGAAGCGCGCCTTGTCGATGCCGACGAAATAAAAGCGCGTCTGGTCATCGGGAATCACCCCGGCGGTGATGAAGCACAGGATCCCCGCCGCCTGGGCCAGCGCCTCGATGATGATGACGCCGGGCATGACCGGACGGCCGGGAAAGTGGCCGGGAAAGAACGGTTCGTTGTAGGTGACGTTCTTGAGCGCGCGGATGCTCTCGCCCGGGCGGCACTCGAGCACGCGGTCGACCAGCAGGAACGGATAGCGGTGCGGCAGTTGCCGGAGGATCGCGTCGATGTCGAGTTGTACCGGCTCAGTCATGATCCTCTTCCTGTCGGCTCTTCACGCCGCGGGCGCGCTCCAGTTGCTTCACACGTGATTCGAGCCGGCCGCTGCGCTTGAAGCGCGCCACCAGCCGACGCCAGGCGCGGGCTTCCTCCAGCGGAATGGCGCCGGAGTATACGCCGGGCTGGCTGATCGAGTGGCTCACCAGCGACAGCCCCGTGATCACCACGTCGTCGGCGATGGCGAGGTGGCCGGCGATCCCGACCATGCCGCCGATCATGCAGCGTTTGCCGATGGTGGTACTGCCCGAAATCCCTACGCAGGCCGCGAGCGCGCTGTGCGCGCCGATGCGCACGTTGTGGCCGACCTGGATGAGGTTGTCGAGCTTCGCACCCGCCTCGATCACGGTGTCCTCGATCGCGCCGCGATCGATGGTGGTGTTGGCGCCGATTTCCACGTCCGCCTCGATGCGTACGCCGCCCAGCTGCGGCACCTTGAGCCACGCGCCGCGCTCGCTCGCAAAACCAAAGCCGTCACTGCCAATCACGACTCCCGGGTGCACGATGACGCGCGCCCCGAGCACTACGCCGCGGCACAAGGTCACGCGCGCGACCAGACGCACGTCCTCGGCCAGCGTGACGCCTGCGTCGAGGTGGCAGTGCGGGCCGACGTAACTGCGCGCGCCCACGCTGCTGCCGGCGCCGACGCTCGCGAGCGCGTCCACCTGCGCGGACGGGTCGATGTGTGCGCCCGGCGCTACCAGCGCCGTCGGGTGCACCCCCGGTACCGGGGCCGGCCCCGGGTGTAACACGGCGGCGATGCGTGCGTAAGCGGCGTACGGGTTATCGCAGACGAGCGCCTGCGTCGGGCAGTCGCTCGCGCTATGCGCATCCAGCACCACCGCCGCGGCGCGCGTGCCGTGCAGCTGCGCGCGGTAGCGCGGGTTGGCGAGAAACGCGAGCGCGCGCTCATCCGCATTCGCCAGCGTCGCCACGCGCTCCACCAGTGTCTGCGGGTCGCCGCGCAACTCGCAGCCGAAGCGCACCGCGAGTTCGCCCAACGAAACCGCCATGACCCTTGAACTACCTGCGCAGCGGAAGGCGGCCCGTCGTAAGTGCGCTTAGGGTCTATTTCGCCTGCGGTTTGGCCGGCGCCGCGGGCTTCGGTGCGCTCGCCGGCACGCCGGCGCGCGCCTGCAGCGCCGCCAGGATCGCCGGGGTCACATCGATCGCCTGGGCGTAGGAAATGGCGGCTTCGGCGCTCAGGATCAGGTCGAAGCTCTGCGCCTTGGCGTAAGTGCGCACCTCCTCACCGAGCGTGCGCTGCAAGCGCGACAACTCCTCGTTGCGGCGCGCGGTGAAGTCGTCCTGAAGTTCGCCCTTGGAGCGTTCGAAGTCGCGTGCGCTGTCGCGCAGGTCCTTCTCAGCGCGGCCGCGCTGATCCTCGGTCATGGTGGCGCCGTCCTTCTGCAGCTTGTCCTGCTTGGCCTTCACGGCCTGCCCCTGCGCCTGCAGGGTGCGTTCGCGCGGCGAGAACTCCGAGCGCAGGGACTCGGAAATCGCCTTGCCCTGCGGGGACTCCTCCAGGAGCCGCGCCGGGTCGACGACCCCTATCTTAACTTCCGCCCAGGCCGGCAGCGCGGCGAGCGCGCCACTTGCTGCAATCAAACAAACCGCCAATTTGCTGCTGATCAGACGCTTCACGGAACTACCTACCTCGTATGAAAAAAGCCTGTGGATATTCATGCCCCGGGTGCCGCGGGACCCCTAAGCGCACCCGGCGCTAAACACCTAGTATCGCGTAGAACGCTCCCCATGGCTTCTTTAAGTTCTAAAAAGCCTGGCCGACGGAGAACTGGAACCCTTCGGTCTCGTCGCCCCAGGTCGTGATCCCGTCGCCCTTCCTGGCATTCAGCGGCACGCCGAAACTGAACCGGAACAGGCCCAGCGGCGCCAGCCACTCGACCGCCACGCCTACCGAGCGCTTGATGTTGCCGAGCTTGAAATGGTAGTCCTCGGGTGACACCTGGTCCGGGCCGAAGAACTGCAGCTTGCTGCCCGTCGAGAACACATTGCCCTGGTCGAAGAAGGCGCTGACGCGCGCGGTCTGCGCCCACTTGGCCGGCAGCGGGAATATCAGCTCGTTCTGGTTGATGACGCGCAGATTGCCGCCGTAGGGGTTGCCGAACTGGTCCTTCGGACCCATGCGGCTCTCACGAAAGCCGCGCACGGTGTCCGGGCCGCCGCCGAAGAACTCCCGGTACGGCGGGATGGCGGTGGTGTCCCCGAGCGGCGCGCCGTAATCCACCCCGGCGCGGATCGACAGGTTCCAGCCGTGCCACAGCGGCAGGTACTTCAGGAAGGCGTAATTGGCGACGTAGTACTGCACGTTGCTGCCGGGCACGGTCGCGGAGAGGGAAATGGTCTGGCGCATGCCGCGATCGGCGAACAGCGTGCGGTTACGCGTGTCCCAGTCCCAGCCGATGACCGCCTCGGTGGTTTTGAAGTCCGTGCCGTAGAAGACGTACTCGTTGTTGCTCGCGTCATCGTGTGCCAGTCGCGTGTAGGGGTGGCCGTTCTGCTGCACCCACTGCTGTGCCTGCTGGGCGCTCGACAGCGAGTTGGTGAGCAGCGAGGAGCTGTCGAAGGCCACGCCGAAGCGTAAGTACATGAATTCGGTGATCGGATACGCCCAGGTCGGTCCGAAGCTTAAGGTGCGCGAGGAGAAGTTCGACGAAGACGAGGTGAACTGCGTGACGGAGCTGTAGCTCACCGACAGCGAGCGCTGCAGGTTGTCGATGCTGGTGTAGGGATTGGTCTGCGTGACGCTATAGACCTTGCTGAAAGCGCCGCCGTTGAGATTGACCGCGATGCGCTGGCCGGTGCCGAGGAAGTCAGCGTCGGCGAAACTGCCGTTCAGCATGAACTTGTAGGTCTCCGAGTAGCCGATGCCACCGGAGAGCTGCGACGCCGGACCCTCTTCGATCTTGTAGTCAACGTCCACCAGGTCCGGGGAGCCGGCCACGGGGTTGGTCTTGAACTCCACCGATTTCACGTACGGCAGGCGCTGCAGGCGCTGCTTGGAGCGCTCGAGCGCGGTGTTCGAGAGCCAGCCGCCCTCGAGTTGGCGCATCTCGCGCCGCAGCACCTCGTCGTTGATGCGGTTGACGCCGGAGAAGGTGATGTTGCGCACGTAGACGCGACTGCCCGGATCGATGAAGAAAGTCAGCGCCACCGTGTGGTTGGCGTTGTCCGGGGTTGGCACCGGCTCCACCTTGGCGAAGGCGTAGCCGTCGCGCCCCATGCGGTTCTGCATCAGGTCCTGGCTGGCGGTGATGAGCTTGCGGTCGAAGATGTCGCCCGGGTGCACCAGCACCAGCCGCTCGAGCTCGGCCTGCGGCACGACGAAGGTGCCGGCGAGCTTGATCTGCGAGAGCTTGAAGACCTGGCCTGGATCGATGTTGACGGTGATGAAGATATCTTCTTTCTCGGGGGCGATCGCCACCTGGGTGGAGTCGATCTGGAAATTCGCGTAGCCGCGATCCATGTAGTAGTTGCGCACCTTTTCCAGGTCGCCCTGCAGCGATTCGCGCGAATAGCGATCGTCCTGCTTGTACCAGGAGAGCCAGTTGGGCGTCTGCAGCTCGAGCGTCTCCAGGATGTCCTTCGGCCGGAACCTGGTGTTGCCGACGATGTCGATCTGGCGGATCTTGGCGCGCGCGCCTTCCTTGATGTCGATCTTGATCTTGACGCGGTTGCCGGCTTCCTCCTCGACCTTGTTTTCGATCCTCACGCCGTACTTGCCGCGGGCGTAGTACTGGTCGGTCAGGTACTGGGTGACGTCATCGAGCACGCTGCGGTCGAAGGTCTTGCCGGTCGCAAGTCCCACCCCGCGCAGCGACTTCTGCAGATCCTCGGTCTTGATGTCCTTGTTGCCGGTGATCTCGAAGCTCTCGATCGAGGGGCGCTCGATGACCACCACCACCAGCGTGTTGCCGTCACGGCGCAGCTGCACGTCACGGAAGAAGCCGGTGGCGTACAGGGCGCGGATGGCCTCGCGCACGCGCGCCGCCGAGAGGTGATCGCCGATGTTAACCGGCAGGTAGTTGTACACCGTGCCCTCGGAGACGCGCTGCAGCCCCTCGATATGGATGTCGCCGACGGTGAAGTCCGCCGCGGCGGGTTCCGCCACCGGCGGTGGCGCGGTCACCGGCGCCGCTGCCGACGCCGGCTCCTGGCCCCACGAGCACACGCCGTGGACTGCGAGCAACATGCCCGCGAGTGCCACCCGCGTCTTCATGCCTGAACCAACCGTGTCTTTGTCATCGCGCACCTTCGCGCCTCAACTCTCACATTGCATTATTCGAGGACTGAAGACTTAGCGCCTTCAGGAAAATTTTCGGACCCACGGTCCGTGGTCGTTATTCAACTAAACTGGCGCGCAATATCGTTGTACAGCGCGACGCCCATCAGGACGATGAGCAGCGCGATGCCAAGCTGCTGCCCGAAAACCTGCGTGCGTTCGGAAAGCGGGCTGCCCTTGAGCCACTCCGCCACCTGAAAGACGATCTGTCCGCCGTCGAGAATCGGAATCGGCAGCAGATTCAAGAACCCGAGCGAGAGCGAAATCAGCACCAGGAAGCCAAGGAACGGCGCGACCCCGGCCTCGGCCGACTCGCCGGCGAACTCCGCGATCGACAAGGGCCCGCTCAGGTTCTTCAGCGACACGCGCCCCTGCACCATGCGCACGAAGAGCCGCGCCTGCAGCACCGTCATGCCCCAGGCCTCCTGGGTGGCGCGCGACAGCGCCGCCGGCGCGCTGAGGTCGGTGTGCACCAGCATGCGGTCGGGGAGTTTTCCGCCTGGCGGCGGCTCGACGTGGATGCGCCCGACACGCTTGCCGCCGACGTCGTCGGCCGCTACCTGTAGCTGCACGCTGCGCGCAGTACCGGCGCGGCTGTAGTCAATGTTCACATGCGCGCCCGGATGCGCGCTGATGTAGGCGACCAGGTCGCGAAAGTCGTTCATCGCCACCCCGTCGATCGCGACGATGCGATCCCCGGCAGCGAGCCCCGCGCGCAGCGCCGGTCCGCCGGGCATGACCTTGCCCAGCACCGGGGGCACCGGCGGCATCCAGAAACTGAAGCCGAGTCCGCGAAACAGCTCCGACGGCTCGGTGAGGCGGCGGCGCTCGCCCGCGTCCGATACGCTCAGCACGGCCGCGCGGGTGTCACCGCCACTGCCGCGCACGCTCAAGGTGACCTGGCCGCGCGAACTCACCGCGTCCAGAAGTCCAAACACCACGTCCCGTTCACCGCCGACGGGCGTGCCGTTGATGGCGCGGATTTCATCCCCGGAGCGCAGGCCCGCGATGTCGGCCACGGACCCCGCCGTCACGTCCCCGACGACCGGCCTGACTTCGTTGATGCCGCTCGCCCACAGCATGCCCCACAGCACCAGTACCGCGAACAGGATGTTGAAGGCGGGGCCGGCGAGCAGCACGACAATGCGCTGCCAGTGCGGACGGCGGGTAAAGGAGCGCGGCAGCTCGGCCGGGTCCACCGGGCCTTCGCGCTCATCCAGGAGTTTCACGTAGCCACCGAGGGGCAGCACGGCGAGTACGTACTCGATGCGATCGCGGCCACCGATGTGCTTGAGCAGCGGACGCCCGAAACCGACGGAAAAGCGCACCACCTTGAACCCCAGGCGGCGCGCGACCCAGTAGTGCCCGAACTCGTGCACCGTGACCAGAAGGCCCACGGCGATCACGAACCACAGCGCTTGCCAAAGCAGATTCATGCGTGAGCGTCCCTTGACCGTTCGCTTCTTATGGTGCCGAAAATCCGCTCACGCGCGCGCCGTCTGCCTTCCGCGTCGGCGGCCAGCACATCCGCCAGATCGCCGAGCGCTCCCCCCGCGAAGCGCTCCATCACGGCTTCAATGACCGCCGCGATGCCGGGAAAGTTCAATCGGCGCTCGAGGAAGGCCTGCACCGCGACCTCATTGGCCGCGTTGAGCACCACCGGGTGCAGACCGCCGGCGCGCGCCGCCGCCTGCGCCAGGGCGAGGCAGCGGAACTTATCCAGGTCGGGCGCCATAAAATCCAGCCGTCCGACCTTCAGCAGGTCGAGGAAGTCTACACCGGAGTCGATCCTCTCGGGCCACGCAAGTGCGTACGCGATGGGCGTGCGCATATCGGGCGCCGACAGCTGCGCAAGCATCGAGCCGTCCACGTACTCGACCAGTGAGTGCACGATGCTCTGCGGGTGCACCAGGATCTCGATCTGCTGTGCTGAGAGACCAAACAGCACCCGCGCCTCGATCAGCTCCAGCCCCTTGTTCATCAAGGTGGCGGAGTCCACCGATATCTTGCGGCCCATGACCCAGTTCGGGTGCGCGCAGGCTGCCTCCGGAGTCACCGCGTCGAGCGCGGCGCGCGGGGTGTCGCGAAAGGGACCGCCAGAGGCAGTCAGCAGCACGCGCTTCAGACCGGCGGGCGGGACCCCGGGGACGCTGCCTGCCGGCAGGCACTGGAAGATGGCGTTGTGCTCGCTGTCGATCGGCAGGAGCGTCGCGCCCGAGTGCTTCATCGCCGCCACCAGCAAGGGACCCGCCATGACCAGCGACTCCTTATTCGCGAGCAGCAGGCGCTTGCCCGCAGCCGCAGCGGCGAGCGTCGAGGTGAGACCTGCGGCGCCGACGATGGCCGCCATGACGCACTGCACCTGCGCCAGTTGCGCCAGCTCCTCGAGCGCGCCGGGACCTGCGAGCAGTCGCGTGCCGGGCGCTGACGTGCCGAGCAGTTCCTTCAGCTGCGGCAGCGCCTGCGGGTCGGCGAGCGCGGCATAGGCGGGACGAAAGCTCAGGATCTGCTGCGCGAGCTTGGTGGCGTTGGTGTTGGCCGCGATCGCCACCAGGCGGAAACGCCCGGGGTGGCGCGCGATGACATCCAGCGTGTTCTCGCCGACGGAGCCCGTGGACCCGAGCACCGCGACCCCGATTTGCACCACCTCCGGCATGCTCATGGCACCACTCCCATGAGCGTGAGTCCCAGCAAGAGGATCGGAGCGGCTCCCGTGAGGCTGTCGATCCGGTCCATCACGCCGCCGTGGCCGGGAAATACCGTGCCACTGTCCTTCACCCCGGCGGATCGCTTCAACAGACTCTCGGTCAGATCGCCGACGATCGAGAAACCGACCGCGGCCAGGCACAGCGGCAGGAACACGAGCAGCGGTACCCGGAACCACACGCTGCCGCCGATGGCCACCAGCGCACTCACCGCGGTGCCGCCGAGCACGCCCTCCCAGGTCTTGCCCGGTGACACCTCCGGCGCCAGGCGGATGCGCCCGAAACGACGCCCGCAGAAGAACGCGCCAATATCCGCAACCCACACCAACAGCAGCACGAACAGCGTCCACTGTGCCCCGTGGGGAAACACCAGCCGCAGCCGCACCAGCGCGAGCCACGCAGGCACCAGCGCCAGCAAGCCCGCGGCGGCGGCGGCCCACGGACTCACGCGCTGCGGCGCGCGCGCGATCCACACAAATGCGGCGAGCCACCACAGCACCGCGACGCCCAGGACGAGGTCGCGTCCCCGTGCAGTCGCGGAAATTTCCCAGGCGCCGCCCAGCAGCGCCGCGACCAGCAGCACGTACGCCGCCCGCAGTGCCGGCGCGCGCGCCTTCACAAGAAACGCCGACCACTCCCAGGCGCCCGCGAGCACCAGCAGCGTAACCACCAGCAGCGTCGCCCACGGGGGCAGCCACAGGAGCACCGCAAGCAGCGCCACCGCCAGCACGACCGCGGTGATGATTCGCTGGCGCAGGGCCTCGGTCACGAAACGCGGCCCGGCGCGGTGGTGAGTTGCGCGGAGGTCTGGCCGAAGCGCCGCTCGCGGTTGCCGAAAAAAGCCAGCGCCTCCTCGAGGTCCGCAAGCGCGAAGTCCGGCCACAATTTGGGCGTGAAATACAGCTCCGCGTAAGCGAGGTTCCATAAGAGAAAGTTGCTGATGCGCTGCTCGCCTCCGGTGCGGATGACCAGATCCGCATCCGGAACGCCGGCGAGCGCGAGGGCCCGGGAGAAGCGCTCTTCCGTGATCTCCTCCGGACGTAGCGCGCCGCTCGAGCATTCTCTCGCAAGTGCTTGAGCCGCCTGGACAATATCCCAGCGCCCACCATAACTCACGGCGACCTGCAGCTTGAGGCCGCTGTTGCCCTGGGTGCGCTGCTCGGCGGCGGCGATGCGCGCCTGCAGGCGCACGGGGAGATTCCTGCGCTCGCCGATGAAACGCATGCGCACGCCCTGCTCATGAAGCTCGGTGATCTCGCGCTCGAGCGACTCGACGAACAGGCCCATCAGGCTCACCACTTCCTCGGCGGGCCGACTCCAGTTCTCGCTGGAGAACGCGAACAGGGTAAGGGCGCCGATGCCGCGCTGGCCGCATTCGCTGATGCACATGCGCACGGGTTCAAGTCCCGCCTTGTGTCCGGCGATGCGGGCAAGTCCGCGCGTCTTCGCCCAGCGGCCGTTGCCGTCCATGGTGATCGCGACGTGCCGCGGAAGCGGGTTGGCGGCGGCGGCGGGCATCAGACCTGCATGACCTCCTTCTCTTTGGCGGCGAGCAGCGTCTCGACATCGGCGACGTGCTTGTCGGTGAGCTTCTGCACTTCGCCTTCGGCGCGCCGCTCGTCGTCCTGGGAGACCAGCTTCTCCTTCAGCAGCTCCTTGATGTCGTTCATGACATCGCGGCGCACGTTGCGAATCGCGACGCGCGCGTTCTCGGCATCGTGGCGCAACACCTTGGTGATCTCGCGACGCCGCTCCTCGGTGAGCGGCGGCATGGGAATCCTGATCACGGTGCCGGCAGTCATGGGCGTGAGCCCGAGGTCGGACTTGAAGATCGCCTTTTCGATGGCCTGCACGACCGTCTTTTCCCACGGCGAGATCACGAGCGTGCGCCCGTCCTCGACCGCGATGCTCGCCACCTGTTGCAGGGGCACTTCCGAGCCGTAGTAGTCCACCTTCAGGTGTTCGACCAGGCTCGTATGAGCGCGACCGGTGCGCAGCTTCTTCAGATCCGACTGGAAGGTCGCCACGCACTTGCCCATGCGCGTGACAGCGTCTTTCTTGAGGTCTTCGAGCATGGTTCAACTCCTAAAGCTCGCGCGCGCAGCTCATTCGAACGTTACCGCCGTACCCACCTCTTCGCCACGCACGATGCGGGTGAGATCGCCGGAATTGTTGAGATTGAAGACGCGTAAAGGCAAGCGGTTGTCGCGGCACATGACGATGGCAGTGGCATCCATCACGTTGAGCTTCTCGGTGAGCACCCGGTCGAAGGACAGGTGCGCGTAACGCACCGCGGCGGGATTGCGCACCGGGTCGTCCGAGTACACGCCGTTTACCTTGGTGGCCTTGAGCAGCACGTCGGCGCTGATCTCGATGGCGCGCAGCGCCGCCGCCGTGTCGGTGGTGAAGAACGGGTTGCCGGTACCGGCGGCGAAGATGACCACCCGCCCCTTTTCCAGGTGGCGCACGGCGCGCCGGCGGATGTAATCCTCGCAGACCTCGTTGATGCGGATCGCCGACATGACGCGGGCGTGCATTCCGAGGCCCTCGAGCGCGTCCTGCATGGCGAGCGCGTTCATCACCGTCGCGAGCATGCCCATGTGATCCGCCGCGACGCGATCCATGCCGGCGCGCGCCAGGCCCGCGCCGCGAAAGATGTTGCCGCCGCCGATGACCGCGGCGACCTGCACGCCCATCGCGACGATCTCCTGCAGCTCCCCGCCGATGCGCTTGATCACCGCCGGATCGATGCCGTAGTCCCCGCCGCCCATCAGGGCTTCCCCGGAGAGCTTGACGAGGATGCGCGCGTAGTGCGCCTTGGCTTGTGTCATCTTGTATCCCTCAAGACTGCCGATGGAAAAAACCCCGCGCGCGGCGGGGTTTCGTCCTGTAAACGCACCTGTGGCTGCCGCGCTTTAGTGCCGGACCGCAGGTGTCGCACTCTTTACCGTGGCCATGACCTCGGCGACAAAATCCCCGTGCTTCTTCTCGATGCCGGCGCCGACTTCGAAGCGCTCGAACCCGAGCACCTCGGCCTTGGCGTCCTTCAGGAGCTTCTCGATCGTGACGTCCGGATCCTTCACGAACAGCTGCCCGGTCAGGGTGATCTCGCTCAGGGCCTTGCGCAGCCGCCCCTCGACCATCTTGGCGACGATCTCAGGCTTCTTGCCCTCAGCCTGCGCCTGGCTGGTGAGGATCTCGCGCTCCTTCGCCACCACATCCGCCGGCACCTGCGCCTGGGACAGGTAGCGCGGATTACTCGCCGCCACGTGCATCGCCAGGTCGTAGGCGAGTGTTGCCGGCCCGCCCCTGACCGCGACCAGGGCGCCGATGCGGGTGCCGTGCACGTAGGCGCCCAGATGCTCCGGCGATGACAGCAGCGCGAAGCGTCGCACGCTGATGTTCTCGCCGATCTTGGCGACCAGCGCGCGGCGACGCTCCTCGATGCTCTCGCCGCTCGGCAGCCTGGCCTCCGCCAGCGCCGCGAGCGTTGCGGGCTTCACCGTCAGCGCCGCCTGCGCCACGGCCTTTGCAAAGGCGCGGAAGTCCTGCTCGCGGGCAACGAAGTCCGTTTCGCAGTTGATCTCCACCATCGCAGCCGCCTGGTCATCGGCGGACTTGCCGGCTACCACCACGCCCTCGGCGGCGACGCGCGTGGCCTTCTTGTCGGCCTTAGCGAGACCCTGGCGACGCATGAGTTCGGCGGCCGCATCCAGGTCGCCCTTGGTCTCGACCAGCGCCTTTTTGCATTCCATCATGCCCGCGCCGGTGCGCTCGCGGAGCTGCTTGACCGCGTCTGCTGTGATGTTCATGTCAGTCGCCGCGTCCCTTGCGGCGGCCCGCACCTTCGGCCGGGCGACGCGTGGCCGCCGGCGGCGGCGCCACTACGCCCGGGGGAACCAGGCTCTCGGCGCTGTCCTCGATGTCCAGATCATCGTCCTCAACGCTAACGCCAGCGGCGGCGTCGGCGCTCGGGGCGGGAGCGGCTTCCGCGGCGGGCGCCTGCGCCTGCGCGGCTGCCGGGCGGCGCCGAACGGGAGCTTTCTTGCGCACGTTGGCCTGCGGACGCTGCCGGCCGCGCGCCTGTTTCTTGCGCGGGTTGCCGGCCTCGTCGAGCTCGACGAACTCGTCCTCGCCAACGGCCACCTGCGGCACGGATTCCTTGCCCTCGAGCACCGCGTCGGCGATGCCGGCGGCGTACAGGTGGATGGCGCGCATGGCGTCATCGTTGCCCGGGATCACGTACTCGATGCCATCGGGCGAGCAGTTGGTGTCGACGATCGCCACGACCGGAATGCCGAGCTTCTTCGCCTCGTGAATCGCGATGTTCTCGTGACCAACGTCGATCACGAACAAGGCATCGGGCAGAGACTCCATGTCCTTGATGCCGCCGAGGCTTCTCTCGAGCTTGATCATTTCGCGCCGCAGCTGCGTTGCTTCCTTCTTGCCGCGCTTGTCCAGCGCGCCGGAAGCGGCCAGCTCGGTGATCTCCGCCAGGCGCTTGATGGACTGGCGGATGGTCTTGAAGTTGGTGAGCATGCCGCCGAGCCAGCGCTGGTTCACGAACGGCTGGGAGGCGCGCTGCGCCTCCTTTTGCACCGACTCGCGCGCCGAGCGCTTGGTGCCCACGAACAGCACCGTGCCGCCGTCGGCAATCACGCCCTTGATGAAGTGCGCCGCCTCCGCGTACATCGGCTGCGTCTTCTCTAAATTAATGATGTGAATTCTGTTGCGCTCACCGAAGATGAACGGAGCCATCTTCGGGTTCCAGAAGCGGGTCTGGTGTCCGAAATGGACACCCGCTTCCAGCATCTGTCGCATGGACACGCCGGGCATGAAAAACTCCTATGTGGGTTAAGCCTCCGCGCATCCTCGTGGCCATCCTCGATGTGAATCGGGGACACCCAGCCACTGAGTTAATGATGCGCGTGTGGGTTGCGTTGCCAAAAAAGGCCGCGCTTTATACCATGAAGGCCTCGTCGGAACAACGCCTTACGCTGCCCGGGCGTGTCCCTTGCACACCCCGCCCCCTGGCCCCATTTCGCCCCCTATGCACGTCACCATCAAGACCCCGGAAGAACAGGACAAAATGCGTGTCGCGGGGCGCCTCGCGGCCGAGGTGCTCGACATGATCGGGGCCCACGTGGTGCCGGGGGTCACGACCGAGCAGCTGGACCAGTTGTGCCACGACCACATCGTCCAGGTGCAGCATTCATTGCCCGCCAACCTCAACTACCGTGGCTTTCCCAAGACCATCTGCACCTCGGTCAATCACGTGGTCTGCCATGGGATCCCGAACGACAAGCGCCTGAAGGCGGGCGACATCGTCAACATCGACGTCACGGTGATCCGCGACGGCTTTCACGGCGACACCAGCCGCATGTATTTCGTCGGCAAGGCGCCGCCGCACGCGCAGCGCCTGGCCGAGACCTGCTTCGAGGCCATGTGGCGCGGCATCGAAACCGTGCGCCCGGGCACCCGCTTAGGGGACATCGGGCACGCCATCCAGAGCTTCGTCGAGGCGCGCGATTTTTCGGTGGTGCGCGAGTACTGCGGCCACGGCATCGGACGCGTGTACCACGAGGATCCGCAGGTGCTGCACTACGGCGAGCCGGGCACCGGCTTTGAACTGCAGGCGGGCATGACCTTCACCATCGAGCCGATGGTGAACGCCGGCAAGCGCCACGTGCGGCTGCTGCCGGACGGCTGGACTGTCATCACCAAGGATCACTCGTTGTCGGCGCAGTGGGAGCACACGGTGCTGGTAACGGACACCGGCGTGGATGTTCTCACCCTGCCCGCGGCCGGGCCGCCGCAGTAGTGGACGATCCTTCGGCCACCCTACCGGCCGCTGCAACCGCAATTGCGTGGCCGCTGCTTACGCGCCTGCCCGCGCAGCTGGGCGCCGCCCGGGACGGCGCGGCCTGGCGGGAGCTGCTCGCGGTGGCGCGCGAGGAACTCAAAGCGCGTTTTCTCGCCGATGAGCCGGTCGAGGAGCTCGTGCACGCGCGCTCAGCCCTCATCGATACGGCGCTGCGCCAGGCCTGGCGCCTGCATTGCAGTGCGGCCGGCGGCTGGGCCCTGGTCGCGGTCGGCGGCTACGGGCGCGGCGAACTGCACCCGTGCTCGGACGTGGACGTGCTGCTGCTTGCGCCGGAGCCTGCGGACGAGGCCGGCCGCGCCGCCGCCGAACACCTGGTCGCGTTCCTGTGGGACATCGGGCTCGAGGTCGGGCACAGCGTGCGCACGGTGGCGGAATGCGCCACGGAGAGCGCGGCCGATGCCGGCGTGATGACGACGCTGCTCGAGGCGCGCCTGCTGGCAGGGGACGCGGTCCTGTACGCGGGGATGCACGCCGCGCTCACGGCGGACCGCGTCTGGCCGGTCAGGCGCTTCTTCGACGCCAAGGTGCGTGAGCAGACCGAGCGGCACCTGAAGGCCAACGACACGGCCTACAACCTCGAGCCGAACGTGAAGACCGGCCCCGGCGGGCTGCGCGACATCCAGACCATCGCCTGGGTTGCGAAGCGGCACTTCGGAGCGCAGACGCTCGACGAACTGGCGACGCACGGATTTCTCACCGCTGCGGAGCTGCGGCGGCTGAAGCAGGCGCAGGCCTTCCTGTGGAAGGTGCGCTTCGGCCTGCACGTCCTCACGGGACGGCGCGAGGACCGGCTGCTGTTCGATCACCAGATGCGCCTGGCAAAGAGCTTCGGCTACGAGGATGCCTCCTACACCCTGGGCGTCGAGCAGTTCATGCAGCGCTACTACCGCACCGTCATGGACGTGAGCCTGCTGAATGAGCTGTTGCTGCAGTTGTTCCGCGAAGCGATCCTGACCGAAAGCGAGCCGCCGCGGCCGCTGAATGGGCGCTTCCAGGTGCGCAACGGTTCGCTCGAGGCGATCAACGACGAGGTCTTCGCGCGCAGCCCCTCCGCGCTGCTCGAGCTCTTCGCGCTGTTGCAACAGCACCCGCAGATTCGCGGCGTGCGCGCCCCGACCATGCGCGCCGTGACCCGCAACCTGTGGCTCATCGACGAGGAGTTCCGCCAGAACCCGCGCCACCATCGCCTGTTCCTCGAGATCCTGCGCTCACCGGTGGGGGTGACGCACGAACTGCGGCGCATGAATACCTACGGCGTACTCGGACGCTACATCCCGGCCTTCGGCCGCATCGTCGGCCGCATGCAATACGACCTGTTCCACGCCTACACGGTGGATGCCCACACGCTGTTCGTGGTGAGCAACCTGCGGCGCTTCGCCATCCCGCGCTACGACCACGAGCTGCCCGAGGCGTCGCGCGTCATGCAGGCCCTGCCACGCAGCGAGATCGCCTACCTGGCCGCGCTCTTTCACGACATCGCCAAGGGGCGCGGCGGCGATCACTCGGAGCTCGGCGCGGTGGACGCCGAGGCGTTCTGTCTGGAGCAGGGCCTGTCGCCGTACGATGCGCGTCTGGTCGCCTGGCTGGTGCGCAATCACCTGGAGCTGTCGCTCACCTCGCAGAAGCAGGACATCGGCGATCCGGAGGTCATCAACGCCTTCGCGCGCAAGGTGGGCGATGAGGCGCACCTGGACTACCTGTACGTGCTGACCTGCGCGGACGTGCGCGGCACCAATCCGCGGCTGTGGAATTCCTGGAAGGCCTCGCTGTTCCGGGACTTCTACCAGCGGGTGAAGCGCGCCCTGCGCCGCGGCCTTGAGAGCCCGATCGATCCGGAGCACCTGGTGCGGGAAACCCAGGACGGCGCCCGCCGCCTGCTCGTGGAGCACGGCGTGGCCGAAGAACACCTCAGCGCCGTCTGGTCGCGCTTCTCGGCAAGCTACTTCCTGCAGCACTCCCCGGACGAGATCGCCTGGCATACGCGCCTCCTCGCCGAGCGTGATGCGGCTTCCGACGAGGCGCTGGTGGCGCTCGATCCGCGCAGCCTGCGCGGCACCACCGCGGCGCTGATCTTCGCCCGCCCGCGCCGGCATGGGTTCGCGCGCACCACGGCGGTGCTCGACCAGCTCGGGCTCAACATCGTCGATGCGCGCATCACCCCCACCGGCGACGGCTTCAGCCTCGACCTGTATCACCTGCTGGAGGAGGACGGCGCGCCGATCACCGACGCCGATCGCCAGCGCGAGATCGAGGCGGCGCTGTGGCGCTCGCTGCAGGGCGCCGCGGATACGCCGCTCATCGTGTCACGGCGCGCGCCGCGCCAGGCGCGCATGTTCAACACGCCCACGCAGATCTCCCTGAGCGTGGATGAACGCAATCGCCGCTCGGTGCTGGAGCTGACCGCCGGTGACCGCCCGGGCCTCCTGTGCGATATCGGCAAGGTACTGATGGAGGAGCGCATCGAGCTGCACGCCGCCAAGATCATGACGGTAGGCGAGCGCGCCGAGGACGTGTTCTACCTGACCGACCTCGACAACCGGCCGCTGAGCCCGGCCGCCGCGGAGGCGCTGCGCGGCCACCTGGTGCAGGGGCTCGATCAGCGCCAGGCGGCGCTGCGCACGGCAACTGCATGAGCGCGCCGGACACTCTCAGGGCCGTAATCGATGCCGCGTTCGAGCGGCGGGCGGAACTGAATCCGCACAACCTCACCCCCGAGCTCGCGGCGGCGCTCGAGGAGTCCTTAGGCCTCCTCGACAGCGGGCGCGCGCGCGTCGCGGAACCCGTGGCTGGCCGCTGGGTCGTCAACGAGTGGCTGAAAAAAGCGGTGCTGCTGTCTTTCCGGGTGCGCGACAACGTGGCGATGGATGCCGGCTACACCCGCTTCTTCGACAAGGTGCCGCTGAAGTACGCCGACGCTACGGAAGCTGAGCTGCGCGCCGCAGGCGCGCGCGTCGTGCCGCACGCACTGGTGCGTCGCGGCGCCTACATCGCCCCGGACGTGGTGCTGATGCCGAGCTATGTGAACATCGGCGCCTACGTGGGCGCCGGCACCATGATCGATACCTGGGCAACGGTCGGCTCGTGCGCGCAGATCGGGCGCAACGTGCACCTCTCGGGCGGCGTCGGGATCGGCGGGGTGCTCGAGCCGCTGCAGGCGAACCCGACCATCATCGAGGACGACTGCTTCATCGGCGCGCGCTCGGAGGTGGTCGAAGGGGTCATCGTGGAAGCAGGCTCAGTGATATCCATGGGCGTCTTTCTCGGCCAGAGCACGCGCATCTACGATCGCACCACCGGCAAGGTCCTGCAGGGACGCGTGCCGGCCGGCTCGGTGGTCGTATCCGGCACGCTGCCCGCGGCGGACGGGCGCTACAGCCTGTACTGCGCCGTCATCGTCAAGCGCGTCGACGCGCAGACGCGCGCCAAGACCTCCATCAACGAGCTCTTGCGCAGCGCCAACGCGCCGTAGCGGCGCTGTCAGAACTTGTAGCGCACGCCGATGGTGGGATTGATGTTGGTGGTATTGAGGTAACCGACGGCGAGCCCATCGTGCGCGCTGCTGTACATGGCACCCGCATACACATCGAAGTGCACATTGAACCGGTAGTCGGCGTCGAAGGAGAGCGCTTCCAGGTTGCCACTGCAGGCGCTGTGCGCGTTCGTCGTGCAGCCGGCCTGGGTGCCGGAGCCGTAGGCGCTCTGATGCACGCCGTAGTAGGCAGCGGTCAGCTGCAGTTGCGGAATGACGGCGTAACGAACACCAGTCCAATAGACCTGAAGAATCTTTGGGTTGTTGTAGGCGGTATTGTTCACGAAGGCCAGCACGTAACCGCCGATGTCGGTGAACCCGGCGCCAAGGGGCGTGGCGGGATTGGCGTACCTGATGTTCTCGTAACCGCCGAAGAGTTTGAGGGAGCTGAGCTGGCAACGTGCCATGAGCGCGTAGGCCGTGTTGTCGGATACCGTTGCGGCCAGGGCGTTCGAGGCGCTGTATCCAGACGGCAGCGCACCCACCTGGGCGGCGCTCAAAGCACTCGCCGTTATCGAGCTTCTCACCCTGGAGTAGTAGGCATCGACATCGGCAGCGGCGAAGCTGCCACCCACATCCGCCTGCACGGCGGTGCGGCCTGCGCCACTGGACCCGTTGAACTTGTACAGACCGCCGACGTGCAGCAAATCCCCGAAGTGCAGCAGGTACTTCGCCGTCGAGTCGAGCCGGTTGTCCTCGCTGCTGCCGCCGCCGACGTAGGTGTTGGAGGCGCCGAGCAGGCCAAAGGCGGTCGCCATGTAGTTCGGGTCATATTTGACCCCGCCCTCCGAAAGCAAGCTGATCTGCCGGCCGAAGGTCAGCTCCCCGAAGTGTTCGGACTTGAATCCCGCATAGGCGGTCTGGAAGACCTGCCCCGCGGAGCTGCCGTCGACGCCGACGCTCTGCTGGGTGAGTGGCTTGCCGTTGTTCGCCGCCAATGACTTGAGCGAATCGGCAAGCTGTCCGGACTGAGGGTTGAAGAACGTCTCGACCTGAAAGAGCGCTGCCCACTCGCCGCTCAGCGCTTCAATGCCCTGCAGTCCGACTCGCGACTGGCCCATATTGCTAGGCGTCAGCCCGGAGACTGACTGGTAGCTGTTCTGCCGTACGATGTTGCCGCTGGCCGCCGGCCGGTACGGGGTAAACGGCGCGCTGTGGGTGTCGTATTGGAAGCCCAGATCAACGACGCCGTAGAACGTTATGCCTTGCCACGTCAGGCTGTCCCCGGAAGCAACACCCGGACCGGTCTTCTGCTGGGCCGCGGCCGGCACGCTGGCCGCAATTGCAATCAGCAGCAGCACCAGCCACGCGAGACCCCGCCGCGCCAGCGCGGGGGAGCCCTTGTGGGTGGTGCAATCACCCTGCGAAATCATCCCAACCATTTAGCCGATCTCAAGACGCTGCCGTATCAGCACCGCGTTGAGTGTCAGCTGGCCGCGGTTATAGGGTCAGTCGTGGAGCGGTCACAAACTGGTTGCCGGCTTAGGCCGGCCGCGTCATCTAAAGTGGCGCTTGAGCGGCCGCACGCGCACCCGCGTACCCCGCGCAGCCGCCGGCTTATGCGTCCGGCTCAGGATCGACCGGAAGCGCCGGGCGGCGCAAGCCTGCATCTCGGCATCAAATTCCCGGTAGGTGCGGATCAGCTGCCGCCCGAACACGGTGAGGCTCGCGCCGCCGCCGCCGCGGCCGCCCTTCATCAACACGGCGGCCGGCTCACGGAATGAGCGGTTGAGGCTGGTGAGCAACAGCCACGCCCGCCGGTAGCTCATGCGCAGTTCGCGGGCCGCCTGCGACAGCGAGCCCGTCTTTTCGATCTGCTCAAGCAGGGTGATCTTGCCGGGACCTACGGCCTCGTCGCGGCCAAAATCTACGCGAAAGCGAACGGATGGCATCGGCATGTTGGCTCCTTCGCAAGCCCCATGCTACCTCACCTCGGCCGCGGCACACCCACACGCCGGAAAGTTGCGGACGGACCCGCGCTTCTGCGACGATATATTCATTGGGATATAACGAATAAGGGCCCCGGCATGACGCACCGCAAGACCCCCGCTGACCTGCTGCTGGTCAGCTTGCTGCTCACCGGGGCCCTTGCCGGGCAGGCCGTCGCCGCGAACGGCGCCGCGAGTGCCGCGACGGCGGGCGACGCCCCGAGTCCCCCGGGCTGCGCGAGCAGTCGCGAGTTCTTCGCCACCGATTGCCCGCTGACCTGGTACGGCGTCACCCTGTACGGCATCTATGACGTCGGCTTCGGCATGGTCAGCCACGGCTTACCGGAGAACCCTTACAACTACGAGGGCGAATCTCTGGTCAATCGGAACGGCAATCACTCCCAGTGGCTGGTTGCGCCCAACAACCTGCAACAGTCGGGCCTCGGCTTCCGCATCAAGGAGGAGTTTCTCGATGGCTGGTACGTGGTCGGCAATGTCTCGACCGGCATCAATCCGCAGTCCGGCCAGCTGGCCAATATGGCGGCCACCAATACCGGCAATAACGGCCTGCCCAGGGGCAGCTACTCGATCACCGGCGACGGTGCGCGCGCCGGCCAGACCATCAACGACGAGTTCTATGGCGGTATCTCATCCGCGCCCTTCGGCACCCTGAGCTTCGGCCGCCAGCGCTCGCTCGGCACCGATGCGATGCTCGCCTACGATCCGGCCGCGGGCGCCTACTCCTTCTCCTATATCGGCTACAACGGCCTGATGGCTGGTGGCGGCGACACCCAGGACACCCGCTGGGACGATGCGGTGAAATATCGCATTACCCGCGGCCCCATCCATTTCGGCGCGATGTACAAGTTTGCCGACGGCTCCGGCGGCTGTTACGCCGCCGCCGCAGGCTGGACTGCCGCCACCTGCACGCCGGAAGCCTCGCACAACACCGCTCTTGGATTGGACCTCGGCGGGGAGTACCGCCACCTCTCCGCCGACCTCGTCTACCAGAAGGTCAACCAGGCGATCAGCGTGCTCAATCCGCTGCTCGGCCCTCAGAGTCCGACGCAGCCGTATCAGTCAACCACCAACAGCATCAACCAGAACCAGATCACCGGCGCCAACCTGATCGGCGCGGCCAACACCGAGTACGGCATCGTGACCGACAACACCGCCTTGATGGCCGCCGTCAAATATGTCTGGGACCCGTTCAGGTTCTACGGTGGTTACGAGCACATCCGCTACGACAACCCGTCGAGCCCGTTGGGCATCGGCGCCACGGCGCAGGGCGGTTATCTGCTGAGCGGCGTCGAAGACAACAATCTGGATTCTCCCAAGATCGTGCAAGTCTGGTGGACAGGCGTGAGGTACGCGTACGACAAGCTGACCGACGTCACGTTGTCCTACTATCACCAGCAGCAGAACGACTTTCGTGTTCCGCCTACGTGCGCGCCCGCCAGTTTCCGCAGCTCCTGCGCGGGCACCCTCGAGGAGGTCTCACTTTATACGGATCACCACTTCACCAAGCGCTTCGACCTCTATGCCGGAGTCGCCTATTCCGACGTCAGCGGCGGCCTGGCGGTCGCCATCCCGCACGGACCCGGCGTTCGCTACAACTACAACAATAACTTTGCTCCGGTCATCGGCGGCCGTTTCGCTTTCTAAGGACCGCCCGGGCCGGCGAGCGCGCTGCGCCATCACGAGCGTGGGGGCTGTTCATTTCAGGGCGTCGTTGCGGGTCAGCACGCGCTGGAAGGCCGCGATGATCGCGGGCTCGGGCCGGTGAATCGGCGGCAGCGACTGGTAGTTCTCCCAACCGCCGCCGAGACTGCGATACAGCGCGATGAAGCTTTCCGCGAGCGCCACCTGGGCGCTGGCGTACTGCTCCTCGATATCGTATTCCTGGCGCTGCGCATCGACCACGTTGAGAAAGTCGGTCAGTCCGCGCTGGTAGCGCTCGGTGGCGAGCGTGACGGCCCGCTGGCTCGCCGTGAGGGCCGTGCCGAGTTTTTCCAGGCTCGCCTGTTGCGCCTGGAAGCCATCGAGACCGGTGTCGACCTCGCGCACCGCGCCCTGGATGGTCTTCCTGTAGTTCACCAGCAGCGCCCGCGTCTGCAGATCGGCAATCTCCACCCGCGCATCCAGCGCGCCGAAATCCAGCAGCGGCCACAAGAGCGACGGACCCGCGGACCAGATGTGTTCACTCACGCTCGGCGTCGTGCCCAGCCCCTGGCGCCGCACGCCGATGCCGGCCGTGATGGCGAGCGAGGGGAAGAGGTTCGCGGCGGCGATGCCGATGCGCGCGTTGGCCCCGGCCAGCTCGCGCTCCGCCTGGCGGATGTCGGGGCGGCGCCGCAAGAGATCCAGCGGCAGGCCGGCCGCGACCGCCTCGGGTACCTGCGGGACCATGTTTCTCGCGCTTAGCTCTCCGACAAGGTCCTCGGGGTAGCGTCCCAGGAGCGTGGCGATGGTGTATTGCGCGGTGTGCACCGCGGCGTCCAGCGGCGCGCTTTGCGCTTCAAGTTCTAGCCAGGCAGCCACGCGCGCCGCGCCCTCATGGCAGGTCCGGTGCGCGCGCGCCTGCTGCGTCCGGGGGCACGGCATCTGCGGGCGCGGGGACGCCAATCTGATAGTTCAGGTCCGCGGCCCGGATCAGCACCTCGTAACGCGCCGAGCTCTCGTCGATCTGTGCGGCGGTGAGCTGCAGCTGCGCCTGGCTCAACTCCACGATGGAGCTGCTGCCGGCGCGGTAACGCGCGTCCGCCAGCTCGTAGGCGGTGGTGGCGTAGCGGCGCAGCTGCGCGCTGGTGCGCAGCCGCTCGTGCGCGTTGTTGAGGCTCAGCCACGCGACCTGCACGTCGCGGCTGACGTTGTCCTCGAGCGCCCGCAGCGCTTCGGCGGCCGCCTTGGCCCGCAGCTGCGCCTCGCGCTGGCGCGCCTGGTAGAGCCCGCCGGCGAACAGCGGCACGCTGATCTGAATACCGCCCGCGCTGTAGTTGTCGGGCAGCCGCACGTCGTGCGAGAAGGCGTCGCCCGCGGCGATCACCGCGGAGATTGTCGGCAGCCGCGCATCGCGCAATGACAGCGCCAGGCGCTGCGCCGCGTCGCGCTCATCGCGCAGGCTTGCGAGCTCCGGCCGGTCGCGGCGCGCCCGCTCGATCAGGGGCGCGACGTCCGCCGCTGCGGGCACCGGCACCGAGTTCTCGGCCGCCAGCGTCAAGGGCTGCGGCTGGCTGTACCCCAGTACCGCCGCCAGCGCCGCCATGGACGAGTTCGCCTCGTTCTGCGCTCTCAGCAGCAGCAGCCGCGCATCCTCGAGGCCCACCTGCGCAAAGCTCACGTCGAGGTCGGACTTCAGCTTGTTGGCGGCAAGAATGCTCACACGCTCGAGCAGCAGCTGGCGCGTGTCGAGCGTCTGCCGCGCCACCGCCTCGATCGCCTGCGCCTGCAACACACCGAAGTAACTGTGATCGACCTGCAGCAACACCTGCTCGCGGGTGGTGAGCGCGTTCTGCTCGGCGGCGCTCGCCAGCAGCTTGGAGCTGGCGGCGAGGTTTGTGGTGCGCCCGAAGTCGGTGATCAGCTGACTGACGCCGGCGCCGACGGCCGTGCGGCTGAACACTGAGGGGTTATTGAGGCCCCCGGCCATGATGCGCGTGTTGTCCGAGTCGGCGTGCACCGCGGAACCGTACAGCGACACCTGCGGCAACAACCCCGCGCGCGACTGCACGAACACCTCGTGCTCCGCCAGCGCCCGGTAGTTGGCCGCGGCGATGTCCGGATGGTTGCGCAGCGCGAGGGCGTGCGCCTGCGCGAGCGTCAGCGGCTGCGCCGGTAGCACGGCGTCCGCGGCTGACACGGCAGCCGGCACAGCCGCGCCGAGCGTACACACAGCCGCCGCGAGGAGGCTGAGCCTCATGCGCTCGCCTCCTCATCCTCGCGGCGGTGCACGAGGTAGTAGGCAGCCGGCACGATGAACACCGTCAGCACGACCGAGACCGCGAGCCCGCCGATGATCGCGCGGGCCAGCGGCGCGTAGGCCTCGGCGCCGGTGCCGAGCTTCAACGCCAGGGGGATCAGCCCGATGAGGGTCGCGAGCGAAGTCATGAGGACCGGGCGCAGCCGTATGCGGCAGGCGAGCGACACCGCCGCCCGCAGTGCCCGACCTTCGCGGCGCAGGCGATTGGTGAATTCAACAATGAGAATGCTGTTCGAGACGACGATCCCGACCATCATGACCACGCCCATGAGGGACATCACGTTGAGCGTGGTTCCCGTGAGAAACAAGGTGAGCAGCACTCCGGTCAGCCCGGTCGGCACGGCCAGCAGAATCAGCAGCGGGTCGAGGAACGACTGAAATTGCGCCACCAGCACCAGGTAGACGAGCAGCGTCGCGAGCACCAGACCGAAGCCGAAGGCGCTGAAGGAGGTGCGCATCGCCTGGGCGGAGCCGCGCACCGCAACGCGCACTCCCTCGGGAAGCTTGAGCTCCCTGATGATCTGCTCCACGCCGTGCAACACGCCGCTTAAGTCCTCGCCCGCGGGCGCTACATACACGTCCATCTCGCGGCGCAGCTGGTAGTGGTCCACCTCCGTGGGCGATTCGATGTGGCGAAGGCTGCTGACCGTGTCCAGTTGCGTCGGCACCCGGGAATTGGTGCCGCGCAGCGGCACGGCGCGCAAGTCCGCGAGGCTCTGGATGTAGTCTTCCGGGTACTGCACCGTCAGCAGGTAGTCGTTGCCGCTCCTCGGGTCCACCCAATAGCTCGGAGCGATCATGGCGTTGGAGGTGAGCGCCGTGATGACATTGCCCACCACCTCCTTTTCGTTCAGCCCCAGCTCGCTGGCGCGCACCCGGTCGATGTCCAGATGCAGCGACGGATAGTCGATGTCCTGCGGCACGCAGCACGTCACTGACGCCGGGCAGCGCGCGCGCCGCGCGCGAGATGCGCGCCGCAACATCGTGGGTGGACTCGAGGTTGCTGCCGCTCACCTGGATGTCAATCGGTGCCGGCAGGCCGAGGTTGAGCACTGCGTCCACCAGGCCGCCGGTCTGGAAGTAGGTGCTGAGTACCGGCAGCTGGCTGCGCAGCCGCTGTCGCACCAGATCCATGTACTGAAAGCTGCTGCGCGAGCGGCTGTCGGTAAGGCCCACCTGCACGAAGGCGGTGTGCGGGCCGGAGTTGGGTGTGTAGATCGAGGAGAAACCGGGCGTAACGCCAATGTTGGACACCAGGATCCGCAGCTCCCGCGGTGGCACCACCTCGCGCACGATCTGCTCCACCCTGGAGACCAGGTTGTCGGTGAGCTCCAGGCGCGTGCCCGTCGGGGCCTTGAGATTGATGACGAACTGCCCCGGATCGGTGCGCGGGAAATAGGCTTTGCCCACGAACGGATACAACGCCCAGGCTCAGCACGAAGATGCCGCTGATCGCGAGCACGGTGGCGGCCGGACGCGCAGGGCAGCGCGCGAGCGTCACCTCGTAGCGATCGAGCATGTCGGTAAAGCGTCGGTTGAAACCGGCGTTGAAGCGCCTTCCCCAGGCGGCAAGCCTGCCCGGTGCGCGCGCGGCGGCAGCGGCTTGCGCGCCCGCGTTCCGGTTCGTGCCCCGGCGGTTCGCGTCCCGGCGCTGCGTGGCCCTTGATCAGGTTCGCGCAGAACAGCGGCACGACGGTCATGGCCACGAAGTAGGACGCGAACAGCGACAGCACCACCGCCAGCGCCAGCGCCGTGAACAGAAACCGGCTGACGCCGTAGAGGAATATCACCGGAAAGAACACGATGGCGGTGGTGAGGGTGGCCGCCAGCACCGGCAGCGCCACTTCCTGGCCGCCGCGCTCCGCCGCCACCGCTGGCGGCTTCGCCCATCTCCAGGTGCCGGAAAATGTTCTCCAGCACCACGACCGAGTTGTCGATGAGGCGCGAGAACGCGAGCGCCAGCCCGCCGAGGATCATCGCGTTGATCGTGCTGCCGCCGAGGGCGAGCGCGATGAAGGCCGCGAGCGCCGACAGCGGGATCGACAGAAACACCGCCGCCGTCGCCCGCATGCTGCCCAGGAACACCAGGATCATCGACTCCCGTGAGCACCAGGCCGATGCACGCCCTCGTGGATGAGGTTCTCGATCGCGCTGCGCACGAACTGCGACTGGTCGAACACGACCTTGGTCGATCAGCTGCTTGCGGCACATCGAGCAGGTTGCGCAACGCCTCGCCTGATGCCGTCGACCACCGCGATGGTGTTGGCGTCGCCGCCCTGCTTGAGCACCGGCAGGTACACCGACGGCTGGCCGTCGACGCGCACGATGTTGTACTGGATCTGGGAGGCGTCCTGCGCCTTGCCGACGTCCGCCACCAGCACCGACGGCGTCGCCGACCGTCTTCAGCGGCAGGCGGTTGATGTCCGTCGATGGCGTTGATCTGGCTGTTGGCGTAGAGGTTGTAGTCGTACGGTCCGATCTTCACATCGCCCGCGGGCAGGATCAGATTGGCGTCGTTGACCGTGCGCACGACGTCCATGACGCTCAAGCTGGTGCGCCTCGCAGCTTGAGCGGATCGACGTAGACCATGATCTGGCGGTAGCGGCCGCCGAAGGGCTGCGGGACCGAGGCGCCCGGCACGCTGGCGATCTGGTTGCGCACGTCGTACTGGCCCAGGTCGCGCAGCTGTGCCTCGTTCAGTCCCGCGCCCTTGAGCGTGACCAGGCACACCGGCAGGCTCGAGGCATCGAACTTCAGCACGACCGGCGGCAGCGTGCCCGGCGGCAGCTTGCGCAGGTCCGCCATGGCGAGGTTCGCGATGCTGCGTGACCGCGGAGTCGGCATCGAAGCCGGGCTGGAAGTAGATCTTGATCAGGCTCACGCCCGGCAGCGAGCGCGATTCGATGTGGTCCACGCCGCTGGCGAGAGTGAAGAAGCGCTCGAAGCGGCCGGTGATGTCCGTCTCGATCTGCTCCGGGCGGCATGCCGGAAAAGAAGGTGGCGACCACCACCACCGGAATGTGGATGGGCGGAAACAGATCCACCGGCATGCGCACTACGCTCGTCACCCCGACCACGCAGGTGATCAGGCAGATGACGATGACCAAGTACGGGTAACGGAGGGCGAAGCGGGACATGCGCGGACCGGTACGCTTTAGGGCTGCTGCCGGGCAAGCAACGCGCGCGAAATTTCTCGAGCGTGAACTCCGGGGAACGGCACAGGGCGATCAGGGCCTGCTCGCGGGCGCTGATGCCGCGCGCCGCCGCGGGGATCTGCGCGGCGATCGCCGGCGGCACCGACTGCACGCCATGCAGGTCGCCGTGCAGCAGATCACCCGAGCGGATGGTCAGCCCGCCGACTTCACCGGCTTGCCGAAGTCGACGATGTGCACATAGCCGTGGGAGACGGCGACGCTGCCGGCAAAGTAGTGAAAGCCAGCGCTGCGGGCGGCGGGAATGTCGCGCACCGAGCCGTTGGTGACCACCCCGACGCAGTGCAGCGCCCGCAGTATATTCATGTGCACCTCGCCCACCAGCGAGCACAAGCCCGGTCGCGTGGCGGTGTCCTGCACCACCACTACTCGCGGCGACGGCAGCTGACGCGATGTAGTCCCACCAGTCGCGTGCGGTCCGGGTACTGCGTCCCGGCCACCGGCGGCGCCGAGCCGCGGATCTTCACCGTCGCGGCATACCCCACCATCGGATGCGAGCTCCGGGAACAGGCTGCGCACCGTGTGGTCGACGAAGCCTTCGTTGCGCAGGCGCAGCTGAAAGGTCTCGATGGCGTTGGCCACCGTGCAGGCATCCAGGCGGCGCAGCGCCTGCAGCTGCTCGTCGGTGAGGAGCAGGGGGTGTTCACTGGCTGGCTCTTGCTGCGCGGGCGATCGCGCTGACGCGCGGCTCGACCTTGCTGTCCGACGGTGCAGCTGCGCCGGGTTGCCGATCATGACGAGATCACCCTCCTGAGGCCCGGAGAGCACTTCGTAGTGCGTTGCGGTTTCGAGCCCGAGCGTTACCGGGCGCTCTTCGACCTGGTGGGAGCCATTGACCATGAGCACGCTCTTGCCGCCCGGCGGCACCGCTTCGACCGGAATCGCCAGCGCGTGCGGGCGCTGCATCGACTTTCAGCATCACGGTCGCGTACATGCCCGGCACCAGCTCGAGCGAGGGGTTGGGCACTTCCATTTCCACGATCATGGTGCGCGTACTGTCGTCGACCTTGCTGGCGAAGCGCGCGATCTTCCCCTGGAACACCCGGCCGCCGAGGGAATCGACCCGTACGCTCACGGGGCGCCTCAAGGCGGATGCCATGCACGTAGTCGACCGACACCGGGAAGTCGAGCCGCAGCAGCGTAGTTGTCCGACAGCCGCACCAAGGGCTTCGCCTGGGTGTCGGAAGCCGTGCCGGCCTGGATCAGCGACGCCCGGATCCGCATAGCGCTTGGTGATCACACCGCCAAAGGGTGCGGTGATCCGCGTATAGCCGACCAGGGTCTGGTACTTGGCGGCGTCGGCTTTGGCGGCGGCAACCGTTCCCTGCGCGGTCGCGTCGCGGGCTTCAGCCGTGTCCAGGTCCTGCTGCGCGACGAGGTTAGGGTGATCCTTGTTGACGGCGACGCAGACGCGTGTACGCCAGATGCGCATCACGGTAGTCGGCCTGTGCGCGCCGGTAGGCGGCGAGCGCGTGATCGCAGATCGTCGCCCAGCTCCGGCACTTCCAGAACCGCCAGCAGCGCCCCGCCTTCACGCGATCGCCGATGTCCACTTTGATCTGCTTCACGTAGCCGGAGACCTTCGCGTGCACCTCGACTTCCATGTAGGGCCGGAACTCCGCCGGGAAATTGATCTGCCTGAACAGGTCCGCGCGTTCGACGCGGGCCACCGCCACGACCGTCGTGCCCGGCGCATCCACCGCCGCCGCCCGCCCGTGCCAGGTGCGCGCTATCAGGATGCCGCCGATGACCGCGACTACGAGGATGCTCAGGCGCCAGCGCTTGTTCATGGTGCGGGATCGCGGGCCAGGGGCTGCTTGACGCGGAAGGTGCTGCCCTTGCCCGGGGCGCTCGTCACCTCGACCACCGCGCCGTGCGCCGTGCAGATCGACTTCACGATCGACAGGCCGAGGCCGGCCCCGCCCTGCTCGCGCGAGCGTGAGCCATCCACGCGGAAAAAGCGCTTGAACACGTGCGGCAGGGCCGCGGCGGGAATGCCGATGCCGTTGTCCGCGACGTCGAGCACGGCATAACCGTCGTCGCACCTGACGCTCAAGGCCACCCGTCCGCCGCTCGGGGTGTACTTGATGGCATTGTCGAGCAGGTTGACCACCACCTGCTTCAGGCGCGCACGGTCGCCTTCCACGATCACAGCCGGGGAGGATTCACAGGCGACGCTCATGTGCTTGTCTTCCGCGAGCAGGCTCATCTGGTCGGCGGTGGTCGCGGCAAGCTCCGCCAGGTCAAAACGCACCCATTCCGAGTGCGCCTCGCCGGCATCCAGCCGCGAGAGCGCGAACAGCCCCTCGACGATTTCCGCCAGGCGCTCGACCTCCTCGAGCACGCTGCCGAGCGCTTCGCGCGTCTCAGCCTCGCAGCTGTGCGTCCTGCGCGAGGTTCTCCAGTTCCCCGCGCATCACCGTGAGCGGCGTGCGCAGCTCGTGCGAGGCGTCGGCGACGAACTGCTTGGAGCCATGAATCGCCTCCTCCAGACGGCTGATCATGTGATTGAGTGACACCGACAGGCGTTCGAGCTCGTCGCCACTGCGCACTACCGGCAGGCGCTCGCTCAGGTTGTGCTGGGTGATCTCCGCGGCCTTGCGGGCCATGCGTTCGACCGGGTCAAGCGCGCGCCGCACCAGCAGGAAGCCGCCGGCGACCGCCACGCACACCGCGATCGGCAAGCCGATCGCGAGCATGATCAGTACGTGGGTAAGAGTCGCTTCGGTCGGTGCGCCGGCCGCGCCGACCTCCACCCGATAACGCGTGCCGTCGATTCCGGTAGCGGTAAGCGCGGCAATGAGCAGCGAGCCTGCGGGCAGACGTACTTTGCGCGCCTTGCCGTCGGCATCGCCGGCGGGCAGCGGCGGGACCTGCGCGGGATCGAAGTGGGCGTCGCTTGGGAACGCCCGAGGCATACACGAGCCGCCCGTCGGCGCGCGTTATGCGGATGAAGCGGTCGTTGGCTTCCGGCGAGTACAGGTTCTCGACCTGGGCGCGCAACGCGGGCTCGTCGTTCGCATTGGCGTGTGCCAGCAGCGTGGCGGCGATCTGCCGCGCACGCCGCGCCTGGGTGTCGAGCAGATTCGCCTCCAGGTAGTGTTGCAGGAAGAACAGCGTCAGTACGCCCAGCAGCACGAACACGATGGTCAGCACGCCCGCGTACCAGGCCACCAGTCGCAGGCTTAAGGAGCGCGTGTTCACGCCTCGGGGCTTTCGCCGAGGCCGTAGCCGACGCCGCGCACGGTGCGGATCAGCTTTACCGGGAACGGATCATCCATCTTGCTGCGCAAGTGGCGCACGTAGACGTCCACGATGTTGGTGAGGCCCTCGAAGCTCTGGTCCCACACATGCTCGATAATCATGGTGCGCGAAAACACCCGTCCGGGATTGGTGGCGAGGTATTCAAGCAATGCGTATTCCTTGGGCGTCAGCTCGATCTTGCGCCCGGCGCGCCGCACCTGCTGCGCCAGGCGATCGACCTCCAGGTCCGCGACCCGCAGCACGCTCGCGCGCGCTGACGGGTCCGCGCCGCAAGAGCGCCTTCACACGCATGATGAGTTCGGCGAGTGCAAAAGGCTTGGTGAGGTAGTCGTCAGCGCCCGCTTCGAAGTTCGCCACCTTCTCCGCGGTGGCGTCGCGCGCCGTCAGGATCAGGACCGGCACCTGCTGGTCCTTGCGCCGTATACGCCGTAGCAGCTCCGCACCGCTGAATCCGGGCAGCATCAGGTCGACGATGATCAGATCGTAGCTAAAGGCGTCGGCCATCTTCCAACCGCCCGGCCCGTCCGCGGCGACGTCCACCGCATAGCGTTCCGCCCTGAGCGCACGGGCCACGAGTTCCGACACCTTCTTTTCGTCTTCGACGAGCAGCATTCGCATCGCGTCGCCTCAGCTGTTCGAAAGGGTGGCTCATAAGACCACGCCAGGATTAACGGGCCGCCAATGAGCGATTAAAAACCATTCAGAATCAAAGTCTTCTATAAACCTTTGATTTATAAAATATTGTTCGTGTCTTTAAGCCCGCCGGGCCCCCTGATCGTCATGAAACCGTCACATGACAGCTTTTCAATTGTCATCTGAGTGAACCAGAGTGTGCGCGGCCCCAGCGGGGCACGTGGCGTCGCGTTCACGCATCGCTTTCGAATGAAGGAACGGCGCCGCGGCGCTGAGTGTTTTTCCCATAAATCACAGGAAGCCCGAAGATGATACCTATCAGACCTGAACGCTTACGTCGCGTGCGCCCCACCGATGTGAGTGCATCCAAAGCCCGCCGCCATCGCGCGGCTCGTCTTGTGGGAGCCGGCCTTCTGTTGGCTTCGATCGCTGGCGTCAGCGTGGCACAGGCACAGGCCGTTTCGAGCGCGCCGGCGAAGTCGGACAGCCTGACCTGGAACGGCATCACCCTCTACGGCATCGTCGATATCGGCATTCAAAACGACACCCACAGCGCGCCGTTCAGCGATTACTTCCCGGCGGTGTCGGGTTCGCTGGTCGGGAAAAACGACTACGACTCCCCGACCGGAATTGCGGGCAACAACTTCTCGCAATCGCGCATCGGGCTGTCGGGCAACGAGCCGATCGGGGGTGACTGGGCCGGGGTGTTCCGCGTCGAGACCTTTTTCAACCCCTGGTCGGGCGACATCTCGGATGCTCTGAAGTCCGTGGCACTGAACAACGGCAAGCCGCTCACGGCACAAACTACCGGAGTCGACAGCAGCATCGCGGGCCAGTTCTTTGGCGGGGCGGCCTACGCGGGCGTCAGCTCGCCGACCTACGGCAGCTTTACTTTCGGCCGGAACGTCACGCTGCTGGCAGATGGCATCAGCAAATACGACCCGATGGGAGCGGCGCAGGCCTTCTCTCTGATCGGATACTCCGGCACGACCGCCGGCGGTGGCGACACCGAGGACCGGCGCCTCGATCAGTCGCTCAAGTACTACGCCAAGTACGACTGGCTGCACGTGGGTGCCCTGTATCAGTTCGGCAGCGCGAGCGGCAGCACTAATACCGGTTATCAGTTGCAGATCGGTGGCGAGTACGCCGGCCTCTCGGTCGACGGCTACTACTTCAAGAAGTACGACGCGATCGGGGTCGGCTCGCTGAGCGCCGCCCAGGTGACAGACCTGCAAACCGGCACCTGCACGGCGGTCGCGCCGGCCACCCCGCGGTGCTGGCCCATCAGCAACTCGCTCTCGGGGACGATCTCGGACAACCAGACCTACTCGCTCATGGCTTCGTACGCGATTCCGGACGCGCCGGTAAAGCTGTCTGCGGGTTACGAGCACATCACGTTCAACAACCCCAACAATCCGCTGCCCGCGGGCAGCCTCACCATCGGGGGCTATATCCTCGCGTTCACCAACAACACCGCCTACGACAACCAGAAGGTGCTGCAGGTGTACTGGGGCGGCCTGAAGTGGGGCATCACGCCGAACCTCGATCTGCTGGCGGCCTATTACGCCTATAAACAGGACGCCTTCGCCACCGGCGCGAATGCCGGCTGCAGCACCAAGGTGAGCTCGGGCTGCAGCGGTACCGAGAATGTGATGTCGCTGGTGTTCGACTACCGCCTCTCCAAGCGCTTCGACATCTACGCCGGCAGCATGTATTCCGGCGTGCAGGACGGACTGGCGAACGGCTACCTCTTCAGCACCAACATCGCCACCACCGCTGGTTTGCGCTTCAAGTTCTAAGAACGGAAGACCGCTAAGGAAAGCCCGTCTACGGACGGACGGACGACCGGGCCCGCGCAAGCGGGCCCGATCGTTTGGGGGGACGGGAAAGCAGCGCCGACGTCAGCCCAGTAAACGGGCTGGTAGGGAGAATTCCGTATGGCGGGCCCGCCGGCCCGGCGCTAGCTTTCACGCATCGAGCATCTGCAGGAGGATCGCCGCCATGATCTCACCTCGTGTCGTTGCCACGGCTCAAGCGGGAAAGCGCACCGCAACTTTCCCCACAGGTAAAACGCGCGAGGACATCATCCGCGATGCCGCGTACCTCCTGTCAGAGCGCCGCGGCTTTGCTCCCGGCAAGGAATTGGACGACTGGCTCGCGGCCGAGCGCCAGATCACGGCCGCGGCGCGCGCCGCGCTGTGCCGCTTCGGCAGGTCCGGCTGAGAGTCCCGCAAACACCAGGATAGACGCGGCACGACGGCATGGGGTTGCCGGATTCGCGATCGAAGGTGATGGCGGCGCCCCTGCTCCGCGGCGGTGTGTCGGTTGAATTTCACGGCCAGCCGGCGGATTCTTTCTGCACATCCCATGCGCGCCATGATCCTCAAAAAACCCGGCGCCCCCCTTGAGTGGACGGAGCTTGCGGACCCGGCGCCCGGACCGGGAGAGATCCGGGTTCAGGTGCTCGCCTGCGGCGTCTGCCGCACTGACCTGCATGTAGTGGACGGGGAGTTGCCGGATGGGAAGCTGCCGCTGGTCCCAGGCCACGAAATCGTTGGCCGGATCGACGCAACGGGGGCCGGCGTGGATGCAAGTCACCTCGGCCAGCGCGTCGGCATACCGTGGCTGGGTTACACCTGCGGCGCGTGCCCCTATTGCCTGCAAGGGCGCGAAAATCTGTGCGACCGGCCGCTATTCACCGGGTACACCCGTGATGGTGGTTTCGCCACGGCAGCCGTCGCCGACGCGCGCTACGCCTTTCCGCTCGGTGAATCCGACGATGCGGTCTCGCTGGCGCCGTTGCTGTGTGCGGGCCTGATCGGGTGGCGTTCGCTGAAAATCGCCGGCGAAGGCACGACGCTCGGCCTGTACGGCTTTGGTGCGGCCGCGCATATCGTCGCGCAGGTCGCCCTGTGGCAGGGGCGCTCGGTCTTTGCCTTCACCAGGACGGGGGACATCGCCTCCCAGACTTTCGCACGGCGGCTCGGGGCCACCTGGGCGGGCAGCTCCGATGAGGTGCCGCCGCAGCAGCTCGATGCGGCGATCATCTACGCGCCTGCTGGGGAACTCGTGCCGCAGGCGCTGCACGCGGTGCGCAAGGGAGGCCGCGTGGTGTGCGCGGGAATCCACATGAGCGACATCCCGGGCTTTCCGTATCGCTCGCTGTGGGAGGAGCGCCAGCTGCTCTCGGTCGCGAACCTCACGCGCCAGGACGGCGTCGAGTTTCTGCGCCTGGCATCGCAGATCCCCGTCACCACGGCCACCACGCCTTATCCACTGCAGCGGGCCAATCAGGCCCTCGACGATCTGCGCGCCGGGCGCTTCGAGGGCGCCGCCGTGCTCGTCCCCGAATGAGTCGTGGGCATCGCTACACGGGCGCGCCTCGGGTCGCGGCAGCTGCCACCTCAGGGACTGCCGCCGGCCGCGCCGAGATACGTGAGTGCCGATGCGTAGTCGGCTACAGCCTGCTGCTCCTCGCCCGACAGGCTCCTCACGACGCCCGGCGGATGGCGGCGCAGCCCGGCCGCAAGACCGCGTAACTGCGTGCGCAGGTACTCGTAATGCTGTGCGCCAATGGCGGGTATCGTGCCGCTCTCCCTGCCGCCCCCATCACCGCCGTGACACGCCGAGCACACCTGGGTGTAGATGCGCTCGCCCTTCGCGTGCGCGCTTTCGCTCTCCTGGACGCGATCCGGCTGTGGATTGCGTGCGGCTCGCGAAAGCCACGCTGCCAGATCTCCAAGTGCCTGTGGACGATTCACGTCCGGGGGTTGCAGGCTTTCATACATTGCCGGACCGTGCATCTCAGATCCTGGGCGCTCGCTCGTGGCAAAGCGCGCCAGCTGCTCGATGACATAGCGTTCGCGCTGGCCAGCAAGAGTGGGTATCTCCCGGGGCCCGTCGCCCCAGGCATGGGCACCGTGGCAGCGCGCACAATGCTTCAGGTAGAGAATCTTACCGTGCTCCGCATCTGGCGTGACGGCGAGCGTCTTGGATACGAGCTCGGCGGCGGATTGGGCAGCGGTCGGCGCCGCCGGCAGCAAGGCTAGCGCGAGCAACGCTGCGGCAACCCTGACGCTCATGGCAGCACGCTGCGTGCCAGTTCCGGCCGAATAAATAACATGGGGGCCCGCCAACCGATCAATGGTCTAGGGCCGCTGCGATAGCGCGTGATCTGCGCGCTGGCTGGCGGCGCCGCTAAGGTATCGGGCTGGTGTGGATTGGTAAAGCCCCTGCAGCGGCCACGCAAGCGCCCCGTGGGCAGTCTGGAAGCACCTACCCATACCCGTAGTTTCCCTGATTTGTCGGGAGCGCCTTTTTGAGGAGACTAGCCTGGCAGTTCGCGGAGAACATCGTGTACGGGAAGATCCTGGTTCCGGTTGATGGCAGTCGAACGGCTACCCTGGGCCTGCGGGAGGCGCTCAAGCTTGCGCAGACCCATGGGGCACATATTCGCCTGATCCACGTGGTGGATGAGCTGGCGGCGGCGACCACCGCCCCGGCTGGCGATGAGCTGATTGTGCAGCTGCGCAGCGCCGGTACCTCAATCCTCAGCGAGGCTGCCGCGGCCGCGCGTAACGCCCACGTGCCCGTGGACACGAAGCTCATCGAAATTGCGGGCGGCCGGGCGGGTGCACACATCGTGCAGGAGGCGCGCACCTGGCTCGCGGACCTGATCGTCTGCGGCACACACGGACGTCACGGGATCGGGCGCGTTGTCATGGGCAGCGATGCCGAAGACATCGTGCGCCACAGCCCGGTCCCGGTACTGCTGGTTCCGAGTCGTCCGCCGGGGGCCGGCTAGCGATCCAAGTTCTCATCCCGCAGGCGCCCCCTCCTCCTTTACCAGCAGCACGTCGCAGTCGACCATATCGATGAGACGGCCCGTGAGAGTACCGACCAGTGGTGCGCAGGATCGCTCATGAGTCAAGGCGCCCAGCGCCACGACGTTGTAGTTGTGGGCGCGGGCGAACAAGGGCAGCGCCCTCGCCGGATCGCCGCTGAGCAGGTGGACATGATCGGCGCCGATTCCGAATTCCTTGCCCAACGCGCGCAAGGCGGTTGAGTGACTTGCCGCGACCTCGAGCTGCGTGCCTGGCGGCTCGCAATACAGAAGATCGAGCTGTGCCTGACATGCCTGGGCAAAGAAGCGGCAGGTTCCGAGGATTGCTCGCGAGAGCCTCGGCATATCCTGCGAGGAGATGTCCACCGCCGCGGCCACGCGTGGCGGGGCACTCCAGGGACGATCCGAGGTGAGCAGCAGCGGCACCGGACAGGTCGGTATCAGCTGCCAGTCATTCAGGTCCGGAGCGAATCGTCCACCGGCTGTTCCGTGGCTGGCGTTCTTGACCACGATATCCGGGTGACTGCCGCGCACCTTGCGCAACACCCCCTGAGACAGCGGCGTGTCGCAGGCTACATCGATGCCGACACGCTCAGCGTCCAGACCGGCACCCGCTCGCAAGGCTGCCAGATAGTTACGCGCAACGTTGAGCGCGCCGCGGCGCGCGTGGTCGGCTCCGCTGGATTCGTAAGCGTGTCTCAGCGAGTACTCGAGTTCGGCTTCACAGCGAAACAGCTCGATACGCGCGCCGAAATGGCGTGCGAGCATCGCCGCCTTTCCCAGCGCACCCGCATCCTCCGGTTCGCCTTCGGCGACCACCAGAACGGAACGCAACGGGTGAATCACTTCTCCGGGTGCGGCGACCTGCAGGCTTGCCTGATTCATGTTTCGATGTTCTTCCCTGCGGCAGCCGTCCGCCATGCGCGATGCTGCTTAGTGTGCTGCGGAAAATACCTAGACGGTGGTCAACCGCTGGCCTCCAGGTGGGCGACCTGGCGCATCACGTCCTCGATCACGCCCGGTTCGTCGGTGTGTGCGTACACGGCGCGCGCAAGCTCCGTGGCGTCGAGCGCCTCGTGGCGGGCGAGCTGCCATCCAAGCACGGCTTGATCTGCATCCGAGGCATCGCCGCCCGCGAGGCAGCGCGTTGCAACGCGTGTATGCAGCACCTCAACGGGCGCCGCGCAAACGATGATCAGGCACCACGCCCCCATCTGCCGGGCGCGCTCTAGGAAGCGCTCGCGCTGCTCACGGCGGCCGAAGGTCGCGTCCACGATCGCGTCACGGCCACCGGCGAGCAGGTCTTCGACCTGCGCGAGGAGGTCCGCGTACACCGCAGCAGTGGACTCCGGCGAATACACCCCCTGCGCCGGCTCCGCCTGCAGGCGCGTCGCCGGTGGCAGGCCCACACGACGCTTGCGCTCGACGTCAGAGCGCAGGTGAATCGCGCGCAAGCGCGGCGCCAGCCTGTCAGCAAGCCAGGTCTTCCCCGACCCGGAGGGACCGCAGGTCAGGAACAGGCGGGACCGGTGCGCAGTCAAGGCCGTGGCCGCGAAGCCGGTGAGCCGGCGCCACTCCTGGCGCTGCCCGGCCCCGTTGGCGGTATCCGATTCGCGCGCGCTCACGGCGATAATCTTGGCGCGGACCAGCGCACGATGGGCCTGATACATCGGCAGCAGCCGGCACGCCTGGTAATCGCCACTCGCGGCAAGGTAACCGGCGAGAAACCTGTGCGCGTGATCGGGATAGCCGCGCGCGCCCAGGTCCGCCAGCAGAAAGGCGATCTCGTCGGCAACGTCGATCCAGCGGAATGCCGGCTCAAACTCCATGCAGTCAAACGCGAGCAGCCTCGAGCGCCAGCGCACGAGGTTGCAGGTATGCAGATCACCATGACACTCGCGCACCCGACCGGCCCTGCGCCGCGCTTCCATCCACTGCTGCAGCGTGACGAGCTGCTCTTGCAGTGGCGCACGCAGCGCCTCAATGCGGGCCACGTCGCTGAATACGTCCGCGGCCTGCGCGCACTGCGCAAGGTTCTCAAGGATCCCGCGGCTGACTTGTTCGGCTGTGGCCCACGGGTCCGTCGCCCCCGCCGTGGGCAGGCGCGCGTGAATCGCGGCGAGCGCGCCCCCGAAGATCCCGAGCTCGTCCGGCGCGAGCTCGCCGGACGCGAGCAGGCGATCAAGCTCGTCCTCGCGCCGGAACTGGCGCATCTTCACCGCGTACTCGATCGTGGTCCCGTCGCCGCCGATACGCGCTTTGCCCGCTGCTGCGGTGATCGCGCATACCTCGATGTACAGCTGCGGCGCAAAGCGACGATTGAGGCGTAGTTCCTCACGGCAGCAGAATTCGCGCCGCTCGGCGCGGGTGAGATCAATGTACGGATATCGGACCGGGCGCTTGAGCTTGTAGGCAAACTCTCCAGTGAGTAGCACCCACGAGACATGGGTACGGATGAGTTCGATGCTGTCGACCGCGTGCGGATAGGCCGCCGGCAGCAGCAGCGCGGACAGACTGAGCGGCAACCCGTCGCTCATTTCGTCCCGAGTCGGCCGCGGTGTCTTGTGCCCGCGGAGAGCTTCGCTGCGGCCCGATCCATGCACCACGCCTCCGATTGTTAATCCTAGGAGCGCCGCGCCGGTGACTGAATCCGGGCTTGTACCTAGGCATGCCGCGGTCCGTGCGGGCTGCGGCTAGCCGAACCGGCCGGTGATGTAGTCTTCGGTGAGCCGATGGCGTGGATTGGTGAACACCCGATCGGTCTCACCGACCTCGATCAGCTCACCCAGATGGAAGTACGCCGTGCGCTGCGAGACACGCGCGGCCTGCTGCATGGAGTGCGTGACGATCACGATCGCGTACGACTCGCGCAACTCGTCGATGAGATCCTCGATACGGGCGGTCGCGACCGGATCGAGCGCCGAGCACGGCTCGTCCATGAGGATGACCTCCGGCTGCACGGCGATGGTGCGCGCGATGCACAGGCGCTGCTGCTGACCGCCGGACAAGCCAGTGCCGGGGCTCGTCAGGCGGTCCTTCACCTCGTCCCACAACCCCGCGCGCTGCAGGCTCGTGCATACGATGTCGTCCAGCTGCGCGCGGCTGCGGGTCAGCCCGTGGATGCGCGGACCGTAGGCCACGTTGTCGTAAATGGACTTCGGGAAGGGATTGGGCTTCTGGAACACCATGCCGATGCGCGCCCGCAGCTGCGCGGCGTCCTGGTTCGGGTCATAGATGTCCTGCCCGTCGAGCAGGATGGTGCCGGTGACGCGGGCGCCGGCGATGGTGTCGTTCATGCGATTGAGGCAGCGCAGGAACGTGGATTTACCGCAGCCCGAGGGACCAATCATCGCCAGCACCTGGCGCCGGCCGACGTCGATGGTCACGTTCTTCAGGGCTTCCTTGGCGCCGTAGAAGACCCGCACGTCGCGACACGAGAAAACCGGGTCCTCAACCGTCGCCTGGCCTCCCGAGGCTGTGCCCGGATCGGCCTTGGCCGGCAGATGCACGCGGCCGCTCGGCTTCAGGTGGCGCAGCACGCCCGCCCCGCCGTTGCCCGGGCTCGCGGCCGCGGCCTTATCCGCCGTGCGCGGCTCGGTTGGTCCAGGTTCGGTTGACTCGCTCATGAGCCCTTAGCCGAAGCGGCCGGTAACGTAGTCATCGGTGCGACGGTTCTTCGGCGAGGTGAAAATCTGTTCCGTGGGCCCGATCTCCACCAGCTCCCCCAGGTACATGAACGCGGTGTAGTTGGACACGCGCGCTGCCTGCTGCAGGTTGTGGGTGACGATGGCGATGCAGTAGCTCTCGCGCAAGGACTGCAGGGTCTCCTCGACCCGTAGCGTGGATATGGGATCGAGCGCCGCGGTCGGCTCATCGAACAGCAGCACTTCCGGGCGCAGCGCGAGCGTGCGGGCGATGCACAGCCGTTGCTGCTGGCCGCCGGAAAGGCTGCGACCGTCCTCGTGCAGCTTGTCTTTGACCTCTTCCCACATCGCCCCGGCCCGCAGCGCCTCCTCGACCCGGTCGGTGAGCTCGCTGCGCGATATGCGTCGCGACAGGCGCAAGCCAAAAGCCACGTTGTCGAAAATCGACATGGGGAACGGCGTGGCTTTCTGGAACACCATGCCAACCCGGAAGCGCAGGCTCGCCGCGTCAACGGTGGCCGCGAGAATGTCCTCGCCGTCAAGCAGCACATCCCCGGTCGCGCGATGCCCGGGGTACAGCGCATAGATACGGTTGAACACGCGCAGCAGCGTCGATTTGCCGCAGCCGGACGGGCCGATGAACGCGGTGATGCGCCGGTCCGGCAGGGTGAGGCTGACGTCCTTGAGCGCCTGCGCCTGGCCGTAATAGAAATTCAGGTGCCGCACGTCGTACTTGACGGCCTGGGTCGCGGGCGCGGTGGCGTTCATCAGCGCTTGCCTCCCTGGGCGAGCGAGGACACCACCAGGCGCGCGGCGATGCTCAACACCAGGATCGTGAGCGTGATGAGCAGCGCGCCCGACCAGGCGAGCTGTTGCCAGTTCGGATACGGACTCAGCGCGAACTGAAAGATAACCACCGGCAGGTTGGCCATCGGGGCGCCGAGGTCGCTGCTCCAGAACTGGTTGTTCAGCGCGGTGAAGAGCAGCGGCGCCGTCTCGCCGCTGATGCGCGCGACGGCCAGCAGGAGCCCGGTGACAATGCCGCTGCGCGCCGCCGGGTAGATGACGCTCGTGATGGTGCGCCACTGATACGCGCCCATGGCGGTGGAGGCGTCCTTCATGCCCTGCGGCACCAGATTCAACATGTCCTCGGTGGTGCGCACCGTCACCGGGATGGCGATGATCGCGAGCGCCACGGCACCTGCGATGGCCGAGAAGTGTCCCATGCGGATCACGAGCAGCTCGTAGACGAACAGCCCGATGATGATCGAGGGGGCGGACAGGAGCACATCATTCACGAAGCGGATCACCGTGGCGAGCCGCGAGGCGCGCCCGTACTCCGCCAGATACGTGCCCGCGAGCATGCCTACGGGCCCGCCAATCAGGATGCCGATGAGGGTCATGACGATGCTGCCGTAAATGGCGTTCAGGAGCCCGCCGCTGCTGCCCGGCGGAGGTGTCATGGCCGTGAATACGCTCAGCGACATTCCGCCGATGCCCCTCCCGATCAGCGTCCACAGGATCGCGCCGAGGAAAAACAGGCCGATGGCGGTGGCGAGACCCGACAGGCTTAAGGCCAGCAGGTTGTAGAACGTGCGCAGTGCGCGGCGGCTCATACCGATGACAACGCGCGACGATCGAGCCGCAGCAGCATGAAGCGCGCGGCCGCGATCACCGTGAAGGTGATGAGGAACAGCAGTGCCCCAAGTGCGATGAGCGAGGAGGTGTACAGGTCGCCCACCGCCTCGGTGAACTCGTTGGCGATCGAGGCTGAAATCGTCGTGCCGGGTGCGAGGAGCGATGAGCCTATACGGTGCGCGTTGCCGATAACGAACGTCACGGCCATGGTCTCGCCCAGCGCCCGGCCCAGACCTAACATGATGCCGCCCATCATCCCCGTGCGTGAGTACGGCACCACCACCTGCCAGATGACTTCCCAGGTGGTGGCCCCGAGTCCGTAGCCGGACTCCTTGAGCACATCCGGCACGGTCTCAAACACGTCGCGCATGACCGCTGATATGAACGGGATGACCATGATCGCGAGCACAAAGCTGGCAGTGAGCACGCCGATGCCGAACGGGGGACCCTGGAACAGCTTGCCGATGAAGGGCAGTGGACCCAGGAAGTCGATGAGCCACGGCTGCACGTGCCGCTGCAGGATCGGGGCGAGGACGAACAGGCCCCAGATGCCGAAGATGATGCTCGGGACCGCCGCGAGCAGCTCGATCGCGGTCCCGACCGGGCGCTTGAGCCAGGTCGGCGCCATCTCCGTCAGAAAGATGGCGATGCCGAGGCTGACCGGGATCGCGAGCAACAAGGCGAGGAGCGAGGTGACCAGCGTACCGAACACCGGCGCCAGCGCCCCATACTCGTCGGTCACCGGGTTCCAGATCTCGCGGGTAAGGAAGGCGAACTTGAAGTGCGCGAACGCCGGCCACGAACCCACCGCCAGCGAGACCGCGACCCCGCCCAGGAGCAGGAGCACCAGCAGCGCCGCGGCGAAGGTGGCGCCGCGGAACAGGTATTCGCGCAGCCGCTGACCTGCGGCCTGCGCCGGAGCTATGGCAGGGACCGAATTCATCGCGGACGGCAACCTGTCACCAGCGCCCTCTTGTTATTCGTCCACGTCGCGTGTGCACACAGCCGCGCGGCGCGCCCGCTTGTTAAGCGGGGCGCGCCGCCCGTGAAGCAGGTTACATCCGTTTCGTATCGGAGGGGACACTCGCCAGCGCCGGCACCCCCTTGATTTCCGCTTTCCAGGTGGCGCGCACCAGCTTGATCAGGCTCTCCGGCAGTGGCACGTAGTCGAGGTCGGAGGCCATCTTGCCGCCGTTCCTGTAAGCCCAGTCGAAGAACTTCAGCGCCGTGGCGGTTGCCGCCGGATCCGGCGGCGTGCGGTACAGGAGGATGAAGCTGGCGCCGGTGATCGGCCAACTCTTCGGTCCCGGCTGGTTGGTCAGGATCAGGTGGTATCCGGGCGCATGCGCCCAGTCGGCGCTCGCGGCGGCGGCCTGGAAGCTCTCCGCGTTCGGGGCGACCGTCTTGCCGGCTGCGTTGACCAGGTCGACGTACGCCATCTTGTTCTGCTTGGCGTAGGCGTACTCCACGTAGCCGATCGCGCCGTCGGTCTGCGCCGTCATGTTGGCGACGCCTTCGTTGCCCTTGGCGCCGATGCCCACCGGCCACTGCACCGAGGTGTTGGCGCCGACGCTGTCATGGAATTTCGCATAGGCGCTCGAGAGGTAGTTGGAGAACAGGAAATTCGTTCCGGAGCCGTCCGAACGGTACACCGGCGCAATGGCCGTGGCCGGCAACCCGAGCTTCGGATTGCCTTTCTGGATGCGCGGGTCGTTCCACTTGGTGATCTCGCCCAGGTAGATGGCCGCGACCGTCGCACCATCGAGCACCATCTGCCCGCCCTGCACGCCCTTGACGTTCACGACCGGCACGACGCCGCCGATGATCATGGGGAACTGCACCAGGCCCGCCTGCTCCAGGTCCTTCTGCTCCAGCGGCATGTCGGAGGCGCCGAAGGTGACGGTCTTCGCCTTGATCTGCTTGATGCCACCGCCGGAGCCGATGGACTGGTAGTTCAGACCAACGCCCGTCTGCGTCTTGTAGGCATCCGCCCACTTGGAATAGACCGGATACGGAAAGGTCGCGCCCGCGCCGGAGATATCGGCGGCGCTGGCCACACCGGCGAACGCCACGACGCTTAACGCCGTCAGCAGCGTGCGCTTCGGATTGAATGCATTCATGATTCGACTCCTGCGATCATTGAGTTATTCGCTGCCGACCCGGTCTTCTACGCAAAGGCACGCGCGGGTCGCGCGCATTAGATGACAATAATATGAAGCTCTCATGACAGCGGCCCCCCGGCCATCAGGCGGCCACGTCCCTGTGACCGTGCTGCACAGTGTTGCTGTGCGACTTTGCACGCTCGTGACACTGCACATGAGCTTGCCCGCGCGCGGGCGTGGCCGTATAAACGCGAACCCGACGCTGCTCGTGCCCACTGATGTCACAAACGCTTGAATTGACTCAGGCTCTCCTGGCCCTGCCCTCGGTCACGCCCGCCGACGCGGGCTGCCAGGACCTCATCGGCGGGAGACTGCGCGAGGCGGGCTTTGTCATCGAATCGCTCCCCTACGGCGAGGTCGCGAACCTGTGGGCCCGGCGCGGGCGGGAGAGCCCGGTGTTCTGCTTTGCCGGGCACACCGATGTCGTCCCCGCGGGCCCGCGGGAGGAATGGCACAGCGATCCCTTCACGGCGGACATCCGCGCGGGAATCCTTTACGGGCGGGGCGCAGCGGACATGAAGAGCGGCCTGGCCGCCATGGTCACCGCGGCCCTGGAGTTCACGGCTGCGCACCCGGATCACAAGGGGTCGATCGCCTTCCTCATTACGAGCGACGAGGAAGGCCCGTCGGTGGACGGCACGCGCCGGGTCGTGGAACTGTTGCGCGCCCGCGGGGAACGGATCGACTGGTGTGTGGTCGGTGAGCCCTCGAGCGAGACCACCATCGGCGACACCATCAAGGTCGGACGCCGCGGGTCCTTGAGCGGCCGGCTCACCGTGCACGGCGTGCAGGGACACGTCGCCTACCCGCAGTTCGCCGAGAACCCCGTCCACGCCCTCGCGCCGGCGCTCGCGGAACTCGCGCTGCGCGAGTGGGATAAGGGCACGGAGTATTTCCAGCCGACCACCTTCCAGGTTTCCAACATCAGCGCCGGCACCGGTGCGCCGAATGTCATCCCGGGCGAGCTCAAGGCGCGTTTCAACCTGCGCTATTCGCCGGTACAGAGCATTGCGGGTCTGAAGCTGACGGTCGAAGACATCCTGCGCCGTCACCAGGTGCGCTACACGCTCGAGTGGTACGTGTCAGGAGAGCCGTTCTACACGCCGCCGGGACTGTTGTGCCGCGCGGTCGGCGATGCGGTGGCGGAGGTGACCGGCGCGCAGCCGAAGCTCTCCACCGGCGGCGGGACTTCTGATGGACGTTTCATCGCGCCGCTCGGCGCGCAGATCGTGGAACTCGGCGTGGTCAGTGCCTCGATCCACAAGGTGAACGAATCGGTACGCGTCGCTGACATCGACGCCCTGCACCGCATGTACGTCAACGTGCTGCGGAAGCTTCTCGCCTGAGGTTGCCGAGCACCCCGGCAGCACCCAGCGCCAGCGCCCACAAAGCGACCCACGCCGGCATCGCCAGTCCCAGGAACCGCCAGGTGACCAGGCCGCACTCGCCGCTGCCGGTGAGCACCTTGCGGATCAGCTGCCCCAGCGGCATGAACTTCATCAGTATGGCGAGCGGCGCGCCGCAGGAGGGAATGGCGCCGGGCGGCAGGCTCTGCACGTACAGGTGGCGCGCGGCGACCCCGAGCGTTGCAAGTGCGGCAACGCCGATGAGGCCGGCGTACACGTAGCGGCCGCCGCCTTGCGCGTCATGCAACGTCGCGGCGAGGAACGCCAAACCCAGCAGCGCCATCCCGATGCGCTGGAAGATGCACAGCGGGCAAGGCTCCAGCCCCAGGTAAAACTGTGAGTACAGCGCGTAGGCGAGCAGCGCCGCACACGCGGCGAAGCCCCCGGCATTGATCAGACGCCGCTCGGACACGTGGCGGGCGCGGGCTCGCTCTAAGCCGACGCCGGCGGCGGCCCGGCGGGGGCGACGGCGCCCGCACGCAGCTCACGTTCGACGTCATCGAGGGAGGTGTGGCGGATGTCCTTGCCGTGCACCATGTAGATCACGTATTCGCTGATGTTCTTGGCGTGATCGCCGATGCGCTCGAGCGCCCGCACCACCCACATTACGTCCAGCGCGCGGCGGATGGTGCGCGGGTCTTCCATCATGAAGGTGATGCTCTGGCGCTGGATCGCCTCGTACTCCTCGTCCACCAGGCGGTCCTGGCGCGCCACGCGCAGCGCCGACTCGACATCCATGCGGGCGAAGGCATCGAGCGCGTCGTGCACCATTTCCGATACCACCCGTCCGAGGTGCTTGATCTCGCGGTACTTGTCGGCGGGGCGCTCCATGGTGGCGAGCCTGGAGGCGATGTAGCCGATCTTCTCGCCCTCATCCCCGATGCGTTCGAGGTCCGTGATGGTCTTGATGATCGCGACAATGACGCGCAGATCGCCGGCCGCCGGGGCGCGCGTCGCGAGGATCTTGCTGCAGTCCTCGTCGATGGCGACCTCCATGTTGTTCACCTGGTGGTCATCGAGCGCGACCGATTCCCCGAGCGAGCTGTCGCCCTCGACCAGCGCGGTAATGGCCTTCTGCAGCTGCTGTTCGACGAAGCCGCCCATGCCGAGCACTTTGCTGCGCACGCGCTCGAGGTCCTCGTTGAAGCGGCGCGAGATATGGTGGCTGAGATCGGCGGTTTCCATCAAACGTCTCCGGCTTCGCTCGTCTGCCTGCGCCCGACAACAGCCGCGATCATAGCGGAACTGCGGCGCACGGCTACCGTGGCGCGCACGGCCTGCGGGATGGGCGCCAGGCCGGCGAGGAACTGCGCGCTCGCCGCCTCCCAGCTGAACCCGGCGGCGCGCCGTGCGCACAACGCCCGCTCGAGCCCGAGCGCCGAAGTTATCGCAACCGCCAGATCCGTGTGCAGGACGCCGGTCACACCCTGCTCGATAACATCGATCGGACCGGGGACCGGGAAGGCGGCCACCGGGACGCCGCACGCCAGAGCCTCGATCATCACCAGCCCGAAGGTATCCGTCAGGCTCGGAAATGCCAGCACATCCGCACCCGCGAGCAGGCTCGCGAGCTCATCTCCGAAGCGATAGCCGGTAAAAACCGCCCGTGGATAGCGCCGCACCAGTGCGGCGCGCTCCGGACCATCGCCGATCATCACCTTGGTACCGGGCAGGTCGAGCCCCAGGAACGCGTGCAGGTTCTTCTCGATGGCAAGCCTGCCCACGCACGCCACGATCGGCCGCGGCAGGCCCGCAAGTTCCGGATGCGCCGCGAGGTTGCGGAAACGTTTCAGATCGACACCCCGGCGCCACAGATGCAGGTGCTGAAAGCCGCGCTGGGTCAGCTGGCGCTCGAGGCTCGCACTGCTGACGAAGGTGCGGGCCGCGGCGCCATGAAAGCGCCTGAGCCACGCGTAGGTGGCGGCGAGGGGTATGGGCCAGCGCGCCCGCAGGTACTCCGGGTAGCGCGTGTGGTACGAGCTGGTGAAGGGCACGCCGCGCGCCTGGCAAAAGCTGCGCACCGCAAGCCCCACCGGTCCCTCGGTGGCCACGTGAATCGCGTGCGGGCGAAAGCTGCGCAGCTGCCGCGCGACGTGCGCGCCGGGCAGCACCGCGAGACGGATTTCCGGGTAGCTCGGGCAGGCGATGCTGCGCAGCCCCCGGGGCGAGATGACGCGCACCTCGTGACCCTGCTGCGCGAGTGTGTCAGCGGTGGCCTTGAGGGTCGTGACGACGCCGTTGGTCTGCGGCGCCCAGGCATCGCTTGCGAGCGCAATCCTCACGCGGCGTCGGCGATGAGGCGGTCGGCAGGTAGCGGAACGGTTTGCGCAACGTTCGGCCAGCGCAGCAGCTGCAACTCGCCGCGGCTGGTTTCGATCAGCGCCGAGCAGCTCTCCACCCAGTCACCGGTGTTGGCATAGAGCGTGCCCTCGATGTGGCACAGGTTGGCGCGGTGAATGTGTCCGCACACCACGCCATCGTAGCCCTGGGCGTGCGCGTGGCGGGCGGCGAGGTGCTCGAACTCACTGATGTAACGCACGCTGGCGCTGAAGCTGAGTTTCATGCGCTCGCTCATCGCCCAGTAGGGTTTGCCGAGCAGCCGCCGGACATTGTTCACCCCGTGGCTGACGGCAACGGTCGCGCCGTGCAGCGTGTCGCCCAGGCGCGTGAGCCAGAGTGGGCACGAGCCAAGCCCATCGAACTGGTCGCCATGCAGCACCAGCAGGCGCTCGCCGCGCGCCGTGCGGTGGACCCACTCACGGTGGACCTCGAACTGTCCCTGCAGCATCCCGGCGAGCACCGCAAGGCTCGCGTCGTGGTTGCCGGGAATGTAGATGAGCCGCGTGCCGGCGCGCTGCCGCGCCAGGAGCGTGCGCACCACCTGCGTGTGCTGCGGGGTCCAGAACGCGCGGCGCGCGAGGCTTAAGGCGTCGACGATGTCGCCGACCAGCACGATGCTCTCGGCCTCGACCCCGTGCAGGAACTCGTTGAGCTCCCTCACCCGTGCATGTCTGAACCCGAGGTGGAGGTCCGAGAGAAACAGGGTGCGGACCTTGGGTTTGGCCATCTGCGCGCTCGTCCAAAGCTCGTGGCGGACGGCCCAAGGGTGCCCTGCAGCAATGTCGATTCTGTGACAGTGCGGCTAAAGGTTTCTTACGAAATTAATGGCTTGCAAGGAAAAGTTAAGCTGTCGCAGCGCTGGCGGTGCGCGTGCTGGGCAGGATGCGCGCCGGTGGAAAATGACACGTGAAAGTGCTCCCCTCCCCGAGCCGGCTGACGACCTCGAGTGAGCCGCCGTGCCGCTGCAGCACGTGCTTCACGATCGCAAGCCCGAGACCTGAGCCGCCGGTCGCGCGCGAGCGGCCCGGATCGACGCGGTAGAAACGCTCGGTGAGTCGAGGCAGGTGCTCGGGCGGAATCCCGATGCCCGTGTCGCTGACGGCGAAATGACCGCCCTCTTTGTCCACCCACCAGCGCATCTCCAGTGAGCCTTCCGCGCTGGTGTACTTGGCCGCGTTGTCAACCAGGTTGGAAAACGCGGAAGTGATTTCCGATTCGCTGCCCACGAGCCGCGCGCTGGACTCGATGCGCACCCGCACGTCGCGCGGGTGAATCGCCCGCGCCAGAACGTCCTTGCGCAGGCTCGCGGTGAGCGCCGCGACGTCCAGCGGTTCCCCGACGATGGTTTCGTTGGTTTCCTCAAGACGCGACAGCTCGATCAGGTCGCGGATGATGGAGGTCATACGCGCGGCCTGGCGGCGCATCTCCGCCAGCGGGGCAGTGAGGTCAGGATCCAGCGCCGGATCTGCGCCGAGGGTCTCGAGGTAACCGGAAATGACGGTGAGCGGTGAGCGCAGTTCATGGGAGGCGTTGGCGACGAAGTCGCGGCGCACGGCCTCCAGGCGCATCTGGCGCGACACATCGCTCACCAGGAGCAGCAGCTGGCCGTCGCCGTAGGGCGCGACCTGCAGCGACAGGTACGCGTCCGCGCCGCTCATCGGGCGGATGACGATCGGAGTGGAGTAGTCGCTGCCCGCAAGGTAGCGCACGAACTCCGGCTCGCGCAGCAGGTTCTCGATGCGCATGCCGAGGTCCCCGGTGCGGCGCAGATTGAGCAGGCTCGCCGCCATGCGGTTGAACCACACGATCTCGCGCTGCGCGTTGAGGATGACGACACCGTTGGGCAGGGCCGCCGTGGAGCGTTGCAGCTGGCGCATCAGCTGTACGAAGCGCTGTTTGTGAAAGCGCTTGCGACGGTGCAGCCGCACGATCTGCGCGATGATCTCGCCCCAGACACCGCCGACGTTGGGCGGATCGGCGTAGTTACGGTGGCGCAGCCACCATTCGAGGCGAAACAGGTTCGCCAGCACCCACGCCAGATGCAGCGTGAGCGCACACGCGAGTCCTTCCCAGGGCCGCCCCAGGAGCCAGCCAATGCCGGCGCCGAAGAGCACCGTCCCGAGCAATCGACCGGCCGCGAACCACCATGCCTGCGTCGCGGGTTGCATGTAACTGACTTTCTAAGACCCTCTCACACCGTGCGTGCGGAAAAGCGGTAACCGGAGCCGCGCACGGTCTGTACGAAGCGATCGTACCCGAATTCCTCGAGCGCCTTGCGCAGGCGGCGGATATGCACGTCGATCGTCCGCTCCTCCACGTACACGTTGCCGCCCCAGATGCGGTCGAGCAGCTGGTCGCGGGTGTAGACCCGTTCCGGGTGCGTCATGAAGAACTCGAGCATGCGGTACTCGGTGGGTCCGAGGCCCACGGTTCGCTCCCCCACCATGACACGATGGCTTCCCTGGTCGAGGGCGAGTCCCTCGAACTCCAGGAGTTCATCGACGCCGGCGGGACCGCTGCGGCGTAGCACCGCGTTGATGCGCGCCAGCAGCTCGCGCGGCGAGAAGGGCTTGGTCACGTAGTCGTCCGCGCCGCCTTCGAGACCTGCGACCTTGTCGGCTTCCTCGGCACGCGCCGTCAGCATGATGACCGGCAGCTCGCGCGTTTCGCGGTCGCGCTTGAGCGCGCGCGTGAGCTCCAGACCGCTCATGTCCGGAAGCATCCAGTCAACCAGCACCAGATCCGGGCGCACGTCTGCGAGCGCGGCGCGCGCGGCGCGGCAGTCCTCGGCTTCGCGGACTTCGAATCCGGCGCGCTTCAGTCCGAACGCGATCATCTCGCGGATCGGGCGCTCATCCTCGACTATCAATACCTGTTTGGCGGGCATTTCGCGTTCACCGTGTATGGCGCGCGTATTACAGGGGTACCGTGTTGCAAATTCATGACACGGTGCGCCTGTCATATTTCAGTTTAGTGACCTGCTGCAGCGGGACGTGCGACATCATCCCTTAAATAGACCGGAAGCGCCTGTTCTGGCCTGAGCATCCGGCCGTTCCTCACCTCCGGAACGGCCAGCCGGGCGATCTCGGTCGCGCGTGGGAGCAACCGGTCGCTCGCCACGGAGACACTCGCCGGCATCGCGGCGCGCAGCTCCGGGTAGGCGGTGAAGCCGGATCCCGCGCCGCATACCGCGCCCCCGACACGCCAGGCCGGGGGCAGGACCACGCCCGCAGGGCTCCCAACGCGCTCCTTATCTACGGCTGTCGCCAGTGCGTCGGGCGTGCGCTCGAAGCAGGCCCAGTAGACCTCGTGCATGCGGGCGTCGTTGCATACCAGCACACGCTGCGGTGCGGCAGGCAAATCGAGCGCCCGTTGCGCCACCGCGCGCAGATCCGACACCGGCACCACGCCAAGGCCGGCGCCGCACGCCAGCCCCTGGGTAACACTCGCGGCCAGTCGCACACCGGTAAATGAGCCCGGACCGCGCCCGAACGCGATGGCGGTGAGCTCGCTCAGCCGCTGCTGCGCTTGCTTCAGGAGCGCGTCCACCATGGGAAGGATGCGTTCGGCGTGTCCGCGGTGGATGAGCTCCTCGCTCGCGTACAACTGCCCATCTATAAGGAGTGCCGCGGAGCAGTTCTCGGTCGCGGTATCGAGCGCGAGAATCCTCACGGCGCAACCGCGGCCGGACGGGCCGCAGCGCGCGGCGCGTGCGCGCGCAGGAAGCGCAGTGTTTCGCCGCGTTCGTGTGTCACGCGCATCGGCGGCAGCGCGGCGAGGAATACCCGCCCGTAGCTGCGGGCGGTCATGCGCGGATCGCAGATCACCACAACTCCGTAGTCGTCTTCGCTGCGGATCAGCCGCCCCGCACCCTGCTTGAGCGCGAGCGCAGCCTCGGGGAGCTGGTAGTCCCGGAATGCGTTGCCCCCGCTCACCGTCAGGTGCTCGATGCGCGCCCGCACCAAAGGATCCTCGGGCGAGGCAAAGGGCAGCTTCTCGATGACGACCAGGCGCAGCGCCTGGCCCTTGACGTCAACGCCTTCCCAGAAGCTGGCGGTACCCAGCAGCACCGCATTGCCGTCGGCGCGAAATTCCTGCAGGAGCCGCTCGCGGGGCGCTTCGCCCTGCACGAAGAGCCGGAAGGGGGGCTCGCCGCCCCAGCGCTCGCGCAGCAGCGCCGCTGCCTGCGACAGCGCACGGTGACTGGTGAACAGGACGAACGCCCCGCCGGCGGCGGCCTCGATCAGCGGCACGGCGGTGTCGATCACCGCGGCCACGAAGCCCGGGGCAGACGGCTCGGGCATCGACGGTGGCAGGTAAAGAAGACTCTGCCGCTCATGGTCGAAGGGGCTGTCGATGCGCAGCGTCGGCGTGTCGGCGAGGCCGAGCCGGCCGGTGAAGTGTCCGAACTCCTCGCCCACCGAGAGCGTGGCGGAGGTGAAGATCCAGGCGCCGCTGCGCGAGGTCACCAGTGAGCGGAAACGCTCCGAGATGTCGAATGGCATCAGGCTCAACGTCACCCCGCGCGCGCTCACCTCGACGGTGCGCGCGCCGTCTTCGCTCTCGACCGCCGCGATGCGTTCCAGGTTCAACCCCAGGTCCGCCAGCCGCTCGCCCAGTTGCGCGAGCGGCCCCTGTGCATCGGCCGCCGTCAGGGTCGCCTGCAGCTGCTGTAACGCCTGCGCCAGCGCCTGCGCCGCCTCACCGAGCGGAGTGTGCAGCTGCGTCCACGCATGCCGTCCCTCGGCTGCCGGGCAGGTGGCGCGCAGCCGCAGGAGCGCATCCTGCACCTCGCGAACCGCTTCCCCCGCCACGGCGAGCCGCGCGCTCGCGATCTCACGCTGGACACTTTGCAGCAGATTCTCAACATTGCGGCTGCTGATGAGACTGCCGAAGAACTGCGTGGCGAGATCCGGGATCTGGTGCGCCTCATCGAGAATCACCGCATCGGCGGAACCTAAGAGGTCGCCAAAGCCGTCCTCCTTCAGCGCCAGATCCGCGAGCAGCAGGTGATGGTTGACGATGACCAGGTCGGCATCGAGGGCCTCGCGGCGCGCGATCGCGACGTGGCAGCGCGAGATTTCCGGGCAGCGCAGCCCCAGGCAGCTGTCGCGTGTCGAGGTGACCTGTGGCCACACCGGATTGGCATCTGACAGGCCGCGCACTTCGGCAAGATCGCCGCTGCGGGTGGTGCGCGCCCAGCGCTGAATGCGTGCCAGCATGCTGTTCGGACCACGCGCACGCGGTGCGCCACCCTCGAGCATCCCCAGCTGCTCACCCCCATCCTCGAGGCGAGCGAGCGCGTGCCGGCACAGGTAATTCGCGCGTCCTTTCAGCAGCGCCACCCGCGACGGCCGGCCGATCGCGGCACTGACGAGCGGCAGATCCTTGGCGAACAGCTGGTCCTGCAGCGTGCGCGTGCCGGTGGAGATGAGCACCCGCTTGCCCGAGAGCAGCGCCGGCACGAGGTACGCGAACGTCTTGCCGGTGCCGGTACCGGCTTCCACCACCAGCGATTCGCGGCTGCGCAACGCATCCGCGACGCGCTCGGCCATGCGCAGCTGCTCGCGCCGCACGCGAAACCCGCTGAGCGCGCGCTCGAGCGGGCCGTCGTGGCCGAATATGTCCTCTAGATCCAACATGTAGGAGAGCGTGCGCGTTTCGATGCCAGGAGAGGATCGTGCGGCGTGCGCGCCGCGCCTGTCCAGCCCTGTATCTTGCTGAATTTCCTGCAAACTGGCGGGTACCGCGGGATTGAAGGGCCATGGCCCGCGCGGCGCACTTTATCAGGGTAAAAGACCCGCCCGCGATATACTTCGCGGATGGCTACCGCGGCACAGTCGATGGGTACGCTTCCGCAGTTGAGTCGCGACGTGGCCGACTGGGTGAATTCGGTGCGCGAGCTGACGCAGCCGCGCGATATCCACTGGTGCGAGGGAACCGAGGCCGAAGCGCGCGAGCTGACGGCGCAGCTGCTGAAGAGCGGTGAGCTGACGGCGCTGAATCCGGACTATTTCCCGGGCTGCCAGCTGGCCCGTTCGGCGCCGAGCGACGTCGCGCGCGTCGAGCACCTGACCTACATCTGTACCCGTTCGCAGCAGGATGCGGGCCCCAACAACCATTGGATGGAGCCGCAGGCGGCGCACGCGAAAATGCGCGAACTGTTCCGCGGTTGCATGCGCGGGCGGACGCTGTACGTCATTCCCTATTGCATGGGGCCCATTGACTCGCCGCTGTCGCGCTGCGGGGTGGAGATCACCGACAGCCCCTACGTCGTGATCAACATGCTCATGATGACGCGCGCCGGGCGCGCGGCACTGGAACGGATCGCGCGCGAGGGCAGCTTCGTGCGCGGCCTGCATTCCATCGGTGAGCTGGATCCGGAGCGCCGCTTCATCATGCATTTCCCGGAAGAGCTCTCGATCGAGAGCTTCGGTTCCGGCTACGGCGGCAACGCGCTGCTGGGCAAGAAGTGCCACGCGCTGCGTATCGCCAGCTGGCAGGCGCGCACCGAAGGCTGGCTCGCCGAGCACATGCTCATCGTCGGCCTGCAGAACCCGAAGGGCGAGATGCACTACATCGCCTGCGCGTTCCCTTCGGCCTGCGGCAAGACCAACCTCGCGATGCTCATTCCGCCGGAATCCCTGCCGGGCTGGAGGGTCTTCACGGTCGGCGATGACATCGCCTGGCTGCATCCGGGCCAGGATGGACGCTTGTGGGCGATCAATCCGGAGGCGGGTTACTTCGGCGTGCTGCCGGGCACCAACCCGCAGACCAACCGCAACGCCTACGAAATGATCCACCGCGACACCTTATTCACCAACGCTGCCCTGACGGCGGACAACGAGCCCTGGTGGGAAGGCCTGCAGACCGGCACACCGGTGCGCGACTGGCAGGGGCGCCCCTACGATGCGGCGCGCGGTCCGGCCGCGCACCCGAACTCGCGCTTTACGGTATCCGCCAGGCGCAATCCAGGCTACTCACCGCACGCGGAGGATCCGCGCGGCGTGCCGATCACAGCCCTGATATTCGGCGGGCGCCGCCGCGAAGTTGCGCCGCTGGTGTATGAGGCGCGCGACTGGCAGCACGGCGTACTGGTGGGCGCCTCGGTTGCCTCCGAGACGACCGCGGCGATGGTGGGCCAGGTCGGCGTCATGCGGCGCGATCCCATGGCGATGAAGCCGTTCTGCGGCTACAACTTCGGCGACTACTGGCGGCACTGGCTGAACGTCGGCGCGAAGCTCACCCGCGCGCCGCGCATCTTCAACGTCAACTGGTTCCGCCAGGATGCGCACGGCAAGTTCCTCTGGCCGGGCTATGGCGAGAACCTGCGCGTGCTCGCGTGGATTCTGGACCGCTGCGCCGGCTAAGGCCGAGGCCGTGGAGTCAGCCATCGGCCGCCTGCCACGAAGGACCTCAATACCGCGGGACTGAACGTGAGCGCAGAGGCGCTGTCGGCGCTTTTGTCCGTGGATGCGGCCGCTGTGGCGCAAGGAAACGTCCGAAGTGCGTGCGTATCTCGGGCAGTTCGGTGACCGCCTGCCGCGGAGCTGCTGCAGGAGCTGTCGCGGACCGAGGCCGGACTCGCTTAACTTTCCTCGAGTGCGAAACGGATCGTCTGCGGCGAGTCGCGCTCGGGCAGACGCCCAAGACCGATCATCCCCTGCCCCTTGATCTGCATGCTGTCGCGGCGCACGAACGACTCCTCGCCGTCGGCTGCCTGCACGAAGGTGCCGTTGGTGCTCTGATCGGTGAGCACGAACTTGTTGCGGCTGATCTCGATGCGCGCGTGCAGGCGCGAGATCAGGTTGCCCTTCATCACGATGTCGTTGTCCTCGGCGCGCCCGATGGTGATGCTGGAGTGGCGCTCGTCCAGCACCAGCTCCAGGCCCTCGCACGTCAGGCGCAGCCGCGTGGTGCGGGCGGCGCGCGAGTCAGACGCGATCGCCGGCACCATGCTGGTGATGTCTTCGGTCTGCCATAGCACTTCGTAGAGCACGACCTCGCTGCCCTGCCCCTTGAGCGTGGCCACGTCGATCTGGCGGCAGGCCGCGCGCCACTCCGGCGAAAGCTTGCTCCACCATCGCGGCGGTGGTCATGATCTGCCCGGCCTTGGCCTGGCTGGTCATGCGGTTGGCGGTGTGCACCGCCGCGCCGAACACGTCGCGGTTCTCGAGCATCACCGGGCCATAATGACAGCCGATGCGGATAGCGACCGGCTGTCCCTCGACCTTGAGTCCGGCGTGATTGGAGATCTGCTGCTGCATCTGCGCGGCAGCGTTGAGCGCCTCGTCGGCATTCGGGAAGGTCGCCATGACCTCATCGCCCATGGTCTTGATGACCGTGCCCTGGCGCCCTTCGGTGGCGCTGCGCATGACATCGATGCAGATCGACACCATATCGCGTGCCCGCAGATCACCCATGACGTCGTAGAGCCGGGTCGATCCCACGACGTCCGCGAACAGGATGGCAAGCTCGATGTCTTTGCCCATGCGTCACGGCAGATTATACGCAAGCGTCGGAAGCCGCTAGCAAACCACCTGCCGCCAGGTCGCACGGCGGGAATGGCCTGGCGCAGCAGTTCAGGCCCGGCGCCGGCGTCCCGCGCGCCCACGCTCAGCGCGCGCCGGTAGTCGCGCGCCCCGGGCTCACCGTTGTACAGGCCGAGCATGTGGCGTGTGATCGCCGCCAGCCGGCCGCCCGCCGCAAGCTCCCGCGCGGCGTAGCTCGCCATGCGATCGATGAGCGCCGCGCGGCTGGGCAGCGCGGCACCCGGGTGCAGGGCCTGTTGCAATTCGGCCAGCACGAACGGCCGGTGATAGGCCTCGCGGCCGAGCATGACCCCGTCGCACCAGCCGAGCGCCTCCACGCACAGTGCGCGGCTCGCGCAGGCCGCCATTGACCACCACCGGCAGCGTGGGCAAAGCAGCCTTGAGCTGCCGCACGATGTCGTAGCGCAGCGGCGGGACCTCGCGGTTGTCCTTCGGCGAGAGCCCCCCGAGCACGGCCTTGCGCGCGTGCACGATGGCAACCTCGCAGCCCGCCGCCTGCAGCCCCAGTACGAAATGATGCAGGGCCTCGAAGTCATGCAGGCTGAAATCTGCCACCGCTTCATGCACCGCGCGGCCGGCCGCGCTGACCACGCCGATGCGCATTTTCACGGTGACAGGGACGCGCACCACGGCGCGCATCGCCGCCACGCACTCCGCGACCCGCGCCGGCTCCTGCATGAGGCACGCGCCGAAGGCGCCGCTCGCCACGCGCTCGCTCGGGCAGCCGCAGTTGAGGTTGATCTCATCGTAGCCCGCCTCCTCCCCGGCGCGCGCCGCGGCGGCCAGCTCGCGCGGTTCGCTGCCGCCGAGCTGCAGCGCCAGCGGATGCTCTTCGGGGTCAAAGGCAAGGAGGCGCGCACGATCCCCGCGCAGGATAGCCGCGGCGGTGATCATTTCGGTGTACAGCAGCAGGTCGGCGGAGAAGCCGCGCAGGAAATAGCGGCAATGGCGGTCGGTCCAGTCCATCATGGGAGCGACTGAGATCCGCCGATCAATTTTCCCAATACGTTCCATGCAGCCCATCATGCCGACGACAGAAGCGTGCAGGCAACCAAATGCCGTCAGGGCTACACTGTCTAAAGGTGAAAGCGATCAGCACGATTGCATTGGCCCTGGGCGCCCTTTTCATCGGCGTCGCGCTGTTCATCTATTCGGGCCGGTATGACATGGGCGCCGACGCCCCGCATTGGCCGGCGACTCAAAGCCTGATTACGGCGCTGCGCGATCGGTCGATCGCTGCGCACAGCGCAGGATTGCAGCCACCGAATCTGCAGGATGCGGCACTTATCTCAAAAGGGGCCGGCCAATATGCCGCGATGTGTGTCGGTTGCCACCTGGCGCCCGGCATCGCCAATTCGGAGATCAGGCCGGGTCTGTACCCGCGACCTCCAAATCTCGCGCGCGTGCGAATCGCACCCAATGTGGCGTTCTGGGCGATCAAGCATGGAATCAAAATGAGCGCCATGCCAGCGTGGGGTGCAAGCCATGACGACGCCACGATCTGGAGCATGGTTGCCTTTCTTCAGAAGCTTCCCGAGCTGGACGCCGCACAATACAAACAGATGGTCGCCGCGGCGCCGCCCGATGAGGACATGGACATGGGGAAAGACGACGCCGGGCACGCGCGTTGAGCGCACGCCACAGCGCCTCACGCCACCGATACCCACGCTGTTACACCCGTGTCGTCTTAGCTCAAGAGCCTCATTGAGTACCCAAGGCCTCACGGCGTCCCGGCAAAGCCTTACTACCTCGCGCTACGCCGCGCGGCGCCGCGCGGCGCCGCAGCTCTGGGCGCTTCTTCTGCGGGAGTCCACGGCCGCCCGGTGCGCTCCTCGATGTAGCGCCGGATGAGGCGTCGCACGACCTGCGAGGGCGTCGCGTCCTCCTCGGCGCACAGACGTTCGAAGAAAGCCTTCTTGCGAGGGTCGATGAGGATCGTCAGTCGTGCGGTGCGGTCTTCGAGAGCCACGGCCATCCTTTAGCGGGTGCGACAGGGTTCGTTGACTCCTATTATAATCAAACGCGTATCTGAGTAGAACTCGGTGTGATGCTGTATATCGACTCATCGCTGCGCGCCTGCCTCGCGCTCCTGGCGCTTTGGGGGCTGATCGGGCTCGCAGGTCTGCTGCGTCCGATGAGCCTGGGTTTTGTCGGTCGGACGCTCTTTCCGCTCGGGGCCCTGTGTGGCGTGGCGCTTGCGGTGGTGGCCGCGACGAGCCTCGGAGCGCCCGCCGAGCAGGCTGATCCTGCCGATCGGTCTGCCGGATCTGCCCATGCACATGCGGCGCGATGCGCTCGCGAGCTTCTTTCTCTTTCTGCTCGGTGCCACCTCGGCGGGCATTTCCGTCTTCGCGGCAGGCTACTTCCGCCGCGGCGCGGGAACGGCACCGGGACTGATGTGCCTGCAGTACCACCTGTTTCTGGCCAGCATGGGCTTCGTGCTGCTGGCGGATGACGCCTACGCGTTCATGGTGGCGTGGGAGACCATGGCGCTGTCGTCCTACTTCCTCGTGACCACGCAGCACGGCCTTCCCGAGATCCGCCGCGCGGGCTTTCTCTACCTGCTGATCGCGCACGTCGGGGCGATCGCCATTCTGCTCAGCTTCGGAGTGATGCAGGGCGGCAGCTGGCAGTTCACCTTCGATGCGATGCGCGGCGCCCATCTCACGCCGCACTGGGCCGCTGTCGCTTTCCTGCTCGCCCTGTTTGGCTTCGGGGCGAAGGCGGGACTCGTGCCGCTGCACGTGTGGCTCCCCGAGGCGCACCCGGCGGCCCCCTCGCCGGTCTCGGCGCTCATGAGCGGCGTCATGCTGAAGATGGCCGTCTACGGCGTGCTGCGCGTACCTTCGATCTGCTGGGAAAACCCGAGTGGTGGTGGGGTCTCGTGCTCGCTCGCCGTCGGACTTTTCAGTGCGCTCTACGGCGTGGTGTTCGCCGCGGCCCAGACGGATATGAAGCGGCTGCTCGCGTGGTCATCGATCGAGAACCTCGGCATCATCTTCACCGGCCATCGGGCTTGCGCATCGTGTTCCACGGCGTGGGCATGCATTCGCTCGCCGCGCTCGCGCTGATCGCCGCGCTGTATCACAGCCTCAATCACGCATTCATGAAGAGCCTGCTGTTTCTCGGTACCGGGGCGGTTCTGCACTCAACCGGTGAGCGCAACCTCGGGCGCCTCGGGCGGCCTGATCCATCGCATGCCGTGGGTCGCCTGGCTCACGCTCGTCGGTGCGCTCGCCATGGCGGGGCTGCCACCCCTCAACGGCTTCGTGTCCGAGTGGCTTCTCCTGCAGGCGTTCCTCTTCGCGCACGAGGTGCCCCGGACATTCGTCAACATGATGCTGCCGCTCGGGGCTGCGCTCGTCGCGCTCTCTGCCGCACTCGCCGCCTACGTCATGGTCAAGTTCTTCGGCGTGATCTTCCTCGGTCAGCCGCGCGAGCCCGCCTTCGCCCGCGCGCACGATGCGGGCGTGCTCGAGCGCATCGGTCTCGTCTGGCTCGCGCTCGGCTGCTTCGCGTTGGGTCTGCTGCCGACGTACGTCATCGGTGCGCTGCGCACCGTGGTCGAGCAATTCAGCGGCGCCTCGCTGCCGAGCACGGACGCTCCGTGGTGGCTACTCGTGCCGCTGCCGGGCCGGCAAGCCTCCTATTCCGCACCCGTCTTTCTCATCGCGCTGGCGGCGCGTCGTCGTGCTCACGGTGCTTCGCGGTGCGGCTCTTCTATCACCACCGTGTGCGGCGCGCCGCCGCCTGGGATTGCGGCTTTGGGCGCCTGAACGCGCGCATGCAGGACACCGCCGAAGGCTTCGGCCAGCCGATCCGCCACATCTTCGGGGCCTTCTTCGCCATGAAGCGCGAGCTGCCGTCGCCGTTCGACCGCTGCACCCCGCTACCGCGTCGACGGTCGGTGATCGAATCTGGCAGGGTCTGTACCTGCCGCTGGGGGCACTCGTGCAACGCATTGCGGACACCTTCGCCTGGCTGCAGCAGGGGCGCATCTCCACTTACCTGCTCTACAGCTTCGTCACGCTCGTCGTCCTGCTGGCGCTCATGCTATGAAGCCGATCGAGATTCTCACCCAGGCGCTCGAGCTGATCGCAGCCCTCGCGGCCGCGCCGCTGTTTCTCGGTTGGGTCAACCAGTGTCGCGCGTGGCTGCAGAACCGACGCGCGCCGAGCATCTGGCTGCCCTACCGCGGCATTCGCAAACTCTTTCACAAGGATGCGGTGATCGCCGAGAACGCCTCGCCGCTGTTTCGCGTGGCGCCCTACATCGTGTTCGGCGCGATGGTGGTCGCCGCCGGCATCATTCCCTCGATGGGCACGCGCCTGCCGTTCACGATCGCGGCCGATGCCATCGCGCTCGTGGGTCTGCTCGCCACCGCGCGGGTCTTCCTGTCGCTCGCCGCGATGGACATCGGCACCGCCTTCGGCACGCTCGGTGCGCGCCGCGAAATGATGGTCGGGTTTCCTCGCCGAGCCCGCCCTGCTGATGGTCATCTTCGTCGCCTCGATCATCTCCGCGACCACGGCGCTGCCCGGCCATCGCGGAGAATCTCGCCACGCAGACGCTCGGCCTTTATCCGAGTCTGGCGTTCACGGCCGTCGCTTTCACGCTGGTGCTGCTCGCCGAGAATGCGCGCATCCCCATCGACAATCCGGCGACGCACCTCGAACTCACGATGATTCACGAGGCGATGGTGCTCGAGTACTCGGCGCGCCACCTCGCGCTGATGGAGTGGGCGGCCGCGCTCAAGCTCTTCAACTACGCCTGCATCGGCTTTGCGCTCTTCATCCCCTGGGGCGTCTCGACCGGCGCGGGCGGTCCGCTGTCGCTCCTGGCCTCGATTCCGCTGCTCGCCGCGAAGCTCGCCGTGACCGGCGCGGGCGCTCGCCTTCATCGAGACGATTTCGGCCAAGCTGCGCGTGTTTCGCGCCCCGGAGTTTCTCGCGATCGCCTTTCTCTTCGCGGTGCTGGGTCTCCTCGTGCACCTGCTGCTCGGAGCTTAGAGCCGTGGCCGGAACCCCCTTCGACCTGCAACTGCTGAACCTGTGTGCGGCGCTGCTGCTGCTGCTGTCCTTCGCGATGCTCGCGCAGCGGCGCATCGTGACGCTCGTCAACCTGCTCGCGATACAGGGCGCACTGCTGTTCGTGGCGACGCTCCTGCTCGCGTGGCGCACCGGCGAGCATCACCTGTATCTGTCCGCCGCCCTGACGCTGGCGCTCAAGGTCGTGCTGCTGCCGTGGCTGCTGCACCGACTCATCCGCCGCCTGCAGGTCTACTGGGACACCGAGCCGCTGCTCAACATCTCCGGCACGATGCTCGTCGGGCCTGCTGGTCGTCGTGTTCGCCTTCGGTCTGGCGCAGCCGATCGCCGCGCTCGCCAGCACCGCCACGCGCAGCGCCATCGGCATCGCCGTCGCCGTGATCCTGCTTTCCTTCGTCACGATGATCACGCGGCGCAAGGCGATGTCGCAGGTGGTGGGCTTTCTGTCGATGGAGAACGGGCTGTTCTTCGGCGCCATGAGCGCCACCTACGGCATGCCGATGATCGTCGAGTTCGGCGTCGCGCTCGATGTGCTGGTCGCCGTGCTGGTGCTCGGCGTCTTCTTCTTCCAGATCCGCGAGCAGTTCGACAGTCTCGATCTGCATCATCTCGAATCGCTCAAGGAGAGCCCTGCGCTTCGTGCACAGTCCATCACCCGCGCCGGCCCGCTCCGTGCAGGAGAACTGATAAGATGGCGTTCCTCCTGCTGCTCGGCACCCCACTCTGTCGGCGCCCTGCTGCTCGGGCTTCTTCGGCGCGCGGCGCTGGGCCGCCGAGCTGAACGTCGCGGTCAGCCTCGTCACCTTCCTCGCCGCCTGCGCGCTCACCGCACGGGTCGTCAGCGAAGGCCACCTCCTGGTGGCGCGCGAGCAGTTCTTCATCGATCCCTTCAACGTCTTTCTGGTCACGCTCACCGCCTTCGTCGGCCTCACCACCTCGATCTTCTCGCGCCCCTACATGCGCGTGGAGATGGAGCACGGGCGCGTCAGCCGCGCCGCGGCTGCGCCTCTACCACAGCATGTATCAGCTCTTCATGACGACCATGCTGATCGCGCTCACGACCAACAACATGGGGCTCCTGTGGGTCGCGATGGAGGCGGCAACCCTCTCCACGGTGCTGCTGGTGACGCTGTACCGCACGCCCGCGAGCCTGGAGGCGGGCTGGAAGTATTTCATCCTCTGCGGCGTCGGCATCGCCCAGGCACTGTTCGGCACGATCCTCCTGTACTTCGCCGCCGAGAAGGTGCTCGGTGCCGAAGGCGGTGACGCGCGCTCCTGTGGACGCACCTGAACGCGGTGAAGGGGCAGCTCGAGCCCGCAGTGCTCGGTCTCGCGTTCGTGTTCCTCTCGTCGGCTACGGCACCAAGGTGGGCCTCGCCCCGCTGCACAACTGGCTGCCGGACGCGCACGCGGAAGGTCCGACGCCGATCTCCGCGGTGCTCTCGGGACTGCTGCTCAATGTCGCCATCTACGCGGTCGTGCGCTGCAAGGTGCTGGTCGAAGGATCGCTGCACTCGCAGCTCCCCTCGCAGATGCTCATGGGCTTCGGGCTGCTCTCGGTCGTGCTCGCGGCGTTCTTCCTCTGGCGCCAGCGCGACATCAAGCGCCTGTTCGCCTACTCCTCGATCGAGCACATGGGGATCATCACCTTCGCCTTCGGAATGGGCGGACCGGTGGCGAACTTCGCCGCGCTGCTGCACATGACCGTGCATTCGCTCACGAAGTCGGCGATTTTCTTTGCCGTCGGCCATGCCGCGCAGAAGGCCGGCTCGCAGCTCATGGAGAACATTCGTGGCCTCATCACGCTCAGCCCCACCATCGGCTGGGGCCTCATGATGGGTTCGCTCGCGATCCTCGGCATGCCCCCGTTCGGGGTCTTTGCGAGCGAGTTCCTGATCCTCACCACCGCGATGCGAGAGCAGCCCTGGGCGACGCCGATTCTGCTCGCCGCGCTCGGCGTCGCCTTCGCCGCGATCTTCGGGCGCGTGCAGCCCATGGTGTTTGGTGAAACGACCGCGAAGCGCCTGCCGCACCCGCCGGCGCTCCTGCCGGTGTTTGCTCACCTCGCCATCGTCCTGGTGCTCGGCCTCTACGTGCCGCCCTACCTCGCGGACTGGTATCGCGCGGCGGCGCGTCTGATCGGAGGCGAGTGAGATGGCGCTGCAGACCTGGTTCGCGCAACAGCGAGCCGCAACCCGGCGCTCCGGGACTGCGCGCCCTGACGGTCTCGCCTGATCAGTGGCGGCAGGTCGCGCAGGACTTCGCCGCCGCGGCCGGCAGGCTCGTGGCGCTCTGGGCGAGCGCGGATGAGCGCGGACGCCCGACGATTCGCGCGGCGTTTCTCGCCGAGCAGCGGGGACTCGTTGTTGTCAGCTGCCGATCGCCGATCCCGAGATCGCCCTACCCGGGAATCGAGCGATCTCTTTCCGGCCGCCGCCCGCATGCAGCGGGCGATCGCAGATCTCTCCGGATTGCGATCCACCGATTCGGATACCCGCCCGTGGCTGCGCCACGCGGCCTGGCCGGCAGGCTATCGGCCGCTGATTGACTCGCCGCTGTCGACGCACCGAGCCGCAAGCAAACCTCGACGACTACGAGTTCGTGCGCGTCGAGGGCGATGGCGTGCACGAGATTGCGGTCGGTCCCGTGCACGCCGGCATCATCGAGCCGGGGCACTTTCGCTTCTCGGTGGTCGGCGAGAAGGTGTTGAGGCTCGAGGAGCGCCTGGGCTACGTGCACAAGGGCATCGAGCAGCGCTTCACGCAGCTGCCGATCCTCGAGGCACACCGACTCGCCGCGCGCGTATCGGGCGATTCGGCCGTCGCGTTTTCCTGGGCGTACTGCCAGGCGCTCGAGGGCATGGCGGGCGACGAGATCCCGCCGCGCGCCGCCTGGCTGCGCGCGCTGTACCTGGAGCTCGAGCGCGTGGCCAATCACCTGGGTGACCTCGGGCGCACTCGGCAACGATGCGGGATTCGCCTTTGGCCTGGCGCAGTTCTCGCGTTTGAAGGAGCAGCTCCTGCGCGCCAGTCGACGAGGCTCTCGGGCGAGCGCTATCTGATGGACGCCATCGTGCCCGGCGGCACGCGGCGCGATCTGGCGCGAAACGGCGCTCCTTCGCTTCGCGGGTGCCTGCGGGAGATCGCGCGACGAGGTGCTGACGCTGCGGGCGATCTATGACGAGCACGAGGGCGTGCGCGATCGATTCAACGGCGCCGGCACGGTCGCTCCTGAACTGGCCGCGCGCCTCGGGCTCACGGGCTCGCGGGCCGCGCGAGCGCCCAGGCGTTCGATCTGCGCAGCGACCTGCCATGCGAGCCGTATACGCAGCTTGCGGTGACAGAAGATCGTTCGCAGCGACGGCGACGTGGCCGCGCGCGTCGCGGTTCGCTTCGATGAGCTGCAGGAATCGTGTCGTCTCATCCAGCGCATTCTCGCTGCGCTACCGGACGGACCGCATCGCACGCCGGTGCGCGTACCCGCCGACGGGGCGATCGGCGCCGGCCTGATCGAGGGCTGGCGCGGGCCGGTGCTGGGTCGCGCTCGAAGCCGGCCCCGCCGGAACGATCCGCCGCTGTCACCCGCACGATCCCTCGTGGCAGAACTGGCCGGTGCTCGAGCACGCCATCATCGGCAACATCGTCCCGGATTTCCCGCTCATCAATAAGTCCTTCAACCTCTCCTACAGCGGCCATGACCTGTAGCACGCTCACATGCTAAAGACACTGCGCCAGATCGCCTCGATCGGCATCGTCTCCGAGCCCCCGCCGCAGGCCGGATGAAGACCTGCGCATTCGCGACGGCCTGCAGGACGCGCATTCGTGCCGTGCTCGGCCGCGCGCTGTGCATCCGTCACATCGACGCCGGCTCCTGCAACGGCTGCGAGCTCGAGATCCACGCGCTCAACAATCCCCTCTACAACCTCGAAGGGCTCGGCATTCGATTCGTCGCGAGTCCCCGGCACGCCGATCTGCTGCTGGTCACCGGACCGGTATCGAAACACATGGAGGTGGCGCTTGCGCCGAACGTATGAGGCCACACCCGACCCCAAGCTCGTGGTCGCCCTCGGCGACTGCGGCTGCACCGGCGGCATTTTCGGCGAAAGCTACGCGAGTCGCGGGCGCGTCTCGAACGTCATCCCCGTCGACGTAGCCGTACCGGGCTGCCCGCCGAGCCCAACGCGAATCCTCGCAGGGCATTCTCACCGCCATCTCGAACCTACCGGCAGCGCGGGCAGCCCCCGGTGAACTACCGTGACCCGCGCACTGAAGCGACGCAAAGCAGGCTGATGCCGGTCCGAGGCTGACGATCACCCTTGCTTGTGCTCGGGACGTCCGAGAATTCTGCGCAGCCAGCCCACAGGCGCAGATGATTCCCGGCCCGATGCCGGATCCGGAACGCCGCGGTGACCGCTGATCTGATCAACGTGAATTCGAAAATAGACGACCTCCATGGGATCCGTTTTTTCGGACAGCCTGGTCTTCATGTAGCCCGGCTCCCACCACACAGGCCGCTTTTTCAGCAGTTCGTATGCGTGTCTCCTATCCGCCGCGTATTGCGGCGTATTGGCTAACTCTTCATATCTTCCGAAAACGATCACTGTGGCCCACTCTTGACGACTAACCAATTCTTCGGCCTCTACGCAAACCAACGGATTGGCGCGCATCCAAGTGACCTTTTGCCCAAGCCTTGAGAAACCGTAGAGCCAGTTGCTCTCATAAGCGCAACGGATCGGAGTGATGTAGGGTTGTTCTTCGTGCGCACATGCCAATCTGCACAATCGCGCGCGCGTCAGCAGCTCAATACTGGCTTGCCGGGTCATGTCATCGATGTATGCGTCGTGGCGGGCATCCGGCTGGCGCTCATCAGCGGCCGCGGCCAATTCCCATTCGTACCAGGTAGGCAGTCGCCCGCCGGCGGCCTCGCAATAGGCGCGGGCCGCGAACCAGCTCACCCGCGTGACGGGCTGATCGGGCTGTGAGAGTCCCCCGAGCATCCGCGGGCCCAGTGAGAAAGGTAGTCGCGGTCGGCAAACAACTTTGGTATCCGCCCCCGGCGCCACTGCGGGTGATTGAGTGCGAAGGCAAGATACTCAGCGTTCGTGACCGGACGAGCGTCCAGCACAAAGCGCTCGACAAGCACCGCCGCGCCGCCGCTACCCGAGGGGAGCACCGACACCCAATCCCCGCCCGCAGACAGGCAAGCGCTCCGGCCTGGGCGAAGACGCCCCCGAGTCAGTGACAACAGAGCAGTGCGGCGAAAGGAAGTTTCAGTTCGCCGCTCCGGGCGGCCGGGTCGTGCCTTGGCGCACTCCGTGGATTTCGCAGACGCTGAACGTCACCGTGCCCTTGTTGCCCCATGAATGGGTGATGTAGGTGAGTATGTTGGCGATCTCATCATCATTGAGCTGACTCATCGGCGGCATGACCGAGTTGTAGGCCTTGCCGTTTACGGTCACCGCACCCGTCAGTCCGTTCAACGCGATGCCGATCGCCCGTTTGGGCGTGGCAGCCAGAAGATCTGAGCCCGCCAACGGCGGAAAAACGCCTTCGATCCCCAGACCACTCGACTGATGGCACACCGAGCAGGTCCCCGCAAAGAGCGCCTCGCCCGCCTTGATCTGCTGCTCGAGAGTTAAGGTGCCCTTTTCTTTCGATGCCTCGGCCTGACTGACGGCCTTGAGGCTCTCGGATTTGTGGCCGAGATACACCGAGTCCACTTCCTTACCCGAATACACCAGTTTGTTCTCGGGACCTGAGACCTTGAGGATCGCAAGCGCGCCCTTGTTGAAAGCGCGGAAGATCGAGTGGTCCACCAGGACGAAGCTGCCGGGTACGACGGTATGAAACTCGGCGATCACGGCTCCCCCGGCAGGGATCAGGGTGGTCTGGACGTTCTCCTGGAAGCGCGTGCCACCCTCGAACCATACCTTGTCGAAATCTCCCCGATCACGTGGAACGAAGACGACCATATTCGGTCCACCGTTGCCGACGAACAGCCGGATCTTTTCGCCCACTTTGGCCGTCAGGGCATTGTCACCGACCAATGAGCCCTCACTGCCGTTGAACACGACATAGGTCGGCTTCTCGTCGATGGCCTTCTGCATGTCGATTGCTCTGCAATCCTTTTTCGAGATACTTGCCGACGGTGTAGAAGTCGCCTTGCATCACGTAGTACTCATGGTCCACCGGCGTAAGCCCCTCGGGGGGCTCGACGAGCATGAGTCCATACATGCCGTTGCCGACGTGCATCCCCACCGGCGAAGTTGCGCAGTGATAGACGTAGATACCCTGGTTCAGTGCTTTGAAGGTGAACTGGGATTCATGGCCTGGGGCGGTGAAGCTCGAAGCCGCCCCGCCGCCGGGGCCAATCACGCCGTGCAGGTCGATGTTGTGAGGCATTTTGTTGTCAGGATGGTTCCTGAGATGAAACTCGACGGTGTCGCCCTGCCTGATCCGGATAAAGCTGCCGGGGACCGTGCCGCCGAAGGTCCAGAACGTGTAGCGCACGCCTTCCGAGATCTCCTTTTCCACCTCGCGGATCTCGAGCTCGACGATCACCTTGGCAGGGTGAGTGCGATGCGTCGGGGGTGGCACGTTGGGAGGCGAACTCAGGACTGCGTGGATGGGTGGACCGACGGGTGGACCGAGGTCTCCATCCAGGGGTTTGGCGGCCGCGGCATGAACCAGGCCGGAAACAAGCACACCCGACGCCAGCGCGAAAAGTGTGGTTAACATTGAAGTTCTGTTCATCTGACGTACCTTGCTTGTCTGATCTGGCAGGCGCGGCTATCCGGATTCTCCGTCGACCCGCGGGTTCCACAGGATCGGTGCATACACGACGACGTAAAGAGCAAACGCCGTGGTCCACAATAGCGCCGTCCACAAGATCACCACGGAATAATTCAGGTGTAGCGCGGCGAGGCCGAAGACGCGCACCGCGGCCGCCGCGGTCAGTAACAGATAAGCGAGCGTGATGGGGCGATCGACGATCAGCGGCCGTCCGGTGTGACCGAGCGAGGCGCGAGTCATCACCGCCAGGATCATCGTAGTCAGCGCGCCGATGGTGAGCGCATGGAGCCAGAACGCGGCGAACGCGGCGCCCGATAGCAGCGCCACCGCCTTGAGCGCCAGTCCGACCGGCAGCCATGCGTAGCTCAGATGCAGGACCCAGACAATGGGTTGGCGGAGCGTGCGCAAGGTTCCCCATTGCAGCAGGCGCAGCGCCTGAATACTGGCCGCCACGGCGGCAAGCACGCCCGCCATTTGACCGTCCGGTGCGAAAGTATCGCCCAGCGCGACCAGTGCCATCACGGCGATCGCCAGCCCCGTCAGCACACTGCTTGAGCGCACCGCATCCTGCAGACCCCTCGGTCGCAGCGCCGAAGTGGTAAAGGCCGGCACGATCCGTCCGCCAATCACCGTAATTAAGACGAGCACGATGTCGATTCCGACGTGTAGTGCATGCAGCGCGAACGGCGAATCGCGTCGAATCAATCCCAGGTAAAACCCCAGATTCGTGAGCCACAGCAACCCAAGCACCAACAGGAGCAGGGAATTGCGATTACGGCCACGCAGCAGCGGGCGCGCGAGCAATATCGCGAGCGCCGGGAGAAACGCCAGATCCACTGCCGCGATAAACACGACCGGCCATAGTGCGGAGCTTGCGATCAACACCCGGGCAGCGAGCCACAAGCTCACCAGCACCACGAGCGGCAAACCGGAGAATCCCTTCTGCCCGGTCCAACTCGGAACGGCGGTGAGTAAAAATCCCGCGATGGCGCTCGTGACGAACCCAAACACCATCTCATGGCCGCGCCAGAGGATGGGAGGCCACGCCGAACTGGCGGCGTGCCGACGGCGAAGCTCAGCGCCCACGGGGGCACCAGGCACACTGCCGCCAACCCCGCCAACAGGAAGTGCGGTCTGAACCCGTAGGCGAACACACTTGAGCGCATCGCGAGGCTGCCGATCTGGCGTCTACGGGCGCGCCGCGCCTTCGATCTGCCGCTCGCTGCGCACGGCGGCCACCATATCCTGTGTTTCACCTGCGACAACCTTGAGCAGGTCGTCAAAGGACAGAACACCCACGAGCTCACCGCGAGCACCGATGGTGACGACCAGCCGTTGGCAAATCGTTCCGGCATTCATGGCGTATCCCTCCCCCGGGGGCCGGTAACGGCCCTGCGTTGATCGTAGGCGGGCGATGGCGTTAGCGCGTCCGTACTTCTGCTGATCGGGTGACGCGATCTATACGTAGTTACACCGATTGCGTGCCAGACGCTGCGAATAGCGGAATCGTTCGCGTCACTTCAGGACTAGTGCTTCTGTGTTGAAAAACTTCTGCGCGTTGCAGCGCGCTTACCATTTGCCAAGATGACGTCCAGGTGGCGACAATACCTCATCACCTCATATTGCAACGATGCGCGGGGAGCGCAAGCGAATGGCTCTACGCGATAGTCCGCCTGCGTTCAGATCAGAGCGGGCGCGGCAGCCGTTCACACTGGGGCGCATCACACTGCTCGCGCCCCTCGTGGTGCTCGGCGCGCTCACGGGAGGCGTTGCTCGCGCCGCGGATGATCAGGCCGTCGCTACGGCGATTCGCAGTCTGCTCGCGCGCCCCGAGAACCAGTCAAAGCAACGGCCGCAGACAGGGCGCGAGTACGAGATGTTGCGCACCGTATACGCGGCGCGCGATTTCAAACCGCTGTGGGGGGGCATGAGACCGTCGTCGCCCCAGGCAACCGCACTGCTGCAGACAGTACGCGCCGCTGACACCTTTGGTTTGCAACCGGGCGACTACGCGGAGGCCTTCGAGGTGGCTGCGCCCGGCCGGTCCGCGCCCGACGATGCCGGGCAGATCCAACGTAGCGCGCTCTTTGACGTGAAGCTATCGGCAGGCAGCTTGCGACTCATCACGGACCTGCATTACGGGCGCGTAGACCCGCGTGCCGCCGGCTTCAACCTGGACCGAGCACACTCGGAACTTGATCCGGGGCTGGTCCTCGAGCAGCTTGCGACCACGCGTGACCTCGACCGGATCATTTCCTCGGTCGAACCGCAGTTCTATCACTACCGGCTGCTCAAAGAGACCTTGACGCGCTACCGGGTGCTGGCGCGCGACCCGTCTCTTTCCAGATTGCCCGCGCCCGAGCGACGCTCCATCAAGCCGGGAGAGCCCTATGCGGGCGCCCCGCAGCTGCGCAAGCTGCTGCACGCGCTCGGCGATTTGCCGGACGAGGCGGCGAGCACGAGTAACGAACGCACGCTGAATCCGGCCCTGGTCGCGGCGCTGCGGCGTTTTCAGGAACGCCACGGCCTCACGCCCGATGGAGCGCTGGGCAAAGCGACGTTCGCGGCGCTCACCGTACCGCTCACGCAGCGCGTGCGCCAGATCGAGCTCACGCTCGAACGCTGGCGCTGGCTGCCTGCATTCACCACCCCGCCCATCATTGTCAACATTCCGCAATTCAGGCTGTTCGCTTTCCAGTCGACACAAGACCGCAAAGCACAGATCCTGCAAATGGACGTGATAGTCGGCCGCAGCTATCCGGTACTGCTGCACACGCCGGTATTCGCGGCCGACATGAGGTACGTCGTCTTCCGTCCATACTGGGATGTGCCCTACAGCATCACCCAGCGTGAGATGCTGCCGGGAATACGCGCCAATCCCGGGTATCTGCTGAAGCAGCACCTGGAAATTGTCGGCGGATCAGGTGACGCAACCCCTGCGTTGCCGCCGACGCCCCAGAACCTCAGCGCTCTTGCATCCGGAACTTTGCGGCTGCGCCAGCAGCCGGGACCGGACAACGCGCTGGGTCTCATCAAATTCATGCTGCCCAACACGTACAACGTGTATCTGCACTCGACTCCAGCGCACCAGTTGTTCAGCGAGTCACGCCGCGCCTTCAGTCATGGCTGTATTCGCGTCAGCGATCCCGAGGCACTGGCCGCCCACGTGCTGCGCAACGCGCCGGGCAACTGGACGCCACAGACGATTGCCGCGGCGATGAACGGCCCAACCACCTTGCGAGTTAACCTGCCCAAACCGATTCGCGTGATGATTCTCTATGGAACGGTGCTGGCCACCGAAGCCGGCACGGTCTTGTTTTTCGAGGACATCTACGGCCACGATCGCAAGCTCGCAACACTGCTGCACTTGCCGCCGCCGGCTTGAAACCGTCTGATCCGCACGCTGGTGACACGAACCCACGATTCATCGCGCCGTCTGCTCGAGTGCGCTGAGGGAGTCCGCCCGCTCACGGGTTGCCCCGGCATCCGCGAGTGGCGTCGTAACGGAGCCCCAGCCGCCACCCAGAGCCGCAAATAGTGCAACCGTGTCCTGGTAACGCACTGCAATCGCCTGCAGATCGGCCAGTTTCGCCTGGTGAAATTGCGCATCGGCAACCAAGACGTCAAGGTAGGTCGCGATGCCCGCTTCGTAGTTGACCTGCACGAGATGCAGGGCCTCGGCGGCGGCCGCGAGTGCCTCGTGCTCGGCTTGCAGAGCGGTCGCGTCGTGATCGAGTGCCCGCAGCGTATCGGCGACCTGTCCGAACGCGTTCACCACCGTCTGGCGATACAGAGCCATCGCCTGGTTGTAGCCCTCGATCGCGGCCTTGCGCTTGAACCATAGCGTTCCGCCCTGGAAGAGCGGCGCCGTCACGCCAGCGGCGCCACTCCAGTAATTGGCGCTGGAGCCGAACAGGCCGCTGGTCGTAGTACTGTTGGTCCCGAGGCTGCCGCTTAGCGTGATGCTCGGGAGCATGGCCGCGGTCGCCACACCGATGCTGGCGCTGGCAGCATGAGCCGTCGCCTCGGCGGCCAGGATGTCCGGACGCTGGCGCACCAGATCGGACGGCAGGCTGACCGGCAGCTCGCCCGGCAGGGCGAGATCAGCCAGGTCCACCCGCGGCGCGCTCCATTCGGCGGGAGCATGACCCGTCAGGGTCGCCAGCAAATCATCGCTTTGCACGACCTTCTGCTCGAGTTGCGGGATCGCCGCCTGATAGGACGCGAGTTGGCTGCGCAGGCTCAAGACGTTGGAGTACGGCGCCGTTCCGGCCTCTACCTGAATCTCTGCCAGCCTTACTTGTTCGCGCTGCAGTGTAACCAGCTCCTGGGTGGCATCAACCTCGGCCTGGTAGGCGGCTCTGGCGATGACCGTATTGACGATGTTGGCCGATAGCGTGAGATAGGTTGCCTGCTCGGTGGCGCGCGCCACATCGCGTTCCGCGCGCAGACCCTCAACGAGGCGCCGCTGACCGCCAAAAACATCGAGCGCGTAGCTGACCGAGGCCGAGAGGGTGAACAGGTTGAAGACACTTCCCGGCAGATTCTGCCCGATCTTGGCAGGGCTATAACGCTGCCGCGCGGCCCCAGCTTCAGCATCGATCTGCGGGAAAAAAACTCCGTACCCACTGCGCAAGCTGTCCTCGCTCTGGCGCAGGCTCGCCTGGGCCGCTGCGAGTCCCGGATTGCTCGTGATCGCCTCGGACATCACCGCATCCAGTTCCGGGGACCTGAACAGATGCCACCAGTCAGCGGCAAGCTGCGCTCCGGGACTGAAGTGTTGCGCCGTACCATCGACCGCTGCGGTCTGCGTCGGGTCCGTGCCGTTCGAATAATGGTTCAGGGGTGGCGCCTTGGGGCGCACGAAGTTCGGGCCGACGGCGCAGCCGGACAGCAGGCACAGGAGCGCGACGAGTAGGCTGCTGCTACCGCCGGCGTACGCGTGAGATGCGTCGTGGCGCCGCCGCTGTCTATTTTGAAGCGACATAGACATCGACCAGCTGACCCGGATAGAGGTTGAGACCCTTTGGCCGCTCGAAGCGGAAGATCACTGGCAGCACGCGCAAATCGACCCGCTCCTGGCGTGCATCCGAAAGCTCGATCTTCGGCGTCACATACGGCTGGATGCGCTCAAAGGTGAGGGGCACATGCGTCTCGGTGCCGCGAATGAACATTACCGCGTTCATCGCTGCCGGCTCGGCCAGCCGGTGCACCAGTATCTCATCGATGTAGGCGCGCACCTGCAGGTACCCGTCCGGTGTGCCCATCACGACCAGCGGACCTAGGCCCTGCGTATAGGAGTCATACGCGCCTTGCGACGAGACGTAACTCCCTACTGCGGCCTGAACAGCGAGCACTACCCCATCTGAGGGCGCGCGAATCGCATATTTTGCGAGCAGTGCTGCGGATGCGGCGTACGCCTTGGTCAAGGCAAGGTATTGACGTTCCTGATTTTGGACGTCGTAGATCCAGGCGCCTGCCTTGGTGAGAGCGTATTGCTTCTGTACCACGGTGAGGTTCGTGGCCGCGATCTTCTCGGCATTGCGCGCGTTGTCCAGCGCGTCCCGGCTGACGGATTTCGGATCAACCGCATAAGAGCGTTCCTGCTTTGCCAGCTGATCGGCGGCATTCTTATGGTTCGCCTGAGCATTCTCGACCTGTGCCATCGCCACCTGCAGATTCTCCGGCCTGGGCTCTGCCTTCAGCTCCTTGAGCAGCGCTTCGGCGGCTTGCGCCTGGGATTGCTGTTGCTCAGCCGTCGCGCGCTGCACCGAGTCGTCAATCATCAGTAGCAGGTCTCCCTTGTGCACATGGGCGCCTTCCGCGACCAGTACCTGGGTGATCGGGCCTGAGACTTCCGGATAAATGTTGATGTTTTCGCCCTGTGCCTGGACGCTCTCGACGATGCCATTAGCGTAGATACCCTTCTTATAAGGATTGGACGCCGGATTGAAGACTGGCGGCTGAGCGGCCGGCTGCTCGCTGAAAATGAAGGCGCTGACGAGCGCGATGGTGAGGCCCACGGCCGCGGTGATGAAGATGGCTCTATTGTGCATCGAGGTTCTCCGACGCGACGTCCATCAGCCTGCCGTCCTCCATCTTCACGATGCGATCGGCAAACTCGAAGATGCGGCTGTCGTGGGTCACGATCACGATGCAGCGCTGGTCGGAAAGAATGTGCTGGCGAACGAAGCTCACGATATTGCGGCCGGTATCGCCGTCGAGCGACGCCGTTGGCTCATCGAGAATCAGAATGTCCGGACGGCTGATGATCGCCCTGGCGATGGCCACGCGTTGCTGCTCACCGCCGCTCAACTTCACGGGCGGCAGATGCGCCCGATCCTTAAGACCCACAATGTCCAGATCCGCGCTCGCCTCCTTGATCGCCTCATCCCAGTCGCGGTTCTGCAGAATGAGCGGGATGGCAACGTTCTCCGCGGTGGTCAGGCGCGGGAATAGATGGTAGTCCTGGAACACAAAGCCGATCTTATGCAGTCGGAACTCCGCTAACGCGTCATTCGACAGCGTCCATATCTGCGTGTCCTCGATGGTGACGGTGCCCGATGTGGGTCGCAGGATCCCCGAGATCATGCTGAGCATGGTCGTCTTACCGCTGCCGGACGGGCCAACCACATAGAGAATCTCGCCGAACAAGGCCTCAAAGCTCACGTCCTTCACCGCCTGCGTCCTGGCCGCGCCTTCCCCAAACCATTTGCTGAGGCCCACAGCCTTTATCGCGGTCTTCGCCATGACTAGCCCCGGAAGATGTCGAACGGCTCGATCGTCAGGACCTTGCGGACCCCGACGTAACTCGACACCGCGGCGATGATGACGACCATGCCGAAGGCCAGGGCGAGGTTTGTATAGGTGATGATGGCTGCATAGTCGGGAAGATAGAGCCGCGCCAGCCAGATCATGCCGGCGCACAGCCCAACACCCATCCCGTACCCCGCCAGCGCCACGAATGACGCCTGAAACAGGATCATGCCGACGAGCTCGCGCCCTTTCGCTCCGATTGCCTTGAGCGCTCCGAACTTGTCGATGTTTTCGATCACGAAGGTATAGAAGGTCTGGCCGGAGATGGACAGCCCGATGATGAAACTGATCACCGTCATGATCAGCATGTTTGTTCCGATGCCCGTCTGATACTTGTAGAAATTGGCGATCTTGGCGACAAACTCCTCCTTGGTGAGCGCGAGATACCCGGCGGCCGCGACCTGCTGTTTGATGGACGCGACGTCGGCCGCGGTTTTCGGCTCGACCAGGAGGTAGGTGATCGTGAAACGTGTGTTGGGTATGTACTGCAACGCCCGATTGTAGGTCGTGTACAGAGTCGGCACGCCAAACAGCCCGCTCGAGGCTACATGCGCGATGCCGACAATCACGCCGCGATGGTCATTGAGCTCGAACTCGGTACCAATAATCGGATTCTCGAGCTTGTGGAATTCGGAGTCCTTGACGGCAATGAAGGCATTCTCCGCGAAGATGTTCTCGATATTGCCGGACAGCAGGGTCGGCCTGCCGAACAGGCTCGTGTCATCGAGACCGACGACATTCGCTGCCTGAAACGTGCCGTCGCGCAGCTTCAGGAGCGCGGAGCCGGAATACAATGGCACGGCGTACTTCACCCCCGGGATACTGCGCACCTCGTCGAGAACGTAATCCGGCAGCGGTATGGAGTTGGCCACCGTCTGGACCGCCGGGTCCATCACCCAGATTGAGGCACCGATGTTGATCACGGTCGCCGATGAGCGGCTGAGAATTCCAGAGAACAACGAGGTCATCTCAATCATCAGGAACACCGCGAAAGTTATGCCGACCAGCAGCGCAGCGTATTTCGCCCGATCGTTGACCAGGAGTTTGAACGCAAGAGTTAGAATTCCCTTCACGGCCGGTCGGTCCGAGTTGAACTGTCCATCGGCTGTCCTGGTAGTCGGCAAAAGCAGTGCCCGCATCATGTGCGGCCGCGCTCGGCCCGGAAATCCGCACAAGGGCCAGGGGCCTATGAGGGAAAGTCCCTACTTGCTTCTGCAGCCAATGGATCTAAAGCGCGGCTCAGGCGCTGGAAGTAGCTAGATCTGCCTACTGCGCGCTTGGTGTTGCCCCTGGATGTGGCTGGTCGTTTCTGAAAGTCGACCTAGCTGAGATCCCGAAGAGGAACTCAATGCTGGGAGCCTGTTGGCAGGCTCATCGATGTAACTGCGGATGCATGCGGTCATCCGCCCTGAAGAATCTTCGGGCCAGGGCCACCAACTCCCCATCGCTGGGATGGTCCAGCGTCTCGACCCCGGATATCCGTTTACCGACATCCGGATGCTCGCGCCGAATGTAGCCCGCCAGCTCCGTCTTGGCATTCGCAGGTCCGGTGATAAGTATGGCGCCGGCGGCCATGACGGCCCGCGTCACACCCTCCAGAAACCCCTCATCTACGGGAGCGTGACCGCTGTCACCGGCGTTGGCCTTGTGATGAATGTGCTGGTGCGGATGACTACTGTGTACGGTCGTACGGGCCACCTCCGAGGCGTTGAACTCATAGATTCTTGCTTCGTGATGGTCTATCCAGACCACGGCGTGATAGTGCTCGCTCATGAACGTTCCCCTGTTTTTGGTCTGAACTCATGGCGCTGTCTCTCGAACGCCACCTCAGAATAGCGGTAAGCGCTGACACCAGTAGCAGAAACGCCGTGTCGTTGTGTATTTAAGCCCTGGTGGGCAGCGCTGTACAGAACCGCGCTTGACGGCGAACTCTCAGCGTCGCGGACTCATGCACCGCAGCTTAGCCATCAAAATTGGCGTCGCGCTGCGCCCCCCATTGATCACCAGAATCTCACCCGGCCCGTATCGACGTGCACAAAGTCGGAGCGCGCATAGAAACCCACGCCACCGTGACCCAGAGCGCGCGCGTGCTCGGCAAGTTTGTGCGTCGGAAAGCCGCTCAGACGCACGTCGATGGCGCGGCCCTCCAGATGCATGCTGTGCTGCGCCACGCCGTCCGAACTGCGATGCAGCATCGCGTTGGTGGCCGGCGAGCGGTATCCGGAGATGACTTCGAAGGGCGCGTCGCGGTTCGCGATGGTCTGCAGCTCAAACAGTATATCGAGCAGCGTGGGATCGATGCGGTGCACATCACCAGTGCGAAAGTCACGCAGCAGATAATCCACTTGTGCGAGGCTTTGCGCCTGGTAGCTGTCGTCCTGGAAATAAGCAGCGCGCAATGTCTCACCAGTGTGTGTATGCACGAATGACACGCTGCGAAGGCTGCGGCCCGCGGCCAGCGCCGGGTAAGCGGTAAAGGAGGCCAGCGCGCCACACACGCCGCTGGCGGCGACCAGAAAACGGCGCCGGCCCAACTGGGGCCTGAAGGTCGCTCGCGAACCGTGTTTTAAGATCACACCTGCCTCCTAGCGTGTTCAAGCATAGCGTACTGGCAAGCATCGGACACCCGAACTGCAGCACATTCGGGTCAAATGGCGCATTTTCCAGGGTGTCTTGGGGCCGCCACGCGGCTCGCGTTTTTGCGCACAATGACCGAATCGCCAGCAGCCGCCAGGCGCACGCTGAATTGTCAGCTGCCATGACTCATGGCGACACGCACGGCGATATACGGTGCCAGGTTGAATACCAGTATGCAGATTTTGTAAAGCGCCATGCCGGAGTAGTGAATCGCGTCAAACTGAGTGCCGGACAGCCCGAACCAGCGGGTGTGCAGCCGAAAAATCCAGTCACGCGCGAGCAGGAACACGAGAAACCACAAGAGCAGTACCGCGTAGTTGACGACAAGGCACCACAGAAAGAAGTCGCAGACGAACTTGATGCTCATCACGTGTCCGCCTGGCAGCTAACGCTGAGATACCGCTCGCGCGCTGATCCGCGGATGCTTGGAACCCTCACCCCAACGCGTTTGCCTGCAAGAGTCGCGCAGCAACGATCGGGTATTGCGCGTGGCCAACACACCAAGAAAGCTCTGAATGCGCGCCCCGGCGGCGAGCCGATTCAGTTGTTGTCGGTAGATCTCTGTGACCTCACCCACCGGAACATGCAGCTGTTCAGAAAGCCCCTCCACCACTCTGAGCTCGGCATCGAGCGGCCGGGAAGCTGGCGGGGCCAGCTTTGGTTCCACGCGCACCAACTGCGGGGCAACCTCCCCCATTGCAGCGCAGACGCTTGCGGAAACCGATCTCATGGAGCCAGCCTAACAGGCCTCCCCGCCAGAACTCACTACGTAGTTTGACGGAGGCGCCGGAAACATACCGAATCCATAAGTAGTTACACCCAGTGCCGTGCGCAGGCTGCTAAGAGTAAGATTCGCGCGCGTTACCGCAGCATTAGCCGAAAGCACCTGAAGGGAGTCTGCAGCCATGTATCCGATCCATCGCATTCTGGTCGCCGTCAAGGATCTGCGGGCAAGACGGTTCCCCGCGCTGGGTAAAGCTGCGCAGCTGGCGCACGCGCTTGATGCGGAAGTATGTCTGTTCCACGCGATTCCCGAGCCGGTCTACCTGGATATGATGACGTTCGGCGGCCGCTCATTGCCGCAGCTGGAGCGGGAAGCCAGCGCCGCGCATCGTCGACGCCTGGAGAGCCTCGCCAAGCCTCTGCGCCGCCGCGGCGTCAAGGTCACCACGCTGGTGGCGTGGGACTATCCCTCTCACGAAGCTGTCATACGCGCCGCCGCGCACTTCGAAGCCGATCTCATCGTCGCGGAATGCTACCGGGCTGCGCACCTTGCACCCTGGCTCCTGCACTTCACCGACTGGGAACTGCTGCGCAACAGCGCGGTTCCGGTGCTGCTGGTGAAGAAAGGCGGGCTGTATCGTCGCTCTAAAGTGTTGGCGGCAGTCGACCCCACTCATTCCTACGCCAAACCCACGAATCTCGACGACGAGATCCTGCGCTACGGGGCCACGGTTGCCGGTGCGCTGCACGGTGCCTTGCATGCGGTGAATGCTTACAATCCATTGCTCGTGGGCATGAAGCCAAACCAGCTCGTCGACGCGAACGGCATCGCCAGGGCGCAGGCCGAGGCGGCCGCGGACGCGCACGCCGCGCTCGACCCAAAATTGAACCTGATCGGCATCGCCAAGGCGCGCCGCCATATCGTCGCCGGATTTGCGATAGACGTCATCCTGAACGTCACGCGCGAGATCCATGCCGAGATCGTCGTGATGGGAGCCGTATCCCGGTCCGGACTGAAGCGTCTCTTCATCGGCAACACCGCCGAGAGAATGCTCGATCGGTTGACCTGCGACGTATTGATCGTCAAGCCCAGACAATTCAGCAACGGTATTGCGCGCGTGCCGCGCGGACCGCAGCTCATCGCAGGACCACTGCTTTCCAGAAGCATGAGCGAAATGCGCTGAGCCGAATTCAGGAGCTGAGCAGGGATGCGAGTAGACCTAACAGTTCCTCGGCCTTCAGCGGCTTGATCGCCAGCCGCAACCGAGGGTCCGTGGGCAACTCGTGCATGGCCGACGAGCTGTCGCCCGTGATCAGGACCGCCCTCAAGGCAACTCCCAGCGCCTCGCGCATTGCGGCGATGACCTGCATGCCGGTCTCGCCGTCGCGCAGATGATAGTCGGTCACAAGCAGATCCAGCGCGGGATCCCTTGACGCATGTTCCAGCGCCTCGCGCAGCGAGGCGACTGCGGTGACGTGATAGCCTTCGCTTTTCAACAGCATGCGGGTTGCGTCGCGTACGCTCGCGTCGTCTTCGACCAGCAGGACGCGAAAACTGCGTTGCAGCTCCCGGGTGAATGCATCCTCTCCCGGACGCGGTGTAGCACCCACGACGCGGCGGCCCGCCGGCAGGGTGAGCGCAAAGACCGAACCTTTACCAACATCCGAGCGCACATCGAGCGGCAGATCCAGGAGCGACACGAGGCGCTGCACGATACTCAAGCCCAGCCCGTATCCCTCACGCGTGCTGTTGGCCGGGACGCCGACCTGATAGAACTCCTCATAAATATGGAGCAGCTGATCCGCCGCAATACCAATGCCAGTATCGATCACTTCGATGCGCACCGATGACGGCTGCTCGCGCAGGCAGCGCAACGCCACCGAGCCTTTGCGGGTGTACTTGATGGCATTCGAGACCAGGTTTTTAAGAATCTGCTCGACCAGCGCTCGATCGCTGTGGACATAGTCAGCGCATGAAGCAACCTGGAAAGTCAGGCCTTTGCTGGCTGCCACACTGGCGAACTCAAACCGCAACTCCTCAAACAGCGCACCGACTGCGAAGTCGGCCAGGTCAGGTTTGACGGCCCCGGATTCGAGCTTGCTGATGTCGAGCAGCGCGCTGAGCAGGTGCGACATCGCGCCGATCGCCTGCTCCTGATGATTGAGAGCCTCCTTTGCATCCGCGCCTGCAACCAGGCGCTGCAGCACGCCGTTCAGGAGTGAGAGTGTCTGCAGCGGCTGACGCAGATCATGGCTGGCCGTTGCCAGGAATCGTCCTTTTCCCTGGTTGGCGCGGTCGGCTGACGCACGCGCTGCCTCGGCGCTCTGACGCGCGTCGATCAGCTCGGCCTCGGCGCGCTTACGATCGCTTACATCGCGGATCGCAGCAGCCACCAGGACCTGCTGTCCGTCATTGACCGGGCTCAGGCTTATCTCGACCGGGAATTCCGTGCCGTCCTGGCGTCGGCCGGAGAGTTCGAGCCCCACGCCCATGGGCCGCATGCGCACGCTGCTGACGTAACTTTCCCGGTGTGCAACATGGCGGTGACGAAAACGCTCGGGCATGAGGTATTCGACGCGCTTGCCGATGACGTCATCGTGTGGGTAGCCGAAGAGCGCGGATACCTGGCGATTGGCGAAACAGATGACCCCGGAGGCATCGATGATGATCATCGCATCCGGTGCCGCATCAAGGGCGCTGCGTGCCAGCTCAGGCGGAATAGTCAGCATGGGTGATTGAATCGGATGATGTCACGTACGGTCGGCTGGTCGGTCAGCACGCTCGGGTGCCTGATGGATCCTGCTGCAGCGCGAGGCTCATGGCAACGAGATCGTAGCCCTCTGGTTGCAGGCGAAAGCCCAGCGCCTGCGCAAGCCGCAGCATGGGAGTATTCTGGGACAGAGCCTGACCGACCAGACGCTGGGTGCCGCGGCCGCGGGAATAACCAATCAGCTTCTCGAGCAGGACTCTCCCGAGTCCCTGGCCTTTAAGATCCGAGCGTACCAGCACCGCAAATTCCGCCTCGATGTTATCCGGATCGGTCGACGCGCGAACCACGCCCAGCGTCTCTTCAGTCCCGCCCTGGCCCGCACGGAGCGCGATGAACGCCATCTCGCGCTCGTAATCAAGCTGCGTCAGATGCGCGAGGTCCCGCGGCGGCAGCTCGCGCATGGCCGTGAAGAACCGTGTGCGCATGTCCTCAGCGGTGACACTCGCAAGAAAGCGCTGGTGCTGCGCAAAGTCCTCGGGCCGGATCGGTCGCAACAAAATTGTGCGTCCCTGGAACTCGACGCGCTGCTCCTGTTCGGCGGGATACGGCCGGATTGCGAGGCGAGCGGACGCGCCGGCTCCACTCGCCGCGATGCGGATGCGCGCATCGAGCGCCAGTACGCCGCGCTCGTCGGCGAGCAGCGGGTTGATGTCAAGCTCGAGCACCTCCGGCACGTCGATTGCGAGCTGCGCGAGCTTCACCAGGGTCAGCTCCAGCGCCAGCATGTCGACAGCGGGACGATCCCGGTAGCCGCACAACAGCCGCTGCACGCGCGTCTGCGAGATGAGGTCGCGCGCCAGCGTGGCGTTCAGCGGCGGCAGCGCGAGTGCCCGATCGCCGATGAGCTCAACGGCCGTGCCACCCTGCCCGAACACGATCGTCGGGCCGAAGGTCGCATCCACCGCAATACCCGCGATCAGCTCGTGGGCGCCGCCGCGCCGGATCATCGCCTGCACCGTGAAGCCCTCGATCCGCGCTGCGGGCCTCAGCTCCCGACAGCGCGCGTGCATGGAGCTGGCTGCCCGTTGCAGTTCCTCGCCGCTGGCAAGATTGAGCGCCACACCGCCCACGTCAGACTTGTGCGAGATATCGGGTGACAGAATCTTCAGCGCCACGGGGTAACCGATCGCAGCGCCCGCCGCCGGCAGGTCGGCGATTTCGCGGACGATTCGCGCCTCGACCACCGGGATATCGTAGGCCGCGAGCACGTCCTTGGACTCCGGCTCCGTCAGGACGCTGCGGCTTTCGGCGAGTGCGCTGGCGATGATCGCTCGTACGGCCAGCGGCTTGGGCTGGAAGGCCTGCGCGATAGAGGGTGGCACTTCGGTGAGCAGCGCCTGCCTTTGCTGGTGGCGCATCACGTACAGGAACGCGCCGACCGCCTCCTCGGGCGTGGAATATGCCGGCACCGCTACCGCGGGCGTTCCCGAGGCAGCCGCGTCGCCACCCAACCAGCAAGCAAGGGTGGGACAGCGAGCGAGCGCGAGCCGCGGCCCGCAGGCCGCCGCGACCTCGGCCACCGATGCGACGGCCGTCGGCGCATGAATGACGAGGATCGCATCCACCTTCGGGTCGTCGAGCACCGCGTTGAGCGCCGCGACATAGCGCTCCGGCAGCGCGTCCCCGCCGATATCGAGCGGGTTACCGTGCGCGGCCGACGGCATCAGCAAGGCAAGTCGCCGCAGCGTTTCAGTACCGAATGCGGCGAGCTGACCGCCGCCACCGATCAGCGCGTCCGTCGCCATCACCCCCGGGCCACCGCCGTTGCTCACGATGGCGAGACGCGGACCGACGTAAGGCTTCAGGCGTGAGAGAACCTCGGCGGCATCGAACAGCTCCCGCGTCGTATCGACTCGCAGTATCCCGGCACGCCGAAATGCCGCCTCGTAGACCGCGTCCGAGCCGGCCAGCGCGCCGCTATGCGACTGCGCGGCGCGGGCCGACTCACCCGTGCGACCGGACTTGACGACGATTACCGGCTTGTTGCGCGCCGCGGTTCGGGCCGCCGACATGAACTTTCGCGCCGCCGTGATCGACTCAATGTACAGAAGAATCGCGCGGACCTGCGGGTCGCGCCCAAATTGATCGAGCAGGTCCCCGAAGTCGATGTCCGCGGCGTTGCCGAGCGAAACGAAGTGAGAAAATCCCACCCGCATTGTGCGCGCCCAATCGAGCATGGCGGTAGTCAGCGCTCCGGACTGCGCCACGAACGCCAGATTTCCCGCGCTGGCGCCGCAATGCGCGAAGCTTGCATTGAGGCCGATCCCCGGCACGAGCAGACCGATGCAATTCGGACCGAGGATGCGCAGCGTGTAGGGCTGCGCCGCCTGCAACATCGCACTGCCGAGAGTCTGTCCGTTTGTCGTGGCCTGCTCGAGCCCGGCGCTGATCACGATCGCCGCCCGCGTTCCGAGCTTGCCAAGCTCAGCGATAAGGCCGGGAATGCTCGGCGCAGGCGTGCACAGCACCGCCAGATCGGGCGTTCCGGGCAGGTCCGCCACTGTTCGGTAGGCGCGCACACCTGCGACCTCGGTGTGCCGCAGATTGACGGGCCATAGCGGACCTGCAAAACCCCCTTGCCGCAGGTTCCGCATCACCGTTGCGCCAATACTGCGGGGCCGGTCCGAGGCACCGATCAGCGCCACCGAGCTTGGCTTGAAGAGGTGCTCGAGGTTGCGGCGGCTCACAGCTGTGCCATTTCCTTCATTTCTGACGTCACGCGATTCCCGGCGTCAGGACGTGTCCTTCGTCGCTCGTCAATGGCTTGCCTCATGGTCGCGGCGTTTATAGCCTGACACGGCGACCGGCACAAATGCCACCGCCACGGCAAGCAGAGCCGCTCGGATACTACGTATTGGCCGTGGGTGTCTTGCCGCACAGACTGCCGCCACGGCAGATCGGAGGATGTTTCAATGAAAAGCGACGAGACTATCAAGCGCAACATCGAGGCTGAGTTGAGTTGGAATCCAGAGATCGATGCAACCGATATTGCGGTCAAGGTTAATAAGGGTGTCGTTGCTCTGGCCGGATTCGTATACAGCTACGCCGACAAGCACGGGGCCGAGGCAACCGCAAAGCGCCTGCCCGGGGTGACCGCCGTCGCCAACGACATCACGGTCCGCCTGGCTCTCGGTGACGTCCTGCCCGACCCGGACATCGCCCGCGCATCGGTCACCGCCTTACAGTTGGAGCTGCCGCTGCACTGGCAGACCATCAAAGCGATCGTTCACGATGGCAACGTAGCACTGGAGGGCACGGTCGAATGGCATCACCAGCGCGAGCGAGCCGAGAGCGCGGTGCGCCGGTTGCGAGGCGTGGTTAGTGTACGTAACTCGATCCGAATTGAGCCGCAGCTCGCGGCCGCGGAAATCCAGGATAAGATTGAGCGCGCATTCAAACGCATCGCCCATATCGACGCCAGTAATATCCTGGTTGACTCCGCGGGTTCCGAGGTTACATTGCGGGGTGAAGTACGATCGTGGGCCGAGCGCGATCAGGCTCAACAGACGGCTTGGTCTGCCCCCGGCGTCACCAATGTCAGAAACGAACTTACCGTCAGAACTTGAGCCTCACCTAAGGTGAGGTCAGAGGAGAAGCACGTGAAGGAAGTGGTTGATGAGTCCCGCCGCCAGCTGCTCAGGAATGTCACCGTCGGCATCGCCTTGCTGCCGCTCGCAGGAACCCTGACGGCGGCGAACGCTGCCGATGCGCCCTTGGTCGCTGCGGATGATGCGACGGCCAAGGCTCTGAAATACGTCGGCGATGCCAGCAAGGCGGCGGACGCCAAGCCCGGCAGCAAGTGCGCGAATTGCACGCTCTACCAGGGCGCCGCGGGTTCCGTTCAGGGCGGCTGCCTGTTGTTCCCCGGCAAGTCCGTCAAGGCCGCCGGCTGGTGCAGCTCGTGGACCGCTAAGACCTCGTGAGATAGCTGCCGATCCTGTGAGCCGCCCTGCCGGCTTCCCAGCCGGCAGGGGGCGGCTTACCCGCTTGCGCACTTCACCGGAAAAATGGTTTCCGTGGCCAGAGCGTCCTGGTCAGATGCTGCTGCCCGCCAGCGCCCCGAAAGCAAGTCCGGCCATGTAAGTGACCGCCGCCGCGGCCGCGCCGATCCCGATCTGCCGCAGGCCCGAGAAAAGTGCCGAGCGGGCATTGAACAGCGAGGTGGCCACCCCGAGCATGAACAAAGCCACCACTGAGAGCACGATGCTGCCGGAGATCCTCAGGGGGTTGGGGAAAATGCAGAACGGCAGCAATGGAACCAGCGCGCCCAGCGCAAACAGCAGAAAGGAAAACACCGCGGCGCTGGCGGCATCGCCGGCGGACGCCACGCTCGGATGTCCCGCGTCCGGCTGGAGCGTGCCCACGTCCCGGTCCAACTGGCTCAGCGCAAGCTCCCGCGCATTGGTAACCGACAGCCATTCGCCCAGGGCCATGGAGCACGCCCCGCTAACCAGTCCTGCGATTCCGGTCAGCAGTATGATCCTGGTCGAGGCTCCCGCGCCGGCAACTCCCATCATCAAACAGAAGTTGGACGCCAGACCATCGTTGGCGCCGAGCACGGCCGCTCGCAGATTGTTGCCGATCGTGCCGTCACTTGCGCCGCGCAGAACTGCTGCGTGCCCATGTTCCTCGCCTGCCAGGCCAGCCGCCCGCGCGTCGTCCTGGCCCGCATAGTCATCGCTATCCTTCATCTCGCGTGCGATGACGCTCGGCACAACGAAGGCAATGCCGAAGCGGCGCGCCAGTTGGATCAGGATCCTGGTACGTGCCGATGCGCGGAACGCCGGAACGGGGTGTCCGGCGTTGCGCAGCCGCTCCTCCCAGAAGGCGGCATGCCGCCGCTCGGCGCTGGCGAGATCCCTATACATCCCGCCTCGGTGCGGATCGCGATCGAGTTGCCCAAGTGCAGCGTACAGCGCGGCACTGTCCTGCTCGGCCCTCCAGTTGCTCAGCCACCGCATCAGATCCTGCGCATCAGTGGTGTTCATTGCGCGACCTCGGTTGCCGTCGGCTAGCGGGGATCGACCGAGCTGAGGTACCCAAGTCTGGAGACGTAGTCGGCGACTGCCTGCTGCTCGGCGTTGGACAACACCGTACCAGCACCCAACGAGTGTCCACGAAGTCCCGACGCGAAGCCGCCCAGCTGCGCGAGAAGATAGCGATAGTGTTGCCCGCCGATGGCGGGTATCGACCCGGTGTCGCTCCCGGCGCCATCGTTGCCGTGACACGCTGCACACCCGCTGCTGTAGGTACGCTTGCCGAGGGCAAGCGCCTGGCCTTCTGAGTGTTCCGGCTGTGGATTGCGCCCTGCGCGCGACAGGTAAGCAGCCAGATCCCCCATCGCCTGCGGACGATTCACGTCCGCAGGCTGCAGACTCTCATACATTGCCGGACCATGCATCGCGGAACCCTGGCGTGCACCCGTGGCAAAGCGCGCCAGCTGCTCAATGAGATAACGCTCCCGCTGCCCCGCGAGTGCGGGAATGTCTCTGGGTCCGTCGCCCCATGCATGCGGGCTGTGGCAGCCCGTGCAGTGTTTCAGATAGAGGATTTTGCCGTGTTGCGGATCCGGCGTTACCGCCAGCGCCTTGGATGCAAGCTCCGAGCCGGGATCGCTTGCCGCGGTCGCGGCCTGCGACGCAAGCGCAATAGCCAGCAACATCACTGGAATCCGGGTCGCCATCAGATGTCACCACATTTGCCGTAGGTAGGCCTGCCGGCACGGCCGCCGCGGTGTTCCTGCATATGCGAACACCTTGCTGGTATTTTCCCGATCACGCGCCGCTGTGACAAGTCCGGCCTGGATGCGCCCCCTGACCACGTTAGCGCCACTGCATCGTATCTGCGGAACATACGTACGGACGCGGATCCACGAACGGTGGATGCTGTGTTGCGAACCAGTATGATGGATGATGCTTTTATGACGGATCCCAACGGTCACAGGCAAGCTGGCGTCGGCACACCTGCCGAGCCGCCGGCAGCCTTGCACGGGCGGCTACTTCAGGTCTCACGCATGGCCACCATCGGGGAGATGGCTGCGGGAGTTGCCCACGAGCTCAACCAGCCACTGACGGCCATTACGAACTACGCGCATGCGTGCAGTCGCTTGCTCGCCCGGCCGGGCGCGGATACGTCTGAGATGCAGCAGGCACTGACGGAGATTACCGCGCAAGCGGGGCGCGCCGCTGACATAATCCGCCGATTGCGGAGACTTGCGGGCAGCCGCCAAAGCGCCCGCGCTCCCGTCAGCGTCAACGCGCTCGTCAAGGAGATCATCGATCTGGTGGAAAGCGACGCGCGCCTGCACGGGGTCCCGGTGTCGCTGGACCTCGCCGACAAGCTCCCCAACGTGCTCGTGGATACCGGGCAGATACAGCACGTCATCCTGAATTTTGTGCGCAACAGTCTGGAGGCGCTGGCGTCGCGACCGAGCGGGACGGGCCGGCTCGTGATTCGTACGACACTCACGCCGCAGTATGATGTGGAGCTGGCCGTGATCGACAACGGCCCGGGCATCGCCCGGGAGACGGTTGGGCAACTGTTCGATCCATTCTTTTCCACCAAGGAGAGCGGCACCGGCATGGGCCTGGCGATAAGCAACACGATCGCGCGTATGCACGGCGGCTCCGTCGGCTACCGGGCGAACCTGCCGGCCGGCGCATGTTTCTACATCCTCCTCCCTGCTGAATCCCCTACCTGATATGCGCGAGCCGGCAGCGACAATCTACATCGTCGACGACGATGAGGGAGTGCGTAACTCTCTGCGCTTTTTGCTGAAGTCGGTGGGCCACGTGTGCCAAACACTGGCATCGGCGACTGAGTTCCTGGAAACCTACCAGCCGAAGCAACCGGGCTGCCTGCTACTCGACGTGCGCATGCCCGGCATGAGTGGCCTCGAGTTACAGCAGCAGCTCAATCTGCGGGGCGCGATCATTCCCGTCATCTTTATCACCGGGCATGGCGACGTGCCGATGGCTGTGGAGGCCATGCAGCACGGTGCATCTGATTTTCTGCAGAAACCATTTCGCGACCAGGATCTCCTGGATCGCATCCAGCGTGCCCTGGAGCGCGATGCCCGCAATCGTGCTGCGCTTACCGAGCATGAACGGATCCGGGCGAGTTTCGACTCGCTGACCCCGCGTGAGCGGGAAGTGCTCGCGCTCATGACCCGCGGCAAATCCAACAAGGTCATGGCTGCCGAGCTCGGCGTGAGCCAGCGCACCGTCGAGATTCATCGGGCACGCGTCATGGACAAGACCGGTGCAAGCTCGCTCGCTCAGCTGGTGCGGATGGCCATCGACCTGGAGTCGTAAAGCGCTCCACGACTCACTCGCCGGTGCGCGATGGCAGGCGCCGATGGCTACCTAGGCCGCTACGCATTTGCCCGTATTTCGTTGCCGGCTGCGACGTTCATACTTTTCCGCAAAGCGAACCGTCTTGCGCGGAGGAGCGTACGTGAACACCAGATCAGACAGTGACATCAAGGACAACGTCGAAGGCGAGCTCAGATGTAACCCTCACGTGGATGAAACGGACATAGCCGTCAAGGTGGCGGGCGGCATTGTCACCTTGACGGGTTACGTGCGAAATTTCTTTCATAAATACGGGGCCGAGGACGCCGTCAAGCGCGTGGCGGGAGTGATCGCCATTGCCAACGACATCCAGCTCCTGGCGCCGCAATCCGGCGCGGTTTCAGATCCCGAGCTCGCGCGCGAGGCGGTCGCGGCCATCAAACAGCAGCTGCCGCTGTACTGGCAACAGATCCGGCCCATCGTGCATCAAGGCTGCGTGACGCTCGAGGGCGTGGTGGACGAGCACTGCCAGAGCGAGGCAGCCGAAGCGGCGGTACGCGGCCTGGCAGGCGTCCTGTGTGTGGTCAACGCGCTCGGCCTCACACCCGACGCGCAAGCGACCCAGCCCCGGTACGTCAAACGGCTGATCGAGGAGTCCTTCCAGGACAGCGGCCGCGACGCCAGCGACGTCAGCGTCGAGGCCAACGGAACGGGAGTGACCCTGCGCGGGCACGTGCGCGCGTGGGCAGAGCGCGCTCAGGCTGAACAGTCAGCCTGGTCGGCGCCGGGCGTGAAGAGTGTGCGCAATGAACTGACAGTGCAGTTCGAGGCGGCCGACTGAACAACACCGCTGAGTGTGCATAGGTATTCGCCCGAATGGTGCGGGTCACGGGGTCGGGGTAGCGTTGGGATCTGAGAAATGGGCTTAATTGACAGGAGAAACGCCATGAGTCTTATCCGCTGGGAACCATTCACTGGGATGGATGACATGTTCAGCCGCTTCCCGAACCTGTTGGGACGATGGCCGCGAGTTTCCGCAAACCCCGAGGCGAGCCTGGACTGGTCGCCGTCCGTGGACATCAGCGAAACCGGGCAGGAGTACCTCATCCGCGCCACCCTGCCGGCAGTCAAGAAAGAGGATGTCGAGATTACCCTGGACGACGGCATGCTGACACTGAGCGGCGAGCGCCGTCAGCAGGAAGAGCAGAAGGATGAGAAGTTCCACAAGGTGGAAAGCTTCTACGGCAGCTTCTCGCGCAGTTTCGCACTCCCGGACGCGATCGATGCCGCCGCAATTCGCGCCGAGTCAAAAGAGGGGGTGCTGACGATACACGTGCCGAAGACGAGGCTCGAGGCCAGGAAACCCACCACGATCAAGGTCCAATAGAGACTTGGGATCAGGGAGGGCGCCGCGACGATGACCGTGAGGTTGTCGCCGCGGCGTTTTACTGTCACAGATGAGCGCCATACCCACACCCGACGCCGAACTGCTGCGACGTTACGACCGGCCCGGGCCGCGCTATACGTCCTATCCAACGGCGCCGCAGTTCAGCACTGACTTCGGCGCGGCGCAGCTGCGCCAATGCGTGGCCCGCAGCAATACCCAGCCGGACAAGCGGCCACTGTCACTCTACGTGCACATCCCCTTCTGCCTGAGTCCCTGCTTTTACTGCGGCTGCAATCGCGTCATCACGCGTGACGTGCTCAGGGGGGCACGCTACACGGAGCGCGTGTTGCGCGAACTTGAGCTCCTCGCACCGCTGCTCGATCACGATCGCGAGGTCGTTCAGTTGCACCTGGGCGGCGGCACCCCCAACTTTCTCGGACCGGATACCCTCACGCGGCTCATCGATGGTGTGAGCCGCACCCTGCGCCTGAGCCGGGCGGCCGAGCGGGATTTTTCCATCGAGCTCGATCCGCGCTCGGTGCCCGAAGATTACGTCTCGGCGCTGGCGCGGCTCGGCTTCAATCGTGTCAGCCTCGGTGTGCAGGATTTCGACCCGGACGTGCAACACGCGGTCAATCGGATCCAGAGCATCGAGCAGACGCTCGACCTCATCGATAGCTGCCGTGATAACGGTTTTCACTCGGTGAATGTGGATCTGATCTATGGTTTGCCGCGGCAGACACTCGAGGGCTTCCGGCGCACGCTGCGCACGGTGATCTCGGCCCGTCCCGACCGCCTGGCGGTATACGGATACGCGCACCTGCCAGAGTTGTTCAAGGCGCAGCGCCACATCGATACTGCCGCCCTTCCCCGCCCCGACGCCCGGCTGGCCTTACTGCGCCTAGCGATCGAGGAGTTGTCCGCGAGCGGTTATCGCTATGTCGGCATGGACCACTTCGCCTTGCCCGACGATGATCTGGTTCGCGCCCAGGAAGCCGGCGGGCTGCTGCGAAACTTCATGGGTTATACGACCCACGCCAACTGCGACCTGATCGGCGTGGGCGCCAGCGCCATCAGCCACTTTGGCGACAGCTTCAGCCAGAACCTGCGCGATCTGAAGGCCTGGGAAGCCGCGCTCGACGACGGCCGCCTGCCGGTGTGGCGCGGCCTGGCGCTCAGCCCCGATGACCGGGTGCGCGGCGCGGTAATCGGCGGGCTCATGTGCCACGGCCTCATCGAGGTCGCGACAATAGAGCGGCGCTACCGCATCGACTTTGCCGACTACTTCAGCGACGCACTCGAGCGGCTGCAGCCGTACCTGGACGACGGTCTGGTGCGCATTGAAAACGGGCGAATCGCGGCGACCCCATCCGGGCGACTGCTGTTGCGCAGCATTGCGATGTGCTTCGACGGTTATCTGCACGGAGCACGCAGTACGTCGGACCCGACGCCGTTCTCCAAGGTTGTGTGACGCGGGACTTGCGGTTAGTCCCTATCGGTTATTGCCTGCCACGTATTAAACTGACTGAACCTGCGGAAAGCCGCAGGCGTTTATCAAGGGAGCGCGCATGGAAAGTAGAACAATGCTCGAGGGCCAGCGGAGATTCGTTGCTTCCGCGCTTCTGTTAGTGGCACTGCTCGTCGTCGCACCTGCGGCGCTGGCGGTACCGAGCTTTGCACGGCAGACGGGCATGGCCTGCGAGGCCTGCCACACCGTGTTTCCCGAACTGACGCATTTCGGGCGCGTTTTCAAGGCCAATGGCTACACGCTCACAAACCTCAAGCAGGTGCGCGACGTCAGCGGCATGAAGGAGGAGCTGCTCGCGCTTTCGCAAATGCCACCCCTGTCGATCATGGTGCAGATCTCCGACACGCAGCTGAAGACATCAGTGCCCGACGCGAGCAATCCGGCCGCTCCCGGTCTGGCACAGAACGGCACCGCCGGCTTTCCGCAGCAGCTCAGCCTGTTCTACGCCGGCAAGATCGCCCCGAACTTCGGCGGGATGATCCAGCTCACCTACGCGAACGACAGTGGCACCATCGGCATCGACAACACGGATCTGAGGTTCGCAGATGTCACCGTGCTGCCGGACAACCGTACCCTCACCTACGGCGTGTCGGTCAATAACAACCCGACGGTTCAGGACTTATGGAACTCGACCCCCGCGTGGGGATATCCGTTCGCGGGGAGTAACGCCACTGTCTCGCCGCTGGCGGGCACCGCGATCGACGGCGCGTTCGCTCAGGACGTCGCCGGCCTGACCGCCTACGCCTTGTGGGACGAATCACTCTACGTGGAGGCGGGTGGCTACCGTTCAGCCAAGCAGGGCTCAACCAATGCGCTGACCGGTGGCGCCGGACCTCTCGATGGCACCACTTCGAATGTCATGTCGGGGGTTGCGCCGTACTGGCGGGTCGCCTACGAACACAACTGGGACCGGCACTCCATCGAAGCAGGTCTCTACGGCGCCGACTTCAAGTTGTTCCCTGGCGGCGGGGTGCCACTGACCGGCCCGCTCAACCGTTTCAACGACGTGGCCGAGGATGTGCAGTACCAGTTCGTGGGCGATGAGCATCTGTTCACTTTCGCCGGGACCCACATCCACGAATCCATGACGCTGGATGCGAGTTTTGCCGCCGGAGGGTCGGCGAACCCGGCAGATAACCTCACTACGACCCGATTCTGGGCCACCTACTACTATCACCGCCGCATTGGTGGGACGCTGGGCCACTTCTCCACCACCGGCAGCACCGACAGCGGTCTGTATCCGGCGAACCCCGTGGGCGGCCCGGGTATCGTCACGAGCGCCAACGGCTCGCCCGATACGAGCGGCTGGATGGCGGAGGTGAATTATGTGCCCTGGCTCAACGTCAAGCTGTCGGCCCAATACACCTGGTACAGCAAGTTCAATGGCGCGGGCTCAAACTATGATGGTACCGGACGCAATGCCTCTGACAACAACGCGCTGTATCTGCTGCTGTGGTTTGCGTACTGAGGTTGCACATCATGCACATCGTCAATAACAACCCTGAAAACGTAGGCTCCTTGCCCCGCGCGGATTGGGTACGCTGCCTGCTGCTGCTCGCGGGCATGGTGGCCCTCAGCGTCGCTAACTGCGCGGCGTTCGCGGACGAGCCGGACGGTGCCGCCAGGGCCAGCGCGCAAAAGACTGCTGTCACTGTGTGCGGTACCTGCCATGGACCGCAGGGCAACAACACGCAGCCGAAATTCCCGCGCCTCGCGGGTCAAAACGCGCACTACCTGGCCGCGCAGCTCAAGGCGTTTCGCGCCCAGACACGCGGCGACCCCGACGCGATTGGCTACATGTGGGGTATGGCGGGTCAGCTCGACGACGCCACGGTTGACGCGCTCTCCGGGTACTACTCTGGGCAGAAAGCGGAAGCCTCCTCAGCAGGGCGGGACGCAGCGATGGTGGCACGCGGGCGTGAAATCTATGAGCACGGCATCGCGTCGCAGGGGGTGCCCGCGTGCAGCTCCTGTCACGGTCCCGATGCGCACGGCCTGCAGGAGTTCCCGCGCCTCGCCGGTCAGCACACGCAATACATCCTGAAGCAGCTCGCGTCCTTCCAGAGCAGCATGCGCAACGTCGCCATCATGCACGGCGTTGCCCAGAACCTGCATCTGGCGGACATGCAGTCGGTGGCGGCGTACCTGGAGTCGCAGCCCTGACAAGTCACGCCCGGGCGCAACCAGCTCACGATGCGCGCTAGGCTTGCGGCGCGGAATTCTCTCCGGCAGGCTGCGTCTGGGCAGGCCCTTGCGTGACCTCGTACCAGATGGCGTTCAGCACGCCAAAGGTGAGCGCCAGGCCCAGTCCAAGAATCCAGCTGAAATACCACATAGTTGCGCTCCGCCCGATCAATACAGGCCGGTGTGTTGCCTGATCGCCTCGAGCGTGATCCGGCCCCTGAGGACGCGATAGACCCAGGCGGTGTAGGCGAGAACGATAGGCAGGAAGACCAGCACCGCCACCAGCATGATCGCGAGCGTGCGTGCGCTGCTTGACGCGTCCCATACGGTGAGCCCGTGTTCCGGATGGGTCGATGAGGGCATGAGAAACGGAAACAAGGCGATCCCTGCGGTCGCAATGGTCCCCGCCACAGCGCAACTGCTCGACACAAACGCCAGACCCGCACGCGCGGCCTTGAGGAGGCTCCACGTCAGACCCGCACCCGCCAAGGCCATCGCCGGCGCGAGCCATAACAATTCATGCGCGCGGTAATTGGCGAGCCATCCGCCCGGTACCAGTGCAACCTGCTTGGTCAACGGATTTGACACACCCAGCGTGTTCACGGCGGAGACGATCCGCTGCCCCTGGATCGCACTCGCCACCCATACCCCGGCGAGGATGAAAGATACGGCGAACAGCACCGCCGCCCAGCGCCCTACCGACACCGCGCGCAGCGACATGGGCTCACCGACCTTGAGAGCGGCGTACACCGCGCCGTGCATAACGAGCATCGTAAGACTCACCGCGCCGGCCAGCAAAGCAAAAGGATGCAGCAGCGTGAAGAAGCCGCCCGTGAACACCGGGCGTTGCAGCGCGTCGAAATAAAACGGCAGGCCGAGAAAGAGATTACCGAAGGCCACACCGCACAGCAGCGCCGGCACGGCACCCCCGACGAACAGCGCCCAGTCCCAGGCATTGCGCCAGCGCGGATCGGGTAGCTTGTTGCGGAACGTGAATCCCACCGGCCGCAGGATAAGAGCGACGAGGAGCACGAACATCGCCAGGTACAGGCCCGAGAATGAGGCCGCATACAGCAGCGGCCAGGCCGCGAACACCGCACCGCCCCCGAGGATGAACCATACCTGGTTGCCGTCCCAGACCGGTTCGATGGACTCGAGCAGCGCACGCCGCTCCTCATCCGTGCGCCCGAGGAAGCGGAACGTCGCGCCGACACCCAGATCAAAGCCATCCATGATCGCAAAGCCGATCAGGAGCGCGCCCAGGATCAGCCACCAGATCAAGCGCAGGGTTGCATAATCGGGCACAGCGCCTCCCCATTTAGTGTGCGACAGCCGGCGCCGGCCGCTCCGGCGGCCAATACCCCAGCCCATCCGGCCCGCGGCGGATCATGCGCACCAGGAGATAGACGTCCACGGCGGCCAGCGTTGAATAGAAGACCACGAAGCCGATCAGAGACAGGACTACGTTGGTGGCGGGCGTCGCCGACACGCCGAGGAACGTCGGCAGCAAGCCGTCGATCGCCCATGGCTGACGACCGTACTCGGCCACGATCCAGCCGAGTTCCGCCGCGATCCAGGGCAGCGGCAGACTCAGAAACGCCACGCGCAGGAACCAGCGATGCTGCTCGAAGCGATGCCGCGCCGAAAGATAGAAGGCGACGGCGAACAGCACGATCAGGAACAGGCCCAGCCCCACCATCACCCGGAAGCACCAGAACAGCACCGGCACGTTCGGTACGGTCGACCAGGCAGCGGCGTCGATCTGCCCCGGCGTCGCCCGCGCGGGGTCGTCAACGTAGCGCAGCAGCAGCAGGCCATACCCCAGATCCGCGCGGTGCGCCTCGAAGCGCGCCTGTGCCGCAGCATCTTGCGGCTGAGCCCGCAGGGCCTGCAGCGCCGCGTGCGCCTCCATGCCGCTTACAATGCGCAGCCGCGCGCGCGCCACAAGATCGAAGATGCCGAGTACCGGCTCATCGACCGAGCGCGTCGCGATGAGACCCAGCAGCCACGGCACCTTCACCTCCGCGTGCGTGAGGTGCGCCTGCTCGTCGGGAAAGCCAAACACCGTGAAGCCGGCGGGCGGCTTATCCGTATGCCACTCCGCCTCGATCGCGGCGATCTTCATCTTCTGGTTCTCGCTCGCCTCGTAGCCGGACTCATCTCCAAGGACCACGACCGACAGCGAGCAGGCGAGCCCGAAGCTCGCCGCCACCGCCATGGAGCGCCGCGCGATGTCGACATTGCGCCCGCGCAGCAGGTACCAGGCGCTCACCGCCAGCACGAATACGGAGCCCACCACGTAACCGGCGGCCACCGTGTGCACGAATTTCGCCTGCGCCACTGGGTTCAGCAGCACGCGGCTGAAGGAGACCAGCTCCATGCGCATGGTCTCGTGATTGAACTGCGCGCCGACCGGATTTTGCATCCACGCGTTGGCGATGAGAATCCACAGCGCGGAAAGGCTCGAGCCAAGCGCCACCAGCGCCGTGACGATCAGGTGGCCCACTCTGGAGAGGCGCTCCCAGCCAAAGAAAAACAACCCGACGAACGTGGATTCGAGGAAGAACGCGGTCAGCCCTTCGATCGCAAGCGGCGCGCCGAAGACATCGCCGACGTAATGCGAGTAGTACGCCCAGTTGGTGCCGAACTGGAACTCCATGGTGATGCCGGTCGCAACCCCCATGGCAAAGTTAATGCCAAACAGCATGCCCCAGAAGCGCGTCATGCGTTTCCAGATTTCGCGCCCCGTCATAACGTACACGGACTCCATGATCACCAGGATCATCGACAGCCCGAGCGTCAGGGGCACGAACAGGAAGTGGTACAAAGCCGTGAGCGCGAACTGCAGGCGCGACAAATGCACGACCGTCAAATCAATCACGGACGTCTCCCGTGTTCAGCGGAGTGTGGCCCGCGGCGGGTTGCGCGGTGCGCGGTGCCACGCCGAATTGCCGGCTGGCCGCGTGTGCGTCTACGGGGCTGCGGTGGGCCGGGACAAAGAACAGCCACCAAAGCAGTCCGAGCGCCGCGAACTTCACCAGCAGCAGCCCCGTGAGTTCGCGACGCAGCGCGCGGCGCCAGCGCGCGCCACCGGCCGCTACCGACCCCCGAACCTGCTTCCCAGTGCAACCCTGCATAACAACTGACGATCGAGGGTTCCCGTTGGTACTTTACCGCGCGCTCACGGCCAGCGGAAGCAGGTAATCAACGTCGCGTCAGCTCCTCGCGCCAGGGCTCACTTCGCCTGAAGGCGCACAGCCGGCGTGCGTCAAGCGCTCGATTACCCGGTACTGATACCAGTCAACGCAACCGTAGCCCGAATCGCGCTTTGCGTTGCGTGCCACGCCGGGGACAGGCGCTAAACACTCGCACGTCTCGACCGTGATGAGCAAGGGGTTGAGATCTGCGAGGCGCGCTGCTGGTGTGTGCTGGATGGCGTTCATGTGCTGTATCTCCCTGGCAGCAGTGTTGAACCGTCGCGAGCCGCCCGCAATACGTGAAGGACGCACGAGCACCACATCGATCTAGGCACTTTCCACGATGGTCGCAGGCCTGCGCACGGAACTAGACTCATCGGCACCGGAGGCGTGCTCGTCAGGAGCGTTGACTATGGCAAAGCGAATCCGCCACATCCTCGTGGCACTTGGCGATGTTGGGCACGCACCCAGTGGTGAGTTGCGCAAGGCCGGCGCCCTGGCCAGGGCATCAGGGGCGAGCATCGAATTGTTTCACGCCCTCGCCGAGCCAGGTCCCAAGCCCGGACACGGCGCCGAGAAAGTCCGAGCTGCGGCGCAAGCGCGAAGTCGCGAGCGACTTGAGCGCTTCGCTCGCGCAGCGCCTTTGCGCGGGCTGCGCGTGAAATGCACGACCGTCTGGGATCATCCTCCGCATGAAGCCATCGTGCGCCGCGCGCTCACGAGCGGCGCTGATCTGGTCATCGCCGCCACCCACCCTCACCGCCTCGGCGGGCGGCTCCGCCTCAGAAACACTGACTGGGAGCTGATCCGACACTGTCCCACGGCGCTGCTGCTCGTGAAGTCGAACCGCCAGTATCGGAAACCAACGGTGCTGGCGGCCGTTGATCCGTTTCACGCCCACGCGCGACCTGCGGATCTTGACCCGCGGCTGCTCGCCATGGGCAACACGTTTGCGCAGCTGTTGCACGGGACTCTGCATGCCTTTCACGCTTACATGCCGCTGATCGGTGTTGCCCCGCTCGCCGTCAGTGCGGCGCCATTCATCGTACTGCCCCCGGAGGCGGAGCAAGCCCACGGGCGAGTGATCGCGCGCGCCATCGACCAGCTGGCTGAGGCGGCTGGCGTCCCGCCAGCTTGTCGTCACGTTCACATGGGAGACGTGACCGGAGAGCTGATTGCAACCGTGAGGCGCACACGCGCCAGCCTGCTCGTCATGGGCGCCGTGTCCCGCTCCGCTCTCGCGCGATTGCTCATCGGCAATACTGCAGAACGGGTCCTCGACAAGCTCAACTGCGACGTTCTGATCGTGAAGCCACGCGGCTTTAAGTCCACGGTGGCTCGGCGGCAGCCTGTCACGGCTGCGAGTACGCTCAGGCCGACACGCAGCCCAGTTCGACGCGTGGCACTGCCGCCGCTATTCTAAACCCGGGTCTTGGCGTTGTTTGGCGGCTGGTGCCAGCTCTAGCCCTGCTGCCACTAGCGCGCGGGTTTGCTCCGTTTTGACCTGACGCGGCGGCTGGCGGCGGCGGCACACAGGGCGCGAAATCCTGCGGCCACGTACGGCACGAGTCGCTGCTGCACACTGTCGAGGTCCGACGAGCGGCACAGGCCACCCGAGAGCTTATCGATGCGGCCGGTCTCGGCGAATGTCAGCGTCAGCGCGCCGGTCAGGAACTGATAGCCCCAATAGATCTCACGCGGATGGCAGCCAGGCAGCGCCTCGCGCAGCACTGCGATGAACTTATCGACCAGCGGGTCGAAGTGCCGGGTCATCATGATCGGGCCGAATTCCGGCGAGTTGTTCACGTAAGCGACGAGCGCAAAGTAGCTCTTCCACCCCGGGCCACCGCGCGCCGAACGCTCCAGCAGCGGATAGCTGAAGGCATCGACGATCGCCTCGATCTCGGGCGTGCCGGGCAGCGCCCCGCGGCGAACCTCCTCGAGGAGCTCCAGGCGTTCGCGGTTCAGAACCTCGGCGCGCCGCTCGAAAACGGCGGTGAACAGCGCGCGCTTACCGCCAAAGTGGTAGCTGACCAGGGCCACGTCCACGCCGGCTGCCTGTGTGATGTCGCGCAGCGAAACGCCGTGGAAGCCACGCTGCGCGAACAAGTGCTCGGCAGCGTCGAGGATGCGCTCCTTGCCGGGACGGGCGGCACTCTTCTTCATAATTATTACTGCAGTGCAAAAACTTATCGGCTGGACAGTGTCCGGCGATTTCACCGCCACCGCAAATGTCGGTTACGTCTTGACTCCTCCTCAACATTCGCTGAATACTATCTCAACAGTTGTTGAATACAGCTCGAGGGGGGGGATATGAACAACAAGTCACGCGTCCTGGCCGCAGTCTGCACGGTCGGCCTGGGAAGTCTCACTGCCATGCTGCCGTTGGGCGTGCTGCACGCGCAGGCCCCGGCCGCCGCGGCCACCGCCGCCGGCAGCGACACCGGCACCTTGCAGGAGGTAGTAGTCACGGCGCGGCGGCGCACGGAGAACCTGCAAGACGTGCCGCTCGCCGTCACCGCCATCAGTGCCGCCACGCTCACGCAGCAGAACGTGACCAATCTCGAGGACCTCAACTCGTTTGCGCCCAACATCAAGATCAGTGCCGACCGCGCCACCAATGCCACCATCAACGTCTACATTCGCGGCGTCGGACAGAGCGACCCGCTGTGGGGTTTCGAGCCGGGCGTGGGCGTGTACATCGACGATGTGTACCTGGCCCGACCGCAGTCAGCGCTGCTCGACGTCTATGACGTCGATCGCATCGAGGTGCTGCGCGGCCCGCAGGGCACCCTCTACGGCAAGAACACGATCGCCGGCGCTATCAAGTACATCACCCGCGACATCGTCGGCCCGGCAACCGCCACCGCCACGGTGACTGCCGGCAACTATGGCGAGCTCGACGAGAAGGTGTCGTTCTCGGTTCCGGTCGTGGACGATCACGTCTACTTCGGCGCCGCCGCCGCCAACCTGAAGCGCAACGGCTTCGGCCAGGTGGTGTCGCAGGCCGGCACGGCACCGAGTCCGTACAACCACATCGGCGAGGATGTCTCCAACAAGGACGTGTTCGCGGCGCGCGGCAATCTGACCTTTCTGTGGGGCTCGAGCTCCAAGCTGCGCCTGCTCGTAGATACCACCCAGGACAACTCCCACGCCACCGGCGGGCAACGCTTGAACGATGTGCTGGCGCCGGAGCTGAACAACCCTTTCGACACCCGCACTGACATGCCGGTGGATCGAGATCGCTACCTGCGCAGCGGCGCATCGGCCACCTACACACAGGACCTCGCTCCCAACCTCGCGCTGAAGCTAGTCGGGGCGTATCGCGAAGGCGATGGACGGCAATTTATCGACTTTGAGGAGCTCAACGCCAACCTCTTCCAGGTCCCCGGCCACTTCAGTGATCACCAGGGGAGCGGCGAGGCGCAGCTCACCTGGACCACTGACCTGGTAAAGGCTGTCGGCGGTGCGTTCTACATGAACAGCACTGCCTGCGGACAGTACGACGCCTCGATCGGGGTACTGGCTGCGCCACCGCCGGCCGGCCTGGGCGTCTACCTGACCTCCCTCACCGCAGGGTGCGTGAAGACCAAGACCACGGCCGTGTACGCCGACACCGCCTGGAAACTTACCGACCGGCTGAACCTCGACGCCGGCGTGCGTTGGAACCAGGACGACAAGACCGGCTCGGTCTACGTGGCGCAGTACGCCAGTATCGCGCCCACACAGCTGCTGCCGAACCAGACGTTCTTCGACCCGACGCAGGTGCCGGCCGGGTTCTTCCCATTCGGGGGTGGGCTGAACGGGGTGCCGGGCCTGGAGAGCGACTACACCAACGGACGCACCTTCAGCAACGTTTCCCCGCGCCTCGGCCTCGACATGCACTTCGCGCCGCACGTACTCGGCTACTTCGTGTACGCCAAGGGATTCAAGAGCGGCGGCTTCGACATGCGCGGCAACGAGCTCGCCTATCCGGCTACGCGCAACGGCTACGACTCCGAGACCGCGGATAGCTTCGAGCTGGGCCTCAAGTCCACGCTGCTCGATGACACGCTGCAGCTGAACTTCACGGTCTTCTACGATCCCTACAAGAACGCGCAGATCGGTATCCAGGGCTTCGAGAGCGTGGGCGGCGCGCCGACCAACGTCACGGCGGTGCTGAACGCCGGCAAGCAGATCAACCAGGGCGCCGAGCTCGAGTCCATCTGGCGGGTGAGCGAGCCGCTCAGCTTCGTGCTGAACGTGGGTTATCTTGACTCGTACTACCAGCATGTGGCGGGCTGCATCCCCGGAAGCCAGTTCCCTCCGGGGGTCCCGTGCGACCCGTCTGCGGATGTGGCCAGTGCCAATCGGCCGATCAACGCGCCGCTGTGGACGCTGTCGCTCAACGGCAATTACACCTGGGCCATGGGACCGGGCACTCTGCTCGCGCACGGCGGCTGGGAATACCGCACCTTCACCAAGGTCGCGAACACGACCAGCTCGGTCACGGATCAGCCTGGTTACGGACTACTTAATGCCGGCTTCGCCTGGAACTCAAACGACAACGCCTGGCGTTTCGCGCTCGAGGGCAAGAACCTGCTCAACCGCTGGTACCGCGTGGCTGGTTATGACTTTGGTGGTCCCGGGACCGGTCTGCTCGCGAGCGTCAGCCAGATCGGCTTCTACGGACCGCCGCGCACCTATACGCTCAGTGCCACGTATCACTTCTAGCCCTTAGGCCGCGCACGGGGGGCACTGATGGACTGGTTCCGGGCCCCGGAGGCTCTCCTTCCGGACCTGATCGCGCGCCACGGCAGATGGCGTGGCGCGCGCGAGGCGCTCGTGGAAGGCGAGCGCCGACTGGCGTGGGCACAGTTCGACTGCGCCACTGCCCAGGTCGCCAACGGACTACACGCGCAGGGGCTCCAGCGCGGGGAGCGCGTCGCCGTGCTCATGGACAACAGTCTGGAGCTCGCGGTGCTGTTGTTCGGCATCCTGCGCTCGGGCTGCGTCGCGGTGCCGCTCAATGTTTCCGTCAGCGACGCGGCGGTCGCCGGCATGATCGAGGACGCCTCCGCGCGCGCCGTGTTCGCCTCCGGCGCCCACTGCGCTCGCATCGACGCGCTCGCGGCAGGATCACCCCAGGTGGGCGCGGCGCTGCGTTTTGGGCATCGTAGTCCCGGTCCGCCGTGGCAGGAGTTCAACCCCTGGCGCGCAGCGCAGGCGGCGACGCCACCACAAGTCGTGATTGGGCCGGACGACGTCTGCAACATCATCTACAGCTCCGGCACGACCGGCGTGCCCAAGGGCATTGCTCACAGTCACCGCTGCCGCCTCAACTGGGCGGTGGATCTGGCACTGGCGCTGCGCTATCGCAGCGACTGCGTGACGCTGTGCTCGCTCGGACTGTTCTCCAACATCAGCTGGGTGGCGATGCTCGCCACGGTGTTGGTCGGCGGCACCGTCGTGCTGATGCCAGGCTTTGACGCGCAGGCCGCTGCGTCCCTGATTGAGACCGAGCGCATCACGCACGGGACCTTCGTGCCGCTGCAGCTCGAGCGGCTGCTCGGGCTCGCGGATCTTGAGCGCTACCGCCTCGACAGCCTCGATACCATCATGTGCTGCGGCTCGCCGCTGAAGTTGGACGTGAAGCGCGAGTTTCCACGCCGCACGGGTTGCGAGCTGATTGAGCTGTACGGACTGACCGAAGGCCTGTGCACGATTCTGGCGCCCGAGGACTTTGCCGCCAAGACGGCGTCCGTCGGCAAGCCGTTCCTGGGAACAGATCTGCGCATCATTGGCGAGGATGACCAGGAACTGCCCGCCGGTGCGACCGGTGAGATCGTGGGCATAAGTCCGCTGTTGATGCAGGGCTACCACGGTCGCGAGGCCGCGAGTCGCGAAGCGACCTGGACAGATGAGCAGGGACGGCGCTGGCTGCGCACCGGGGACCTGGGGCAACTCGACGCCGACGGGTTCCTGTACATCGTCGATCGTAAGAAGGACATGATCCTCTCGGGCGGCCAGAACGTGTACCCGGCGGACATCGAGCAGGTGATGCGCGAGCATCCGGACGTCGCGGAGGTGGCGGTGATCGCGGCCGCCAGCCGCAGGTGGGGTGAAACGCCGGTCGCAGTCGTCGTACTGAAGTCGGACCGGCAGCTCGACAAGGACGCGCTCGTGCAATGGACCAATACGCGTGTCGGCAAGCAGCAGCGCATCACCGACGTGCACTGGCGCGCATCCCTGCCGCGCAACGCCAATGGCAAGATCCTCAAGCGCGAGCTGCGGGCGGAGCTTGCCGGTTACAACTACTAGCGGCTGACGGGAATAACGGAGGGCTGGGCAGTGGCTGAGTACTGGTTCGAAAGCCACGATGGCTTGAAGCTCTTCAGCCGGGTGTATGCGGGGCCGTCCGCGAGCGCGCCGGTGGTGCTGTGCCTGCACGGGCTGATGCGCAACAGCCGCGATTTTGAGCCGCTGGCACCGCAGCTGGCGGCAGGTCATCGCGTCATCGTGCCCGACGTGCGCGGCCGCGGTCTCTCAGCACGCGATCCGGATGTCAACAACTACCAGATACCCGTTTACCTGCAGGACGTGCAAGCGCTGCTCGCCGGACTCGGCGCGACGCGCGTGACTGTCATCGGCACCTCCATGGGCGGCCTGATGGCGATGGTGTTGGCGGCCACACAGCCGGGGCTGGTATCAGGCATCGTGCTCAACGATGTCGGCCCGGAAGTGGACGCGGCGGGACTCGAGCGCATACGCAGCTATGCCGGCAGATCGGCGCCCGTAAGCAGCTGGCCCGAGGCGGTCGCACTGGTGCGCAGCACCTACGGTGCCGCGTGGCCAGGCTTGACCGATGCACGCTGGGAGCAGATCGCGCGCCAGAGCTACCGCGCCGACGCGCAGGGCGTGCCGCAGGTGGACGCGGACCCGCTGATCGGCGAGGCGGCGCGCGCTTCCGCGGGCGTGGCGCCGGATCTGTGGCCGTTGTGGAAGCTGCTCGCCGGCGTGCCGATGCTCGCCATCCGCGGCGCACACTCGGACATCCTCAGCGTGGCGACGCTGGCGCGCATGCAGCGCGAGAAGCCCGACCTGGAAGTGCTTACCGTTGCCGATCGCGGTCACGCGCCGCTGCTCGATGAGCCTGAGTGCCTCGCTGCAGTGGACCTGTTCCTGTCCCGGCGGTCCGCTGCGGCCGCGAAGGCCGAGCGCACATGAGCAAACCCCTGCTGCCGTCATCGCGGGCGTATCGCGCATATGTGCTCGCCATGCTCGTGCTCGTGTACACGTTCAATTTCATCGATCGACAGATCGTGGCAATTCTGGCGGTGCCGATTAAGAGCGATCTGCGACTGAGCGATGCGCAGCTCGGCCTGATGGGCGGCCTGGCGTTTGCGCTCCTGTACACGACACTCGGCATACCCATTGCCCGACTCGCCGATCGCGTGAGCCGCACCTGGATCATGACTTGCGCGCTCGCGCTGTGGAGCGCAATGAGCGCTGCTTGCGGGCTGGCACACAGTTTCGTGCAGCTGTTCCTTGCCCGTGTGGGCGTTGGAATTGGCGAGGCCGGCGGCGTCGCGCCCGCATATTCGCTGGTTTGTGATTTCTTTCCGCAGAATCAGCGGGCACGCGCGCTCAGCGTGTACTCCTTTGGGATTCCGATCGGCAGCGCGCTGGGCATTGTTACCGGGGGAATCATCGCCAGCCGGGTCAGCTGGCGGGTGGCGTTCTTTGCGGTGGGACTCGCCGGCCTGCTCATCGCGCCGCTGTTCAGGCTGACCGTGCGCGAACCACCCCGCGGCGCGTTCGATGTGAACGCAGGTGCGGTGCGCTCATCACTCCTGGAGGTGTTTAAGCTGCTGCGTCGCAAGCGCAGCTTTTGGGCGCTGTCCCTCGGTGCTGCCGCGTCATCGATGATGGGCTACGGCATGTTCTTCTGGATGCCCTCCTTCCTCGTGCGCAGCTTTGGCCTGGGGTTGCTGCAAGCGTCGCTGGGGTTCGGTGCGATCGTGCTGATCGGCGGTCTTGCCGGCATCTGGCTCGGCGGTGCGGTGGCCGATCGACTCGGTGAGCGTCGCAAGGCGGTGTATGCCTTGCTGCCGGCAATCGCTTTCGTTACGACGGTGCCGTTCTATGTGGCTGGCGTCCTGTCCACGACGCTGTGGCTGAGCGTCGCATTGATGCTGGTGCCGACCGCACTCGGGCTGGCGTGGCTCGGGCCTGTGCTGTCGGCCATTCAGCACATCGTGCCGCACAACATGCGTGTTACGACCTCGGCGATTTTTCTGTTCATCAACAACCTCATTGGCATCGGTCTTGGAACACCGTTGCTCGGTGCCCTATCAGATGCCCTGCGTCTGCGCTTTGGGAGCGAGTCCCTGCGCTATGCCATTGTCGCCGGCTCCGGCTTCTATCTCATCGCCGCCGGGTTCCTGCTGCTCGCGTCCCGGCGCCTGGAAACGGACTGGGAGTGATAACGGGCTGCCGGGGCCGCACCACGCGCTCCCCGGCGGGGGCGAATTCGCGCCCACGATACGCATAAGTGCGCATGTCGCGCGTGCCTGTCCGGGACTAGGGTGGCAGCGAACCACAAGCATCCGACGAACCCGCCAGCAGGAGATCAGTCATGAGTCCGTCGAATTCCGCGCAGTTACGCCCGGCTCCGGCCGCCGTCAGCGCCATGCACCTCAGCGCATCCCTCGCCGCCCACCTCAAGACGCTCGAGCGCAAAATTCCGCTGCGCGCCTGCTACCAGAACTTTATTGGTGGCAAGTGGCTGCCACCGGTCAAGGGGGGCTACTTCGACAATATCTCGCCGACAACCGGCCAGGTGATCTGCCAGATCGCGCGCTCACAGGCCGAAGACGTTGAGCTCGCCCTTGATGCGGCACATGCGGCTGCCGGCAATTGGGGTAGAACCGCAGTAGCCGAGCGAGCCCGAATACTCAACCGCATTGCGGACCGCGTTGAGGAGTACCTGCCGTTTCTCGCCGCGGTCGAGACCTACGACAATGGCAAGCCCATCCGTGAGACGAACCTTGCCGATCTGCCGCTGGCCGTAGATCATTTTCGCTACTTCGCCAGTTGTGTGCGAGCTCAGGAAGGCTCGCTTGGCGAGCTCGACGACGACACGGTGGCCTACCACTATCACGAGCCGCTCGGCGTCGTCGGACAGATCATCCCCTGGAATTTCCCCATCCTGATGGCGGTGTGGAAGTTGGCGCCCGCCTTGGCAGCCGGCAACGCTGTGGTCCTGAAGCCCGCCGAACAGACGCCCCTGAGCATCATGGTGCTGATGGAGCTGATCCAGGACTTGCTGCCCCCGGGGGTCGTGAATGTGGTCAATGGTTTCGGCCTGGAGGCCGGCAAACCGCTCGCCTCAAGCTCACGCATCAGCAAGATCGCCTTTACCGGAGAAACAACCACCGGCCGGCTGATCATGCAGTACGCATCCGAAAATATCATTCCGGTGACACTCGAGCTTGGCGGCAAGTCACCGAATATCTTTTTCGCCGATGTCATGCGTGAGGATGATGGCTTCTTCGACAAGGCCCTCGAAGGCTTCGCCATGTTTGCGCTCAACCAGGGCGAGGTCTGTACCTGTCCGTCGCGCGCATTGGTGCAGCGTTCTGTCTATGAGCGATTCATGGAGAAGGCGGTCAAGCGCGTCGAGAACATCCGTCAGGGTGACCCGTACGAAATGAGCACGCAGATTGGTGCCCAGGCGTCCAATGACCAGTTCGAAAAGATCCTTGCCTACATTGACATCGGCAAGAAGGAAGGCGCGAAGGTCCTGACGGGCGGTACAGTGAACAAACTGCCGGGCGAACTGGCCGGCGGTTATTACATCAAGCCGACGGTCTTCGAAGGGCACAACAAGATGCGCATCTTCCAGGAGGAGATCTTTGGCCCGGTGGTCTCGGTAACCACCTTTGACACGCCGGCTGAGGCGCTTGAAATCGCCAACGACACGCTGTACGGCCTGGGGGCCGGCGTCTGGACGCGCGACCTGAACCTTGCCTACCGCTTTGGCCGGGGCATCCAGGCCGGCCGTGTCTGGACCAACTGCTACCACGCATACCCGGCGCACGCGGCATTTGGCGGCTATAAGAAGTCTGGCATCGGCCGTGAGACGCACAAAATGATGCTCGACCACTATCAGCAAACAAAAAATGTGCTCGTCAGCTACAGCGAGAAGGCCCTGGGCTTCTTCTAGCCAGAACGACCCGGGGCGCACAGCGGCGACGCGGCGCGTGTGCCCCGGGGAATCTGGCCTGCACAGAGCGCACTCATCGTGAGCGAGACCACCTCAGTTGCTGAGCTGCGCGTTGCAGCCACCGCCGCAGCCCGTCGGTTGATACGTCAACTGAAGGAGCAGCACGGTCCGCTGATGTTCCATCTGTCCGGCGGGTGCTGCGATGGCAGTGCACCCATGTGCTTTCCCGTCGGGGAGTTCAAATTGGGTAGCGTTGACGAAAAGGTCGGGGAGATCGTCGGCTGCGAGTTCTGGATGGATCGCGAGCAGCTGCGCCGCTGGGCCCACACGCGTTGGACGGTGGACGTGGTAGCGGGGCGCGGAGCGAGCTTTTCCGTCGAAGCACCCCTCAATCTGCGCTTCCTGATCCGCTCCTCGATCTGCGAAATCCCTGCTGCGGGCGCTACCGGGCTGAGTCCGCCATAGCGGGCGAGCGCCAGCACCATCAAACCAGGCAGCGGCCCGCGGGTACGCACATGTCCCAATGTGCGGTATGCAAGCCGCTCGCTAGTATCCGTAGGTAGCAGTCCGTGATCCTGACCACGTTGATGGGACTGCACTGAAGGGGAGACGCTGGTGAACACTATCAAGAGAGTCGCGCTGGTTACGGGCGGTATGGGTGGGCTCGGTGAGGCCATCTGCATCAAATTGGCCGGCCTCGGCTACACCGTCGTCACCACCTATTCCCCGGGCAACACCCGGGTTCAGCAATGGCTCGAGGCGACGAAACGGCTGGGATACAGCTTCCTGTCGTACCCCTGCGATGTCGCGGATTGGGACTCCTGCCAGAGCTGCATCCGCCAGCTGGCCGCCGAAGTCGGGCCCGTCGACGTGCTGGTCAACAATGCGGGCATTACCCGTGACGTGACCTTTAAGAAAATGGATCGCAATAACTGGGATGCGGTAATGCATACCGACCTCGATTCCTGCTTCAACATGACCAAGCAGGTGTGTGATGGCATGTCGGAGCGCGGCTGGGGCCGCATCATCAACGTCTCCTCCGTCAACGCCCAGAAGGGCGCATTCGGTCAAACCAACTATGCCGCCGCCAAGGCTGGCATGCACGGCTTCACCAAGGCGCTCGCGCTGGAAGTGGCGCGCAAGGGAATCACGGTCAATACCATCTCGCCCGGCTATATCGGCACGAAGATGGTGACGGCGATTCCGCAGGACGTGCTTGATACCAAGATCATTCCGCAGATTCCCATGGGCCGGCTCGGCAAGCCCGAGGAGGTTGCAGGCCTCGTTGCCTACCTCGCGAGCGATGAGGCCGCGTTCGTAACCGGCGCAAATATCGCCATCAACGGTGGCCAGCACATGCAGTAGCCGTTTGAGCGCGGCGGGCTCGACAGCTTGCGCAGCGCCATCTATCGTAGCGGCATGATCGGTACCATGCGCTGCGTAGCAGCACTTCTCCTCGTCGGTGTACTCACGGCCGCTTGCAGCGAAAACCGGCCGCGGCCGGACGGCGTGGATCTTCGTCAGCAGGTGATGGACACCGAGCGCGCCTTTGCGAAGACCATGGCAGATCGAGACTTCGCGGCGTTCCAGCAATTCCTCTCGCCCGAAGCGGTGTTCTTTTCCGGGCAGCAGCCAACGACGGGCAAGGCGGATGTGGCGCGCCAGTGGAAATCGTTGTACGAAAAGCCTGAAGCGCCTTTTTCGTGGGAGCCCGAAAAAGTCGTGGTCCTCCCCTCGGGCAAGCTCGCGCTGAGCACGGGCCCGGTGCGTGATAAGAATGGGGTTCTCATCGCCACGTTTACCTCGATCTGGAGGCTGGAAGCGCCCGATACCTGGCGCATCGTCTTCGACAAGGGTAATGGCGTTTGCGACTGCAAGAAGAGCCCGTAAACCGTCCGCTGTGATCCTGCTGCCCCACTTGCCCGCGATGGATCTTGCGCTGCCGAAGAGCTGATCTGACTCGGACGAGCGATGTGCCGCAGCTTTCTGCGTGCATGGTGACAGAGAATGCCCGTGCGCGGTGGTCGAGTGAATCGGTATCATGTGTCAGATGCAGCGCGCACTTTCGGAACTCAGTAATCAACGGTTCGATATCCTCGTTGTAGGTGGAGGCGCCGCGGGGGCAGCGATCGCGCGTGAGGCGTGCATTCGGGGCTTCAAGACCGCGCTCGTCGAGCGCGACGATTTTGGTGCAGGAACTTCTGCACACTGCTTCAAGGTGGTACACGGGGGGATTCGCTACCTGCAGCACGCCGACGTTGGCCGTATGCGCGCCTCTTGCCTGGAGCGCGCGATTCTGTTGCGGATCGCACCCCACCTGGTCTCCCCCTTGCCCTTTGTCGTGCCCACATACGGTCGGAGTAAGGGAAGCCGCTGGTTCTTAGGCAGCGGGATGCTGCTTTACGATCTGCTGACCCGCGATTGCAATGCGCTTGTCAGCGATCCGTGCCGTAAGATTCGCGGCACGCGGTTCCTAAGCCGCAGCCAGACGCTGCAGCTCTTTCCCGAGATCGACTCAGGTGGTCTTACTGGCGCTGCCGTGTTCGAAGACGGGCAGATGTACAATCCACCGCGGCTGGTTCTCGGCTTCGTGGCTGCGGCCGCTGCTCTGGGGGCAAGCGTGGCCAACCACGTGGAAGCAGAGCGCTTTTTGCTCGCGGGCCGGCGCGTCGTCGGCGCGATGGTCCGCGATCAGCTGACGGCCGAGCGCTTCGAGATCCGCGCGCGACTTGTCATTAACGCCGCCGGGCCGTGGGCCGAAGCGCTGCTTCATCCTCTCGAGGAAACACAAGTGACTCCGGGCGCGTATTCGCGCGACGCGTGCCTCGTCGTCGCACGCCGGCCCGCGACGCGCAGCGCGCTTGCGGTACAGGGTCGGACGCGGGACTCCGACGCACTGCTCGCCCGTAATGCGCGCCACATGTTCCTCGTCCCGTGGCGCTCGAGCACGCTCATTGGCGTATGGCATGGGGTAGTCGAGCGCGACCCGGACAATGTGCACATGAAGCGTGAGGAATTACGGACCTTTATTGATGAGATCAATGCCTGCTACCCCGCCCTGGCGCTCGATGAGTCCGAGGTCACCATGGCAGGGTTCGGACTGGTGCCTTTTGGCGCCGCAGCTCGGCAGAGCAGGGGCGCATTCAGCTTCGGCAAGGAATCACGACTGATTGATCACGCGCGCACGAATGGTCTTGCAGGCCTCCTATCCCTGATCAGCGTCAGATACACCGTCGCCCGCAAGGATGCTGCCACAGCGCTCGATGCTGCGGCCGAACAACTCGGCAAGCGGGGGGCGGGCACTGAATCGACGCGGCAGCCGCTGGCGGGGGGCGACATCGAGGACTTTGCCGCGTTCGTGGCCCACCTCAGGGCCCGCTGGCCCCGCTGGCTGCCGCCGTCGTCGTGCGAAGGTCTTGCGCAGAATTATGGCTCGAGCGCGCGGGCGATTCTGGAGCTCGCGGAGCGCCAATCGGCCCTACAGCGCTGCGTGGCGGGCAGCCACGTGAGTCATGCAGAAGTTGTGTACGCCGTGCGTGAAGAGATGGCACAGCGCATGGCGGATGTTGTGTTTCGCCGTACCGATCTTGGCACGGACGGACACCCGGGCACCCCCGCGCTGAACGAAGTTCAGGAGCTCCTGCGACGCGAATGCTCCTGGTCCGAAGAGCGCACGGCCGCGGAGCGTGCGGCCGTGGAGCGGCACTTGCAAAGGTATCTTGCCAAGCGTTCATTCGCCGCGGGCCGCGCCGCCGCGTCTGAGAGTTCACAAACGGGAGGCGGCTAGCAAGATGGCACGCCTCCTGATCACCGGCGCTTCGGGCTTTATCGGCTGCGAGCTGGCGCAACTGGCCACACGGCACGGCCATCAAATCACCGCCGTGTCCGCCGTGAACAACGAGGTGGAGCAAGGGCGCTGCAAGCGTTTGCTCAGCGCGGGCATTGAGGTCGTGGTCGCATCGCTCGAGGACCGGGCCACGCTCACGGCGGCTTTGCGCGGCCAGGATGCCGTAATTCACCTGGCGGCCGCACAGCATGAGGCCGAGGCTTCCGAGAAGCATTTTTACCGCGTTAACGTTGAGGGCACGCGACTACTACTGCAGCTTGCTGTCGAAGGCGGCGTACGTCGCTTCGTGCACGGCAGCACAATTGGTGTCTATGGCGCCGCCTACACGCAGATCCTCGACGAGGCCTCGCCCCTGGCGCCCAACAATCCGTATGGCCGCACGAAGGCTGAGGCCGAAGTAGTAGCGCGCGGCTTCAATGCCCAAATTCCCGTGTGCATTGCGCGCATCTCCGAAACCTACGGCCCAGGAGACACACGGTTGCTGAAGCTGTTCCGTGCCGTGCAGCGCGGACGCTACTTGACGATCGGCGATGGCCGCAACCTGCATCAGTTGATCTACGTAGATGATCTGGCGCGCGGCCTGCTCGCAGCAGCCGAGAGTGCCGACGCGGCGGGGGCAACAGTCATCCTCGCGGGGACCGAGACACTCACTACCGATGAAATGGTGGCCGCGATTGCAGCCGCCGTTGACAGACCGCCCCCGCCATGGCACGTACCCCTATGGCCATTCAGTGCTGCCGCCTTCCTCTTCGAAAGGATCATGCCACCCTTAGGAATGCGCCCCATACTGCATCAGCGCCGGCTCGATTTCTTCCGCAGGTCGTTCCGGTTCTCGACCGTCACCGCGGAGCGTCTGCTGGGTTTTCGCGCCGAAATCACCTTCGCCGAGGGCGCACGCCGCACGGCGCACTGGTACCGCGCGCAGCAGCTGCTGAGCGGAGGCGCTCTGGCCGAGCGGTCACGAACACCGCCCTGAGTCTGCGGCTCGCGGCTCCCGGCCGTGGCGTTGCAGCGCTCTAGTGCGAAATTTTAGGATTCGTTGGCGGCAATGGCTGCTTCGAGATCGCTAACCCAGATGGGACAGCTCCGGCGCCAATATCCGGTGCATTGCCATTGTAAGACAACGACACGCCTTGTCCGTCCTTGAAGGTCAGTGGCGAGGACAACGTCAGCGTATTCGATGCGTGGTTGATGCGGACGATGTGCGCTCGCGCGTTCGAACCCTGTAGCTCAATGGTGTCCCCTGGAGTCAGGCCATTGCCGTCACTGAAGTAGTTGCTGTCCTGTACGACAAGGCTGCTCGCGCTCCCTGCTCCCACGGCGTTGGTCAGGAATGAGCCGGCGCCGAGTCCGGCACTGTTCGATTGAAGTTGGAAATCTGCGGGACTCCTCGGGCTCGCATTCATGAACACAGGCTGTGCTACGATGTTTGCCGAGAAGAATTGCGGATACTTGGTAGTGGCCGCGCTCAGCGTGATACGTCCGGCAGTCCCCATCATCAGGATATAAGCCGGTCCACCGCCACTCGGACCGAACATGTTGCCCTTGACGACGCTCTGTCCTGTCGGCCCGACTCCAATATCGGTCAGCCCTGCGCCCCCACTGACGGCAAACACGAGGTCGGCATCCGCAATTGAGCCGCCGTGTGCTACACCGCTGAGCGTGCCGGGGTTGGTGCGTGAGTTGGCAACCAGATTGTTAGCAAACGCGTAGTTCCCAGCTGTCTCGCAACCAGTGTAGGCCCACAAGCTCCATCCCTGACCACCCACCTGATCCAGCGTGTTGTGGTAGATGTGTGCGTTCGTCGCTAGCGGCGAAGGCGCCCCGCACCAAGTGCCGATAGCCTCGGTAATTCCGTCGAACAGGACGTTGAACCTGACGATATTGCTGTCGCCGCGAATCGACGCCAGCGGCGCTACCCACCCGCCACCGCCAACGCGCGAGTGCTCCATGAAGTTTCGCTGGATCACATTGAAAGATCCCTGAACTTCAATGCTACGGTAACCCGTATCACCACCGACGATGTCGCTGTAAGAATTGTTCAGTGTATTGTCTTGCAGCACGCCATAGTCGGAATCGAATTCCACCAGATCGTGCCCGCCGTGCGAAATCCGGTTCCGCTGAATCAGTATGTTCTGCACTTTTCCATAGGCCACCTGGATTGCGTCACCCGAAGGTTTCCCGGATCCGTCGACATATTGGCCGACGTTGTCAATCGTATTGTCCTCAATCGTGATGAACGAGGTCGTGCCGTCGCTGACGGAGCTGGATGGTACGGTCTCCCAGAATCGGCCGTCGGCAGAATAGCGGCCCGATATGTCTATTCCAGCCCAGCCGTTGGCATACTTGAAACTTCCGTTCCTGACGATGATGTTGTTCGAGTTTTGAATCGCCACAAACGTATTTACCGTCGCCTTGGGCGGTTGATTCGCGCCGTTGACGCTGATGCCGTCAAAGATTAGGTACGAGAGCGAACTCACGAAGATTCCGACATTCACGTTCGAGATAACGGCCGGTCCCGTGCCGAAACTTTTGTAGGTAATTGGCTGGCCGCTGGTACCTGACGACACGGGTATGACCGCTTCATTGTACTGGCCGGACATCAGATACACCGTGTCGCCGGCCAACGCACGCGCCGAGGCAGCGGCGATGGTGGCGAGTGGCGCGGAAGAACTGTCGCCGCCGTTGCGGTCGTCTCCGGTCGTGGATACGTAAATATCCTTGGCCGATGCAGACGTAACTGCACCGGCTAGCATGATGAAGCAGAACGCTGAAAGTGCTTTCGCCAGGAACATTGCGTATCTCCGCAGCCGTGTGTGATCCGACCGAGAGTACGGCGCTGCGCCGGTCGTTTTTCCGTAGCTCGCAAGCGGCCGCACCAACGCTAGTTCGCTGATGCGCCTGCACCGCGGCGGAGACTCAAACCTTCCGGTGGTGCGCACGAGCACGACAGGCGGGAGCGGTTGGGAGACACAGGCAACGGATTGTACTGCGTGTGCGCCAGCCGGCAACCCCGCTATCCGCGCCCAAGGCGTCAGGACCGGAGGCTTTGCGTCCCCGCCTCTCGGCGGGTTTGCGAATACTCGAAATCACTATAGCTGCCGCCTTGAACAATAAGCAACCTGTCTGAGGTTGGTGACACCCACTGGCCGGGCAGGCAACGCGCCCGCCGAGCAAGGTCTGGGTTATGATCGAGTGCGACGCCGTCGATCGCGCTCGACTATCAGCATAAGAAAAGCCGCATCGTCGCCGACTTCCAGCCTGCGCGGAAACAAACGAATGTTGTTTAACAGCAGTATTTTCGCCGTTTTTTTCGCAATTTTCCTGCCGCTCTACCTACTGGCCCGACGCAACATATTCTGGCGAAACGTATTACTGATCGTCGCGAGCTACGCCTTCTACGGCTGGTGGGACGTGCGATTCCTGATCCTCGTGGCTATTTCAACCGCCGTCGACTACCTGGCCGCATTGGGCGCCTCCGGGAAGACTGTGCGCCCTGTCGATGCTCTCAAGAGCACAGCTTTTCTTGCGGCGGTCACCCTGGGCTCACTTCTCTTTGCCAGGCGTGACGCCTGGCTGGCGCTACTCGTGGCGACCGGGATGCTCCTGGCGCTGGGCTGGATCAAGGCCATTGGGCGCATAGCGCCGCAGCGACGGCCGCGACTTTGGCTGTACCTGTCGCTCTTTACGAATCTTGGCATTCTGGGATTTTTTAAATATTTCAATTTCTTCGTGGGCTCGCTCGCATCGTTGCTCGAAGTCTTCGGCCTCAAGCTCGATGCGCCTACCCTTGCCATCATTCTGCCGGTCGGCCTGTCTTTCTACACGTTTCAGGCTCTCAGTCGCACCATTGATTCCTATCGACGCAGGTTCGAGCCGCAATACTCGATCGTGAACTACGCGGCCTACCATGCGTTCTTCCCCCAACTCGTCGCCGGCCCGATCGAGCGCGCCGGCCACCTTATGCCTCAATTTGAGATGATTCGGCGCCTGGATGTGCGCACCTTTTTCAGCGGTGCTCTGCTGTTCATGTGGGGGCTCTACCAGAAGATCGTCATCGCCGACAACGTCGCCCCGCTTGCCGATGTGGTGTTTTCGGCGCCCGCCGGACAGACGTCAGCTGCAACGCTCGCGGCGCTGCTTGCCTTCACGCTGCAGATCTATTGCGACTTCTGCGGCTACTCGAACATGGCGCGCGGACTTGCGCGCTGCCTGGGCTTCGATCTGATAATAAATTTCAATCTGCCGTATTTTGCCCGAACTCCGTCGGAGTTCTGGCAGCGCTGGCACATCAGCCTGTCGAGCTGGCTGCGGGATTACCTGTACATACCTCTTGGCGGTAACCGCAAGGGGCAAACGCGACAGTACGCGAACCTCATGATCACCATGCTGCTAGGCGGGCTGTGGCACGGCGCCGCGTGGAATTTCGTAATTTGGGGTGGTTGGCACGGCGCAATTCAGGTCCTGTACCGAACGCTGCGGATCGACGACCTGCTCGAGCGCTGGCCCTTCCACACGCCGCAGGGTCTGTTGCTGCATTTCTGCGCGTGGCTGAGCACGATGTGCCTGGTGGTGATCGGCTGGGTATTCTTCGTCGCCCACACTCTACCCGACACGCAGGCCGTGCTCACTAATCTCGCCGGGAGCACTGGCTATCCGAACAGCGCCTTTTGGACACTCGCGGCCTATGCCACGCCCTTGGCGCTGGTCGAAATCTATCAGCGCTCTTCCGGGCAAGCCGAAGTCCTTAGAGCTGGTCCGTTCATCGTGCGCTATACGCTCGCCCTCAGCGTGCTCTTGACCATCATCGCGTTCAGTGCGCGCGGCGGACGGGAGTTCATCTATTTTAACTTCTGATGAGAAGCCTTCCGCGCCCGACGGTGCGGCTGCGCGCGCCGCTGCGCCTGGTCGCGTGCGCGTACTCCTGATGCGTGTCGCAGGCGCGATCGCGCTCGGCGTCTATGCGCTCGGATTTGGCGAGGCGTTTGTTCGCGTCTTTAGTCCGCAGCCCGTGATGCCCCGCTATGTCATGGCAACCCCTTGGGGAGTTCGCGGCAACATCCCTGACGCTCACTATTGGCATCACACTCCGGAGGTCACCGTCGAGTATCGGATCAACGGCCAGGGGTTGCGCGCTGATCGGGACTATGCACCGCGCAAGCCTGCCGGAACCTGTCGCATCGCCGTGTTTGGTGACTCCTTGCTGATGGGCTACGAGGTGGACCTGAGAGACACCTTCGGGGTGCAGCTGGAGCAGCTACTGCACAGCCAAGGCTACCGCGCCGAAGTGCTGAATTTCTCCGTCAGCGGCTTCGGTACCGCGGAGATGCTGCGCACCTACGAGGCCTTTGCACGCCGATTTGACCCCGACATCGGGATATTTTCCTGGCACGTCACCGACCTGGACGACAACGCCCGTTCCGGGCTCTATCGCTTGCATGCAGGCGAGCTTGAGAACGCCAATGCCACCTATCTTCCCGGCGTGACGATTCAGGATTTTCTCATGCAGTCGAAGCTATATCGGGTCGTTGCAGATAACAGTCAGCTGTATGCTCTGCTGCGCGAGCGACTCGACATATTCGGTAAACGGCTGTTGCTACAGCTACGTCAATCGCAAGCTGCTGAGGTCAGCGCCGCGAAAGAGGATAGCCAGGAAGATCCGGACGATGCGGCGCACGCAGCGCAACTGCAGGCAAAGGTCGCGCTGTCTTCGGCCATCGTGGTACACGCAGCCCAGGTCCTGGCGGCTGACGGCAAGGAATTCTACCTTCTGGAGATTCCCATACGCGTTACGCGCGTGCAGTTCCGCTCGAGCGTAAACATTCTCTCCCCCGACGGTCGCGCGCGCGTTACGATCATCTCTCCCTTGACGGCATTCGCCGCCGCCGCGCGACCAGAGCTGAAACTGTTCTACGAGCGTGGCGAGGGTCATCTCACGCCTATAGGCGTGGGCTTACTCGTGCGCGAAGCCGCAAAAACCTTGGCTAACTCTCCACGCCTCGCCACCTGCGCAGCCGGCACGCCGGCGCAGCCGTCCGGGATCGCACCCGCGCGCGCACACTAGGCGCCAGCGCCGCGCGCGCCACGCAACCTCGCCGCTTCCGTTGCGGCCTGCAGCATTGCGTCCACCAACCGCGCACCGTGAACCAAGGAGTGGTTGGCGTGCGCAAACGCGAACGCCCGCTCCGCGAGCACGCGCCTGCGCTCGGGAGAGCGCGCGAGTTCGTCGATGACCGTCCGAAGACGTGCGAACGTGCCGGCACAGATGCCGATCCCCAGCGCCTCCATGCCTTCTTCGTCGGGGTCTACCGCGATCGTTGCAACTACCGCGCCCTGAGCCCACGCCTGGATGAATGTGTTGGGAAAGCCCTCGAAGCTGCTGGTGTTGACATGAATGGCGGCCCGCGCCATGCGTTTATTGACGTCTTCTATCGACAGTTCTCCGAGGTATTCGAGATTCGCGGTGCGGCCGATCCGCTGCATCAGAGGAGCAAATCGTCGCCGCAACCCGGATGCTCGTCCTGCCATGGTGAACTTCAGGTCTTCCCGGCCGAGGAACGCTTCAGCAAGCTGCACAAACAATTCAGGGCGCTTGACCGCTTTGAAATTCGCCACCCACAGGACCTCGAGCGCGGCGCCGGGCTTCGGCGGTAAGCTCGCGGGCAGCGGCTGAAAATTGCGCACTACGGCGGCGGCTTCAAGCCCGAAGCGCTCGCGCAGAATCCGTCCCTGGCGTGGGGTCTGGGCAATGATGTGGCTTGCGTGTCGCAAGCCCCACAGGCTCACAATGGATTCGGCGACGTCATAGGGAAGATTCGCCGAGATGCCGTTCGTGATCCAGCTCGGATCCAGATCGAGATCACTGGCGATCTGAAAGAAAAAGGGTATCTGCGCCTGCCTGGCGTAGTGAGCACACACCGCGGTGTAACTCTGGCGCATCTGCTGGTAAATGACATCCGGCCGCAGCTCACACAGCGTACGCCACACCTGGCGCGCATCGAATAGCGCGGCACGCCGCCGGATTCCAGCGAACGTGCCGATGCTGCGAACGTCGTAGGCAAGCCCCTTGAGCGCCGCGAAGTGCGGCGGAACGTCGCGCGCCAGGTAGGTCACCTCGACCCCGGGCCGCCGCGCGAGCTCCTCCGCGAGCAGATGCCCCTGATACTGCGCGCCGCCCATCGATATGGCGGGGTGGCTTTGTACCAGCACGCACGCCTTGAGCATCTGCGCGCCAGCTCCCCTAGCGGCTCGCTACGGACAGTAGCTTCAGGTATTGGCTTTCGAGCCCGTCCGCGATCCGCGCGTAGGTCCGGTGTTCCAGTACCCACCGTCTGCCGCTGTCGCCCATGCGCTGGCGTGCCGCCGGACCACGGACGGCGAGCCAGGCAACGCCCCTGGCGAAGTACTTCGCTCCCCAGGGCACGCACACCCCCGCGCCGCTTTCCTTAAGGACCTGTCGCTGCTCCGGATGATCGTTTGCTACCACCGGCAACCCCAGGGCCAGATATTCGATGAGCTTGGTGGGCGAGGTCGAGTTCAGGACCGGGGTTGGATAGAACGGCGAAAGGCAGATGTCGGCGCTCTGCGCACGCGCGAGCGCCAGGTCGCGGCGCAAAAATCCGGTAACTTCCACATGCGCGGCGATGCCGAGTGCGGCGGCGTGACGCTCCAGGCGCGGTTGGTCATCCGCTTCGTCCCCACCACCGATGAACAGCAGGCGCATAGCGTGGCCCTGCCCACGCAGCAGCGCCAACATTTCCACCAACACCTCAAGCCGCCGCTGCGAGTTCAGCGTACCGAGGTACGCAAGTGTCAGCTGCGTTCCTGCCGCTTGTACGCCGGGGTGACTACGCGCTGTCTTGACCTCTGACGCCGCAACCCCCATCGGAACCGGTGTGAGCTTTTCCGGATCAATGCCATGCGCAGCGACATCACGGCGCATCTGTTCGCTCTGCACGAACGCATGGTCGCAGCGCGGCAGGATTAACCGATAGAGCAGCCAGCCGCATAGCACGCCGCGCAATAACGTGAGCAGCGGATAGCGTGCCGTCCGCTCGCGCGCCCGCTGCATCTGGGACTCCGGCTCTGGGTACGACAACCAATAAAAGAACTTGAGCCCGCGTCTGCGGGCGCCGAAGGCGAGCGCCGCTGCGATTACAAATTTGTCCCGCACCTGTACGACTTCGTAGCTCTGCGTCCGCAGGAGCCGCAGCGAACGGAAATCGTGCAACAGCCCAAGACATTGCCGGTGTGCACGATGGAAGAAACCGTCACGCGAATCGGTAGCTCCAACCCAGATCGTTCGTCCATGCCACGCATGCGCGCCGGTGGAATAATCGTCCCTGCCCGCCTGCATCACGAGGTCGATCTGGTGACCTCGTGCGAGCAATTCTTGTCCAAAGAGCACCTCAATGTCAGAGCGGAAAGTCGGAAACGACTCTCGCACAAAAAAAAGCATTCGAACGGCTCGCTCTCTCATGATCATCCGTTGGTTGCTGTCTCCGGCTGGCCGTTTGACCGGATGCAAGCCTACACAGATTTTGCGCTGAAGCCAGCGCAATGAGCCAGGGCTGACAGCAACTGCCACGCTCGGTCTGCGCCTCATGCGCACATGCGCCGCTGCCGTTACATAAAGCGGTGGCAAGGCGGTCGGTTCGAGCCACGTTGTTGCCGTCATGGAAGTCCTTACGTACACTCATCCGAGCAGATGAAGCACCTCGCCGACTGCAGTGGCCGACCCGCTCGATGCCACGCTGCTCAGGAAACTACAAGCACCTGGTTTTGGGTACCTGCCTACCGCCGCCCGCTGGGTATGGATGTACCATTCCCACCTTAATCCGACCAGCTGCGTATTCAAGCGAACGACAAACTGACCTGTGCAAAAAGCAGCTCCACGGAATAAACAGCAATGGATCAAGCTAAATTCACTGTCGGATATCGCACCGCTGTGTCGGTCTTCGTCGCTGCGGTGTTGTGCGCACAGGCGGCAACCATCCCAGTCACCGCCATGCGCGGCACATTCCTGCGCAGCAAACTGTACCCGATTCTGGAATATCCCATGTACGCCGCGGCGCACTACGACGGCGAAAGAGTGACCGCGTCGTGGCTGCTCGAGGGGGTACTGCCCGATGGCGGGACGGTTAGCATTTCCAACGACCAGTTGCACGTGGACGTTTTCGAGTTCATCAACATCGTTCAATCAGCCTTGCGAGGCAATCCCGGGGGGATCGGCACGCTACGCGAACTCATTCGCGACCGTGTACCGGGTGGCGAAAGGCTTCGCGAGCTGCGTATCAAGAATTACCCCCTGAAGGTGACCCGCGATGGGCCTAAGCCGCTGCCCTCCGAAGTGGTCATGACGCTACCCTTGCAGCCCGCGTTCTGAGTGCCCGATGAAACTCAGATCCCTGTGGAATGGATTCTGGTTTTCCGAGGCGCCATATTTTGATCTCGCGGTGTTGCGAGTCATCGCGGTGGGCACGCAGCTCTGCAATGAGCAGTTCTCCTACCTTAGCTATCTTTACTCGCTCCCCCACAGCGTCTACTCGCCGCTGCCGTTGCTGCGCGCGTTCCTGTGGCTCGGCGGCAGTACGACGGCTCTGCCGCCCTCGGAATTCGTATTCGCAGTTTACTGGCTGAATCTGCTGTGCGGCTTCGCCGCACTGCTTGGACTGCTGACCCGCGTCAGTCTGCCGCTGTTCGCCGTCGGCAGCCTGTTCCTGCAGTTGTTCGTGTTTTCTTTCCAGGAATACCATCATCCCGAAGCGATCCTATTGCTTGCTCTGCTCGCGATATCATTCGGTCCGTCCGGCAAGGTGCTGAGCCTGGACAGCCTATTGCGGCGACGGCGGCTCGGCAGCTCAGCCACCGTGCCGCTCCTCACCTACAGCGGCGAGTTCGCCGGCTGGCCGGTGCGCTTTGTCCAGTGCCTGTTTCCGCTGGTGTATATCTCAGCCGCAGTCGCAAAAATCGCGTACAACCATTACACGCTTGATTGGGCCAACGGCTTCACGCTCCAGTACTACCTGATCCAGGATGACATCCGCAAGGACATCCCCCTCGCGCTGTGGGCTTCGCAGTTCCACACACTGATTTTTTTGTCGCAATTCGTCATTCTGACTTACCAGTGCACGTACTGGATGGTGGTGCCATGGCCGAAACTTCGCTGGATTTACCTGCCGCTCGGGCTGGCGTTTCATCTCGCCAACTATGTGGTTCTGTACGCACCCTTTCCGCAGTGGATCGCGCTCCTGTCAGCTTACATCCCCTGGGCCGCCGGTATTCGCCGTCTGACGACCTCCAGGCAGATCGCGGTCGCCGCGCCTTGGCGGCCTAACAGCGGCAATGACCGGCCATGAGCGACCCGCAGCAACCGCAGGCGGTACTTGTCTACGACGGTGACTGTCCGGTCTGCAGCTCGTATGTCAGATACGTGCGGATTCGCAAATCGGCCGGTGCCCTGCTGCTGGTAAACGCCCGCGACGGCGGTCCGTGGGTGGACCGAGTGCGGCAGGCGGGCCTGGATCTCGACGAGGGCATGGTTCTCCTGTATGGCGGGCGCATTTACCACGCAGTTGATTGCGTGCACATGCTCGCGCTGCTCAGCACCGGCTCCGGAGCATTCAATCGCTTCAACGCGCTGGTTTTCCGCCGGCCGAGCGTCGCGCGACTCGCCTATCCCATCCTGCGTGCGGGCCGGAATCTGTTGCTGCGCATCCTCAACCGCCCGAAGCTCCACCTGGATTAATCCGGCTCGCTAGTCCTCGAGGCGTATCGCGATCTCCGTCGTCCCCTGCCAGCTGCAGGCTATGTCGCCGCAGGCGACCAGAGTCGTGCAGGGAAATTTCTCATCCAGGTGCGGCGAAATCCACCCGAGGCACGGATCTTCGCGTCCTCGCACGAGCTCGGCCCGCAACTGCGCCGGACACCGCACGCTGACCACAGCTTTGTCGCCGGTGGCGATGGCCACGCCCCCGTCCAGGGTAAGCACACAGGCCGGCGCAAAGTGCCAAAAGATTTCAACGTGATGCGGCGCTTCGCAGATGATGTGATCGGTGATTCGCATGAGCCGCGCGGCGGGTTGGTAAACGATCTCGCGACGATGCAGGACCGCATCAGCGAGGCGCTGATAACCGTCATGCTGCGCGACGATCCGTTGCTGCTCGGAGTCCGGATCGAATGCCAGACAGAGTGCGGCAGCCCGACGCACCCACAGAAAGCTGCCACGCGAAACTGACTGATCCGCGCGGTCGATGCGTACCGTGTTATGGGCCGACGTACCGCGGAAGTAGTCACGCCAGCGCCGTTGAGTATGGTAGCAGTATGTCCCCGGATCGATCAGCATGGGCTGGCCGGCGGCCGATAGCGTCAACGAGAGTGCATCGGCGTGGCCGTGCGCTGCGATTGCAAGGTACCCGAGTGGCGCTGCGTCAACGACTATCCGCACCTCGCTCGCGGTCTCGAAGTCACTGCCGAGAACGTAGTAACCTCCCGCGGTGAATGAACGCCGCAGGCGCTTTGCCGAGAAGTCGCTCACCAATACTGCAAATTCGCTGGCGGCAGCATCCCCTAAGAGCCAGCGGCTCTTGTCATCGAACTCCTGCGCCTTGTGCTTGAAATCTCCTCGGCCGAACAGCACGCTGCCGCTCGCGAGCAGCGAGCGAAACACACAGAAATCCGCCGCCGGACAAAAGCGGACCATCACCGCATCGTCCGAGTCGCCGAACGCAGGCAAGTGTCCGCCCACATCCATACAGCTGGCGATGAACTCCAGCATGGCTTCGAGACGCTCCCAGAATGCCTGGGCAAACTCATGACCGTTCGCGCGCGCAGTGAGGCCGGCCAGCAACATCATGTCCGCCACTTCATGGTGATACCAGATCGCCTGCTCCTTGTTGACGCCATCCACCTCGTTTTGCAGTAGTGCCTGCTGCTCGAAGCGCCGCAACGCGTCGCTGCGCCACCGCGCACTCTCCGGCCAGCACGGCCAAGTGGTCGCGCCCAGAATCAGGCCCAGCAATTCTCCGAGCAGGTGGTTGTTGGCGGAGGAATGGGCAGAGAGGTAACCGGCGACAAAGTGACAGTGCTGACGCACCGCACCGAGCCAGCGCTCCTTGAAGGCATTCCCCACTGCATCCTGAAACAGTACGGCCCCATCGCCGCCGAGCAGGTGCCATGCACAGGACCAGTTGACCAAACGCAGCGCCACTTCCAGGCTGCTGGACCAGTTCGGCCCCATGGGGTACGGACATTGCTCGAGCCACGAGTCCACCAGCGTCTGCACCCCGTGCGCGAAGCGCCTCTCGCCGCTCAGCCGCCAGGCCTGTGCGAGCGTAGTAAGCTCGAGGTGGCGGTTCGGTTCCCACAGATACTTTATGTCCCCGACGATTTGCTCATTGCGATAGTCCAGCGTCTTCCCGAATGTGAGCGCGGCCTGGCGCCCACTCTTTGCATCGCGGTTCCACAACGGCGGACATCCGAGCAGCCATTCACGGCCGAACAACCTGAACTCACCCCCGAGGACGCGCTCCCCCGCACTGCGGTAGCTATCAATCGCAAAGTTTTCAGGGAGTGTGCTGATCCACCCCTGGCCGCGTGCCGCGCTGGGGCGCGCCGGCTTCACCAGACCGACGCCCGCCCGCTCCATTCGCGTGCGCAGATACTGCACGCCCCGGTGGCCCAGCTCGCGCGCTCCCATCACGCGCATGCGACTCATGATCCAAGGAAGATCCATAGCTATAAACCGCTGCCGCCCCGCGTCCAAGTAAAAGCTAACTGCGCCCTGGCAGCTTCAGCAGGCCCAGTCTCTGCAGCAACCGGGCCTCACGGCCGTGGAAAAGCTGCGCCAGCAGCTCGCGATCCGAGCGCGACAGCGCGGGACTGCGGACATAGAGGAGTCCTGCCAGAACACATACCGCAACCCCGCACGCCATCGCCAGCACCGGCGGCGGCGCCATCACGCGCTTCAGCCCCAGGCACAGTAATATTGCACCGCCCCAAATCAGTGTGCTGCATGTCACGACCGCGCGAAAGTTGAGCCAGCGCGCCTCGGCGCGCACGTTCCACCAGACGAACAGGTTTCTGAACAGGTGATAGGTACCCGTCGCGATCGCCGCCCCAAGCAGCCCCATCATCGGCACCAACACGATCATGCAACAGATCTGATAGATGCCGAACACCTGACTCAGCAGAATAAGCGATGCCTTCTCCTGATATTGGGCGACGCTGGTTACCGGAATCGCGAGCACATTGGACGTCGTTCCAAACGCGATGACTACCGGCAGCAGCCACGACAGCTCGTAAAACTTCCCGCCGAGCAACCACCCCACGAGCTCCTGGTGATAGGCCGTAGTGAAGGCGAGGATCGGCAACTGAATCGCCAGACTACAATTTAACAACAACGTGAAGTATCGCGGCACGCGTTCCCGCGCCTGCTCCCGCGGGATCGCAAAAAACAGCGGCTGCAATACGTTCTCAAACAACCTGATTGGTGTCAGGTTCGACGCCATCGCATTGAGTCGGGTATAGAACGCGTAGGCGCCCACAGCGATTGGATTAAGCAGTGCCGCGATGAAGAAGTTGTCGGTCTGCACGTACAGCAGGATTGACCCGGCATCGTTGAAGTTGTTGAAAAGCGCGTAACGCCACAGGCGTTTGCGTTCCGCGGCGGGCGGCCGGTACCCGGCAAGCGCGCCACTGTGCGCTGCGTTGGCGTGGTACGCGGCACGCATGAACACGTAGGCGATACCGTAGGCCAGCATATCCGAGAGAATAGCGCTGCGCAGTGTCAGAGTATGCGTCTGCGCGAGAATCAGGTAAGCGCACAGTTTGGCGACCGCCAGCAACACCGTGGACCCCACCGCGTAGCGGTGTAACATGTGCGAGCCAAGTGCAAATTCAAGTATTCGTCCCTGAAAGTACAGCAGCACCACCAGGGCAAAGAGCAAAAAGTCCGTGCGGTAAGCACTGAGTTGGAACAGCGGCGCAACGAGATTCCAGGCTAAAAGTATGAGCGCGAGGATCAGCGCGTTGGATCCCAGTCGCAGGATCATCACCACCCGCAACAGCCACGCCGCGGCCGCCGTGTCGCCGCTGCGCAAATACTCGGGCTGAAAGCGCTTGAGCGTTAGTTCAAGCCCTAGGGATGCAACAGTGCTTATGACTGGAATGAACGAGTAAAGCAGACTGAAAATCCCAAACGAGCGTTCCGGCATGGCCCGCACCAGCACGACATAGCCGGCGATCGTGGCGAGCTGAGAGATTGCCCGGTAGCTGATCGTATTGAGGAGCGAGCGGCGCGCCTTCTCCCGGCCGTAAAGGCGCATGAGTCAGCGCGCGCTCATGTCGTGCCGGTCGTGGTCGCGAGCGCGACGCACGCGCGATAGGTCGGCCAGGTGAGCTGCTCGATCTGTCTGCGTTCACGGCTCGACAGCCGGTCCGCTTTCTTTGCGGGGTTACTCCGAACCGAGCGCGCACGCGCGGCCTCGTAGGGTGCATCCGCGAACTGGAAGATGCGCGGCAGCCACTCATCGGGCGAAAGGATCAGTGTGTCGTAGTCAACAACCAACAGTTGTTCAGCAGGTACCAGCTGCCGGATCGTCAGAATCTGCTGCAGCTTGCCGCGATAGGCCAGACTCGCCTTCTCGAGCCACGACGGCCCAAACGGCCATACCAGCCGCGAGCGGCGCAGCCGCGCAGATGAAGCTTCCTCGATCCCGCATCCTTCGTAGAGTTCGTTAAGCGCGAAGCGTCCCCAGTTGTGCAGCATCGAGTACACGACTGAATAGGGGTTGCGAACCACCCAAATCAGCCGCTGATCTGTGCCAAGCGCGCGATAGTCAGGAAAGCATTCGTTAAGATATGTCGTCTGAAAGCAATAGCGCTGCCCAAGTGGCAAATCGATGAAACCCGCCAGCGCGAGCGCGGCGTCCAACTCGTCATCTTTCGTCAGTGCCAGGCGCCCGAAACCTGACGCCCCCGCAATCAGCCGGGTCAACATCGTGGTGCCGGAGCGCTGACATCCAGCCACCAGTACACAACGTGGATAGCGCGGGAGATTCTTGAGCAACGGCAGGCGAGCCTTACGCACCCCGCGGTGGAAACGCTGCCAGGTTCTATAACGATCGAGCCACGGCCGTTGGAATTCTGGTACGGATGTTCTGGTAACCGTCGCGCGACTGTCAGAATTGTACTCGCTGGCCATAATCCCGAGCTGCTGCCGGCGCATGCACTGGCGGCCTCGATGGAAGCACAACCCAATTGCCGCTGCAAGCGAGCCTCCGGCCGCCCAGACTGCGCAAAAGGAGCGAGGTTTCTGTGATATATTTGCGCTACGGGCAGGAAGGCACCTGATGCCATTCCGCCCGATGTGACTGAATCGATCGCCAGCCTGATCCCCGCACCTGATTATGTGGAGTCGTCCGCCGAATTGGCGTCGTAGAACGCAGTCGGACAAGGGGGCATACGCGATCCAAACCGCCTTTCTGGAGACGAGCCGCCTGATCTGCCCCCCGAAGCTCTCGGTCATTGTGCCGTTCTTCAACGAGCAGGACAGCGTCGCGCCCCTGTACCTGGCGATCATCGGCGCGCTCGAGCCACTTGGCATCTCGTTCGAGATGGTTTTTGTGGATGATCGCAGCACGGACGCCACGCTGGCGCGCGCGGTCAGCTTGGCGCGGGTCGATCCGCGCGTGCGCATCGTGAAGTTCCGGCGCAACTATGGGCAGACCGCGGCGATGGCGGCCGGCCTGGAGCACGCTCGCGGTGCGATCCTCGTCACGATGGACGGCGACTTGCAGAACGATCCAGCCGACATCAAGGACCTGCTCGCCAAGATCGACGAGGGATTTGACATCGTGGTCGGCTGGCGACATGAGCGCCAGGACAAGCTTCTCTCCCGTAAGATCCCCTCCCGCATTGCGAACTGGATCATCGGCAAAGTCACCGGTGTGCCCATCAAGGACAACGGCTGCTCCCTTAAGGCGTACCGAGCCTCGGTCATCAAGGCGATTCCGCTTTACTCTGAAATGCATCGCTTTATCCCGGCCATGGCCTCCATGGCGGGTCCGCGCATCACCCAGATCAAGGTTCGGCACCACGCCCGTCAATTCGGGGTCTCGAAGTATGGTCTGTCGCGTATCTACAAAGTCGCGCTCGACCTGCTCGTAATCAAGACCGTCACCAACTTTGTGTCGCGCCCGTTGCTGTGGTTCACACTGCTGAGCTTGCCGGCGCTGCTGTTCGCATTGCTGGAGTTCGGCTATGCAGCATTTGCGCTGGTGCGCGGCGCGCATTTACCGCTGCCAGTCGCCGGCTCCGCTTTCATATTATGTGCGGGGGCCGTCATGCTGATGTCATGTGGCGCGATCGGCGAGCTGGTATTTAGACTCGGCGATGTTCGCGAACGCGAATTTGCGCGCCTTACGGAAGGTTACGTTAGCCCACCGCCCGGCGAGCACCAGAGCGCCCAACAATGAGCGACCCCGAGCGCGCGGTTGAGATCTCAGTCGTCGTCCCGATCGGCGTCCGTCATGCCGACGTGCCGGCGCTTTACGAGGAATATAAGGCGGCGCTGCAGACACTGGCGGTTCCTTACGAATTCATTGTGGTGCTGGACGGCCGGCACCCGGATGTATCCGCACGGCTGATCGAACTTCAGCGGCGTGGTGAACCGATCGTAGTGGTGAGCCTTACGCGGGCATTTGGCGAGTCGACCGCGCTGATGGCGGGATTCGAGCGCGCGCGCGGCAACGTGGTGCTGACTCTGCCCGGCTACCACCAAATAGACAGCACCGAGATCCCAAAACTCGTGCATGCGCTCGCGGAAGCCGATGTTGCCATCGGTCGCCGCTGGCCGCGCGCCGGGAACCGCTTCGAGTCGCTGCGACGCACGTTGTTCCATCGCGCGCTTCGCTGGGTGACCACGCTCGAATTCGGCGATCTGGGCTGCGGCGCGCGCGCCATGAAGCGCCGCGTCATCGAAGAGATCTTTCTGTACGGCGATCAGCACCGCTTCCTGGCGGTGTTGGCGCACCGTCAGGGCTTCAGGGTCACCGAGGTTATCGTCCGACAGTCGTCCAAGGACCACTTCGAAGGGCATTACCGCCTGCGCGAATACGCGCACCGCGCGCTCGACATCCTGACGGTACTGTTCCTGGTGCGCTTCACCAAGAAACCGTTGCGCTTCTTCGGGATGATTGGCCTGGCGTTGGCGGGAATCGGCGCGCTGCTGCTGTTATACTTGATCGTCGTGCGACTCGGCTTCGGGCAGCCGCTTGCCGATCGCCCCGCCCTGCTGCTCACTTCACTGCTCGTCGTGTTGGGGTTGCAACTCTTTGCGATCGGTTTGCTTGGAGAGCTGATCATCTTTACACACGCGCGCGACGTTAAGGACTATCAGATCGAGAGCATAATCCAGTTCGCCGACGACGCTGCGGAGGGCCGCAGTCGTAATACCTGATCCGCGCGCGGCACCCGCAAGGCCCGCAGGCCGTCTGGGCCTCGCGGGTATTGCGGTTGGCCTGCTCGCGGTGGCCGGTGCGCTCGCCGTGGGGATCTTTGCGCGCTTCAAGGGGCTCGGTGCGGCGCCACTGGCGGTTGACGAGTATTTCCTGGTGCGCTCGACGCAGAATCTGTTACGCCACGGATGGCCGGTTTTTGATTGCGGTGGGATCTACAGTCGCGGACTGATCCTGCAATACCTCGCCGCGCTGCTCGCTCGGCTCGGCCTGCGCATCGACGTCGCGCCGCGGCTTATCAGCGCCCTGAGCGGTCTATGCGCTTTGCCGGCGGCATTCATCCTCGGCCGGCGCATCCATAGCCGCACGGTTGGCTTGCTGGCCGTCATGGTACTGGCCTTGTCGGTGTGGGAAACCGAGATGGGGCGTTTCGGGAGAATGTATGCCCCATTCCAGGCGGTGTTCCTCTGGTACCTCGTCTGTTTCCTGCGGCGCACCGTCGACCGCGACCCGCGTGCCGATTGGCCGATGATCATCCTGACGCTGGTCGGAACCCTGCTGTGGGAAGGTGGGGTTTTTCTCGCGCTCGCGAACTTTTTGCCAGTGTTCCTTCAAAGACGTTCGGTGAACCTTTCGAAACGCGAGTGGGCGGGATTGGCAAAGTTTTTCCTGGTCTGCGCCACGTCGTACTGGTTTGTAACGACCGACTTTCGCATGCTCGGTGGCAGCCCGGCTCTGCCACTCGACTATGATTCGACGGCAGCGAACACCACCGGCGGTTTTTTGGGCGAAGCTCCGTCTCTGTGGACGGCGCTGCTGGTGCACCGGGTCTGGCTCGCGCTGTTTCTCGTGCCACTGGCTGCGAGCGCCTGGGCGGCGCGCATTGTGTGGCTCAGCCGCGAGACCGCCGTGAGCGCGGCAACGCTGTCCGCCGCGCTGGCGGCCGCCCTCGCGCATCAGTTTGTGCCAACGGCGGCGGTACTGACGCTGGCAGCGGTGTTTCGGTTCGCCTCCCCGGCACAACTCACGTCACAAGCCGCGCGTACGGTCTACTGTGCCATCGCGATCTGTGCCCTCTTCTGGCTGGGCTTTGTGAGCGCCACCTGGATCCGTCCGCCGGAGAGTGCGTTATGGCAGGCAACCGTGTCGTTCGCCTTGCCACTGCTAGGCCCACCGGATCTGCTAAATCAGGTGGTGCGGCCATGGGCGAGCGCGGTCCCGCTGCTGGGTGTCGGACTGCTGCTGCTGGTCGGCGCGGGTGTCGTGCGCGTACTGCGATGCGATGAGCCCGGCATATCCAACGAACGCGCCGTGGTCGCGCTATTCATCTGCCTGCTGCTGGCGGCTTGCGCCAGCGACACGCCGCGCCATGAAACGCGCTATGTTTTCTTCCTCTACCCGGTGGCCGTGCTGGTTGCCCTGACAAGTGTTGCCACGCTCGCCGGAACTCTCACGAGCTCCAAGCCGGCCGCCACGGCTTTGACGGCGCTGCTGGGCTTAGGCCTGTTCATGTTGAGCGAGGACTTTCAGCCGCGACATCTGATGACAATTGATCGGCCCGCAACCATCTTTCGACTCAACATGAGCCCGGCGCAGCAGTCGCATCTCGTGACGCGCGACAACAGTCCGGCATTGGCCCAGTGGCTGAGCCGCCATGCAACAGCTGACACAGCCGTGGTCGTGAGCGCTTATCAGAGTCTCGATTACTACTACCCGCAGACCGCCTTCTTTTACGTCGAGCGCCGCGACTATAACTTTGAATCGTACTCCTGCCGCTACGGCACGGTCGACCGCTGGAGCAACCGACCCCTGCTGCAATCGGCGCCGGCTCTCGCGGCGCTTGTCTCCGGAACGTCCACGATCTACCTCGTAACCTACTCGGCACGCGTTGCACCACTGCTGGAACAGTTTGCTCGCCACCACCCGCGTCTCTCCTGGCACGAAGGGCACCTCGCGGTCGTTGCCTTCGAGACCCACGCGCAGAACCCGCAGCTGCGGTGATGCGGCGCAGGAAGATTCCCCGATGCAGTATCTGATGTTGGTGATCATCCTCTCGGTGACGACGGTTACGTACCTCACCGAGGTTCACGCCGCGCCGGCACTCTTCAAGTATCTGCCCGAGGCACTCTCCGGACTGGTGGCCGCCTGCGTCGTCGTGGCGGGCCCGAGCACCCGCTTTCGGTTTGTTGCCCCGCGCTACTGGCTTGTGTTCGCTGCGTTCGCGGTGGTTGTCGGTTGCGGCGTGCTGAGCAACTCGGTGGCGCCCGGCCCGCTGACACAAGGCTGCAGATTCTATCTGCGCGCCATCCCACTGTTTTTCCTGCCGGCAATATTCGAGTTCAGGGAGTCTGACATCCGCGCACAACTGCGCCTGTTGCTCGGAATCGCGTTGCTGCAGCTGCCCATCAGCATCTATCAGCGCTACATTGTGTTTACGGCCGGACGTAACAGCGGTGATTCGGTATTTGGCACCTTGCTGATTTCCTCCATCATGTCCATCTTTCTGATCGGCTGCATCTGTGTCGCCGCCGGGATGACTCTGCGCGGCCGCATGAGCAAGCTGACTTTCCTTGCTTTGTTCGTGCTCTTGGTCGTGCCGACGACGATCAATGAGACCAAGGGGACGCTGTTTCTGCTCCCCATCGGGCTGCTGGTCACCCTGATTGTCGGTTCACCGCCCAAGAAGCGCTCGAGCGTCGGGCTTGCGGCGGTCATGCTGCTGCTCGTATTCGGGTTCCTGTTCGTTCCCATCTACGACTATTTCTCGGTCAGCAACAATCCATATCCCTACACCGTCGAAAGCTTCTTTAGCAGCAAGAAGGCGGTCGCGGGCTATATGAGTCGGGGTGCCGACTTAGGCTCACGCAAGGAAGCTGGCAGAATCGAGTCGCTCGTCATACCTGTGCAGACCCTGTCATCCGACCCCGTGCAGCTGATGCTCGGCGTCGGAATCGGCAATGGCTCGGGTTCCGCGCTCGGCAACGTTTACAGCGGCGCCTATTACCAGCTGTTGGGACGCTTCACTGCGCAGTCCTCAGCGGCGCAGTTTATCGTCGAGATCGGCTTGCTGGGGTTCGCCCTGGTGTTGCTGCTGTACTGGCTCATCTTCCGTGATGCGTTCGTCCTGACGATGCAGGACTCATCGATCATCGGAGCCGTGGCGCTCGGCTGGCTTGGAACGACTGCGGTCATTGCCGTCGCTACTTTCTACAAGACCATGCACTACTTCGAATCTCTCTCTTACCTGTTCTGGTATTTCTCGGGCCTGGTTGCCGCCCGCAGAATGCGTCTGACGCCCGCGACGCGGCCGCTGGTCCGCGTACAGCCCCTGCGTCGGCTTGCGGGCAGATCCGCCCTTGGGTCCCGCGACCATAGGGGTGCTCAGAAGTAACAGTACGGCGCCGCTGCGACTACGCTCTCGGCACTGCGCCGCTTCCGTATTCAGCGATCGGTCTGCAGAAATACGTAGGTCGTTCGCCAAGCCCGCCGGTACAGCGGGCGCAGCAGCGACTTGCCGAGTGTCTTAAGTTTAGTCGCGTCGATCAGCGAGTATTCCCAACGCAGCGGCCAGGTCGCGACTCGCAGTCCGGCCTCGCGCCCCATCGCACGGAGGCTGTCCTGGGTGAACGTGTTGACGTGAATCAGCGGAGTCGCCGGCATCAGGTAGCGCCGGTCATCGCGCGGCGCGCTCCAATCCATCAGCGCAATACGCTTCTCGATGCCACGCCCGTCCGGAACGCTCACCTTTATGACACCGCCGGCCTTCAGCAACTTACGCAGCTGTCTAACGACAGCAAGCGGCTGTGTGACGTGCTCGAGCACCTGCTCGGTATTGATGAAGTCGAAGCGCTCCGCCGACAGCTGTTGTATGTCGAGCGCAGCGACCCCTTGAGCGCGCGCATCCGCAACCAACCCCGGAGCCAAGTCCGTTCCCAGCGCTTCGAATCCGAGCGCCGTCGCCATGCGGCACCACCAGCCGCGTCCGAGTCCGTAGTCCAGTAGCCGCACGAGATGGTGTGGCCGGCCGAAGAATCGGCCCACCATGAGCAGTTCGTTCGCATACAGTGCGTGCTCGCTCGGTGCCAGCCTGATCTTGGACAACTCTGGCTCCGCATCACCCTCCAGCAGCCATTTGCCGTACAGCAGCGTCGAGTACTCATCGGTTAGTACGTTGCGCTGATACACGAGGCCGCAGCGGCGACATTTGCGCAGCTCGTAGTCGGCACCGCTCAGGCATTCCAGGATCGCCGCAGGATCCTTGAACTTACGCTCCAGAAATTTCCGCATCCGTGGGTCTGTAAATGGGGCGCAGAACAGCGTAGTCGATTCTGCGCACTCGCAACCCGGACAGATCTTGCGTTCCTCGAAGACGCTCATCGTCAGCGCCTCTTGCGGCCGTAGTAGTACGTCCCCGCCACCAGTGCCGTTCTCGCCCAGTAGTCGTAGCCGCACTTGATCTCCTCGAAGCCTGCCATCCACAAGCGCAAACCCTCGGGGCTGACACGCCAATAGTCATTTGGGCTTTCGTGGTACGGGAACAGAAAGGGAATCTGAACCCATATCAGCCCGCCGGGCTCGAGCACCCGGTGAAGCTCGCTGATCGCCTTCTGCGGATGCGGCACGTGCTCCAGCACCGACCAGCAGACCGCGGCGTGAAAGGAGGCGTCCGGAAACTTCAGATCCTCAACATCGTCATGGCGGTCGATTGCCGCGCGGGTATCGTACTTGTCCACGCTGACCCAGTTCGGACCGAACTTACGGCCAATCTCGTCCTTGACCGAGATCTGGACGCAGGGCTTCCCGCTGCATTCGCCGAGGAAGCGCGCGAACCACTCCTGGTGTTCCGCGTGCGTCCCGGTGAGCTTGCGCGCGGCGCGCCAGTACTCGAGTGCCCAGTAGGTCGCTGGAAAGGCACGCCGCAACGGTGCGCGCAGGCGCTTGCCCACGCTCCTCAAGAGCCCCATTACTGTGCGCTCGGCGGGTGATGTTGCGCCGACTGCGCACCGCCGCCATCGCCCATAGCGGACGTCTTGCGCGCCACCACGATGATCATATTGCTGGCAAAGCGCTGCGGTAGACACAGCCGCAACAGCCGATTGAGTCGATCCGCGCCACCGAAATATGCATGTTCAAGATAGGTCAGGTTCGCAGCGGCGAGTGAGCTCCGGAGCTCTCCCACCGTCATGAAATGACGCAGATACTTAAGATAGCGGGGCCGTCCGGTCAACCTATGAACCATGCGCACGATGCCGCGGCTGACCGAGTCGCGGTTTGAAACCGAAAAGATCAGCACCCCGGAATCTTCGAGCAGGCCGCGCAGAAAGCCCAAGGCGGCCGGGATTGACTCCAGATACTCGATTGCGCTTGAGGAAATGACGAGACCTGCGCGCCGCAATTCCGCAACATCCGCAAGCGGCAGCCGGCCCTGGCGAAAGCTCACGTTGGTCAAACCGCGGGCTCGGGCGGAGCGCTCCGCGATTGCCAACATGCCCGCCGCGCCGTCAATCCCCACGGTTTCAATGCCGCGCCTCCCAAGCTCGCATGCCAGCAGGCCGCTGCCGCACCCTATGTCGTACGCGAACAGCGCGCTCGTTGCGTAACGGTCGAGAAAGTGCTGCCAGGTGCGCATACGTTCGAGGCGGTTCGGATCGGCGCCATAGCTCGCATGGAAAGCCGGAGCAATCCGCGAGTAAAAACTCACACCGTCCTCTATTGGCGCTGACATTGAGTTCCTGCAGCTCGTGCGAATTTCCGCAACGGCGCGCGCATCAGTTCAGGAGATGCGCATACACGCCGGTGAACTCCTCCGCCAGGCGCGCGACCGAATAGCGATCGATGACGCGCGCGCGCGCGCTCAGCGCCAGTCGATGCAGGAGTCGCCGGTCACCCGCCAGCCGCTCGAGCGCGGCCGCCAGGGCCTGTGGATCACGCGCCGGTACAAAAAGCCCGTGCACCTCATGCTGCATGACATCCGGTATCGCGCCGACCGGACAGACTACCGGCACCGCGCCGCCCGCCATGGCTTCCAGCAGCGCGTACGGCAGACCCTCGCGATGGTAGGTGGGGAACGCGAAGACATCGGCCTGCAGCCACAGCTGCTGTTTCGCGTCCCCGTGTACTGTTCCGGACAGGTGCACCCGATCGGACAGCCGCGCAGCGTTGATCGCCCGGGAAATCTCCGGCTCGGCGGTTCCCGAGCCGCCGATCGTCAGCTGCACCTCGACACCACGATCGCGCAGGATCCTGATTGCCTCGAGAGTCTCGAGGATCCCTTTGTTGACGGCAAGCCGTCCCAGATAGGTCACCCGCAGCGGTCGATTCTGCACATATCTTTCGGCGCGCAAGTCGACCTCGCAAGGCGCGATGGCGTTTGCTATGCGAACCAACCGGGCCCGGGGAGCGAACTTGTGATAAGCAACCATTTCGCTTTTTGCCAACAGCACGACTGCGTCGGGCCAGCTCAGAACAAGGCGCAGCAATTCCGTGAGTGCACGACTACTCGTGAAAAACTCCGCAGGCAACGCCCCACCGTGAATTTGATAGACAACCTTACGCCTCAGAGCCTTCGCCACCACGAGGTAGACTATGTCACGCCAGTAACCCTTCGGTTCGAACGAGGTGTTGATGTGCACGACTCGCGCCCGCGACCGCAGCAGGCAGAGGGCGAATGCGAAGGGACTCGTGATAAGCCGCAGCACGACCGCCGCACGGCTCTCCGCGCGCCCCTCGCTGCCCACTTGAAACTGGCTCAGGTGGAAGTGACCGGCCAGTGTCGACTCGAACAACCGATTCAGATGTGTGGCAACCCCGCTCACTGCAGTGCGCGCCGGGCCCAGCAGCAGTACACGGGGACCGCGAATACGACCGCCGACCCCCGCCGGTGCGGGCGTTGCGCGGCTGTCGAGCGTGAGATTCATACCCGGACGAGCGATCGTGCCCGGCGCGAGAGGGCGTTGAATTTCGAACCAAACTGCATTTCTTGCCAAGCCAGGCCTAGAGTTTGCCAGCGCGCGACTTCGTACCTGTGTCACCGAGGTTCATGGCCGTCTCATATGCCTGCAGCAGCCGTGGAACCTGATGGTGCCACGCCAGGCCTGCTTCGAGACGCTGACGACCGATGGCGCCCATGGCCTGTCGGCGTTCAGGATCAGCAAGCAACTCGCACAGCCTAAGCGCAAAGTCAGCAACGTCGTCGCGCCGTGCGTACAACGAAGCTTCGCCCGCTGAGTAGCGGCCTTCAGTCAGGTCGAACTGGACTATGGGCTTACCAAATGCCATGTACTCGAGAATCTTGTTCATGGTGGACTTGTCATTCATGTCGTTGGCGCGATCCGGATTCACGCACACATCCGCCGTACTGATAATCTCCCACAAGGCGGCGTCGGAGATCCGTCCCGTGAACTCGACGCAATCCTCGAGAGCAAGCTCCCGGCACTGTTGACGCAGCGCCGCAAGTTCGGTGCCATCTCCAACGACAATGAAATGCACATCGTCCCGGTGGAGTTCCCGGCGCATGTAAGCCACGGCGCCGAGCAACAGATCCAATCCCTCCTGGCTGCCGATCACGCCGACATAGCCTACGAGGTAGCGCTTGCCGCGCCGCAGCTCCGCGCGCGGCGGCACCGGGTGCACGCGGGCAAGATCGACGCCGCTGCGAACGACGAATACCCGCGACGGTGACATCCCGCCGCGCTCGACCGCAATGCGACGGTAAGACTCGTTGGTCGCGATGCTCACGTCGGCCGTGGCGAAGGTCCAACGCTCGAGTTGGCACACCAGCCGATACCACGGACCGCGGTGCCCAAACTTCGCCTCGTAGAGCTCGGGATTAATGTCGTGATGATCGAAGATGAAGCGCTTGCCGAAAATCCTGAAAAAGCGCGCGATCAGAAAGATCATGTCGGGTGGATTGCAACCGTGAATGACATCGAAACCCCGCGTGAGCGCCACACGCACCGCGAGTGCGAACTGCATAAGCAGCGCCGAAATGTACTCGAGGGCGTAACCGCTGGCGGAATCGCCCTCGATCGGCTGAGGATATCGGTAGATGTGCACATCCTCGAGAACCTCATGGCCCTTTTCATAGCCGCGACCCTTGGGACAAATTATGCTGACTGAGTAGCCGGCGCCCCGGAGAGCCAGCGCCTCTTGCCAAACTCGGCGGTCGAACGGACACGGGAGATTCTCGACGATTATGAGAACTCGCCATTTACCAGGCAATGCCGTCATAGGTCTCCGCGGCAAAGATGCGGTCATCTTCCGACGTGTTCCAAACTCCGACGAGGTCGATGATGGGCCTCGGTGGCTCGAGGTTCCGCAGCGACGCGTCGAAATCCCCGTCTGCGGAAGCCACCACGATCACGTCGGACTGATCGAGGAGTTGCGCGGGCCTATCCACCAGCAGGCGCCCGATGTGCGGAATCTGGTTCAGAATGTACTCGCGATTTGCCCCCATCAGACTTGCAAGCCTGACGTTCTTGTCGTAGATGGACAGGCCATATCCTTTGCCGATCAGCTGTTCGGCCAGCGTAACGACTGCGCTTTCGCGCAAATCGTCGGTGCCTTCCTTGAAGCTTAAGCCCAGCAGCCCTACCCGCCTCCGTCCGGTCGCGCGAATCATGGACAAGGCGTGGGCGATGTGGATCTGGTTGCTCGCGAGGATCGAGTTCAGAACCGGCGTATCCACGTCGAGCAATTTTCCCTGATAGGTCAGGGCCCTCAGGTCCTTGGGCAGGCAGGACCCGCCGAACGCGAAGCCGGGACGCAGATAAGCCGCCGATACATTGAGTTTAGTGTCCATGCAGAACAGGCGCATGAGGAGTCTGGCATCGATATCCATCGCCTTGCAAAGACGCCCGATCTCGTTGGCAAAAGTGATCTTCAGCGCGTGCCATGAGTTGTCGGTGTACTTGACCATCTCCGCCGTTGACAAGCTCGTCAGGATGACCGGAGCGTTCACCGCAGCATACAGTCCGCGCACGACGCCGGCGGCGCGCTCATCCGACGCACCGATCACAACTTTTGGTGGGTGATCGTGATCATAGACCGCGGTGCCTTCGCGCAAAAATTCCGGGTTTAAGCATACTCCGAAGTCCCGCCCAACCTGTCGGCGCGAGCTTTGCGCCAGGATGGGAATAACGACGCCCTCCATGGAGCCGGGAAGTAAAGTGCTGCGGATTACCACTACCTTGTAATCGCGGTACTCGGCGAGCTGTTCGCCGATCTGCTGCACAGTGCGGCGCACATAGGTCAGATCGAGGCTGCCATTGGCCTGTCCCGGTGTGCCGACGCAAACCATCACGACGTCGCACTGTGCCACCGCCGTGCCCGGGTCGGAAGCCGCTATCAACCGGCCGGACTTGACGGCTGAACCGATCAGGTCTTCGAGCCCGACCTCCACGATCGGGCTTTTGCCCCGACGCAGGAATTCGGTCTTAACGGCATGCGGATCGACGCCGATGACAGTATGCCCATCTCTGGCGAAGCAGGCGGCCGATACCATGCCGACATATCCAAGCCCGAACACTGCAATCTTCATTGTTCTTCTTCTTATCCCGCCGGGGAGGTTGGACGGTTGATCAATGCCGCGCGCACTCTATACTACTGTGCCACAGCCTGCTTACGCCCGGATTTCGACGGGAAGACGCGTGCGCCAAGCGCGGCGTCGAAAATCCAGGCCCAGGCAGCAGCATGATGACATAAGCTGGCGGCCCGTCGAGTTCACCCGCCAATATCGCAGGTGCGCGTCCGCAGTCCCTTGGCTGGCGGCAGCCGAACCGTTGCGATTTGATCAGGGGGCGCCTGCCGCACCCCGCGCAGGAGATCCTGCGCGCACCAGCAGGTCATAGTGAAGCCGGCGACGCAGCGCGGCGCAGGGTTTTTCGACCCATTCCCGCATGAGGGCTGCGATGCCCACAGTCACGACGGCGCTCACCGCAACCACCCCGACCCGCCCGAGTTCCGACCAGTGCGCCTGCGCCCAGACCAGCACCAGATAATGTGAGAGGTAAACCGTATACGAGACGGCACCCAGGTACACAAGTACGCGCGTGTTGAGCCAGCGAAATGGCACTACCCGGGCGCGCGCCACTGCCAGATACAGTAATCCTGCGATTGCGACACATTGGAGCGTGTAGCGAAAGGTCAGACGGAAGAACTCGCTGCGCCACAGGAAGCTAGCGAGCAGCAATGCAAGGCAAGCGCTGGCAAAGGTCACATCACGCGCCCGGTTTTCCGCTGGCACCGGGTCCAGCCACGGATTTCGAATCATCGCCAGCAGGCATCCGATCAGAATCGCGTCCACTCGCGTATCGGTCCCCATGCTCAGATAGTCCTCCGTAGCGCCGTGCAGCTTAAGCCAGCAACGCCACGCCAGAATCAATGCACACAGCGACGCGAGGGCTATGGCCGAAACCATCGGCCGGCGGAGCCTGAGCAACGCCAAGGCCAGCGGTGGATACAGCAGGTAATAGTGCTCCTCGATCGCCAGTGACCAGGTGACCCCAAGCCCCGGCGGCAGGCCGATCGGCCCGTGCAGGATCCTGAAGTAGTTGCTGAAGTAGAGCAGCACGGAGATTAGACCCGTCGGCGTGAACGGGGAGCCGATAGCGGTCGTCAAAGAGAGTGCGACGGCAATGCTGGTGACGATCACCAGTGGCGGCATCAGGCGCAGGAAGCGGCGCAGGTAAAATGCGCGAAAGCTGAGTGAACCGCGCGCTGCGTATTCCTCCCGCATCAATGTGGTGATCAAAAAGCCGCTGAGAACAAAGAACACGGTCACCCCGAGGCTGCCCGGAACGGCGTTCTCCAGCCCACCGTGCGAGAAGAACACCAGTCCCACCGAAATTGCGCGCAGGCCATCAAGCGAGGGTATCGAGCCGCCCGCTGTTTTCACGCCGCCAGGCGTTGGCAGCAGTTGTGGGGCGCGCGTTGCCACCATCGCAGTCTTGCTGGTTTCCATCGAAATAAACTGAGCATCCCACGGCGACGAGCGCCACCAGGCTGGGGCAACAGAGTATCAGTTTCCGGTGGTGGCTCTGATCTCACGCCGACAAAAAGCGATCAGGGCAGCGCTGCCGGCCCTCATGAGCGCCCGCGGCGTCGTAAGGATTCTCGACGCGGAGCGGCGATTATTGCTGCATGAGTGCCGTACACTTGAACGTGCAGCGTCCACATCGGCGCGGACATCGTAGCCGCACTGGCGCAGGCGAATCAGAGCCGATATGGTAGCGTGAGCGTTAGCCTCGTAACGCGGAAGCATCTACCCAAGCGCGCGCGGCTTCGGTAGAGTCCCTGGCAACGAGGAAATCGGGCTTGAGCCGCAAGCCCGGGCTTCTGTCCTTACTAAATAAGCCCAAAAAACGGTTCGCGCAGGCATCGGGGAAAACGAGTTGAAAATCGGCATCGTCGGCGCGGGCAGTATTTCGGGGATTCACCTGGCCGCAGCGATGCGCTATCCGGGTTGCCAGGTTGTTGGGATCGCTGATCGCGACCTTACGCGGGCCCGTGCGCAGGCCGATCATTTTTCAGTCAAACACACGTTCGACAATGTCGCGGACCTGCTGGCGCTGCAACCCGATGTCGTGCATGTGCTGACTCCACCCGCCTCCCACGAGAGCGTAACCTTGGCGGCGTTGCAGGCTGGCGCACACGTATACGTTGAAAAGCCAATGGCAACTTCCGTGGCGGCTTGCGAGAGGATGGCCGACGCTGCCGTAGCGGCGCAGCGCCAACTGTGCGTCGGACACTGCTGGGTCTACTCTCCGGCGATGATGCGCGCGCAGCGCTTGCTCGAGTCAGGCGTCACCGGAGCGGTCGTGCAGGCCGCATCATATTTTAGTTTCGACATGCGCCGGGCTCCAAATCTCGGTAAGGATCACTGGGCGACTGAGATACCCGGCGGCATCGCGGAAGATGTGGCAATACATCCACTGTCGGTGCTCATCCGTGTGCTCGGTGCTTCGCTGCGCACCTTGTCGGTCAACCGCTCCACTCCGGATGATGAGCGGCCAGCTGAGTTGATAGCCCTACTCGACGGCGAGCGCGGCCTGGGAACCCTGTCGCTGTCGTTCCGGGGTCGCCCCGATCTGGCATTGCTCGACATTTGGTGCGAGCGAATGCTCCTCCGATTGAACATTTCGACCATGACTTTGACCGTTCTCCGCGACCTTTCCCTGCCCCGCAAGATTGCCCGCGGCGTGTCAGGTCTGGACGTAGCAACCCAGCTCATCGCCGGAACCGCAAGCACTGTCTGGAAGCTGCTTGCAAGAAGAATCGATGGCTCCTTCGGCATCGTTCCTCTCATCCACGCGTTCTACGCCGCCCTCGACGCCGGTCGGTCTGCGCCGGTTGGCCCGATTGAGGGCATACAGTCCCTTGCCGTACTACGCTCGATCTGGCCCGCGGCGGAGCCCTCGCACCCACCCCGAGAGATTGCTTGAAGGCTCTGGTCACCGGTGCAACCGGCTTTATAGGGTCGCATCTCGTCCAGGCTTTGCTTCGACGCGGCGACACGGTGCGGATACTCGCAAGAACCGCGGTCCGAGCCGCGTCGCTGCGTGATGCTGGTGCCGAAGTCCGCCTCGGAGATCTTGGCGAACCGAAGACTTTGGATGGCATCGCTGAAGGCGTAGACACTGTGTTTCATCTGGGCTCGGCGATACAGGGGTCAGCCGATTTGTTTGAGCGCGTGGATATTCAGGGCACGCAACGCCTGCTGATCGATGCGGAGCGCGCCGGTGTCGGCAGGTTTGTCTATGCGGGGACGCTCTCGGGCTACCGGTTGGCGGAACGAGGCGACGGTTCGGTCATCGATGAACGCTGCCCGTTGGACGCTACGGGGCTGCTCGGCAACTACGCACGGGCGAAATCGCGCTGTGAAAAGGCCGTCCTGGCCGCCGAGGCGCACGGCAAGATGGAAAGGGTGGTTGTGCGCCTTGGGCTCGTGTGCGGCCCCGGCGCCAACCTGTTCCCACCGCACGTCTGCAAGGTCATTGCCCGCAACCGGGTCGCTCTCTTTGGCGACGGCGGCGCTCCACTGCCGCTGACCTTTGTCGATAACGCAGTCGATGCGCTCATACTCGCCGCGACCGTGCCGGGCATTGCCGGCGAGTCATTCAACGTAATTGACGACGACGTTCTGACCCAGCGGGACTATCTCGACCTGCTGCAGCAGTGTGCCGGGGGCATGCCGCACGTGCTGCGACTACCATTGAGCGCGTACTACCTCCTGGGTCTGCTTGCCGAGATGGCTGCGGCAGCGCGACGCAAGGAGCCCGAGACCACCCGTTATCGGATCCGTACCCGCCTCACGCGCGTAAAATGGGACTGCTCGAAAGCTGCGCGGCTGCTGCACTGGCACCCGCAGGTGCGACTGCGCGACGGTCTCGCGCGTTCGTTTCGCATACATGCGAAAGCCGCGACCAGCGGCTGAAGCGGATTGAGGCGAATGATCATCCTTGCGGCGCAGCGCGTGCACTGTTCATGAGCGTCGCATTCGACGACGGGCTATGCGTGCGCGAGATTCGCACGCTCGCGGAACTCAGCGCCGAGCGCGAGGCCTGGACGGATCTGGTCGATCGAGTTCCGGGCGCAACTCCGTTTCAGACTTGGGAGTGGGTCTCGGGATTCGCACGCTACGACCGCTGCCGACCGCGGGTTCTGGTGTTGCAAGAACGCGCCGGCCGCTGGGTCGGCGTCCTGCCGGCGTGCGAGCGCCCTTCGGCGATCCCCGGTGTCAGGCAGATCGAGCTGATCGGCGGCCGCCTATCGGACTATCCAGACATACTCGTAGACTCGGCGCAGCGCCCGGCGTGCGAGCAACGCATTAGCGAGTGGCTCGCGCGGCTGTTGGGTCGGCCCGTGGCTCTGATTCGTTCGCAGCGTGACGTGCCGCCGCGCTGGCTGCCGCCGCTGCCCTTCAGGGTGGTTGCGACGGATGAGACTGTCGTGGTGCCGTTGCCAGCCGACCGCGAGCAATTCATGCAGTCGTTGTCGACAAAATTCCGCAGCACCCTGCGACGCAACCAGCGCCGACTTGCCAGCGCCAGTGCCGAGTTCCATAGCCCCGCCGACGAACGCGAGTTGCGGGCGGCGATGCCGGTGCTGTTTCACCTGCACCAGCTGCGCAAGAACTCTCAAGGTGAGCGCGGGCGCTTCTATGATCCTCGCTGGTGCGAGGCGCTCACGGAGATCGCGGTCGCGCTGCAGGCGCGTGGCGTCACTCACCTCACCATTATGCGCATCGATGGTACGCCGGCCGCCGCCAGTTTTGACTTTCGCTTGCATGGGACGCAATACACGTACCAGTACGGCATGAATCCGCAGTTGCGCGCATTCAGTCCCGGAAAACTGCTGACTCTGAAGGTGCTCGAAGACGCCATCGGTGCCGGGATGGAGCGCTGTAACTTCGGCCGGGGCTTGGAGGAATACAAGCTGCAGTGGAGCAACCAGCGTAGCGAGGTCGCCGATCTGATCATCGCCCGCGGCCCGATCATCCTCGGCGCCTACTCTCTCGCCCAAGACGCTTACAGTCGGTTGCTGCGCAATCGCTTGCTCAAGAGGGTCTATCTGTCGGTGCGCGGCCGAGCACCCGCGGCCTCGCCCGACGCCGAGTACGGTCGGGAGGAGTCTTGATCCTGACTGCAAGACGCTGCACTTGTACGCGCCGCAACCGGGCTAAGCGCGGGCGATGCGTTCAAGAACACTCAACGTCTCTGCGCCGCAACGTTCCCATGTAAACGCACGCGAACGTTCGTAGCCCTTCTGGATCAGCTGCGCCCGCAACGGCTGCTCACTCAGAATGCGGTCGATTCCTTCTGCAATGGAATCGACCGATTCTGGATCGACCAGTACCGCAGCGTCCGCGGCAATTTCCTTGGCACCGTAGCGGTTCGAGGTGACCACGGGGCATCCGGAGGCCATTGCCTCAACGATGGGCAGGCCGAATGATTCAAAGAGAGAAGGCAGCAACAGTCCCTGCGCCATTTGATAGAAGGCCGCCAACGTCTGCTCGTCGACCCACCCCGCCCATTTCACCCAGTTGCCAAGCCGCAGACGCGCCGGTTCCTCGAGCTCGTGCTTTGAGAGAAAGCGATTCTGGCCTCCCGCGATCACCAACGATACCCCGCGGGCGGGCCCGACCTTCGCATAAGCCTGCACCAGTCGGGTAAAGTTCTTGGGCGGATACACGGCGCCGGCATACAACACATAGCGCTGCGGAAGGCCGTAGAGACCGCGCACTTTGTCTAACGCGGCGACATCCAGGGGAACTCGAAACACATCTTCAATGGCCGTGTAGACGGTAGTAACACGCTCAGCAGGCATGCCCAGAAATTCGATCAAGTGCTCACGCGTAACCTCAGAGACCGCAATGACTGCACTCGCCCGGGCGGCATAGCGCGGCACGAGAAACCGATGGCTCAATCTATCGATGAAACGCGACGCCCATGGCATCACATACCAGTCGAGTCCATGACAAACCCACGCCGCCGGGTAATCACCGCTGAGCGGCACGGAATACTTCGGATTGAAGAGTACATCGACCCGGTGGCGCCGCAGAGCGCGTGGCAGGCCTATCTGGTCCCACTCCAGAACCGAGCGTCCAGGGACGCAAACCTCCTCCACGTGCGGACCGCGATAGCTTCCGAGTTGCGCGGGACTCCTGAAGAACAGGACGTATTCGTGACCAGTGGGGTGACCGATCAGGTATTTGAGCAGCGCGCGCGTGTAGACCCGCACGCCACCACCGTGCTGATCGTAGTGACGCAGCATCACTCCAATGCGCATTTCGTCAGCTGACGACCCGGTAGGCTTCGAACATCCCCCGATAGTCATGCAGCGGAAGCGCGCAGAAGGCTTCGGCAAATCGCCCGTAGCCATCCATGAAGGCCGCGGAGCGATAGGCGTTCAGTCCAAGTCCGGTATGCATATAGTCAGCATCGACGAGCTGACTGCGATAGTGAGCGAGCGCCTGCTTTTTGAGCTCGACCACGTCATCAATCTTAACGAAGCAATTGGGGAACAGCGGCGTCCATACCTCGTATCCAAAGCACTGCATGCGCAGCGACGAGCCCTGCGTCGCCTCGAGCAGAATGCGGCTCGCCGCGTAGTGATCGGAATGCTGCTCGAGAAAGCATGGGACGTACACGATCTCTGGCCGCTCCGCCTCAAGAATCGCACGCAGGCGTGCCGCAACCTGCGAGTCCTCCGCGAGAGTTCCGTCCTCGACGTCCAGGAAGGAGATGCTGTCCACCCCAAGCGTCTGCAGCGCCAGGCGCGCCTCTGCCTTGCGCGTTGCGACAAGCTTCATCTGCTCGGCTCTCAAGGCGCCACCCTTGAGGGCACTCCGACGGCCGCCGCCATGGCGGCCGTCGGTGAGAAATACGACACGCACAGTCGCACCGGCTCGGACGTGTCGGGCAAGCGTGCCTCCACAGCCGATGGTTTCATCGTCCATATGCGGTGCCAGAACGATGACGCGCTCAGAGCCGGGCTCCCACACGAGAGCCGATGTATTGAACACTTTCGATGTCCGCAGCAATCCGTATGACTGCAGATACGGTCGCGCAGCTCTTGCGAACTGCCGTAGCAGCATGCGGGTGACGCGCTTCATGCCGCGGCAGCCGCGGAAGCCGCTACGCCCAGTTCGCCCCTGAGCGTCTCACGACTAACGCCTTGGATCGTCATGCGGTACCACAACTCCGCATTGATGAGCAGCCAAAGCCGGTTACCGTGATCCGCTCGCCCGGACAGGTGCGACTGCACGAGCGTGTCGATGGGCGCCCGCCGCAGCACTCCAGCTTTCACGAGTTGCGAGTCGGGCAGGAAGCGCTCGTAGAGCAGGCGATACTCCCGCCGAAGTATGTAGGGCAGCGCCGAGGAAAAACCCTGTTTTGGCCGATCCAGAATCCCGGCGGGCAGGTAGCGCGCGGCGAGTTTGCGCTGCACGATGCGCAGCGAGCGTCCTTTGACCTTCAGGTCGGAGGGCAGCCGCGCCGCAAATTCGGCCAAACGGTGATCCATGAACGGGCTGCGAGTTTCCAGCCCGTGCGCCATCGACATGCGGTCGGTGATCATCACCGGATGATCGGGCAGGCGCACCGCGCTGTCGGCACCCAGCATGCGATCGAGCGGATCACCCAGCGTCGCTGCGTACGGAACTCGAATCGCGTCTTCGGCGTGGACGTTTGCCAGTTGTTCAGCCGCTTCGCCGGTGAATAGCGAGCTACGCATCGGCGCATCGAAATAGAAGTAACTCAGGCTGGCGGCGTAGCGATCGCCGCCGGCAAGAAACGACATCCGATGCAGCCAACGCAGCTGATGACCGACGCTCTTATACCAGCCAGCCTCGGGAAACAGGGACAGCACGGGTCCGAATACCCCGCGCCGCACGCCAGCGGGGACGCGCGCGTAGCGACCGGCATATGAATTTCCGTAATAGCGGTCATAGCCGCCAAACAACTCATCGCCACCGTCGCCGCCGATCACCACCTTCACGTAACGTCGCGCCAGCTCCGCGACGTGGTAGGCGCACAGTGACAGCGGATCGGAGGGTTCATCAAGATGATAGATCAGATCGGGCAGCAACTTGATCAGCGACGGCGACAGCGTGCGCTCGTGATGCTCCGTGCCATACATTTGCGCAACCAGTCGCGCGTGCGGAGCTTCGTTAAATCGCGCGTGGGGTAGGCCGACGGTAAAGGTGGGCAGATTTCTCAGGCCGACGCGTTTCGCCAGCATCGCTACGAGCAGACTCGAGTCCAGGCCACCGCTCAAAAACGCGCCCACCGGGACATCGCTCACCAGATGCAGACGCAATGCTTCTTCGATCTGCGCCTCGAGCTCATCGAGCAAGTCGGCTTCGGATCGCAGTAACTTCGGTAAGTAGCTGAGCTGCCAATATCGGCGGATTGTCGGCTTGCCCCTGGGCTCGAGCACCAGCAGGTGCGCGGGTGGCAGCTTGCGTATGCCGCTGAACATCGACCGCGGCGCCGCTACCAGCCTGAGGGCCAGATACTGATCGAGTGCTGCAAGGTCAAGCGTGCGCAATGCAGGGTCAAATGCGAGCAGCGCCTTTATCTCCGACGCAAACGCAAAACCGCGCGCCGTTTGCGCGTAGTAAAAGGGCTTTTGACCCAGGTGATCGCGTGCTGCAAGCAAGCGTTGTCGGCGAGCGTCCCACAAAGCGAAGGCAAACATCCCGCGCAGATGCTCCAGCAGACGCTCGCCGTAGCGTTCGTAAAGTCCGATGATGACTTCGCAGTCGCTATTGGTGCGGAAGCGGTAGCCACTGCCTTCCAGTTCGGCGCGCAGGTCGCGGTAGTTATAGATCTCGCCGTTGCAGACCAGCCACAGCGATCCGTCGGCATTTGTGAGCGGTTGCCGGCCACCCTCCAGGTCGATGATTGACAACCTGCGATGGCCGAAAATCGCATTGGCGTCTTGCTCGACGCCTTCGCCGTCCGGACCGCGGTGTCGCAGCGCGACGAGCATGCGTTGCATCCCCTCGCGCAGAACCAGGCCATCGGAACCGATGATTCCCGCAATCCCGCACATATCAGTGACGCTCCACCGGCTCACCGGCCTGCTGTCGTGCGAGCACCGCCTGTTCGAACAAGCGCTCGTAGCGTTCAGCGCAACGATCGATGAAGAAGGTCTCGACCACGGTGAGATTATGACGACGAATCACCGCCCGGCGCTGCGGGGAATCGCGCAGCGTCCGAACGGCGTCATTGAACGCTTGACGATCATTCAGCAGTACGACATGGCCGGTTGCCGGGGTGGCGAGGAAATCACCCTGGCCGCCGCGGTCGTAGCACACCACCGGTAGCCCAAACGCCATTGCCTCGAGGAACACCAGACCGAAGCCTTCGTGCTGGCTCGTGGAGACAAACAGATCTGCGACCTGAAACGCGCGGTACTTCACCTCGTCGGAGACGTAGCCCAGCATGCGCACACGCTCAGCGACCTGACACTGAACGGCGCGTTGCATCACCGCCCCAGCCTCAGGTCCGTCGCCGACGATCAGCAGCATGCATCCGGGTACTGCGACCAGTGTGTCAATGAGTTGGGTAGTGGCCTTGCGCGCGACCATCCTGCCGGCGGTCACCAGCACGAAGGCATCCGGCGGCAGGTTGAATTCAGTGCGCTGTGCCATACCGACGCGAGGCGGCCGGTCGATGCCGAGCGGCACCAGCTCCACCTTCCTGTCGACTCCGTAGATCTGCGCAACGTTACGGGCCGTATCCTGCGACTGAGCGACCAGCAGGTCCGCACGTCGTAGCAGACGACCGACAGCTGCTCGCAGCAGCGCGTGCCGATGGGGCGAGCTCTTCTTCGAGGGGTCGTAAAGGTCGCCGCCATGCACCGACAGCACGTTGGGAATGCCGAGCATGCAGGAGAGCCAGTCACCGACCGGGCCGGTCGGCAGGGCGAAGTGCGTATTGATTACGTCAAAACGGCGCGCACGGCCGAGTCGCATGCCGCGCCAGACACCGGCCGGCAGATAGGCCAGCATCGATGGAAAATTCGCGACCGCGAGATTCCTGCGAAACAGCACCGGCACGCGTGCGACGGTGACTCCGGCGTCCGCGGCTACGGCCGGCAGCCCCGCGGCGCGCGAGGTGACAACCGCGACCTCGTGGCGGCGCGCCAGGACCCGCGCCATTGCCGCCATAACCACGCCCCCCCCACCACCAAGGGGCGGGTATTCATAGTTACAAAACAGGATCCGCAATTTGTAACCAAGGTCCCGTAATTCCCAGAGTACGTGTATTCTGCGGGATAGCCTGGTGGTTGTATAAGCAAAATTGCACGGGACTTCGGATGAGCGCCAATCATCGCGCTGAATCGACGGTAACGGCCATAGCGCCGCGCGCGCTCGCCGCCCGGCTCGAGCCCTTTGACTCCTATTGGCAGGCTCCCCAGGACGTCGAGAAGGGTTTTGATTCATTCGCCGCCTATTACCGGGCCAACTATCTGCCGCTGATGCCTGCGGACCGAAGTGCACGCATTCTTGTCATAAGCTGTGGCCCAGGCTATCTCGTCAAGATGCTCAAGGACCGCGGCTACCTTGCGGTCCTCGGTATCGACTCCGATGCGGCGAAAGTGGCTGTCGCGCAGCGCAAGGAATTACCGTGCGAAGTTGCACGCGCCTTCGAGTTTCTCCTCGGCGAGCCCCGGCGCTTCGATGTAATCATTCCTGAGCAGGAGCTTAACCATCTCACGCTCGATGAGACGCTCGAGTTCCTGCAGCTGTGTCGCCGGGCATTGCGTCCCGGTGGGAAGGTGGTCGTGTACGCCATGAATGGGGCCAACCCGCTGGTCGGCTCCGAGAACCTCGCGCACAATATCGATCACTTCTACAACGTGACCGAATACAGCCTCGAGCAGATTCTGCTGCTCAGCGGATTCCAGAGCATCCGGGTTTTCCCGCTGAAGCTGTACGTATTCTGGAAGAATCCGCTCAACTACGTCGGGCTCGCTGTAACTGGTTTGCTCGAACTCGCGCTGCGGGCTGTGTTTATTCTGTACGGAAAAAAAGTACGCATTCTCAGCAAGAAGATTGCGGCCAGTGCCCTGGCACCGGTAGCCTGAAGCAGATTTCGGGCTACCGCGTGGCGCTAGGCGTAGTAGTACCCACTCGCAACTTGTTCATTGGCACGGTTCAGGATCACTCCGGCACTGGGGAAGTCAGCTAATACGTTCCTGGCGCGCATCAGGTCGTCGCGGCGTGTTCTGCCTGCCGCGACCACCAACAGGGTGGCGTCCACGCGCGGAGCAACACGCAGCGCCTCGTCGGTTACCAACACCGGCGGCAAGTCGATGAGCACAATGGGTTTGCCGCCCAGGCCGACGATGTACTCCAGGAGAGCCTCGAGGTGACCCGAGCCAATCAGCTCGGAGGCGAGGTCCGTCCTGACAAGGCTGCCGGCGATAGCAAGGTTTGGTGGCCCGATCGAGAAAAACACGTCGGCCGCAGCTACCTGGCCGGTGAAGTAGCCCAAGAGCTCATGCGGCGGCCGCACTCCGAGATATCGACAGATGCTCGGATTCCTCATATCCAGGTCGATCAGAAACACCCTGCACGTGTCGTCGCGCGCTACATTGAGTGCGAGATTGATCGCGGTGAGCGATTTGCCATCGCCGGCATCAGGACTGGTGATGGCAATGCTCGTCAGATTATTGCTGCGGATCGTATGCAGCAGGCGGGTGCGGATGATGCGATAGGCAGCTGCGGCGCTCTCATCAGCTGCCAGCGGTGTGCCTGGCAGCAAAATCCGGTGCGACGTCGCGGTATCGCGATCGCATTCGACCTTAGTAAACGTCGGTCGCGACTCCGGGAGTGCGTTGAGCGCAGGCGGGCTGTCTCTGCCGGACGTCCGCCGACCCGGTTGCTCGGCGGCCTTAGGACCGCCCGCAGAAGCCAGTGCGCCGGCCAATCGTAGCTTTTCCAGTGCTTTCTCTATGACCATGTGCCGCCAAGCCTACCGCTTCAAAAGTACCGTAACCGCGACGCACACCGAAGCGATAGCGAACACGGCAATCGCCGACCCTAATCGCAATCTTCGCTCGAGCACGTCGCTCGGGTTGCGCAGCGTCGGCACGATACCGATCGCCGCTGCGCCTGTGATCTCCTCCAGATCCGCCGTACCGCGCACGGTTGGATCGAGGGCATCAATGATAGTCACACATCCGAAGGCCACGCCTAAGCCGAGAACGACGCCCAGCAGGATGATACCGAGACGATTCGGGTAATATGGACGTCGCGGCGGTGTCGGAGCATGCAATAGGGTGAATCTCTCGCCCCGATCCTGCGCCTCCATGCTGCGTGCCAAGGCCGCGTTCTTCATTTTAGTCTGCAGGTCCTCGTAGCGACTGCGCGAGTTGTCGTATTCGCGCTGCAGCTGAGTGAATTCGCGCTCGACGTTGGGCGCGGTGGAGAGTCCCTGTCCGTAGGTCGCAATAGCGTTGCGCGCGCGCGCCTCGTCGGCGCGCAACGTAGCCAGCGAGCGCCGCGCGCTGTTGAGTTGACTCTTCACCGCCAGGTACTCAGGATTATCCGGCGCCTGTGCCCCGGTCTGCAGGCTCGCCGCTCCTTTGGAAGTCATCTCGGCTATCGCTCGCCGCAGACGCTTAACTTCCGGGTGTGCGGGTGTGTATTTGATTTCCGCGTCGGCCAACTCAGAACGCAGCTTTGCAAGCTGCGTGCGCCAGTCACTAACCGCACTGGTCATGCTCGGACTTAGGTCGTTCAATTGCAGCTGCAGCTGTGACTCCTTCTCCTCCGCGACCAGGATCTCGCGCTGCGCCTCCTCGAGATCATGCTGGGAGCGATCGATCTCTGTGAAACTGTGCTGCCGCATTTCGGGAAGTGAGTTGCCGTACTTAGCCTTGAACTGCGCGAGTTTCTGCTCTTCCTGGATCATCGATTCCTCGAGGCTCTTCGCCTGCGACTGCAGAAACTCGTAAGCGGCCGCAGCCTGTTCGGTGCGCGTCTCGCGGTTGTAGGTCAGATACAAATTCACCAGTTTCGCGGCAACCGCCGCGGCAATCTTCGGATGCGGATTGTCGTAGTGGACCGAGAAGGCGGTCGATTCGTCGAGGGGCTTCAGGGTAATCGGGTCGACGCGCTCGACGGAGGCATTCTCGGCTACCCGTTCAGCCTTTGCCTCGAGGTCGAGTTTCGGCTGATCAGGATAGGGGTCAACCTCGCGCACCAGTTGTGTCAGCTTGGCGGCAGTCATGACCTTTTCCCGCACCAGCTCGAGCTCTTGCTGGGCCGTGTCGTAAGGAACGTCCTCGTGTCGCCGTACGGTGGAGGACACCATATCCGTCGGGATCGAAGAAGGCACCAGCATGATGGTACCGCTGGCCCGGTAGCTGACCGGAAGGTAGAACGCGATAAAGGCAGCGATCAGGACGCTCGCCGGAATGATTGTCGCCGGATACATCCAGCGCCGACGCAGTAAGGCACGATAGTCGCGCGGGGCAAAGCGGGCAGGCGCAGGCGTCATCACATCACTCGCGCGGCGGTTGTTGGCCATGGTATCCCACAGTTATGAACACGGCGTTGCTGTCAGCGGAGGCCGGCAGGTACGGAACCTTTAGATAGACGAATCGGTAGCCACCACTGATACTCCATTCCGGTGTCAGGAGATAGGCGAGGAACACCTGCGCGTTCACATGATCGCGGTTCCCGGTATTAGCGAGTACCGTGTTGCCAACATCGCTGCTGCGCGTCGCCCGCACGGCGACATCGAGGGACAATCGCTCACTCAGTCTCTTGGTGTCCTGTACACGGAACTGGTCGACCGCGGTTCTTCCGCCATCGCTGCTCGGCTGCAGGAACCGGCCGATGCTGTATTGAACGCTGTCGGTGAGGAACCGCCGGTTTCCGACCCATTCGAAGCCCCAAGTGGTCGCGGTCGAACTAGGAATGCCAAACGCCGCGGGGGACGAATCACGCTCAACTCTTACAGTGAGCCTCGACTGCGAGACGGCCGAGGACTTGTAGTTGTAGCTGAAGTTGACGCCGCTCCCGGTGTCCTTCACCGAGCCGCTGCTGCTGTTGATAGGGGCGTAGTAAGTGTAATAGGGTCCCACGCCGAGCTTGCTCGTTGAACTGAGCGCATACGCCAGATCCAATTCCACCTCTGGACTGTTGTAGCTGACCAGCTGCTGAGGAATTTCGGTGCTGTAACGGACGGCATCGAAGGCGCCGCTAGCTTGCACACTCAGGCGCTGGGTCAAGTCATAGGAAGCGCTAGGCGTCACTTCGTAAGTTGTTTTCGTTATACCCGTGACGACCGTGCCCCCAAAAGTGTCCGGTGCGTTCGGATTCAACGGATTGAAGGGAGCGTACCCGTATTGGGAATTGTAGGCGTCTTCGCGGTGATACTCGGCGTTGAATGAATATTCTCCTCTTAGCGTCCGATAGTCCGTGACCAGATCGACCAACGCCTCGTATTGATCGACCGCCGGGAGCTTGCTATTACCCTGCAGCGTAATCAGCGGCCGCAGATCGATGTCGGAAACCGGCGAGCGCCGCAGCAGGTCGCCACCCGCAACGAGCGAGTAGTCCTCACTGCTTGGCGCCGCCGGCACCTGGAGAGTGCGATTGGTCGACCAGTCAGTCGAGGCTTCAACCCAGGGCACGAATGCAGTCTGCTGCGCATATGCGGGCGTCACATGCACAAGGGCACCGAGTGCCACGCTGCCGCAGAGGAGCGCAACCAGGGTCGAGCTACGGAACAATGACGACATCACCCGCCTCCAGCATCAAGTTCTGACTCAGGTTGTGGCCCTTTATCACTTCGCCGTAGCGAAAAGGCAGCGCCTGCTGCGACGCTCCGGTCCCGCGCAGCACGACAATATCGTTGAGCGCCGCGAAGGGCGTCATACCGCCGGCTAAACTCAGAGCCTGCAGCACGTTGATGCGCGGATTCATCACAAATGCTCCCGCCTTACCTACCTGCCCGATCACGTAGATCTTGCAGCCGTCGAGATTCTTAACCGCGACGGATACCACTGGCTCGGGCATGTATGGCTTCAATCGGGTCGCGAGTTCCGCCTCGATGTGCGCCACGGAGCGTCCCGCAGCAGTGACTTCCCCGACCATCGGGAAGGAAAATTTGCCGTCCGGCCGCACAATTACGCTCTTGGTGAGGTCGGGTTCCTTCCAAACCGCTATGTCGAGCGTATCGCCGGCATTCAAGGCGTAGTCAGGTGACTGCTGTGCGGCGGCCAGCGGCGCGAAGCTCACGCCGACGAGCAACCACGCCGCGGCGCATACGGCGCGCAATATTCTCAAGGTGTTTGGATCTCTCATTCGTTCCTCGTTTCAGGCGCTCAGGAAGTAGTGGTCGAAGGCGCGCGCGGCAAAGTTGAGCGCGCCGGTATGCCTGCCTTTCTGCCCCGATAGTAGCCCGGCTCGAAATGCAAGCGCTCACTCATCCCACACCACCCGGAAAGCCGCGTGGAATAATGCTGGCGCGACCGCCTGAATAACTGCCACGACTGAAAGGCAACTGCAAAGAAGGGCGTCGAAACGAAAGCTTCATTCATCCGGGCAGTTCTTCTTATATATGACCCGGGCGGGTCTTCAGGACACTGCATTATTCGCGCACCGAGCGCCAGTTAGCAATTTGTTCCGCGCCTGTTGCCGTTCTCCCCACGGCGCGCAAAGTACTGAAAGTACTTGACTTAATGCGCCACGCTGCGCGGGGACCCTGGGGCGCGCTTCCCACCCGCCTGGCTCCCCCCGGACCCTTTAGCACGCGCCCCATGACCCCGTAGCGGGCGGTCATAGCACCTCGCGACTCACCGCGACTCGCTCCTTAGGCGAAGACGTGTGACCAGAAGGCGCAATACCGGAGTGCGCGACGCGCGCACCGGCACGTGCAATGGTCTAGTCGATTCCCGCGTCCTCGCGCTCGTCGGCGTCGTCGACTTCATCGCCAGTGCAGGCATCCTGCAGCTCCTCGTCAGTGCTGCAATCGCTACGCCCGGCCGCGTGGTCTTCTTTCTCCTTGCCGCGACCTGGGCTCCAAGCCGGGTGGTTACCCTTAGGCACACCGGCGCTGTTAACTTCAGCGTTTACGCACTGCTGGTAGAAACGCTGTGCTGGTCGCCCGCCGGCGTGGGATTGAATTTTACACTGCTGATAGAGATTAGCGTGCCGCGGAACTGAATCGCGCAGCGCTCGCGAGTGTACAGCGCAGATCGGCGCAAGTAAGCTCGCCACTCAGCGATGAAAGTCATTATTAACGCCTTCTGGCTGTCATTCTCCCGGACAGCCGCTGACCTGTTGAGTTTCGTTCTTTTTGCGGTGATCTCGCGCACATTTGGGCCCGCGGGCACCGGTGAATACTCATACGCCTTCGCACTCGGAACTTTGATTGCACTGATCTCGACCTCCGGATTCGAAGACTTCGGAGTTCGACAATATGCGCGCACCTCGCCAGGCGAACGTGCCCAGGTTTGGCAGGCTCTATTGTCGACCCAGGTCGCCCAACTGGCGCTGGGAGTTGTGACATTCTTCGTGTTCGTGTTGGCGGGCGCCATCCACGCCGGCAACCTCATCGTCGCGCTCGAGCTGTCGGTCTACGTGCTGGGCTGGTCGATTGCGCGTACCTTCTTCGTGCCTGCGATGGCATCGCAGGCAATGGTGATCCCGGCTCTCACGGATCTGAGTTGTCGCCTCGCGGCAATCATTTTCGCATTGCTTCTGATATTCATCGGCCACCCCTCCCTGCCCTTGGCTCTTGCCGGGTTCCCGTGCGCCGGCGTGGTGCTGGCCGCGCTGGCGCTGCGCAATGCCACGCGGCACGGCCGGTCATTGCGGCTTGGCCGCAGCTGGCGGACGGTCCGCTCGACCCTGCGCGGCACTCTGCCGTTTGCTGGTTCAGACATTCTCAACCAGTTCTACGCGCGCGCTGATTTACTGTTGATCGCGTATCTTCTGGGGAATGAGCAGGTCGGCCTGTACGCAACAGGCATCAAGTTCGTCGAAGTGGGACTCTTGCCGCTGATCCTGCTGGGCAGTGCCGCGTATCCGCTGCTGAGCGCGCACGCGAGCGGTGACACGGGCACATTTACCCCGGCAGCGCGGGATTTTGCGCGCTTACTGTTCCTGCTCGCCGGTTGGCTCGCGGTGGGGATCTACTACCTGGTTCCGCTTCTGATCGTGCCGCTGTTTGGCGCAAAGTTCGCTCCAGTCGTGGCGTTGCTGCCGTGGATTGCGCTGTTCGCGCTTCTGAAGGGAGGCGAAGCGACATTCTATCGTCTGCTTTACTCACTGCATCGCCAAACGCTCTACTGCATGAGCCTGCTCGCCGGTACTGCGTTGATCGTCTGCCTTAACCTCGCACTCATTCCGACCCTGGGCCTCGTGGGCGCCCTGCTCGCGGCGATCATCAGTACGGTGGCCATCGATGCCGTCGCGCTCGTGGGCCTCGCGCCGCGCGTCGGTGGCCGCTTTCTCACCACCACCGCTGCATCGCTCGTGGTGGCTCTGGCAATCACTGCGGCTTTGGTGGCCGGGGCGCACAGACTGGGTGCAGGCGCATGGACCACGGCGATCGCAGCGTGCGGCCTGTTTCCCCTGCTCGGTGCCGTTTTCGGACTGGTGCCACATCCACGACGCAGCCACCTGCTGCGGCATTTTGAGACCGGCGACAGCGCTGCGCCGTGATTCGCACGGTTAATGCAACATGCCAACTACCACTCCGTGCGGACCGCGCCTTTGCTGGTTGACTACTGAATTCTTTCCGCCGGAGATGGGGGGCACTGGAATCATCACGGCACGCCTTGCCGAGGGCCTCGCGCAGCGCGCTTTTGATGTCCAGGTCGTCACCCGGCAAACGCTTCCCTGGTGTGCGCCGCGCGAAACGATCGGGCGCGTGCAGGTCCGGAGGATTCCTCCGGCGGGACGCGCAAAGGGCTCAGGGTGGCGCGCGCTGCCAACCATGTTCGCCTTCCTCGCCGGAGTGGCGATCCGGCTTATCAGCGCCCACAGCCGCTACGACCTGGTCATCATTTCCGGTATGAAGACCATCCCGCTCGCGGCGGTGCCGGTCTGTCGTCTGCTCGGGAAGAAGTGCGTCATCCGGATCGAATCACCCTTCGAGCTGCTCGAGCCGATCTCGGCGGAGAGTCGTGCCGCGATGAGCCACTTTGCAGGTCGGCTGCTAAATCGCGGCCTGATGGGCGCACAACACATGGCCCTCAGAGGTGCTGATCGTGTAATCGCCATCTCCGCGGACATCGCCGAACGCTTGCAGCGTCTGGGATACCCTCAGGCACGCATCGTAAGAATTCCGAACGCGGTAGATCTGGTGCGATTCAAGCCGGTGAGCCGCGATGCGAGGCGTGAACTGCGCGCGCGCCTCGGATTCCCGCCGGAGCGGACGATTCTGCTGTACGCAGGCAGATTGTCCCGTTCAAAGGGTGTGATGATGCTCATGGAGGCGTTGCCGGGACTCATCGCGGCATATCCGGAGCTGTTTGTTGTCATCGTCGGCAGCGGCCGCGATGCGTGGGACGACTGTGAAAGTGAAGTTGTCGACCATGCGCGCCGCACCCAGCTCGCGGCGCACGTTGCCCTGGCCGCTCAGAGCGAGCGCGTGCAGGAATACCTGCAGGCGGCCGATCTGTTTGTTTCTCCCAGCGACTATGAAGGGTTCGGCCTGACCGTCGTGGAGGCGCTCGCGTGCGCGACGCCGACCGTTGCGACAGCCGTAGGCATAGCCCCGGAAATCATCGATCACGCTGCGAACGGCTATCTGTGTCCTCCGAAGAATCCGCAAGCCTTCACCGAGGCGATTTTACTGGCTCTGTCTCAGCAAGAGCGTTGGCCGGAGATTGGCCGGCGGGCGCGCGAAGCCGTGGCGAGATTTGACGTGCCTGAAGTCGTCAGCCAGTACGTCAGGCTGTGCCTTGAGCTGCACGGTTAACGACCAGGCGCCACTCCCCGCCCGAACACAGCGTCGCGATCGCCGACGCCGGCGTGTAGACTCCCCCGCCAGAGGCTCGGAAAAGAGGGCCCTGGTCGTTGACCTGAATGCTCTGGACCACACTCAAATCGGCGGTGAACGGCTTGCTTGGAAGCAAGCCGCGGAGCTTGGCGGCGGCCTCGACCCGGCACTACTACATCGGCAATCCGTACCACGCCGTGTCGATTGTTGCTGGCGCGGGGGCATGCGACGCCGCGCGCCAATTGCACGGACGGCGCATTCTCTCGAGAGATGCGCCAGCCATTCCCCTGCGCGACTGCCAACGGGGCGCAGGCATGTGTCACTGCGCCTATAAGCACCACGATGACCGGCGCGTGAAGTTACGGCGCAAAGCCGATCGACGCGTGGAAAATCTGGCGAGTCGGCCGTCGTGGTCGGGGCAGGAACGACGCAGATCAGGCGGTCGGCGCAGCACGGATTAGTCGTAAAACGACGCTGGCTACCTGGCGTGGCTGGCGTGGCTGGCGATTGATCGCAGATCGCGACCGTAACGGCCCACGGCGTCTGGGTTCCCCGCCGCAGGCTGGCGAAGCCTCGAGCCGCATTGCCGCTGTGCGTCATGCCGGCGTCTTCAAATCGCGACAACAGATAATTACTTAAAAATCAATCTGTTACTGCCATATTAAGTACTCTGTAGCGGAGCCACTGTCGGGACATCGAGACATCCGTCACTGAATTGCAGTCGCAGGCTCGACCGCTGTGAACTGTGATCCCTTTCAAGGCAATGAGTTAGGTAACGTGGCACGGTCATTGCAGTTACTTCACGCCTAGTTCTTGTTCTTCCGGTGCGAGCGCTTCGAGCGGCGCGCCGAGTTTGATCGAAAAGGGCAAACCCATCGAAAGGTGGGGACGCAAAGCTTCCGGTCTAACGGCTCACGGGCCTAAGACAGCGGGGTTGCCGGGATCGCCGTGCCAATGCGCGATCTCGTTACGGCAAAGGTCGTGAACCACGACCTGCGTCCGCAGCCGTTCTGTTTTAACCCCCCAAGTGGTGCCCGACTCGCTGGCTTTCGCGGTGATTTGTTTTCAGGGGTTGCGCACGTGGGGGTTGGCATGGACAGAGTCGGTCGAGCTTCGCGGTCCCTTGGTGTTAGCGGCATCCTGCTCGTGGGATCCTTACTGGCTGCATGCCACGACTACAGCGCAATAGGCGCGCAGACCTCTTCCGCATCCTCCAGTTCAGCCAGGGCATTGACGCTGTCATGGGAAGCCCCGACACAGAACACCGATGGCACGCCGCTGCTGGACCTGCGGGGTTATCGCATCTACTACGGTACGACGCCGCAGGTCCGCAACACCATCGATGTCGACAATCCGGGGCTCACGACCTACGTCATCGACAACCTCAGTGCCGGGACCTACTACTTCGCCGTGACCTCATACAACTCTGCAGGCGTCGATAGTTCGCACTCGCCTGAAATCTCGACAACTGTCGACTAACAGCAGCCAAGCGCTGCAGCCTCGCGGGATCGGTCGGCATCAGCCGCGCGACCCTATAGGGTTAGCCGATTTGATGCCGTCTCATTTCCCGATCGCGATCGCCATGGGCGAATCCCCTGCCACCGTCATAACGGTGCCCAGGGCGGTAAGTGCGCCACCGTCACCTACAGCGTACTGGCTGACGGTGTCGTCGCCGCTGTTGCTCACGTAGGCATACTTGCCGCTCGGGTCGATAGCGATCGATGTGGGTGTATCGCCGGCAGGCACGGTCGCTGGGGTCATGGGGTTCAGCGAACCATCGGCCGCAACCGTGAACTGCGAGACGGTGTTATCGAGTTTATTGGTCACGTAGGCAGACAGGCCGTCCGTGGAGATGGCGATCGCATCGGGCGTATTGCCGGCAGAGGGCGTCGGCACGGGGGCGATTCCCAGTACGCCGGTGGTGGCACCGATCGTGAGTATCGAGATCGTGTCGTCGGCGCCATTGGTAACGTAGACGAACTGATTGTTCGGAGCGATGGCGATTGCGTTGGGGCTGGCCCCGACGGTAATTACGCCGTTCGGGCTCAGTGAACCATCGGCGAGGATCGTGTACGCCGAGACACCTCCCGTCGGCATCAGCGGAATCTCATCGACCACGTAGACATAATTGCTGTTCGCATCGACGGCGAGGGCATACGGGTTACTCAGCGTAGCGACGAGCGGCGTGGACGTAGGCACCAGCGCGCCAGTGCCAGTGATGTCGAATGAAAAAACGTGGTTGTCTCCCTGGTCGGCTACGTACACATACTTGCTGGCGGGATCGACCGTAACGGCCCGGGGGGAAACATTGGTCGAGACCGGGCTCGGTATGGGACTCAACGTGCCATCCGCCGCGTTGACCGTGTACTGTGAGACGGTGTGGTCACCCTGATTTGCCGTGTAGACATATTTGCCGCTTGGATCGATGACGATCGACAAGGGGTTGGCCCCGGATGCAACAATCGCTACCGCCGTGAGCACACCGCCCGCGCCAATTGCGTATTGGCCGATGTCGTTATGCATGTAGTTGGCAACATAGGCGAACTCAGACGCCGCCACCGTCAGCGTCGTGTTGCCGGAGATAGTAGTACCCGGTTTCGCGGCGGTGATAGTCGTGCTACCCGCGGAAACGGTGGTGGCAAGCCCGGCGTTACTGATGGTCGCAATGTTGGTAGCGGATGAGGACCATGTGACCATGTTGGTCAGATTCTGCGTAGTGCTGTCGGTGTAAGTCCCGGTGGCGACGAATTGCTGGGTGGTGCCGAGCGACACGCTTGGTTTCGCGGGTGTGACGGCAATCGAGACCAGCTTCGCAGGGGGCACCGTCACGGTGAATTGAGTGGTCCCCGAGACCCCCTGCGTCATCGCGGTGATCGTTACCGCGCCTTTGGCAACCGCGGTGGCCAACCCACCACCCGCGATCGTTGCAACTGCGGTGTTCGAGGAGCTCCATGTGACCTGGCTGGTCAGGACTTGCTGGCTGGCGTCGCTGTAACTCCCGGTCGCGACGAACTGTTGCGTGGAACCTGCGGCTAACTGCGGATTGGCCGGCGTGACCTGGATCGATTTCAGCGTCGGAGGCGTGCTGGATCCGCCGCCGCCGCCGCCGCCGCAGCCGCCGAGCAGCGCGAAAACAGTACCTATGATTGCCCAAACCGCCGGGCGCGTGCCCTGCCGGCACAAATGGAGGAGGCTCATTCAGTTATCCCCTTTTTAATTGTTCTGGGCCGCTGCGAACACAATAGCCGAGCTGTGTCTCAGTTGAGGGGCTCGCGAACGTGACGCAGTTCTCATTGTGAATCAGCAGCTGGGGTTTTATGTAATCTCAGGCACTGTGGCGCCCCCGATTTTTGCAGGGCTGCATGGCGGGTGATCGAGGCTCGCATGCTGCTCATGCCAATCCTCGCGCCCGCCAGTATCGTTTGGCTGCTCGGGAGCTCTCTTTATCTGTCAGATGGGGGGACGCGCATGCTCGAGATGCGGTGGCTACGCTTCATCGGCACAATCTCCTTCAGCCTGTACTTGTGGCAGCAGCTCTTTACCGCTGCCCTGGCGGAGTACCCACTCAAGAGCCTGCTGCTCTTCCCTCCGGTCATGCTCGCCTGCGCCATTCTGTCCTACTACCTGGTGGAGCGGCCGTTTGTGCGGCTCGGCAAGCGCCTCACTTCTCCTCTCGTCCCGCACCGTGCGCCGCTTCCGTCGAGCCGGCCGCCCGAAACGTCGGATCGCGCCCTCGGAGGAGCCGCGCTCCTGGAGCCTCCGGGTATTACTGGAAACCACCCGAAGAACAGCAGGATCGCATAGTGGCCGGCGTATCAGGAGTCGCAGCCCTGACTTTGAGTGCTAGAATTTTGCGAGGCGCCGGATTCCTGGCGCATCGTTTTCGACAAGGGTAACGACCTTTGCGATTGCAAGAAGAGCCCGTGAACCGCCTGCCATGATCCCGCTGCCGCACCTGCCGGCGATGGACCTTGCGCTGTCGATCGCCCTCGGTGTTGGCCTGGCGGCGGCCGTTGGTTTGCGGGTGTTTCTGCCAATGCTGGTCGTGAGCGTCGCCGCGTTCACCGGCCACCTGACGCTTAGCAGCGGCTTCGCGTGGCTCGGCACGCCGGCCGCGATTCTGATGTTCGGGGTGGCGGCGGTTCTCGAGATCCTCGCCTACTACATTCCCGGGGTCGACAACCTGCTGGATGCGATCGCGGCGGCCGCCGCCCTCATTGCCGGCACCGTGGTCGCCGCGGCGGTGATGACGGATCTGCCGCCGCTCGTGAAGTGGACCACGGCTGTGATCGCCGGCGGCGGAGCTGCGGGACTCACCCAGGGTCTGACGTCACTGCTGCGGGCGAAGTCGACCGTCATGACCGGCGGCCTCGGTAACCATGTGCTCGCGACCGGCGAGTGGGGTGGCGCGCTTTTGATATCGTTGCTGGCGCTCGCCTTGCCGGTGATCGCGGTGGCACTGGTGGCGGTGTTGTGTTGGTTTGCGATCAGGCTGGTGCGGCGCCTGTTCCGCAAGGAGACCTCATCCGCGCCGCCCCGCCCGCTCGCTGATCGCAGCAGCTAGCAACCCTTCGCGCGCTCACAGGCGCGGCGAGGGCACATCCTTGGCGGCCGCCCGCAGGCACTCGCGCAGCGCACTGGCGGCCGGCGGCAGATCCCCCGGCGCACGCACGATTACCCCGACCGGGCCCTCGAGGGATTTGAGCTTTACCGGCAGGATCGCCAGCAGCCCATGCTCCACATCATCCAGCGCCACGTGATAAGGCATCACGCCGAGGCAGTCGGACTTGCGCAGCAGCACGCGGTTGGTGAGGATCGACACCGATTCGATGACGTTCCTCGGCAGGCTCGCACCGGCGTCGATGAAGGCGCGCTCGATCTGCCGGTGCAGCTCGGTCTCCGGCAGCGGCAGGAGCCACGCCGCGTTCGTCAGATCGCGTAGTGCCAGGCGCCGCTTGCGCGTCAGCGGATGACCGCGGCGCGCCACGACGCAGATTGGCTCGGTGTAGAACTCCTCGTATACGAGTGCGCGGCTGCGCCCCTGGGCCGGCAGCCGCCCGAGCACCATGTCCAGGTCCCCCGCGAGCAGCGAGGGCATGAGAATGTCGTAGGTGCCCACGATCACGCTGATCGCGACCCCGGGGCGCTCTTTCTTCAGCAGCACCATGGCATCAGGCAGGATGCTGGCGGAGGCGGCCAGCAGCGTCCCCACCGACACCTTGCCACTGTAGCCGACGCGCAGGTTCTCGAGTTCCTCGGCCGCATGCCGCAGCTGCGCGAGCAGCACCTTGGCGTGGCGGGCGAAAATCTCGCCGTACTCGGTCGGCTCGATACCGCGATTGCTGCGCTCGAAGAGCTTCAGCCCCAGGATCGCCTCGACATCCTGCAGCGCCTTGGTGACCGTCGGCTGGGTGAGGCTCAGCCGTCTGGATGCCTTGAGGATGCTGCGGCAGTCGTAAACTTCAGCGATCAGCTCCAGGTGGCGCAGGCGGAACTTGCGCCCAATCCAGCGCTCGAGGCGTGATGAACCCATGCGTCATCATAACTTTTAAGCGCTGCGCCGCGCGCCCACGCCGCGCGCCAGCGGCGCCGCCCCCGCATCCAGCCCGAAGAACGTGGTGGCGTTGCCGTGCAGCAGCTTGGCACGCACCCGCGGCGTCAGGGGGGTGTCGGAACCAATCAGCTTGCCAACCTGCTGCTCGCCGAGCGGGAAGGGATAATCCGATCCCAACATCACGCGCTCCTCTCCCATGGTCTTGACGAGAAACGCCAGCGCGTCGGCACTGAATACCGCGCCATCCACGTAGAAGCGATCGACGTAAGAGGACGGCAGCTGCGGGCAGTCCTGGCGCACGATGTCGCGGTGCCGCCAGGCATTGTCGACGCGACCGAGGAGGTACGGGAAGCTGCCGCCGCCGTGCGCGAAGCACAGCTTCAGCGAGCGCGGCAGGCGCTCGAAGGCGCCCGAGAGGATCAGCCACAGGATCGACAACTGGGTCTCCGCCGGCATGGACACGAGCCACGGCAGCTGGTACTTCGGCATGCGCTCCTGCGCCATCATGTCCCAGGGGTGCACGAACACCGCCGCGCCCAGGGCGGCGCAGTGCTGCAGGAAGGTCACGATGCCCGCGTCGTTGAGTTCGCGGGAACCCACGTGGTTGCCGATCTGCACGCCGATGTGTCCGTCGGCCATCGCGCGACTGACCTCGCGGCAGGCAAGATCCGTATCCTGCAGCGGCACCTGGCACAGCGACTTGAGCCTGTGCGGCGCGTGCGCGCACAGCTCGCGCGCGGCGTCGTTGAATATGCGCACGCACTCGAGCGCCTGCGCAGCCGGGCGGTGGTAGGCGAACAGCAGCGGCGTCACGCACATGATCTGCACGTCCACGCCGTCGCGGTCCATGGCCTCAAGACGCACGGCCGGATCCCAGCAGGCGGAAGTGACCGGTCGAAACTCCTTCTCGCCCAGCATCAGCATCGCCTTGCCCTCACCCAGGTGCTTCATCGACGGCCAGTCGGCGCCGCCAAAACGCGCCGCGAGGTCCGGCCAGGTGCGTGGCAGGAAATGCGAATGAATATCGACCATGTTCATGGAGCAGCTCTCCCTAGGTTCGCGGCCGGAACGCCACGACCTTGATTTCAATGCGCAGGTGCGGATGCGGCAGCTCGGCCACCGCGACCGTGGTGCGCGCCGGACCCTCGTAGCCGAAGAACTCGCCGTACACCTCGTTGTAGGCGGGGAAGTCCTGCATGCTCACGAGGTAGGTGCTGACTTCGACCACATCGGCGAGCGTCGCGCCGGCGCTGACGAGAATGGCGCGGATGTTCTCGATGACCGCGCGGGTCTGCACCCGGATATCGAAGACGCAGTGGCCGGCGGCGTCAGCCTGCGCGCCGGCGATGGAATCGTCCGCACGCCGCGCACTCGTGCCGGAGACGAATATGAAATCCCCGGCGCGCCGGAAATGCGGAAACGCGCCGCGCGGCTTCGCCATGCCGGGGATGACCGCGCTCGCGGCCGGCGCTCCAGTCCGGGGTTTGCCGCTCATAGTTTCACGCAGATGTTCATGGCTTCCGAGAAGAAAGCCAGTGAGTGCGCCCCGCCCTCGCGGCCGATCCCGGACAGCTTCACCCCACCAAACGGCGTGCGCAGGTCGCGCAGGAACCAGTCGTTCACCCAGGCGATGCCGACTTCCATCTGCCGTGCCACGCGATGTGCGCGTTGCAGATTCGAGGTCCAGACCGCAGCCGCGAGCCCGTAGCGGGTGTCGTTGGCCATGTGCACTACTTGTTCCTCGGAATCAAACGGCGCCACGTGACACACCGGGCCGAAGATTTCCTCGCGCACGCAGCGCGCACTCTCGGGGAGCCCGGTGAAGATGGTCGGTTCAATGAAGGCGCCCTGGTCGCGCTCATCGCCGAAGCTCGGCACGCCGCCGCCGCAGACCACCGCGGCGCCCTCCTCGCGGGCCAGCCGGTAGTAGGAAAGCACCTTGTCGCGATGGCCGCGCGAGATCAAAGGTCCCATGTCGGCGCCCTCGAAGGGTCCACCGATCTTCAGCGCCTGGGCGCCCTGGGCCAGCGCCTCGACAAAACGCGCGTAAACCGGCCGCTCGACATAAACCCGCTCGGAACACAGGCACACCTGGCCGGTGTTGGCGAACACCGAGCGCATCGTGCCGGCGAGCGCGGCGTCGAAATCCGCGTCCGCGAATACGATGGCGGCGTTCTTGCCGCCGAGCTCGAAAGACAGCGCCTTCACGCAACTCGCGGCGCTCTTCATGATGGCAGCGCCGGTCGCGGACTCGCCGGTGAAGGCGATCGCGTTCACATCCGGGTGAGCGGTGAGTGCCGCGCCCGCGGAATCGGGCCCGAAGCCGTGCACGAGGTTGAACACCCCGGGCGGCACCCCGACCTCCTGCATCACCTGCGCGAGCAGCGTCGCCGAGGACGGCGTCTCCTCGGAGGGCTTCGCTACGACGGTGTTGCCGCAGGCGAGCGCTGGCGCGACTTTCCAGGTCAGGAGCAGGAATGGCAGATTCCACGGCGCAATGACCGCCACGACCCCCACGGGCTTGTGAACTGAGTAGTTCAGCGCGCCGCGTCCGTCGGGGGTCGCGGTTTCGAAGCATTCGGAAGGTCGCGCCAGCGCAAGATCCGCGTAGGCGCGGAAGTTCGCAGCGCCACGCGGGATGTCGAGGGAGCTCGCCTGTTTGAGCGTCTTGCCGGTATCGGCAATCTCGGCGCTCACGAACTCGGCAAAGCGCGCCTCGATCCGGTCAGCCACCTTGCGCAAGAGCGCGCAGCGCTCGGCAAGGGACATGCGCCCCCAGGGCCCGCGCAGCGCCGCACGTGCGGCCGCGACGGCGCGGTCGACGAGCGCGGCGTCCGCCTCGGTGACGGTGCCGAGGAGGCGGCCGTTGACCGGGTTAATGTTCTCGAAGGGCTTGCCCTGGCGGAGGAACTCACCGCCGATCAGGCAGGGCAGCTGCTGGTCGACAAAGGGGTACGGGTCCGACGGGCTGGGGCTGCGCACCGCGGGATTCTAGCCAGCCGGCCACCTGTCAAAATAATCGTTTTTTACCGCGTTGGTATGCAGATTCTCTATAGCCAGGAATCAGCCGAAAATGGCCCGCCGGCGCTCAAGACTCGCCGCGCTCCACACTTCCTTGCTGCTGTAGTACTGCGGCACCACCCGCGCTCCCGCCGGCAGCACGACCCAGGGCTGCTTTGATTCGGTATAGATATGGATGTCGGGCGGGAAGCGATCCGGCTCATCAAACGTACCCACGCGAACGAAGCGCAGCTTCTCGCCCGCCCCGGCATAAGTGCTCCACAGCGCCACCCTGCACACCGGACAGCGGGCGATCTTCTGGCCCTTGCCGCTGTTGCTCGGCGTGTCGATGAGGTCGGGCGTCCCCTGCACGCTGTGCATGCGGTCCGCCTCGATCAGGGCATTGAGCACGAACGCGGAGCCGGTCTCTCTCTGGCACCAGCGACAGTGACAGCAGTGCACGATGAGCGGCGCGCTCAGCATGCGGTAACGCACGGCGCGGCAGGTACAGCCGCCATCGGCGGCGAAGGCGGACGGATCTGTCATGGGATCCTCAGCCGCTCTGGAAGTGTTCCACTACCGGAGGAGCGGCGAGAAACGGCGCGAGCTGCGCGCGCCATTCACCGAAAGCCGGTGAACCGCGAAAGCCGATGGTGTGATCTTCGAGCGTGCGCCAGCGTACGGTCAGCGCGTAGCGGGTGGGTGTTTCGATCGAACGGCGCAACTCGTGCGAAACATAGCCGGGGCTGGCGGCGCTCAGTTTCACGGCGTGCGGAAACACGCGCTCAAACTCACTTTCCGTGGAAGCACGAACCGTGATCATCGCCAGCTCGAGAATCATGGGAACACTTACCCCTCGCCCGTCGGCGCGGGCGCTGTACCTGAAGCCCTAAAACGACCTAGTGCGTCGTTGCGGCCGGTGCCGCCGCCGGAGCAGGAGCTGGGGCGACCTGCGCCTGGTGACTGGACAGACACTCCTTCATGAACGCCTTGTGCGCATCGCCGGTCGGTGCCTTGGTCTTCGCTTCCGCATTGCAGGTCTTCATCTTTTCCTGCTGGCTGCTTTCCTTTTCAGTCTTGGCAGCCGGGTGGTTGGAGAGACAGTCCTTCATGAACGCCTTGCGCGCATCGCCCGTCAGCGCCTTGGTCTTCGCATCCGCATTGCAGGTGGTCATCTTTTCCTGCTGCGCGGTCTCGGCGGCCACGGCGGACTGCCCGACTGCAAATGCCAGGACTGCGCCCATCGATACCAGCCAGATCGAACGTCTCATACGGTCTCCTTTGCGAAACTTGGACGGGGTAAACGCTCGTATGTTACCCCCAACATGGCCGCCTACTCCATGTCAGGGTAAGGACCCTTGCCGCCGTCCCGGATAAAGCGCTCGATCCGCGCCGTCAGCACCGGCAGGGGCACGGAGCCGAGCTCCAGCACCGCATCGTGAAAGGCGCGGATGTTGAAGTGCTCGCCGAGCGCCTGTTCAGCGTGGCTGCGCGCCGCGAGGATCGCCCGCTCCCCCAGGTAGTAGGACAGCGCCTGTCCCGGCCAGGTGATGTAGCGGTCAATCTCGGTGCCGATCTCATGTTCGGGGAGCGCGGTGTACTGGCGGAAATAGTCCAGCGCCTGCGCGCGGCTCCAGCCCTGAGAATGAATCCCGGTATCCACCACCAGGCGCGCGGCGCGCCAGATCTGGTAGCCGAGCATGCCGAAGCGGTCATAGGCGTCGTCGTACAGGCCCATCTCAACTCCCAGCCGCTCGCAGTACAGCGCCCACCCCTCCCCGTACGCGGACACGTAGCTCAGCTGGCGAAATGCGGGCTGGTCCTTGTGCTCCATGGCAATCGGCATCTGGAATGCATGGCCGGGCGCGGACTCGTGCAGCGTGAGCGCGGTGAGGTTGTACAGCGGCCGGCTCCTGAGGTCGTAGGTGTTGAGAAGGTAAACCCCCGGTCCGCCGCGTCCGGCGGTGTAGAACGGCGCCAGGTCCTCGGGCACCGGTTTGATGGCGAAGCGGGCGCGCGGCAGGTAGCCGAAGAACTGCGCCGCCTTACCGTCAAAGCGCTTGGCGACCCAGGCCGCACGCATCAGCAGTTCCTCCGGCGTCTTCGCATAGAAGCGCGGATCGGTGCGCAGCATCGCCAGAAACGCCGCAAACTCGCCCTTGAATCCGCTGGCGCGCATCGCGGTGAGCATCTGCGCGTGCAGGCGCGCGACCTCGGCGACGCCCAGGTCATGGATCGCGGCCGGATCCATATCGAGCGTCGTGAATTCGCGCACCTTGGCGCGGTAGTACGCCTTGCCGTCGGGCAGGTCCTCGGCGGCGATCGTGGTGCGCATCCCGGGCACGTACTCGGTACGCATGAACGTCAGGAGCTCGCGGTAGGCTGGCTGCGCCACATCACGGATGACGCTGAGCGCCTCAGCGCGCAGCTTTGCCTGCGCGGACTCCGGCACACCCGTCATGTCCTTGAACGGCGTATACAGAAGACTTCCTTCCGGGCTGGCCTCGGTCACCGCGGTGATCGAACTGTCGCGCCCTTCCATGGTGACGCGCGGCGGCGTGAAGCCGCGTTTCATGCCGGCGCGCATCTCGGCCATCTGCTCGTGGAAATAGCGCGGGATGTCGCGCATCTGCGCGATCCAGTGACGGTAGTCCGGCGGGTTGCGGAACGAACGGCGCGCCGTGTAGCCGATGTCGGTCCAGAAGGTGCTGTCGGAATTGGCCGGCATTTCGAAGTCGCGGAAGCGCTGGTTGGCAATCAGCACCACGATCTGCGCCCGGTAGATGTCGAGGTTCACCTGCTCCTTCGCCGCGAGGCTCGCGCGCGGGATCGCGTCGAGCTGGCGCAGCACCTCCTGCCAGTACCCGAGGCGCATCCGCTGGGTGTCGGGATCCACCCGCGGCAGGTGATCGGCGATCGGCTTGGTGCTGTCCTCGTTATCGGGCAGCTGCCCCACGCGCCACTGCCACTCGCGCGTGTAGATGTCCTGCAGGCGCATGTCGGCCGATGGTGGTGGCGGGTGGCGGGCGCAGCCGCACAGGAGCGCCACTACGACAGATACCGTCAGTGCTCGCGTGGAAAAAGCCATGGGATCCCTTCGCCGCCCAACACCCGAGCATACTGCAATCGTTGCGCGCGGCCCTCGCCCTCAGGTACAAGGAGCGCTCATGAGAGCAATACTCGCGATCAGCTGCGGTGCGAGCCTGGGAGCACTGCTGCGCTGGTGGCTCGGCACGCAGCTGAACGCGCACCTGCCGGCGGTTCCGCCCGGCACACTGGCGGCCAACCTCATCGGCGGCTACGTGGTGGGAATCGCGATCGCGTTCTTTGCGACCTACTCGGCGCTCGCCCCGGAGTGGCGCCTGTTCGTGATCACCGGGTTCTGCGGCGGACTTACGACGTTTTCAACCTTTTCCGCCGAGATCGTGGGGCTGCTGCAGCAGGGACGGACGGGTTGGGCGCTGGGCGCCGCCGCGGCGCACCTCGTGGGCTCAGTTCTCATGACCTTCGCCGGCATCGGCACCGTGGTGCTGGTGCGGAGCTAAGCCAATGCAGGGGGCTTTCCTAAGATTTTACGTACACGAAGGGCAGCGGCATCGCGGGCGGCTGGTGTGGGAATGGCTGCTCGAGGAGGCCAATAAACTTAGCATCAGTGGCGGCTCGGCGTTTCGCGCCATGGCCGGCTTCGGACGCCATCATGTGCTGTACGAGAGTCGCTTTTTCGAGCTCGCCGGGACGCTGACCGTTGAGGTGGAGTTCATCGTGACCGATGAGCAGGCGCAGCGGCTGCTGCAGCTCGTACGCGGCGAGAAAATCCGGCTCTTCTACGCGAGCGTGCCGGCGCTGTTTGGCATCATCAACCCCGACGCCGGCGATCCGCCGGCGGCGACGCAACCGGACTAGCGGTGAGCGGCGGGCGCGGCCACGCTCTGCCCCTTAGTCGCGCTTGATGGTATGCAGGGGCACCGTAGGAGACGTCCCCAGGACCTTGCGGTTCGCCTCGGGGACGGTGAGGGGCTGGCACTCCTTCAGGGACGCCAGGCAACGCGCGGCAAGCTGCTGGTACTCGCGGGTACCGGTGGCCTTCCAGGCAATCTCCTCGGGTTTAAGTTCCCGCACCACGCGCGCCGGGATGCCGGTGACCAGCGTGCGGGGCGGCACGATGAAGCCGGCGCGCACGAAGCTCGCCGCGCCGACGATCGCCTCCTCCTCCACCACCGCCTCGTCCATGATGATCGCGCCGATGCCGATCAGCGCGCCGCGGCGGATGGTACAGCCATGCAGCACCGCGCCGTGCCCGATGTGGGCCTCCTCTTCCAGCAGCGTGGTGCGCGCCGGGAAGGTGTGCAGCACGCATGCGTCCTGCACGTTGGAACCAGCGCCGACGATGATGCGGCCGAAATCACCGCGCAGTGAAGCGCACGGCCCGATGTAACAGCGCTCGCCGACGATCACATCGCCGATGAGCACCGCGGCGGGATGCACGAAGGCGCCGGGTGCGACAACCGGGATGAGTCCATCGACACAGTAGACCGCCATGCTTCAGCGCGCCGTCAGCCGGCCCGACCCCGGCTCATCATGGCGCGCATGGCAGTGCGGAATTCTTCCGACCCCAGCCGCTCGGCGAACACCTTCGCCTCCGCGTCGATCCGCGCCAGCACCTCCGCAGGATCGCCGCGCAGCAGGCGGCGCGCCGCGAGCAACGCCTCCGCCGGCTGCGCCGCCACGCTGCGCGCCAGCGCGCGCGCGTCGCTGAGCAGGTCGGCATCCTCCACCACGCGGTTCACGAGTCCGAGCGAGTGGGCCGTCGCCGCGTCGAAGGGTTTACCGAGGAGCAGCAACTCCGCCGCGCGCTGCCGGCCGACGAGCCGCGGCAGCAGCAGCGAACTGGCGGCCTCGGGGACCAGCCCGAGCGCCACGAAGGGCATGGAAAACACCGTGCTGCGCGCCGCCACCACGAGATCACAGTGCAAGAGCAGCGTCGTGCCGATGCCGACGGTCTGGCCGTGCGCCGCCGCGAGCAGGGGCTTGCCGAAAGTGGCCAGCGCGCGCAGCAGCCTGATGATGGGGTTGTCGCCGTCGAACTTAAGGCCGCCGAGGAAATCGTTGAGGTCGTTGCCGGCGGTGAAGCCCGCCCCCTCACCGCTCACGAGCACCGCGCGCACCGCCGTGTCAGCCTGCGCCTGCGCGAGCGCGCTGCACAGCGCTTGGTACATCGAAAGCGTAATGGCGTTGCGCTTCTCGGGGCGGTTGAGGCGTATCTCACACACCCCATCGGCGCTGGACACCCGGACCTGTTCGCTCATGAGGTCCTACTTGATCAGCGGCGCAGCGGTTGCCGGGTGCGCGCGGAAGTCGACGTCGCTGTCCGCCGCCAGCCACACCAGCGCCGCCCAGGCGGCCACGTTCTGATCCAGCTGCTGCCGGTCGATCTTGTCGAGCGTGTCATCGGGGGTGTGGTGAATGTCGAAGTAACGCGTGCCGTCCTGGTTCAAATCAAACGCCGGCACGCCCGCCTCGACCGACGGGCCGGTGTCGGTCTCCGCCTGCGCAGGCTCCTTCGCCATCAGCACGCCGATGGGGGCGAGCACGCGGGCCACCGTGCGCGAGAAGTCGCTGTCCGCGACCGCCGCCGGCAGCGCCACGCTGTAGACCCGATCAGCGCCGAAATCACTCTCGCCCGCGATGACGTGTGTCGGCAGCTCCGCCTTGTGGTTGTCGCGGTAAGAGTGACCGCCGAAGGCAAAGAAGGGTGCCACCGGCTGCGCCACTTCTTCGGAGCCGAACAGCACGACGCGCACGGTTCGCCGCGGCTTATGCGGCAGGTCGCGGATCAGTTTCGCGGCCGCGACCATGATGGCCGTGCCGGTACCGTCATCAATCGCCCCGGTGCCCTGGTCCCAGCTGTCCAGGTGTCCGCCGATCAGCACCACGCCCGGGGACTTGTCGCGGCCGCGCACCTCCGCCACCACGTTCTGCGAATGCGCGTCCTGCACATAGGACGCCCCCGAGAAGAGCTTCACGCGCACCACCTGGCCGAGAGCGGCGATACGCTCGATCTGGTCGGCATCCGGGTTCGACAGCGCGAAGCACGGCAGCGGCACCCGTCCGTCAACGTAGCGCGTGGTCCCGGTGTGAGCGATGCGGTGATTGTCAGTGCCCACGGAGCGCATCAGGAAAGCAATGGCGCCACGATGTGCCGCCTCCGAAGGACCGTCGGCGCGGATGGGAAACGCAGGCCCGTAGCCCGCACCGTCCTGCATACGCACCATGCGGTAGGAAACCAGGGCGATCTTGCCGGTGAGCGACCCCGGCGCCGCCGCCTTGAGCGCCTCGAAGGTCGGAAAGAGCACCACGTCGCCTTCCACTCCGGCAGCAGGCGTGGGTGGGGATTCCCCGAGCGCGGCCACGACCAGGGGTTGCGCCGAGGGTGCGATGATCTGCGCGTGTTCTGGCCCGCGCACCCAGGCGGTGAGCGGGAACGTCTCGAGGTGCACGTTCTCAAAGCCGAGCAGCTTCAGGCGCGCGGCGGCCCACTCGGCCGCCTGGCGCTCGTTCGTCGAGCCGGCCGGGCGGGGCCCGAAACGGCTCGTGAGTTCACTCACCCAGCTGAAGGCCACATCGTGGCCGGCCATCGCAGCGTCGCGCAGCTGCGCCGCCACTTCTTCGGCGGAGGGCACGGCGGGGGCTGCGGCGGCGGTTACTGCCGCAGTGGCAGCGAGAAACAAGGCACACAGAATCGCGGATTGGTGGCGCACGGTGAGCTTTCGGTCTGGCACGTTTGAGGAGCGCGCATTCTACGCAAGCGCTTAGGTGCGCACCATGCGAGCGCGGGGACGCGTTTACTTTGGCAGCTGCGCGATGGGCAGCGGCTGGGCGAGGTGAAAGCCCTGCACGAAGTCCACGCCGATGCGCTTGAGTTCCTCGAGCACCGCGGCGCTCTCGACGCACTCGGCCACCGTGGCGATGCCTAAGGCGCGTCCGACCTTGCTGATTGCCTCGACCATGCTGCGGTTGACCGGATCATCGGTGACGTGGCTGATGAACTGGCCGTCTATCTTGAGGAAGTCCACCGGCAGGGCCTTCAGGTACACGAACGAGGACACGCCGGTCCCGAAGTCATCGAGCGCGAAGCGGCAGCCGCGCGCCTTCAGCTCGCTCATGAGGAAGCGGGTATTGGCAAGACTCGTGACCGCCGCGGTCTCGGTGATCTCGAAACACAGGGCACGGGCAACCTCGGGCTCGGAGACGCTTTGCAGCATGAAGTCGACGAAGGATTGCTCGTTGAGGGAGGTCCCGGAGAGATTCACGGCGAGCATGGGCAGCGGCTCGCCGCGGCGCGCGCGCTCGGCGAGCAGCGCGATCGCCTCACCGACGACCCAGCGGTCGATCACCGCCATGACGTTATAGCGTTCAGCCGCCGGGATGAATTCGTTGGGCAGCACGAGCTCGCCCGAGTCATCGCGCAGCCGCACCGTGAGTTCGTGGAATTCCCGCGCCGCGGGAGCGGCGAGCGAGACGATCGGCTGGAAGAAGAGCTCCAGGCGCCGGTCCTCGACCGCGCGGGTGACGCGCGACACCCAGTGCATCTCGCGGTGGCGGTGCGAAACGCCGTCCGTGCCGTAAACGTGGATGCGATTGCGGCCGGCGTCCTTGGCGGCGTAGCAGGCAATGTCGGCGGCGCTCATGACGCTCGCGACGTTCTCGGTCTCGGAGGTGATCTGCACGATGCCGATGCTGGCGCCGACCGACAGCGTGTTGGCGCCCCACACGAAGCGAAAGTCGCGGATCCCCTGGCGCACGCCCTCGGCAATGCGCGCCGCCTGTTCGGGCGTGCAGCCCTCGAGCAGTACCCCGAACTCATCGCCGCCGAGGCGCGCGATGGTATCCGAGGTGCGCACCCGGGTCTGCAACAGGCCGGTCACATCGCGCAGCAGCCGGTCGCCGGCCTGGTGGCCGCAGGTGTCGTTGATCACCTTGAACTGGTCAAGGTCTATGTAGAGGAGCGCATAGGTGCCCTCCTCGCGCTGCGCCGCGAGCAGCGCGGCGTGCAGGCGGTTGTCGAACTCGCGGCGGTTGATGAGGCCGGTGAGCGCATCATGGCTCGCCTGCCAGGAGAGCGCGCGTTTCAGGCGCCGCTCGCGGGTGACGTCGTGGAACACGACCACCGCGCCAATGACCTGGCCCTGGCGATCGCAGATGGGCGCGGCGGATTCCTGGATCGCGACCTCGGTGCCCGCGCGCGTGATCAGCACCGAGTGGTCGGCGGCGGTGCCGCTCTCGCCCCGATCAAGGGCGCCCGCCAGCGAGTTGCCGATCGGTTCGCCGCTGAGCTCATCGACGAGCTTCAGCACCGCGGCGAGCGGCTGGCCGCGCGCTTCGCTCAGGCTCCACGCGGTCAGCGTTTCGCCCACCGGGTTGATGTATTCAATGCGCCCCTGCGCATCGGTCGTGATCACCGCATCGCCGATCGACTGCAGCGTCACCTGCGCGCGCTCCTTTTCGGCGAATACCGCCTGCTCGGCACGCTTGCGCTCGGTGATGTCAGCGATGGTGCCTTCGTAGCCGACGATGGCCCCGCTGCCGTCGCGCCGGGGCGCGCGTTCTCGAGAATCACCACCTGCTGCCCGTCACGTCGGCGCATGAGGAACTCCGCATCGCGGATCTCCCCTTCCGCCTCGATGCGGCGGGTGAACTCGCAGCGGTCGGCCGGGTTCCAGTAGAGCGCTTCCGCGCTCGGCAGCGCGTACAGCTCCTCGGCGTTCTTGTAGCCGAGCATCGAGACGAAGGCCGGGTTGACCGACAGCAGCCGCCCGCCGCGGCCGCTCTGGTAAACCCCTTCCGCGATGCTCTCGAACAGGCCACGGAACTTCGCCTCGCTGCCGCGCAGCGCCTCCTCCGCGAGGCGCCGGCCGATGGCGATGCCGGCGAGTTGCGCCGCGCGCGACATGATCTGCGATTCCTGCGGTGTCGGCAGCCCGGGCGCCTCGCGATACACGCCGAGCGCACCGAGGAGGTTGCCGCCGGGCGCCTTGATGGGCGTCGACCAGGCCGCGCGCAGGCCCGCGGCGAGTGCCACGTCGCGCCGCTCGAGCCACAGGGGATCCTGGCTCACGTCCGCGACCAAGAGCTGGTACCCGAGGTGCGCGGCCGCGCCGGAACCTGCCAGCGCCGCTCCCACGTTGTCGGGCAGCCGCGGTGCCACCAGGTGGCTGAAGGTCTGATCCCCTTCCGCCAGCACACTCACCGAGCACACCGTGCCGACGCCGACTGACTCGACCAGGCGCGTGATCGCGGCCAGCACCTGCGGCAGCGGCACGTTGCCGGTGATCTGTTCAAACACCTCGCGCTCGGCGGCGGCCATGCGCTCGCCGCGCTTGCGCCCGGAGATGTCGGCGATGCTGCCGCGCAGCAGCTGGCGGGTGGCGCTCGGAATGCGCACCAGGCGCACTTCGCACATGATTTCCTGTCCGGCGCCATCACAGTGCAACCATTCAAACACCTGCGGCTCACCGGCCAGCGCCTGCTCGATGTAGTTACGGGCGCGCTGCAGGGAGGGCTCCCCGTCCGGCTGCAGCGGCGGGCTCAAATCCACCGGACCCACCGCCAGCAGATGCTCGCGATCCAGGCCGAAGAGCTTCTGCGCCTTCTCGTTGGCATCCGCGAAGCGCCCGGTCGCGACGTCGAGCACCACGATTGCCTCGGGCGCATGGTCGACGAGGAGGCGATAGCGCGCCTCGCTTTCGCGCATCGCCTGTTCGGATTCGCGCCGCTCGGTCACATCGCGCAGGCACAGCACGAACATCTCGCGCCGCGAAGTCGGCGCCTTGCTCACCGCGACTTCCGCCGCAAAGGTCTCGCCGTCCTTGCGCCGCGCCCAGTGCTCGCTGGCGGCGAGGTCGAGCGCGGTGTCCCCGAGCGCCTCCGCCAGGCGCTGCAGCGCCTGCGCAATCGTCTCCCCCTTGGCCGCCAGTTGCGGGATGAGCACGTCAATACGGCGGCCAACCACCTCCGCCTGGTCGAAACCAAAGACCCGCTCACCGGTGGGATTGAAGGTGCGGATGACGCCGTCCACGTCCAGCGCGAGCACGACGTCCTTGATGTGATCGAGGATGACCTGCAGGTGCTCGGAGCTCTGGGCGCGCGCTTCGAGCGCCAGCGAGCGCGCCTCATCCGCCATCAGGCGCATGGACTCGACGATGCCGCGCCGCTCGGTGTCGATGGTGTGGTAGTGGGTGTTGATCAGGTGCACCAGCATCGCGACGTCGGGCGTCGGGTTGCCGGTACGCAGCTGCAGCTCGCGCAGTTGCGCGCGCAGCTGCGGGTGCAGATCAGAATTGTCAGCGCCGTGCGGGCGCGCCTCGGCCCTGACGAGCGTGGTCGTCGCACCGGTGGCCGCCTCGGTGGCGGCGGGCATCTGCGGGCTCAATGGATTTGACATAACGGGGGAGCAAGGGCCCAGGAACGATCATACGAGCCGCAGGCGCGCTTCCCCGTGAAGCCCCTCCCGGTTCTGTTGAACGAGGCGGGGGGCTATTGCGCCGCAGCGGCCGGATGGCCCGTGTCGGCCTCAGTGGGCAGGCCTGCGCCGACTATCACGGGCATCGAGAATATCTGGCTCGTGCTGCGCCCGGCCGTGTCCAAGGTCAGTCCCGCGGTGAGCGTGAAAACCCCGGCGCGCTTGGGCAATACCCTGACGGCGTAGTGAATCGGGGTACCCTCCACCGGCTTCTCGGCAACCGGGATGTCCTGGCCGCTCACCACGTCCAGACCGTCATCAGCGCTGAACTTGCCGGAAATCCGCTCGATGTTACCGAACACGGGCACGATCACCACATCCACGTCCAGGGGTTGCGCGACGTCCGGGTGTCCCTGCAGCTCAAACTTGACTTGCACGGTCGAGGGCCCGGCTCCCGGGGGCGCGACGGCGGCCACCATTTCAGGAGACAGACCGTTGGCACTCTGAGCCGCCTTCCTGTGGACCTGGTTCGTGGCCGCTTTTCCCGCGCCCGGGTCCTTGCCCGAACACCCGCAGACGGCCACCACGAGGCTCACCGCTGCTCCGATAGTGATCACCAGGTTCCGCATGGCCTAACAATAGCGCGTCCGCACACCGGCGCGCACGTGCGGATTCCGCACTTTCGCGCTGCCTAAACGCGCAGCAGCGGCGGGTCGGCGATGGTCTCGATCTGCTCGGTAAGATCCTGCAGGTACCCCTCCCAATAGCGCGCCTCCCCGAACCAGGGAAAGGCGCGCGGGAAGGCCGGGTCGCGCCAGCGGTGCGACACCCACGCGGCGTGGTGCAACATGCGCAATCCCCGCAGCGGCTCGACGAGTTGCAGCTCGCGGAAGTCCAGCGCCGCGAACTGCTGATAGCCCTCGAGCAAGTCCGCCCATTGCCGCTGCTGCTCGGCGGGGGAACCGGAAATCATCATCCACAGGTCCTGCATGCGCACGCCCATCGCGCAGTCATCCAGGTCCACGAACACCGGGCCGCGCTCGTTCCACAATAGATTGCCGAGGTGGCAATCGCCGTGGATGCGGATCGCACGCACCCCGGTGGTGGCGGCGAATGCCTCGCTCACGCGCTCCAGCAGCACCCCGCTCACCGCCGCGTAGCGCTCGCGCAGCCCTTGCGGCAGGAGCGCGCTCTTGAGCACCTGCGTGCGAGCCTGCCACCCTAAGCGCTCCACATCGATCCGCGGCCGCACGCTGAAGGAGCGCGTGGCGCCGATCTCGTGCAGCCGCGCGAGCGCCCGGCCGAGGATCTGCCGCGCCTCCGGCGCATCCAGTTCCGGGGCGTGGCCGCGCATCCACGGGAAGGCGGCGAAGCGGAAATCCCCGAAGCGGCACAGCGTCTGCCCGCCGAGCAGGAGCGGCGCCGCGACCGGCAGTTCCGCCGCGGCCAGCTCGTGCGTGAAGGTGTGTTCTTCGACGATCTGCGCATCGCTCCAGCGGCCCGGGCGATAGAACTTCAGCACTACAAGTCCGGGACCCGCGCCGATCTGGTAGACCCGGTTCTCGTAACTGTTGAGCGCAAACAGCCGACCGTCGGGCTCCAGGCCTGCCGCGGCCGCAGCGTCCAGCACCACCTCCGGCGCCAGACCCGAGAAAGGTTGCGGCCCGTCAGCGCCCGTTTTGTTTATCATCTCCGGCATGAGTCACGGGAGCATATTAGTCACCGGCGGCGCCGGCTACATTGGCAGCCACGTGGTGCTGCAGTTGCGGGCGCGCGGGGAGCGGGTCGTCGTCCTCGATGACCTGTCGCGCGGCTTTCGCCAGGCGGTTATCGATGCGCCGCTGGTGGTGGGCAAGGTCGGGGACCGCGAGGCGGTGCTGGAGCTGCTGCGCGCACACGCGGTGGACACCGTGATGCACTTCGCCGCCTACACCATCGTGCCGGAGTCGGTCAGCGAGCCCCTGAAGTACTACGGCAACAACACCTGCTCGACGCGCACGCTGCTGGAGTGCTGCATCGCTGCCGGGGTGCGCCATTTCGTGTTCTCCTCGACCGCCGCGGTGTACGGCATGCCCGCCAGCGGTATCGCCGCGGAAGATTCGCCGACCGCGCCGATCAACCCGTACGGCACCTCCAAGCTCATGTCCGAATGGATGCTGCGGGATGTGGCCAGCGCCTCTGGGCTTAAGTACGCGGCGCTGCGTTATTTCAACGTCGCAGGGTCCGATCCGCAGTGCCGCGTCGGCCAGGCGAGTCCCAACGCGACCCTGCTCGTGAAGGTCGCCTGCGAAGCCGCGGTCGGCAAGCGCCCGGGGGTCTCGATATTCGGCAGCGACTACGCCACGCCCGACGGTACGGGCGTGCGCGACTACATCCACGTGGAGGATCTGGCCACCGCGCACGTCGATGCGCTCGAGTACCTGCGCGGCGGCGGCGCCTCCACCACGCTGAACGTGGGCTACGGCCATGGCTACAGCGTGCGCGAGGTGCTCGCGAGCGTGGAACGGGTGTCCGGCAAGCGCCTGAACGTGCACGAGCAGCCGCGCCGCGCCGGCGACCCCCCGGCGCTGGTCGCCCGGGCCGAGCGTATCCGCACCGAGCTTGGCTGGCGGCCGCGCCACGATGACCTCGACGCCATCGTGCGCACGTCCCTTGCCTGGGAGAAGCGGCTGCTGTCCGACCCGTGGCGTTAGGGTTGGTCAGAATGCGTAGAATGCGACCTCATGCAATGGGGGCGCCCCAAGTCCTTGAGTGGTTTGATGCTTGTCGGCCTGGCGCTGATCGCCGTGCCGCTGCTGGCCGCCATTTTAACGGCGGCTCTGCAGATCCGGGAACTCGCGGACACCGGGCAGAAGATCGTCATCCAGGGCGTCGCCGGCGCCCGGGCCAGCCAGGCCTTGTTCGGGCAGATCGCCTCGCTCGAGCGCACCGCCCGCCTCTATGAAGTGCTGAAGGATCCGAAGCTCCTCGACCTGTACCGCACCCAGGACGAGCGCCTCACCACCAGCCGCGACCAGCTGCGCCAGCAGGCCGCCACCGACACGCAGCAGACCCTGGGGCAGATCGGGGACCTGCAACGCAGTATCCGTGTCGCCTTGATGAACGCACCCGCCGTGAGCGTCGCGGGCGGCGCCGGCACCGCGTCCGAGCTCTCGGCGCGCTTCGCGCAGCTCTCGGGACTTGTGGAGCTCGTCGCCGAGCAGAGCAACGCCCAGGTTGACGCCGAGGTTGCAGCTCTCGAGGAGCGCACCCTGCGGGCGCGCCAGGAACTTTTGTGGTGGGCCGCGGCGCTGCTGCCGCTCGCCGTGATCGCGGTGTTCGTTCTGACGATCGGGGTGGGCCGGCCGCTGCGCCAGCTCGATCGTGCGATCAGCGAGCTCGGCGAGGGCACGTTCACCAATCCGATCGCGGTGCGCGGCCCGCATGACCTGGAGCGCCTCGGCGGGCAGCTCGAGTGGCTGCGTCAGCGACTGCTGGAGCTCGCGCATGAACGCAACCGCTTCCTGCGCCACATGTCGCACGAGCTGAAGACGCCGCTCGCGAACATACGCGAGGGTACGGAACTCCTGATGGACGGCGCGGTCGGGGAGCTCGACTCCAACCAGCGCGAAGTCGCCGCCATCCTGCGCGAGAACGGCATCAAGCTGCAGCGCATGATCGAGAACCTCCTGTCCTTCAGCGCCTGGCAGACCTCCAGCGTCGGCCTCGACGCCACCGAGTTTCGCCTGCGGCCGCTGGTGAAGCAGGTGCTGGAAAACCAGCAGCTGACGCTCCTGTCGCAGCGCGTGCGCCTGGACGTGCGGGTCGATGACGTCACGATGCTCGCCGATCGTGGCAAGATCCGGTTGATCCTCGAGAACCTGGTGTCGAACGCGGTGAAGTACTCCCCCAAGGGCGGCACGATTCATCTGCAGGCCCGCGCCCAGTCGCTGCAGCTGGTGCTCGACGTCGCCGACGGCGGGCCTGGCATCCCGGTAGAGGACCGCGGCCACGTGTTCGAGGCTTTCTATACCGGTCGCGCGGCGCGCGCCCCGTCGGTCAAGGGCACCGGCATCGGCCTCTCGGTGGTGCTGGAGTTCGTCGCCGCGCACGGCGGCACGGTGCAGATCGTCGACGGCCAGTATCCCGGCGCGCACTTCCGCATCACCATGCCGATCAGGGTCGGCAGCGACGAGGGCCCGGTTCGCCCCGAACTGAAAGCGCAGGCCCATGCCGCGTAACGCCGTCCGGGTGCGAGGCTGCCACGCAGCTCTCGGCGCGGCCTGTGCCGCGCTCCTCGGCGCCGGCTGCGCCAGCATGGCCGGGAAAACCCCGCCGCCGCCGCCGCCGGTGGTGGACCAGGCGGCGGTGGCGAACACGGTCTTGAGTGCTTACCTGCAGATGCTGCAGAGCCTGTTGCAGGGACAGCCCGCGCAACAGGCAGAAATCGTCGCCGGCGCACAGCGCGATTACGACAGCACCCCGACGCCGAGCCGGGAACTGAAGCTGGCGCTGATCCTCGGCACCAGCGGGCATCCCGCGACCGATCTGCCACGCGCTCAGAAACTGCTGCGTGAAGTGCTCGCCAACCCGGAGATGCTGCTGCCCGGGGAGCGCTCGCTCGCGTTCCTGAAACTTTCACAGATTGACGAACATTTGACGCTCGAGACAGAAAACCGCAGGCTGCAAAGTGAAGTGATGCGGCTCGATCACGAACGTGTGGCCAGCGCCAATCACCGCCTGCAGGCCGAGCTCGATGAGAATGCGCGGCTGCGCAAGGAGCTCGACGAGGCGCGCGCCAAGCTGCAGGCAATTTTCAACATTGAGCGCTCGCTGAACGAGCGCAAGCCCGGCGACGCCGGGCGCTGACATCAGCGCTTAAGGAAAGCCAACTTGAACCAGACCGGCAAACGCAAGGCACGCATCCTGGTGGTGGACGACGACCCGGGGCTGCTGCGCCTTCTCACCATCCGCCTGCGCGCGGAGAGTTATGACGTGGAGGCGGTCGAGAGCGCCGCGCAGGCACTGGCCGCCGCGAGCCGTTTCCGGCCCGATCTGGTGATCACGGACCTGCGCATGGACCAGATGGACGGCATCGGGCTCCTGAAGGAGCTGCAGAACCGCTGGCCGGGGCTGAAGGTCATCATCCTCACCGCCCACGGCACCATACCCGATGCGGTGCAGGCCACGCAGATGGGCGCGTTCGGCTTTCTCACCAAGCCGGTGGACAAGCAGGAACTCCTCGACCAGGTGCAAAAAGCCCTGCGCATTTCCGGCTTCAGCGCCTCGGACGAGGACTGGCGCGCCGAGATCGTCACCCGCAGCGCCAACATGGAGGAGAAGCTCGCCCAGGGCCACATGGTGGCGGGGACCGATGCGCGCGTGCTGATCACCGGCGAGAGCGGCACCGGCAAGGAGGTCTTCGCGCGCGCCATCCATCGCGGCAGCCCGCGGCGCAACAAGCCCTTCGTCGCCATCAACTGCAGCGCCATGGCGGAGGATCTGCTCGAGTCGGAGCTCTTCGGCCACGAGAAGGGTTCCTTCACCGGCGCCACGCGCACGCATCGGGGTCTCTTCATGGCCGCGGACGGCGGCACGCTGATGCTCGATGAGATCGGCGACATGCCGATGCGCCTGCAGGTGAAGCTGCTGCGCGTGCTGCAGGAAAACGTCATCCGCCCGGTGGGCACCACCGAGGCGGTGCCGGTGAACGTGCGCGTGATCTCGGCGACCCACCGTGACCTGCAGCAGCTCATGGCCTCAGGTGCTTTCCGCGAGGATCTCTACTACCGCCTGAACGTGGTGCACATCGAGATGCCCTCGCTTAACAAGCGGCGCGAGGACATTCCGCTCCTGGTGGCGCATTTCCTGGCGGCGATCGCCAAGGAAAGCGGCGTGCGCAAGATCTACGCGCCGGAGGCGGTGGAACTGCTCGCCACGGCCGATTGGCCCGGCAACATCCGCCAGTTGCAGAACGTGGTACGCCAGAACGTGGCGCTGTCGCAGACACCGATCATCCCGGTGGAGCTGGTGCAGCAGTCCCTCGGCGGCACCCCGGGCCGGCTGCCCTCCTTCGATGAGGCGCGCGATGAGTTCACGCGCAGCTACCTGTCGCAGATCCTGCAGATCACCGGCGGCAATGTCAGCCAGGCGGCACGCCTCGCCAAGCGCAACCGCACCGACTTCTACAAGCTCCTCGCCCGCCACCAGCTGACGCCGGAGGAATTCAAGCAGCGCCAGTAGGCCTACAACCGCCCGTCGACGGCGGTGGCCGGGAACAGGTGCTTGATGTCGTACACGACGTGGTTCTTTTTGCACAGGCGCCGTACCCCGCTCGCGCCGAGCGCACGGAACTCGCGGTGGGCGACCGCAATCACGGCAACGTCGTAGCGCTTCGGCTGCAGCGTGCGCACGGGCCGCAGAGCGTACTCGTGCTGACACTCCCTGCTGTTTGCCCACGGATCGTAGATATCCACACGGGCGCCGTGCTTCTGCAGCTCCCGCACCACATCGACGACCTTGGAATTGCGGATGTCGGGAGTGTTCTCCTTGAATGTGATGCCGAGCATGAGCACGCGCGCGCCCTTGACGTGGATGCGTTTGCTCGACATGAGCTGCATGATCTGGCCGGCGACGTAGAGGGCCATGTTGTCGTTGATGCGCCGTCCGGCAAGGATCATCTCCGGGTGGTAGCCGATCTCCTGTGCCTTGTGGGTGAGGTAGTACGGGTCGACACCGATGCAGTGTCCACCGACGAGACCGGGCCTGAAGGGCAGGAAATTCCACTTGCTGCCCGCCGCCGCCAGTATTTCCTCGGTGTCGAGCCCTAAACGGTTGAAGATCAGCGCCAGCTCGTTGATGAGCGCGATGTTCACGTCACGCTGGGTGTTCTCGATCACCTTGGCGGCTTCCGCGACCCGGATGCTGGAGGCGCGGTGGGTACCGGCGGTAATGATCGAGGCATAGAGCTTGTCGACGAACTCCGTCACTTCGGGCGTTGAACCGGCGGTCACCTTGCGGATGGTCGTGAGCCGGTGCTCCTTGTCCCCCGGGTTGATGCGCTCGGGGCTGTAGCCGGCGAAAAAGTCGCGGTTGAACTTCAAGCCCGACTCGCGCTCGAGGATCGGCACACATACCTCCTCAGTGCAGCCGGGGTAGACGGTGGATTCGTAAATGACGACGGCGCCCTTGCGCAATACCTTGCCCACGCTCTCGCTCGCGCGCACCAATGGCGTCAGATCCGGCCGCTTGTAATCATCAATCGGCGTCGGCACCGTGACGATGAACACCTCGCAGCGCTTCAGGTCCTGCAATTTGCTGGTAAAGGTGAGGTGGCGTGCGGCCTTGAGTTCGGCGCGCGAGACCTCGAGCGTCGCATCGCGCCCGGCGCGCAGCTGGGCGATACGCGAGGGCTTCACATCGAAGCCGACGGTCGTGAAGCGCCGGCCGAACTCCACCGCCAGCGGCAGTCCGACATATCCCAGGCCCAGCACTGCGATGCGGCATTTGCGCAGATTCAGCATCATGTCCTTTCTCAAGTTGGTGCAACGGGTTCGTCGGCGGCGACGCCGCTGCGCGCGAACTGCGCCGCGTCGATGTGATGACGCTCGAGCAGATCGTAGACGGTCGGGCGGGTCACGCCCAAAAGCTCCGCCGCCCGCGACAGGTTGCCGCCGGCGATGGCGAGCGCGTGCCGCACCGCCTGCACCTCGGCGCGCTGCCTGGCGACGCGCAGGTTCAGGTATTCAAGATCCTCGGTCGGGTCCTGCAGTCCCAAGTCATTCGCCGTGACCACGGCGCCCTCGGCCATGATGACCGCGCCCTTGATGCGATTCTCCAGCTCGCGCACGTTGCCGGGCCAGGGGTGCTTCTGGATGGCGCGGATCGCATCCGGCGCGAGTCCGCGCGTCGGCTTGCCGAAGCGCTCGGCCATTTCCTGCAGCAGGAACTGCGCCAGCAGGAGGCTGTCGCCCTGGCGGTCCCGCAAGGGCGGCACGCGCACGGTCACTTCGCTGATACGGTAATACAGATCATCGCGGAAGCCGCCGCTGCCAATCTGCGCCTCAAGATTGCGGTTGGTGGCGCAGATGATGCGCAGGTCCAGCGGGATCGGCGTGCGTCCACCGATACGTTCCACCGAACGCTCCTGCAGGAAGCGCAAGAGCTTCGCCTGCAGCGATGCGGGGATCTCGCCGATTTCATCCAGGAACACCGTGCCGTGATCGGCCGATTCGAGCCGCCCGAGCGTGCGCTTGGCGGCGCCGGTGAAGGCGCCCTTCTCGTAGCCAAAGAGCTCGCTTTCGAGCAGCGTGTCGGGAATCGCCGCGCAGTTGATGGCGACGAACGGCTGGTGCGAGCGTGTCGAGAGCCGATGCAGCGCACGCGCCAGGAGTTCCTTGCCGGTGCCGCTGTCCCCGAGCAGCAGCACCGTGGCGTTGGTCGGGGCCACCTTTTCGATCGCGCGGCACAGGCTCCTCATGGTGTCGCTGACGCCGATGATCCCCTCGAGCGCCATGGAGCCGGTCTGCTCGCGCAGCCGCCAGTTCTCTTCCTCGAGCTCGCGAATGCGAAAGGCGCGCCGCACGACAATGGACAGCACCCCGGCATCGAGGGGCTTGTGGTAGAAGTCCGCGGCGCCGAGTCCCACCGCCGCCACGGCCAGTTCACGGGCGTTGTACTCGGTCATGGCGATGATGCGGGTGTCCGGGGAGAGCTTCACGATATCGCGCAGCAGCGCGAGGCTCTGGGCCGCGCCCGCCGGCGCGCGGGCGGCGCCGAAATCCAGCAGCACCACGTCCGGCTCCACGCGCCGCACCAGCACCGGCACCTGGTCGCAGATCTCGCTCGCGGTCACGTCGAGATCCGAGAAGATCTTCTCCAGTTCGCGGCGCATCCCAGAGTCGTCGCACAGAATCAGCAGCCGGCGGCGTTGCTTGTCGACCGACGTCGGCAGCTCCTGTCCCGCCATACGCGGCCAGTTTCCGGAAGGCATCAGCGCGCCCCCTTGCCCATCAGAACCACCTCCACCGTCTGCACCAGGATCGCCAGGTCAAACAGCAGCGAGTTGTTCTTGATGTAGTAGAGGTCGTACTGCAGCTTCTCCAGCGCGTCGCGCTCGGATGAACCGTAGGGATAGCACAGCTGTGCCCAGCCGGTGATGCCCGGCTTCACGCAGTGGCGCTCGACATAGTACGGAATGCGCTCGGAGAGCTGCGCCACGAACTCCGGCCGCTCCGGCCGCGGGCCGACGAAACTCATGTCTCCCCGCATGACGTTGAAAATCTGCGGCAGCTCGTCCACGCGCAGTTTTCTGATCATGGCGCCGACGCGCGTCACGCGCGGATCCGCGGCCTGCGCCCATTGCGCCTCGCCGGAACTTTCGGCATCCGTGCGCATGCTGCGGAATTTAAGGACGTCAAATGCGACGCCACCAAGTCCGATGCGCGCCTGCCGGTACAGGATGGGCGCGTTCCAGCCGTCCTCGAACTTGATCGCGAGCGTGGTCAAGAGCATCGCGGGCATGGATATCAGCAGGATCATGGCGCTCGCCAGCAGATCCAGGCTCCGCGCGGTAACGAGTCGCAACGGATTGCGCCGGAAGCCCTCGCCGAAGATGAGCCAGCTCGGGTTCAGCACATCGATCGCGACCCGTCCGGTCTCGCGCTCGAGGAAGGTCAGAAGTTCCGTGACGTCGATGCCGGCAAAGCGGCACTCGAGAAACTCGGCGATGGGAAAACCACGTCGCCGGTCCTCCATCGCCACCACGATCTCGTCAATCCCGTGTTCCGTGCACAGCTCGCGTAGCCCGGGGTTGACCCTGAGAACCTGCCGTTTGGGAGCCGCGATCACCTCGTCCTGCGCCTGGACGTAGCCGGCGACCGTGAACCCACGCCGATCGGATCGGCGTCGCAGCGATGAGATGGCGAGCGAGCGCTGCCCGGCCCCGAACACGAGAACGCGGCGACGGAAGGCCCCTTCGTCCACGACCTGGCCGAGAAACCCGCGCGTCACCAATACGCTGCAGAAGGCGAAGAAGGTGGACAGCGCGAGGATCCCGCGACCGACCTTAAGGACCGGGATTCCGTAGAACAGCGCCGAAGCCAGCACGAACGACGCGGCGACCGCGACCGAGAGGCGCACGATCAGGCCGGGGAGGTCCGAGCGCTGTCGCGGACTGTAAAGACCGAGGGCCGCCAGTGCGATCAGGGTATCGAAGCTGAAGACCGTCGCGCATACCCACAGCCCCGACTGGCTGCCCGCAAGGGTCGTCGGCGCCGTAGTGCCCAGGCGCAGCATGGCGGCGAGGAACAGGACGACGACAAAGAGCAGGCCCTCGAAGGCGGCGAGTACCGCGAGGGGCATGTGCAGGAACTGGCCGAGAAAACGCAGACGCATAAGCGGCGAATTGCACTCCCTGTCGGGTAAGCGTGGGTCTTGTTAGACGCGAATTTTACAGTCAAAGTGTAAAGAATGGGGGTACATGGGGTGTGTCGGCCTTCACGTTTGGGCGCCCGGGCACCTGTGCCCAGGCCGCAGTGTCTTAAGATTGCGACCCATGGACGTCACCGCGAAAATCCGCCGGATACTCAAAGAGCACGGACGCCTGAGCCGCGATGCCGACACCTTACCCCCCAACGCCGATCTGTACGAAGCGGGCATGACCTCGCACGCGAGCGTGCACGTGATGCTGGCCCTCGAAGGTGAATTCGATCTGGAGTTCCCCGACCACATGCTCAAGCGCAGCGTGTTCGACAGCATCGACTCCATCAGCGCGGCGATCGGCGAGCTGCAGGCCACCGCGGCCTGACCCCTCACCCAAGCGATGCCGTCCCGCCTTCAGCGCATCGCCGGTTACGACCGGCACCTGCTCAGGGCAGGCTGGCAGTTGTGTGCGACGCCGCCGGGGAGCTGCGCCGACCCCGAGGCACTGCAGCGCGCGGACCCAAATTGGTTCCCCGCAGCCGCCCCGTCAACCGTGGCGCAGTGCCTGATCCGGGCCGGCGCCTGGAGCCTCGAGCCCGGGCAGCCCCGGATCGACGCGGCGGACTGGTGGTTCCGCATCAGGTTTCCGAGTCCGGCGGCCGAGGCAGGTGCCTGGATCCTCGGCTTCGATGGACTCGCGGGCAGCGCGCAGGCGTGGCTGAACGGCGCGCCGCTCCTCGCCAGTGACAACATGTTTCTCGCCCACGAGTGTCCGCTCGAGGGGCGCCTGGCCGATGACAATGAACTCCTGATCCGCTTCCGCTCGCTCGATGAGCTCCTCAAGGCAAAGCGGCCGCGACCGCGGTGGCGCGTGCCAATGCTCCCCGCGCAGCAACTGCGCTGGCACCGCACGACCCTCCTCGGCCGCACGCCCGGCTGGTCGCCGCCCGCCCCCCCGGTCGGGCCCTGGCGCGCGGTGTGGCTCGAGGCACGCTCGCACGTCGCCGTCCGCGAGCTCGTGCTGCGCTCCGGCGTGGAGGAAAACTACGGCTGGGTCGAGATCCGCTGCGCGGCGCAGGGCATTGGCGCATCCGCGCCGGCGAGCGCCGAACTGCGGGTGAGCCGCGGCGGCCAGAGCTGGGCGCTGAAGCTCACCGCCCGAACGGGTGCGGCTGAGCCGGGGGTCACCAGTTTTTCCGGGCGCCTGACGGTGCCCCGGGTGCAGCGCTGGTGGCCGCATACCCACGGGGAGCCCGCCGTGTACGACGCGCAATTGAGCCTGCGCCTGCCGGGTTCCAGTGCCGAGGTGGTGGCAGAAATCGGGCGCGTGGGTTTTCGCACGCTCGCACTCGATACGCGCGAGGGAAATTTCGCGCTCGCCGTGAACGGAGTACCCGTGTTCTGCCGCGGTGCCTGCTGGACGCCCACCGATGCGATCGGCCTTGCCGTTGACCCACAGGCACTGCGCGACTCTTTCGCGCAGCTGCGCGCCGCCGGCATGAATATGCTGCGGGTCGGCGGCATGATGGTTTACGAGAGCGATGAGTTCCTGGACCTGTGTGACGAGCAGGGAATACTCCTGTGGCAGGATTTCATGTTCGCCAACATGGACTATCCGTTCGAGGACGCAGCGTTCGCCGCCTCGGTGGAGCAGGAAGCGCGCCAGCAACTCGCGCGCCTCGGCGCACGCCCGGCGCTGGCCATCCTGTGCGGCAACAGTGAGGGCGAACAGCAGCCGGCCATGTCGGCCGCGCCGCGGGAGCGCTGGACGGCGCCGCTGTTCCATGAATTTCTCCCCCGCCTGGCACGCGAGCTGTGCCCGGACACCCCGTACTGGCCCTCGAGCGCGCACGGCGGCGCCTTTCCCCACCAGGCGAGCGGCGGCTCGAGCTCCTACTACGGAGTCGGCGCCTACCTGCGGCCGCTGGAGGATGCGCGCCGCTCGCAGGTACGCTTCGCCTCCGAATGTCTCGCCTTCGCCAACATCCCGGGTGAGGAAGTGCTGCGTGCCCGCACCCCCCGCGACCTCGGGGCGGAGTGGGATTTTGATGACGTGCGGGATCACTATCTTCAGGCGCTGTTTCGGCTGGATCCCGCGGCGCTGCGCGGCGCGGACAAGGAGCGTTACCTGGCCGTCAGCCGCGCGGTGTCCGGGGAAGTCATGGCGAGCGCGTTCGCAGAATGGCGCCGTCAGGGCTCACCCTGCGGTGGCGCGCTGGTGTGGTTCTGGCGCGATCTGTGGAGCTGCGCCGGCTGGGGCGTGATCGATGCGCACGGCAATCCCAAGGCGGCGTATCGCTATCTTGCGCGCACGCTGCAGCCGGTGGCGATTTTCATGAGTGACGAAGGCGGTAACGGCCTCACCCTTCACGTTGCGAACGAGCGCGCCGAGGCGCTGCGTGCGCAAGTTGAGCTGGCGCTCTACCGCCGCGGCGAGATGCGGATTGAACACGCCACCCGTGACGTCGAGGCCGCGCCGCGCGCGGTGCTGCAGATCGCGGCGACCGACCTGTTGGATGGCTGGTATGACCTGAACTACGCCTACCGCTTCGGACCACCCTCGCATGATCTCGTCGTCGCGCGTCTCCTCAGCGCGGATGGCGCCGCCTTAAGCGAGGCGTACTTTTTTCCGCTCGGCCTTCCCAACGCGACGGAGGCCGACGTGGGACTCACCGCCGTCGCCACCGCGCGCACCGCTGGTGAATTCGATCTCGTGGTGTCCACGCGACGCTTCGCGCAGTCCGTGCGCATCGAGGCGCCGGGCTTCATGCCTGAGGATGATTACTTCCACCTCGCGCCGGGCGGCACGCGCACGATCCGGCTGCGGCCGGCACGAGACGCCGGGGCACCAGCGCAGGGCGCCATCACGCCCGGGCCGCGCGGTAGCGTCCGCGCGCTGAATTCGACCGCGGCGGCGCGCATCGAAGTGCGCTGATGCGCGAGGGTGTGTGCGAAGTCGCAGGACTGCGCACGCTCGTCGCGGGCGCTGCGGATGCACCCCTGGTGCTCGTCCTCATGCACGGTTACCGCATGCGCCCGGAGGAGCTTGCCCCGTTTACCCATTCCATGGGGGTGCCGCTCCTGTTTCTCCTGCCCCAGGGACCCGTGGCGGCGGCTGCGGGCGGCTTTGGCTGGGGTCTGCGCAAGTTTCTGCGCGGCTTGCTAGCATGACCGCATGAGCGGCAATTCCAACGAATTCAACGCGCTCCTCGCGGCGGTTAAGGCGATTGCGACGAACGTGGCCGCCCCCGAGGCCGCCGATGTCGACGCCCGCGCGCGCTTCCCACAAGCGACGGTCGAAGCGCTGCGGGGCGCACGCATACTGTCGGCGGCGGTGCCGAAGGAACTCGGGGGAGCCGGCTGCGGCATGCGCGAGCTCGCGCTCCTGTGCGCCACCCTCGCCCAGGCCTGCGGGTCATCCGCGATGGTCCTCGCCATGCACTACATCCAGGTGGCCTGCCTCGCGCGCCACGGCCGCGACTGCGCATTCTTCGGCGGCTACCTCCAGGACCTCGTCCGGCACCAGTATCTGCTCGCCTCGATGACGTCCGAGAACGGCACCTTCGGGGAGACCCGCACCAGCATCTGCGCGGTCGAACGTGCCCAGGGCCGTTTCACGCTCGCGAAGGACGCAACCACCGGATCCTACTGCGCGTACGCGGACGCGATACTCGTCACCGCCCGCCGCGCACCTGATGCCCCCGGGAGCGACCAGGTGCTGGTGCTGGTACGCAAGGACGATTGCCCGCTGACCCAGACCACGACCTGGGACACCCTCGGCATGCGCGGCACCTGCAGCCCGGGCTTCAAGCTCGAGTCCTCGGGACCCGAGGAGCAGATCGTCCCGGGGAGTTTCGCCGACTCCTCGGCGCAGACGATGGTGCCCTACTCGCACATTCTCTGGTCGTCGCTGTGGTGGGGAATCGCGGCGGATGCGGTCGCGCGCGCCGCGGAGTTCGTGCGCGCCGGGGCGCGCAAGAACCCGGGCACGGTGCCGCCGACCGCGATCCGGCTCGCGGAAGTCTCGACGCAACTGCAGTCGATGCGGCACAACTGGCTCAGCCTCGCGATCGAGTTCGACGCGCATCGCCGCGCGGCCCGAGGGTATGCAGGAGCTGCTCGCGATCGGCTGGGCGCTGAAGATGAACAACCTCAAGGTCAGCGCCTCGGAAGCTGCGCCGCAGATCGTGCACAAGGCGCTGCAGATCATCGGCATCGTCGCCTACAAGAACGATCGAAGTTCAGCCTCGGCCGGCACTACCGCGACGCGCTGTCGGCCGCGCTGATGATCTCCAACGAGCGCATCGCGGCCAAGAGCGCTTCGATGCTGCTCGTGCTCAAGGACAGCTGAGGTGGCCGGGGAATTCGACGCACAGGGCTTCTACGACGGCCTGGTGCGGCACGGCCTCATCGTGCCGGTGGGCGTGCAGGGCGCTTTCGGCCGCGGCGCCGTATTCGAGGACGTGCTCGAGCGCTTCAACGCCCTGGTGTCGCAACTCGCGACGCGACGACCACGCCGAGGTGTACACCTTCCCGCCGGTGATCAGCCGCGCCGTCCTCGAAAAGGTGAAGCTACCTCGATTCATTCCCGCACCTGTGCGGCGCGGTCTACAGTTTCTTCGGCAAGGAAGCGCAGGCCAAGGCGCTCGCGGCACGCGTCAACGAGGGCAAGCCCTGGGGCGACATGCTCGGCATCACCGACGTGGTCATGAACCCGGCGGCCTGCTACCCGGTCTACCCGAGCTTCGCCGGCACGCTCCCCGAGGCGGGGCGCCAGGTCACCATGCTCAACTGGGTCTACCGCCACGAGCCCTCGCCGGAGCCGACGCGCATGCAGTCCTTCCGCGTGCGCGAGTTCGTGCGCGCCGGCACGCCCGACAGGTGGTCGAGTGGCGCGACATGTGGCTGCAGCGCGGGCTCGCGCTGCTGACGTCGCTCGGTCTGCCGGCGCAAGTCGGACGTCGCGGCCGATCCGTTCTTCGGCCGCGGCGGCAAGATGCTCGCCGCCAGCCAGAAAGAACAGAAGCTGAAGTTCGAAGTGCTGGTGCCGGTGATCTCGGCCGGGGAACCCACCGCGGTGTGCTCGTTCAATTTCCACCAGGAGCACTTCGGCACGACCTTCGGCATCCGCACCCCGGACGGCCGGGTCGCCACACCGCGTGCCTGGGCTTCGGGCTCGAGCGCATCGTGATGGCGCTGTTCAGGACCCACGGCTTCGAGCCTGCGGCCTGGCCCGCGGAAGTCCGCCGGCAGCTGTGGCCGTAGAGGGCGTCTGATGTGAACGCCGTAAGCGTCCTGCCGCACCTCGATCCTGCGACCTACCAGCGCCACGCGCTGCACGCGGAACGCTGCGTCTGGGTCGAGAAGAACTGCTACGTCGACATCTGGATCGAGGTGCTGCACGCGCTCGGGCTGCGAGCCGCTCGCGATCATGCCCTTCGTCGCCGCCATCGACTTCGAGGGCGACCAGTGGACCTTCTTCAAGCCGCCGCACGACGGAGCTGCGCGAGCTCTACGGCATCGACGTGCAGGAGCTCAACGTCTGGCGGCCGCTGATCGAGCACGCCGCCGAGCACCTGGCGCCGGGCAAGCTCATCTGCACCGAGGCCGACGCGTTCTGGCTGCCCGACACCTCCGGCACCGACTACCGTCGAGCGCACACCAAGTCCACGATCATCCTCAACGACGCTCGACCTCGCCGGCCGCCGCCTCGGCTACTTCCACAACGCCGGCTACTACGCGCTCGAGGGCGAGGACTTCGCGCGGACTTTCCGGCTCGACACCGCGCCCGACCCGACGTTCATGCCGCTGTTCGCGGAGCTGGTCAGGATCGAGGTCTCGTGAAGCTGCCGCCGCAGGAGCTCACGCGCTCTTCGTGTGAGCTGTGGCGGCGTCACATGCTGCGCCGACCGAAGGACAACCCGCTGCGCCGCTTCCAGCAGCGCTTCGAGCGCGACCTGCCGGCGCTCCAGGAAGCCGGTCTCAATCACTACCACGCGTGGGCGTTTGCAACCACGCGCCAGCTCGGAGCCGCGTTCGAGGCGGCAGCCCAGAATCTTAAGTGGCTCGCGAGTCGCGGCCATCCGCAGGTCACGCAGGCCGCGCTCGCCTTCAGGCAGATTTCCGATGGCGCCAAGACCTTCATCCTCAAGGGTGCGCGGGCCGCGAGCAGCAAGCGGGCGTTCGACGGCGCGGCGACGTTTGATTCCCTGGCAAGCGCGTGGACTCACGGCATGAAGGTCATCGACGCATGGCTGTGACGCCCGAACCAATCTTCTTCGGCCCAACCGAGCGTCCGCTCTTTGGCTGGCTGCACCGGCCGCCGCCAGAGCGGGCGCGGGGCGCGGGGCTCCTCATCTGCAGTCCCTTTGGCAATGAAGCACTGTGCGCCCACCGCACCATCCGGCACCTCGCCACACGGGCGGCCGAGGCGGGCCTCGCTGTGCTGCGGTTCGACTACGACGGCACGGGCGATTCCGACGGTCACGCCTTCGAGACGGAGCGGCTGGCGGCCTGGATCCGAAGCATCCACAGCGCCGCCGACACGCTCAAGGACGCGGCCGGTCTGAGCCGCCTGTACATTGCCGGCTTTCGCCTGGGAGCGACGCTCGCGGCGCTCGCCTGCTGCGACCGCCGCGACGTCACTGGCCTCGTCGCCATCGTCCCGGTGGTGAACGGCGGCACTTACGTACGCGAGTTGCGGATGCTGCAGCGGGCGATCGAGGCGCGGCGCGACGTGGCCCACCAGAACGATGCGAATTTCCTCGAGAGCGCCGGCTTTCTCCTCACGGCGGCGACACAGGCGAGCGTGAAGGGCATCGACCTGACGCGCCTTCCGGGTACGCCATGCGCAAATGTGTTGATCCTCGACCGCGCGGAAATGCCTATCGATCTTGCGCTGGTGCCGGCGCTGCGCGCGCTCGGCAGCGTGGTCGATCGCGTCTCCGTTCGCGGTCACACGGAAATGATGCTCGATCCCCACGAGAGCATCGTCCCCGGGGAAATCCTCGCAGCGGTGCTCAAGTGGCTCACCGTCCGGGAGCGCGCAGCGGCCGCTTCTGCTCCTGCAGGCAGTGCGCCTGAGGCATCCGCGGTGGCCGCACCCCCAGCTCCTGCGACGCACCGCACGGTTACCCTCGCCCCACCGGCGGTTGCGGATCCCGCCGCCGGACCCAGCCCGCAGGTTCCGATTGAGGAGACGCTCGCCTCGTTCGGCGGCGCCGCGCGGCTCTTCGGCGTGCTGAGTGCGCCCGCGGCCGCTCCCGGGGCAGCATTTTCCGCAAGCGCGGTACTCCTCCTCAATGCCGGCGCCGTGCATCACGTCGGACCCAATCGCCTCTACGTCGCCCTCGCCCGTCACCTCGCCAGGCTTGGCCACACCGTGCTGCGCATGGACATCGCCGGCATCGGCGACAGCCCGCCCCGCCCCGGGGAGCCGGAGAACCTCGTCTATTCGCATACGGCGCTTGAGGACCTTCGCGAGGGCATTGATTTCCTGCGCCGTGAGCGCGGCGCCAGCGACGTGCGCGCGCTGGGCCTGTGCTCGGGCGCGTACTACGCCTTCAAAGGCGCGGTCGCCCGCCTGCCGCTCGATGGCGCCGTGATCATCAACCCGCTGACCTTCTTCTGGAAGGACGGCATGTCGCTCGCGTACCCGCAGCATCGCATCGCGGCCGACATCATGCGTTATCGCACCAACGTGCTGAGCCTCGCGTCGTGGCGCAAGCTCCTGTCAGGAGCGAGTTGACCTCAGGCAGTTGAGCCAGGTGCTCGGGCAGCACCTGTCCTCAGCCCTCGCCAGCCCGCTGCACGCGGTTGCGCGCGCATTGGGCCGTCCGTATCCGGATGACCTGCCGACGGAACTCGGACAGGCCGCCGAGGCCGGCGTCGGCATGCAGTTCGTGTTCTCGGACGGGGACCCGGGATCGGAGCTCCTGCGCCAGGGTGGCGGCGCCAGTGTGCGGCGCATGCTCGCGCGCGGTGAGCTCACCATCGATGTGATCCCCGCGGCTGATCACACCTTCACGGACCTGCGGCCCCGCGCGGCGCTGATCGAGCTTTTGACCCGAAAACTCCAGGCGCCCGCTCATGCCGGGCAGTCCCCGCCCACTGCCCTGGCCGGCGCCGCACCGGGCCCCGCGGTCCCCGCGGTCGTGGTCGGTGGCGACCTGAGTGGCCTGGGTGTCGTGCGCAGCCTCGCCCACGGCCGCATGCCCATCTACGTGCTCGATCCGGATCGCGACTGCCCGGCGGGCCGGTCGCGCCACGCAAGCTTCGTGCCCGTGCCGGCTCTGGAGGGTCCGGGCCTCATCGAAGCCCTGAAAGAGCTCGCGGCCCGACTGGGCGATCGTCCGGTTCTCATCCTCTCCAGCGCCGAGTGCGTCGCGACGATTTCCGCCCGGCGCGGCGAGATCGAGCCGCTGTACCGTATCAGCCTGCCGCCGGCGAACGTCGTCAAGGTACTCACCGACCGGGCGCTCTTCCAGGCATTCGCGGAGCGTGAAGGGCTGGAGGTGCCGCGCTGCCTGAACATCTCCGCCGCCACCGATCTGGCGGTGCTCGAAGAGCTCACGCCGCCCCTGGTGATCAAACCCGCGCACAAGACCGCGGCGTCGGCCGGGCGTGCCGCGCGGGCGCAGACCATCGAGGAGGCGCAGGCCACGGCCGCGACGATGCGCGCCACCGCGGCGCATCTGATGGTGCAGGAGTGGATCGACGGCCCGGATACGGAAATCTATTTCACCCTCTTCACCTGCGACGCGCGTGGCCACCTGGCGGGACTCTTCGCGGGGCGCACACTCGTGTGTGACCCACCGGCTACCGGGAGCGCTGCGGTGTGCGTGGCCGCGCCCGGGGTGGCCAATGAACTCGCGCGCCAGACCCGGCACTTCGCGGCGCGTGTCGGCTACCGGGGGCTGGGGAGCCTCAGGTTCAAGCGCGATGCCCACACGGGCCGATTCCTCATCCTCGAACCGACCGTGGGCCGCACCGACCGCCAGGAAGAGATCGCCACCCTCTGCGGGGTGAACATCCCGCTCATCACTTACGAGACCGAACTCGGCCGCATGCCGCGGCTGGTCAACTACACCGAATCCGGGCGCATTGCCTGGCGCGCCTCGCGCGTATACCGCGACCTTCCGGATTGTTTTCATCCGGCGACGCGCATCGTCGACGGATATTTCAGGTGGGACGACCCCCTGCCGGCGCTCTTTCACTACTACGAGCGCGCACGGCAGCGCTCCTCGGCGCGGTCACGCCCGGTTCATGAGGATCTCAAGGCCTAACTGCTCGGGAGTCGCGAACCACTCCGCGATCCCGATCCGGTTCAGGTAATAGGGGTCGGAAATCCCGTAGTTGACGCCCCCGAAACACGCAGCACAGCACTCGAAGCCGGCGTCGCGGACCATGCGACGCGAGTACTCGGAAATGCTGTCGCGATTGCCGAAGGGGTAGGCGAACAGCCGCGCCGGACTCCCAAGTTCGCGTTCGAGCGTGTCACGCGAGGCGAGTATGTCCGCGCGCACGGTTTCCGGGTCCGACGTGGCGAGGTTGATGTGCGTATGCGTGTGGCTGCCGACTTCAAAGCCCTGCCGGGACAGCTCGCGCAACTGCTCCCAGGTCATCCATTTCGGTGCATCGGGCAGACCGCGGTCCCAGGGCGCCACGTAATTCGTGCCGATGAAGCCGGAGCTCACCAGAAATGAGGCCGGCATTGCGCGCCTCCGCAGGATCGGCGTGGCGACCTCGAAGTTATCGAGGTAGCCGTCATCGAAGGTGATGGACAGCGTCCCACCCATGGCCTTGCCGCGGTGGCAGCCTTCGACCTGCTCCGACAACGGCACGACCGTGAAGTAGCGTGTGAAAAAGTCACAGAAGGCCTCGAAACTGGCAGCACCGAGGGTGAGCCCATCCGTAGCCAGCCGATCGTTCACTCGGTGAAACGCGACGATGAGCATCTTGGAACGGAAGTTGTGGCGAAAAATGCCAGTGGGGCCAGCCACCCGGCCCGCGAGCCTTTTCAAAGTCTTCTTGTAAATGCTGGTCCCCTGAGAATCCGCCGCCGCATGCGGTTTTATTCTTTGCGGGCAATTCTAGCGCTTGCCCAGGCACGACGCTGACTCGCTCCCTTCTTTTGTGATCCCTGCACGCTGCGGCCCCGAGGGGATCAGCGCGCGGCATTGTCCTCCGCGGACGCGGGCAGAACAATCAGCCGGTGCGCAGGACGCGCTCGTAGACCTCAAGGTAGCGCTTGCCCATGGAGTCGCGCGAATAGTGGGCCTTGAATTTCGCCAGTGCCTCCTTCGCCCGTGTGCGCGCGAGTTCCGGGTTCGCAAGCACCTCGGCGAGCGCAGCCTGCAAGGCCCCGGGATCGCCTGCCGGAACGATCCAGCCGCCGCGCCCGTCCTCCACAACGCGGGGAATCGCGCCCACGCGGGTCGCGACGATCGGGCAGCTGGCGGCCATCGCTTCAAGGACCGCAATCGGCAGACCTTCCCTCTCGGAACTGAGAACGAAAACATCAGCCGCGGCCAGCAGTTGCGCCACATCCTTGCGGTAGCCGCAGAAGCGCACGCTCGCAGCCACGCCCAGTTGGCCTGCGAGGGCAGCCAGGTGCTCACGCTCTTCCCCTTCACCCACGAGTAACAGGGTCGCCCGCACCGGCGCCGGGAGTGCTGCCATCACGTGAAGCAACAGATCAATCCGCTTCGACCGCGCGAGGCGGCCCAGATGCAGCAGGATTTTGGCATCCGGCGGCAGGCCAAATTCGGCGCGAATTCTCGCCCGCGCGCCCGGGTCGGCGGGCAACACTTCTATCCCGTTGTCGATCATCGATACCGCACCCTGCGGCACGCCGCTGCGAATCAGTTCGGTCGCGATCTCCTCGGATACTGCAATCACGTGGTCGAAGCGCCGTAGCGCACGCTTGTCCAGCGTTTCCAGAAGTCTCATCTTCGCCGTGTCACTGATCCAGTTGTGACACGTCGCGAGGCAAGCAAACCGGCGTGGAATCCCCGCCAGCGCCAGGAGGATGTCTGGCTTGTAGCCGTGCGAGTGGATGACTGCGCCCGGATACCGCCCGAGCAGTTGCCTCAGTCTCGACAGCATCGGCCACGTGCCGAGTCTTCCGTCCGGTACGAACGCTTCCGCGCGGACGCCGCGCTGCGCCGCCTGCCGCACGATCTCGCTGGCTCCCTGGCCTTCAAGCGCCACGACGTGGCTGTCCCAACCCGCATCCCGCAGGTAAGTCGCCAGCTCGACCAAGGCGCGCTCGGCGCCGTAGTAGCCGCCGGTGCTGATCAGCTGGATTGAAACCTTGTGTTCCGAAGCGGGCATCTTCAGTGGACGGCAGCGCTTGATGTGCCGGTAACTTCCCCGCGCTGACCGCCCCGCGCGTCCGCGGCCAGCACCGGAGCCAGTTGCTCCGCGAGCCGCCTCGTGAACAGCTCCGCTCCCTGCGGGTTCAGGTGATACCCATCCGTGAACGATGTTACCGGCAAGGCCCCGCTGGGTAGCGGAATGACCGTCGTGATCCCCGCCTCAGTGGCGCTCTGGACGAGGTCATGCTCGCCTGTCACATCGAACCCGGGAGGCATCACCAGGACAACCCGGGCGCCGTAGCCGCGCGCCGTTTGCGCGACTTCCATGAGCCGCTGTGCGCCCATTCGCACCGCGCCCGCTCCCATGACAGTGCGGGGCTTGCGCACGGCAAGGCTGTGCAGGGACTCCGCATAGTCCGCAAACACCCTGCGTGTGACAAAGTTTCGAATGTTGCTCCTGCCAGCCCAGAACAAGCTGTACCGCGCAAAGTACAAACCGCTTTCTGCGGTGCGGGTCAGTCCGAGCTCCCGCGCCACCGAGGGAATGTCGGAGGCATTGAACAGGTAGTAGGCCGAGTAGTCACCTCGGATGGCGGTCACCACGAGGTCTGTCGGATCAAACACGAGAACCAGAACGTCCGGCCGCGCCCCATCGGCAAACAGCCGGCGTGTTCCGTATTTCCAGTCCAGAAGCCAGGTTGCTTCCACCGCGAAGCGTGATTCCTGTAGGTCTCGCGGCAGTAAACGCCGCAACTCCGGGAAGTCGACATCATCCAGCAGCAGTGAATTGCCGACGAACAGCACGGATGGGTGCACTGAACTCTGTCGCACCTGCAGGGCCGCGGAATGCTCCGTCGCGACCCGACTCTCGAGGGCGCTGATTCGGGAGAAGGCGAATCGAGTAACTCCTTCGAGGATCGCCGGAGTGAGGGCAAGCACTGCGAGCGCCAGCACCCAAAGGCGAGCTGACACCATTACCCGTGGCGTATCAGAATTGGAAGTAGATGAATGCATTCGAGTCGGTTGCACCGAAGATCACGGTCACGAGGATCAAACACACCGCCGTTGCCAGACCGCAGACTGGGTGCCTTTGAAACGGATACTCCTCCTCCCTGATCTCGAGAAGAACATCGAGGACAATTACGACGATCGCGAGACCCATCATGACTTCCAGGAACGGCAAGAGGCGTGCATATCCGTCGAAGTGACCAAGGCTCGTGACCATCTGCCATGCCCGCCCGATCGTCTCGGCACGAAAAAAAGTCCACGCAACCGTCACGACACCAAGGGTTGCAATTCGCGAAAGGATACGCCCAACCCCGACAGGCAGCCGCCAGCGGGCGCGATTGCTCAGTGCGCGTTCAAGCGCCAGTACGCCACCGTGGATAGTTCCCCACACGAGGAAGGTCCAGTTTGCACCGTGCCAAAGACCACCCAGCACCATGGTGATCATGAGGTTGCGCATCGTCTGCCACCGTCCGCCCGAGTTTCCTCCGAGCGGGATGTATAGATAGTCGCGCAACCAGCTGCTCAGAGAGATATGCCAGCGCCTCCAGAACTCGCGCAAGGTCGGCGCGAGGTATGGGCGACGGAAGTTAATCATAAATTCAAAGCCCAGCAGCTTGGCACTGCCGCGCGCCAGATCGGTATAGCCGCTGAAGTCGCCGTAAATCTGGAACGCGAACGAGACTACGCCGATGATACTGGCAGCACACCCGCTTCCAAGCCGCCCGCCGAAGGCTGCATTCGCCAGCGTCGCGAAGTTATCGGCGATCACGCACTTTCGAAACAGGCCGAACGCGATCAGCATAAGGCCGTCGAAAAATACACCGCGGTCGAACCGCCGCTCGTGCTGTACCTGGCCAAGCAGGTGATGTGGTCGCTGAATGGGTCCCGAGATCAGATGCGGAAACAAACTCACGAAGAGCGCGTAGTCCACGAACGAGCGCGCAGGAGTCTGCTTACCCCGGTACACATCCACGACGTAGGCAATTTCCTGAAACATGTAAAAGGAAATGCCGAGCGGCAAAATCAGGCGAAACAGGGGCTGGGGCACATCATGCACGCCCAGAACGGTAGCGGCGTCCAGTAACGACTGCAGGAAGAAATTGAAGTATTTGAAGGTCGCCAGAATGCCGAGATTGACCACCAGTGAAAGGATCAGCAGCTGCCTGCGCCGGCGCTGCTCACGGGCAGCGCCAATCGCCTGCGCCACGAGAAAGTCGATAGTCGTCGAGGCGAACATCAACCCGACGAAGCGCCAATCCCACCACCCGTAGAAGAAATTCCTGACCGCAAGCAGCAGCACATTCTGCGGCGTCCGCTTCAAGCGCCAATAAACCAACACAACAAAGTGAGAAAACAGAAGTAGACTGGGGAATCAAACAGCATCGGCCGGATGTCGCCTAGTCGAGAAGCAAATGCCGGTACTGCTCGAAGAGTTTGCTGGCATCGTAATTGGCTCGCACGTACTCCCGGCACAGCGCCCCGAGCGGAGCGATCGCAGACGGCTCTGCAAGTACCCGCTCGAGCGCGTTAGTCAGCGAAACGCGATCGTCGGGTAACGTGAGCCAGCCTCTCCCGGCCAGCAAGTCGGGAATGCCCCAATCGCCGGACAGACCGCGGTCAACCCGACGGACATCGCCTCGAGCAGGGCACGCGGGTGCCCTCGGAGCGGGAGTTCATGACGAACACGTCAGCCGCCGACAGATACGGACGGGTGTCGCTCTGCTCGCCCACAGGTTTACCCGCCCGCCGTGTGGTGACGCGCGATCAATTGCTCGCAGCGCGCCCGTTCAGCGCCATCACCAACAACCAGGAGGCGTGCGCCGCCGCCGCGGCGTTCCATCACCTCGAGAAACGCCTCGATCAGACCGGGCACATTCTTTACCGGGGCAATCCGGCCGACGAACACAAAGGTGACGTCCGAGCCGAGCCCGAGGCGCTCACGCCACCCGGGACGATCCTAGGAGGTGTAGCGATCGGTCTCGATGCCGATCGGAATCACTGTTATCCGCTCACGGGGAATTCCCACGCTGTCGCACAGATAGTCGCGGATGCTCGGATGAATCACCGTGATCGCATCAGCCAGGCGCCAGCTGAGGCGGGCACGCAGCCGCCCCGCCCGATCTGGCCCACGTCGAGCACTGTATGTTCGGAACCACTACGCGCGGGACGCCGGCGAGGCGCGCCGGGATTCCGAGCTTGTTCAGGCCTAGAAAATGCTGCAGGTGAATGGCGTCGGGTTGCAGCTGACGCAAGCGCCGCACGAGCGTCGACTCGAAGCCATTGCGGCTGAACAGGTTTGCCGTCGGAACACCCAGCTCCACCGGCTCGATGCCGTAGCGTTCGCAGCGCTCCCAAAGCGGTCCGCGCGAACCGTCGAGTGCTCCGCACTGGACTATCGCGCCGTGCTCGGTCAGCTGCCGCGCCAACTCAAGCCCGAACATCTCCGATCCGCCGACGCGGAAGGAAAACAGAACCTGCAGGACACGCGACTTCGGTCTTGCCGCGGGAACGGGCATCACGTCACTGCGATACGCGGTGGCTGGTTGCCACCGGATGCTGCGAGCGAGGCGGCAATGAGCTCTTCAAACAGCTTCAGGTACGATTCGCCGGAGAATTCACCTTCGGTGCGCTCTTTCGCAGCCCGCCCAGACGATGTCGCAGGGCGTCGTCCCCCATAAGCGCGTCCAGGCCTGTCGCAAGTTGCTCCACGTCACCCTTCGGAACCAACAAACCGTCGTAGCCCTGCTCGACGACAGTGGGATGCCCCCTACCCGGGTAGCTATCGCGACTTTTCGGCTGCCGCGGCCTCGATCAGCACGCGTCCCATCGCCTCGGAGCGCGACGGCAGCGCAAATATCGCGCAGCGGCTCATCCATTGCGCGAGCTGCTCCTGTGGCATCCCGGGCAACGCGTCGATTTGCGGATGTTCAAGGCCACGCTCGCGCAGCTGCTCAGGCAGGCGATGCCCGATCAGCACCAGTCGCCAGCGCGAATATTGCCCGCCACGCGCGTGAAAGCGCTCACCAGCGTGTCCACCCCTTTGCGCTCGAATGGAAATCCGGCACACAGGATAATCCGCTCCTCCGGGCCTGGCTGAAATCGCTCCGTAAAGCTCAAAGCGAAGAAATGCCGCACGACGGTATGGGGGCGGACAACGGCGAAGTTGGCCAGCTGCTCCGCAAACAGGAGTCTTACGCCGTCCGCGCGATGCAGGACGAAGGAGCCCATCACCGCATCTGCAGCAGCCGCGCCCACTTCCACAGCGCCGAACCCACATGCGCAAAGTTGTCCGGATCGCCGTACTGGCCATTCACCTCGCACACGAAAGTGCCCCGCAGCAAGCGCGCGACCCGCCACGCTAGCAATCCTCCCTTGAATGGGTCATAGGAAGTCACCACGAGGCGCTGCGGCGTAGACGCGCGCAACTCGCGGGCACGGCGCATTACCTGCCGGGAGAAGCGCAGGTAATTACCGATGCGGTTGCCGGTAGTGTCCTTGACGACCCGCAGTCGCATACGCTCCACCTGAACGTCAGCGTCGTAGGAGCCGTACGACCACAGCTCCCCGGCAAATCGCCGTGACAGGAGTCGCAATGTCGGCAGCAGAAAGTCCTCGGGGTTGTAGGTTGGCCCTTCAACAACCTTGAACAGGTAAGCCAGCGGCCCGTCCGTGGGCAATTCCTCTTCAGTCATGCGCATTCCCGACTGTGAACCATAACATCTTAAAGTATCAGCCAATTTCGCTGTAGTGCGTCGCAACCCCACGACGGCGGTTTCAGCTACTCTGCGGCAATCGAAACCCGAGGTTGTGCCTCAATGTACGTGTGCCCCCATTGCAAAGTTCCGTTGACGGATTTCACGTGCGCCCGCTGCGCAACGTCCTACCCGCCATCGAGGGCATCCCCTGCCTGCTGTCGAGCGGCGAAAACCGGCAGCGCATACGTGCGGTTTACGATGAGATCTACCGGCATCACACAGACGTGTGGGTCGACCAGGGCCGATCGGGGCCGTTTCAGAATTACTTCAGCGATCTCGTCAGGGCGGTCGCGCAATCGGCTCCTTGAAGTGGGTTGCGGCGAGGGCGCGTTGCTCCCAGGTTTACCCGGGACTCACAGGTATGTCATAGATCCGTCCCTCCATGCCCTCGTTCGAGCCCGGAGCCGGGCCGACGTTAGGTGTTCCGTGGCGCGCGCTGAAGAGCTGCCCTTCCTCCGGCTCCTTTGACGTGGTGGTCATGTCGGGGTAATGGAACACTTCGAGGACCCGGCTGTAGCCACGGCCGAAATCTGCGTGTCCTGGTCCCGTCGGGACACTACATTGCGCTCATCCACACCGACATGAGCAGCGCCAGCGTATGAGACTCAAGGTCCGGGAATTCGTCTTTCCGCAGCCGCGACCGGTGGCGCTGCTAGCGTGGGCGATCAAGAAAATCCGGCACCCGATCGTCCAGCCGCTGCGTAAGTCCTACACCATAGAGTCTGCCCGCGCCTGCCTCGGCGCGCAGGGCTCAGCCTTGCTCAGAATCGTTACCAGCCGGGCGGATCCGTCGGCTCCTCTCGCCGGAAGTCACGTGGTGGCCATGTCGTAGCACGCAAGGCCGCACCGGAAGAGTCGTAGGTCGCCGGCCCGCCGGACGATCAGCGGTTACGGGCGCAGCGCTCTTCAGCTTACCAGAGGGATGTCGCCTTGGAGCCGGCCGAAGTTGCATCCAATCTGCGTCGCGTCACCCCCCCAGGCGCCGATGTCGGTGGCCGCGCCGGACGCAACCCCCCCGACCCGCCCGCCTCCCAGTACCGGCGACGCCTGCTGCAACTGAAACCCTGCGGGCGTGCGGTCCAACGCATTGGCGAACGTGGCGACAGCCACTGTCGAATGCCCGTCCATTCCGGTCGCGGAACGCCATTCGGCAAGCGAATACGCTTGGCGGATCCCGCGCGGGCTCGACCGGGACGAGCGCCATAAGTTGCTGGCTACCGGCCGCACTGAAGGAATTGTAGTCACTCAGCGCGATGCTGCCCGCGCAAAAATTCACCAGTCCCGCGTAACCCACCTACCGGTGCACTGGATGATGTTGTTGTAGAAAGTCACGTCGGCAGCGGCTGACACGGTGTTGGCCCCGTGCCGCATAGAAGATGCCACCGTCTATCTTCGCCGTGCCGCCAAAAACGCACGTGTTGTTGTAAAAGACCAGACTTTGCAGCGACGGCATGACGAGCGCGTCCGAGCCATTCCACAACCCTCCCGGTCCGACCAAAATATTGTTGTGGACTGTGACGGTGTCGCCCGCGTCACCACCGGAACAGTCCGTAATAGGTTCATCAGGAGTCAGCCCCGCGCACTCTACGTAGTTGTAACGATAGGTGTGGTTGCCGTTATGGTTGTTCTTGTCGTGGATGCCGCAGTTGCAATCGAAAATCGTGTTGTATTCGTAGATGTTTGAATGAGTGTTGAAAGAGAAAATTCCCGCGGCGTTGCTCAGGTTGGCGTTGTGGATATTCGGCGGTTGCACCGAATGGATCTGGTTGTTGCTGACCAGGGCGCCGGTACAGTAGTACAACATCACTCCGCCAACATTGTCGTTGACGATTCCGCCGATATCGTAAATCTCGCAGTTTCTTACGACGAATCCCGGGCTGCCGCCTTCCTGTTGCTGGCCAACCGGCGCGTAGAACATGATCGCGTACTGAGACGACCGCGTAAGATATAGTCCGTCGATGACGACGTTGCCCTTGTTCTTGGTCTGCAGATAACCTTGGCCGATAATCCCGCGTCCGTTCGTCGCGTACGCGCCGGTCGATGGGTCGGCTGCCGTCAGGATCGCCCGCCTGGGGTTTACCGCGGCAATCACCGTTGGTGAGTCGACACTGGGGCCGCCATTCACCGCCAGCGCAACCGTGCTCCACATCCCAACCTGGCACAGCGCGTGGACGTTATAGGTTCCGTCGAGGAGCCCGACCCGTTTGCCCGCGTAGTCAGCGCCGCGGGTATTGATCGCCGTGATCCCCCAAGGTTGGCTCTGCGTGCCGGGATTGGTGTCGGAACCAGTCGGCGAAATGTAATAGTCAAAGCTCGCTGGAGAACTGGTCGTCTGCGCGCGGGCCGTGCCGATGATAGAAGGTGCGGCGCGCAGGGCGAGGGCCGCATAGGCGCCCTGTTTGAGCAAGGAGCGTCGGGTAACCATGAACACATCCTGGGGTCGAAACGCACGCAGCGTCGCGCACGCGATTACGCGGATTTTCGCCGGGTGAGCGCCATCCCGCAATGTCTCCGCCGCCAGACAGGACCGCTCCGTGATGGCTTGTGACGCGCCTCACACTGCGCGTGAGCTGCGACGCCGCTTAGGGCAATTTATCGAGAGCCAACGCGGGTATGGTGCAATAATTTTTCTCAGCGGCATCGACGGCCAGTCTGCTAAGGAGCACCTTGGGCAACTGCATTATGTGTACTGGCGAGATCGTCACGTAATATGCGCGCCGTGGCCACCGTCATCTTCTGGACTTGCAGCGCTCTGCTGTTCTATCTGTACGTCGGGTACCCGCTTCTGGTTCGGCTGCTCGCCGCCAGATTCGGCATACCCGTTGCCCGGGGCACCGCGCTGCCGACGATCACCGTCATAGTCACCGCATACAACGAGGAGAAGAGCATCCTCGCCAAACTGCACAATCTCGCGCAGCTGGACTACCCCGAATCACGACTCAACGTCGTGGTCGCTTCGACGGATCGACCGACAGAACGGAAGAGCTGGTCGCGGGCTTCGACCCACAAAGGGTGAGCGTCCTGCGGATTGAGGGTCGCCAGGGCAAGACCGCTTGCCAGAACGCCGCCGCGGCGGCGGCAGCCGGCGAGATCCTCATATTCACTGACGCGACGACCGATCTGGATCCCGCGGCGGCCCGCCGCCTGGTGGAAAATCTCGCCGATGCGAGCGTGGGCTGCGTCGCCGGGCGCCTCGTCTATGTGACCCGGGGCGAGAACGCAACCGGACGCGGCGGCGAAGCTTACTGGGACTACGAGGTACGGCTGCGCGCCGCTGAAAGCGCTTTCGGCTCGCTGATTGGTGTCAGTGGCTGCCTGTACGCGGTTCGTCGCAGCGCCTACCGTCCCATCGATCCTGCGCTTATCAGCGACTTTGTCATCGCCATGAACATGCGCGAGCAGGGACTGCGGACGGTGCTCGCCCCCGATGCAACTTGCTACGAGGAGACTCTCGGGCAGGGCGGCCATGAACTCGCCATGCGGGTGCGCGTGGCGTTGAGGAGCCTCAACGCGCTGGTGCGCCAGCGGCGCTTCCTCAATCCTCTCCACTACGGACGGTTCGCCTGGCAGCTCTGGTCGCACAAGGGGCTGCGCTACGCATCACCCCTGTTGTGGCTCGCCGCCCTCGTTTCCAATATTGAGTTGGCATCGCATCTCGGCTACTTGCTGCTGCTCGTCGGCCAGCTCTTGATCATCGTTGCCGGGGTAATCGGCTTCGCTCTGCAGGCGAGGCGACCCACACTCGGAATCTTCGGCCGCCCGTATTACCTGCTGCTGACCAACGTCGCGTCTCTGGTCGCCACGTTCCGTTATCTCAAGGGGGAGCGGATGGTGACCTGGACCCCGCTGCGTTAGCCACGCTCGAAAGCGTCGCACAGTCGCTTGCCGATTCCCGCGAACCGATAGCGTTGCTCGACCAGCGCCCGGGCGGCGCTACCTACCTGCCTGCGCCGCTCGGGTTGCTCGAGAAGGCGCCGGATAGCCGCGACAAATGACTGCGCGGATTCCGCCAGCTCGACGTCCTTGCCCGGGGTCACCTCGATCCCCGCGCAGGCTACCGGGTGAGCAATGACGCACTTTTCGATGGCGAAGGCGTCCAGCAGTTTGAGCTTGGTTCCGCCGCCATCCCGGATCGGGCACACATAGAGCGTCGCCGCGTCCATGAGCGGCCGCACGTCGTCGACAAAACCATGCACGGTGACGCCCGGCAATGCGGCGGCCAGCTCCACGAGCGAGCGCGGCGGTGCTGATCCGACAATTTCCAGCGTGAGGTCGGGAATGGCTTGCCGCAACGGCGGCCAGATCTCTTTCAAGAGGAACTCGACGGCGCTCACGTTCGGATACCAGTTCAGGCTGCCGACGAAGATGAGTGAACGCCGGCCGTCGTGCGCACCGACGGCGCGAAAGTACTCGAGATCCACACCGTTTGGGATTGTGACCACATTAGCCGCGGGCGCGATTTCCCTCAGGCGCTGCGAGTCAAGATCCGAACAGGTGATGTGCAGCGCAAAGCGGTCCGCGGTCTGTTTCTCATATGTCTGGATGCGCTTGCCTTCCTGCAGGTAGTACAGGCGCCGCATCCGGCTGGTCTCATTTTCGGCACGCCGCAACAACATGTGCGATTCAATGTTTTGGTGTCCGAGTGTCGCGCCGTGCCGTTGAACAGCGCGCGGTAAGGGGCCAGGCCGATGGTATCGAAGTGCGCCAGCGCATAATCCTGCGTGGCTGCCGCTTCGGCAAATGTGCGGCGCGCGCTGGCGCTGTCCAACCAGCGAATGGTATAGCTCGACTGCAGCAGCAAGCCCGCAAGTGCGGTACGCACACTTGCCCCCGACTCGCGCGGCACTCTCGATGGGAAGGAAGCGCACCGAGCGGCAGAACTCACCGAGCGCGCGCCGGCACTCCTGCAGCCCTTCCTCGCGCGAGTCAAAAAAGACATCAAGCCACGCTTCCTGCACGAACGCGATCAGGTCCACGTCGTGCCGGGCGGCAACGCCTCGCAGCAGATGATAGCTGCGCAGATGCACGCCGGATTTCGGGGATACGGCACGATGTGTGATGCCCACAGGATTCGCATGGCCGCCTAGCGACGAATCAGCCGGCCAATGAGGTCCAGGGCCTGCGAATATTGCGCACGGGCCGAGGTGCGCAGCAGCAGCCATAACACTGCCCCGACTATGATTTCCAGCGCCAGCTGCAACGCAGGGTGTCCGCGGCCGCGCAGCTGCACGATCAGGATCTCGACCACTGCGGCACTCGCCAGCGCGCACAGCGCCGGTCGCGCCATGGGACGGACTAACTCGCGCACGCTCATGCCCATGGCTGACGCGATGCGCCACAGCGCGAAGCCCAGTACGATGGGAAAGCCGATCGTCCACGCCAGCGCTTCCCCGAGCGCGCCGTACCAGGCCCCGACGAGTAGCAGCGGGATCGAGGATCACGGCCCAGGTGAGCGCGTTCTTGAGCGTGGTGGAAAATCTCCCCATGCCGATCACCGAGGCATCGAGCAGCGCGTAGAGGCAGCGCGCCGGCAGGACGCACGTGAAGGCCATGAACGGTGCGACCAGGCTCGTCCAGCGGCTGCCGAAGATGAGCGGGAAGGCGACCTGCGAGAGCACGCCGCCGACCCAGAAAAACGGGAACACCAGCGCGGAGGCGACTGAAACGATGAGCAACAGACCCCGCGACTGCGCCCCCGTATCCCCGGCCTTAGCGGCGAACGCGGGCATGGATACCTGGTTCACGATCCCGGCGAGCTGATCCAGCGGTGAGTGCGAGAGGTTCTTGGCCAGTGAGTACGAACCCAGCACCGTCTGTCCTCCAAGGCGCCCCAGCAAAAAGGTGTCAAGGCTGCCGATGACAAACCACAGCACGCGCTGAACCAGCATCTGCCCGCCCTGGGCCCATAACGGAACCAGGAGCGCGAACCGCAGGTTCGGAACCGGACGCGCTGCGACGCTCGACCAAAGCAGGATGGAGCGCACACAGCCCCCCACGAGCGTCCCGATGACCAGCGACCAGTACGCCTCGCCGTGGTAGGCCAGCGTCAGGGTCGTTACGCCCTGCATCAGGCTGCCGACAGACTGCGCCACCGCGATCTGCCGGAAGCGCATTTCCTTCAGGAGGCGCACGGGCGGCAGCATGGTGGTTGCGTTGAGGGGCAGCTGCAGGGAGGCGAGCCACATCAGGTGCACCAGCGAGCCGCTCTTAAAGAACACCCCCGCGAGCGGCGAGACCGCAATGACGGCTGCGCTGAGCAGCATGCCCATCAGCAGCACGGCGGACAGTGCTGCCCCCTGCAAGCTCGCGCGGCAGCTCGCGGCGGCTAAGCAGCACGGCCACTAGTCCCCCATCGAGCAGCATTTCGGCGAAAACCGTGAATAGCCCCGAGGTCGCTACGAGCCCGTAGTCTCTGGGCTCGAGCAGCCGCACTGTCAAGGCGGTCAGGCCGAGGGTGACAACCTGCGTGAAGAGGCGCGCGGCGCCAATCCAGCGCACTCCGCGCACCGCGCGGTCAATGTGTCCTTCCCCGCCCGGCAGATCGACAGGCTCGGGCACACTCACCTGGCCGCAATCTCACCACCGGCAGCCGGTCTGATCGCGTACCTGCTGGCAATGATCCCGTAGGCCGGAGCCCCGAGCCTCACCAGCGCGGCGCACACCGCGATCAGCATCCACAGCAAGCCCGAGTACCCCTGTGACAGAAAGAAACCCGCCGCAAAATTGCCTGCGAAGCGCAATGGTCAGCGCGCGGGCGTAGCAAGACAAGTCTCGCACTTTCGGGTGCCGGATGCTCGCGGTGCGCCGTGGTTACAGCGGCGAGTCCGCGCCACGCCCGGTAGTAGGCCGAAAGATACAGGATCAGCCCCAGCACGCCGAGTTCCAGAAATACCTGCACCAGGCTATTGTGGGCGGCCTTGTAGTGTCCCCCGCCGAGGATCCCATCCACCATCTCGGAACTGCCCATGCCGTAACCGATGGGTCGACGGAGCGCGAAGCCGATGTCGCGACGCCAGATCAGCGTCCGGCTGTCCTCGCTGGTCGTGCTCAGGTTGTAGTCGCCCTGCAGGTTCTCGAGCGTCGAGATTCGTTCAGTCGTGTCTTGCGGCAGGTGCGTCCACACGACCAGACCGACCGCGAGCATGGGCACGATCCGCAACAGTGCGCCACCTGGATTGAACCCCCGCAGCCGCCCGTTCTTGTCCGGGTCGAGCGGGAAGACGATCAGCCCGGCAACCACCACCCCAAGGCCGATGATGCCTCCCCGGGAGCCGGTGAGGAACGTCGCGATCACCATGAGCAAGCCGCAGGCCGTTCACGATCAGCCGCGCCAGCAGTTGTTCGGCCAGCGCGTTGCACGAGAACGAGGGGCAGGAGCGTCACCAGCGCGTAGGCGATGTCGTTCGAGTTCCAGGCTTCCATGTTGGCGCGGCCACCGGCGAAGTTGATCAGGGTCCCGACCGCGAGCAGCACGCCCGCGACCGCCAGCCCCTTCATCAGCCGCGTGAGATCGCGCACGGATTCGGTGATCTTGACCAGCAGGACCAGGGCGATGAGATAGATGGCCGAGCTTTGCATGTCGCTGAGCGTCTGCGACTTGTAGATGGAGAACAGGATGCTCGCCATCGCCAGCAGTTCGAAGGCGATGGCCGGGCGCGCCACCCGCAGCGAGAGGGCACGGATTGGCGAAGGCAGCTTGCCCGCGCGCAGGGTAACGAGGAGCGTAATGGCAAAGGTGATCTTCACCAGCGGCACGCCGCTCAGCGCTTCGACCCAGGCGCCGACCTTGCTGATCATGACGACGAGAAACATCGCCATCCAGAACGTATCGCTGGAAAGCCGCCCCAACGTGGCGCTGGGCAGCCGACTCTTTTGCGGGACTGTGTTCACGAAGCGAATCGCCGCCGCCGCGGTCTAATCGCTCAGCCGGTACACGGCCGTCAGGAATATCCGGTTCTCTGTGTAGCCCTGCCCCAGTCCCTGCGCCACGACCAGGGTCGGCACGCTATCCGTCGTGCGCACGTCGTGGTCGAACCGCACCCGGTACTCCAGACGGCTGTTCGGCTTGAAATTGACGCCAACTCCGAGCAGTACGGAGTGATCGACGAACCCCAGCGTTTCAAAGCTCTCGTGTACGTATGCCGCGCTGATGAACGCCGACACGACCGGGGTCAGGTCCCTGCGAAGGGCCATCTCAAGCCCATCGCGCGTGCCGTCCAGCCCGACCGGCAGGCCGAGGAGGATGTAGTTCTGTAACTGGGCCGGCGTCGCCTCGATGGTGTAAGCGGCCCGATCCCACCGTGCGCTCACATCCAGGCTCGTGCGGACGTGCTTGAAGGTCCAGCCCGCCGCCGCGTAGTCATCCAGGTAGTTGCCCGCGGTGCCGGCGGCGCCTGCGACCACCAGCTTGCCTGCCGCTCCGCTCGTGAGACTCCCAAAGGTATCGGCGCTATCCGTGTACTGCTGGCCACCGGTGATGTACACCGACTGGAACGGCGTCAGATCCCGCGTGAGCCGCAGCTGCGCGAGGAGCTTGGATTTCCACGGGCCGGTGTCGTCGACCTGCGCCGCGCCAACATCCAGGTCGATACTGGTGCGCGCGCCGCGCGTGTCGTAGTGAAGGTAGAACTTGCGACGGTCGTAGTCAGGATTGATGTTCGTGTCCTGGTAGCGGATCTGGCTGACATCGGCGTTGAGCGAGACGCTCGACGCCACCGACAGGTCATCGCCGATGGACGCCATGCCCAGGACCCGGTGGCTGTTGAAGGGGCTGGTCTCGTAGTTCACCAACTCGTAACGGCCGCCGAGGCGCAGATACGTTGCCTCGCTCGGACGCACCAGAAAGTCAGGACCGGTGGCGAATACGTTGACGCTCTCGATGTTGTTCCGGTCCGCCGGCACCAGAGCGTCCACCTGCGCCGTGCCGTAAGTCTCCTGCACGACCCACTTGAAATGGTCCGGGATGAGCGCGAAAGAGCCTTTGCCGTCGAGGCGGCCGACCACCTGCCCGGGATACGCGTGCTCGAGATAATCCAGATAGGAGACATTACCTATCAGACTCCCCTCGAGCCGCCCCTGGCGCTCGATGTCAACCAGCAGGCCGGCGGATGCGAGCGTCTGGTTCTGGGTGCCGGTCGCAGTGAGACCGACATTGTCAGTCTCCCCGAGTCCCGCCGTGACGAAAAGATCGGTTCTCTGGGCCGGCGCCTGGCCCGGCTGCAGGTTCGGGTTCTGACCGGGGTTCTGACCCTGAGCCCAGGCGCTCAGCGGGACGAGGGCCAGGACGGCGAGCGCGCTAACGGGCGCGCGCGGCATCGTCAAGCGCTCCGTAGTAACCGCTGTAACCGTAGTAAGTCGCCGCACCGTGGCGCGCATCATTCAGAATTAACCCCAGAAGCCGCTTCGGATCAAGCTGCGCCACGGCATCCACGACCGCCTGCTGCGGTGTCTGACCGGCCCGCACCACGAGCAGCACCTGTCCCGGAAGCTGCATGAGGCCCCGCACCTCGCTCGCGGCCAGCACAGGCGCGCAGTCGAGCAACACCAGGCGGTGAGGGTTGCGGGCGGCGAGCCGCATCACGATCTGCGCCATGCGTGCGCTCGCGGCGAGCTCCGGAGCATCTTCCATCGAGCGGCCGGCGGGCAGGATGTCGAGACCGGGGATATCCGTACGCAGGACCAGGGATTCCGCGTCGCGCGATTCGTCCAGCAGCGCATCCACCAGTCCCGGCTGATCCTCGAGCCCGAGGTCCTGGGTGATCTGCGAGCGGTGCAGGTCCGCGTCCACGAGCAGCACGGACAGGTCCCGCTCACGGGACAAGCTGAACGCGAGGTTGACGCTGGTGAAGGTCTTGCCGTCACCCGGCAGAGGGCTCGTCACCGCAACCAGTCGCGACTCGGCGCTGGCGCCGGCCTTGGCGACGACCGAGCGCTTGATGCGGCGAAAGTGCTCCGCGAAGCGCTGGTCCTCGCTGGCATCGGGCAAATGTCCGGCCGTGCGCAATGCGGCGAGATCCACCGCCACCCGGCGGTAGTCGTAGTCCGGCAGCGTGGGTGACTCGACCAGCGCCTCCGCGGGCATGCCAACGCTGCGCGGCGGCGAGCAGCGGCTCCGGCTTGGCCGCGGCTCCGGCTGCGCGGCGCGCCGAACCTTGCCGAGAGTGTTTTCGATGAGGCTCACTTAATTCACCAAAGGTCTCCGGAAGATTAGAACGGCAGGCTCATGCGCCAGCCGGCGTTGCTGAGCATCAGGGCGGCACCAAAAGTCGCGATCAGACACGCGGCGGCGAAGTAAACGCGGCGCGCATCGACGCGCGCCGTCCGTGCGGTCCGTGCCGGAAAAGCATTGCCCACCACACCCAAAACCGTCGTACCGGTCAGCTCCGCCAGCGCGCGCGCCGAGCCTGCCACCGGCTGCAGGAGATTCAGTCCGTAGGCGGCGCCCAGCCCCGCCGCGAGCGCCGCGACGAGGACTGCAGCGAGCAGCAACGGCCGATCGGGCGACACCGGAACATCGCCCACCGACGGCGGCTGCACCATCGTAAAGCGCACCGAGCCTGCGTCGTTGGCGCGCTGCCCGAGCCGGGTCTTTTCGTAATTCTCGAGCAGCGTCTGGTACTGATCCTTGTTGACGCCGTAATCGCGCGCCAGCTGCGCGTACTGCGCTTCAACCTCCGGCGCGGTATCGAGCATCTTGCGCAGCTCCTGCGCTTTAGCCTTGTGATCCGCCAGCTCACTGGTCAGGTCTGATATATCCACTTCCGCCTGGTTCAGCGCCAGCGCAATGCCCTGGTAGACCGGGTTGGCGCTCGCTCGGCTGGTGGCAGCTGCGCCGGCATCACCGCGCCTGAGGCTGTCGACTTCCGCCGCGCGCCGCTTTTTCAGCTCTTCCAGCGTCGCCCGGGTCGCGACCACATCCGGATGCTTATCCGTGTAGCGCAACAGCAGATCATCGAGGTGCGCCTGGGTCTCGGCGATGCGGGTCAGGGTGTCGCCACCGCCGCCGCCGGACGCCGAGCCGACGCCTACTGCTGACACCACCGCATCGCCGCGCAGCTGGTGCTCGAGCGTTGCACGGCGGCTCTGCGCGGTGCGCAGCTTGTTCTGGGTATCCTCGACCAGCCCGTTCTCTTTTTGCAGCTGCGCGAAGTAGCCGCCCTCCTCGGTGGGCATGACTCCCAGGTGCTGCGATTTGAACTGCGCGAGTTTGGTTTCCGAGGCACGCAGGCGCGCCTCGTAGTCGCGCAGCTGTGTCTCGAGGAACCTCTGCGCGCTCTCGGATTCCGCGTGCGTGCTGCCCAGGGTTCCCGATACGAGGTCGCGGGTCAGGATTTTCACCACCCGCAGGCTCTGTGCGCGGTTGGGGTCCTGGTACGTGATGCGGTAGATGTTGCCTGAGTTGCGGTCTTCTTCGTGCTCGCTCGCGCTGCGCACCGCAATCTGGGTGTGCGTCGCGAGAGCCGTCAGCACGTGCTGCTGGCGCGCCTCGCTCGCCCCGGTGGCCGGCAGCATGCCCGCCTCCTGGGCGATCTTCAGCAGCTGCGGACCAGCGAGCAGCGCCTGGCGTACGTAGTTGAGTTCGGCGTTGAGATCCTCGTTCAGGGCGAGCCCCTGCAGTGCGGGCCGCAGCACCGTGCGGGTATCAACAAACACCCGTGCCTGGCCTTCGTAGTTGTCCGCGAGCGCGAACACGTAAAGCCAGCCGAGCATCGCGACCAGCCAGGCAGCACCGAGGCCCACCCAGCGGTAACGCCAGGCGCCCTGCACCTCATCCATCAGCCTTTCCAACAACGGATTCAAGCAGTCTCCTTGGACTAGAAGCGGCTTTCCGGCACGACCAGTACATCGCCGGGCCGTACCGGCAGGTTCTGGCTCATGTCGCCGTGGTTGAGCAGGGCATCGAGTCTCACGGGGAGCTCGATCTGCTTGCCGCCAACGGTGCGCACCAGCTGCGCGCGGTTGCCGGCGGCGAAAGTCGTCAAACCGCCGACGGCGAGCACGGCGTCCATGACGGTCATGCCCTCACGGTAGGGCACGGCGGCGGCATGCAGCACCTGGCCGATGACTTTGACCTGGCTGTAAGCGCTCGCCGGCTGGGTCACGATGACGTTCACCTGCGGCTGCTTCACGTACACCGCCAGAACCTTTTCGATGTCCCGGGCAAGCTGGGTCGGGGTCTTTCCGACCGCCGGCATATCCTCGACCAGCGGGGTCGAGATCTTGCCGTCCGGCCGTACCGGGACGCTGGTCGTGAGCTCAGGGTTACGCCAGACAAAAATCTGCAACGCGTCCCCGGGCCCGATCACATAATCCGGTGAGCTGGCGGTCGGGGGTACGGGCGGAGCTGCCCAGGCAGCGGGGAGTGCCTGTCCCAACACACTGGCGAGCACGCATAGCATCCCGAGCGCCGCAATCCGTGAGCGAGCGTTCATAGTCTTTTGATCCATCTCCATAATCTTAGCCGGTTCCCGGGACACCTACCCGGGATTACTTCACCAAATCCCCGCTCACCGTCGTCCCCGTGCGACACCCTTCGCACCAGTGTGCCCTCAGGTACCCGCGAGGGCACGCGTGTCAGTGACAAACTGCGTAAGGCTTGTCCGGGCAGCCTCGCAGGTCCCATCGCACTGGGCCCGCAGCAAGATAACGCTGGACCCTGGCGAATCAAACAGTGAACCCCAGCCGTAGCCAAGTTGCGCCCACCAGCCGCAGGTGAAGTGACGCCCACCGACGGTGTACCTGAGCCACACGATGGCGTGCCGGTTCCCGGGCGATTCGGCCTCGATCTCCGCCAGGGGCTGACCCCCAACATCAATTCGTTTCCGTGACAGGAGTGTTTCATTCTCACCGAGAATCTCGACCCCGTAGCCGACCAGTTTCTTGGCGTGGCGTTGCACGGCATACGCCGCCGTAAACGCGGTGACGCGTTGCTCGCCGCGTGCGTAGACGCCGATATGCTCAGCGTCCGCACCCGGAAACTGCGGCGCCCAACCGGGGGGTGCCTCAGCGGGTCCGCTCCAGCGCGTGCCCGGATCCTGCGGCAGATCGGCGGTCACCTGCGGCGGCTCGCGCCCGTCTGCAGCCAGTTGCCACGCCGGACTGATCGCAAGACCAGCGAGAAGCAGCGACACGGCCACCCCGAAGTGCTCCACCGCCGGGCCGTCAGTAGCGGCGCGGGAAGCCGGTGCCGCAGAGGCGCCTGTCAGGCGTCTGGCGATGGGGAAAAAGCCGAGCAGCATGACGGCGAACACGACCCAGCCAAAGCCGTAGTGATCCCGCACCAGCGTTATATGCATGCCCTTGAGATAGCCGGCATAGATAATTCCGGCCACGCGAATCCAGTTCGCCAACAGGCTCATGGCCGCCGCGAGCGCCAATAGCATTACGCGGCGAGCCACGGGTTGCGACTGCATCTCGCCGTACAGCGCCGCGATCGCAAGACCGACGAGCAGCATGCTAAGGCCGCTGCATCCGGCAGCCACTTCGAACGTGCCGGCATGGATGTGGATGAAATTTCCCGACACCTGGTTCGGCACCTGCGCAACGCGCAGGATCCCCGCCGACACCTGCGTGGTCAGCGCCTGCAGCGGTGCGCTCAGCGGGTCCCACACCGGGATGGCGAGCACGAGGAAGGCGCATGGAAACACGGCGGCGCGGGCGACCCGGGCACCGAAAGCCGCGCGGATGGCTGTCCACAGGATCAGCGGCAGAAGGAAGGCCTCGGCGGTTTGAATTCCGGCGCGCGCGCAGATCAGCCACAGAAACCCGAGGCCAAGAACAACGGGCAGCATCGCAAGGTTTGGTTGCAGGCGTGCCTGGGTTTCACGGCCGCGCTGGCCGAGCATCCACAGCGACAGGGCGCCGATCAGGTAGCCCTGAGAGTAGGTGCCGCGATCACTGCCCCACACCGCGCCGAGCGCGGCGAGACTCGGCCAGTAGAGCGCAGCCACGAGCGCCGTGAGCAGCAGCACGGGTAGCGCTCCAACGCGCAATGAGGGCGCGCGCGTGTACGGCATCGAGTAATTCCCCTTCGCGCCTCGCGGCGTGCTCCGGCCTTCCCTGCCGACAGTTTTTACTGGTTTTGTACGGTGGCACAAGCCTTATCGCCACCGGCGACACCATGTTCGCCGGTCGGCGCTCGGGGGCCGCTCACCTTTAGGGCGCCGGTGTGAGCCGCGTCACACTCGATGCGGAATCTGTCTTATCAGGGAATGGTCTTGCTGCTGATGTTCGAAAGCGCGCTGTTCGCGCCCGACAACGTGTAGGACAGGACGCCGAAGTACCAGGTTCCCTGGCCCAGGCCCTGGATGACATAACTGGTGGTGCCGATGTTCGTGAGCTGCACCCAGCGATTCATCGTGTTCGGATTCGTGCCGTAGACGATGGTGTACCCGGCGAGATCCGTGAGCGGCGTGCCGTTGGTATTCTCCGTTGGCATCTGCCATGCGAGTTCCGCAGCGCCCGTGCCACCACCCACGCTGGTGCCGGCGGTAGCCTGTGTGCCGGACGGGGAGTCATAGTTGAAGTTGCATCCGGCCAGAACCAGCAGTGCCAACCCCAGAGCGATGCTCTTTGCTCGAGACAAACCTACTCCTTCCCACACAAACGGGTATCCGTACTCACCTTTGCGAACCCCCAAGCGACCAGACTCGAGACCGCAGGCGGGAACAGATGAAGCAATTGCTATGCCATCGGGATATTTCCCTTGTGCGTCATCGTGTTGGGCACAACGGCCGCGTTTGCGAATGATTCACTAATGGCGTTTCGGTCGGCTGCCGCAGACAGGCCGCGCGTGGCGCACCGCACACTGCGCACGTAAGTCATTGACTGCGCGTGCGTACGTGATGAGGAGCTCATGTTGCTGCGTGACGACATCGGGGTACGTGATGTGTCACCTGCACGTCATCACAGCGCGCGCAGGGCACGAGCCTCGCCTGCGCGCGCCACACAGCGCGCGTGTCGCCGCAAAAAATTGCGACGCTGCTCACGGACGACAACAATTTGGCGGTGAGTGCGAACTTTTTGCGCGCGCGGCAGGAGGAATAATTTCGCGCGGGCTCGCGCCAGCGGACGCTGGGTGGCTGCAGGTATGATGGCGCGGTGAGTTCAGCGGCAAAAGCGTGGCTGCGCGCGCTGCAAGCGACGGCGCCTGTCGAACGCGGCGCTGCGCCGATATTTCCCATTATTGTCGAGGAGCTGGCGGAACGATTGGATTCGACGCCGGCGCTCGAGTCTGCCGGAGCCACCCTCACCTACCGCAGCCTTGCTGATTCGGCGGCGCGCTACGCGCGCTGGGGGCTGTCGCAGGGACTCTCGCCGCGGGACTCGGTATGCCTCCTGATGGCGAACTGCCCGGAGTATCTGGCGATCTGGCTCGGGCTCACCCGCATCGGCGTCACCGTGGCGCTGGTCAACACCAATCTGACCGGCGAACTGCTCGCGCACGCCATTCGCGCCGCCGCCCCCCGCCACGTGATCGTCGGTGGAACCCTGGGCGCTGCGTTGGCATCGGCGCGTGCGGGATTTGCGGACAGCGTGCGCTGCTGGGTTCACGGCGCCGGCGACCAGCAGCTGCCGTCATTGCAGAGCGCCGTCGCGAGCGAATCGGCGCGGCCGCTCACGGCCGCAGAGTGCGCCGTGCCCGCACTCGAAGAGCGCGCCCTATGCATCTACACCTCTGGAACGACCGGCGCGCCGAAGGCCGCCAACGTCAGCCACTACCGCATCGTGCAGTGGACGCACTGGTTCGCCGGCATGATGGACATCGGCGCGGGCGACCGGATGTACAACTGCCTGCCGATGTATCACAGCATTGGGGGCGTGGTGGCCGTGGGCGCGCCGCTCGTGGGCGGCGGCACCGTCGTGCTGCGCGAGCGGTTTTCGGCGGGCAGCTTCTGGGCCGACGTCGTTGCCGAGCGCTGTACGCTCTTTCAGTACATCGGAGAGCTGTGCCGCTATCTTGTCGCGAGTCCGCGCGTGGACGCCGAAACGCGCCATGTCCTGCGCCTGTGCTGCGGTAACGGCCTGCGCGCCGACGTCTGGGAGCAATTCCAGGCGCGCTTTCGCATTCCGCAGATCCTCGAGTACTACGCGGCAACCGAGGGCAGTTTCTCGCTTTACAACTGCGAGGGCCGCCCCGGTGCTATCGGGAAAATCCCGGCGTTTCTGGCGCAACGCGCGGCCGTCGTTCTGGTCAGGGTCGATGCGGACAGCGGCGCACCACTGCGCAGCGCCGCGGGCTGGTGTGAGCGGTGCCAGCCTGGAGAAGTTGGTGAGGCAATCGGCAGGTTATCCGGCCCCGAGGGCGCGGCGGGCGGACGCTTCGAGGGCTACGCGGATACAGCAGCCTCGAAGAAGAAAGTACTGGGCGATGTGTTCGAGAAGGGCGATGCCTGGTACCGCACCGGTGACCTCATGCGTCAGGACGCCGAAGGTTTCTTCTATTTCGTCGATCGCTCCGGCGATACCTTCCGCTGGAAGGGGGAGAACGTTTCCACCACCGAGGTGTTGTCGGTGGTTACTGCCTTTGACGGCGTGGCAGATGCCGCCGTTTACGGCGTCAGCGTGCCGCACCACGAGGGTCGCGCGGGCATGGCCGCGCTGGTGGTTGACCGGGGCTTCGATCTCACAGGCTTCCGGGCGCATCTGGTGGGGAAACTCCCCGGCTATGCGCGACCGCTCTTCGTGCGGCTGGTGGCCTCGCTGGAACTCACCGGCACGTTCCGGCACAGAAACCGGGAGCTCGTGCAACAGGGCTTCGATCCGGCGCAGGTGAGCGAGCCGCTCTACTTCGATGATCGTCGCGTCGATGCGTACGTGAAAATGACGCCGGCTCTTCACGAGGAGATTCGCGCCGGCACCTTGCGCCTGTGACGGCGCGTGCCTAGGCGCTCTTGCGCTCGTACAGGCTGACGAAGTCCCCGAAGGTAACCGGGAACTTCTTGACGTTCTCGAATGGATCGTAGCCGAGCACGTCTTCCAGTCGGGCGGCGATGAGCGCGAAGCTCAGCGAGTCCAGGCCCGACTGCTGGAGCTTCAGGTCGTCCGATAACGGCGCGAGCTTTCTTTGCTGCTCGCGTGCGACCTGTTCAAAAACCGAAGTGATGCTGGACCTCACGGACATCTTCCTGACTCCTAACGCGGGACAAAAAGCTCGAAGTACGAGCTGATGCGGCCGTTGCGTGCCTCGACCATGTCCACCAGCTCCGTGGGCACGACCGAGCCTGTGATCTTCGAATGGATATGCGCGCGCCAGTGAATCATGGCGCGGTCGCCCTCGATCACACTCGGCGACGGCTCATACTGAGTGAGCCGGAAGGTCTTAACCAGCATCGCGAGCCATGGCCGGATTTCGTCAAGTCCGTTCGCCGCGATCGCAATCGCCTTGCCCTCGCTCGAGCCTGCGATGCGGAACGTCGCATCCTCGGCGAACACCGCGCACATCCTTGCCAGCTGCCCGTCAATGCGCGCCGCGTGCAACTCACGCAACAGTTGGTCGATATCGCCGCGATCAGTCACGCCGTCCTCAGCTTCAGGAGCGATCGAATATCGGCGCCGATCCGCTGATACGCGGCAGCCGCGTACGGAATGACGCCTCCCATCCCATAGAACAAGTGGATCATACCCAAGTGGCAGCGATATAGCGTCGTTACGCCCGCAGCGTTCAAACGCTCGGCATAGTCCCTGCCCTCATCCCGCAGCGGATCAAACTCCGCGGTATGGACGATGGTCGGCGGCAACCCGCGCGGCTGCATCCCCCGTGAAGGTGACACGCGTGGATCGCCCACAGCGCCCTTGCCCGCAAGATAGTGCTTCAGATCGTGCTCGAGGGTCGCGGCATCCACCAGGTACCCTTCCGCGAAGGTCTGCCGGGACGGCGTCGTCCCCTCGTGGTCCAGGATCGGGCATAAGAGAACCTGCAACGCCAAAGGCACTCCGCTGGCGGCCGCTTCCTGAGACACGACTGCGGCGAGTGTCGCGCCGGCGGAATCGCCGGCCACGCCGATGCGCGCCGGATCCGCAGCAAACTCATCCGCGTGCGCTGTGATCCACGCCGTCGCCGCGCAGGCATCCTCAACGGCCGCGGGAAATGGCGCTTCCGGCGCAAGCCGGTAGCCCACGGAAATGAGCCGGCAACCACTGGCGTGCGCGAGTTCGCGTGCGATCGCGTCGTAGGTGTCCAGCGTGCCGGCCACCAGGCCGCCGCCATGGAAATAGATGAGCGCGGGCAGAGGATTGGCGGACTCCCCGCCGGGTGTATAGATGCGCACGGGCAGCGCCCCACCGGGACCCGGGATGACGCGGTCCTCGACGGCGGCCTCCGGGGCATCGCCGGCGGACAGACTCAGGAGGTTCCCGAGCGCCTCGCGACGCTCGGCAACGGAAAGCGACAGAGCGCTCGGCGGATTCAGCGCGGCGAGACGCTCAAGGAACCTCTTAGCGTACGGATCGAGCGGCATATCCGTCAGATCACGAGCGCGCGCCGAACTCCCTGCGGCCATCCGGACACATGCACGCCGTGCACGCAGAACAGCGCGATCGTCAGCCGGTCTACGCCGAACGCGAAGCAGCTGGTGTGCGCCAGGTCGCCCGCGGCGTTGGCGAGCTGCCAGACACCGCCAAAGTGGTCGCGATGGAAGTTGACGCTCATGCAAGCCGTAGGCGCCGCGCCTTCGTAGTAGGGAATCAAGAGCTCGAACTTCAGCGACTGCTGGCGCTGGCTGACCGCCATAATCTGCCCCACGCGACCGAAGAATGGATCGTTCGCCACGTCGAGCTTGCAGGGCAATTCCAGTTCCGCGGCCAGTTGCTGCGCGCGCGCCATCGAGGCGTCGCCGAAAGCTGTAATTTCATCGGGTGTGCCGATGCGCACAAACTCGCGCATCCGAAACGACTGCAGACGATTCAGCGCCCGCGAGGGCTCGTGCCGGAAACAGTCCGCCGCGACATCGAACAAGAGGCCGCCGCCGGGCACCGGCCCGCGGCCCGCGGCCAGGGGATACACCGGGTAGCACGCCGCTGGCGAGAGCACGAGGTCCGAAGCACTCAGCGACCGGGTCCAGTCCCCGCCCGTCTCGTATTCTTCCGCGGCGGTGCGGATCTGCGCCTCCGTGCCGTGCAATGCGCACACGCAGCCGAGCAGGTTGGGAAAGCTCTTCAGGTAGCCGGATTTCTCCAGCTGGCTGCGGCTCATGACCGGCGGGAAGCGCAGCACCTCCGCGCGCGGATCGCGCTGGCGTGAAATCCAGGCGGTGACGCGCTCGATCATGCCCTCGTACAGGCCGGTACGCGCGTACACACCATCCACGCCGAGGGGGTGAAACAGGGCCGCGGCGACGTGTGCGAGCGGCTCAGCGGCAAGGACGGCCTTCTCCATGGCGAATCCGACTGACCGCCGCGGCGGCTAGTCGCGCACCGAGCCCGGGATTGGCGTCAGCAGCGCCGAATTGGCGAGGTTCGCCAGAATCCGGTCATTGTTGATCATGATCGGCGAGGACAACACATCGCGTAAGTGACGCTCGATGCTGAACTCACTGTCGCTGCGGTAGCCGGACAGCCCGCACGCCCGCAGCGCGCTCATCACTGTCGCCACCGCAAGTTCCGACGCTTCTACCTTGGTGAGCGTGATCATGGACTGGAATTCAAGCGAGGCGAGCGCCCTGGCATCGCCCATGCTGCGCTCATAGGTGCGTAGCGAGGTGGCGAGCATCCCGCGCAGGGTGCGCAGCGTACTCAACGCCTTGGTGAACTGCGGCGCGCCGGGTGGCATGGTGCCGCCGCTCGCGCGCACCGCCTGGCGGACAAACGCCTGGGCGCGCGTCACGGCGCCGGCGGCAATTCCCGTCCACACCGAGCCCCATAACAGGTGCGCCGTCGGCACCATGGTCTGGGCGTGAATGATCTCGTAAGCATCGGGCATGATCTGGCCGGGCAGGCCGGAGGCGCGCAGCGTGTACCCCTCGCTGCAGGTGCCGCGCATGCCGAGCGTGTTCCATCCCTGCAGCCGCGTCAGTGTGTAGTCGGCCTTCAAAAAGGCGATCAGCACCTGGTCCGAGGGCGGAGAGGTGCTGGTGCGACGCGCCGTCGTCACAATACCGTCCGCGTAGGCGCCGTAGGATATGACACTCGCAGCGCGCTCGAGCGTGATGCGCCCGTCCTGGTATTCGATCGGCGCTTCACTGGAGCGCACGTTGCCGCCGCCTTGCCCTTCGGTCGTCGAAGAGGCGAGAAGCAACTGCTCCGCGCACACGCGGCGCAAGGTTTCCGCCAGCGTGGCGCTGCCCTTCATGTGGCGCAGGATGCACGCCATCTTGATCTGGTGCATCGCATAGATCATGCCGGTCGAGGCGCACGCCTGGCCAAGCAGGTAGCAGACATCGGCCACATCGGAGATGCCGGCTCCCTCACCGCCGCCGGCCTTCGGCACCATGATGCCGAGCAGCCGTTGCGCCTTCACGGCGGCAAACGCCTCAGCGGGAAAGCGCGCCGCGCTGTCCACGTCCGGCGCGTGCTGCGCGGCAACAGCCGCAACCGTGCGGGCGCGGGTGTTCAGATCAGCGGGCTTGGCATCTGCGGCCGGGGTGCTCGCCCCGGTGGTTGGCAACGCTTCCACGATGGTGACCTTTATCTCTGTTTTCGTTGCACTTGACCGCTAAGCTACCAGCGGTCAGTTAACGGATCCTGTACGCGCCGCACGCGCCGGCGAATATTATATTAAGTAAAGCCAGATGCCGCTCGAAATCGAATCCACCTCCAGCCCTCCTCGCAGGGCGCCCCCCGCCAGGGCGCCGGGCGGCGGGCGCGGCTTGATCGTCGGGCTCGTGAACAACATGCCGGATTCGGCGCTGGAATCAACCGAGACACAGTTCACACGGCTGCTCGAGGCTGCCGCGGGGCCACGGACCGTGCGGCTGCGCTTTTTCAGCCTGCCAGAGGTGGCGCGCGCGCCGGCGGCCCGCGAGGCTCTGACCGCACGCGGCTACTGGGACATCAACGATCTGCAATCCGCCCCGCCGGATGCCCTGATAGTCACCGGCATGGAACCGAGCGGCCGCCCGCTCACTGCAGAGCCGTACTGGGCGAGGTTTGTCGAGGTGTTGGAATGGGCGGACGCCAATACCGTTTCCAGCGTCTGCTCGTGCCTCGCCGCGCACGCAGCCGTGCTGCACTTCGACGGCGTGCAGCGGCAGCGCCTGGCGAATAAGCTCTTCGGCGTGTTCCGGCACCGCATTGCTCCTGACCATCCATTCATGGCGGGACTTGCAGCGCCACTGTCGCTGCCGCACTCGCGCTGGAATAACCTGCCGCCTGAGGCGCTCGATGACGCGGGCTACACGATTCTCAGCTCCTCGCAGGACACCGGCGCGGACACGTTCATTCGCCAGCGGCGCAGCCTCTTTCTGTGCTTCCAGGGGCATCCCGAGTACGAGGACGTAACGCTCCTCAAAGAGTATCGCCGCGACGTCGGCCGCTTCCTGCGCGGCGAGCAGCCTGCCTACCCGCTGCAGCCACGCGACTACTTCTCCCCCGCCGCGGCGGCGGTGCTGGACGAATTTCGGGAGCGCGCGCTCAAGGCGCCGCGGCCGGAGCTGCTGGCGGAATTTCCCACTACGGCGGCCGCCAAGGACCTGCGCGCTCCGTGGGCAGGCGCCGCGGCGCGCATCTATGGCAACTGGCTTGGCTTTATTGCCGCGGCGGCACGCCCCGCTCCCAGCGCGCGCCATCTCCTTGAAACTCAGGACAGCGCACTAGAGCTATGAATGACGCGAGCCACAATCCGCAAGCCAGCACGCGCGAGCGGCTCATCGGCCTGATTCGCCAGATTCTGGGCCCGGCTGGAGGCGCGCGCCCCATGCCGATCGATGCCCGCTTAAGCGATCTCGGCATGAGTTCCATCAAGATGGTGAAGCTGATGCTCGCCATTGAGGTGGAATTCAACCTCGCCATTCCGCAAGCGGATATCACTCCGGAGAATTTTGAGTCCATCGCGTCGGTCGAAGCGATGCTGAACAGACTGGATGCCTCAGCGCGCAGCGTTTAGGGACCCGACGAGCTCGTCAATATCCGCGACCCCGATCTCTCCGTGGGTCGCGCAGATCCGCACCACTTCCTGACCGGCGAAGGTCGTAGCGCCCACCCAGGCGCGACCCGAGGCGAGCACCCGGCGAACGAGCTCACGGATGGGCGGGAACCCCGGCGGTGGCACCACGCACAGCACCGCAAGCTGCGAGTCGTTGCGCGCCGACCAGCCCGTAGCAAGCAGCCGCGCCTTTACCAGCGCGATGACGTCCACCGCGCGCTCCACGTGTGTGGCGTACCCGTCCCACCCGGCCGCCGCCAGTGACAGGAACAGCTTCAGGCCCATGAAACGCCGCGACCACTGCGCGCTGTTCAGGTACGGGTCGAGCGCCGACACCGTCGAGGGCATGAAGTCCGTCGCCACCCGGAAGGTCTCGCGCAGCACCGCCGGGTAACGCGTGATGAACATCCCGCACCCCATGGTGGTGGCGAACCATTTATGTGCGTCGATGGTGAGGGAGTCCGCGAGCTCGATACCGGCCAGTGCCCCGCGCAGGCGCGGCGAGCACAACGCCGCTCCGCCCCAGGCCGCGTCAACGTGGTACCAAAGACCGTGTGCGCGCGCGACATCCGCGCAGCGCGCGAGCGGATCGACCATGCCGCCGCCCGTGGTGCCGGCGGTGGCGGAAATCAGCACCGGCACTATGCCGGCCGAGCGATCGCGCTCGAGCGCCTGCGCCAGCGCGTCGCCGTCCATTTCCCCGCGCGAGTCGGTCGCGATCAGCTTCAGCGCGTCGCGTCCGATGCCGGCCTGGTGCGACGATCTTGAACCAGGCGGGCTGGCATTCGCGCGAGGTGTACATCGCGACCGGACCGGAAAACGTGCGCACGCCCTCGCTCGCGAAGCCGGGCGCCGCCCGGGTCAGGGCGCACAGGAGCGCAGTGAAGTTGGCTTCAGAGCCTGCGGTAGTGAAGTGGCCGGCGGATTCGGCGGGCAGCCCGGCACGCCGCGCGAGCGCACGCACCACATGCGCCTCGATCTCCACCGGCGCCGGCGAGGAGCCGGAGCTCGCCAGCTGCGGGTTGAAGGCGCCCGCGATGCGATCCGCGCACTGCGAAGGGAAAGTTCGCCGCCGGATTGAAGAGGCCAAAGTAACGCGGGTTCCCCATGTGCACGGCGCCGTGCTCGAGCTGCGTCGTGATCCAGCCGATGAGCGCCTCCAGGTCCTGGGGGTCTCGAAGTCAAAACGCGCCAGCGCCGCGCGGAACTGCGCCATGTCGAGCGTCGGCATGACGGGGCCGCGCGTGATGCGCTCCCCGGCCGCGGCGAGCGTGCGCGTCAGGAGGTCATCCAGGTGCTCACGCAGCGCACGCGGTGGAAAGAGCGCCGGCACGGGCGGCGGCAGTTTGGCGTCGGCACTCATGCGCGAACGCCCGTCAGGCCTTCGTCGCCGCGGTCAGCGCCTGGTCGAGGTCGGCGATGATGTCGTCGATGTGCTCGATACCCACACTCAGGCGGATGGTTTCGGGGGCGATCCCGGCGAGCCGCTGCTCCTCGGGTGACATCTGCCGGTGGGTGGTGGATGCGGGATGGCAGGCGAGCGACTTCGCATCGCCGAGGTTCACGAGTCGCTTGAAGAGGCGCAACGCGTCATAGAAGCGCACATCCGCCGTCGAAGCCCCCCTTGATTTCGAACGTGAGCAGCGAGCAGGCGCGTCCGCCGAGGTACTTCTGCACCAGGGGGTAGTAGGGACTTTCGGGAAAGCCTGCGTAACTGACCGAGGCAACGCGCGGATCACCGCGCAGGAACTCCGCCACCCGCCGCGCGTTCTGCACGTGCCGCTCGACGCGCAGCGCGACCGTTTCGACTCCCTGCAGCAGCAGGAACGCGCTGATGGGCGCAAGCACCGCGCCCATGGTGCGCTGGAAGACGCAGCGGCAGCGCCCGATGTACGCGGTGGCGCCATAGTGATCGGTGTACACAAGCCCGTGGTAGGACGCGTCGGGTTCGGTCAGCATCGGGAAGCGCGCGGCGTGTTTCTTCCAGGGAAACTTGCCGCTGTCGATGATGATGCCGCCAAGGGTGGTGCCGTGGCCACCCAGAAACTTCGTGAGCGAGTGGATCACGACGTCCGCGCCATGATCAATCGGCCGGACCAGTATGGGTGTCGGCACGGTGTTGTCCACGATCAACGGCACCCCGGCCGCGTGCGCGACCGCGGCTAAACCCTCGAGATCGCTGACGTTGCCCGCCGGGTTTCCGACGGTCTCGCAGAACACCGCGCGCGTGTTCTCATCGATCAGCGCGGCGAGCGCGGCGGGTTTGTCAGACTGCGCAAGACGCACCTGGATCCCAAGCTGCGGCAGCACGTGGGCAAAGAGGGTGTGCGTCGTGCCGTAGAGCTGCGGCGGGGAGACGATGTTCAGACCCGCGCGCGTCACCGTCAGCACCGAGTAGTAGAGCGCCGCCTGACCGGAACTCACGCTCAAGGCATCCGCGCCGCCCTCGAGCTGCGCCACACGCGTTTCCAGCACCGCGTTGGTCGGATTGGAGATGCGGCTGTAGCGGTAGCCTTCCGTCTCGAGGTTGAAAAGCGCCGCGCCGTGGGCGGCGCTGTCGAAGGAATAGGCGACCGTCTGGTAGATCGGCACCGCAACGGCCTTGGTCGTGGGATCCGAATCGAACCCTCCATGCAGGGCAATCGTCTCTGGCTTCATGCTGTGTTCCCCGCATCCACCGTGAGGGTGATGCCGGTAATGTTCTTGGCTTTCTCGCTCATGAGAAACTCCACCGCCGCAGCGACATCCGCCGGGACGGGCAGGCGCTTGAGCGCGCTGCGGCGCGCAATCTGCTCGCGCTGCTCCTCGTCCAGGTCGGCCGTCATCTCCGTGCTGATGAATCCCGGCGCTACGGCATTGACGGTTATGCCAAGTGAACCCACTTCGCGCGCCAGCGAGCGTGTGAACCCCTGCAGTGCCGCCTTGGTGGCCGCGTATGCCGTCAGGCCGCGGTAGCCGGTTGAACCGACGATCGAGCTGATGTTGACGATGCGCCCGGCGCGCTCGAGCATCATCGCGCGCACGACGTACTTGGTGAGCACCAGCGGCGCGACGACGTTGAGGCGCGTGAGCTGCTCGATGTCAGCGTCACGCATGATCGCCAGCACCCCGGCCGTACCGAGGCCGGCATTGTTCACCAGTCCGTACAGCGGCCCGAACTCCTTGCGCACCCGGGAGACGAAGCCGGCGATCGCCGCAGTTTCGGTGAGGTCAAAGGAGCGGAACTCAATCGCTCCGCTGCCGGCGCGGGTTGCGGCGCTGCTCGCCGCGGTGAGCTCCGGGGTCGCTTTGCGCGCCACGGCGATCACGCGGTCCCCGCCAGCGGCGAGCGTGGAGGCGATCGCAAGCCCGAGTCCCCGGCTCGCTCCGGTCACGATGATGTTACGCATTCGGACGCACCAGCTTTCCGGCAAGGGAGACTTCGAGCGCGGGGACGATGTGGATCACCGTGGGGACCTTGTGCGCCGGCAGCGTGCGCCGGCAACTCTCGAGGAGTTCCTGCGTCAGAGCCTCGTTGCTCGGACGCTCGTGCACGCCGTTCAGCTCTTCCGCCAGCACCACGTCGGCCGTAACCACCGCGCCGGTGATCGGGTTGCGTCGCGCCTTGGCGAGGGACATTCGCACCCACGGATGAGAGTTGATGACCGCCTCCACCTCCTCCGGATGCACCTTCAGGCCGCCGACATTGATGACGCCACCCGCGCGGCCCACAAAGTGATAGCGCTCGCCGCGCAGTTCCATACGGTCGCCCGTGTCGACGAAGCCATCGGCGCGTCGCAGCGCGGGCGCCCCTTCTCCCAGATAACGGACCGCGTTTCCCGGCGAGCGGATCTGCAGCGTGTCGTCCATGATCCGCAGCTGCGTTTCCGCATTCGCCGCACCAATCAGATTCGCCGGGATTCCCGCCAGGCCATCCCCGACTTCAAACGCGACGCCGGCCTCGGTGGAAGCGAATGCGTGCGCGATGTGTGCGTTGGGGTAAGCGCCGCGCAGACTGTCGAGAATCGCCTGATCGGCAATCTCCCCGGAGAGGCGCACATAGGCAGGCGCGAGCGCGCCAGCCGCACCGCTCATCAGGGCGCGGCGCCAGTGTGAAGGCGTCCCGGAAATGTGGGTCACGCCCGCGCCTCGCGCCCGCGCGAAGAAATCCCCCACCGCCTCGTCCGGTGCCGACAGCACCAGCGTGCCGGTATACATGGCGCGCAGGAAAACCTGCAGGCCGCCGTAGCGGCGGATGTCATAAAATGTACTCCACACGGCGCTGCCGCGTTCCGGCGCGCGTCGCGCCAGGGCGCTCGTGAGGCTCGCGAGCGTATGCAGAACCAGTTTCGGCGCGCCCGTCGTTCCGGATGTCAGCAGCACCCACTCGGTTTCGTGGGAGTGGCGCCGCCCGAGCTCCATGTGCACCGGTGTCGTCGTGACGGTCACCGTGCTCGCCATGGCGGTGCCGCAGTCTTGCGGGGCTCCCGCGTCACGCACCCAGCCGTCCGCGCCCGCCGCCGCGATCACGTGCGGGAAATGTTCGCTCGCGAGATCCGGCGTGCACAGGACCACCCGCTGCGCCACGCCGTCGAGTTCGATGAGGGCGAGTGCGGTGCTCAACTGCTCACGGGTTGCGATCAGGACCGTGCGGCCGCGCAACTCCTCCAGATGACCGCCGAGGCCCGAGGCATGCGCAAGATCACAGAGCGCGATGCTCGCGCCCGCGCCGTGAATGACGCCGTCAGGCCCACCAGCCGCCGTGATCGCGCCCCACAAGCAGCGTGGACCATCGGCAACGCTGCTGGTTGCGGTCTTTTCCATCGACGGACATTCTAGGCGTGCCTTGAGGTTCAGCACAGCGCAATACCTGCGGTCACGAACTCGCCATGGCGGCGAAACCGACCCACCAGCCTTTGCGCGCCTCGTACCTGCAGCAGCAGCTGCCGCTGCGGAATCACCACGAACACACCACCGTCGTCCGGCACCGGTTCTAACTCGATTGCGACGTCTGCGAATCCGACCCACTCGCCGGTCAGCGGAAACTGGCTCTTGTAAAAAGCTTCCTTGGCCGCGAAAGTCAGCGCTGCGCGCTCGCAGCTCCCGGCACCGGCGCTGCGCAGGCTTGCCAGCTCCGCCGGCGTGCAAATGCGCGGCCACAGTCCTTCGTGCACTGAAGAGATCAGCTCGGAGTCGACACCCACACAGCGCACGCTGCCTTGCCGGATGACCACGGCTGCCGTGTAGCCGTCGGTGTGCGTAATGCTGCCCGTGATTCCCACCGGCCAGATGGGTTGCCGGTCTCTTGCGCTCAGCAGGGAGAAGCCCTCGATTCCAAGCGCTTTCAACGCCAGCCGGGCACACGCACGCCCGGCTGAAAAGTCACTTATTCGTTTTTCAGAACAATGACTTACAGAGTTTATTTCATCCGGCATCAAATCCTTGAGCAACGCGGCTCCGTGCAAGTGCGCCGCGACTGCCCCCGCGGGGAAAAGACCAGCGAGTTCAGGACACAGCTCGGACATGGCTTGCGCCTTATTGCACGCACCAGCGCCAGCTTCGCTACGGGGCGAACAGCTCGTCACTCAGGATTTTTTCCAGGACCGCTCTGGATGAGCTACGGCTGAATGTGTGGTCGGCTCCGTCGATAATGTGCAGGTGACAGTAATCTCCCAGCCGCCGTATCGACGAACCCGCCTCTGATCTTCAATAGATCAATTCCTGCTTCTCCCTTGGCGAAAACAAACGCCATACGCACTTGCTGCGCACCGAGCGCGGCCAGCTCGCGGCCCAGGTCGCGCGGCAGACGGACGTGTAGGTACCGCGCCAGATCGCGCAGCTTCGAATTTACCGACAGCAGCGGGCGGCGCACGTAGATTTGCACAATGCGCCAAAGCTTCACCTGGCCCGTAAAAACCCTCTTCCATGCCCAAAGGGAAAACACGCGCTGGCGGTACAACCCCGGGTTGCGCACCACGTCTCCCAGATTCAGATCATTCAGCGTCGCACCCTCGTCCCAGAAGAAATTGTCCGGGTTGACCAGCAAGAGGCGATTTACCGGAAGTCCTGCCACTGCTGCGCGCAGCGAGTGATATGCGCCGGAGCACAGGCCGGCAAGCGTCACGTCGCCGACCTGGTAGCGCTCGCGCATGAATTCGACAGCGACCCGCACGTCCTCGAGCGCGGTAGACGGAAACACCTCGTTGTCGCGCATTCCGGGACGGGTGTCGCTGTCGCCTATTCCGGCCAGATCGAGGCGCAACACAACGTAACCGCGACGCGCCCAACGCCGAGCAAGCCAGACATAGAGTTGTCCGGGACCGATGTGATAATCCGCGCCGGTGTTTAGCAGCACCACGGCGCGCCGCCGCCGCTCGCTACTGCCGGGCTCCGTCACAATGCCAAACATCACTCCGCCTGCACCGAAACGAACGGGCCGCTCGGTTAGCACAACATCGAGCTTCCCCACCCGGGATTGACAGCAGGGGAGCCGCGGCCGGCGCGGAATCCTGTTCACGCCGCGCGCCGTGCTGACTTCCGTTCCCTGTCTCCGTGGCGAGCAAAACCGCAACAACCAGTCTCGCGTTGTACTGATCATGTCGTGCGGGATGAGCGTGAACTGAGGTGCCGTCATCATCATCTTGACGAACCCCGGAAGCGTTGCGTAGTCGGCCTGCGCGCGCGAGCCCGACAACACGTGTAGCCAGGCGCGTGCCGTCGGCAGGTCGTCGCGATCGATTAGCAGCATCCGGGACACTCGCGGCGCGCCCAGCGTTGACAGATCGACCCGCGACAGTGCAGCGACGGTCGCGGCCGATACCGAGTGTCCGCTGATCTCCATCGAATCGGTACCCGCCCTGGCAACCGCTCCAGTGTCGTCGCTCTGCGATGCCTCCGCTCCACCGGCGCCGAGTAACGCGGCCAGCCGCGTGGTGCGCATCTCACGCAGGTAGCGTGGTCCGCTGATGACAGGCGCCACCAGAATGAGCCCATCGACGCTGTCACTGCGCGCCGCCGCCAATGTTGCCAGCAGGGCTCCAAGACGAAATCCCAGGAGGCATATGCGGGTTACGCCCGTGCGGCTGCGCAGCTCATCGACCGCGGTGAGAATGTCGCGGCACCACGTTTCAATCTGGTCCGCGTCCGGGTCGATACCTCAAGGAATCACCGGCCCCGAGGTAGTCGAAGCGCAACGCCGGCATGCCCACCGCCGCGGCCATTTCCGCAAATGCTCGCATGCTCCGATGTCCGCACAACGCCTCGTAGCCAAACGGCTTGCAAATCACCAGCCCCGTATCGGATGGCCGCTCTGCGGCCGGAAGGTGCAACCAGCCGAACAGCCGCGGAGCGTCGCGCGGAAAATACAGCGCCTCGGTCGGGCTGGTGGCAGTTACCGACACGGACTCTTCACGGCGAGGGTTGGCGCTCACGTCGAACACAGACTCACTATGTTACTTTCGCGACCTTGTGTTTTGATTTTGGAGGTTCGCGTCGCGCGTCCAGAACGCACAAGTACATTAACGCACAAACCGGCCGGGGCAACAAATGACCGCGTCACAAGCGATGCGAGCGGCAGAACCGGTCGGGGTACTAATGTTCCCGGCCCGGGACGCTTTCCGCACCCACGCCAGTAGCCTGGGGTTCAGACAACGCCAAAACCGCATAAGCTGTCGCCGCATCACTCATGAACATGCCGATCGGCGTGGTCGGATCACGCGTTTTGTTCAATGAACGTGCCTCCCAGGAACCTGTCTGCCCAACCTGATTGGAAGACAGCCAGGAGCGGCCGCGGGAAGCTGAAGCTTGTGCGTCAGGCATGGCCGCCTCCTCCAGCACGAGAGTGGCCAAGCCGGTCGCATAACCGTCGCTGTCTGGCGCGTGCAGCAGGGCGCGAAGCCACTCGCGCCGCCCGGCCTTCGGAGCGAGCACGGGCAGGCTCCAGCCGCCGTCACGATTCTGTGAGCGCAGAATCTCCTCGATGACCGACTGACGACGCTGCGGGTCGATCAGTCCTGGAAGTTTCGTGGAGGCCCACAGCAGCACCACGCGTTGGTGTAACGGCTGCGCCGGGTATTCGCGCTCAAGATATTCACGCAGCAGGTGCAAGTGATCCTGGATCTGTGGAAGCGACTGATAATTCTCCGGTGCGATGCCGGTCGCCATGGCAGCCATCGCGGCCCCGAAGTACGACGCGTTCGCAGTCTCCCAGGGCGCCAGATCGAAATCGAGCCACGACCACGCTCCCTGATCGTGCCCGTTCTCGCGTTGCAGGGACCACATGTTGTCGAACGCGAGGCGTGCATCGGCGCTTAGACGCCCGGTTCGCGCATCGTCCGCAGCTATTATCAGCGCATTTAGTACCGATTCGGTGCCGCGGGACTGCGCGCTCTTGCCAATGCCGAATCGTTGGTCCGTGTAGTAGGGCTCCGTTTCGCTCCACAGACGTACGCGCTTTCTCACGTTGTCCAGCAGCGCGCGCTCAGGAGCCGCACTGGCTTGCTCAGCCAGCGCACCACGAAGAGTCGGGCGCGCCAGCGCGTAAGGCAATGCTGTGTGACAGGATATGCAGAACGTGCCGTGATCTCGGGCCGAGTGTCCCCAAGTGGCCCACCATTCCATTCGGCGGTCGAGATAAGCCGCCGCAGCCTGTCGGTTCCAGGAGGTGACAGGTGGGGCGTTGCCCTGTGAACAGGCAGCAATCCCCGTCGCAGCGCACACCCAGGCGAACAACAATCCCCATCGCCACACAGATGCAATCCTCCGAACCCAAGCGGGACATTCGCGCCGTCCCCGCATTTTGCCGTCGACGCTGGGTTGCGCAATTCTCAGCGCAACACTAACGAAGTGTGACGCCCTCAGCCAAAGCCTGGGCGCGCGCCCTCTCGGTCACGTGCGCGCGCCTGCAATCGGCAGTTCCTGCTCCGTGTCAGAAACGAAAGTGTTGTAGTGTTGGTGCTTGAACAGGTGAGCGACCCAGATCTGATTACGCCACACGTCCCGGACCTCACCTTTGAGCAGACAGTACGGATAGGCGACTTTGATGTCGTCGTTTTCCAGGTTGAACTCGTTGATCGCCAGGCGCTGGCCGGTGAAATCGTTATAGGCCTCCATCTCCGACCCGATGGTGTCGTCGAAGTAGCAGAAGATCCGCGGCAACAGGAATTCCCGTGGGCCCTGGAACACCGCCAGCGCACTCTTCGTCGAAGAGTAAAAATCGAGGTCGAATGAGATCGCGCCAATGGGAGCCGGCCGGTGGGTTTCGAAGAAACTCTTGAGCGTGTCCGCGACATCTCCCAGCACAAGTTTTGCCTTGCGTAGCTTTGATTGCAGGGCGCCGACATCCATTCTGTAGAACCCTTCCTTCCAATGATACGGAAGATCCCGATAGTCGACTGGCTTCGGTAAGCCTTCGGCCGTATCGAAGCCGTAGATCTCGATCTCTATCCCCACCAGTTTGGAAATCGCTTCCGCGTGGCTCTCCATGCTTAGCAGGCCATTGCCACCGGCAACACCGAACTCTATGGCGCTCATCCTCGGGTATCCGAGGCGCTTGGCAAGTTTCGCGCCGTGGTACAGGCAGTACCCGTAGTTGGCACGCGGGATGACACCGTGGCCGAGCTTGCTCGGGTAGTCGCCAAAGTTCCGGATCGTCCATTGCCTCGAGAACTGCCGCGGATGCAATATCGACCTTAGTGTGCTGCTCATTAAAACCTTCTTTCATGGAAATGTCATCACAGCTTGGACGCAGAGCTGAGAGTTCCGAGGAACTCTCGTGAGTTATCGTGCCGACATCGACGGCCTAAGAGCGGTCGCGGTGCTGCTCGTGCTCTTGTTTCATTTCGCCCTGGTCGAAAGCGTGAACGCCGGCTATCTCGGAGTCGACATATTCTATGTTATTTCCGGGTACTTGATCACCGGCATTCTTCTTCGTCACCTTCAGGATGGCACACTTTCCCTGCTGGGATTTTATTCGGCAAGAATACGCCGTCTGTCACCCGCTCTTTACGTCGTTCTGCTTGGAACGCTCACGGCCGGCACCCTGCTGTTGTTTCCCGAGCAACTCCAGGAGCTGGGGCGACAGCTACCGGCCGCTCAACTGTATTTCGCCAATTTCTATTTTTGGCTGAAGGTGAATTGCTTCGGACTCGGTTCGCACGATGTCTACCTGCTGCACACCTGGTCTTTGGCTGTTGAAGAGCGGTTTTATCTGCTCTTCCCTCTTGCGCTGTTACTTACTAGAAAGTATTTGAAAGCCAGGTTCTTTGCAGTTCTTGCCGCCCTGTTTCTTGCCTCGTTTCTCCTGGATTTGTACTTCCTGGCAAGAAAGCCGGAAGCAACCTTTTACATGTTTCCGACTCGCGCATGGGAGTTGTTGGGGGCGGGCTCATTGCCCACCCAAGAATCCCAAAGCTGACATCGCGGGGTTTGGCCGAGGTCCTCGCGTTGTGTGGTGCAGGCCTGCTTGTCTATTCAGTCACAAGTCATAGGGGTACCGAGCCGATTCCCGGCCATATTGTTTGCTTCCGACCGCGGGAACCGCGGCGATCATTTTCGCAAACGCGCATGTCAACACGCTGACGCGACGGGCATTAGCCTGGAAGCCCTTGGTCTTCATCGGCACTGTGTCCTACCCGATCTACCTTGTTCATTGGCCCCCGAATGTGTTTGCGGCGTATTTGATCAGACCTTATTCGGGGACTTCGCGCGTATTGATGTTCGGCATGTCGATCGGGATTGCCATTGTCATCTACTACTTCATCGAAATCCCGATCCGCTCGAAGAACGTATTTCGTCGCCAAGGTGCTCTACTCGCCGCATATGCATCGGGTTTGTGTCTCACGGTGCTCGCAGCGGAACTCATCATATCCTCTGGCGGCTTGCCACTACGCTATCGTAAAAACGGACTGAGACGCTCGCTCTTGAGCCTGCGAAGCTGCGAACGGTCCAAGTGGCCGTAGCGAGCTGAGCTTAAGCGACTCGATCTCGAGGCATTCGACCGCGCGCATGCGACGCTCAGGATCGATGGACGCAGGAGCGACCGCGAGCGCTGCGCGCCGGTGCCTGTTCACGTTGCGATGCAATCCGCGTTCACGATCACGTGGAAGCCCTGTTCACCATCGCGTGGAATACGCAGATTTGCGGACCGAAACACACAAAATCTGCAAACAGCGCAACGCCGCGCAGCGGTTTCCCCGCAAATTACTGTAGCATTCACGCGCTTCCCGGTCTGCCGAGGTCCGCCCGTTGTCGAACGAACCGGCCAGAGTGTCATTCAAACTCTTCAATCCCCGGGGCGATCTGTTCGCAACTACGTTCTCTTTCAGTGCGCAGACGCTGATTCGGCTCGGCAGCAGCCTGATACTCACGCGCATCCTGCGACCGGAGGTCTACGGCATCATCACCATCGTGATGTCCGTAGTCTTCATCGTGGGGATGCTGTCGGACGTCGGCATGTCGGTGTGCATTGTCCGTGATCCGCACGGCGATGAACCACGCTACCTGAATACCGCTTGGACCATTCGCCTGGTGCGCGCTCTCTTCAACGGCGTCCTTACGCTGGTACTAGCAGGCCCCATCGCGCATTTGTACGGCACTCCGGTACTGACCCTGCCGCTGCGGGTGCTCGCGCTGTGGTTCATTATCGATGGCTTCGAATCGACCGCGTTCCCTCTGGCTCTGCGGCGCAAGAACGCGCGTGTCGTCGTGTACACCGAGTTGATAGCAACGCTCGTGTCGACAATATTCAGCGTGATCTACTGTTACTTCTGGCGTGACTATTGGGGCATGGTCTACGCAGCACTGGTCAACCGATTGGTATGGGTTGTGCTCAGTCACCGGTATTACCGCGAGCTCAGTCCCCATTTGCAGTATGACCGGGAAGCGGCGCGGGAGATCTTCAAATACACACGCTTCGTCATGCCCTCCAGCGCTCTTACGCTGGCGCTGAGTCAGTTCGACAAGGTGGTTTTCCTGCGACTATTCGACTTGCCGCTGCTGGGTGTATATGGTTTGGCGGCCAGTATCGCTGGCTCAATCGAGGGGCTCATCACCAAGATGAGCCAGACTGTGCTCTACCCTCGTGCGGCGCACGACTTTCGCGCCGATCCGTCCACTTTCTCTCTCAGGTATTACACCGGTAACGTCAGGTTTTTCATGGTGATGCTGGGGGTTCCGGCGGTGGTTGGCGGGGTCGCAGTACTGATTGTCACTCTGCTCTACGATCCACGCTTCGCGCTCGCCGGGCCGGTGCTGCAAGCTTTCATGCTGCGCGCCGTGCTGCTGGCGCTCGCGGTGGGAGCCGAGGACATGCTGGTCGCCGCGGGAGAGCCGCGTGTCATCCTGATCGGCAACCTGCTGCGCGCAGCGTCCATGCCGCTGACCAGCTTTGTCGGCTATATGCTGTGGGGTTTCATGGGGTTTACTTATGGAATTGCGCTCAGTGGCCTGGCGCCATTCCTCTATTACCTCTGGCTGCAGAAGCGCAAGGGTCTGCTGCTCGGACGGTACGAAGTCTACCGAGTGCTTTTCGCATGTCTTGTTGCGCTGGTTGCGCTAGCAACCAGCAATGCACTTATGGCGTTGCTCCCGATCAGACGGATCGCGCTAACGCACTAAAGGGATCCTCTCACACCGCAAACGTGCGCGCTTGCGGGTACACGATCCGCCTGCCGCCAGCAATCGAAACCGCCGATCGGGTGAGCGGATTACCCGTTGCTCCCCAGCCACGCTTTTCGGCACCGGATGAGTTGCGCCCGCCTTCGCTCACCCACTCGCTCCCAGGTGTAGTCAGCGGCCCGCTCCACGGCACGCCGTTTGAGTCGGGCCAGCCTCGCTGGATCGGTCGCCAGGGCCCGCAGTGCTTCGCTGAGAGCCGCAACATCTCCAGGGGGAACGACAATGCCAATGCCCTCGTCAGCCGTGAAGGCGCCGCCGGTGCCCATGGGCGTCACCAGCGGGACGGCTCCTGCCGACATGGCCTCGAACGTGACCTGCGGACCGCCTTCCTCCCACGTCGGCAGGCAGAAGACGTCCGCGGAACGATATACCGAGCCCACATCCCGCACGAAGCCGCAATTTACAACGTCAGGCCTATCCAGCAGGGCAGCGCATTTCTGCTGCACTATCGGAGTCAGTTCACCGGCCAGCAGTAGCCGGCCGGGGATATTAGCCCGCGCCCAGGCTTCGAGCAGCACCGGGGCTCCCTTGCGCACGTCGATGCTGCCGACGAAGGCGACGGTGAACATCTCTTTGTCGGGTAAGAGGCGGGTATGCGACCCCAAGCGCCGCGAACTCCAGCCGTAACTCGCGTCGATGCAGCGGTCGGCCGGATAGCCATAGTCCATCACCGACTGCTTCACAAACGGATTGGGGCAAACAACATAGTCGGCCGCCAATAGGTCTCGGCGTTCTCGCTCAATGATCTCGTCAGTCAAGCCCGAAGCATCGGGCACGCCCAGAGCGGCGTACGCCAGCCTCAGTTCGCTGCCGGCGGAGCAGCTTTGTGCAATTGATCATTTCGCGCACGACCATAACCCCGCGCGCCCTGAAATACTTGCAGTGCTCGGCCGGACCTTCGAGCCAGAAGTAGGCAAGGTCTCCGGCACGCAATTGCCGGCGTGCCGACCGAAATACCGTGGTCTCCGGATTCCACAAGCGCGGGAAACGTGCATACAGGAATCTGTTTACGACCCCATGCACGTATGGAGTGCTGACGTTGGTGGCGGCCGCGGTAACGCCAACTTCAATCTGCCTGGTCGCCAGGACATCCACCACCGACTGAACCGTATAGGCGACGCCACCGTCGCTATAAAAGTTGGGAAATAGGACCTGAATTCTGAAAGAGTCATTATTTCTTGGCAGATTCACGCACTTCCTGCTTTATCCAGGCACCAACACGGACCCAGTCCCCCGAGTCTGGCAGTATTCGGTCTAGTCTGACGTGAACCAAGCTGGGCCGCCAGGCGCTCCGGCCACCAGGCGCGGATGTCCTCCCGCCTGCGAGTCGGCGAAAGTCGGCTCTTCCCCGGAAAAGTCCCGGCTCGTCCCCTTGGCAGTGGTCTCGCCGGCCGCGGCGGCCGGTCGCCGCTCACGGCAAGCAGCGCGCCGGCCAGCGTGCCCTGACGCTGCGCGTCTACACCTAGTTGACGCTCACATTTGTAGGAGGCATTGGTACTGGGGGCTGCCCTGTCGTCTGCCCCGCAGGCGAAAATGTCCAAGCAGTGATGTTTTGTGTCGCGCCAGAATAGCTGGTGCTGGCGGTGAATCCCACGTAGGCAGTATTGCCACCCACAGTCTGAGGAATGTTGATGGCCCAACTCTTGGAAAAAGTCGCGCTGCTAACCGTATCCTTAATGGTCATGCTCAGGGTCGTCCCGTTATAGGTCATCGATACAGCCAGCGGGTGGCCACTATGGAGGCTGACACCCGATGAAGTCATGCTAATGCCGTTCTGCGAGAGATCGGTACCATTCGTGTAGAGGCCGGTGTCGTTCCCAGTGCCCGCGTAAAGGTCAAACTTCACGGCCACACTGCTCAGAAGTCCCGCGAGTTCCGAATATTGTCCGCTTTCAGTCCCGCCGGAATAGCCCAGACCAAACTCGCTATTGGCCATCGCCGTCGGACCGCCACTCACCCAGCGAATCGAGGTATCTGATGCAGCGGGCGGCTGATTCTGAATACAGAATGTCACGCCGTTTTGGATCGGCGACTGCAGCAGAAGAGTGAAGTTAGTCGTGAACGACTGCACGTTGACCGGCGCGGAATACCAGGCGTTACCCACCTCAAGCTGCCTTGCCGTGTCTGTAAGTTGAAGTTTGCCGGAGCTGTTGATCAATGCGGTTCCAACCGTAGTGATCAGGTTAGAAGCGCTCGCGAACCCATTTGGAAAATTAATAAGCGGCGTGCCCGCTGGCGCGATCTGATAATTCGCTTCTGCCACCAGGCTATCCGTATGGCCCGATTCCACGGCAATGGCCTGCACGATCTCACTTGAACTTACTGAGATGGGACTCGTGTACTGGGTGGATGAAGTTGTGGGCTGCTGCCCGTTGGTCGTGTAATAAATCGTCGCGCCCGCGGGCGCACTGATAGCCACGCTTTGCCCGGAGGCGTACGACCCGGGCGCGACGCTGAAGCCGGGGGTAGCAAGTCTCGGGGCATAGCCCTGACTAAAGCTCCATGACAGCAGATTGTTTGTTGCCGGTGTGATCTCTCCGGCGGTGAAACCGACCCACGCAGTGTTTCCGCCGACGACGGCCGGGATGTTTACGGGCCAACTCGTCCGGTACTGGACGTTGGTCTGTGTGTCGCGGAGAGTCAGAGTCAAAAGGCTGCCGTCATAAACGATGTGAGCCGCCATGACGTGGCCACTATAGAGATCGATTCCAGAAGGATTCAGGTCATTCTGGGGCATCAACGCTGCACTGGGTCCTCCGTCGATATACATCCCGAGCGAATTGGGGGCTCCCGACGCCGGATAGGAGACAGTAAAAGTGTTGGCATTGTTCAGATCGAATTTAATAGCAACGCTGTTGCCGATCGGATGCTGGTAGCCACTCGGAGTCGGCCACCAATACGCTCCATAGCCGGCCATGTTGGCATCCGCTGAGGCGTTGACGCCGTAGCCCAACGTCGTCGGCGGCGGGGGATTGGTAGTGGCATTGCTGTTCTGAATGCAGAAGGTCAGACCCACGATAGAGGGCACCGGAAGTCCGGACGCCACTTGAAAAGTGAAATCCGTCGAAAAGGAGCTGATATTGACCTGCTGCACTTTGTACCAGGCAGCACCGGCCTCATGTACGCCGGGCACTCCGTCAGTGAGTGAAATCGCCGAGCCGTTGAAACGATTAGCGTTGGAGGCTAAGTTAAACGCGCTCGTCGCGTTAGCAAATCCATTCGGGTAGCTGAATATTGAAGTTTGGGCAGCCGCAATATCGCAGGCCACTAGCATCGCCAACGAGGCCAGCGCCAAAGACACCCGCGCGTGGTTCAGTCTTCCGACTCGGTACATCCTGCTCTCCCTCGATGCGACGCAAACCCGGCGTCGAAAGCTAACGACGATCAAGGCCTGATCACGGGGATTTTCGCAGTGTTTGCGTACCCCGCGCAATTGACGCTGTCTGGAGACACCAGGGGAATCCGCCAGCTACGTGCATCGAGCCACAAGAATATCGATGGGATTGCGACGCAGCGCACACGCGCTTGCGCTGGGAAGCGACCGGAATATTCACCGGGTTCACCACGGCGATTATCCTGCGGTGGCGAAGCGGAGGTGCAAAAGGGTCCTGACCGCGGATGCACGCCACCGGCAACGCTACCGTGAAGTCTTTCAACGGGCGCTTCCCGGAGGAATGTCCAAATACTCACTGGTTGGTGTCGATTCAGAGAGCGGCTTCGGTCTCAAGGAGCGCACTAACACACTGTAGCCCGCCGCGAATCCACAGAAGACGTAGAACATTCTGGCGGGGGCCCTGAAGAAGCTGCTATCCCAGAACATCAGCAGCGTCGCGATAAGGCAAGCGACCAGCGCCGCACCCAAAAGGCACAGCTCCGGGTCATTGGTCTTTGTTTCTCTGTTCCCCGCCCATGCCTTTGACAGCACAGTCAGGCTGAACGAGAGGAACAAAGTGAGACCCACGAATCCACTGCCGAGCAGAATTCCCGCATAGGTATTCACCATATCTACGATGCCCTCGCCCTGACGCAAGTCCTGCATCTTCAGCACTGCTGCCTGATCGCCCAGGACTGGACTCTGCTGGATTATTTCCCAGGTGCGATCCCACAAGCGCTGCCGGTAGATAAAGCTGCTGTCGGCATCCTTCCCGCCCAACCCCGGGATCGCAGTCACAATCCTATCTCCCAAGGGGGAGATATAAACCAACATTCCAACAACGACCGCGCCACCAATGGCAGTGAACATCCTGGACAACGACCTTGGTCGCAGGGCCGCAAACAGGAAATACGCGAGTCCCGCGCCGATCAGGGCACCGCGCGTGAATGCCGCCAACAGACCACTCCAGAAGAGAATGACACCCCCAACTCTCCATAGTCTTGAGTCGAACTTGCTCTGCAGATACAACCAAAGGCCGTAGGCAAGCACAAGAAGGTGGGCGAGAGCCATCGCGTGTCCAGTGGAGGCCATGGCGCGAAGGCCGCCGCTGCGCACAAGATAGAAGGCACCAGACGCCGCCAGGCCCCACTGCGCGGCAAGACCACCGTAGAGTAACCAGCCACGTAGTGTCTCGAACACGGCAATGGCAGCGAGTACCGCGCAGCACAGGCAGTAGGTCGCGAACATGTCGAGCAGCTTGCGGCGATCGGCGCTGACGCGGCTTACGGCGTAATACAGGACGAACGTATCGAAGAAAAACACGAAGAAATGCCGCAGGCTCTCCGTCACCGTCACAGGGTACAAACCGCCATTGAAGCTCGGGGCGCGGACATAAAACAGTGAACTCAGGGCCCCGAACGCAAGCAGGGACCAGTCGACAAATTGCAGTGAATATTCTGGGTGCTCGCCCCTGCGGCTATAGATTTTTGACGCGATCGGCACCAACACACAGAAGGACAAGAGCAGAAAGATGTTGATCGAAAAAAGCGATTCCATGCCGATCATAGGTACCGGTACATCAATCGGCGGGATCACCGGAAACAGCATGAGGTAGACCGCGCATGGGTTCGAGTCCCTTCGCCCCGCCCAAGTAATGAGCGGAATCGCCACGAGCGCAAACACCCAGAAGTTGGGCGCGACGAAGGCCGTCGCAGTAAGCACAAACCAGGTGTTGCGACGCCTCGAAAGATCGTCTGGGTCGATGAACCTCAAGGCGACTGGCCTCGCCACGAGAAAAACCGCCGCGGCGATCAGCGCGATGACAAGGAGTTCTCGCACGCTGAGACTCATGGAAAGTACTCGGCTCGCGTCTGAATTCTGGTTGCGTAGGCCAGCGTGACTTTCATGTTAAGGAATACGCGGCGACAGGTGATCGGCCGCAGACGATTCGCGCCGGAATTGCGCCAGCCGTTGCCGCAGCGGGCATAGATCCGGCATGAAGTCATTGGTGCCTGAAGTGTACTGCACGGTGACGACGAAAATGGCGGCGGCTCGCGTCCTTGCTCCCCGGCATCGAATCGGCGGCAACTACGGAAACCGACGGCCCGCTCGCAGCTTCCAAAATGGTAAGCTGCGGAGCCACACTACTATCGATTCGCCCATCGAGCATCTTGGAGCGACGCTCCCTCCATGTCTGTTGAGGATAAGTCATGCACGGCAGCTGTCACCAGTTGCGACGATGACGTGATGTCTGGACTTGATATAGCGGTCGTCATCGTCACCTACAAATGTGCTCCCCTGACGCTTCAGAGTCTCGCGTCTATCGACGCCGAGCGCTCGAGCACGGGGATGCGAATACGCGTCATCGTCGTCGACAATGCCTCAGGAGACTCGAAAGCATTAGCGCCTGCGATCGAAGCAAATCACTGGTCTTCCTGGGTAACCTTGGTAACGGCGCCCCGCAACGGCGGATTTGCCTACGGGAACAACCTTGGAATCCAGCGTGCCTACGCTGCCGGATCCCCGACTTACGTATACCTGGTGAATCCGGATGCACAAGTACGCCCCGGCGGCATCGCCTCACTCGCGCGCTTTCTGGAAGCCCAACCAGGGGTCGGCATTGCCGGAAGCAGCTTCGAGACACTCGATGGGAGCGAATGGCCGTTTGCTTTCAGATTCCCCGGTCTCACGAGCGAGCTACTCCAGGGGCTCGAAATCGGTCCACTGACGCGCCTCTTTAAGCGTTGGCTTGTAGCCCGACCCATGAGCCGCGTTGCACAGCCGACTGACTGGATATGCGGTGCCTCGATGATGATTCGTCCGTCGGTTTTGGCTTGCATAGGGGGTATGGACGAGAATTATTTCTTGTACTTCGAGGAAACGGACTTCTGCTATCGCGCGAAGCAAGCAGGGTTCCCCACTTGGTACGTTCCCGAGAGCCGGGTGATGCACATCATGGGGCAGACTACTAATGTAACCGACATCAGCGGTCCGCCCAGGCGGTTGCCGGCATACTGGTTCGAGTCGCGCAGGCGCTATTTCGTCGTCACGCACGGCATTGGCAAAGCCATTCTGATTGATGTCGCAGCTCTCATCGGCAACTCACTCGGCTTGGTCAAGCGTCTCGCCCTAAAGCGCCCTCGGGTTCCATACTTGGTGCGGGATATGCTCATGCATAGCGTGCTGTGGGCGCGAAACCGTGACGTCCCCGCGATCCGCTGCGCGAGGCCGCCGTGCTAACGGGACCCGCCGGATCCGCCGACGACATGCAAGCCGCGGCAGAGTCCGTTCACTGGGACGTCATCATCGTTGGCAGCGGAATCGGTGGCGCCACCGTCGGTCGATCCTTGGCCCTACAGGGTCTCAGCGTCCTGTTCCTCGAGAAAGGCACTGAGGTAGCGGCGAGTACCACATCGTCCGATTCGAATGGCTCGTCGCCCAGCGAACGGATCGCGCACGGCTGGTGGCCGAATCCCGTGAGCCGGAAGATGCCGGACGGCGGCTATCAGCGGTTCTTCGCCGCTGTGGGATGCGCGCTGGGAGGATCGTCGATCCATTACGCCGCAGCTCTCGAACGCATGGATGCGAGCGACTTTGAGGCCGTGGTTTCGGGCACCGGCGCGACGATTCAATGGCCGATCCGCTACTCTGAGCTTGCACCTTTCTATCAAGCCGCCGAGGCACTCTATGGGATCAACTCGGCGACCCTGGAGTCGACTTGGCAGCGAATGAGCGATTGGGACCGGGCACTCATGGAGCAGATGAGACTCAACGGGCTGCATCCCGAGCCCCTGCGCGTCGCAATGCGTTACGACGAGCAATGCATGGAATGCATTGGCAGGGTGTGCCCTCGAGGCTGTAAACAAGATGCGCGGGCGGCCTGCCTTGAGGAGGCCCTGCAACAATCTAACTGCCGCATCCTGAATCGATGCGACGTAGAGTCTCTCGAGGCGAATGGGAAGCGGGTACTCGCGGTAAGAGCTCGCCGTGACGGGCGAGAACTGACGCTTCGCGGTCGGGTAATCGTCCTGGCCGCGGGTGCGCTTCATTCGCCGCAGATTCTGCTGCGTTCACGCAATGACCGGTGGCCCACTGGCCTTGCGAACCATTCCGACCAGGTCGGTCGCAATTTGATGTTCCACACCTCCGACCTAATTGCTTTGTGGGCGCCGCGTCGGTTGAGCCGTAGTGCACGTCAGCGCAAGTCCATTTCAGTCCGGGATTTCTACAATCACGACGGCAATCGACTGGGTTATGTGCAGAGCATGGGCCTCGAGGCGGGACGCGGTGTGATTGCGGGGTACCTCAAGGACGAGCTGCGCCGTCGCGGCATTTCGAACGAGGTCTTGTTGTCTCTTCTGGTCAAGGTCCCATCGCACATCGCTGCATTGCTGTTCGGCAGCGCCGGTATCTTTGCGGCGATGAGTGAGGACTATCCTAATCCCGAGAGTCGGATCATGCCCGACCCAAACGAGCCCGACGGGGCCAGCTTCACCTACACAATCACCGATGACTTGAAGCGTCGAGCCGATCAGCTTTATCGAGAGTTCTCTCAGCACGTGCGCCCCTGGCGCACCCTGCGGATATCGCCGGAGCTGTCCATGAACTACGGTCATTCATGCGGCACCTGCCGCTTCGGCGACGATGCCTCGATCAGCGTTCTCGATCGCGATTGCAGGGCGCATGACCTAGAGAATCTCTATGTGGTCGATGCCTCGTTCATGCCACGCAGCGGCGCCGTCAACCCCAGTTTGACCATAGCGGCCAACGCCCTGAGGGTCGCGCCACGAATTGCCGCGCGCGTCTCGGAAATTGTTTAGCCTTCTCCAGGGTCCGACGTAAAGTCAGGTCCGTGAAGACGTGTCAGCGAGATACCTGAGGATCGCACTCGATATCCGCTCTTGTCCAAACTCATATTTACTAGGCACAAACTCCTCCGCCCGCCGCAAGACCTCGGGTAGATCCCCGAGGCCCCGCCAGGCAAGCACTGCGCCCGTGCTCGCGAACAGCTCCAGGATCTCTTCCTGATGATTGTCGATATGCTCATCGAAATCGCTGCGACGAGCAATTGATATCACCCTCTTATTCAGCTTAAGACCGAGCATTATGGAGCCGACGCCCGCCTGGGTGATGACGAGGGAAGCTTGCGAATACATCCGTTCCAGATCGCTCTGATCAAAAAACGGCACCATCTGCAGGTTCGAAGCCGCGTAGTTCGTGTGCCCGCTCTGAACGACGACGGGCTCAACTATGAGCCTGTGTGTCACCGCCGCCTCCAGCTCGCGCAGTGGACGGACAAAGGGCATATCCCAGGTTCCCAGAACCACGAAAATCATGGTTACTGCAAAGCCTCAGAACAGCGACCCAACATAGCGGCTCTTCGGATATGCGGTGCTCATCCTCGGCCATTGCACGAAGAACAAATCAGCTATCGGGTATACCGCCGTTGCCGCCGCTGCCTTTGTCTGCAAACGGCAGAACGAGAGAATGAAGATAACCTTGCAGCCGAGAAGCTTACCCAGGTAGCAAAATGGAATGGCAGTGTGACTGCCGGTGGTTACGATGGCGTGTGGGCGAAACTGCAAAAGGATGGGCACGGCCAGCAGCCAGTTGATTAAAAAATTGCACCAGAATCTCCAGTCACGGTTGCGTCCGTTCGGGCGCACGAAGCGACACGGCCGCCCACGCATGAACTGACGGGTGAGCGGCAGATCCTCCGTGACAAACACGTGCTCAGTCGCTTCCAGAAGCTCGCGTAGCTGAAATATCTCCGTTAAGTGGCCGCCTGCGGAACTGGGCAGCAGCACGCGGAATCTCTTGCGACTATCCGGGCCCTCACCGTTCACCTTCTCACTCATGGGTTGCGGTGCTCAATTCATCAATAAGCAGCCGCGTCTGAGCGATATTCCTGCGGCTGGATGCTCCGAAGACGATCGAATGGATCCCGGGGCGCTGGCAGACGTACTCAAGCGCCTCGCGGGGTGCCAAGGCACCGCTTGCCAAGACTGACATCGCGATCAATCGGCAGCGGCGCGAACGCATCAGATCTTCATAGGCCTCCATTCCGCCGCACATGCGAAAGCCAATCTTGTTGATGTTGGCGCAGATGATTGGATCCTTGATTCCAAGTTTCTCCAGCTTGTTTAGCAGCCGCGGAGCATTCATGGTGATGAACCCAGGTTCGGCACCGTATCGCTCACGTACATGCGCCGCAAAAATCAGCAATGCCTCGTCGAACCCCAGACCCAGGAGAAAGTCAGTCGCAACGTTTTGAAGCAAGATCACCGGCGTTGATAGCCCGTCGAACATCTTCATTTCGGCGTCGATAAGTAACTCCGCAAACACATGGATCTCCTTGCGCGCCAGCGACACGCCGCCACGCAATAGCGAGGCCAACGGATTCTGCTGGGGTAAGAAGCTGCGCATCGCTCCGAAGACACCATGCTCCGCAGCCGCGTTGGCATACTTATGCGCGTACGGCATGCACGGGTAAAAGCAGAAGTCAGGGTATTTACTTCGCTGCGCACGAAAGTGACTGCAAATCTCTGTCATTCTTTCGTGCGTCGTACACATAAACGTGCGAATGCCCTCCGCGTAGGCGGCGTCTAACACTTCTATCACCGCGCTGCTTTCCTGGAAGCGCATGGCTTGCGCGTGCGCTTTTTCCTCGGACATGTGATTCACACCGAAGAACTGGTTATCACCAAAGAGAATGCGGTCCATCACAGAGCCCACTAACCTTGTGGACGGTTCTGCCCGCCCCTGGCGACACGCCCGAACATTGTGCGCAGCAGCCCGCGCGCGCGGGACCTGACCGGCTGCTGAATGGCTGGCACCGCCGGAGCAGATTCGCCCAGCGTGAGGCGGGTGAGCGGTTTGGCTGCGTCCAGTCGCATCATTGCCGCAACCAGATTGGTCTCGCTGGCGGTACGGAACGTGCTAATCGGAGTCCTGCCGGTGCTAATGCAGTTGACGAAATGCTCAATCTGGGCGGAGTACTCTTCGCCGCGCATATAGAACCATACCGGCGGCGTAAGATCGGTTGTATAGCGTACGTTCCAGCCCCCTCTCAATCCCTGAACTGGTTCCACGAGCTTGCGAACGTAAATCTGAATCTCCTGTCGATCAACATTGATGCGGCCGTTGCTGCCCCAAAGAGTTACCTTCATCGACATTTTGCGAGCGCTCTCGTCGCTCCAATTTGCTGCCAGTTGGCCACGCAACTCAGGCGAGAATGTCAGAGTCGAATAGACTTCATCGTCAACATCTTGTGAAAACACGCTGCTCAAGACGGTTCCTGAGACGTCAGTCGGACAGCCGACCAGATAGTTCAACATATCGATCGCATGGCAGGCATAGTCGAAGAGGCAGCCACCTCCATCGCTTTTCTGTGTCCTCCACGTCGTTCCCGCGCTGCGCAACACGACAGGTCCGTGCGCCTCCGCGCGCACGTGGTGCACCCTGCCAATGGCACCTTGCTGAAGCAGACGCCGTGCTTCGTTAAACGTCGCCACGAAGCGATAGTGGTAGCCGACTTGGTTGACCAGTCCACCCTTTTCGGCAAGCTCGGCCAGCTGCAAGCCCACCGTAGGTTCAAGGCCAAAAGGCTTTTCGCAGAAGACATGCAGGTGACGCTGCAGAGCGGCGCGCACGATTTCGGAGTGGGAGCGCGAGGGTGTCGCTACCACCACAGCGTCCAGCGCTTCCCGCTCAAGCATCTCGGTGTAGCTGCTGTATCCGCGGACGCCCGTGTACTTCGACAGTATGTCGAGCATGTATCCTGAGGTATCTGCTACGGCTGCCAGCGTTACGTCTGGATGGGTGCCGAGAATGGACTGATGCGAGAGGCCCATCTTGCCCAGTCCGATGATTCCGATTTTCAGCATATTCCGGGAAGTGTACCGTGGGACATGCGTTCGCCATATTGCAGCACCACGCAGAGCGTGCACCTGTGGGCAGTGACCATGCTACTCGCTCGCTGGCAGCCAGCCTCATGGCGCCCGAGTACTATTTTCGATATTATGCCCGGGATTCTGCAGCGATCTCCTCGATTGCTTGAAATGTGAGATGTGAACGCACAACCGCGCGTGCCGCATAACCTCGCCCTTGCATTGACGCAAATCCCACTTAGGCGATATCCGTTCGTGATGAACTCCGCGCGCTAATGAGGGCGGCCGAGTAACCCGCAAAGGGCGACACGTTGTTATGTGCTTGCTGACATCGCCCGGCCTCGTGATCTGTCAGCCTAATCGTGAGTGACCAGGTTCTCTTCGAAGTCGGCGTGGTGGTGATCGGACGCAATGAGGGCGAGCGCCTCGTACGTTGTCTGGAGTCGGTCCGCCGCCAGGCAGACCGCGTGGTGTACGTTGATTCCGGCTCAACAGACGGCTCTGTAGCGGCTGCACAGAGACTCACCAATGCCGTGGTTGAGCTCGACATGCACACCCCGTTCACTGCAGCGCGCGCAAGGAACGCGGGTTTGGAGCGGTTGTTAGAGGTGGGAGAAGCCCTGCGTTATGTCTTCTTCGTCGACGGCGATTGCGAGGTAGTCGACGGTTGGGTGCACACGGCGCTCCAGTTTCTTGGCGCGCACCCGGACTACGGCATAGTTTGGGGCCGGCGTCGTGAGAAATTCCCCGAGAGGTCGATCTACAACCTGTTGTGTGACATAGAGTGGCAGGACTACCCCATCGGCGAAACTACCGCTTGCGGGGGAGATGCGGTCGCGCGGATAGAGGCAATTCGAGGTATCGGCGGATTTCGGGCGGATCTCATCTGCGGCGAGGAGCCCGAAATGTGCGTCCGCTTAAGAAAGGCGGGATGGCGCATTTATCATTTGGAAACGCCCATGACACTCCATGACGCGGCGATGTACCAGTTCGGCCAGTGGTGGAAGCGTATGATGCGAACCGGATACGCTTTCGCCCAAGGCGCGGCACTGCACGGGACACCGCCCGAACGTCACTATGTGCGGGAGACTTGGCGCGCCTGGATCTGGGGGCTTGGCATCCCGCTTGCCGCGCTCTGTCTGGCACCCCTGCTCGGTTATTGGGCGCTACTCGTTCTTATCGCTTACCCCGCACAGCTCATTCGTTTGAGTGCTCTCCGCCCGCGACACTCGAATTCCGAGAACTGGTTGCGCGCCGCAGCCCTGTTGCTCGGTAAATTCGCCGAGATGATTGGACAGCTCAGGTTTCACATTGATCGCTTTCGACGGGTACGATCGCGTCTCATCGAATACAAGTAGCACGCTTGAAAATCGCGTATTTCGTCAACCAGTATCCAATGGTTAGCCATAGCTTCATTCGCCGGGAGATTCTGGCGCTCGAGGCACATGGGTTCGAGGTCACTCGCATAGCGCTGCGGGGCTGGGCGGAAGACCTTCCCGACCCTGGCGATCGCAACGAGCAGGCACGTACCCGTTACGTGCTTCAGCGCGGCATCCTTCCACTGCTAACTGACGCCGTTAAAGTCATGATTGGCTCACCGCGCCGCTTCGCGCGTGCGCTTCGTGAAGCCTTACGCATGGCGCGCAGATCCGATCGACCTCTGCCGTATCATCTGATCTATCTCGCCGAAGCGTGCCGCGTCCTCTTCTGGCTCCGTCAGGCCGTCTGTGAGCGGCTGCATGCGCACTTCGGGACGAACTCTGCAGAGGTCGCGATGTTGACCCGCCTGCTCGGGGGCCCGGAGTACAGCTTCACGGTTCACGGGCCGGATGAGTTTATGGCACCGATGGGCCTCGATGAAAAGATCCACCACTCGGCGTTCGTCGTCGCTATCAGCAGCTTCGGCCGCAGTCAGCTGTATCTTCGCTCGCGGTATCGCGACTGGCCGAAGATTCGTGTGGTTCATTGCGGACTGGATAGCTCGTTTTACGATCAGGCGCCCTGTGCGCCTCCTGCAGACCCGCGGTTCGTCTGCGTGGGACGTCTGTGCGAGGCAAAAGGGCAGCTGTTGCTGGTCGAGGCCGTCGCCCAGCTAATGCACGCCGGAATTGCATGCGAGCTGGTTTTGGCGGGGCACGGCCCCTTGCGGCCGCAGATCGAGGCTCTCGTTGAAAAATGGGGTCTTGGATCGCGGGTGCGCATTACCGGATGGATCAGCGGCGACCGTGTGCGGGCCGAGATACTGGCGGCGCGGGCGCTGGTTCTGCCCAGTTTCGCGGAGGGACTGCCGGTCGTGTTGATGGAGGCGATGGCGCTGCGTCGACCGGTATTGAGCACGTACGTTGCCGGCATACCGGAACTGGTAATTCCGGGAGAAAATGGCTGGTTGTTTCCGCCCGGGTCAATCGAGGATCTGGTCGCCTCAATGGCAACCTGCCTGTCGACGGATCCCGCGGAGCTGTTGAGGATGGGTGAGTCGGGCTACGCACGGGTAGTAGCGCGACACTCGATCGACCGGGAGGCGGCTAAACTCGCCGGGCTGTTTCGAGGCACGACTCCGGCGGTGTGACATAGTGTTCGCCAACATACGGCAGGATTTGCGCAACCACGGCGGTAGTTGGGGCGCCCAGGGGTTCTGGGCTCTGACCGTGTATCGATTCGGCCGCTGGCGGTACGGCGTCAGACCCGCCGTCCTTCGCAAGTTCTTCTCGCTGATCTACCGGATAGCATTCAAGTACATCCAAATCGTCACCGGGATCGAACTGCCCTGCGAAGTTGAAATCGGGCGCAACTTCGTTATCGACCACTCCGGTGGCATCGTGATCAGCGGCTATGCGAAGTTCGGCGACAACTGCCGCATCCGGAACGGCGTCGTGGTCGGCTTGCGCCGCCTTGATGAGCCTTACGCACCGAGAATCGGCGACAACGTCGATATCGGCGCGGGGGCCAAGATTCTCGGCCCCATCAACGTGGGCGACAATGTGCTCATCGGCGCCAATGCGGTCGTAATTTGCGATGTGCCGAACAATTGCGTGGCGGTAGGGGTCCCGGCGACAAACAAACCGAGGCGAGCATAAGCCTCGGAGTGCCCATGATCGCGGCGATCACAATGGTACTCGCTCTGCTCTGTGGGATTTTTTCCCTTGCGGTGCTGTTCGTCTCAATTGTGCTGTTTGCCGAGGTGCTGGCCGCCATCCTTGGGCGTGATTCTCCCTACGTGGAGGGCGGTGAGCGCGGATCCGCCGCGATCTTAATACCAGCTCACGACGAGTCGTTGCTGATCACTTCGACGATACGCGGTATCGTGCCGCAGCTGGCGGAACACGACCGTCTGCTCGTCGTGGCGGACAACTGTACCGACGACACGGCCGCCATCGCCGCTGCAGAGGGCGTCGAGGTTTTGATCCGAGCGGAAACGGAGCGCCGTGGCAAGGGATACGCGCTCGATGCGGGGATCAACCATCTTCGATCCGCTCCTCCCAGCGTCGTTCTGGTAATAGATGCGGACTGCCGTGTTTCCGAAGGCACGGTGGACCGGCTGGTGCGCGCTGCCGGGGTTACGGGAAGACCTGCTCAAGCCCTAAATCTCATGCAGGCTACCGCCGACGCACCGGCCTCGATGCGTCTCGCTGAATTCGCATGGCTAGTAAAGAACAAGGTACGGCCAGAGGGTCTGAACTGCTTTGGACTGCCTTGCCAGTTAACGGGTACCGGCATGGCGTTCCCTTGGAGAGTGCTCAGCACGGCAACGCTCGCGACGGGGCATATTACAGAGGACCTGAAACTCGGGCTCGAGCTCGCACGCGATGGTTCGCCTCCCATGCTCTGCCGCGGCACGTTGGTCACCAGCGAATTCCCGAGCTCTTCCGCGGGCGTCAAAACCCAACGCACCCGCTGGGAGCACGGTCATCTCAGCGTGATATCCAGAGACGCGGCCGGATTCCTCATCCATGGGCTGATGGAAGGCAACTGGAAGCTTCTGGCGATGACCATCGATCTGTGCGTGCCGCCGACGGCTCTGCTCATGCTCATGGGCGTACTGAGCTGGATATGCGGGGCGTCCCTGTTCCTCCTCACCAACTCGGCTTGGGCTCTAATTGCTGCGAGCGTCGCGCTGGCGCTGATCGCGGCTGCCGTTTTCTCTTCCTGGGTGAGGTACGGCCGCAAGATCCTCCCGTTCACCGAGCTTTTGCTGGGCACGACCTACGCATTGCGCAAGATCCCGTTGTACGCGCGCTTCCTCGTGGCGCGTCAGGTGAACTGGGTACGCTCCCGACGTGACTAGAGTGGTCTGTGACCCTACATAGGTCATGATGGTGCATAGATCCTTCGCGCGTCATGTCTACCGCGCGGAGCTGACCACCGTGCTTACGACGACGCCTACTGCGGCGGCTGGACAAGGCGCCGCAGCCGCCGAGCGAGGATCGGCGGCAACAGCTCACTCGCCAGCCGTCTTAAGCGCTGCCGTGCGGTGGGCTGGAGATCGGCGGCATCACGCGCGCGGAACAACGTCGAGTGCTCACCGCTCACTTCCTCGGCGGGACGTCCGTTCGTGAAGTAGTAGAGCGCCAGCGACTTGCGGGTCATGCCTTCCGGACACTGCAGCGGATCCGGATGGCCGTGATACGTGAAGTCGGTGGTGCCGAAAATCATGACGCGGTTGAACAGTGGCGCCACCCGCGCCTCGCAGCGGGTCATCTCGCGATCCCACAGCTGCAGATGACCACCGTATTCCTCGCGCCAGTCCTTGTTAAGGTAGAGCAGCAGGTTCAGGCGTCGGTCGAGGCCGTAACTGCGATGCCGGTTGAAGTCAGCATGGACCCCTTGCCGCCCCTAACGATCTGGTGCAGTCCGCCGCCTTCGAAGCTCGGGTCGGAGATCAGGTTGGGGATTCCCGTTACGGCGCTCAGGAATTCCAGGAACGTGATCGAATTCAGGTGATAAAGCAGCAAGCGCGTCGCCGGCCCAAAAGATGATTCGCTCGCCGACGCAAGCTTCACCTCGCGCTCGTTGTCGAACTGCTGCCAGCGGATGGCTCCCGGTCGCGGGAACTCCGCCAGCACCAGCTCGAGGAGGACCGGGTCGAAGAAGTTTTCAAATACGATGTGGGGAAAGGGCACGGCATTGCTGTAAGCCTGGCGTGCCGATGCCGCCAGCTCCTGCATGCGCGCCAGCGGCAGAAAACGGTCCATCGCCATGGCTTGCACGAGTCCACGGCGCTTACTCGGATGCCGCTGGATCGCCGTTCGCGGCAGATTGCGGGACGTCGGTGGGCCGGTCGCGCTGCACCTCATACCCGCCGTAGCCGTAGTACCCGTAGGAGTCGCCACCTCCCGGCGTACGGCTTTCGTTCAGCACGACGCCGTAGAGCTTGCTCTTGTCAACCTTGGAAATAGCATCGACCAGTGCCTGCCGCGGCGTGTGACCGGCACGCGCGACAACCAGAATCACTCCTGGAATCTGGATCAGCGCGCGCGCCTCGCTTGAGACCAGCAGCGGCGGCGAGTCGAACAGCACCAGGCGGTGCGGGTTGCGGCCAACCAGGGAATTGATGACGTGCCTCATCCGTGCGCTGGTGATCATCTCGGCTGCAGATTCGTGCAAGCGTCCGGCGGGCAGGATCTGCAATCCCTGCACGTCCGTGCCCAGCACCAGCGACTCCACGTCCCGGGTGTTGTCGGCGAGACAGTCAAGCAGGCCGGGTTCGTCCTCGACGTGCAGGGCACGACTGATATGTGCCTTGGGCAGATCGGCATCGACCAGCAGGACCGAGACATCGCGCTCCCTGGCCATGCTGAAGGCCAGATTCAGTGTGATGAACGTCTTGCCCTCACCGGGCAATGCGCTGGAGACCATGATCAGGCGCAGATCCATGGGCGCGCCGCGCGTGAGCGCCTTCCTGATGAGGGGCCGCTTGATCTCACGATAGAAATCCGCGAAGCGTCGCTCCTGGCCTTCTTCGGGCACATACCCTGCGGCGCGCAGCATCGGCAGGTCGACCGTGATCTGCTTGGTGGGGACCACGCGCGCGCCGACGGACCCGGCACGCTTTGGGTCGGACAGCAGCGCCAGGGCGTCTTCAACGATGCTCACAGTTGCACCAGATGCTTCACGGCAGGAATGCTCAACCGCATCCCGACGCGACTCAAGTACAACACAGCGACAAAGGCTGCGACGAGACACACTACCGCCGCGGAGACACGCCACAACTCACGCCGGGCCTGCCTCTTTGCCCGAGTCGGGAACGCAAGTCCGACCACGCCCGCCAGGACGATTCCCTTAAGTCGCGTAATATCGCGCGCCGAATTAATAATCGGGTGCAAGCGGTCCAGCTGGTAGGCGAGCGCTGCACCGGCGGCCAGAGCCGCAAGCAATACCGCAGCCAGCAATAGCCCGCGCCGGGGCGAAACCGGACGCAGGCTCGAAATCGGGGGTTGGGAAACTTCGAAGCGAACTGAACCTGCCTCATCGGCACGGCCGCCGAGGCGCGCCTTCTCCAGGTTGGAAAGCAGCGCAGTGTATTGCGCTTTGTTGACATCGTAGTCGCGCGCGAGCTGCGCGTACTCCGCCTCTACCTGCGGAGCGGTGCCGAGCAGCTGACGCAGTTCCCTCGCCTTGGACTCATGTCGCGAGAGCTCGGTCCGCAGGTCAGAGATGTCGACGTTGGCCTGGTTGAGCGCGACCTGAATGCTCTGGAAGACCGGATTTGCGCTGGCGCCACTGGTCGCCGCCGCGTTCGCGTCCCCGCTACGCAGGTTTTCAATTTCCGTCGCGCGCCGTTGCTTCAGCGCTATCAGTACCTCGCGGGTCGCCATGACATCGGGGTGCTGATCGGTGTAGCGCAGCAGCAGCTCATCAAGACGCGCCTGCGCTTCCGCTATGCGGGAGACTGTGTCGGCACCCGTCGCGCCCGAACCCTTCAACAGGGGCAACGTTGCCGTGGAGGCCGAAACAGCGGCGTCTCCGTGGAGCTGTCCTTGCAGCGTGCTCCTGCGGCTCTCGGCCGTCAGCAGCTTGGTCCTGGTGGCCTCGACTGCCTCGGTCTCCTTCTGCAGCTCCGCGAAGTACCCGCCCTGTTCGCTGGGCATCTGGCCGAGGTGCTTGGATTTAAAGTCCGCCAGCCGATCTTCCGCAGCCCGCAGACGCTTCTCGTAGTCGCGCACCTGAGTCTGCAGAAACTGCTGCGCACTGTTGGAACTCTCGCGCTTGCCGCCGAGTGTCTCGTTGACAAAGGCGTCCAGTAATATGCTGACGACCCGCAGGCTGCGCGCGCGGTCGACGTCCTGATAACTGATCTCGTAGGTGGTGCCACCACGTTCCTCGGAACTCAGTACGTTGAGCTCGATCTGCTTCTTCATCTGGCTGAGCACTTCCTCCTGCCGTACCGCGTCTATGGTGTAGGGAGGGAAAACGCCCGCCTCCTGGGCAGTGCGGCGCAGTTGGGGATCGGCAAGCAGCGACTCACGAACGTAGTTAATCTGCGCGCCCACATCCTGCTGCATGGCCAGTCCCTGCAGAGCCGGAGCGAGCGCGGTTCGGGAGTCGACCAGAACCACGGCAAACGCGCCATACCGGTCGGGAAGCGCGAAGACGACCAGCCACCCGGCGAGCGCTAACCCCGCCGCGGTCGCAACGGCCCCCCAGCGAAAACGCCACACACCTCGGGTGTCATCCAGAATCTGTTGCCACTGCGGGCCCACAATCCCTCTCTAGGTTGCCGTCGGCGAGCTTTAGCTATAGCGTGGCCGTGAGCACCACACACGCGAGCGTAGCTCACAGCCTTCAGCGGCGCATTTGATCATCATGTCATGCCGGTAAACGTTGCGCGATTTACCAATAATGGGACGGCTATCCCCGATCGCCAGAAGTGCGTAGTGCGCGGATGTGCGCACTACGTCACAAGTTCTTAACGTTGCTGTCAGTTAGCGCCTTGAGAGTCTGTGCGATAATGCTACCGTAGCCAAGGAGACCAGAGCTGGCACACCGCCAAGAGTGTCCCAGCCACCAAGAGAAAAACGGTCGCATGACGCTGCGCAAAATGGTTGAAACTTCACGGATCTGAAGCTCCGATCCCTCAGGGCCAGGGCGCGTTCCAGGAACGGCACGGCAATTGTACCCGAAAGAATAATGTCCACTGCCGCCGAATCGTTTACCCGCCAGCGAGTCCGCATAGGAAACGTAGAACCGGCGGTCGTCGCCCTGTTGCGGCAGTTCGATCCGGTCATTGTGATCCTATCGCTGTTCGTGTGCGAGTTCGCCTTGGGCGAGCGTGTCTCGCCCGGCTGGGCGGCGCTGGCGTTGCTCATGTTCGTCATCTCCAGCCAACTGTTCGACAGGCTCGAGGCGCGTGATTCCACCCAGGCATTCTCGAGCTTCTCCCGGACCTACCTGCGGATCGTGCTGCAATGGACGTTTGTAATTGCGACCCTGCTGCTCGGTGCCTACGCATTCAAGGTCAGCCACCTGCTGCCGCGCCGCGTGTTTCTCATTTGGTTCGTCGTGACCCCGATCGCGCTTTCGGCAGCACACGCTTTGCGCGCTCGGGTGCATTGGTTCACGGCCCGCGGCAGATCGGCCCCGCGCCACATCATCATCGGCGCCAATGAGGCGGGTCTGGAACTCGCGCGCCGGCTCCCGGCCCAGGGCTTCATGGGCTACTTTGACTTCCGCAACACCGAACGGGTATCGCGCTCGCTTGATGCCGGACAGTTTATCGGCCATTGCAAAGACGCCGCGGAGTATGTCCGCGCGCACGGCGTCAACCAAGTCTATATCGCACTGCCGATGAGCAAGGTGCCGCGCATCAGCGACCTCATCGATGCCCTGCGGGATACGACCGCTTCCATCTATTTCGTTCCCGACACCTTCGCTTTCGACCTGATTCAGGCGCGCGTCGTCGAAATCAACGGCATGCCGGCGCTGTCAGTGTGTGACACCCCATTCCACGGCATGGACGCCGTCCTCAAGCGCGTCATGGACCTGGCGCTCGGCGGTCTGATCCTGGTGGGCAGCTTGCCGCTCATGGGATTGATTGCCGCCGCCGTAAAACTCAACTCGCACGGACCGGTCCTGTTCCGGCAGCGCCGTTATGGCCTAAACGGCGACGAAATCACTGTCTACAAGTTCCGTTCTATGACCGTGTGCGAGGACGGCGCAGTCATCACGCAGGCCAAAATGTCTGATCCGCGCGTCACTGTCGTGGGCCGTTTGATCCGCAAAACATCCCTTGATGAATTGCCGCAGATCTTCAATGTGCTACAGGGCAAGATGAGTCTGGTGGGTCCGCGCCCCCACGCCGTCGTCCACAACGAGCAGTACCGCGGGCTGATCAACGGCTACATGATTCGCCACAAGGTGCGCCCCGGAATGACTGGCTGGGCACAGGTCAACGGCCTGCGAGGCGAGACTGAGACCGTCGAAAAGATGGATGCACGCGTCCGCTATGACCTTGAGTACCTGCGCAACTGGTCGCCATGGCTCGATATCAAGATTCTCGCCATGACATTCGCCGTGGTTGTGCGCGGTCAAAAGAACGCTCACTGACTCGGTCCGCCAGGGAACACGGTGTGCTCAGGAGATGGTCTTGCTCACTTCGTCCGACACTGCGCTCGTAGTGCCGTCGCTGGCATAGGCGGAGACTGCAAAGTACCACGTTCCCGCTGCCAGTCCCTGCAGCGTGTAGCTGGTAGCCGTCGGATTCGCGACGCTGACCGACTGGGACAAGTCCCCGGCGCTGGTCCCGTAGGCAATCACAAAACCCTCGAGATCCGTGAGTTCCGTTCCGTTGGTGTTGAGAGTGGGTGCAACCCAGTTGAGACTGGCATTACCGCTGGTCGCAACCGAAGTTACCTGGATCGAGAACGCTGGCAGCGACGCGCTCGCCCTACCGTCGCTCACGCTGATCACGATCCCGGAGATAGTCCCGACGTTGGAGGTTGTCGGCGTACCGCTGAGCTGGCCCGTTGCGATACTGAACACCGCCCACGAGGGCTTGTTGGCGACGGAGTACGAAAGAGTGCCGCCTGAGGGATCCGAGGCGCTGGGCGTGAACGAGTAAGTCGAACCCGCCGCCACAGTGGTGGGAGGCGTGCCGGAAATCGTTGGCGCCGGCTGGGGAGCACTGGTCGGGCTTGCAAGCACCTGCACGGTGAAGGCCGGCAGCGTCGCCGTCTTCCAGCCGGAGCTGACCGCGATCACGATGTTGGAGTATGTGCCTGCGCTTGCAGCTGGGGGAGTGCCCGCAAGCTGGCCGGTCGCGGTGCTGAACGTGGCCCACGCCGGCATGTTGGCAATCGCGAACGTGAGTTTCCGTCCGGCCGAGTCGGTCGCGGAAGGAGTGAACGAGTAGGCTTGCCCCGCCGGAACGCTGGTCGCCGGTGTGCCGGAAATCGAGAGTTGGTCGTGCTTGCGACCGTCGTACCCGTAGGCGGGATCGGTGCCGAACCAGACGGAGCCCGCCGCCAACGCAATGATCAAGTGCCGCGTCAGCGGTGCGTACTTACAGAAATGTTTGAGATTCATGCCTCTCCCTTGAATCATGTCGCCGACTGGGGAGGCTTGGCCCGATATTCCGGCGTACGCGCCGGAGGATCGTTTGACGACATTCCCGCGTAGCGTGATCGGGCTTGCCGGCAACCCCGCTTTCTCGTTTCGAGACCGGAGGCTTTGCGTCCCCGCCTTACGACGGGTTTGCTCTTGCATGCTTGGGCGGCGGCTGAGTTAGCTTTCTGGCGCTCAGATCACTACCAATGCGTGTTTGCCGATGCGTAGTACAACGCATCGGCCGGGTGCGCCGCAAAATGTCTCGATGAGGCGACGTGCGGCCTTAGCGACAAGCGCCCGGGGAACTGGCGCAGGCGAGTACGAAAATGGCTGCGCGTCTTCGGGTCGCGCCCCTTGTGCTGATTCTTGGGAGCGTGCGCGCTCAGGAGATGGTCTTGCTTACCACGCTCGACACGGTACTCGTCGTGCCGTCGCTTGCGTAGGCGGAGATCCCGAAGTACCACGTTCCCGCAGCCAGTCCTTGGAGGATGTAGCTTGTAGTTTTCGGATTCGCAATTGTCACCGACTGGGACAAGTCCCCGGCGCTGGTCCCGTAGGCAATCACAAAACCCTCGAGATCCGTGAGTTCCGTTCCGTTGGTGTTGAGAGTGGGTGCAACCCAGTTGAGACTGGCATTACCGCTGGTCGCAACCGAAGTTACCTGGATCGAGAACGCTGGCAGCGACGCGCTCGCCCTACCGTCACTCACGCTGATCACGATGCCGGATGAGGTCCCGACATTCGCCGCTGTCGGCGTACCGCTGAGCTGGCCCGTTGCGATACTGAACACCGCCCACGAGGGCTTGTTGGCGACGGAGTACGAAAGAGTGCCGCCTGAAGGATCCGAGGCGTTGGGCGTGAACGAGTAAGTCGAACCCGCCGCCACAGTGGTGGGAGGCGTGCCGGAAATCGTCGGCCCGCCGCTCACGGTGATGGCGAAGGCGGGAAGCGAGGCGCTGCCGGACCCGTCGCTCACACTGATCACGATGCCGGAGGAGGTTCCAACGTTCGCCGCCGTTGGCGTCCCGCTCAGGAGCCCCGATGCGGTGCTGAACGTCGCCCACGATGGCTGGCCGGTGATGGAGTAAGTCAGCTTACCGCCGCCCGGATCGGAGGCACTCGGCTGGAATGAGTACACGCTACCCACCTCGTCCTTGGTGGGCGGGGTGCCGGAAATCGTAGGTCCGGAGGATGTGACCGTGATCGAAAAAGCTGGCAGCGCTGCGGAGGCCGACCCATCACTCACGCTGATCACGATGCCGGAAGAAGTCCCGATATTCGCCGCGCTCGGCGTGCCGCTCAGAAGGCCCGTGATCTTGCTGAACGTGGCCCAGGACGGTTGCCCGGTGACGGAGAACACCAGCGGGCCGGCGCCCGCAGGCTCGCTCGCGCTCGGCTGGAACGAATAAGGCTTGCCCACCGTCACTGTACCGGCAGGTGTGCCGGAGATGGTCGGAGGCCCAAGGGCCGCTACCGTAATCGCAAACGCGGGCAGCGATGCCGAAGCCGATCCGTCGCTCACGCTGATCACGATACCAACGGAGGTTCCGATATTCGCCGCGGTCGGCGTGCCGCTCAGAAGCCCCGAGGTCGTGCTGAACGTGGCCCAGGAGGGTTTACCGCTGATGGAGAACACCAGGGGACCCGCGCCGGCGGGCTCGGTGGCGCTCGGCTGAAATGCGTAAGGCTTACCGGGGGTAGCGGTGGTGGCAGGCGTGCCGGAGATGGTCGGAGGCGCAAGCGCGGCCACCGCGATCGTAAAAGCGGGCAGCGACGCGGACGCCTGGCCGTCACTCACGCTGATCGCGATACCGGGATAAGTCCCGACATTCGCTGCTGTTGGCGTGCCGCTCAGAAGCCCCGAGGTGGTGCTGAACGTGGCCCAGGAGGGTTTACCGCTGATGGAGAACACCAGGGGACCCGCGCCGGCAGGCTCGGTGGCGCTCGGCTGAAATGCGTAGGGCTTGCCGGGGGTGGCGGTGGTGGCCGGCGTGCCGGAGATGCTCGGAGGCGTTGGGGGTGCGGACGACACTACCTTGATGGCAAACGCGGGCAGCGAGGCGGACGCCGTGCCGTTGCTCACACTGATCACGATGCCGGGATAGGTGCCCAGGTTCGCGGCCGCTGGCTTGCCGCTCAGTTGCCCGGTGATCGTATTAAACGAACTCCACGCGGGCATACCGGAGATTGCGAACTTCAGAGCTCCGCCCGCCGGGTTGGATACGCTCGGCTGGAATGAATAGCGGCTGCCGGTAACCGCCTGTGTCGGCGGCGTGCCGGAGATGGTCAGCTTGGGGGCCGATGAGACCGTGATCGCGAAGGCCGGCAGCGACGCGGATCCCGAGCCGTCGCTCACACTGATGACGATTCCGGTTGAGGTCCCAACGTTGGCCGCCGCCGGCGTGCCGCTCAGGCTGCCGGTGGCGGTACTGAATGTCGCCCATGACGGTTTCCCGCTGATCGAGAAAGTCATCGTTCCGCCACTGGGACTGGTTGCAGTCGGCCGGAACGCGTACACAGCACCCGCCACGACCGTGGTCGCAGGTGTCCCGGAGATGGTCACCTTGGGTGCCGACGAGACCGTGATCGCGAAAGCCGGCAGCGACGCGGACCCTGCCCCGTCGCTCACACTGATCACGATTCCGGTTGAGGTCCCGACGTTAGCCGCCGCCGGCGTGCCGCTCAGGCCGCCGGTAGCGGGATTGAATGTCGCCCACGAGGGCTTGCCGGTGATCGAGAAAGTCAGCGTTGCGCCACTTGGGCTCGTCGCGGTCGGCTGGAACGAGTATCCGGTTCCAGCCACGACAGTGGTGGCGGGCGTCCCGGAGATGGTCGGCGGGGGCGTTGACTTCGACCCGGTGACAGTGATCGAAAACGCCGGCAACGAGGCGGACGCCGAGCCGTTGCTGACACTGATCACGATGCCGGAGGTGGTCCCGACGTTGGTCATCGCCGGCGTGCCGCTCAGGCTGCCGGTGGAGGCATTGAATGTCGCCCACGAGGGCAGGTTGCTGACGGAGAAAGCCATGGCGCCCGCGCCTGAAGGGTCGGAGGCGCTGGGCTGGAACGTGTAATGACTTCCTGCAGCCGCGGTGGTCGGCGGTGACCCGGAGATGGTCGGCGCCATCGGCACCTGCGGAGGCGAAACAGGTGAGGAAGCCGGCTGAGTTGAGTTGGTAGCCGAATCCAGGCCGTGCGAGACACCGACGACATCGCAGGCGCTCAAGCCGACGAGCGCCAGGACGCATGCAGTGAAACCGGAGACCAGCCGCACGCGGCGCGAATTAAGCGTTCTATTCAACTCAACCCATCCCTGCTTTCCGTCGACCGGCGCTTCGCTTCATTGTCTGAAGCGCGAATAAATTTCCGATGTCAGGTCGACAAAAACAGAGATCGCGGATGACAGCGAGCTCAGGAAGGCTGCGCCGGCAACCCCGCTATCTCAGGCTTGTCGCTTGAGACCGGAGGCTTTGCGTCTCCGCCTTACGGCGGATTTGCCTAATTACCTACAGAAACACTATTTTTAATATACGACCCGATGTGCGCATAAATAGTCGGTTGCGTCACATCACGCAACACGTCGCACACGGGAGACACCGCGCTGCAGCACGGTGTCGCCAGCTGGTAACACCGGTTCTCCCGCGCTCGTGCCTAATCATCACTGACTCGGGTCGCCCGAAGAGTCTGCAGCTTCCATCGGAGTTGGTTTGCGGAACAGGTGATAGATCCGGGCGGCCAACTGACGCTCCGGCCACGGCTCGCGCATCAACGCCTTGACCAGTTGTTGCTGTTCCGGGGGCACGTCGTGGTGCACTCCGGGACCCAAGGCAGCTTTGGCCCCCCACAGTCGTGCCTGAGGGAAAAAGGCGATCCTGTGACTGGCTATCGGGCGACAGGTCCCGGTGGTCTCTCGACCCACCAGTGATGCGCATAATGCGCCAGCAAGATCCCCCTGCGGCAGTTGCAGATGCCCCAACTGCGTACACCGCGGGTTCAATTCGATCAAATGCGCCGCTCCGGTGCCGTGCTCGAGCATGAAATCCAGTCCGAAGAATCCCGAGATCCCGAGGTGCGCCGCGAGCAGCGCGGCAGCGCGGCTGAACTCCCGATTTTCGATCACTTGAACTACCAATGCGGCCCCCGTACTTCCCTGGCATGAGACTGCCTGAACGCTGATCTCGCGCAGGACCTGCCCGTTGCGACACGCCACCATGATGTTTGCCGGTGTTCCGGCGATAAACTCCTGCAGGGTGATGGCGGTCTCCTTGCGTCTGCTCCAAAGCCAAAGCGCCACGGGGTCGCGATTGATCACGAGTCGCTTGAGCGAGGTGCCCAGACCGAGCCTGGCCTTTAGCCTCCGAAACCCAGCCGCAGCCTCTTTGCCGGAGCGCGCGATCTGCACGCCTTCGCCGCCACAGGTTCCGTCCATTTTCAACACTGCCGTTGGACCGCCGCGCGAATAACAATCACTGGCCTGCGCTGCCGATGTAACCACCTGAGTAGCGGCTACGCGGATACCAAGGTCCTGCGCAGCGTTCAGCAATCTGCTCCGGCTTTCGAGTACGCCGAATCCGCGCCGGTCACCCAATGAGTACTCGATGAGCGCGCGCAGGTCAGGCCGGTCCCGATGCAGCTCATGCAGCAGCGCTACGCAGGGGTCGTCGCAAGGCACGATAACGTCAGGCTGGGTGCGACGAATTGCCGCTTCCAGAGAAGTCCTCGACGCGAAACTGCGCAAGGTGTAGATCACCTGAATGCCCCGAACGTAACGCAGCGCATGTCCAGGCGGGCAGATAGCCGAGATCACGCACCCGTGCTCCATCAGCGCCAACGCCATGCGCGCGGGTGCCGGCCACCAGTTGCTGGCGGCTATCAGGATTCTTAGCTGGCTGTCGTGCCGCACCCGTTTAGAGATATCAGTGGTCCGCACAAGAGGTTCTGCTTGATCTTGGCCGATTCGGTAGGATGCGCGGTGAAGGCGGCCCAAGAATCTTACACACAATACGGGTATCGAGCCCCCGCATGCACAAGAGCGCGACGGAAGTGGTCATCATAGGCGCCGGGCCTTATGGCCTATCAATTGCGGCGCACCTGCGTGGCCTGGGTGTTCCATTTCGTATATTCGGCACTGCAATGCACAGCTGGCGCCACTGCATGCCGGCGGGAATGTGCCTGAAATCTGACGGCTTTGCCTCGAATCTCTACGATCCGGATCGCTCCCTCACCCTGGCTGCCTACAGCGCTGGACTCCGCCTGCGCTACCAGGACGTGGGCTACCCGATACCACTCGAGACCTTCATACAATACGGCCTGGAGTTCCAGAGACGGTTGGTGCCGACTCTCGAGGAAACGGAAGTTTCGCGGCTCGCGCGGACCAGCGACGGTTTTGAGTTGCGGACTACTGATGGGCAGGCGCTGAGTGCAAAAAGAGTCGTGCTCGCGGTCGGCATAACACACTTCGGCTACGTGCCGCCTCCGTTGTCCGACCTGGGCCCAGACCAGGTTACCCACAGCTCGCAGCACAGCAACCCCGGGACATTTCGCGGCCGCTCCGTTGCCGTAATCGGCGCCGGCGCGTCAGCTGTGGACCTCGCAGCACTCATGCATGAAGCTGGCGTCGACGTACAGCTGGTTGCACGGCGCAACGCCATCCTCTTCCACTCGCCCCCTGTTGAGCCGCGACCCTGGCTGCAGCGCGTGCTCAATCCACGCTCCGGGCTTGGACTTGGGTGGCGTTCGCGCCTCTGTACTGACGCGCCGCTGCTGTTCCACGCGTTGCCCCTGCGCCTGCGCCTGCGCGCCGTGCGTAATCATCTGGGACCGGCGCCGGGTTGGTTCGTCAGGGAAAAGGTTGTTGGTCGCGTGCCCACGCACCTGGGCGCGGAACTCGCGCAAGTTGTGGTACGCGACAACCGCGTCCATCTGACCTGCCGGCGCAAAGGTGACGGCGAATTCACCCTGGTCGTCGACCACGTCATTGCCGCGACGGGCTACCGTGTCGACCTGAGGCGATTGCGTTTTTTGGACGAGAAGCTACGCCAGGACCTGCGCACCGTGGACAACACGCCCGTGCTAAAGACAAACTTTGAAGCGTCAGTTCCGGGCTTGTATATGGTCGGCCTCGCTTCCGCCAACTCTTTCGGCCCCCTTACTCGCTTCGCCTACGGGGCTGGGTTCACCGCCAGGCGTTTGAGCCGCAGTTTGAGGTGACACGCGGTTGCACGCGGGCGCCCGCCGAATCGGGGCGCGAGCCGCTATGCCGGGCTATCGGATATCGGTGGCGCCATTCCAACTTCGGCTCGCAAAGGCTGCGAGTCGCTGAAGCCCGTACGCGCATCCAGTTCAGTGTGCATCGCTAAGAGGCGCTGCTCGAGCAACGCACGCTTCGCTTCGAGCGCCGCCGCGTCGAGCCCGGGCGGCACCTCGATGGGCTCACCGACGAGAATACGAATTTCCGCGTTCGGTTTCGGCATCACATTCCGATCCCAACATCGACGGCAGATCCAGCCGTCTGCGGTCGATGCGGCGACGGGCAACAGCACGCCACCCGTCTTTTGCGTGAGCGTCAGGGTGCCGAACTGCGCGATGCCACGCGGCCCGCGTGAACCATCAATGGCGAGACACGAACCCAGGCCGGGGTCCTCGCGTTGCCCCTTGATCATCTGCACCAGGGCACGCGCTCCGCCCTTTCCAGATGAACCGCGCACCACGCGAAAGCCGAGCCCCTCCTCAACCTGCGCCATGAAATCCCCGTCGCGGCTCTGCGAGCACATGAGGATCCAGCGGCCGTGCTCCGGGCGACTGAAGTAATACAGCAGCTGAAAAGTGCGCCCGTGCAGGAACGCGCCGACCAGAGGCCGGGGGCCTCGCAGCAGCCGGGTGAGTACGTCCTCGTTTTCGGTGACATACCGCCACGAGCCGCCCCAGCGGCGATAGATCCACAGCGCGATGGGCGGAAAAACGCGTCGCAGCAGGAAGGCGCGGATGGGCTTGCGGTTGCCGCTCACGCCGCGCCGCCGCCGCTGCCGTGCCCCCGGCGGCCGCCGGCCGCATGCGCGCTCGCGAAATTGCCGCTCGCCATCGCGCCGGTAATCGCCAGTTCCCCGGCGAGTGCGACGACCGCGCAGATCTCCGCGAACTTGCTGGCCTTGCCATCGCCGACGCAGCCGAGCATCGCCAGACACTCCTGCGCCGTGGGCAGATAAGTCCCGCCACCGACCGTGCCGACGATGAGATTCGGCAAGGTCACCGATACATAGGCGTCGCCGCCCGGCAGGCTCTCGACACGTGTCAGCGCCGTAGTCGCCTCGACGACGCACGCCGCATCCTGGCCGCAGGCGATGAAAAGCGCGGCGATGGCGTTCGCGACGTTGCCCTGCAGACCGATGGTGCCTGCCTGAGCGGCGCCATTCACCGCCTGATGCCAGGCACGCGCCATGCTGTCGGCATCAGTGCGCCAGTAACGCTCGATCTGCTTGGATGGCAGCAGCACCTCCGCGCTGGCATTACGGCCGCGCGCCGCGCGGAAGGGTTGCGCCGTGGCGCGTTTGTCGCCCGAGAGCATCGATTCGATGAGCCACGAACGGGGGCTGACGGGCGTCTCCGCCAGCAAGCGCTGGCAGACAGCCTCGGCGGCTTTCGTGACCATGTTCTGACCGGCCGCGTCGCCGGTGGCAAACTCCAGGACGAGGTAGACCGTGTTGCCGACGACGCCCGCGCGCGCCTCGAGCAGGCGGCAGTGCCGCGAGGCTCCCGCGGTAGTCTCCTGCAGCACTGCCAGGCGTGTCGGCAGCCAGCGTGCGAACTCGCCCGCCTGCGCCAGGCTCTCGAATTCGAAGCATGGCGCGCGGCCGACCTGTTCGCGGCTGCACAGCGCACGCGCCCCGCCGCAGCGGTTGATGGCGTTGAAGGCGTGCTGGAAGGAGGCGATCAACGTGCCTTCGCTGGTGGCGAGCGGCACGAAAAAGTCCCCCACGGCAGCCGCACCGGTGATCCTCACGGGGCCGGCGACCCCCAGCGGCACACGGGCAAAGCCGACGAAGCCTTCGATGCTGCCGGCGAGCCGCTCCGGCTCGATTTCACGGCCACGACCGGCAATCTGCTCGATTTCGTAACCGTCATCCCGCAGGCGTTGCTGCCGGGTGAGCATCGCTTCGCGCGACGAGTCGGTGGTGGCGGGAAGGCGGCGCGGCAATGCCGCTGGCGCCGCTGACTGGCGCGCTGGCTCGCGCGGCGTCTGCAGGTCGCCGCCCCCCGATGGTTCTTTCACGGCCGGCATTCTGGACGTCGGCAACCAATCCGGCAATCATGAGCCCGGTGCCCTCGTCCAACATCCCCGCAGCCTCCAATAATCGACAGGTCGGCGCACGCATGAGTCTCGCCACCCGCCTGTTCATCGTCGTACTGGCGCTGTTCGCGGAGAAATTCCTTCTCAACTTCTTCGTTGACTTCGACAGCGCCCGGGCTGCCACGGGTTTCGGCGCGACGGTGCGAATCGCACAGCACTGGGGATTCCGCTTTGCCGTCACCCTTGCCGCCTCGCTCGCCCTTTTCAGCTACGTGCGTAGCGATGCGCGTCTGGTACAGATCAACGCGGCTGCGCGCGCCATGCCCCTCCGTCCCGCCTGGCTCTTGTGCCACGGCGCGCTCCTACTGCCGCTCATGGCGCTGTCGTACTTCTTATACGGAGTCCGCGGTGCCCCGGCGCCGTTTGCGGCTCTGGCAGCGCTGTGGGTACTGGTGGCGACGGCGGCGGTTGTGACGCTGCTCGCCGGCATGGGTCCCTGGAGGCTGTGGCGCACCGCGACGCAGGCCCTCGGGGTGTTGTGGTTCTATGCGGGAGCGGCCGCGGCCGTCGCCGCCTTCGCCATGCAGTGGAGTCAGAAGCTGTGGGAACCCACGGCCCGGGTGACGTTTGAAATCGTGCGGTGCCTGCTGGCACCGCTGATTCCCAGCCTGCAAAGCGATGCGTCGACTCTGATCCTCTCCACCGACCACTTCTCGGTGCAAATTGCGGAAGTCTGCTCGGGCCTCGAGGGCGTGGGCCTGATGCTGGCGTTTTGCTGTGCGTGGCTTTTGTGCTTCCGCAAGGAATACATCTTCCCACGCGCCCTGGCACTCATTCCCGCAGCGCTCCTGCTCATGTTCGCCCTCAACGTGTTACGTGTTGCCGCGCTGGTCCTGATTGGCGACGCGGGCTATCCGGACGTCGCCATATATGGTTTTCATTCGCAGGCCGGGTGGATCGCCTTCAACTGCGCTGCCGGTGCGATTGCATTTGCCAGCCGCCGCAGCGCCTGGCTCAACCGCACCGCCACTCGCAGTGTCGCGCACCACGGTGACAATCCGACCGCGGCCTATGTCCTGCCGCTGCTGGCCGTCCTAGCAGCCGGCATGCTCGCCCGCGCCGCATCCAGCGGCTTCGAGACCCTCTACGCGGTGCGACTGGTCGCCGGAGGGCTGGTTCTCTGGTTCTGCTGGCCGAAATTGACCGCGCTCGACTGGCGTTTCAGCTGGCGCGGACCCGCGGCCGGAATCGCGGTGTTCGCCCTGTGGATGTACGCCTCCCACCTTCTGGTCCCGGCGAGCACCATGCCCGACGCCCTGGTGGCCATGTCATCCCCGCAACGCTGGCTGTGGATTGCCGGACGCGTCGCTGCAAGCCTGATCATCGTCCCCATCGCCGAGGAACTGGCCTATCGGGGCTACCTGCTGCGCAGGCTCGCCGCCGCCGACTTTGAGTCCGTGCGCTTCCCGGCGGTTGGTGGCTGGTCGCTGCTCCTGAGCTCGTTGGCTTTCGGACTTGCGCACGGCTCCATGTGGCTCCCTGGCACCGCTGCCGGGGCAATTTACGGCGCGGTGGTGATTCGCACCGGACGGATTGGCGAAGCCATAGCCGCGCACGTGACGACGAATGGCCTGCTCGCCGCGTGCGTGCTTTTTGCAGGCCAATGGCAGCTTTGGTGAGCGAAGACCAAGCCGGTTATGTGGCGCGGCCCGGCGGTTGTGACGCGCGTCACAGAATGGGAGTAATTCAGACCCGGCGCGGACGCGCAGACGCCCCGCCGCGAGAGTGCTTGACTTAATTAGCCTTAAATTGCAAGCGAACTTCTGGCTCGAAATGCTACAATCCCTCGCGTACCACTCGACGAATAACAAGCGCGAATGCGGAGCGAAAAACCAATGTCGAAGTTCATCGGGATCCTCGTTTCCATGCTGGCAGTTGTCGGTGTCGCGCGAGCCGGCTCCGGAAATAATCAAGGGGATTGGGATCGCGATCACAAGCGCCATCACACGCCGGTGGCAGCGCCGGAGATCGATCCAGCGGCAGCGGGCAGCGCGCTCACTCTGCTGGGTGGTGGTCTTGCCGTCGTACGCGGTCGTCGCAAGAAAAAGTAATCGCAGCGCTTCCTAGGCCGGGTTCTCCAGGCTGAACGCCTGGCGGTTGTCGTCGTAGGCGAAAACTTCGGCGTAGCGGCCCCAGCTGATGATGGTACGCAGGGTCTGCTCAGCAGCATCCTCGGCCATGTAGTCTTCCAGCTCATCGAAGAAGCGGCTCTTGGGAGCGGTGTGGCTCGCGCGCTCATCGAGCACCCGGCGCACGTGCGCGGCGAGCGGCACGTACGTGATCAGGTGGCGCGCGAACAGCTTCTTACGCTCATCAGTTTCTCCGCGCACGAACTGCACACCCGCCTCCGTCAGCTTCATGTCACCGCCCTCGACCTCGGCGAAGCGCAGCAACTGCAGCGCCTCGGCGGCCGGAAACAGCTCGTCGACTTCCAGGTGCTGCTCTTCGGCGATCACCGGCAGGTCGGCCTTGCCGTTGTAAGGCGGCTCGCTCACCGCTTCCAGCAAGCCCGTGAGCACGTTGGACGACACGTGCGTGAGCGTGGTGCCGATGCCGGTGCCCGGGAAGCGCTCGGACTTGGGTCCGGTGCGCGGCTCGCCGCGCGGCCGTGCGGTCATTTCCACGTACACCCGCTCGATGAGCGCCCGGAAGCGCGGGTCCTGCGTGTGCCGCGGCTGCGGCAGGTCGATCGGGATCTCACTCGCCACCCGTCCCGGGTTGCTCGAGAAGATCAGCAGGCGATCGCACATCTGCACCGCCTCCTCGATGTTGTGTGTCACCAGCAGCACCGCCTTGATCGGCAGCTGCCCCTCGCCCCACAGATCCAGGAAGTCCGTGCGCAAGCGTCTCGGCGGTGAGCACATCGAGCGCGGAAAACGGCTCGTCCATCAGCAGGATGTTGGGATGGACCACGAGCGCGCGCGCGAAACCCACCCGCTGGCGCATGCCGCCGGAGAGCTCGCGCGGGTAAGCGGACTCGAAACCGTCGAGGCCGATGAGGTCGATCGCCTGCAGCGAGCGCTTGCGCATCTCCGGCTCCGGCAACCCCGAGCGCTTCGAGTCCAAGCTGCACGTTCTCGAGCACCGTGAGCCACGGAAACAGCGCGAAGCTCTGGAACACCATGGCGATCCCGCGCGCCGGGCCCGCCACCGGCTGGCCGAGGTAATTCACCGCGCCGCTGGTCGGGCCGTCGAGACCCGGCGATCGAACGCAGCAGCGTCGACTTGCCGGAGCCGGAGCGCCCGAGAAGGCCCACGATCTCCCCGGGGCGCAGCGTGAGGTTGACCTCCTCGAGCACCACGAGCTGATCGCCGTCGGGCTTGCGGAAGGACTTGCAGACCCCCTGCACGTCGAGCAGCGGCGCCAGATTGAGCTCAGGAGCAGTGACATTCACTTAGCGTCTCCTTAAACCGTCAACTCTTAGCTGATGCGGAACTTGCGCTCGGCGCGCGCATACAGCGGCCGCCAGAACAACGCGGTTCACGGTGACCACGAACAGGCTCAAGACCACCGTGCCGAGCACTGTGCGCTGGAAATCCCCGGCACTCGTGGCGCTCGAGATGTAGGCGCCGAGCCCGTGCGCGGTCAGCGTTCTCCTTCCCCCAGCTGGCGACCTCCGCCACGATGCTCGCGTTCCACGAGCCCCGCCCGAGGCGGTGATGGCGCCGGTCACATAGAAGGGAAACACCGCCGGCAGCGCCACCCGCCGCCACCACAGCCAGCCGCGCACGCCGAGATTCTCGCCCGGCATAGCGCAGATCCGGTGCGATGGCCGAGGCGCCCGACGATGACGTTGAAGAGGATGTACCACTGCGTGCCGAGGATCATGAGCGGGCTCAGCCAGATGTCCGGGGTGAGCTTGAACAGCACGATGCCCGAGACGACGATCGGGAAACAGCAGGTTCGCCGGGAACGCCGCCAGAAACTGCGCGATCGGCTGCACGATGCTGGCCAGCGCGCGGCCGCAGCCCAACCCAAACACCGATGGGCACCCAGATCACGCTCGCGAACGCGATCAGCACCGCCACCCGCACGAGCGTGAGCCTCCCGAGCACGATGACGTGGCCGATCTCCCCGAGGCTGACCTCGCCCAGCACGAAGTGCGCGGTCTTCCACAGCGCCCCGACGCCGATGAGCACCAGCGCGGCGTACCAGGCGTAGTCGACCCAGCGCGAATTCCACGCCACCCGGGTCTGGGTCACGCGGCGTCGCCGCCGCAGCCGCCGGCCGTGATTTCACGCCGGCACGCAGCATGGCCGCGAAGGCGCGCGCCGACGAGGCCCGAGAAACCGCGAGCGGCGCATCATGGTGAGCGCCCAGGAGCGGCTGGCGGTGAACCCCGCCTCCTGCTCGAGGCGGAACCAGTCGGCGCTCGGCGATCAGCGGGCGGAACAGCAGCTGATCGAACAGCAGGATGACGACGAACATCGCGGCGATCGCCCAGCCGATGGCGGCGAGGTTCTTCTGCTCGATGGCGAGCGCGATGTAGGAGCCGACGCCCGGCAGGGTGACCGTGGTGTTGCCGACGCTCGATGGCCTCCGACGGCCACGACGAAAAACCAGCCGCCGGACATGGACATCATCATGTTCCAGATGAGCGCCGGCATGGCGAACGGCACCTCGAGCCGCCAGAACCGCATCCACGGCCCCAGCTGGAAATTGCGCGCCGCCTCGACCAGCTCGTCCGGGATGCTGCGCAGCGAGTGGTAGAAGCTGAACGCCATGTTCCACGCCTGGCTGGTGAAGATCAGGAAGATGGCGGCCATTTCCGCGCCCGCCACGCGCCCGGGCGTGAGCTGCAGGAAGAACAGGATGGTGATCGAGAGAAGCTGAGGATCGGCACCGACTGCAGGAAGTCGAGCAGCGGCACCAGGATCACTTCCGCGCGGCGGCTCTTGGCGGCGAGCGTCGCGTAGGTGAACGTAAACAGCAGCGAGGCGAGCCATCGCGATCAGCATGCGCAGCGCCGTGCGCGCGGCGTAACCGAAGAGCGCCGAGGGCGCGAGCGAGATCGGCGTCGCCTCGAGGCCCGACGAGCGAGCCGGTCAGCCCGTGCGCGGCCTGCGCGGCAGTAGATGAAGAAGGCAAACACCAGGACGAACGCGAGCACGTCCCAGCCGCCCGGGACGAAGCGGGTCCGCAGTACCGAGATCGGCAGGCGATCGATGCGCATCCGCCGGAGTTTGCCCTAATGCGGTGACGATTGGCACCGCAAGCGGCTTCAACCGAGCGACCGCGCGGCGACTGTCGTACGATGCTGCCCATGAAAACACGCGACTCCTCCGGGCGGCCATGCCGCCACTATCGTCCTGGGCATCGCCGACGCCGCAGCGCAGGCCCAGAGCCCGGGCACAAGGACGACCATCAAGGAGGACGCGAAAACAGCCGGACACGCGGTCAAGCACGATAGCGCCAAGACGGTCGGGCATGCGTCGCCGACACGTCACGCAAGGCCGGCCACGCAGTCGCTGACGGGACCAAACCCGCAAGGCGGGCACCAGTCGCGCGAAGACTCCAAGAAGGTCGGCACGCGGTCGCCCATGGCGCCAAGGCCGTCGGCGAGAAGGCCAAAGAGGGTGCCAGCAAGGCCAAGGAAGCCGTGACGGGGAAGAGCGACGAAAACCGGCGCCGAAGAGCTGACTTGGCTCGTGCGCCGATGCACGCGCCGGCCGGGCTGCGCCTCGACTATCTGTCACCGGCGGAATTCCGGCGGCGCGACTGGCCGACGTGCTCGGCGTCGCCACCTTCAACGGCGCCGCCGGCGCACGGATCTGCCGCCGGCGAGATCCCGGTCGCCAGGTCAACACGCCGGTGCTGCTCGGCAACGCGGACGTCTACGAGGTGTGGCGCTCGGGGAAGCTCGTCGAATCGGGCCACCACGGCCGCGTACGCTTCCGCCGCAGCGATCAGCATCTGCTGTTCGGCTGCATCGCGCTCGTGGAGCCGGAGGCCGCGGGCGGCATGCCCGCGCCCGCCGCCTCGACGCTGCACGCGGCCACGCGCAGGCCTACGATGAGATCTGCGCCACGCTGGATGCGCTAGCCCTATCCGCACCTGCTGCGGGTATGGAACTACCTGCCGGACATCAACCGCGAGACCGACGGCACCGAGCGCTACCGTGCAATTCAACACGCGCGCGCCAGCGGGCGCTGCAGCGCGAGCGGGCGCGCCCTCACCGGCAATGTGCCCGCCGCCTCGGCGCTCGGCGCGGCCAGCGGCAGCCCGCTGGTGGTGTACTTCCTGGCCGCGCGCACCGCGCCGGCCTTCATCGAGAATCCGCGCCAGGTCTCCGCCTATCACTACCCGCGCCAGTACGGCAGCCACAGCCGGTGTTCTCGCGCGCGGCGCTGCTGCGCCAGCGCGGGGTCTCGACGCTGTTCATCTCCGGGACCGCGAGCATCGTCGGCCATCGCTCGATCCACGTCGGCGACATCGCCGCCCAGACACGCGAGACGCTGCCAACATCGAAGCCCTGCTGAGGAGGCAAACCCGTAGCGCGCGCGGCGCGGCATTTCGCTGGGCGCGCTCGCCTGCAAGGTGTATGTGCGCTCGCCCCGCGGACCTGCCCATCATCCGCGCCGAGCTCGCCCCTGCCCTCGCGCGCCGGCGCGCAGCTTTATCTATCTGCAGGCGGACATCTGCCGCCAGGACCTGCTGGTTGAGATCGAGGCGGTCGCGATCCGCCCGCATAAAGCCGAGTGAAGCGTCGCATCGGACTTGCGGGGATCGCCCTCGCGGCCTGGGTCGCGGCGCGCGCTCGATGATCGCGGCTACCGCCGGCGGACCTGAAACCGCTGTGGGAATTCGGCCTGGGCGCCGGCGTGCTGGCGTTCAACGACTACCGCGGCTCCGATACCACGCACGCCTACGCCGATGCCGCTGCCCTACTTCGTGTACCGCGGCAAGATCCTGCGCTCCGACCGAGAGCGGGCTGCGCGGCAGGCTGTTCAACCAGGAGCGCGTCGAGCTCAGTTTCAGCGTCAACGGCACGACCCCGGTGCGCAATGATTCGTCACGCGCGGGATGCCGGACCTGCGCCCGACGCTGGAGATAGGGCCGGCGCTGGATGCTGCACCTGTGGCGCTCGGCGGACTCGAGCGCCTGAAGCTCGACGTGCGGGTGCCGGTGCGCGCGGCGTTCACCATCGAGGCCTCGCCGCGCGCGATCGGCGGGTTCGCAGCGCCGCAACATCAGCCTGGACATTGCGCAGTAGCACCCCGGACGGCTGGAAACTCGGGACTTCTCGCCGGCCCGCTGTTCGCGCTGCGCAGCTACGACGATTATTTCTATAGCGTGGCGCCGCAGTACGCGCCTCCCCGGCCGCCCGGCTTATGCGGCTCGCGGCGGCTACGCCGGCACGCAGGCGCTGCTTGCTCTGACGCGGCGCTATCCTGGCTTCTGGATCGGGGCCTACGTGCGCCACGACACCCTCGCCGGGGCGCGGCTTTGCGGACAGCCCGCTGGTGAAGACGCGACAGATTACTGGAGCGATGGGCTTCGGCGTGCGCGTGGATGATCCGCAGTCCACGCGCCTGGTTGAGAGCGACGATTGACGCCCATCCGCCACTCACCTGGTGCTGATTCCGAGCTACAACCCGGGCGGGAAGCTGTCGCGATACCGTGCGCGACGCCCGCGCCCAATGGTCCCCGGTCTGGGTCATCGTGGATGGCAGCACTGACGGCTCGGCCGAACTGCTCAGGCAAAGCGCGCGCGCGACGACCCGGGCCTGCGGGTGCTGGTGCGCGGGAGCAACGGCGGCAAGGGTGCCGCGCTCCTCGACGGATTGCGCGAGGCGCAGCGCGGCCGGCTTCACCCACGCGCTGACCATGGACTCCGACGGTCAGCATCCGGCCGAGTCGCATCGCTGCCTTCATGAGCGGCCTCGCGCGCTGCTCCCGGGGCCATGATCCTCGGCGAGCCGGTGTTCGATCCAGCGCACCGCGCATCCGCGTGCGCGGCCGCCGCATCGCCAACTGGTGCGACCAACCTTGAGACCCTGTGGCCGGGCGTCGAGGACACGTTGTTCGGTTTCCGGGTTTACCCGATCGCCCCGCTCCTCGCCGTGATGAAGCGACCCGCTGGATGCGGCGCTTCGACTTCGACGCCGAGGCGGTGGTGCGCCTGAGCTGGCGCGGCATGCCGGCGGTGAACCTCCCGGCCCCTGTCCGCTACTTCAGTGCGCCAGAGGGCGGGCGTATCACACTTCCATTACTGGCGTGACAACGTGCTGCTGACCTCCATGTACCTGCGGCTGTTCGTCGGCTTCCTGCGCTGCGCCTGCCGCTCTTGGTTGCGCGGCGCCGCGCGCGCGCCGCCCTTGTATAATGTGAGCCGGCGTAACTGAGCGTTGCAGTTCCGGTCGTCTTCGACGAAGGACCCGCCCCTGTATAATGCCGGCAGCCGGCAACCCCCTGACCGCAATGTCTCGAAACGTGTCTTCCTCAGGCGCGGATGATTCCGCCGGCGTCGCCGCTCTCATACGCGAGCTCGCCGGCTGAACGTGGCGGCCCTCGACCTGGGCCCGGCGGCCGACATCGACCCGGATAAGCCCCTGTACGGGGAGGGCCTGGGGCTGGACTCGATAGACATTCTGGAAATCGCGCTCGTCGTATCCAAACGCTACGGCGTGCAACTGCGTGCCGACGCGAGGAAAACGGCGAGATCTTCGGCTCGCTGCGCCGCCTCGCCCAATACATCGGCACGCACAGGACCCGCTAGGGCGTGTTAACGCTGCGGAACCACCCTTGTGGCACCGCCGCAGCCGGCCAAAGTCACGCCTTTGGCCGGCGGAAACGAAACTACTGTCCGCCGAAATCGCTTCGTGCGATTTCGGCCAATGGAGCAAACGCCTGGCCACCTTACCGCTGATCGCGCATTCATCGGCCGACGCGGTCATCGCCTACCGCGGCGGGCAGCCGGTCCTTGCCCGGCAGTTCCTCGCCGACGTCGCGCGCGTGGCAGGCGCCTTGGGCCCCGGCGCTCACGTCCTCAATGCCTGTGCGGACCGCTACCACTTCGCCGTAGGCCTGGCCGCCTGCCTGCGACGGGCAAAGTGAGCCTGCTGCCCTCGACGCATACTCCCGAGGTCATGCGGCAGCTGCGACGCTTCGCCGCCGACGCCGTGTGCCTTACGGATGAAGCCGACTGCGATATCGAGCTGCCGCTGGTGCGTTACCCGCCGCAACCCTCAGCGCCCGCTGCGGCAGGGGCGCCGGCGGCGCCGGCAGGCGCGGTGCCCGCGATCGACAGCGCGCGCCTGGTCGCATACGTCTTCACTTCCGGCTCGACCGGCACGCCGGTGCCGCACCCCAAAACCTACGGCAGGCTCGCCGCCTGCGTGCACGAGGAAGCCCTGCGCCTCGGTCTGGGGGCGCAAGCCTGCGCCATCATCGCGACCGTGCCCCCCCAGCACATGTACGGATTTGAATCGAGCCTGCTGCTGGCGCTCGCTCAACGGTAATGCGTTTTGTGCCGAGCGGCCGTTCTATCCGGCGGATATCGCCGCAGTCCTGGCGGCGGGTGCCCCGGCCACGCATGCTCGTTTCAACCCCGTGCATCTGCGGGCGCTGCTCGGCTCCGGGGTGGCACTGCCCGAGATCGATCTCATCGTCTGCTCCACGGCGCCGCTCGCGCAGCAGCTCGCGCTCGAGGTCGAGGCGCGGTGTCAGCACCCGCCTGCTTGAGATCTACGGTTCAACGGAGACCGGCGAGATCGCGCTGCGTCGACCCACGCACAGCCCCGAGTGGCAGCTGTGGCCCGGCGTCACCCTCAGCGCGCGCGATGGCGAGACCTGGGCGCAGGGGGGACACATCGAACAGCCGACGCGCATGTGCGACGTGCTGGAAATGACCGGGCGCGACACGTTTCTCCTGCACGGGCGGGTCGCAGACCTCGTCAACATCGCCGGCAAGCGCAGCTCCCTCGGCTACCTCAATCACCAGCTGAACTGCATTCCGGGCGTCCTCGACGGCGCGTTCTTTCACACCGACGAGGAGCGCGCACTGCGGCCATCGCGCGGGTCGGGGCCTGCGTCGTGGCGCCCGGAGTTGATCCGGAAGCACTGCTCGCAGCAGCTGCGCCTGCGCATCGATCCGGCGTTCCTGCCAAGGCCGCTGCTGCTGGTCGCGCGCCTGCCGCGCAACAGCACCGGCAAGCTCCCGCAGGCAGCATTGCAGATCGCTGGCGGCGGCGAATCTCAACACGGCCGCCGCCGGATAAGTCGTGCGGCGCGTGCCAACCCTGACCATTGGCGCGGAGCACCCGGCACTCGCCGGCCATTTTCCCGGTACACCCATCGTGCCGGGCGTCGTGCTGCTGGATGAGACGCTGCGCGCGGTGGAACAGGACGTGGGTGCTGCGGCGACGCGCTGGCGCATCAGCACGGCGAAATTCCTGAGCCCCGTGCGTCCGGGCGAAGAGTTGACACTCGGGCACGAGCCACTCGCCGACGGCTCGCTGCGGTTCACGGTTTTAAGGGACGGGCAGCTGGTCGCCCACGGCGTGTTGGTTCCCGCGGCGCCAAGGCAAGCGGGCTCGCCCGATGAGCGCTAAGAGCGCCGACACCGCCGCCAGGGCGCGCGCCAGCGGCGCGCAATGGGTTGACGAACCCGAGCGCGGCAGCGCCGCGTTTGCCCGCATCATGACGTTCCTGGCGCTGCGGCTGGGACGCAAAGCCGGACTCGCGATGCTGTGGCTCATCGCGGCCTATTTTTACCTGTTCGCGCCCACCGCGCGGCGCCACTCGCGTGAATACCTGCGCCGCGCACTGGCGCCGCGTCCCTACCCGGGGAGATTTTTTCCGGCAGGTGTACGCCTTCGGCGCGACCACTCCTCGACCGGCTGTACCTGGTGCATGGCCGCATGGATCTGTTCGCGCTGACGACCGAGGGCGAAGAGCTGATGTACGCAGCCGCGGCCCGTGGCGACGGCGCGTTACTCCTGGGCGCCCACCTGGGCAGCTTCGCGATGATGAGCGCCGTCGGGCCGGCGGCGGCCAGGTCTGCGCGTGGCGATGGCGATGTACGAGCATCATGCGAGCCGGATCGCGGCGATCTTCCGGGATGCGGATCCTGCCAACACCCCGGAGATCATTCCGCTCGGGCATCTGGATGCGATGCTGCGGATCCGCGACACCCTCGACGCGGGCGGCTTCGTGGGCATGCTCGCGGATCGCACCATCGGTGAGGCGCCGGCGCAGGTGGGTGGACTTTCTTGGCGCCCCGGCGCTCTTCCCCTCCGGTCCGATGCGCGCAGCGGCGGCACTGCGGCGGCGGGTGATGTTCATGACCGGCCTGTACCGCGGCGCGAACCACTATCACGTCGTGTTTCACCAGATTGCGGACTTCTCGCAGCCCACCCCTGGCGGTCGCGAAGCGCGGTGCGCGCAGCGATCGGGCGCTATGCGGCACTGCTGGAAACGTACTGCCGCAGCGACCCCTACAACTGGTTCAACTTCTACGATTTCTGGCACGGAGTGTCCCCGCCGTGAGGCTCAGACTGACCAGCGCGGCGATGTGCCTTGCGCTGCCGTTGGGGCCCGCGGACGCCTGCGCGCCGGCGTGGCGCCCGGTGCCGCCGAGGCCCCCCCCGACGCCGCAGGTCGCGCAGCCGGCGCTCGATGAGCTGATGCGCCTGCTGGCGGCGCGCAAGCACGGCCGCGTGAGCTTTACCGAGGTGCAGGTGCTCGCGGTGCTGAAACGGCCGCTGCTCTCCTCCGGCGAGCTCTTCGTACGACGCCCCGGACTCGGCTCGAGAAGCGCACGATCACACCTAAGCCCGAGACGCTGGTGCTTGCCGGCAAGGTCCTCACCATTCGCCGCGGGAACACACCCGCACCATCGAGCTCGCGCAATACCCGCAGGTGGCCCCGTGGGTGGAGAGTATCCGCGCGACCCTCGCCGGTGATCGCGGCGCGCTCGAGCGCTACTTTCACCTGGACTTTTCCGGAACGCTCGCGCACTGGAATCTGCTGCTCGCACCGACGGCGCCCGCCCCCGGTGACAGCATCGCGGAAATCCACATCACCGGCGCGGGCGCGGCGCTGCACACGTTCGAGGTCCGCCAGACCGACGGCGATCATTCCATCCTCAGCATCGGTCCGGAACTTCCGCCATGATGAGACCCGGCGCCTACGGCACGCTGATCTGGGCGCTGCTCGGCATGGCCGCCGCCGCCGTGGCGGCGCGCGCCACCTACACCACCGACCTGTCGGCGTTCCTGCCGCGCAGCCCGAGCGCCACGCAGCGCCTGCTGGTCGAACAGCTGCGCTCCGGCCCCGCCGCGCGCCTCTTGCTGGTGGCGATCGAGGGCGGCGCCCCGCACACGCGTGCGCGGCTCTCGGCGGACCTCGCCCGGCGCCTGCGCGCCGATCCCAACTTCGCCGCCGTCAGCAACGGCGACGCCGCCAGCCTCGACCACGACCGCGAGTTCCTGTTCCGCAACCGCTACCTGCTGAGCGCTGCGGTCACGCCGCAGCGTTTTTCGCGTAACCGGCCTGCACGCGGCGATCGAGGATTCAGTCGCCACGCTGGCCTCTCCGGAAGGGATGCTGCTCAAGCCGCTGTTCGCGCAAGACCCGACCGGCGAGACGCTCGGGGTTCTGGACGCACTGACCCAGGATCGCGCAGCCCGCACGACCGACGGGGTGTGGACGTCCCCGGATGGGCGCCGCGCGCTCCTCGTGGTGCAGACGCGCGCCGCCGGCTCCGATACCGACGGCCAGGAAGAGGCGTGCGGGGCGTTACGGCGCGCGTTTGACGAGGCGGAGGGCGCCCTGGCCGCGGCCGACCGCCGCGGCGTACGCATGCGCATGAGCGGGCCGCCCGTGTTCGCGGTGGCCTCGCGCGCCGCGATCAAGAGCGAAGTGGTGCGGCTCTCGACTCTCGGCGCCGGGCTCATCGCGGTACTGCTGCTCGCCGCCTACCGCTCGCTGGCCGCGTTGCTCCTGGGAATGCTGCCGGTCGCCTCGGGCGCCCTCGCCGGCGTCGCCGCGGTTTCCCTCGGCTACGGCACCGTGCACGGCATTACGCTCGGCTTCGGTGTCACGCTGATCGGCGAAGCGGTGGACTACTCGATCTATCTGTTCATCCAGCGCACCGTCCTGTGGCAGCTGTGGGTCTGGCCGACGATCCGCCTCGGCGTGCTCACTTCAATCTGCGGTTTTGCCGCGCTGTTGCCCTCCTCGTTCCCGGGCCTGGCGCAGCTCGGGTTGTATTCCATCGCCGGCCTGGAAGCGGCGGCGCTCGTCACGCGTTTCGTGCTGCCGGCATGGCTGCCACGGGGACTTCGCCATCGCGGACCTGACCCAGGTGGGTAAGCGCGTGGCCGGCCTCCTCGGAAAACTCGCCGCGGCGCGCTTCTACATCCTGATGCTGCCGGTGCTTGCGGCCGTGTATCTCTACGGCCACCGTGATTCGCTGTGGAACCACGAGTTGTCGGCCCTGAGCCCGATTTCAGCCGGCGCCCAGGCGTTCGATGCGCGGCTGCGGGCCGACGCCGGCGCGCCGGACGCGCGCTACATGGTCGTGGTGTCGGGGGCGGATCGGGAGCTGGTACTCGAAGCGTCCGAGAAGGTGAGCGCGACGCTCGCGCGGCTCACAGCTTCGGGGGTGATCGCAGGCTTTGACTCCCCGACGCGCTACCTGCCGAGCCTCGCGTCGCAGCGCGCGCGCCAGCGCGAGCCTGCCCCCGCCGGGCGAACTCAGCGCGCGCCTCAAGGCGGCCCTCGTCGGTCTGCCCGCGCGCAGCACGGCGCTCAAGCCCTTTGCGCACGACGTCGAGGAGGCGCGCGCCGAGCCGCTCCTCACACCGGCAAGCCTGGCCGGCACTTCGCTCGAAACGCCCGTGGACTCCCTGCTCATGAAAAGCAGGCTGGGGTGGGCGGCGCTCCTGCCGCTGCGCTCGGCGCGCGGGCAGGATATCGCCGACGCCGACGCGGCCCGCGTGCGGGCGGCGCTGAAGCAACTGCCCCCGGTCAACGTGCATCTGATTGACCTCGTCGGCGAGGCCGACCGCCTGTATTCGGGTTACCTTGCCGAAGCGCAGCGCCTGGCCCTGATCGGATTCGCCGCCATCGTGCTGCTGCTTGCGATCGCGCTGCGCTCACCGGCGCGCGTCCTGCGGGTGATCGCACCGCTGGCGCTCGCCGTCATCGCGGTCGGCGCAATGCTGGTGGCGCTGGGGCATCAGCTCACCATCCTGCACGTGGTGGGGATGCTCCTGATCGTCGCCATTGGCTCCAACTACGCGCTGTTCTTTGACCGCAACCGCGAGCAGCCGCAGCACGCTTCCCTGCCACTGACACTGGCCTCGCTCCTGGTCGCCAATCTCGCCACGGTGACGGCCTTCGGTGTGCTCGCCTCCTCGAAGGTCCCGGTGCTCGCGGACCTGGGCTCGACGGTCGCGCCGGGCGCGCTCCTCGCCTTGTTGTTTTCCGCCTTGCTCGCCTTCACGCCAGAATCCCCTGCTGCACCCATTGCGCACGCGCCGCCGGCGCCGCCCGCGAGCCCCTGATGCACACCATCTTCGAGCCGGCACGCAGCGGCCGCCTCGCGCCGGTCCGCATGCTGCTGCTGCCTGCCGCTTACACCGCGCCTGAGGATTTCGTGCGCGAAGGTTTCGCCGCGGCGGTGCGCGGACGCGGCATTGACCTCGATCTTCTCTTCGCGCAACCAGCGCCGGCGCACCTGACAGACCACTCGCTGGTGAATGAGCTGCATCGGGAGCTGATCCTGCCGGCACGCGCGCTCGGGGTTGCGCTGTGGCTCGGCGGGATTTCGCTGGGCGGTTTCATGGCGCTGCGGTGCGCCGCGCAGTACCCGCAGGAGCTCGCCGGCCTGTGCCTGTTTGCACCCTATCTCGGCAGTCACATCATGACGGGCGAGATCGCGCGCGCGCGCGGCGCGCACGCCTGGGAGCCGGGAGAAACCGCCGACGATGACGACGAGCGCCAGGTCTGGCGCTTCATCAAGACGCGCGATCCTAAGGCGATGCCGATCTACCTCGGGCTCGCGCGCGAGGACCGCTTCGCTGATCGGCACGCGCTGCTCGCCGCGGCGCTGCCGGCGGGGGATGTGGAGTGGCTATCCGGGGCGCATGACTGGCCGACCTGGCGGCGGCTGTGGGAGAGTTTTCTCGACCGTCGCTTCCTGCCGCAGCTCACCCATGCCTGACCCGGCCCCGCATCCCGGCTATCGGCCCTCGCCCGCCATCCGCGCCTCGGTGGTGTTGCACATCGGGGCGGCCGCGGCCGTGATCGTCCGGCCACAGGCGTGGCCGTGGGTGCTTAGCGCCGTCGTCGCCGACCATCTCGTCCTCACCGGCGCGGGCCTGTGGCCGCGCAGTTCGCTCCTGGGACCAAACTGGACGCGACTGCCCAGTGCCTGCGCGGCGCGCGACGCGGTCGCCATCACCATTGACGATGGTCCGGATGCTGAAGTTACCCCGCGCGTCCTCGACCTGCTCGAGGCCCACGGCGCGCGCGCGACGTTCTTCTGCATCGGCGAGCGCGTCCTGCAACACCCGGCACTGGCGCGCGAGATCGTGCGCCGCGGACACGCGGTGGAAAACCATTCGCAGCGCCATCTGCATCGCTTCGCGCTCCTGGGTCCAGTCCGCCATGGCGGCGGAAATTACGCGTGCGCAGCAGGCGATCGGCGATACGACCGGCGCGACCGCGCGCTTCTTCCGCGCACCCGCGGGGCTGCGCAATCCCTTCCTCGCCGCGCTGCTCGAACGAGCACAGTTGCAGCTTGCCAGCTGGACCCGGCGTGGCTTCGATACGCGCAACGGCAACGCCGGTCAGGTCCTCGGCCGACTCACGAAAAACCTGGCAAGCGGTGACATCCTGCTCCTGCACGACGGTCACGCGGCGCGAACTGCAGCGGGGTCGCCGGTCATCCTGACGGTCCTGCCGCGGCTCCTTGCGGCCGTGTCCGCCGCGGGCCTGAATTGCGTCACCCTGCGCGCAGCGCTCCCGCCGCCGCCATGACCTCAACGACCTGCGCACCCCTCATCGAGGCCGCGAGCCTCTGCTACCGCGACAGCGGACGCTTCGGCTGGCACTTCGCCCGCGGCAAGCTCGCCGGGGACCCGGTGTTCACCGCGATCCTCGCGCGCGGTCTTCTGCAGGGCTGCCCGCGCATCCTGGATCTGGGCTGCGGCCAGGGATTGCTCGCGGCGTGGCTGCTCGCCGCACGCGCACTGCACGCAGGCGTGGTGCCGGGAACCTGGCCGCGCGAGTGGCCCGCGCCACCGCTGCTTACGCGTTACACCGGTGTGGAAATCAATCCGCGCGAAGCGGCCCGCGCGCGTGCGGCCGGTGCGCGCCTTAGCTTCGCGCACTTCAGGATTGTTGAGGCGGACGTGTGTCACGCAGACTACGTCGAGTCTGATGCCGTCGTCCTACTGGACGTGCTGCACTACCTGGACAGCGCATCGCAGCAGCGGGTCCTCGCCAAGGCGCGCGCCGCGCTCGCCCCGGGCGGGCGCCTCTTGCTGCGCGTTGGGGATGCGGCCGGTGGCGTCGGCTTCACGGTAAGCCAGGTGCTCGATACGGTGGTCGTCCTGGCGCGGCGTCGCCGGCTGATGCGCCTCAACAGCCACCCGCTGCGTGTGTGGCTTCAGGTGTTGGTGCACGCCGGCTTCAGCGCGCGGGTCGTTGATGAGATCCGCGGCGCCGCGTTCAGCAATGTCGTACTCATGGCGCACGCGGCCTGAGGCAACGCATGCAGCCCCTCGCGCTCTCGAGCTTCACCGCCACCAGCTGCTTAGGGTGCGGCCTTGATGCGACGCTCGCTTCCCTGCGTGCGCGCGCTTCCGGACTCGCGCCCTGCAGGTTCGAGACGGTCGTCCTCGACACGCACGTCGGTGAAGTCCCGGGCGTGGACGAGCGTTCGCTGCCCTCTGCCCTGCAGCCTTACGAGTGCCGCAACAACCGCCTCGCCCATCTCGCCTTAGCCCAGGACGGCTTTGCGGCAGCCGTGCAACGCGCCGCCACGCGCGTGGGCACCGCCCGCGTCGGGGTGTTCCTGGGGACCAGTACCTCCGGAATTCTGGAAACTGAACTGGCATACCGCCGGCGCGACGCCGCCAGCGGCGCCCTGCCCGCGGACTTTCGCTACCGCGGTGCGCACAACACCTTTTCCCTGGCCGCCTTCGTACGCGCGGCGTTAGAGCTCACGGGTCCCGCGGTGGTGATCTCCTCGGCCTGTTCCTCGAGCGCCAAGGTGTTCGCCTCCGCGCGCCGCGCCATCGAGGCGGACCTCATCGACGCGGCCGTGGTCGGCGGCGTCGACTCGCTGTGTCTCACGACGCTCTACGGCTTTCACTCCCTGCAACTGGTGTCGCGCCTGCCCTGCCGGCCATTCGATGCGACGCGCGACGGCATCTCCATCGGTGAGGCCGCGGCGTTCGCGCTTCTCGAGCGCGCCGACGCGAGCGCGGCGGGCATCACGCTCGCAGGCACGGGCGAGTCGAGCGATGCCTATCACATGTCGGCCCCGCACCCGCAGGGGCGCGGTGCGCGCGCTGCCATGCTCGAGGCGCTCAGGAGTGCGGCGCTCGCACCGGCCGACATCGACTACATCAACTTTCACGGCACCGCCACCCCGAGCAACGACGAGTCGGAGGCGCACGCGGTCGCGGCGGCTCTGGGGAGCGGCGTTCCCGGCAGCTCGACCAAGGGTGCAACCGGGCACACCCTCGGCGCCGCCGGCGCGCTCGAGGCTGTGATCTGCGCGCTCGCGCTGCGGCATGATTTCATGCCCGGGGGCGTCAACACGACCGTCGTGGATCCGGCGCTCAAGGTGAATTACCTGCGTGAGAACCGGCCCCAACGCCTCACGCATGTCATGAGCAACTCCTTCGGCTTCGGCGGCTCCAACTGCAGCCTGATATTCGCTCGCCGCGGGGTTGGCGCATGAGGCTGTCGGCGTGCATCGACGGTGTCGGCCTCATCGGACCCGGCATCAGCGACTGGCAACAGGGAGCCCGGATCCTGCGCGGCGAGACGCCCTATGTCGCAGCCGCAAGCGTCGTGCCCCAGCCTGAGCGCCTGCCGAGTGCCGAGCGCCGGCGCACCGGCACCATCGTACGGCTGGCGCTCGCAGTTGGCCTCGAGGCCACGGCCAACGCTGCGGCGGATCCGGCCGTGCTGCCCGCCGTCTTCACTTCCTCGGGGGGTGACGGGGCAAACTGCCACGAGATCTGCCAGGTACTCGCCGGGAGCGAGCGGGCCTTGTCGCCCACCCGATTCCACAACTCGGTTCACAACGCGGCCTCGGGTTACTGGGGCATCGCCACCGGTGCGACGCCGGCCTCGACTGCGCTGTGCGCCTACGATGGGAGCTTCGGCGCCGGACTCATCGAGGCGCTGCTCCTGGTGCAGGTCGAGCGCACCGCGGTGCTGCTCGTGGCCTACGACGCAAGCTATCCCGGAGCCGATCTTCGCCCACCGGCCCATCCCGGATGCCTTCGGCGTCGCGCTCGTGCTCTCAGCCGCTGCTGGTCGCGGCTACGCTGGCGCGCCTGAGCGTCGCCATAAGCTGCGCCCCCGGGGAGCGCATGGAGCTGCCGGCGCTCGAAGCGCTGCGCAGCGCGATTCCCGCCGCGCGCAGCCTGCCCCTGCTCGCACGGCTGGCGCAGGGCACGACAGCAGACGTGGTCATCGACTATCTTGAGCCGACGAACCTTGCGCTCAGCATCGAGCCATGCCGCTAGATCACCAGTGGATTGAACAGCACATCCCGCACAAGGGGCGCATGTGCCTGCTCGATGAAGTGCTGTCCTGGGATGCGACGCGCATCCGCTGCCGCAGCTTCAGTCACCAGAGCCCGGATAATCCGCTGCGCGCCCACGGGCGGCTGGGGGCGGCGTGCGGCATCGAATACGCAGCCCAGGCGATGGCGGTGCATGGCGCGCTGGTGGCGGCGAGCGCACCGCTCACGAGCACGCTGTCTGTCGGCGTACGACGCAGCACCGGGCCCGCGGTCGGGTATCTGGCGAGCGTGCGCAACGTCGCGCTCAACGTGGCGCGACTGGATGACCTCGAGGCCGATCTCATCGCCGCGGCGGAACGGGTGACGGGGGATGGCCGCACCGTCATGTATGAGTTCACGGTGTCGAGCGCTCAGCACACGGTACTGAGCGGCCGCGCGAGCATCGTGGTGGCTTAAGGTGCGTCCATGAGCAAGACGGTGAGGCGGGCACTCGTCACCGGCGGCAGCGGCGGCATCGGCAGCGCGCTGTGCCGGCGCCTGGCACGCGACGGCCATCACGTCTACGTGCATGCGCATCGCGGTACCGCCGCCGCGGCGGCGCTGGTGCAGGAGATCATCGCGAGCGGCGGCGAGGCGCAGGCGATCCACTTCGACATCACCGACGGGCCGGCTACGCTCGCGGCGCTCACGAGCGCGCTCGAGGCCGGTCCCATCCAGATCCTCGTGAACAACGCTGGTATCCATGACGACGCGGTCCTGCCCGGCATGAGCGCCGCCCAGTGGCATCGCGTAATTGATGTATCGGTCAACGGCTTCTTCAACGCAACGCAACCGCTGCTGCTGCCGATGATCCGCACGCGCTGGGGACGGATCGTCAACGTCTCTTCGATCGCCGCGCTGATCGGCAACAAGGGCCAGGTGAACTACGCCGCCGCCAAGGGCGCAGTGAACTCCGCCACCAAGGCGCTGGCGCTGGAACTGGCGACACGTGGCATAACGGTCAACGCCGTAGCTCCGGGCATCATCGGCACCCCGATGACCGAGGGCCTGTTTGACGCGGCGACGATTGAGCGCCTGGTGCCGATGAATCGCTATGGCCTGCCGGAGGAAGTCGCGAGCGTCGTGTCCTTCCTGACCTCGCCGGATGCCTCCTACGTGACCGCGCAGGTGATTTCCGTCAGCGGTGGGATGACGTAGCCGTGCCGGCAACCGCGGCCGCCTCACAGCGCGGCGGGCGGGATGTTCTGGTTCGAGCGAAACACGTTGCCGGGGTCGTAACGTCTCTTCAGGCGCTGCAGACGCGCATAGTTCGCGCCGTAGGCCTCGCGGACGCGCGCCTCACCCTCGTCGTCCAGCATGTTGACGTAGGCGTCACTCATGCTGGGCTCGAGTTGCCCCCAGGTCCGGTCGGCCCAAGATCTCAGCGCGGGCGTCAGTCGGTTGTCGTTCCACAGGAGTATGAACCCCGCGCCCGCGCCCGTACGCACCCGGGGGAAGGCGGTGCCATCCGACGGCACGCGCGTCACCGCGCCGTGGAGCGGATCGAGAAACACCAGCCGCACCGCGGGCGGGGGCGCACGGTCGTCAAGCAGCAGATCCAATGCGCGGTCCGGCAGTGGCCGGCGGGCAACCCCGTAGCGCGCACAGCTCATCCCGCCACCAGGGTTGTCGCGGCCCACAAATTCCGCCAGCGTCGTCTCGCGCAGGGTTTGCGCGCTAGGAGCAACGGCGCGCGTCACCAGGTTCTGGATCACGTCCCGGCCGCGCCCTGCCTCGCCTGACCAGCACGCTTTCATTCTCACCTGCGGCTCGCCGCGCGGAGGCACCACGATCCCCGTAAAGACGCTCAGCTCATCGGGCAGAACCCCCGACAGGTTGTTCGCCAGGCCCAGGAAGTCCCGTGCTGCAGCGGCGGGAAAGGTGAGGGTCCCGGCGAGTACGCTGCGCAGGCGCACCGCGCGATACACCAGCCGCGTGACGATTCCGAAATTCGCCCCCGCACCTCGCAGGGCCCACATGAGATCCGCATCGCTCCTGTCCGTCACCATCAGGCGTCGCCCGTCCGCGAGGATCACGTCGGCGCCGATCAGGGCGTCGCACGCCGCGCCCGCCACCCCCATCAGGTAGCCGACCCCGCCTCCGAGCGTCAAACCTGACACGCCCACGTCGCCGCACGTGCCCAGCGGCAGTGCCAGGCCGTGGGGGGCCGCAGCCTCGTTCGCCTGCCAGACGCGCGCGCCCGCGCCACACGCGATGGTCCCTGCGGCCGGGTCGACCGACACCTCATCCAGCCGGCCGAGATCGATCACCACGCCGTCATCGCAGCTCGAACGGCCGGCCTGACAATGCTGGCCGCCGCGCACCGCGATTGGCAGTCCGTGGCGGCGCGCGAAATCGAAGGCGCGAGCCGCGTCCTCGGCATCGGCACACTTCGCCACCAGCAGCGGGTGCCGGTCGAAAGCGAGATTCTCGCTGCGGCGCGCGGTCTCATACGCCGGGCTGTCGCGGCCGACCAGCTCGCCGGAGAAACGCGCCTTCAGATCAGCGTAGTTAAACGCGGCGAACGTGGCCGCAGCCTGCTCCGCCCGAGCGACGCCGATCTTCGGAATCGCGAGCGCACAGGCCAGCGCGGGCACACTCTTCAGGGTATCTCGCCTGCTGATCAAACGCATGGACACCTCCCGCTCAACCGCCTGCCGAATTCGCAATGTCGACGACACATTTCCAGGAGCCGTCAGGTTCCTTTCTCCAGACCGTAACCGCATTGTCGTGTTCCACGAGCGGCTTGCCGTCAGGTGCGGTCATGCGGATGAGGTCGGTGCCAGTCGCGTAAGCTATGTCGCCCGACTTCGCTACCCATACGCGATCCGTGGCCCAGCTGATCGAGAAATCCGGGATGGCGAATGCCCCGGTGACGTAACGGCGGATCGCCTCCTTGCCCGCCATCGCGGGAGCGCCCGAGGGCATGAGGATGGCGTCGTCCGACCAGTATGAAAGACTCCCTTCCAGGTCGTGCGCCTGCGCCGCCGCTAGCCAGCGTGCATCGGCCGCACGAATCGCCGCTTCATCGCGGGCCGGATCCGGAGTCGGTATGGTCTTACACGCGGCGACTGCGGCGATCATCACAAGGACTGCCACTGCATTACGAGTTCTCATCACACTTCCTTCCTGTTGGGTAACACGGCATCACCGGCCGGGCCGTGCACCCGACCCGGCCGGTGAACACCGAACTACTGCTTCACGTACACAGCCGTTGTCTTTTCATTCTCCCGGCCCGGAATCCAGTTCATGTCCGTGAACGAGCCACCATCAGCCGCGATGGTCCACTCCCCCATGTTGTCGGTCTTGCCATCGACCTTAAAGACGTACTTGAACTTGGTCAGCGAGAGCGCCTTGGTCGAAATGGTCGTCCCGGGCGACTCCCCCGATCAGCGGATGGACGGTGCCGTCGGTTGGCTCCTCCACGCTCGCCTTCATGTCAGGAACCTCCACGTGCAGCACACCGGAAGCCGGCGCGGATATCACGAACGTCTGGGGTCCTGTGGGCCCGACGACCTTGGCGGCGCGCCAGGTGCCGATGAGGCCGTCCGTTCCGGTCACGCGCGTGAAGGTGTCCTCCTCGCGAAACGCGCTGCCGTCGGGTCTCGTGCCCGTGAACACCATGGTGAGGGTCTTGCCATCCGCGGACAGCTCGAAGTGTCCCTTGGAGCGCACTTTGCCCTCAGCCTTGATTACCGTATCCCAGGCGTTGGTACCGGCAGCAGTCCAGGTCATCGTGCGGTTGGACCAGGTCTTGTACTCCTTGCCATCGATTCCAAAGTCGAAGTTCGCCGTGCTGCCGTCCTCGTAGTGCAGCAGCTCGCCCGGGCCCTTCGAATACGTGAAGGTCTGCCCGGTGAAGGTGGCTCTTGGCCGCGTCGAGCTTCCACGTGCCCGTCCACGGGCTGTCGGCGGCCAGCGCAGGACCTGCGGGCAATGCCAGCAGTGCGCAGAGGAACAAGGTCGTTTTCATGATGTAACTCCCATTGATGTTAATAACGATTCGATTGGGACACAAGGCGACAGAATCGGCAGGCTCCGGCGAAACCACCACGAAACTGCCGCTCCACGAGCGCGTCATAGCTTTCGCTCTGAACGTAGTGACTCCAGGAAGCGGCGTAGTGCACCTCGCCCGGGCGCACCTCGATGGTCACAAGACCCCCACTCGCGGCACGGATGACTCCCGCGTGCATGGCAGCGGCACAGATCGATGAGCCATCCGTGTACGGGCCGCTGCCGATCACCTGCCCCGGCGCCGCCTTCCCCGGAGGACACTTGAAGCGAAAGCGCTCCCCGTTCAGGCCGCGCAGATTCAGATCGAGCGGACTGGTACGCCAGTCAATCTCGTGCACCACTGGAGCTGGCGACACGGTGGCCGCAGTCACTGGCGCCCAGGGCAGCATCGCGGCGAGCAGCGCGCAGAGCCGCCCTGGACGCCTGACCCAAATGCGCTGCAACGCAACCATCGTCACCCCTCACCCGCATCGCGGCGCGCCTGCTGTGCGCCGCTCATGGGCCGGCACATTGGCGCGCAACAGCCTTTTCTGTCCTTGCCGTTTCGCTGGCATTTTTCTGGCAAACTTGCTGCCGCTCGCAGAAGTCGGATAAGTCCATGTCGGCGTTGGAAAACCCCGTCTATCGATTCAGTGACTTCGAGCTCGAGCCCGCCGAACGGCGACTGTCACAAGCCGGCAAGCCCATCGCGCTGACCCCCAAGGTGTTCGACACCCTGGTGCTGTTGGTGGAGCGGGCCGGTCACCTGGTCAGCAAGGACGAGCTGATGAAGCTCGTATGGCCGCGTGGCTACGTGGATGAGTCGAACCTGACCAAGCACATCTGGGTCATCCGGCGCGCGCTGGGCGACGCCGAGCAAGAGCCGCGATTCATCGAGACCGTACCCAAGCTCGGCTATCGCTTCATTGCGCAGGTGACGACCGGCGTCGGGCCGACGCTACGGGCGCCGCGCAGCGATTCAAGTCAGATAACTGTCGCGCCCGCCCCTGCCGCGATCCCGAGCGGCGGCCCGGATGACGCGGCCAGCTCGCCAGCACTGGCGCCACCAGGACCCGACCGGCTCCGCCGCCGTGTGTGGCTTCTGGCCGCCGTGTTTGCGGCGGCGTTGCTCGCGGCCGCACTCGCCTGGCGACTGACCAGCCGGCCCGCCACATCGCCGCTCGCCAGCCGTCACGGCCGTGCCGTGGCTCTCGTCGGATTCGCCAACCTGTCGCACAACGCCAAGGACGCGTGGCTTGCTCCGGCACTAACCGAGATGCTCGGTGCGGAGCTGAACGTCGCTGACGACCTGCAGGTGGTGCCGGACGAACTGGTGCGGGATGCCAGCACGGACCTCGCCCCGCCGGCGGCGGGAGGTTACGCGCCGCAGACTCTGGCGAGCCTGCGCGAGCGACTGGACGCTGACTACGTGATCAGCGGCAGCTACCTGGTCACGGGCTCCTCTGACAACGCGCCGTTACGGGTCGACATCGCGCTGCAGGACGCGCGCAATGGCTCCCTCGTGGCCTCGGTCTCGAACCAGTCGGGCGTGTCTGGCCTGATCGCGCTCGTGACCCACACGGGCGCGACACTGCGGGGCAAGCTTGGGGCCAGGTCTCCGAGCGCGGCGACGCTCAGTCTCGTGGCCAACGAACACCCGCCCAGTATCGATGTCGCCCGCCGCATTGGTTTTGCGCTTGATGCCCTGCGCAGCTACGACGCCGCACGGGCGCGTGATGAACTCCTCGAAGCGGTCGCCGAGGCCCCTGGCTACGCCCCCGCCTACACGTATCTGGCGCAGGCGTGGTCGGCGCTGGGCTATCGCGACAAGGCCTTGGCGGCGGCCGAACAGGCAGCCCGCAACGCGGCCAGCCTCCCGGAAGAGCAACGCCTGCAGGCTGAGGCCATGGTCGAGTCGGCGCGCTCGCAGTGGAGCAAAGCAGCCACTGCCTGGCAGGCGCTGGCGAAACTGAAACCGGCGAACCTCGAATATCGCCTGCAGTGGATCGACGCACAGATCGCGGCGGGCGCGACAGCCCAGGCGCAAAACACACTGGGTGACCTGCGGCGCCTGCCCAACGCTGCGGGCGATCCGCGCGTGGAACTGGCCGCCGCGCGCATCGCCAGCGCCCTTGACGATGCCAAGGGGGAAGCCGAACACGCGGCAACCGCGCTTCGCCAGGCGCAGCAACGTGACACCCCGGGTCTCATCGCGGATGCGCAGCTGCAGCTTGCGGGCGCACGCTACCATCTGGGTCAAAGCGCGGACACCCGCACGAGTGTGACCCTGGCAATCGCCGGCTATCGCGCGATCGGCAATCCACGCGGCGAGGCGAATGCGCGTCGCCTGCTCGCCCAGGTGCTGAGCGACGTGCAACACCGCCAGGACGCACGCGAGGAGTATCAGCGCGCCATGGCGCTGTATCAGAGCATCGGCGACGTTGCGGGAATCGCGGCCGTCTACCGTGATCTGTGCAATATGTTGTGGGTGGCCGGTGACCGGGACGGGACGCAGGCCGCGGCGCGACACGCGCTCGGACTCGCCCGCGAGACCGGGGACCTGCGCCTGCAGACATGGACGCTGCGGGCGCTCGCGACCATCGCCTCCGACGATGCTGCGAGCGATGAGGTGCTGAGCCAATACCGCGAGGTGATCGCGCTCAACGAGCGCAGCGGCGATCGCGGTGGACACGTCTGGTCTCTCGCCAGCTACGCCGATGTCGAGAGAATGCGCGGCAATCTCGATGAGGCGAGCGCCGATTGTGCGCGCGCCAACGCCGAGGCCGCGACCCTCAGCGATCCGCAGTTTGCCGTGTTCAGCGGCTTCACCTGTGCGCTGGTGGATGTTGACCGGGGCAAGGACGACGCGGCGCGGGGGGCGCTTGAGGAGGTGCTACGACGGGTCGGCGGCGTGGCTGACACGACAAACCGCGACAACGCGCTGCTGACGCTCGCACAACTTGATATGGATGACGGCCGCTGCAGCGCGGCCCGCGAGCGGCTACGGGCAGCTGCCCGCGGCTTCGCTGCAGCTGAGGAGCAGACTGGCGAGGCGGATGCCCAGGCGGTGCTCGCACTGTGTGCGCAGGCGCTCGGCGACAACGCTGACCGCGACCAGGCGGCTGCTCGTGCCGCCAAGCTCCGGCAGGCCATCACCTCGAAGCAGGAGGTGTTCGAAGTCGACATCGCGCTCGCGCGGCTTGCGGGCGAAACGCGCAACGACGGCGCTGCGGTGGAGAAGCTGCTGGCCCTCGCAGCCGATGCCGAACGGCGTCACTGGGTGGGGTGGTCGCTGGAGGCGAAGCTCGCCGCCTGGGAACTGCTGCACGCGCGGGGCGCGGACAGCGCAGCGGCGAGCGCGCTGCGCCTTGAAATTGAAACGATCGCGCGCCAGCACGGTTTCGGCCGGATCCTTAAGATCCTGAAATGGCGCGACGCGGGTGGGGGTGCGGCGAAGGGCGCGCACAGCTGATGCGCTCTAGCGGCGCGCCTGCAGCCAGGTGGTGATTCGCGCCGGGATCTCTTCGCGCGCGGCACGGCTCACGTACATGCCGATGTGGCCGGTGTCGATCGCGCAGCTCTGGTAGTCATCACTGCCGATGCAGTGCTCCATAGCGGCCGCGGCCGCCGCGGGTACGATGTGGTCCTGGGTGGCGTAGAGATTCAGCACCGGCTGCCGGATGTTGCGCAGGTTCACCGGCCGGCCGCCGATTTTAAGTGTGCCGTGCACCAGACGGTTCTCCTGGTAGAACCAGCGTACGAACTGCGCCAGCGCGGCTGCCGCCTGCGGCGGACTGTCGAATATCCATTTCTCCATGCGCACGAAGTCCTCGACCGCGCGCTGATCGGCGTGGCTGGCGAGCAGACGCACGTATTTCTGCTGTGCCAGCCGCACGGGGCTGAGAGACAGGAACAGTGCGTTCAGGACCTCGCCCGGGACGTTGCCGGTCGCGCGGATGAGGTCCACGTCCAACTCGCGAACCCACTTCGACAGCAGGTTATCCCCGGCGTGAAAGTCCACCGGGGTCGTGAGGGTGACGAGGTTCGCCACCTGCTCGGGGTGTAGTGCCGTGTAGCACAGGCTCAGTACCCCGCCCTGGCATACCCCGAGGAGATCCAGTGCCTCGAGGCCATGGCTCTGCAGTACGTGCGCGACGCACCCGGCGAGGTGCCACTCCAGATAATCCTCAAGATCGACGCAGCGGTCGGCGTCGTCCGCGTCCCCCCAGTCGATGAGGTAGACGGTGTGCCCGGCCTCCAGCAGCCGCCGCACCAGCGAGCGATCCGGTTGCAGATCCAGAATGTAAGGACGATTCACGAACGCAAAGCAGATCAGGATCGGCCGCGCAGGTTGCGCGGTGCGGACCGTCGCCCCGGAAGGCGCGAGCGGCGCATAGCGGTAGAGCGTGGTCTTGCCGCGGCTCCACACGGCGCGCTTGGCCGAACAGCCAACCTCCACCGAGGCCGCCTGCCGCAGCCTCTCGAGCGTCTCGGCGACGCGCGCATTCAGATCGGTAAACCCTAAAGGGTCAGCGGCGGATTGCCTCAAGCCCGGCGTCCTCCGGCGCGCGCGCCCCGGCCTGATTTCTTGCGTCCCGCAGACGCGCGCTTCGCGCTCCGGGGTTTCGCGCGCGCGCGCGCTTGCTCCTTGTGGACCGGCTCCCTGGGACGCCCCTGCGCCAGGGCCGCAAGCGCGCGCCGCAGCTCCTTGACCTGCCCGTAGAGCGCGTCCACCTCGTTGCGTGTGGGCAGCCCGAAGGCGCGGGCCAGCGTTTCAGCGTGCTTGCGCTGTTCGACCAGGAGCGCCGCGCTCACGTTGGCGAGCTGTGATTGCAGCCGGGCGAACTCGTCCTTGCGCACCGCCGCGCCGTAGGCGTGTTCCGCGCAGTCCACCCACAACTCGTAGGCCTTCATCGCGCCATCGAGCGTTGGCGGGCCGCTGGCGAGGCTCCCGAGTTTCGCCGCGAACCGGGTCGCGGCGCTGGTGGCAATCTCATGCCAGTGCCCGGCGAGCTGCGCCTGCAGTTGCGCAAGCTGGCTGAGAAGCTCGAAGGAGCGCTGTCCTTCAGCCGGCGCGACGGCGCCCATGCCGAGCGGCACCGGACCGAAGGGCCACGATCCGCCGCCCGGGTTTAACGAGCCCTGGGTAAAGGCGCCCGGATTGAACGCCGCGGCGATCCCGGCAGGGTTACCGGCGCCGCCAGCGGCCGCCTGGAACCAGGGAGCGGCGGATTGCGTTGCGCGCAGCCATTGCTCGAACTGGCCGGCGAGCGAGCCGGCGAGTGTGGCCGGATCCGGCGCTGCGCCCGGCGCCGCCCCGGGCTGGGGGCTGAAGGATTTCATCATCTCGAAGAAGCGCTCGGCGGCACTCGCAAAGGCCGCCTCTGGTTTGAATTCACTGCTCATAAACGGCTTTTCCATATTGGATGCACTGCGGAAAATGGCGCAAACAGCTGCGACTCACAGTCAAGTAACAAGCCCTCAAATCACTGAAAAATCCCTCTGAAACAACTAATTGAGCGCGGTCCTGGGTTGCTCCTATGACTGTTGTGCGCTGCATACACTAAGACTATGATGCGCTTCGCCAGCAACACCGTGCCCCGCAATCACCATGGCCGAAGAACGCCTCATACGCAAATACGCCAACCGGCGTCTGTACGACGCGCATGACAGCCGCCACGTGACCCTGGATGACCTGCGCAAACTCATCGCCGGCGGTGAGCGCATCAAGGTCGTGGATGACAAGAGCGGCGATGACCTCACGCGCAGCATGCTGCTGCAGATCATCGCTGCTCAGGAACAGTTCGGCACTCCCGTGCTCAGCACCCCGTTGCTTGAAGCGATCATCCGCTTCTACGGCAACCCCATCCAGCAGCTGCTGACGTCGTACCTTGAGCGCAGCATCGGCGGCCTCGCGCAGCAACAGCGCGTCATGCAGACCGAGATGGCCAAGGCGCTCGAAACACCCATGGCGCCGCTGGCTGAAATGGCGCGCCAGAACATGGAAATGTGGTCGAAGATGCAGGCATCCATGCTGTCCGCCTTCGGCTCGCAGGCGGGCACGCCCGCGGCCGAGAAAGAACACGCTGCGGAGCCCGGCAAGCGCCGCGGCTGAACCGGCTTTAGCGCCCAGCCAACGCCCGCAACGCTTTCTTCTACCGCCCTCGCATCATCCCTTCCCTAACAGGAGTCATCAGGACGTGGACGTTCGTGGCAAAACCATTCTTGTGACCGGAGCCGGTCGCGGCATCGGCCGCTCCCTCGCGGTGCATTTCGCCAGGAAGGGCGCCAACCTGGCCCTGCTGGATACCAACTCCAACGACGTGGATGAAACCCGCGTGATATGCAGCGCGGAGAAGATCGTGGCGCGCACCTACGTCGCCGACGCGGCCAACGAGGACAGCGTGGTGGGCGCACTCGACCGGGTCACGTCTGACTTCGGACGCCTCGACGGTCTGATCAACAACGCCGGCATCGTGCGCGACGCTATGCTGATCAAGGTCAAGGACGGCCAGGTGGTCGGCAAGATGACGCTCGCCCAGTGGCAGGCGGTGATCGACGTCAATCTCACCGGCGTGTTCCTGTGCGCGCGCGAAGCCGCGCAGCGCATGATCGCGCTCACCGGCGGCGGCGTCATCGTCAATGTCTCGAGCATCTCGCGCGCCGGCAATCCCGGCCAGACCAACTACAGCGCCGCCAAGGCGGGCGTCGCCGCCATGACGGTGGTGTGGGCGAAGGAACTCGCACGCTACGGCATCCGCGTCGGCGCGGTGGCGCCGGGCTTTGTGCGCACGCCGATGGTCGCGGGCATGAACCCTGAGGCGCTCGCCAGGATGACCGCGCCCGTTCCGCTCGGCCGGCTTGGCGAGCCGCATGAGATCGCGCATGCGGTCGGCTTCATCTTCGAGAACGACTTCTTCACCGGACGCTGCGTCGAGGTTGATGCCGGGCTGCGCATGTAGGCGCCGCTCGAGGGCGCCCTACCGAAGGGTGATGGCAGGTGTGTGCGACGCACAAGTATTGCGCCGACATGAGCTCTTAAGTCAGTCATTTATTTGTATTAATACTAGTATTATCAAATAGTTATGTGACAATAAACAGCTGCCCGCCAGTCATTTTGTTCTTCTTGCAGTGCATACAAACCTATGTATAATGCTCTCCACAGACTGCACACCCCACACGCACTGGAGAACATCATCATGAACGACCGCACTTTCGACCCCTCGAGCCTGCTCACCGCTACCCGTGACGCTTTCGCGCCGGTTCTCAAGGCCCAGCAGGAAGGCTTCAAGAGCCTCGAGCGCCTGGCCCGCCTGCAGTACGCCGTTGCCGGCGACATGCTGGAGACCGGACTTGCTCGTGTGAACGCGACCCTGAGCGCGACCAGCCCGACGGAGCTGTTCAGCAAGCAGGGCGACCTCAACAGCCAGTTCGTCGACAAGCTGCGCGCCCGCGCGCAGGAATTCGCGACGGTGACGTCCGAGATCCAGGCGCAGGTTGGCCAGCTCGGCTCGCAGATCGCTGCTAAGGCAGTGCCCGCAAGGAAGGCGGCCTGATATCTTGGCGGGATACCGCACCCCGGGGGCTGACGCCCCCGGGGTGCGGACTCTTTAGGGGGACCCGCTTTGAGCGTTCACGCCAGGAAAAAACCCGCCGCACCTCAGCGTGCTCCGGCTTCGAACACTGATCCCTCCCAGCCCTCCGCCAAGGCCGACATTCAGCGCCAGCTGCGTGCTCACCTCGCCGCCCTGACCGGCGGGCTTGCCCCGGACGATTACCTCAAAGCCTGGTGGCAGTGGTATCTCGGCGTCGCTTCGCAGCCGCCGCGACAGGCGGCGCTCGCCCAAAGCGCCTACGAAAAAGCGCTCGACAGCTGGCAGTTCGCAGCCCGCGCATCCGCAGGCGCGCCGCTCTCACCTGAGCGAGACAATCTGGGTTTCGGGGACGATGCCTGGAACGCGTGGCCCTTCAATGCCGTTGCCCGCACGTACTCCAACTGGGCTTCGTGGTGGCAACAGGCGCTGCAGGCGCCGGCCAACGCGGATTCCGGCCAGGGACGCGTGAACTTCGCCGGCCGACTGCTGCTTGATGCAGCCTCGCCGGCGAATTTCCTGCATACCAATCCCGAGCTCCTGAAGCGCACCGCCGCGGAGTCGGGACAGAATCTCATTCGCGGCCTCAAGTACTGGCTCGAAGACGCGCAGCGCACCGTGAAGGGTGGCGGCCACGCCCCGGGCACCGAGGGATTTGAGGTCGGTAAGCAGGTGGCGGTCACGCCCGGCAAGGTCGTATTCCGCAACCGCCTCATCGAACTGCTGCAGTACTCACCGAAGACGAAGAGCGTCTACGCCGAGCCGATCCTGATCACGCCGGCCTGGATCATGAAGTACTACATCCTGGATCTCTCGCCGCGCAACTCACTGGTGAATTACCTCGTGGAGAAGGGTCACACCGTCTTCATGATTTCCTGGAAGAACCCGGACGCGGCCGATCGCGCGCTGGGGATGGACGACTATGTGAAGCTCGGCTTCCTGGATGCCCTCGCCGAAGTTCGCCGGCGGATCCCAAGACGCAAGGTGCACGCGGTCGGCTATTGCATCGGCGGCACCCTCCTCGCCATCGTCGCCGCCCAGCTCGCCAAAGCGCGCCAGCAGCTGCTGGCGTCGGTGAGCCTGTTCGCCGCCCAGACCGACTTCAGCGAGCCCGGCGAGCTCTCGGTGTTCATCACCCCGAGCCAGCTCGGCATGCTCGAAACCATGATGCAGAAAACCGGCGTGCTCGAGAGCGAGCGCATGGGCGGGGCCTTCGCCTTACTGCGCTCGCGTGACCTGCTGTGGGCGCCGGCGGTTCAGCAGTATGTGCGCGGCGAGCGGCCGAAGCTTAACGATCTCATGGCGTGGAACGCGGACGGCACCCGCATGCCGTGCCGAATGCACAGTGAATACCTCACGCGGCTGTACCTGAAGAACGAGCTGGCGAGCGGTGAGTTCAGCGTCGCCGGCCAGCGGCTGGATCTTAAGGACGTCAAGGTGCCGATGTTCGTCGTCGGTACCGAGACTGATCACGTCGCGCCCTGGCGCTCGGTGTACAAGGCACGCGCGCTGACGCGCAGCCCCGACTACACCTTCCTCCTCACCAGCGGCGGTCACAACGCCGGGATTGTCTCCGGACCCGTCCATCCGAAGCGCCGCCATCGCATGCTCACCTGGACCAACCCTACCGAAACGCTGTCCCCGGAGGCCTGGTTCGCGAAGGCGCCGCTATTCGAGGGTTCGTGGTGGCCGGCGTGGCAGCAGTGGCTTGCCGCGCACTCGACCGCGAAGCAGGTCCCGGCCCGCACGCCAGCCGTAAAAGGCAGCTCGCTCGGAGATGCGCCCGGCCGCTACGTGCGCGAGTAGTCGGCGGCGCTCTCAGCGGCTCGCAGTTGCGCTGCAGGCGGAGCCAGGATCGCCTCGTAACGGGTGAGGATCGGCTCGAGTGAGAACTCGCTGTGCACGAAGCTCTGCGCCCGCTGCACCAGAGCCTGAGCCAGGCGAGGATCGGCGAGCAGCGCGAGGATGTGCGCGACGATCTGTGCATCGCTGTCGCCCACCAACAGCTGCTGACCGTTGGCAGCGCCAATGCCGGCGGCCGAGATACCGGTCGTGACGACCGGCTTGCCCGCGTGCATCACCTCGAGAATCTTGTTCTGCATGCCCGCGCCCTCGATCATCGGGAACACAAACACATCCGCGCCGGCTATGTGCTCCCAGATCTCCGCGACCTCACCGGTTACGGTCACCTGGTCGCTCTGCAGGGCGCAGACTTCAGGCGGTGGACTGCGCCCGATGACCAGCAAGCGAGCATCCGGCAGCGCGGCGAGAACCTGCGGCATGATCCGTGTCGCGAGTCGCAGCACCGCGGAGATGTTGGGTCGGTAGGCCATGCTGCCGAGAAACCCGATCACCCGCCCGGGCGTCTGCCGCCGCGACACCTGCGGCTGCCCGCCGACGAACAGGCCGTTCGGCACCACGTGAACGCGCGGCGGCGGGTGGGCGCGCGCCGCGTGCGCATCGGGTTGGGAGATATAAATGGTCGCGTCGCACAGGTCCTGCACCTGCCGCTCCATGCGCCGCCATTTCCATACGATGTAACGGCGCAGCGGCAGCAGATGCGGCGCCAGCCCTACTTCACGTGCGGCAATGAGTGCCGGCGAGTCGATCATGTCGAGCACGAAGCGCCCCGTCCGGCGCCCGCGGCACACCGCACACGCGATGTCGAGATAACCAAATCCCGCCCACAGCACCGTCGTGTAGCCGCCTTGCCGCATTTGCACCAGCAGCCGTCGCTGCAGTGAAGCAGCCGCAAGCGGCCGCAACGAGCCGAGCGGCAGCCCCCAGGGCACGAGTCCGCGGAACGCCGTGCGCAGCTTCAGCAACCACGCCGGCAAGGCGAGGTATGGCACCGCGAGCACGGTCACGTCGCGGCATTTAAGTAGCGGCCCCTCCACGACCCGTGGCTCCGGAGGATCGCCCAGCACCAGGATGTCCAGCTCGTAACGGTCCGCGAGGTGCGCAATGATTGGCGCGAAGCGCAGCGCCGTGCCGTTGCGGCGCGCGGGCCATGGCAGGGTCGGCAGTACCATCAGCAGGCGGTCTTTATTGCGGGACTGCATGTCGGAACGTAGTCTGAGTCAATCCCGCTCAGTGTAGGGGAGACGCGCGATTACCGGAACGCGCCGTGGCCGAAGTGTGACGGCGCTGCGCCGTGTTGGAGGCAAGTGCTCAAGGTTTGTATAGTCGGCGCGGGCGCGATCGGCGGCTTCCTCGGGACGCACCTGGCTCGCTGTGATGGTGTGAAGGTCTCCGCCCTGGCGCGCGGCGCGACCCTCACGGCCCTGCGAGATCACGGCTGGCGTCTCAACGAGGGCGGCAAGCAGCTGGGTGCTCCGGCGGGCGACGTCGCCGACGATCCTCGTGAGTTAGGTCCTCAGGACCTGGTGATTATCACGCTGAAGGTCCAGGCGCTGCCGGGCATCGCCCCGACTCTCGGGCCGCTGCTGGCTCCGGCCACCATCGTGCTGCCCGCCATGAATGGCGTCCCCTGGTGGTTCAGCGCCACCACCGCGCAGCTCGGAGGCAGTCCGCTCGAGAGCGTCGATCCGGGTGGCGGCATTGCCGCGGCGATTCCGCTGCCGCACGTCGTGGGTTGCGTGGTGCACGCGAGTGCTGCGAGCAGCGAGCCGGGCGTCGCCACTCATCGCATGGGGCGCGGCCTGATCATCGGCGAGCCCAACGGTGAACAGTCGGATCGGGTAGCACGCCTGGGCGAGGTATTCACCCGCGCAGCATTTGAGGTTACCTGCTCGAGCCGGATCCGCTACGACGCGTGGTACAAGTTGTGGGGCAACATGACCATGAATCCCGTGTCGGCGCTGACGGGCGCAACCACGGACCGTATCCTGGACGATGAATTGATCAGCGCCTTCTGCGCCGCGGCCATGCGCGAGGCCGCGGTGATCGGCGCGCATATCGGCTGCGATGTGCAGCAATCGGCGCAGGACCGCTTCGCCGTGACCCGCAAACTCGGCGCCTTCAAGACCTCGATGCTGCAGGACGTGGAGGCCGGCCGAGCCCTCGAGTTGGATGCGCTGGTCGGCGCAGTACGTGAAATTGGTGCCAGGGTCGCGATCGCCACCCCGGCGCTCGATGCGCTGTTCGGGCTCACGCGCCTGTTCGGGCGCGTGCACGGCGTTTACCCACAGGAACGCGGCTAACATCCCCAAAACGACGAACGGCTCCCGAAGGAGCCGTTCGCCTTTCAACATCCCGAATTAGGAACTTACTTCTTGGTGCGCTTACGGCCGAGTCCCGTGAGACCTAGTCCGCTCAATCCAAGACCCAGAAGCGCGAGCGTGCCCGGCTCCGGTACTGACGTCGAACCGGTGTCGTCGTCGCCTTCGTTCTTGAAGTCGCGTTGCTCACGTCCAGAACGCGTCTCGTGGCTGCAATCCATGGAGCAGCCCGTGCTGGCGACGGCCGGAACAGTGAAGAGCACCGCGGCGACTGCGCCCACGCTGGCAAGACCAGCAATCAAAGTAGTCTTCCTCATCTCAAATCCTCCTACGACCGATCCATAGCCACCGCGGCCAGTCCACAATACAGAGCAATTGTCGTGCCGCCGCCAAACCCTTTTGTTCAATCAACCACTTGCAGTGCAAGTACCACTTAACCCGGTCCCGCCTGCATCTCCTCGTGTCAGATCCGTCGACCCGACCTGCGTCACAGAATACCAAGCGTGCCCACCCATGGGGGCAGCACATGACATATCCCGCAACTTACCGTACACAGACCGTCGCCTGGGGTCAAATGTCGCCTCGCAGCATCACAGCGAACTTCGGCATTCCTACGGCCCCGGGGCGCGGCCCGGCATCGGTCCGGATCCTGAACCCTGGCTCCGCGCGCCACCCAACCTGCGCGGCCAGCGCTCTGCGCGACCGCGACCGAGGCGCACCGCCACCATCACGCCGGGGCAGCAGGCAGTGCGCACTTCCAGCGCAACTTGCGAGCGGCGCGAGTTGGTGGCGGCTGTCAAACACGGCTGACGTTTACGTAGTGCAGTTCACAAAAAGATTCTGTAAGCCATTGAATGATTGAAAGAAGTACGCTTTTGTGGCATTTAACTCGGCGTCCCCTGAACGGTCATGGCGGTCTTTGGTATGCGCATTGCGGTGCTGATCCCCTGCTTTAACGAGGAAGTCGCAATTGCGCACGTCGTGCGGGATTTCCGCGCCGCCCTTCCGTCGGCGCGCATCTACGTCTATGACAACAACTCCAGTGATAAGACCGTCGCGTTCGCCAAGGAGACTAGCGCGATCGTTCGTTCCGAACCGCTGCAGGGCAAGGGCAACGTCATCCGGCGAATGTTCAGCGACGTCGACGCAGACATCTACCTGCTGGTCGATGGTGACAACACCTACGAAGCGGCGGCTGCACCCAAGATGATCGCTGCGCTCGTGGAACGATCGCTCGACATGGTCGTGGGCCGCAGGGTCGAAGCAGCAGAGTTGGCGTATCGACCGGGTCACCGCTTCGGCAACAACATGCTGACGGGCGTGGTGGCGCTGATCTTCGGCAGCTGCACGCGGGACATGCTCTCGGGTTATCGGGTTTTTTCGCGACGCTTCGTCAAAAGTTTTCCGGCTCTGTCACGCGGCTTCGAGATCGAGACCGAACTCACCGTCCATGCGCTCGAGCTGCGCATGCCGACCCTCGACATCGACACGCAATATGTAGGCAGACTCCCAGGCTCGCAGAGCAAGCTGAACACGGTCAGAGACGGATTGCGCATCTTCCGCATGATAGGCACGCTGGTGAAAGAGGAGCGCCCGCTGCAATTCTTCGGGCTGAGTTCGATCGTCCTTGCGCTCGGGTCCGTGGTTCTGATCTACCCGGTCTTCATCGAATATCTGCGCACCGGCCTCGTGCCGCGTTTCCCGACCGCAATTCTCTCGGCCGCGATCATGACCGTGGCGATTCTGGCGTTTTTCGCGGGACTCATCCTGGACACCGTGACTCATGGCCGGCGGGAAATGAAGCGCCTGATCTACCTCGGCTACAACAGCGTCACGGTGGCACAGGAGAACTCGCGCGGCGGCGCTGACGAATCAGGTGGGCGATCCACCTCGTGAACCGCGCTTTCATTGAACAACTTGCGCGCTTCCTCATCGTTGGCACCGTCGGCTTCGCGATCGACGGCGGGCTGCTGTACCTGCTGGTGCGCGCCGGCGTCGATCCGTACCTTGCCCGCGGCCTCTCATTTCCGCCTGCGGTCACCGCCACCTGGTATCTGAATCGTGTGTGGACCTTCGCAGCCCGCCAGGGGGCCGCGCGCCGGCAGTACGCGCGTTATCTCGGGGTGCAGCTGCTTGGTGCCCTGACTAACTACGGGGTCTATGCGGCCATCTTGTCACTCGGTCATCGCACCGCCGATGGGGCTCTCGCTGGGTTCGCCGGCCGGATCCATTGCGGGGCTGATCATTAACTTCGCCGGCGCGCGCGTCCTGGTGTTCGTGTCGGGCGGCTCTGCGACGGCCGCCGCCAAATGAGGCGTGCGCGAGCAGATGCCACGCTGGGACCGGGCGGGGTGCAAGTCACCGTGACCGACCACGGGCCCCGTTACGCGCGATTGATCGCGTGGTCCGTGTTGGCCGTCTGCACCCTGGCTGCGCTGACGCGCCCGCTCATCGCCTACGATGCCTGGTGGTATCACTTACCGTTCAGCAGCTACCTGTTCAACATCGGTCACGGCGCCGCCAGCTTTCATCTGGAGCCGATGTTCATCGCCCGCTGGCTCGGCTTTCCCAGGGCCTGGGAGTGGGTGCAGGGGCTGGCATGGTTTCTCAGCGGCTCGCTTTACGCCCTCATTGTTCCGCAGCTCCTCCTGGCAGCCGCCTATTTCTACTGCGTCTGCCGGACTCAGCGCATTGCGCCTGCATGGCTGATCCTCGGCTTCTTCGCCTCGCCGATGCTGCTGGTGCATTTCGAAGCCGTCTATACCGACCTGCCGGCGGCATTCTGTACTGCCATCGGCTGTTTTCTCGCCGTCGGGCTCCTGACGGACGCGCCGCCAGAAAACAATGTCGCCGCTCCATTTCCCTGGTGGCGCGCGGCCTGCGTGATCGCCGCCTTTGGGCTGGCGGGCAACATCAAGTACCAGTCGTTGCTCGGCGTGTGGTGCCTCTGCGCCATCCTGGCCTTGCTCTGCCTTCGCCTTCCTGGGCTTCCGCGGCGCTGCCGCGCCCGCGTGCTCCTCGTTCTGGCGGCCGCCGCTCTCCTGGCAGGCAGCTCGGCTGCCGCCAACTTCGTGCGCCACGGCAACCCGTTTTACCCGCTCGAGGTCAAAGTGTTGGGCAAGAGCGTGTTCGCGGGGCCTGAGAGTCCGGACATGGACGCCGACTATCCCACCTACCTTCTGCGCGGCTCCCATCCGGTGAGCCTTCCGGAGCCGGTGAACTTCCTGCTGTCCGCCAGTGAGCTGGACTGGACCATGCGCGGCGTCGTGCCCTGGTACAACATCGATGCCGTGGCGGGTAAGACACCCCGGCGCGGTGCGCCGAGCCGCATGGGTGGCTGGGGAGCGCTCTTTGTTCTTGTGAACGCGTGCCTCCTTGCCGTGCAGGCGTGGCGCCTGCGCCGTGAACCTGACCTGCAACAAAGGCTCCTGGTCACCTGTGCCGTGTTGGTCGTGCTGGCGACCGCCTTCCTGCCGCGCGCGCACGAGTTGCGCTACTGGCTTTACATTCCGCTGCTGGTGCTGCCGGTCAACCTGCGATATCTCAGCCGTTCGACGTACCGCGCGCTGGTACCCGGCGCACTGGTTGTGCTGATGGCTTACGGGGTGGCCGAGGCAGTGCTGTCGCCGGAATCGGATCTGCTTACCGCCCGCGCGATTTCAATGCCGGCCCTGCGCGCCGCGATACCCCAGGACGTGATGCAGTCGCTGCGTGCGACCGGCCGCTATTGCGACCCGAGTAATGCCGGGCTATTCCGTTATAGCGAGGCGGTGACGGGCGTGCCCGGCATGCTGTCCCGCGTCGCGCAGGACTGCGCTGCCGTTCAGAAGTGACCTGCGGGATCCGCATCTCGAGGACGGAGCAATTGCTTGGGCTCGTGCGGCTGTTGCAGGATCTGGGCGGGCAGGACGCTCGCTGATGCAAAGTTGAACTGCACCCGGGAATAAAACCATCGGCCAAGAAGTCTCCTCTCCTGAATCACCACTTCAGGAGACGGCCGTGTCGGACGACAAAACACAATTCTCGCGTCGCAATGCGCTGAAATGCATGGCCTATGGCGGGGCCGGCACGCTTTTCGTGCTGGCGGGCGGCGTCTTTGCGCCGGTGGATCTGGCCATGGCGGCTGATGACAAGCCAGGCACTGCACGGCTCGGCAAGCCGCTGTTCGTGCAAATCAGCGACACCCACATAGGCTTCAATAAGGATGCTAATCCTGAGGTCAACCGGACGCTCACCCAGACCATTGATCTCGTGAACGGGATGGCCGAGCAGCCGGCCCTCATCATCCACACCGGCGACATTACTCACCTGTCCAAGCCCGCGGAATTTGATCTGGCGCAGCAGATGCTCTCGCGTTTGCGTACCACCGAGCTACACACGGTACCGGGCGAGCACGACACCTCCGATCCAACCGTCAGCGAGTATTTCAATCGCTTCGGCAAGGCCTCTGCCAATAAGGGTTATTACAGCTTTGATCACGCCGGCGTGCACTTCATCGCGCTGATCAACGTATTGCAATTCAAGGCGGGCGGCCTCGGTACCCTGGGCGCCGAGCAGCTCGCCTGGGTGGCCGCGGACCTCAAAGGCCGCTCCTCCAGTACACCGATCGTGGTCTTCGCCCACATGCCGCTCTGGACGATCTATGAGCCATGGGGCTGGGGCACCGGGGACGCAGATGAGCTCATGGAATATCTGCGTCGCTTCGGGTCCGTCACGGTCCTGAACGGCCACATCCATCAAATCGTGCAGAAGGTCGAAGGTCACATCACCTTCCACACCGCTCGCTCGACCGCCTATCCACAGCCGGTCGCCGGGGTGGGCAGCGGTCCGGGGCCGCTCACGGTGCCGGCGGACCAGTTGCCCAGGATGTTGGGGATCTCGAGCGTATCGATTGCGAGGCATCCCCGCTCATTGACGATCGCTGATACGACCATTGCCTAGCCTGCGTGCTGAACGCCCGCAGTTGATATCCCAGAGGAAGATTCTATGAGACGACTTCTATTGATGACTTGCCTCGCGGCCTGCGCGTTCGCCGCGGCAACCGCCAGCGCAGGCACCCCCGTGTCGGGTGATCCGGCTCATGGGAAGACGCTGTATCAGGCGTGCCAGGCGTGTCACTCGATCGACGACAACGACTTGGGTCCGAAGCACCGCGGTGTCGTCGGGCGCCATGCGGGAAGCGTTGCAGATTACAACTATTCGATGGCCCTGAAGAATTCCGGCTTGACCTGGGATCCGACTACGCTGGACCGCTGGCTATCCAACCCGAGCGCCCTGGTTCCCGGGACAAAGATGTATCTTCCAGATTGCTGATGCTCAGAGCCGCGCCGACATCATCGCCTATCTGGCGCAGCTGAAATGACCCAGGGTTGAGCGATTGGTCTGTCTCGTAACCTATTGATTATATTGGCGTCCCCAAGGGGATTCGAACCCCTGTTACCGCCGTGAAAGGGCGATGTCCTGGGCCTCTAGACGATGGGGACACGAATACGCAGAGTAGTAAATATCTCCACGTAATTCACTGATTTTGTTGGTGGAGCCAGACGGGATCGAACCGTCGACCTCTTGCATGCCATGCAAGCGCTCTCCCAGCTGAGCTATGGCCCCACGCGAGGCGGGCGGACGCTACGCACCCCACCCGGGGATGTCAAGGGTGCCTAAGCACGGGCCAGCGCTGCGTCAATTCTGGCAAGCGCGCGCGCGCGTCCGAGCAGCGCGAGTGTCGCATCAATCGGCGGAGAGACGGCCGTGCCCGTCGCAGCGACGCGTAGTGGTTGGGCGATCTTGCCCAGTCCCGCGCCCAGTTGCGTCGCGAGGTCATTCAACGCGGCGTGAATCCCCGCGGCATCCCACACATCGAGTGCGCCGAGCCGCTCGCGGACCTTGCTCAGCAACACCAGCGAGTCCCCGGCGAGATGCTTCGCCGCGGCCTTCGGATCGAGCTCGATGTTGTCGGTGAAGAAAAAGCGGCTGTTCTGCGCCATCTCCTTCATGGTCTTGGCCCGCTCGCGCTGCGCGAGGATCACCCCTTCAAGCAGCGCCTGATCGGTGCTGTCTACTCCGAGGCGTTGCAACTGCGCGCGCAGGTGTGGCACCAGGGAGGCGGGCGCCGCGCGCACCATGTGCTGCTGATTAAGCCACAGGAGCTTTTCCGGGTTGAAGGCGGAGGCTGCCTTGTTCACGTCGTGGATGTCGAACGCGGCGATCATCTCCTCGCGCGTGAATATCTCCTGGTCGCCGTGCGACCAGCCGAGGCGCACCAGATAGTTAAGGAGTGCATCCGGAAGGAAGCCCTCCTCCTGGTACTGCAGCACGCTCACCGCTCCGTGGCGCTTGGAGAGCTTGGCGCCATCGGGCCCGAGGATCATCGGCACGTGCGCGTACGCCGGCGGCGTCGCGCCCAGTGCCTCCAGCATGTTCATCTGGCGCGGAGTGTTGTTGAGGTGATCGTCGCCGCGAATGACATGCGTGACGCCCATGTCCCGGTCGTCCACCACCACGCAGAAGTTGTAGGTGGGCGTGCCGTCGGAGCGCGCGATGATGAGATCATCGAGCTCGGTGTTCTGGAACGTCACCGGCCCGTGCACCAGGTCCTGCACCACCACCGCGCCCGTGAGCGGATTGCGGAAACGCACGACCGGACTGACACCCGCGCGCGGCGCGGTGCGCTCGCGGCAGATTCCCGTATAGCGCGGCTTTTCCTTGCGCGCGATCTGTTGCTCGCGCAACGCGTCCAGCTCCTCTTTCGTGCAGTAGCAGTGATAGGCGCTGCCGGCTTTCAGCATCTCAGCGATGACTTCGCGGTAGCGGTCGAAGCGCTGCGACTGGAAGTAGGGACCCTTCATCCGCGTCCAGCCCGAGCCACGTCATGCCATCGAGGATCACGCGCACCGCCTCATCGGTGGAACGCTCACGGTCCGTGTCTTCCACCCGCAGGATGAATTTGCCGCCGGTGCGGCGCGCATACAGCCAGCTGAAAAGCGCGGTGCGGACGCCCCCGAGATGGAGCATCCCCGTGGGGCTGGGAGCGAAGCGCGTAACGACGGTCATGAGGAAGGCGCCAATGCCGGGGGCGCGCATGGTAGCAAGGGTTGTTGCCTTGGTGCAGGGCCGCCTATAGACTTCCGGTCCCTCAAAAAGGGCGGTTAGCTCAGCGGTAGAGCACTGCTTTCACACGGCAGGGGCCACTGGTTCGATCCCAGTACCGCCCACCATTCCAAATCTGCTGCTTGCGTGAACGCTCGATAACGAGTCGAGTCCCGTATGGCAGCTGGAATTCATCATCGACGAGCTCGCCTACTTGCCCTTCGGCCGGAGGAGGCGAACCTTCGACGTGATCGCCAAACGCTGCGAGCGCGCCAGCACCATCGTGACCAGCAATCCGGCCTTCGCGCAGTGGGCTACTACGCTCGCCGAAAACGCCACGCTCACGGCAGCGCTGCTGGATCGGCCGCTGCATCACGCGCACATCGTGCAGATCAGTGGGGAGAGCTATCGGTCGAAGGATCGCAACAAGGCGGGGCATGTGAAGGCTTCCGCCGCAGGATAGGTCACAAGGGGTGGGTCACTTCTACTTCGGCGTTGACGGTGCAGGGTGGTCGAGAATTACTGCGGCGTTGACACTCGACATCATTGCATCGCCGCCTTGGCCGCCTGGATTCCGCAGATTTCTCGGGCTCGCGGCGAGTCGAGCGGATTTCCAGGTTGCTGGCACTTCTGTTGGCCCCAATGCCGTCAAGTCGTGTATATAAGGGCTCCCGAGATCGAGACTTAATCTTTCTCAGACGATAGGTAATCGCGAGACGGTGTCGCACACGTCACAGCTTAGTAGCCGATGGACAAAGCGTTTCCGCTCGCGGAAATTCGCGTTCGATTGGCTGGTTCCATTCCGATTGATAGCAGCCTGCAGGATCCTGCCGTTCCCATTGAAGCTAAAGCGCTTGTGGTCTTTGAACTTCATGAGACCTTATTTTTCGGCTCAGAACAAGACGGATACGTTTTTCTTTCTCACGCACAACTACTATTTGTCGAGAGCCTTTACCTTGGCGCAACGAATTGACTGCGCCGTTGCTCATTATAGCTTTGAGGGTCAGAACTACGGACCTATCTATCACCGCTCTGTCTATCAGTCGCGGCGCGGACTCGCGCTTTGGCATCGAGTCGTAGACGGTACGCGTTACACAATTACGTTGTGCGCCACAGAAGATTACAGGTACGAAGGCGATCTCAGCGTATTGTGCTTTGTCAACGAGACGCGCATTTGCCGTGTCTCTTTCTCCTACGTAAATGGTAGTCTGTTCGGTGTCCAGCCCGAGTACACGATGTTCGTCACCAGGAATCAGACTGACCGCAACCCGGAGCTTCAGCGTTTTCGCGATTCCTTCAAACAGAATTCACCCCCTTATTTTTGCCTGGCCTCGGTGTGTGGGATTGCGATGGCGAATGGCATGCGCGCCATATTCATGGTCAAGGATGAAGCGCAGATTGCGTACGAGGAGCGATACGCGGAAGGCTTCAGAAATTCCTATTCCGCACTTTGGGAAGCATTTGGAGCGCAGCAGATTGTCGACCGACACGCCTATATGATGTCTATCCCACCGAAGTTAAACCCGCTCTCAATCGTGAAGCATAAAAATCGCGCCCTAGCGAGGCGCCATAACTGGCTGGAAATCGCCCTTAGCGCCCGAACGGCAATGCTCGAGCACAGGACAAGCTGGGCACCTGCGCTAATCGACGGGGTAGCTATAACTCGTGCGCAGGTGGTAGCAACGCCAGGGCTTCTAGCGGTGAACGACGATGAACCTGGTGGCAGCTTTCACACGGCGGGTGCCACTGGTTCGATCCCAGTACCGCCCGCTATCAATCATCTCTGACGGCGCGCCTGCCCCACCCGGCCAGTGGCGCGATCGCGCCAATCTGTTCCGCCATCAACGCCCGAACGACCCGCCCTATGGCGTGTGACCGGGCGGGCGGTCCTGGCGATTCGCAGGCTCGGCGGGCTTTTCAGCAGGTTTCCCCGCTGGCTTTGAGGGGCTTTCAAGCTGGCGCCTCTGCTCCTGCTGCCGTTCCTGGAGCTGTTGCTGCTGCTGCGCGTGTTGTTGCTGCAGTGCCTGGGTCTGCTGCTGATGCTGCTGCTCGAGCTGCGCGCGCCGCGCCTCGTCCGCCTGTTGCTGTGCCAGCTTTTGATGCTCGAGTTCCTGCTGCCGCTGCACCTGTTGTCGCTGCTGCTCTTGAGCCGCGCGCAGCTGCTGCTGCTCCTGCAGATGCTGACGCTCGAGCACCGAGTTCGCGGTGCTCGGGGACGGGGCCCTGGGCGCCGCCGGCAGCTCGTTCGGATGCACCGCACGCGCTGCGGCGGGATTCGGGAGCGCCACCGGCGGCGGCGCAGGCGGTCGGTCGACATGCGGTGGCGGCGCGGCAGCCGGCGCGCCTGACCTGACAGTCGGCTGCGTCGTGACATGCGGCGTCGCCGGTGGGGCGATGCGCACCGGGGCGGCTCGTTGTGTGACGCCCGCTTGGATCTGCCGGGTCTGCGCAATCGATAAGGGCTTGCCGGCATTACTTGCGATCGCTGCCTGGCGCCGATCAAACGCCGGCGGCGGTGGCGGCGGCGCGCTGCGCGCCACGACGGCCCGTGTCTGCACGGCCGCCGGGGGCCGCTTTGTAGTCAAGGGCCGGGGGCCGAGAACCGCCTGTCTGGTCGGCACGGCAGCGGGCGCGAGCGCTCTCACCTGAGCCGTCGCCATCGCGTGCGGGTCGACGCGCACGATGTTTCTCGACACCGGCTGCGCCGAGGCGAACGCCTGCGACGTGGTCGCGGCTACCGCTCCCGGGACGCCGCGATTCACGTAGGTCACGTTCGTCACATTTACGGTCTTGTTGTTGATGATCGTCGTGTTGTAGACGTTGTTAATGACGGTGGTGTTCACCGTCGTGTTCGACACGTTGATGTTTCTGACGTAACCGCGACTCACCGGGTAAGACGGCACGTAGACCTCGCGCGGACCCAGCGCAAACCAGGCAACGCTTGCCCCGACGCCGACCCAAGCCACGAGCGCCGGTGCATACACTGGTCGACCGTAGACCGCTCCCTCGGGTCGCCGCGGACACGGCACCCAGCCCCAGGCGCCGTTGTAGGAAATCCAGCGGCCATAGTGAAACGGCGCGAAGCCCCACGGTGCATCGTCTACCCAGGTATAGCCCCAGGGCGCGATATAGGCCCAGTGCCCATCGTGGTACGGCGCCCAGCCCGCCTCGACCTGCCGCGGAAACCACACGTACCCGTCATCGGGTGTCTGATTCCACGTGCCCTGGTCATCCAGATCCTGGTAGCCGATGACGTCGGGAGAAACATAGCGCGCGGAGACGGACTGGTCCCAGCGGCCGTCGCGGTTTGCACTCCAGGCATCGAATGCGTCGTCGGATCCGCCGGCTTGGGAGTTTTCGATCAGCTGGTCCGTGCCGGAAAAAACCACGTTGTCGTTGGCACGCACGGCATAGGCAGCGCCGCCGCCGGTAACCTCGCCCTGACCACTGCGTACCCGCACCACGGTGCTGTTTCCGGACTCATCGACGCTCAGCCGGTAAAGGCCGGGGCGCAGAATTGAAAACGCGAGATTCGGCGTGTCGATCTCGTAGGTCTCATTGTCGGCAAGCTGCCGTACACGCACGAGCAGCGTACCGGCGCTCAGCTGGACCTGGGTGACCTCATCGCTGAGATTCAAAAATGATACAGCGGTATTGCTCGCGAGCCGCAGGAACGAGCCATCGAGCTGCAACTCGACGCGGCCGTCCCGATCGGACCAGAGCTTGTCGCCGGTGGTGAGCGGACGGTTGAGCGCCGCGGCGATCCAATCCTCCGTGCCGCCGGGCTGGAAGGAGACCGACCCTTCCGCAACCGCAAGGCGTGCTACCCGGGTGGGAGGATCATCGGCGTCCGCTGCCGCGCGCGATGGCGCACACAGCGCCAACGCGAGGGTGAAGCCCAGGAGACCCGCAAACGATACTGCATGCTTCGCGTCCATTGATGCTTTCTCCATTCGCCTGGGGCGGGACACTATGATTATCGACACCGCCCGTCCATCCGAAACGGCACTGAACGAATCCGGTGGTGTACGGCCAAGGGCCACGTCGCTTGCCGAAAGCGAACCCGCTCGGGCTGCGATCGCGGATCACGGCTGCCACGCTACGGTCCGAAGTCTGCGGCAGACCCGCGCACCGCGGGCGTCCAGGCTACTGGCGGCCAGTGTTCCCTGTTTATGTCACACGAAACACGCGCTACAGCGAGTATATACCCTGGATGTTACATTCTCTTTACCATGGGGGGATGGTGGCGCGGATACTCCTAACCAGATGGCGACAACGCAGAAAGATCTCGATCCGGACCCGCTCGCACAGGGTTTGACTTCGTCAGGGGAAGCAGCCGTGGCGGCCATCCGTCCCGGACGCGTTTTCTGGATCACCGGCCTGTCCGGTGCGGGCAAGACCACGGTGGGTACGCAACTGTGGCGACGGTTGCGAGCCGCGGGCCGCTCCGCCGTATTCCTCGATGGCGATGCCCTGCGCACGGTGATTGCCGAGGACCTGACTCACAGCCTGGCCAATCGCCGGCGCTCCGCGATGCGCAACGCACGGTTGTGCCGGCTGCTCGCCAGTCAGGGCACGGACGTTGTCTGCGCAACCATCTCGCTGTTTCATGAGGTGCAGAGCTGGAATCGCGACAACATTCCGGGCTACTGCGAGATTTACCTCCAGGTGCCGATGCCGGAATTGCGGCGCCGTGACTTCAAGGGCGTTTATAGGCGCGCCGCACGCAGCGACTCGCCCAACGTGGTCGGCCTCGATCTGCCGGCTGAGGTGCCCAAAGCACCCGATCTGATTCTCGAGAATCACGGCTCACTCGACAGCGAAGCCGCGGTGGAACGCATCTGGACGCAATGCGTGCTGCAGGAAGGGCGCGGTAAGGCGCGCTGCGCGAGCCAGGTCGCATTCGCCACCAAGGCCGAAACGCTGGAGACTCTGGCGCCCCTGCTGCGCAGCGCGAGCATATTGCCGCAGGCCCGCTTTTCAGTGTCTGAATGGCGCGCCGGGCGCACGGCAGTACTCGCATCGATTGCCCGCGCGCCCTGGGGCAGTGCGGCGCTGATCGTGCGCAGCAGCGCGCGCGATGAAGACGGCGCGGCGGGCTCCCAGGCCGGACGTTACGATTCAGTGCTTGAAGTGCGCGGCCCCGAGGCGCTCGCGCACGCGATCGACCAGGTGATTGCCTCCTTCGGTGCGGCAGGCAGTGGCGACGACCAGTTTTTCGTGCAACCCATGCTCGATCACGTCGCCATGGCGGGCGTGGCGTTCTCGCGGCGGCCCGGCAGCGGCGACCCCTATTACATCATCAACTACGACGTCGGCTCCGGACGTACCGATCGGGTGACAGCAGGCGTCGGCGACAACCTGCAGACCTTCATTTGCCTGAAAGCGAGACTTGACGCGTGCCCGCCGGCGCTGGCGCCGATCGCCGCCCTGGTGAGCGAGCTTGAGGCGCTGCTCGTCTGCGATGCACTCGACGTGGAGTTCGCCGTCGGTGGTGATGGACGGCTCTACCTGTTGCAGGTACGCCGCCTGGCAGTGGAGCGTCAGGGGCAGGTGCCAGACGCGCAGGTCAACGCAGCGCTCGCTGATGTGGCGCGCAAAGTGGAACTCCTCAGCCGTCCGCATCCGTATTTGCACGGCAGCCGGGCGATCTTCGGCGTCATGCCGGACTGGAATCCGGCGGAAATTGTCGGGCTGCGGCCCCGGCCCCTGTCGTTGTCGCTGTATCGCGAACTCATCACCGACGCGGTCTGGGCTTACCAGCGCGACAACTACGGTTATCAGAACCTGCGCAGCTTTCCGCTGCTGGTGAGCTTTCACGGCCTGCCGTACATCGACGTGCGGGTGAGCTTCAATTCCTTCATCCCGCGCGATCTGCCGGGCGATCTCGCCGGACGGCTGGTCAACTACTACACGGAGAGCCTGCTCTCCAAGCCGCAGCTGCACGACAAGGTCGAATTCGACATCATTTTTTCCTGCTATACGCTCGATCTGCCGCAACGCATCCGTGAACTCACCGCGCACGGATTCTCACAGGGCGACATCACCGAACTATCGGGTGCCCTGCGGCGCCTCACCAACCGCATCATCCATGGCGAGAGCGCGCTGTGGCGCCGCGATCGCCAGAAGATCGACATACTCGCGCAGCGGCTGCCGACCATCTGCGCGGCAAAGATCGACAAGATCAGCCGCATCTACTGGCTGCTCGAGGACTGCAAGCGCTATGGAACTTTGCCGTTTGCGGGCCTGGCGCGCGCCGGCTTCATCGCCGTGCAGCTGCTGAAATCCTTCGTCGCCGTGGGGGTGCTCGACGCGGCGGATCACGCGACCTTCATGGCGAGCGTCGACACCGTGGGCTCGCGGATCGGGCACGATTTTGCGCAGCTGCCGAAGGCTGAGTTCCTGGCACGCTATGGCCACCTGCGCCCCGGCACTTACGACATCCTGTCGGCGCGTTACGACGAGGCACCGGATCTTTATTTTGACTGGTCGGGCAAGCGACCGCCGGCCACCGAGCGGCCGCGATTCGCACTCTCGATCGAGCAGCTGCGCGGACTCGAGCGGCTGATCAAGGAGCACGAGCTCGACATCGATGTGCTGAGCCTCATGGAGTTCATCAAGGCGGGCATCGAAGGACGCGAGTACGCCAAGTTCGTGTTTACGCGCAGCTTAAGCGACGCGCTGTCGCTCATCCGGCAACTCGGCGAGGAATACGGACTGTCGGCGGAGGATTGCGCCTATCTCGATTATGACGCGATCCGCAGGCTCTACAGCGAAAGCGGCTCGGTGCACGAGGCGCTGCTCGCCAGCGTCGCACACGGCAGGCAGCGCCACGCGCTCACGCGCAGTCTGGTGTTGCCGCCCCTGATCGCATCCCCCGAGGATGTATTCGCGTTTCACCTGCCGCAGAGCCAGCCCAACTTTGTGACCCGCAAGAGCGTTACGGCTGCGGTTGCCTCGATTGCTGATCCACCGGAGAGCTTCGCAGGCAAGGTACTCTTCGTTCCGAGCGCCGACCCGGGCTTCGACTGGATATTCACGCGCGGCATCAGCGGCTTCGTCACCCAGTTCGGCGGGGCTAACTCGCACATGGCCATCCGCGCCAGCGAACTCGGCATACCCGCCGTGATCGGCGCCGGCGAGACGCTGTACCAGCGTTGGCAGGCGGCGCACAAGCTGTGCCTCGACTGCACCAACCAGCAGGTCCTCGTGATCGCGTGAGGACCGTCGCCATCACCCAACGGGTTGTCCCGGAACGCACTGAACGTCGCGACTGCCTCGACCAGGCCTGGCCGCGCTTCCTCGCGGCCTGCGGTCTCATGCCGCTGGCCGTGCCGAACGTCCCCGAAGTAGCACTCGCGATGTGCGATCGCGGCGACATCGCGGGTCTCGTGTTGACCGGCGGCAACGATCTGGCGGCACTTGGCGGCGACGCCCCGGAGCGTGACGCCGTCGAGAACTCACTCCTTGATTTCGCCGAGCGGCGCCGCTTGCCGGTGCTCGGCGTATGCCGCGGTATGCAGCTTATCCAGCAACGCAGCAGCGTGCCGTTGCGCCGCGTAGACGGTCACGTCACAGCCCACCAGGTCATCAGCGTCAATGGCAAGCCGACCGAGGTCAACGCCTACCACTGTTTCGCCGCCTTTGAATCCCGGGCGCCGCTTGAAACCTGGGCGGTCGCCGCGGACGGGGTGATCAAGGCGGTCCGGCATACCTCGCTGCCGATGACCGGCATCATGTGGCATCCGGAGCGCACGGTACCTCCGGCAGCCGCCGACATCGCACTCTTCCAGCACCTGTTCCTTACGGACTGATGCGCGCACTGATTCTCGCAGCCGGCCGCGGCAGTCGCATGCGACATTTGGGCGACGAGCGGCCAAAGTGCCTGGTCGAGCTCGCCGGCGCACCATTGTTGGAGCGTCAGGTCGCGGCGCTGCGGGGCGGCGGGATCGAGACGATCGGCGTGGTCCGTGGCTATCGTGCCGAGATGCTCAACTTTCCCGGCCTCACTTACTTCACGAACCAGCGTTGGGCCAACACCAACATGGTGGCTTCTCTGGCCACGGCCGCCGAGTGGCTGCGCTCCGGACCGGTGATTGTCAGTTACGCTGACATTTTCTACCGTGCCAGGCTGGTACGTGATCTGGCGGGTGCACCCGGCTCACTGGTCATCAGCTACGACAGATTGTGGCGGAACCTGTGGGCGCGGCGCTTCGCCGATCCTTTGTCTGACGCCGAGACATTTCGGGTCGATGCCGCAGGGAAACTGCTGGAGATCGGCGGCAAGCCGGCGCGGGTCGATGACATCCAGGGGCAGTACATGGGACTGCTGAAGTTCACGCCGCCCGCATGGAGCGCGGTAGAGAAACTGCTCGCCAGCCTCGACGCCGCGCTTCGCGATCGACTCGATATGACGGGACTGCTGCGCCACCTGCTCGCCGCCGACGCCGTTCAGATCGGCACTTTCGGCACCGACGGCCAGTGGGGCGAACTCGACAACCCCCAGGATGCCGAACTCTACGAATCAATGCTGGCCAGGGGAGAGCTGGTGCTCGAAAGCCCTGCGTCTCTGCGCCCAGCAGGCCCGGGCTGACCACCAGATCGACCAATCAACACAACGCGAGCACGCATCAGGATGAAACACGGAGATTTCACGGGACTCGCGGGTGATTACGCAAAGTTCCGGCCTGGTTACGCGCCGCAGATTACTACCGCGCTGTTAGGACTGCTGCAGCGCGAGGCGCGCACGCTTGATGCGGCCGATGTGGGCGCCGGCACAGGCATCTGGTCGCGAATGCTCGCCGCGCGCGGCCTGCGCTCGGTCATTGCGATTGAGCCCAACGATGACATGCGGAGCCGCGGCATTGAGACCTCGGCTAACACTGGCATCAGCTGGCGCACGGGATCGGCCGAGGCGACCGGGTTGGCCGACAGTTCTGTAGACCTGGTGACCATGGCCTCCTCGTTTCACTGGGCCGATTTCGACAAGGCGTGCGGCGAATTCCATCGCGTCCTGCGTACCGGCGGAGTGTTCGCCGCGCTCTGGAACCCGCGCCTCATCGAAGCGAACCCGCTACTGGTCGAGATCGAGGCGCAGATCACGCGCCTGAAGCCCGACATCAAGCGCGTTTCCTCCGGCCGCTCGGGCCTGACTGAACGGCTGACCGAGATGCTCAGCGGTGCGCGGCAGTTCACCAACGTGCTGTACCTCGAGGGCCGGCACGTGAGCCGGCAGACCCCGGAGGAGTACCTGGGCGCGTGGCGCTCGGTGAACGATCTGCAGGTGCAGTTAGGACCGGCGCTGTTCCAGAACTTCCTCGACTACGTCCGGCAGCGAACGAGCGCGGTGTCCGCGATCGAGACCACCTACCTGACACGCGCCTGGGCTGCGCAGCGAGTGTGACTTCCGACGAATCCGCAACGGTGCTCATGCCCGGCGCCAGCGAAGGTGAGCTGCCCATTCGGTTCTGCGACGATCCGGATGAGACGCTGCAGCAGAGTCTCATGTCCTACCGCGCCGCGGCGCCGCTCACCGCCGCGCACGTAGCGGACAAGGTGCAGCTCGCCCGCGGCTACGACGTGCTGCACATGGATCGCGCCGTTGCCATCCTGTTCTGGGGCCGGAGCGGCTCGCTCCTGCTCGCGAGCAACCTCGACGGCCACGACGAGACGCTCGTGATGCCGGCCATGACGAGCGGCCTCGTTTATAGGCACTTTGCCAGGTACCCCGGGCTCTCAGTGTGGGAGAAGCTCATTGCCTATCCTGCGAACTTCGATCTGGCCTTCGCCGGGGACTTCGGCGAGTTCAACCAGTTCTTCGGCGGCCGCTTTCCAATCGAGCCCGGCGAGTATTACGCCGCCGTCCATGCGCTCCATCGGCTCTACGGCGGGCGGGACCCCGCCTGGCTCGAGCGACGGCGCACGTTCTTTCAGCTGCTGTTTGTCGCCACCGCGGTTGCGACGCGCAGGCCCGCCGGACATCCCCGGCCAATCATGGTGCATTCGCAGCACTGGTTCAGCGGCGAGGCGGCCGCGCAATTGCTGGAAGATTTTCCGAGCGCCCGGTTCATCCACACCGTCCGCGATCCGATCTCCAGCGTAGATTCCTGGTTCGATCACCAGGCGGCCGCCGACCGTTTCGCGCTGGCCAATCACCATCACCGCGGCCCTTACTACGCGCAGACGGCACTGGACACCGTCCGCCTGTTGACGGAGCAGGACCGCCCGCAGCCCGGCGCCGAGACGCGCAGTGCAGCGCTGCGATTCGAAGACCTGCACGTGGCACCTGAGACTCTCATGCAACGGGTTGCAGCCTTCCTCGGCATCCCCTTTAAGAGGTCACTCCTGGAGAGCACGTTCAACGGCACCGCGTGGGTCAATGTCACTCGTGGCGGCAGCTGGACTGGTGCAAACCCCGCGAACGCGAGGCGGCGCTCGAGAAATCTCGGTATTCGGGGCCGCGTTCTGATCAGCGCGCTGATGTATGAAGAGTTTCGCACCTGGCGCTATCCGGTCCGCGCCTGGCTACGGCACGGCGCGCCCCGGGCGATCGCTTTCGGCGGCGTATGGCTCAGTCTTTGGGTATGGCCGATGCGGATGGAGCGTATCGGGGCGGTCAATGTGTGGCGCCAACAGGTGATACCGGCGATCAAGGCCCGGCGCTTCGCTTATGCTGTTCGGTCCCTGAGATCGCTCATCACCTGCCATGTCCGGCTGCTGATTCTGCTTGGCCGCGAAGGCCTGCGCCGCCTGCCGGGCAGACCGCAGCAGCTCATTCCCATCTGACGCCGGCCTGCGGCGTTCACAATACTTTACGAAGTCCCGCGATGGCTCTGCGGCGCTTTGCGTCACAGTGCGAATGCCCTAGATTGAGCCGATGCAGCTGCCCACACAGCAGGTGAACGGCGCCGAGGCATTCGCGGCCAGTGAGCCTGCGGGGGCAGCCACGGCTGTGCAGTCCCTGGCGGGCGCGCCGCTTCGAACGGCGGACATGCCCCTCGCTCTGGAGGGCAGCGGCAACGAGATCCTCAAGCGAGCCTCCCAATCCTATGCGGCCGAGCGGGACGCCAGCGACGCGCTCGTCGCGCACAAGCTCGAGCTCCTGCGGCAGTACGACGCTCCGGGCATGCGGCGCGCCGTCAATATCTGCTTCTGGTCGCGCAGCGGTTCATTTCTCCTGGCGAGCTACCTCGATAGCCACGACCACGTCGTGCTCCTGCCGGAGAATCGCAGCGACTTTATCTACGCATTCCACGCCGAATTCCTGAGCCTTTCAGTATGGGAGAAGCTCGTTGCCTATCCCGAGTATGCGAAGGCGAAGTACCCACGCACAGGCGACTTTTTCGGCGGGAATTTTCCGCTCGCGGCGGCCCACTATTACGCCGCCGTGCGCGCCCTGTGCACGCTGCACGGCGGGCGGCCGCAGGAGTGGCTTAGCGCGCGAGTGAGATTCCTGCAGTTCCTGTATGTCGCGTATGCGGTGGCCGCCGGACGCCAGCCCGGGACCACGCACCCGCTGATTGTGTACGGGCAGCACTACAGCAACGACCAGCTGGCGCGGGCCTTCGTCGCGGACTTCCCGGACGGGCGCTTCGTCCATACGATTCGCGACCCGATCTCCGCGCTCGACTCGTGGTTCGACCGCAGCGTGATATCGACATATCCACCGGATCAATATCCTTCTCCGGCGGTGGAGTGCGTGCGGGAACTGCTCGCGTGCGACCGGCCTCACGTGGGTATGGAGGAACGTACGCGTGCGATCCGCTTCGAGGATCTGCACCTGGCGCCCGAGGTGACTATGCGGCGGCTGGCCGAGTGGTTCGGAATCCCCTATCACCCCTGCCTGATCGAGAGCACCTACAACGGCGCACCGTTTGTGTTCGAAAGCGGCGGCGTCCTCATGCACGGTGCCATTCCCGCCAACGCCCGTCGTCGCTCGAAGAACCTGGACGCAGCGGACCGCTGGCTCATGTTTGCACTCCTGCATCAGAATTTCCGCGCCTGGTCCTACGCCTGCCCGCAAATCCTGGGCCATGCGTGGCTGCGCCTGGGCGTGATTGCGGCCCTGCTTCTCGTGCCGATGAAGATGGAAATCATCACCGCACGGCTGGTCATGACGCAGCGGGCACTGCCAGCGTTGCGCGAGCGCAGAATTCGCTTTGGCCTTGGCGCCTTTGCCTTCCTCATCGGGCGACGGCTACGTATGATGTTGCTCATCGCCTCCGAAGCGCGGACGCGACTAACCGAAAAAAAGCGGCTGCTGCAGCCACTCTGATCGCCTGTCCGCACGCGGGCCATGGCGAGGTTTGACCCGCCAGGCACATAACCGCTTGCCACCGCACGACTTGCTAGACTGGCGCAGACCATTGGCCAGAACCCTTCACGACATGCACCAGCTCGCAGCCGAATTCAAATCACCGCCCGACGCCCTCACCTACCCGTGCCAATCAACCCCGGCGCCGGGGGAAGCGCTCGAAGTCGCCGCGGGCGTGTACTGGGTGCGCATGCCCTTGCCCATGACTGCACTCAATCACATTAACGTCTGGGCCTTGCGGGACGGTGACGGCTGGACGCTGGTGGACACCGGCATGAACACGTCGGACACGGCTGCGAACTGGCAAAGCGCCTGCACGACGGCCCTTGGCGGCCGGCCGGTTCGGCGCGTGATCTGCACGCACATGCACCCGGATCACATCGGCATGGCGGGCTGGCTCACGCGGCAGCACAGCTGCCGCTTGTGGACCACGCGCCTGGAGTACGTCACCTGTCGCATGCTGGTCGCCGACACCGGCCGCGAAGCGCCGGCGGATGCCGTGAGCTTCTATCGCGAGGCGGGTTGGGACGCTGATGCGCTCGAGCATTACAAGGCGCGCTTTGGCGGATTCGGTAAGGCGGTGTACAGGCTGCCCGACAGCTACCGTCGCATCGTGGACGGCGAGGAACTCGACATCGGCGGGAGATCCTGGCGGGCGGTGGTGGGCCGCGGGCATTCCCCAGAACACCTGTGCCTGTATTGCCCGGAGCTCAAGGTGCTGATCTCAGGCGACCAGGTGCTGCCGAGAATCACCTCCAACGTCTCGGTGTTCCCCACCGAGCCGGACGCGGACCCGCTCACCGAATGGCTCACATCCCTCGCCGCCATCGGCGAGCGCATCAGCGATGAGGTACTGGTGCTGCCCTCCCACAACGAACCCTTCCGCGGCCTGCATGCGCGTCTGCAAGAACTCATCCGCGGGCACGAAGAGCGACTCGCGCGCCTGCAGCAGGAGCTCGCGACACCGAAGCGCGCGATTGACATGTTCAGCCTGTTGTTCCGGCGCCGGATCGGCGCGGACGTGCTCAGCATGGCGACCGGCGAGGCGCTGGCACACTTGAATTGCCTCATTACCCGCGGGCTTGTCGTGCGCGAGGCAGACGCTGCCGGCATCGGCTGGTATCGGTCCACAACCTCATCGCACGCTGCCAGAAAGTTCTCCTGATGCAGGACCATACGCTCACGACCGTCGCCGAAGAATCGGCTTTCCGCCGCACCGGCCGCACGGACGAAGTCACGCGCCTGTGCGCGGCATTCGCTGCCGCCTGGCCCCGGGCGGTGCGGAGTCTCGAGTTCGGCCGCTCAGCCGAAGGACGGCCGATGCGCGCACTGCTCGCCTGTCGTGCCGACCCACGCCGCGTGCCCGTGCTTCTGCTCCAGGGCGGCATTCATCCGGGCGAGAGCGACGGCAAGGACGCGGGCTTCATCGCGCTGCGCGAAATCCTCGGCGAAACGGCGGCCCCGGGTGTGCTCGAACGTATGGCGATCCTCTTCGTGCCGGCCTTCAACGTGGACGGCCATGAGCGCTTCGGCCGCTGGAACCGGCCCAACCAGAACGGCCCCGAGGAAATGGGCTGGCGCACCACCGCGCAGAATCTCAATCTCAACCGCGACTACGCCAAGGCGGACGCGCCGGAGATGCGCGCGCTTCTTAAGCTCATCCGCGAGTGGGATCCCCTGGTGTGCGCGGACCTGCACGTCACCGACGGGGCGGATTTTCAGCCCGACATCTCGCTGCAGACGGAGCCGATCAACCAGGGTGATGCCCGGCTGTACGCGAGCGGGCGCGAACTGCGCGATGCCCTGATCGCGAAAGTCGCGAGCTCAGGCTCCATGCCCCTGCCCTTCTATCCTGACTTCGCGGAACCTGACGATCCGGCCTCGGGCTTTCTCCTCACCGTGTATTCGCCGCGCTTCTCGACGGGCTACTTCCCGCAACGCAACCGCTTCACCGTGCTGGTCGAGACGCACTCCTGGAAGGACTACGCCACGCGCGTGCGCGTCACGCGCAACACCATCGTCGGACTGGCCGAACTTCTCGCCGCCCACGGCGCGCAATGGCGCGAGGAGACCCGCCAGGCCGATGCCACGGCCGCGCGCTTAGGCGGCACCGATGTCGTGCTCGACTACAGCTCCGGATGGCGCGAGGGTGCAAGCGGTGCACGCACGGACGCTGTGGGTGCGAGCGGCTCGCACATGATCGACTTCCCGGGCTATGCGTACACGCGTGACGTGTCCGCGATCTCGGGCGAACCGGTGACGGTGTACGACCCGAAGACGCCGCAAATCTGGCACGTTCCGTATCGCGATCAGGTCTCGCCATCGCTGGTGGTGAAAGCCCCGCCCGGCGGTTACGTGTTACCGCCGGCGTGGGCGCCCGAGATCGGTGCGCGCCTCGCGTTCCACGGGATCCAGTGCGAACCGGTGCAGGCCAGTCGCACCGCGGTGCACGTTGAGGCTTACCGCGCCTCGGCGGTGCACTTCGCCACCGCGCCCTTCGAAGGCCGCATGCGCGCGACCCTCACCGGCAGCTGGCAGCGTGAAACCCAGGACATCGCCGCCGGAGCGTTGTTCGTGCCCATCGCGCAGCCGCTCGCACGACTCGTGATGCACCTCCTGGAGCCGGAGGCTCCGGACTCCTTCGCGTCGTGGGGATTCTTCAATGCCTGCTTCGAGCAGAAGGAATACATGGAACGCTATGTCGCCGAGCAGATCGCGCGCACCATGCTCGCCGAGCAGCCGGAGCTCGCCGCGCAGTTCGCGCGCAAATTGAAGGAAGACCCGGCGTTTGCGGCAAGTCCTGCGGCGCGCCTGGATTTCTTCCTGCGCCGCCACAGTTCGTGGGACTCACACTACAATCTCTACCCGGTGCTGCGCGTGGATGAGTTACTGGTATCGCCGCGTCCCGCGGTCTAGGTGAGGTCAATCTTGCGTCTGCGAAAACTACTCACCCTGTCGGTGACAGCGGGACTTTTCACCGCGAGCGGGCCGGTGTGGTGCCAGAGCTCGGGCACCGCGACGCCCGCGAGTCCCGCCCAACCCAGCGGCGCGCCTTACGGGCTGGGATCTCCCGACCAGCCGCCCGCGCCGCCCGCCGCCGCACCGGACACTGCCAGCACCGGCCTCGGTTCCGACATCAAGGCCTACTTCACCGCGCCGCTTCGCTGGGACCAGAGCGACTGGACCTGGTTCGGCGGTGCAATCGCTGCGACCGCGTTAGCGCACCACTACGACACCGACGTGCGTAAGCACTTCACGATGAATTTGGCTCCCGGACAGAAGGTCAATTCCGAGGACACGAAGGATGCGATTCCGACCGCGGCGGTGTTTCTTGCGACCTGGGGTTACGCAAGCCTGGTCAACAGCAACGATGGCCGCAGCGAGGCGTGGGCCATGCTCGAGGCCGCAGGCTTAGGCGGGGTGAGCGCCTACGCCCTGAAATACACGTTCAGGCGAGAGGGGCCCGACGACACCAGTAACCCGAACCAGTGGTTCAAGGGCAACGGCGCAAGTTTCCCGTCTTTCCACTCCACGGCTGCATTCGCTGTCGGCACGGTGCTGGCGGAATCAGGCAGCGATGACTATCGATGGCTGCGGCGCCTGCTCGGCTACGGGCTCGGCGTCGCGACCAGCTACGAGCGTCTCAAGCACAACGCGCACTGGCTGTCGGACACCATGGCCGGCGCAGCCCTCGGAACCTCGAGCGCGCGATTCACTATGAACCGCACCTACGGAAGCGGCTCCGCCTCGGGTCTGTCCCTCACACCGGTTGAGGGTGGCGCGATGCTGACGTACCGGGTCAGCCTGCCCTAAGGGGCGTCGTGCCGGACGCGGGCCCGAATGCCGTCTGCGCGAGGCTCAAATTCACAGAAGTTTGAGCAGATCTTCGCGGCTGAGCTCGCAGTCGCGAAGGATTCTGCCGAGGAGTCCGGTGCCGATCGTCTCAGCGGCGTGCACCGGCACTACCGACGAGCGCCCATCGATATGACGAACAAAGTGATGGCTGCCCCGCACCCTTACGACCTGAAAACCGCCCCGTCGCAGTGCTGCGATCAGGTCCTTTCCGGTCACGGCCGGAAATGAGGTCACGAGTTAACCGTGACTCGTTGCACTCCGACGAAATCAAGGCTCTCCGGGGCGCCGCCCTGGACTTCCAACCACAAGGCAATTGCCTCTCGAACCCGCTCCATGAGTTCATCAAGAGACTTTGCCTGGGTGTGGCAGCCGGGCAGCGTCGGCACTGAGGCAACGAAGTAACCGTCCGAGTCCTTTTCAACGATAACGTCAAATTGTTTGGTCATAGCGCCTCCAAGACACAACTTTACGCCGACGCTCGTGCCAAGCCAAAACCTTGAAGCGTGAAGTGTGTCAATTGTCCTAGGCAGCTCTGCTCTAGGGCTCACGACGCGCATCGCCACCCGCCCAACGTACGACGCCGTCGCACGGCTCAACTTCGGAAGCCACGCGTTGCCGGAATCCCATGGTTCTGATCAGGGCGAAAGCCGGATGTCGGCGGAGGGAAAGGCCGACTGCACCCGAGCGGCAGCTGCCAACAGCGTGCGTCCCTTGGTAATCACGTCGTCAATCAGCACAACCCTGCGAACCATCCCCGGGGCCGGCACTACCACAAAGGATTCGTAGTGCTCGAACACGGTCGGGCGCATGCGGCTTGGCGCGGTTGCCGATTTGCGGACCGCGGCGCGACGCCGCAACCCCATCCATACTGTGTGCGCGAGACCGACATCACGCAGTGCGACCGCAAGCGTCGACGCTGCCCAGGGTGCGTCGCCGCTGGGCGCACTTCCGGGCACCGGCACGAGAACCGCACCGCCGCCAAACAGCGCGAGAAGGCGAGGATCGCCAATGGCCGAGCGATACACGACACCCGCATACCGCGCCAGCCACAGTGGATCACTCTCTTTGACTCTCGCACACAGTCGGCGTGACGCTTGAGCAACTGTGCCCTCGCCATGGGGCGAATAGACGTAGTACGAGGTGAACGCCAGACTTCGACACGAAAGGTCACGAGGCTCACAACGCCCGGTCGTCTTCAGGGTGTAGCACGTTGTCCGGGCTCTGTTCGGCGGACCTTTCCGCCTCCTTCGGCCGGAGGCGCAGCCATGCCTCCCGCGCCTGTCGTCGGATTTCCTCAAGGTCACTGCTGTGCGCGGCGGGCGTGGCATCGGCGTCGAGGCGCTCTGCGATCGCCTTGCCGGTCGCGGTCGCCGTCGACACACCTTGTTGCCGCGCAGTCTCGGCGGACTGCTGCAAACGCCGCTGGACGCGCTCGGCATATTCGGCTCGCAGGCGCTCGGCAACTTCGCTACGCAAGCCACGTTGTTCCATTTTCAAGTGCATCAGCGGGATGTGGGGACGCGGTTCTCGATCTATGCCCTGCGCCGCGAGGCTGCGATGATCGACACGGGCCGCGACGTTTGCTTCCCGCAGAGCCTCGTTGGTGAGCGTGGCCCAGCGCTCCCGCACGCTCACGTATTCCTGGCGGTGGTCTGGTAGTTCGCGCCTGCGGCGCTCGCGCCCTGAGATCTCGAGGGCGGCTTTTGCACCGAGGCCAGCCGGAGTTACTTCGCGGGTTGTGGTAAGCAAATGCGCATGGAAGTTGCGTGCATCACCCTCCGGCCGGGGCTCGTGTACGGCAAGATCTACGGCTACCTTGTAACGCTCGGCGATCTCACGGGAGAAGGCTCGCGCCAGCGCCACCCGCTGGGCTGCACTCAGCTCTGATGGCAGAGTTACCTGATATTCGCGCGCTACCCGGGCGTTGTGGCGTTTTTCCGCGTGTTCCACGGCGTTCCACAACCACTCGCGATTGCGCGCCCAAGCGGCTTCACTGGCATCAAATTGGCTGGGCAGAAAGATCTCAGTATGCAGAACATCGCGGCGGCGGCTGAAGTTGTGCAACTCTCCGCTGCGCTCGTCACGAATGCGCTCACCGGCCCGGTAGGCCGCAGCCGCGGTCGAACGCCGCCCCGTCCCGCGGCCAATGGTGCTGATTTGCAGGTAGAACACGGCCACGGGACTAGCACCCACCCTTGAAACTGACCCGCAGCCAATCGCTCGAAGATGCAGTCCTTAGGTATCCGGTCAGATCTGGAAGCTGCTCAATCTGCGACGCCAGCACGGCGACCTCGGTGACATGCTGCTCGCTGACGCTGGTGGAACGGCGTGCACCGCGCGCGGCGAAGAAACTCTCCCGATCCCGACCGCGGGAGGTCTGCCGACGGACCACCTCCCGCTCACCGATGAGTCGCGACGCAAACTGAGACGTTCCACCGTGCTCACTCCCGGCACAGCGGAGGATCAGCGTGTTACCGCAGTTTTCGACAATTGTCTGTGCTTCCCCGCTGCCGTAGGTCGTGGACACCTGCGCAACAGACTGAAACCCCAACACGACTCGCCCACCGAACTTGCGCAAGCGTGCAAGTGCATCCTTTAGGCCGTCGATCGCGCCCAGCGAGTCAAGCTCATCGACGACGAACCACAGGCGCTGGTCCTTCTCTTCGGCGCCCATCGCCTCAAAGATCGCGAGCCGTATCCATGTCGCGATGATTGAGCGCAGCGCGGCTATCTGCGCGGCGCCATACGGAATGAACAGCACCCCATGGCCGCAGCGTATCCAGTCGCGGACCGAGAAACTCCTGGCGCGCTGCGCCTGCACGTACTCGAACGCGGCGGCCGCCGAGCCCGCCACGGAGCGGATCGAGCCGAACATGCGAGCATTCTCCGGTTCCAGAAAGGGCTGTGCCGGAGTGCCAGCGACGACGGGACGCAGCTCGGCGCTACTGGCAATCGTCAGCAGACGCCATAGCTCTTGCGGGTCACGCTGACCGCATTCCCAGCAGCGCCGGGTCACGGCGCTGAGTAAGGTGCGCGCATAGCCCCGCCACTCTCTTCCCGAGGCATCCTCGGTCGCGGGAATGAGTCCGCTCGCGAGGTGATCCACGTCCCATGGTTCGCGGATTTCCGCAAACGGATCCCACTTCACGGAGCGTGCATCGAACGGGTTCAGTATTGCGTCGCCGCGTCTGCGATCGTAAAAGCGCCTGAGGTAGGCGCCCTCCGGATCCGTGATGACCGCGCGATCGCCTCGCGCCAACGCTCCGGCCAAGAGTCCGCTAATGGCACTCGATTTGCCCGTGCCTGTCGTACCGATGAGCTTGAAGTGTCGGGTCTCCTCACTCGCTGCGATGGGAACCCCCGCCAGAGTAAGGGACGCGGCATGCAACCGACGGCGTCGACACCGCGCACGACGCGCGCGCCTGCCCTGCAGTACTTGCGCACCGCGCTTGTGCAGATCAGCCGACTCGGTACGCAGCACGAGCGATGTCGCTGCCAGCAGCGCGCCGATCAAGGGTAACGAACCCTTCCAACCACGCATCCATTGCGTCGCTACCACCCAGTCCATGGGCGAACCATCCTCACCGTCAATAGCCCTTTACGACGAGGTAGTCACCGGCATCTCCGTAGGCCGGCGCCCCGCGATCCACACGCACGCAAAGCCGCTGGGTCGCGCCGCAACGCCGCAACGCGGCCCGTGCGCCGCGCGCATTGAGAAGCTCGATGTTGGTGTTGAGCTGGTCACGCGCCAGCCGCAGTGCAGCAACCTCGGCCCGCGAGGGCAACATCCACCAGGCAAGGCCCAAGGGGATAGCGGTGGCGAGCGTCGCGATGCCGAGGCTCCACACCGCAATGCGCACGGTCGCGACACGCTGGAGCGCGCGCAGGCTGTGGGTCGCCCGGCGGCCGTCGTCGGCCAGTTCCTGAAGTTCCTCAATCAGCGTATTGCGAATTTCCTCGCGAACTACGCTGTCCAGCGCCCCGGTACGCTCGCGCAGGTGCTCGAGCGCGCTCGTCGCCAGCGCCTGCTGTGACTGCGCCGCTTCCATGAGAAGTCCGAGCTTCATGGTCAGATCTTCCACGCGCAGCCCTCATTGCTAGGCGCTGATGTCGAATCCGTCGTGCACATGTTTGCTGTCCAAACTGTCTGCCTGCTGCACCGATGCCGCACGCGGGGGGTGCAATCCAGGGAGGAGTGACCGAATCATGGCGCTTCCCGGACGGGAGGACGCGCTACGGATTGGGTGATCCAGGAGCTGCGGCTGCAGGCTGGCACGCAACCATTCCCTCCGCGATGCGAGCTTCAGGTAGCCGGCGAGATCCGGGAGTTGCTCGATCTCGGAGCTCATGACGGCGGACTCGACGCTTAGGTGCTCAGCGCGCGTGACGGAGGGCAATATCTCCGTGGCCCGGCGGGAACGCGAAATCGCCGTCCGCAGCACCTCCCGCTCGCCGATGAGGCCCGACGCGAACCGCGACGTACCACCGTTCTCGCTGCCCGAGCAGCGCAGAATCAGCGTGTTGCCGCAGTTCTCGACGATAGTGTGTGCTTCTCCGCTGCCGTAGACCGAGGACACCTGCGCAATGGACTGAAACCCCAGCACGACTCTCCCGCCGAACTTGCGCAAGCGTGCAAGTGCATCCTTCAGGCCGTCGATTTGTCCGAGTGCGTCCAGCTCATCCACTACGAACCACAATCGCTGATCGCTCTCTTCGCGATTCATGGTCTCGAAAATCGCCAGGCGCATCCAGGCGGAAATCGTGGAACTGAGCGCCGCTACCTGGCCGGACTTGTAAGGCATGAAAAGCACACCGCGGCCGCTCGGTCGAGCGCTTCCGCCGGTCTCTGCCGAAGCGCGCACCCAGTCGCGCACCGCAAGGGGTGCACTTCGCTGTCGAGAAACGTATGCCAGCGAGCTCACGGCCGAGCTCGTGACCGATCGAATGGAATCAAACATGCGTCCGTTGTGCTCTTCGAGAAAAGGCTGGGCGGGAGTACCGCCGACCAGGGCTTTGAGTTCCGTGGTCCCGGCCACGACCAGCAGCCGGTACAACTCGCTAACGTCGCGCTTTCCGGCCGCGCGGGTTTGCGCGGTAACCGCGCTGAAGAAGGTGCGTGCATAGCCGCGCCAGCTTCGATCAGTTCCCTCGTGGTCCGGGATCAAAGAGCGAGCGAGTTGCTCGACGTCGTAGTCATTGCTGATTTCACCGAACAGGTCCCACCTTGCGGACGCCGGCTCGAACGGATTGAGAATGACGTCGCCGCGGCTGGAATCGTAGAAACGCCGCAGATAGCCTCCATCTGGATCCGCGATGACGGCGCGATCGCCGCGCGCGAGCGCCGCCCGCAACAGTTCGTTGATCGCCGTGCTCTTGCCTGTGCCGGTGGTGCCGATCAGTTTGAAGTGCTTCACCTCATCTTCGCGTGCCACCGGAAACCCCGCGAGCGTGATCCCTGTGGATCCCAGCGCGCGACCGCGCGCCAGATTCTGCACGCGATGCGCGCCGTGCTCTCGCGCGGCCGGCACGGAATCCGCAAGAAGCGCACCGCGTTGATGCACGTCAGCAGGCGCGCCACCGCGCGCAATCAAGCGCCCGGCGACGTAACCCAAGGTCGCGGTCAGGGCAGCCCCGGCCGACACCGCAAGTGTCCCGGTAGTGGCAACGCCGAGTCTGTGCCACAGTGGCGCGGCGGCCGCCAGGCCCACCGCGGCCGCGGCGGTCAGAGGCAGCGCCACCACGGGTGAAGCGACGAATTTCGCAAGCGGCGCCCGACCCGTGACGAGGCCCGCCATCAGCGGGACCTGCACGGCGGCGTAGGCTGCGGCCAAACCCCACCAGCCACGCAGCAGAGTTCGCCGATTGGACTACGCCGGCTGCAGACATGGTGAATCCCTCCCTGCTGAGCGCCGCAGGTCGCGCTTGCGCGTCGGGTCGAACCACACTTCACGAATGACGCGCTGATGGCGCACCAGGGCGCATTGGATTACCACGTCAATGAGCAGGTGCAGCAGACCCTTGATATCCCGGCGGGCGAATTCACGACCGGCTGCGCTCTGCTTGACCAGCAACACCAACTGCTCGAAGGCAAGTTCCGCGCTCGTTGCGTGCACACTCGTGATCGACCCAGGGTGTCCGGAGTTGACGTTCCGCAGGTAGTCGAAGGCCTCTTCACCGCGCAGTTCCGCAAGCAGGATGCGGTCGGGTCTCATCCGCAGGCAGCACTCAAGCAGTTGTTTGGGCGTCACGCGGGCAAGCCCCTGGTCGTCCTTGCTGTAGAACAGGCGCACGTGATTGCGATGCCCGTCGAGTACCAGCTCGCGGGCGTCCTCGATGGTGACCAGACGCTCATCGGCGGGAATCTCGCGGATCAGGGCCTTGGTCCAGGTCGTCTTGCCAGAACCAGTCGCCCCTGACACCAGGATGTTCTTGCGCGCCCGGACGGCCAGGTGCATGAATGCCACGTAGTCCCGGGCGGCATGCAGGCGCGCGAGCTCTGCCTCCGTGCCATCCACTCCGGCATCGGGACGGGTTAGCGCACTGAAGCGCGCCCCGGTGAGCCAGTTCCTCGATCGACCACACCGCATCCGCCGGTCTGCGAATAGTGATTGCCACACACCCGAGCGTGGTCGCCGGCGGTAAGACGATCTGCACGCGCTCACCGGTCGGCAACGAGGCCGACAGGAGTGGCGAACTTTCATCGACTCGTTGCCGCGTAACGTTGGCAATGAGCTTTGCCAGGCGCCGGCACCAGTTGAAGTCCGCAAATGGCGCTTCCTCTCGCCGCCAGCCGGCGCGCGTCTCAACGAAAATCTCGCGCGGTCGGTTAATACAGAGTTCAGTCACGTCGGGATCTTCAAGACACGGGCGCAGAGCCTTAAGAGTGAGGTCAAGCGCGGTGAACTCGCTCGTCGTAGCCGTAGCAGGCAGCGTCGGCACGCCCGAACCACTCTCAATGGGCTGAGGCACGCAGTTCATACACAGACCGGAAGTCGACGTCGCGCGCGACGAGTACTTGAATGCGCTCGCCGTTTCGTTTTACGACGGTGGGAGGAATCTGCAGCGTGTCCTTCAGCACCTCGGTAAGGACGTCTGTAGAACCTGATGGCGTGTAGATCACGGCGCCGCTGGAGCGACTCGAGGCCTGCACGCCTGCCTGCACCGCGCCGTCCACAAGCGAGATGAGCATGGCTGCGCCAAACCGTTGCCAGAAATGCCGGTGCACTTCCCCCGGAAGCCCCGAGCGCCCCAGCTCGTCGGTACCAGGGGAGTCCAGAGACACCACCACCCCTGCCGGTGTGCGTGCTTGTGCCCACACGACAAAAACACGCGCCTGACCCTGCTGAACTTGTCCGCGCGTTTCGCCAACCAGTTTTGTGCCGCGCTCTAGCAGCACAACCTTACCGTCCGCGCTGAAGGTATCCGCCGCGGTGATGCAGGTCGTCATACCCGGGAGCGTCGAATCGATCGCCGTCTCGAGCGTGCAATCGATGAATGCGCCCTTGGGAAGGAGGAACCGCCTGGAGGGCAGAATTTCGGCCTGGGCCGCCACGGTCACACTCGGCCTCAGGAAGGGAGCGAGCATGCCGGCGTTGGGATCACCAGCCTTGCGCGGCCCCTTCCGCTGCGGCATCCGCCCGCACCGGTTCCGTAGCGACCGGCGCGGCTGGCAACGCGGAGCCCGCATTGCGTACTGATAACCGATCCCGCTGGCGACTGCGGTTCGCGCGCGAACACCAGGCCCGAAAGACGCCGTTCAGAAGCAACCTCAGCAGGCGCCTTAACACGCGGCTCGACAGCATCGGCGCCTGCCGAAGCCGGGTTCCAGGACGGCGTGCGTGCGCGCGCCTCATCGAGCGGCAGGTCCGAGGGCAGGGTCGCGGCGGGCGCCGAGCTCGCCAGGCAGCGCGGACGCGGCGGGCAGCCGCAGGCGGCTGCGATAGGCCCGAGGGACGGTAGTGGCATTTCCCCTTGGGCGCGTGCGCTAGCGGCAGTCTGCGCGCCCTGCCGCGCGCGACCTGGGTGGCCCAGTGCGTGCGCGTAGTACCAGACTGAGCGCGGACAGCCCGAGGGTAAGCATGAGTGTCGCGGCGGCTATGCTGCTGACCCGAGACTGCACGCTGCGCGCAGCATTGGCGAGAGCGGCACCGCGCTCGCCCACCACGGTGTCCGGGACGCGGGGCTGGCCGGGACCTCCAGGTTCGTCGTGAGCGGGAGCAATCACGGCCGCACCTCTCTGATCACGCGTTCAACCGCCGACGTGACGGTCCCCGATTCCAAGCGCTCGCCAACACCCGTGAAACTCTCGTTAACGATGCAGCCGCTAAGCCGCCCGCGGCGCACCACGAACTGCCGCCCGACGCGATGCACGATCAATTCGCCCGCCTCAATGCTGAAGTTCACCAGGGATTCACTGCCATCGTCATTGCGCATGAAGATGGCAGGCAGTTCCTGTCGCGGCCCGAAGCGCAGCCGGGTCTGCACTCCATCGTCCCAGGCGGATACGGGCTTCAGGGCCGCGCTGCCGCAGTAGCCGTACTGGGAGATTGTGCGGGTGTCCATCTGTCGCCGCGGCGAGTTCATTGTTGCCACGGCTATCCCCAGTTCGGCCGGACCCATGTGTGGGCGGATACGTGAAGCGCAGCGCGTAAATCACATCCAGCAGCGCCGCGCCGGGTTTTTCAGAACCCGCGACGTAGTCGAAGTGATACGCCCGGCGGCTCGTCAGCACGGTAAGGTTGGTCTCGACAGCAGTGGCTCGTGGCTTCAGGAACAGGTGGTTCTCCTGCGCGGAGAAGGTCAGGCTCTCGAGGTCGCCTGCTCCAAGGCCAAGGAAGCTCTCGCCGGGCTCGAACTCGAGATCGATCTGATAGCCAACATAACCCTTAAGGCGATAGATCACGTCCGGGCTGTAGCTCCTGCAGGCGGAAGCCGAGCGTCCGGCTGCATCACTCGCAGAACCCGCTGGCCGCATTGTCGCGGCCAGCGAGCAGCGCACAGACGCCGAGTTCCGCAATCCGGACGAACTGCTGGTGAACCGTCCCGACATGACGCTGCTCATGGATCCTTCCTCCGCTTACCCCGTCCGCGGGGCTGTATCTGAGAGACGGCGCAAGGGTCTCGGGCTCCGCGGTGAACTCGATGACCCTAAAGCCGAGCGGATTCCATCGGCGCACCTTCGGATCGCGCGAGGGTTGCGCGTAGGCGTACTGGATGGTCGCGATCCAGTGCGTGAAGTGCTCGTCCGCACCGGTGCCGGAGCGCTGGGCGGTCAGATAGCGCACCTGGGCAAGATCCGTAACACCGCTGGCGCGCTGGAAGAAGCTCACAGATTCCACCTGTACCCGGACGCGTGCTGCCGTCCTTGTGTACGTTCAGGGGCGAGGCGGGGTTGCTGGGATTCCACAGCGCGTACCACGCCTGGTTGCGCTGTGCGGCATGAAACGCTCCACATTCCTCATAGTCGCTCTCAGCGGTCGCAAAGTTGAAGCGCTCACAGACACGTGATGTAGTGAGTACAGAAAGTAGCGAGTGACCGTCTGTTGCATGCCGGCTTCGCCGCTGTACATCGGAACGACATCAACGATGCCGGTGCTGTTGTCCACGCGCACCACAAAGGGCTCAACGCGCTTCAGCGGGACAAGTACGGCCAGCGCGACGGCGCAGGCCATTGCGCAGACCCAACCGGCTCCGGCTACCCTCCAGGCACGGGCGGCGTCGCGATCCGCTTGCGCGACGCGATCAGCGTCCCAGGATGCCGCCTCCTGGAAATACGCCGTCAGCAGCCTGCACTCTTCACCGCGACCCCCGCGGTTGGGCCCCATCCGCACTGTGCCGGAGGTGGTCGCGGATGCATTAATGGGTTGCAGACGGCCATCGCAGCGGACCTCGTGCGAAGCGCAGCCAGCGCTCAGGGACAGGACACCGCATCAGCCACACGATCCATACTTTCATACGTTCCTCGCGGTTCAGGACATACGCCAGGCGACCTGCTGACTCGTCGCAGCACGCATGGACGCTCGGAGGCCGCCGACGAGTTGGCCAGCGGCGAGTGTCGCGGTGCGGCCTGCAGCGCCCGTCCCGGTTCGCAGGCCCCAGCCGACGAGACGACTGACCGCTGCCGAAGCTGTTCAGCGCCACGCCCCCTGCTAGCGCCGCAGCGATCGGCATAACCTGGCGCATGAACAAGAACACCAGTGCCGAAATCAACACCATGTTCAGTGCATCGACAGTCATGACCGCCGCGCCTCGGGCGGCTGTCTGGTTCAGCGTACGACTGCACAATCTGCAACAGCAGGGCTGCCACCAGTACCGTGAGGATTGTGATCGAGTGCGTAGTTGGCGAGTTGCGCGAGCCAGGCCTCAAAGAACCGGCGCGTGCGAATCGAAAAGCAGCAACGCAAGGAACAATGGTCCGAGCGCCAGCAACACTGCGAGCGCAATGCTCGACAGCGCGATCAGGAACATGGTGTATACGCAGAGCAGGCCCATCAGCACCCACACCACGGCGCCGGCAACGTAGTAACCGACGTCACCGCTGAACACGCCACCGTTATTCCACAAGCAGTCCGCCACCGCTCCACCCTGGCTCCAGATCGCATCAACGGTTGTGATCGGATCGGCGGCTCCGACCACCGCGGCGGCGAGCTGCGACGGGCGCGCGGTAGAAGGTGTCGACAAGAATGCTGTTGTAAAGCCACAGGTGCACCGCCGACGCCGAGCACGACGGCGAGCGTGACCAGACCGCTTTAGTCCTGCAACCAGCGGCTCCTCGATACGCCCTGTGAGCTGCAGGTAGCCCCACACCATCACGTATATGGTCGCGAGCGTTACAATCGCCGGCTCCAGCGTCGCGGCAACGATGGCGGTGTTTGTGCCGATGTAGCTCACGAGCTGCCCGTTGAGCCAGCTCCAGAATGTGGCGAAGAAACCCATGCCGAACCTGCCCGTTCTAGGGTGTGCGGTTGAAAGCGGTTGGCGAACTGGCCGTGTCCCGCAATCACACAGCTCACGCGCGCGTTGCGAATTGACCAATTGATCGGCCTGCAGCGCTCTGGTAGAGGACCTGCAGCTTCGTGTGCTCGTTCTGCAACATCGCCGCTCTCGGCCGCGATCCGCGCCTGCAGATCGAGAGCTGCCTTTTGATCTGCGGCGCTCGCCAATCGCATCGATCAACTGCTGAAGGGCGGCGAAGCGATTGCTCGAATTAGCGAGCGCCTCCGCGACTGACGCTTTGCAGAAGCGCCGCGCTCTGGCGGTTTGCCTGCAGCTGTGCGCTTCCCGCGGGGGCGAGCGAGGACAGCTGGCTCCGCCGACAAGACGGCACGCGGCAGAAATCGCGCTGCGCACCTGGCGCGGCCAGACGTCGGATAAGCACTGCCCGCTGCATTGAGGACTGACTCCAGCGTGTTCCAATCGACCAGGCAGATAGTTGCGGGTCGTCCCTGCCAGCAAGTTCCTGCATACCGCGACCGCCGGTAATTGCCTGGTACTCCTGCTGCGCCTGGCGAGAGTTGGCTGCGTGCGGTCGCCAACTGCTGCTCGAGCGTTTGCAGTTGCGAGACAAGCTGCGTGAGCGAAGCAACATCGATTACGGCGAATTGCGCGTGCGCCGTCGGAGTACAGGGCCGCCAGAGCCATGAAGGCCAGAAGACAGCTGAAGGATCTGTCGTCTGCATAGACATGCACTCCCCTCTTGGTAACGTTCATATCGGATCTCGCCCAAGCTTCACGGAGCTCATGAAAGAGGGAAGCCACTGTGCGGGCTCCGGGCCGTGCTCGGCCATGAGCAGCTGCATGCGCTCTACGTGACGCGCGCGGCCAGAGATAACTGCCAGTTCTGACTTCGAAACCCTTAAGGTCGAGACGGCAGATGATGCTGTGGTGACCCTGCTTCAGGAGGAAGCTGCGCGAGCCAGGCTCCAGTTGCTCTTTAATGAGCTTGAATTCGCGTTCGCTGAGTCCGAAGCCCTGCGTGTATTCGCGCGCATCGGCATCGGCAGTTTGGAAAGAACACTTTGGTCGGGGTCTGCTCGATGATCGTGCGGCTGATCGGGCTATCGAGCACGTCGCTCGCACTTTGAGTCGCAAGGCACATGACACCGTTGAGCTTGCGCCAGGTCTTCGGCCCCTCCTTGGCAAAGCTCTCAAACATCGGGTCGGCGAGCAGGCGCCAGAATTCGTCCATCCAGCACACCAGGCGCCGCCCGTCGAGGAGCTCCCGCACGAGATGAAACATGTAGAGAATCATTGGCGCGCGCGTTACCTCCTGATTTAGGAACTCGAGTAACATCGAAACCAACTAGGGTGCTGTCGCGGAAGCTTCGCGACGAAGCGAGTCGCGCGGATTGTCGAATGCCCATGCGTAGTCGCCGCCAGACGAGGCGCACCAGTGCGCCAGTCGCGCGTGGATTCCCTCCGGGTCGGTCGCGTCCAGAAACTCGATCAGTCGCGACAGACGTCGTTCCCGACTTTCGAGCGCGAGAGTCCCGTGTAGCGCCTGGTCGAGATCCCCGCTCTCGCGGGACGTGAGGGGCTTACCGCCGGCTGGGCGCGCCAGGATGCGCAACCAGCGCTTAAGAAATTCGACGTGGTGGGCGTGCCCCCGGGAGTTGCAGCGGATTGAAGCCCGTGGGTTGCACCGTTGTCGCAGGTCGGTAGATACTCGCCGCCAAGGGCGCGCACGAGAATCTCAAGCCCACGGTCCTTGTCGAAAATCACCTGCGTTACCCGCTGGCGCGCGAGCAGGGCTACAAGGAAACCTATGAACACCGTCTTGCCGGAGCCGGTGGGACCGCAAATGAAGGTATGGTCCGGTGTCCTTCCGACTACCGCCGTCCGCGATCCGCGGGATCGCTGGCGTGTAGCGAGAAGTAGTAGGGGGAGTGCGCGCTCGTAACAGCAACGCTAGCGCGTCGCCCCAATGATTGCCGGTTGCGCGTCCTGTGGGATAGTTGTGGAACGGCACCATGGCCGCAAGATTGCGCGAGGTGATCGGCGCCTTGCGCGTCCGCAGCGCAAAGTTTCCGGGAAGTTGCGCCCAGAACGCAGCCTCCAGCGCCAGGTCTTCGCGCGCAACGGTCATTCCTGTGTCGGCAAGCATCCTTCGGGCGAGCGCTACATGGTCGTTCAGTGTCTTCAGCCGCCAGGCCGTCAGGTACATCCGCGGCCGATTCCGCGACGTCAGCCAGGACCTGTAACGACAGGTGGTGATCGCCCATCACGAACTCATTGCTGGCTCAGGCGCATCCAGGGCGTGCTTTGAGCTGCGCCGCCTGCGAGACGGCAAAGTCGCCAGCGTTCGTCATACGGTGGAATTGCCGCTGCAACAGCCCCTGGCTGGCGGCTCTGGACAGAAAGGTGAATGACTGAGTCAGGACGAGTGGAAAGCGGAGCCGACAACAGCCGGTTGAACATTCCGACGAGGCTGGGCGTCGGGTATTCCTTGATACCGAGTATCGCCCCGACACGGGTGGTCGGCCGCCAGACCGATACTCGATCGCCTCCGTTCCAAACAGCAGACGCGTGGTCGTCAACGCCTCGTTGATTGGCCCGGCAGGCAGTGGCACTGCGGCTGTCACTCACCATTAACGAGCAGCGCCAGAAACTCGAGAAGCGATGAATACCAACATCACCGCTACCGATACGATGCCGCAGCGGACTCCGGCTCGTACCGCGCGAGCGATGCGCTGACTGTCTGCGCCAAGTTTGGCGCAAGCTCTCAGAGCGCATCGGCGAGTTCCAGGTGTGCGCCTGCGGACTGGGTGCTTGCCAAGAGCCGGCGACACGACCCCGGCGGTTAGACCCGTCACCGGCCGGTAGAGGACCGCCAGATACAACTCATTGACCATGAGCGTCTCGCCGGCGAGCCGCTGCTGGTACCTGGCGTGCAGCAGCGTCGGCAAACCCCGCCTCCGGTCGCGCAGCCTAGCGCCGCGCGCCCGGGCGCCGCGGACCAGGTGCGTCCAGAGAGCGATGTGCGGACTGGCGAGATTTCGCCACAGCACGTTCAGCCGTTCGTGCCAGGTGTTGAGCTGTTCGTCGTCCGCGCACTCAAAACTCACCCCGCCAAGCCGGAAAGCCTGCAGATAGTCGCCAAACGCGGTCTTCACCACCTCGATCTGCTACCTGTGCGCGTATACGGTATGTGCTCGGCCGCGCTGCGCTCGCGACGCAGCGCAATGGCGCGCCTTGCTGCTCAGCATGTGCGCGCTCCCTTTTGGGCGGAAGACACGCTGCGCGGTCCGGCGACCGGCGGCGGCGTCCATTTCTGGTGGGAAGGTCGAGTGCCAGTGGACTGTAGCTGCTCGCCTTCCATACCCGCAGCGTCGTAAGAACCGCTGGCAGTCGCGTTCGACCCCACAAGCAGGAGCAGATCGAAGAATCGCGGGTCGCGCGCACACAGCAACACGCAAACGCCGTGGATCGGCGCACACATCAACAGCGTCAGTAGGTTTCTGGGTAAGTAAAAACGCTTCCATAGTGAAGATCACATTGAACAGCAGCGCGCGAATACGTGACGCCCCAGCGCATCGGTGGACGGGTCGCGCCCACGAACAAGGGGTCAGCCATAAGACCTGCATTGCGTGCGCTCACGTGGCACTACACGCCGAACATGCCGCGCACCCAGGCGACAATCTGCGGCGCCCCGAATGCAATCGCGATCCCCAGAATGGCGCCGAAGCACCAGCCCCAGGACATGCGATTTGCCATTGCCATGGCGCCCAACACCATCACGAGAATGATCGCAATCGGTGTCAGCCAGGCGAGGATGTTTGTCTGGAGCGCAGTCGCTCCGGTCATGAAGGGCGATGCGGCCTGCCCGAATGCGGTCACTGGCACACACAGGAGCAGTAAGCCCGCCCTGCCCTTGCGCTTCGTTTCCATCGTGCTTCTCCTCCTACCGTGGTAGTGATCGGTTACGGCTCACTCACGGCATGCGCCGTGGCGGCGCCCCCCGGGATTTCAGTCTCACGATGTGATTCGCGCTCTTCGCGCTTGGCCTTCCCTGGCGCGCCAAAGCGGAATCCTTCCGCGATGAAAGAGTGGTCGTATTGCTTTTCACCCTGCTTGTCGGTCCAATTGTTGGCGCGCACGCGCGCCTCCACGACCAGCTGGTCCCCGGTGCGCGCATTTCTGGCCAGCGCCTCCCCCAGTGGGCCAAACGCCACGAACCACAGGCTTGTCGTGATTTCACGGGCAGCACCCTCCTCGTCCTTGCCGGCATAGTCGTTGCCGACCAGGCAAAAGCGCGTGTAGCTCGTACCGTTCTTGGCCATCAGCTCCGGGTTGCGCGCGAGGTTACCAATCGCAGTCAGTGTGAAACTATTCATCCCCGTCTCCTTGATGGTGTGTTGGTTTCGCGAAGGTGGAGCGAAAGTTTATTCAGCCGGCGCATGATTGGAATCGCGATTGCCTGCCTGTTTGTGCAGAAATGTGCTGGACGACCTTCACACGCGCCGCTGGCTTGAACGAGTCGTGTATGGTCTGAGCTGCGATCAACTTGAGGAGCGCGCCATGCCTTTTGCAGATACGACGCGAAGCGACGGGACAGTCGAAGAGTGTCTCGACGAACTCAACGACCTGCTGGCGGGGTTACAGCACTACACGCCGACTGTTCTCGCGGTCGCGCTGCGGGTGCATCTGGAGACGCTACTTCAGGCGCTGCTGGAAGCCGAGGTGTGCGCGCGCGAAGAAGTGCGCGACTTCGTCAAGGAGCTGGAGCGGGACGCGCTGCAGTACGGTGAGGACTGATCAGGCTTTGCGAGCCAGCGGCCTGCACGAGGACGAGTGCCCGCGCTGAGTACCAGCGTTCTGGACTTGAACCGTTGCGCGCGGTTCGTCAACTGATCATGGCCAGCGACTGTCAGCAAGACGCCGTGACATGAGAGTTCGCGAAATCATCCGCCTGATCGAGAACGATGGGTGGTGGCACGTTCGCACGCGCGGGAGCCACCGCCAATTCCGGCACCCCTTGAAGCCCGGCGCGGTCACGGTGTCCGGCAAGCTCGGTGCGGACGTGCCCCGGGGGACGCTCAATAGTATCCTCAAGCAAGCCGGCCTCAGGCGATCTCAGGAGTAAGCGCGTGGAGTACTTAGTTGTTGTGGAAAAGGGCAAGACCGGCTACGGCGCTTACGTTCCAGACCTGCCGGGCTGCGTCGCGGCGGCGAGCACCCGACGTGAAGTGCTGAAGCTGATTCGTGAGGGCATTACTTTGCACATTGAAGCCTTGCGTGAAGCTGGCCAGGCGGTCCCTCCACCGATCTCTGAGAGCGAAGTAGTCAGGATTCGGGCTGCGTAGCGCGCACGCGCTAGCGCCGAGACTCAGGGCCTGGGCTCACCGCTCGGCCCGATCCCGCGAGGTTCTGTCCGCGTGCGGTCCGGAATTCCGCAGATCCGGGTCCTTAGCCTGCGGTTGGGGTGGAACGCGATCCTGCAGATGCGCATCCGCAGGACGCACGACCGTCGGAGGCGGCAACTGGCGTGCAGGTTGCGGTGGCACGAGCGGTTGGGTGCGCTTGATGAAGCGGCACAGACGCCGCGCTGGGTTGGCTGCGTTTTGATGCGTCGGGCGCGGCACCTTGCCCGTTTGGAGTCGGGCGATGCACTGCCGATGCCGGCTGGTCGCTGCCACGGCGCAGATCAGACTTTGGGGGCGGGTTCACTGTGCTCGGACGCGCCGAGGGCGGGGAAGGCGGCCCCGCGGGCTGCACTGCAATCGAGCCTTGCGGGTCGCTCTGCGGCACAACGCGTCCGGTGGGATCCGCGGCTCCTGCGCGCGCGCCCGCAAGCACTGACCCGGCCACCAGCGTCGCAAGCGCGAGTCTGAGCGGTTCGCCCATCAAGCGAGTCCTTGTAGGAACTCTGTAGCGCCCAATTGAGAGACAAGGCACCAGCTCAGTCTAGTCCTTCGAACTGATACAAACTGTTCGAGTGAGCCTCGACTCGCATCCCGGGCATCACATCGTCCCCGGCAACCTCTCGGCCAGAAAATCAATGAACGCCCGCACCGCGGGCAGAAGCCCTCGCCGGCTGGGAAACACCACGTGCAACACGCCCTGCGGGCTGCTCCACGCCGCCAGCACGCGCACCAGCGTGCCGCGCTCCAGATCCTGGCGCACCACCGTTTCCGGCAGGCGCGCCAACCCTAAGCCTGCCTGCGCGGCCGCGCGCAGCACCACGAAGTCATGGCAGCAGACACGCGGCTTGGGTTCGACCTGCACGACCTGGCCGTTGGGTCCCACCAGCTCCCATGGCCGCCGGTCGAACTCGCCCGCGTAGTCGAGTGTCTCGCTGCTGCGCGAGTTGCGCAGGCTCGGTGAGAGCTCCCGCGCGTGCGAGGTACGCAGGACTCGCCACCAGAACTTCCGCGAACGTCCCGAAGCTGCGCATCACAAGACCGTCCTCGCCCGTGGGCTGTGAGCGCACGCGCAAGGCGACATCGAAGCCCTCGCTCAGGACATCGACGCGCCGGTTGCTCACATGCAGCTGCAGCCGCACGGCCGGATGCTTCACGAGGAAATCGGGCAGCAGCGATGCGAGCGGGGTTTGTGCGAGGGCCACCGGACAGCTCACCTTGATCGTGCCGCGCGGCGTGGCGCGCGCGAACTCAACCGCCTCGAGCGCGGCGTCGGCTTCCGCGAGCATCGCGGTCGCGTGCCGGTAAACCTCGTGACCCACATCGGTGACGACAAAGCGCCGCGTCGAGCGATTCACAAGGCGCACGTTGAGCTTCGCCTCTAATGCGACCACATGACGCGACACACGTGACCGCGGAATGCCCAGCACCCGGGCGGCACGTGCAAAGCCCCCGTGATCAACCACTTGGGTGAAGTAGTAGAACCCTTCGAGGGGCTGCATCGTTGTACCGCTATTAGCTCTATAAATAGGACAGTAAGTCCTAGTTTACCCTGATACTCGCATCTCGTCCTAATGGTTACTCTTCTGTCCAGGCCCGAGAGGCGGGTTAAGGAGAAGGCCATGAAGCTGCTGCACATCGATTCCAGTATCCAGGGTGAGCTGTCGGCGAGCCGCAGGCTCACGCGTGAGATCGTCGCGCGCTGGAAAGCCGCGCGCCCGGATCTGCAGGTGACCTATCGGGATCTGGCGGCACAGGAACTGCCCCACCTGTCGCAGAGCGCATTCAGCCAGCTGGATGAGCTGGAAGCAGCGCGCAACGCAGCGACCCTGGACGAATTCATGGCCGCGGACGTCGTTGTCATCGGCGCCCCGATGTATAACTTCAGCATTCCCTCGCAACTGAAAGCGTGGATCGACCGGATATCTGTCAGAGGCCGCAGCTTCCGCTACACCGAGAAGGGACCCGAAGGACTGGCAGGCGGTAAGCACGTGATCGTCGCCGCCTCGCGCGGCGGCGTCTACGGACCGAACGCAGCCGGGGAATTCGGCGAGTCGTACCTTAAGTTCCTGTTCGGCTTCCTTGGCATCAGGAACGTGACGTTCGTGCGCGCCGAGGGCCTGGGGCTTTCGCCGCAACACCGCGAGGCGGGCATCAACGCGGCGCTGGCCGCGATCGCAGCCCCGGCAGCGCTGGCGGCGTGAAGGCGCCGGAGTTGATAGCGGCCGCAGGCGTCCCCATTTTTGGGTACATTCATTCACGAATTTCGAAAGGTATGACTTCCATGCCAGACACCAACACCGCAACCCGCTCCGTAAGGCGTGTCGTCAAGGGTATGCCGACCTCGGACGGTGCAGGCGTGAAGCTCACGCGCGTCATCGGGCAGCCGCAGCTTCCCGATCTGGATCCGTTTCTCATGCTCGATGAGTTCGGCACCGACAGGGCCGAGGACTACATCGCGGGCTTTCCTGATCATCCGCATCGCGGCTTCGAGACGGTGACCTACATGCTCGACGGGCGCATGCGCCACCGCGACAACCACGGCAACGAGGGCGTGCTGGTGCCGGGCAGCGTGCAGTGGATGACCGCGGGCCGCGGCCTCGTGCACTCGGAAATGCCCGAGCAGCAGGAAGGCCGCATGCGCGGCTTCCAGCTGTGGCTGAACCTGCCGGCGCGCGACAAGATGACGGCGCCGAAATACCAGGAGTTTGGCCCGGAGCGCATTCCGATCGCGACCCCGGCAAAGGGCGTCACCGCCAAGGTCATCGCTGGTCAGGTGGCGGGCATCGCCGGTCCCATCCTGCAGCCGGCGACAGACCCTACGTACCTGGATCTCGCCATCGAACCGGGCGCCCAGTTCGTGCAGTCGCTGCCGCCGGACTACGCGGCCTTTCTGTACGTTTTCGAAGGGGCGCTGCAGGTGGGCACCGATCCGGGTGCAAACCCGGTGCGCGCGCACGAGCTCGCGGTCTTGAGCGAAGGCGCGGAAATCCGCCTCAAGGGTCTCACCGCGGGCGCCGATGGCAAGAGCGCGCGGGCGATCCTGGTTGCGGGCCGGCCGCTGCGCGAGCCGGTCGCCAAGTACGGCCCGTTCGTGATGAACACGCGCGAAGAGCTGCAGCAGGCGTTCAGCGATTTTCAGAACGGGAAGTTCTGAAAATCAACGCTGCGGCTCTGCGCGGCTCGCCTCTCGTCAGGCGCACCCGCGCCCTGACGAGGAGCTATCCCAAGTGCTCGGCACCCTCGAGTTTCGCAAGACTGCGATCGAATGTGCCGAATGGCAGGTGGCCCGCCTTACGCGCAATCTCGAGCATCAGGCAATCCGAAAAGCCCAGCGCGGGACGCTTCCTGAAGTGCGCGAGCGCGCGCCTCACGGCATCGGAGTCCTGAACAGTCAGGTCCTTGTGGTTCAGCAGCATGTCGATGGCGAGCGCAATCTGCCCTGCGGAGCGCTCATAGACCGCGTCGAGCACCCAGGAAACTTCGGCCAGGACCAGATGGGAGACCCAGGCGCCGCGCGCGGCGAACTGTTCGGCCGCTCGGACCTGCTCGAGGTCGTCGCGCACGACGAGTCGTACGACGACGTTGGTGTCAACCGCGCGCACGTCGCTTGCGGATATATTGGCGAATCGCGGCCTTCACGTCCGGAGGCCCTTTCACTGGCGCCTTGGGGAACAGCGCACGATGAACGTCCTCGGAGCTGTAGCGCCCCGCTCGACGAACAATGACCTGGTCACCCTGCTCATGCCACTCCAGCACGGAGCCCGGACCGATGCCGAGCTTCTTGCGAACCTCGGCCGGAACCGAGATCTGCCCTTGGGCGGTCACCTTTGACGCGATGGCCATGGATCTTACATTACCAAGGTAATGCATTGACGTCAATGCACCCCCGCCGAAGCCTGATTGCCGGATTACTGCAGCGGTGTAAACCCGTAGCGCGTGAAAATCTGGCGCGCCTCGGCGCTGGCAAGGAACGCCACGAACTGCGGCGCCGCTGCGCGCGCGCCGGCGGTCACGACCGCCGGATACGTAATGGGCGGGTGCGTGTCGGCGGGAAACGTATCCACTATGCGCACGCGCTTCTCGGCCTGCGCGTCGGTGCGGTAGACGATGCCGAGCACCGCCTCGCCGCGCGCCACGTACTCGAGTGCCGCGCGTACGTTTTCGGCGCGCACCAGGCGTGGCGCCACACTGTCCCACACACCCAGCTGCGTCAGCGCAGCGCGAGCGTATTTTCCCACCGGCACCGAATCCGGGTCGCCGGTCGCAAGCCGCCCGCCGCCCAATGCCCCGACGAGGTCAAACCGCGGCGCGATCCTCAGGCGCACCGGGCTGTCGGCAGGCGCGATGAGCACCAGGGTGTTACTGAGGAGGTCACGCCGTGATCCGGCTTTGACCAGGCCGCGTTTCTCGACGTAGTCCACCCACGCGAGGTCGGCCGAAAAAAACACATCCGCCGGCGCGCCCGCCTCGATCTGCTTCGCCAGCACGGAACTGGCGGCGTAGGAGGCGCGCACCTCAATGTGGGTGCGGGCCGTGAAGGCGCGATCCACCTCTTCGAGCACATCCGCGAGCGAGGCGGCGGCGAACACCAAGAGCGGCACCGACGCCGTGCCAACCGCGGCTGCGTCAGCCCCGGCGGCAAACCGGGCCGGACCTGCGGATCGGGTTGCGGCAGGGCTCGCCGTCTCGCCAGCTGCCGCGGCAACCCCCGCGACGTATAAAGTGCCGACCGCACCGAGTACCCAGCGGGCGAGGGCGTCCCGGATTCCTGTCTTGAACTTCATGTCTCCTTCGGAGCGGACGGTGCAAACTCATTGTCAAGGACGGGCATCCCAACTGCAGTACTTATCACAGACCGTGCCGCTGACACGGAATTGTTACCTGGGCCTACGGCGACGCTGGGCTCAGCCCGGCAGAATGGCGGGATGACTCACCTCGCGCACCAACGGCGCCAAGGCTGCGTACGAGGCCATGACCGGCTGCCTGCCCTGCCGTAGCGCCGCAGACCGGCATTGGCGGCCCGCGACTCTCGCGCCGCTCATTGGCGCGCTCGGTTGCCTGTGCCTGGCGCGCGTGGCGACCGCGGCTCCCGTGCCCGTGGCCCTGGTCGCCGCATCCGGGACGGACGCAAACAGCACCACGGGCGGCGCGCTCGACCGCGCTGTCGATACGGCCGAAGAAGGCGCCGCTCCCGGGGCGGGTCGGACCCGTTCCTACGCGCCGCCGCCGGTGCCGGGGATTCCCACGGACGATGAGCTCGAGGCCGCGGGCGCTGTGATCGGTGAAATCGTCATCGACAACCAGAACATCTTCAACCTCAACGATGTTCAGGACGACACCAGACTATTCCGCCTGGCAGACCGGCTGCATGCCAGGACCCGTGAGAAGGTCATCCGGCACCAGCTGCTGTTCAAATCCGGTGAGCGCTACTCGCGACGGCTGCTGGACGAGTCCGAGCGCATTCTGCGCGCCGATGGCTACTTCTACGACGCCTGGATCCAGCCGATCAGGTATCACGATGGCACGGTGGACCTGGAGGTCACGACGCGTGACGTGTGGACGCTGAATCCCGGCTTCAACTACGGGCGCAGCGGTGGCACCAATTCCACGGGTGCGCAGCTGGAAGACACTAACTTCCTGGGCAGCGGGGCGACCCTGAAGCTGGCTCACACCACCAACGTGGATCGCACTGAGTCCCAGGTGCAGCTGACGGACCAACACGCGTTCGGAAGTTGGGTCTCGTACAACCTCAACTACGCCGACCTGAGCGATGGGCGGCTGCGCGAACTGAGCGTCCAGCAGCCCTTTTATGCGCTCGACACTCGCTGGGCGGCCGGGGTGTCCGGGCTCAACGATCTGTATACCGATTCGCTCTACGACCGCGGTGTGATCATCGATCAGTTCCAGGACCTGCACCAGGGCGCCCAGATCTCCGGCGGCTGGTCGGCGGGCCTGCAGAACGGCTGGGTGCGTCGCTGGAGCACCGGCGTGACCTACGACGAGCATCGCTTTGACCCGCTGAGCAGCTGGAGCGGCGTGACGGCGATCCCGGCGGACCGGCGCTTCCTGTATCCGTGGGTCGAGTTCGACCTGGTGCAGGACGATTATCAGAAGCTGTGGAATCACGACGAAATTGCGCGCACCGAGGATTTCTACATTGGCACGTCGGTCACTGCGCGCGCGGGGTGGGCGGATTCGGCAGTCGGTTCGAGCCAGAGCGCCCTCATCTTCCAGAGCACCGCGTCGCGCGGTTTTCGCGACGGTAGCGGGATCTCCACCCTGCTCCTCGCCGGGGATTTCTCGGGCCGGATCAGCAACGGCGTTCTTTACAACGGGCTCATGGATGCATCGGTGCGCTACTACGTCGAGCAGAGCAAGAACTGGCTGTTCTTCACGACGGTCACGGGCAGCAAGGGCTGGCGCCTGGACCTGGATGACCAGATCCTGCTCGGCGGCGACAACGGCCTGCGTGGCTATCCGCTGCGTTACCAGGATGGGACGAGCCGCGCGCTGTTCACCGTCGAGCAGCGCTATTTCACCGACTGGTATCCGTTTCGCCTCTTCCGTGTCGGTGCCGCCATCTTCTTCGATGCGGGACGCACCTGGGGAAACGCACCGCTGGCCGCGCCGGGCCTGGGCCTGCTGAAGGACGCAGGTTTCGGCCTGCGCTTCGGCAACTCCCGCTCAGGCCTGGGGAACGTGGTGCACGTCGATGTCGCGTTCCCCTTCAACGGCGACACCAGCATCAGCAAGGTGCAGTTCCTCGTACAGACGGAAAAGAGCTTCTGATCCGTCGGGGTTCGGGGTGAATGCGCTGACAGGCCTGCAGGGTGCCGCAGGCCGAAAAAAGCCTTAGCGCCTCCTAGCGCCTCAGACCTGGCGCAGGCGGCGGCGCCATACCCGGTTTGGGCGGCGCAGCCGGCGTCACGGCCGACTGCGGCGGCAGGACTTCGACGGAGAAGGTAAAGGTGCGTTTCTCAACGCCCTGCAGCGCGCCGACGCCGACGACCTGGCGCGTCACTTCCTCACCGCGGTCGTTGCGTACCGCGATCACGACAAAGTACTCCCAGGCCTCTTCCCGGGTGGGGTGCTGGATGACCCCCTCCACGCGCAGCGCCGACGTGGCCGCCACCTGGCGCTTCGCCGCCTCCTGGTCGAAGCGCAGGTGGTGCAGGCAGCCCGGGCAGATGCTCAGGCTTTCGAGGATCGTTGCCTTGCAGTGCGGACACGCGCGCGTCTTGCCCGGCGTCACCGGGCGAGAGGCGGCGTTCATGCGTTGCCGAAGCTCTTGGTCTCAGGCTTGGTGGCGCGGGTTTCTCCGTCGTAGCCGAACTCCACCTGGCCGCGCATGCGCGATCCTGCCGCCACGGTGAGTGAGCCTGCCTTGACGTCGCCGTTGATGACGCCGGTCTCGAGCAGCTCGACGCGCTTGGCGTTCTCGATGTTGCCGATGAGCTCCCCGCCGACACTGACGACGCTCGCCTTGACGTGGCCTTCGAGCCGGGCGCCAGCGTCGAGGCTGACGTTGCCTTCCACGGCGACGTCACCCTTGAAGCGGCCAGCAATGCGCACGTGTCCCGTGCCCACGATCTTGCCCTCGATGGTGAGGTCGGCGGAAATGTGTGATTCCTTCATGTCGGCGCGCGGTGCCGGGCGGCGGCTGGCGTCCGGGCTCAGCGGCGCCACGTTGGTCTTCTCAGGTTCCCGCGTGTGCAGCGGCGCGGGGGCAACCCCCGGGCTGGTCGGGGCGGGCACTGTTCCGGTGTTCGAGTCTTTCCAAAGCGCCATGGCTGGTCCCTGTGGTGAGTGAGCGGTGAAAGTTACCTGTCGATCCGTCGCCGGGCCAGTGTCTCCCTGCGCAGACAAGCGGCTGCCAAGGTAGCGCTTCCGACCCAAATGGACCGACACCGGGTCCCAGTGTAGTCCGGCGCGGCTGTCATGAGTATGTCCGGAATCTCACTTCAGGCGTCGACGAGCCTGAGCACTTCGTCGGTCTTCTCGCGCATGAGCGCCTCGCTGCCGCGCGACTCGACATTCAGGCGCACCAGGGGCTCGGTGTTCGAGCCACGCAGGTTGAAGCGCCATTGCGGGAACTCCATCGACAGCCCGTCGGTGAGATCGATGGACTTAGCCTCGCCCTCATAGCGTGCCCGTACGCGCGCCAGGATCGCCCTGGAGTCCGTGGCGAGGTGCCGGTTGATCTCCCCGCTCGCCGGGAACAGCCGCATGCGCTCCCCGACCAGTGCCGAAAGGGGTTCCCCGCGCTCGCTGATCACCGCCAGCACCAGCAGCCAGGGGATCATGCCGCTGTCGCAGTACGAGAACTTGCGGAAGTAGTGGTGCGCGCTCATCTCCCCGCCGTAGGCCGCGTCAACCTCGCGCATTTTTGCCTTGATGAACGCGTGCCCCGACTTGCACTGCACGGCCGTGCCGCCGTAATGGTGCACGATGTCGAGGGTGTTCCAGATCAGGCGCGGGTCGTGCACGATGCGCGCCCCAGGCTCGCGCCGCAGGAACGTCTCGGCCAGAAGGCCCACCAGGTAGTACCCCTCGATGAACTGCCCGCTCTCATCGAAGAAAAAGCAACGGTCGTAGTCGCCATCCCACGCCAGCCCCACGTCAGCGCCATGGCTTCTCACGGCATCCGCAGTCACGGCGCGATTCTCTTCCAGCATTGGGTTCGGCACGCCATTCGGGAAGCTGCCGTCGGGCTGGTGGTTGATCTTGATGAACTCGAACGGCAGGTGCGGCTCGAGCTGATCGATGATCAGCCCCGCCCCGCCGTTGCCCGCGTTCACCACCACCTTGAGCTTCTTAAGCTTGCTGCGATCGACGTAGCTCAGCAGGTGCTCGAGGTACCTGGCGCGGATGTCGAGCGGTCGCTCCGTGCCAGTTCTCGCGGCCTTGGCGGGCAGATCGCGCGTCTCGATCATGCGCCGCATGTCCATGAGGCCCGTGTCGGCGCTGATGGGCCGCGCCTCCTCGCGCACGAACTTCATGCCGTTGTAGTCCGGCGGGTTGTGGCTCGCGGTCACCATGATGCCCCCGCCGAGCTTCTCGGCGAAGGTGGCGAAATACGATCCTTCCGTGCCCCACAGGCCAATGTCGAGCACATCCACGCCTGAGTCCATGAGCCCGCGCTTCAGAGCCGTGGCGAGCTCGGCGCTGGAGAGGCGGATGTCGCGCCCGACGGCGACGTTCTTAGGCCTTACGAAGGCGGCGTACGCCCGCCCGATATCGTAGGCGAGCGTATCGTTGATCTCATCCGGAATCCGGCCGCGGATGTCGTAGGCCTTGAAGGAGTTGAGATTGGTCATGCGCCGCGCTTCTTAAGTGTTCGTGCCTTTACGCCCGTAGACGTCCTCGAAGCGCACGATGTCATCCTCGCCGAGGTACGAACCGGACTGCACTTCGATGATCTCCACCGGTTCCGTGCCGGGATTCTCGATGCGATGCTTGACGCCGACCGGGATGTAGGTCGACTGGTTTTCCGCCAGCATGAATACCTCATCGCCGCGGGTGATGCGCGCGCTCCCGGAAACCACCACCCAGTGCTCGGCGCGCTGGTGATGAAGCTGCAGCGACAACACACCGCCGGGCTTGACGCGCAGGAGCTTTACCTGGAAACGCGCACCCGCCCCGAGGCTATCGTAGCTGCCCCAGGGCCTGAACACCTCGCGATGCAGGGAATGTTCGTAGCGTCCCTGCGCTTTGAGCTTCTGCACGAGCTTCTTCACGTCCTGCACACGGGCGCGCGGGGCGACCAGCACGGCATCCTTGGTCTCGACCACCACGTGGTCCCGCAACCCGACCGTCGCCACCAGCCGGCTCTGCGCGTGCAGGTACGAGCCGTGCGTATCCTCGCTGATCACGTCGCCGTGCGTGACGTTGCCGTACGCGTCCGCCTCGCTCGCCTCGTGCAACGCCGACCACGAGCCGACATCGCTCCAGCCGGCATCGAGCGGCACGACCACCGCGTCCGCCGTCTTCTCCATGACCGCGTAATCGATCGAGTCGGCGGGACAGGCCTCAAAGCTCCTGGCATCAATGCGCGTGAAGTCCAGGTCGGCGCGCGCCGCGCCAAACGCCGCCGCGCACACGCGCGCGATGTCCGGCGCGCAGCGCGTGAGTTCCTCAAGATAGCGCCGGGCGCGAAACATGAACATGCCGCTGTTCCAGTAATACTCGCCGGAAGCGACGAACTCGCGCGCCCGCTCGGCGTTGGGCTTTTCCACGAAGCGCGCAATGCGGTACGCCGCACCGCTGGCCGCTCCGCGCTGCATGTAGCCGTAGCCGGTCTCCGGGCTGGTGGGCACGACGCCGAAGGTGGCGAGTTGTCCTGACTGCGCCGCGCTCAGCGCCGCCTGCACCGCCTGTTGAAAGACGGGCACGTTGCGGATCACGTGATCCGCCGGCAATACCAGCAGCACCGGGTCGGCGGTAGCGGAGGTGAGCGCCTGCTGCAGGGCGGCGTGGGCGGCGAGCGCGATCGCCGGCGCGGTGTTGCGCCCCACAGGTTCCAGAATCGTAGCCAGCGGTGATAGCCCGAGCTGGCGCAACTGCTCCGCCACCAGGAAGCGGTGGGCCTCGTTGCACACGATGAGGGGCGCGGAAGCCTTCAGACCCGCGAGGCGCTGCACGGTCTCCTGCAGCATGGTGTGCGTCCCGGTGAGGGGCAACAGCTGCTTCGGATACAACTCGCGCGACAGCGGCCACAGACGTGTACCGGCCCCGCCGGAGAGAATGACAGGAATGATCATCTCGGGAAAACCCTAAGCCAGGACAGCGTCAATCGGCAGAGCCTTGCCGCGGCCGATCGCGTAGTACGTCAGACCAAAGCGCGCAACCATAAGGGGATCGTACAAGTTGCGGCCATCGAAGATCACCGGGGACTTCAGAATTTCCTTCAGCCGCTCGAAGTCGGGGCTGCGGAACTCCTGCCACTCCGTGACGATGGCCAGGGCATCAGCCCCCTGGGCTGCCTCATAGGCATTGGTGCACAGCGCTACCCCACCCTGTCCGCCATAAATCCGCTGCGCCTCGTCAGCGGCGATCGGATCGTAGGCGCGGACGCGGGCGCCGGCTTTCAGCAGCAGGTCGATGAGGGTGCGCGACGGAGCTTCGCGCATGTCATCGGTGTGTGGTTTGAAGGCCAGCCCCCACAGTGCGATGGTGCGCCCCTTCAGTCCGTCGGAAAAATGCCGCTGCATCTTGCGGAACAGCACTTGCTTTTGCCGGCCGTTGACCGACTCGACGGCGTTGAGGATATGTGGTTCGTGGCCCGCCTCGTGCGCGGAACGGATGAGGGCCTGGACATCCTTCGGAAAGCACGAGCCGCCGTAGCCGGTGCCAGGATAGATGAAGCTGTAGCCGATGCGCGGATCCGAACCGATGCCAATGCGGACCTTCTCGATGTCGGCCCCGACCCGCTCGGCGATGTTGGCCAGCTCGTTCATGAAGCTGATCTTGGTGGCGAGCATGGCGTTCGCCGCGTACTTGGTGAGCTCCGAGGAGCGGATGTCCATCACGATGAGGCGGTCGTGGTTGCGCGTGAAGGGTTCGTACAATGCCCGCATGAGTTCGGTCGTGCGCGGGTTGTCCGACCCGATGACCACCCGATCCGGCTTCATGAAGTCGCTGATCGCAGCTCCTTCCTTGAGGAATTCTGGGTTGGAGACGACGTCGTACTCCACCCGTGCGCCCCGCTCGCGCAAGGTTTGCTCGATCTGCGCCCGCACCTTGTCCGCCGTGCCGACCGGCACCGTCGACTTGGTGACGACGATGCTGTAGCGGCTCATGTGCGTGCCAATGGTGCGCGCGACGGTGAGCACGTGGCGCAGGTCCGCCGATCCGTCTTCCCCGGGCGGGGTGCCGACCGCGATCAGCTGGAACAGGCCGTGGGCGACGCCCTTGATGGCGTCGGTCGTGAATTCGATGCGGCCGGCCTGCGCGTTGCGCTTGATGAGGGCATCAAGGCCCGGCTCGTGAATGGGAATATCGCCGCGGTTCAGGCGCTCGATCTTGGCCGCGTCCACGTCGACACACATCACGTGATTGCCTGCATCCGCAAGGCAGGCCCCGGTCACCAGCCCTACGTAGCCGGAACCAAAAATAGTGACGCGCATGGCTTAAGTTCTTGAGTGGAAAGGAGGAACTGGCCTGCAGGGTAAAGGATGCGCAGGCAGCGCTCAAGCGGTGTGGACCGACAGGAGCCCCGCGGCCGAAAGGCTCGCCAGGCGCTTCAGGCGACGGGGTTCTGTCCCTGGGTGGGTTTTGCGGCTTCCGACAGGCGCCGTTTGGCCGCGAAATCCGCAACCTTCACGGCCGGTGCATGGGGCAGTACGGCCTTGCGCGTCCAGACGTAGTCGCGAATGTCCGGCTCGCCCTGGTATTCCGCCACCGATTCGGTGAGCAGGGCGAGCGCGCGGTGGCAATCGAAGCTCGCCAGCGCAACCAGCAGGTCGTTCAGGATCTGCTGCATCTTCGGCCACGGCAGGCGGTGTTCGATCGCGCGCATGATCATGGGGTGGTCGGTACCGGTCACGTTCGAGCCGATCAGGAGTTCCTCGAAGAGTTTTTCCGCGGTGCGCAGGCCCGTGTATTCGATTTCAATGTCGCCATCGGGGTTGCTGGCATCGCGCACCGTGAGTCCCATGAGGTTCACCAGGCGTCGCGCGAGATCATCGATGCGCACCGGGCGACCCATGTCGAGCACGAACACGTCCCCGCCCTTGGCCATGGAGCCCGCCTGCACCACCAGCTGGGCGGCCTCGGGAATGGTCATGAAGTAGCGGATGACGTCCCGGTGCGTCACCGTCACCGGTCCGCCGCGGCGGATCTGATTCTGGAACAGCGGCACCACCGAGCCGGAAGAGGCCAGCACGTTGCCGAAGCGCACCATGCAGAAGCGCGTCTGCGTGGTGCGCTCCTGCAGCGCCTGCAGCACCAGCTCCGCGAGGCGCTTGGTGGCCCCCATGACATTCGCGGGATTGACGGCCTTGTCGGTGGACACCAGCACGAAGGTCTCGACGCCGGTCTCGAGCGCCGCTTCTGCCGTGTACCAGGTGCTGATCACGTTGTTGTGAATGCCCTCGACCACGTTATGCTCGACGATCGGCACATGCTTGTACGCGGCGGCGTGATACACGGTCTGCACGCCGAAAGTGGACAGCACCTCGCGCACGCGATGGCGGTGGTGCGCATTGCCGAGCAGCGGCACGATTTCCAGCTCCAGCTGCTCGTGGGCCGCGATTTCCTCGAGCTCGCGTTCGATGTTGTAGAGCGCCAGTTCCGACATCTCGAACAACACCAGCCGCGTGGGACTCAGGCGAATGATCTGCCGGCACAACTCCGCGCCTATCGAGCCGCCCGCCCCGGTCACGAGCACGCACTTGCCGCGAATGCACGAGCCAAACAGCTTCGGCTGCGGCGGCACCGGATCTCTCCCCAGAAGATCGCTGACGTCCACATCGCACAGTTCGCTGATCTGCGCCTTGCCGGAGATGAGGTCGGACAGGTTGGGCAGCGACTGCACATGCACGCCGAGGGGTTCCAGCTGCGTCAGAACCTCGCGGCGCCGTCGGCGGGAGGCGGAGGGCATGGCCAGGAGGACGCGATCAATGCGGCGGTGCCGCACCAGCTCCGGAAGGGAATCCGAGCCGTACACCCGGATGCCGTTGATGTTGCTGCCCTGCAGCGATTTCTTGTCATCGATGAACGCCACCGGCTCAAAGTCCGGTCCGCCGAGAAGCACCGAGCACACCCGCGCTCCGGCGTTGCCGGCGCCGTATATCGCGACGCGCGCGGCGGCATGCCTGGCGCCGAAACGCGCCAGGAACAGGTAGCGCGCCACGAAGCGGCTGCCCCCGACGTACAGCAGGCCAGCGCCCAGTAGATTCCAAACGCGGACAGCGGAATCTGGTGGCTGGCAAAAAGCGGTCGAAACCCGCCAGCACCAGCACCGAGAGACTCACGCCGGCAATAACCGTGAGCATGGCTTTTGGTCCCACGAAGCGGATGACGGCGCGGTACAGCCCAAACATCGCGAAAAAGAACAGCGCCGAGCCGATCGCGACCAGGAAATAGGCAAAGGTGCGATCGAGCGAGGGATCGAGCCGATCGAATTTCAGGGCCAGGGCGGCCCACAGGGCGGTTGGGATCGCGATCGCATCCGCGCCCAGCATGATGAGGCGCTTGGTGCCGCGCGGCAGGCCGAGAATCAGTGACGCAGCGGAACCGCCGATCGCCCTATGCCCCCCCGCCTGCTTGCCGGTCATCCGCAAACCTCCACTGCCTGAGTTTCGCTATTCATCCGTTGAATACGCCGTCGCGACCGACTGGCGCGATTCTAAATGATTCCACGCGAAGCGGGTGACCCGCAACCCAAATGAACGCCCCGCGTGGCTGCGCGTTGACACGCGCGGCGCTCGCGCGGCGGACCGTCCGCTACAGATAGCGGATGGCCGCTACCGAAATTGCTACGTTGTACAGGATGCCGGTCACCGCCTGCCAGAATGGCAGCGCCGGCAGGTGCTCCGTGTCGAGCGGCACGACAATCGTGTCGCCCGGCCTGATGTCCTCGGAGGACTTGCGGAACCAGCCGCTGCCGTCGGTGGCATCGACGCTGCCGTTCGCCCGTACCACGTAGATTCGCCCGCCATCCGCCATGCGGGTAAGACCACCGCTCATGGAAATGTAGGCGGAACGGGAGACGCCGCGGCGGAACAGGTGCGAGGTTGAGTTCTGCACCTCGCCGATCACCGTCACCTGCTGCTGGAACTTCGGCACGATGAGTTGGTCGCCGCCGCGCAGGATGACATCAGCGCTCGAGCCTTGTGGCTCGCGCATGAGGTGTGGCAGATCGATCACCAGGCGTCCGACGGGCTTGGCCGCCTTCAGCTGCGCGAGCAGCGACTGCCCCATGGCCAGGGTCGCCGCCACCCCGACCTGCATGGCGGTCGTCGGCTGCAGGGTCTGAGCGGTGAGGTCCGTCTGTGTGCGGGTAATGAGCAGGTCGATCTGCTGCTGCTCGCGCTCCTTGAGTTCATCGCGGGTGAACACGCTGCCCTCGGCGAAGGCGTACTGCGTCAGGCCGCCGGCGCGCGCCAGCACCGATTTGAGAGTCTCGCCCTGCCTGATCGGATAACTGCCCGGAAAACGAACCTCCCCGGTGAGCTTGACACTGACCTGCTGCCCCCAGGACGAGACCTCCTTCACGCTCAGATCATCGAAGGGCTGCAGCGCGATGCTGCCGCCGGGGCCACCATTGACTGCCTGCGCCAGATCGATGTCGCGGATGTCAGTGCGGCGTGTAACGCCGTTGAGAACCTGGTAGCGCGCCAGCTCCGCCTGGCCGCGATAGGCTTCATCGGCCAGCCCGCCACCGGCGCGGATGAGATCAGCGACCGTCATGCCCGGCTCGAGGGGATACTCGCCGGGAACCCGCACTCTGCCCTCGACCTGCACGACGTCGGCGGGTCGGTCGGCGCTTGACTGCGCGTGCAGTTCATCGAGCAATGGCTGAATGATGCGGTCGCGGCCGGAGGTGAGATCGAACACCGTAAGGCGATCGCGCGGCATCAGCGTGACATCTGCAGCTGAACCGGGGGCCTTGAGCGCGGCGGCGAGATCGGCGGACACGACGCTCACGCGCCGGTCCGGGGGCGACTCGCGGCGGATCAGGACGTAGTGCAGATCGGCGCCGGCCAGCAGCTGATCTACGGAGCGGATGACGTCGGTCAGGCGCATGCCCTCGCGGTACGCAAACGCGCCCGGGGTGAAGACGTAGCCCTGCAGGTGCACCGCCAGGTCCAGGGTGGGTCGCAGGCGATCCACGCGCAGCCGGTCCCCGTTGCGTACCGGCTGGGCGCGCGAGTCGTCGGTCCGCACGTTGACCGGCAGCACGACCCGCCGGTCGGACGCGTCGATGCGGGTCAACACGGCCGCGGGATCCGCATCGGGTGTGAGGCCACCGGCGAGCTCGATGACGCCGGCAACGGTGGTCTCATCGCGGGTTTCGTAGATAGCCGGGCGACGCACTTCGCCCTCCACGGCCACGGTCGGTCCGACCGGGGGAACGAATACCACATCATCCTGCTGCAGATTGGCATCCGCGGCATTGTTGCCGTGGAGCAGTAGCTCGTACAGATCGAGGGTACTGACCAGGGCGCCGCGGCGCTTCAACTCGATGCGTCGCATCGTACCGATCTGCTTGATGCCACCCGCGGCGTACAGCGCCGACATCATGGTGCTCAGGCCGCTGATGGTGTAGGAGCCCGGGTGTTGACGTCGCCCATCACGAATACGGTGAGTGATTTGGTATCGCGCATCGCCACGCTGGCGCGCACGCCGATCATCAGGTGCTCGACCCGCGACTCGATGTTCGCCTTTACGCTCGTGAACAGCTGCCCGCCGACGCTGATGGGTCCGAGCTGCGGCAGGTTGACGCGCCCGTCGCGAGCGACTGTCAGCGTCAACATGCGGTTGGTGTTGCCGTACAGCTGCACCAGCAGCTGGTCTCCCGGCCCCACCACGTAATCGGACGGCACCGGGATATTCTTTGCCGGCGCGAAGGTGGAATTCTCGCCCCAGAACAGGTCGTAGCCGAAGGGCTTCAGGGCTTCAAAATGGGTCTTCTTCAGCGGCAGCCGTGTCACCCGGAGGTCAAGGTCGCGCAACGCCGGCTCGACCTTCAGGCGCAACGTCGCCTGATCGTCGGTGAGGCCCAGCAGCTGGATGGGCGCGAAGCCCGGGAGAATGAGCGCTCCGTCGCGGGACAGGTGATAGGGGTTTTGCGAACGTATCAGGTCGATCACGCCTTGCAGGCGCTTCCTGTCCTCGTCGCTGAGCTTGCGGCCGGCGACGCTGAACTGCGGACCCGTGCCATTGAGTCCGCTGCCCGCGGCGCCGGGAGCGAAGCCTGCGCCGGGGACCGCGGCCGCGCCCGGAGCGAGGGCCGACAGTGGATTGGCAGCGCCGGCCGTCAACGCACTCGTCGGCGATACGCCGGCCGTCAGCGTCTGCAGACTCTGGGCGCTCGAAGCGGCGCCGAGCGCGGCCAGGGTCTGCAGGCTTTGCTGCCGCGGCGGCAGGAAATAATCGACCTCGACGACCACCCAGTCGTCACTTTTGTAGATCGGGAACAGGGAATTGAGTTCCTGCGCCTGTTCCTGTTCGGCCTTGCGTTGTTCGAGGCTCTTCGGGGGTCGCTTGCGCTCGTTCTGCTGCTGCTGTCCGAACTGAGAGTTCTCGACCGGCCCGGGGTTGTTCTGGTCGGTCTGCTCACCGGAGAGGCGGTCCATGACCGAGCCCTGCTGGTCCGAGCCCAGGCTCTGCAGAATCTGCGCCGGATCGATCTGCGACTTGTCTATCTGGGCAAGTGCTGGCCCCGCGAATGCAACAAATTGCAACAGGCCAACGCACGCCAGCAGCATCGGCCGCCTTAACTCCACTCGCATCCCCAGACCTTTCGTTACGTTTACACAAGGTCGCGCACGCCCTGAGGGCGCGCGCGCCGCGCGCCAGACTCAAAAAAACGCGCACTCCCCCTGGCCGGAGCCGATCCAGCAGGACATTGTACTGAAAGCCGACCTGCCAGGGGGACGCAACGCCATCGTCGTCTAAGCTTCAGAGGCGCGGGGATTCTCAATAAACCACTGGTAGGTGGCGCGAATGCCGGCCTCGAGCCCCACGTGCGGCGTCCAGCCAAGGGCGGTGAGGCGTGTCGTGTCGAGGAGCTTGCGGGGGGTGCCGTCCGGTTTAGATGGATCAAAGCGCAATTCGCCGGGATACCCCACGACCGCGGCGAGCAGGCGCGCGAGCTCGGCGATGGTCACATCCTGTCCGCAGCCGACGTTGATCCAGCGCTCGTCATCGTAGTTTTTCATCAGGAACACGCAGGCGTCGGCCAGATCGTCCACGTGCAGGAACTCGCGCCGCGGCGCACCGGTGCCCCAGACCTCGACATCCGGGGCGCGACGCGCCTTCGCCTCGTGAAACTTGCGCAGCAGCGCCGGCAGAACGTGCGAGCTTTGCAGGCTGAAGTTATCGCCCGGGCCGTACAGGTTGGTGGGCATCGCGGTGATGGCGTTAAACCCATACTGCCGCCGGTACGCCTGGCACATCTTCAGGCCCGCGATCTTGGCGATCGCATACCACTCGTTGGTCGGCTCGAGCGCGCCACTCAGCAGCGACTCCTCGCGCAGCGGCTGCGGCGCGTCCCGTGGATAGATGCAGCTCGAGCCGAGAAACAACAGCTTGCGGCAGCCGTGCCGGTACGCCGCATCGATAATGTTGGTTTGAATCGCGAGATTGTCGCGCAGGAATTGCGCCGGCAAGGTGCTGTTGGCAAGAATGCCGCCGACCCTGGCGGCCGCGAGAAACACGTATTGCGGGCGCCACTGCGCAAAGAAGTCCTCAACCGCCTGCTGGCGCGTCAGGTCGAGTTCCGCCCGCTCGCGCAGCAGCAGCGTGTCGTAGCCCTCGCCGCGCAGCCGTCTTACGATCGCCGCGCCGACCAGGCCGCGATGTCCGGCCACGTAGATCGTATCCTGCGGGTTCATTCGCGGTAGCGGAAGGCCCGAAAACCCTCGCGCGCGATCAGTGCGTCGCGGCGCGCGATCTGCAGATCCGCTGCCACCATCTCCTTCACCAGCGAATCGAAGCTGGTCTGCGGCGTCCACCCGAGCTTGACGCGCGCTTTACTCGCGTCTCCCAGCAGGGAGTCAACCTCGGTCGGCCGGAAATAGCGCGGATCGACCTTCACCAACACCGCGCCGGTGCGCGTGTCCACGCCCTGCTCTGCCAGCCCGGTGCCCTGCCAGCCGATGCTCATCCCCAGTTCGGCCGCCGCGCGCGATACGAACTCGCGCACCGAGTGCTGCTCGCCGCTCGCGATCACGAAGTCTTCCGGCTGCGGCTGCTGCAACATCAGCCACTGGGCCTGCACATAGTCGCGTGCGTGCCCCCAGTCACGTAGCGAATCCAGGTTGCCCAGATACAGGGTCGTCTCGAGTCCCGCGTGGATGCGCGCCAGTGCGCGCGTGATCTTGCGCGTGACGAAGGTTTCGCCGCGGATCGGGGACTCGTGGTTGAAGAGGATGCCGCTGCAGGCGAACAGGCCGTAGGCCTCGCGGTAGTTGACGGTAATCCAGTGGGCGTAGGCCTTGGCTGCGCCATAGGGCGAGCGCGGATAAAAGGCAGTGGTCTCACGCTGCGGAACCTCGCTGGCGTTGCCGAACATCTCCGACGTCGATGCCTGGTAGAAGCGCGCCGTCTTCTCCAGCTTGAGGATGCGTATGGCCTCGAGGATCCGCAGGGTGCCGAGCGCGTCGGCGTTGGCGGTGTACTCCGGCGTCTCGAAGGAAACCGCCACATGGCTCTGGGCCGCGAGGTTGTAGATCTCCTGCGGCTGGACCTGCTGGATGATACGGATCAGGTTGGTGGCATCGGTCAGATCCCCGTAGTGCAGGTGCATGTGGACATCGCGCTCGTGGGGGTCCAGGTACAGATGATCGATGCGGTCGGTATTGAACGAGGACGCGCGACGCTTGATGCCGTGCACCTCGTAGCCTTTGGCGAGCAGGAACTCGGCCAGGTACGCGCCGTCCTGGCCCGTAATGCCGGTAATCAGGGCTCGCTTGGTCATCGGGGCAGGATGTTCCACGATAGCCGCGTCAATTGCGAGACCTAAGGTTCGTCGCGCGCGCCGGCGCCGGCGGCAAACGCCAGGGCGGCGAGCGGCACGAGCGCAACCAGCACCAGCCACGCCGCGTACGCCGGGCGCGTGGCGGCGAGCGCCGCGCACGGCAGGAGCCAGAAGAGATTCACGGCGCTGACCGCCAGCGTAACGCGCCGGTGACTCTTCCAGCGCCGGGCGAAGCGCTGATAGGCGTGCGTGCGGTGCGCTTCATGAACCCGCTCACCCCTGGCGCCCCGGCGCACCAGGGTTACGGTCGCGTCCGCGAAAAAAACTCCGCCCAGGATCAGCCAGATCCACACGGCGGCGGGATCTGCATGGCTGGCGGCGAGCGCGAACACGGCGATCACGTAACCCAGGTAACCGCTGCCGACGTCGCCCATGAATATCCTGGCGGGCGGCCAGTTCCAGAATAGGAAGCCCGCGCAGGCGGCAGCGAATATCCAGGCGATCGCCGGCACGCCCTGCGCCGTGCCGACGAGCAGACCCAACGCAGTGCCCGCGAGCGCGACGAACGTGGCCTCCGCAGCGGCGATACCGTCGATGCCATCCATGAAGTTGAAGAGGTTCAGCACCCATACGATGCCGGCGAGCGCCAGTGCCTGGCCCGGCCACCCCAGGTTCACCACCTGTGCGCCGAGACGCAGCGGCGGCAGTCCGCCGAGCCACCACAGCGCCCAGGCCGCAGCGACTAAGTGCACCGCGAACCGCGCACCCGCTGGCAGCGTGCGCCGGTCGTCCAGGAATCCCACCAGCGCTACCGCCAGTCCGCCACCGAGCAACACCGAAGACAAGCCGCGCGGCAGCGCCCCAAGCCACTGCAGGACCAGCGCGGCCGCACTCACGACCAGCACGATCGCCGCGCCACCACCGCGCGGGGTTGCGGTGCTGTGGGAGCTGCGCTCGTTGGGCAGATCGAGGACACCGCGGCGCAACGCACGATCGCGAATCAGGCCCGTGAGCAGGCCCGTCACGATCCCCGCCAGGACGCCAAGCCACATCGCGGTCGCCGTCACGACTGCGCCTCGGCCAGGTACCAGGCCGCGGTGCGCCGCAGGCCTTCATCCACGCTGACGCGTGGCTGCCAGCCAAGATCGGCGCGCGTGCGGCTGGTGTCGACACTCAGCGATTCGCACAGCCGCGCAAGTTCCGCCCGGCGGCCCGCCACCGTGGCGAAGGCACGCAGAACGCTCATGGGCACCGGCAGCAGCCGCGCCCTGCGGTCCATCGCCCGGGCCACGCGCCGCACCAGGTCCGGGGTCGACAGATCCTCACCGTCGGACACCATCCAGACCCCGCCCGCCGCGCGCGGATTCACCAGCACTTCGCCGAGAAGGTCGCACAGGTTCCACACGCTGACCAGGCTGCGCCGGTTGTTGATGGCGGCCAGCGGCAGCGGTAACTCCCGATCCACCCAGCGCAGCAGGTTCAGGAAGTTGGCGCGCACGCGCGGACCGTACACCAGCGGCGGCCGGATGATGACGGCTTCAAGTGCCCCGCGCGCGGCCAGCTCGCGTAGCCCAAGTTCCGCCTCCAGCTTGCTAAGGGCGTAGGCATCCGCCGGGCGCGGCACGTCCAGGGCGCTGAAAAACCGGCCGGCGGCGGTGCTCTCGCCGTTCACTTTGACCGAACTGAGGAATACGAAGCGGCGCACGCCTGCCTGGACGGCCTGTCGCGCCAGCGCGAGGGTGGCATCGGTGTTGATGCGGCGAAACGCCGCGGCTGGATCCGGGGCGCTGTCGTGCAGCACGTGAACGCGCGCGGCCAGGTGCACCACGGCGTCGCACGAATGCAGCGCGCTCGACCAGTCCCGCAGCTGCCCGAAGTCGCCGAGCGGATAAACTTCAGTTCCCGGCGGCAGCTGCGCGCCGCTGTCGCGGACGGCCGCCCGCACCGACATTCCCGGCGTGCTGGCCAGGTTCGCCAGCATCTGCCGGCCGACAAAGCCGGTGGCGCCGGTTAGCAGAACACGCATACGCTGTCTCTTGCGACTACTTCAGTAGTCCCTTCGCGCGCATCTCCGCCAGCGAGGCCTCGTAGGCACTGCTGGCCGAACCGGCCGCGCCGGCCCAGGCGCAAAACAGGGCAACGCCGGCATCGAAATCGTAGCGCGGCGAAAATCCCAGCAGCGCCGTAATTTTTTTCAGACAAGCGTAATTGTGCCTGATGTCCCCGATGCGGTAATTCCCGCTGACCTCGATCGGCACCGCAATTCCCAGGTGCTTCATCAGCGTGCGCGCCACGGTGAGCACGCTGACGCAGTGCCCGGCGCCGACGTTGAAGACCTCGTTGGCCGCCCGCGGGTGTTCGAGCGCCAGCACGGTTGCATCGACGGCATCGTCGACGTAGACAAAATCCCGGCTCTCCTGCCCGTCTTCGAACACGTTGATGGGTTTGCGGCTCATGATCAGGTTGCTGAAGATCGAAAGAATCCCGGTATACGGGTTGGACAGGGATTGACCCGGGCCGTAGACGTTCTGATAACGCAACGCGACCGGCTCGATCTTCAGGCCCGGGCACACGCACATCACCAGCTGCTCCTGGGCATGCTTGGTGACACCGTACACGGATGACGGGTGAATCAGTGAATCCTCATCCGTCGCTGCCAGGCTCAGCGGCGCACTGCGGCCGGGGTGCTGCACCTCGAAATCCCCCCGGCTCATGACCGCGGCCGAGCGCGGTTGCGGATAGACCGCCTCCCCTGCGGCCGTCAGGTACTTGCCCTCGCCGTAGATGGCGCGCGAGGAAGCCACCACGACCCGCCGCACGGCGTGGCTTATGTTGGCGAGCAAATCCAGCAGCAGCGCCGTGCCGCCAACGTTCACGCGGCAGTAGCGCTCGATTTCGTACATCGACTGGCCGGTGCCGGTCTCCGCGGCAAAATGCACCACGACGTCCTGTGCGTGCAGGGCGCCGAGCAGGGTTGCACGGTCGGTGACATCGCCGCGGATGAACCTGACCTTGCCGGCGATCGAGCGATACAGCGGCGACTCCTCGGGCGCCTGGGTGTGGACCTGCGGTGACAGGTTGTCGAGCACCGTGACCTGCTCACCGCGCGCGAGCAGCTGCAAAGCCAGCCTCGAGCCGATGAAGCCAGCGCCGCCGGTGATCAATATCCTGCTCATGATGATGCCGCGCCGATCAGCGGCTCGCCCCGGCGGGCCTGATCAGGCGCACCGTCTCCTCGATGTGCTTCCTGGAGGAGGCTCCGAATACCACCGACTGGACATTGAGGGCATTGACGAATTCGTAGGCCTCGGTGGCGGGAATCGCACCCGAGGCGAGCGTCGACATCGCCATGACCTGGTAAGCCTGCGGGTCATTCCCCGCCAGTGCCTGCTGATAGGCGGCAAGATTCGGCGACATGAGGTAGCCGAGCTTGTTGATGGAGGTGCAGATCACGAGTCCGGAAATGTCCCAGCGCTGCAGCTGCTCACGCAGCCGCGGCAGGTTCTGGGTAATGAGTCCGGGCAGCGCACCGTACTTCTTGCGGATGTGCTCGCAATATTCGTAGAAGAAGTCTTTCAGCTCCAGCCCCAGGATCAGATCGGTGACGATGTTCTGCAGAAACACCACCCGGATGTCCAGGCCCGCGAACATGCGCATCTCGATGTCGACCAGCATGCGCATCAGCTGGATCGCGTCCTTCGACAGCAGCGCCTGACCGCCGCGGGCGATCGCGCCCAGGCCTTTGAGCGCCGAGGTGTCCTTGAACACGATGTGGCTGAGCGCGGCCACCATGCCCATCTCCGAGATGAGGTTCGCGAACTTGTGCGGATAGGGAATCGACGGGTACCAGGTGAGATGCGGATACTGCGAAGCCCGGGAGCGAAAGTGCTCGCAGATGTCCGTGGCCCGATCGTTGCTGTTGAGCATTACGGCGCGGATCCCGGCATCGATCGCGATCCGGTAGACGCCGAAGATGTTGTCCAGGTCGTAGAACTGCTCGGCCAGCTGCTGGGCGCGCTCCTGGGACATGTGGTTGATCCCGAAGAACTGGTTGTCGCCGAACACCACCGCGTCAATAGCTTGCATCTAGCTCAGCTTCCCGCGTGCTTCTCGCATGATCGCGAAACATCTCCTCGATGACCGCCAGGGTCGCGGCCGCGTCGCGCAGCGTGCAGCGCGGTCGGCGCGTGCCGCCACTGCCGATGCAGTCGATAAAGTCATACAGCTGCGCGGTGAATTCGATGCCGCGCACAAAAAACGGCACGCTCGTGAAGACATCGGTAATGAACAGCGAATTCCAGCCCGCGCGCAGGCCGTGCGCCGGGTTCGCGGCACTCAGGTACACCTTCAGTCCATGCTGGTCCGCGAGCAACTTGCCGCGCTTGCCGAATACCTCGAGCTTGTTGGTCGGCTTGCGGTAACTCTCGTCGCTCCAGTTGACGTACAGCGAGCCGACCAGGCCGCTCTTGTACCTGAGGGTCGTGGAAACCAGGTCCTCGACGCTGCGCGAAAATACCCGTGACAGACAGGTGCCGACCACCGTGTCCGGCGGCCCGAAAAAGTAGTTTGCGAGATCGATCGAGTGCGACGCCATCTCGTACACGGCTCCGCCGCCGCTTTCATGCGCCGAGCGCCAGCTCGATCCATCCTCCTCGCGAATGATGGTGCGGCTGTACATTTCACTGCGGAAGCGGATCACCTCGCCGAGCACACCGGCGGCGACGAGCTTCCTGGCGGCCTCAAACACGTCGTTGAAGCGGTTGACGTAACCGACCTGGTTGACGAGACCGCGCGCCTCGAAAAGCCCGGCGAGCTCCGTGGCCGCGCTCGCCGACAAGGTGCCGGGCTTCTCCACGAAGGCGTGGGCGCCGACACGCTGCACGTCCCGCAACACCGCCTCATTCAGCGCCGGGGGCGTGCACACCAGCGCCACGTCCACCGCTTCCGCAGCGAGCAACTGCGCGTAGTCCCCATAGGTGCGCACCGGCAGGTACTTACCCAGCAGCGAGTTGATCACGGAGGTGGTCTCCGCCACCGCCGTGATGGACACCTGCGGGTGCGAATTGAGAATCGAATAGTGCGTGATGCCCATCCGCCCGACGCCAATGATCGCGACCCTGAGCTTATTTTCCATGCTGAAAGCGCTTGATTCCGACCACGGCCAGGCCCAGGTGCCAGAAGAAAATGAATATGGACGGATAACGCCTCAATATCTGCGGGCGCCGGATGGTTCGCACCAGCCACCCAAGCCGCAGTTTCCACCAGATCGGCGCCACCATTTTTTCGTTGCCGGCGTACCAGTCGAACACCGCGCCGATCGAGATGACCAGCCGGGCATTGAGCCGGTCACGATGGCGGTGCGCCCATTTTTCCTGCTTGGGTGCCGTCATGCCCACGAAGACGACGTCCGCCTCAAAGGCGTTGATTCGCTCCAGCATGAGGCGGTTGTCGGCGTCGTCGAACTGCGGCTTGAACGGCGGTGAATAGCAGCCCACGGACAGCTGCGGATAATCCAGCGCCGCACGGCGGCGAATCTTCGCCAGCGTGTCCTCGGATGAGCCCAGGAAGAACACCCGGCCGCGCAGCGCGTTGAGCTTGCGCATAAAGAAGAAAAACACATCGGGACCCTGGTTGGGCTTTACGGAGCGGCCGTCGAGCAGCAGGCTGCCGAGCGCGAAATACACCCCGTCCAGCACCAGGTAGTCCGCCTCGGCCAGTGCCTGGCGAAACTCCGCATCGCGGGTGGAGATGCCGTAGGAGTTGGGGCTGATCGTGCTTACGGTGGCGCACTGCGGCCGCAATGGGATCTTGTCGAGATCATCGGAAAACACGCGAAATCCGAAGACTTCGACGCACTTGATGGGTACGTCGTTCATCGTCGCGCGCTCAGGCGGTCGGCGCTGCGGAGCGCTGGTATGAGTTCTCACGAAACAGGTCGTTGTCGTGCCGCGCAAAAAACAGATCCATCTGCCACAGGCTGCCATCGAGCGGCCGCAGCATCGGGTCAGCCGCATTGAAGCAGCGAAAGCCGGATGACTCGAGCAGCGCGCACATCTCGTGAAACAGCAGCGTGCCTTTGGTGTGGCGGTAGTTGTAGACCTCCATGATGATGTAATGAGTGTCGCGCAGGGTCCTGGCGGCACCCTTGAGGATCGGCACCTCGAATCCGTGGGTATCGAATTTCAGCAGGAACGGGCCGCTGCACTGCTTCATCGCGGCGATCGCATCGATGGAACGCGAGGGCACCTGCCGCAGCGCTCCCTCGCTGCCGCCGACCGTACTGCCGTCGAGGTCGGCGCCGACCGCAAGCTCGATGATCTCCTCGTCCTTCTCCCCTGCCACACACAGCGCGTAGTCGAAGCGCGGATCGCTGTCCCGCAGCGCCTTGAGGCGCGCCTCGCGCTCGCGCAGCGGTTCGACGGCGATGAACTTCGCCTGCGGGAAGAACTTCATGGCACGGCGGCTCCAGCGTCCGTCGGAAGCGCCGATGTCGATAACCGTACGCAACTGCGCCGCGCGCGGCGCCATGCTGCGCATGACTGAGTCCATGTCCATACCGCTTTTGTAGAGCTGCACTCCAAAGGGCTTGAAGGCGGCGTTGGCGATCCCGAGCAGTTGCCGCTTCATTCAGGCCACCCCGGGCGCGCGCCCATAGCCGGCAGCAATCGGAGCCAGCAGCCTCGCGATCCAGGTTCGCAGCGCGTAGCGCTCCACCGCCTCCGCGAAGTGCGCCGGACGAACGAGGAACGCGCGCGTCGGGAAGTCCCCATCCACGCCAAGGACAAACACCGAGTCGGCCGTATACAGATCCTCGCCCACGATGGCGGGGTTCGTTGTGATCAGCTTGCGATGCGCGCCGAGTGACTCGAATGTCCGCATTGTGTAGCCCGACTGCAGGTTGTTTGGAAGATCAAGGATCGAGCGGGCGCGGCCGTAGAACTGTAACAGGCGCTGTTCAGACAGCGGCCTGAAGTGCACTCGTCGCAGCAGGCGCCCGCGCAGCAGCATCCGAATGTACAGAAGCGGCGAAACCACGAGATAGTCTATCAGGGACACCCCGTTGGCTCGCGCCAGGGCACGGAACTTCTCGAGTTGTTCATAGCGCCTGAGGCTCACCGCCACGCCAACAAACGCTACATCGCAATCTGCCGCCGGCGCGGACCGCAGGGACCGGAACCGCTCGCCGTAGAACAGCGGCAGGTAGTCAAGACCGCGCACGCGGCTATCGGTGCGGTCGAAGCTGCAGGTGCGGTCGAAGTAGCGAACGTAGGGCAGATAGTCATGCGTCGAGAGCGAGTCCCAGTAGTACAGAACGAAGCGCGCGGCCGGGAATGCGGCGCGATACTCGCGCATCAGGTCCCCGATCTGGTGCACCTGGATGAACAGCACCACGTCCGGGGATGTGTGCCGCAGGCGCGCGATCGCGGCGCGGTGGTAGCGCTTGAGCCAGCCTGGCGCGAACAAACCCGCCTTCTTCAGGATCCGGTAGCCGAGATTCGCCGGCTCGATGGGCAGAAAATGCACCACGGCACCGAAGCTCTCCGTCAGCTCCAGCGCTATTTCGCGGGTATAGAAAAAGTAGTCACGCCCTACCACGAGGACCGTCTTGCCGCGCAGCAACTCCTCCATCTCAGGCTCGCCCCAGGGCGCGCGCCGCCGGGGCGAAACGCCTGCCCAGCAAGAGGCCGCTGAAGATAATCATCAGGAAAAAAGGTGTGAAGATTATGGATTCACTCATCAGGCCCAGCAGCAGCAAAATCCCCATCAGGACACGCTGCGGGAACAACACCTGGCGGAACATGCCGATCAGAAACGGAATGCTCAGAGGAATGCCGATGCTGTAGAGCAGGAACACGACGCCGTTGCTGTTGCTGCGGTCCAAAGTTATCTCGCCCGGCAGGGACGTGTCCGCGTACCCCAGGCGGTTGGCCGCACGGTGGTACTGCTCGTAGTCGAAGCCGATGCCCAGCCACGGATTCTCGAGGATGACATTCACGCCAGTGAGCAGATCGTACTGACGCACGAGGAACGAACCCTGCGATTCTCCGGTCAGCTTTTCCTTGATGTTGCCGGATGCCACGAACAGCAGCGGCACGATCAGGATAACCGCGAATGTGACCTTGGCGATCCGCGCCGGCAGGCTGCCCCGATTGATGTAACGCGTCGTCACATAAGTGCCAACCAGGATCAGGCAGATGATGACCCCGGTGGTCGACTGCGTCGCGAACACGGCGGCCACCGCCAGGATAGACCAGCGGGTACTTCTGAACACGAACAGCGCCAGGTACACCAATATGTTCAGGTAGATCTGGAACACTCCCGGCTCGTAAAAGAAGCCGTCGGGTCGGACCAGCGCCGTGCTGTCCTCCAGGGTGAAGTGATAGTTGAACAGCCCGATGAGTGAGTAGTAGGTGGTGTCCTGCACCTCAATCGGGATAAACAACCAGCTGAGCGTCTCCCCCAGCAGCACCGTGAGCAGCGACTGCCACGCCATGAGCTTCAGGATCGCGTACAGGTCACGCTGCAGCGCGCCGCTGTCGGCGTGCAGGTACACATCCAGCAGCAGCAGCCCGGCAACGAAGTTGGCGAAGCGGATTGCGGTTGATTCCGGCTCGCCGGCTTCGGTGCGAAACAACGCGATGCTGAAGATGATCGCCAGCAGCGCTACCGCGGGCAGCATCTCGCGCTTCAGGTCGATCCACCAGCCGCGCGCGGCAAGACACAGCACCACGATCAGCACCAGGACGGGCAGCCGCGGCAAGAGCAGCGAGCCACCACTCATCAGCATCGCGAGCAGGAGGATGATGCGTCGGATGAGGTCGGACTTGCGCAGACTCACAGGATTTGGCGAGCGGGCGCATAACGCCGACCGCCGGTCAGTCCAGAAAGTTACCTTGGGAATCTGTCCTCCTCCACGTACCACTTTCCGCACAGAATCTCTTTACCGATACCGCGGGCGCGCCCGCCGCCACACAGTAGTCAGGCAAGTCGCGTGTCACCACGCTGTTCGCCCCGATCACGCAATTTCTGCCGATCCGGCAGCCGATGATGCAGGCGTTTTCGCCCACCCAGGAACCTGCTCCGATCACCACATCCGCGAGTTGCCGCACCGGCTGCTCGAGCACCGCGCGCCGCACGTCCTGGTACTGGTGCTGATTGTCCGAGATGTAAACGCGGTCGGCAATCAGCACGCGCTCGCCGATGTCGATGCGGCGGGTGCAGATGATGTGCGCGTGGTTGCCGATCTGGGTGCCTGCGCCCACCTCCAGCGCCGGCACGACGCTGTTGCTGCCGACGACCGCAAGATATGCGCCGTACTGCAGGGTGACGCCGTCGCCCAGGCGGATGTAGCGGCAGCCGACGATGCGCAGCGGCCAGACGACGCGCACCCGGCGGCCGAAGCCGGCGAAGAACGGCGCGCACAGCCACCGGTAGAACAGCACGGACAGATGGTCGCGGATTCTGAAATGGATCATGCCGCGGCGGTTCCCTTGCGGCCGAACAGCTCGAGGCGAAACTCCGGGTGCGTGCGCGCGATGACCAGGTACCCGGCGGTGATAATCATCGCCATCAGGACATACACGGCGGATTTGATCATCGACAGCGCGTCGAGATCGATCGTGCCAGTGATGAGAATGTATAGCCCGACGAGCACCCCGGTTGCCACCGTGCCCAGGCCGTAGGCATAGAAGTAGTACCGGTACTTGATCAGGACGTTGAAGGCGATCATAAGTGGGTTGCTTAGTCCGAAGATCAGTACCCCGGGCGTCAGCAGATACACATAGCGCAGGTCAGGCAGATACTTCGGCAGCAGCAGCGCGATCACAGGGCCCGCCAGCGGCCACACGCACAGCATCACGGCGGCTGAATAATAGAATGTGACGCGGAAGTAGGTTCGTAATTCCTGCTGCATGCCGACCCGGTCCTGCTGCATGTGCGTCTGGACCAGTTTCGGCAGAAAGACCGCGCCCAGGGATGTCGGCACGAGATTGTAGAGATTCAGGAACAACAGCGCGAGATAGTAGCGGCCCAGCCCCGCCACGCCGATGCATGACACGATCGACCAGCGCTCGATCTGACTATTGACCGTCAGGAAGATCCCGGTGAGAAAAATTACGAAACCAGCCGCCAGGATCCTGCGAAACAGCGGCGCCGAGAGCGACCAGCCGGTGGGCCGCAGCCCCGGCTCGATGACGAGGAGGTACACGACGAACACCAGGGGTTGTAATACGATCGAGGCGAGGCAGATCGACAGCGGTGCGTGACTCACCAGTAGCAGGGGCGCGAGCGAGACCAGCGCCGACAGCATGTTGATCTGATTCAATTTGCGAAGCCTGACAGTAGCGATCAGCTGATTGGTCATCCAGTTTCTGAGGATCGTTGGTATCCCGGCAAAGATGCCAAGAAGCGTCATCAGCGCGACGCCGCGCATCTCCCGCAAACAGCGCCGCACTGCAGCCGGCGACGGCAAACAGGACAAGCGTCAGCACGCCCACGAACGTGTAGACCAGGTTGTTGATCTGTTGCGCTGTGTCGCCGGTTTCGGAGCACAGCAGGCGATAGCCACCGTTGAGGACGCCGAACTGCAGTGCGCCGACCAACAGGATGACCGTCTGCACGAGCGCGACCAGGCCGAGATCCTGGTAGCCGAGGACCCGCATGGCCACGTAGCTGCGCAGGAGGAACGCCAAGTTAACGACGACGTTGACAAAAACGTATGACGTGCGCTCGTTAAGCACGGCAGTATCCTTGGACCGTAACACGCGCGGCATCTTGCTGGACACGGCTCTACAATCCCAGCTCGCTGGCGATTGCCTCGGCGATATGGAGCCGATTCGGTTCCTCGTACAGGCCAGGATGGGGAAAGGGATTCCCCGCGTACGACTGCTCGAGCATGTTCGCAACGAACTGCACCACGCGCTGCAGATCGGCCGGCTCGTCCGCTAGCGGCGCACGCAGCTCGCGCTTGAGCGCGTCGAAATCGTTGACTGTGGTTACGCCGGCAAAGCGATCGTAAAAAATCTGTCCAAGTACGTACACCTTCCTACCCAGCACCGCCGCCTCCCAGCCCAGCGTGCTGGTGAGGGTCACGACCCGTTGCGCCACGGCCAGAACCTCGCGACCGTGCAACTCCGCGGGCAAATAGTAGAGGCTCGAGCAGCGGCGTCTGATGTCCGCGAACTTGCGCCGCAGCAGGGAGCCCTTGTCTACGGGGTGCTCCTTCACCACCAGCACCTGGTTCGCGTTCAGGCATTTGAGAATGTTCTCGATCGTCGCGACCTGGTTGGCGTAGAACTCCGACATGTAGTTGAGAGTCGCTTCCGGCTCCTGATGCAGGGGGTAGAACACGACCTCTTTGCCGGGGGGCAGATCTGCAAGCGAGTCGTAACGGCAAACCAGGCTTTTGAAGTACACCGCTACTTTCTTCGCGTACTCGTCGTCGTACAGCTCGTAGCGGAAAGGGCCAATGGTTGCAGTGAACCGCGCCCGCAACCACCACAGCAACATCTTCGCCATCGCGACCAGCAACGGCAGCAGCTCCAGCCGCCGGCGCAAATTCTTTACGTAATAGGGCTTGTAGTCACTCGCCAGGACACGCTCGAGGTAAAGGCGCGCCTGCTCGCGCGACGCCTTCCCCGGCGCGAGTTCGCGAAGATATTCTCCTGACAGGCTCAACGGATTTTGCAGCCAGTAGAAGTTGCCCTCCACCAGGCAGTCCATTGCCGCCAGATAGCGGATACCCCGCGCGCGGCACTCGATCAGCAGGACTTCCGAGATCTCAATCGCCACCAGCTCGTTGACCGCGGCGACCGGTGCATGTTGATCAAAGATCGCCCGCCAGAACGCAATTTCCTTGCCGAGAATCTCCAGACGTTTGGGGAACGAGTAGCGACCAAGGAATCTGTCCGACATTAACGACGTCGCCAGATAGTCCGCGGGCACCCCAGCCACCGGTAGCTTTTGGTAATCCTCCTCGAAGCACGCGACCACCCGCCTGCCGAGTTTTTCGACCCGCAGGCGTTCGGCTTTGGTGAGGGTGACGAAGATCGCGTCAAAGCGATCTGATTCGAGCGTCGGAAAGAATCCGGCCTGGTAGCCGCGGGCAAAAAACAACACGACAGGTCTGGTCATGATGGATAAGGTTATCGGAGGACCGGTATGGCGTGCGGTCGACGGCTCGTTGCACGTGACCACTGTGGGCCACGGCACTGCGCATTTCCGTACCAGTCCGATTATGCTGGTAAATTAAGCTAATAAACACAAGGATTTATATTATATTCTTCAGGTGTCAGTTAGGCAGGGGTGCTGCCAGTGGGCTGCCGCCACCACCTCCCGGCCTAAGCCAGTCCGTTTGACCCTTTGACAGTTGGTAAAGGTTTTCTGTGCGCGCGTCAGGCAATGTGACGCGCCAGCGCGAACCGCCAGGCCGCAGACGTGGCAGCCAGACAGACGTAACGGGGAGATCTTGTGAGTAATTCAACGAACACGTGTTTGACACGACACCCCTCTTTCCTGGCAATCGGTCGCCACACGGCGATCGCCCTGGGCCTGGTCACCCTCCTATCCGGCTGCTGGGGGGATTATTCGAATCCAGCTCAACCTCCTCCACCCGCAGCAACTAGCGCAACCACGATGGCGATTGCCTCACTCGCTGCTGCCCAAACGACGCTCCTGGGCGCTGCGCCGACCGATCTGCAGTTTGTCAGATACGACATCGCCCCTGGCATGAGTTACTCGTACGGGTTCAGCATTTTCGACTATGACGGCGACGGTAAGCCCGATATAAGTTATTTTGATTCTTACACGTCAGGCCGACCGCGGCTTCGGACTACCACGGGAGCCATCGGCCACATCATGTGGAACAACGGCCAGAATGACGTGATCGTTCCCAACGAGACGTTCGACTTTCAGCCCACGGTGACTAACGCGGACGAGTTCGCTGTTCGAGCGTCAAGCACCCCTGGACGTCAACGGCGATGGACTGATGGACATCGTGGGGGTGTCGAATTCTGCCGGCTCGGTCGTTGCCTATATCAACCCCGGAGCGCACGGCCTTCCCTGGGTTCGCAGGGTCCTGAGCAGTCATACCCCGGGTGCAGTTAACCTAACGGTCGCCGATGTGAATGGTGACGGGAAGCCCGACGTTATCGTCGCTATGCGCAATCAGCCGAGTACCAATCCCGGAGGGGTGGTGGGTATCGCCTGGCTGGAAAATACCGGCAGTCCGACCGGTGAGTGGATCTATCACACGATTGATACGACGCCGGGTAATTTTGGCGATCCGCGTACGGTGCAGGCCGGCGACATCGCCCAGAATGGCAAGACGGCCGTTGTCGTGTCTGATGCGGTGACGGGCGTTCTTGCGTGGTACTCGCAGTCGTCCCCGGACAACTGGCAGCGGCACGTGATTCCAGGCGTCAATACCCAAAACGCGCACTTTGGGCGCCTGGTGGATATGGACGGTGACGGGCAACTCGACATACTGCTGCCGGTTACGCAGGGCGTCGCCTGGGTTCGCAACGTCAACAAGGGCGCATCCTGGGAATATCACCCGATAGTCCAATTTACCGATTCGAACTGGAGCAACGTCGTCACTGAGGTCGCAGCTGGCGACGTCCATCACGATGGCACTCTCGACGTGGTGTTTACCGTCGGCTCACTGACCGGAGGGGTCATCACTCCGCGTTCGGGAGGACTCTACATCGCACATATGGGTAGCGGCGCCTGGCAGATCAACCAGGTGTATACGACCCAGGACAACGTCGTCGGGGTGCAGCTGGTGGATTTCGACGCATCCGGATACCTGGACATCGTTTCGAACGCCGAGTACCAGCAGAATTCCGTGACGCTCTGGAAGAACGCACTCGGGAACTAACCGTCAGGCGAAATTCTCGCCGGTCTTCGCCTGGATGCTCATCGCCGGGTCGATATCTGCGAATTTCACCAGCCGCGAGTTCTCAAGGTGTGACTGAACCATGGCGAAGAGAATTTTCTGGCCTTCCAGCATGTGCGCTTTGGATGAGGCATTGATCAGTATCTGCTCGGGGTCTCCCGACAGGCAGCCTGCCAGCTGTGAAACGGGCGCCAGCGTGCCCTCTTCCACAGGAGTCCCCGAGAGCCCCTCGTACGCAGTCCGCGACAGGTAGGGGTCCTCGCCCCGGGGCATCGCGATGCAGATTCCGCGACCGTCGCTCTCGACGGTAATCTCGCCTTCGCTGCACGACAGCACCAGGTCACTGCCCGCCGCCTGGGTGATCTGTCCGGCAAGTCCGCCTTCAAAGTAGATCGACGCCGATTCGACCACCGGGTCGGAACTGATTGCGAGCGGCGAGTCGCCCCTGACCACATTGGCAAGTCGCGCCTGGAGCGCCTCAACCCGCCGCTCCCCCGCGAGGTACAGGATCAGGTCGACCGAATGCGGATGGGTCCAGTACAAAGCGCCCCTGCCCATGTTGACCCGGATTTCGCGCAGGCCTCCGTATGTGCCGGAATGCCCGAGCCGGCGCGCGGTCTGGTAGATGTTGAAATATCGCCGGATCGTGCCGTAGGTGCAGTAAAGGTCTCCGCGGGCGAAGGTGCGCGTAAGCGCGGCAAGCTCCTGCACGCTGTTGCACAGGGGCTTCTCGATGTGCAGCGCACGCACACCCTGATCGGCCGCGTGCTGGATGAGCTGCGCGCGGCCAGGCGTGCGGGTGGCGATGCCGATGAGCTGCGGGGCAACCTCGTCAATCAGGCGCCGATAGTCCGAGTATGTCCGGGCGCCGGTGTGGACCGCAGCCGCGCGCTCCAGGGCCTGCGGATTGATGTCGCACAACGCGCTGAGCTTCAGGTCCTTGTGGCGCTGAATTGCGTCGGCGTGACTTAAGGGGAACCAGCAGCGCGGCGCAAATCGCCGCACCGTCTCACTCGGAAACACCCCCATCCGTCCACAACCGATGACAGCTGCTTTCATCCCTGCGCCCATCGCAGCAGGTAGGTGACGGCAGGCCGCTCGCGCGCCAGCAGCGCCTCGTAGGCGAGCGCGAGGTCATGGCCGGCGTAGGTACCGGATACCAGCGCGGCCGGCCTCAGCCGCCCGGCCAGGATCAGGGCAGTCACGTAATCCAGGTTGTCGCGCTCGTTGAACCTGAGAAACCCGCGAGGCTCGCGCCGCTCGGGTGACATGCCGACCGCTTCGATGCGCAGCTGTTTGGCGTAGAAATACCGGCTGTCGAGCGGGTTGAAGTCCCCGGGCGCCCGGTTCCTGCCCGGAAACCCCAGGCACGCGATGGTGGCGTGATGGCCCGCCAGCTGCAGCGCGAGCTGCCAGTCACCCCAATCCATACTGGTCGTGATGACGACGTCCGCAAGATCAGCCGTCAGGGCCGAACGTATGGCGCGCTCGTCAGCTCTGGGAAGAATCGCCCGCGCGCCGAACTCCAGCCCCAGCCGTTGTGGCAGCACGTGGTCTGAGACCCCGACAACGCGCGCGCCCGCGATCGCGGCCATCGCAACCGAGGTAAGCCCGAGCACGCCGAGGCCAATCACCAGCACGCGGCTGCCGGGGCGAACCGCCGACCTGAGCACGGCGTTGTAGCCGAGGTGAAAGAGGTACGCGCATGCCATGTCCTCGCTCGCGGCCTCATCGGCCAGAACCTGCAGCACATCATCGGCAGGCATGCTGAAGTGGCTGCGGTGCGAGGCGAAGCTGAGAACCCGCTGGCCGGGGCGAATGTGGCTGACGCCGGCGCCGACCGCGAGTACGCGCGCGACATTGCAATAGCCCTGCAACCGCGGGTATCCGGTTCCCTCCCGCAGCGCCGGCAATCCGACATAGGCCGCGAGCTCCGTACCCGGGGAAATTGCGGTCACCAGCGTTTCGCAAAGTACCTCGCCGGCGGCGACGTTGCCGCTATCAAGCGACTCGCTGCGAAACTCCAGCTGACGCGGAGCATTCAGATAGGCAACCGTCGACTCGATGCGCGCCATCAGCTACGGATATCCCTTGCCGACCACGATGTACGAGGCAGCGGCGCGCGTGTCCAGATCTGCCGTGGCGGTGAATCCTGCGGAGCCTTCGTATTCGCGCGCCGCGCCGCTGGCGCTGGCGGTGCTCCAGCCTTTGAATTCCCAGCGGCCCGGAAGGGTCTGCTGCCAATAACGCGGATTGCGGTGCAGATCCATGAGGAACTGCAGCCCGCCTGGCGTCACGCCGAGCCATTCGCAAAACAGGTCAATGCGCTCGGCGGGGCGCAGCTCGTGGCGCCGCACGAGCGCCAGTCCCTGAGCGCGCGTGATGCGCCCGTGGCGTATCTCGCGGCATGCGTGGTCGGTCACCTTCGAGTAGCCGTGCTTATACAGTTTCAGCTGGTCGTGGACATTCATGTAGTTGAAGCAGTCGACGTGATCGTAGCAATCAAACGTGCGCGCAAAACGCGCGGTATGGTACGCGTGTTTCGCCATCATTGACTCATGTTGGGCCTTCGGGTCCCAGCGCGCGTAGTTTCCCAGGTAGATGCCCGTCACGCCGACCGCCTCGAGCGCGCGGTCATCCGGATAGCGGTATTGCCAGATATCCTGTTCGGTCAGGGTATCGAAGCCTGACAGGAGTCCCGCGGCCTCGACGCCCATGAGGTCGTGATCCTGGCGATAGCGCCGGGTCATCTGCACCTCGTGCTCGTGTGAGAACATTCCAACCTGCTCCAGCCCCTGGTGCGCGCCCCAGATGATCAGCGGGATGCGATAACGCACCGCGGTCTGCACGGGAAATACCGTCTGTCCGGCGAGGCAATGCCAGTACATGCTGCCGAAATGGCGCAGCGACGCGCGCGTGATCCGGCGTACGGAATCCGGGTTCACGTTCTGCAGCAGGATGTCGCAGTTGAAACGAATCCGCAGGTTCGCGAGATTGCGAATCCCGAGCTCGGTGTTGTAGTACTTGTTATAGCTCACCAGCAGCGGGTTGAGCTTCAGGCGCTCCTTGACCAGCTGCACTATAAAATAAGAGTCATTCGCGCCCGTCACGGGCACGATGCAGTCGTAACTGCGCCGGTCGCGACTGCGATACGGCCGCACCAGGCTCTCGAGCATCCGCCAGCGTTCGTTCCAGTCGAGCCGGTCCTTCTCCTCATGGATCCGGCAGCCCGAGCAGATGCCCTCCTCATCGATCACCAGCCCGAGCGGATGGTCCGCACCGTACAGGCAGCGAGCGCAGAATTGCAGCTGACCCTCCGCTCCCACGCGTCAGCCCTCGCTGCCGAAAATGGGGCTGCGCATGGAGGTCGCGGTGCTGCGCTGTCGCAACTTCTGCACCGCGTGCTCCCGGTAGCTGAGGAAGTTGCCGACGCCGACCGCTACCACCTGGTCGTGGGCGAGAAGAGTATCCAGCTGGGCAGCTTCGCTCACCCCGCCGAATGCGATCAGCGGTACCTGCGCGAGCGGGAAGTGCCGCACCAGCCGCTCATCGAACCCGCCTGCGCGTCCCTCGTTTCGCCAGTCGATCACCAGGGCCTCGGACGCCGTGCGGCTCGCGAACAATGCCAGATTTGCCACTGACAGCGGCGCGGACTGACCTGACAGGTAGTCGAGCCACTGCAGCGTGCCGTCGGCAAGAGCCAGCGGCAGCACCCCGATCACGGCCTGCGCGCCGACCAGCGTGGAAATCTCCCCCACTACCGCAGGATTCGTGCGCAGCAGCGCGTCGAGACACACGCGTTCAGCGCCGCTTTGAATGACCGCGACGGCATCTGCGGCGGTGCGGATTCCGCCACCGAAACTTAAGGGAGTGGAGAGCCCAAGTGAACCAAGCTGTCGCAGCAGCTCCAGATCCGGCCCGAGCCCTCGCCGGCTGCGATCAATGCACAGCACCAGGATCTCATCGGCTCCCCAGCGATCCAGGTTCTGCGCCAGATTGTGCGGATGCCCGAGCGGCAGGTAGCGGCGGTAGCCGAACGACTGCACGGCCCAGCCGTCCCTTACCGTGATCACCCCGACCAGGCGTTTCTTAAGCATCGCGCAGACCGCAGATCAGTTCCCGCAGCAACGCCCGTCCCGCCGCCTGGCTCTTCTCCGGATGAAACTGCACGCCCACGATCCGGTCCTTGCGAAACGCGGAGACGAACTCCTCCGCGGCCGTGGTGCGGCAAACCTGCAGCTCGATCGGTCCGCGGTAGGCGTACGAGTGATTGAAATAAAAGGCCTCACCCTCGCTGCTGCGAAACAGCGGGTCGTTGCGCACCGTGCGGATGACGTTCCAGCCGATATGCCAGTGAGGCTCGCTCAGTCCTACCACTTCGCCGGGCACGAGTCCGAGGCCCGGCGTGAAACCATCCTCGTGCGAGGCCTGTGCGAAGAGCTGCATTCCCAGGCAGATACCAAGCAGCGGCCGGTTGCGTTGCGCCTGCTCGTGCAGGTAATGGTCCAGCGAGCGCGCGCGCAACGCCTCGATCGCCGGCCGAAACGCGCCCACCCCCGGCAGCAGCAGCACATCGCACGCATCGAGTACCGCACGCTCGTCGCTGATCCGGCAACGCATGTCCAGCTCGTGCAGGGTCTGGCGCACCGAGGAGTGATTGCCGACGCCGTAGTCGACGATCCCGACGGTAATCCTGCTCACAGACCCACCCCGACCTGGAAGCGCCGCCGGATCGAGCCATCGGCGTGCACGGCGAAGAGCTCGCGGTTCACGGCCGCGTGCACCTGCGACCAGAATTGCTGCACGGAAATGTCTATGAACTCGCAAAAACTGGCGATGTACTGCGGGGCACAACTGTCATCGTAGCGCTCCACCAGCTCGACGCCGCGCGCGCGTGTCATGCGCCCGGCGCGGATTTCCTCGTTCACATAGTCGGTAACCCGCCCGAAGCCAAACTTGTAGTACTTGATCATCTGGTTGAGTGTCACCCAGTCCTCATCCAGGGAGGTCAGACCATACAGGTCGCCGGTGTTCTCGACCGTGTCATCGCGCTTTTCCAGGCCATAGGCGCACGCGTACGCGCCGTTGTTCACCAGCGACCAGTCGCCGAGGAACCAGCCCAGGTACACGATCTGCAGTCCCGCCGCGTCAAACTCCTCGGGCGCCGGGTAACGATAGGGCAACAGTTCCTCGGCGCTGAAGCCGGCCTCGAGGATCCACTCCATGCCACCGCCGCTTAAGGTATTCATGTGGCGCAGATTGTTGCCATCGTAGCCGGTGCGGCCGAGCGTCTTGAGGTCCCCCAGCTGCAGACCCGGATTCTCACCCCACAGGATCAAGGGAATGCCGTAGCGGATGGCGAGCTGCGGCACCGCGCTGAACAACGCAAGCTCCGTGGAGCGCGCCCAGTTGGTGAAACGATCGAACGCGGCGCGCATCAATCTGCGCCAGGTATCCGGCGCCGGGGACAGGAGCACCGTATCGAATCCAAGTTCGATCAGGTTCGAAATGTTCTCAACGCCGCGCTGGGTCACCTGCTGGGGCGGGTATGACAGGCACGCCAGCAAGGGCCGCAGGCCGAGCTTGTCACGCACGAACAGTGCCTGCCGCGTGCTGTCCTTGCCGCCGCTCACCCCGATGATGCAGTCGAAGTACTGGCCGGGCTTGCGGCGGTAGCGTTCGAGCAGGTCCTGGAGAGTCTCGTAGCGCTCGCGCCAGTCCACCTGCTGCAGCTGCGCGAAGTAGTTACACGCCGGACAGATCCCGACATCCGTAAAGAGCGTGTTGGGCCGCGTGTCAGGCTGCAGACACTTCACGCAGTATTTCACGGGCTCACCCCGGCCAACGCGGCCAGCCGCTCGACCCCCGGGTAGCGCAGCGCACACGGCGGCGCGCCGGGAGGCAGGTAACTGATGGCACGCCGGCGCGCCGCCAGCGCCACCACCAGCGCGTAGGACTGCAAGCCCGCCACGGCATCCGCCCACGCCAGATCCGACGCCAGCGGAGCCGGGGTGGACAGCTTCACGTGCGCATGAGGCTGGCGCTGCGCCCAGGCCTGGTACTTTAGTTCCGGCTCGCTCGGGTGGGGACGCAGCCGAACCTCGAGTTCCTCGGGACGGGGCGTGAGCGCCGCGAGGTTCTGCATCAGGTAATCGAGCGCGCGCAGTTCCGGGGCTTGCGGCGCCCCGTGGGCCCAGTCCTCGCGCACCGGCTCCAGCACGACCAGCAGGCGCGCCGGAGGTGTCGCCGGCGGTTGCGGCGACAAAGCGCGCACGCGCGCCGCCTCGTTTTCCAGGTAGCGGTTTTGCCAGCTGAAGATCGGACGCACATCGCCGAAGGTTTCCTGCGCCAGCATCGCCGCCGCGTCATCCGTCACGACGAATGCGTCGGGCAAAACCTCCACGTCGTTGCGGACAAATCGCGCGCGATAGTTCACCCAATGATCAAGTACCGCGAGTGAGGCGAGACCGTGGCGACGCGCCGCGACCCGTGCCTCATACTCAAGGTCGGCAGCCCAGCCAGAACCACTCAGCAGGCACTTCGCCCCCTTGAGCGCAACCTCCAGCGGCACGCTGGCCTGCTGCGGCAGCATCCGGGCGAAAATCTCACGTGCCGGTCCCTGGGCGCACAGGCGCAATTCCCCAATGGGCTCGGCAGCGAGCCACGCGGCGATGAGATTGGCGCCTCCGGCATCATGGCAACAAACCGCCATGGGCACCGGAAGATCAGCTATCCCGGTAGCGCGCAAAATGCAGGACATCTTCCTCTGCCCCATCGATGATTTCCTGGCGCGGACGCACCGCCTCCAGCTGCATGCCCGAGCGTTCCATGATGGTTAGCATGCCGACGTTCGGGCGCACCGCTCCCGCGGTTACCTTGCGCAGCCCGCGCTCCCCCAGGAGGTGTGCCAGCAACGTCGACCACGCCTCGAGTCCGTAGCCGCGGCCCCAGGAGCCGCGGTCTCCGATCATCAAGCCCATATCCGCCGTGCCGTGCGGCACGGCGATGTACGCGGTCATGGTCCCGATCATGCGGCCGCCAGCCGCCAGGCGGATGGCCAGCAGCAGGTTGTCCGAGCCGTTGAACGCGGCCAGATAACTGCGTGCCGATTCATCGGTGTGTCGCCTGAATCTCTGGTTGCTGAAGCGCGTTACCTGCGGATCGTTGAGCCAGGCGAGGTACTCCGGACCAATCGCAGACGCGGTGAACGGTTCGAGCACGAGCCGCCGTGCCACCAGCCGGGTGCCGGGCGGCGTCATGACGCGCGCAGGCTCGGCAGGTTGTCCCACACCTTGCGAAAGGCAGCGATCAGCAGCCGCGTTTCGGCCTCGTCGTATTCGTGAGCGCAGGTGCCAAGATAAAAGAACTCGCGCTCGTGCAGGCGCTCGGCCACGGGGCACGGCTGGGTCGAGGGACGGCCCGTACGTCCACCGTCCGTGGACCACGGAAATCCGCCCGTCCCGTAGGCCAGACCCTGAACGAACATCGGCAGTCGATGCACATTCTGATAGCCGGCGCCGAGGCCGGTCACACCCTCGGCTCGCAGTGCCGCAACGATTGCGGCCCGCTGCACTCCCAGGCGCTCGCTGTCCAGCTTCATGCCGAACACGTAGTAGACGTGGCTGCAGTTCTTGGCCACCCGGGGCAGAACCAAACCCGGCAGGCCCGCCAGGCCCGCTGCCACCCGCTGCGCTGCCTGCTGGCGGGATGCGACCTTGCCGGCGAGCTTTTTCAACTGCTCGCGGGCGATGGCCGATTCGATCTCTCCGAGCCGGAAGTTGTAGCCGATCATGTTCGCCAGCTGCGCGGGGTCGTCGCTCTCGATCACCGCTTCGGCGTGATTGCGGATGAGCCGCAGGCGCTGCGCGTAACCGGCATCGTCGGTCACGAGGATGCCGCCCTCGCCACAATGGATGTGCTTGTGGTAATTGAGGCTGTAGCCGCCGATGTCGGCGAACGTGCCGGCGTAGCCATCGCGATAACGCGCCCCCGGTGCCTGCGCGGTATCGCTGATGAGCTTCAGGCCGTGGCGCTGGGCGATGGCGCGCAAGGCGGCCATGTCCGCGGATTGTCCGAAGATATCCACCGCCATGATCGCGCGCGTACGCGGCGTGATCGCCCGCTCGACGGCGCCGGGATCGAGTGTGAACGTCTCCGGATCGATATCCGCGAACACGGGAATGGCGTTCCAGTGGACGATAGCGCTCGCCGAGGCCGCCATGGTCCAGGGCGTAACGATGATCTCCTCGCCGGGCGCGACGCCAATGGCACCGACCGCGGCGATCAGGCCCGAAGTCCAGGAATTCACGGCGATGGCGTGGCGCACGCCAAAATGCGCGGCAGCTTCCTCCTCGAGGGCGCGCACTTCCGGCCCGCCGAGGAAACCCTCGCCCGCGGCGCCCACGTAGGCGGACAACACCCCGGTACGCAGCACCCGGTTGGCCGCGGCAATCTCCTCCTCGCCGAGGCTGCGGTACGGCGGAAATGCCCGGCGGATCACGGGCTCACCGCCGTGTAGTGCGAGTTTCTGGCTCATTGAGCTTCCCCGACCGGCCGCTCCATTCCCGATTTCAATGACGTGTGTGCGGCCGCGGCGACCGCCAGCGCCGCCAGCGCATCCTCGCCCGAACACAGCGGCCGGGTACCGGCGCGCTGCGCCGCCACGGCATCCTCGATCAGGCGCAGCGCCGCGTCCCGGAATCCTCCGGCCAACTCTGCGCCAGGTCCTAAGGTGCGGTAACCCGAGTAATGAGGGCTGTCTGCGACGCTCGACCAGGTCAGGCGCATCCCGGAGTCCGTGATCCTGAGGCGTCCCGTGGTGCCGATGCAATCCATCTCGAATATCGTAAAGCGCCGCTCATCCAATCCCAGCAGAAAGCCCGTCTGGCCCTGTTGGAAAGTCATCCGCACGTGGCAGGTCGGATCGCTGCTGGCCGGATCGCCCGGGCCGGGCCACGCCTGCACCCGCACGATATTACCCACCAGCCAGCGCGCGAGGTCGAACCAGTGCGTGGCATTGTGCACGAGACCCTTCGTATACATCCCGGTAACGGCCACCACCTCGCCGATCTCGCCCGCCGCGATGCGACGCTGCGCCTGCCTGTGGCTGGGCGAAAACCGGCGCGTGTAGTTGACCACGAGGGTGATGCCGCGGCGCTTCGCAAGCTCGACCAGTGAGCGCGCCTGGGCGAGATCCAGGGCGAGCGGCTTCTCTGCCACCACCGCCCGAACGTCCGGGCTCGCCAGCACCTCCCCGAGAACGGCGGCGTGCGTGGCATCCGGAGTGCAGACACTCACTATCTGGGGGCGCACGCTGGCGAGGAGCGCTGCGACGTCGCAGAACCCGTGTGCCAGACCCCAGCGGCGTGCGGCGTGCGCGGCGCGCGCGGCGTCGACATCACAAACACCCGCCAGCGCGGTATCCGCACAGGCGGCATAGGCCGCGGCGTGCGCCTGGATACCGTCTGCCTTCGGATCATCGGCGACACCGGTTCCGATCCACCCGCAGCCAATGACGGCCGCGCGCCATTTCACCGCGACCGTCACCCCACCAGCTCCCAGGACATCGGTGTCCCGCGCGCCACCGCGCGCGTGACCCGCTTGCCAAGCAGCGCGGCGCGATGCTTAGGCGCAAGGCCACGGCCCGGCCGGATGGCGCGCAGATTTTCGGCGGTCAGGACATCGCCGGCCGCGAGATCCTTGCAGACGTACAGTGTGCGGCGGAAGACCAGCGACGGAAGTTCTTCATCCGTGGGCGTCGTCTGCACGGCCCCGAGCGCCTGCCACGCGGTGCGCGCCGCGGCGACCAGCTGGGCGAGTTCCGGCGGCTCGAGCGAAAATGCGGCGTCAACTCCGCCGGCTGACCGATCCAGGGTGACGTGCTTTTCGATGACCGTGGCGCCCGCCGCGACACTGGCAATGGCCACCGCGATCCCGAGCGTGTGATCAGACAACCCGACCTCGCAGCCGAAGGTGTCACGCAGGTAGGGCACGGTTCGCAGGTTGCTGGACGCGGGATCCGCCGGGTAGTTGCTGGTGCACTTCAGCAGCACCAGTTCGCGGCAACCTGCCTCGCGGGCGGTGAGCACCGCCTCGCTGATCTCGGCGAGCGTCGCAAGCCCGGTGGAAATGATCACCGGCTTACCCGTGCCTGCCACGCGCCGGATGAGGTCGAGATCGCAGTTCTCGAACGAGGCGATCTTGTACGCCGGCACGTCCAGCGACTCAAGAAAGTCCACCGCCGTGGCATCGAAGGGAGAGCTGAATGCCACCAGGCCGAGTTCACGGGCGCGGCGAAACAGCGGCGCGTGCCATTCCCATGGCGTGTGCGCCTCGTCGTAGAGCGAATACAGCGTGCGCCCGAACCACAGGCTCTTCGGGTTATCGACGACGAACTCGCGCTCCGCGATGTCGAGCGTCATGGTATCCGCGGTGTAGGTCTGCAGTTTCAGGGCCTGGGCGCCGCTGGCGGCGATCGCCTCGACCGTCGCGAGCGCCCGCGCGAGCGAACCGTCGTGGTTGCCCGAGAGCTCCGCGATGATGAACGGCGGCGCCGCGACGCCGATCTGATGTGTCCCGATGCGAACCATCTGCTCCTACCTCTTAACTACGGTCCTGGCGCGAGCCGAAAGACATAGTCTGCACCCGCCATCGTCGCGCGCCAGCCGAGCCGCTCGAAGATCCTCCTGCTGGCCAGGTTCTGCGCCCTGACGCGGGCACGAAAACCACGCGCCGGCACGCGGCCGGCACTGCGAACAGCGTGTTCAACGAGCGCCACGCCAAACCCCAGACGCCGCACAAGCGGATCGACGCTGTACGACAATTCGGCCTCGCCTGCGGCGAACTCGAGGCGTGCCTGGCCCACCGGCAGACCATCGACGACGCCGATGAAGATCGAGACGTCCGGATCGGCGAGCTTCGTGTCGAGCCACCGCAGATGCGCATCCCAATCAATGACAGCGGCATCGAAAGACATAACGCGCGCGAGTGCATCGTTGCGCCAGTCAAAAAGCAGCTGCGCATCGCGGCGCACGGCCGGCAGCAGGCGCAGATTCCGCACCGACGGCGGCAGCACCACGGCGGCCACGCGCGCGGCGCCGTACCCGTCCACGAGCGCCCGCACATGCCGCGGGCCCCGCAATGCACTGGTAATGGCAGCCCGCAGCTCCTCCACCGAGACTGCCGGGGCGCGGCCCGCCCAGTTCACGAGTCCTGCCGCCGCGAGGCTTGCGGTGGGCTGCTCCTGGTTGGCGGCGAGTGTGACCACCACGCTCGGCAGCTCGAGGCACAGCCGCTCCCAGGTCGTCGTGCCCCCGGCTCCCACGGCAAGATCCGCGTGCGCCATGAGGCCTGCGAGCGACGGCAGATCCGTGTGCAGCGTGGTATGCGGCCGGGCCGTGACCAGCGTCCTGACAGCCGCGGCGGCGGGGTGATTCGTGCCCAGCACCACATCGACGGCGAGGTGGGAGAGTTCCGGCGCGGACAGCGCCTGCAGAGCCTTGCTGGTTTCGTCCGTTGGATCGCTGCCGCCAAAGAATACCAACACGCGACGCGCAGCGCCGCTACGAGGGGTAAGCGCTGCGTACGCCGCCGCGTACTCGCGCCGCAGCAGGGCGTAATGCGGGCCGAGGAGCAGCCGGGTCTCATCAGGCACGAGTCCGGCATAACGCTGCCCGGTGGCGGCGCCGAAGTAGTTCTGGTCGAGGAGCACGTCACAGGCGTGTGAACGATCCGCCAGGTCATCGATCACCAGCACGCGCGCGACCGCGGAGCGCTGCGCCCGCTCCCACGCGGCATCCAGTTCGTAGTGGTCCACGATCAGCCACTCGGGGCGCAGCTGCTCAAGGAGCGCGCGCGTCTCCTCGGCATCACGCTGCCAGGGCGCTGCGGCGCCCTCGCGCGATGCCGCCAAGAGGTGCAGCGGGTAACCTTCGCGTTGCACCCGGGCGCCCAGGTGCCCGGGCAGTTCGCGGCATACGAATGTGACCTGTGCGCCCCGCCGGGTGAGCTCGCCAGCGAGCGCCAGGCAGCGCATCACGTGCCCGGATGCGAGCGCCGCTCCGCCATCGACGCGGAACACCACCCGGCCAGGTGTCTCAGCCACCAGGCCCGTCTCGCTCGAGCAGACGGAAGATCATCTCCGCACGCTCCCAGTCCTCGGGCGTGTCGATGTCCTGCACGCGGTGCCGCGGCAGTTCGAGCAGTCGCGAGCGCGGGCCGAACAGCGGCCGTGCCGCAAGCCACGCCTCGGCGCGGCCGAAATAGAACTGGCCCGCGTCGTGGAATGCCGGCTCCAGATCCTGCGAGCGCGTCTCGCGATGCTCCGGCCAGAACATCTCGCAGCCGCCATCCGCGGTGCGGCGCAGGGCCCGCTGGATCGGGAACGCAAAGGAAGTCGCAGTGAACACGTAGTCCGCGCCTGAAGTCCGCAGCAGCTGCGCGGCGGCGCGCAGGTCGGCCGGACGTGAGAGCACCGCCGCCGGATAAACGCAGGCGACATACGCCGGGCGCACATCGCGGGCGTGCATCTCGTGAATGGCGTGGGCAATGACCGGCAAGGTGCCGGCGAAGTCGCCGGACAGCTGCGCGGGTCTGGCAAACGGCACTGCCGCCCCTGCGTCGCGCGCCACCTGTGCAATCTGCTCATCGTCGGTCGAAACGATGATCTCATCGAACACCTGCGCCTGCCTGAGCAGCCCGATAGTGCGCGCCAGCATCGGCACGCCGAGGAACGGCCGGATGTTCTTGCGCGGTATGCGCTTGCTGCCGCCGCGGGCCGGAATGACGGCCAGCGTGGCCACCGCGGGCGCCTGCTCAGTCATGGCTTTGCAGTGAACGCGCCAGGCTGTCGATGACGCGATCCTGGTCGGTGTCTGTCAGCCCGTGCCACATCGGCAAAGACAGGAGACCCGCGTAGGCGTGCTCCGCGACCGGGCACAGGCCCTGCGGGTACCCCAGGGCGCGGTAGTACGAGTGCAGGTACACCGGCAGGTAGTGCACGTTGACGCCAATGCCGCCGGCGCGCAGCTCGCCGAATATCCGGCGCCTCGCCGGGGCGGGATCCGCGCCGTTGATGCGAATCGCGTACAAATGCCACGCGTGCCGGCGATCCTGCGGCTCCACGGGCCGCCGCACCTGCGACAGCGGTGCAAGAGCGTGCTGGTAGCGCCCGGCCAGCACCCTGCGGCGCGCGAGCGTCTGCGGCAAACGCTGCAGCTGTGATAAGCCGAGAGCGCACTGCACGTCGTTGAGCCGGTAGTTGTACCCCAGCATCGCCATGTCGTACTCCCAGGTGCCGGCCTGCTCGCGCTGACGATGATCGGTGGCAATGCCGTGATTGCGAAAAGCCTGCAGGCGCTGCGCGAGCGCCGGGTCGTTGGTGCTGACCATCCCGCCCTCGGCGGTGGTCAGGTGCTTCACCGGGTGAAAACTGAAAGCGGTCAGGTGGGCGATGGAACCCACCTTGCGGCCGTGGTACTCAGCCCCTGGCGCGTGACAGGCGTCCTCGACTAGGGTGATTCCGTGCCGCTGCGTGAGGCCCGCCAGTTCCTCGAGGTCGGCGGGCAGGCCGCCGTAGTCGACGGCCACGATCGCCCGCGTCCGCGGCGTGATGAGTGACTCGACCTGGCCCACATCGATCGTCAGGGTGTCGGGACGGACATCCGCGAACACCACCGTGGCCCCGACGTAGCGGGCGCAGTTCGCGCTGGCTGCAAAAGTAAGCGCCGGCACAATCACTTCATCGCCCGGTCCGACCCCGGCGGCCAGCATGCACAGGTGCAGCGCGGCGGTGCCGTTGCTGGCAGCAACCGCGTGGCCTGCGCCCACGAAGCTCGCGAAGGCGGCCTCGAAGCGCGCCACCAGCGGCCCCGTGGTCAGCCAGTCGCTGCGCAGTACCGCGGCGACCGCGGCAACGTCCTCGTCCTCGATGACCTGCCGACCGTAGGGGATGAACCTATTGGCCATTGAGCTCGCGGGCAATGAGCGTGCGCAGCTCCGCCACTGTCAGAAAATGCGAATTGGTGCCGCTGTTGTAGCTGAAGCCCGGCTCCACCAGCGTGGCCTTGCGCTCCTGGCAATAGGCATCGAGCGAGTACAGCCCCGCGGAAGGCAGGATCGCGAAGTACGGACCGAGGTCTACGGTGTTCAGGCTATCGCTGGCGGTGATCATTTCCTCGTGGATTTTCTCCCCGGGACGCACTCCGACGATGCGCTGCTCGCAGCCGCCATCGATCGCGGCGGCCAGATCAACGATGCGGTAAGAGGGAATCTTCGGCACGAAGATCTCCCCGCCCCAGGCGTTCTCGAGCGCCCACAGGACCATGTCCACGCCCTGCTGCAACAGGATGTTGAAACGCGTCATGTTGCGGTCGGTGATCGGCAATACGCCGCTGCTCTTCATTTCCAGGAAATACGGGATCACCGAGCCGCGGCTGCCCATGACGTTGCCGTAACGAACCACGCTGAAGCGGATGTCGCGGCTGCCCTTGATGTTATTGGCCGCAGTGAACAGCTTGTCCGAGCACAGCTTGGTCGCGCCGTAAAGATTCACCGGCGCCGCGGCCTTATCGGTGGACAGCGCGACCACGCGGCGCACGCCGGTGTCCAGGCAGGCGTCGATCAGGTTCTGCGCCCCCAGCACGTTGGTCTTGATGCACTCGAAGGGGTTGTACTCGGCGGCGGGCACCTGCTTCAAGGCCGCGGCGTGCACCACGGTGTCGATGCCTTCCAGGGCGCGGCGCAGTCGTGCCTCATCGCGGATGTCGCCGATGAAATAGCGTATGCCCGGATACTGCCGGTCGGTGAACACCCGCGACATCTCGTACTGCTTCAGTTCGTCGCGCGAGTACACCACCAGGCGGATGTCCGGAGAGCGCTCCAGCACCGTCCTGACGAAAGCCCGGCCGAAGGAGCCGGTGCCGCCGGTGACGAGAATCGACCGGCCGGTCGGCGCGCGGTGTGAGTGACTTTCCACGTGTTGGTTGTCGCGGCTTTACGCCGCCGGCCCGCCGGCCGTGGGTCGCGGCCGTGGAGCTCCGACTACCAGCACGGCGAGAATGCCCATGACGAGTCCCACCAGCGGGCCGCCAGCGAACATCAGCAGCTTCTTCGGCCGCAGCGGATCGTCCACGTCGGAGGGCAAGGCGTGGTCGACGATGCGGAAAACGTATTGCTGGGTTACGTTGGCGAGCATGCGCTTCTTCACCTGGGTCTCGATCAGACGCGCGACCGCGTCACGCACCGGCACGACCGATGTGGTCTGCAGCTCTTTCTCGAGGAACCCCAGCGAGGCATCCGCCTCCGCGATGGCGCGCGTGCGCATTTCCTGGTTGAGCTGCTGCACCAGCTCGTTGGCCCACTGCGCCGATTCCAGGCGGCCCTTCCAGTCGATCTGCACGGTGATGAGGCCGGTCTTCTTGTCCTGCTCCACCCAACGGATCTTCTCATTGAAATAATTGTAGACGCGCCCCGGCGTGGGCTGGTGATCCGCGCCGCCGCGCCAGGTACCCGCGGCAGCGTCCCACTTCTTGGCGAACAGTACCGGCAGGAGATGCCGGTCGTTGATGAACCGCTCGGTGAACTCCCGCGACTTCAGCACCGCCAGCGCCTCGTCGGTGGGCGAGCCCTTGTTGCCAATTTCCACACCGGCCAATGACGCCAGGCCACCGAGCTGCCCCAGGGCACCGCCGCCCCCGCCCCCGATACCGGACTCCTGGCTGGTGTTGGTGGGAATCAGGATCGCCTTGGCGCGGTATACGGGCGTCATGATCAGCGCGGCGGCTGTGAACGCCACGCTGAAGAACAGCACGCTGCCGATGACCCACCAGCGCCGCGCCCGCACCGTGGCGAGCATTTCGCGCGCGTTTATCGCGTCATCGTGCGCTTGAACAGCCGTCGCGTCCGTCACCCGCCAGACCCCGTATTCGAAAAGTGAATACGCGATTGTACTGAAAGCGGGCGCCTCTTGTGCCCGCACCGTAGTGCAGCGCTTATACCTACTGGCGCCACTTCTGCACGGTCGCCAGGAGCTTCATTACCGATGCCGGCGCAGGGTGCCCCCCTTTGGGATCCTCGACCGCGGGCGCGAGTTGCTCAGTGAGCTTCTTGCCGAGCTCCACACCCCACTGATCGAAGGCATCGATCCCCCAGACGACACTTTGAGTGAGCACCGCGTGCTCGTAGAGCGCGATGAGCCGGCCGAGGGTCGCGGGATCCGTCTGCCGGAACATCACAATCGTGCTCGGCCGGCTCCCCGGGTCGACCTTGTGGGGGATGAGCGCTTCGAGTTGGGCCGGCGGCACGTTCTGACGTTCGAGGTCCGCCCGCACTACTGCGGCGGATTGGCCGTTCGCGAGCGCCTGCGCCTGGGCGAAGCAGCTCGCAATCGCGAGATTCTGCTGCGGCTGGTTGCCGCACGAGGAGCGCACGGGCAGGAGGAAATCCAGCGCCGCGCGCGCCGTGCCCTGGTGCAGGAGCTGAAAGAACGAGTGCTGGCCGTTGTTGCCTGCCTCGCCCCAGATGACCGCCGCGGTCTGGCACTGCACCGGCTTGCCATCGAGCATCACCGACTTGCCGTTGCTCTCCATCTCCAGTTGTTGCAGGTACGCCGGGAAACGCCGCAGTGAATCATCGTAGGGCAGCACCGCCAGCGTCGGCAGTTCCATGAAGTTGATGTTCCACACGCCCGCCAGCCCCATCAGCGCCGGCAGGTTCTCCTGCCATGGCGCGCTGCGGAAGTGCTCGTCCATCTCGTGTCCGCCGCCTAAGAAATCCAGGAAGTTGCGTTCGCCGATGGCGATGGCGAGCGACACGCCGATCGAGGACCAGATCGAATAGCGGCCGCCGACCCAGTCCCACATCTGGAAGCGGTATTGCGGATGCACGCCAAACTCATCCATGGCGGGCGTGTTGACCGAAACGGCGGCGAAATGCTGCGGCACCGCCGCTTCACCCAACTTCGCGCTCAGCCAGGCGCGCGCGCTGCGCGCGTTGGTCCTGGTTTCGAGCGTAGTGAAGGTCTTGGAAGAGACGATGAAGAGCGTCGTGGCGGGATCGGCGGACTCGAGCACCTCTGTCAGGTGGCAGCCGTCGATGTTGGAAACGAACTCGCAGCGCGGCGCGCCCGCGGCATAAGCGCGCAACGCCTGCCCCGCCATGGCGGGACCTAAGTCCGAGCCGCCGATGCCGATATTCACCACCAGCCGGAATGGTGACTGGGTGCTGCCGCGGATGCTGCCATCGCGCACGCCCTGGGCAAAGCCGAGCATGCGCGCGCGCTCCGTCATGACGGTCTTTTCGATTACGGCGCCGCCGATCGCAGCCCCCGGGGGCTGGCGCAACGCGACGTGCAGAACGGCGCGGTTCTCGGTCGGGTTGATGTGCTCGCCGCGCCACATGGCGTCGATGCGCGCCCGCAAGCCGACCGCGTCCGCGAGCTGCAGCAGCTTCGCCAGCACGATCTCATCCCAGCGCTGCCGGGAAAAATCCACGAGCAGACCTGAGTGTTCACGTGCGAAGCGCTCGAAGCGTCCTGGGTCGCGCTCGAACAGCTCGCTCACGGGAACCGCCGCGAGGCGCGTGGCGTGCGCCGCCAGGTCCGCCCAGACCTCCGTGGCGGGTCCGGCCGTACTGCTGAGGGTCATTTCAACCTCCCTTCCCCTGGCAGGTGCGCTGCAATCATGTCGACGACGTATTGAAGCTGTATGTCGGTCAGCTCCGGGAAGATGGGCAGCGCGAGGGTTTCGTTCGCGGCGCGCTCAGACTCCGGGTAATCACCCGCCTTGCAGCCGAGGTAGGCGAAACACTGCTGCAGGTGCAAGGGCACCGGATAGTAGATCTCGGTCGCCACGCCCGCGGCGCCGAGTTGCTCGCGCAAGGCATCGCGCTTTGGCACGCGGATCACATACTGGTTATAGATGTGCCGTGCTCCGGGCGTAGGCGCCGGCCTGCCCACCGCCGCGGCACCCTGCGCACGCGCGAACGCCGCGTCGTAGAAGGCGGCATTCTTCTGCCGGCCGGCACTCCAGGCGTCCAGAGATTTCAGTTTGATGTTGAGCACCGCCGCCTGCAGCTCATCGAGGCGGAAGTTGCCGCCGATGAGCGCGTGGTAGTACTTCGGTTTCCCGCCATGCACGCGCAGGATTGCCATGCGCTCGGCCAGCGCCGCATCGTTGGTCACGCACATGCCGGCATCCCCAAACGCACCCAGGTTCTTGGTCGGAAAGAACGACAGGCAGCCCACATCCGCGAAGCTGCCCGCGCGCTGCCCGCGAGCGTCCGCGGCACCGATGGCCTGGGCGGCGTCTTCGATGACTCTGAGCCCGTGCTGGCGCGCGACGGCCATGAGCGCGGCCATGTCCGCCAGCTGCCCGTAAAGGTGCACGGGCATGATGGCGCGCACGCGCGCACCACTGCCGCGATGGATCAGCTCACCGCCGCGCCGCTCACATTGCTGCGCGATGAAGGCGGCGACGGCCGTGGGGCTCAGGTTAAAGGTCAGCGGGTCGATGTCGCAGAACAGCGGCCGTGCGCCGCTGCGCGCGACGGTCCCGGCGGTAGCAAAGAAAGAGAAGGGACTGGTGATGACCGCATCGCCGCTGCCGATGTCGAGCGCCATGAGAGCCAGGAGCAGCGCATCGGTCCCCGAGGAAACACCAATCCCAAACCCGCACTGGCTGTAGGCGGCCACCGCGGACTCAAGTTCCCTTACCGCCGGCCCCAGGATGAAGTGCTGGCTCGCACACACCTGGGCGATCGCCGCCTGGATCTGCGCTTCGAGCGGCCGGTATTGCAGCTTCAGGTCCAGCAGCGGCACCTGCATGGCAGGCTTGGGTTGGATCGCGTTCACGGTTGGCTTGCGACGCTCTTGCGATCGTAGCCGTAGTAGCCGCAGAACCAGTCGACGAAATTCTTCACCCCGACCTCGACCGGCGTCGCCGGCCGATAGCCCACGTCCCGCACCAGGTCATCGATATCGGCACAGGTTTCCGGCACATCCCCGGGCTGCAGGGCGAGGAAATTCTTCTGCGCCTTCCTGCCCAGGCACTCCTCGATGATCTCGATGTAGCGCATGAGCTGCACCGGGCGGTTGTTGCCGATGTTGTAGAGACGAAATGGCGCGAAGCTCGAGGCCGGATCGGGGGCGTCGCTGCGCCAGCCAGGATCGGGCTGCGCGGGGCGATCCACGGCGCGCACCACCCCTTCGGCGATGTCGTCCACGTAAGTGAAATCGCGCCGGTGGTGCCCGTGGTTGAACACGTCAATCGGCTTGCCGTCGAGGATGTTGCGGGTAAACAGAAACAGCGCCATGTCGGGGCGACCCCACGGGCCGTAGACCGTAAAGAAGCGCAGCCCGGTCGTCGGCAGGCCGAACAACGCCGAGTAGTTGTGCGCCATCAGCTCGTTGGCGCGCTTGCTGGAGGCATACAGCGACAGCGGATGGTCGGCGATGTTGTGCACCGAGAACGGCATGTTGGTGTTGGCGCCGTACACCGAACTCGTGGACGCATACACCAGGTGCCCGACGGCGTTGTGCCGGCAGCCCTCCAGCACGCTCAAAGTTCCGGTGACATTGCTGCGCACATAAGCGTGCGGATCCTCGAGCGAATGGCGCACGCCGGCCTGGGCGGCCAGGTGCACCACCCGCGCGAAGCGCTCAGCGGCGAACAGTGCCGCCATGCCCGCCGTGTCGGCGAGATCCAGCTTCACGAAGCGAAAATTCGCCGCCGCCGTGAGCCGCGCCAGACGCGCCTGCTTGAGGGTGACGTCGTAATACTCGTTGAGATTGTCCAGCCCGACGACCTCGTCGCCGCGCGCCAGCAGGCGCTGCGCGACGTGCGAGCCGATGAACCCAGCGGCTCCCGTAACGAGGATCTTCATAGGCCTTGACTTCGAATCAGGCACTCGAGCGCTGCGCCTGCGGCGTCGCCGGCGGGCGTTCCAGCTCGCGCCGCGCCGCGGCTTCGTCGGCAAGCCACACGCAGCGCCCGCCGCTTGAGCGGTCGATGAGTGCCAGCATGGCCTCGTGCGCCACCAGCTCCGCCTCATCCGCGCACACGACGTGCACAATCTCGCCGCCACGCACCGGGGCACGCAGCGCGGGCGAGCCGGCGCCGGCGCGCACGTCCGGTTCGCTGTCCATGAGTGCCAGCGCACTCTGGCCACCGGTCATCGCCAGATAAACGTCGGCGAGAATGCGTGCGTCGAGCAGCGCGCCGTGCAATTCGCGGCGCGAATTGTCGACGTCGTAGCGTTTGCACAGCGCGTCGAGGCTGTTGCGCTGCCCCGGGTGCAGCTCGCGCGCCAGCGCCAGCGTGTCCAGCACCTGGCACACCTGCGCCACCTGGCGCGCCTCACCGGGCAGGCGCGCAAGTTCCGCGTCGAGAAACGCCACGTCGAACGCGGCATTGTGAATCACCAGTTCCGCGCCGCCGATAAAATCCAGCAACTCATTCGCAATCGCACCAAACAGCGGCTGCTCATCCAGAGCGGCGCGCGAAATGCCGTGCACGGCCAGCGCGCCGTCGTCGATTTCGCGCTCCGGATTCAGAAAGCAGTGAAACGTGCGGCCGGTGTGCCGGCGGTTCTGCAGCTCGACACAGCCGATCTCGATTACGCGGTGTCCGAGCCCGGGTTCAAGACCGGTCGTCTCGGTGTCGAGGACGATCTGACGCATGGCGGGCAAGTCTACCGCAAGGTCTGCGCGTGCAAGGCGTCGATCGCTTCGTTGGCGAGGCGGTCGACGCGCTCGTTGCCCGGCACGCCGGCGTGCCCTGGCACCCAGCGCCACTCGATGCGATGCCTGGCGCTCACCGCTTCGAGCTGCTCCCACAGGTCCTGGTTCTTGACCGGCTTGCGGTCTGCCGTGCGCCAGCCGCGCGCCTTCCACGCCGCGAGCCACTCGGTGATGCCGCGCCGCACGTACTGGGAATCGGTGTACAGGCGCGCCACCGCGGGCTGCCTGAGAGTCTCGAGCGCCCGGATCACCGCGGTCAGCTCCATCCTGTTGTTAGTGGTGAGCGCTTCGGCGCCGCTGATTTCCTTTTCATGCGCGCCTTTTTGCAGCAGCGCCGCCCAGCCACCAGGACCGGGGTTGCCGCGACACGCCCCGTCGGTGTAGATCTCGATCACGCCTGCGACCGCGTGGTCGGCTTGACGAGCCCGCCCAGGACCTTGGGCCGCTCGCGCAGCCGCGGTCGGATCGGCGTCATGGTGTAGAGACGCTTACGCGCCTTGAGCAGGTACGCCCCCGCTGGCAGCGGGTAGGTGATCCCGGGACGCAGGAGGCGCGCCGGGCTCGCACCGCTCGGCTGTCCACTGCTCCAGGGACTGGAGTAGAGGTAACGCCGCGCGACCACCACTTCATAGCCGAGCAGCACGAGCCATTCGCGCAGCAGGCGTTCCGACAGCACCCGGCGCATGCCCGGCGGAAAGCCGGTACGGCTCCAGCGCGAGCGCAGTCCCCACAGGCTCCAGGGTCGGAAGCCCAGCACCAGCAGTTGTCCCTCACCCACCAGCACCCGATCCACCTCGCGCAGAATGGCGTAGGGATCGGGCACGAACTCGAGCGTATGCGGCAGCAGCACCGCGTCCACGCAGTCACCGATCACGGGTAATTTGGAGGGTCGCGCGATGATGTCGGCGCCTTCCGGGAGGCCAGGCGGGGCGAGGAGAGTCTGGCGCCGCGTACGGCTGCCCGCCAGCACTTCGCGCGCGCACCCCCAGGCGCCGACCTGCAACAGCTCCCAGCCGAACACGTCCTCGAGCGCTTCGCCCAGCAGCTCAGCTTCCGCGGCCACGAGCGCGCGCCCGAGGGGCGAGGCCCACCAGGCACGCAGCGCCGCGTCCCGGTCCGGGATACGTGAACTGAGAACTGACCCCATTTAAATGCTGGAATTAATGTGAAATTACCGGTTAAATTCCTGCCTGCGGCATAGTAGCGTGCTCGAAGCAAAGACCCGCGGCCGAAGGCCCCAGCGCCTGCTTGCCGCGGCGCGGGAAAAGTAGCACGCCGACAGAGGGTACGGAACTTGACGACGGCAATGATCGGACGCGTACGTCGTGCACTCCTGACCTTGGGCCTCCTGGTCACCTGCGCCTGCGCGCACACCCCGGTGGAGCGTACCCCGGCGCCGCTGCCATCAGTAATTCCACCAGTAATTAATGTGCCGGCGGCGCAGGCGCCGCTGGCAGCGTTGCCCTTGCCGGCCACGCCGGCATCCCCGACCGCGGCTGAGCAGGCCGGCGCAACGCCGCAGATGCAGCCCCCGGCAACGGCCGATGCGAACCCCGCACAGCCTGCGAGCCTCACGCCCGCGCAATACGGGGATCTGTTTGATCGCATGCGCGCCGGCTTCCAGCTTGACGACGGAGCCGACCACCACGCGGTCGATCAGCAGCTGCACTACTACGCCGGCAACCCGGATTACCTGCAGCGCGCGTTCGGGCGTGCGGACCTCTACCTCTATCACATCGTCACCCAGCTGGAAGCGCGCGGCATGCCGCAGGAGCTCGCGCTCCTGCCGGTGGTTGAGAGCGCCTTCGAGCCGTACGCGTACTCGCGCGCGCGCGCCTCGGGCCTGTGGCAGTTCATCCCCGGAACCGGCTCGCACTTTGGTCTGAAGCAGGACTGGTGGTACGACGGGCGGCGCGACATCGTGGAGTCCACGCGCGCGGCCCTGGATTACCTGCAGGCCCTGCACGACGAATTCGACGGTGACTGGCTGCTGGCGATCGCCGCCTACAACTGCGGCGAGGCGACAGTGGAACGCGCGGTGCACGCCAACCGCGCCGCCGGGCGACCGGTCGACTTCTGGCACTTGTGGCTGCCGCGCGAGACGCGCGCCTATGTGCCGAAGCTGCTGGCGATGAAACGTCTGGTGCACGACCCGGCCACCTATGGCCTCGAGATCAGTCCCATTCCGAATCAACCGTACTTCGCGCGCGTCGCGACGCAAAGCCAGATCAACCTCAGGATCGCCGGACAAATCGCCAACGTCAGCCCCGAGGAGCTCTACGAGCTGAACCCGGCGTTCCATCGCTGGGCCACGGATCCTTCCGGCCCGCACTACCTGCTCCTGCCGGTGGACTCGGCCGACGTGTTCACGGCTAACATCGAGCAGCTGAGCGCCGACCAGCGCCTGGGCGTGACGCACTACGAGGTCAACCGCGGCGATTCGGTCGCCTCGGTGGCGGCGCAGTTCCACACAACCATAAACGTCATCCGGGAACTGAACGACTTTCCGGCCGGCGTACTCAGTGTGGGGATGGACCTGCGGGTTCCGAGCGCGGTGCCGGAGCTGCCCGCCAAAGTGGTGCTGGCAGCGGCGCGCATCGACGGCAGTGACCGCGCGTGGCGCCGGCCACACGTGCAGATCGTGCGGCGCGGAGATTCGCTGTGGGCGATCGCCCGCCGTCACGGCATGAATGTCAATACGCTGGCGCAGATGAACGGCTTGCGCCCCGGCGATACGCTGCGCGCCGGCCAGCATATCCGCCTTGCCGGCGGCGGTGCCAGCAGCGGCTCGCGCTACGGTCGGCGCGTCGTCTACACCGTGCAGTCGGGCGACACCATGGTGGAGATCGCGCAGCAGTTCCAGTGCAGCGTGCCGCAGCTGCGCGCCTGGAACGGCCTCGGCGCCCACAGCCAGATCCACGCCGGGCAGAAGCTGCGCGTCCACACCGTCCGGCACAGCTGAACCGCCCTAGCCCGCCGACGCTGCGCCACTTGCGGCATAATCACCGCAGGAGGCCTTTCAACCATGGGATTTCTCGCCGGCAAACGCGCCTTCATCGTGGGCGTTGCGACTGACCGCTCGATCGCGTGGGGCATCGCGCAGGCGATGCACCGCGAGGGCGCTGAACTCGCCTTCTCCTACGTCAACGACAAGATGAAAGAGCGCGTCGAACCGCTGGCGCATTCCCTCGGTGCACGCCTGACCATGCCGCTGGATGTGACCGTGGACGCCCAGACGGATGCGGCGTTTGAACTACTCGGCCGCGAGTGGGGCGGCCTCGACATCGTCGTGCACGCCGTCGCCTACGCGCCGCGCGAAGCGCTCACCGGGTCGTTCGTCGCAGCCACCAGCCGCGAGGGTTTCCGCGTCGCCCACGATGTGTCGAGCTACAGTCTCACGGCGCTGGCGCGCGGCGCCCAGCCCCTGATGACGGGCCGCAACGCAGCGTTGCTGACACTGACTTATCTGGGGGCGGTGCGTTCAATTCCCGGCTACAACGTCATGGGACTTGCCAAGGCGAGCCTGGAGGCAAACGTGCGGTTTCTGGCCGCAGACTTAGGTCCGCTTGGCATCCGCGTGAACGGCATATCGGCAGGTCCCATCAAGACGCTCGCGGCGGCCGGGATCCCGGGATTTCGCAAGATGCTTGGCAGGGTTGCCGAGATTGCGCCCCTGCGTCGCAACGTCACGCTCGAGCACGTGGGCAACGCCGCGGCGTTCCTGTGCTCGGATCTGGCCGCCGGCATCACCGGCGAGATCCTCTACGTCGACAGCGGTTTCAGCACCGTCGGCATGAGCTTCCCGCAGGAAGCCGAAGGCTGAAACCTACTCGAAGGCCTTGGGGTTCTTGCGTACCGTCGCGGTGCGCCGCACTTCGTCGATATACGCCACGACATCGTCCGTTCCCGCCACGCGCGCCTGCTGTAGCGCGCGGTCGTTCAGGGCCTGGCTGTCGTGCGTCGGCGCGGTCCGGATACGCGTCACCGCAACCACGGCCGCGGAGTCATTGTCGAGCGCCAGTGCGCGGTAAACCGGCTTGCCGGCAGGCACAGGCGCGGCGAACACCGCGTCGCGAACCGGCGCAGGCGTCGAGGGGTCTTTACGGCTGACGAAGTGCGCCGGGTCCGCGGGCACTCCCAGCTGAGCGGCGACCGCGCCGAATTCGGCCCCGCCTTCGAGCCGCGTGCGCGCGGCTTGCGCGGCGGCGAGAGTCGCGTCTTTGGCGCGCTGCTTGCTGATCGCGGTGACGATGGTTTCGCGGACCTCGCCGAGGGGCTTGAGCGAGGGTTTGCGGTGTTCGAGTATTTTCACGATCACGAGAGCGTCGTCGCCGAGCAGCGCCGGTCCACCCAGATGGCCGACCGCGAGCGGCGGCTCGCCGAACAGCAGGTCCTGTAACGCCGGCGCTGCTCCCAGGGGCGCTGCCCCCGGACCCTTCAGGAACACGGGCACATCACCCTGTTGCAGCTTGTACTGGCCAGCGAGCGCATCAAGATCCGCGCCGGGGTCGCCGACCTTGGACTGCAACTGCTCCTGGATCTCCCCGAAGCGGTCGGTCGCCCGGTTGCGCCGCACTTGGGCATCCAGTTCCGGACGCGCTTCCTCGAAGGACTTGCCCTTGCCGGCCTGGATTTCGTCCAGGCGGATGATGTGGTATCCGAATTGGGTCTTGACCGGGCCCCTGATCTCCCCGATCGACATGCCGAACAGGGCATCCGCAAACGGCGCGACGAAGCTGCCGCGTTCGGCCCAGCCCAGATCTCCGCCGTTTTTCGCGGAACCCGGATCCTGGGAGTACTGCTGTGCAAGGGCTGCGAAGTCCTTGCCGGCCTTGGCCTGCGCCAGCACCTCCCCGGCCTGCTTCAGGGCCGTCGCGTCGTCCTTGCCGGTAATCAGGATGTGGCGCGCGTGGCGCTTCTCCGGAACTTCGAACCTGGACTTTTCCTTGTCGTAGGCGGCGTGCAGGTCCGCGTCACTCACCGCCACCTGCGCGGCGAGCGCCTCGAGGCGCAGCTCCGCGTACTGCAGGTGCGCGGATTCGGGCGTCATGAACTGCGCCTGGTGCGCCTTGTAGTACGCCTGCACCGCCGCATCGTCGACCGCAGTTGCGGGCTTGAAGCGCTCGCCCGGCAGCACGAAAAAGCGCACCTCGCGCTCCTGGTCCTCCAGATCCGTCAGCCGCGCGAGCTCAGCGGGCGTCAGGAAATCCGATACGCGGATGCCGCCTTCGAGTTGCGTGCGCACCAGCTGCTCACGCAGCTCCTCCTGGAAAGTGTCGAGCGAAATCCCCGCCGCGGCGAGGCGCGCCTTGGCGGCCTCGGCGGAATATTGCCCGCTGACCTGGAAAGCCGGTTCGTTCTGGATCGCTTCCACGAGGTCATCGTGGCCGACCCGGTAGCCGAGCTCGTGCGTGCGTTGCTTGATGAGCGTGTTGCGGACCAGCCCTTCCAGGACCTGGTCCTGGAGCTGCGTGCGCAGCGGCGGCGGCAGTTCGACGCCGCCCAGGCGCTGCTGCCACTGCGCCTGCTGTTGCAGCCAGGCGTTGCGTGCTTCTTCGAGGGAGATCTTGCCGCCATCAGCCTCGGCGGCGTAGTTCGCGCCGCCAACGCTTAAGTTGACTATGCCGTAGGCACCCCAGGCGACGAACACCAGCACGATCGGTCCCAGGACCACATACGCGAAGGGGCCGTGCAGTCTGTCTCGAATCCTCTGAAGCATGGTTTGGAGCTGGCTGGACGAAAATACTGGCGGAGCGGACGGGACTCGAACCCGCGACCCCCGGCGTGACAGGCCGGTATTCTAACCAGCTGAACTACCGCTCCGAATTTGGGGGGCGAATCCTAACGGATTGATGAATAAGGCCACAAGCAGTTTCGCTCGCCGTGGGCGGCGGCCGGCGGGAACGAGCCGCCCATTCCACGCCTGAACTGCGCCTGAACCCAAGCGCCGCAAGTCAACGCCTGCGCGTTTTGCGCGCTGTGCACTCTAGCCACCGAACCGCTTCGCATAGCTTATGTCGTCGCGCAACGACAGGTCGCGCGACACCCGCCGTCATGAGGCACAATGCCGCGCGAATCAGCCTTTTGCAGCCTTTGAGGACCGTCGCTCATGAAGTTCATCCCGAGACTCGGACTTGCCTTCGCTCTGACCGTCGGCGCCGCCGCGCCCGCCTTTGCAGCCCTCGGCGGCGATACCGCGTCGGTGCTTGCCGATCGCGACCTTGCAAAAGGTACGCTGCAGGTCAGCAGCGCCGCCGGCTACAGCGTGCACGAGATCACGACACCCTCCGGCACGACGGTGCGCGAATATCTCACCCCCGACGGCAAGGTGTTCGGCCTTGGCTGGCGAGGCCCGTTCATGCCGAATCTGCACCAGCTTCTTGGCGCCTACTCCGCGCAGTACGAGCAGGCGGCCGCCGCCCCGCATGCGGGGGGGCACCGGCACCTGAGCGTCGAGCTGCCGACGCTGGTCGTGCACTCCAACGGGCGCATGCGCGCCTTCTACGGTCGCGCGTGGGCCCCTGACCTGATCCCGCAGGGCGTCTCTGCGGACGACATTAAATAAGCCGGCACAGGCAGTGAGGAAAATACCCGTGCGCAAGTACCTTGCTCTGACATTCATTCAGGTTCTGATTCTCGCCGGCTGCGGTGGTGGCGGCGGCGGTGGTTACGGCGGTGGTGGCGGCGGTGGTGGAGGCGGTGGTGGCGGCACCCAGGTGATCGCGACCGCCGGGCCACCTAACGTTGAACCACTCGTCGTCGACAAGGGCCCTGTCGGCCTGACGGACCCGTCGGTCAACTTACCCTTCATCAAGGTGAAGCTGTGTGTCCCGGGGAACCCTAACATGTGCCAGGTCGTGGACCACGTCCAGGTAGACACCGGCTCCTCGGGGCTGCGAATTCTGGCCTCGGCCCTCACCACCATCACGCTGCCTACTGCCCTGGGCAGCCTCAACCAACCACAGGTGGAGTGCCTGCCGTTCGCCGATGGCTCGGCCTGGGGTTCGATTGCGCTCGCGGACATCACGCTGCCGACCTCGGGCGAGACGGCGACCTCAGTCAGGCTGCAGCTCGTCGGCGACCCCACGTATGAGGGCGAGCGAGCGAGCACCGACTGCGCGAGTCCGAATGAGGACTCGCTTAATGCATTCGGTGCCAACGGGCTCATCGGCGTGGGCACGTTCATCCAGGATTGCGGGCCTTTCTGCGCGCAGAATGTTCCGAGCCCCGCCTGGTATTACGAATGTGCGACGCCGACCACGTGCGTATCGGAGAAGGTGGCTGTCGGGCTGCAGGTGACCAACCCGGTGACCTTGTTAGCCACCGACAATACCGGCGTCATCGTGGAGCTGCCGGCCGTGGGTTCAGCGGGCGCGACTACGGCCTCGGGATCGCTCGTGATCGGCATCGGCACGCAGGCGAATAACAAGCTGAGCCTGGTGAGTGGTATCACGGTGCTTACCGCGGATATGAACAACGGCGACACCATCACGGTGACGGATAGCAGCAACAAGCAGTACCCGGACAGTTATCTCGACAGCGGCTCGAATGGCATCTTCTTCCCGTCGTCGATCACCCTGTGCGGCCCCAACGCGAAGGATTTCTACTGTCCGGCCACGACGATGACGTTCACCGACACGCTCACCGGCAGCAACGCCGCCGCGACTTCGGTGACTTTCAACGTTGCCAACGCACAGACCCTATTCTCAAACGCATACGCGGCGTTCTCGAATCTCGGCGGCACCACCGGCAGCATCATGAACGCAAGTTCCACGGTGGATTTCGGCCTGTCATTCTTCTACGGCCATAACGTGTATACGGCGATCGACAACACCATGGCCGACACCACCATGGGCCCGTACTTCGCGTTCTGACCGACGCGCTGATCGCGCCTTAGCTTGCCGGGCAAGCTAGGGCGGTTCCTCCTGCTCAGGAGGCGCGCGGGACTACGTGCCGGCGGACGCGCGTGCCGTGGCATCATAGTGCGATGACCGCACTGCAACGAATCGCCGCGATCACGCTGGCGCTGCTCCTGCTCCTGATCGGCTACGGATTGTGGACTACCCGCGCGCCACCGCCGACCGCCGTATCCGCCCTTGCCACCCAGGCGCATGCCACTGGGCATCCGTCGGACGCCATGCCGGCGATCGACCAGGGCACGCTGCTGACGGCGCAGCGCCTCGCGCACCTCGCCAACACGCCCGAGGAGCTGCCGCTGGCGCAGCAGGCCGTACAACTCGCCGACCATGAGCTGGATCTCGCCTTCACGGCGGCCATGCGCCACCTCGAGGCGAATCCTCCGCCCCTAAGCGCCGCAGCCCTCGCGATTCAGCAGCGACTGCAGGGCGCGCAGAAGGCGCTCGACGCGGATACCGCAGACGTCAAACGCCTGACCGCGGCACTCGCCGCCGCTAAGGATGCCGACAAGCCCTCGGTCCAGGACCGCCTCGATCTGGCGCAATCGCAGCTGGAGCTGGAGCAGGACGAAGTCCAGCAGGCGAATCAGGATCTGCTGCAGGCCGGTGGCAACGCTCACCAGCGCATCCAGATGATGCAGCAGGAGCACGACGCGGCCGAGCATGCGGCCGCGGCGGTGGCCGCTCCGGCGGTGAGTCCGCTCGCCGGGCTGCGCGGCATGGTGGGGCGGGTACGCGTTTGGCTCGCGCTGCGTAACAAACGCCGCTGGCTTGCCGATGCGCAGCACCAGGCCCGCGAGAGCGCGGCGCAGCTCGCGACGGAACGTGCGCAGATCGCCACCGAGCTGGATGCGAGCAAGGCGGCGCTCAGGGGGCCGGCGGCAATTGCGCCCGGGCAGACCGCAACCCCGGCGCAGCGGCCAGCTGCGACGGGAACCGCTGCAGCGCCGGGTCTGCTCTCCCTCACGCGGCAAGTCGCGGCCGAACAACACCGCCTGACGCTGCGTGATGAGCGCATCAGCGCGCGCCAACGCCTCGCCAACATCTACCAGCAATGGGACGCGGTGGTCGCCGCACAGGCGCGGGTCATTCTGCATGCGTGCCTTGCCGGTACCGCCATCGTCCTCGGCGCCCTGCTGTTCCTGCTGTTCGCGGATCGCTGGCTCGAGCGGTTGCTCGGCCGCGCCCGTATCGATCGGCGCCAGCTGCAGACCCTGCACAGCGTGATCGGCGTGGCACTGCAGATCGTCGGCGTGGTGGTGATCCTGCTGGTGCTCATCGGCCTGCCCGGGCAGCTCGGTACCATGATCGGCCTCGCCGGCGCCGGCCTCACCGTGGCGCTGAAGGATTTCATTGTCGCCTTCGTCGGCTGGTTCGTGCTCATGGGCAGAAACGGCATGCGCCTGGGAGACTGGGTCGAGATCAACGGCGTGAGCGGCGAGGTCATCGAGCTCGGCATGTTCCACACCGTGCTCCTGGAGACCGGCAACTGGACCGACGCGGGTCATCCCACCGGCAGGCGCGTGACCTTTACCAACAGCTTCGCCATCGAAGGGCATTACTTCAACTTCTCGACCACCGGGCAGTGGCTATGGGATGAGGTTTCGGTCGTGGTTCCGTATGGCCGCGATTCGCACGCGATCGCCACCGCGATCGAAAAGGAGGTGGTGGCGGCGACCCACAACAGCGCCGCGGAGGCCGAGGAGGAATGGCGGCGCGCGTCGCGCGGCCAGCGCGGCGCCAGCGTCTCGGCGCAACCCGGCATTGCCGTACGCCCGGCCGGTGGCGGCGTGCAGATCGTGGTGCGCTACGTAACCAAAGCGAACGAGCGCCTCGCAGTGCGTGCGCAGCTTTATCAGGCGGCGGTGCAGCTGCTCGCGCAGGGCGGCGCGGTGCAGGCTTAGAAACCATGGGCGCACGCATGCCTGGCATTGTTCGTCGGTCATGGCAATCCGATGAACGCCCTGAGCGACAACGACTGGACGCGCGCCTGGGCCCAACTTGGCGCGCGCCTGCCGCGGCCGCGCGCGGTGCTCGCGATCTCGGCCCATTGGTACCTGCCCGGAACCCGCGTCACTGCAACCGCCGCGCCGCGCACCATCCATGACTTCGGCGGCTTCCCGCGGGAGTTGTTCGCGGTTCGCTATCCGGCGCCCGGCGACGCTGCGCTGGCGAGGCGCGTTCAGGAGCTGCTCGAGCCTCTGGCCGTCGCCGCGGACGCGGCCTGGGGCCTTGATCACGGCACCTGGTCGGTGCTGTGTCACATGTATCCGCGCGCGGATGTGCCGGTGGTGCAGCTGAGCATCGACGAGACCGAGGCGCCTGCCTTCCACCACGGGATCGGCGCGCGGCTGCGGGTGCTGCGCGATGAGGGGATCCTGGTCCTCGGTAGCGGTGACATCGTCCACAACCTGCATACTTATTCATGGGGCGCACATCCGCGTGAGCCGTACGACTGGGCGCTGCGCTTTGAAGCCGACGTGCGGCGCCGCCTGCAAACCGCCGATACGGGAGCGCTGGTGGACTACCTGGCCTGCGGGGACGACGCGCAGCTGTCGGTCCCGACGCCCGAGCATTACCTGCCACTCCTGTACGTGCTGGGCGCGAGCTTCCCGGGAGAGGCCGTGAGCTTTCCGGTCACCGGAATGGATGGCGGATCCGTATCCATGCTAGCGGTGCAGTTCGGCTAGACTCGGCTTACAGTTCCTAAAAAAGCCTTAACGTTTGTCAGGACGTGTGGCTGGTATGGTGCGCTTCAGCCCCTATCCGCACCGAGGTGGGCGGCGTGCGATCGCTCGCGTGGCGGCGCTTGAATCAACACGGACCGAACGCTTTTGGTGCAGCTTAAGCCCATGAACGACGAAAACCGCTCCCCTCACGGCGCCCTGATCGATACCGACAGCAAGCCCGCGTGGCTGAAGGCCCTCCTCACACGCCGCGTGCTCGTCATCGTGCTGGTCCTGGTGGGACTGGTGATCCTGGCGAAGCTCTTGACGCCCAAGGCCACGCAGACCAGCGGCGGCGGCCGATTCGCCGGCGGCGGGCCCATGCCGGTGGTAACCGCCAGCGCCCGCGCCGGGGACATGCCCATTACGCTCATCGGCCTGGGCACCGTGACGCCGCTCGCCACGGTCACCGTGCAGAGCCAGATCAGCGGCCAGATCATGCACATCGCCTTCAAGGAGGGGCAGACGGTCAAGGTGGGCGACCCGCTGATCCAGATCGATCCGCGCCCGTACCAGGTGGCGCTGGAGCAGGCGCAGGGGGCGCTGACGCGTGACAAGGCGCTGCTCGCCAACGCGCAGCGTCGACCTCGGCCGCTACCAGACGCTGTTCGCACAGGACTCGATCGCCGAACAGCAGCTCGCCACGCAGAGGTCCCTCGTCGTGCAGGATGAGGGCACGGTGAAGACCGACCAGGCGCAGATCGATGCGCAGAAGCTGAACCTCACCTACGCCGCATCGTGTCGCCCATTGCCGGGCGGGTCGGCCTGCAGCAGGTGAACGTCGGCAATTACGTGACGCCGAACGAGCCGAACGGCCTGGTCGTGGTGACGCAGCTGCAGCCCATCACGGTCGTGTTCACGCTGCCGGAGGATCAGATTCCGCCGTTGCTGAAGCAGGTGCACGCCGGCGCCACGCTGCCGGTGACGGCGTTTGACCGCACCAACACGCATCAGCTCGCCACCGGCTCGTTGCAGTCGGTCGACAGTCAGATCGACACGACCACCGGTACCATCAAGCTGAAGGCGATCTTCCCCAACACGGACGAGAGCCTGTTCCCGCAGCAATTCGTGAACGTGGTGCTGTTGCTCGACACGCTGCATGGAGCGACGCTCATCCCGCAGGCGGCCATCCAGCGCGGCGCGCCTGGCACCTATATCTACGTCGTCAACAACGCCGACCAGACCGTGAGCGTACGCAAGGTCACGCTGGGGCCCGGGGACGCCACCAACATCGCCATCACCCAGGGACTGAATGCCGGTGAGACCGTGGTCATCGACGGCGCTGACAAGCTCAAGGACGGCGCCAAGGTGCAACTGCGTCCGGCGAAGGGTGCCGCAGACGCCTCAGCCGCCGCGGGCAAGGCTCAGACGCCGGGCCAGGGCCGCGGCGGCAAGAGCCACAAGCCGCAGAGCACTCAAGGCGGCGGGTGAGTCGGCAGCCGGGCACTGCCGCGAGCGGCCGCTAGCGCATGAACCCGTCCCGCATCTTCATACTGCGGCCGGTCGGCACTTCGCTGCTGATGGTGGCGATCCTGCTCGCCGGCATCGTGGCGTACCGCTTCCTGCCGCTGTCCGCGCTGCCCCAGGTCGACTACCCCACGATCCAGGTCCAGACCTTCTATCCGGGCGCCAGCCCCGAAGTCATGACCTCCTCGATCACCGCGCCGCTGGAAGTGCAGTTCGGACAGATGCCGGGCCTGAACCAGATGTCCTCCACCAGTTCCGGGGGCGCCTCGGTCATCACGCTGCAGTTCAGCCTGAATCTGAACCTCGACATTGCCGAGCAGGAAGTCCAGGCCGCAATCAATGCCGCCGGCAACCTCCTGCCGGCGGATCTGCCGGCGCCGCCGATCTACGCCAAGGTAAATCCGGCGGACGCGCCGATCATCACCCTCGGCATCACTTCCAAGACGCTGCCCCTGACGCAGCTCGAGGACCTTGCCGATACGCGCATGGCCCAGAAGATCTCGCAGATCGAGGGGGTGGGACTGGTGAGCGTCAGCGGCGGGCAGCGCCCGGCGGTGCGCGTCGTCGCCAACGTGCGGGCACTGGCTGCCTACGGCCTCAACATCGATGACCTGCGCACGACCATTGCCAATGCCAACGTCAATTCGCCCAAGGGCACGCTCGACGGACCGGCGCGCTCCTGGACACTCAATGCCAACGACCAGATCCAAAGTCCGGAGGCCTACCAGGGCATCATCGTTTCCTACAAGAACGGCAACCCGGTGCGCCTGTCGGACGTCGCGCAGGTCGTGAACGGCGCCGAGAATTCCTACCTTGCCGGCTGGGTGAACAACACCCCCGGCATCATCCTCAACGTCCAGCGTCAGCCGGGCGCCAACGTGATCCAGGTGGTGGACCGTATCAAGGCACTGCTGCCGGCGCTGTCGGCGACGCTGCCGCAGGCGGTGGACGTCGCGATCCTCACCGATCGGACCAACACCATCCGCGCCTCGGTACACGACGTGGAGTTCGAGCTGTCGCTCGCCGTGATCCTGGTGGTGCTGGTGATTTTCCTGTTCCTGCGCAGCATCCCGGCCACGATCATTCCAAGTCTCTCGGTGCCGCTGTCGCTCGTCGGTACGCTCGCGGCGATGTACCTGGTCGGCTTCAGCCTGAACAACCTGTCGCTGATGGCCCTCACCATCGCCACCGGCTTCGTGGTTGACGACGCGATCGTGATGATCGAGAACATTTCGCGCTATATCGAGGAAGGCATGCCGCCACTCGAAGCCGCGCTGCGGGGCGCGGGCGAGATCGGCTTCACCATCGTGTCACTCACCGTATCCCTGATCGCGGTGTTGATACCGCTCTTGTTCATGGGCGATGTGGTGGGACGGCTGTTTCATGAATTTGCCATTACGCTCAGCGTAACGATCGTCATCTCCGCGGTCGTGTCGCTCACCCTGGTGCCGATGCTGTGCGCAAAGCTGCTGCGCCATCACGAGCCGGGCGAAGAATCGGGCATCGCGCGCTGGGCGAATCAGAAGTTCCAGGCGCTCATCGACCTCTACGGCGAGGGCCTGAAGTGGGTGCTCGAGCGTCAGCCGCTCACGCTCATGGTGGCGATCGCCACGCTGGTGCTGACCATTCTTCTCTACGTGTTCATCCCGAAAGGATTTTTCCCGGTCCAGGACACCGGCCTCATCCAGGCGATCACCGAGGCGCCGCAGTCGGTGTCCTATGCCGACATGGCGCGGCGCCAGGCAAGCATGGCGGCCGCGATCCTCAAGGACCCGGACGTCGTCAGCCTGTCGTCCTTCATCGGCGTGGACGGCAGCAACATCACGCTCAACAGCGGGCGCATGCTGATCAACCTCAAGCCCGTCAACGCGCGCTCCGTGTCCGCGAGCGACATCATCCGCCGCCTGCAGAAAGAGACCGCGGACGTCACCGGCATCGCGCTTTACATGCAGCCGGTGCAGGACCTGTCGATCGACACCACCGTGAGCCGCACCCAGTACCAGTTCGTGCTCGAGGATTCCAACCCGGCTGAATTCAACACCTGGGTGCCGCAGCTGGTGGAACGCCTGCAGCAGCTGCCGCAACTCGAGGACGTCGCCAGCGACCAGGAAAACCAGGGCTTGTCCGCGTATCTCACCATCGACCGCGATACCGCCGGCCGCTTCGGCATCACGCCGGCGACCGTCGACAACGCGCTCTACGACGCCTTCGGCCAGCGCATCGTCTCGACGATCTTCACGCAGTCGAACCAGTACCGCGTGATCCTGCAGGCGGATGCCTCCATGATGGCCTCGCTCGACTCGCTGGGCACCATCTACCTGCCCTCGGCCACCGCGGTCGGCGGGCAGGTGCCGCTGTCGGCGCTGGTCAGCGTGTCGACGCGCTTAGCTCCCCTGTCGATCGATCATCTCGGCCAGTTCCCCTCGACCACCGTGTCGTTCAACCTGGCTTCGGGAGCGGCGCTGGGCGATGCGGTTGATGCCATCAAGAAGGCGGAAGCTGACATCAGCATGCCGGCAAGCGTGATGACGACCTTCCAGGGCGCGGCGCTCGCGTTCCAGGCGACCCTCGGCAACGAAATATTCCTGATCATCGCGGCGCTCGTCACCGTCTACATCGTGCTGGGCGTGCTGTACGAGAGCTTCATCCATCCGATCACCATTCTCTCGACGCTGCCCTCGGCCGGCGTCGGTGCGCTGCTGGCGCTGCTGATAGCGCGCGACGACCTGGGCGTGATCGGCATCATCGGCATCATTCTGCTTATCGGCATCGTCAAGAAAAACGCGATCATGATGATCGACTTCGCGCTGGTCGCCGAGCGCGAACAGGGCATGGCGCCACGCGATGCCATCTATCGCGCCTCGCTCCTGCGGTTCCGCCCGATCCTGATGACCACCATGGCGGCGCTGCTCGGCGCCCTGCCCCTCATGCTCGGCACCGGCACCGGCTCTGAGCTGCGCCACCCGCTCGGCATCACCATCGTCGGCGGCCTCATTCTCAGTCAGCTCCTGACGCTGTTCACGACGCCGGTGATCTACCTGTACTTCGATCGCCTGGAGCGGCGTGTGGCCGGCTGGCGTGGCGCCTCCGAAGGCTGGGGCCGCGACACCATGAGCCTGTCGGAACCCTTCATCCGCCGCCCCGTCGCGACCACGCTCCTGACGGTGGGGATCGCACTCGCCGGAGTGATCGCGTACTTCAAGCTGCCGGTGGCGCCGCTCCCGCAGGTGGATTTTCCGACCATCTCGGTGTCCGCGACCATGGCCGGCGCAAGTCCCGACGTCATGGCGTCCACGGTGGCGACGCCACTCGAGCGGCACCTGGGGCAGATCGCAGACGTGACCGAGATGACCTCCACGAGCTCAACCGGGTCGGCCCGCGTCACGCTGCAGTTCGGCCTCGACCGCGACATCGACGGCGCGGCGCGCGACGTCGAGGCCGCGATCAACGCGGCGCGCGCCGATCTGCCGAGCGCGCTGCGCAGCAACCCGACCTACCACAAGGTCAATCCGGCCGACGCGCCCATGATGATTCTCGCCCTGACCTCGAGGACCCTCACACCCGGGCAGATGTACGACGCCGCCGACACCATACTGGCCCAGAAGCTCTCGCAGGTGAGTGGCATCGGCCAGGTGCAGATCAGTGGCAGCTCGCTGCCCGCGGTGCGGGTCGAGTTGAACCCCAGCGCGCTGTTCAAGTACGGCATCGGGCTCGAGGACGTCAGGGCGGCGCTCGCCGCGGCGAATGCCAATACCCCGAAGGGCTCGATCGACGTCGGCGGCCAGCGCTACCAGCTCTACACCAACGACCAGGCGACCCGCGCGTCCGAGTACCGCAACCTCGTGATTGCCTACCGCAACGGCGCGGCCGGTGCGCCTCGCGGACGTGGCCGAGATCCTCGACTCGGTCGAGAACGTACGCAATCTCGGACTTGCGGATGCGCAGCCCGCGGTGCTCGTGATCCTCTACCGCCAGCCGGGCGCCAACATCATCGAGACCGTCGACCGCGTCAAGGCGCTCCTGCCGGCGCTCAAGGCCTCGATTCCCACCGACATCGATATGAAAGTCGCGATGGACCGCACGGTGACCATCCGCGCCTCGCTGCGCGCCGTCGAGACCACGCTCCTGATCGCGATCACGCTGGTGATCCTGGTGGTGTTCCTGTTCCTGCGCAACGGCCGCGCGACGCTGATACCGGCCGTGGCGGTGCCGATCTCGCTGCTCGGCACCTTCGGAGCGATGTACCTGCTCGGCTACAGCCTCGACAACCTGTCGCTCATGGCGCTCATCATCGCCACCGGCTTCGTGGTCGATGACGCCATCGTGGTGCTCGAGAATGTCACGCGTCACATGGAAGCGGGCATGCCGCGCATGCAGGCCGCGATCCAGGGCGCGCGCGAGGTCGGCTTCACGGTGCTGTCGATGAGCCTGTCGCTGGTCGCGGTGTTCATTCCCATCCTGCTGATGGGCGGCATCGTCGGGCGGCTGTTCCGCGAATTCTCGATCACGCTCTCGGTGGCGGTGCTGGTGTCCTTGCTGGTGTCGCTCACTACCACGCCGATGATGTGCTCGCGTCTCATCCGTCAGGCCGACCCCGCGCGTCAGGGACGGCTGTTCCGGATGAGCGAGCGCGCGTTCGAGGCGGTGCTCAATGGCTACGCGCGCTCGCTGCGCTGGGCGCTGCGCAACCGCGGCCTCGTCATGGTGCTGTTGGCGGCCACGGTGGTGTTCAACGTCTACCTGTTCGCGAAAATACCCAAGGGCTTCTTCCCCCAGCAGGACACCGGACGCCTCATGGGCGGCATCCAGGCCGACCAGGCCATCTCCTTCCAGTCGATGTCCGGGAAGCTCACGCAGTTCATGCAGATCGTGAAGGCCGACCCGGCGGTCGACACGGTGGTCGGATTCACCGGTGGCGGTCAGACCAACGGTGGCTTCGTTTTCATCTCGCTGAAAGCCGAAGTCCGAGCGCAGCGCTATCGGCTGACCAGGTGATTGCGCGGCTGCGCCCGAAGCTCAACCAGGTGGCCGGCGCGCGCCTGTTCCTGCAGGCGGCCCAGGACATCCGCGTCGGCGGGCGCCAGAGCAACGCGCAGTATCAGTACACCCTGCAGGCCGACAGCGTGACGGACATCTACAAGTGGGCGCCCAAGCTCGCCGAGGCGCTGCAGCGGGCACCCGAGCTCACCGACGTCAACTCCGACCAGCAGCAGAACGGACAGCAGATTGAGCTCGTAATCGACCGCGATACCGCCTCGCGCTTCAAGCTGAGCTCGGCGGCCATCGACAACACCCTCTACGATGCCTTCGGGCAGCGCGACGTGTCGACCATCTACAACGCGCTCAACCAGTACCACGTGGTGATGGAAGTGGCGCCACAGTACTGGCAGAGCCCGGAGGCGCTCAAGACCCTCTGGGTGAGCACCGCCGGCGGCACGGTGAACGGCAGCCAGGCCACTAACGCGGTCGCCGGTACGGTGATTTCCGCCAACACCGCTGCCAGCAGTTCGGCCGCGACGCTCGCCGCGGACACCGCGCGCAATCAGGCCACCAACGCCCTCGCCAATTCCGGGCGCGGTGGAGTTTCGACCGGCTCCGCCGACAGCACCGCGGCCGAACAGATGGTGCCGCTCGCGGCCTTCAGCCACTACGCTCCCGGCAGCACCCCGCTCGCCGTCAACCATCAGGGCACCTTCGTCGCGACCACGATTTCCTTCAACCTGGCGCCCAGCTCCTCTCTTAGCCACGCGACCGATGCCATCGCGCGCGCCAGCGCCGAGATCGGCATGCCGGCCACGATTCACGGCAGCTTCGCGGGCACCGCGCACAGCTATCAGGACTCCTTGAGCAACGAGCCGATGCTGATTCTCGCCGCGCTGGCGGCGGTCTACATCGTGCTGGGCGTGCTGTACGAGAGCTACATCCATCCCATCACGATTCTCTCCACCCTGCCCTCGGCGGGTGCCGGCGCGGTGCTGGCGCTGCGCCTGTTCGGGCAGGAGTTCAGCATCATCGCGCTGATCGGCGTGATCCTGCTGATCGGCATCGTCAAGAAGAACGCGATCATGATGATCGACTTCGCGCTGGATGCGCAGCGCGCGCGAGCGTCTCAAGCCCGAGGATGCGATCTACACCGCATCGCTGCTGCGCTTCCGCCCGATCATGATGACCACCATGGCGGCGATGCTCGGCGCGCTGCCGCTCGCCTTCGGCAGCGGCGACGGCGCGGAAATGCGCCAGCCGCTCGGCATCTCGATCGTCGGCGGACTGATCGTCAGCCAGGTGCTGACGCTCTACACGACGCCGGTGATCTACCTGTATCTGGATCGCTTCGGTCTTTGGTGCGGCCGCATGTGGTCGCGCCTGCAGCCCCCCGCGCCACACGCGCCGGCCGAAGTGCCGGCACCAACACCATGAAGCCAACTGCCGTGAGAAGCCTGCCCGCTACCTTCGCGCCGTCCATCGCGGCCGTGATCGCCACTGCCGTCTGCGCAGGCTGCGCGGTCGGTCCGAACTACCATCGGCCCGCAGCGCCGGTGCCACAACAGTTCAAGGAGGCGGACGGCTGGAAGCCGGCGCAGCCGCGTGAAGCCGCCAGCGGCAGCCCCTGGTGGTCGGTGTACGAGGACACGACGCTCGATGAGCTCGAGAAGCAGATCGACGTATCGAACCAGACCCTGAAGGCATCCGAGGCGGCCTGGCGCCAGGCGGTCGCGCTGGTCAGTCAGACGCGGGCGGAATTTCTGCCCACGATTGGCGTGACGGCGGCGGCGACGCGCTCGGGCGGGCACGGCGCAGCGTCCGCCGCTGCCGCGGGCGTCGCGACCACCGCGGCACACCCGGTAAACCAGTTCGAGCTCAGCGGCAACGCCTCGTGGGACATCGATGTCTGGGGCAAGATCCGCCGCACGCTGGAAAGCAACCTCGCCAGCGCCCAGGCGAGCGAGGCGGATCTGGCCGCCGCGCGACTGTCCGCGCAGGCAACGCTCGCCAGCGACTACATCCAGCTGCGCGTTGCCGATGAGCAGAAGCAACTCCTCGACGAGACCGTCGAGGCGTTCAGGCGCTCGCTGCAGATCACGCAGAACCAGTACACCGTCGGGGTCGTCGCCAAGGCCGACGTGATCACCGCGCAAACACAGCTGCAGGGCGCACAGTCGCAGCAGATCGCCCTCGGCGTGACGCGCGCGACGCTCGAGCACGCCATCGCCGTCCTGATCGGCAAAGCGCCGGCGGACTTCTCGCTGCCACCGGCGCCGCTCGGCGCCACGGTGCCGGTCGCCCCCACCGGCGTACCGTCGACTCTGCTCGAGCGGCGCCCCGATGTCGCCGAGGCCGAGCGCAAAATGGCGGCCGCGAATGCCCAGATCGGCATCGCCGTGGCCGCGTATTTTCCTGATCTGACCTTGAGTGGGTCCTACGGCTTCGCAAGCAACGTGGTGGCGGGACTCGTGCGCGCGCCAAACAACCTCTGGTCGGTGGGCGCCGGCGCGACGGATACGCTGCTGGACTTCGGTGCGCGCTCGGCGCAGGTCCGGCAGGCGCGCGCGGGCTACGACATTACGGTCGCCAACTACCGCCAGACCGTCCTGACCGCGTTCCAGCAGGTGGAGGATGAACTGGCGACCCTGCGGATCCTCGAGCAGCAGTACCAGGTGCAGGACGAGACGGTGCGTTCGGCTAACCAGGCTGCGCAACTCATGCTCAATCAATACAAGGCGGGAATCGTCGCCTATACCGCCGTCGTCACTGCACAAACGGTCGCGCTGAACGATGCGCAGTCACTCCTCAGCATTCGCCAGAACCGCCTGACCGCGAGCGTCGCCCTCATCCAGGCCCTCGGCGGCGGCTGGAGCGCAGCCTCCCTGGGCAGCGCCAGCGGCACCGGCGCAGCCCTCTCCGCGCAGGACGCCGCGGCGAACTCCGCGCACGCCCGCTGACCTCGCCTCCACGTTGACCGTCTGACTGCCCTTCCTATAGGATACGAATGAGAACGATTCGCATTCACATGTCGGTATGGCTCCTCCCAGACGATCCTCCGCCGGCTCTCGATCCGGCCTTACTGCCCGTGCAACCGGGCTTGCCGTATTGGCGCTTACCTGCCTCCTCGCGCACGGCGCAGATGCGGACACGGCCGCGCTCGAGGCCGGGGACAACACCCTCAGCACGGTCATCGTTGAAGCGAGCTCCCTTGCCGGGCCGGCCGTCTCCCCTAGCGGGGCTAACCAATACTCGGTGAGCGCCCAGGACATCGCGGGCGCGCCGCAAGGCAAGAGCGCGCCCCTCACGGACGTGCTCGCGCAGATGCCGGGTGTCGCGATCGATCAGAACCAGCAGATCCACATCCGCAATACCGAAGGGCCGCAGTTTCAGTACCAGATCAACGGTGTGCTCATCCCGCTGGACATCAACACCAACCCGCCATTCCTGTCGATGCTCAACCCGCTGTTCATCCAGCGGCTCGACCTGCTCGATGGCGTGCTGCCCTCCCGATTCAGCTACGCGACCGGCGGCGTCGTCAGTATCCAGACCCGCGACGGCTGCCAGCAGCCCGCGGGCAGCGATCTTTCCATTCGCGCCGGGCAGCGCGACACCTTCGAGCCGAGTCTGGAATATTCGGGCTGCCACGCCGGCCTCGGCAGCTATGTGAGCGCCCTCTACCAGCAAAGTGACACCGCGTTCAGCTCGGCGACGCCGGGGCCCGTGCCACGGCACGATCACACCCGCCGGGGCGAGGTATTCGGATACTTTTCCTATCCGCTGACGCCCACCGACACCTTGAGCCTGCTCGTGTCCGGCGCGAAGAGCAGCAACCAGCTGCCGAACGTCCCGGGGCTCGGCCCGGCGTACACGCTCGCGGGCGTTGCGCTGCCGCCGTCATCCGCGGATATCAACTCGTATCTGAACTTCAGCGACGCGCTCGCGGTGCTGTCACTGAGCGGCTCGCTGACGAGCAAACTCTCCTTCCAGATCGCATACAGCCAGCACGCCATCTCGCAGCACTTCGAACCGGATCCGGTCGGCGAGCTCATCTACCAGGGCGTCGCCTCAAGCGCGAGCCACGTGGATCACGACTACTCGCTCGAAGGGGACCTGAGCTTTTCGCTCGCCGCGCACACGCTGCAGAGCGGGTTCTACGCGGCACAGTATCGGGTCACGGCTAATGACTCATCGCTGGTATTTCCTGCGGATGACGCCGGCGCGCAGCTTGCGGATGTGCCGCTGACGGTGCTCAACAAGACCCAGGCCAACAACGTCATTGCCGGCGTGTACGTGAGCGACGTGTGGCGTATATCTGAACCCTTCAGCGCCTCGCTGGGCATACGCTGGGATGCGTTGAGCGGTTTCACTTCCGCCCACCAGCTCGACCCCAGCATCAACCTGGTATACCGCGCCGACGGCGCGACGACATTTCACTTCGGCGGCGCGCGCTACTTCCAGGTGCCCTCGCTGCTTGGCATCTCACCCACGGCCCAGGCCGCATTCTCCGGCACCACGGCCCAGGGGCCGCCGGGGATTCCTACGCCCCTGACCGAGGACGATCGGGAACTCGATGCGGGCGTGGTGCGACAGCTCAGCGGCAACCTCAGCGTGTCGGCGGACGCGTACTACGAATGGACCACGCACTACCTGGACACCGGCCAGTTCGGTGTCGTGCCCATTTTTGCGCCGTTCAACTACGGGCGCGGCCACCTGTGGGGGAGCGAACTGGCCGCGCATTACCAGGCCGCGGGGGTCACGGCCTACGCCAACCTGACCGTCGGCAGGAACACTCAGCAGGGGGTTGCGACCGGGCAGTTCAATTTTCCACCCGACGAGCTTGCCTACATCGGCAGCCACTCGATCGTGCTCGATCACCAGCCGCTTTACGGCGCCGCCGCCGGCGCGAGCTGGCGGCTGGGTGCGTACACCATTGCGGCCGACGGGCTCTACAGCAGCGGCTTGCGCTCCGGATTTGCGGACACGGACAAGTTGCCGCACGTGATCCAGGTGAACATGAGCGTGGAGCGCTCGTTCGAAGTGCCCGGTGTCGGAGTGCTCACCAACCGGCTCGCGGCGCTGAATCTGTTCGACCGGGTAAACCTCATCCGGCCGGCGGACGGCATCGGCATCTTTCAGTCTGCCTACGGCCCAAGGCTCACGTTCTACGACACGCTCACGCTGCACTTCTGATCGCTTGCGCCGTTGGCAGTGACATCCGCAAACGCGAAGCCGTCGCGCTCGACGACCGCTCCGATGGTGACCGCTAGCGGTGCCGTGAACATCGGTCCGGCGCAGACCAGCGTGTGGAACTCGCCGTTTTCGCCGCACGGATCAACGTGCGCTGGCAGCGCATCGAGCAGCCCGGTATCAAACTGCCGGCCGGCAAACTCGCGCCCGAGCCGGCGCGGATCGACACATACCAGATGCGCAACCACTCCGCTTCCGATCATGGTGCGCGCCAGTACCGCCGTGTCGCGCCGCCAGAGGGGAAATATCCCCGTCATGCCTGAGGCCGCCAGCTGCTTCTCCCGGTAGGCACGAATGTCTTCCAGGAACAGGTCGCCGAACACGAGGTGGCTGGCGCCCTGCTCCTTAATGCGGGCAAAGGCCTGCGCCATGCGCTCCTGGTAGGTTGCATCGGAGCAGGGGTTCGGCAACATCACTTTCAGGGCCGGCAGCCCCAGGGCGGCGATCTGGCGGTCCAGTACGCTCTCGCGTACGCCGTGCATGGCCACTCGTCCATACGCCTCGCTGAGCGTGGTCAGTACGCCGACCACCTCTGCAAGACCGCAGCGCTGCGCTTCGTAAAGCGCGAACGCGCTGTCCTTGCCGGAACTCCAGGAAACGAAAGCCTTGGGTGGGCGCGCGGTAGGCATCTTCATGCAGTCTGACAAACGCGACAGCATCGGGACAACCATCTGGCGGTGCGCTTACGACGCACGCTTCTGTTTTGGCTCATCGGGCTGCTAGGATCGCCTTCCCCGACACAAGGAGTATTCACGTGGCGCTTGTAACAAAGTTCAGTTTTCTCATGGCCCTGGCGCTCGCCGCAGGGGGAATGGTTGCAGCCGCCGACGCGCAGGAGCATGGCGGACAGGAGCATGGCGCGCAGGCGCAGCACGCCGCGCACGGTGGACGCACGGAGCGCCCCGCCGCGCACGGCGAGCCGCACCCCGGTCCCACGAACTACCAGCGCGTCACCGAGCCGAGCGGCTGGAATAAGCGTCCCGCCGAGGTTGATAAGACAAACTACCAGCACAACTACCAGGCGGCGCGCAGCTATCACGTCGGCGTGTACCATCGTCCGCGGGGCTGGGCAGCCCACCGCTGGGCCTACGGCCAGATCCTGCCGCGTGCCTACTGGGCGGCTCCTTACATCCTCGCGGACTACTGGCTGTTCGCCCTCGAAGTTCCGCCGGTTGGATTTGAGTGGGTGCGCGACGACACGGACGCGATCCTCGTCAACGTCGCGACCGGTCAGATCATCCAGGTGGAGTACGGGGTGTTCGGCTAAGGCCGCAAGCTCAAAGCGACGCGCGGTTGTGCCGGGGTGCGCCCCGGCACAACCCCGGTACGCGCGCTACGATGCAGCAATGCAAGGCGCCATGAGTCCCGAGGAGCACATCGCCAGGGCCGAGAAGTGCGTGGTGGCTGCGGACCTCGCGGGCATGTTGGAGTCGCTCGGCGAGCTGCACGGCCAGTGGCAAACGCTCCCCGTAACGATGCGCTCTTACGTGCTGAAGCTGGATGCGATCCTGCTCACGCTGCTGCAGGCGCGAACGCGCAGGCGCGATCCGTGAGTTTTTCGCAAGCGCAGCGCCTGCCGCGCACGGCGCCGGCCTGAAAGCCTCAGGTTCAGTTGCCTGGCACCATACCCTTTGGCGCTGTTGAAGCTGCTCTTATTAGATTCACTTCCGACTGCCTGTATGGTCTCCCATCCGTGCGCAGGATGTCGTGGTGCCACACCGCAGGCTCGCGTCCTTTCACGTACGGAATGTCCCAGCTGTCCCACGGCAGGCGGGTCTGGGTCTTGCCGTCGACAAACCCCCAGTTGATCATCGCCACGTTCAGACGCTTACCGATCGGAAGCGACCCCTCGAAGGTTGATCCAGCTCCGCGCGCCAGGTACTCAGTGCACCAGACGGGTCGCCCGCGCTTTAACAGCCACTGTGCGCGGCTCGCGAAGATCTCCGGCCAGTGATAGTCGTGAAATGAAAGTACATCCGACTCGTCCAGTTGCTCCTGCTCGATGGCCGAAGGATGCCCGTCCGCCCACCCGGTTTCGTCAAACAAAGGAGTCGTAAGCGGTTGAGTGGGATTCGCGGCCCGTGCCCAGGCGAATACTTTCGGAAGAAGAGATCTCACTCGCGCACGCAGCTCATCAGTATCCCCGCTGGGCTCATTCCAGACGTCCCAGCCGACGATCCGCGGATCGTTCGCAAATGCTCCGACCACACCTGTGACGTACGCCTCTAGTCTTCCTTCCTGCGCGGGATCGCGCAGTGCGGAGTGACCTGGGCTTTGCACCCATCTCGAGTTATGCACCCCGGGGATCGGCGGGTTTTGCGGCCCGAGCTTCGGCTCCGGCTCCCAGCAGCTGTCGAACAGTACGAAGACCACACGGACGTGATGGCGGGACGCAATGGCAAGGAAGTCTGAGATTCGCTGCTTAAATCCCTCACTGTCCTGCTGCCACAGCAGATCGTGCAGAAATACTCGCATAGTATTCATGCCGATGCCTTCGGCCCAGCCGAGTTCTTTGTCGATGCGCTCGCGATCGAATGTCGCGGCTTGCCACATCTCCAGCTGATTCTCTGCCGTTGCGGGAATATAGTCCGCGCCTACCATCCAAGGCTGTTTGGCGTACCACGCATTAGCGTACTCGGCGCTCCAAACATCTCGGCCCCACGACAGCAAGGGGAAAAACAGGGAGAGAAGAATCCCCGCAATCGCACGTGAGCACGAATAGCATGCTGCTAGCATTCTCAAGTCCTCGCACAGTTCACAGGTGCTATCGAGGCGGCCCGCAGCAGGCCCGTACGGAAGCTACACTCAAGGAGTTTGGCGATAAGTCGGTGAAATTTGTGGTGGGTGCTGACGGGATCGAACCGCCGACATTCGCCTTGTAAGGGCGACGCTCTACCAGCTGAGCTAAGCACCCTGGTTGTATTGGGCAAAATCGCCTGCGGCGATTTTGCCGGACATTACTCCGTAGACCGCCGGCAAAAGGCGCGGCTTTTGCCGGCTACGCTTCACTTCGATCCTGCGCGGCGATTTTGGCAGACATCAGTTTCGTTTGCCGCCGGCGAAAGGCGTGACTTTCGCCGGCTGCGCCCTGCAATTCATCCGCGGCGATTTTGCCGGACATTACTCCGTAGACCGCCCTTCGGGTCAGTGCGCCGGCGGTACGACCTGCTTCACCCGCCGGCCATTGCGCCGCGCGCGCTTGTCATCGGTTTCCGCCGTGACGACTGCCGCGGTGACCGGCGGCGCCGCGTCCGCCGTCTGGTGCGGGATCGGTTGCTGAGTCAACGCAATCGCGAGCACCTCGTCGATCCACTTCACCGGCCTGATCTCAAGATTGCCCTTGATGTTGTCAGGGATCTCCACGAGATCCTTCTGATTCTCGTCCGGGATGAGCACGGTCTTGATGCCGCCGCGATGCGCCGCCAGCAGTTTTTCCTTGAGTCCACCGATGGGGAGCACCTCGCCACGCAGCGTGATCTCGCCGGTCATGGCGACGTCCGAGCGCACCGGTATCTTGGTGAGCGTCGAGACCAGCGCCGTGCACATGCCGATGCCGGCGCTCGGGCCGTCCTTCGGGGTCGCCCCTTCCGGGATATGCAGGTGGATGTCGTGCTTCTGATAGAACTCAGGGTCAAGCCCCAGCATCTGCGCGCGGCTGCGTACCACCGTCATCGCCGCCTGGATCGACTCCTGCATCACTTCGCCGAGTTGCCCGGTGTGCTGCAGCTTGCCCTTGCCGGGCACGACCGCCGCTTCGATGGTGAGCAGTTCGCCGCCGACTTCCGTCCACGCCAGCCCCGTGACCTGCCCGACGCGGTTCATGTCTTCCGCCTTGCCGTAACGGAAACGGCGCACCCCTAAGTACTTGTCGAGGTTGCGCGGCGTGACCGCGACGGATTTCGTCTCCTTCTTGTGCAGCAGCATCTGCTTCACGGCCTTGCGACCGATCTTGGCGATCTCGCGCTCGAGGTTGCGCACGCCGGCTTCGCGCGTGTAGTAGCGCACGATATCGAGCAGCGAGCCGTCGGATACCTTGAGCTCATCGGGCTTGAGGCCGTTGTTCTTCATCTGCTTCGGCACCAGGTAGCGCCGCGCGATATTCATCTTCTCGTCTTCGGTGTAACCGGGCAGACGAATGACTTCCATGCGATCCAAGAGCGGCGGCGGGATGTTGAGCGTGTTTGCCGTGCACACGAACATCACTTCCGACAGATCCAGGTCGACCTCGAGGTAATGGTCGTTGAAAGTCGAGTTCTGTTCCGGATCCAGCACCTCCAGCAGCGCCGAGGACGGATCGCCACGGAAGTCCGTGGACATCTTGTCGACCTCATCGAGGAGGAACAGCGGGTTGTGCACCCCCGCCTTGGACATGTTCTGCACGATCTTGCCGGGCATGGAGCCGATGTAGGTGCGCCGATGACCGCGGATCTCGGCTTCATCGCGCACGCCGCCCAGGGACATGCGCACGAACTTACGGTTCGTGGAACGCGCGATGCTCTGCCCGAGGGAGGTCTTGCCGACTCCCGGCGGGCCTACCAGGCACAGGATCGGACCCTTGATCTTTTCGACGCGCTGTTGCACCGCCAGGTACTCGACGATGCGCTCCTTCACCTTGTCGAGGCCGTAGTGATCCTCGTCCAGCACTTTCTGCGCGCGCGCGATGTCCTTGAGCACCTTGGTGCGTTTCTTCCACGGCACCTTGACCAGCCAGTCGATGTAGTTGCGCACCACCGTGGCTTCGGCGGACATCGGTGACATCATCTTCAGCTTGTTCAGCTCGCCGGCGGCCTTGTCGCGCGCCTCCTTGGGCATGCCGGCCTTGGCGATTTTCTGCTCGAGCTCGGTGATCTCGTTGCCACCCTCGTCCATCTCGCCGAGTTCTTTCTGAATGGCCTTCATCTGCTCATTCAGGTAGTACTCGCGCTGGCTCTTTTCCATCTGTGACTTGACGCGTCCGCGGATGCGCTTCTCGATCTGCAGCACGTCCATCTCGCTCTCGATGGCGACCAGGATGTGCTCGAGCCTTTTCTTTACGTCGAGGATCTCCAGTACTTTCTGCTTCTCGGCGAGCTTGAGCGACATGTGGGCCGCCACGGTGTCGGCGAGGCGCCCGGCCTGCTCGATGCCGGCCAGCGCCGTCAGCACTTCCGGCGGCACCTTCTTATTGAGCTTCACGTACTGCTCGAACTGCGAAATCACGGAGCGGGCGAGGACATCCATCTCCTTCTCGTCGTAGCTCTCCGCATCCGGCAGCAGCGATGCGTCCGAGGAGTAGTAGTCGCCGGCGTGCAGCTTCTCGATGCGGGCGCGGTCGACACCCTCGACCAGCACCTTCACCGTGCCGTCGGGGAGCTTCAAGAGCTGCAGGATCGTCGCCACGGTGGCGATGCGGTACAGGTCGTCCGCTTTCGGATCATCAACGTCGGCGGCCTTCTGCGCCACGAGCATAATGCGCTTGTCGGAGCGCATGGCCACATCCAGCGCCTGGATGGACTTTTCGCGGCCGACGAACAGCGGAATCACCATGTGCGGATAAACGACCACATCCCGCAGCGGCAGGACCGGCACGTTCTGGAGTACGGCAGGAACAGGAACAGTCGGAGTGGTCGGTTCGGACACGCTCAAGCCCTCGATGGCCCATGAAAAAACGGCCCGCGCCTGTCAGGAGCGCGGCCGACAGCGTATGTAACGCTAGTGTAGCGGGAATTGAGGCCGCGCCGTGCGCGTTTCAAGGGCGGCGCACGCTGAAGGAACGCGCGGGCGCGTGCCGGCGGGCCAAGTCAGTGATGGTTGGAGCCGGAAACGCGGCGCGGCTCATCGACGCTCGCGAGCCGGGTCTCATCGGAACCGTACACGACGTAGGGCTTGGTCTGCCCGTCAATGACGGTCTCGTCGATGACGATCTTGGAGACGTTACGCATCGAGGGCAGCTCGTACATGGTATCGAGCAGCACGGTCTCGAGAATCGTGCGCAGGCCCCGGGCGCCGGTCTTGCGCTGCATGGCGCGGTGCGCGACCGCTTTCAGCGCCTCGTCACGGAACTCAAGCTCCGCGCCTTCCATCTCGAACAGGCGCCGGTACTGCTTGGTGAGAGCGTTCTTCGGCTCCGTGAGGATCGAGATCAGGGCGCCTTCGTCGAGCTCATCGAGCGTCGCCACCACCGGCAGGCGACCGACGAACTCCGGAATCAGGCCGTACTTGATCAGATCCTCCGGCTCGACGTCGTGGAACAGGTCGCTGCCGTGCGGGCGATGATTGACGTCGCGCACCTCGGAGGTAAAGCCGATGCCGCTCTTTTGCGTACGGTTCAGGATCAGCTTCTCGAGGCCCGCAAAAGCCCCGCCGCAGATGAACAGGATGTTGCCGGTGTCGACCTGCAGGAATTCCTGCTGCGGGTGCTTGCGCCCGCCCTGCGGCGGCACCGAGGCGATGGTGCCCTCGATGAGCTTCAGGAGCGCCTGCTGCACGCCCTCGCCCGACACGTCGCGGGTGATGGACGGGTTATCCGACTTGCGCGAGATCTTGTCGATCTCGTCGATGTAGACAATGCCGGTCTGCGCCTTCTCGACGTCGTAATCGCACTTCTGCAGGAGTTTCTGGATGATGTTCTCGACGTCCTCGCCCACGTAGCCCGCCTCGGTCAGCGTGGTGGCGTCGGCAATCGTGAACGGCACGTTGAGAAGCCGCGCCAGGGTCTCCGCGAGCAGGGTCTTGCCGCACCCGGTCGGACCGATCAGCAGGATATTGCTCTTGGCGATCTCGACCTCTTCCTTGGCACGCGCGCTGGCGGTGCGGGTCTGGAGTCGCTTGTAGTGGTTGTAGACGGCGACCGAGAGCACCTTCTTGGCGCGCTCCTGGCCGATGACGTACTCGTCCAGAACCTTCTTGATCTCGTGCGGCTTGGGGAGCTTGTCGCGGGCGCGCTCGGCACGGTCCTCGAGCTCCTCGCGGATGATGTCGTTGCAGAGCTCGACGCACTCGTCGCAGACGAATACCGAGGGGCCGGCGATCAGCTTACGGACCTCGTGCTGGCTCTTCCCGCAGAAGGAGCAATAAAGCAGCTTGCCGTCGTCGTGACGATTGCGGGAGTCTTCACTCATCGAGATGCCTCATAAGCTCCGTACTTATATATCACGCTCTCCCGCATTGAAGCAAAGCGCGGCTGCACGGCTAACTCATTGTCCAATCGGGGTTTGTATGACGCGCGTCACTACTTTGACATTTGTCGGAACGCAGCGCCCGCCCGGACGGCAAATCACGCCGGCTTGGGTGCCGGCGGGGTGGCGGGAGCGGCGATTTCACCGCGTTTCTCGAGGACCTGGTCGATGAGGCCGTAGCGGGCCGCCTCACTCCAGTCCATGAAGTGATCGCGGTCGGTGTCCTGCTTGATGCGCTCCACGCTCTGGCCGGTGTGCTTGGCGAGGATTTTGTTCAACCGGTCGCGCGTCTCGAGCATCTCCTTCGCGTGGATCTCCATGTCAGCCGCCTGCCCCTGGAAGCCCCCGAGTGGCTGGTGAATCATCACCCGCGCGTGCGGCAGGCAGTAGCGCTTGCCCTTGGCGCCAGCGGCGAGCAGCACCGCTCCCATGCTGGCCGCCTGGCCGATGCAGATGGTGCTCACGGCCGGCTTGATGAACTGCATGGTGTCGTAGATCGCAAGGCCCGAACTCACCACACCGCCGGGTGAATTGATGTAGAGCGCGATGTCCTTCTCCGGATTCTCGGACTCGAGGAACATCATCTGCGCGACGACGATGTTCGCCATGTAGTCATCGACGGGCCCGACGATGAACACCACTCTTTCCTTGAGCAGGCGGGAGTAGATGTCGTACGCCCGCTCGCCGCGCGCGGTCTGCTCGACGACGATAGGGACCAGATTCAAGCCTCGTTCATTCATGTGCCGCTCGCCTGTTCGTGCTCGTGTTCGTGAGTGTGCTCGTCATCGTGCGCGTCGCGCCCGAAGCCCGTAACCTCGGAGAAACTCATCGGCCGCTCGGTTATATGGGCGCGCTCGACCACCCATTCAACCACCTGGTCCTCCAGGGCGGCGGATTCGAGCTGCCGCATGGCGTCGGCACTTTGCTGGTACGCGCGCCGCGCCTCATCGGGATTGGGGTAGCTCGCCACCAGCTCATCCAGGCGCGCGGCGACGCGCGTCGGGTCGAGCTTCAGTCCATTGGCCTGCACCACCTGGCCCATGAGAAGCCCGAGGGCGACGCGCCGGCGCGCTGCCTCCACAAACGGCTCGCGCGGCGGCAGCTGGCTCGCCTCGCGCACGCCCATGCGCCGCGCGGCCTGCAGCTGCAGCTGCTGGGTTTCTTCATCGACCATGGTCCGCGGCAGCTCGAGGGGGTTCGCCTTGTACATTGCGTCGAGAACCTGCGCTCGCACGCGGGTGCGAATCAGCTCGGCGAGTTCCCGTTCCATGCTCTTACGCACCTCGGCGCGCATCTGCTCGAGGCTGCCATCTTCAACACCGTACTCCCGGCAGAACTCCGCATCGACTGGCGGAAGAGACTGCTCTTCCACCCTCTTTATGGAGAGCAGCAGCTCGGCGGACTTGCCGGCGAGTAACTTGTTCGGGTGACTGGGCGGAAATGCCGCGTTGATCGTGCGCCGTTCGCCGACCGCGGCGCCCTTCAGGCCCGCCTCAAGTTCCGGCATGGCGCGCCCGCTGCCGAGCACCACGCTCACGTCCGCGGCATCACTGCCCTCGAACGCCTTGCCGGCGATGCGCGCCTGGTAATCCACCACGACGCGATCCGAATCCCGGGCCGCGCGCTCGACCGCGGTAAATACCGGACGCTGGCGCCGCATGTTCTCGATCATCGCGTCGAGATCCGCCTCGGTCACCGTCGCGGTCGGGCGCTCGATTTGCAGGCCCTGCGGAGGATTGAGCTTCACTTCGGGGAGCACTTCGATGAGCGCCGCATAGCGCAGGTCGGCGCCGGCCTGCATCGAGAGTGGCTCGATGCGCGGGCCGCCGGCAGGCTTGAGATTCACCTGGGTCAGCGCCTGCGCATAGGAGCTGCGCATGAGATCGCTTAAGACTTCAGCGCGCACCTGCTCGCCGAACTGCTTGGCGATCACTTTGTAGGGCGCCTTGCCAGGTCGAAAACCCTTCAGGCGCGCGGTGCGCGACAAGCGCCCGAGGCGCTGCTCGACCTCCGCGCTCACGTCGGTCGCCGGCACGGTGACTTCCAGGCGCCGCCCGAGTCCACCGATGTCAGAAACAGCTACTTGCATCGTCAATCCTCAAAGCCTCGCAGGAGCGCCAGTTCCACGCTCCGACAACAAACCCGTCGTTGGTGCAGCGAAAACTGGTGCGAAAGGAGAGACTCGAACTCTCACGGGTTTCCCCACTGGATCCTAAATCCAGCGCGTCTACCAGTTCCGCCACTTTCGCCCGTGCCTGCGCAAGCGGCCGTGCGTCGGATGCGGCGCATTATAGCTGATAGAAACCGCTGCCCTGCACGCGTAGCGACGTACCCCAAGGCCGCGATTCAGGCGACATGTTCATCCATAAATCAATGTGTTATGGGGTTTTAGAATCAGCGCAGGAGGGACGCTGGGCCGCGCTAGAACACGTAGTCGATGCCAATTCCGAGCGTCCGCGGTTGCAGCACTACGTAGTCAATCTGCTCAAACCTGAGAACCGCGGTGTCGAAGAGGTTCGAGCCATTCTCATAGGCGTGCCTGTTGGTCAGGTTGCGCGCAAATGCCCTCACCGCAAGCCGCCCTTTCAGGATCGCAGCGTGGAGATCGAGCACGGCGTAGGACGGCAGTCTGAGCGTCGGCGCACCACCCATGGAGAAACTTTCCACCGGCGAGGACCATGTCCAGTCGATCCAGCGCCACGCGCCGCCGATATGGGCGCGCGTGCCGCCCGTGAGTGCCCAGTCAAAGTCGCCCGTGAATGACGCACTCCACTTCGGTACGTTATACAACTGGTAGCCGGTCAGGACATACGGCGCAGCGGGTGGTGGCCTGGTGAAAAAGGCCGGGCTGTAAGTCGCGTTGAATCCCAGGTTCAGCCCCGGCAGCGGCGCGTAGGTGGTTGCGAGTTCCACGCCTTTGGAAACCGCGTCCGCACCGCCCAGGGTGAAGAAGTTGGGCGCAAAGGCATCGACCTGCACGTCCTTCCAGGCGACGTAGTAGGCTGAAACGTCGATCACCGCCTGCTGCGCTGGGAACTCCGACTTCAGGCCCAGCTCGTAACTGGTGAGAGTTTCGGCCTTCACCGTGGGTGGCGCGTTCGCAGCCCCGCCGTTTGACAGCCCGGGCTCGAAGCCGGTTGCCACCCGGCCGTACAGCATGACTTCCGGTGTCGGGTGGTAGCGCGCGGCGGCCATCCAGGTCGTGACGCCTTCGGAAATCTGCCGCGGAGACTGGGTCTCCGGCACCGCACAACAGGCAGGCGATGTCGGCGTGGGGGGCAGGAGGTTGTTTGCCGGCCCACCGGTAATGGCGAGTCCGGACTGGTCATCGTGGGCACGGCGAACTCCGCCCGCCAGATCGAAGCGCTCGCTGACACGCCAGGTCAGATTTGCGAACGCGGCCCACTCCTTGAACGTGGTGGGCAGCGACGTAAATAAATAGGCTGGGGCAAAGGCCGCGAGCGGACGGTAGGCGTTGTCGAATGCCGTATCGGCCTGCAGGTCCTTGGCATTCTCGTGCGTGTAGAACGCACCCAGCAGCCACTCCAGGCGCCCGCCCCACGACGAGCTGACACGCAATTCCTGCGTCAGCTTCTCAAGATCCAAGTACCGGTCGAAACGTACCAGCCCTGCCGGAATCACCCCGCCGGTGAAGAGTGGAAAGTTTCCGCCGTAGAGCCGGCTGTCATCGTGCACCAGATGAGTGCTGGTGTGTGACCAGGCGGAAGCCGAAACGAGGTTGATTCGGTCCGGATCCCAGTTCAGCGTCGCCGAGTAGTAGTCGATGCTCTTGGTGAACGGGGATTCGAAGGCGTGGCTCTCCGTGAAAGCGCCGACGGCCGCAGTGGGTGTCAGCACATAGGCATCGTCGCTGTTGGGTACCATGGAGATCCCGGGAAACGATTCGGTGGCGTTGGCGTCGGACTCGATCCGGTGCCAGAACGCGTTTAGTTTCACCGTGAGCGCGGGTTGTGCAATCCACAGCGCGCCGATCCGCCCGCCGTATTGTCTGACGGCGTTGACGTCCCTCGCGCCGATGTACGCGTTGCCGATGTATCCCGGGAGGTAATCGTCGTAGATGCTGGCGCGCATCCCTAAGGACTGCGCGACCAGCGGGACGTTCAGCATGGCCCGCACCGCCGCACCCGGGGCCGATGCGCCGCTGAGCGCGCTCAAATCCAGCCCGGCGCGTGCCTCAAATGCATCGACGTTCGGGACCTTCAGGACGTACCTGATCAGTCCGCTGCCTGAGTCTGCGCCATAGAGCGTTCCCTGCGGCCCGCGCAGCACCTCGAGCCGCTCCAGATCATAGGGCAGGAGGTCCAGAGGCAGTCCCCAGGTGGCCCCATTGGTCCCGCTCGGCCCCATCGGGGTGTCATCGAGGTAGTACCTCACCGCCGTGGCTTCAGCCTGCGGCGCAAGGCCGCGCAGAATCACCGTGGATTGGCCGGGCGAACCCCCGCCGGCGACGCTCAGACCAGGGATATAGCTCGCGTAGTCGCTCAGCCCCTCGAGCTTCCGGGCCTCCAGAGTGTCACCCTTAAGGACACTCACCGAAGCGGCGACGCTCTGAAAGTCGTCGGCCGCGCTCGCGGGCCGCTCGTACCGTGTGCCCGAGACCAGAACCTCGTGGAGCCGGGAGTCGTGGGGGATCGTGCCGTGTTCCAGCGCCCGCTGCGGCGTGCCGCCGAGGCTCGACTGCGCGGTCGGTGCGGCAGCGGCGGCCTCGAAGATCCGCACCGTGCGAGCATTCAGGAATTCGAAGCTCAGGCCGGTTCCGTCGAGAATCTGCGCCAGCGCCTTGTCCGGGGGCAGGCCCGCCGGTGCGCCCTTGGACATGCGCGCTCGCGCGATCGCGGATACGTAGATCAGCTGCAGTCCGGTCTGATGGGCGAACTCGGCGAGTGCCTCCGGCAACGGTTGCGGCGCCACGGCGCGCGGCAAGGGTTGTCCACCCCGGACCTCGGCAGCCTGGGCGCCGAGCAGGCCTGCGAGCAGGCAGCACGCCAGCGTTAAACCCGTGTGCGTACGCCGTGGTCTTGCGCGTGGCGGTTCTCCCGACACGGGGTAGTTGAATGAAGGCGGCGCGTGTGACACAGGCCCGCTCCCTCGCATACACGCCGCCCCGGTCAACATACACACGAAGCTAGCGGGTGACCTTGAGTGGCTCCCGGTGGGACGCAAGACTCAGCACGCGGATCCGTGTTGGTGTTTTCTGCACGACGACGCCGTTCAGCGTTTCCAGAAACGCCGCGAACGAGTCCGTATCATACGCGTCAAACACGCCGCTGATCCGCAGCGCGCGTATGGCCTGGTCGTCGACTTCAAGTGGAATCGGCCCGTAGCGGTTGAATTCGGCGGCGACATCGCCCAGCGCCCAATTCTCAAAGGCGATCTGTCGGTGCAGCCAGGCAACGGCTGCCCGTGCGTCCAGGCGCAGCGGTGCCCCGATCTGACTGCCGACCTGCAGCTGGTAACCCGCGCCCAGCCGCACTGCATTTTCCGGCAGCAGCGCCCCGGGTGGAAGCGGCGGCGGCGTGCCCGCGAACACGGCAACCGTGCCCTCCACGACCGTGACCGTCACCGAGCTGCTCTTGCGGTAAACATCGAACTCGGTTCCAACCGCCACGATCCCAGCCCCGCCCGCCGCAACGCGGAAGCGTCGCTCGCCCTCGTGGGCCACCTGAAAGAGCGCCTGCCCGCGATCCACGTAAACGACTCGCTCGCGGCGCGAGTAGCGCACCGTGACCTGCGAATCCGTATTCAGATGCAGCACCGAGCCATCGGGAAGTTGCTGCACGCGCTGTTCGCCATGCACGGTGCTGTACGTCCGCGGCAGCCCGAACCGCTCGCCATCGCGCGTCGACCAGATGGCGGTGGCGGCCACCGCCATCAGCACGACTGCGGCAGCAGCGGCACGCGGCCACAGACGCGTGCGGCGCATCGGCAGTGCCGTCACTGAGCGGCGCAGTCGCGCCAGCTCGAGCGTCACGACGTTGTCAGGCGCGGTGTGTCCCTGTTGCAGCAGCACTTCCGGACGAAACTCCGGATCGTCCGCCGCAGCCGTGAGATCGCGCGCGACCGCCGCGATGCCGAGGTATTCCTCAATGTGTAGCGGTGAGGCCCGGAGCCAGGCGATAAACCCGGCGCGCGTCTCGCGCTCGAGCGGCCCAGCGCGGTTTTGCACGAACCACTCAGCGGCCTGTTCGGCGACCGCCTCACGCATCTGCTCGTTGCTGGAATTCATGGGGCTCATCCGAGGCTCACCATCCGGCGGCGGCAATGCCGCAGCGCCTGCGCGAGATACTTCTTCACCATGTGCGGGGATACCTCGAGGCGATCGGCGATTTCCTGGTAGCTCAATTCGTAGCGATACTGAAGCACGACGGCGGCGCAACACTTCGGCGGCAGCTGCCGCAGCACTTCGCGCAGGCGCTCGATGCGCCGGTTCGCATCCAGGGGCGCATCGAACCCCGGCCACTGGGCGAACTGCAAGGTGTCCGCCTCCTCGACCTGGGCACCGTCCGCCTGGCGACGGTCTGCAACCGCGTTCTCCCGCAAAAGGTTGCGGGCGACCGTATAGAGATAGGCTTCCGGATTGCGAATCGCATCCGTGTCATTCACGCGCAGCATCCGCAAATAAACCTCTTGCGCAAGATCCGCCGCGTCGCCCTTGGCCCGGATGCGTCGATAGAAAAAGGCCTGCAACGCATCACGGTGCCGCGCGAACAAGGTCTCAACGAAAGTCTTTGGGGACTCGGCCATCGTACGGCGGCTTGACCTGACAACACGCAAGGTCTCTCCAACACTATGAGCCGCCGGCGGTGGATTCGGGTACCGGAATATCGTGGTTTTCACGGCGATGGCGATTCTGGTACCCGAACCCGTGCGGCCAGACTCTTACCCCCCGAACGCTGACTGCCTGGCGCACGGCGAGCCGCAGCAGCGAAGCGATTCAGGGGGTGCGCGATGCTGCGTTTACTTACGATGCCAACGCTCGTTGGGATACTGGCCGTGGTACTCGCTGCGGGTTGCGGGGGCGGAGGCGGAGGCTCGAGTGGCCCCGGGCAACCGGTAATCAGCGGCGGCACGCCGCCGCCTGGCATGACCGGGGTCGCCTACACCGGGTTCACGTTTACCGTGGCGAGCGGCGGCGTCGCGCCCTTCACCTGGTCCGAGACCGGTACGCTGCCAGCGGGCATGTCATTGAGCCCCAGCGGGCAGTTGGCGGGTACTCCGGTAAACGCGGCGACTTACCACATCATGGTCACAGTCGCCGACTCCTCGATGCCGGCACTCACAGCGACTCCGGTTTCCGTGAATCTGGTCATCCGGGATTCGGCGATCGTGGTTGCCACGGCCCCGGCGCCCCCCGCCGGGGCGCGGGGCAATCCGTATCCCCGCTACGCATTCAGTGTGGCGAGCGGCGGATCTCCGGGCTTCACCTGGGCGATCACAGCGGGCGCTTTGCCGGACGGACTCATGCTGGCGATCAACGGGTCGCTTAGCGGCACCCCGACCAAGAACGGATCATTCTTATTCACGGTTACCGCAACCGATCGCGCGACGCCGGCGGGTACGGGCTCAGCGCAGTTCAGCATCATGGTCAACAACCCACCGCCACCGGTAGTCTGCTGCAGACTACCGCCGACGGGCACGGTGGGCGTCGTGTATTCGCCGTTCCAGTTTGCCGCTATCGGCGGCCTCCCCCCGCTCGTGTGGGGCGCGACGGGGTCAATGCCGGGTTTTGTCCTCAGTGCCAACGGTGCGTTGTCGGGCACGCCCACAATGGCGGGCCACTTTCCGATCAGCGTCAAGGCCACCGACGCGCTCAGCCAGACATCGCCGGATACGCCGTTCACGGTTCGCGTCTCGCTCGCGCGCCCCGCTGCGGCGTTCACACTGACCGGTAGTATGAAGTTCGCACGGTTCCAGCACAGCGCAACGTTGCTGACAGACGGCAAGGTGCTGGTCGCCGGCGGAGTGGTGGCGGTGGGCGGCGGACCGGTCTCAACGGCCGAGGTCTACGACCCCGTCACTGAAACGTTTACGGATGCGATGGGCCCCATGACCGAGCCGCGCGCCGGCCACACGGCGACCCTGCTGAATGGCGGCACCGGCAGGGTGCTGATCGCAGGCGGCAGCGCGATAAGCGCCGCCGAGCTGTACAACCCCGCGACCGGGACGTTCGCAGCGACCGCCAGCCTCATCACCGCGCGCCTGACGATGACCGCCACGCTGCTGAAGAGCGGCAAGGTGCTCGTGGCCGGGGGAAACACTCCGACCGCCGACGCGATTGCGGCCGCGGAACTCTACGATCCGGCGACCGGCAAGTTCACCGCGACCAGGGGCCCTTTGAACTTTCCCAGGTCCGGACACACCGCGACGCTGCTAACCAGCGGCCTTAATAGCGGCAAGGTGCTCATAGCGGGAGGAATTACCGGTACCTCCTCGGCAACCGATACAGCGGAACTCTACGACCCCGTCAGCGACACCTTCACTACCACCGGCAGAATGACTGCCCCGCGCACGGGTCACACGGCAGCGCTGTTGCAGGACGGCAGCGTGTTGGTGGTGGGCACGGAGGGCACGCCTATTGAGGTCACGGCCGATCTGTACGATCCGAGCGCCGGAACATTCGCCGCCGTGGGCAATCTGCCTGCCGCCGGAGCACGCACCGCGAGTCTGCGCAGTGACGGCACTGTTGTCGTCCCAGGCGGCGTGGTTATCGGAGTAACGCGGGGGCCTGATGGTTTCGGCGGCTGCAAAAACCTCCGGTTCCCGGTATCCCTCGCGGACGCGCAATTGTTCGCGCCGGAAAGCGAGGGGTTCACGGCCACGGGATCTCTGAACGTGCCCCGTGATGAGCACACCGCAACGTTGCTTGCCGACGGCTCGGTGCTGGTTGTTGGAGGCCTGAAGCACACTATTATTGGGTCGTCGGCGCCCAATAACTGCACGGGGGCGGGTGCAGTAGCCGCACTCTCATCAGCTGAGCTGTTCAAATAGCGGATGGCAAGACGCACACGGCGCGGCTTGGGAGCACGCGCGGTCGGTTTGAGCGGATGCGGATGCCTGAGATTGGTGGGCCGTGAAGGACTTGAACCTTCGACCAAGAGATTAAGAGTCTCCTGCTCTACCAACTGAGCTAACGGCCCTTTTTACATTTGGCTGAAATCGCCTGCGGCGATTTCAGCGGACATTACTCCGTAGACCGCCGGCAAAGAGCGCGGTCTTTGCCGGCTGCGCCCAAGAGCGCCTTGCGCTGACGGTCGCCTGCGGCAATTTCAGCAGACATCACTTCTTCGACCGCAGGCAAAAGGCGTGGCTTTTGCCTGCTGCGCCCGCGAAAGCCGGCAGCCGGCGATTTCAGCAGACATTACTCCGTAGACCGCGGGCAAAGAGCGCGGTCTTTGCCGGCTGCACTGCGCCCGCGGGCGCATCTGCAAATTGGGGTGGACGATGGGGCTCGAACCCACGACAACCGGGACCACAACCCGGGGCTCTACCAACTGAGCTACGTCCACCATTGTCATTCCCCTCATCATGCGGCTGGCGTGCCCGGCAGGACTCGAACCTGCGACCCTCGGCTTAGAAGGCCGATGCTCTATCCGCCTGAGCTACGGGCACGACTCCAAAACGCCCCTAGCTGGCCCCGCCGCACGGGGGGCGCGAATCATACGTAAGTGCCTTAACCAGCGTCAATTTCTTACTTCACTACGCCGCCGACAATAGCGCAGCAAGGCAGGCAGCGACACACCCGGCATCGGACCCCGCGCCTCAGCGCTTCCCTTTGCTACACTGGCTCAAAGCGGCGGTCCATACCTTCAGCCGTTCTCCAGCCAGTTTGATGAAAATCACGGAAATCACCCGTCAGTCTGCAGCAGATACGGCCGGCGAGCCGACCACCGTGAGAACGATGGCGGCCGCTGCTGGCGGTTTTGCGGAAGCGCGCCTGGGCGCGGACATGAGCGCGCACGAGCTTGCGATCAGCGAGTTGCGGCGCCTGCTGGGCGCGTGGCGCCGGCACGAACCGCTCGCGCGCCTCGGGGAGGAACCCGAGGAGCTGCATCAGCTGCGGGTGACGGCGCGCCGCATCGAAGCGACGCTCGCGCTGTTCAAGCGTCAGTTGCCAGAGTCGCTGGTGCGCGCACGCAAGACCGCGAAGGGCGTGCTGCGCGCGCTCGGGGCAGCCCGGGACGTGGACGTGCAGCTCGCGGCACTCTCGCGCTACTGCGCCGACCTCACCGAAGAGGAATGCGCAGCCGCCGAACCCTTAAGGAAGGAGCTTGTGGCGCAAGGCGCGCGCGCGCGTACGCGGATGGTCCGGCTTCTCGACTCGGCTCCCACGCGTCGCTGGCTTGAAGAGCTGTCGAGCGCAACCGAAGCGGGCGCCGCGGCCAGTGCGCCCGCAAAGCACAGTGCCCTGGTGGTCATGCCGGAGCGCGTGCGGCAACGCTTTCGCAAGCTGCGCAAGACGATCCGCAGGCTCCCCGCGAACCCCTCCATGGAGGAATTCCACGACGTGCGCCGCCGCGCAAAGCAATTGCGGTACGCGATCGAATCCGGCGCCGGCATGTTCGGCAAGCCCGCCGAGGATCTGCTCAAAGCGTTGCGGCGGATGCAGGAAAGGCTCGGCGCGCATCAGGACGCCCACATGGCGAAGAGCCGCCTCACGGCGCTCGCCGCCGACCCCACCCACACGCTGCCGGCTGACACCGTGTTCCTGATGGGTCGCCTCGCCGAACGCCAGTCCGACCTGATCTCACAGGCGGGCAAGACGCTCGATCGCTCGTGGCGTCGCGTGCGGGGCAAGCGCTGGAGGACTCTGCGGGCCCGGCTTGGTGAGTTGAGCGATCGGGCGCCTGCTGCAAGGCGCGTGCGCCCGCCCACGGCGCGTGCCGCAGTCACACCCGCGCAGGCCCAGGCGCCCGCGCCGGTCGCGGCGCCGGGCAACCCGGTGGCCGAAACGGTCCTGGCGCCCGAGCGCGCAAGCGAGCTGCAACTGCGACCCCTCAAGCACTGAAGGCCCCGAAGCGCGCCGGCATGGAGCTGCTGATCGTTCGCCATGCGATTGCCCTCGAGCGCGACCCACACCGCTGGCCCGACGATGATGAGCGGCCGCTGTCCGCGCGCGGCATGGCGCGCGCCCGCAAGGCAGCGCTGGGACTCAAGCTACTCACCGCTCGACCCACGCGGGTTCTGAGCAGTCCCTTGGCTCGCGCAAAACAAACCGCGGCGATCCTCACCCAGGTCGCCGCGTGGCCACGGGCAACTGCGTGCCATCAGCTCATGCCGGGCGGCGGGCCCACGGAGTTGCTCGCGCTCCTCGGCCGCGCCCGGGACGAGCGCCTCGCCGTGGTGGGCCATGAACCAGGCCTTGGTCAGCTGCTGAGCGCGTGCCTGCCGGGCGGCGCGCGCACCGCCGCGTTCTGCTTCAGAAAGATGGGCGTCGCGCTGGTGGAATTTAAGGGCGTGCCCAGGTCCGGCCGCGGCGAACTCATCTGGTTCCTGCCGCCGCGCGTGCTGCGCGCGGTTCGTTAGCGCACGCTCAATGCGCTGCTGAGGCCGCCCCACCGCCGGCGCCGCCGCGTATCGGATGCGCGAGCCATACAAGACCGATGAGTCCGATAAAGATCACCGCCGAGACATAGAAGATGTCGTTCGCGGACAGCATGAACGCCTGGTTGTCGACCAGCCGGTTGAGCAACTCGTAGCTCTGATTGGTCCCCATACCGCTCGCGTGCAGTTGCGACAGGGTCTGCGCCGCCACCGGGTCATTTGGCGTGAGGTGCTCGACGAGCTGTGCGTGGTGCAGCGTCGCGCGCCGATCCCACAGCGTGGTCGTGATCGAAGTGCCGAACGAGCCGGCACTGATGCGCGCGAAATTCGACAGCCCGGAGGCAGCCGGGATGCGCTCCGGAGGCAGGCCGTTCAGGGTAAGCGCCATGAGCGGGATGAAGAACGCGGCCATGCCGGCGCCCTGGATGATCGTGGGTATGAGCAGAACGCCGATGGTCGCGTCGGTGTTGAAATTCGCCCGCATGAACAGCACCAGCGAAAATACCGCGAACGAGATGGTCACGAGAATGCGCGGATCGACGCGGTCCGAGAAGCGCCCCACGAACGGGGTGAACACCATCGCCAGCAAACCGACCGGCGCGAGCACCAGGCCGGCAAGCGTCGCCGTGTAGCCCATGTACTGCTGCAGCCACAGCGGCAACAGCACCACGTTGCCAAAATACAGCCCGTAGGCAGACAAGAGCGCCACCGTGGCAACCCAGAAGTTGCGGCGGCGGAACAGTGTCAGGTCGACGATCGGGTGCTCCTCGGTGAGCTCCCAGATGAGGAAAATCGCGAACCCGACCACCGTCACGCAGGCGAGCGCGACGATGGTCGAGGAATTGAACCAGTCCAGATCCTTGCCCTTGTCGAGCATGACCTGCATCGCGCCCACCCAGATGACGAGCAGTCCCAGACCCACCGTGTCCACCGGCACTTTCGCGGTCGCGGTCTCGCGCTTGTGGTAGATGCCCCAGGTGACGAGCGCCGCGGCAATGCCCACCGGCACGTTGATGTAGAAGATCCACGGCCAGGAAATGTTGTCGGTGATCCAGCCGCCGAGCAGCGGCCCCACCACCGGCGCCACCAGCGTGGTCATCGCCCACATGGCGAGCGCCGTGCCGGCACGGGTCCGCGGGTAGCTGGACAGCAGCAGGGACTGCGACAAGGGGATCATCGGGCCGGCCACGGCGCCCTGCACAACGCGGAACAGGATGAGCAGCGACAGCGTCGGTGCCAGCGCGCACAGGAACGAAGCGATGACGAACAGCACCACCGAGGCGAGAAACAGCCGCACCTGTCCGAAGCGGCGCGTGAGCCAGCCCGTGAGCGGCAGCGAGATGGCATTGGCAACGCCGAACGAGGTGATGACCCAGGTGCCCTGGTCCGGGGATACGCCCAGGTCCCCGGCAATCGCCGGGATCGACACGTTCGCGATCGAGGTATCGAGCACGTTCATGAACGTGGCGAGGGACAGCGCAATGGTGCCGAGCACCAGCTGCGAGCCGGTCAGCGGCCCTAATACCGGCGCGCCACCCTTCTCATCAGACATGGTCGTTCAATCCCGTCCTGGCCGTAAGGCGCGTCGCGGCCCTTAGGGCAGCGCCGGCGCCGGGCCGGGCGTGTGCGCAGGCCCGGACAGATGCGCGCTGGCGAGCAAAACGTGTCCGGTAGCGGGGATGGCCGCCACGGTGCGCGCGGCGTCGGAGAGGTTGGCGGCGATAATCGCATGCACGCGCGAGTCGGCCGCGGCATTTCCGGAACCAAAGACATCCGTCGACCAGATCGCGGAGTTGCTCGCCACCTGCGGCAGGCGTGCGCCCTCGCCGTTTCTGACATCCACTTGCGCCTTCATGGACAAGCCGATCTGCAGCGGGCGGGCGGCGATTTCCCGCGGGTCAAGCGCAATACGCACCGGCACGCGCTGCACGATTTTGATCCAGTTGCCGGTGGCATTCTGCGCCGGCAGGAGTGAAAACGCCGCGCCCGTACCGGCGCCAAAGCCGGCGACCGAACCGTGAAAGACGATGCGCGTACCGTACAGATCGGCGGTCAGCTTCACCGGCTGCCCGACCCGCATGCGCTCCAGTTGCGGTTCCTTGAAGTTGGCGTCGACCCAAACCTGCTCGAGCGGCACCACGGCCATGAGCGGCGTGCCGGGACTTACGCGCTCACCGAGCTGCACGTTGCGGCGCGCGACGAAGCCTGCAACCGGCGCCGGCAGCTCGGTGCGTGAAAACGTCAGGTAGGCGGCGCGCACGACGGCGGCCGCATCACGCACCTGCGGATGATTTTCGAGCGTCGTGCCGTCGACACGCGCGCGATTCGCCGCCAGCTGCTGCCGGGCCGCGGCGAGTCCCGCCTCAGCGGCCTGCGCGGCATCCCTGGCATGCTGGAGTTCCTCGCCCGACACCGCTCCGGAGGCGCCAAGCTGCCGGCGACGCGCCAGATCGCTTTGCGCCGCCGCCAGATTGGTCTCGTTCACCTGCACCGCCGCCTGCAGCTGCGCGCTGGTGGCGTAGAGATTGCGGACATCGCGCACGGTGCGCGCGAGCTGCGCCTCGGCCTGCTCGAGCGCGACCTTCGCGTCTGCCTGGTCAAGGCGCACCAGGGCCTGGCCGGCCGTGACGAACTGCGTGTCGTCGGCGCCAATCGCCACCACCGTGCCCGAGATCTGCGGCGTGATCTGCACCACGTTGCCACCGACGTAGGCATCGTCGGTGCTCTGCTGGTAGCGCAGCACCTGCGCCCAGTACAGGGCATATGCCAGTGCGATAACAGCAAAGCTGCTGCCGGCGCCGATCAGCCAGCGCCAGCGCTTGCTGACGGCGGGTGTTGGTTTTGTGTCCGTGCTCATGATGATCCTCAAAGAAAATTCTCAACGCGCCAATTGCGCCTTCTACGTCTGGGCGTTCTCGAGCATCCGGCCCAGCAACCCTTCGAGTTGCCGCGCTTCCTGCTTGCTAAACCCGCGCAGAAAGCGGTTGAGCACGCTCATCGAGATCTCGCGCATGCGCGGGTACGCCGCTCTGCCTTCGTCCGTCAGCTCCAGGTACGTCAGCCGCCGGTCGTGCGTACAGCGCGCCCGGCTCAGCAGCTGCTTGTCCTGCAGCCGGTCCAGCATGCGCGTCATGGCGCCGGCGTCGTACGAGATGCCCTTGCACAGGTCCGATGCGGACATCGGCTCCTCGGACGCGGCGAGTGTCGCGATGACGATAAATTGCGCGGCGCTCAGTTCCAGGGGCGCGAGACGCTTGTCGGCCGCCAACTCCCGATCGAGCGCGCTCAGAAGTTCAGTGCGCACCCGGTTCAGCAGCGACCCGACGCCTTTGCGTGGCTGGTAGCTGCCGCTGTCGTAAATCTCGCTCAAAGCCGGCCTCCGGGAAATCTCCCCTCCGGGGTAGCAGGTCGCCCTCAACCGGAGCATGCCGCCTATATTACTTGCCTAGGCTGATGTTGTCAACGAGTTAATTGCCTCGGCAGAGTGCTGGCGCCGCGAAACTGTCATACGCGCAGTGCACAATCGCGCCCGTGTTTCACGGAACATGCGATGTCACAGGCACATGCACCTAAGCGCTGGAGAGCGGCCGTGATGCAGGCCGCCCGCCAGACCCTGGCGGCGCGCTGGGGCAGCACGCTCGATGCGCTCGAATCCGCGCGTCATGAATACCGGACACTACGCGCCTGCGTAACGCTCGATGTACGGGCACTGCGCAAGAGCGCGCAGCGGATCCACGACCTGGAACAACTGCGCGCCGTACTCGCCCGCGAGCTGGCTGTTCCGCAACCCTAGTAGAAGTACCTGCGCGGGGCCGGCCGTTGCCATTTGCCGCCCGCTGGCTTCCTATTGCACGCATGCCTCACCGGACACATCTCGCACGACTACGCGGATCACGTCTCGATCCTGAAGTTCATCGAGCGCAACTGGGGCCTGCCGCCGGTGACGCGTCGCAGCCGCGACAACTTCCCCAACCCCCGCACCCGGGATGGCAATCCGTACGTACCGGTGAACACCCCGGCACTCGCGGACCTGTTCGATCTGTTCGACTTCGATCAGGATCAGCGCTGAACGTCCTTCGCGCCCAGGCGCGAACCTTCGAAGGGGCGGCCACATGGCCGCCCCTTTTTTATGGGCGTGGCTTTTGCTCGCGAAACGGTAGAATTACGCCCCGCCGCCGGGGTGTAGCTCAGACTGGTAGAGCGCTACGTTTGGGACGTAGATGTCGCAGGTTCAAATCCTGTCACCCCGACCAATCCACGACGTGTCTAGCCCGTTACATATGTGCCCGGACTGATGACGAGGCGCTCGGGTAAGAGGTAGAAGCAATGAGACTGCCCCACTCGCGGCGTACGTTCCTGCGCGGTGCCGTCACAGCAGCGCTGACCGCACACTACCTGATTCGTACTCGTGATGCGTTCGGCGCGCCGACCGAGCCGCAGTACCCAAAGCGGCTGCTGCGATTGATCAGGGAGTCGCTGGTCATCGACATGCTCAATCAGTTTCTGTATCGCACCGACAAAGAGGACACTTTGACCGCCTGGCTCACGAAGCCGAACGCCTTCAAGCCAGCTGATTTTCGGCAGTTTGCCGATTCGGGTGTCAATGCCATCAACTTTGGTCTCGACGCTGGCTCGCTGCACGAGGCGACCGAGCTGTTTGCTCGCTGGAATCAGTTCATTCTCCAGTATCCGCAATGGCTGATGCGGATCGACAAGGCAAAGGATTTCGCTGCTTGCAAAGCCGCCGGCCGCTACGGAATTATCTTCGGCCTGCAATCGAGCGCTCAGTTTGAGACAGTTGCTGCGGTCGATAGCTGCTACGTCTCCGGGCAAAGGATTTCACAGCTGTCCTACAACTTTCGATCGGCGGTGGCCGACGGCGCTTTTGAGCCCCGCGACGCGGGCATCAGCGAATTTGGCGCCAAAGTCATCCAGCGAATGAACAGCGTGGGGATGGCGGTCGATCTGGGCCATGCCAGCGACCGCACCAAGCTGGAGGCCTGCGAAATATCCTCGGCACCCCTCATCCTGTCACACGGTAACTGCCGCGCACTCAATCCCCAGTCCCCGCGCGCGTCCACGGACGAAGCTATCCGTGCCCTCGCCAGGCGTGGCGGCGTTATGGGCATCACTTGCATCGCCTTCATGGTCAGGGGCAGCGAGCCGGTGACCGTCGAGCACGTAATCGATCACATCGATCACGTGCGCGATCTGGTCGGCATCGAGCACGTCGGCATCGGCTCGGACGCGGGGATTGAGAGCAACGATCTAGGCGCGCCGCAGGCACTCAAGGACATGCTCGCGAAGGCGGATGCACGCTATCACGTGCACGGCACTCGCGAAGTGGTAGCCGGTCTTGAGGGACCGGATCGCGTGTATGAACTGACTGCCGCCTTGTTAAGAAGGGGTTACAGCGACGCTCACATCAAGCTTGTGCTCGGCGGCAACTGGCAGCGGGTGCTGGGTGAGATCTGGCGCGGCTGAGCGGATTGCCAGCGGCGGAAAATTCACGGCGCACGCGACCTAGTGCGTTGCCGGGGTCGCCGCGAGAGGCAGCAGCAGGCGGCTGGATCGATGCTGGTCATGGTAAATACGGATGCTGGCCACACGCGCACCGTCAGGGTTTTCATAACCGATCCGGCCGCCGGTGTTGTAGTTTTTCTGATAGTTCGGTGAGTTGAGAGGGGTGACTACCACACGCAGCCGCGCGCCGGCGGGTATGCGCCACGCCGTCCACGCGAACTCGAACGGGATCTCGACGATCTGTCCGGGCTTCAGGAGTTGCTCCTTGAAGAACCCGTTGCGAAAGCGGGCGCGGCGTATATCGGGCATGCCGAGTTGCACCGCGGAGCCATCTGGCTGGACGAGCATCACCTGGCTCCAGAGGTCAAAATCCGGAGTGTCCGAACTGCAGACGAGCGTGAGGCGCATGTGGCCGGCAAGCTCGGTATCGGTTGCAAAGGGCTCAGAGTGAAAAACGATCGCGCGCTTCTGGAAGGCGCGGAATTGACTGGTCAGACCTTCCTCCGGGAGATATTGCGCCACCTCGAGCTCGGGTAATTCGCGCGGATCGCTGACCAGGAGTGCCGGTGGCTCGGCACCCGGCCTGTTCGCCGTGAGCCCTCCGGAATGGAAGACTCCGCGTGGCGTACCCTCCGCAGCCGACAGGTACAGCACCATCTCCTTGCCCGACGATGCGCCCGCCAGAGTGGACGCATACCGCCACTCATTCGCGCCCATCATGAAATAGGCCACCCGATCGTGAAAAAACTGCGGCAGGGGACCACGTCCCAGCGCCCAGTCATACCAGCCGAGGTGCAGGGTGTTCATATCGAGCACCGCCGCATCCGGAATGCGCAGGTTCTCAATCTCCTTGGTAGGTCCCTGCGTTCCACCATGGTCCCACGGGCCGATAATTAGATAATGCTTTGCGGCCACCGCGCCCGGCGCCTGTGCAACGTGACGCCGGTAGTAGCGCAGGGCGCCCGGCTGATCGTCATCGAAGAATCCGGTTGCCGTAAGAACCGGGAAGCTCATGGCGGCATAGTCCTGGGCCTTGGGCTCCGCGGCGAGGTTGAAGACTTCGTCGCCGACGTGATCGAGCCACAGGGTCATGAATGGGACCTTCTGCCCCTGCTCATTGAGCATCCACCAGTCGTCGGTCGCAGCGATGCCCAGCGCGCGGTCGAGTTCGGCGAATGGCCGCTGGGCGGCATACTGCTCGAGCATCTTGCCCGTCCAGTAGCCCGGGTTGCTCAAGACGCCCGTGTTCAGCCCGCGGCCGGAGGTATAAGCGAGTATCACCGCCGTCCAGGACTCCGGTATGCCGTTGTCATTCGGAACATCCCAGCCTGGGTAAATCGGCACGTAAGGAGCAATCGCCGCGAGATGTGGCGGTCGTTGGGTGGCCGTACGCCACTGGGTCATGCCCACGAAGGACCCGCCGTACATCACCACCTGCCCGTTGCACCAGGGTTGCCTCGCGATCCACTCGACCAGGTCAGAGCCGTCGCGCCCGACTTGCACACCAAGGTTGTCGCTCTTAACACCCCCCGAACGTCCGCGTCCACGCACGTATGCCTGCACGAATGCGTAACCGTGCAGAGCAAAAAATGCCGGCTCCGCGTGTCGTCCGCCGTCTATGTCGTACTGAGTCAGCTCAAGAACAACTGGCACCGGGTCTTTGAGTTTGGACGGCAGGGTAAGCCACGCCTCGAGTTCGACGCCGTCGCGCATGGGGATCATGCGACTCATCTGAATGTCGTAGCCTGGGCCGGCAGTTAAGTCCGCTGCTTGAGCCGCAGACGCTGTTGCCGCGACTAAGGCGACTGCCAGTATCAGTACGCGGAATGTCATAGATGCCGTCATCATTCGGTCGGCGCCTTGGTCACAGATGTAGCTATCGTGGCCGGCAGCGCCAGCCGTCTTTCCAGGTCGTTAATCTTGGCGATTGCATCGGCAAGTGACTCCCCCGGCGCAGTGCTGAATGATATCGTCATCGTCACCGTCGGAAGCTCATTGACGTCGCTGGCTGCTGCATGTTGGCGCCTCGACATTGACGATTGCCTGGCGGCGCTTGAGCTGCGGATCCAGACTAACGTCCTCGATAACGATAACGGAAAGTCGGCGCATTTGAACCTCGATCACCGGCGCGAAGCGGTCCAGTTCCTCGAGACTGCCGGTCTGGACCGTGTACTGATAAAGAGTACCGCGCATCGGGAGGTCGAGAATCAGACTACGGAAGTAATATCCGGCGCCGACGAGAAACAGAACATTTGCGGCGAGCACGGGCAACTTTAGCTCACGTGGGAAAGAGGTGAGGAGCCAACTAAGAGCTGAGACGGCGGCGAGCGAACTCAGCGGGCCAACAACAATAAAGCCAAGCAACCCGCACAGGTTCCCGGCAGAGGGCCCGCGACACGCGAGGCGCACTCCGAACTCGGCTCCCACCCAGAACGCGACGAAGGCGCAAATCACCAGTGCCACGACGTAACGGCCGAGTGGCATGCGGTTCTGCGCCGCGGGCGTCTCTCGGCAGTGCCGCTGGTAGAATAAGACCGCCGGGACAATCCCGGGCGCACATAAAATGACTAGCGATAGCTTTCCGATCAGCTCGTACGGCACGGTCGCATTTCCCCAGCGAAGCTGTCCAACATCACAGATAGTTTAATATTCAAGGTATATCAAATCGGGGTACGTTCCGGACAGATGGGTAAACCATGAACGATGAGAACCGGCAAGCCCTGCAGGCGATTGCGCGCGCCGCAACGCCAGGGGACCTCTCAATCCTGCAGGCAGCCCTGACGGACCTGCATCCGGAGCGACCGACCCTGTTGACGACCGCCCCCGGGTCCAATAATGACAAGCTGTGGTCGCAGATGGTCGCGATGGGGTGGATGAATGCGGCCGAACCGCTGGACGCCCCGGTTAGCTCCAAAGTGTATGTGGTCAACCCGGCGGCGCAGGACGAGATCAGAGGCTTCCTGGCTGACAATGCCAGAGCCGAAGCAATGACTGCGATCATCAACAAGTTTCGCGCGAGTATCCCGCCGCTGCTCCTGGACGCGGTGCGTGGCGCCAACGGAACTCCGGGCGACCTGGCGATCCTGTTGGCCGGTATCGTCGAGAGCACGATGCGCCGCGGCATCAAACCAGAACTGCACGATGAGTTTCTGAGCGAGGTCGCAAAGGTGTCCCAGGGGATGCGCTCCATCTGAACCGGGCGATTGGGTTAGGCTGGCCGGGAGGTATGAACATGAAATGCAAAGACACGCGTTTACCGCTCATCACGGCGGCTGTCCTGGTGAGTGTCCTGGGATCGACTGCCGCGCGCGCCCAGACCACCCCCGGGGCGATCCCGGACCCCGGCACCTACCAGGGAAGCACGCAGATCCAGCAGGAGCAGGATCGGCAGGCGGAACAATATCGCCAACAGTCAGCGCCGCCGTTTCAGCAGCAGTCTCAGCAACCGCAAGGATCTTATCCAGGCAGGTCACCGGCGAGCTCGAATGCGTCAAGTTCACCGGACTGCTACGACCGGCTGGCGCGGCAGCCCGAATTGGCACCGCTCGCCCAGAAAGTTAATCTGGGTCACCCGGATCTGTATTCGTCAGCGCTCTTTGACATTCAGACGGTGCCAACAGCCGCGGAGCGACCCTTGCTCCTGAAATGGTCGGTGGGGAGACGCGGCTGTTTGGAGGTAGCGAAGCGGGTAAACAAAGTCACCCCCGACTACTCTGCACAAGCGAAACGCCTTGACGAGCTCTCGAGTCAGATCACGATCGACATGATTGCTCAGCTCGCTGAGGGCAAACTCACCTATGGCCAATTCAATCGCCAGCGTACGAAGAACGCCCTCGTCGTTGAGCAGACTCCGTAAGAGCTACCGGGGCTAAGCGCGCCGCCAGGTGGTTGCGCCACCCGGCTTGTCCTCGAGGAGCACCCCGCTGGCGGCGAGTTCGTCGCGGATGCGATCTGACTCGGCCCAGTTTTTCCCGCGGCGCGCGGCGACCCGCGCCGCGATGCGCGCCTCGATCTCTGCGTCGCTAAGCGGCTGGCCCGCCAGCGCAGGCGCCGTGCCGGCCGCGAGCCTGAACCACTGCGCCGGCGGCAACTCCAGCACGCCGAGCACAGCGCCGAGCGCCCTGAGCTCCGCGGCCAGTTGCGCAGCGCGCTGCGCATCGCCCGCATCGCGCGCCGAATTCACCTCGCGGGTGAGCGCCTGCAGGACGGCGATCGCCTCCGGTGTATTGAAGTCATCGTCCATGCTGGCGCGGAACCGCTGCGTATAGTCGCTCGCCACGGCGACGACCACGGGTAAGTCGCGTAAGGCTGTGTAGATGCGGCCCAGGGCCGCATCGGCCTGCTCCAGCTGCTCGAGGGAGTAGTTGATCGGCCCGCGGTAGTGACTCAGGAGGAAGAAGAATCGCATGACTTCCGGATGCCGCAGCCGCGCCAGTACCTCCCGCAGGGTGAAGAAGTTGCCGAGCGACTTCGACATCTTCTCGTCATCGACGTTGACGAAGCCGTTGTGCATCCACAGATTGACGAAAGTGTCCCCGCTTGCCGCGCACGACTGCGCGATCTCGTTCTCGTGATGCGGGAACTTAAGATCCATGCCGCCGCCGTGGATGTCGAAATGCGTGCCGAGGAGCGCCGTCGACATGGCGGAGCATTCGATGTGCCAGCCGGGCCGGCCGGGCCCCCATGGCGAGTCCCACCACGGCTCGCCGGGCTTGGCGTGCTTCCACAGCACGAAATCCAAAGGATCGCGCTTGGCTTCGTCAACCTCGACGCGCGCCCCGGCGCGCAGATCGCTGAGCCGCCGGCCCGAGAGCTTGCCGTAGCCGGCAAAGCGCGCTACGGCGTACATGACGTCGCCATTCGCGGCCGAGTAGGCGTAGTCGCGCGCGATGAGCTCCCGCACCATGGCGATGATCTGCGGCAGGTACTGCGTGGCGCGCGGTTCCTCGTCCGGGGGGAGAATGCCGAGCTGCGCGCAGTCCTCGTGCATCGCCGTGATGAAACGCGCGGTGAATGCCTCGATCGGCTCTCCCAGCTGCGCCGCACGCGCAATGATCTTGTCGTCGATGTCGGTGATGTTGCGCACGTAGGTGAGGTCAAAGCCGCTGTAGCGCAGGTAGCGGCTCACGACATCGAACACCGTAAGCATGCGGGCGTGACCGATGTGCACGAAGTCATACACCGTCAGCCCGCACACATACATGCGCAGCGCGCCCGGGGTGATGGGGGTCAGCGCCTGTTTCTGCCCCGTCAGGGAGTTGTGGACGCGGATCACGCGAAGCGCGCCAGCCGCTCGCGCGCTTTGCCCGGCGGCATCGCCTTCAGGAGCGGCGCGAGCTCCGGCCCATCGGTGCGGCCGGTGAGCGCCACTCGCAGCGGCATGTAGAGCGCGGCGCCCTTGCGCCCGCTGGCGGCCCGCGCGGCGGCGGCGATCGCCGGCAGGTCATCGCCACGGGTCGCAGCCGCCGCCGCCGCCGCCGCGAAGTAGCCGACGCCCGCGCCCCGCACCAGTTCCTCACCGGCGGCCGCCAGCGCCGGCGGCCCGCCAAACACGATCTCAACCCACGGCCGCGCATCCTCGGGCAGCACCAGGTTCGGCAGCACCGCGGCAATGAATGCGCTCAGCGCGCCCGCCTCGAGTCCGGTGGGCATCTCCGCTTTAAGCCAGCTGCGCGCGGCGTCCGGGCTGAGCTGATGCACGGTAGCCTTCTGCCACACGTTGAGCTGCTGCTCGTCGAAGCGCGCCGGGGCGCGGCCCAGGTGCTTCAGATCGAACGCCCGCGCCATCTCATCGAGTGCGATGAGCCCGTGCTCGGAACTGGAGTGGCCGAGCCGGAACAGGTGGTTGGCGAGCGCCAGCGGCTGGTAGCCGCGCTCACGGTACTCGCGCACGCTGGTCGCGCCGTGGCGCTTGGAGAGCGGCGCGCCATCTGCGCCGACGATGAGAGCGACATGTCCGTAGCTTGGCGCCGGCAGCTCAAGCGCGCTTAAGATGAGAAGCTGGCGCGGCGTGTTGGTCAGATGGTCTTCGCCGCGCAGTGCGTGCGTGACTCCCATACAGGCATCGTCCACCGCGTTGCAAAAGAAAAACGCCCCGCTGCCGTCGGCGCGCCGCACCACAAAGTCGCCGATGTCGTCGCTCAGGAAACTCTGTGGGCCGCGCACGAAGTCCACGAAGTCGATGTGCGCGCCTTGCGGTACCCGGAAACGCAGCGTGGCGGATCCCCTGGCCGCGCGGCTGGCGCGCTCCGCGGCGTTCAGCTCCCGGCAGGTGCCGGCGTAGCGCGGTGGCTGGCCGGCGGCCAGCTGTGCGCGCCGCGACAGCTCCAGCTCCAGCGGCGTGCAATAGCACGGATACACGGCCTGGCGCTGCTCGAGCGCCTCGAGGTAGCCGCGGTATAGCTCACCGCGCTGCGACTGGCGGTAGGGTCCGCGGTCGTCCTCGCGGTCCGGACCCGCATCCCACTCGACTCCGAGCCAGCGCAGGTCCTCGAGCAGTGCGCTGGTGTGGGCCTCGCGGCTGCGCTCGGCGTCGGTGTCTTCGATCCGCAGCAGAAAGCGGCCGCCAGCGTGGCGCGCCAGCAGCAGGTTAAACAACGCGGTACGCGCGTTTCCCAGGTGCAGCTCCCCGGTGGGACTGGGCGCGAACCGCGTAACGCGCGCTTTGACCTCACCCGTGCCCGAATTTGCGCTGCCGCTCATGGCCGCCATGTTACGGGAGCGCTGCACGCCAACAAAGGGTCCTGGCCCGCAGGCATGAGCGGGAGCTTGCGCGCGTTGCCAGTCGCACGAATTTGGCAGTCGCTGAATCTCGCGCGGGGCTATAGAATCTCGCGCCCGGTGAGCGCCGGGCGAGATACAACGGAGCCTCAATGCCCAGCCAAGCCCGGACCGCAATTGCCACCCTCGCTGCCCTTCTGCTGGGCGTGCTGCTCGTGCCGCGCGCGGCGCGCGCCGACGAGCCGGCCACGCAGCAGGTGCGCGTCACGACCAACATGGGGGAGTTCGTCATCGAAGTGCGCTCCGAGCGCGCGCCGCTGACGGCCGCGAACTTCCTGCGCTACGTGCGCGAGGGCTTTTATTCCGGCACGCTGATCCATCGCGCGGTCTCCAACTTCGTTATCCAGGGCGGCGGCCACGACGCCACGACCCTGAAACTCAAGCCCACGCACGAGAATGTCTTCAACGAAGCGGGCGATGGCTTGCAGAACAAGCGCGGCGCCGTGGGGCTGGCGCGCGGTGATGCGCCCCACTCCGGCAACGCGCAGTTCTACGTGAACCTGGTCGATAACCCCGACCTCGACCCGGTGGCGACCCGCTGGGGCTACGCGGTGTTCGGCAAGGTCGTGCAGGGCATGGATGTCGTCGATCGCATTGGCGAGACGCCCACCGGCGCGATGGGCTCGTTCACTAAGGATGCGCCGCTGAAACCGGTCATCATCGAGAAGATGGAAATCATCACCCCCGGGGCCGCCTCGGTGCAGTCGCCGCTCGTAACTCCGGTGGCCACGCCCTCGCACGACACGATTCTTTCGCCGAAGTAGTCCTGATCCGATGGCGCGCCTGTTCGTCTCGGACGTGCACCTGGACGCTGGCGCGCCGCAGGCGACGCAGCAGTTCCTCGACTTTCTGGCCACTCACGCCGCGGCCGCCGAAGCGCTCTATATCCTCGGCGACCTGTTCGAAGCCTGGGTGGGTGATGATGACCAGGACTTGAAAAAGAGCGCGTGTGCGCGGCCCTCAAGTCCCTGGAGCGCCGCGGCGTCGCCTGCTTTGCGCAGCACGGCAACCGCGATTTCCTGCTCGGCGCGGGCTTCACCGCCCGCAGCGGCTGCCGGCTGCTCCAGGACCCGGTAGTAGCGGAGTTTGACGGCGAACGCGTGCTGCTGACGCACGGGGATGCCCTGTGCACCGACGATCATGCCTACCAGGAGCTGCGCAGCCTGGTGCGCACCAGCGCCTGGCAGCGGCGCTTCCTCGCCCTGCCGCGCGCCCATCGCGAGATCCTGGCCGACGAGGCGCGCGCCGGCAGTCGGCGGCATACCGCGCGCACGGTGCCCTACATCATGGATGTGAACGCTGCGGCGGTGTCGGCGGCGCTACGCGCCGCGCGTGTGCGGCGCGTGGTTCATGGCCACACGCATCGCCCGGGAGTGCATGACTTTGAGCTCGACGGTGCACCAGCGCAGCGCATCGTGCTCGGCGCCTGGTACGAGCAGGGCAGCTACTTAAGCTACGAGCGGGAAGATACGAGCTGCGCGAGCTGCCGCGGTACAGCTAGTTGCTCGTCGTCGCCGGCTTGGCTGCCGCAGCACCGCCACCGTGGTGGAAATGCCCGTGCATCATCCCGTGCTGCAGGATCTTGAACTTCTGCAGCTGCGTGGCCGACAGTACCGGCGTCAGCCTGGTGATCGTCTCCTGGCTGATCTGCTGGTGCAGGGTGCGCATCTGCTGCCAGTTGGGCTTGGTCCCGGCAGCCGCGGACGCCTGCACATCCTGGAAGGCCTGCTTCATCTGCGCATGCTCTTCCTGCAGGACGGTCTGAACCTGGGCCTTCTGGGCCGCGGTCAGATCCAACAGGATGGCGAGGTTGTCCATGCGATGCGCACCGCGCTCAGTCGCGGTTGCGGCGGGGTTCTGGGCGAATACGGCACCGGCCCACAAGGTGGCCAGCGCGGCAACAACAAAGGCTTTCATGGCGGTCTCCTGGCGGGGCTCGTCCGTGCGGGTCCCCATTACGGCCTCACCCTACCGGGGAGCGTGGCGGCAGCGCCGTTAGCAATCGTGACGGAGTGTACTGGGTACTCAATGCCGCCGCGGCAACGTCAGCAGTGCCTCCAGCCCGCCACCGGCAAGGTTGCGCAGCGTCAGCGACCCGCCATGCGCCTGGGCCACATCGCGGGCAATTGACAGGCCGAGGCCGGTACCGCCGCTATCACGATTGCGCGACGACTCGACGCGGTAGAACGGCTCGAACACCCGTTCGAGTTCCGGCTCCGGCACGCCCGGTCCCTGGTCGCTCACGCTGATCGTGAGCTGCGGCCCGTCAACGAGCGCGATGTCGGCGCGCGTTCCGAACTTGATGGCGTTGGCGACCAGATTGGTTACGCAGCGCTTGAGCGCCTGCGCCTTGCCCACGAACGGCCCGCGGGCGCTGCCGGTGACGGTCACCGTCGCCCCCATGCCGGTGAACTCCTCGCGCACGGTTGCCAGCAGCGCATTGATGTCGAGCGGCACGGGGCTTTCGCCGTCATCGAGGCCGCGAAACAGCGCCAGGCCCTCGCGCACCATGCTCTCCATCTCATCCAGTTCCCGGCCGATGCGTGCCTGCATGGGCGGGTTGTCGAGCGTCTCGACCTGCAGGCGCAGCCGCGTGAGCGGCGTCTTCAGGTCGTGTGACATGGCCGCCAGTACCCGCGAGCGACTGTCGAGATAACGGTGCAGACGGTCCTGCATGGTGTTGAAAGCGCGCGCGGCGTCGCGCAGTTCCCGCGCGCCGCGCTCCTGCAGCTGCGCCGGCCGCGCGTCCCTGCCGACGCTGTCGGCGGCGCGCGCCAGGTCCGACAACGGCCGGGTGATGCTGCGCGCCGCGACGTACAGCGCCAGCACCAGAATCAGCACCAGCAGCGTCAGGTTTACGAACAGGTTGCGCGGCAACCGCGCACCCTCGGGCATGCGCGTGACGCGAAACAATGCCGTGTCGCCATCGGCAAAGCGCACCGTCACGTCGTAGTGCTGCGCGCTGCCCTGGTGCGCGGCGAGCTCGCGCGCTTCGAAGAAAGGCACCGGCAGGAAGATGGCAGGAGGCGCCGGCTCCGCGGTCGCCGCGACGTTGATGTCATAGCCCGCGCCGAGCGCGCTACGCAGTTGCTCGCGCAGGGTGCGCTCGAAGTCCGACGGCAGCGGCACGCGCACGAAGGCGCGCGGCGCTGGCGGCGCGGCGCGCCGGCGCGCCCCCGCGGGCAGCGGCGACCGCTCACGCGGCGCCCCCATGGCGCTGACCGCCGCGGCGCGCTCGGCCGCGTTCATGGGTTGCAACAGCAGGGTGGTTTCGGTGATGCGGCGCGTCCACTCGCGCACGCTTCCCTGCAGCACGAACCGCTCACGCTCCTGGGCGATGAGGACCAGCGCCACCGCCTGGGCCACCAGCACGGCGATGACCGACGCGGCGATCAGTCTGCCGAACAGCGATTGCGGCCACAGCGGCAGGCGCATGGTCCTAAGCTGGCACGCGCTCAGTCGTTCGCGACACTGACGCCGATCACATAGCCCTCGCCGTACACCGTCTTGATGATCAGCGGGGCGCGCGCATCATCACCGAGGATCTGCCGCAGCCGGCTCACGCGTACGTCGATGCTGCGGTCGAAGGGATCGGCATCGCGGCCGCGCAAGAGTTCGGTGAGCTGGGCACGGGTCAGCACCCGATTGCCCGCGGCCAGCAGCACCGCGAGCAGGCGGTATTCCGCGCCGCTCAGGGCGACTTCCTTGCCGGCGGCGTCGCGCAGCGTGCGCGTCACCGTGTCGAGCCGCCAGCTGCCGAAAGAAAAGCCACGCACACTCGCCGGACTCGGGTCGCGCGGCGCGTGCGCGGTGCGGCGCAGGATCGCCTTGATGCGGCCGAGGAGTTCGCGCGGATTGAAGGGCTTGGCGACGTAGTCATCCGCACCGAGCTCGAGCCCCACGATGCGGTCGACGTCCTCGCCCCGGGCGGTGAGCATGATGATCGGCACCTGCGAGCGGGTACGCAGCTCGCGACACAACGACAGGCCGTCTTCCCCGGGCAGCATCAGGTCGAGCACCAGCAGATCAATATGCGAACGCTCCATGACGCGGCGCATTTCCTTGCCGTCGGGCACCGCCGTGGTGCGAAACTCGTGCTTCTCCAGATACTGAGCGAGCAGCCCGCGGATCTCGCGATCATCGTCCACGATCAACAGGTGCGGGCGCTCGTTCATCATTCTTAGCCTTGGTGATGTTGGTGAGAATACCGGTGCGAAAGACATCTGGCAGCTGGATTCGTGCCCGCGCGTGTTGTAACAAACTGTCAGTCCGCCGGCGCCGTCGGCCCGTCCGAGGGCGGCCCGGAATGAAAGCGCAGGCTGCGGTCAGGAGTGGTCGCCAGCTGCGCCTCGAGTATGGCGAGCGCCGCCAGCCGCTCGCGCCACTCCCCCGGTGCCGCCACGCGGGCGAGGGTTCGGTACTGCGTGAAATGGCGCGCCTCGGAAAGCGCCAGCCGGGCGTAGAGCGGCACGAGCGGGCGCGGCAGATGCGGTACCAGGAGGCGCAAAGCGCTCCGCCGAACGTGCCTCGATCAGCGCCCCCATCAGCAGCAGGTCGAGTTTGCGCTGCGGCTCGCTGGTGCGCAGCGCGGCACGCAGCTTCTGGGCGTAGCGGCCCGGGCGCTGCCGCACGAATCCAACTCCCTGTGCGTCCATGACGGCCACGACCTGTTCGAAGTGCCGCAGCTCTTCGCGCGCCAGGCGCGAGAGCGCGAGGCTCAGTTCCCGATCCTCGGGGTAAGCGAACATCAGCGCCAGCGCCGTGGAGGCGGCCTTTTTTTCGCAGTTGGCGTGATCGATGAGCAGCTCGCGCCAGCGCGCCGCGGCAGCCCTCACCCACGCGGCCGGCGTCGGCGCCAGCAGGATCTCATCGTGCTCCCCGGCGGCGCTCGCCGGCGCAGTACGCCGCGCCGCCGCCTTCATGGCGGCGCCGCGCCCCCGAGCCACCCGCTGAGCGTCGCCTGCAACGCCGCCGCCGCGTCGCCGGCGCTGGCGTAGCGGTCGGCGGGCTCCTTGGCGAGCAGTCGTTCCAGCACCGGCTGCAGCGCCGCAAAACGCTCCGGCAAGCGCGGAATTGCCTCCTTGCGGTGCTTGTACACGATGGCCATGGGGTTCTCGGCGCGATAGGGTTTCTCACCGGCGAACATCTCGAACAGGATGATGCCCAGGCTGTACAGGTCGCTGCGCGCGTCGATCGGCTCCGCGTGCCCCTGCTCGGGACTCATGTAGTGCGGCGTGCCGAAGATCATGCCGGCATCGGTCACATCCAGTGCCAGCGCCGCGTCCTTGGACAGGCCAAAGTCGATGAGCGCGATGCCGCCATCGTCACGCAGGAGGACGTTGCCCGGTTTCAGGTCCCGATGCAGCACACCGGCGGCGTGGATGGTGCTCAGGGCGCGGGCGATCGCGACGGCAAATTGCAGCGCTTCGCGCGGCGCCAGGCCCGAGCGCATGCGACGGCGCAGGTCACCGAGACGGAAATACTCCATGACGAGCCAGGCATGCTCATCGCTTACGCCCAGATCGTACAGCCGCACAACCTCGGGGCTCGCGATGCGCTGCGCGATCTCGAATTCCTGCAGGAAGCGGGCGAAGGGATCGAGCGCGGCGGCATCTTCCTGGGCATCGCGCGCGACTTTCAGCACCACCAGCGAGCCGGCACGCTCGCTTTCAGCCACGTACAGGTCGGTCGTCGCGCGCGACGACAGGCGGCGGATGCGGCGGTAGTCACGAATGAAAGCATCCCCGAAGCGTTGCGCCTCGCGCCCTGCCTCGCTGGTACGCCACACGGCGCGCGCGTGAACCTGGTGGCGCTCCACGGCGGCGAGCACCTGCGCGAACGCCTCGTGCTCGAGGTCATCGCCGCACACCGACCAGGCGCCGATTGCCGCAGCTTCGCGCGCCAGCGCGGCGTCCGCCGTGCGCGACAGCAGCACCAGCGGCGCGAACCCCGGCCGCCCGGCAAGCTCGCGTGCCCACGCCACACCACGGCCACCGCGCCATTTATCGGCGAGCAACACGGCGTCAAACCCCTGGGCGAGGAACTCCGGCTCGAGCGCGCCGCCTGTCACCGGGTCGTGCACCACCAGCTCCGCCCGCGGTCGCCACGTCACGAGGCGCTGCCGGATGTGCGCACAACGTTCGGCGTCTTCCTCGATCAACAGCAGGCGCATCAGGTGGGCGATTACAGCACGCGCGTTACCGCGCGCGGCTAGCGCGCGGCTGTCATCTTCAGCCCGATGACGATGTCGCCCACATTGGTGCCCGTCGGCCCGGTGTGGACCAGGTCGCCGCTCGCCGCGAGCGCCGTGCCCGAGTCCGCCCGCCGCAGGCTCTCATCGGCATCGACACCCGCGAGCGCGAGGCGCGCGCAGGTGTCGGAGTCGACCAGCGCTCCGGCGTCCTCGGTGACGCCGTCGGTGCCGTCCGTGCCGGCCGCGAGCAGCAGCAGGTCCGGCTCGCCGGCGATGAGCTTGGCGACGCTAAGCGCCAGGTGCTGGTTGCGGCCGCCCCGCCCGGGCGCCGGCGGCAATTGCACCGTCGACTCCCCGCCCCATACAAATACTTCGGCCGGCAGGAGGCGCAGCTCGTGGGCAAAGCGCGCCGCGAGCCACGCAGCGCTCCCCTCGAAGCGCTCGGCGCCGGCGTGCACGATGAGGCCGCGCCGCTGCGCCTCGGCTGCCACGGCCGCCACGGCCTCATCGGCGCTCGCGATGATGGTGCGTTGCACCTGATCCCCGCCAGGTGCTGCGCCCATGAGTCCCGAGCCGATCACAGCCGGATCATTACCGGGGACATCCGAGATGAACAACGCCCGCGCCGCCCGCTTCCCTAAGCGCGCGGCGAGACCGCCGCCCTTGATGCGCGAGACGGATCTGCGCCTGGCGTTGAGTTCACCGATCGGGATACCCGCCGCGAGTCCCTGCACGTTCAGTCGCAGGAGCTCATCGAGGCTGGCGCCGGGGGCGAGCACTTCCACCAGGCTCGAGGCACCGCCCGAGATGAGGAACAACGGCACTGCCGCGGGCGGCAACTCCTCCACCCACCGCAAGAGGCGCGCGCCGGCGGCGAGTGAGCGCTCATCGGGAACCGGGTGTGCACTTTCTAGAAATTCGACCTCGCCGCGGGCGAAGAGCTCAGGCGCCGCGTGCCCCTCGCGGGTGATGACGAGGGTGTGCCGGACAGCGCCACCCAGCGCGTCGTGGGCGCCGAGCGCCATCGCGGCCGCGGCCTTGCCTACGGCCGCAATCCACACCGCGGCAGCCGCAGGCGCGGCATCCCCGGCAAGTGTCAGGGCGGCGCGCACGCTCGCGCGGCCGCTGACCCGAGCGAGTGCCGTCTGCAAGAGCGTGAGCAGCAACCCGCGCCGCGGGTCGGCACCCTCCGGCGGCGGCAAGCTCGCGCTCAGCTCCCGCGCACCAACTTGAAGCCCCGCCGCTCACGCCGGGCGATTCTCGCGGCGTCGGAGCGCTCGAGCTGCAGGCGCTGCAGGTATTCGGGCGTGACATCACCGGTGATGTATTCACCCGAGAAGCAGGAGGTGTCGAACTCCTGGATGCGTGCGTCCTCGTGTTTGCAGGCGGCGATGAGGTCATCCAGGTCCTGGTAGACGAGCCAGTCGGCGCCGATCAGGTAGGCGACTTCCTCGACCGAGCGGGAGCCTGCGACCAGTTCGTTCGCCGCCGGCATGTCGATGCCATAGACGTTGGGAAAGCGCACCGGCGGGGCGGCGGAGGCGAAATACACCTTGGCGGCGCCGGCCTCGCGCGCCAGCTCGATGATCTGCGCGGAGGTCGTTCCGCGCACGATGGAGTCATCCACCAGCAGCACGTTCTTGCCGCGGAACTCCAGGTCAATCGCGTTCAGCTTGCGCCGCACCGATTTCTCGCGCTGCTCCTGCCCCGGCATGATGAAGGTGCGCCCGATGTAGCGGTTCTTGGTGAACCCCTCGCGGTACTTGACCCCCAGGCGTTGCGCCAACTGCAGCGCGCTGGTGCGGCTCGTGTCGGGAATCGGGATGACGACGTCGATGTCGTGCTGCGGCCGCTCGCGCTGGATCTTGTCGGCGAGCCGGTCGCCCATGCGCATGCGGGCGCGATAGACCGAGATGTTGTCGATCTTGGAATCGGGACGCGCGAAATAAACGTACTCGAATATGCACGGTGTGTGCCGCTCGGCAGGCACGCATTGCTGTGAATGCAGCCGGCCCTGCTCGTCGATGAACACCGCCTCACCGGGCGCAAGATCGCGCACCAGGCGGAACGACAGGCTGTCGAGCGCCACGCTCTCGGAAGCCAGCATCCACTCGGTGCCGCGCGGCGTGCGCCGCTCGCCGAGCACCAGCGGCCGGATGCCGTGTGGGTCGCGAAAGCCGAGGATGCCGTGGCCGATGACCATGGCGACCACCGCGTAGCCGCCGCGGCAGCGCCGGTAGACGGCGTTTACGGCCGCGAACACGTCCGCCGGGGTGATGCGCGCAGCCCCAACGCGCTGCAGCTCGGAAGCAAATACGTTCAGCAGCACTTCGGAGTCCGAGGTGGTATTGAGGTGGCGCCGATCCTCGCGGATCAGGATCTCGGCAAGCTCGGTAGCGTTGGTCAGGTTGCCGTTGTGCCCAAGGCAGATGCCGTACGGCGCGTTGACGTAGAACGGCTGCGCCTCGGAGGCGCTGTCGCAACCGGCGGTGGGATAGCGGACGTGGCCGATGCCGACGTTGCCCTTGAGCTCGAGCATGTGGTGCTGCTGGAACACATCGCGCACCAGACCGCTGCCCTTGCGCACCGACAACTCCCCGTCGGCGGAGGTCGCGATGCCGGCGGCGTCCTGGCCGCGGTGCTGCAGCACGGTGAGCGCGTCATACAGACGCTGATTGACGGCGCTGGTGCCGACGATGCCTACGATGCCGCACATTCGTTCGATTACGCCTTAGGTTTTCAGACCCGAACATTCCCGGCGGGTTCGCGTTCCGCGCCGACCAGGGTGCGCACGACGTTCGCGATCGATTCCCCGTAGGGAATGAGCGTCGAGTGACCCCACCAGTGCTCGCCCTGCAGGCGCAGCAACTGCCCGAGAATCACAAACACACCCAGCAGCACGAAGCCGCGCAGCATGCCGAACAGAAAGCCCAGCAGGCGATCGGTGCCGCTGAAGATCGACAGCCGCACGAAGTGCGCGAGCGCGGCACCCACGAGCGATCCGAGGATGAGCAGCAGGACGACGATGATGACGCGCGCCGCCCACGGCCGCACATCGGAACCGGCCAGCAGGCCCCCGAGGTGCGGTTCAACGAGATCCGAGAAGTGCCAGGCGACAAACAGCGCGACCACCCACGCACCGAGCGCGATCGCTTCGCGCAGGAAACCGCGCACGGCGCCAATGGCCGCGGAGATGAGGATGGCGGCAATGATCACGTAGTCAGCTGAGTTCATCGCGTAACCGGTCAGCCGCGGCAGTTCCGCGCGGCCTCGGATTCTACAAGAGCGTCAGCCCGGCTGCTCGGAACCGCGGTCACTATTTCGGCACGATCGTGCCTGCGTGTCCGGCGGCGCGCAGCTTCCCGGCGAGCTGCGCCGCCGCGGCGCGCGTCGGCGCGGGGCCGGCGCGCACCCGGAACAGGCGCCGGCCGCTGCTCCCCTGCGACACCGCTGCCTGGAAACCCCGCGCCCGCAGTTGCTGCGCGAGCCGTTCGGCGTTCGCCCGGCTGGCGAAGCTGCCCAGTTGCACCATCCAGGCGCCCGATTGGGTCGCGGCGACGCCCGCGGCGGGCGTCGCCGGGGACGGCGCGGCCGCGGCTGGTTTCGCGGCAGCTGCAGCTCCTGCGGACGGCAGCGCCGGCGCGGCACTCGCTGGCGCAGGGCTGGACTGCGCCGCTGGCGCGGGCACGGTGTCCACCGGTGCGCCAACCGGCGCGGGCTGCTCAGGGCCGCTCGCGTGCGCGGCGGCGTGTGCGCGTGCGTCGTCCGCCAGGTGAATGGTGTATGAGCGTAATGGCGGTTCCTCCGCGGACGTTGCCGAGGCCGCGGCAATCGGGTGCGGCTGGGATCGGATCGGTCCCGTCAGCAGTGCCGGAACCAGTAACACGATCAGAGCTACGAGAATGATCGCGCCGGTCAGCCGTTCTTTCACGCAATCAGTATATCCGAAGCCACTCGAGCGCCGGGCCCACCGTATGCACCGAACCGCACACGACGACGCGATCGCCGGGACGGGCGAGCGCGCGCGCCTGTTCACAGCCCGCAACCACGCTCGGCGCCAGCGTCATGGCGCCCGCCGTGAGCGCCAGCCGCCGCGCGAGTTCCTCGGCGCTGCAGCCGCGCGGCCCGGGCAGCGTGCACACGATCCAGCGGTCGACGACCGCCGCGAGCGCGGCCCCGATCGCCGCTGCGTCCTTGTCCGCGAGCACGCCGATTACGGCGATTGTCTGTCCCCGGCCCTCGCGCGCGGGTAGCGGCTGCGGCGGCGCCCGCTCGCGCAGCTGCGCCGCGAGACCCGCGCCGCCGGTTCGTTGTGTGCGATGTCCAGGATCCACTCCACGTCGCCCGCCACGACCTGGAAGCGGCCGGCGAGCCGCACCGCCGGGAGCGCGCGGCGGACCGCCGCCGCATCCAGCGGCGAGAGGCGCTCGGCGAGGGCGCGTACCGCAGGCCGGAGGCGCGGGTCATCCAGAAGCGCCTCGAGGGCCGCGAGCGCCGTGGCGGCGTTGCGGTACTGGACGGAGCCGGCGAGCGCCGATGGCGGCAGATCGCGCAACGAGCGTTTCAGTCCCGCGTAGTCCCAGCGCCCGCCTCCCACCCGCCAGCTGAAATCACGCTCCGCGATGTGCGGCGTCGCTGCCAACGCGCTGATCGCGGCGTACACGCTCGCCGGCATGTCGGGGGTGCCGAGCACGGCGGGCCTGGCGGCACGGAAAATCCCGGCCTTCTCGGCGCCGATCAACTCGAGCGTCTCGCCGAGCCAGTCGCGATGATCAAGCCCGACCGAGGCGAGCACCGCCACGTCCGCGTCGACGAGGTTGGTGGCATCGAGCCGGCCGCCCAGGCCGACCTCGAGGACGGCCACGTCCACCGCGCGCGCGCGGAAGACGAGCAGCGCCGCGAGCGTGTTGTACTCGAAGAAGCTCAGGGTGATCGCGCCGCGGGCCGCCTCGATGCGCTCGAATGCCTCGATGAGCTGCGCATCCTCCACATCCGCGCCGTCCACCCGGATCCGCTCGTTGTAGCGCACGAAGTGCGGCGAGGTGAAAAGACCCGTCGAGGCGCCCAGGGCACGCAGCAATGCCTCGAGGTGCGCGGCGACCGAGCCCTTGCCGTTGGTGCCGCCCACGGTAATCACCGGGAACTGCGGCGCCGCAACGCCCAGCGCACGCGCCACGGGCGCAACCCGCGTCAGCTCCATGTCGATGCTCTTCGGGTGCACCGACTCCTGCACAGTCAGCCACTCGGCGAGTGTGCGCATCGGCGCTGGTGAGGCGGTGAAGGGCGGCCTCAGGCCGCGTCGGCGGTCGGTGCGACAGCCGGGAGTTTCAACAGGATTCGCAGCAGCGCCGCGATGCGATCACGCATTTCGCGCCGGTCCACGATCATGTCGATCGCGCCGTGATCGAGCAGGAACTCACTGCGCTGGAAACCCTCCGGCAGCGTCTCGCGCACGGTCTGCTGGATGACGCGCGGGCCGGCGAAGCCGATCAGCGCGCGCGGCTCGGCCAGGTTCAGGTCCCCGAGCAGCGCCAGGCTCGCCGATACCCCGCCGGTGGTCGGATCGGTCAGCACCGAAATGTAGGGCAGGTGCGCCTGCGCCAGGCGCGACAGCGACGCCGCCGTCTTCGCCATCTGCAGGAGCGAATACAGTGCCTCCTGCATGCGCGCCCCGCCGCTGGCGGAAAAGCACACGAACGGCCGGCGCTCCTGGATGCAGTAATCGACGCCGCGCTTGAAACGCTCACCGACGACCGAACCCATCGAGCCGCCCAGGAACTGGAACTCGAAAGCGCAGGCGACGATCGGCAGTGCGTTCAGGGTACCGGCCAGGACGATCAGGGCGTCGCTCTCCCCGGTCGCTTTCTGCGCCTGGGTCAGGCGGTCCTTGTAGCGCTTGCTGTCGCGGAACTTCAGCGGATCCTCAGGGGAGATGGCGGCGCCGATTTCCCCGCTGCTGCCGGGATCAAGGAAGCGGTCCAGTCGCTCGCGCGCGCCGAGGCGCATGTGGTGGCTGCACTTGGGGCATACGTGCAGATTGCGCTCGAGCTCAGCGCGATAGAGCACGGCATCACAGGCCGGGCACTTGATCCACAGCCCTTCGGGGACCGAGCGCGTGCGCCGCTCGGTCTTGATGCGGGAGGGCATGATCTTCTCGAACCAGGACATGCACCGATCATAGCCGATCGGGCGCGAAAGCCCTCCGCAGCCCAGGCTGGCGGCAGACCGAAGGCTGCCGGATAGCGCACCGAGAGCAGGTACAGGCCCGTGGCGGGGGCGGTGGCGGCCGCCTGGCGGCGATCCTTGGCCCTGAGTACCTCCAGCGCCCATTGCGGCGGGTGCTCGCCCTTGCCGACGCTGATCAGCAGGCCGGCAATGTTGCGCACCATGTGATGCAGAAACGCATTGGCCGTCACCTCGATGAACACGAACTCGGCGCGCCGCCCGACACTCAGGCGCTCCAGGCGCCGGATCGGGGACTTGGCCTGGCACGCGGCGGATCGGAAGGCGCTGAAGTCATGCTCACCCTCAAGTAAGCGGGCCGCCTGGCTCATGGCGGCCTCATCCAGGGGCTGGTGGATCCAGGTGACACGCCGGGCGAACAGCGCCGAGCGCACGTCGCGGTTGAGCACTACGTAGCGATAGGTGCGCGCGGAAGCCGAATAGCGGGCGTGAAAATGTGCCGGCACGGGCATCGCCCATGACACGCTCAGGTCCTTCGGCAGTTCGCTGTTGGCCCCGAGCACCCAGCTGCGCGCCGCACGGGTGGCGCTGGTATCGAAGTGCGCCACCTGTCCCCAGGCATGCACACCGGCGTCGGTGCGCCCGGCGCAGGTCAGGCTCACCGGCTCTGCGGCGATGACGCTCAGGGCTTTTTCCAGCGCCTGCTGGATGGTGGTCGTGCCGGGCTGCGACTGCCAGCCCGCGTAGGCGGAGCCGTCGTACTCGATGCCGACGGCGATGCGGCTCAAGGGTGGCACGGAAACGAAGGCGCTGTCCGCTGAAATCGCCGCAGGCGATTTCAGCCGATGGACTAAGGGAGCGACTCCATCAGGCGCTGGGCTTCCTGCTTCTGCGCGGCCGAACCCTCGGTGAGTACCTCCTCGAGGATGTTGCGCGCGCCGTCCGGATCGCCCATGTCCATGTAGGCACGGGCCAGGTCGAGCTTGGTGCCGACCTCACTCATCGTGACCGGTTCGAGGTCCGGCAGCGCGAGGTCTTCGGACGACAGGCGCTGCGTGGCGGCAAACGCGGTGTCAGGTACGGTCGCGGTTCCCACATCCAGGTCGAGGCCGTGACCGTTGCTCGCATGCGTGCCGGTGGTCGCGCCAACGTCCAGATCCAGCGCGCCCGGCGCCGGGTGGGCGCCCGTGGCATCGCCGACATCCACGTCCACGTCCTCCGGAGCTCCAGAGCCCTCAGGCGCGAGGTCTGGGAAGGATCCGTCAGCGCCTGTCCCTGCTGGGTTGCCGAATCAAGGTCCTTGGGATCGAACTGCCACGCGCCGGTGGTCGAGGTCTTTCATGTTTCCCCGTGGCGTGCTCGTGCGCGTCCTCCATGAGGTGGCGCGTGTGATCGTCGAGCCCCGCGACCAGCGTCGGCCCTTCCGGCGCCGCCGCGAGTCCCGGCTGGTCCACGGTGTCCGCGTGTCCGAGGTCCAGACCCAGATCATCGATGGCAAGTTCCTGGGTCTGAGTCTGCTCGGTGCCGCTTTGTTTGAGCGCGGTTTCGACCTTCTGGCGAATCGTGGGGCTGCCCGGTTGCCCCATTGCCGGCTGCTCCACCGTCGGCCCTTCGACGTCGCCGCCGGCCTGGCGCATCGGCGTGGTCATCTGCCGCGTGGTGCCGGTGCTGGCTCCCTGCAGGTAAGTGTTCTCGAGCAGCGCGGCGTTGCGATCGGTTACGTTGGTGGTTGATTCGCTGGCCGAGTGCCCCACGGCCGCACCGATATCGAGGTCAACGCCCTGGGGTGCGGCGCCATCCGGTTCCCCGAGCAGGTCGAAGTCGACGCGGCTCTGGCCGCCCTCGAGGTCCAGGTCCACGCCGCCGGCCGCGGCTCCGCTCGTGGCACCGCCGCCGGAGAACAAGGCGTCTTCCGGGGCAAGCTGCTTGCCCATGATCAGGATCTTTTCCCACTCGCCGGGCGCGGATTCGCTGCGTGTGCCCGCCAGCTCACGCGCGGTCTGCAGGAACTGCTCCTTGTTGCCCCACACGAAAAACACTTCCAGCAGTTTCAGCTTCAGGTCGCGTCGCGCAGGTTCGCGGCTGATTGCGATGCGGATCAGGTCCGCGGCCTGGTCGTAAAGACCGTAGGCCATGTGGAAATCAGCCTCGGCGAGCGGGTCGCCCTGGTCGAGGTTGATCGCAGTCTCGCTGCTGACGGTGTCGTCGGCTGCCTGGCGCACCGGTGGTGCGGCAGTGACCGGTTCGGGGGCCAGCCGTGGACGCGGACGCACGCCGCTCTCTTCGACCAGGAAACTGTCCTCGGTCAGCGCGGGCTCGGCGGCGCGCGCCGGGGCGTCCCCGGAGCCGAATCCGCGGCTCATGGCGCCGCCAGTGCTCGCCGCTGCGCCGCCAGCCACCGCCAGGCGGCCGAGGGAATCATCAAATTCTGCGCTGCGCCGTGAGCGGAAGAACCGCAGGGCGAACCAGGCGATGAGCCCGAGCGCCAGCAGTGCGAGCGCCCACCAGTAGTCCTTGAGCGTGTCGAAAATCGAACCGCCCTGGGGCTGTACCCGCGGCGGGCCGCTTTGCAACCGGCGGCTTCGCGGCTGCCGGTGGCGCCTCAGCAGGCGTGGGGGCCGCTTCGCTGCGGGGTGTTTCCGCGGGAGGCTTTTGCTCAGTCGCGGCGGCTGGCGGTGTCTGCGCTACGGGCGGCGTAACCGCCGGAGGTGTCGTCGCAGCCGGCGGTGGCGCCGCGGATTCCACGGCAGCGGGCTTGCCCTGTTTCTGCGCGAGCTGCGCCTGCAGGCGCGCAAGGTCCGCGTTCTTCATGTCGAGCAGCCGCTTCTGTTCCGCGACCTGCCCTTCCAGTTCCGTCACCCGACTCTGGAGCTGGGTGGGTTCGCCAGCCTGCCCTTTGGGTGTCGCGCCGGCGGCGGCCGCCTGCGACGGCGGCACCAGGTGCAGCCGCCCCGGCTGCTCCCCTGCCGCAGCGCTGCCCGCGGCGCCGCGCCAGGCCGCGTATTGCCGTCGAATCTCGACATTGGCGTCGGCGCTCGAAATCCCGGCGGCGGTCGCGCCGTCGGGAATCCGCAGCACCGCGCCCGAGCGCAGCAGGTTCATGTTCGAATCGAACGCGCGCGGATTGGCCTGGTAGATGGCAACCATCCAGCTGCGCGTGCGTGCCGAGCCGGTGCCGGCTCCCGCGGTAGCACTGGCGATTCCCGACAGCGTCTCGCCGCGCCGGACGAGATGTGTGCCGCCCGCGCTCGCGGCACCGGCGGCAGGTGTCGGTGAGGCTTCTGCCGGGGTGGGCGTCGCCGCCGTCGGCGCGGGCTGCGTTTCAGCGGCTGCGGGCGTAGTGGGCGCGGCGCGTTCAATCGCGCCCTCGCGCGTCGCGGCGCCGGTCGCCGGCGCGCTCACAGGCGCAGTGGCGACCGCCGACTGTGCCGGCGCGTACACCGGCGGGTCGAGCAGCATTGTGTACTCGCGCACCAGGCGGCCGCGTGACCAGTTCACCTCGACGAGCAGGGTGACGAAGGGCTCGGAAATGGCGTCCGTGGATTTGAGCCGGATGATCTGTCGGCCGTCAGCCGCGCGCTCAGTGCGCACCTGCACGCCGGTCAGGAAAGCGGGCCAGTCGAGGCCGTAGCGCGCGAAAGTCTCGCGCGACGCAAGTTGCGCCTGCACGTTCACCTCGTCGGGCGCGACGTCGACGAGCTCAATCTCCGCATTCAGCGGCGCGTTGAGCGGCGACAGCAGGTGGATATCTCCCAGACCTAGGGCAAACGCTGCTGACGGCAAGGCCAGCAGCAATGCCACTGCCCGGCTTGAGCATTTGGCGACCATCAGGGCACCCCAGCAGGCATCATTGGCTAAAATATCTTTTTAAAACAGAAAGATGGAACGCAACTTGCACTCAACCACGAATCCGGCGGCAATATAACTTAAATAGGCCCGGGGACCAAAGCGAACTGTGTCGCGGTTCGTCGCGGAAGGCGGCGCGAACTGTGGCGTGGTTCGCGATCTGGCGTGTCTGGCCGCAGCGGGAGCGCGAATCTCTAGCCGTGTGGTGCGTCCGTAATAACCGGGGTGGGCGCCTTCACGTCGGCATTCTGCGCTCGCTGACGCAGGTAGTGGTCCATGAGCACGATGGCCAGCATCGCCTCGGCAATCGGCGTCGCGCGCAGGCCGACGCAGGGGTCGTGACGGCCCGTGGTGACGATCTCCACCGCCCGGCCGGCGGTATCGATGGTGTCGCCGGGCACCTGGATGCTGGAAGTGGGTTTGAAGGTCAGGTGCGCGATGACGTCCTGGCCGGAAGAGATCCGCCCGAGCATCCCGCCGGCGTGATTGCTGCGGAAACCGGTCGGGGTGAGTTCATCGCGATGCTCACTGCCGCGCTGTGCCGCCGCCTGCGGTACCGGCGCCGATCTCCACCGCCTTCACCGCGTTGATGCTCATGAGCGCATGCGCGATGTCCGCGTCCAGCCGGTCGAACACCGGCTCGCCGAGGCCCGGCGGCACGCCGCTCGCGACCACGGTCACGCGCGCGCCGATCGAATCCCCCGCCTCGCGCACCTTCCAGATCAGGGCCTCGAGCTCAGCGACCCGCTGCGGGTCCGGACAGAAAAACGGATTCTGGTACGCGAAAGCCGGATCCTTCGGCTCCAGCAGCAACGATCCGACCTGGCTTAGATAGCCGTAAATGCGCACGCCGAGGCGCGCGGCGAGATAGCGGCGCGCGATCGCGCCCGCCGCGCAGCGCATGACGGTTTCGCGCGCCGAGGAGCGCCCGCCGCCGCGGTAATCGCGCACCCCGTATTTCTGCTGATAAGTGTAGTCGGCGTGTCCGGGACGGAAGCGGTCCTTGATCCGCTCGTAGTCGCGCGAGCGCGCGTCCGTGTTCTCAATGAGGATGCCGATCGGCGTGCCGGTCGTGCGGCCTTCGAACACTCCTGAGAGGATGCGCACCTCATCCCCCTCGCGGCGCTGACTGACGAAATGCGAGGTGCCGGTGCGGCGGCGGTCGACGTCGGCCTGCAGGTCCGCTTCCGTCAGGGGCAGTCCCGGCGGGCAGCCGTCGACGATGCAGCCCATCGCCGGCCCGTGGCTCTCGCCGCAGGTGGTGACCGTGAAAAGCCTGCCGATGGTGTTGCCGGACATGCTCGCGCCCGCTAGCCAACCTGGAGCTGTTCGCGCCTCAGCAGGAACACCCCGCCGCCGCCGCGCGCGAACTGCAGCCACACGAACGGCAGTCGCCGGAACGCGCGCTGCACCGCGGCCTGGGTGTTACCCACCTCGACTATCAACACTCCTCCCGGCCGCAGATGGCGGCGCGCCTGGCGCAGGATGACCCGCACCGAATCGAGCCCGGTGCTGCCGGCGGCAAGTCCGACGCGCGGCTCGTGCCGGTACTCGGGCGGCAGCGCGCGCAACTCGCGGCTCCCCACGTAAGGCGGATTGGACACGATGATATCGTAGCTCGCCGCGCCGAGCGCCGCGAAGTGGTCGGACTTGTAGAGACGCACGCGCCGTGCGAGACGCTGACGGTGCACGTTGATGGCGGCGACCTCGAGCGCGGCGTCGGAAATGTCCACGGCATCCACCCGTGCGCGCGGCAGGGCCCGGGCGCAGGCGATCGCGATGCAGCCCGAACCGGTGCCCAGGTCGAGCACCCGGCGCACACGCCGCGCCTCTATCCAGGGCGCAAAGCGCCGCTCGATGAGCTCGGCTATGGCTGAGCGCGGCACGAGCACGCGCGGATCGACGAAGAGCGGCAGGCCCGCAAACCACGCCACACCGGTCAGGTACGGCGCCGGGATGCGCTCGCGGATGCGGCGCTTGAGGAGCTCACGTGCACGCCGCTGACCCGGCGCGCCGACCCGACGCCTGCCGACGCCCGCGCCGGACGCTGGCGGCAGCCCGAGCGCGTGCAGGGTCAGCACCGCCGCTTCATCCCAGGCATTGTCGGTGCCGTGTCCATAGCACAGGTGCGCGCGCTGCAAACGCCGCGCGCCGCGCGCGATGAGCTCGCGCACGCTGATCGAGCGCGGCGCTGTGCGTACGGGGCGCGAACGGGTGTGAAATAATTCGCTCATGACAGTACGTGCCCGCTTGGCTCTCGCCGCCGCCGCCGTGTGCGCGGCGTTCGCCGGCTTCTGGCTCGCGCAGCAACTTGACAGGGAAGCGCCGCAGCTTGCAAGCGGCACCTGGCTGCCGTGGCCGCGGGCCGTCGCTGATTTCCGCCTGCTGGATGCCAGCGGGCAAGCGTTCACCCGCCAGGATCTCATCGGCAGGCCGGCGCTGATATTTTTTGGCTTCACGCACTGCCCGGATGTGTGCCCCGCCACGCTCCTGAAGCTCGCGCGCATCAAGCGCGAGGCGGCCGTGCCGGGCCTGCGGGTGGTGTTGGTCAGCGTCGATCCGCAGCGCGATACCCCGCCGGTGCTGGGTATGTACGTGCACGCGTTCGATGCCACGTTCGAAGGCCTCACGGGGGATGAGGCCGCGACCGGCAAGCTGGCGGCGAACTTCAGTGTCGCTGTCAACCGCGTCGAGTTGCCGGGCGGGGACTACACCATGGACCACTCGGCGGTGGTATTCCTGCTCGACCGCCAGGCGCGCATGGTCGCCATTTTCACGCCGCCCTTCGAGGTGCGCAGCTTCGCCGCCGATCTGCAGCGCGCGGCCCCGTACCTGGGCCGGGCCCCGAAGGCGCCGACATGAGCGAGCCGGATCCGGACAGCCTGCGGGCGCGGCTGTTCGTCGCGCTGCAGTACCTCCTGCCGCAGCACCTGCTGACGCAGCTGGCGCACCGGCTGACACGCACGCGCGTGCGCTGGGTGAAAAACGCTCTCATCGACAATTTCGTCGTCAACTTCCGCCCCGACATGAGCGAGGCGGTGCAGAGCGAGCCGCTGCAATTCGCCAGCTTCAACGAGTTCTTCACGCGCGCACTGCGGCCGGAAGTTCGCCCACCCGATCCGGATCCCAACACGCTGGTCTCGCCGGTGGACGGCACCATCAGCCAGATCGGCGCATTGGATGGCTCGTGGCTGGTGCAGGCCAAGGGCCTGGCGTACACCCTCGAGTCACTGTTGGCGGCGGAAGCGTCCTGGTCGGCGCCGTACCAGGGCGGCAGCTTCGCGACCCTGTACCTCGCTCCTTATAACTATCACCGCATCCACATGCCCTGGGCCGGCACCCTGCGGGCGGCCTGGTACATCCCGGGAGCGCTCTTCAGCGTCAACGCCGCCACCGCCGCCAATGTCCCTGGCCTCTTCGCCCGTAACGAAAGGATCGTGTGCGTGTTCGGCGACGGGCCGCTGCAGTTCGCGCTGGTGCTGGTGGGGGCGCTGTTCGTCGGCAGCATGTCGACCGTGTGGCACGGGGACGTGACCCCGCGCACCCCGCGGCGCGGCGCGCAGCTCACCCTCGATGGCGCCTTGAGTCCCCTGACGCTGGCGCGCGGCGCGGAACTCGGGCGTTTCAACATGGGTTCCACCGTCATCCTGCTGCTGCCGCCCGGACGCACTGCCTGGCTGCCGGCCCTCGCCCCGGGTGCCACGATCCGGGTCGGCCAGGCGCTCGCGCACCTGACATGAGCGCCAGCGGTGCGCACTGGCGCCCGAGCGCGACGCCGGCGCGCCTGAAAGCGCGCGCGGCCCTGCTGGCGCGCACGCGCGCGTTCTTCGCCGCGCGCGGCGTGCTCGAAGTCGACACCCCGCTCGTGGTCAACGCGCCGGTGAGCGATGTTCACATTCATTCGGCGGCGGTGCAGCTGGTGCGCGGCGCGCCAGCACCTGGGATGGCGCCAGGCGCAGCCGGCACGCAGTTCTTTCTGCACACCTCGCCCGAGTACGCCATGAAACGGCTGCTCGCGGCGGGCAGCGGGGACATCTACCAGGTCTGCCACGTCGTGCGCGGCCTCGAGTACGGCCGGCTGCACAACCCGGAATTCACCCTCATCGAGTGGTACCGCACGGGTGCGACTCTCGATGCGCTCATGGACGAGGTCGCAGCCTTGCTGCGGGAGTTGCTGGGAAGCTCAGGTCCGCAACGCGCGGATGAACGCCTGAGCTACCGCGACGCGTTCCGGCGCGAGCTGGGGCTGGATCCCTTTACCGCACCGATGGCGCAGCTCACGCAGGCGGCTGCCGCGCTCGGCTTCCACTCGGGCGCCCCGGGGGCGAACAGCGCCCCGCAGCGTGATGAGCTGCTAGAGCTTCTCATGGGCGCCGTGGTCGGACCGCGGCTTGGGTCTGGCACGCTCACCTTCGTGCACGGTTATCCGGCAAGCCAGGCGGCGCTGGCGCGCCTGGACCCTGGCGATCCGCGCACCGCGCGCCGCTTCGAGCTGTACTGCGAGGGTATCGAACTCGCCAATGGCTTCCATGAACTCGCCCAGGCAAGCGAGCAGCGCTCGCGCTTCGAGCAGGACAACGCCGAGCGACGCCGCCTGGGGCTGCCGGTGCACCCGCTCGATGAGCACCTGCTGGCAGCACTCGCCGCCGGCCTGCCCGATTGCGCGGGCGTTGCACTGGGCTTTGACCGTACCGTGATGCTCGCCACCGGCGCGACACATATCGATGAGGTACTGGCGTTCCCGACCGGGCGCGCCTGAGCGGCGGCGTTGGGCTGGCGTCGGCACGAGCAGCTACAATCCGTCCATGAGCTACCCGGCCAAACGCTACGATTTTGTGGACAAAGCCGCGGACTACGCGCGCTTGCGCGCAGAGCTCGCGGCGCTGCTCGCCGGCGAGCCCGATCTCATTGCCAACGCGGCCAACACCTGCGCGCTCATCTTTGATGCCCTGCCGGACATCAACTGGGTGGGATTTTATTTTCTCAAGGGCGGCGAACTCGTCGTCGGGCCCTTCCAGGGTAAGCCGGCGTGCGTGCGGATCGCCCTGGGCAGCGGCGTTTGCGGCACGGCCGCGGCACGCCGACGCACGCTGCTGGTGCCCGACGTGCATGAGTTTCCAGGGCACATCGCCTGCGACACCGCCTCGCGCTCGGAGATCGTGGTGCCACTGCTCGCCTCTGATGCCCTCCTCGGCGTGCTCGATATCGACAGCCCGCGACCGGGACGCTTCGATGCAGACGACGCGCGGGGACTGGAAACCCTGGCGGCCTTGTTCATGAGCTTCGCCGGGCAGGCTGCCCAGCCCGCGCACCGGTGACCGTGCCGGCACGGCTCTCGCCCCGCGGGCTGGCGGCGGCGACCGCAGCCTTCGTAATCTGGGGACTGTTCCCGGTTTACCTGCACCCCCTGCATGACGTACCGGCGATCCAGGTGATCGCGCATCGCGTGACCTGGTCGTGTCTGTTCATCCTGGTGTGGCTGGTGGCGCGCGGCGAGCTCGGCCGGCTGTCATCGACGCTGACGAATCCGGCGCTGCTGGCACGGCTCACGGTCACCGCGCTCCTCATCAGCTGTAACTGGCTGGTCTATGTATGGAGCGTGACCCACGAGCACATCGTCGACACGAGTCTTGGTTACTACATCAACCCGCTGATGAACGTCGTACTCGGGGTCTTTGTGCTCAAGGAGCGCCTCAACCGCGCGCAATGGGTCGCCGTGGCTCTCGCGGCCGCCGCGGTGCTCTACCTCGCGGTGCTGGGCGGTCGTCCGCCGTGGATTGCACTCACGCTGGCGGTGAGCTTTTCGCTCTACGGCCTGCTGCGCAAGGTGATCAGCGTGGATGCGCTGCCGGGGCTTGCGACCGAGACGCTGGTGCTGCTGCCGTTCGCCCTCGCTTATCTTGCGTGGTGCCAGGCGAGCGGCACCGGTGCCCTGACCAACTCGGGAGCTGCAATCGCGGCGCTCCTGATCGGCAGCGGGCTCGTGACCGCGATCCCGCTGTTCCTGTTTGCTTACGGCGCGCGGGCGCTGCCCTACTCAACCGTCGGCGTGCTGCAATACATCGCGCCGAGTCTGCAGCTGGTGTGCGGCGTGTACCTGTTCCACGAGAGCTTTGGGACGACCCGCGCTGCCGGCTTCGCGCTCATCTGGCTGGCGCTTCTCATTTACGCCGCCGACGGCCTGTGGCGCTCGCGCAGCGCCCGGCGGGCCGCGGCCAGCTGATCGCCTGCGCCTGGAAGAGTCTTACTGCTTGGCGCGCGAGATGTATTCGCCGGTGCGCGTGTCGACGCGGATCACTTCGCCTTCGTTGATGAACAACGGCACACGCACGACCGCACCGGTCTCGAGCTTCGCCGGTTTCTGGCCACCGGTGGCGGTATCGCCGCGCAGCCCCGGGTCGGTTTCCACGATCTTAAGTTCGATATGCGCCGGCGGCGTCACCGTGAGCGGCACGTTGTTCCACATGGTCACGACGCACACCACGCCGTCCTTGAGCCACTGCGCCGCCTCGCGCACCGCCGACTTGCCGGCGGTGTGCTGCTCGAAGTTCTCGGGCACCATGAAGTGCCAGAACTCGCCGTCCTGGTAAAGGTACTGCATGTCCATGTCGACCACGTCAGCCGCCTCGACTGACTCGCCCGAGCGAAACGTGCGCTCGATGGTGCGGTCGCTTTTGAGGTTACGGATCTTGATGCGGTTGAACGCCTGGCCCTTACCCGGCTTGACGAACTCGTTGTCGATCACGGTATACGGATCGCCGTCGATCAGGAGTTTCATCCCTCCGCGGATCTCGCTGGTGGTGTAGCTGGCCATTTCTTTCTCGCGTTTGGGCTGCAGAATGCGGAGCCCCCACAAAGGGCCGCGTATGATAGCGACATCCCCCCACCCCCGCCAGATTCCGCGAGCCGGCTCACACGGCACCCCCGGTCGCGAGTGCTAGAATAGAATCGGCTCCCGTCACCGGTGGAGGCGACTTTGTCCGGGCAGAACGCCGTTCCGCTCATCGTGCTGAGCGCCGTACGCGACCCGGCCGAGGCCATCAATAGCGCCCTGCGGCGCATCGGACAGCCGGTGCAGTGCACCTGGTTGCCGACGCTGCGTGACCTGGGCGACGCCCTCACACAGCTCAACGCCGAACTCCTCATCCAGGCGGCCCCCAACGACGAGGAGCTGTCGGCGGCGATCGCCATTCGCAACCAGCTGGCGCCGGACGTGCCGCTGCTGCTGCTCGCGAGCGAGGCGAGCGAGGCGCGCATCGCTGCGGCCATGACGCTCGGCGCCCGCGACGTGATCACCGTGGCCAACCCACAGCGCCTGCAGGCGGTGGTGATGCGCGAGCTACGCGCGGCGCGCATCGAGCGCACGCTGGCGTCGACCGTCAAGGCGGAGCGCACCGCACGCACGCAGCTGGATACCGTACTGGAGCACTCCAACGACGCGATCATCCAGGTGCAGGAAGGCATCGTCGTCGAGGCCAACCCCGCGTGGCACGAGCTGAGCGGTGTCGAGGAGGGACTCACCGGCCAGCCCGTAATGGACCTGTTCGATGAGTCAACCCATGTGGCGCTGCGCGGCGCGCTGGCCGCGTGCCTGCAGGGTCGCTGGAACAATCACCCCCTGCGTGCCAACACATTGCTTAGCGACGGTACGGTGGTGCCAGTGGAGATTTCCCTGGCCTTAGGGGAACACGACGGCGAGCCGTGCGTGCGCATCGTCGTGCCATCGCGTCCAAGCCAGGAGCTCAGGGCTGCGCCCGCAGCGCGCGCGCCGATCCACGCCGCCAGCGACGGCATGCTGCCGCGCACCGAGCTGCTCGCAGCGCTGGCCGAACGGCTGTCGCGGCCCTCGCCGGGCGGCATGCGCTGCCTGGCGGTGATCCGTCCGGACAAATTCTCAGCTCTGGAGGGCATCGTCGGTGTCACGGCGAGCGAGGGAATCCTGACCGAGCAAGCGCGCCTCATCCACGAGACGCTGCATCCAAAGGAACTTTCGGGACGCTTCGGCGGCGTGCGTTTCCTCGCGCTTCTGGAGCGGGGCAATGAGAACGATATAACCGCCTGGGCGGAGCAGCTGCTGCAGCGGGTTCAGAAGCACCTCATGCGGGTCGACGACAAGGAAGTGTCGGTCACCTGTTCCATAGGCCTGTCGGTCGTGCCGCCCGGCAACATCAAGCTCGACGCGGTGATCCTTGACGCACTCGAGTGCTGCCGCAAGAGCGTCACTCGCGGCGGCAACCAGAGCCTGATGTCGGACCGCGCGGACACCGAAAACCGCGTGATGTCCTACGACAAGGTGTGGGTGAAGCATATTAAAGCGGCGCTGATGGAGAACCGCTTCCGGCTCGTGCAGCAGCCGATCGCGAGTCTGCGAGGTGAGGATCCGCGCATGTTCGACGTGCTGGTGCGCATGATCGACCACCAGGGCAAGGAAGTACTGCCGTCGGAGTTCATGGCGGCCGCCGCGCGCAACGATCTCATGAAGAACATCGATCGCTGGGTGGTGGGCGCCTCGCTGTCATTCGCGGCGCAGAAGCAACCCGAGTGCCTGTTCGTGCGCCTGTCGCGCGAGACGGCGCGCGATCCGGGTTTCCTCCAGTGGCTCGACCATCACCTGCCCACGAGCCGCGCCGAGCCGCGGCGACTGTGCTTCCAGGTGAGTGAAGAGAGTGCGGCGAGTCACCTGCGGGAAATCAAGGCGCTCGCCGCGAGCCTGCGCGAGCGTAAATTCCGTTTCGCGCTCGAGCACTTTGGCTCCGGCCGCGACAGCCAGGGGCTGCTCGAGACGCTGCCACTCGACTTCGTGAAGATCGACGGCACGCTGGTGCAGGGATTGCGGGGCGACCCGAAACTGCAGTTGCGCGCACGCGCCCTGATCGAAGCGGCCACCAGGCACTCGATCCAGACGATCGGTGAGCGCGTCGAGGATGCCAACACCATGGCAGTTCTATGGCAGCTCGGCGTGCAATATATCCAGGGCTACTTCGTCAATGAGCCTGAGCAAGTGGTGCTGCACGCGGAGAGCTGAGCACACGCTTAAGCCTTAGGCCGGCAGCGCTTGTCACACCGACGGCAACGGCAACAGTGCTTCCATGCGATTGATGCTGCGCGGCCAGCCGCGCCGCAACACCGCGCCGCGCTGCGCGCGCTCACCCAGATAATCGCGCAGCTCACCCCACTCGAGCAGCTTCTTGTGTTCGCCTGACCACAGCACGAGGCCCGCCTTCGGCGGGACCACGGCGACCGCCGTCATGAGCTGCGCGCGGGCCGCGGCTTTCTTGCCGGGGATGTCGTACAGCTTGTTACCCTTGCCGCGCGGCATCTCCGGCACTTCGCTCACCGGGAAGGTGAGGAGCTTGCCCTCGCTGCTGACCACGGCCACCAGTGAATCCGCCGCCAGCACCGGCGCGGGCGCCAGCACCTGGGCGTTCGGCGGCACGTTGAGCACGGTCTTGCCCGCGCGCCGGTCACTGACGAGATCCTTCAGGCGCGCGGTGAACCCGTAGCCCGCGTCACTCGCGAGCAGCCACAGGTCTTCGGGTTCGCCGATCATCACGCCGGCGAACTTCGCCCCGTCCGGGGGATCCAGCCGTCCGGAAAGCGGCTCACCGTGTCCGCGTGCCGAGGGCAACGAATGCGCCGGCAGGGTGTAGGTGCGCCCGGTGCTGTCGATGAACACGGCACTCTGCAGGCTGCGGCCCCGCGCCAGCGCCTGAAACGCGTCCCCACCTTTGTACGACAGCGCGCCGGGCTCCACTTCATGGCCCTTGGCGGAGCGCACCCAGCCGCCCGTGGACAGCACCACCGTGACCGGCTCGTTCGGAATCAGCGTCGTTGCATCGATCGCCTGCGCGGCCTCACGCTCGATGATCCTGGTGCGCCGCTCATCGCCGTACTTGTCCGCATCGGCGCGGATCTCGGCAGCGATGAGTTTCTTCAGCTTCGCCTTGCTCTTGAGCAGCGCCGCGAGCTCGTCGCGTTCGGCGGCGAGGCTCTTCTGCTCCTCCTTGATCTTCATCTCCTCGAGCTTCGCGAGGTGCCGCAGGCGCGTGTTGAGGATTTCCTCCGTCTGCTCATCGGAAAGCTTGAAGCGCTTCATCAGCACCGGCTTCGGTTCGTCCTCGCGGCGGATGATGCGAATCACCTCATCGAGGTTCAGGAACGCGATGAGCAGGCCATCGAGGATGTGCAGCCGCCTGGCTACCTTATTCAGGCGGTACTCGAGGCGGCGCGTGACCGTGCGGGTGCGGAACTCAAGCCACTCGCTCAGCACGTCGCGCAGATTCATCACCCGCGGCCGGCCATCGAGGGCGATGATGTTGAGGTTAACGCGGTAGCTGCGCTCAAGATCCGTGGTCGCGAACAGATGGTTCATGAGCTCCGTGAGGTCGACGCGGTTGGAGCGCGGCACGATGACCACCCGCGTCGGGTTCTCGTGGTCCGACTCGTCGTTGAGCGCATCCACCATCGGCAGCTTCTTCGCGCGCATCTGCTCGGCGATCTGCTCCTGCACCTTGGTCGGGGAGACCTGGTACGGGAAGGCGGTGATGACGATGTTGCCCTCCTCTACCTCCCAGGTGGCGCGCGCCTTGAACGTGCCGATACCCTTCTCGTAGAACTCCTTGAGGTCCGCGCGCGGGGAGATGATCTCGGCCCCCGTGGGCAGGTCCGGCCCCTTGACGAACTTCATGAGCTGCGCGGTGGTGGCCTCGGGTTCCTCGAGCATATGGATGCAGGCATTGGCCACCTCGCGCAGGTTGTGCGGCGGGATGTCCGTTGCCATGCCCACGGCAATCCCCGAGGTGCCGTTCAGCAACAGGTTGGGCAGGCGCGCCGGCAGGAACACCGGCTCCTCGAGTGTGCCGTCGAAGTTGGCGGTCCAGTCGACCGTGCCGTCCGAGAGCTCCCCGAGCAGCACGTCGGCGTACTTAGTGAGCTTCGCTTCGGTGTAGCGCATGGCGGCGAAGGACTTCGGATCATCCTGCGAGCCCCAGTTACCCTGCCCGTCGATGAGTGGGTAGCGGTAGGCGAACGGCTGCGCCATGAGCACCATCGCCTCATAGCAGGCGGTGTCACCATGCGGATGGAATTTGCCCAGTACATCGCCAACGGTGCGCGCGGACTTCTTCGCCTTGTTGACCGCCGAGAGCCCGAGCTCGCTCATCGCATAGGTGATGCGCCGCTGCACCGGCTTCAGTCCGTCCCCCAGGAAGGGCAGCGCGCGGTCGAGGATCACGTACATCGAGTAGTCGAGGTACGCCTTCTCGGTAAAGGTGGAGAGCGGCTGCCGCTCGACGCCCTCGAAGTTCAGCTCCTGGTTTTCCGGCGGGCCGCTCATACCTGCACTTGCGCGAGGTTGCCCTTCTCCTCGAGCCATTCACGCCGGTCCGCGGCGCGCTTCTTGGCGAGCAGCATGTCCATCAGCTGATCGGTGTTGTCCTTGCCCTCGATGGTGAGCTGCACCAGGCGTCGCGTGCGCGGGTCGATGGTGGTCTCACGCAGCTGCGTCGGGTTCATCTCGCCCAGGCCCTTGAAGCGCGTGACGGTGGGTCGGGTGCGCGGGCTTTCTTTCTCCACCTTCTTCAGAAGCTGATCGCGCTCGCCATCATCCAGCGCGTAGTACACCTGCTTGCCGGCATCGACGCGGTACAGCGGCGGCATGGCGACGTACACATGGCCGTTCGCCACCAGCGGGCGAAAGTGCCGCAGGAACAGCGCGCACAGTAGCGTCGCGATGTGCTGCCCGTCCGAATCCGCGTCCGCCAGGATGCACACCTTGTGGTAGCGCAGCTGACCCAGGTCCGCCGAGCCCGGCTCGATCCCTAAGGCAATACTGATGTTATGGACTTCCTCGCTGCCGGCGATCTGCCCGGCGTCGAGCTCCCAGGTGTTAAGGATCTTGCCGCGCAAGGGCATGATGGCCTGGAAGTCCTTATCGCGCGCCTGCTTCGCCGAGCCGCCGGCCGAGTCGCCTTCGACCAGGAACAGCTCGCAGCGGCGCGGCTCCTGGCTCACGCAGTCGGCAAGCTTGCCCGGCAACGCCGGCCCACCGGCAATGCGCTTGCGCACGATCTTCTGGGCAGCCTTGGCGCGCTCCTGCGCGTTGGTGATCGCGAACTGCGCGATGCGCTCGCCGGCGTCCGGGTGACGATTCAGCCACAGCGCCACCGAGTCACGGGTGAAGCCTTCCACCAGGGCTGCAGCATCGCGCGATCCTAAGCGTTCCTTCATCTGCCCGGCGAACTGCGGATCGTTCATTTTCACCGACAGCACGTAGTTGGCCTTGTCCCACACGTCCTCGGGGGTGAGCTTGATGCCGCGCGGCACGAGATTGCGGAACTCGCAGAACTCGCGCACTGCCTGCGCCACCCCGGCGCGCAGCCCGTTCACGTGGGTGCCGCCTTCGATGGTGGGTATGAGGTTCACGTAGCTCTCGGCGATCGCAAGGGGCGCGTCCGGCGCCCAGCACAGTGCGAAATCCACCGCGTCGTCATCGCCGGCGCGCGTCGCGGTGATCGGCTCCGCCGGCATGCGCTCGTTCTTCTCCAGCTCCTCGATGAGGTAAGCGCCCAGGTCGCCGGTGTAGAACCACTCGTCTTTCTCACCCGTGGCTTCGTTTCTGAACGTGATGCGCAGGCCCGGGCACAGCACCGCCTTGGCTTTGAGCGTGTGCTTCAACTGCGGCACGGAGAACTTGTCGGAGTCGAAGAACTTCGGGTCCGGCCAGAAGCGCACCGTGGTGCCGGTGTTGCGCTGGCCGACGGTGCCGATCGCCTCGAGCTTCGAGCTGATCTTCCCCTCCTTGAAAGCGATGTTGTATTCCTTGCCGCCGCGCCGGATCCAGCACTCCAGGTGCTTGGAAAGCGCATTCACCACCGAGACGCCCACCCCGTGCAGACCGCCGGAGAATTTATAGGTCTGATCGGAGAACTTACCGCCGGCGTGCAGGCGCGTGAGGATCAGCTCCGCGCCGCTCACCTTCTCCTTCGGATGGATGTCGACCGGCATGCCGCGGCCGTCGTCGGCGACCTCGAGCGAGCCATCCTTCAAGAGCGTGACGTTGATCTCTTTGCAATAGCCGGCGATCGCCTCGTCGACACTGTTGTCGATGACTTCGTGGGCGAGATGATTCGGGCGCTGCGTGTGGGTGTACATGCCCGGTCGTCGCCGGACAGGTTCGAGGCCGCTCAGGACCTCGATATCGGCAGCGTTGTAGGACTGACTCATCCGGTGCGCGAAGTTTCCATGCTGAGCGCCGCGGGGCGAAAAATTTCCGCACCAGCGGGCGCGGGCGCGCGCGATCTTAACAGACGCCAGCGAGCGCGAGTTACGAGCGCCGCCAGGACAAATCAGTTATGAGCGCCGCGCGCAGCGGCGCGGGTACCGCCTCCAGTGCATGGCGGTAATGCTCGTGATCGATGCCGGCGCCGAGCGCCGCCCCGGCACGCAAGGCCACGATCATCGCCGGCGTGAGCTCGAAGCGCAGGAAGTGCACCGCGGAGGTCTTCTCCTCATTCTCACGCTCGAGGTCCTCGTCCGCAACGGCGAACACCTGCGGCTGACCCGCCACCTGCACCCAGCAGCGCGCCTCGATGCCCTTCAAGCGCGCGAGTGCCCGGGCCCGTTCTGCCGGTTTCGGAAACTCGATGAGCAGCGTGACTTTCCAGTTGCTGCCATCCGGGATCAGCGGGTTGTAAGCGGCGAGTTCCTCGGCGATGCCGGCGGGCTCGAAGATGCGCTCGGCGCGCAGCATTTCCTGCACCTGGTATTGCATCGTCAGGCGATCCTCGAAGCACCAGGTGACGTTGGGCCCCACCGCGAGGCGCCGCGCGCGCTTGTGCTCGAGGACCCGGGCGCGAAACGCGGGCCGTTCGCGCGCGTATTCCTCGAGCGACATGAGGTCGGTGGCGGCGAGTTTGCTCATGGCAGGCCGTAAGCCAGGCGCAAGAGGCGCAGCGGATGCTCGGGCGCGCGCGCCGAGTCCAGGCCGCTCTCGATCTGGTGCCCGGCCATGGGACAGTCGCTTGCGTAGTGATCCGCCTGTGCCGCCTCGACGCGCTGTACCACGGGGCGGCCGATTTTCACCGAGGCAGCCCGAAAGCGCTGCTTGACGCCGTAAGTACCGTTGTGGCCGGAGCAACGCTCGATCGGCTCGACGGTCGTGCCCGGGACCAGCTTGAGCGCATCGCGGGTCTTCAACCCGAGGTTCTGCACCCGCAGGTGGCACGGCACGTGGTAACTGATTTTTCCCAGGGCCACCTTGAAGTCGGTGCGCAGGAGACCCGCTTCGTGACGCAGCATCAGGTACTCGAAGGGATCGAACATGTGCCGGGCCACCCGCTGCACGTCCGCATCGTCCGGGTACATGAGCGGCAGCTCCTGCTTGAACATGAGCACGCACGAGGGAATCGGCGCCACCAGGTCGAATCCCGCGGCCACCGCCCGCGCGAGCTGCGGGATATTGGCTTCTTTCAGGCGCGCAACGGCTTCGAGGTCGCCAAGCTCGAGTCGCGGCATGCCGCAGCAGCGCTCCTTGGGCAGGAGGCTGATCAGGATGCCGTTGTGTTCAAACACCGCGACCAGATCCTCATCCAGCGCCGGCTCGTTGCGGTTGCCGTAGCAGGTCGTGAAGAGCGCGACCCGGCCGGTAGTCCCCGCGGTTGTCTTTACTTCAGGCCCGGCAGTGGCCGTCTGCGGATCCTCCGTCGTGCCGAGCCGCGCGAGCTGCCGGCGCGCGCTGCGCGCGTGGTATTGCGGGATCGGCGCCGTCCGGTCAACGCCGAGGGTTTTCTCCAGCAGCGCCCGGCCGGGCCTTCGAGGCATTCACCGCGTTCACGATCTCGACCAGCACCGGGATGCCGGCGATCGCCCCCACCACATCGGTCGCGGCGAGCACGCGCTCACGCACGCTGATGCCCTCGCTGCGCGCACGCAGCGCTTTCGCCCGCAGCATGAGGTGCGGAAAATCGACATTCCAGGGATGCGGCGGCACGTACGGGCACTTCGTCATGAAGCACATGTCGCACAGGTAACAGTGATCCACGACCTCCCAGAACACCTGCCGCTCGACGCTCGCCACCTCGCCTTGCGTCGTCGCGTCGACGGCATCGAACAGGGTCGGAAACGCATTGCACAGGTTGAAGCAGCGGCGGCAGCCGTGGCAGATATCGAACACGCGCTCGAGCTCCTTCTCGAGCGCGCCGGCGTCGTAGAACTCAGCGCTACGCCACGCAATGGGATGTCGCGTCGGAGCCTCCAGGCTCCCCTCGCGACCGCCGCTGATCGGACCGGGTCCGGCCGGCGTGCTCAGATGGCGTCCAGGGCCTTCTGGAAGCGATTGGCGTGCGAGCGCTCGGCCTTGGCAAGCGTTTCGAACCAGTCGGCGATTTCGCCGAAGCCCTCCTCACGCGCATTCTTCGCCATGCCGGGATACATGTCCGTGTACTCGTGGGTTTCGCCGGCAATCGCGGCCTTGAGGTTCAGGTGCGTCTCGCCGATGGGAAGGCCCGTCGCCGGATCGCCTACCGCCTCGAGGTACTCAAGATGCCCGTGGGCGTGGCCCGTCTCGCCTTCGGCGGTGGAACGGAACACGGCGGAGACATCGTTGAAGCCCTCGACGTCGGCTTTCTGGGCGAAATACAGGTAACGGCGATTGGCCTGCGATTCCCCGGCGAACGCGTCCTTGAGATTCTTTTCGGTCTTGCTGCCTTTGAGATTCATGACTTCCTCACTTAGACTCGGTCTAACTCAGGCGGCGACTCTATCGCCGCACCGCAAGTGACGTCAACCGTGACCACGAGGGTCACGACTCGCGTTGACCCTTGTGCGCGCGGCTGTGTAACGTTGCCCGCCCTTCAAGCCCACGGAGTGAAGCGAAATTGGCGCGTACAAACAAGCCTCCCGAATTCGAGCAGGCGCTGGCGGAGCTGGAAACGCTCGTCGCGAATCTGGAACGCGGGGACCTGCCGCTCGATGAGGCGCTGAAGAGCTTCGAGCGCGGTATTGCGCTCACGCGTCACTGCCAGGCGTCGCTGCAGGCGGCACAAGCCAGGGTCGAGATCCTGGTGAAGCGCGGCGGGGAAGCAACGCTCGAGCCGTTCGAGGAGTCCGCGCCAGACACCGACTCCGGGGCCGCTTCCGCCATCCCGCCGGCCGGCGAATGATGCGCAACGCCGCTGGCATCGCAGCTGCGCCCGGCGCGGACTTCGCGCAGCGGGTTGCTGCCTGCCAGGCGCGCATCGAGGGCGTGCTCGATCGCGCCCTACTGCTGCGCGATCCGGGCACGCAGCGCCTGCGGGAAGCCATGCGTTACAGCGCTCTCGGCGCCGGCAAGCGCCTGCGACCGACACTCGTTTATCTGACCGGTGAATCCCTCGGCGCACCCCTGGCGCGCCTGGATGCGCCCGCCGCCGCGGTCGAACTCATCCACGTCTACAGCCTGGTGCACGATGACCTGCCGGCGATGGACGATGATGACCTGCGCCGCGGCCGCCCGACCTGCCATCGCGCCTACGACGAGGCCACGGCAATCCTCGTGGGCGATGCGCTGCAGGCGTTGGCCTTCGCCGTGCTCGCGAACGAGCCGATGGCGGGCACGCCGGTCGCCGTGCGGCTGCAGATGATCCAGCTGCTGGCGCGCGCGACCGGTACCGGAGGAATGGCGGGCGGCCAGGCCGTGGATCTGGCGGCGGTGGGACGCAGTCTGAGCATCGCCGCGATTGAGGACATGCACCGCCGCAAGACCGGCGCCCTGATCCAGTGCAGCGTGGTGCTCGGCGCCCTGGCCGCCGGGGTCACAAGCGAGGCGCAGCTCTCGGCGCTGCAGCACTTCGGGGCTGAGATCGGGCTCGCGTTCCAGATCCAGGACGATATTCTGGATGTGGAAGGCGACCCCAAGCTGCTCGGCAAGTCGACCGGAGCGGATGCCGCACACCGCAAGCCCACCTACCCGAGTACCGCAGGGCTTGCCGCCGCACACGCTCGTGCGCTCGAGCTGCGCGACGCGGCGATCGCAGCCCTCGCGCCGCTGGGTAAGCAGGCCGGCCCGCTGAGCGAGCTGGCGCACTTCGTGATCAGTCGCAGCAGTTAGGCGCGCACCGGAAAATGCAGCACGACTGCGTCGTGGTTAGAGCGAGTTTCGCAGGACTTGCCTGCGCGACCGCACTGGCAAAGGCGGGAGCACGGGTCACGGTGCTCGAGCGCAAGAACGACCCCGGCATCAAGCTGCACACCACTGGAATCCTGGTTCGGGACGTCATCGACCAGGTCCCGCTCCTCGAGGAGCTGCCGTCCGAACTCGTGCGGCGGGTGAACGGCGTGCGGCTGTATGCCCCCAACATGTCGGTGATCGACCTCGCGGCGCCCGGATATTTTTTCCTCTCGACCGACACGCCGCGCCTGATGCGCTGGCTCGCCGGTCGCGCCGAGGAAGCCGGCGCGATGCTGCGCTGGGGGCAGGGGTTTTCTTACGCCGTGCGCGGCGTGGGCGGCTTCGAGCTCGGCGCCCAGATCGGACGCACGAGTTTTCTGGTGGGTGCCGACGGGCCCAAGTCAACGGTGGCGCGGGCCCTGGGTCTGGGACAGAACCGGCGCTTTCTTGCCGGCCTGGAGCACGAGTATGCCGGCGTCGAACTCGAGGAGCCCGATCGGCTGCATTGCTTCATCGACAAGCACCTGTTTCCCGGTTACATCGGCTGGGTGGTACAGGGTGCGGGAGCCGTGCAGGTTGGCCTCGCCCGCCGGCTGCGCGCCGGCGGCGCGGCGGAATTAAAGTCATCGATGGCGGCGTTCCTGAACAAAATTGCGCCCCTGTTTCGTTTCGGGCCGCCGACCGCGATTCGTGCCGGAGTGATTCCCTGCGGTGGCCTGGTGCATCCCGTCGCCGCACGCCGGGTGCTGCTCGTGGGCGATGCCGCGGGCATGGTCTCCCCGGTTACCGCGGGCGGAATCCACCTCGCCTTGAAGCACGGCCTCGCAGCCGGCCACGCGATTGCTGACTTCCTGTGTGGCCGCGGCGCAGACCCGTCGCAGCAACTCCTGCCTGCGTACCCAACTTTCCGGGCGAAGCGCCTGCTGCGATTCCTGTTCGACCACTTCCAGAGCGACCTGGCGTTCAACCTGCTGCTGGCGACACGCCCGGTACGTCAGGCGGCGAGCCTTGTGTACTTTCACCGGCGTGGCGTCTTTGCAGAAGGCGAGGCTCGGCGCCTGCCCCGAGGCTCGCTGCCGGACGAGGCCTGACGACTTATTCGCGCGGATTCCGGCAGCTTCTGAAGGGCTTTCGCAGCCCGTGTACACTCATACCCGATGAGCGTTCCGCTGGACAATTACCCGCTCCTGCGCATGATCGAGTCCCCCGAGGATCTGCGCAAACTCGCGCCGGCCAGGCTCCCGGAGCTGGCACGCGAGCTGCGCGAGTTCCTGATCCATAGTGTAAGCACCCGCGGCGGTCATTTCGCCGCCGGGCTTGGCACCGTCGAGCTGACGATCGCCCTGCACTACGTCTTCGACACCCCGCGTGACCGGCTGGTGTGGGACGTCGGCCACCAGGCCTACCCGCACAAGGTATTGACCGGCCGTCGCGATCGACTGCATACCATCAAGCAGGACGGGGGACTCGCGCCGTTTCCGGCGCGCGCGGAGAGTGAGTACGACACCTTCGGGGTGGGCCACTCGAGCACTTCCATCAGCGCCGCCCTCGGGATGGCGGTGGCCGCCGCACGCGCCGGCGATCAGCGCCGCGTGGTCGCCATCATCGGCGATGGCGCGCTGACGGCGGGCATGGCATTCGAGGCGCTCAACCACGCCGGCTCTCTGCCGGCGGACCTGCTCGTGATTCTCAACGACAACGACATGTCGATTTCTGAAAATGTCGGCGCGCTGTCGAATCACTTTGCGCGCGCGCTCTCGGGGCGCGTGTACACGCACCTGCGCGAGGGCGGCAAGAAGGTCCTGCGGCAGATGCCCACGGCGTGGGAGCTGGCGCGCCGCTCGGAAGAGCACCTCAAGGGCATGGTGTTGCCTGGCACGCTGTTCGAGGAAATGGGATTCAACTACATCGGCCCCATGGATGGCCACGACGTCAAGGCGCTCGTGCGCACGCTGCGCAACGTACGTAAGCTGCGCGGTCCGCAGTTCCTGCACGTCGTGACGCGCAAGGGCAAGGGTTACGCGCCGGCCGAGGCCGATCCTATCAAGTGGCACGGGCCGGGGCCGTTCGATCCGGCGAGCGGCACGATCTTCAAGGAGAAGAGCAGCGGCCCGACCTACTCGCAGGTCTTCGGCCAGTGGCTGTGCGACATGGCCGAACTCGAACCGCGCCTCATCGGCATTACGCCCGCGATGCGCGAAGGTTCGGGGCTGGTGGAATTCTCCAGGCGCTTTGCCGACCGCTATTTCGATGTGGCGATCGCCGAGCAGCACGCGGTGACCTTCGCCGCGGGCCTGGCCGCCGAAGGGCTGCGCCCGGTGGTCGCGATCTACTCGACGTTTCTGCAGCGCGCCTACGATCAGCTCATCCACGACGTGGCACTGCAGAACCTGCCGGTGGTGTTCGCCGTCGACCGCGCCGGACTGGTCGGCAGTGATGGTGCGACCCACCAGGGCAGCTATGACCTGTCGTATTTGCGCTGTATTCCCAACACCGTGATCATGGCGCCGGCGGACGAGAACGAATGCCGCCAGATGCTGTACACCGCCACGACCTTGTCCTCGCCGGCAATCGTGCGTTACCCGCGCGGCACGGGACCCGGCGTGCCGGTGGTTGCCGAGATGACTGCGCTGACCCTCGGCAAGGCGCAGCTGCGGCGCGAAGGCAAGAGCGGGCTGGCGCTGCTGGCGTTCGGCGCGCTGGTGGCGAGCGCGCAGCAGATCGCAGAAAAGCTGGATGCAACGCTCGTCAACATGCGTTTCGTCAAACCGCTGGATGAGGAGCTGGTGCTCAGCCTCGCCGCACGCCACCGCGCGCTCGTGACCATCGAGGAGAATGCCATCCAGGGCGGGGCGGGCTCAGGCGTAGGCGAGCTGCTCGCCGCCGAAGGTCTGCAGGTGCCGCTGTTGCAGCTCGGCATCCCGGATCGCTTCATCGAGCACGGCTCGCGCGAGGGGTGCCTGGCCGCGGCCGGGCTGGATGCGGCAGGACTTGCCGCCAGCATCGAAGCCTGGTGGGCTCTGCAGGCCCCTGGGCGCATGCGTTCCGCCTAGGGCCTGTTAACACTGCTGACCGAGCCGCGCGGCACCGCCGCAGCCGGCCAAAGTCACGCCTTTGGCCGGCGGAAACGAAGCTGATGTCTGCGAAAATCGCTCCGAAGCGATTTTCGCCAATGGACCAGGGGCCTGACTCTACTTAATAAGAGGGATTCCGCGCACCCGCTACGGGCAGCGACAATCTGCGCATCGGATTCCCCGCACCTTTCCTGTAGGCTTTCACCCATGACTCCCCCTGTTGCTACCGCCAAGATCCCGCGCGCCACCACACCGGAGGTGGAGGACGTGCAGGCGCGCGCCGATACGCGCCAGCTGCCGATCAATCGGGTGGGTATCAAGGACATCCGCCATCCGGTGCGGGTCAAGGATCGCTCGGCCGGTGAGCAGCACACCATCGCCACTTTCAACATGTTCGTGGGCCTGCCGCACAACTTCAAGGGCACCCACATGTCGCGCTTCGTGGAGATCCTGCATGCCGAGCGCGAGATCTCCGTCGAGTCATTCCGCACCATGCTCGCGGCATGACGGCGCGCCTGGAAGCGGACACCGGCCATATCGAGATGAGCTTTCCTTTCTTCGTGATGAAGAAGGCGCCGGTGTCCGGTGTTGAGAGCCTGCTCGACTACGGTGCCAGCCTGATCGGCGAGCACCACCACGGGCAGACGAAAATGTGGCTGCGCGTGACCGTGCCGGTGACGAGCCTGTGCCCGTGCTCGAAGAAGATCTCCGACTACGGTGCCCACAACCAGCGCTCGCAGGTGACCATCACGGTGCAGTTGCGCAGCCACATGTGGATCGAGGAGCTGATCGAGATCGCCGAAAGCGAGGCGTCGTGCGAGTTGTACGGCATCCTCAAGCGCCCGGACGAAAAGTATGTCACCGAGCGCGCCTACGACAACCCGAAGTTCGTCGAGGACATGGTGCGTGACGTCGCCACCAGGCTCAATGCCGATGAGCGAGTGGCCGCTTATGTCGTGGAGTCCGAGAATTTCGAATCGATCCACAACCATTCCGCTTACGCGCTCATCGAGCACGACAAGGACGCTTAGAGCGCGCGCGTCGCGGCTCGCGCCCGCGCGCCGCATGAAGTATTCTTAATTCCGCCTTCATGACAACGTGAGGGCGCACACTCTAACTTCTGCTGCGCCACTGCCGACACTTAGCGTCGCATCCGAGGTTGGAGCGCATGAAGATCATCGCTGTATTTGCCGCGGTCACCATTGTGAGCTGCGGGGCCGCCGTCGCCGCGGATCCGCCCGCCACCCCGTCCGCCACGCCGGTTAAGCACCCCTCGCTCAAGACCTGCAACCAGCAGGCCGACGCGCACAAACTCGCGGGCAAGGAGCGCGCGCGCTTCGTTGTGGACTGCAGGGCCGGCAAGGCCCCGTAGTCAATTGGCCGAAATCGCAAGAAGCGATTTCGGCGGACAGTAGCTCCGTTTCCGCCGGCCAAAGGCGTGACTTTGCCGGCTGCGACGGGTAACCCCAGCGCTCAGCTCAACCGGGCAGGTCCACCAGCACTGTTAGGCCGGGCGCGTTGCTCTGCAGCTCGAGCCGCCCGCGATGCAGGCGCGCGATTGCCGCCACCAGACTAAGCCCCAGTCCGCTGCCTTCGCCCGTAGTCCCGGCACCGAAGCGCACGAACGGCTGCAGTGCGCGGGCGCGATCCGCGGCCGCGATACCCGGTCCGTTATCGCTCACGCTGAGCTGCACCCCATCAGCGGCGCGCCGCACGTCCACGTCAATACGCCCACCCGCCGGTACATACTTCAGGCCGTTCTCGATGAGGTTGGTCATGAGCTGCGCGAGCAGCTGCCGGTTGCCCTGCACCACGCCGGCCGCGCCGGCTCGCAGGGCGAGCGTGAGCCCCTGGGCAAGCGCGACTGGCTCGAAGAGCTCGACGAGTTCTGCCGCCAGCTCGCCCATGTCGACCGCGACCGGGGACGCGAGCGGCGCGCCGGACTCGGCGAGTGCGATCTGCAGCAGTGTCGCCAGCGTGCGCTGCAGGCGATCGACCTCGCGCAGCGCCGCATCGATCGACTCGTGTACCGCCGGTTCCAGCGGCGGGGTCCGCATGAGCAGCGCGTCCATGCGCGTGCGCAGCCGGTGCAGCGGCGCGCGCAGGTCGTGCGCCGTGCTGTCGAAGGTCGCACGCAGCGTGCCGGCCTGGTGTTCGAGGCGATCGAGCACGCGATTGACGGCCACCGCGAGCGCGTCGAACTCGTCCCGGGCGCCGGCCACCGGCAGCCGCCGGCCGATGTCGCCTGCCAGGATGCGCTGACAGGTTTCGGTCACTGCTCCGACGCGCCGCGCCAGGCGGAAGCTGAACCAGAAGCCGGCGAGCGCCGCCGCCAGCGTCGAGAGCCCAATGCCCCACAGCGTGGCGAAGCGGAACTTCTCGGCGAAGCGGCGTCCCTGGGAAATGTCGGTGCCGACCAGCAGCAGGTCCCCGCCGGGAAGCGTCCGCACCGCCGCGCGTACCGGGTGCACGGCACGGCGGCCGGGTTCGATGGTCGCGATTTCGAATTCCGGCCAGTGCTCGGTGGGCATGCCGTCAAACGGCCAGTTGGTGACGTTGCCGGCGAGGCGCTCGAAGCTGGGATCAGCCAGCATGTAGACCGCGCCGATGCGACCCCAGCTGTCGATGCGCAGATTGATCTCGTCGGTGACGCCCGCTACGCCGGCGCGCGCGTACTTGTCCTCGAGACTCTTCATCTCGGTGTCGATGATGAGATCGACCTCGTCGGTGATCAGGCTCTCGGTGAGGAAGTAGGCGCTGCCGAGGGTCACGCCGACCGCCAGCGTCACCAAGAGCGTGTAGCCCACCGACAGGCGGAAGGCCGTGGTGTTGAACAGCTCCAGCCGCAAGGGCTCAGCCGTCGCTGCGCAGCACGTAGCCGCTGCCACGCACCGTGTGGATCAGCGCGTGATCCGCGCCGCGGTCGATGGCCTGGCGCAGGCGGCTGATGTGCACATCGATGAGATTGCTCTGCGGATCAAAATGCAGGTCCCAGACGCCCTCCAGCAGCATGGTGCGCGTGACTACCTGCCCGGCGCGGCGCATGAGGAATTCAAGCAGCTTCAGCTCGCGCGCGGTCAGCTCGACCTCACGGCCGCCGCGCGTGACGCGGCGCGCGAGCAGATCAAACTCCAGATCCTCGACCTTGAGGCGGGTGGCGTGCGGTGCGCCCGAGCGGCGGCGCGCCAGGGCTTCCATGCGCGCCAGCAGCTCCGCGAACGCGAACGGTTTGGTGAGGTAGTCGTCGCCGCCGGCTTTGAGTCCCCGGATGCGGTCGTCCACGGTCCCGAGCGCCGACAGCACCAGCACCGGGGTGCCGATGCCCTTGGCCCTGATGCGCTCGATGATCGCCAGCCCATCAATGTGCGGCAGCATACGATCGGTGACGATGAGGTCGAACGCCCCTTCCGTGGCGCGAAACAGGCCTTCGCGCCCTTCGGCCGCGTGATCAACGGTGTAGCCGCTCTCGCGCAGGCCCTTGACCAGGAAGCGCGCCGCTTCGAGATCGTCTTCGATGAGGAGTACGTGCACCGCCGACAAGAGTAGGAGGCGGCGCGGGGCGCGCGCAAGGGCCGCGCGCCTTTTCAGCGGGCGGTCTTAAGTAGCGGCGGGCCGCGCGCGCTCAGCGCTCTGCAGGCGCGCGATGAGGGAGCTTAGGAACACGCGGTTAAAGCGTAGCTGGCAGGAAGCCGATACCTGCTCGAGCAGCGTTGAGCTGACCTTGAGCACCGTCACCACCCCGTCGGCGCGGATGGTGGCAGTACGCTTGGCGCCCGGCACGTAGCTCGCCTCGCCGAAGCAGTCACCGGTGTCGAGCACACCGACACGCGCCCCGTGCCGTTCCACCGCGCAGCCACCGGTCACCAGGATGTAGAAGCGATCGTCCATCTCGCCTTCCTTGACGATCTCCTCGCCGGCCGCGTAGTCCTGCCAGCTGCTGGCGCGCAGCACTTCCCAGATCTCCGCATGCGAGAACTCGTGGAAGAACTTCAGCCGGCGCAGCACGCCGAATTGCTCCTGGCGGTCGATGCGGGAGTTGGCTTCCCGCAGCCGCTGGTGTACGCGGGTGAGGTCGGCGGCAAAATCCAGGCCGGTCTTGCAGCGCTTCTCCGGATCCTTCTGCAAGGCGAGCGCCACCACCGTCTCGAGTTCCTCCGGGACGTCCTTGCGCAGCGTATGAATCGGCGCCGGCGTCGCGTAGACGATCTGGTGCAGCAGCTTCTGCAGGTTGCCGGCCCGGAAGGGCCGCGTGCCGGTCAGCAGCTCGTACATGACGGCGCCGAGGGAATACAGATCGGAGCGGTTGGTGAGCTCCAGGCTCTGCACCTGCTCCGGCGACATGTAGGACGGGCTGCCGGCGATGCCTTCGATGCGTGAAATATCCGAATCCGACACCAGCGCGATGCCGAAATCGATGATGCGCACGTCGCTGTCCTGCGTGAGCATGATGTTCGAGGGCTTGACGTCGCGGTGAATCACGCCACGGGAATGCGCGTAGTGCAGAGCCTTGGCGCACTTGAACATGATTTCCACGGTATCGTCGATGCGCAGCAGGTTGTCCGCGCGGCAGTAGGCCGCCAGCGTGCGCGCGCCGTGCACGTGCTCGGTGACGATGTAGCAGTTGCCGTTTTCCTCGCCGGCATCATAGATGGGCAGGATGTGCGGGTGCTGCAGCATCCCGACCAGGTGCGCTTCGGAGAGGAACATCTTGCGCGCGATGCGCGCGCGCTCCTCGTCGCCGCCGGTGTCCATGTTGTACACCTTGATGGCGACGTCGCGGCCGTAGTAGGCGTCATGCGACAGATACACGATGCCGGTGCTGCCGCGGCCGACTTCCTTGACGACCACGTACTTGCCGATCCGGTCTGGTACGCGCGCGACCGCTTTGGCGGATGGAACTGGTTTTGTAGCCGATGCTGACATTGAGGCGGCGCGTGGCAAGCGAACCTGAGTGAGGATACGGGTTCGCGCCGCCGCCCGACTGTGATGCACGCCTCAGCGGTTCCGCAGCGCAGCGTGCGCTGGCGCGCAGCGCGCGCCGCAGCGCGCCGGCGAAGCTTAAGCGAAATGTTGATAGCCGGAATGCGAGAACTGCATCACATACCCGTCGCGCAACACCACCGCTTCCGGGGAGTCGCGCAACACGCCGATGCGGTGGTAGCCCCAGCGCTGCGGCGGCAGCTCCTGCATGAGTGCGGCAAGATTTTTTTCCGCGACGCTGAAGCACAACTCGTAGTCATCACCGCCGCTGAGCGCCAGCTCGCGCGCGCGCTCAGCGCCGACCGCGCGTTCCAACAGGTCGGAAACCGGCAGTGCCTCGTACTGCAGCTGCAGCCCCGTGCCGCTCGCCTGCGCCAGCTTCGCGGCGTCGGCGAACAGGCCATCGGAGAGGTCGATGCAGGCGCTCGCGAACTGCCGCAGCCGCTCACCGAGCGCCACGCGCGGGGTCGGCAGTTCAAAGCGCTCGCGCAGGTAGGCGCTGAGGTCGGCGGGGGCGCTCAGCCGCCCCTCTACCAGCGCCAGTCCCGCGGCGGCGTCTCCGGGCGTGCCCGAAACAAACAGCGTGTCCCCGGGACGTCCGCCGCCGCGCCGCAGCGCGCTGCCGCGCGGCACCAAACCGAGCAGCTGCACCGTGATGCACAACGGCCCGCGCGTCGTGTCGCCGCCGACGAGCGCCACCTCATGCTCCCGCGCCAGCTCGCCGAAGCCGCTCGTGAACTCCGCGAGCCAGCTCTCGTTTACTTCCGGCAGGGTGAGGGCCAGCAACGCCCAGGCGGGGCGCGCGCCCATCGCGGCCAGGTCACTTAAGTTAACCGCCAGCGCGCGATGGCCGATGGATGCCGCGGGGGAGCCGGGCGGGAAGTGCACACCCGCGACCAGGGTATCGGTAGCGGCGACCAGCTCCGCATCGCCCGGCACCTGCAGCAGCGCGGCGTCGTCGCCGACACCGGCTACGACGTCGGTGCGCAAGGCTCCGCAGGCGCGGAAGTAACGGTCGATGAGCGCGAATTCCCCAAGCGCCATGCGCGAGCGCAGCCTGCTAGTGCTCGCCCGGCCGCAACGTGCGCGCCGCGCGATCGAGCACCGCGTTCACGAACTTGTGTCCATCGGTCGCGCCGAAGCGCCTGGCGAGTCCCACCGCCTCGTTGATGACGACGCGGTATGGCACGTCCGGCCGCGACTGTAGCTCGAACAATCCAATGAGGAGGATGCCGTGCTCGATCGGGTCCAGCAGCCGCGGCTCGCGGTCGGTGAACGAGGCCAGCTGCGCGTCCAGGTCGACATGCGCACTGCACACGCCCTCGAGCACGGCGTGCAGGAACTCGCGGTCGGCCTTGGCGATGTCCTCGGCTTCGCCGGACTCACTGACCAGGTCCTGCCAGGGACAGCTGTTCAGCTGCCAGCGATACAGCGCCTGCACGGCGAGCTTGCGCGCCACGGTGCGCGTGCCGCGCAGTTCGCGGGCCGCGGTGGAACTCATCGGCCAGCGCTCTTCACAGGCGCGCCATCAATGCGGCCATCTCGAGCGCGCACTCCAGGGCCTCGCCCCCTTTGTTCATGCCGCCGACCGCGGCGCGCTCGAGCGCCTGCTCGCGGTTCTCCACCGTGAGCACGCCGAAGGCGATGGGCAGACCACTTTCCAGGCTCGCCTGCTGCAGGCCGCGCGCGCATTCCCCGGCGACGTAGTCAAAGTGCGGCGTGTCGCCGCGAATCACGCAGCCGAGCGCCACCAGCGCCTCAAACCTGCCACTGGCGGCGAGTTTTTTGGCGGCCACCGGCAGTTCGAAGGCGCCGGGTACCCGCACCACCGTGAGGTCCTGCGGCGCGCCGCCGTGCGCGGACCACGCCGCGGTCGCCCCCTTGAGCAGACTCGCAACGATGAAGTCGTTGAAACGCGCCGCGACGATCGCGATTTTCCTGCCGCGGCCGCTCACCTCAGCTTCGATCAGCTGCTCCTGCGTCACCCCTCCTCCCCGACGTAACCTTCGATCTCCAGATCAAAGGCCGAAATCCCCAGCATCTGCTTGGGCGCCGACAGCACCCGCATGCGCCTGACACCCAGATCCTTCAGGATCTGCGCGCCGACGCCGAAGGTGCGCAGCACCGCGCCCTCGCCGCCACTGCCGGCAGCTTCCGCCGCCGGCGCGGTGGGAGCCGCGGCGGCAAACGAGCGCACCGCATCGGCGAGCTCGTGCGCGGTTTCCGGGCTGCGCAGCACCACCACCACACCGTTACCCGCCTCCACGATGCGGCGCATGGCGGCACGCAGCGTCCAGGCGCGTGCCGTGCCGCGCACCCCGCACAGGTCGCGCAGTGTGTCCGGCAGGTGCACCCGCACCAGCGGAACCTGCGGTCCATCGAGCCGGCCGTGCGCCAGCGCCAGATGAACTTCGAGGCTCGCGCAATCCCGGTACGCATACAGGCGGAACTCGCCATGCTCGGTGTGCACGCTTTGCTCGCTGATGCGCTCCACCGAACGTTCGATGCGCAGCCGGTGACGGATGAGGTCGGCGATGGTGCCCACCTTGAGCTGGTGCCGGCGGGCGAAGTCCTGCAGTTGCGGCCGGCGCGCCATGCTGCCGTCATCGTTCATGACCTCGCACAACACGCCCACCGGCTTCAGTCCCGCGAGGCGGCACAGGTCGACCGCAGCTTCCGTGTGACCGGCGCGCACCAGCACGCCACCGCGGCGCGAGCGCAGCGGGAAAATGTGTCCCGGACGCGCGAAATCCGCCGCCGTCGAGGCCGCGTCGGCGAGTGCACGGATGGTCGCCGCACGGTCCCCCGAAGAGACCCCGGTGGTCGTGCCGGCACGCAGATCCACCGACACGGCGAAGGCGGTGCGGTGCGACTCGCTGTTCACCGGCACCATCTGCGGCAGTTCGAGCCGCGCGAGCTGCTCCTCTTCCATCGGCACGCAGATGATGCCGCTGGTGTGGCGGATCATGAACGCGACCGCCTCCGCAGTCGCGTGTTCGGCGGCCATGATCAGATCGCCCTCGTTTTCGCGATCCTCATCATCCATGACCACGACCATGCGCCCGGCACGCAGCTCATCGAGCAGGTCGGCCACGGAACTTAAGGGCGGTGCGGATCCGGTCGCGGACGCGGCCTTACCGGGAAGGGAGACGACTTTGGGCATGGCGGACGGCAGGGGTGGTACGGCAGATCAGTATAACCGAGCCTTTAGAACCCGTAGCTGGCGCCCACGCTGGCGGTGTAGTGCGGAAACAGCTGGTAGCCGTAGAGGTTGCTGTAGGCGGGCAGCTGTACGAATCCGAACACGTGCAGGCTGCCAAACTGCGCCGTGACGCCGGGGCTCACGTAGGCTACGGTTCCCGCGGTGCTCTGGATGTCCGCCAGCGCACCCTGGTCGGGCGCCTTGTGCACCAGGTTCACCTGCAGCTGGGGAACCCAGCGCGGGCTGCGTGCGTAGCGTAAACCGAAGCTCGCGGTCGTTGAGTTGCCCGGTCGATAGTCGTTGCCGGGCTCGTCCATGTGGTGCCGTACAGCGCTTTGGAACTGTCCGTTGACGAACATCTCGAGGTTGCGACTGATCGGCTGGTGGTAGTAAGCCCCGAGGATGATGTCGGTACTGCCCGTGCCTGGCTGCAGGCTGGCATCAAGAGGAGTGCCCGCCGCGGGGCCTTTGTCGAAGTCGATCGCCGTACCGTAGCGCCCGGTGGGAAGTTTGACTCCCAGCTGAATACCGAGGTTGTTCTGCGGCAGCAAGCCCTGGTAAGCCCCGATGATCCGCAGGTCCCCGAGACTGGAGCTGCTCGAGCTGCTGGGAGGCGGCAACGGTTGGGTCGCGTCGAAGCTTCCGTAGGTCGAGTGGCTGCGGATTACGTACGGCGCGTACAGGCTGATGCTCCAGTCAGGATTGGGGCTGTAGCTGATGCCGGTCGTGAGGTACTGGTTCAGCGTGTCGCGCTCGAGCTCAACGCCATCGGGCACGCCGGCTGCCGAGCGCGTGCCGCTGCGCAGCGCGTCCTGGTCGATGTAGTCGTATTCGAGGCTCAGACGCCAGCCGGGACTGGCTGAATAGCCCATCGCCGCGTCTGAACTGAGGCTGCAGCCGCAGGTTGCGCAGGCCGCCGCTGGGTGTGGTACGGCGAGCGCCAGCGCAGCGGTCACGAGCGCGGGGGCGAAAGCTGAGTTCATGGTTTCTTCACCTGATCTGAACGCCGCGTACGGCGTATGCAGGAGCGAACACGCGCCGCTTACGAGCAGGCGTGCGTTCGCATACCTTCAGGGACTCAGGCGAATTGCGGCGGCGCGCGCGGGGACTGTGCGCGGCAGATGGAGGGCAGATTGACAGTGCAGACACTGTCAGGGGCAGCGCACCGCGCCCCGTCGCTGAGGGGCAAAGGGGGCGCCAGACACGCGGACGCGAGCGCCGGCGTCGCGCTCACGGCAAAAAGGCACGGCGGCGGATGACTCCGCGAATGATGGTGAAGGTGATGTGAGTGCGCGACGGGCATCCCCGCCGGCATGGCACCTTCACCCGGACAGAGGCGAATCGACAGCCCCCCGGCGTCGGCCATCGGCATGAACCCGAGCGGGATGAGCGAGCGCAGCAAGAGCGCCGGCAGCAGCAGGCTCGTGAGCCGTCGCCCTCGCCGGCGCAGTAAAGCAAGACCGGCAGTCACGCCGGCACCGCGAGCAACCGCGCGAGGTAGCGCGCCACCTGGTCGACCTCCAGGTTCACGCGCGCGCCAACGCTGAGCCGGCCGAGCGTCGTAACCGCCTGGGTGTGGGGAATGATGTTGACACCGAAGCTCACGTTCTCGACCGCGTTGATGGTGAGACTCACTCCGTCCACGGCCACCGAGCCCTTGGGCGCAAGATAGCGCGCCAGCGCCGCTGGCACGCTGATGGTAATACGCCGCGAGCGTGCATCGCCACTCACCGCACTGACCAAGGCGACCCCGTCGATGTGCCCGGATACGAGGTGCCCGCCGAGCGCATCCCCGGCACGCAGCGCCGGCTCGAGATTCACGGCGTCCCCGGCTGCGAGCTCGCCTAAGGTGGTGAGTGCGAGCGTCTCGCGCGAAACGTCGGCCGCGAAGCTATCGCCACGCACCTCGGTCGCGGTAAGACAACACCCCTGCACGCAGATACTGTCGCCGACCCGAACGCCCGCCAGGAAGCCCGCGGTGCAGGCAACATCCAACCGCAGGTCGCCGCCGCGCGCCTCGCGCGCTTCTACCCGGCCGACATCCTGGACGATCCCCGTGAACACCTGCGCAAACTCCCGTCAGGCGGCCGCTGCGGCGCGCGGCCGCAGCCGCAGCCGCACGTCCTCGCCCACCTGTTGCAGGTCGATGAGCGTGAACGCGGGCGCGTCGGCAAGCTCGCGCAGCTGCGGCAACTCGACCAGCGCGCGCGCCGTCGGGCCGAGGAGCCGGGGCGCTATGTACACCAGCAGCTCATCGACCAGCGACTCGCGTAACAACTCCCCGGCGAGTGTCGCTCCGGCCTCCACCAGCACCTCGTTCGCCTCGAGTTCCCCCAGGCGCTCGAGCACCGCCGTCAGAACCAGCCGGTCAGCGACCGCGGGCAGCGACTCGATGCGGGCGCCGCGCTCGGTGAGTTCCGCGGCGCGCGCATCGTCCGCGGTCGCCAGCGCCGTCAGGATCAACACCTCGCCGCCGTTGCCAAAGAGGCGCGCGTCGGCAGGCGTGCGCAGGCGCGTATCCAGCACCACTCGCAGCGGCTGGCGACGGGGGCGGCCTGGCGGCTCCTCGGGCAGGCGCACGTCGAGCCGCGGGTCATCGGCGAGCACCGTGCCGATGCCGGTGAGGATTGCGGAACTGCGCGCGCGCCAATGTTGCACGTCCTCACGGGCCGCCTCCCCGGTAATCCAGCGGCTCGCCCCGTTGTCGAGTGCAGTGCGACCGTCGAGGCTCATGGCGAGCTTCACGCGCAGCAGCGGCCGCCCGCGCTGCATGCGCTGGATGAACCCGGCGTTGAGCTCACGCGCACCTTCCGGCAGCAGTCCCGCCTCCACCGTGATCCCGGCGGCGCGCAGCAGCGCCGCGCCGCGTCCATTCACCAGCGGGTTCGGATCGGCGATGGCGTACACCACCCGCGCGACCCGTGCCGCGATGAGCGCCTCGGTGCACGGCGGCGTGCGACCGTGATGACTGCACGGCTCGAGCGTCACGTACACCGTGGCTCCCGCGGCCGCAGTTCCGGCGGAGCGCAGCGCGGCAACTTCCGCGTGCGCCTCCCCGGCGCGCTCGTGCCAGCCTTCGCCGCTGATGCGTCCGCGTTGCGCGATGACGCAGCCGACGCGCGGATTCGGGTCGGTGGTTTCAAGCCCGCGCGCCGCGAGGGTGAGCGCGCGCTGCATGGCGAAGCGATCGAAGTCGGAAAACACTTTATTTCTTACCCGAATCGAGCGGCAGCAGCGGCAGCTGATCGCGGTTGGCGTCGGCCGCGCTCTTGTGGCGCCCGTGGGCAGCGTGCGCTACGCGGCGCGCCGCGCGCAGCCGCTGGATCTCATCGTGAAAGGCTTCGACATCCTCGAAGTGGCGGTACACGGAGGCGAAGCGCACGTACGCCACCTCGTCCAGGTGCCGCAGCTCCTCCATCACCAGCTCGCCGATGGCGCGAGCGGTGATCTCGCGGTCGCCGAGACTGCGTACCTTGTGTGCGATGCGGCTCACCGCCTCGTCGATCTCCTCGCGCGGCACCGGGCGCTTTTCCAGCGCCTTTTCCATGCCGGCACGCAGCTTCCCCTCATCGAACGCCTGGCGGGCGCGATCGCCCTTCACCACCACCGGCATCACCAGCTCCGCGGTTTCGAAAGTCGTGAAGCGCTCGCCGCACTCCAGGCACTCGCGACGGCGGCGGATCTGGCGACCTTCACCTGCGAGGCGCGAGTCGTTCACCTTGGTCTCGACGTGGCCGCAGAAAGGACAGTGCACCGCGGCTTACCCGGACACTACTTCCCGTACACCGGGAAACGGCCGCAAAGCTCGAGCACCTGCGTGCGCACGCCCTCGATGACCGCCGGCGCTCCTTCGGCGTCCAGCACCTTGGCGATCAGATCCGCAACCAGCTCCACCTCGGGCTCCTTGAAGCCGCGGGTGGTCGCCGCCGGGGTGCCGATGCGCAGACCGCTGGTCACCATCGGCGGGCGCGGATCGTTCGGCACGGCGTTTTTGTTGACCGTGATGTAGGCCTGGCCGAGCGCCGCGTCCGCTTCCTTACCGGTGATGTTGCGATCCACGAGACTCATGAGGAACAGGTGGTTGTCAGTGCCGCCGGAGACGATCTGGTAGCCACGGCTCGCCAGCCGCGCCGCCATGGCGCGCGCGTTGGCGAGCACCTGGCGCTGGTAGTCGCGGAATTGCGGCTGCAGGGCCTCGAGCAGCGACACCGCCTTGGCCGCGATCACGTGCATGAGTGGTCCGCCCTGCGTGCCGGGGAAGACGAGCGAATTGAGCTTCCTGGTGATCTCATCATTGGCGCGCGCCAGGATCAGTCCGCCGCGCGGTCCGCGCAGCGTCTTGTGCGTCGTGGTCGTCACCACGTCGGCGTGCGGCAAGGGGTTCGGGTAGATGCCGGCCGCCACCAGCCCCGCCACGTGCGCCATGTCGACGACGAAGTAGGCGCCGACGCTCTTGGCGATGGCGGCGAAACGCGCCCAGTCGACGATGCGCGAGTAGGCGGAAAATCCGGCGATGATCATCTTCGGCCGGTGTTCTTCGGCGAGGCGCTGCACCTGATCGTAATCGATCTCGCCGGTGTCGGGACGAATGCCGTACTGCGCGGCGCGAAAGAACTTGCCGGAAAAATTCACGCGCGCGCCGTGAGTCAGGTGACCGCCGTGGTCAAGACTCATGCCGAGAATCGCATCGCCGGGCTGCACCAGCGCGAAATACGCCGCCGCGTTCGCCTGCGAGCCGGAATGCGGCTGCACGTTCGCATAGTCGGCGCCGAAGAGTTTCCGGGCGCGCTCGATGGCGAGTGTTTCGGCGACGTCGACGAACTCGCAGCCGCCGTAGTAGCGCTTGCCGGGATAGCCTTCCGCGTACTTGTTGGTAAGCACCGAGCCTTGCGCCTCGAGCACCCGCGGACTCGCGTAGTTCTCAGAGGCAATGAGCTCCACGTGCTCTTCCTGGCGGCGTCGCTCGCCGGCGATGGCGCGCGCCAGCTCCGGATCAAAGTCGGCAATGGAATCGGTCATGCGGAACATGCGCGCTCAGGCCTCAAGGTGTGCCGAAAACTTCGGGCGCGAATTGTACCGGAACGACCCGCGAGCCGCCGCAGCGGCTACAGCTTTTAAAGCAGGTTGGCGACGACCGCGGCCCAGGCCTGGCCAATGTTGATGCGGTTGTAACCCCCGCCACCCAGCGCCAGCACCCGCCCGTGGCCGAGTTCATCCGCCAGGGCTCCCAGGTCGCGGGCGGCGCGGCCGTGAGTCCGCGGCGTAAAACGTAAGTGCGTGATCGGATCGCCCCCGATGCTGTCCGCACCGCACTGCAGAATGAAGAACTCCGGCGTGAATTTCTTCAGGTGCGCCAGCACTGCCGGCCACACCTCATCGAACACCTCGTCGTCCGCCCCCGGCGGCAGCGGCACATTGAGCTTCATGCCTTCCCCGGGGCCGCGGCCGGTCTCACTGGCCGCTCCGGTGCCCGGATACAGGTAGCGGCCATCCTCGTGCAGGTCCGCGAACACCACCGCGCCGTCCTCTTCGAAGCCGTAGAACACCCCATCGCCGTGGTGGGCATCGATGTCGACGTAGGCAATGCGCTTCAGTCCCGCGCGCTTCAGCTGCTCGATCGCGACGCCGCAGTCGTTGAATACGCAAAATCCCGCGGCGCGCCCCCGGGCTGCGTGGTGCAAACCCGCGATGGGCACGAACGCGCGGCGGCACTGGCCGCTCATGATGGCTTGCATGGCATTCAAGGTGGCGCCGACGACGGTCGCGGCCGCCTCGTACACGCCGCGGAACGCCGGCGTATCGCCGCCATCGAGAACTCCGGCGCCGGTCGCGGACGCCTCGCGCACGAACTCAAGGTAGGTGGGGGTATGGAAGGAGCGCAGCTCCTCGTCCGAGGCCAGGCGCGGCTCGATGAGCTGCACGCGGCGATTCAATCCCTGCGCCTCGAATTCGCGCACGAAGGCGTCGAGGCGATCCGGGCCGAACGGATGCCCGTCCGGAAAGCCGTAGCGACCCAGACGCTCGCTGACAATGGCTGCCACCTGGCTCATGGCGGGCAAGCCTAACACCGTCGCGCGCGTTCTGCCGCGCATGCCTCGGCCATCGCCATCCGCGTGCGCCTCGACCATAATTGCCGTGGCATTTATTTACACCCGAGAGCGCATGGCTCAATACATCTACACCATGAACCGGGTCTCCAAGGTGGTGCCGCCGAAGCGCGTCATCCTGCGGGACATCAGCCTGTCGTTCTTCCCGGGCGCCAAGATCGGGGTGCTGGGGCTGAACGGCTCGGGCAAGTCGACGCTGCTCAGGATCATGGGCGGCGTCGACACGAACTTCGACGGCGAAGCACGGCCGCAGGGCGGCATTCGCATCGGTTTCCTGCCACAGGAGCCGCAGCTGGATGCGGCCAAGGATGTCCGCGCGACCGTCATGGAGGGCGTCGGCGAAACCTTTCGCCAGCTCGAGGAGTTCAATCGCATCAGCGAGAAATTCGCGGAACCCATGGGCGATGAAGAGATGAACACCCTGCTCGCGCGCCAGGCGCAGCTGCAGGATGCCATCGACGCCGCCGGCGGCTGGGAGCTCGAGCGCAAGCTGGAAATCGCCGCCGACGCGCTGCGGCTGCCCCCCTGGGAGGCGAGCATCGGCCCGCTCTCGGGTGGCGAGAAGCGCCGCGTCGCGCTGTGCCGCCTGTTGCTGTCGGCGCCGGACATGCTGTTGCTCGATGAGCCTACTAACCACCTGGACGCCGAGTCCATCGCCTGGCTCGAACACTACCTGGAGGAATATCCGAGCACGGTGATCGCGGTCACCCACGATCGCTACTTCCTCGACAACGTCGCGCAGTGGATCCTCGAGCTTGATCGCGGCTACGGGATCCCGTGGCACGGCAACTACTCCTCGTGGCTCGAGCAGAAGGAGCAGCGGCTCGCACTCGAGGAGCGCGAACGCGAAGGACTGCGCAAGACCCTCGCGCATGAGCTGGAGTGGGTGCGGCAGAACCCCAAGGCACGCCAGGCAAAGAGCAAGGCGCGGCTGCAGCGTTACGAGGAACTCGCCTCGCGCGAGTTCCAGGAACGCCATGAGACCAACGAGATCTACATCCCGCCGGGGGAGCGTCTGGGTGACCTGGTGATTGCGGTCGAGGGACTGCGCAAGGGCTATGGCGAGCGCCTGCTCATCGACAACCTCGCCTTCAACCTGCCGCGCGGCGGCATCGTCGGCATCATCGGCCCGAACGGCGCCGGCAAGACGACACTGTTCCGCATGCTCACCGGCGCCGAGAAACCCGATGGCGGGGAGATCCGTTCGGGCCCGAGCGTGCGCCTCGCGTACGTCGACCAGTCGCGCCAGACGCTCGATGACAAGAAGACCGTGTGGCAGGAAATCTCCGGCGGCCTGGACATGATCAAGGTCGGCGCTTACGAGACCCCCTCGCGCGGCTACGTCGGGCGTTTCAATTTCAAGGGCGCGCAGCAACAGCAGCTGATCGGCGAGCTCTCCGGGGGCGAGCGCAACCGCGTGCATCTTGCCAAGGTGCTGCGCTCCGGCGGCAACGTCCTTCTGCTCGATGAACCGACCAACGACCTGGACGTGGAAACCCTGCGCGCGCTGGAGGAGGCGCTGCTGAGCTTTCCCGGCTGCGCGGTCGTGATCTCCCACGACCGCTGGTTCCTCGACCGCATCGCAACCCACATACTCGCCTTCGAAGGCGATTCGCAGGTGGTGTGGTTCGAGGGCAACTACCAGGAGTACGTGGAGGATTTCAAGCGCCGCAAGGGCGAGGCCGCCGCCCAGCCGCATCGCATCAGGTACAAGCCGCTGACGCGCTGAATGGCAGCGCCAACCGCAAGCGACGACGAACAAAGCGGCCTGTGGCGCTGGGCGGGACCGCTCGCAGCACTGGTCGTGTTCGCGGGCGTGGTGCTGGTGCTGCATCACCAGCTGGCACAGTTGCACGTGCATGAGGTGCTGGCGCACATGCACGCCATTCCCCGCCGCCAGGTGCTGGCGGCGCTGGGATTCACCGCCTTGAGCTATTGGCTCTTGTCCACCTACGAGGTGCTGGCGTTTGCCTACCTGCGCCGCGTGTTGCCGTACACGCGCATCGTCTTTACCTCCTTCATCGCCTACTCCTTCGGCCACACGCTCGGATTCTCCGCGTTCACCGGGGCTGCGATCCGCTTTCGGCTGTACGCCAGCGCCGGCGTCACGGCCATCGAGGTCGCAACCGTCTCGGCCTTCTGCAGCCTGTCACTCGCCATCGGGCTGGCGACGGTTGCCGGCGTGTCGCTGCTCTGCTCCGGCGCCAACGCGGCAGCGGTGTTGCGGCTGCATCACAACTGGGCGGTGCTGGGCGGAACCGGGCTGCTGGTCGCGGTGGGTGCTTACGCCCTGTGGGCGTGTTTCGCGCGTACCGCGTTCGAGATCCGCGGCTGGGCGCTGCGCGCGCCGGGTGCTGCGATCGGGCTGACGCAGATCGGGCTTGGGGTCATGGACCTGTCGCTGTCCTCCGCGGTGCTGTGGTGGCTATTGCCGCCCGATGCGCACATCGGCTTCATCACCTTCCTGGGTGTGTACGCGGTGGCGGTGATCGCCGGCATCATCAGCCACGTTCCGGGCGGCGTCGGCGTATTTGAAGCGGTGATCCTGCTCACCCTCCCCGGTGTGCCGGCGGAGGCGCTGCTCGGTTCGCTGCTCGCCTATCGCGCGGTGTACTACCTCGTGCCGCTGGTGTTCGGCACCTTGCTGTTTGGCTCGAAAGAGCTGGCGGCGCATCGCAGCCGCATCGCCTGGGCACAGGAGCTCGCCAGTATCTACATCGCGCCGGTCGTGCCGCAGATCGCCGGCGCCCTGACCTTCCTTGCCGGTTCGCTGCTCCTGTTCTCCGGCGCCACCCCCGCGGTCGATGAGCGCCTCGCGTTTCTCGATCAGTTCCTGCCGCTGCCGGTGCTCGAGGTTTCGCACCTGGTGGGGAGTCTGGTGGGCCTGGGTCTTCTGGTGCTGGCGCGCGCGCTCTTCCGGCGCGTGCAGGCGGCTTATCACATCTCGGTGTGGCTGCTCATCGCCGGCGTCTTCGCTTCGCTCCTGAAGGGGCTCGACTTCGAGGAGGCGAGCCTGCTGCTCTTGGTGCTGGGCGTGCTCGTGCTCGGGCGGCGCGCCTTCTATCGTCCGACCGCGATCCTCTCGGAGCGCTTCACGCCGGCATGGGTGGCGAGCATCGCCGGGGTCATCGCCATGGCGGCGTGGATCGGCATCGTCTCGTACCGGCACGTGGGCTATTCGGACCAGCTGTGGTGGACCTTCGCCCTGCACGGCAATGCGCCACGCATGCTGCGCGCCTCGCTCGCCGTCATCGTGATCGGGTCGGCTTATGTACTCCTGAACATGCTGCGGCCGGCGCGGCCGGAGCCGGCGGTGGCGAGTGCCGAGGACCTGGCGCATGCCCGGGCCCTGATAGCGACCTGCGACGCCACGGTGGCCAATGCCGCCCTCACCGGCGACAAGCGCCTGCTGTTCAGCGATTCCGGTGACACCTTCATCATGTACCAGATTGCCGGCCACAGCTGGATCGCACTCGGGGACCCGGTGGGAGCGCGCGCGGGCGCGGAGGAACTGGTGTGGCGGCTGCGCGAGATGTCGGATCACCACGGCGGCGAGCCGGTGTTCTACCAGGTAGCCGCCGAGCGGCTCTCGCTGTATGTCGATCTCGGCCTCGCGGCGATGAAGATCGGTGAGGAGGCGCGCGTGCCGCTGGGTGATTTTTCGCTCGACGGCGCCGCGCGTGCGGATCTGCGGCAGGCGCACCGGCGCGCGCAGCGCGACAGTGCGAGCTTCGAGGTGGTGGAGCCGGCGGGCGTGGATGCACTGCTGCCGGTCATGCAACGCATCTCCGACGCCTGGCTCGCCGCCAAATCGACCGGCGAAAAGCGCTTCTCGGTCGGCGCGTTCTCGCCGGCCTACCTGCGGCAGTTCCCGGTTGCGATCGTGCACGCCGCGGGAGTCCCCGCGGCGTTTGCCAATCTATGGACTACCGGCACGCGCGAGGAGCTGTCGGTGGATCTGATGCGTTTTACCCCTGATGCACCACGCAGTGCGATGGATTATCTTTTTATCGAGCTGATGCTGTGGGGACGGCGCGAGGGCTATCGCTGGTTCAATCTCGGCATGGCGCCCTTGTCGGGCCTGGAATCGCATCCGCTCGCGCCGGCCTGGCACCGGGTCGGCAACTTCATCTTCCGTCACGGCGAGCATTTCTATAATTTCGACGGCCTGCGCCGCTACAAGACGAAGTTCTCCCCCCGGTGGGAGCCGCGTTATCTCGTGGCCCGCGGCGGCCTTGCCTTACCTCGCGTGCTGGTGGACGTGTCGGTATTGATCGCCGGTGGCATGAAGGAGCTGTTCGCACGATGAGTCCGAAGACAGGCTTTGCAGGCCAACTTGCCGCGACGTTAGCCGTGGTGCTGCTCGGCGCGCTGCCACTGCAGCGCACCCGGGCCACCGCTGCAGACCAGCCAACAGCCGCCGGCAGCACCCAGGCCACCCCCCACAAGAGTGCCAAGAGCCACACGCACCCGCCGGCGCACGCCGCCGACACCGCCTATGCGACGCACGTGTCCGCCGGCCGCTTCGGCCCGGTCACCGTGTACATTCCGGAAGGGCGGCCGCAAAGCGTCGCCGTGTTTCTCTCCGGCGACGGCGGCTGGGAGCTGGGTGTCATCAACATGGCGCACGCGCTTACCGCCATGGGAGCGGTCGTCATCGGCGCCGACATCCGCCACTACCTGGCGAGCCTGAAGAGTGCGGCGCAGCGCGCCGGAGCGCCCTGCCAGATGATCGCCGCGGACTTTGAGGCCCTGAGCCACCAGGTGCAGAAAGAAATCGGCATGAGCGAGTACCACGTGCCGGTGCTCATCGGCTACTCCTCGGGGGCGACGGTGGTGTACGCGGCACTGGCGCAATCGCCACCCGGCACTTTCGCCGGCGCACTCAGTCTCGGCTTCTGCGCCGACCAGGACTTCGCGGGCGCCGCGCTGTGTCCGGGCGCGGGATTGCACTACAGCCCCAACCGGCAGCACGAGCTGGTGCTCGAGCCCGCCGCGGCTTTGAAGCAGCCGTGGATCGCCTTGCAAGGTCAGAAGGATGAGGTGTGCCCGGCACACGCGGTGGATACGTTTGCCGCGCAGATCGGCAGCGCGCAGGTAGTGAGGCTGCCACTCGTCGGCCACGGATTTTCCGTGGCGCGCAACTGGATGCCGCAGTTTCGCGATGCCTACGCGCGGCTCACGGTGCGCGTAGAGCGCGCGCCCGAGCGCCCCGCTGACATCAGCGACCTGCCGGTGCAGGAAGTGCACGCCGACGGATCCGGCAACGAATTTGCCCTGCTGCTCACCGGGGATGGCGGCTGGGCGGGACTTGACCAGGAGCTTGCCGCGCGGCTGGCCGCCGACGGCGTGCCCACCGTGGGCCTCAACTCGCTGAAGTATTTCTGGACGACGCGTACCCCGGCCGAGACCTCGAACGATGTGGCACGCGTAATGCGCCACTACCTGGCAGCCTGGGGCAAGGAGCGCGTGCTCCTTGTGGGCTACTCCTTCGGCGCCGACGTGCTGCCGTTCGTCGTCAATCGCCTGCCGCCCGATCTGCGCGCGCGCGTCGCCAGCGTAAATCTGCTCGGCATTGACTCGAACGCTTCCTTCGAGATCAGCATCGCGGACTGGGTGGGCAGCGCCGACGGCGGGCCGCCCACGCGCCCGGAAGTCGGCGCACTCGGCTCCACGCCGGTGCTGTGCATCTACGGCGAAGGCGAGACGGATTCCATCTGCCCGACCCTGCCGGCCGGCGCCGCCCGGGCGCAGATCGGCAAGGGTCATCACTTCAGCGGCGAGTATGCCGAGCTCGCGCAGCGCATCCTCGCCTTTGCACGCCAACCTAAACCTGTTACATAACGTGGCACGGATCGCGGCGGCCGCGCTTTCGGTTAACATGGCTTGTCAGGCGGTCTTACAAGAAGCAGCGAACCGCCCGCATTGGACCCATGTCCCTGTACATCGATTCAGCGAGCCAACTGCACCACGACCTGGACAAGAACCTGGTCGTCACGTGCCCGCATTGCCAGGCGGTCGCCCATATCACGGTGAGCGCCGTGCCGCGCTTCGAGGATCTGCAGGTCTACCGGCCGAAACAGGTGGGGCTGGTGTACCTGTGCGACGCGTGCCACATGCCGATTTTCCTGCGCTTCACGGTGCGCCTGTATGGCGCGGCGCGCATCGAGCTCTCCCCGCAGTTCACCGAGGTCGAACGCGCGCGCGAGAAGTTCAGCTTCACCTACGTCCCCGAGGAGGTCGAGTCGCTGTTCCGCGAAGCGCTCACCTGCTTTTCGCAGGGGGCCTTCAACGCGTTTGCTTCCATGTGCCGGCGCGCGGCGCACGCCATGTTCATGGACCTGGGAGAAGCCGGCAAACTGCGCCTGTTCGATGAGCTGAACGCGGTGCGGGAACTCGCGCCGATCCAGCCCGAGGTCTTCACCAAGATGAAGAACATCCTGTTCGGCGCGCAGCTCGAGCCGCAGACGCGGCTGCCGCTGCTGGATGGCTACGAGGCCGGCATCATGCTCGAGGTCGTCAAGGACCTCCTGTACGAGGCCTACGTGCGCAAGGGCAAGCTGCAACAGGCGATCATGGTGCGGCGCTTTTTTCTCGACGAGACCGGCAGCAACGTCACGCCGTTCGTGTCAGCGAGCTAGGCTCACTCGCGCATCCAGGCGCACCCATGCTGCAGTCCCGGCGGGAACCGGCGTCGGGCACAACAGCGCGGAAGCCCCCCGGGGGCGGTTCGTGCTACCCTTTTGCGTCAGGTGAACTGCACCGCAGAGCACGACTAAATAAAAGGCAGCACCCGTGGCTGAGCCGGCTGAGGTCTTCGTAAGTTACGCCCGCAACGACAAGGAGCGCGTGCTCGAGCTGGCGGGAAAGTTGCGTGCCGCCGGAGTCTCGCTATGGCTGGATACGACCGGCATCGACGCGGCGACGCTTTGGGGCGAGCAGATCGTTAACGCGCTGGAGAGCGCCAAGGTGCTGCTTTTGATGGTGACCGAGTCGGCGGTCGAGTCCAAGAACGTCGCCCGCGAGGTCATGTTGGTCAGCGAGCGCAACGGGAATATCCTGCCCGTGCACCTCGAGCCGGCCCAGATCCCGCCGAGCCTGAAATACCAGCTCGCGGGGATCCAGCATGTCGAGTGCTTTAGCCGGGGCGATTCCGCCGACAGCCTGAAGGCCATCGTGCGGGCGCTGCAGCGCCTCGGAGTGAAGGTCGCTCCTGTCTCCCCGGAGAGCAAGGCCGCGGCGCCCGCGGCGCAAGCCGACGCCCGCGGCAGCAGTGAGCCGGCAGCGGGTGCGGAGCGCGGCGCGCTGGCCGTGCTGCCTTTCGACAACATCAGCCCGGACCCGGAGACTGACTACTTCAGCAACGGGCTGACCGAGGAGCTGATCGCGCGGCTCTCCATGCTGCGCGACATCGAGCTGGTGTCGCGTTCGGCGACCAGGCAATTCAAGGACGCCCGGCATGACATCAGCGCCATCGGCCGGGAGCTCGGCGCCCGCTACGTCGTCGGCGGCACCGTGCGGCGCTTCCAGGACTCGGTGCGCATCACGACGCAGCTCGAGGACGTCGGCACCAACCGCCAGGTCTGGGGAAACACTTACAAGGGCAAGCTCGACGACATCTTCGACATCCAGGAGCAGGTGGCCCAGCAGATCGTGGAGGCGCTGAAGCTCAAACTCACATTTTCCGAAAAGGTCTCGCTGACCAAGCGCCAGACCCTCAATGCCCAGGCCTACGATCTCTACCTGCGCGGCCAGGACTACCTGTACCGCCTGACGAAGCGCAGCGTGGAGCGCGCGATTCAGCTGTTCGAAAAGGCGATCGAGCTGGACCCGCGGTATGCGGCCGCCTATGCCGGCTGTTCCGGTGCCTACGGACAGATGTACTGGATGTTCTCGCGTGATGAGAAGTACCGCGAGAAGGCGCGCGAGCTGAGCTTCAAGGCGCTCATGTACGACAACAACCTCGCGGAAGCCTACACCGCGATGGGAGTGTCCTATTTCATCTGGGGCCAGTTCGAGGAAGCCGGCGCCTCTGCCCGCAAGGCCATCGAGCTCGATCCGGACGACTTCATTGCGTACTGGACCCTCGGCCGGATTCACTTCGCGAACGGAGAATTCGAGCTGGCCTACGGCGCCTACCAGCGCGTCATCAAGCTCAAGCCTGAATTTGTGAATTGTTACTCCGACCTGAGGATGACCTGTCAGCGACTCGGGCGGGAGGAGGACGCAGCCCGCGCACGGGGCGAGCTCTTGGAGCGCATGCCGACCTACCTGCTGCAGAGCCCGGATGATGCACGGCAACGGATGCTGTACGCGACTGCGCTGGCTGAGGTCGGCCGGAAGGACGAGGCGCTCCGCGAGGGCGCCCAGGCGCAGGAGCTGAGCCCCAACGATCCGCTGATGCTCTACAACGTCGCCTGCGTTTATTCGCGGCTTGGTGACACGGGGCGCGCCATTGAGGCATTGCGCCAGGCCATTTCCGCGGGGTACGAGAACTTCCCCTGGCTGCGCAATGACCCGGACCTCGATGCCCTGCGCGACCATGCCGACTTCACGGCACTGATGACTGGACGGTAGGGGCGTGCCCCGGCAGATCGCGTTTTGCCGCCCCGGGAGCTTCGGCTAGCCCACACTGCCCGCGGCTTGAGCCTCGTGCTAACCTCCCTCGAAAAGGCTGGCAACAGCCAATCTACCCTCACCCGGGAGAGGGACCCGTGGCGGCATCGGCCGAAGTCTTTGTAAGCTATTCGCGGGATGACGCGGGCCGGGTCCTTGACCTGGCGGCGAAACTTCGTGCCGCGGGAGTGTCGTTGTGGATCGATCAAAGCGGGATCGATGCAGCGTCGCAATGGAGCGAGCAGATCGTAAACGCTCTGGAAAGCGCCAAGGTTTTGCTCCTGATGGTGACGGAGTCGGCGGTTCACTCCCACAACGTCGCCAAAGAGGTGGTGCTCGTCAGTGAGCGCAAGGGACATATCCTGCCGGTGCATCTCGAGCCGACGGTGATTCCGCCGACGCTGAAATACCAATTGGCCGGTATCCAGCACGTCGAGTACTTCAAGGGTGGCGATTCAGATGCAAACCTGAAGTCGATCCTGCACTCGCTGGAACGGATAGGAGTCACGTTTGCTCCACCACAGGAAACAAAAGCGGCCGCGCCGGCCGTAGACCCTGGCGCACGCGCGACCGTGCGCTCGTCGGCACCCGTGGAGCGCGGTGCGCTGGCCGTGGTGCCGTTTGACAACATCAGTCCTGACAAGGAAACCGATTACTTCAGCGACGGACTGACCGAGGAGCTGACCGCGCGACTGTCATCCGTGAGCGAGATCGAGCTGGTCTCGCGCTGGGCGACCAGGCAGATGAAGGAGCGCAGGCAGGACGCGCACACGATCGGCAGCGAACTGGGCGCCCGCTATATTGTGGGTGGCAGCGTACGGCGTTTTCAGGACTCGGTCCGCATCACGGTCCAGCTCGTTGACGTCGAAACGAACCGGCAGCTGTGGGGAAACACCTATAAGGGCAAGCTCGACGATATCTTCGATATCCAGGAGCAGGTCGCCCAACAGATCGTCGAGGCACTGAAGCTCAAGCTGTCCTTCTCCGAGAAGCTCTCCCTGACCAAGCGCCATACCGTCAATGCGCAGGCTTACGATCTGTACCTGCGCGGCCAGGACTACCTGTATCGCCTGACCAAGCGCAGCGTCGACCGCGCGATCCAGCTCTTCGAGAAAGCTATCGAGCTCGATCCGCGCTACGCGGCGGCGTACGCCGGCTGCTCGAGCGCTTACGGGCAAATGTACTGGCTGTTCGCGCGGGAAGAGAAGTACCGCGATCGGGCGCAGGAGCTCAGCTTCAAGGCGCTGATGTACGACAACAACCTGGCTGAGGCCTACACCGCAATGGGCCTGTCCTACTTCATTGGGGGCAAGCTGGAGGAAGCCAGCGCATCGAGCGCTAAGGCTATCGAGCTCGACCCGGACGACTTCATCGCACACTGGACGCTCGGGCGGATTCATTTCACCAACGGTGAATTCGAGCAGGCGCACGCACTGTTCCGGCGCGTCATCGAGCTCAAACCCGGGTTTCTGTCCGCGTACACGGACTTGAAGCAGAGATTCCACCGCAGCCAGCCCGTCCTGCCTTTTCAATCCACGAAGCGGCGCGCATTACGGAACAGGCGCGTCCAGCCGCTGTTTTCCCCCGCCTCCCGCGGCCGCCAGGAATTCTGCACATAGCGGTAAGAGCGCGTTCGGGTGCCGGGCAATCGACGCACACACATTTTGCGTCTAAGGTTCGTCGGGGGCGCTCGAATCTCATGATGATCAGGGCCGGAAATCCAACAGCGCGAACGCAGGCCACCGCAGCTCGCGGCTACATTCTTAGCACTTGGGTCAAGGCGATCGGCCGCGCACTCGACGCGGCAGGCTGCAACAGCAGCGCGCATCTGTGGCGCGCGCGCGCAGCGGCGCCGTGAGTCAGTCGATCGCGAGCCGCCGTCGCGCGGGAACTCGGCTTACCCGTAGCGGTAGAGCAGATCCAGGTGCAACCGCCGCGCCACGGCGAGGTCATGATCAGGCTTGCTGCCTGCGGCGTTTGCCACAGCGATTTATCGGCGACCAACGGCACGATCGCCTATCCCCTGCCGCTCGTGTTGGGGCACGAGGGCGCCGGAATCGTGACCGCGGTCGGCGAGGGTATGAGCCGCTACGCGATCGGCGATCACGTCGTCAGCTCATTCGTAAGCATGTGCGGCCGCTGCCATTACTGTCAGACGGGTCGCCCGCATCTATGCGTGCAGTCCTTGCAAGCGCTCTACACCTTGCCAGACGGCAGCGTGCGTACATTCGACGCGGCCGGAGCGCCGCTCAACGTATTCTGCGGCTGCGGCGTCATGGCCGAGTACGCGACCTTGCACGCCGACAACCTCGTGAAGATCGACCGGCAAATGCCGCTCGATCGGGCCGCGTTGCTCGCCTGCGGCGTCATGACCGGCTTCGGCGCCGCGGTCAACACCGCGCGCGTCGAAGCCGGCTCGATCGCGGTCGTGTTCGGCTGCGGCGGCGTCGGCCTCAATGCGATCCAGGGCTGCGCGATTGCGGGCGCGGCAATGATCGTCGCGGTCGACACGAGCGCGCCCAAACTCGAATTGGCCGGGCGCTTCGGGGCCACGCACACCTTCAACGTGACCGGACAGGAGCAGATCGGCAAAGCCTTGTACAAGCTCACGGGCGGTGGTGCCGATTATGCCTTCGATTGCGTGGGACTCGGTCGGATTTCTGAAGCTGCCTTCGGTGTCTTGCGCCGCGGCGGGACGGCGGTGACCGTCGGTATTGCCGCGCCCGCCGACAAGATCGTTCTGAATGCGCAACACGTCGCGCATCAGCGCAAAAACGCTGACCGGCAGCTACTATGGTTCGGCGCGACCGCAGCTGGATTTTCCGCGGCTCATTGCTCTTTATCGCAGTGGTCGGTTGAAGCTCGACGAACTCATTACCCGGACCTACTCGATCGATGAGGCACCGCAGGCATTTGCCGATCTTCAGGAGGGCCGGCCGGGCCGCGGCGTGATCGTCTTTGGAGATATGACTTAGAGAAACCCCTCGTGAATCTCGACTACACCGCCGCAGAAGAGTCTTTTCGCGCCGAAGTCCGTGCTTTCTTCGAAGCCGAGCTGCCGGCGGACCTGCGGTCCAAGGTGCGCCTGGGAAGGCGCATGCACAAAGACGACTTCGTGCGATGGCAGAAGATCCTCTACCGCCGCGGCTGGGGCGCCGGCATGTGGCCGCGGCGCTACGGCGGTGCCGATTGGAGCGTCGTCGAGCAGCACATCTTCGACGAAGAGGCTGCGGCGGCCGGCGCGCCGCCACAGATCGCGTTCGCGTTGCGCATGGTCGCCCCGGTGCTCATGAGCTTCGCAACTGCCGCACAACAGAATTACTTCCTGCCGCGCATCATTGCCGGCGAGGACTGGTGGTGCCAGGGGTATTCGGAGCCCGGTGCGGGGTCCGATCTCGCATCGCTGCGCACCAGCGCGGTGCGCGACGGCGCTCATTACCGCGTCAACGGCCAGAAGACCTGGAACACGCTCGGCCAGTATGCCGATTGGATCTTCTGCCTGGTGCGCACGACCAGCGAGGCGCGTCCACAGCAAGGAATCTCGTTCCTGTTGATCGATATGAAATCGCCGGGCATCACACTGCGCCCCATCATCACGATCGACGGCGAGCACGAAATCAACGATATTTTCTTCGACAACGTGCAGGTGCCCCTCGAAAACCTGGTTGGCGAGGAAAACAAGGGCTGGACTTACGCAAAATTCCTGCTCGCCCACGAGCGCACCAATAATGCCGGCATCGGCCATTGCAAACGCGCCTTGAAGCGGCTCAAGGAAATCGCCACCCGCCAGCTCCATGATGGCCGCCCGCTGATCGAGGATTCCCGCTTCCGCGATCGCATCGCGCAGGTCGAGCTCGAACTCATGGCGCTCGAGATCACGAACCTGCGGGTGCTGTCGGCGGTCGCGACGCAATCGCGCGCCCCGGGGCCGGAGGTCTCGCTGCTGAAAATCAAAGGATCGGAGATCATCCAGCAGCTCGCGGAGCTGCAGATGCATGCGCTCGGACACGATGCCCTGCCGTACCTGCGTGAGGCGCTCGAGGCGGACTGGGTTCCGGCGCCGTGGCTCGCGGATCACTATGCCGCCTTCGCGCCGCCGCTCACGGGCCAGTATTTCAACTACCGCAAGACCACGATCTATGCAGGCTCGACCGAGATCCAGAAGAACATCATTTCGAAACTGATCCTGGGTCTCTGACAGAGAGCTGCCATGGATTTCCGCCTGACGGAAGAACAACTGGCGCTGCAGGAGACGCTGCGGCGTTTCATCGCCAAAGATTACGATTTCGAGCGGCGCCGCGCGCTCGCGCGCTCACCGCTCGGCTATTCCGCGCCAGCCTGGGCCCAGTATGCCGAGCTCGGCCTGCTCGGCCTGCCGTATCCCGAGGAATTCGGCGGGCTCGGCGGCAGCGGTGTGGACATCCTGGCCGTCATGGAACTCATCGGCCAGGGGCTGCTGCTGGAGCCTTACCTGAGTACGGTCGTGCTGTGCGGTGGGCTGCTTCGCGATGCCGCCAGCCGCGCGATCAAGGAGGCGCTCTTGCCGCAGATCGCCGCGGGCCAGCTGCAGATCGCTCTCGCCGCCTATGAGGCGGCCGGGCGCTACGAGCTCGCGCATGTCGCTTCGAGCGCCGTGCGTGACGCCAAAGGCTGGCAACTCACGGGCCGCAAGTCCGTCGTACTCGATGCCCCATCGGCCGATTATTTTCTTGTCTCGGCGCGCAACAGCGGCAAGCGGACCGACGCCGAGGGTATCTGCCTGTTTCTGGTGCACCGTGATGCGCCGGGATTGACGCTGCAGGCCTATCCCACCCAATCCGGCGCCAGAGCCGCGGATTTACAGTTGCAGAATGTGCCTATCGACGACGCCGCCGTAATCGGCGCCCCCGGGCGAGCGCTGCCGATCATTGAGCGTGCCGTCGACCACGGTATCGCCGCACTGTGCGCCGAAGCGCTGGGCATCGTGACCGCGCTCAATGAGGCGACCCTCAATTACCTGAAAACCCGCAAACAGTTCGGCACCGTGATCGGCAGCTTCCAGGCGCTGCAACATCGAATGGCCGACATGTTCATCGCCGCCGAGCAGGTCCGTTCGATGGCCATCATTGCGGCAATCCAGGCCGCCGGCGAGGAACCCGCGGCACGCCGCCGCGCCATCTCGGGCGCGAAGGCCTATATAGGACAGGCAGCGCGCTTTGTCGGCCAGCAGGCCGTCCAGCTGCACGGCGCGATGGGAGTCGTCGATGAGCTCAACGTCAGCCATTACTTCAAGCGCCTCACGATGATCGATATGACATTTGGCGACGCCGACCATCATTTGGCGCTGTTCAGCGATGCACTTCGAGTCGAGGCGTTGGAAGCTGCGAATCCTGCGCCAGAAAGGGATTGAGCCAGCGACAGGCGGATGTTCAATCTACAAAGCGTCGCGCGTTGCGGAACAGGCGGGTCCAGCCGCTGTTTTCCCCCGCATCCCGCGGCCGCCAGGAGTTCTGCACGTAACGGTAGCAGCGCTCCGGGTGCGGCATGGTGATGGTCACCCGGCCGTCCGCGTTCGACAAGGCCGCGATCCCGAAGGGCGTGCCGCTGGGGTTGGAAGGATAGGCCATCGCGACACTGTGATCGTGGTTTACGTAGCGCAGGCCCACCAGTCCGCTCGCCGCACACGCGGCCGCCGCGCTAGCCGAAGTAAACTCGGCGCGTCCCTCGCCATGCGCCACGGCGATCGGCAGCAACGAGCCCGCCATCCCATCCAGAAGCACCGACGGAGAGCGCAGCACCTCGACCAGGTTAAAGCGCGCCTCGTATTGTTCACTGCGATTCTGCACGAAGCGCGGCCAGTGATCGGTACCCGGAATGATGCTTTTCACGGCCGCGAACATCTGGCAGCCGTTGCAGATGCCCAGTGCGAACGTGTCGGCGCGTGCGAAGAACCGCAGGAACTCCTCGCGCACCTCGGGGTGATAAAGAATGGACTTCGCCCAGCCCTCACCAGCACCGAGCACATCGCCGTAGGAGAAGCCGCCGCACGCCGCCAGTCCTTTGAACTCCGCCAGTGAACGACGCCCGCTCAGCAGATCCGTCATGTGCACATCGTGGGCGGTGAAGCCGGCGCGCTCAAATACCGCGGCGGTCTCGACCTGACTGTTGACGCCCTGCTCGCGCAGTATGGCGACCGCCGGCCGCACGCCGCGCGCCACGTAGGGTGCGGCGATGTCCTCTTCGGGATCGAAGCTGAGCGCGACCTTAAGTCCCGGGTCGCGCTCCGCCGTCTGCGCGGCGAACTCCTCGTCGGCACTTGCGGGGTCGTCGCGCAGGCGACGCATGCGCCACGAGGTCTCGGACCAGGCCTGCCTGAGGTCGCGCCATGATTCGTTGAAGTGCGTGTCGCCGATACGCATCTGGATCGACAGGTCACTGGTCGGCGCGCCCAGGTACAAGGCGCAGGTGGCCAGCCCGTGGCGTGCCAGAATTTCCGTGAACGCGGGCTCATCGCCCGCCATGAGCTGCACCACCACCCCGGGCTCCTCGGCAAACAGCTGCGCGAGCACCGCTCCGCGCGCGGCCGGCAAGGCGATGTCCAGTCCGCAGTGCCCCGCGAACGCCATCTCCACCAGGGTTACGAATAACCCGCCGTCGGAAACGTCGTGATAGGCGCGCAGCATCTTCGCGGCGCGCAGCTCCGCGAGCGCCGCCGCAAGACGCAGCAGCATCTGCGCATCGTCAAGGTCCGCGGGTGTGTCACCGAGTTGCCCGTATACCTGCGCGAGCGCCGAGCCACCCAGGCGGTTCCTGCCATTGGCAAGATCGATGAGCCACAGCGAGGTCGGTCGCTCGTCGAGCTGCGGTGCCGGCGTGAGCGTGGCGCGTACATCCACAACCTTCGCAAACGCCGACACGATCAGCGACACCGGTGCCACGACGCTGAAGTCCCGGCCGTCTTGAGCCCAGGCGGTCTTCATCGACAAGGAGTCCTTGCCCACAGGGATCGCAATACCAAGCTGCGGACACAGCTCCCAGCCGATCGCGCGCACCGTCTCGTAAAGCGCCGCATCCTCGCCCGGCTCACCGCAGGCGGCCATCCAGTTGGCCGACAGGCGGATCTGCGAAAGCGAGCCGATGTCGGCCGCCAGGATGTTGGTGATTGCCTCGGCGACCGCCAGGCGCCCGGAAGCCGGCGCATCGAGCAGCGCCGCCGGCGTGCGTTCGCCCATGGCCATGGCCTCTCCCGCAACGCCGTGGTAATCGGCGAGTGTGACCGCGACATCGCTCACCGGCACCTGCCAGGGCCCGACCATCTGGTCGCGGCTGATCAGACCGCCCACCGTGCGATCACCGATGGTGATGAGGAAGGTCTTGTCAGCGACCGCGGGCAGGCGCAGCACACGGTAGGCAGCCTCGCGCAGGTCAATGCCTGCGATGTCGAAGCGCGTGCGCGGCACGCGCAGGCTGCGGACATCGCGCCGCATGCGCGGCGGCTTACCGAACAGCACCTCCATCGGCATGTCCACCGGCGGCTGCGGGGAACGCGGATCCCGGACGACGAGCTGGCCGCTGTCGTTGATTTCGCCGATCACGGCGAACGGGCAGCGCTCGCGCGCGGCGATGGCCGTAAACTCCTTGCGCGCCGCAGGCGCGATCACGACGACGTAGCGCTCCTGGGCTTCGTTGCACCACAGCTCGAGCGGCGACATGCCGGACTCGGCGCTGGGGATGGCGCGCAGGTCGATCCGTGCGCCGCGCTCACTGTGTGCAACCGCCTCCGGAACCGCATTGGAGAGCCCGCCCGCTCCCACATCGTGGATCAGCACGATCGGATTGCGATCCCCGAGCGCCCAGCAGCGATCAATCACTTCCTGCGCGCGGCGCTGGATCTCCGGGTTGCCGCGCTGCACCGATGCGAAATCCAGCTCCGCGCTCGAGCTGCCGCTGCCGACCGAGGAGGCAGCCCCGCCACCCAGTCCGATGAGCATCGCAGGTCCACCGAGAACGATGAGCTGCGCCCCCACCGGCACCTCGGCCTTCTCCACGTGCCCGCGGCGCACGTTGCCAAGGCCGCCCGCGATCATGATCGGCTTGTGGTAGCCGCGGATACGTCCCGGCGGATCGGCGGCGAGCCGCTGCTCGAAGGTGCGGAAGTAGCCGCACACCGCGGGCCGGCCGAACTCGTTGTTGAAGGCGGCGGCGCCGATCGGTCCCTCGATCATGATGTCCAGTGGCGAGGCAATGCGCGCGGGAGCTGAAGTCTCGCCTTCCCAGGGCCGTATGTAGCCCGGGATACGCAGGTTCGACACCGAGAAACCGGTGAGTCCAGCCTTGGGTTTCGCGCCGCGGCCGGTGGCGCCTTCGTCGCGGATCTCGCCGCCGGAGCCCGTGGCCGCTCCTGGGAACGGCGAAACGGCGGTCGGGTGATTGTGCGTCTCGACCTTCATGAGAATGTCGATCGGCTCGGCACTCCCCCGATAGATGCCGGTCGCCGGATCCGGGAAGTAGCGCAGCCCGTGCGTGCCCTCGATCACCGCGGCATTGTCCCGGTACGCCGATAGCACGCCCCGGGGGCTGACCGCGTGCGTGTGCCGGATCATCGCGAACAGTGATTCCGCGCGCGGCTCGCCGTCGATGATCCAGCTGGCATTGAATATCTTGTGGCGGCAGTGCTCGGAATTCGCCTGCGCGAACATCATGAGCTCGACGTCGGTTGGATCGCGGCCCAGGCGGCGAAACGCCGCCAGCAGGTAGTCGATTTCATCGCCCGACAGCGCCATCCCCAGGTCGCGGTTCGCCTGCTCGAGAGCGGCGCGGCCTGCGCCTAAGCTCACGCGTGCAAGTTCGCGCGGCGGCGCGTGCTCGAACAAAGCCGCGGCTGCGCCAGAATCCAACAACGGCATTTCGGTCATGCGATCAAAGAACGCCGGCGCGAGTTTGAGCAGCTGGCCGCGCTGCAGTGCGCGCGCTGCACGCACGCGGTAGGCAATGCCGCGCTCGACCCGCCGCACGTTGCGCAGGCCGCACACCTGCACGATGTCCGTGGCCTTGCTCGACCAGGCAGAGATGGTGCCGGCGCGCGGCACGATGAGGAGGCGCTCCCCTTGCTCATCCTCGTCCGTGCCCGCTGCGGCGCTCGGTCCGTAGGTGAGGAGGCGCGCGAGAACCTCCTGCTCCGGCGCTGCCAGCGGCCGCGCCAGCTCGGCGAAATGCACGAAGCGCGCGCTCAGGGAGGCGACCGTGGGCTCGAGCCCCTGCACACGTTTCAGGAGCTTGGTGATGCGGAAGGCGGACAGCGCCGGCGGCCCGGGAATCTCCAGCATGCGCGGCTTACTTCTTCTCGCCCGGAGGCACGCCGTACACGGGCAGCGGAAACTGCGCCACGCTGGACCCGCCTTCCAGCACGCTGATCTTGCTGACGCCTTGTTTCTTCACTTCGTCCACGCGCAGCACCGAGTGCAGGGGCAGGAAAGTGCGCTTGACCCCGGCAAATTCACCCTTGATTCGCTCCTCGGTCGGATCGAGCACTACCGAGGTGCGCTCGCCGAACACGAGCTCCTCGATCTCGATGAATCCGAACAGCTCGCCATGGCTCACCTTGCGGGCGTAGACCTCGTAAACCTTGCCCTGATTCACGAACATAATGCGAAAAATGTGACTGGTTGCCATGGCTCGGCGGGGGGTGCCTGCTACTTTGATCCCGACAGTATATGTCCGGGCGCTGCCTGCGGACGCTTGTGCCCGTGCGAAACGGCGCGAAGTGCGGATACGGACGGAATTGTATTGACTCGGGGAACCATGGCCCTTCGCCTGCGCATCGTCAGTGATCAGCGGCGCTCGCTTGCTGACCGCGCCAGCGCCACGTTTACGGTGGAAGGCGGCACTATCGGCCGTTCCGCCGACAATGACTGGGTGCTGCCGGATCCGCTGCGCTACGTCTCCGCGCACCATGCGCGGGTGCAGTTTCGCGAGGGCCATTTCTACCTCCAGGACGTCAGCACCAACGGCGTCTACGTCAACGACGAAATGGAGCCGCTGGCAAAGCGCGGCTCGAGCGGCCATCGCGTCACCCATGGTGATGTCATCCGCATGGGCGAGTACCAGATCGTGGCCGCGGTCGAGGCGCAGCAGACGCAGCCGGAAGGCCCCGCCGCGGTACCAACCAGCATTCACGCCCTGCGCACCTTCGGCCGCGCGCCCGAGCAGGACATCGGTGCGCCGCTCGACCTGCAGCAACTGATTGTCCCGGCGAGCGACACCGGCCCGGTTCTCCCCGTGAACGCCTACGGCCAGGCGATCGAATACGTCCCCATGCGGGCGCCGCTGGAGGCAGCGCCGGCGCGGCCGCAACCCGCGGCGGCCAACGGCCTCGACAGCCGCTTTCTCGGTGAGCGCATGGCGCGGCTCGCCGAAGCCGTCGGCCGCGAGCCAAAAAGCGCTGCGGGCGCCATGTCGCTCGGCGACGTGCACTCCGGGCTCGACGCGTTCTGTCGCGGCGCAGGCGTCGACACCGAGCGCTTGCCGGCCGAGGCGCAGGGGCGGCTCCTGCATCTTGCGGGGCGCCTGTTCCGCGAGGCGCTGGTTGGCTTCAGGGAACTGGATCGCACGCGCGCCGACACGCGCAATCGTTACCGCATCGAAATGCAGCCGCCCGATGAGGACGATCCGCGTCCCTCGCTCGCCAACACCATGGTCGAAGACCTGCTGGTGCAGCTTCTGGAACGGCACGAAAACCGCAGCCTCGACTCGGTGCAATGGCTGCGCGAGGTAGTCGCGGAAGCCAGGACTCACGAAGGCGCCGCCACGCACGCGACGCGCGCGGCGTTTGTTGAATTCCTCGACCGCCTGGATCCGGCGGAACTGGAGGCGCGCTTCGAGCGCGCGGCGCGGCGCGGCAAGGCCCGTTCGGCCGACAAGTCGCAGTACTGGGAGCTGTTCACGACCTTCTACCGCAATCTCATCGAAATGCCGGCGGATCACCTGCCGCATACGTTCGTGGAAGCGTTTGCGGCCGCTTACCGCGAGGCATTAAAAAAACCGGCGGCGTGAGCCCGGCCGGCGCGAGAACATGGCGGAGAGGGTGGGATTGTTCGCGGCCGGACGGCCGCTCATCCCTCGCTCCGCTCGGGACCGACCGCTGGACTGCGGTCTCTCCCACCCTCCAGCCCGACACGCTGCGCAGATTCGCGCTTTGGCAAGGCTACGTTCGCATGCAGCTATGTATGACCGAGTGGCGGAGAGGGTGGGATTCGAACCCACGTGCCGGAATTACCCGACCATCCGATTTCGAGTCGGCGCCGTTATGACCGCTTCGGTACCTCTCCGCGGGTCCGCCGTTTTTGCGGGGCTGGTATTCTAGCGGAAAGCCCAAGCGGCGAGGGGTTTGTGCGCCTATTCACGCTGGCCGCCGTGTTCATGTTGTTGGTCGCAGGTTGCGGCAGGTTTCACGCCTCGGCGGTCGATGAAATTCGCCAGCGCGGTGAGCTGCGCGTCGTTACCCTGAATCTGCCGACCTGCTATTACCTGGGAGCGCAGTCCGCCGAAGGGCTCGAATACGAGCTCGCGAGCCTGTTCGCGGCACAAATCGGCGTCAAGCTGAACATGTACCCGGTGGCGAACGAAGCTGCCATGCAGGCGGAACTTGCCGCGGGTCGCGCCGACATCGCCGCCGCCTCGCTCAGCAGTACGCCGGACTGGGAGCGCGTCGGCCTGGCCGCCGCCCCCTACACGCTCATCCCGCAGCTGGTCGTCTATGCGCACAATGGCGTGCGGCCGCGCGACACGCTGCAGCTGGAATCCGCGCGCCTCGCGGTGCGTGCCGGCAGCCCGCAGGAGCGCGTCCTCGAGCGCCTGAAGAGCACGGTCGCGCCGCACCTCACGTGGGTGCAGACCGCGCCAAGTTCGGCCGATCCGGTGGAGGATGTTGATTCGGGCCAGGCGGACTACGCGATCAGTGACGCGCGCGAGTTTTCCTTTGCACATCACCTGTACCCGAATGTGCTGGTCGGTTTTGCCCTGCCGCAATCGCGTCCCGCGCAATGGATCGTGCGCCGCGGCGTGCCGCAGCTGCTGACGGCGGTCAACTCTTTCTTCAGCGTCCTCGGGACCTCCGGGCGGCTGACGGGCATGCTGCAGGAGTCCTCCGGGGATACCCGCTCATTCGCCTACGAGGAGTCGCGCGAATTCCAGGGGAACGTCACCGCCCGGCTGCCGCTGTATCACGCCTGGTTCGAGCAGGCCGCTGCGCAAACCGGCGTGGACTGGCGGCTGCTGGCTGCGATCGGCTACCAGGAATCCAAGTGGGACCCGCATGCGCAGTCCGGTGATGGCGCGCGCGGGGTCATGATGCTCACCGCCGACACCGCGCGGGCGATGGGCATCAAGGACCGCAGCAGCCCGCAACAGAGTATCTACGCCGGCGCACGCTATCTGGCCCAGGTGCGCAATATGATCCCGGAACGCGTCACCGAGCCGGATCGCACCTGGCTCACGGTGGCCGCCTACAACGTGGGCTTCGGGCATCTCGAGGACGCCCGTATCATCACCCAGGCGCAGGGGAAGGATCCGGATTCGTGGACCGAGGTGCGCGCGCGCTTGCCGCTCTTGGCGCAGGAGCGCTGGTACGGACACGCCAAGCGCGGTTACGCGCGCGGCTGGGAGCCGGTGCAATTCGTGGATCGCATCCAGCGCTTTCTTACGCTCCTCGTGTGGCAACCCGGCGAGGCCGCGCCCGCGCCCGCGACACCGCAGGAAAACCCGCCCGCCGTCGTCGGGACCGCGCACTGATCCAAGAACGTCCGGTGTTTCAGCCGCGGCGCTGCGCGAAGAACTCCTGCAACAGCTGCGCACAGTCATCCATCAGCACTCCGCCGAACACGTCCACGCGGTGATTCAGGCCGGGTAACGCAAACACGTCGGTGATACTCCCCGCCCCGCCGGCGCGCGGATCCCAGGCGCCGAACACCAGGCGGCGCACGCGCGCGTGCACGATGGCGGACGCGCACATGACGCACGGCTCAAGGGTCACGTAGAGCGTCGTGTCGGTGAGTCGATAGCTCGCCAGCCTGCTGCCGGCTGCGCGCAGCACCTCGATTTCGGCATGTGCGGTCGGATCATGGCTCGCGATGGGACGATTGGCGCCCACTGCAATCACCTCATCACTACGCACCAGCACGGCGCCGACCGGTACTTCGCCCGCGGTCCGCGCCAGCCGCGCCTGCTCCAGGGCGAGGCCCATGAAAGCCTCGTCGCGGCTCGCTGTATCCCGCTCGACCATGCTCAGGGCGCCGGCAGAAACAGCGCCGGATCGACGAAGTTCGCGTTGAGCGCTACGCCGAAGTGCAGGTGCGGTCCGGTCACGCGTCCGGTCGCCCCAACCTTGCCAATCACCGCGCCCGCCTTGACGCGCTGGCCCACGTGCACGCCAATTGCGCTCAGGTGGCAGTACATGGTGGTAAGACCCGCGCCGTGATCCAGGATCACCGTGTTGCCGTTAAAGAAGTAGCTGCCCGTATCCACGACGCGTCCGTCCGCTGCCGCGTGCACCGCCGTGCCGGCCTCGGCAGCGATGTCCATGCCGCTGTGGGGATTGCGCGGCTGATTGTTGAATACACGTCGCGACCCGTAGGAACTTGAGCGGATGCCCGGCACCGGCTGCAGCAGGCGCAGCGTGCGCGGCGCGGGGTCGGACCAGCTGGCGACGGCTTTGCGGATGCGCGGTTGCTCGCGGGTGACCCGCGCCAGATCCTTCCTGGAAAGATCCACCTGCCGCGGCGCGACGCTGAGGCGCTGCTCGACATACTCTTTATCGGCGACCTCGAAGCCGCGCACGAGCTGCTGCGAGCCCTGAGTCACCCCCAGCACCGCGTGACCGGGGATCTGCGACAGCGGGATCCCGACCACCGCGAGCCACCCGCCGTCCGCGCGCAGCACCATGACGCGCCGCTCATCGAAGGTCACGATGGGCGCAGTGGCCTCGGCGGTGTCGAGCTTCACCAGTGCCACGCCGCCCGGAGCCAGTTCCTGTTGCGGCAAGTCGGCGCTGGCGCCCGCCACAGCCGCCCCGGGCTCGGCGCCCGCCGCCAGGCCCGAGGCAGCCCCAGCCATGAGCGCCGCCGCCAGGATCCAGCTCTTCATGGTTTCCTTCCCGTCACGCGCGCGGCGACGCTGCCGCGGGCGAGGCGTGCCTGGATTTCGTCATCGACGCTCAAGGCAGCGGCATCCGTCACCAGGCTGCCATCGGCGCGTGTCACGATTGCAAAGCCGCGCGTCAGCGTAGCGAGCGGACTGACCGCGTGCAGCCCACGCTGTGCGAGCGCGAGTCGATGGCTGGCCCGCGCCAGGTAGGCCTGCAACGCCTGGGTCAGGCGCGCCGCGGCGCTGCGTTCGCGCGCGAGAAATTCCTGCACCCGGTGCTGCGGCGAACGGCGCAGCAGGCGGCCCCGGGCGTCCATGAGGCGCAGGCGCTCGCGCTGCAGGCTGGCGCGCACCGCCCCGGCCAGGCGCTGCGTCATGTCATCAAGTCGCTGCATCTGCTGCTGCAGACGCACACCCGGATGCGCAAGCTGCAGACGGTGGGCGGCAGCAGCAAAGCGCGCCGCGCTCACCTGCAGTTCGCGGCGCATGGCACCGTGCAGGCGTTGCGCCGTGCGCGTCACGCTGTGAAGCCAGGCAGCCCCGTCAGGGGCCACGAGTTCCGCGGCTCCCGAGGGGGTCGGCGCGCGCAGGTCGGCGACAAAGTCCGCAATGGTGAAATCCACCTCGTGCCCCACGCCCACCACCACCGGCACCGCGCTGGCGTGGATGGCGCGCGCGACACGCTCGTCGTTGAACGCCCACAGGTCCTCGAGCGAGCCCCCGCCGCGCGCGAGAATCAGCACATCGCACTCGGCGCGCGCCGAGGCGGCCGTCAGCGCCGCGACCAGTGCGGGAGCTGCATGTGCGCCCTGCACCAGCGTCGGATAGATCAGCACCGCCGCCGGCGGATAACGGCGCGCGAGGACGTGCAGGATGTCGTGCAGCGCAGCCCCGGAAGGCGAGGTTATGACGCCGATGCGGCGCGGGAAACGCGGCAAGGCCCGCTTGCGCTCGAGCGCAAACAAGCCTTCAGCAGCGAGCCTGGTCTTGAGGCGCTCAAATTCCCGCTTGAGTGCGCCAACGCCGGCCTCCTCCAGATGGTCGGCGATGAGCTGGTACTCGCCGCGGGCCTCGTAGACGCTGACCCGGCCGCGCACCAGAACCTGGGTGCCCGGGCGCGGGGTAAAGCCCACGAGCGCATTCTTCATCCGGAACATGGCGCAGCGCAGCTGCGCATCGCGGTCCTTGAGCGAGAAATACCAGTGGCCGGAGGCCGGCTGGGAGAAATTCGACAGCTCCCCCTCGATCCACACGACCCCGAGGCCCCGATCGAGCAGCATCCGCACCTCGCGGTTCAGGCGCGAGACGCTGTACACGTCCCGTGCCGGTGCGCTCACGGCGCCAACTTCAGGATTCACGGGCATAAGGAACCTTAGCACGAGGTTTACCGGCCGGGCCTGAGCGCCTATAATTACGCATGCGCATCCTCGAAGAAGCTCTCACCTTCGACGACGTCCTCCTGGTTCCGGCCTACTCGGAAATCCTGCCACGCGAGGTCGATCTCTCCACCCGCGTCACCCGCAAGATCCTTTTGAATGTGCCGCTGCTGTCGGCGGCCATGGACACGGTCACCGAAGCGCGCCTCGCCATCACCATCGCCCAGGAAGGCGGCATTGGCATCATTCACAAGAGCATGACCATCGAGGCGCAGGCGCGCGAGGTCGGCCGGGTGAAGAAGTTCGAGAGCGGCGTCATCAAGGACCCGATCACGGTCGCCCCCACCATGACCATCCGCGAGGTGCTGGATCTCACCCGCTCGCGCGGTATTTCCGGCGTGCCGGTGGTGGTCGGCAAGAAAGCGGTCGGCATCGTGACGCACCGCGACCTGCGCTTCGAGGAGAAGCTCGACGCCCCGGTGTCCTCGGTCATGACGCCGCAGGAGCGCCTGGTCACCGTGCGTGAAGATGCGCCCAAGGAACAGGTGCTGGCGCTCCTGCACAAGCACCGCATTGAAAAACTGCTGGTGGTTAACGCCGCGCACGAGCTCGCCGGCATGATCACCGTGAAGGATTTCCAGAAGGCCACGGAATTCCCGCGCGCCGCGAAGGACGACACCGGCCGGCTGCGCGTCGGTGCCGCCGTCGGTACGACGCCCGACACCATGGATCGGGTCGCCGCGCTACGCGCAGCGGGCGTGGATCTGGTGGTGGTCGACACCGCCCACGGGCACTCCAAGGGCGTGCTCGACACCGTGAGGCGCATCAAGGCGAAGTGGACCGACTGCCAGGTGATCGCCGGCAACATCGCCACTTCCGAGGCCGCACTTGCGCTGGTGGATGCCGGGGCGGACGCGGTGAAGGTCGGGATCGGGCCGGGCTCGATCTGTACCACGCGCATCGTGGCCGGCGTGGGCGTGCCGCAGATCTCCGCCGTTGCCAACATTGCGCACGCCCTGCGCGACACCGAGGTGGCCGTGATTTCCGACGGTGGCATCCGCTTTTCCGGGGATCTCGCCAAGGCCATCGCGGCCGGGGCGCACGCGGTCATGATCGGCGGCCTGTTTGCGGGCACCGAGGAATCTCCGGGCGAGGTCGAGCTTTACCAGGGCGCCTCCTACAAGTCGTACCGCGGCATGGGCTCCCTCGGCGCGATGGGCGAGCGGCACGGATCGGCCGATCGGTATTTCCAGGACGCGGCGAGCGAGCTCGAGAAGCTCGTGCCCGAGGGTGTGGAGGGTCGCGTGCCCTACAAGGGCAGCGTCGTCAACATCCTGCATCAGCTCTCCGGCGGCCTGCGCGCGGCGATGGGCTACACCGGCAGCCGCAGCATCACCGACATGCGCACGCGGCCCGTCTTCGTGCGCATCACCACGGCCGGTATCCGCGAGAGCCACGTGCACGACGTCAGCATCACCAAGGAGGCACCCAACTACCGGGTGTCCTAGAAGCCCCCTAAAGTCATGGCGAGTGTTCCCCGACCTGCCGCCGCTTCGCAACCCGGGGCGGCCGCGCCTCCTGACATCCACGCGCATCGCATCCTGATCCTCGACTTCGGTGCGCAATACACCCAGCTCATCGCCAGGCGCGTGCGCGAGCTCGGCGTCTACTGCGAAATCCTGCCCTGGGACATCACGGACGCGCAGGTGCGCGCCTACCAGCCGCGCGGCGTTATCCTCTCGGGCGGGCCTGAGTCGGTAACCGACAAGGACCCGCCGCGGGCGCCGGCTGCCGTGTATGAACTCGGCGTGCCCGTGCTTGGGATCTGCTATGGCATGCAGACCATGGCGCAGCAGCTGGGTGGGCGGGTCGCGCCGTCCACCGAACGTGAATTCGGCTACGCGGAAGTCACGGTAACCGGTACGTCACGCCTGCTGGATGATCTGCAGGATCGTCGCAACCCCGCAGGATGTGCGCTGCTCGATGTGTGGATGAGCCACGGCGACCGCGTCGACACCCTGCCTCCCGGGTTCGTGATCAGCGCCGCCACCAGCACCATTCCCTTCGCGGCCATGAGCGATGAGCGCCGCCGCTTCTACGGCGTGCAGTTCCACCCCGAGGTGACGCACACCACCCAGGGAGCGCGGCTGCTGGAGCGTTTTGTGCGCGAGATCTGCGGCAGCGATGCCTTGTGGAGCATCGGCAACATCATCGAGGACGGCATCGCCCGCGTGCGTGCCCAGGTCGGCAAGGGCAAGGTGCTACTGGGGCTGTCGGGCGGCGTGGATTCCTCCGTGGTCGCCGCCCTCCTGCACCGCGCCATCGGCGATCAGCTGGTGTGCGTGTTCGTGGATCATGGCCTCCTGCGTCTTGGCGAAGGCGACCAGGTCATGAGCACCTTCGGGCAGCACCTGGGCGTACGCGTCATCCGCGTCGATGCGGAGGCGCGCTTCCTTGGCGCGCTGGCCGGAGTCACGGACCCGGAAGCCAAGCGCAAGATCATCGGCCGCATGTTCATCGACGTGTTCGACGAGCAAGCGCACCAGCTCACCGGCGTGCAGTTCCTCGCCCAGGGCACGATCTATCCGGACGTGATCGAATCCGCGGGCGCCCGCACCGGTAAGGCGCACGTCATCAAATCGCACCACAACGTGGGCGGTTTGCCGCAAGAAATGCAGCTGCAGCTCGTGGAGCCGCTGCGCGAGCTATTCAAGGACGAGGTGCGGCGCCTCGGTATCGAACTCGGCCTGCCGCGCGAAATGGTCTACCGCCACCCCTTCCCGGGACCCGGACTCGGCGTGCGCATCCTCGGTGAAGTCCGCAAGGAATACGCTGATCTGCTGCGGCGCGCGGATGCCATCTACATCGATGAACTGCGCCAGCACGATCTGTACGACCGCACCTCCCAGGCATTCGCCGTGTTTCTGCCGGTGCGCTCGGTCGGTGTCATGGGCGACGGACGCCGTTATGATTTCGTGATCGCACTGCGCGCGGTGGAGACCGTGGACTTCATGACCGCGCACTGGGCGCGCCTGCCGTACGAGTTTCTCGACCATGTGTCGCGACGCATCGTGAATGAGGTCAGCGGCATCTCGCGCGTGGTGTATGACATCTCCGGAAAGCCGCCGGCGACGATCGAGTGGGAATAGCCGGCGAGCAGGAACTGCGAGTTTTTCGCGACACATTCTGTCGGGCCGCCCGACGTGGTAAAATCGGCATAGCCTGAATCCTGGGCTGCACGATTGACGCCCAGCGCAGGCGGCGCCCCATGGCGCGTTTGGCTGGAGGGCAGATCGTTGCAACTCCTTCCCAGTGTGACTCCCGCGCGTAACCACCTGCTCGGCGCGCTACCGAATGGTGATTTCGAGCGACTGACGCCCCACCTGAGACTCGTCTCTTTGTCCTTGGGCGAGGCGCTCTATGAATCCGGCATCGCGCTGCGCCACGTCTACTTCCCGATCGATTCGATCGTCTCGTTGCTGAATGTCATGGCGGACGGCGCGTCAGCCGAAGTTGCTGTCGTCGGCAACGACGGTGTCGTCGGCGTTTCTCTCTTCATGGGAGGTGAATCCACGCCCAGCCGGGCGGTGGTGCAAAGCGCTGGCCACGCCTATTGCCTGAGAGCGGCGATATTGAAGTCGGAATTCACTCGCGCTGGGGCCATGCAGCATCTGCTGTTGCGCTACACGCAGGCATTACTGACCCAGATGGCGCAGACCGTTGTTTGCAATCGACATCACACGCTGGACCAGCAGCTATGCCGCTGGTTGCTTCTGAGCCTGGACCGCCTGCCCTCGAGCGAGTTGGCCATGACGCAAGACTTGATCGCCAACATGCTCGGTGTGCGTCGCGAAGGCGTCAACGACGCCGCCGGCAAGCTGCAGGAGGCGGGTTTGATCCATTACACCCGCGGCCATATCGTGGTACTGGATCGCTTCGGCATCGAAGCCAGAACCTGTGAGTGTTACGCGGTCGTAAAGAAGGAGTCGGACCGGCTGCTTCCCGATCGGACCGAGCACTAAAGCCCTTGATGTTACATATGGCCAACACGCTTGGCGCGGCCAAGGAGTGCCGCATGCAAGTGCAACACTCATCGAGCGCAGGCTCGGTTCACGAGTGTGACGGACCGCTCAAAAATGCAGTCCCGTGCAGGCGCTGGGGACTTATAAGTGCGCTACCGAACGTAGCGTTGCGCTGCAGCGTGCTCCACTTATGGCAAGTTGGGTTATGACGCATGGGAAGCCGAATCGATGTCGCAACGGGTACTTCTCATCCAGAGCGATGCAGCCGCTGCCAAGACCATTGTCGGCGCGCTGAGTTGCTGCAGCGATCAGCCCTTCCACGTTGAATGGGCCAGGCGCTGCTCTGAAGGCCTGAAAAGACTGGACGGCATGGAGGCGATATTGCTCGACCTCTATCTGCCTGACAGTCAAGGCATAGCGACATTCGACCGCCTGTTTCGCGCGGCGCGCAACATTCCGATCCTGCTGTTGATTGATCCGCAGCACGAGAAAACCGCCAGGCTGGCGGTGCAGTGTGGAGCACAGGACTACCTGTTTAAGGATCGCCTCGACGCTTACCTATTGCCCAAGACCCTCGGCACCATGATCGAGCGGGCCGCATTTGCCGAAGCGCTGTTTGAGGAACGCGAGCGCGCCCAGGTCACGCTCAACTCGATCGGGGACGCAGTAGTGAGCACTGACGTATCCGGTCGGGTCACCTATCTCAATGTAGTCGCTGAAGACCTGACAGGTTGGTCGCAGCACGAAGCGGCAGGTCATCCGCTTGAGGACGTCTTGCAGATCATCGATGGCACAACGCGCCAGGTCATGCAAAACCCCACTGCGCTGACGATGAGAGACGACAAGGTTGTAGCGCTGCCGCCAAACTGCGTGCTGATTCGACGCGACGGCGTCGAGGCCGCTATCGAAGATTCCACCGCTCCTATCCACGATCGTCGCGGGGCTGTGACCGGTTCTGTCATGGTGTTTCACGATGTCAGCGTGGCGCGGGCGATGACGAGCAGGATGACTCATCTGGCGCAACACGACAGCCTCACCGATTTACCCAATCGGGTGCTGCTGCACGACCGACTGCGGGAAGCAATAATCCTCTCCAGGCGCCACCAGCGCGAACTGTCGGTGCTGTTTCTGGATCTTGATCGTTTCAAGCACATTAACGATTCACTGGGCCACGTCGTGGGCGATCGATTGCTGCAATCCGTGGCGCGGCGACTACTTTCGTGCGTGCGTGGCTCGGACACCGTAGGCCGCCAGGGGGGCGATGAATTCGTGGTGCTGCTCTGGGAGGTGAGACGCGCAGAGGACGCAGCCATCGCGGCGGCCAAGATACTCGAGGCACTGCGTAAGCCCCACCTCATCGACGGGCATGAGCTGCATATCACCGCCAGCATCGGCATTGTCACCTATCCCGAAGACGGGACGGATGTAGAGACCTTGATGAAGAAGGCGGATCAGGCGATGTACCACGCCAAGCAAACCAGGCACGACAGTTATCAGTTCTTCAAGCCGGAGATGAACGCCCGCGCGATCGAGCGGCAATCGCTCGAGGACAGTTTGCATTATGCGATCGAGCGGCAGGAGTTGGTACTGCATTACCAGCCGAAGTTTAATCTGGCGACCGGCGGAATCATCGGCGCCGAGGCGCTCATACGCTGGCGCCACCCGCAGCGCGGGCTCGTCCCCCCGGGTCAATTCATCTCGATTGCGGAGGAGTGCGGTCTCATCGTACCGATCGGCCGGTGGGTGCTGCGCGAAGCCTGCCGCCAGGCGCGCGCCTGGCAGCTTGCGGGACTGCCGCCGCTGTGCGTCGCGATAAATGTCTCCGCCGTGGAGTTGCGCGCCCCGGGTTTCGTCGCCGGCGTACGGGCAACTCTAAAAGAAACGGGGCTGGAGGCACGTTATCTGGAACTCGAGCTCACCGAGACGGTGCTGATAGAGGACTCGCGATCCGTCGCTGACGTGCTCAAAGAACTGAAAGATATCGGCGTGCTGCTGGCACTGGATGACTTTGGTACCGGCTATTCAAACTTGAGCCAATTGAAGCGCTTTCCAATCGACGCCCTGAAGATCGATCAGTCTTTCGTGCGCGACCTCGCGGTGGATGAGGATGATGCCGGCATTGTCACTGCCGTGATCGGGATGGGAAAGAGCCTGCATATGCGGGTGGTGGCCGAAGGGGTGGAAACGCGAGAACAACTTGAAATCCTGCAGGAGCACGGCTGTCCGCAGGGTCAGGGGTACTATTTCTGCCGGCCTGTGCCGGCTGAGCAATTCCGTCGCTTGCTGGAAAACGACACCGTCGCAATGGCAGTCGCATGATCGACTCGTAGAAACGCCGGCTCAGCAGCGCAGGATCACAGGGCCGAGCGACGGCGGCCAAGCAATATAAGAAGGGGTATGACTGAAAAGCCTCCGCCCACAATCCCTAATACGAATTGTGGCATCCACAGTTGCCAGAAAGAGTCGATGTGGGCGTTGTCCGGGTGGTCCTGCTGGTAAAGAACCCGCACGTTCGCGCCTAACTGCCACGTAGACGGGCGTTCGTAAATGTTGGAGCTGACGGTGAAGCTCATGCCGTTCTGCGCGGTGAAGCGGAAGATGGGCGCCAATGATTTTTTGGTCGAACCGGGGACGCTACCAAGCGCGACGACGATGCCCTCGGCAGCGGAGCTGGATCGAATGAAGAGGGCGCGCTCAATGCCGGTGCCGGCGGCAACGAGGAGCATGACCGGGCCAGCCGCGCAGAAAATGCCTACTAACACATAAGCCACAATGCGCGCCGGCGAGATCGGCATGGCGGTGAGTGTAGCAGCGGCTTTGCTTCCCGGTGCGGGTTGCACCCGGATGCTTGATAAGGGCAGTAATTCCCGCAAACTGTGAACCATGGCGTTTCGGCTGCGGAATCTGGCGGCGCGCGCGGACGATTTTCCAATTTATGAAAATATACAACCTGCTCGGGTTTGCCGCGCTGGCGCTCCAGACCTTGATAGCCGCGCTGCTGGCGCCGCCCTGGCTCGGGCCATGGTGGGGTATGGCGGTCGGATTCGCCTACTTGTTGATCTCCTGGTTCCTTGGCGGACTCTATCTTTCCGACATGATCCATTTGGGGATCGCGCATAGAGCCCTGGACTACCAGCCGTGGTTCATCAAGGCGGTAACTCTCCTCAACAACACGGTGGGCGTGTACGTCGATCCCGTGAGCTGGGTCAATCGCCACCGGCTGCACCATAAGTTCGCCGACCACGCCGGCGATCCCAACAAGCTGGACGCTGACGGCTTTTGGAAAACGCTGTACCTGTGCCTTTTCCCCTACCCCAGCACGGCGAACCTGGCGACCGACGCCCTCCTGAAAACCTGGCCGTTCCGTCTGGTCTCGCATCCGCTGTTTATGCTCATCTCTCCGGTTCTAAGCTGCGGCCTTTTGTGGTGGCTCGTGGGGGATTGGAAATTCGCCGTGGGAGTCTGGCTCGGCGTGCGGATTTTCGCGCTGTGGGTGAATATGGTTCAGAACTACTGGACCCACGACCGTCGCTTTGGCACGCGCCGTTATGACGATGCGGGCGACAACGCGATGAACATCGGCGACTGGCTGCCGGTGATGGCGACCTTCAGCGCCTGTTGGCAGAACAACCACCACCACTATTCGCATCTGCTGCGGACCACTCACGGTCCCGCCGAATTCGATTTCGGGTACAGCACCGTGCGGGTCATGAGCGCCCTGGGGCTCGTCAAGCCTTCCAGGACGGGAACGGACCGGCCAGCCGATCTGGCCCTGGCGCAGGTCAGCCTCTGACGTGACGGGTGAGCTTACCTGCGCGCGAATGGGGCGACGAACTGGGCAAAGAAACCCGCGGGGACTGAACTCCCGATCAGGCCGTAGCGCTGCGGCCAGGCATCTTTCGGAAGATAGTACGTCCCGAACAGCCGATCGATGAAGGGCCAATGGATGGCGAAGTTGACGTCGGCCGCCTCGGGGTGCGCCGCGTGATGCCAATGGTGGTAGCGCACCGTCACGAAGTAAGGCTCCAGCCACACCGGTCGAGGACGAAAGTCCGTGTGGCAGAACGTAGCGTGAAAAGACACAAAAACCAGGTACCCGGCCATCGCGTTCTGCGAGAACCCGCAAAAGGTCATCGGCACGAGGATCAAGCCGCGTGTGATGAGGATATCGACAAAGTGGGAGCGCGAGCCGGCGATCCAGTCCATCGTCTGGATGGAATGATGAATGGCGTGAAAGCGCCAGAGGAATGGAATCTTATGGAACGCCCGGTGCGTGGCGTATTGCGCCAGGTCCGCCACTACTATAGCGAGCGGCAGCTGGACGATGAAAGGCAGGCTCCCCACGGTCTGCGCGAGTGTTGGGATTGCCAGCCACTTAAAGAGGGTGGTGGCGGGCAGCACCATCACGAAGGTAATGAGTTGCGCCGGCAGATGCGTGGCCACGAAATAAAAAGCGTCGGTGGTCCACTCAGGCCGGAACGTCCCCTGCCCGGCATGCAGCGGCCAAAACCGCTCCACCGGAACAAAGACTATGGTCATCACAAACAGATCCAGCAGAAACCAGTCGAAGCCCAGACCGACGCTCGATCTGACTTCCTCAGGTAGCGGAGTGCTGCCGCCGCCGAGTAGCGCCGCCGCCAGTCCGAGGGCGACGCCGGTCAGCGCCAGGACCTTGCGCTGTCGCAAGAACGCGGAGATCGCGCCGAGCACCAGGGCAGTTACGATCACGCCCTGAATCAGGAGTCGAATGATCGTTATCGGATAGTGGGCACGGGCATCCGGAAGCGTCAGAAGCGCGGGGAAATGCAGGCAAAGAACCCCACCCAGGCCGAGCATTCCGAAGAAGACGGATGACACGCCGCTGATCCAGCCGCTGCCGATGTGGGTCGGCTCCGAATCGCCGAACAGTTTCTGGAAGAAAGCGTCTGACATTTCCTTTGCTCCATTGCGCACACGCTAGCGCGTCGAGCGGCGTGATTGGATTTTGATGCCGGTTTTCGCAACCAGCGCATTTATATATGTGACGCGTGTCGCGCTCCCCTCTCATTTTGCCGGTTGTGCGTCAATCCAGTCGCGGATATCCGGTGATGTGCCGGATGCTGCGGTACAGCGGCGCCAGGCGCCGGTACATCTTCCGATAGGCCTCGCGATACAAGCGATCGTAGAGCCGGCGATGCGCGGGATTCGGCTCGAAGCGTCGTCCCGGATGCGTCATGCGCGCCTGGGCTGCGGCATGGTCGGGGTAAAAGCCGGCGCCCACCGCGGCGTTGATGGCGGCGCCCAGGCCGGACGTCTCATGGGTATGTGGCCGTTCGGCCGGCAGGCCGAAGACATCTGCCGTTATCTGCATGACGTGGTCGCTCTGCGAGCCCCCGCCACAGACCTTCAGGCTGCGGATTTTGACCCCGTTGCGCCGCTCCAGGCGGCCCGCCCCTTCGCGCAGCGCGTAGGCGATGCCTTCGATGATGGCGCGGTACATGTGCATGCGCGTGTGCACATCCCCGAATCCGATCATCGCGCCCTTGGCTTCGGGGCCGGGATTGCGCACCCCGGGATTCCAGAATGGCTGCAGCATGAGCCCGAGATTGCCGGCCGGCGTTTCCTGCAGCATTCGATCGAAGAGAACTTCCGGCGCCACGCCCAGGCGCTGCGCCTCCAGGACCTCTGCCGAGGCGAACTGCTCCTTGAACCAATTGACCATCCAGTAGCCACGCTGAACCATGATCTCGCTGTTGTAGCGATTCGGTACGGCCGCAGGAAACGGCGGCACAAACCGGATCGGTTCGACATACCGGTCGTTGCAGGTGTTGATGGTTGCGGTGGTGCCGTAACTTACGCTTGCGGTTTCGCTCGTCCAGGCTCCCGAGCCGAGCACCTCGCAGGCTTTGTCGGCGCCCGCTGCATACAGCTCGAGCCCGGCAGGAATTCCGGTTTGCTCGGCCGCAACCGCCGAGATCTGGCCCATGGAGTGGCCCGCCGGTACCAGCTCGGGGAGCAGATCGCGCTTAACGCCGAACATCTTCCATCTGAAATCGGACGCATCAGCCCATTGCTGCCGCTTGCTGTCGAAGGGTACGTAACCGACTTGCGCCGCCACGGCATCGCACACCCTGCCGGTGAGGCGAAATGTGAGATAACCCGAAAGAAACAGGAAATGACGGGTTTGCCGCCACAGATCAGCCTCATTGGCCGCCAGCCAGTTGCACTCGGCCTCGGATTGGAAGAAATGAACCGCCGTTCTCATGCCGATGACACGCAAGCCCGCTGCCAGCCAGATCGGTAAGGCCGGATAGCGGCGGGTTCGCCGCTGGTCCAGCCAGCTGATGGCCGGACGCAGCGGTCGTTGTTCTTCATCCAGGCACACGGTGACACTGCGTTGGGTGGTCAGGGACATGGCGGCGACGCGCGCCTTGAGCTCCGGCCGCGCCAGCCATAGATCTCGGCAGGCCTCGCACAGCCGGGTCCAGAAATACTCGCAATCCTGTTCGGCCCAGCCCGGTTGGCGCGAATAGTAGGGCTGGATGTGGATCTGGGACTTCGCAACCAGTTGGCCGTGCAAATCGAAAATCATCGCCCGAACGCTTTGCGTTCCCTGGTCGACGGCCAGGATGAGGTCGCGCATGGGTTGGCGAATATCCTTGAGGTCCTGGAATGCTGCTGCGCGCATTCTAGTCGCCCGCGAAGGTTTGGTTGCGGGTCGTTGGATGACTTCAGGAGTTAGCTTCATTCCCAAAGCCGCTATGCTCTGGCCATGTTCGAAGGCTCACCGCATTCGCGGCTTGCCCTGAATGGAGAGCAAACCATGTCCCTTGAGCAGATCTTTTACCTCAGTCAGTCGGTTGCATCGGTCGCGGTGATAGGCACCCTGATTTACCTCGGCTTGCAGGTACGCGCCGCCGAACGCAGTCAGCGCGCGATCATGCAACAGGGGCGCGCAGATCGTGCAGCGCACGGCGCCCTGGCTCTGGCCGACCCGGAGCTGGCACGGGTCTTTCGCAAAGGCGCGGCGGGAGACGCAGGCCTCACGCGCGAGGAATTCACACAATGGATGATGATCTGTCGTGCCTTGTTTCTCAGCGGTGAAGACTCGTTCCTGCAGCACAAGGCCGGGCAGCTTGATCAGCGCGCCTTCGACAGCTACGTCACGGGCGTGCATTTCTATATGGGGTCCGCGGGGATGCGCGCCGCGTGGAGAGTCTGCGCCGGTCAATTCGGCAAAGACTTTCGCGACTTCGTCAACTCTGCCTTGGCGCAGACCTCGGTGGTGCGCGGTGCTGATGCGTATTCTGAGTGGCAGAATCTGGTGCAATCAGAGCTGAAAATGCCAGCGGCTTAGATCGGGTGTGCTTCAGGCGGGCAGCCTGCGGTCCCATTACCCCGCGCGTCCGCCCATGACAGCGCGGGCACGCTGCTCGAGCATTTTCATCACTTCCAGGTACGGCCCTGGCCCGTGGCTCACGCGTGCGACACCGGCCTGCGCGAGCACCTCGATGCTGGGTGAGTTCTCCTCGACCAGGATGTTGAGCGGCAGGGGTGAGGCGGCGGCCAGACGCGTAATCAACGCCGTATCGATGAGGCCGGGCGCAAAGATGCCATCAGCACCGGCGTCGGCATAGGTACGCGCGCGCTCAATTGCCTCCCTGAGCATCGACTCATCATGCTGTGGCGGCGGCTTCTGAAAGAACACGTCGGTGCGCGCATTGATGAAGTAGGCAATCCCAGCCGCGTGCGCCACCAGCCGAACCTGGCGGATACGCTGCGTCTGCTCGCTGGCCTCGCGCAGTTTGCCGCTCTCCGGGAAGCTGTCCTCGAGGTTGCATCCGATGGCGCCGGCCTCGATCGTGCGTCCAATCGACTGGCCCACCTCGGCAGCGGTTTTCCCGTAGCCGCTCTCCATGTCGACCGTGACCGGCAGCGTCGTCGCGCCCACGATGCGCGCCAAATTCTCGATGGCGAGATCAAGCGGAATGTGCTCGCCGTCGTCAAAGCCGTTGGCGGCAGCCACCGACCAACTGCCGGTGGCAATCGCGCTCGCGCCCGCGGCCGTCACCGCCCTGGCGCTGCCTGGATCCCAGACGTTGAACAGCACCAGCGGGCGTCCCGCGACATGCAGCGCGCGGAACGCCTCCGCCCTCTTCTTCATTTCAGACATGACTCGCCTCGCAAGCGCTAACGGACCGGTACCGAGCGCACTCTACGTTCCCTGGTGCTCCGCACGAGCTTCCCGGAGTTTCTGGGCGCACTCTTCACAGCACACTTCCACGACCTGCGTGCCAATCTTCACCTTAATGGCATTGGCATCGAGCTTGCAATCGCAGGCGGCACAGGTTTTCTCAGTCATGACACGTCTTTCGTAACTAACCCGTCCATCGGGCACGCACAGCAGACCAGTTGGCGTCGGCGCTCGCTGTCGAAATCTTTAGCGACTTGTATTTCTTTGCAGGCTTAGCGGCGCCCCTTGGTGCGAGCCTCGCGGCGCCTGGCACCGGCCTGCCGCCGCGGCCGGTCGTGCCTGGGCCGCGCGTTTTCGCGCTTATAGGGATTCTTGTCAGTGCGGTATTCGATGAACACCGGGGTCGCGAACAGATCGAAGCTCTTGCGAAACACGTTCGCCAGATAGCGCGTGTAGGCGTCCGGGACGGAAACAGTCTGGTTGCCGTGGATCACAATGCGGGGCGGGTTGCGGCCGCCCTGGTGGGCGTAGCGCAACTTGATGCGCCGGCCGCGCACCAGCGGCGGCTGGTGGACGGTGAGCGCGTGCTCGAGCGTACGGGTGAGTTCACGGGTCGGCATGGCGCGCATCGCCGCTTCGAAGGCCCGCACCGTGGACTGCACCAGCTCCCCCACACCGGTGCCGTGGCGCGCGGAAATGAAATGCAGCGGCGCGAACGGCACGAAGTCGAGCTTCAGGGACAGTTGCCGCCGGATATCCTCACGCTGCTCATCGGGAATACCGTCCCACTTATTGACGGCAATGATGAGCGCGCGGCCGCGCTGCAAGGCTATTCCTAACACGCTCGCGTCCTGCTCGGCGACCGTGTCGTGCGCGTCGAGCAGCATGATGACCACGTGCGCCTCATCGATCGCCTGCAGCGTCTTGGCGACGCTCGCACGCTCGATCACATCCTCGACCTTGGAACGGCGCCGCACGCCGGCGGTGTCGATGAGCACGAAGCTGCGGCCATCGCGCTCGAAGGGTACGAGGATGCTGTCGCGCGTCGTGCCCGGCTCGGCGCTGGCGATCACGCGCTCATCGCCCAGCAGCCGGTTGACGAGCGTCGATTTGCCAACGTTGGGCCGGCCGATGACCGCGATGCGGATGGCGTCGGCTTCCGCGTCCGCGTCGCGCTCGGGCGCGAGGCCCGCGAGCACGTGCTCCATGAGCGTCTCGCAGCCCTGCCCGTGGCTCGCCGAGATCGTCAGCGGCTCTCCCAGGCCCAGCGCATGGAAGTCGGCGGACGCGACGTCCGGATCCAACCCTTCCGCCTTGTTGAGCACCAGCGTCACCGGTTTCCCGGCGCGGCGCAGCTCGCGCACCACGAAATGGTCCTGGGGCGAGAGTCCGGTGCGCGCATCCGCGAGCAGCACCAGGTAGTCGGCCTCCGCCACGGCGCGCTCGGTCTGGGCGCGCATCTGGGCTTCGATGCCGCTCGGGTTCTCCACCAGTCCGCCGGTGTCGATCACGACGTACGGAACCGGGCCTACACGGCCGAACCCGTACTGGCGGTCGCGCGTGAGTCCGGGCACGTCCGCCACGATGGCGTCGCGCGTACCCGTGAGCACGTTGAACAGCGTCGATTTGCCGACGTTGGGTCGGCCGACGAGAGCGACGACGGGCAGCATGGCGCGGCGGATCTAAGCGGGCGACTCGGCGCCGCTAGTTACTGCTGGCGGCAGGAGCCGCAGCCTCCGCGGAGGACTTCTTGCCGGGCACTGCCAGCGGCCGCACGCGGAACGCGCTGATCTGGCCGCGGTCGTTGATGACCAGCAGCTTCTCGCCCGCCACCACCGGCGCGGTGCTGACGCGGACCTTGCCGGAGGAGGCACGCCCGGCGAGTGCCCCGCTGGCCTTGTCCAGCCAGTGCACGTAACCCTGGTAGTCGGCGGTGACGACGAAGTCGTCCGTGACCGCAAGCGCGGACAAGCCGCGATGCAACAGAGCTTTCTGCCGCCAGATTTCGGCTCCGGTGCGCGCGCGCAGGGCTACGACCTCACCATCAGCGGTCGACATGTAGAGCGTATCGCCATCGAGGGTCAGGCCGCGATAGCTGGAGGCCTCGTGCGACCACCAGATCTGCCCGGTGTCGAGCGCCAGCATCGCCACGCGCCCCTGAAACCCTACCGTATATACGTCCTGGTGCGAAACGCTCACCGCAGAATCAATGTCATCCAGGCGCTCAAGTTCGGTGCGTCCCTGCGGCGGCGCGATGGTCGCCTCCCATTGCATCGCGCCATCGTTCAGGTTCACCGCCGCGACCTTGCCGTTGTCGAAACCGCACAACAGCAGATCGCCGGCGATCACGGGGCGCGCAGTGCCGCGCAGCGAGAGCTTCGGCACCGGCTGTTCGTAGGTCCACAACTCGTGTCCATCGGCAAGGCTGAGCGCGTGCAGCCTGCCGTCCACAGTGCGCAGGGCGATGAGGCGCTCGGAAATTGCCGCTGGCGCCAGCACCTCGCCACTGACGCGGGTGTTCCAGCGTATCGCGCCGTTGGCGGCATCCAGCGCAAAGAAGCGCCCGTCGCTGGCGCCCACCACCACCAGGCCCTGGCCGGTGGCCGTGCCGCCCGACAGCGGCGCCCGCGTGCGCGTGCGCCACGCCGTGTGACCGGTGGCGAGCTCGATAGCCACCACATCGCCCCGGTGGCCGGCGGCGTAGGCGCGACTCTCGTCGGCGGACAGGCCGAGTCCCAGCCGCAGCGCGACTGCCTTCTTGTCATCGACGGTCGCCGACCACGCGCGATCAACGCGCACGGTCGCGCTCAGCGGGGTCAGCTTCGCGGGCTCATCGATTTTCTTGTCTTTCGAGCAGGCCGCGATTGCGATGAGAAGCGCCGCGATCCAGGTCCAGCGTTGCAGGTGTCGCATGTGTGTCTACTTGGCGGGCGCGGCAGCGGTGGGTGATGGCGCGGACGGCGCGTTGGCCGCCAGGTCCGCGATTTTGAGGTTGAGCAGCCCCGCCTCGCCGCCGGGGTTCGCCGCCTGCGCGGCGCGATACTCGGTGAGCGCGGTCGCCTGGTCGCCCTTGGCGAAGTACGCATCGCCACGCGCCTCGTGATAACGGCCCGCAAAGGCACCGGGATTGGCGCCGTTCAGGGTCGCCAGCGCATCGGCCTCCTTGCCCTGCGCGATCTGCACGCGCGCCAGGCGCAGTCGTGCGACGAGGGCGAGGTCCTGATCCTTCGAGTTCTGCATTACCGCGGTGAGCTCGGTGTTGGCTTTATCCAGTTGGTTGGACTCAACGTACAGCCGTGCGGCGAGCAGGCGCGCCTGGTCGGTATAGGGTGAGCTGGCGCGTGTGCGCTCAAGCTCGCCCATGAGCGTGAACGCCTGGGTACGATTCCCCTGGTCCAGGGCCGCGATGATCTGGGTGTATTTGGAGCTGGCCGCCACGCGTTCCGTGTCCTGGTGAGCCTGCCACCAGCGCCAGCCGTACAGCGCCGCGGCGGTGACGGCGATCGCCGCGATCACGGTCGGGGCGTTCTGCCTGACCTGACCGCGCAGCCATTCCCATTGTTCTTTTTCCGACAGGTAGTCTTCCACGCATCCTCCGCTTATATCACTGCCGGCTTCGTGGCCGGCCACCCCAGGGCGGCGAGCGCCGCATCCACTCCCGCCGCCAGCTGCACGATCGGGCACTCGCTCTGACCGGAATCCTGGCGTAAAGGTTTCATTGCCACCACACCGCGCGCGAACTCGTCGTCGCCGATGATGATCGCCAGCGGCGCGCCGCTCTTGTCCGCCCGGCGGAATTGCGCCTTGAAATTGCCGCCGCCCAGATTCAATTCGACACGCAGCCGCGGCCGCTCGGCGCGCAGGCTTTCCACCAGGCGCACCGCCTCGGCGCCGGCGCTTGGCCCGCTCACGATCACGTACACGTCCGGGTGGCTCGCGGGCGGGGCGCCCCCCGCGGCGACGAGCAGCGTCACCAGCCGCTCGATGCCCATCGCAAACCCGACGGCCGGGGTTGCCTCACCGCCCAGCTGTGCGATCAGGCCGTCATAACGGCCGCCGGAGCATACGGCATTCTGCGCAGCCGTGGATTGCGTGATCCATTCGAACACCGTGCGGTTGTAGTAATCCAGGCCGCGGACCAGGCGCGGATTGATCTCGTAGGCAATGCCGACGCCGTCCAGCATGGCGCGCAGCTGCGCGAAATGCTCGCGCGACTCGCCGTCCAGACACTCGGTGAGCAGCGGCGCGCCGCGGATCAACTCCTGCATGTCCGGGTTCTTGCTGTCGAGGATGCGCAGCGGATTGCCGCTCAGGCGCCGCTGGCTGTCGGCGTCGAGCCTGGCATGGTGCGCACTCAGGTAAGCAACCAGACGCGCGCGATACTCACGACGGCACTCGGGGGTGCCGAGTGAGTTGATCTGCAGTCGCAGCCCTTCGATCCCGAGTCGCTGCCACAACCGGGCGCTGAGCGCGATCAGCTCGGCGTCCACATCGGGGCCGTGCCAGCCGACCGCCTCGACGTCGACCTGCCAGAACTGCCGGTAGCGCCCGGCCTGCGGCGTTTCGTGGCGGAACATGGGACCGATGCACCACAGCTTGTGGCGGGCGCCGCGCAGCATGCCATTGGAAATCAGCGCGCGCGCGATGCCGGCGGTGGCCTCGGGGCGCAGCGTAAGGCTGTCGCCACCGCGATCGGCGAAGGTATACATCTCCTTACCAACCACGTCGGTGTGCTCGCCGATCGCGCGCTTGAACAGCTCGGTGCGTTCTAACAGCGGTACGCGGATCTCTGCATAGCCATAGGCCTCCAGCAGCTCACGCGTGACGGACTCGAAATGCTGCCAGGCGCCGATGTCAGCGGGCAGCAGGTCATTCATGCCACGGATGGCCTGGATCTGTTCTGCCATCTTCAGCCCCGGGGCACGCCGGTGTGCGTGGCGGAGGCGCGCCCGCTGCCGTCGATGACGATATGCGCGCTGCCGTCGTGGTGCACGAGTCCCTCGAGCGGCACGGCCTGCCCGTTCAACTGCAGCGCCACCCCCGGAGCGTTGCCGAGCACCACGCGCAGCGGTGCGGCTCCTGCGAGCGTGCGCGCGCTGTCCGCCGCTTCGACGCCGTGCAGCAGGCGCCGGCCGCGCGCGTCGTACACCTCAACCCAGCTGGCGGCCTTGAATTTCAGCGCCAGCTGCGCGTGTCCGGCAACGGGCACCGGCTGGGCGGTGTCTGCGGGCGCAGCAGCGGGTGGCGCCTGCGCAGCCCCGGCCGTGGGGGGCGGCTCGCCGGCTGACGGGGCGCTGGTGCTCGCCGCACCCCCGGCAGCCGCGAGTGGCAGCGTCGCCGCGGCCGCGACCAGGGGCTGTGCCGCACGCGCTGCCGTGGATTTTGCCCTTTCCATGGTGAGCAGCCACCAGAGGATCCCGGCGAGGGCGAAGCCGACCAGGATCAGCAGTGCCGGCACCATGAGCCGTGCGGGATCCGCGCCCGGCTCGCCGCGCGGAATGCGTGTCAGGTCAGGCTGGGCGGTGTGCGTCGTTTCATCGTAAAGCTGCTGCAGTTCCGCGGGCGATTCGCCGATGAGATCCGCGTAGCGACGCATATGTCCGCGCACGTACACCGCAGCGCCGAGGGCCGAAAATTGCCCGGTCTCGAGGGCTTCCAGCAGCCGTGCGTCGACGTGCAGTTTCTCTGCTGCCTGCAGCACCGTGAGTCCCTTCTTCTCGCGGGCGCTGCGCAGTCGCGCGCCGATGCCGCGGACGGGCTCGCCGCCAGCTTCGCTCACGACGCGCCTCAGCCCGGGTTGTGGTCGAGCGCCGCCAGGGCACGCGCCTGGTCGGTGCCGGCGAAGTCACGCTGCAGCCGCCGCGCAAACCCCTGGGCGCCGCTGCGATCACCCTGGGCGCGCGCGACACGCACCGCCAGCAATAGCAGGTCCGGCGTCGCCTCGTGGTTGCCGAGGAAGCTATCGATCTGGCTGCGCGCCGCCGGCAGCTGGCCGTGCTCGAACTGCAGGTTCGCGAGCTGGTAGGCGGCTTCGGCGTAGTCCGGACGCAGCTGCAGCGCGCGGCTGAAGTTCACGGCCGCTTCATCATCGTGCTTGGCCGCGCGCTGGCACACGCCGGCGTTGGCATACGCCGCCTCCGGGGTGCGGTACAGCGGGTCGTGTGCCGCCTCGAGGAAAGTCTTCACCCCCTCGTCCGTGCGCCCGCTGGAGCACAGGTAGACCGCGTAGCTGTTCAGGACCTGCGGATCGTGGGGCGCGAGGCGCAGGGCGGTACGGAACTCCCCGTCCGCATCGCTGCGCTTGCCCATGCGCTCGAACAGCATGGCACGGGCGCTGTGCGCGTCGGGGCTTTGCGGGTTCTCATTCACGGCGCGATCGAGTTTCTCCTTCGCGCGCGCCAGGTCCCCCTGCCGCATGTACTCGATGCCAAGCTGCGTGTTGTAGGCAGCCGCATCCTGGTCCTTTTTTCCCTGCCGGATGTTCGCCGCGCACGCGCTGAGCGTGAGCACCGTGAGTGCGACCAGGGTCAGCCTGAGGAGCGAGCGGGATTGCGCAGTGCTGTTCACGTGCTTAACTCTAGTGGTTGGACCGCGATGCCGAATGTCTTGCTGCCGAGCCGCGCCGTAGTGCGGTCAATCACGCGCCCGGCGAGCTGCCCGCAGGCCGCGTCGATGTCATCGCCGCGCGTGCGGCGAATCGTAGCCAGCACTCCGCGCTGCAGCAGCTCGTCACGGAAGCTCTGGATAACCGCGGCCGGCGAGCGCTGATAATTCGTGCCGGGGAAGGCGTTGAAGGGAATGAGGTTGACCTTGGCCGGGTGCCCCTTGAGAAGGCGCGCGAGCGCGCGCGCTTGCGCCGGCGAGTCGTTCACGCCGTCCAGCATTACATACTCGAACGTGACGCTGCGGCCGTTCTGCTCATCCAGGTAGTGCCAGCAGGCCTGCAGGAGTTCCGCGATCGGGTGCTTGCGATTGATCGGCACCAGCTCGTTGCGCAACGCATCGTCCGGCGCGTGCAGCGACACGGCGAGCGCCACGTTGGTTTCCTCCGCCAGCTTGTAGATCTGCGGTACGAGCCCCGAGGTGGACAGCGTCACGCGCCGCCGCGACAGGTCGAAGCCGAAATCATCGAGCAGGATGGCGAGCGCCGGCACCACGTTGCGGAAGTTCGCCAGCGGCTCGCCCATACCCATGAACACGACGTTGGTGACGTGACGCTCATCGGCACCGACCGGCTCGGGGGCAGCCTCGACACCGGTTCGCGCCGCGAGGATGCGCGGCGTTGCCTGCTCGCGCTCGAGTTCCCGGCACGCGAGCCACACCTGGCCGACGATTTCCGCGGTACTGAGGTTGCGGTTGAAGCCCTGCTGGGCGGTGGCACAGAACGAGCAATCCAGGGCGCAGCCGACCTGCGAGGAAATGCACAGCGTGCCGCGATCCGCCTCGGGGATGAAGACCATCTCGAACGCCTGCGTCGCATCCGCCCGCAGCAGCCACTTGGTCGTACCGTCGGCGGAATTCTGCACCGCGACGATCTGCGGCGGGCGTACTTCGGCGACCGCAGCCAGGCGCGCACGGAAGTCCTTGGCGAGATCAGTCATGTCCGCAAAGCAACTCGCGCCGCGCTTGTACATCCAGTTCATCAGCTGGCGCGCACGGAAGGGCTTGCTGCCAAGTTGCGCCACGAACGCTTCCAGTGCCGGGCGTGGGAGCCCGAGCAGGTTGGTGGGCGGTGTGTCGCTGGCTGCCATGGGATTTTCCGCAGTTACATTCAGCCGCGCGGATGCAGCTGCGTAGTGCTGAAGAAGTACGCGATTTCGTTCGCGGCGGTCTCCGCGGCATCCGAACCGTGCACGACGTTCTGCTCGATGCTCGCGGCGAGATCGGCGCGAATGGTTCCGGGCGCCGCCTTCTTCGGATCGGTGGCACCCATGATGTCGCGGTTGCGCTGGATCGCGCCCTCCCCCTCCAGCACCTGCACGATCACCGGACCCGAACTCATGTAGCGCACCAGGTCCTTGAAGAACGGGCGCTCGCGGTGCACGGCGTAGAAGCCTTCGGCTTCGCGCTGCGACAGGTGCAGCATGCGGGCGGCAACGATCGACAGACCGGCCTTCTCGAAGCGCCGGTAGACCTCGCCGATAAGATTGCCTCTGACGCCGTCGGGTTTGACGATAGACAGGGTGCGCTCGAGCGCCATTCGCTTGACCTTTCTTAAGCTGAATTGGATACGGGAAGGCCCGGCGGTATGCGGACCGGCCATGGGTAAGCGAGCAAGTTTACCTCGGGGTTGGACCGCGCGGCAATTTAAGAGGCACTGGAAGTGCCGGTTTGTTAAGGGTTTTTAACACCCTGCCACGCGCAAGGTCGCTAGACGGAGAAGCTCTCCCCGCAGCCGCACTCGCCCTTCACGTTCGGGTTGCGGAAGCGGAATGCCTCGTTCAGGCCCTGTTTCACGAAGTCGACGATGGTGCCATCGAGCAGGCTGACGCTCGCGGCGTCCACGAACACCTGCACGCCGCGGTCTTCAAACACCGCATCCCCGGGCTGCGGCCCGTCGGCGTAATTGATTACGTAGGCGAAACCGGAACAGCCGGTCTTGCGTACGCCCAGGCGCAGACCCATGCCGTGCCCGCGCGCAGCCAGGAAGCTCTTGACCCGGGTGGCGGCGGAGTCCGTCAGTGAGATGGCCATCGGTCCTCGTATTCTAGCGCTTAAGGCCATTGCGCGAGGCAGGCGCGCAATGCGTCTTCGATCGCGAACAGCCGCCCCAGCTTCTCTACCGGGACACCCTGCTCATGCGCCCACTCTTTCGGCGTACCGGGAATGAGCGCCGTGCGGCTGCGTCCGCGCAGTTGGCCGCAAATCCAGGCGGCCATATTCATAGTATGGGGGCAGCCGAAGGCTTTAAAACGTGCCTCCTTCACAATGTCACCCGCAACCAGAAGCTCAAACCGCACCCAGCTGTCCTCGCCGGGGCCGCCGGCCTCGCCACTGACGACCCGGGCCGTACCGCCCGCGAGCGCGGGCGCCCAGGCCGACGGCAGGTCGCCGACGGAACCGGGCGCGGAACCGGGAGACAGGGCGCGCAGGCGCGCCAGCACCTGCCGTACGGTCTCGATGGCGAAGTCCACGTCGGCCTCGCGTGTGAAGCGTCCGAGGCTGAAACGCAGCGAGCTCTCGGCGAGCTGCCGGTCCAGGCCGAGGGCGCGCAGCACGTAGGACGGCTCGGGGGAGTCCGAATCGCAGGCTGCCCCGGTTGAGAGCGCAAGTCCGGAGAGTCCGGCGACCAGGCTCTCGCCCTGCACCCCCGCAAACGAGACGTTCACGATGCCCGGCAGCCGCGGCGCGGAGGCGCCATTCAGATAGGCGCCACCGAGGGCGGCAAGTCCTGCCCACAGCCGCTCCCCGAGCACAGCGAGCCGCGAGCATTCCGCACTCAGTTCACGCCGCGCGATCTCGCACGCGGCTCCAAAACCTGCCAGCTGGTGGGTCGGGAGCGTCCCTGGACGCAGCCCCCGCTCCTGCCCGCCGCCGAAGGTCAGCGGCTGCAGCGAAGCGCGCGTGCCACGGCGGACGTAGAGCGCACCGACTCCTTTTGGTCCGTACAGCTTGTGCGCCGTGAAGGAGAGGAAATCGGCGCCCAGCGCGTGCACATCGAGGGGCAACTTGCCCGCCGCCTGCGCCGCATCGGTGTGGAATGCGACGCCGCGCTCATGGCAAACGGCCGTGAGCGAGGCAATGTCCTGCAGCACGCCGGTCTCGTTGTTCGCGTACATGACGGATGCGAGCAGCGTGTCGGGACGCAGCGCCGCCGCCAGGGCCGCGGGTGTGACGAGGCCCGCGGCACTGGGCGTGAGCCAGGTGACCGTGAAGCCCTCGCGCTCGAGACGCCTGAGCGCATCGAGCACGGACTTGTGCTCGGTGCGCACGCTCACCAGGTGACGTCCACGGTCGGCGTTGGCGCGGGCGTAGCCGAGGACGACTAAGTTGTTGGATTCGGTGGCGCCGGAGGTGAACACGATCTCCTCCATCGCCGCGCCGATGAGAGCTGCGACCGCGGCGCGCGCGGCGCTGACGCGGGCGTCGGCCTCGGCGCCATACACATGCGCGGAGGACGGATTGCCGAAAGCGCCGCTGTCGGTCAGGCAGGCGCTCATGATCGCGGCCACGCGCGGGTCCACCGGCGTGGTGGCGGCGTAGTCCAGGTACAGCGGGCGCGGCGAATTCAACGCGGCCCACCGCCGGCCGGGCGCCTGCGGCTCTGCACCGCGGTGAGGATGCCGCGCAGGATGCTGACTTCGTTGCGGTCGAGCTCGGCGCGCTGCAGGAAGCGGCGGATGCGCCCCATGAGGTGGGTGCCATTTTGCGTGCGGTCGCGGAACTCGATCTCCTCGAGCACCTGGGCGAGGTGCGCGTACAGGTGTGCCATTTCCTCGGGTGCGGCCAGCGGCGCGTCGGGCGGCTCGGTGGGCGCGGCCGGCGGCGCAGCGCCGCGGGCGCGATACAGCTCGTACGTCACCAGCTGCACGGCCATTCCCAGGTTCAGCGACGGATAGACGGCGCTCGCGGGAATGCGCATGAGCGCGTGCGCGCTTTCGAGCTCCTCGTTGGTGAGGCCGGTGCGCTCGGCACCGAACACCACCGCCGCCGGCCCGCGCCGCGACTCGGCCACGATGCGCGCCGCTGCGTCGCGCACGTCCAGGATCCGGAAGTACTGATCCCGATCGCGCGAGGTGGTCGCCACCACGAAGCCGCAGCCCGCCAGCGCCTGTGCCAGGGTCGGCACGACGCGCGCGGCCGCGAGCACGTCATCCGCCCCGGAGGCGCGCGCGGTCGCTTCGGCATCCGGAAACTGCTTCGGATTTACGAGCACGAGCTCATCGAGTGCCATGTTCTTCATGGCGCGCGCGGCGGCGCCGATGTTGCCCGGGTGCGAGGGCGCGACGAGCACGATGCGAATGCGGGGGGACTCCATCTGTTACGCTACGCAGCCTTCGCCGATTGGTCAGCTGAAGCTTAAGGACCGTGCAGCCGCTTCTCAACATTGCCGTGCGCGCCGCGCGCCGCGCCGGCGAAGTCATCATCCGCAGCCTGAACCGCCTGGAGTCGCTCACCGTCGCTTCCAAGGGGCGCAATGACTTCGTCACCGAAGTGGATCACGCGGCGGAAGCCGAGATCATCAGCAGCATCCGCCGCCACTACCCGCAGCACGCGTTCCTCGCCGAGGAAAGCGGCGCGAGCGGCGAGAGTGACACCGTGTGGATCATCGATCCCCTGGACGGTACCACCAACTTCATGCATGGCTTCCCGGTGTTTGCGGTCTCGATCGCCTGCCAGATCAAGGGCCGGCTCGAGCATGCCGTCGTCTACGACCCGATGCGCGGGGAGCTGTTCACCGCCAGCCGCGGCGCGGGTGCGCACCTGGAAAATCACCGCCTGCGCGTGAGCAAGGCGCGCACGCTCGAGGGCGCGCTGCTGGCAACAGGCTTCCCCTACCGCGCCGACGCGCAGCACGCCGATGCCTACTTCGCCATGCTCAAAGCCGTCAGCCAGCACGCCGCCGGCGTGCGCCGCCCGGGAGCGGCGGCGCTGGATCTCGCCTACGTCGCGGCGGGGCGCGTCGATGCCTACTGGGAGTTCGGCCTCTCAGCATGGGACACGGCGGCCGGGACGCTGCTGGTCCAGGAGGCCGGCGGGCGCATCGGCACACTCACCGGCGGCGAGTACCGCCAGCAGGGCAATATCGTCGCCGGCACGCCGAAGGTCTATGCCGCGCTCCTCGAGCTGATCGCTCCGCACGTTCCCGCAGAGCTGCGCGACACCTGAAGTCGAGGGCCGCGGCGCGCGCCGGCGCTCATTCGCTTTCCCGGAACCCCTTGTGTAGAGTCCTTCGCGCACAAGAACGGGGGTTCCATGGCGCAACAGTTATTGGCGACCAAGTCGATCGAACACCTGCACGCGCAGGAAGCCTCCGGCAACGAGTTGCGGCGCGCGCTCACCGCCACGCAGCTCACCCTGCTCGGGATCGGCGGCATCATCGGCACGGGAATCTTCGTGCTCACCGGCACGGCGGCCGCCAACCAGGCGGGCCCGGCGCTGCCGCTTGCGTTTATTCTCGCCGGCATCGGCTGCACGCTCGCCGGCCTGTGCTACGCCGAGTTCGCTTCGATGATTCCCGTATCCGGCAGCGCCTACTCGTACGCGTACGCGACCCTCGGCGAAGGCATCGCCTGGTTCATCGGCTGGAACCTGATTCTCGAATACCTGTTCGCGGTGGCGACCGTGTCGGTCGGCTGGTCGGGGTACGTGGTGAGCTTCTGCGTGCAGCAGTTGGGGATCCACATACCGGACGCGCTCGTGAACGCGCCTTTCGATTCGGTGGGGAACACCCTGAACATCGTCCGTACCGGCGCCATCATCAACCTCCCGGCGGTACTCATCGTGGGGCTGATCACGGTGATCTGCTACATAGGAATCAAGCAGTCGGCGGTGTTCAATACGTTTATCGTTGCCATCAAGGTTACCGTCATTGTGCTGTTCATCCTGTTCGGGGTGAGCTACATCGACACGGCGAATTGGCACCCGTATATCCCGCCGAACACCGGGCAGTGGGGCACTTATGGCATCAGCGGAATCCTGGCGGCGTCGGGCATCATTTTCTTTGCCTACATCGGCTTTGACGCCATATCTACGGCCGCCCAGGAAACCAAGAACCCGCAGCGCGACATGCCCATCGGCATGCTCGCCAGCCTCATCGTCTGCACGATCCTTTACGTCATCGTCGCCGCGGTGCTCACCGGCATGGTGAACTACAAGGAACTTGGAGTTGCGGCGCCAGTGGCACTGGCGGTCGACAAGCACCCGCAACTGCACTGGCTCGCGTGGCCGGTCAAAATCGGTGCGATCGCGGGAATAACCTCCGTGATGCTGGTCATGACTCTGGCGCAGGCTCGCATCTTCTATGCGATGGCGCGCGATGGGCTGTTGCCACCTTTTTTCGGACGCGTGCATCCCAGATTCCGCACGCCATCGGTTGGCACGCTGGTGACAGGCATCAGTGCACTGACTATCGGCGGGCTCTTCCCGGTTAACCTGCTGGCCAAGGTGGTATCCATCGGCACGCTGGCGGCATTCGTCACCGTGTGCCTGGGCGTGCTGGTGCTGCGTCGGACACGTCCCGATCTGCCGCGTCCCTTCCGCACGCCGTGGCCGTGGTTCACCTGCATCTCCGGCGCGCTGGTGTGCGGGCTGATGATGGTGTCGCTCGGGGCGGCTACCTGGTGGCGCCTCGCGATCTGGACCGGGCTCGGCGTGCTCGTGTACGCGTTTTACGGGTATCAGCACAGCAAGGTACGGCACGGAGGCGCCGCCGCGGCTGTGGCGTAACCTGCGCTAGCCCCGCCGACTGCGCAGGCGCGCGTTGATCAGCTCCACTCCCAGGGCAAACGCCATGGCGAAGTACAGGTAGCCCTTCGGGATCTCGAAGTGCAGGCCCTGCGCGACCAGCGCGACCCCGATCAGCAGCAGGAACGCCAGCGCCAGCATCTTCACCGTCGGGTGGCGCGTGATGAATGCCGCAACTCTGCCCGACACCCACATCATGACGAGGATCGCCACGACGATGGCGGCCACCATCACCGGCAGTTCTTTCACCAGCCCCACGGCGGTGAATACCGAGTCGAGCGAGAACACGATGTCGATGAGTGCGATCTGCACGACGAGCGCCGCCAGGTTGCCGCGCACGCGGCCGGCAGCGGGCGGGCTTGCCGCCCCTTCGAGCATGCCGTGAATCTCCAGCACGCTCTTGATGAGCAGGAACAGGCCACCGCCGAGTAACACCAGGTCGCGGCCGGAAAAATCCATTCCGCCCAGGCGCAGCCACGGCGCCGAGAGATGCGTCAACCACACGATCCCATACAGGAGCGCGATGCGCGTCAGCATCGCGAGCGTGAGGCCCGCGAGGCGCGCGCGCCGCTGCTGCGCCGGCGGCAGCCGGCCGGTGAGAATGGCGATGAAGATGAGGTTGTCGATGCCGAGGATGATCTCCAGCACCGACAGCGTGAGGAACGCGAGCCAGGCGTGTGGATCGGCGATCAGGGTGCGCGGTCCGTCAGCTCACGGCAGGTGATCGAGCGCTTCCTTCTTCACGCTGGGGAACACGTGTTCGGCGGTCAGGCCGAAGTCGAGCGCGATGGCGCTGGAGATGTAGATCGAGGAGTAGGTGCCGGCGATGATGCCGATCAAGAGCGCCGCCGAGAACCCCTTGAGCACCGCGCCGCCGAGGAACAGCAGCGCCACGACGACGATCGAGGTCACCACCTTGGTCATGATGGTACGCGACAGGGTCTGGTTGATCGACTGGTCCAGGACCACATCCGAGGGCGAGCGCCGGTTGGTCTCGAAGCGTTCGCGGATCCGGTCGAACACCACCACGGTGTCGTTGAGCGAGTAGCCGATGACCGCGAGGATCGCCGCCACCACCGCCAGATCGAACGACATCTGGGTGAGGGAGAAGAAGCCCAGCACCAGGATCGGATCGTGCAGCACGGCGAAAATTGCGCCGAGCGACAGCCGCCAGGTGTGGAAGCGGAATGCGAGGTAGCCAAAAATCAGCAGCAGCGTGAAGAACAGCGCCCACGCCGCGCTCACCCTGAGCTCGTTCCCGACCTGCGGGCCGACTACATCGAGCTGCGCCACCTGTGCGCCCGCATCGACTGATTTGACCGCAGCCTCCAGGCGCGTGCGCACCTCGGTCGCCGTCTGCGTCGCATCCGGCGGCAGGCGAATGGCGATGTCGCGCGAGGAGCCGAAATTCTGCACCTGCGGCTCACGGAAGCCGCTCGCGGTGAGCCGGGCGCGCACGTCGTCGACATTGACCGCGCGCGGGAAGCTGACTTCGGCGCTCACGCCACCCGTGAAGTCGATGCCGAGATTCACTCCGCGGGTGAAGAACGACCCCAGCGCGACGACCATGAGCACCGCCGACAGCGTGTACCACACCTTGCGGGTGGCCATGAACGGGTAGTTAGTCTGGTGGCTGAAAAATTCCACGTGTAATCCTTAACGAGTGCGCCTCAGATCGACAGACGCGCGATCTTGCGCCGCCCGCCGTACATGAGGGTCAGGAGCGCCCGGCTGCCCATGAGTGAAGTAAACATCGAGGTCGCGATGCCCAGGGTCAGCACGATGGCGAAGCCGCGGATCGGGCCGGTACCGAATACCCACAGGACCAGGCCCGCGATCAGTGTCGTGATGTTGGAATCGAAGATCGCCGAGAAGGCCTTGTCGAAGCCGGCGCGTATCGCCGCCTGCGGCGATACGCCCTTGCGGATTTCCTCGCGGATACGCTCGTAGATCAGCACGTTGGCGTCCACCGCCATGCCGACGGTGAGGATGATGCCGGCGATGCCTGGCAAGGACAGCGAGGCGCGCATCATCGACAGCAGCGCCGTCAGCAACACCACGTTGGCGAGCAGCACCAGGTCCGCCACCAGCCCGAAGGTCTTGTAGTAGAGCGCCATGAAGACAAACACGGCCGCCATGCCGACAAGCAGCGCGTTTACGCCCTTGGCGATATTGTCGCGCCCGAGGCTCGGCCCCACGGCACGCTCCTCGATCGGATAGATAACGGTCGCCAGGGAACCGGAGCGCAACAGCAGCGACAGCTCGCGCGCCTCGCCCGCCTGCAGGCCCGTGATCTGGAAGTTGTTGCTGAATATGCCGCGGATGGTGGCGTCGTTGATGACCTCCTCGTCGGTCACGTCCCGCGTCACCTTCTTGCCATCCACCTCGCTCGTTTCGCGGCGCTTCTCGATCAGCACCACCGCCATGCGCTTGTTCAGGTTCGCGCGCGTGGTCTTCAGCATGTTCTCGCCGGCGCGCGCGTCGAGCTTCACGTTCACCGCCGGTCCCTCCTGCGCCTGGCCACTGGTGGCGTTGGTGAGCTGGTCGCCGGTGGCGATGATTTCGCGCTTCAGGAGCACCGGCCGGCCGAAGCGGGTGTGGGTGTAGAGCTTCGTGCCGAGCGGCGCCCGCCCGGTCTGCTGCGCCTCCACGGCGTTGTCCTGCATGTCCTCGAGACGAAACTCGAGCGTCGCCACGCGGCCGAGAATGTCTTTCACTTCGGCGGAGTTCTGCACGCCGGGCAGCTGCACGTTGATGCGATCAATGCCCTGACGCTGCACGATCGGCTCGGACACGCCGAGTTCATTGACGCGGTTGCGCAGCGTCGTGATGTTCTGCTGGATGGCGTAGTCCTGGCGTTCGCGGATCTGCGCGGTAGTCAGCACCCCGGTGATGGCCGAACCGCTGGCCAGGCTCTCGCTGGTGACGCTCAAGCCCTGCAACGCCGTATTGAGGGCGCTCTTGGCCGCGCCCACGTCGGCCTCCGGGGCGAGCACCACGCGCACGGCGTTGGGCCTGTCAGCGCCCACGGCGACGGTCGTGACATCCTTGACCGGGATGTTGGCCGCGGCGAGCGCGCGGCGCGTGTCCTGCGCATAGCCCTCGATCGCCTGGGCGACCGCGGCGTTCACGTCGACCTGGTACAGCAGGTACAGGCCGCCACGCAGGTCCAGTCCCAGCGGCATGGGTCGCAGTCCCAGCGCCCGCAGGAACTCCGGCGTGCGCGGCGCAAACGACAGCGCGGTGATGTAGGTGCCGGTGAACTGCTCGTTGACGGCGTCGCGCGCTGCCAGCTGCTCCGGCACACTGGCGAAGCGCACCATCAGGCGCCCGCCGTCGGTGTAACTCTTGAGGAAGTGCACGCCGTGTTGCGTCAGGAACGCTTCGACCGTCTGCGAGGCGCTCGCATCAACCGGGTTATGGTCCTTGCGCGCCACCTGCAGCGCCGGATCCTCGCCGAAGAAATTCGGCAGCGCGAACAAGAGCGCGAGCAGCAGCACCGCCGCGACCAGGATGTATTTCCAGCGGGCGTATTCCAGCATGGTCAGGCGCTTTTCAGAGTGCCCTTGGGCATGAGCTGCGCGATCTGGACCTTCTGGACCTTGACGCGCACCCCGTCGGCGACCTCGAGGGTGAGGAAGGTGTCGCCAACCTCGGCGATCTTGCCGAGCAGGCCCCCGGTGGTCACGACCTCATCGCCGGTGGCGAGCTTGGAGATGAGCGCCTGGTGTTCCTTGGCGCGCTTGCTCTGCGGGCGGATCAGCATGAAGTAGAACAGCGCGATGAACGCCGCCATGATGAGGGCGAACTGAAACTGGCCGCCGGGTGCGCCCGGGGAGCTCTGCGCCCAAGCGTCGGAAATGAGGTTCATGGGTAGGTCCGGGATGCGAAAAAGGGCGGCATTATGCCACAGCACCGGGGCCCTGCCGCGTGGCGAGAAAATCCCTGGCGAAGGCGGCAATTTCACCCCTGGCGATGGCGCTGCGCAGGGTACTCATGAGGCGCAGGTAGAAGTGCAGGTTGTGGATGGTGTTGAGCCGCGAGCCGAGAATCTCCTTGCAGCGGTCGAGGTGGCGCAGGTAGGCGCGACTGTAGTTGCGGCAGGTGTAGCAGTCGCAGGTCCCATCGATGGGCCGGACGTCATCCTGGTAGGCGCTGTTCCTGATATTCATCACCCCGGTGGCTGTGAACAGGTGGCCGTTGCGGGCGTGCCGGGTCGGCATCACGCAATCGAACATGTCGATACCGCGTGCCACCGCCGCCACGATGTCCTCCGGCCGGCCAACACCCATCAGATACCGCGGGCGGTCGTGCGGCATGTGCGGCACCACGCTTTCCAGAATGCGCAGCCGCTCTTCCTCGGGCTCCCCGACTGCGAGCCCCCCCACCGCAAGCCCCGACCACTCCAATCGCAACAGCGCCTCGAGCGAGGCGAGCCGCAGCGCGGTGTGCATGCCGCCCTGTACGATCCCGAACAGCCCTCCGGGCGGCGCGCTCGCCGCGGCGCGGTAATAGTGGGCGTGGCTGCGGACCGCCCAGCGCATGGAGCGCTCCATGGAGGCGCGCGCCTCAGCTTCAGTCGCCGGATGCTCGGTGCAATCATCGAGCGCCATGGCGACGTCCGAGCGCAGCGCCAGCTGCACGTCCATGGAATCCTCCGGCGTGAGGCGCACTTCGCTGCCGTCCACCGGGGAGCGGAAGCGCACGCCCTCCTCGGTGATGCGGCGCAGACTCTTCAGGCTGAACACCTGGAAACCGCCCGAGTCGGTGAGAATCGGCTGCCGCCAGTGCATGAAACCGTGCAGCCCGCCGTGGGCGGCGATGACCGCCGGCCCCGGCCGCAGCAGCAGATGGAAGGTGTTGCCGAGGATGATCTGCGTCCCCAGGCCGGTGAGTTCCTCGGGCGTCATCGCCTTGACCGTGCCGTAGGTGCCTACCGGCATGAACGCCGGGGTCTCGACCTCCCCGTGCGCCGTGACAAGACAGCCGAGCCGCGCGGCGCCGTCGCGCGAGCCCACCGTGAAGCCCGGATTCACGCCGCCCGCCGCGTGAGGAGCATGGCGTCCCCGTAGCTGAAAAAGCGGTAACGCTCGTGCACCGCGTGGGCATAGGCCGCGAGTACCGCGTCACGTCCGGCAAACGCGCATACCAACATGAGCAGGGTGGACTCCGGCAGGTGAAAGTTCGTCAACAGCATATCGCTCACCTGGAAGCGAAAGCCCGGAGTGATGAATAAGCGTGTGTCGCCCGACCACGGCGCCAGCGCCCCTGAAGGCCGGGCGGCGGATTCGAGTGCCCGCACCACGGTGGTGCCCACCGCCACCACGCGGCCTCCCGCCGCGCGGGTACGCGCGATGGCCTCGCAGGTCGAAGCATTCACCGACAGCCACTCGGCGTGCATGCGATGCTCGGCGAGATCCTCCACGCGCACCGGCTGAAAGGTACCGGCGCCCACGTGCAGCGTCACCAGCGCACGCTCGACGCCGCGTTGCGCCAGCGACGCCATGAGCGCGGCGTCGAAGTGCAGGCTCGCCGTCGGCGCTGCCACCGCACCGGGCTCAGTGGCGAACATGCTCTGGTAGCGCTCGCGGTCGAGCGCTGCCGCGGCGCGGCGAATATACGGCGGCAGCGGCACCTCGCCCCAGCGCTCGAAGAATTCCAGCGCCGGCTGCGGCAGCCCGATGCACCACAGGTCGCCGTCGCGGCCCAGCACGCGGACCGGTCCGCCGGCTGTTGCCACCTCAAGTCCTGCGCGGATGGGCTTGCTGGCAGACAACTGTGCGAGCGCGGAATTTCCCCCGAGTGCGCGCTCGAGCAGGATCTCCACGCGCCCGCCCGAGGGCTTGGTGCCGAACAGACGCGCAGCGATGACCCGCGTGTCGTTGAACACCATGAGATCACCGGGTCTGAGGCAGGACGGGAGATCCCGCACGTTGCCGTCCAGGAGCGCACCGGTATCCGAGAGCACCAGCATGCGGCTGGCGGATCGTTCTGCCAGCGGCGCCTGGGCGATCAGCTGCGGTGGCAATTGGTAAGCGAACTCCTGGCGGCGCACGCGCGCATGGTACACGCTGCGTTTCGGGCCGCGCCCGCGCCTGAACGGGTCGCCTCGTCAGGTGTCGTCGCTGGGTTGCTCCTGGATGACCATCCTGCCCTGTTGGACTCGCGGCAGCGCTCCTTCATGCGACAAGCGTTCGCGCATGGAGCCCCTGGTGGGCATCGTTGCCTGCACATCGAGGGTCTTGTGCTCACGGATGATGTGCAGGCTGAGCTTCTCACCGGGCTGGTAGGAGGCAAGGATGCGCGTGGCGTGCGAGCCGCTCAGGGGCTGCCGCCCGTCGATGGCGAGAATCACGTCGCCGTCCTCAAGCTGCATCGCGCCTTTCGTGGGCGAGCGCACCACCAGCACACCCTTGTCGGCGCCGAAATAGCGGCCGAGCTGCGGTGTCAGGGTCACCAGTTCCAGGTCCATGAAGGGTCCGCGCACCATCGGCCACTGCGGCCCCAGCGGCGGCATCGGACCCAATGGACCGAATTCCACATCCGGCATGCCGCGCGCGAGGGCGAAGTAGCCCGGGCCGCTGCGCACGGTCACCGTGAACTCGCGCGGCTTGGCGTCACGCAGCACGCGCACCTTCACTTTGGCGTCCGGCTTGACCTCGCGCATGAGGTCCACGACCTGGCGGGTGGGTTCCTCCCCGGAAAGGGTGCTGCCGTTGAGCGCCACGATCACATCCCCGGCATGAATGCCGGCTTCCGCCGCCGGCCCGCCCGGACTCACCTCGCGTACGCGCGCGCCGGGTGAACCACCGGTCGCCTTCTCCAGCTGCACGCCGAGGATGGCGCGGCCCGGCTCCCCGGCCATCGCGGCGAATTTCTCGATGAGCGGCCGGCTCATCTGCGCCGACAGCTCCGCGACCTGGTGGGCAGCTTCCTCGAGCCTCTTGCGCGCCGCGTCCAACTGCGCATCAAGGTCGTCGTCGGCGCGCACCGCGGCTGGCGGCGGCGGCGGGGCCGCGGGCGGTGTTGCGCCCTGCGCGTGCGCCGCGCGGCTGTTCGCCATCGCAGCCATGCCCAGCGCCGCGACGGCGCCCAGGATCAAGGGGGAAAACGCGTGTCTCTTGTTCACGGCAATGCTCCTTGGGAATATTTCCAGTCAGCGTGACTCATTCGCGAGCGTCTCGGCGTAGCGCACCTGTACCAGCGAACTCACGAGACGGGCGCGCTCACGCTGCAGCGCGAGTACCGACACCGGCGGGCCGCGCCCGGCGCCGCCCGCGGTCAGGAGGTCGTCCACCTGGGCGATGCGGTCCTCGAGTCCGAGGACGTCAGCGCGCGTACCAACCTGCACGATCGCGGGCTCGCGCGGCAGGCGCGCGAGCCACGCTTCCGCGGCGCGCGGCTCCTCGACTGCGGCCCCCGTGGCTTCGCGCGCCGACGCCGGCGCGCCAGCGGCGCTCGTTCCGGTGTGCGGGTCCAGGCGCACCCACACGGCAACCGCAGCCAGCGCGCACACGGCCGCGGCGGCGAGCGCACCAACAGCGCGGGCGCGCCGCCCGGGCAGCGCGCGCGAACGCCGGCGCTGGAACTCCGACCAGTCGTAGGGCCGCGCGTCCTCGGTGGGCAGAGCGGCCAGGACTCGTGCGACGATGCCTTCAGGGTCTGATTCGTTGTGCATGACTCTCGGTCCCCTGCGGCGCGAACCAGGCGCGCAGGCGCACGTGCGCCCGCGCCAGCTGCGACTTGGAAAAACTCACCGAACGGCCGAAGGAGCGTGCGATCTCCTCGTGCGAGAAGCCCTCGACCTCGAACATCCACACCACCGCGCGGGCCGTCGGCGCGAGGTGCGCGAGCGCGCGCTCGACGTCAATCACATCCGCGCTGAGCGCAGGGCTGGCGAGCGGCAGCGCCGCCGCGCTGCTGTCATCATCGAGGGCGGCGAGGCACAGCCGCGCCCGGCGCCATGGCGAGCGCAGGTGCATGAGGCACTTTGAGATCGCGATCTGGCGCAGCCAGGCCCCGAGCGGCGCCTCGCCACGAAACTGCGCCAGCTGCTCGTAGAGTGTCATCATGGTGTCCTGGAAAAGGTCCTGGGAAATGGCACCGGGTCCTACGAAGCGCCGGATGAGGGTCAGCGTCGCCGGCGCCACGGCAGCGTAAATCCGCTGCTGCGCACCGGCATCCCCGGTCCGGGCCAGGGACAGCACTGCCGCGGATACGCTGATTTCGACCAGTCTCGTCACGGATGTCTTAGATGCGCGAGCACGGCAAAAGGTCGCACGGGCTTCGCTTATACTGCCGGGACGCCCGAGTGGCGGAATTGGTAGACGCAGCGGACTCAAAATCCGCCGCCGTTAAAAGCGTGTCGGTTCGACTCCGACCTCGGGCACCACTGGCACCATGAAGTACTGCAACAACTGCGGCGCTCCCCTGACGCTGCGCATTCCCGCAGGCGATCAGCTGCCGCGCTACGTGTGCGACACGTGCGGCACCATCCACTACCGCAACCCGAAGCTGGTGGTCGGCTGCGTGCCGGAGCACGAGCGCCGGATCCTCCTGTGCCGCCGCGCCATCGAGCCGCGGCGCGGCTACTGGACGGTGCCGGCGGGATTCATGGAAAACGGCGAGACCCTGCAGGAGGCGGCGGCGCGCGAGACCCGTGAGGAGGCCTGTGCTGCGGTTGAGATCGGCTCACTGCTCGCCGTGGTGCACGTGCTGCACGCCGAGCAGGTGCATGTGTTCTTCCGCGCGGCGCTGCCGGCCGCGCGCTACGCGGCTGGTACCGAGAGTCTCGAGGTCGCGCTATTTGAGGCGGCCTCCATACCCTGGGAGGACCTCGCCTTCCCGAGCACCGAGTTTGCACTGCGGCGCTACCTGGAAGACCGCGCTGCGGGGAGCGAGGCGCATCACTTCACGAGCATCGACCGGCGCTCGGCAGCGGGCCGCCAGGGCTGATTAATTCACCCGCCGCGAGCGGCATGGCACAATGATTTTAGCAGCGCGCCGCGCCACCGCTTCCAGGAACCCGCATGACCTTTGTCGTCACTGAAAACTGCATCAAGTGCAAGTACATGGACTGTGTCGAGGTGTGCCCGGTCGACTGCTTCCATGAGGGACCGAACTTCCTCGTCATCGATCCCGAGGAGTGCATCGACTGCACCCTGTGCGAGCCGGAGTGTCCCGTGGAGGCCATCTTCTCGGAGGAGGAACTGCCGGCGGGGCAGGAGCAATTCAAACAGCTGAACGCGGAGCTTTCGAAAGAGTGGCCCGTGATCACCGAAATGAAGGCAGCGCCGGCGGACGCCAAGGAGTGGGAGGGCAAGCCGGATAAGCTGCGCCTGCTGGAACGCTAGGCCTCGACCGCAGCCGGCAAATGCCGGCGGAAACGAAGCTGATGTCCGGCGAAATCGCGGCACGCGATTTCGCCCCATGGATCAGTCGCGGCGCGGGTCTTTCAGATGCTGTACCAGCTCGAGCGGCGGCACGTAGCCACCGAACATCTCCCCGTCCGCCAGCACGATATCCGGGGTTCCCTGGAGGTTGAAATCCTGTCCCAGGGCGCGGAAGCGGGCGACGGGATTGGTGGCGCAGGGCTTGGTCTTCAATTCCTGGCCGAGCTTGGCGCGTGTCAGGGCGTCCTTGCGGTCGGCGGAGCACCAGACCTGCTCGGCCTTGATCCAGGACGGGGTGCCCGGCTCGGTACGCGGATAGAGCAGGTAACGCACGCGCACGCCCAGGCGGTTGTACTCGGCGATCTGGCTGTGGAGCTTGCGGCAGTAGGCGCAATCCACGTCGGTAAACACGGTGACGGTGTACTTCGCATCGGCCGGACCGAAAATCAGCATTTCGCTCTCGGGGATCGTGGCAATCATGCGGGCCCGGATCTCGCGCCGGTGCGTCTCGGTAAGGTTGTTGTCCGTGGCCAGGGCGATCATGTCGCCGCTGATGGCGTACTTGCCGTCGGAGCTCACATAGGCGATGTCGGTGCCGCGCGTGAGTTCGTAGATGCCGGCGACGGGGGTGGGCCGCAGCTGATCCGCTCGCGTGCCCGGGATGCGGCTCGCGACCGCGGCGGGCGCCTCGGGGGACGGCGCTTGCGCATGCCCCACCGCCAGCTGCGAGCACAGTGCGATACACGCCAGTGACAGGACAATTTTCCGCGAATTCATCGAAAACCTTCTGGCCGATAAGCGCTTACGGGCTTGGACCCGCAGCGCGGGCATAGGTTCGAAAGTTTAACAGAGCCGCAGGCAGCGGAAAGTGCGTGCTTCAGCCGCGGGGATGGTGCAGAGCGTGCAGTTCTTTCATGCGTTCCCGCGCCACGTGCGTGTAGATCTGCGTCGTGGAGAGGTCGCTGTGTCCCAGTAGCATCTGCACCACGCGCAGATCCGCGCCGTGGTTCAGAAGATGGGTGGCAAAGGCGTGTCGCAGCGTGTGCGGCGAGAGCTCCCGGCCGATGCCCGCCTTGCGGGCGTAGCGCTTGATGATGTGCCAGAAGGCCTGCCGGGTCATGCGATCGCCGCGGCGGGTCGGAAACAGATAATCAGTCTGGCGCTCGAGCAGGATCTCCCCGCGCGCTCCCTTGGCGAATTCCTTCAGGGCACGCATGGCTTCCTCGCCGAGCGGGATGAGGCGCTCACGATCGCCCTTGCCCAGGATGCGGATCACACCCTGGTTGAGATTGATCTGGCCCTGACGCAGGTTCACGAGCTCCGTCACGCGCAGGCCGGTGGCGTACAGCACTTCCAGCATGGTGCGATCGCGATTGCCGAGGGGATCGGTGAGCACCGGCGCCTGCAGCAGCGACTCGACTTCCTCCTCGGTCAGGGAGCGCGGCAGCGAGCGGCCGATCTTCGGCATGGCGATCTGCGCGGTCGGATCCTCGCGGATCACGCCCTCGCGCATGAAGTAACGGAAGAAGCGGCGGAAACTGGATAGCTGGCGCGCGGTCGAGCGCGGGCGCGCGCCGGCGCGCACGCGAAAGGCGATGAAGTCCTGCAGATCCACCCGCGAGGTGCGCATGATGGTGAGGTTGCGCTCGGCCAGCCAGCGGGCCAGTGCCGTCAGATCCGCGCGGTAGGCGGCCAGCGTGTTGGGCGACAGGCCACGCTCCATCCACACCGCGTCCAGAAAGCGGGTGACCGCCGTATCAGAGTCGGCGCTGGAGGTCATGGCAACGGCCGTGGACGGGTTGGACAAGGTAGTTCCGGCTTCCGCAGGATGTGGTGAGCGCAGTATGGTGATCACGGGCAGCGTATCGACGTGATGATCTTCACAACTGCGTTCTGGCATTAACATAAAGAGAACCAGTTCACATACCTTAGCGCCTCCATGGGGCATGGCCGGAAAAAATTGTCGTGAGTCTCTCGGCTTTACTGCGGACCGTGTGCCTCGCGCCGGCGCGCATCGTGTACGCGGCCTGGGTGCTGTGCACGTTCCTCGGCATGGGAATGATCGCGCTCCTGATGCTCGTGGTGCTACCGCAGGTGTCATGGCGCCGTGGGGCGGCACGCGTCCTGGCGCGCGTATTTCTGCACCTCGCCGGCATGCCGCTGACGGTGAAGTTCCCCGAGCGCCTGCCGGGCGCCCAGTGCGTAGTCGTCTGCAACCACGCCAGCTACCTCGACGGCATCGTGCTCACCGCGGCGCTGCCGCCGCGCTTTGGTTTCGTGATCAAACGCGAGATGGCCTCGGTACCGGTGGTCGGCGCGCTGCTGGGCAGGCTGGGAAGCGAATTCGTCGAGCGCTTCAACCGCAACCGCGGCGCGCGCGACGCCCGGCGCCTCATGCGCCAGGCGCTCGACGGGCACTCGCTGGTGTTCTTTCCCGAAGGCACGTTCACGCGCACCCCGGGGCTGCTGAAATTCCACACCGGCGCATTCGTGAGCGCGGTGCGCGCCGGCTGTCCGGTAGCGCCGGCGATCGTCCGTGGTACGCGGCGCGCGCTGTCACCGAGCGGCGCCCTGCCCCTTCCCGGACCCCTGGAACTGGAAATCCTGCCGGCGCTCGCGCCCGCAGCACCGCCGGGGCCGGATGCGGTGTCGGAGCTATGCGCGAGCGCGCGTGCCGCGATCCTCGCGCAGCTGGGCGAGCCGGACCTCACATATTGCGACGATACTGCCCGCCCACCTGGTACAGCGCCCGCGAGATCTGCCCGAGCGAGCAGACCTTGACGCTCTGCATGAGCGCGGCGAACACGTTGCCGCCGCCGGCAGCCGCGGCCTGCAGCGCGCTGACGGCCGCGGCCGTGCGCGGCGCATTGCGGGCCTGGAAAGCGCGCACCGCCGCGACCTGATCCTGCTTTTCCTCATCGCTCGAGCGGATGAGCTGCGCCCCCTTGAGCTCTGCGGCAGCATCGGCTCCGGAGAGGAAGGTGTTGACGCCGACGATCGGCAGCGAGCCGTCGTGCTTCCTGGTCTCGTAATAGAGCGACTCTTCCTGGATCTTGCCGCGCTGGTACATGGTCTCCATGGCGCCGAGCACGCCGCCGCGCTCCGAGAGCGCGTCGAACTCCTTGTACACCGCCTCTTCCACGAGGTCGGTCAGGTAGTCGATCGCGTAGGAACCCTGCCAGGGGTTCTGGATCTTGTTCAGGCCGAGCTCGCGATTGATGATCAACTGGATGGCAACCGCGCGCCGTACGCTCTCCTCGGTCGGCGTCGTGAGCGCCTCATCGTAGGCGTTGGTATGCAGGCTGTTGCAGTTGTCGAACAGCGCGTACATCGCCTGCAGGGTCGTGCGGATGTCATTGAAGGAGATCTCGCGCGCATGCAGGCTGCGGCCCGAGGTCTGCACGTGATACTTCAGCATCTGGCTGCGCGGACCGGCGTGGTAGCGCTCGCGCATGGCGCGCGCCCAGATGCGCCGCGCCACGCGTCCGATCACCACGTACTCCGCGTCCATGCCGTTGGAGAAGAAGAACGACAGGTTGGGCGCAAAGTCATCGATCTTCATGCCGCGCGCCAGGTAGTACTCGGCGATGGTGAAGCCGTTGGCGAGCGTGAACGCCAGCTGCGAGATCGGGTTGGCGCCGGCTTCCGCAATGTGATACCCGGAAATCGACACCGAGTAGAAGTTACGCACGCGCTCATCGATGAAGTACTGCTGCACGTCACCCATCATGCGCAGCGCGAATTCGGTGGAGAAAATGCAGGTGTTCTGCGCCTGGTCCTCCTTGAGAATGTCCGCCTGCACCGTACCGCGCACCGCCAGCAGGGCCGCGGCGCGGATGCGCTCGTAAACCTCCCGCGGTACGAGTTCATCCCCGCTGACCCCGAGCAGTGCCAGCCCGGAGCCGTCGTGGTACGGCGGCAGCTCGCCCTTGTACGCCGGTGCGGGCGCGCCGCTCGCGGTGCGCTCCGCCAGCAGGGCGGCGATCTTCTTTTCGGCCGCCGGCCAGCGGCCATCGCCCTTCAGGTAGCGCTCCACCTGCTGGTCGATCGCCGTGTTCATGAACATCGACAGGATGATCGGCGCCGGCCCGTTGATGGTCATGGACACCGAGGTCGCCGGATCACACAGGTCGAAGCCGGAATACAGTTTCTTCATGTCATCGAGGGTGGCGATCGAGACGCCGGAATTTCCCGTGCGCCCGTAGACGTCCGGTCGCGTGTCCGGATCCTCGCCGTAAAGCGTGGTGGAATCGAAAGCCGTCGAGAGGCGCGGCCCATGGCCATGCGCGAGGTAGTGGAAGCGCCGGTTGGTGCGCTCGGGGCCGCCCTCGCCGGCGAACATGCGGGTGGGATCCTCCGCTTCGCGGCGATACGGGTAGACACCGCCGGTGTACGGATAGGTACCGGGCAGGTTCTCGGTGAGGAGGAAATGCAGCGTTTCACCCCAGTCCTTCAGGCGCGGCACGGCGAGCTTCGGCACCGGCAGACGCGACAGGCTCTCGGTGTAGTTCTCACCCTTCACATCGCGGTCGCGGACCTTGTAGGAGTGGCTCGCCTCGGTGGCCGAGCGCACCCGCGCCGGCCAGGCCTTGAGCTCGCCCACCGCCGCGGCCCCGATCTCCTCGAGCGCGCGGTTGTAGGCTGCGCGCAGCTCGCGGCGCGTGGCATCGGCCCCGGCTTCCGCGAGCAGCTGCGGCGCGAACGGCTCAAGAGGCGCGGGCAGGCGCGCCTCGTGCAGCGCCTTCAGCGATTCGTACAGGCCGAACGCGCGCCGCGCCGCCTCGACCTGAGTTTCGATGCGACTGCGGGTGGCGCGACCGCCCTGGGCGATTTCCGCCAGGTAGCGGGTACGGGCACCGGGAATGAGCGGGGTGCGCGCCGTCAGTGCCGTCGGCCCCGGATCCGTGACTTGCCACGAGAAGGCGCCGATCTTTGCGGCCTCGAGCCGCGCGCACACAGCGGCGAACAAGGCGTTGACTCCCGGGTCGTTGAAACGGCTGGCGATGGTCGGCAGCACCGGCAGCTCGGCATCCGGCAGTTGCGCGCGCTCGGGGTGATTGCGCCGCCACTGCTTGCGCACGTCGCGCAGACTGTCCTCGGCACCGCGCTTCTCGGCCTTGTTGAGCACGATGAAGTCAGCGAAGTCGAGCATGTCGATCTTTTCCAGCTGGCTCGCCGCACCGTACTCGCTCGTCATCACGTACAGCGACAGGTCGACCAGGTCCACGATTTCCGTGTCCGACTGGCCGATGCCCGCGGTCTCGACGATCACCAGATCAAAGCCGGCCGCCTTGTAGAGCTCGATCACGTCCTTGAGCACCGCCGCGGTCGCCAGATGCGCCCGCCGCGTGGCGAGCGAGCGCATGAAGATGTTCTCCGCCGACAGGCTGTTCATGCGAATGCGATCCCCGAGCAGCGCGCCACCACTGCGCCGCCGCGTGGGATCCATCGCCACCACGGCGATCTGCGCCTGCGGGAACTGGCGCACCAGGCGCGCCAGCAGCTCATCCGTCAGGCTCGACTTGCCCGCGCCGCCGGTGCCGGTGATGCCGATGACCGGCACCTTGTTGCGGGAGCGACCGAGGGCACGGCGGATCTGCTCCACCTGCGCGCCGCTCGTTTCGCCGTAGTCGGCGCCCTCGAGTACCGAAATGGTGCGCGCGATCAGGCCATGGTCGCGCGCGTTCAGCGGGCGAAATTCGTAGGCTGGCTTCCTGGCGGCGGCCAGGCGCGTAAAGACGTCCCCGATCATGCCCGCGAGTCCCAGGCGGCGGCCGTCCTCGGGCGTGTAGATCTTCTCCACCCCGTGGCGCTCCAGCGCCTCGATCTCGTGCGGGGCGATCGTGCCGCCACCGCCGACGATGACCCGCACGTGCGCATAGCCGCGCTCGCGCAGCATGTCCACCATGTAGGCGAAGTACTCGTTGTGGCCGCCCTGGTAGGAACTCACCGCGATGGCGTCGGCGTCCTCGTCGATCGCGGCGCGCACGATGTCGGCGACACTCCTGTTATGCCCGAGGTGCACGACCTCGGCGCCGCGCGACTGCAGCAGGCGCCGGATCATGTTGATGGCGGCGTCGTGGCCGTCGAACAGCGACGCGGCGGACACGAAACGCAGCGGCGCGCGTTCGGCGGCCGGCTCCTTGCCCGCGGCGGCCGCGCTACCTTTCAGATCGGCGTTCATAGGTTCTTTTCCCGCTTGCCGTGCACGATCGAAGCTGGCCGATGGACTTGGCACTTTACTCACGAGTAGGATACCTACCAATGAGTATGATCTCCAGCTCCGGCGGCCGGCCAGCCGCGCTGGCGCGGCCCCGTCACAGGCCAAGCCACGTGAGGCGCCGCCTGCGCCTTTAGCTCCCCAACCGTATAATACTCCGTAAGCCATGAATCACCGCCGATCCACACCCGCGCCAGCGGGCAAGCAGTCCGCCGGGCAGGCCTCCCCGTGGGCCTCGAGCCGCGAACGGCAACGCGGCCGCGAGCTCAAGCGCGACGCGGTGGTGCGCGCCGCGGCCCGTGAGTTCAATCGCAAGGGCTACCACAACACCTCGCTGGATGACATCGCAGCCCGGCTGGAGGTCACCAAGCCCACCGTGTACTACTACGTCACGAGCAAGGAACAGCTGCTGTTTCAGTGCTTCCTGGCGGGCGTCGAGCAGATCCGCGCGGCGTTTCGCGACACGCGCGGCCTTGAGGTGCCAGCGCGGGAGCGCCTGTGGGCGGTGCTGCGCCGCTACGGAGAAGCGATGGCCTCGGAGTTCGGCTGGTGCATGGCGCACGCGGAGGACCAGGACCTCTCTGCCGCCATGAGCCGCCACATAAAGTCACTGAAGTCGGAAATCGATCACGGCATCCGGCGCCTCATCCGCGAGGGGGTGCAGGACGGGTCCATCCATCCGTGTGATCCGAAGATGACCGCGTTCGCCCTCGCCGGCGCGCTCAACTGGATCGCTTACTGGTACCGCGAGGACCAGTCCCTTACCGGCGCGCAGATCGCCGCCGCGTTCCTGGCCATTTTCGAAAACGGCCTGCGGCCACGCGCCAACGGCGTGGCCAAGACCGTGCGCCGCGCCCCGCGCCGCAGCGCCGCACCACTTGCTCGCTGACTAAACGCAATCTCACAGGCTGTCACATGTCAACTCCAGATGTCCTCATAACCTCCGCCAAGCGCACGCCGATCGGCGCCTTTCAGGGCGCGCTCCTGCCGCTCACCGCGGTGCAGCTCGGCGCCGCGGCGGCCAGGGCGGCGATCCAGGCCGCCGCGATCAACGCCGCCGAGCTCAACGAAGTGATCTTCGGCTGCGTGTTGCCGGCCGGACTCGGTCAGGCGCCCGCGCGCCAGGCAGCGCTCGGCGCTGGCGTGCCGGTCAGCGTGCCGTGCACCACCGTAAACAAGATGTGTGGCTCGGGGCTCAAGGCCGTGATGCTCGCCGCCGACCAGATCCGCTGCGGTGCGGCGGACCTCGTGCTCGCGGGCGGCTTCGAGTCCATGTCCAATGCCCCGTACCTGCTGCCCAAGGCGCGTGGCGGCTACCGCATGGGCCACGGCGAGGTGCTGGACCACATGTTCTACGACGGCCTGCAGAGTCCCTGGGACGGCAAGCTGATGGGCACCTTTGGCGACGCGGTAGCCAGCAAATACAACTTCACGCGCGCGCAGCAGGATGCCTTCGCCATTGAGTCGGTGAAGCGCGCCGTGCGCGCGGTGGACACAGGCGATTTCGATGCCGAGGTCACCCCGCTGACCGTCAAGAGCCGTCAGCGCGAGACGCTGGTGGCGCGCGACGAAACCCCGGGCACCTGCGACATCAGCAAGATCCCGGGACTCAAGCCCGCCTTCAACAAGGATGGCACCGTGACCGCCGCCAGCTCATCCTCCATTTCCGACGGCGCGGCGGCGCTCATCCTGACGAGCGGTGAGCGCGCGCAGGCGAATGGACACAAGCCCCTGGCGCGCGTGCTGGCCTACGCGAGCCACGCCCAGGAGCCGGAATGGTTCACCACCGCGCCGAGCGGCGCGATCAAGAAGGTGCTGGCACAGCTTGGCTGGAAACCCAATGACGCGGATCTGTACGAGATCAACGAGGCCTTCGCCGTGGTCACCATGGCGGCGATGCACGACCTCGACCTCGAGCACGCGCGCGTCAACGTCAACGGCGGCGCGTGCGCACTCGGGCATCCCATCGGAGCCACCGGTGCGCGCATCCTGACAACGCTCGTACATGCGCTGCGGGCGCGCGGCGGCAAGCGCGGCATTGCCGCGCTGTGCATCGGCGGCGGCGAGGCGGTCGCGCTGGCGGTGGAGGTGCTATGAAAATCCAGGATGCACGCGCAGTCGTCACCGGCGGCGCCTCGGGCCTGGGCAATGCGGTCGCGCGTCACGTCACGACGCACGGCGGCAAGGTCGTGATCCTGGACGTGCAGGAAGGCCCGGGACGCGCGGCGGCGACGGCGCTCGGCGCCAACGCCAGCTTCACGCGCTGCGACGTCACTTCAGAAGCCGAGGTCAACGCGGCCATGCAGGCCGCACACGAGCGCATGGGCGGGCTCAACCTGCTGGTGAACTGCGCCGGCGTGGTAGGCGCCGGGCGGGTGCTCGGCAAGAGCGGGCCGATGGCCGGCGACTTCTTCACCAAGGTCATCCACATCAACCTCATCGGCACCTTCCTGTGCGACAAGGCGGCCGCGGCGATCATGCAGAACAATCCCGCCGGCGTGGACGGCGAGCGCGGCCTGCTGATCCATACCTCTTCGGTCGCGGCCTTCGAAGGCCAGATTGGCCAGGCGGCCTACTCCGCCACCAAGGCGGCGGTGGCCGGCATGACGCTGCCGATCGCCCGCGAGCTGGCGCGCTTCGGCATTCGCTGCGTCGCCATCGCCCCGGGAATCTTTCATACGCCGATGATGGACGGCATGCCCAAGGAAGTGCAGGACTCCCTCGCGGCGCAGGTGCCTTTTCCGGCGCGCCTCGGGCGACCGGAGGAGTTCGCGCAGCTGGTTGCGAGCGTGCTCGAGATCCCGATGCTGAACGGTGAAACCATCCGCCTCGACGGCGCCATTCGCATGCAGCCGAAATAGGATGCAACGGGCCGCAAGCGCGTGAGCGACGCCAGCACCACCGGCAGCATGCAGCGCGACGTCATGCAGTACGACGTCGTCATCGTCGGCGCCGGGCCGGCCGGTCTTGCCTGCGCGATCCGCCTGAAGCAGCTCAAGCCCGCGCTGAACGTGTGCGTACTCGAGAAGGCCTCCGCGGTCGGCGCGCATTCCCTGTCGGGTGCGGTGCTCGAACCGGGGCCCCTCGTGCAGCTCCTGCCCGAATGGGCGAGCGAATACTCCGGCATGAAGGTGCCGGCCGGCGAGGATGATTTCCGCGTGCTCACGCAGCGCGGCTCATTCCGGCCGGTGCCCGGGTTCCTGGTGAAGCTCCTGCCGGCGTCGATGACCTACAGCACGCCATTCAACAACCACGGCAACTTCATCGTCTCGCTCGGGCAGCTGACGGCGTGGCTGGCCCAAAAAGCGGAAGGCTTAGGTGTCGAAGTCTTCCCCGGCTTCGCTGCCGCCGAGGCGCTGTTTGATGAGGCCGGGCGCGTCAAGGGCGTGCGCATTGGCGACATGGGCTTGAATCACGACGCAACTCCCGGCCCGAATTTCACCGCTGGCCCGGAGATTCACGCGCCGGTCACGGTACTGGCGGAAGGCTGCCGCGGCTCGATCTCGAAACAGCTGATCGCGAAGTTCGCACTGGACCGCGGGCACTGCCCGCAGACCTTCGCCTTGGGCTACAAGGAGCTGTGGCAGCTGCCGGGCGGTCGCGTACACCCGGGACGCATCGAACACGGCCTCGGGTGGCCCGCGGACTCGCACACCTACGCGGGCAGCTTCCTGTACCACCTCGATAACGATCGCGTGTACGTCGGTTACATCGTCGGCCTGGATTATGAGGATCCGCGCCTGCAACCCTTCGAGGCGTTCCAGCAATACAAGAATCACCCGAGCGTGAAGGCGCTGCTCGAGGGCGGGGAGATCGTCTCGGCCGGGGCGCGCACCATCGCCGCCGGCGGCTGGCAGTCGACGCCGACGCTGGAGATGCCGGGCGCGATGCTGGTAGGGGATGCGGGCGGGACGCTGAATTTCGCCAAGATCAAGGGCGTGCACCAGGCGATCCGCTGCGGAACGCTGGCGGGCGAGCTACTCGCGGAAAGCGGCGACAGCCGCGGCTTCGACGCCCGCTGGCGCGCTTCCCCCGGCGGACAGGAACTCAGGCGCGTCCGCAACTTCAAGCCGGCGTTCAAGCGCGGCCTGTGGCTGGGACTCATCAACTCCGCCTGGGAAATGCTCACGGCCGGCAAGTCCCCCTGGACCCTGAAGAACACGGCCGACTGGTCGCGGCTGGCGAAACTTGATGAGTACCAGTCACCGGATCGCCATTGGGTCGCGCGCACCTTGCCGCCGCGCGATCGGGTGTCGTTCGTGTTCTTCGCCGGCAATGCGCACGAGGAAAGCCAACCGGTCCACCTGAAGGTGGCGGACACGAGCATCTGCGCCGGGCGCTGCGCCACGGAGTACGGCAACCCGTGCGAGCGCTTTTGTCCGGCGGGCGTTTACGAAATGGTGGATGACGGACGCGGCGGGCGCCGGCTACAGATCAATGCGGCGAACTGCGTGCACTGCAAGGCCTGCGATATCAAGGACCCCTACGGCATCATCACCTGGACGACGCCCGAGGGCGGCTCGGGACCTAACTACCAGTCGCTGTAGGCTTTAGTGAGCGCGCCAGCCCCGAGCGCACGGATCAGCGCGAGCCTAAAGCAGCTGTACGAGCAACAGGTGGCGGCGCGCGGCTTCGCAGCCGACCCCGCTCAGCTTACCGCCGTAGCGCGCCTCGATGAGCTGCGCAGCCGCCTGCTCGCCGCGCAGAGCGCACCGCAGGCTCACCTGTCGCGCTGGCTCTCCGGACTCACGGGGCGTGCCCCGCATGCAGCGCCGCGCGGCCTGTACCTGTGGGGCAGTGTCGGCCGCGGCAAGACCTGGCTCATGGACCTGTTCTTCGACTCGCTGCCAACAGCTCAGCGCCGCCGCCGGCATTTCCACCGCTTCATGCATGACGTGCACGCGCAGCTCACACTCCTGAAGCGGCAGCGCTCGCCACTGGATGCGGTGGCAGCGAGCCTGGCGCGTGATACACGCGTGCTGTGCCTCGATGAGCTGTACGTGACGGATATCGCGGATGCCATGATTCTCGGTGGCCTGTTCGAGGGACTGCTGCGCCGTGGCGTCACGCTCGTCACCACCTCCAACACCCCGCCGGGCGAGTTATACAAGGACGGGTTGCAGCGCGAGCGCTTCGTGCCCGCGATCCAGCTGCTCGAGCGCAACCTCGATGTGTTGCGGCTCGAGGGCGCCACCGACCACCGGCTGCGCCGCCTCACCCAGGCGGGTACCTGGCTCGCAGCCGGCGCACCCGACACGGCGGCGCGCCTCATGAACCTGTTCGCAGGACTTGCCGATCACGGCGGGCACGCCGGCGGCGTCATCGACATCAACGGCCGGAGCATCCCGGTGCTGCAAAGCGGCGGCGGTGCGGTGTGGTTCGAATTCACCGCGCTGTGTTCAGGGCCGCGCAGCCAGGAGGATTACATCGAGATTGCGCGCGACTACCAGTCGGTGATTCTCGCCGGGGTGCCGGTGATGGGCCCGGCACGCGATGATGAGGCGCGGCGTTTCATCGCGCTGGTCGACGAGTTCTACGACCACAACGTCAACCTCATCGTGTCGGCGCACGCGCCCGCCACGGGGCTCTACCAGGGCGAGCGGCTGCGGGCCGCGTTCGCGCGCACCACCAGCCGTCTCATCGAAATGCAGAGCGCTGACTACCTCGCGCGTGAGCATCGGGCGTAGGCGCAGGCCATTGCAGCCAATTAGCTACAGCACCCCGCGCCGGATCTGATCCTGCTCGATGGATTCGAACAGGGCGCGGAAATTACCCTCGCCGAAACCCTCGTTGCCCTTTCTTTGGATGATCTCGAAGAAGATCGGGCCGATGACGTTCTGGGTGAAGATCTGCAGCAACACGCCCTCGCCCTTCTCGGGGTTGCCGTCGATGAGGATGCGACGCTGGCGCAGCTCGTCGAGCGATTCGCGATGACCGGGGACCCGGGCCGGTACCCCCTCATAATACGTGTCGGGGCTGTCCTGGAATGCCACGCCGTGCCGCCGCAGCACATCCACCGTGCGGTAGATGTCGGCGCTGGCGAGGGCGATATGCTGGATCCCCTCGCCGTGATACTCGCGCAGGTACTCCTCGATCTGGCTCTTGTCATCCTGCGACTCATTGATGGGAATGCGGATCTTGCCGCAGGGGCTGGTCATGGCGCGCGACAAGAGCCCCGTGTGCTTGCCCTCGATGTCGAAGTAGCGGATCTCGCGGAAGTTGAACAGCTTCTCGTAGAAGCCAGCCCACACGTCCATGCGCCCGCGCCCCACGTTGTGGGTCAGGTGATCGATGAGCTCAAGGCCTGCGCCCTCGGGGGGCGCGCCGCCTTCCACGGGGCGAAAATCCACGTCATAGATCGAGCGCTCACCGTACAGATCGACCAGATAAATGAGGGAGCCGCCGATGCCCTCGATGCACGGAATGTTGAGTTCCATGGGGCCGGCGCTCTGCGGACCGCTCTTCGCGCCCAACTGCAGCGCGCGCCGGTAGGCGTAGGCGGCGTCGCGCACGCGAAATGCCATGGCGCACGCCGACGGCCCGTGGGCGCGCGCGAAGGCCTGCGCGAACGACTCGCTCTCGGCGTTGATGAGAAAATTGATCCCGCCCTGGCGGTGCAGGGTGACATTCTTGGAGCGATGCCGCGCGACCGCCGGGAAGCCCAGCCGCTCGAACAGCGTGCGCAGCAACTGCGGATCGGGCGCGGTGTATTCGACGAACTCGAAGCCGTCCGTCCCCATGGGGTTATCGTGCAGGTCGCTCATGGATTTACCTGGAAAACCGCTGCGGCAAGCGTGGCAATAGGCGGCATTATAGGCCCGGCGGGCGCTGCTGCGAGGCCGCCCCTGCGGCCGGCAGCCTAAGGCCGGCAGTCCGGTAGCTACGCGATGCGTCACCTCCGGCATGTATAATCGCGCGCCGTCATGCATGCGCAAGTCGCCCCTGAAGAAAATCGGCTCCTACGCAGCATCCCCGCCGCGCGCGTCGCGCTGATCGAGCGGATCGCACGCGTGCGAAATGGCGCGCGCTCACGCCTCACGCAAGGCCTGCTGCGCGCCTACTTCCGCGGCGTCGCGGAGGACGACCTCGCCGCCCGTGAACCCGGGCAGCTGGCGCGCGCAGCGCTGGCGCACCTGGCGCTGGCCACGCGGCGGGCGCCCGGCCGCACGCTGGTGCGGGTCTTCAACCCCGACCCCGGCGTTGACGGCTTCGAATCCACGCACACGTTCGTGCTCACGGTCACGGACGACATGCCATTCCTGGTCGATTCCATCAGCATGGCGCTCGGGCGCGCCGGGCTTGCCATCCACCTGATCGTGCATCCGGTGCTGCGCGTGCGGCGCGACGGCCGCGGACGGCTCATCGACATCGGCACCAACGGCAAGCACGCGGCGCGGGCCGAGTCCTGGCAACTGTTCGAGGTCGATCGCGTCGCCGATCCGCAGCGCCTGGCGGCATTGCAGCGCGACATCGAAGCGACCCTCGCCGATGTGCGCATCGCCGTCACCGACTGGGCGGCAATGCGGGCGCGGATGCGCACCCTCATCGGCGCGCTCGGGAGCGACCCGCCGGCGCTGCCGGCAACCGAGGTGAGCGAGGCACGGGCGCTGCTCGAATGGATGGAAGCGCGGCACTTCGTATTCCTCGGCTACCGGCACTACCGCCTGGTGCGTGGGCGCAGCGAGGACCGGCTGGTGCCGGACGCGCGTTCGGGACTGGGGATTCTCAGCGATTACCAGCACCGCCGACCGCAGCCCCTGCATGCGACCGTGATGCGTGGGGATCTGCGCGCGCGCGCCCGCGCCGCCGAATTGCTGGTAATCACCAAGGCGAACTCCATCGCCACCGTGCATCGCGGTGAATACCTCGACTACGTCGGCGTCAAGACCTTCGACGGCCGCGGCAACGTCGACGGCGAACACCGCTTCCTCGGCCTGTGGGCTTCAACCGCCTATCACGGCAGCCCGCGCGATATTCCCGTGCTGCGCGAGAAGGTTGCGCGCGTCATCGAGCACTTCGGCCTTGATCCCACCAGTCACGACGGCAAGGCGGTGCTGCACGTGCTGGAAACCTACCCGCGCGATGAACTCTTCCAGGCGAGCGCCGCCGACCTGGTGCGCATCGTGCGCGGGGTGGTGAACCTTTACGAACGCCACACCGCACGACTGCTGGCGCGGCGCGATCCGTACCACCGCTTCTACTCGTGCCTGGTGTACGTGCCGCGGGACCGTTACAACACCGACGTGCGGCAGCGCATCGAGCGCATCGCGCTCGCCGGCTTCGCCGGCACCAGCGTCGAGAGTAGCGCGCAGGTTTCCGGCTCCAACCATGCGCGCCTGCACGTTGTCGTGCGCACCGACCCGAACCTTGAGCAGCATGCCGATTACCCCGAGATCGAGCGGCGGGTCGCAGCCGCAGCGCTCACCTGGACTGACCGGCTGCGCGAGGTGCTGAGCGCGGCGCGCGGTGAAACGCAGGCCCTGACGCTCAGCCACTACTACCGGCGCGCCTTCCCGCTCGCCTATCAGGCGGACCTGCAACCCGCGGAGGTGCTCGATGACCTTACGGACCTGGAGGTGCTGCGGCAGCAACCTGGCGCAGTAAGGCTGAAACTGCTGCGCCCGGCGAACTGCAAGCCCGAACGGGTGCATCTGAAGATCATCAAGCTCGGCGAACCGCACTCCATCTCCGACGTGCTGCCGATGCTGGAGAATTTCGGCCTGCGCGTTATCGCCGAGCGCCCCTACGAGCTCGCCTGGCCCGAGGGCGGCGCGGCCTGGATCCAGGACTTTGAGCTCGAACACCGCGACGGCCTCATCATCGACATCGCCAGGTCCGAGGCCAAGTTCCGCGAAGCGTTCGCCGCCGCCTGGAGTGGCGCGATCGAGAACGACGGCTTCAACCGCCTGTTGCTGGGCGCCGACCTTGCGGCACCGCAGATCGTGGTGCTGCGAGCTTACTGCCGCTATCTGCTGCAGACCGGCGTGCCGTTCAGCCAGGTGTACATGGAGCGCACGCTTACCGCTAACACCGACATCGCCAGGAATCTCGTGCGCCTGTTCGCCGCGCGCTTCGACCCCGCGCTGGCGCGCGCCGCGAAGGCTGGCGAGCGCAGCGCCGAGCACCTGATTACACAGGTCCGCGCCGCCCTGGACGGGGTCGCGAGCCTCGATGACGACCGCATCCTGCGCGCCTACCTGAACCTGGTGCGCGCCACGCTGCGCACCAACTTCTACCAGCCGGACGCGAGCGGGGCCGCGAAGAGCTACGTCTCCTTCAAGTTCGACCCGGCGCTGGTCCCGGACCTGCCGTTGCCGAAGCCGAAGTTCGAGATCTTCGTCTACAGCCCGCGGGTAGAGGGCGTGCACCTGCGCATGGGCCAGGTCGCGCGCGGCGGCCTGCGCTGGTCGGACCGGCGCGAAGACTTCCGCACCGAGGTGCTGGGCCTGATGAAGGCCCAGAACGTCAAGAACACCCTCATCGTGCCGGTCGGGGCCAAGGGCGGCTTCGTGCCCAAGCGGCTGCCGGCGAGCGGCACACGCGAGGCGGTGCAGGCGGAAGTGATCGCCTGCTACCAGACCTTTATCCGCGGCCTGCTCGACCTGACCGACAACATAGTCGCCGGCAAGATCGTGCCGCCCGCGCAGGTCGTGCGCCGCGACGCGGATGATCCGTATCTCGTGGTCGCTGCCGACAAGGGGACGGCCACGTTCTCCGACATTGCCAACGCCATCTCCGCCGAGTACGGCTTCTGGCTGGGGGACGCCTTCGCCTCCGGCGGCTCAGCCGGCTATGACCACAAGAAGATGGGCATCACGGCGCGCGGTGCCTGGGAGTGCGTCAAGCGGCACTTCCGCGAAATAGGCGTCGATACGCAGAAGACCGCCTTCACGGTCGCCGGGATCGGCGACATGTCCGGGGACGTGTTCGGCAATGGCATGCTGCTCTCACGCCACATCCGCCTGCAGGCCGCGTTTGATCATCGCCATATCTTCCTCGACCCGGATCCGGACCCGGCGCTGAGTTTCGCCGAGCGTGAGCGCCTGTTCGCCCTGCCGCGCTCGAGCTGGGATGACTACGATCGCAAGAAGCTGTCACGCGGCGGCGCGGTGTTCGCGCGCACCGCCAAGGCAATTGCCCTGTCGGCCGAGGCGCGCACGCTGCTCGGAATCGAGGCAGCAACAGCGGCGCCCAACGAGATCATGCGCGCGATCCTGCGCCTGCCGGTCGACCTGCTGTGGAACGGCGGCATCGGCACCTATGTGAAGGCCAGCAACGAAACCAACGCGGAAGTTGGCGATCGCACCAACGACGGGCTGCGCATCAACGGCCGGGACTTGCGGGCCAAGGTGGTCGGCGAAGGCGGCAACCTCGGCCTGTCGCAGCGTGGCCGGGTCGAGTACGCGCTCGCCGCCGGAAGGCTCAACACCGATTTCATCGACAACTCAGCCGGCGTCAACACCTCGGACGTCGAGGTGAACATCAAGATTCTCCTCAACCCGCAGGTCGCCGAGCGCCGGCTCACGCGCGGTGATCGCAACCGCCTGCTGGCGCGCATGACCAACGAGGTGGCAGCATTGGTGCTGCGCAACAACTACCTGCAGGGCCAGGCGATCAGCACGCTCGAACTGCAAAGCGCCGCCCGCCTGCGCGAGTACCAGCACCTGATCCGCTCGCTGGAACGCTCCGGGGAGCTGAACCGCGCGCTGGAATTCCTGCCCAGCGATGATGAACTCGCCGAGCGTCGCAAGAGCGGCGTGGGACTTACGCGCCCGGAGCTGGCGATCCTGCTCGCCTACAGCAAGATCTGGCTCAACAACCACCTCCTGGCCTCCGACGTGCCGGAGGATCCGTACCTGTCGGCGGAGTTGGCGCGTTATTTTCCGGCACCGGTGCGCGAGCGTTTCCCGCGCGCCATAAGCCACCATCGCCTGCGGCGCGAGATCATCGCGACCGCCACCACCAACAGCCTCGTCAACCGCATGGGACCGACCTTCGTGCCGCGGGCGCAGGAAGACACGGGCGCGGAAGCAGCGCCCATCGCCCGCGCCTACACCGCGGCACGCGAAATCTTCGCCATGCGCGCCGTGTGGGAGCAGATCGAGAAGCTCGACAACAAGGTGCCGGCGCAGCTGCAATACGAAGCGTCCTTCCAGACCAGCCGCCTGTTGCGGCATGCGACCTACTGGCTCCTGAGCTCACGCCCGCGCGGACTGCAGGTGGATGCCGCGGTGCGCGAGTTCCGCGCCGGGGTGCAGGAGCTGGAAAATGTGATTTCCAGCGCCGTCACCGGTGGGGAACTGGCGCGCCTCGAGGAGGCGCGCACGCACTACTTCGAGGCCGGATTGCCGCCGCCGCTGGCGGCGCGGATCGCCAGCCTCGAAGCCCTCAATGCGGCACTCGATATTGTCGAGCTGTGCGGCGCGCACCGGGTGAGCGTCGCCGATGCCGCCCGCGTGTATTTCGAAGTCGGCAGCCGCATCGGTTTTGACTGGCTGCGCGCCCAGATCGAGAAGCTCACCGTCGACGGCCCGTGGCAGGCGATCGCGCGCAGCGGGCTGCGTGATGGCGCGCTGCGCGTGCAACGACGGCTCACCGAGGGAGTGTTGGCACGCAAAGGCCGCGGCAGCGCCCCGGAGCGGGTCGGTGCCTGGGTGGAGGCCGCGGGCAAGGAACTCGCCCACTGGCAGCGCACGCTCACCGACATGCGCGCTGCGGGTGCGAGCGACTTTGCGACCCTGACCGTCGGGCTGGACGCGGTGCGCAAGCTTGCCAGCTGAAACGCCGGGCACAGGCGGCGCGCCGCTGGCGCCCGGCAAGCTGATTCTGGTGCGTCACGGCCAAAGCACCTGGAACGTGGCGAATCTCTTCACCGGCTGGACCGACGTCGACCTGTCGGAACAAGGCCGCGCGGAAGCCGCACAGGCAGGCCGCGAACTTCTGCAGCAGGGACTCGCCACCGGCGTGGCTTTCACCTCGCTCCTTAAGCGTGCGATTCGCACCCTGTGGATCATGCTCGACGAGATGGACCGCATGTGGCTGCCCGTGGAGCGCTCCTGGCGGCTCAACGAACGGCATTACGGCGCGCTGCAGGGGCTCGATAAGGCGCAAACCGTCGCGCAGCATGGCGAGGCGCAGGTGAAAATCTGGCGTCGCAGTTACGACATCCCGCCGCCGCCGCTCAGCGAAGCGGATGAGCGCCACCCGCGCTTCGATCCGCGCTACGCACAGGTCGATCCCGCACTCCTGCCCGCGACCGAATCCCTCAAGGACACCCTCGCACGCGTGCTGCCCTTCTGGCACGCGCGCATCGCACCGGAGCTGCGCACCGGGCGCAATGTGCTGGTGGTGGCGCACGGCAACAGCCTGCGCGCCATGGTCAAGATGCTCGACGATGTCAGCGAGGCGCAGATCGTCGACCTCAACATCCCCACCGGTGTGCCGCTCTTGTACGAGCTCGACAGCGCGCTCAAGCCCCGCAGCAGCCGCTACCTTGGTGACCCGGCGGCGATCGCCGCCGCCGCCGAAGCCGTCAAGCGGCAGACTGAGAAGCGCTGACTCACGCGCGGTGCGCGCCCGCTACGCAGCCCAGCCGTCGTAGCGCCCCTGGTACTCCTCGGCCAGCGCCGTCAGCCGCCGGCTGATCTCCTGGATGTCAGGCACGAGGAGCCGCATGGTCTTGGAGGCGTGCAGGCTGAAGCCATGCTCCGGGTCGTTCTCGAGGGGCTTTTCGTCGACGCTGAACTCAGGTGTAAGGCGCGCGCGCACCGCCTCGCACGCGGCCACATCCGGCAGCGCCAGAAAAAAATCCACCCGGTACTCGTTGAAGGGCGCGTAGCCCTGCGATCGCAGCCGCTCGATGACCCGGGCGTCCCAGCTCTCGCGGCGCGCCCCGTGCGCCGCGCGCAGCTTGAAGAACACGCGCAGCGCGATGAGCGCAAGCGCGGCGACCAGGACCAGCATGAACCCAGGGGAGTGAGGATCCACCGAGCGCTACTCCTCGGGCGCGATCCTGACGCGCAGGCCCGCAAGCTCCGGCGTAAATTCGACCTGGCACGACAGGCGTGAGTCGTCCTGGTAGTGCGCCAGCTCCGTCAGCAACTCGCGCTCATCGGACATCATCGCCGGCAGGCGCGATTGCCACTCCGCATCCACGTACACATGGCAGGTGGCGCACGAGCACATGCCGCCGCAGATCGCAGCCACGCCGTAATCAAGTTCGCGCAGGTTCTCCATGATCTTCAGGCCCGTTTTTCCCTCCACCTCGTGTTCGACGCCGTCACGATCGACGACACGCAATAGCGCCATGCTTCGTACCCCAACTCCATTGATGGCGCTCGACACGCCGCAGCGCGTTAGTGTGCCGTTTCGTTCCGAGCCTCGCCAGCGGCCCCGCCGGCAACCGTGTTCCTCTAAGCCGGTGGCAGCGGCCCGTAGACCTTCAGCACGAACACCGCCCGCTCGGGCCCCTCGCGCAACGTGGCGAACGTGGTACCCAACTCCAGTCGCAGCGCGTCCATCAGCGGCTCAAACGCGCCAAACACCTGGGTACTCATGCTGTTCGTCTGCACCCGGAAGCGGGCATCGGCGCTGAAGCGCGCGACAAAGTCGCGGACGTGGGGCGCGTAGTCCGCGCTGAGCGGATACAGACTGATCTCGACCCCGATGTCCATGGCATTTAACCCCCAGGCACCGCTTCAGCGCAGTATTGCACGCGCCACCGCCGCGGCCTGCGGCTATGATAGAAGGGTGACGCGGAAGATTCAGGTTCACCAGGTGGATGCCTTCACCCGCGTGCCCTTTACGGGCAATCCTACGGGCGTGGTGCTGAATGCGGATTCGCTTACAGAACCGCAGATGCTCGCCATTGCGCGCGAGCTGAACAATGCCGAGACCGCTTTCATCCTGTCTGCCGACGGCGCCGATCACAGTGTGCGCGCGCGCTTTTTCACACCCAGGCTGGAAGCCGGCTTTGTCGGCCACGCCACGGTGGCCGCGCAGTACGTGCTCTCGCGTCGCCACGACGCGCCGCGCAAGCAGCGCCAGAAATCCAAGGCCGGGATCGTCGACATCGAGGTGCGCGGCAGCGACGAGGAGCGGCGCATCGCCATCCGCCAGAGCGCCCCGCCGCTCGGACGCGAGCTCAACGACCGCGAGCGGCTCGCGGTGCTGGACGCGCTGGCCCTGGACTCCGGCAGCCTCGACACGCGCATGCCACTGCGCATCGCGGGCGCGAGCGCCACGCGCCTGCTGATCGGCGTGCGCGGCGCCGACGCGCTCAAGAACCTCAAGCCCGACATGGCGCGGCTGACAACCTTGTCGGCGCAGCTCGGCGCGGCCGGCTATTTCATATTCACGCTCACCGCCGCCTCAACCGACCACCTGACCGAGTCGCGCATGTTCTGCCCGGCGCTCGGCATCGCGGAGGATCCGGTGAGTGGCAACGCGCACGGTCTTTTGGGCGCGTACCTCGCCGACCTTGGCCTGTTGAAACGCAGCGGCGATCAGGCGCGCTTTGTGGGAGTACAAGGACAGTCGCTGCATCGGCCGGGCCGCGTGGACGTCGAGTTGGAATTTGCAGACACACGCCTCGCAGCCGTGTGGATCAGCGGCCAGGCGGTGTCGATCTTCGAGACTGAAATTCACGTTTGATCTGCGTGGCAGCGTTCGTGACCGGCGGTGCGTCGGTTGCGCGCCTACCGGCACGCTGTCAGGATTGGCTCGTGCCCATGGAATTCCAGGACGATCCGTCCGCGCCCGGCCGGCGAGTGTGGCGCCGCCCGCGTGGGCCAGCGATCCAGTCGGGTGTTGGGGTGGCCATCCTCGGGATCCTGACCCTGATAATTGCCTCGATTCCGCTCTTGGCCGGGGTTGGGTCCCTCACCCTTCCCATGGCGCTGTGTCTGGCGCTCTTGGTGCTGTTCTCGGCGGCGATCACGCTTTACTGCTGGCGCGACATGCGCGGCAAGCAAGGCGGCGTGATCGTGCTGGATGAGACCGGCATCATTCTGGATCTGCCTGGCGGGCGCTCGCTCGTTCACAAGCCGCCGGCCTGCCGCGAGACCGTGCCCTACGCCGACGTCGTCGCGCTCGAGACGCGACTTGAGGTCTATCCGTCCCTGGGTATGGCCATGATGCAACGGGCCTATCGGCTGACGCGGCGCAGCGGTGCGGCGATCTTCCTGTTCGAAGAACGCGCGCTGGCGGCGCGACCCAGCGCCTCCTGCGAAGCCCTGGCCGGGGAGATCGCACGCCGCGCCGGTGCCCCGCTCAAAGACCTGGGCATCGTCCTGGGCGGCGGCGGGATCCTGGGCGCGTGGTTCGTGCGTGTGCCGGACTGGTCGACAGCGCCGCTGGCGCCGGGCGAGCAGGCGGCGCTTCTGCGGCGGGTGCGCGTGACCGGCCTGTTCGCTGCAGCAGCGGTGGCAATCGTGATCCTGATCGTGGTGATTTCGAACCTGTGATCCGCGCGTTGCTCTGACCAACGCCCCAAACCCCCCGGTCACTACGGCGAGCGAACGGGAGCGCCGCGCCCCCCTCGCGACTTACCAGTGCGCCGAGTAGTTGTGGCCGCAGTTCTCGCAGATATATGCCTTTTCGTCACCCATGAAATACGGGCATTGACAGCCCGAGACTGTGCAGTGGTTGCCGCCTGCCTTCAGCGGTGGGACGCCCGATTCATCCCCTGCAGGAAAGAACACTCCAACACGGTCGAATGCTTCCGGACGGTACTGGCCTGGGTCTCGACTTGGTGTATCCATGACGACCCCTCTTGCAACCCGTGCGGGTGCCGAATGCCCGCGCCCGTTCGCCGCGTCAGCGGCGATGAGCGAACGCGGGTGATCCGGTGTCACCCCTTATCGTGATCTACCAGTGCATCGAGTAGTTGTGGCCGCAGTTCTCGCACAGCTGTTGATTGCCCGCGAATCCCGGGCAAGGGCAGCCGTTGACTGAACATCTGCCGTAGCCCGCCCTAAGTGGTGCAGCCGGCACTTCGTCGGCAGGAAACAAGATTCCAATACGCTCGAATGATTCCGGGCGATGCTGGCCCAGGTCTGGACTTGATGTATCCATGTGATTCCCCCGTTGTCGTTTTGAATTTCGGGACCGGATTCGAATGCGTGGCGCTCGGCGCCTGCCGGGCCTCACGCCCGGCGCGGCATTTGCGCGCAGCTTCGCACGAAACTTCCGCTCGGTGAAGTGGAACCCGCGTGTAACAGAGTGTTCGTGCCGCGGCAGCTGATTTGCGCTTGACGAACTCAGATCAGGCGAAGAGACTGAAAACGCTCCAGCACCAGACCCAATGACGAGCACAATAAAATGGTGCTGTGCAGCAGCGGGGTACGTTTAACTGATGCACGGACTACTGCGCGTCACGCCACCAGCGTTAGGCGCCGGACGACTCGGCGCCGTGTTCGCTCCAATTCCAAAGGCTTCGTTCAAGGCCCGGTGGTTCGCGATTTTTTATTGATGCATGAGCTCGGCACGATTGGCGGCAATTCACGAGTGAGGTGACTGCGATGAGCAGACAAGTCCTGAGGCTGGGTGGAGCCGCGCTGCTCGCGATCGCGGTCGCCCTCGGTGTGACGTATGCGTTCACCCGACCGCCGCCAGGACGCCTGGCCTTCGACATCGAAGCCCAGCCCGCGGTCATGAGCGGCGCCTACAAAGTGTACGGCAATCCCGCTGCGGGTAATGGCCGCTACTGGATGAGCAAGGTCGTCATCAAGAACGAGGGCGGCGCGCCGGTCGAGAGTGTCACCGTCTCGTACCAGATCCCGGGCCTCGTGAGCTGGACCACGCCGAAGGAGTATCCGCGCATCCTGCCCGGTCAGAGCATCGTGTCTTTGTTCTATCCGCGGCTGCCAGACACTGTGGCCCTGAGGACGACGACCACGACCGAGCAGGTGGAAATGCGGGTCGAATACGCGGATCACCGTGGCGCGAGGCACGAGACCCGGCAGATGGACTTTCAGCTGCACGGCCGGAACGACCTGATCTATACGACCCTTCCCGAGTCGGAACTCCTCAACACCCGGGACTACTACGAAAACACCCAGCTGGCAGCGGTCTTCGTGACGCCGGACGATCCGGTCATCAAGTACTTCGTTGAACAACTCGAAAAGAGGGCGATGGGCGGGACGCTGGTCGGCGCGGACGCGGACGAGAAGGAGATCGCTCGTTTCATGGCGACGGTGTTCGCCTACGAGCAGGCTTCCGGGATCATCTATGCGGGCACCGAAGGCCTGCCCGGGCAGAAGGTCGGTTCGGCGGTGACGATGATCCAGAAGGTGCGGCTGCCGCGTGAGGTGCTGCTCGGCGGTGCGGGTCTGTGCATCGAGCTGGCCTCACTCTACGCGACGATCTCCGAGGCGGCCGGCCTGGACCCGGTCATCTTCCTCACCTCCATACACGCATTTCCCGGCGTCAGGGTGAACGGGGAATTGCACGGCTTCGAGTCGACGGCCGTCGGCATTCCGGGTATGGGAGAGAAGCGCCATACGTTTGAAGAGGCTCTGAAGCGTGGCGAAGAGGAGAAAGTGATCTGGATGAACGGCGGCAGCAAGCAGATCGGTCAGTCGATCATGCTGCTGGACCTGCACTACCTGCATCACATAGCCGGCATCGTTCCCCCGGAGCTGCCTGATGACCCGGCGGCCAGGCAGAAGATCGATGAGACTTTCGATCGACTGCTTGGCTCTAACCGCAGCGCGGACGCTGACCAGACGCCGGCACAGCGCCCGACGGCGCGCACGACCCCGCCGGCGCGCAGGGCGCCACCACCATCACAGTCCCCGACGCCGAACTCGTCCCAGGGGGTTACCGTACAGCGCTACGCCGACCCGAACCGCTTCTTCACTCTGTCCTTGCCGGCCAGCTGGAAGGTCAGCCCCTATCCAGCCGCGGGTTTCAAGTCGCTCGCGCTCAGCGCATTCGACGCCGACCAGAACATGGGTCTCGCCGTGTACGTCTTCCCGGGTGCGCAATCAGTCGACACGGCCTTGAGCCAGATTAATAACTGGGCGGCATCGACGGGTGCCCACCTGAGCGCCAAAGAGCAGGCGCCCGTCACCAATGGCGGCCGTCAATATCGTCAGTTTTTCGGCCGCACCTCCTTCGACCAGGGCGGGGCGCCGCGCGAATGGGTGGGCTTTGCCCGCAGCTTCACCGGAGGCGCGGTGGTGATCACACTCGGCGCCAAGCAAGGACAGCTGGTAGGCGCACTGCCGCTGCTGCACCGGGTATTCGCCACGTTCGACCCAGGAGCCTGACATGAACCTGAACCGAACTACCTACCGCATCCTTGCGACACTCATCGCCGTCCTCGGCGTCGCCGCGTTCAGCGGGCCGGTGTACGCGCAGGGCGAGTCTGGCGTGCAATACCAGGACCCGAACGGCTTCTTTACCGTGATGCTGCCGGCTGACTGGGCCATCCACTCCTACGGTGTTCCAAACTGCCGATCGTGCGCACTCAGCGCAACTAGCCCAAACGGGGCGGGTAGTTTCCACGTGTGGGTCTACCCGGGCGTGCAATCAAGCGATGCGGCCCTCGGTCAACTTCGCGCTTCGCTGTCCGCGGGTCGGATGAACTGGCACGAGCAGCCTCCTGTCAACAACAACGGACGTCAGTATCGCCAGTTTTTTGGCGACACCTCGTTCCCTAATGGAGCGGTGATTGACGTGGTGGTCCTGGTGCACAGCTTCGCGGGCGGCTCGGTGATCGTCTCGTTCGAGGCCCAGAAGGGACACCTGGTGCCCGCACTGCCACTGTTGCACCAGATATTCAACACGTTCGACCCGGGAGCCTGACATGAACCGGAACCGAATCCACCAGCGGAGCCTCGCTATATTCGTGGGCGCTCTTGGCGTCGCCGCGTTCAGCGGCCCGGTGTGTGCACAGGAAGGGCCGCGCGTGCAAATGGAGGACTTCGAGGTCACCCTCGACGACGTCGGCAATGCCACCTTCGTTCGCAAGGTGACCCAGCCGGCGATCGCCTGGGAGCAATACAAGCAGAACTACGGCGGCAATCCGTCGCTACTCAAGCGCGACCTGCAACACGCCTATTCGAATGCGTCGTTGCACGACATCGACCTCAAGAACGATGACATGAACCGAATTTCGACACTGAGCTGGAAGGCGGATGCCACCGCCGAGTACAAGGGGAACGGCGCCTGGGAAGCGCAGATGGTCAAGGGCGTGCAGGCCGCCAAGGTCGGGGAAAACCTCTGGCAATTCACCAATACGTACACCGACGGTAACCTGGTCATGCAGGACACGTACCACATCCACCTGCCGAAGGCGGCGAAGGGCGTGGAGCAGGCGCAGAGCGAGACCGGCTTTCCGGTCCTTCGCTATACGATGCCGGATCCCCCGCGCTCGCCGCTGCTGTGGCTTGCCCCGCTCGCGGGTCTGCTCGGAGTGCTGCTCCTCGGCGCCAGCTTCCTCGTCAGACCGGCAGCGGCGCGCACGCCCGCCCTGCTCGGCGCCACCAGCCGGGGCCAGACGCTGGACGCTGATGTTGTTGGAACCGGTAGCACCGGTGCCCCCGTGCACCGCACCGATCAGCGATGAGGGCAGACTAACGCGTTGAAATGCTAGTGCCCCGGGACGAGCGCCGAGACGTCGGCGCCGGGTTGGGCCCCGGGCGGCAGAAAATCCCGCGCGCCGCGTACGATAAGATTGGGGATTCGCGTGTCGTCCCAGGATTGATCCTTCGCTCCCGGCGTGGCGATGCGTAGCACCGCCAGCTGCAAGGAGGGCACGAGCCACAGGCGATTGCCGCCGCCCCCGTCCACCACGAACAGATCCTTCGCGGCATAGGGCTCGCCGCCCCCGGCAACGCGGCTGCCGACCCGCAGGTACGCGCCGTAGTCCGAATCACTGCGGGCGGGTGTGCGCATCAGGCTCACCCAGCCGGGACGGATCACTTCCGAACCGCGGTAGTTGCCATCGCGCACCATCAGTTGCCCGACGCGAATCCAATCGCCCTGGCGCGCGAGCATGCAGCAATCCGCGTGCGCCGCGCCCGCGGGGCGGTCGAGCCATAGCCAGCCATCGGCCGCACCCAGCCGCCGCCACAGCACCGAGGACAGGTAGGCCGCGTAGCGCTGGCCCGTGGCGCGCTCGAGCACGAATGCCAACAGCTGCGGATCCGCCGCCTGTTCAACCCGGCGGGTGCCCGGGGTAACTTCCAGAGGCTCACTCATGAGCGCGCCGATCAGATCGGTGCCGAATTTCTGACGCGCGAACGCACCCCAGGGAAGTGCCGTGGCGGCGGGGGGCGCAAGACCACTGGACATCTGCAGGAGGTTGCGCACCGTGATGGCGCCGCGCGCGTCCGCCCGCCACTGTGGCAGCAGCGTGCTGAGCGGCTCGTCCGGCCAGCCGATCAGGCGGTGCGAAATCGCAACGCCGACGGCGAGCGCCGCGAGCACCCGCGTGAAGGATTGCGCATCGGTGACGGTGTCGAAGCCGGTTCCCTGCCAGTAGCGCTCGAATACGAGGTGATCGTGGCGGCTGACGATGAGCGCCTGGCTGTGATGCGCGGCGGCGTATGCCGCGGCCATCTCCAGACTTGGCGTATCAAGAGACTCCTGTTCCGCCGCCACGCGCGGCGCCGGCGGCTCGTTGCCGCCGGGCACGAGTTCGCGCGGCTGGTAGCGGGCGCTCGCCGCGCTGGCAGGCAGGATGAGCGAGGCGGCGTAACGCTTCCAGAAAAGCGGCGCACTGCCAAACGCGAGCAACACGACCAGGACTGCGAGGCCTGCGCTGCCGATGAGGATTGTCCGCGTGCCGCCGGGCATCGGGCGCATTGGAGCATAGTTGCCCGCCCGAATGCGTTATTCTGAGGCGCACTGACCGGCGGCAGACCTTAGGGGATCCAATGCGACTGCGGCTGTTGGCGCCGCGCTACTGGCTCACGTGGATTGGCCTGGGTGTGCTGCGCCTGGTGGCGCTCCTGCCCTTCCCGGTTCTGTTGGCGCTCGGGCGCCTGCTCGGCCTCGGGCTGCGCCACCTGCCCACGAGTTTCACGCGTATCGCGCGCCGCAACCTCGAGCTGTGTTTTCCGGAGCTCGCGAGCGAAGAGCGCGAGGCATTGCTGCGTGAGCACTTTGCGAGCCTCGGCGTGGGACTGCTGGAGATTCCGCTCGCCTGGTGGAGCTCGCCTGCGCGCCTGGCGCGGCTGGTGCGCGTCGAAGGTGTCGAACATCTGCAGGCAGCCGTGGCGCGCGGCCGCGGTGTCATTCTGCTTACCGCCCACTTCACGCCGCTGGAAATGGCCGGCCGCGCGCTCGCCTCGGTGGCGCCGGTGAGCTTCCTGTACCGGCCGACGCGCAACGAAGTGCTGGCGTACGCGCTCAGCCGCTACCGCTGCGCCCACGGCGGGCACCCTATCCCCAAGGACGACATTCGCGCCTTCATCGGCGCACTCAGGCAGGACGAGTGCGTGTGGTATGCGCCGGATCAGAGTTACCGCAACAAGGGCGCGCAGATGGTGCCGTGGTTCGGTATCCCCGCGGCCACCAACACCCTCACCTCGCGCCTGGCGCGCATGACGGGCGCTACGGTGTTGCCGTACTTCTTCCGGCGACTACCCGGAACGCAGGGCTACCGCGCGGTCATCCATCCGCCGTTCGAGAATTTTCCGAGCGAGGACCCGGCGGCCGACACCGAGCGCTTCAACCGCCTGATCGAGACCCAGGTGCGGCTCGTTCCCGAGCAGTACCTGTGGATTCACCGCCGCTTCAAGGGGCTGTCGCAGGACTACCCCGACTACTACGCGCGGCAGGCGCCGCGCGGCGCGTGAGCGAGCAGGCGCGAGCATCCTGCGACCTGCTGGTCGTCGGCGGCGGGATCAACGGCACGGGGATTGCGCGCGACGCGGCCGGCAGGGGACTGAGTGTCGTCCTGTGCGAGCAGGACGATCTCGCCGCGCATACCTCATCGGCCAGCACCAAGCTGATCCACGGCGGTCTGCGTTACCTCGAGGAGCTGCACTTTTCACTGGTGCGCAAGGCGCTGGCGGAAAGGCAGATCCTGCTGGCCACCGCGCCGCACATCATGCACCCGCTGCGCTTCATCATGCCGCACGCGGCGCACCTGCGCCCGGCGTGGCTGATACGGGCGGGCCTGTTGCTCTACGACGCGCTGGCGCCGCGTACGCAGCTGGCAGCCTCAGCCTCCCTCGATCTGCGCACGCACATCGCGGGCGCATCCCTCAAGAGCGGTTACCGGCGCGGTTTCGTGTACTCCGACGTGCAGACCGATGACGCGCGGCTCGTGGTCCTGAACGCCCTGGATGCGCGCGCGCGCGGCGCGCGCATTTTCACGCACGCCCGCTGCGAACGGCTCACGAGCGTCGGCAACACCTGGAACGCCACCGTGTTGCAGGCCGGCGTGCGCCACGTGCTGCGCGCGCGCGCCGTCGTGAACGCCACCGGGCCGTGGGTGAGCCGCTTCTTGAGCGAGGCGACGCCGGTGCGCGCCACGCGCGACGTGCGCCTCGTCAAGGGCAGTCACATCGTGGTGCCGCGCCTGTTCGCCCACCGCTTCGCCTACATTTTCCAGAACCAGGACCGGCGGATCGTGTTCGCCATCCCCTACGAGCATGACTTCACGCTGATCGGCACCACCGATGTCGACTACCACGGCGAGCCGGGCGCGGTGCGTATCGACAGCGGCGAGATTTCCTACCTGTGCACGCTCGCGAACCGCTACTTCACGCACGAGCTCACGCCCGCCGAGGTCCTGTGGAGCTACTCCGGCGTGCGGCCGCTGCTCGCCGATGAAGCCACCGACCCGATGAGTGTCACGCGCGACTACGCCCTGGAACTCGACCGCGAGCCGGCGCCGCTCCTGTCGGTGTTCGGTGGCAAGCTCACCACCTATCGACGCCTGGCGGAGGACGCGTTGAACCTGCTCGGGACGGTAGTGGGGGAGCACGGTGGGGCCTGGACCGCGACCGCGAAACTTCCCGGCGGCGACATGCCGCAAGGCTCGTTCGCGGTGTTCCTGCGCAGCGTTGAGCGGCGCTATCCGTGGCTGCCGCCCGGCTTGCGGCTGCGGCTCGCGCACGCTTACGGGACACGCATCGAGCGGGTGTTGGGTAACGCCGCGGGGCCGGCGGACTGTGGCGCAGAAATCCTGCCGCAGCTGTATGAGTGCGAGCTGGAGTACCTGTGCCGCGAGGAGTTCGCCCACACCGCGCAGGACATCCTGTGGCGCCGCTCGAAACTGGGACTGCATCTGATCAACGCCGACGTCTCTGCGCTCGAGCGCTGGCTGCATGGCAGCGGGCAGCGCGCACGCGCGTCGGCGGAGCTGGCGTGAAGCGCGCCGCCGGTCTCGTACTGGTGGCGCTGGCACCCTTGTGGCTCCTCGGCATCCTCGGTCGCGGGCTATGGACGCCCGATGAGCCGCGGGAAGCTGACATCACCTGGCGCATGGGACAACAGAGTGATCGCACCCTCCCGCAGCTCGCCGGCACCCCGTTTCTGGAGAAGCCGCCGCTCACCTACTGGATGTCCGCGGGCGCGCAGGCGCTGCTCGGTGATTCGGCACCGGCTGCGCGGGTACCGAACCTCGCCTACGCGTCCATCACGGTGCTCGCGATTGGCGCGCTGGCGCGGGCGCTGGGCGCAGACCTGGCGGCGGCGATCATCGCCGCCCTCATCGCCGGTTCGGCACTGACGGCGTTGCGCGTCGCGATCTGGCTGGCCCCGGATGCGTGTCTGCTGGCCGCGAGTGCGCTCGCGCTCCTCGGGGCCTGGCTCGGCTACCAGGCACCGGCGGGGTCACCTAAGGCCCGTGGCTACCTCCTCATGCACCTGGGGGCCGCGCTTGGCTTCATGGCCAAGAGCGCCCCGGGATGGCTCGTGCCGGCGGCGGCGCTTCTGAGCCTCATCGTCTGGGAGCGGCGCTGGTCGGAGCTGCGTCGCTGGGAGCTGTACGCGGGCTTCGCGTTGCAGGCGCTCATCATCGGCCCGTGGCTGCTCGCAGTGGCGCACGGCGCCCATGGCGCGGAAAACCTGCGCATCCTGTTCTGGAACAACGTGGTCGGACGTTTCACCCACGTCGCCTCCCCCGCCGCACTCGACTACACGAGCGGTCACCACAACACACCCGGAAAGTACCTGTTTGAACTGCCGCTGTACCTGCTGCCGTGGACGCTGGTGGTGGCCGCCGCGGTGCGGCGGGCGTGGACGCGCGCGCGCACGGCTGGCGCGGCAGGCACGGCCTGGCGATTCGCGCTGTGCGCGAGCGTGCCGTTGCTCGTGCTGCTGTCACTGGCGGCCACCGCGCGTGATATCTACGCAGCGCCCGCACTCTTGGGGTTCGCGCTGCTCGCGGGACTGTGGGTACACGAGGTGCAACGCTCCCCGGACCGGATTGATCGGCTGGCACTTTCCGCCACGGCAACGCTCATGGTCGTCATCGCGTGGATCCTGGCGGGCGCGCTCGCCTTGCTGGGCGCCGCCGGCAGCATTTCACCGGCCATCGGTGCAGCGGCCGCGCTGCTCACCCTCGCGGCCGCCCACGCCATGCGCTCGCGCGCCGCCGAGGCGCAGCGCCAGGGTGACCCGCAGGGCAGCCTCCACTGGACGTACGCGGGCTTCGCCTGCGCGCTGTCCGTGGGATGCATCGTGGTGTTGCCTGTCATGGATCGCTGGCAGGACCTGCCCGGGCTCGCGCGACACATCCAGGCCGACTGCGCGCGGCAGTCACTCGCGTTGCTCGATCCGGATGAGACCACCATCGCCATGCTCGACCACGGCTTCGGTGCGTCATTTACGATTGTGAGAAGCGACGGCGCCTCCCCGCAGGCGACGGTGAGCACCTGGTTACAGGCGCACGCGCGCGATGGACGGATCCTGGTGCTGCTGCCAGGTCACGCCAGTGGCGCTCTCACGCGCTTCCTCGGCCGCTATCGCGCACTTGCCCCCGAGTCAGACGGCGTCGCCGGCAGCCTCGAGTCTGCCGGCGTGGCAGCCATCGTGCGCCGCTACCAGCTGCCACAGGGACGGCGCTACGCGCTCCTGGGACCACCGCACGCACCTTAAGAAGCTATAGTCAGGTTTTCACGCCGACGGAAATCATCGATGTCGCAAACCAACGCCGACCTGTCACGCAACCTGAAGAATCGCCACATCCAGCTCATCGCCATCGGCGGCACGATTGGCGTCGGCCTGTTTCTCGGCTCCGCCAGGGCGATCCACAACGCGGGACCTGGCCTGCTGCTCGCTTACGCTGTTGGCGGCCTGGCCATTTTTTTCATCATGCGCGCGCTGGGTGAGCTTCTGACCTATCGTCCCGTGGCCGGTTCGTTCGCCACTTACGCGGCGGAGTTCTGCGGGCCGTTCGCGGGCTTCGTGACCGGCTGGTCGTACTGGTTCATGTGGATCCTGACCGCCATGGCGGAACTCACCGCCATCGGCATCTACGTGCGTTACTGGCTGCCGGACGTGCCCCAGTGGCTCCCGGCCTTGGTGGCGCTCCTCGTGCTCTACGGCACGAACCTGCTGGCGGTGCGCGTGTTCGGCGAGCTCGAGTTCTGGTTCGCGCTCATCAAAGTCGTGACCATCGTCGCGCTCATCGGGGTGGGACTGTTCGTCATCGTGTTCCACAGCGGCGAACTCGGCGCCACGGCCAGCTTCTCGAACCTGTGGTCGCACGGGGGCTTCCTGCCCTTCGGTATCGTGGGCGTGCTCCTCACCTTGCAGATCGTGATGTTCGCCTACTCGGGCGTCGAGCTCATCGGCGTGACCGCAGGGGAAGCGCAGAACCCGGCGGTCGTGCTGCCGCGGGCCACGAACGGCATTATCGCGCGCATTCTCATCTTCTACCTCGGCGCGCTCATCATCATCATGGCGCTCGTGCCGTGGACCGAGTTGAGTCCGACGGTCAGCCCCTTTGTGTTTGTGTTCGGCAAGCTGGGCGTGCCGGGGGCGGCGGCGATTATCAACCTGGTGGTCATCACCGCGGCGACATCCTCATGCAACAGCGGGCTGTTCAGCACCGGCCGCATGCTGTGGGCGCTGGCCGAGCGCGGCCAGGGCCCGCGAATTTTCGCCACCCTCAACCGGCAGCGGGTGCCGGCCGCGGGCATCCATGCCTCTGCCGCGGTGCTGCTGCTGGTGGTCGTGCTGAACTACCTGGTGCCCGAAAAAGCCTTCATCTGGGTGACCAGCATCGCGCTCATCGGCACGCTGTGGACCTGGGGAATCATCATGGTGGCGCATCGCAACTACCGGCGCGTGGTCGCCGCCGGTCGGGCGGTGGCGGCGCCGTTCCGCATGCCGGGTGCGCCGTACGCGAACTGGCTGGTGGTCGCATTTCTTCTGGGCGTGAGTGCGATGCTCTGGCTCGACCGCGACAACCGCGTCGCGCTGTACGTCGCGCCGTTCTGGTTCGGCCTGCTGTGGCTCGGCTATCAGCGCACCCGGGCAAGCCAGGCGTAACAGGCCCTCACATCAGGGGCTCGCCACCGCCGATGAGCCCGCCGCCATCGACGACGAGCACCTGCCCGGTGATGAAATTGCCCGCGCGCGAGGCCAGCAGCACCGCCGCGCCTGCCACGTCATCCGGTTCTCCCAGCCGGCGCAGGGGATTGGCGCGCGCAAAGCCCGCGGCGCGTTTCGGATCGGCCCACAGGGCTTTCGAGAAGTTGGTGCGGATGATCCCGGGCGCAATGCAGTTGACGCGGATGTTGTGCGGTCCCCATTCCACGGCGAGATTGCGCGCCAGCTGCATGTCAGCAGCCTTGGAAATGCAATACGCCCCAAGGTAGGCGCTGCCGATGAAGCCGCCGACCGAGGATACGATGATCACGACCCCGTCCTTGCGCTCCGCCATCGCCGGCAGCGTCATGTTGCAAAGCCACACGTTGCTGTGCAGGTTCGTGTGGATGACCTTGTCGAACATCTCATCGGGGGTGTTGATCGAGGGACCGAAATGCGGATTCGCGGCGGCGTTGCACACCACGATGTCGATGCGACCCCACCTGGCGATGGTGGCATCGACCAGGCCCTGCAGCTCCGCCTTCTGACTCACGTTACAGGCATGGACCCAGGCGGTGCCGCCGGCAGCGGTGATCTCAGCGGCCGCCGCTTCGCAGCCCTCGGGCTTGCGGCTCGAGACCACCACGCGCGCGCCGTGCAGCGCCAGTTGCATCGCGATGGCCTTGCCGATGCCGCGGCTCGAGCCGGTGATGAGGGCAACCTTGCCCGAGAGGTCAAAGAGGTTCATTGGCGAACGTTCCTAGGCTTAAGGCGGGTGTGCCGGCATTCTGCCCGCAGCACCACGCGTAAGGAAATCGCAGCGGCTCCCGAAGCCAAGGGGGCCCGCGTAGTAGAATCCGCGCGCCGCGCCCGTAGCTCAGCTGGATAGAGCATCAGGCTTCGAACCTGAGGGTCGGGAGTTCGAATCTCTCCGGGCGCGCATCTCGAGCAATTGCACGGCGAGCCGCAGGTCCGAACACAGCCGCTCGCTGCATAGGATAGGCTATCGGCGATAACGAAGAACCCTGAATGGCCGACCACGCCAAACCAGAAAATCATCAGGGTCTCACCGAGACGGGGACGCTGTGACCGACCCGAGCAAGGCGGTGTTCCTGAGCTACGCGTCCGAGGACGCGGAAGCCGCCCAGCAGCTATGCAATGCGCTGCGCGCCGCAGGCATCCAGGTGTGGTTCGACCGCAGCGAGCTTCGAGGCGGCGATGCCTGGGACCGCCAGATTCACGAACGGATCCGCGATTGCCGCCTTTTTGTAGCGATCATCTCTACCCACACCGAGGCCAGAGACGAAGGCTACTTCCGCCGGGAATGGAAGCTTGCGGTTGACCGCACGCACGACATGGCCGAGCACAAGACGTTCCTGGTGCCGGTAGCGATCGACGACACGCCTGAGCGGGGCGCTGCGGTTCCCGAGAAGTTCTGGCAGGTGCAGTGGACACGTCTGCCCGGCGGGAGCACACCGCCCGCCTTTGTTGAGCGAATCCGTCAGATGTTAACGCCAGGCGAGAGTCGTGTGCTTGCGGCAATCCGACCCGCAGCCGAGCCGCCATCGACGCCGAGCGTGTTGCCCGGTGCCATCGCCGCGAGCGCGGCGCCGGAAAACTCGATTGCCGTGCTGCCCTTCACCAACCTGGGCGGCGAAGCGGACAACGAGTACTTCAGCGACGGGCTCGCCGAGGAGATCTTGAATGCTCTCGGCCAAGTTGATGCCTTGAGAGTTGCGGCCCGAAGCTCGGCGTTTTCTTTCAGGGGGAAGGCGACGGATATCGCTGCGATTGCCGGCAAGCTTCAGGTGGCGAATGTACTCGAGGGGAGCGTGCGTCGTGCCGGGCAGCGGATCCGCGTGACAATTCAGCTCATCGACGCCAGGACCGGCTTCCAAGTCTGGTCGGAGCGATACGACCGTCAGATGGAGGACATCTTTGAGCTTCAGGACGATATCGCGCGCGCAATCACCGAGCGGCTCAAAGTCTCGCTCGGCGCGGGCGTGAGGCGATCAACATCTAACCTGGAAGCTTACGAGTTGTATCTGAAGGGGCGATACTACTGGGCGCAACGGCCACAAGGCATCGGCAAGGCTATCGAGTACTTCGAGCGAGCCATCAACAAAGACCCTAACTACGCCCATGCCCGTGCCGGACTCGCCGACTGCTACGTCACGCTGGGCTCGTGGGAGAACGGTACCATGCCGCCCATCGAGGCCATGGCGAAGGCGAAGGAAGCGGCGGGCAAGGCGCTGGAACTGGATGAACGTCTGGCCGAGGCGCATACCACACTGGCCTATCGGACGACGCACCATGATTGGGATTGGGCCCGCGCCGAAGCCCAGTTTCAGCATGCCTTTGAATTGAACCCCAACTATACCGTCTGTCACCACTGGTACTCTCATTACCTCACTGCTGTCGGGCGAACCGAGGAATCGCTGAAGGCGAGCAAGCGATGCCTGGAGCTTGATCCGCTCGACCTCGTCGTCAATGTACACATGGCCTGGCACTATCATTTTGCGCGCCAATACGAGCAAGCCGTCGAGCAATGCTGGAAGACTAGCGAACTACATCCGAATTCCTTCTGGCCGGCCTATTTCTTTGGGCTGGCCTACGAGCAGCAGGGTCAGGTCGATCGCGCTGTAGAGGAATTTCGCAACTCGGTCACGATGTCCGGGAATGTGACTTTCGCCACCGCGGCGTTGGGGCATTTGTATGGAATCGCGGGCAAGGCCGACGAAGCGCGCGTGGTGTATGAGGAGCTGAAGGCCAGGGCCGAGCGGGCCTACGTGCCCGCTTACGACATCGCCCTGGTGTGCACAGGGATGGGTTGGAATGACCAAGCGCTGGAATACCTGGCGCGAGCCCACCAGGAGCGCTCCGGCTGGATGACCTACCTCAAGGTGGACCCGCGACTAGACCCCTTGCGTCGCGATGCCCGTTTCGTCGATTTGCTGCGGCGTGTGAGACTGGCGCCTTAGTTCAAAGGTACCAGTCATAGTGCGCGCCGCCGACCCTCCGGATCGGCACTGCACTGTCTGTTGGCGCGCCTGTCGATTCCTTAACGACTACAAAATTCGATGCCGTCGTCTGCCAGACCTCACGATGCCGCGCAATAAACTCGAACCTCAATCTCTCCGGGCGCGCAATGTTTTTTTCCGCTCGCTCTCGAATTGCAATCGAGCTACTCACTTGCGCTGGAAAAAGCGCGGCGGCGTAACCTGATCTATCGCATACCTTCCGCCCTGGAGTTCTGCACAGATCTGCATACGGCTCGACCCAGTCGAACGAGCCTTTCGGCATCCAGACTCGCCGTAATAGGTTAAGGGCGTCTTCCTAAGGGTCCACGCCTGCGGACGCGCAGGACTCTAAGCATAACCCTCTGATATCACCGCAAGAACGCGACATCCCGGCCAGCGGCTCCCGCCGACTGCGGCGCTGCGGGGTTCTCTTAGCGAGGCTGCTCCTCATTGTGGAGGCTCGGGCGCGGGACTACAGTCTGCGGGCGGGCGCATGTTAAGAATTAATCGCACCGCCCGGCAAGAACAGCCCGATCACACCCCGCCAGTAAGGCCGATGCAAGGTCCCAAGAGAGGGCCCATGAAGAACAAGAAAACGGTTTCAGCAAACGCCCCGCCGACCCTGTGGGGTCGGATTATTCGCCGCGGCCCGTGTGGCAGCGCCACGCTGCCGGCGCTGATGTTGCTCACGCTCCTGCAGGCTTTGAGCGCACACGCTCAGCCGCCGGTGGTGCAGCGCGGTTATGACGCTGGCGTTTCTGGCGCCACGCTCGGCGAGACCACGCTCACCACTTCCAAAGTTGTCCCGGGCAGCTTCGGACTGGTGTTCACGCTGCCCGTGGATGACAACATCATGGCGCAGCCGCTGTACGTGCCGAACGTCGTCATCAATCAGGTCGCACACAACGTCCTGTACGTCGCGACAATGAGCGACACCCTCTACGCGTTCGACGCCGACGTGGGCGGCGCACCGCTGTGGACGCGCAATCTCGCCACCTTTGTGGGCGCAACGCCAGTCCCGATCGCCCAGTTCGCGTACTCCGGGAACAAGAACATCATCGGCAACCTCGGCATTCTGAGTACGCCGGTGATCGACCTGTCCACCAATCCCAATACGCTGTACGCCGTGGCCTGCACGCTGGAGAACAACACGCTGGTGTACCGGCTGCACGCGGTCGACATCACAACCGGGGTGCCCCGGACCGGTTCCGGCGTAGTGATCTCGGGCACCTACAGCACGATGACTTTCGACGCCCGCACCCAGTGGCAGCGGATATCGCTGGTGCTCTCGGGCAACAACATCGTGTTCGGATTCGGGTCCCTCGAGCTCGAGTCGACCGGGAATCTCTACAGCGGTTGGGTCATGGCCTACGACAAGGGCACGCTTGGGCAGACGGGCATTTTCGCGACCGTGACCAGCGGCAATGGCGGCGCCGGAGTGTGGCAGTCCGGCCGCCCGCCGGTCGTCGACAGCTCGGGGTACGTCTACGTGATCACCGGCAATGGGTACAACGGTATTGGCTATGACGGCATCCATAACTTCAGCGAGAGCGTTCTGAAGCTCGATCCGGCCACTGGGCTGGCGCTGAAGGACTGGTTCACCCCCAGCAACTGGCTCACGCTCGACAATGATGACCTCGACTTCACGAGTTCAGGTCCCATGCTGGTTCCGGGCACGAGTCTGCTCGTCGCCGGCGGCAAAACGGGCGTCCTGTACGTGCTCAACCCCACCGGGACCGGCGGTCTCGGCAAGGAAACCGCCACCAATAGCGGCGCCCTCCAGGCGATACAGATTTCCGCGGGGGAGTTGCGCGGTGGACCCGTGTACTGGCAGCGCTCGAGCGCTAACGGCGGACCGCTGCTGTATGACTGGGGCGTGAGCGATCAGGTCAAGGCTTTTCCGTTCAACGGCAGCACCTTCGCAACCACCCCCAGTGCCCAAGGCAGTGTCACCAACCAGATCTGGCCTGGCGGCATCCTCACGCTCTCCGCCAATGCTGACACGCCCGGCACTGGCGTGCTGTGGGCGACGGTCGCGGCGAGCGGTGACGCCGAGAACAATCCCCCGGTGCCGGGTACCCTCTACGCGTTCGATGCCGGCAACGTTGCGACGGAACTGTGGAATTCAAACCTGAATGCCGCACGCGACTCGTTCGGCAATTTTGCGAAGTTCGTGCCTCCGCTGGTAGCCAACGGCCGAGTCTACGTCGCGACCTGGTCCAAACAGGTTGCCGTTTACGGACTGATCGCACCCGCACCGACCCTGACCGCCGTCTCACCCGTAAGCGGACCAACCAGCGGCGGTACCGCGGTGACGTTGACGGGACAGAACTTCGCATCCGGCGCAACGGTCAGCTTCGGCGGCGTGGCGGCGACCTCAGTGGTGGTGGTGAGTGCCACACAGATCACTGCCAAGACGCCAGCGCATGCGCAAGGCAGCGTGAACGTCGTGGTGACCAACCCCGACGGACAGAGCGCCACGCTCGCCGGCGGATTTACGTTCGGGGCGCCCGCACCGATCCTGACTGGCGTCTCGCCCACGACCGGACTCACCGCCGGCGGTACAGCGGTGACGTTGACGGGACAGAACTTCGAATCCGGCGCAACGGTCACCTTCGGCCGTGCAGCGGCGACCTCAGTGGTGGTGGTGACTGCTACGCAGATCACTGCAAAGACGCCCCCAGCGCATAAACCGAGGAGTGTCAACATCGTGGTAACCAACCCTGACGGGCAAAGGGGCACGCTCTCGAGTGGCTTCACGTACCACAAGCACTGACGGGGCGCGAGCGCCACGCCGCGCAATGGCCTGATCACTCCGCGCTTAGCGTGCGTCCGTAATTGCTCAGCAGTTCCTGGATGCCGAGAAAGCGCCAGGAACTGGACCTGGCCGACGGAGTCTGCGCGCAGGCTGCGCCCCGCCATGAACAGCAGCATGAATCCACGCTGCAGCTTGTAGCGCCCGCCGCCATCGACGGTCGTGACGTTCGCCGATCCAGAGGAGAAACAAAAATGCGAACATATGAATGCACGTCCGGGTCAATGGGATTTCCCGACGACCGCGGTCGGATATTGCTGGGGCGCATCGCGGCCATAGCGTTGGTTTCACTCATCACTGTGCGTGCGCATGCCCAGTCCGCTGAGGATATTGCTCATCAGACCCAGCAGGACTCAATTTTGGAAGGAGAGAATTGTCGCCTCGGCCTTCCTTCATGCTCCCAGGGTCGCGCTGCGCCGGCACCTCCGCCCAAGCCCGATGTATGGGGCGCACTCGCCGTGTCGCCCTCCACCTTGAATTCTGGTGCGTCATGGAACTACAAATCCGAGGCCGATGCCGCACAGAGTGCGTTGGACCGGTGTCGCAAGACTGGGGTCAGCGACTGCAAAGTCGAGCGAACGGTCGCGGATGTGTGCGTCGCATTGGCCACCAGCAAGACCGAGAGGATTTTTGGAATCGGAGGTCCGACCGGAGCGGGAAATTTTGCCGATAACGCAGCGCTGCTTAAATGTCGGCGCGGGGGCGGGACATCGTGCATTGTTCAAGCGTCATTCTGTGCCGACGGCGAGCGTCACGAACTCAACGGTCACACGGCGTTTTCCAACGGCAATCCGATCTTCGTGCCAGACGTCCCGTCTCGTAAACCCACGACCCGCGGCGCGGCGCCCGCGGGCGATGATACCGTTGGTTTCTATGGAACTTGGACAGCGCAGATCCGCACGAACGGGCAGGCAATGACGCTCCTGTCGGTGCACGACAGTCTCGGATACCGCAATTTCGTGGTCACCGCAACGGGTAACGTGCCCATGGACAGCGGGACGTTCTCCGCGGCGAACGGCAAATACCGGTCTAGCGCCGCGAGGCCGAACGACTCGGGAACTTATCGTTTCCTGGACTCCGAGACGGCGGTTTGCACCAATGCAGCCGGGCAGACGGTGACCTGGAAGCGGAAGGCCAAGCCTGTGGAGGCCAATGTCGCCGCAAAAGCGGTGACCGGCTATTCACCCCCGACGGAACGCCCTGGCACGGTCGTTAAAAAGTAGCGGGCGAGCGCCGCGAGCGCGTTTCGAGCGCGCGACTCGTGTGTGTCGAGTCAGGATTCCTTGCGGGCGGAGGGGCGAGAGCGGACGAACTTTCGGTGCGTCGTCGGGTCTGATTCGCATCAGCCACCTGGGGGCTTTGCATGCAAACCCTATCTTCGAAGCGCGTGCCACCGGCCCTGGTAACCGTGGTGGCCGCGTGCGCGATCGCTGCCTGTACGACGACGTCAAACAGAACTCCGGCGGAACGGGCGGCCGATGCCGACATTGCCGACCGGGTGGAGGCCGCGCTATTGGGGGACCCGAATATCTACGCCCGGCACATCGACGTCGAGGTCGATCGAGGTGTGGTTCACCTCGGAGGATATGTTTGGAGAAGCGAGGACTTTCAAATCGCCCGACGCGACACGGCCGCAATAGCCGGCGTGAGGACGGTGAGCACCGACATGACGCTCATGCGCGGTGGTCTCAGCGGCACCAGCCGGTAAGAGCGCGGACGCATCAGGCGAGCAATGGCCTGATCACTGCGCGCTCAGCGTGCGTCCGTGGCTGCTCAGCAGTATCTGGATGCCGAGAAAGCCCAGGAACTGTACTTGGCGACCGGAGTCTGCGCCCAGGCCGCGCCCCGCCATGAACAGCAGAATGAATCCGCGCTGCAGCGTGTAGCGCCCGCCGACATCGACGGTCGTGACGTTCGCCGCTCCCAGCACGTGATCGTTGTAGATCTCGGCGTCCAGTTCCAGGCGCGGCGTTATGGAACGGCCGGCGACGACTCCGAGAATGCGCTCCTCGGGACCATGCCACGGGCGGTAGTAGCCGGCCTCAAAACTCACACTGAGCGGACCGACAGTCCTGGCGATTTCCAGCGGTAAGAGCAGACGCGGACCCTCCACGGCTAGCCCTGAGCGTTGCGCTGCCGCCGAAGCGGCTGTTTGCAGTTGCGGAAAGGTCGATACCTGCCAGCCGCCTTCGCCCTGGTCGAGGAATCGCCATTTCACCCCGGCTGAGGCGTTGCTCCAGCCGCTCTCGCGCGGCCCACCGCTGCCGGTCTGCACGACGTACGGGATTTCATAGCTGAGCTGAAGGCGCTCGCCGAGACCAAAATTAACATCAATCTGGGGAACCTCGTAGGAGGCTTGGCCGCGCTCGATGGTCTGCATCGAAGCGAGGTTGATTTCCCAGTGGCCATCGCCCGGAGTTCCCGGATCGTTGGTGAGATACGGAGGACCGGCATCGGCCCGCGCACCGGACGGTATCAGCGGCAGCGCGGTTGTCAGCAGCCAGACGCTGGCGGCGATCTTCACATCCTTAGTCTCTGGCATGATCGGACAAATGGTGGAAAAGCTTAAAGCATCGGCTGCGGGCGCGCGTCTCATCGACCGGCCTCGCTGCCGATGGGCCCACTCCCAGGATGCGGACTACGTGCGCTACCACGACGAGGAGTGGGGACGGCCGGTGCACGATGACCGGTTACTCTTTGAAATGCTCATCCTGGAGGGTGCGCAGGCGGGGCTGTCGTGGGCGATTGTGCTGCGTAAGCGCGCCGGTTACGTCCGCGCGTTCGCCAACTTCGATCCTGGCAAGGTGGCGCGCTTCGACGCCCGCCGTCGCGCCGCCCTGCGCCGCGATCCGTCGATCGTGCGCAACCGCCTGAAAATCGACGCCACGGTGACCAACGCCGTCGCGTTTCTGGCCGTGCAGCGCGAGTTCGGTTCCTTCGATCGCTATCTGTGGTCATTCGTCGGCGGCCGGCCGGTGCTGCGCGGGCAGCGTCGCAGTATCCCCGCCCGCACCGCGCTGAGTGATCAGATCTCAAAGGACCTCATCCGCCGCGGCTTCCGCTTCGTCGGCAGCACCATCATCTACGCCTACCTGCAGGCGGTCGGGGTCGTAAACGATCATGCCCGGAGCTGTTTCCTGCACGAAAAGCCGTCCGGGGTCGCCCGGGCGGCTGGCGGCAGGGCCAGCGGGGGGCCGCGCAGGATGCGACTCAGGTAGCCTTTCCCCGCAGAGGCCTCTTAAGATAGCGGCCCGAATCATCCCCACTGGACGAAGCTATGAAGGCATTTCTTGCGATCGCGGCGTTGGCAGCACTCACGGCAGGCCCGGCGTATGCCGACTGCCCCTACCCCGCGGCTCCGGCCAAGATCCCGGACGGTGCGACGGCGACCATGGAAGACATGCTCGCAGGACAGAAGGCCGTCCAGGCATACGACAAGGCCATCACCGACTACGTCGGCTGCATAGACAAGGAGCTAAAGGACAGCATCGCCAAGGCCGGCGATAAGCTTAAACCCGAGCAGAAGGCGGATATGGAAAAGGTGGAGGCGCAGAAGCACAACGCCGCCATCGACCAGGAGCAGAGTGTGGCTGATCGCTTCAACGAGCAGGTGAAGGCGTTCAAGGCCAGGACCGACAAGAAGAACTGAGTGTTGACTCCCGCGGAGGCTGACCGGCTCATCGGGCAGCATCTGCAGTGTCTGCCGATCGAGTCGCTGCCGCTGGCGCAATGTGCCGGCGCGGTGCTGCGCGAGAACATCTACGCCGAGCGCGATCAGCCGCCGTTCGATCGCGTCGCGATGGACGGATTCGCACTGCGCGGCGCCTCAGTAAGCACCGCCTCGCGCACGCTCAGGATCCAGGGCACGCAGGCAGCTGGCGATCCGCCGCTGACGCTCAGTGGCGATGACGCCTGCATCGAGGTGATGACCGGCGCGGTGCTTCCCGCCGGCTGCGACAGTGTGGTTGCGGTCGAAGAGATCAGCGTGAATGCCGGGTCGGCCACCCTCGGTGAGCGGGTGCGGGTCGAGCCCTGGCTGAACGTTCACCGCCGCGGCAGCGACACACGCCAGGGCGCGCTGTTGGTATCCGCCGGCGTGCGTCTGCACGCGCCGGAAATCGCGACCGCGGCTGGCGCCGGCATGGCGCGCATCCGCGTCAGCAGCCAGCCGATGCTGGCCGTCATTTCCACGGGCAACGAGCTGGTTGAGCCGGGGGAGCCGGTGCTGGCACACCAGGTGCGCCGCTCCAACGCCTACGGCATCGTCGCCGCGCTGCGCGAGCGCGGCTTCCAGCGCGTGGCCGACGATCACATCGATGACAACCCGACGCAGCTCAAGGAGCGGCTGCACTTTCACCTGCAGACGCACGACGTGCTGGTGCTGTCGGGCGGGGTCTCCATGGGGCGCTATGATCTGGTACCTGCGTGTCTGCAGGAACTCGGCGTGCGCGCGGTCTTTCACAAGGTCGCGCAGCGGCCCGGCAAGCCGCTGTGGTTTGGCATGGCGCCCTCGGGGGCGGCGGTGTTTGCGCTCCCCGGCAACCCGGTGTCGACGCTCGTGTGCCTGTCGCGCTATGTCCTGCCGGCGCTGTCCGCCAGCCTCGGTGAGCAGCCGCCGGTGCCGCAGCGCATGGCGCTCGGCGCGGCCGTGACCGTGACGCCGCCGCTGACTTATTTCATGCCCGTCCGCATCCAGCATGACGACTGGGGCCGCTCCTGGGCGATGCCGGCGCCGACCAACGGCTCGGGTGATTTCGCGGCCCTGGCCGGTACCGATGGGTTCATCGAGTTGCCCCCGGGCCCGAATACCTACGCCAAGGGCTTCGTCGCGCGCCTGTACCGTTGGGTCTGAGGCGCTTTCCGGCGCTCACGGGGGCCGGAACGGCGGCCTCCCCTTGCGGTCAATAGCCTTAACCGCCGTCCCATGCTCATACTTCCCGCAGCATGTCCGCATCTGAGGTCATCGTCCCCTTGAAGGCGCTGCCCGCGCCGCGGGATACCCTTGCCCGCCCGGTCCGCGACCTGCGGATCTCGGTCATGGACCGCTGCAACTTCCGCTGCCCGTACTGCATGCCGCGCGAGACCTACAACGAGAAGTACCGCTTCCTCGGCTCGCACGAGCGGCTGTCGTTCGACGAGATCGTGCGTCTCGCGCGCCTGTTCGTGCAGCTCGGGGTGCGGAAACTGCGCCTCACCGGTGGCGAGCCGCTGCTGCGGGCGAACCTGCCGGACCTCATCGGCGATCTGACGGCGATCCCCGGAGTCGAAGACGTCGCGCTCACGACCAACGGCGTGCTGCTGGCGCGCTACGCGAGTGAGCTCAAGGCCGCGGGGCTCAAACGGGTAACGGTGAGTCTCGACAGCCTCGACCGTGATGTGTTCGCGCGCATGAGCGGCGGGTTCGGCGGCGTGGATGAAGTGCTTGATGGCATCGAGCATGCGCGGCGCGCGGAACTCGCCCCGATCAAGATCAACGCCGTCGTGCAGCGCGGCGTCAACGATCACACAATCCTCGAGCTGGTGGAGCGCTTCCGCGGCACCGGGGTGATCGTGCGCTGCATCGAGTACATGGACGTCGGCAACCGCAATCACTGGCGCTCGGAACTCGTGGTGCCTTCGGCCGAGCTGGCCGCGCAGATCGGCGGCCGCTGGCCGCTCATCGGACTCGAGCCGGGGTACCGCGGCGAGGTGGCGCGGCGTTACGCGTTCGCGGACGGCCAGGGCGAGGTTGGTTTCATCTCCTCGGTGTCGCAACCCTTCTGCGGCAATTGCTCGCGCGTGCGCATGTCCTCGGACGGCGTCGTGTACACCTGCCTGTTCGCCACCCACGGCACGAGCCTGCGCGATGCGTTGCGGGGCGGCGCGAGCGACGATGACCTCCTGCAGGTCATCCGCAACCTGTGGCTCAGGCGCGCCGATCGCTACAGCGAGCAGCGTGCGCTGCTGCGCCCCGGCGTGCACGATGAGCGCAAGGTTGAAATGTTCTACATCGGTGGCTGATGGCACGCAGCGGCCTGACTCATCTCGACGCGCAGCACAAGCCGAAAATGGTGGACGTCGGCGCTAAGGAAGTGACTTTGCGCAGCGCCGTCGCCGAGGCTCGCGTGCGGCTGCCGGCCGCCGTGGCGCGCGCACTGCGGGCCAGCGGCCATCGCACCCGCAAAGGTCCGGTGTTCGACACGGCCATCATCGCCGGGGTCATGGCGGCCAAGCGCACCCACGAGCTCATCCCCTTCTGCCACCCGCTGGGACTGGACAGTTGCGAGATTGCGATCGCCCAGCCGCGGGGCACAGAAATCCTCGTGCGCTGCACGGTGTCGGTACATCACCGCACCGGCGTGGAAATGGAAGCCCTCACCGGCGCCACGGTAGCGGCGCTCACCATTTACGACATGTGCAAGGCCCTCTCGCATGACATCGAGATCACGGCCGTACGGCTGCTGGCGAAGGCCGGCGGTCGCCGGCCCTTCAGGCGAGCCGCCGGCAGGCAGCAACGATGAGCGTCGCGAATCCATCGCCCGCCACACCAGGCGCCGCCCCCGGCATGCTCCCGCCGCTCTTTGGTCTGGTGCTCGCGGGCGGGCGCAGTACGCGCATGGGGCGGGACAAGGCGACGCTGCCTTACAACGACGGCACCCCGCAGCTCGAGCGGGCCGTGGCGCTGCTCGCCAGACACGCGGTGCGCGTTTACGTCTCGGTGCGTGCCGACCAGGCCGCCGACCCGCTGCGGGCGCGGTTTGCTCAGATCCAGGACAGCCACGAAAACATCGGACCCATCGCCGGTCTGCTCGCCGCCCAGGCGCAACACCCGCAAAGCGCCTGGCTGGTACTGGCGTGCGACCTGCCGCTCCTGGACGACGCATCGCTCGCCCACCTTGTCAGCCGGCGCGATGCCGCACGCACAGCGACCGCCTACCGCTCGAGCCACGACGGCCTGCCCGAGCCACTGTGCGCGATTTACGAGCCACGCAGCCGCGAACCCCTGGCCGCGTGGGTCAGCGCCGGCAAGCAGTGCCCGCGGAAGTTTCTCAGCAGCGCCGACACGGCCTTGCTGGATGAGCCGAATCCACGCGCGCTCGACAACATCAACACACCGACGGAGTACGGTGCGCTGACGTCCACCCAGACTAAGCGCATCACGGTGCAGTACTACGCACTGTTACGCGAGCAGGCCGGCCGGCGTGACGAGGCAATTACCACCACGGCGACCACACCGCGCGAGTTGTACGCCGAGCTCGCCGGGCGCTACCCGTTCTCCCTCGCCGCAGACGTGCTGCGGGTCGCGATCAACAGCGAGTTCGGCGACTGGTCGGCGCCGCTCAAAGACGGCGACGCCGTGGTATTCATTCCACCGGTTGCCGGCGGTTGACTCAAGGGTACTGCCGTGTCGGTATTTCGCTTCAGCCACACGCCCATTGAGACCCGCGCGCTCAGCGCCGAGGTTGCGGATCCCGCCTGCGGCGGCTACGCAAGCTTTGAAGGCTGGGTGCGCGACAATAACGAAGGCCAGCACGTGCAGCATCTGCAATACGAGGCCTTCGAGGCGCTCGCGGTGCGCGAAGGTGAGCGCATTATTGCCGAAGCCATCGCGCGCTTCGGCGTCGCGCACGCCGCGTGCGTGCATCGGGTTGGCGACTTGAAGGTGGGCGAGCTCGCCGTGTGGGTGGGCGTGAGTGCGCCGCACCGTGACGAGGCGTTTCGCGCCTGTCGCTACATTATCGATGAGGTCAAGCACCGCGTGCCGATCTGGAAGAAGGAACACTACCTGAGCGGTGACTCCGGCTGGGTGAACTGTGAGCGTTGTGCGGCCCCCGCGGCACACGCCTCAACGCCTGATGAGAGCAGCACCGCCACGCAATCCGCTGGCGTGCACACGCACGATCACCGGCGCTGAAGATCCCGCGCCGCTCGGTCGGCCTTGCCGCCTGTTATGGCACCTGCACGCGAGTCGATTGCTGGCGGCGCCACGCCGCCGGTGGAACCCCATATTCGCGCCGGAAAGCGCGGCTGAATGCGGTATCGGTCTGGTAGCCAATATCCTCCGCGATCCGCGCCAGCGCGGCATTACTACGACACAGCAGATTGGCGGCGAGCAACATCCGCCACTGGGTCAGATATTCCATCGGTGCGCTGCCAACCAGTTGCTGGAAGCGCTCCGCGAGCACCGATCTGGATGTGCCCGCCGCCCGGGCCAGGCTCTCCACCGTCCACGCATGCGCCGGACGCGTGTGCAGCTGCGTCAGCGCGGCACCGACCACACGATCGCCAATGGCGGCGAGCCACCCGGACCGACCCGCACTCTGTTCGTTCACGTACAGGCGCAGGACCTCGATAAAAAGTACCTCGGCCAGTTTGGCCAACACGCCCGCACCACCAGGACGCGGTGAACGGGCTTCAGCCAGGGCGTAGCGAACTGAGGCCTCGAGCCACACACCCGCATCGGAGCCGCGGACGCTGACCCTCAAGAGCGGCGGCAGTCCCCCGAGCAGCATGCGTGCCAGTCGTGCGTCACAGGCCAGATACCCACACACCAGCCGTGTCCTCGCGCCGCCGCCCCCGTAGACCAGCGTTCGTGGTCGCCGTGAGAGCACGTCCGCAAGTCGCGCGTCCGCAAGTCGCACGCCCTTCGCGGGCTGAAGACCGGGCTCGGAGCACATACGATGTGCATGCCCCTGCGGAAAGACCACGACGTCGCCGGCGCTCAGGCGCATCGGCGGCTCGGCGTCAATTTCCACAAAGCACTCACCTTCCGTGATGAGGTGGAAGATGACGACACGCTCGGCATGTGGCTCCAGCAGCCGTGCCGCGGAGTCGGCTCGCGGCGATTGATAACACCAGGGCGCAGTGAACCGCCCCTGAATGAAGATTGCGCCCACGAGGCGCACAACGCGCAGGGTCTCCGAGAGTGCGTCCATCAGCTCGGCTCAATCTCGATCTGCAGCACTACCGGCATTGCGTTCTCCAAAGCAGCAGAGACGGGTGAACAGCGGTAGCTCTCGTCGATGATCGCCTGAAGTCTCTCCGGCGGGACGCCGGCTGCGCTTATCCGCACTTGCAATTGCAGCTCACGGGGTGCGGCCGTGATCGGTTCGCCAACTTCGGTAGTCATGCCGAACAGCCCGCGCGCATCCGAGGTACTCGTGGCCGATACCTCGAGTCGTGTCAGGAGGATCCCCTCGACGGCCGCCCCCATGGCGATGCGGGCGGCCACACAGGATGCCAGACCGGCCCGCATCAACCAGCCAGGACTTACCTGATCGCCGCTGCCGCCAATTTCGGCGGGCAGATCGGTCGCAATTTGCGTGCCGTTCGAGTGGGCGCAAACCACCCGTAGTCCCTGCCCCCAGCGCGCGATCGCAGGTTCATCGGCGTGAATTCCCGCTTCCGGATGGCGACTGAGTACATTCCGGACGCGCTGCACCGCTTTCGAAATTCTCTCCGCTGTCATTGGCGACTCCAGGCGAACTGCGGGAACTGTCACAAATTCTGGACTCCGTGACGCGCACTGCCAAGCGCCGTGTGGCTTTCCAATGGCTCGGCCGGACGTTGGGGCAGGAGTTCCGGACGCTACGACAGTTCCTCAGGTTCCGTTTGACGGCACGCGGACGATTCGGCAGTTGCGGACGACGCGCGGACAGGACGATCACCGCCTTGCGGGCGTCTCATGGATGCCGGACAGAGTAGTGGATGCGCGCCGCTCGCGCGGCAAGCAGCGATTCCGGCGACACGACTTGTCAGGGGCAGCGGAGGTAATCATGTTTATCATTGAACAGCGAACGGCGGGAGTGCTGGCCGCCCTTGCGACCACCGCGGCTATGGCCGTGCTCGGTAATGTCTGGGACCGGGTCCATGAGGTCGCGTCCCTATCGACGGCAAATTCGACGGCGGCTCTTGCGACGTCGGTCGGGTCAGACGTCAGGCAAAATCAGTTTCTTGCCGGAACACAACCCGGTGGTGCAACGGCCTCCGGGACGCAGCCACAAGCTTGCGCTCGCGTGGCTGTGTCCCTTACGGCCGCACCTGCCCCGCGCCGCGCACGACGTACTTGTAACTGGTGAGCTGCTCGACGCCCACGGGCCCGCGGGCGTGGAAGCGATCGGTGGAAATGCCGATTTCAGCTCCCATGCCGAACTCACCGCCATCGGCGAACTGCGTGGAGGCGTTGTGCAGCACGATGGCGCTGTCGACGCGCTGCAGGAAGCGCTCGGCGGTCGCCGCGTTCTCGGTCACGATGGATTCGGTGTGCGCCGAGCCGTAGTGCGCAATGTGCGCGATGGCGGCATCCACGCCCGCGACCACGCGCGCGGCAATGATCGCGTCGAGGTACTCGGTGTACCAGTCGTCTTCCGTCGCCGGGCGTACGCGGGCATCGGCCTGCTGCACAGTCGCGTCCCCTCGCACTTCGCATCCGGCGTCCAGCAGGTCACGCACGATGGGCGCGAGGTGTGTGGCCGCGCAGCCTTCATCCACGAGCAGCGTTTCCGCCGCGCCGCAGATGCCCGTGCGCCGCATCTTGGCGTTGAGTGCAATGGTGCGCGCCATCCGCACATCGGCGTCGCGGTCGATGTACACGTGGCAATTGCCCTCGAGGTGCCCGATGACCGGCACGCGTGCCTCCTGCTGCACGCGCGCGACCAGCGTTTTGCCGCCGCGCGGCACGATCACGTCGAGGTATTCAGTCATGCCGGACAGCAGGTAACCGACGGCCGCACGATCGGCAGTCGGTACCAGCTGGATGCACGCCACCGGCAGGCCCGCTGCCTGCAGACCCGCGCTGAGGCACTCGTGTAGTGCCGCGCTCGAGCGCCCACACTCCGAGCCCCCGCGCAGGATGGCGGCGTTACCGGACTTCAGGCACAGCGCGCCCGCATCCGCGGTGACGTTGGGGCGGCTCTCGTAGATGATGCCGATCACACCCAGGGGCACCCGCACCCGCTGGATCTTCAGGCCATTGGGACGCTGCCATTCGGCGTCCGTGGTTCCAACCGGATCGCGCAAGGCGATTACCGCGTCAATGCTCGCCGCGATCGCCTCGACGCGCCGCTCGTCCAGGCGCAGGCGGTCAAGGCGCGCCGCGCTGAGGTGCCGCGCTCGCGCCTGAACCATATCGGCAGCGTTGGCCGTGAGGATCGCCGCGAGCCGCGCGCGGATCGCAGCGGCAGCCGCGGCCAGCGCGGCGTTCTTCTGCGCAGTCGGCGCCAGCGCCAACACCGAAGCGGCAGCCACGGCGGCCTTGCCCAGGCCCTCCATCAAGGCGCCAACGCCGGCCGTGTCCAGGGCGTTCATGGCAGGGGCTCCGCCTGCGCAACGGGCGCGGCGGCCGCGGCGGCCGCAGCGCGCGGCAGCAGCACCAGGTCGTCGCGATGAATCATCTCGTCGCGCCCGCGATACCCGAGGAGCTCGGCAATCTGCGATGACTTGCGGCCGATGATGCGCGCCGCGTCGGCGTCGGAATAGGCGACCATGCCGCGGGCAACTTCGGCGCCGTCGGTGGTGAGGACACTCACCGTGTCGCCGCGCTCGAAACGCCCACGCGCGCCGGTGACGCCGGCGGGCAGGAGGCTCGCGCCCTCGCGCAGCGCGCGCAGCGCCCCGCTGTCAATGATGAGGGCACCGGCGGGACGCAGCGTGCCTGCGATCCACTGCTTGCGCGCTGCCGCAGGCGTCGCGGTGGGCACGAACCAGGTGCAGTCCGCACCCGCCTCGATGCGCTGCAAGGGATGGCGATGCGCGCCCGCCGCGATGCACAGGTGACACCCGGCCGCCACGGCGATCCGGGCAGCCATGATCTTCGCAGCCATGCCGCCAGATCCGAGCTGCGACGCCGAACGGCCCGCCATCGCCTCGATCTCGGGGGTGATGTGGCGCACTTCGTGGATGAACCGCGCCTTGGGGTCCTTGTTGGGATCGGCGCTGTATAGCCCATCCACGTCCGAGAGCAGCACCAGGCACTCGGCCCCCGTCATTTGCGCAACGCGGGCGGCGAGCCGGTCATTGTCGCCGTAGCGGATTTCGGCCGTGGCCACCGTGTCGTTCTCGTTGATCACCGGCAACGCGCCGAGCTCGAGCAGCGACTCGAGCGTGGCACGCGCGTTGAGGTAGCGGCGGCGGCGCTCGCTGTCCTCGAGGGTAAGCAGCACCTGCGCGACCGTCACCTCGTGAGTCTCCAGCAGTTCCTTGTAGGCGTGCGCCAGCCTGATCTGCCCCACCGCCGCCGCGGCCTGGCTCTCCTCCAGCCGCAAAGCCCCCGGCTTCAGGCCCAGGCGGCGTCGGCCCAGCGCGATGGCACCGGATGACACCAGGATGACACGCTGCCCGCGCCGGCGCAGGCGCAGGAGGTCATCGACCAAGGTCTCGAGCCAGGCGCGATTGATGCGCCCGGTCGCGGCGTCCACCAACAGCGCCGAACCCACCTTCACGACGATGCGCCGCGCCAAGCGCAGCGGCGCCGCGGAGTCGGGACGTCGGACGGTCATGAAGGAAAACTATACGCAAACCGAGTGCGTTGCCCAACCCGGGCGCAGCCCCTACACTTATTGCTGCCCCGAACAACGACAGCTTCAGGTGGATCCGCGGTGAGCAGAGACTACGAACCAGTGGCCGGCCAGTGGTATGAGAACCTCGAAGAGGAGGAACAATTCCGCGTCCTGACGGTGGATGAGGACTCCGAGCTCGTGGAGATCGAGTACCTCGACGGCGACATCGAAGAGATGGACGTAGAAAGCTGGCACGAGATGGACCTCGAGCGCATCCCGCAGCCGGAAGGCTGGTCGGAATCCGAGGAAGAAGACGAGGCGGAGGACGACGAGGACTGGGACGAGGATGACGACGAGGACGAGGACGATGACCTGGATGAGGACGAAGACGATGACGACGAGCGGGACCAAGATTGACCGCTGCCGGCATCGACAGCTGGTACCACGAGAAAGAATCGGCCTGGCTCTACCACCAGGTCGCGGCAGCCGAACCGGACCCCGCTAAGGCGGAGCTGTTCCTGAAGCTGGCCGCGGCCGCCGAAGACCAGGCGGCCAAATGGCAGCTCGCCGCACGGCGTGCGGCCCCGGCCCAATCCCTTGCCGCGCGCGCGTTTGTGCCCTCGCTGCGGGCCCGGGTCGTGGCCTGGCTGCTGTCGCGCTTCGAGCCACGCGCGTTGCGGCCGGTGCTGGCTGCGATGAAGCTGCGCGGCCTGTCGATTTACAGCGCGCCTGGCAGTGTCGCCGGCGGACATGCCATGCCGACCACGCTGGCGGAAGTGGGTGCACGGCACCGCAGCGCTCTTGGCGGGGGTCTGCGCGCCGCCGTGTTCGGCGTCAACGACGGGCTGGTATCCAACATCAGCCTCGTGCTCGGCGTCGCCGGCGCCGGCGTACGCAGCGGCTATGTGCTCACGAGCGGCGTCGCCGGCCTGCTCGCCGGCGCCCTGTCGATGGCGGCGGGCGAATACATCTCGGTGCGCTCGCAGCGCGAGATGTACGAGTACCAGATTGCGCTCGAGCGCGAGGAGCTCGCCGAGTATCCCGAAGAAGAGGCGGAGGAACTCGCCCTCATCTACCAGGCGCGTGGCGTCGGGCTCGCCCAGGCGCGCGCGGTAAGCCAGGCGCTCTTGCAGAACCCGCAGCATGCGCTGGATGTGCTGGCGCGCGAGGAGCTGGGTCTGAACCCGGACGACCTCGGCTCACCGTGGCAGGCGGCGAGCACCTCGTTCGTGGCGTTTGCGACCGGGGCGGCGGTGCCACTGCTGCCGTTCCTCTTGGGCCTCACCGGCACGCGTGCGCTGCTGACGGCGACGACCATCACCCTCGCCGCGCTGTTCGCGGTCGGCCTCGGCTTGTCGCTGTTCACGGGCCGCGATGCCGTGCGCAGCGCCCTGCGCATGGTACTGATTGGCGGCGGCGCGGGCGCGGTGAGTTTCCTGGTGGGGCGCCTGCTCGGGGTCGTGATCGGCTGAACCCCTTGAATTGAACCGTTGCGTCCCCACGCTGGCGAAGCAGAAGGCGGTAACGGTAGAGTGCCCTGCCGGTACCCGGTCAGCGCGTTCCCGCCGGCTTCCAGACCCATCACAGGTTCTTGTCATGAAACGCATCGCTCTGTTCCTGCTCACCAACCTCGCCGTCATCCTGGTGCTCTCGATCGTTGCCCAGGTGACCGGACTCAACGCCTGGCTGGCCGTTCACGGCAGCAGCCTCACGGGGCTTCTGATCATGGCGGCGTTCTTCGGCTTCGGCGGCGCCTTCATCTCCCTCGCCATGTCGAAGTGGATGGCGAAGCGCGCCATGGGGGTGCGCGTTATCGGTCAATCGGCCGATCCCACCGAGCAGTGGCTGTTGAGCGTGGTCGAACAGCACGCGCGCAGCGTCGGCGTGCGCATGCCCGAGGTCGGCATTTTCAACTCCCCGGAACCGAATGCCTTCGCCACCGGCGCGAGCCGCAATGCGGCGCTGGTCGCGGTCAGCACCGGGCTGCTGCAGCGCATGAGCCGCCAGGAGATCGAGGCGGTGCTCGGGCATGAGATGACCCATGTCGCCAATGGCGACATGGTGACGCTCACGCTCGTACAGGGCGTCGTCAACACCTTCGTGATTTTCCTGTCGCGCGTCGTCGGCAACATCATCGACCGCGCGCTGTTCCGCTCCGACGACGGCCGCGGCATCGCCTCCTTCATCACGGTCATCGCCTGCCAGCTGGTGCTCGGCGTGCTCGCCAACATCATCGTCATGTGGTTTTCGCGCCGGCGCGAGTTCCGTGCCGACCAGGGTGGCGCCAGGCTCGCCGGCAACGACAACATGATCGGCGCGCTCGAAGAGCTCAAACGCGTCCACCAGCCCCTGCCCGCGCAGCAGTTCGCCGCCTTCGGCATCGCGGACGGCGCGGTCGGGAGTGGACTTAAGCGCCTGTTCCTGAGCCATCCGCCCCTGGACGAGCGCATCGCCGCGCTGCGGGCGCCCGGCACACATTGACCCTGGACGCCGCGGAGCTGCGCGGCCGGCTGCGCGAGATCCTCGGCGCGGACGGCGTACTGACGGCAGCCGGGGACTGCGCCCCGTACCTGATTGACCACCGGCAGCAGTATCACGGCGCGGCGCTCGCCGTGGTCCTGCCGCGCACCGTGGCGCAGGTCTCGCAGCTGCTCGCCTGGTGCGATGAAGCGCGGGTGGGCGTGGTGCCGCACGGCGGCAACACGAGCTACTGCGGTGGCGCGACCCCCGATGAATCCGGCCGGCAACTGGTGCTGTCCCTGCAGCGCCTGAATCGCATCCGCAGCCTCGATGCCGCCAATTATTCGCTGCTGGCGGAAGCGGGCTGCATTCTCGCCAACCTGCAGCAAGCGGCCGACGAAGCCGACCGCCTGCTGCCGCTCACCCTGGGCTCGCAGGGCAGCTGCCAGATCGGCGGCAACCTCTCCACCAACGCCGGCGGCACCAGCGTGTTGCGCTACGGCATGGCGCGCGATCTCGTGCTCGGGCTCGAGGTCGTCCTGGCCGACGGTCGGGTGCTGGATGGCCTCTCGGCGCTGCGCAAGGACAACACCGGCTATGACATCAAGTCGTTGTTCCTGGGCGCGGAAGGCACGCTGGGTGTCATCACCGCGGCGAGCCTGAAACTTTTCCCCAAAGTACGCGATGTGGCGACGGCGTTTGTCGCCGTGGCCGAGGTGCGCGCAGCGGTTGCTCTCCTGGGACGCCTGCGCGAGGCCAGCAGCGACCGGGTGAGTTCGTTCGAGCTCATCCCGCGCATCGCCGTGGAACTCACGGCGCGCCATATTCCGCAGGTGACCGATCCACTCGATCAGGCATATGACTGGTACGTTTTGTGCGAGCTGTCCTCCTCCCGGGCGGCGGATGGCCTGGAGGAACTTCTGGCAGCCGCCCTCGGCGCCGCGCTCAGCGATGGCTTGGTGCTGGATGCCGCCATGGCGCGCAATGAGCGTGAGCGGGCGGCGCTGTGGAAGCTCCGCGAGAGCATCCCGGAGGCGCAGCGCAAGGCGGGCGCGAGCCTCAAGCACGACATCGCGGTTCCGGTCGCAGCGCTGCCGGACTTCCTCGCGCGCGCCGCGCTGTGGGTCAACACCAACGTGCCGCAGGCTCGCCTGGTGGCCTACGGCCACGTGGGCGACGGCAACCTGCATTTCAACCTCAGTCCCGCCGCCGGCGTCGGCGCCGAGCCCTTGCTCGCCCTCGCGCCGGCCGTGCGACGCGCGATCCACGACCTGGTGCGCGAGTTCCGCGGCAGCTTCAGCGCTGAGCATGGCATCGGGCGGCTGAAGGTCGGGGAGCTCGAACGCTACGCGGACGCCGTAGAACTGCAGCTCATGCGCGCCGTGAAGACAGCTTTTGATCCTCACGGCATCATGAATCCCGGTAAGGTACTGCGCGCCTAGGTTGTAAGGAGATGCGGATGCTGCAGTTACGTCTGGCGAGCTGCGTGCTCGTGCTCGCCGCTCTGGCAGGATGCGGCCAACACGGCAACCCGGCCGCCGGCGCGGCCCCGCCGCCCACTGAGAGCGCGGTGGCGCCCGCAACTGCACCCGCAGTTCCCGATCCTGGTGAAGGGCCGCGCATCACGCTGTCCAAGGACAACGTACATCTGGAATACCGGGTCTTCGGGCACGGCGAGCCGGCCGTGATGCTGGTGCACGGTTGGGCGTGCGATGCCAACTACTGGAACGCGCAGGTCGAGGCGCTGAAGAGCCACTATACCGTGGTGGCTTTGAATCTCGCCGGCCACGGCGGCTCGGACAGTAACCGCAACGACTGGTCGATCGCTAACTACGCCCAGGACGTGGCGGCGATCGCGCAGCAGATTCCCAACGCGCGCATTGTGCTGGTCGGCCACGGCATGGGAGCAATGGTGTCGCTGAGCGCCGCGCCGCTCATCGGCACGCGGGTCGTGGGAGTCATCGCAGTCGATGCGCTGCGCTCGGTGGGCCTGCCGCCCCTGCCGCCGCGCGAGGTCGCCGCGCGCGTCGCACCGTTCCGGGCCGACTTCATCGGCGCGACGCGCAAGCTCGTGTCCGAGTCGCTCTTCCCCAAGGGGGCGAATGCACTGCTGACGCAGAAAGTCGCCTACGACATGTCGCTCGAGCCGCCGGCGATCGCCGTGGCCAGCTTAGCGCAACTGCTCTCCATGGACACCGCACCGGTGCTGGCGCAGATTCACGTGCCGGTGTATGCGATCAACTCGGATCTGGAGCCCACCGATGCCGCGCGGATTCGCAAGTCCCTGCCGCAGTTCACGCTCGATGTGCTGCCACACACCGGCCACTTCCTCATGATGGAGGCGCCGGCGCGCTTCAACCCGCTGCTCTTGAAGGACCTCGACGCGCTGGCGCCGCGCGGCGCCTAAACGTCCTTTTTCGGGCGGATCAGGCCTTCCTGGGCGGCGCTCGCCACCAGGCGGCCGTCGCGGGCGAACACCCGGGCACGTGCAAAGCCGCGCGCCCCGGAGGCGCTCGGACTCTCCATGTCGTACAGCAGCCAGTCGTCCACGCGCAGCGTGCGATGAAACCACATGGCGTGATCGATGGTCGCCATGAGAACCCCCGGCCGCAACGGCGACGTGCCGTGGGGCAGGTTGGCGGTGTCGAGCAGGAAGAAATCCGACACATAGGCGAGCAGCCGCCGGTGCAGCATCTCGCCATCCGGCAAAGCGCCGACCGCGCGCAACCAGATCTGCCGCAGCGGCGGCTCGCGTTGGGGCTGCAGGTAGTTCGTCTGCTGCACCAGGCGGAACTCGAAGGGGCGCGGCAGCTCGAAGAAACGTCGCACACGCTCGGGCAACTGCGCGAGCACCTCCGGCGTCGGGCCCACGGAGGACGCCAGTTGCTCCGGCGTCGGCACCTGCGGCATCTCGCTTTGGTGCTCGAAGCCGCTCTCGGTGATCTGGAACGAGGCCGTCATGTTGAAAATCTGCGCGCCATGCTGGATGGCGACGACACGACGGTTGGCGAAGCTGTGCCCGTCGAGGCTGCGATCGACTTCGTAGACGATCGGCGAGTTGCAGTCACCGCGGCGCAGAAAATACGCGTGCAGCGAATGCACGGTCCGGCCCTCGACGGTCGCGGCCGCGGCGGACAGGGCCTGGCCGAGTACCTGCCCGCCGAACACCTGCGGCGCGCCGGTGTCGCGACTCTCACCACGGAACAGGTTCACCTCCAGCTGTTCGAGCTCGAGGAGTTTCAGAAGATCGGCGAGGCGCTGGTCCATGCGGTGAATTTCCCGGGGAAAACGCCTCAGTTCAGCGTGAACGTGCCGTGCATCAGCGCGTTGTGCCCCGGAAATGTGCACAGATAGCTGTAGGAGCCGCCCGGCTTCAGTGTGGCGGACGCGAAAGTGACCGTGGTGCTGTCACCGCCGCCGATAATCTTGGTGTGCGCCAGCACCCGCTTGTCTGCCGCTGCCACGTAATCGTTCGCCAGGCCCGCGCCCATGCCTGCCTGGGCGACCGCCGCGAGGTCTTGGGCGTTGACCAGCACCCAGTTGTGTCCCATCGCTTCCTTGGGAAGCTTGCCCGAGTGATGCAGCGTGACGCTGATCTGCTTGCAGCTCGCGGGCGCGGCGAGTGTCTGCTTGTCGTACTGCATCTGGTCATTGCCCGCGATGTCGAGCTTGCAAGGATCGGCCGCCTGGGCCACCAGCGGCAGGGTGAATGCGCCCACGAGTGCGGCGGCGGCGAGGGAATGGCGCAGGTAACTCATGGTATCTCTCCTCGAGAGCTCAGTCCGGCACGCCCAGGCGCTGGTGCATGACGGGACTGGTGGTGGTGTACTGCAGAAACTGTTTCTTCTGGGGAAACAGATGATGCTGGATGGCGAACGAGGCCAGCGCGGCTTCGTGAAAGCCCGACAGGATCAGTTTTTTCTTACCCGGGTAGGTATTGATATCGCCGACGGCAAAAACACCCGGCAGGCTGGTCTGGAATTTCTCGGCGTCGACCGTGAGCGCCTTCTTCTCCAGCGCCAGTCCCCACTCCGCGATCGGACCGAGTTTCGGATGCAGGCCGAAAAATACCAGCAGCTGGTCCGCCGCCAGCGCCTGGACCGCGCCGGCGCGAGTCCTGATGTTGACGCCGCGCAGCACGCCGTCCTCGACGATCAGCGACTGCGGCAGCGCTTCGAAGTAGCGCATGCGACCGGCCGCGACCTCTTCCTGCATTTTCGCGACACTGGCGGGCGCGGCGCGAAACTCTGCGCGCCGATGCACGAGCGCGAGCGCCGCGGCGCGCGGCAGCAGCTCGAGCGTCCAGTCGAGCGCGGAGTCGCCGCCGCCAAAAATAACCAGGCGCTTGCCCGCGAGCTCGCCGGCACTTTTCACCCGGTACTGGATAGCGTTGCCCTCGAAGACCTCCGCCCCTTCAACTCCGATGCGCCGCGGCTGGAAAGAACCCACCCCGCCGGCGATGACCACGGCGCCGGCGTCAAAGTGCGTCCCGGCGCTGGTTGCAAGCTGGAAGCGCCCGTCCTCACGCCGCGCAAACGCGACCACCTCGTGGCCGAGATGCAATTGCGGCTTGAAGGGCTTGATCTGTTGCAGCAGTCGGTCGACCAGCTCCTGAGCGCCGCACACCGGCAGCGCGGGGATGTCGTAGATCGGCTTGTCCGGATACAGCTCCGCGCACTGCCCGCCGGGATGCTGCAGTGAATCCACCACGTGCGCGCTGATGCCGAGCAGGCCGAGCTCGAACACCTGGAACAGGCCACAGGGACCGGCGCCAATGATGACCACCTCGGCGCTGATCACCGCGGGGTTCGTGCTGGGTGTAGTTGCACTCAAAGGCGCTCGCCGTCGTTCGTCAGATAAAGGCATTGTAGAGGGTCTGTCCGCCCCTCGCATGCCCGCGAAAGTCCCCACGCACGCACGCACGTGCGGCACGGATGCGCTCGCGCCATGTCGGGCCGTATAGTACGCAGCTGGAGGATTGCGATGATCGAGCTCAACATCAACGGCAAAGACGCGCACGTGGACGTCGACGCCGATACCCCGCTGCTGTGGGTGCTGCGCGACACGCTCGGCCTGACCGGCACCAAGTTTGGCTGTGGCATGGCGCTGTGCGGCGCGTGCACCGTGCACCTGGACGGGTCGCCGATCCGCTCCTGTGTCACACCGGCGAGCGCCGTGGCGGGGAAGAAAATTACCACCATCGAGGGTCTCTCGAGCGACCGCAGCCACCCGGTGCAGAAGGCCTGGATCGAGCTCGACGTGCCGCAATGCGGCTATTGTCAGTCCGGCCAGATCATGTCGGCGGTGGCGCTGCTGACACAGACGCCACAGCCAACCGATGCGCAGATCGATGCGGCGATGGCCGGCAACATCTGCCGCTGCGGCACCTATCAGCGCATCCGCGCGGCCATCCACCGCGCCGCGCAATTGCAGGGGAACCTATCTTGACGTCCAACAGTGAACTTCATGAGCGCCGCCAGCGGGCTGTCCCGCGCGGCGTCACCAACTCGCTCGCGGTCTACGCCGAGCGCGCCGCCAACGCCGAGATCTGGGACGTCGAGGGCCGCCGCTACGTCGACTTCGCCAGCGGCATCTCGGTACTCAACACCGGGCACGTGCATCCGAAGGTGCAGCAGGCCATTGCGAAGCAGCTGGAAAAGTTCACGCACACCTGCTTCCAGGTCACCCCTTACGAGAGCTACATCGCGCTCGCTGAAGCACTGAACGCGCTCGCCCCGGGCGCGAGTCCCAAGAAAACCATCTTCCTCACCACCGGCGCCGAGGCGGTCGAGAACGCCTTGAAGATCGCGCGCTTCCATACCCGGCGCTCAGGCGTCATCGCCTTCTCCGGCGGCTTCCACGGCCGCACGCTGGCGTGCATCGGCCTTACCGGGAAAGTGGCGCCCTACAAGACCGGTTTCGGACCGATGCTGCCGGAGGTCTATCACCTGCCCTACCCGATGGCTTACCACGGGATCACGGCCGAGGACTCGCTGCAGGCGCTGGAACAACTGTTCAAGGCGGACGTGGATCCCGCGCGCGTCGCGGCCATCATCATCGAACCGGTGCTCGGCGAGGGTGGGTTCTATGCGGCACCGGCGGAGCTGCTGCGCAAGCTCCGCGCCGTGTGCGACACGCACGGCATCGTCTTCATCGCCGACGAGATCCAGTCGGGTTTTGGCCGCACCGGTCGCATGTTCGCGATCGAGCACGCCGGCGTCGAGCCGGACCTGATCACCATCGCCAAGAGCGTCGCCGGCGGGGTGCCGCTGTCGGCCGTGACCGGCAAGGCCGAGATCATGGATTCCCCGGGGCCGGGCGGACTTGGCGGCACCTTCGCCGGCTCCCCGCTCGCGTGTGCCGCGGGGCTGGCGGTGCTCGAGGTGATGCGCGAGGAGCAACTCCTCAAACACTCGCAGGAAATCGGCCGCTTCATGAGTTCGCGCTTGAAGGGTCTGGGTGTGCGCTTCCCGTGTATTGGCGACGTGCGCGCCTTGGGCGCCATGGTGGCGGTGGAACTGGTGAAGAATGGGCGGGCAGATTCCCCGGACGCGGATCTCACCAAGGCGCTGGTGCAGGCGGCGGGCCGGCACGGGCTGGTGATCCTGTCCTGCGGTGTTTACTCCAACGTGATCCGCTTCTTAGCTCCGCTGACCATCACCGATGCCGTGCTGAAAGAGGGTTTCCAGCTGTTCGAGCTGGCGCTGGAGGAGGTCGCAGGCACCGGCGCGAAAGCCAAGGCCGCCGGCTGAAGTAGCGACGCTGGTCAGCACCGCGGCGCAGCGCCTCAGGCACGACCGGCGTTGGCGTCCGTCGGGGTGTGAAAGTACTCGCTCTCGGAGGCCAGCTGCTCCAGCAGGCGCTTGAGCTCGGCCATCCGGCCCTGCGCGGTGCTGATCGGCATGCAGTCCTGGCAGCGCGGATCGCCACACGGCTGGCGCGAGTACAGCCAGTACTGGATGGCGCCGGCGAGCAGGCCGTCGGCGATATCCCAAAGATCGGCATCCTTGTCCTTGTCCGCAATCCGGTTGCCCAGATCCACGGCCTTGGAGAATGCGGCATCGAACGTGTCCGCCAGCTCGGTCATGATTTATGGCCGCCCTTCATTATTGGCTCCTAGTATAGGGCAAAGACTGGGTCCGCCGGCCTCGCAGGCCCGCGCCGCGCCAGGCGCGCCGACCGCGCGGTAGGTCACGTCCCGCTCACGCTTTGTGGGATCTGTCCCACGGAAGCGCCACGACCGCATCGCGCATGATGGGCGCCGGGTTAATGGACTAACCGAAGAAAGTGCCATCACTCCGCTCGTAAGCGGCTTATGTCGTATGGATCCTTCCTCTGACATTACCGAATCCAAACCGCAGCCTGCGCCGCCGCGGCGGCGTGGCTGGCAGCCGCGCCTCGGGATCGGCTTGCGCCTGGGCCTGGGACTCGCCGCCGTCGCGGCCGTGCTCATTCTCGGGGAAATGCGGGCTGCGGATACGGCTCGCGAAGCGCTGGATGCCAGCCACAGCATGCAGAATCAGCACGAGCCGCTCGCCAGCCGCGCCAGCGCGATCATGGAGAAACTGGTCGCCTACGACCGCGCGGTGGGTGAGTCCGTGCAGGCGCGCTCGGGGGCCGACTTCGCCAGCCTCACGGAGGCCGGGGACGCGCTTGAGGCCGCCGTCAGCGGTTACTTTGAGGGCAGGCCGCGCCCGCCATCGGACCCGGAAACGACCAGGCTGCGCGAGCAGCTCACGCACCACATTGCCAATGCCCGCCAGCTTGCCAGCCGCGCTGCGCAGCGCGTGCAGTGGGCGCAGGAGCGCCAGGCGGCGCTGAACCGAATCTATCAGCGCATTGCGTCCGCGGGCGGCTCCGGACTGGTCATCAACGGCACCCAGGTCATCGCCCGCCGCTCGCTGGCAGAACTGGAAGCCGCGGTGGACGCCGTGCGCGGCGAAACGGGCTCCGCCGCCGCCTTAGCGCTACGCGAGCGGGAATTCGCGGCGGTGCTCGCCGCCCACAACGCGGAATTGCAGTCCTCGCCCGGCCGCGCCTGGCTCGCAATGATCCGCGAGGACATTGCGCTCGCGACGCACCTGCGCCTCGAGGTGGCACGCTATGACGCCGTCAGCGGGCCGGAGTGGCACGCGCTGCTCGAAGAGAGTGCCGCACTGACCGCCGGCGTGGATGACCTGCTGCAAAAGCCGGTGCGGCGCGAGCTGTTGCTGGCGGCACAGCGCACGGCACGTTCCGCCGAGGTCGCCGAGCAGACGCTCGTCAACACGGGCGTGGCGGTGCTGGCCCTGCTCGTGTTCGTGTCGTTGTTCCTGGTCACGGGCATCAGCCTGCCGGTGCGCCGCCTGACGGCGGCCACGCGCCTGCTGGCGAGCGGCGACCGCGCGGCGCGCGCCCCGCGTGGCGGGTCTGCGGAGGTCGATGATCTCGCCGAGTCCTTTAACACCATGGCGGATCGCATCGCGCATGCCGAGGCGAAGCTGCGCGCGCACCAGGCACAGCTCGAGCGCCACGTGGCCGAGCGCACCCAGCAGCTGCATCACCTCGCGCACCATGATCCGCTCACGCAGCTGCCCAACCGCCGCCAGCTGTCCGCGCGCCTGGCGGAGGCCCTGACGCGCGCCGGCCGGCATAGCCGGCTGGCGCTGCTATTCGTCGACGTCGACAACTTCAAGTCCATCAACGACACCCTCGGACACAGCTTCGGGGACCGCGTGCTGCAGCAGATCGCCGCACGGCTGCATGCCGCCACCGCTGGCGCCGCGTCCCTGCTGGCGCGGCTCGGCGGGGATGAATTCACGGTGCTGCTCGAGAATGTGACCTCCGACGCCGAGGTACAGCGCTGCGCGGAGCAGATCGTAGCCACGCTGCAGCAGCCCCTTACGGTTGACGGCCGCGTGCTCATCATCACTGCGAGCCTGGGCGCGAGCCTCTACCCGGATCACGCCACCGATGCGGAAGGGTTGCTGCGCGCCGCGGACGTGGCGCTGTTCCGCGCCAAGGAACTCGGCCGCAATCGCGCCGCCATCTACAGCCCGGCCCTCTATGACGCCGCCGCGCAGCGCTTCCGCATGGAGCAATCGCTGCGCCGCGCCGTCGAGGACGGCGATCTGATGCTGATGTTCCAGCCGCAGGTGACGCTGCCGACCTTCGAGGCGACGACGGTGGAGGCGCTCCTGCGCTGGCGCAAGTCCGACGGCCGTATCGCCACCGCGCATGAATTCATCCACATCGCGGAAAAAACCGGCCTCATCCACGAGCTCACCGACTGGGTGCTGCGATCGGCCGCCACCACCGCCGCCGCCTGGCGCGCGCAGGGCTGGCACAAGGCCTGCGTGGCGGTGAACGTGTCCGCGCCGCAGTTCTTCGAGAGCGACTTCGTCGAGCATGTCGCCCGCACGCTGGCGGCCACCGGGCTGCCCCCGAGCGCCCTGGAACTTGAGATCACCGAGACCGTGATCCAGACGGGTCCCGCGACGGTTGAATCGCTGCGCCGGCTGCGCGCGCTCGGGGTTGCCATCGCGCTCGATGACTTCGGCATCGGTTACTCCTCGCTGACTTCGCTCGAGCAGCTGCCTATCACGCGCGTGAAGCTCGACCGCCAGCTGATCGCGGGCGTCGACACCAACCCGCGTTCCGCGGCCATCGTGCGTTCGATCGTCGCCCTGTGTCACGGGCTTGGGCTGCAGGTCGTGGCCGAGGGCGTCGAACGCCCGGCACAGCTGGATTTTCTCTCGCGTTGCGGCCCGATCAGCGTGCAGGGCTACCTGCTGGCGCGCCCGGTCGATGCCGCGGCGACCGCTGCCGAAGCGCACGACGCCGGTGTCCGGGGCCGACAGGCCCTGGCGGAAGTCACGCGCACCGCGCAGCCCGAGAACGCCGATTCCCTGGTATTCCTCGGCGGCGGCACGCGGCGGCGCGGGCCGTAGCGCAGCTTCAGTTCTGCAGAAAAGCCGCGCGGGCACTCACGCCCACATCAGCCTGGTCGGTGAAGAAGCCGTCAATGCCGGCACGCAGGTAGGCGAGCAGCTCGCCTTGCAGGTCGCCCGCCCCCGCGGGCGCCGTGCCACGGCGGTAGTCCAGCGGCAGGAACTCATTTTCCAGGCGGAACGTCCACGGGTTTACCAGCAGCCCGGCCGCGTGCGCGTCTGTCACCAGCGTGCTGGGCACCCCGAGCGTGCCGTCGGGGTTGCGCGCGATGACAAGGGACTTCGCCGGACCGATCGCCTGCGCGTAGCGGGCGATCTCCTGCAGGCCCTGCGGCGTGATGAGTTCGGCGTAGGTGCGCGCATCGCCCGCCAGCGCCAGATCAACCGGCGCACCACTGTCCTCGATGAGCTGCACCAGTGGCAGCTGCGTCATACCCCTTAGGTTCTTCAGAAACCCAACCTCGAAGGACTGCAGCCACACGCGCGTGTCACGGCCGTGGTAGCCGTACTGTCCGAGCACTGCCAGGAGCGGCGCCTGGATGGGGAGCCCCAGGTCCGCGAAGTAGCTCGCGTGCTTCACTTCCGGATACAGGCCAACGGGTGCCGGCGGCGCCAGCCCCAGCGCCCGCGCGCGCGCCGCGCGCAGCCCATCGACGCCCTGCACCAGGGCGATGATTTCCTCAAAGGTCGCGAGCTCAAATTGCCCGTCAAAGCGCGTGTTGCCGGGGCGCAGCGCCGCGATGCGCTCACGCGCGCGCAGCGTCTTCAACTCCCGCAAGGTGAAATCCTCGCTGAACCAGCCGCTGACCGCAGTGCCGTCGACCGATTTGGTGGTCCGGCGGGCGGCGAACTCCTGATGCGCGGCCACATCGGTGGTGCCACCGAGTTCGTTTTCATGACGCGCGATCAGCACCCCGTCGCGGGTCATCACCAGGTCCGGCTCGACGCTGTCGGCGCCGTACTGGATGGCCAGGAAGTAGGACGCGAGCGTGTGCTCCGGCACATAACCACTCGCACCGCGATGGCCGATGACAATCGGTGCTGCGCTGCTCATCGAAGCTCATCCTAAGCACAGGCGGCGGTGACTTGCTAGACTTTCCCCGTGCTGCTCACGGAACAGGACATCTATCACTTCCGCGAGGGCACTTACGTCCGCGCCTACGAGAAGCTCGGCGCCCACGCGCTCAGCGACGCCGCCGGCAAGCCCGGCACCCACTTTGCCGTGTGGGCACCCAACGCCACGGCGGTTTCCGTGGTGGGTGATTTCAATGGCTGGCGTCCGGGCAAGCACCCGTTGCGGCCGCGGCTGGATTCCTCGGGAATCTGGCAAGGCACGGTGACGGCGGTCGGCCCCGGTACCCTTTACAAGTATCACGTCGTCTCCGGCCACGCGGGCGCGGCGGTGGAGAAATGCGATCCCTACGCGTTCTTCGCGGAAGTGCCCCCGCGCACCGCTTCCGTGGTCTGGAAGCTCGATTACGAGTGGGGCGATGCAGCGTGGATGACCGGAAGGCGGCGCGTCAACTCACTCGATGCACCCTGGGCAATTTACGAACTGCACCCGGGCTCGTGGCGGCGCGTGCCCGAGGAGGGCAACCGCTCGCTCAGCTACCGCGAGCTCGCGCACGCACTCGGCGACTACGTCTCCGACATGGGCTTCACGCACGTGGAGCTCATGCCGGTCATGGAGCATCCGTTCTTCGGCTCGTGGGGCTACCAGGTCACCGGCTATTTCGCGCCGACCTCGCGTTACGGCACGCCCCAGGACTTCATGTACTTAGTCGATCACCTGCACCAGCGCGGCATCGGCGTGGTACTCGACTGGGTGCCGTCGCATTTCCCGACCGATGCGCATGGACTCTCGCAGTTTGACGGCACGCACCTGTACGAGCACGAGGACCCGCGCCAGGGATTCCACCCGGAGTGGAAGAGCTCGATTTTCAACTACGGCCGCGCCGAGGTGCGCAACTTCCTCGCCAGCAGCGCCCTCTTCTGGCTCGACACCTACCACGTGGATGCGCTGCGCGTGGACGCCGTGGCGTCGATGCTGTACCTCGACTACGCGCGGCCCGCGGGCGAGTGGATCCCGAACCGTTTCGGCGGCAACGAGAACCTCGACGCCGTGCAGTTTCTCAAGCAACTGAACCTCGCCGTCTACCGCGATCATCCTGACACCCAGACCATCGCCGAGGAGTCCACGGCCTGGCCGATGGTGTCGCGGCCGACGAACTTCGGCGGGCTCGGGTTTGGACTGAAGTGGAACATGGGCTGGATGCACGACACGCTCAGATATTTCCAACAGGATCCGCTGCATCGCAAGTACCACCACAGCCGGCTGACTTTCAGCCTCTGGTACGCCTTCACCGAGAATTTCGTGTTGCCGCTCTCGCACGACGAAGTGGTGCACGGCAAGGGCTCTCTCATCGGCAAGATGCCCGGGGATGAGTGGCAGCAGTTCGCAAGCCTGCGCCTGCTGTTCGGCTACATGTGGACCCACCCCGGCAAGAAGCTGCTCTTCATGGGTGGGGAATTCGGCCAGCGCCGCGAATGGCAGCACGACGAGAGCCTGGAGTGGCACGTGCTGCAGTATCCGCTGCACGCCGGCGTAGCGCGCTGGGTGCGAGACCTGAACCGCCTGCTGCGCGCAACACCGAGCCTGCACGAGCTGGACTTCGTGGACAGCGGCTTCCAGTGGGTCGACTGCGATGATGCGGATGTCAGCGTCATCGCCTTCCTGCGCAAGAGCCGCTCAGGGGAGCTCGCCCTCGTGGTGTGCAATTTCACCCCGGTGCCACGCGAGGCGTACCGCTTCGGCGTAGCGCGCGGCGGGGTCTGGCGCGAGCGCCTCAACAGCGATGCGGGTGTTTACGGTGGCAGCGATCTTGGGAATCTCGGCTCGCTCAGCACCGACGCCACGCCATCGCACGGCCAGGCGCAGTCCCTGTCGCTGCGGCTGCCGCCGCTGGCGATCGTGGTGCTGACACCGGAAAATTAAAAATCCGCGCACGCAGCCGGCGCTGCCGCACCCTGCAGATCTGTAAGCTCGACTACCGCCGCATGCAGGCGGATCTGCGCCGCGCCGGACAGCCGCAACCGCGGCAATAGTCAAAACAATGGTGAAAGCGCCGCGGCGCCGGCTCCGAGTTGCGTTTTGCGCCATCGTGTATACACTGTATACATGACGGGCGATGATGCCACTGTCGACAGGATAGCCAGCGCCGCAAGGCGTCTGCTGGACAGCCAGGGAGCGGAGGCTGTGTCCATGCGCCGCGTCGCGCAGAAGGTGGGTATCACGGCCATGGCAATCTACCGCCACTACCCGAACCGCGCGGCGCTGCTGAATGCCCTGGCGGATGCGGGTTTCCGGCAGTTGGCCGCCTCCGTCACGGGCAGGAATTTCACCGGCAGCATTGAAGCGCGGCTCGCGAAGATGGCCAACGTCTACCTGACTCACGCGCTTAACCACCCGCGACTCTACGAGCTCATGTTCCTGAAAAAGCGCGCGGGCGCACGCCGCTACCCGCGGGATTTCAGGGCGGGCCGCTCTCCCACCGTCAACCCGATGGCGCAGCTCGTGCTCGAAGGGATGCGGCTGGGCGATTTCCGCAAGGATGATCACTGGGAAATCACCTTCGAGATGGGCGCCCTGTCTCACGGCCTCATCATGCTTTATCTCGGCGGACGCATTGATGCGACGCCGGCTCGCTTCCGCGCCCTCTACCGGCGCTCCTTCCAGAGATACATACATGGCCTACGCAACTGACGGCCGACGTCTGAGCTTGGGCCTCGTGGCCGTCGCGTCCACGGCGGTCATGGTGTGGTTCGGGACCGGCCTGGATCCGATCTGGCCGCTCATGTGGTTCGCGCCGCTGCCGGTACTGCTGTTCATCAATGGCGCTTCCTGGCCAGCTGCGGCACTCACGGCTGCACTCGCCTGGTTGCTGGGAGGCCTCAACCTCTGGCACTTCTTTGCCGACGTACTTGATATGCCGCGGCTCGTTGTGCTGCAGATCTTCGCCAGCCTCACGCTGATGTTCACGCTCGCGGTGCTGCTGTACCGCGCGCTGCTGCAGCGTGGCGCCTGCTGGTCAGCGCTGCTCGCACTGCCGAGCCTGGGGGTCTCGTTCGAATACCTGCTCAACCTGGCCTCGCCCCACGGCACCTTTGGGAGCCTCGCTTACTCGCAGCTGAAGTTTCTGCCCTTTCTGCAGCTTGCATCGCTCACCGGTCCCTGGGGCATGAGTTTCCTGCTGCTGCTTTTTCCCACCGCGCTCGCGATCGGTCTGCACCTGCGTGCCACGGCACCCAGGCGCGCATTGGCCATTGTCGGTACGAGCCTCGCCGCGATTGCCGCGGCGCTGGTGTTCGGCGCCGTGCGTCTGGCATTGCCGCTCCCCGGGGCGCTCGAAAAAGTGGGGCTGATCGCCTCAGACGCGCCCGGCAGACGCGGCGTGGCCGACGAAGGTGCGCCAACTGCGAAAGTGTTCAACGCCTACGCCGATGTCGTGGCGAGCCTGGCAGCCCGGGGAGCGCGGGTGATCGTCCTGCCAGAGAAACTGGGTGTGGCAGTGGATCCACGTACGCAGACCTCTGACGCCCTGTTCCAATCCCTGGCGGACCAGACACGCACCAGTATCGTGGTCGGCATGGTGCGCGTGCGTGCGCCGGAACAGTACAACGAGGCGCGGATATATATGCCGGGAACGCCGCTGCTGAGCTACGACAAACAACACCTGCTGCCGGCCTTTGAGTACATGTTTAAACCCGGCACCAGCCTCGCGCTGATCTCCAGGCCTGCTGGCATCTGGGGAATCCAGATCTGCAAGGACATGGATTTCACGCCACTCTCGCGACGCTACGGTCACGCGGGCGCGGGCCTCATGCTGGTGCCGGCCTGGGACTTCGACCTTGACCGCCTCGCACACGGGCACATGGCGGTGATGCGCGGCGTGGAAAGCGGCTTTAGCGTCGCGCGCGCTGCCAGGCGCGGGTATCTGACTGTGAGCGACAGCCGCGGACGGGTATTGGCCGAGACCGCGAGCAACTCCGCTGCCTTTGCCACCCTGGTTGCGGATGTACCGACCGTTCACGTCAACACGCTCTACCTGAGACTCGGCGATTGGTTCGCGTGGCTGATTCTGGCCCTGTTTGCCATGACGCTGGCGAGGTGCGCGTTGTTGATCGTGGCGCGCAAGAGAACCCCTTAGCGATAGCCGCGCGCCTGTAGGCGGAAAGAGGCGTGCAGGGGTGTAAACGCGGCAGATGCCGACGCGTTGTAAAATCGCGCCACGTCTCGTTGCGGAAGCCTTATATGCGCCCAAATCTCAGGACATGCGCCCCGCTCTCCCTGGTACTGCTCCTGTGCGCTGCCTGCGCCGGGGGCATCCCGTTGCACCCGGGCCAGCAGCAGCTACGCGATCGCTACGCCGCCTACGCCGGTCCGCCGATTCCTTCCTTCACCTGGCTCGGCCGTTACGACGGCTGGGAGGCGCTCGGCAAGGATGAGCTGGTGATATTCACCACCCCGAACGATGCCTACATGCTGAAGATCTGGCCACCGTGCGATATGCGCTTCGTCATCAACAGCATTGAGCTGAGCTCTACCGCCTCGACGGTAACCGCGCACCTGGATTCGGTCATTACCAACTCCCCTTCCACCGGCCGCTGGCGCTGTCCCATCGATGAGATTCGCAGGGTCGACTATCGGCGCATGAGGGCGGACCTGCGCGCACAGGCGCAGGCCCAGACGCAGCCGCAGCCGCAGCCGCCAGCACCGCCACCACCCCAGGCCCATTAGCGCCTCTGCTAAAGAGTTTCAGCGGTAGCCGCGCGCCTGCAGGCTGAAGAGGCGCGCGTAGGTTCCGTTCAGGCGCATCAGCTCCTCGTGGCTGCCGCGCTCGATGATCGAGCCGCGGCTGAGCACCGCGATCTGGTCGGCCATGCGCACGGTGGAGAAGCGGTGCGAGATCAGGATCGTGATGCGCTCGCGCGAGAGTTGGCGGAAATGCTCGAACACCTCCGCCTCGGCCTGCGCGTCCATGGCCGCCGTTGGTTCGTCGAGCACCAGGATGTCCGCGCGCGTGCGCATGAAGGCGCGTGACAGCCCGATCTTCTGCCACTGTCCGCCCGACAGTTCCCGTCCGGCGGGGAACCACTTACCGAGCTGCGTGCGGTAGCCCTGCGGCAGGGTTTCGATGAACTCGCTCGCCCGGCCCTTGGCCGCGGCAGCGTGCCAGCGCGCCTCGTCCTCGAAGAAGCGCTCGTCGCCGGCACCGACGTTCTCGCCCACCAGCATCTGGTAGCGGGCAAAGTCCTGGAAGATGACGCCGATGCGCTCGCGCAGTGCCGCCTCGTCCCAGGTCGCCAGGTCCTGGCCGTCGAGGAAAATGTGCCCGCTCGTCGGCGCATACAACCGTGTCAGCAGCTTGATGAGCGTGGTCTTGCCCGAGCCGTTCTCACCCACCAGCGCCAGGCTCTCCCCCGGGCGCAGCTGCAGCGTGATGTGCTCGAGCGCCGGTTCTTCCGCGTCCGGGTAGGTGAAGCTCACGTCCTCGAAGCGAATGCCGTCCTCGGGGTGCGGCCCGCTGCGCTGCACGCCCGCACTCTGCGGCACCGGCGTTTCGAGGTACTCGTAAAGGGTCGACAGATACAGGTTGTCCTCGTACATGCCGCCCACCGCGGCGAGGATCGCCGAAACACCCGCCTGTCCCTGGCGAAACAGCGCCACGTACATGGTCATCTGACCCAGCGTGATGGCGCGCGCCACGGTGCTGACCGCAATCCATGCGTACGCGCCGTAAAGAGCCGCCGTACCGATCAGCCCCAGACAGAATCCCCACGCGTCCCGCCGCAACGTCAGCGCACGATCCTCGCGGTACAGGCGGCGGAAGATATCGCGGTAGCGCTCGAGCAGGCGCGGCCCGAGGCCGTAGAGCTTGACCTCCTTGGCGTGATCCTCGCGCGCGAGCACCGTCTCCAGGTAAAGCTGCATGCGTGTCTCGGGCGAGCGCCATCGAAAGAGGCGAAACGCGTCGCTGGAGAATTTGGCTTCGGCGATGAACGCCGGCACTCCGGCAAGCAGCAGCACCGCGACCGCCCACGGTGAAAAATGCGCGAGCAGCACGCCGTAGCTCACGAGTGAAATACCGTTCTGCACCAGCCCGAAGGTGCGCGTAACGAGGCTTAAGGGCCGCGTGGACGCCTCGCGCCGCGCGCGCGTCAGCTTGTCGTAGAACTCAGAGTCCTCGAATTGCTGCAGCTGCAGTGTCAGCGCCTTCTCGAGGATCATCACGTTGACGCGCTGCCCAAGCTGGGCGCGCAGCAACGACTGGCACACGGAGATCCCACGCTGCCCCGCCGCGATCGAGGCCACGAGGATCCCCTCAATCGCGACCAGTTCCACGACCCGGCCGGCGACACTGCCGCCACGGATGGCATTGACCACAGCATCAACGATCAGTGAACCGATGTAGGCGACGCTTGCCGGCAGGATGCCCGCGATCAGGGTAAGGGCTGCGAGCGCGTAGGTAAGGTGGCGGTTGGTCGTCCACACGAGCTCCAGCGCCCGCCGGCTGTAGCGGAACACACCGAAGAAGCCGCGCAGCGTCACCCCCTCGCGGTCGGCGACGACATTGGCGCGGCGCGGAGGATGGATTGGCGTCGCCATCTATTCAGCCGATGAACTTACCGGTCGATGTGGGGGCAATTATCGGCTATTCCAGTGCGGGTCCGCGGCTGTGCTCTGTAAGGCTGTCCACCCAGGCCTCGCACAGCGCGATGGCCTCGGTGGGGCGAAACGTCCCCGGCTCCAGGCACCATTCAAGCCACAGGCCGTCCACCAGTGCCGTGAGTCCGATGGCGGCCAGCCGCAGGTCCGCCCGGGGGCAGCGGGACGCCCGGGGGCAGCGGGACGCCCGGGGGAAGCGGGACGCCCGGGGGCGTGACTGCCTGGGGCGCGCCTCTTTCATAAGGTCGCCGAGCATGCTGCGCACGAGCCGCATGTAGTCCTCGTAGGTCTCATGGTGGACGCGCTGGATGAGGCGCGAGTGCCGATACAGCCCCCAGAACACCACCCATACCGCCAGCACGTCCGCATCCAGGTTCGGTGGTGTGAAGGATGCGTTGAGAAACGCCTGCAGCCGGGCGCGCGGTGACTCTGGGGCGCGCGCCACGGCGGCGAGCATGGCGCCGACGAGCTCGTTGTTGAAATAACGGTAAGCGGCCGCCACCAGCTCGTCCTTGTTAGGAAAATGGTGGTTGATGAGGCCGGCCGAGACTCCCGCCGCGGCGCTGATGGTACGCACCGACAGGCCCTCATGACCGTAACGCTTCAGGCACTCGATGGTGGCGAGGATCAGCGCCTCGCGCCGCGCTTCAGGCAATTGCCGCCGGAACCGCGGACGCAGCGCGCTGCGCTTGCGCGCGGTCACGTCACGCGCCGCAGCCGCCCGCGGCGAAAGTCGCTGAGGATTTCGCGCGCGGCGTTGTGCCCCGGGGCGCCGCTGACGCCGCCACCCGGATGCGTGCCGGCGCCGCACATGTACAGGCCGGGCAGCGGGCCGCGGTAGTTGCCGTAGCCCAGCATCGGCCGCGCGGAGAACAGCTGATCGAGGCTCAGCACGCCGTGGGAAATATCACCGGCCACGAGCCCGAAGGTACGCTCAAGATCCAGCGGGCTCATGATCTGCCGCCCGAGTACCGCAGCCTTGAAGTTGGGGGCGTACGCATTCACGGTCTCGATCATGAGATCCGCGACGGTGTCGCGATGCTGATCCCATGATTCGCCATTCGGCAGCTGCGGTGCCACGTGCTGGCAGAACAGACTCGCGACGTGCTGGCCGGCGGGGGCGAGCGTGTCGTCGAGTGTCGAGGGGATTACCAGTTCAACGATCGGCGCCCGCGACCACCCGTGTGTGCGGGCATCGAAATAGGCGCGCTCCATGTAGGCCAGCGTCGGCGCAATGATGATGCCGGCCGTGTGATGATCGGCCGGCGCCTTGCCCGGCAGGCAGGTGAAATCGGGCAGCTCCTTCAGCGCCACATTCATGCGGAAGGTGCCCGAGCCGCAGCGCCAGTGGCTCATGTGCTCCACCACCTCCGCCGGCAGCGCGGCGGGCGCGATCAGGCTGCCGTACAGAAGCTTCGGGTTGAGATTGGAGATCACGGCCGCGGCGCGCAGCGTCTCGCCGGAGCCGGTCACGACGCCGACCGCACGCCCCCCCTCGACCAGCACCTCGCGTACCGGCGTGCTTAAGCGAATTCCCACGCCGCGCGCCGCCGCGCACTTCGCCATCGCCTGGGTGATCGCCCCCATGCCGCCGATCGCGTGGCCCCAGGCCCCGCGTTTGCCGTTCACCTCGCCGAAGACATGATGCAGCAGCACGTACCCGGAACCAGGGGTGTAGGGACTGGCGTAGTTGCCGACCACACCGTCAAAGCCGTAGACCGCCTTGATCGGATCGCTCTCGAACCAGCCGTCGAGGTAGTCCCCGGCAGACATGGCGAAGAGCGACAGCAACTCCCTTCTTAAGGGCATGTCGAGCTGGCGCAGCCGTCCGCCGAGGCGCGCCGCGCCCAGGAGCTCCGGCAGCGCTTCCCTCCAGCTGCCCGCGGTCACATTCGGCGGCGTCGTGAGTACGAGGTCGCGCAGCACGTCCGCGATCGCTTCCAGGCGCTGCGCGTAGGCGGGCAGGCGCGCCGCATCGCGCGCGGAAAACCGTGCGACTTCCGACTCGGTACGGCCGTTACCGGTCAGAAGGTAGCGCCCGTCCGCGGTCGGCAGGAAGTTCGCGCAGCGGCGCTCGACAATGCGCAAGCCGTAGCCGGGAAGATCCAGGTCACTGATGATCTTCGGATTCAGGAGCGACACGGTGTAGGCGGCAACGGAGTTGCGGAAACCCGGATGGAATTCCTCGGTGACGGCCGCGCCGCCGGCCACTGCGCGCCGCTCCAGCACGGTGACCTTCAGTCCCGCCGCCGCCAGATACGCGGCGCACACCAGTCCGTTGTGTCCGCCGCCGATGATCAGGGCATCGCAGCGTGCGCCGTTCCCCGCCCCCTCAGCCATGGCTCCAGCCGGGGGCCGGCGCCTGCTCCAGGGCGCTCGCGGGGATGACGCTGCGCATGCGCGCGCCAAAGCTGCGCAGGCACACCTCGTCCACGCTCAGCGGCCCCGCGGTGTAGCCGCTCGAGGCCATGCCCGCCTGCACCCGCTCAATCAGCGCCTTGTCCTCGAGACTCACCCGCCGGTTGATGCGCCAGTTGAGGTAGCGCGCGACGCGCATCTCGCGGCGCGTGTCCGGATGCACATAGGCAATCTCGCGAACCAGGGTCGCGGTAGGCGACACCGGCAGGAATTGCATGAAGTCGACCTGGTCCGGGTAGATGTCGAAGGCGAGGTTCGGCCACAGCTTGAAGTAGGTCCACAGTCGCTGCCGCTCCGGCGGCAGGTGGGCAACCGCGGGCAGCGTGCGCTGGTAGAGCCGTTCCGACCAGTTGCCGGAAGGCGCCTCGCGCAACAGCCCCGACATCTTGTCGATCCAGGGGCGCGCTTCGATACGATAGTCCCGGCCGAAGAGGCGCGTGAGCCCCGGGTGCGCCACGTTGATATGCAGTCCGTCGGAATAATTGTCGGCGACGTTCTTCCAGTTCACCGCCCGCGGGCGCAGCGTCACCCTGCCCTGCGGCACCAGCTCCTCGAGCCGGTAAGCGGCAAGTTCCTGCGCATAGGGAGCGGCCATCTCGCGCACGCTGGGAAGCCCCGGCGCAAAGCGCACGAAAATGAAGCCCATGAACACTTCATGCTCGAGCTGCTTGAGCCCGTGCTGCGCGGTGTCGAGCCCCGGGAAGGATTCGCGATTGGGCACCGCGACCAGTCGTCCGTCGAGGGCGTAGGTCCAGGCGTGGTAGCGGCAGGTGATACGCCGGCCACAGCTCCCGCGCGGGCCGTCGAGCAGGCGCGCCGCGCGGTGGCGGCAGACGTTGTGAAACGCCCGCACCGCGCCATCTTCGGCCCGCAGCACCAGCACGGACTCCCCGAAGAACTCGAAGGTGTGGAAGTCCCCGGGGGCAGGGACGTCGCTCAGGTGGCACACGAGCTGCCAGCTGTTGCGGAAAATCGCCGCGCGCTCGGCTTCAAAAAATTCCGCGTCGTGGTAGATCCACGCGGGCAGGCTGCGCGCGTCGCTGGCGGCGTCGTTGCTGGTGGCGGCCGCGGCGAGCCGCGGCGCAGGGGCGCTATTCATGGTCTTGACCTGGCTGGGATCTTGTTGAACGATCGTACAATAAGATGAAAGGCAGCCGCAAGATCGCACCCGCTGCCACGCCAAGGCTCGCCTGAGGTGGGGCTAAGCGCCCGGACCCGCGGCTGCTGGTGGCGATCGTTTGTGATACAACACGCGCGGCGCCCGCCGGCGCCGTCACGCCATCGAAGTATGGATATCGCGCACCTCATTCAGTCCTCCGTCGCACCGGTGTTCCTCCTGTCCGGGGTCGCCGCCACGCTCGGCGTGCTCACCAATCGCCTCTCCCGCATCGTTGATCGCGCCCGCAGCCTCGAGGAGCGCTTCGAAGAGCATCCGGGCAGCGCCAAGCAGCTGCACGCGGATCTGCTGGTGCTCTCGAAACGCGCCAGCTACATCAACGTCGCCATTTCACTGGCCGCTATCGCGGCTTTACTGGTGGCGCTGGTGGTGGTCACGCTGTTCGCCAATGCGTTCTTCGGCTCCGAACTCGCCATCGTGATCGCGCTGCTCTTTGTCGGTGCGATGGTGTGCCTGTCCGCGGCTTTCATCGCCTTTTTCATCGAGGTGCGGCTCGCCATGCGGGCGCTGCGGATAGGGCTGCCGCACGCTTAAGTAAGCTAAGCAGCGGGCGGGTGAATCTGCTACCCTGCGCACCCTTTTTGGACCGCGGCGAGGGCCTTAAGCCTGTCGTTGCACCGCACGCCCATCTGGGCCCGCACGTCATCCATGAATCGCCCGATCCGCAACATCGCCATCATCGCGCACGTCGACCACGGTAAGACCACGCTGGTGGATTGCCTGCTGAAACAGTCCGGCACCTTCGCCGCCCACGAGCGCATGGGCGAGCGCATCATGGATTCCAACGACATCGAGCGCGAGCGCGGCATCACCATCCTCGCCAAGAACTGCGCCATCGAGTACGGCGGCACGCGCATTAACATTGTCGACACACCCGGGCACGCCGACTTCGGCGGCGAGGTCGAGCGCGTGCTGTCGATGGTGGACGGCGTACTGCTGCTCGTCGACGCGGTCGAAGGCCCGATGCCGCAGACGCGTTTCGTTACCAGGAAGGCGCTGGCACTCGGGCTCAAGGCGATCGTCGTGGTGAACAAGATCGACCGGCCGGGTAGCCGCCCGGGATGGGTGGTCGACCAGACCTTCGATCTGTTCGACAAGCTGGGCGCGAACGATGAGCAGCTCGACTTCCCGGTGATCTACGCGTCCGCGCTGCAGGGCTGGGCGAGCACCGATCACACCGAGCGCCGCCCGGACATGTCGGCACTGTTCGAGGCCATCCTCACCTACGTACCGCCGCCGGCGGCTCAAGCCGACATGCCGCTGCAGCTGCAGATCTCCACCCTCGATTACAACTCCTACGTCGGACGCATCGGCATTGGCCGCATCCGCCGCGGCGTCGTGCGCCCGGGTGAGATGGTGGCGCTGCGCTACGGCGAGGAGGACCGCGGCGAGGCCAAGATCGCCCAGGTGCTGGCGTTCAAGGGCCTGCAGCGCAGCCCGGTCGAGGAAGCGAGCGCCGGCGACATCGTCGCCGTCACCGGCATCGAGGGGGTCAACATCGGACTCACGATCTGTGATCGGGAGCACGCCGAAGGCCTGCCGCCGATCAGCGTGGATGAGCCGACGCTGACCATGAATTTCCAGGTCAACAACTCCCCGCTCGCCGGCCGCGAGGGCAAGTTCGTGACCAGTCGCCAGATCCGCGAGCGCCTGTACCGCGAGCTGCAAAGCAACGTCGCGCTGCGCGTCGAGGACACGCAAGAGCCGGACGTGATGCGCGTCTCCGGCCGCGGCGAACTGCACCTGACTATTCTCATCGAGAACATGCGCCGCGAGGGCTATGAGCTCGCGGTGTCGCGGCCGCAGGTGCTGACCAAGATCGTGAATGGCGAGGTGCACGAGCCCTACGAAGCACTCACCGTCGACATCGAGGACACGCACCAGGGCGCGGTCATGGAAGCGCTCGGCCCGCGCCGCGCGGACCTTACCGACATGAGCATCGACGGCAACGGCCGCGCGCGGCTCGAGTACCGCGTGCCGGCGCGCGGCCTCATCGGCTTCCAGGGCGAGTTCATGACTCTCACCCGCGGCACCGGCCTGATGAGCCATATTTTCGACGGTTTCGCGAAGGTTGTGGGCGAGATCCCGGATCGCCGTAACGGCGTGCTGATAAGCAACGAGCAGGGCGAGGCCGTGGCCTACGCGCTCTTCAACCTGCAGGAACGGGGTCGCATGTTCGTCAGTCCCGGCGAGAAGCTCTACGAGGGCATGATCATCGGCATCCACACCCGCGACAATGACCTGGTGGTGAACCCGATCAAGACCAAGAAGCTCACGAACATCAGAGCCGCCGGCAAGGACGACGCGATCCTGCTGACGCCGCCCATTGAGCTGAACCTGGAGTACGCGGTGGAGTTCATCGCGGACGACGAGCTGGTGGAAGTCACGCCCGCCTCTATCCGCATCCGCAAGCGCTTCCTCAAAGAGCAGGACCGCAAGCGCGCCTCGCGCAGCGATTCCGCCGCGACCGCGTAAGGCGGCGCTAACGCTCTTTAGACCTGCTGCCCGCCGGCGATGCCGATGAAGCGCAGGAATTCCGCGCGGGTGCGTGCGTCACTGCGAAACGAGCCGGTCATGCGACTCGTCACCATGGACACGCCGCGCTTATGCACACCACGCGTGGTCATGCACTGATGCGTGGCATCGACCACCACGCCGACCCCGCGCGGCTTTAGCACCTCGGTGATACAGCCGGCAATCTGCGCGGTGAGTTTTTCCTGGACCTGGAAGCGCCGCGCGTAGCCGTCCACGACACGCGCGAGCTTACTGATGCCGACGACTTTATTGGCCGGCAGGTAGCCGATGTGCACCCGCCCGATGATCGGCGCCATGTGATGTTCACAATGCGATTCGAAGTTGATGTCGCGCAGCACGATCATCTCATCGTAGCCACCGACCTCCTCGAAGGTGCGCCGCAGGTACGCGGCCGGGTCGATCGCGTAACCCGAGAACCAGTCGCGGTAAGCATCCACGACGCGCTGCGGTGTATCGCGCAGCCCCTCGCGTCGCGGGTCCTCTCCCGCCCAGCTCAACAGGGTCCGGACCGCCCCCTCGGCGGCGCGCCGTGAAACCTTGCGTCGGGCTCTGGCCATGCTCGCTCCTCTTGGCTTGAGGGGAGTGTAGCGTGCGGCCCTGGAGGTCAGCCGAAGAAGTGCAGCATCCCGGACGTAAGCGCTAAGCTGCAGCCGCCGACGAGCGTCGCCACCGCGAACCCCGCGGCGAGCGGGCGCCAGCCGATGCGCCACATGTCGGTGAAAGACACCGAGAGTCCCACCGCGGTCATGCCGCAGGTGAGGAACAGGTCCGAGGCGGTGTAGCCGGTGTGTATGAGCGCCTGCCACAGGCCGCTGCCGGCCGGCATGATGGCATCCCCGGCCGTGCGCACGACGATGCACACGAGGAAGCCCAGCACAAACAGCGGCACCAGCCGCACGTGCCCCGAGAGTCCTGCCGGTTGCGACGCACCCGCCTCCTCCTGCCCCGCGACTGCGTTTCGCGCCCGCGCGTCGTGCCGCTGAGTGAGCCAGGCTGCCACCGGAATCAGCACCGCGATCGACAGATTGCGCAGCAGCTTCGCCACACTCGCCGCCGCCAGTGCTTCAGGCTGGTGAGCCTGCTGCGAGTACATGAGCGCGGCTCCCACGACCTGCGAGGTATCGTGGATCGCGGTGCCCAGAAAGATGCCGGCGTAGCGCGGCGAGGCGGCAAAGAAATGCCCAGCCACCCAGGGATAACACAACATGGCAACGCAGCCGAACAGCACCACGCAGGTCACCGCAAATGCGGTCTCAGCGTGGCGCGCGCGGATCACCGGCGACATCGCCACCACCGCCGTGGCGCCGCAGACCGCGGTACCGATCGCCAGCAGCACACCCAGTCGCTGCGGCACGTTGAGCAGTCGCGCCAGCGTCAGCCCCGTCGCCAGTGCAAAAAGCAGACAGGTCAGCGCCACCGGCAGCGCCGTGGCCGCGATGGCGGTGGCGCCCAGGAGCGTGAGGCGCAGACCGACCAGCGCGATGCCGGTGCGCAGCAGCTGGTGCATCGCCCACCTCAGGCCCTGGCTCGCCCAGGCGGGCACGCCAAGGGTATTGCGCCACAGCATGCCGAGGACGACCGCGCACATGACCGGGCTCAAGGGAAATTTCGGCAGTCCGCCGGCACCGTGCGCGAGCGCATCGGCCATGCCGCGGGCGAGGAGCGCGAGCGCGACGGCGACCATTACACCGGGTACGGCGCGCCACAGCAATCCTGCGCGGGGGGACAGCGCCCGCAGCACGGCGCGCACGCTCAGGACGGCAGGCGGGAGGTGCTGGCGAGGGAATTCGGCGCGGCGCGCCGGCTGATAATCATTCTTTCGTTAAGCTCGGCGATGGCCCGGCTGCCGGTGCGTACGAACAGAAACGGCAGCAGCGCGTGAATCATGCAGGCGATTCCTGCCACCACCATGCGCGCACCAAAACCGAAGGCGCAGACGCAGTGCCGCGAGTAGGACTCCCCGACCGAGGCGGGATGTTCAGTAAATGCTCGGGTGAGGCTCATCGCGGTCATCTTAGTGACCTTGCCGGGGTACGCGGTTGCGAAGATATGGCAAAGCCGGCCCGGCTGCGCAACAATGTTGCGTGTCAGGGGCCTTAGCGAGCGCTAACGTTGCATGGATAAGGTCGATGCCAAAATCCTGGACCTCTTGCAGGGGAACGGTGGGCTGACGGCCGCCGAGATTGCGGACCGCGTGGGATTGTCCAAGGCGCCGTGCTGGCGGCGGATTCAGAAGCTGCAGGAGCTCGGGGTGATCCGGCACACCGTGGCGCTGCTCAACGCGCATGCGCTCAACGTCGGCACCACGGTGTTTGTGACCCTCAAGACCGGCAACCACAGCGCCGCCTGGTTCGAGACCTTCGTGCGCGCGGTGCGCGACATTCCCGAAGTCACCGAGATCCACCGCATGAGCGGCGATGTGGATTACCTCATCCGCATCGTCGTGCCCGACATCGATGCCTATGACGTCGTCTACAAGCGCCTGATCGCGGCGGTGGATTTCCAGGACGTGAGTGCCAGCTTCGCACTCGAGACGATCAAGTACACGACCGCCCTGCCGCTGTGTTACCTGAAGTTTGATTGAGGCGCGCGCGCAAGGCGCCCCGCGTGCTACTCGGCCGTGGTCGCGCCGCCGTCGCGGGTGTTGTCACTCACGATCTGCGCGATGCGCGTCATGATTTCCCTGCGGTCGATGTCGTAGGCGCTGGTCGTCAGCACCGGCTGCTCATGCGGGGCGGCCGCGAGCTGCATCCCGGAATCATCGCGCACCTCCACGGTCGCAACGGTCGACAGGCCGATGCGCAAGGGGTGCCTGGTCAGCTCATCCGGATCGAGCGCGATGCGCACCGGCACGCGCTGCACGACCTTGATCCAGTTGCCGGTGGCGTTCTGCGCCGGCAGCAGTGCGAACGCTGCGCCCGTGCCGAGGCCCAGGCCCGCCACCTTGCCGTGGAATTCGACCTTGCCGCCGTACATGTCGGAAACGACTTTCACCGGCTGCCCGATGCGCATGTGCTTCAGCTGCACCTCCTTGAAGTTCGCCTCGACGCGCATCCGCTCGAGCGGCACCACCGCCAGGAGCGGCGTGCCCGGAGCAATGCGCTCGCCGAGTTGCACCGCACGGCGCGCTACGTAACCGCTCACCGGCGAGCGCACGCTGGTGCGCTGCAGGTTGAGCCAGGCGTTTTCCACGGCCGTCGCGGCCGCCTGCACGTCGGGGTTGTCGGCCACGCCGGTGCGGCCGACGAGCGCCGCGCTCGCCGCGAGTGTCTTCTGCGCGGCAGTCAGGGCATCGCGCGCCGCATTCACCGCATCGCGCGCGTGGCCGAGTTCCTCGGCCGACACCGCGCCGGAGGCGGCGAGGTTCTTGCGGCGGTCGAAGTCCGCCAGCGCCCGATCCAGATCCGCCCGCCGCTGCCCCACGACCGCCGTGCCCTGCCCGCGGTTGGCGAACACGGTACGCACCTGGCGCACGGTACGCGCCAGCTGCTGCTCGGCCGCAGTGAGCGCCAGGCGCTCATCGGTGGCGTCGAGCTTCACGAGTTCCTGCCCGGCCTGCACCCGGTCGGTTTCGTCGGCGCCGATCGCAACCACGGTGCCGCCAACCTGCGACATGACCCCGACCAGGTCGCCCGCCACGTAGGCGTCATCCGTGCTCTGGTAGTTGCTGGCATACAGCCACCACCACAGCAGCGTCACGATCGCGATGATCGCAAGTCCGACGCCCAGGATGACGAGCCAGTTGCGGCGGCGCCGCTGCATCAGGGTCGCAGCGGCCGCGGGCGCGGTTTCGACGGTGGCGTCCATTGCGGCTCTTCAGGTGCTGGGCGCGCCGGGGGTAAAGCCCCCGCCGAGTGCGCGTACCAGGTCTACGCTGAAGGAAAGACGGCGCGCCTGCAACTGCGCGCGCAGGCCCTGCGCGAGCAGCACCTGGTTCTGACTCGAGAGCACCGACAGGTAGTTGTCGAGTCCGGCGCGGTAGCGATCACTCGTCAGGTCATAGGAACGCTGCGCCGCGTCGAGCGCGATCTGCTGTTCGGCACTCTCGCGCTCGAGCCCGCGCCAGTTCGCCACCACGTCCGCGACGTCGTGTACGGCATCGAGCAGCGTCTGGTTGTACTGGCCGACGGACGCGTCGAGCTGCGCCTGGCGTCCCTCGAGCGCACCGCGCAGCTGCCCGCGGTTGAACAGCGGCAGACTCAAGGCCGGTCCCGCGCCGACAATGCGATCGGAAGCATCGAAGAGCTGCGACAGGCCGATACTCTGCAGGCCGGCGAAGGCCACCAGGTTCACGTTCGGATAAAAAGCGGCCTCGGCGGCGGACACGCTGTGCTGCGCACCCTGTACCTGGGCGCGTGCGGCCGCGACATCCGGACGACGCCCCAGAAGATCCGCCGGCAGCGCCGAGGGCAAGGCCAGGTCCGCCGGCGCGGCGAGCCGCGGCCGGGTGAGCGTCTGACCGCGGTCGGGTCCTGCGGCCACGAGGGCGGCGATCTGGTTACGGGCGAGGTCGATATTCGCCTGCACCGAGGCGACGCCGGCACGGGTGAGTGCCAGCGTGCTCTCGGACTGTTTGACGCGCGCGGTGTTCTCCAGGCCCGCGCCGACGCGTTGCTGCGTGAGTTCCAGGATCGTGGTCTGCTGTTTCAGGTTGTCAGTGGCGACGTCCAGCAGCGCGTACGACAGGTCGAGCTGGATGTAGGCGCGCGTGACTGCCACCGCGAGAGCGAGGCGCGCCGCAGCCTGATCCGCCTGCGCCGCATCGACGCCCGCGCGGGCGGCGGACAGGAGCGAGCGGTTCTTGCCCCAGAAGTCGATGTCGTAGCTGAAATCCAGCGCCAGTCGCCCGTCGGTGAAGTAGTTACCCGCGTAGGGCGGCGGATACAGGCCATGCTCCGGATAACGCTGCCGGGTCACCTCGGCGTCCAGCGCCGTTGAGGGCAACCGCGCCGCGCCCGCGGCGCTTGCCTGGCCCTGGGCCGCGCGCAGCCGCGCCTGCGCGATCTGCAGCGAGGGGTTCGACTGCAGCGCCTCGCTGACGAGGGCATCGAGCTGCGGGTCACCGTATGCGTGCCACCAGCCATCGACCGGCCAGGCGGCGGGGTCGATATGCGCCGGCGCCAGCGTGTGTTCGGTGTTGAGCGCGCGCGGCTCGATCTGCGTTGCGGGCTTCCAGTCGCCGCGGTCGACACAGCCGGCAAGTGCCAGGCTCATAAATGGCAATACCAGCGCCGTGCGCCGGAGCATCGGGATCTTCATGATTTACCGCCGTTTGATTGCTTCGGATTGTCCCCCGCCGGTTGTCCGTTTTCGATCATCCGTTTGAGGTAGGCGCGCAGCGCCTCGGTCTCGGCTGCGCTAAAGCCCGCCAGATGCGCTTCGATCACCCCGGATGCTGCGCCCACGAGCCGCGGCAAGAGCGCCCGGCCGTTAGGCGCGACACGCAGGTACACGACGCGCCGGTCCTCGCGGCACCGCTCGCGGCGCAAAAGACCGCGCTCCTCGAGCCGGTCCAGAACCCGGGTCATGGAGCCGCCGTCGTAATGCATGATCCGGCACAGGTCGGCCGCGGTCCCGGCATCCCCGTGCGCCAGGTGCTTGAGAACCGCGAACTGCATAGCACTGAGGCCAAACTGCTCGAGGCGCGCATCGAGCCCCGACAGCAGTGAGGCGCGCGCGCGACTCATGAGGTAACCGACGCTCAAGCCTGCTTCCGGGGCTTGCGCGCCGCTGCGTGCTTCGGCTTTGATGGCGCTGCGGCGACTCATGCTGGTGCGGAAAGTGTGTCTTTGGTTGCCGGCAATATGACTGCTGAAGATATTACTGCCTCGGCAGGCAATTGTCCACTTCAAGGGCAGGCGGGGGAAGTTCGGAAGTGCTACCAGGACAAACCGGCCGGCGGATCTCGGCCGCGAAGACGGTGTTCTACAAACGCGTGTTCCCGGTCATCTTTTTCGGGATGATCGCGCTCCTCCTTGCGCTCGCGATCACGACCGCCCGGCGAGGCAGCGCTTTACCGCTGCCGGCGCTGATCGTGCCGATGCTCGCGCTGGGGATCGGGTGGTTCGTGGTGCGACGCCTGGTAGCGGATCTTGCCGACGAGGTCTGGGACGAGGGAGATGCGTTGCGGGTGCGCTTTGGGCACGACGAGGAACGCATTGCGCTCGCGGACATCGTCAACATCGGCTACACGACCCTGGTCAATCCCGAGCGGGTCACCCTCACGGTGCGCAACCCCGGACGCTTCGGCAAGGAAGTCACATTCTGCCCGCTGCGAGGGCCGGGGCTCCTGGGGCCGCTGCTGCGCACGAACCCGCTGGTGACCGACCTCATTGAGCGGGTGGATGCCGCGCGGCGTCGGTAAAGACCTCCGGCCCGAACACCTTCAGGTTCGGCTCGGCAGCGTAGCCGAGCGGGGGCAGCCCGAAGATTTGCTCCACGGTGCGCAGCAGCGAATAGTGGTTGTACGGTTCGGCGCTCACGGTCCCCGGCTTCACAAAGGGGGATATGACCACCGCGCCTATGCGTCCGCCGCCGGGCCCGCTGAACCCGGGCTGGAACGGGGCGCCCGGCAATGGCAACTCCCCGCAGCACGCGCTTGAGCCCGCGGCGCCACTGCCGTCGGACTCATCAAACGTGATGATCAGCATGCCGTCTGCCACAAATGCGGGCGAGCCGGTGATGAGCGGCACCCATTTCTTCAGGAACTCATTGATCGCGGCCAGCCCGCCGCGGCGGCCATCCACGCACTGCGCATCGTGACCGTCGTTGCACAGGTTCGGGGTGATGAAAATGTAGTTCGCGGTGGTGGCGCTCTCCTGCAGGTGCTGCGGCAGGCGCGCAAGATTCACGACGTGGGCATCGCAAGCGGCGCGGTCATCGATAATGGAATGAAAGTAGACGAAGGGATTGTGCTTGGCGGCATATTGATCGCCGAGCTGCGCCAGGAGCGTGGTCTCGCGCGCACCGATCGCCACGTGAGCGCAGGTGGCGGCGTCACGTTGCGGGTCGTTCCCCATGTCCTCCATGTAGGCCTTCCACGTAAGACCGGCGCCAGCCAGCTGGCCGGGGAGCGTCCTGACTAGCGGCGGATATACGCAGCCCTCACCGTGGGCCTGGCCGTGCGCGTCGAGCCCCGGGGAACTGAGCTCGAACTGCGTGAAATCCGGGCAATCCAGCTGAGTTGCCGTGTTGGGCGCCTGCCCGCTCACGAGCGCGACGTAGTTGCCGAGGCTCGCGTGCCCGATACTGTAGTAGCGCTTGAGCAGCGCGCCTTGTGCGGCGAGGGTTTTTGCTAGGTACGGCGCCGCCGAGTGCGCCCCGAAAGTCGCGGCGTAAGACTGGTTCTCCAGCACGATGATGAACACGTGACGGATCGGCGGCAGCGGCGCGGCGGACTGCGCGCGGCGCCGCATCGAGCGCCAACGCTGCACGACACGCCAATGCCGCCGCCAGACCGATAGTCAGATGCGCGCGGATGGACACTTCAGACCTCCGGAAGGTTGGCAGGGATGCGCGCGGCTGCCGTCGCAGGCGCCGCGCGCGCCGCCTTCACGAACAGCAGCGCGCAGCCGATCGTGAGCACCGCCGCCGCGAGGAAGGCCGCGCCGGGGAAGAACACCGGCGCGGTGCGGGCGGTGAAGTAACTGAATACCTGGGTCATGAGCGGCGGACCAACGATTGAGCTCAGGCTGTACAGGCACGCCACCGCTCCCTGCAATTCGCCTTGCGCGTTCGCCGGGGTGAGCTGCGAGGCGAGCGCATTCATGGAAGGGTACGTGAGCGCGAACAGGAACGCCGTCAGGGACACCGCGTACACCATCCAGCCCTGGGTGACGAACGCGTAGCCAATATAAGCGACAAACGCGGCGGCCATGCCGGCGGCGGCCGCGCGCCGCTCCCCGCCGAGGCGCGGGATCAGCGTGCGCGTGAGCAAACCCTGCGCGATGGCCATGACGAGGCCCACGAACGCGAGCGAGTAGCCCACGTCGCGGCTCGACCAGTGAAACTGGGTGATGCCGTAGAACGCCCAGGTGCTGGGGAAGACCTGGTGTGCCAGCTGCCACAGGAACAGCGCGCCCAGGAGCGCACTCACGGCCGGGAGCTTGCGCATCTGTCCGAGCGTTCCGAGTGGGTTGGCACGCATCCACTGGAATGGCCGCCGCGAGTCGCGCGGCAGGGACTCAGGAAGCGCGAAGTAACCGAAGCTCGCATTGGCAAGTGCGAGCGCCCCGGCGGCGAAGAACGGCGCCCGGGGACCTAAGCTGCCGAGCAGTCCGCCGATGGCGGGCCCCAGGATGAAGCCGATGCCGAAGGCCGCCCCGAGGAGGCCGAAGTTCTGGGCGCGCCGCTCAGGCGCGCTGATGTCGGCGACGTACGCGTAGGCGGGCGTGAACGAGGCGCCGGCGACGCCGGCGATCATGCGGCCGATGAACAGCCAGCCGATCACCGGCGCGAATCCCATGATGAGGTAGTCGCAGCCGAGCGCCAGCAGCGCGAACAACAGCACCGGACGTCGCCCGAACTGGTCGCTCAGGTTGCCGAGAATCGGCGCGCAGAAGAACTGCATGAGCGCGTAGACGAAGGACAGTGCGCCGCCGTACTGAGCCGCGCGGTCAATCGGCACGCCCGTGAGCTGCATGATGAGCCGCGGCAGCACCGGCAAAATGATGCCGAAGCCGACCGCATCGATCAGCACGGCGATGAACACGAATACGAAGGCGCCGCGGCCGGCGGTACGCGAGCTCATGAGATCCTCGGTCTACTAAGGGGCGCGCCATCTTATACGAAGCCCTAACCGGCCTTCCGGTAGAACAAGAGCACCGAAGCCCCGAGCGTGCATGCCGCGATCTCCATGAGTTTCGCCAGGTCGTGCGCGAGCGCGGCCAGCGATGCGCCCTTCAGGAACAGCCCCTGCATCAGGCGCAGCATGTGCGCCAGCGGATTGATGGCGGTGACCATCTGCAGCCACCAGGGCATGTTTTCCACCGGCGTCGCGAACCCGGACAAGAGCGCGAACGGCAAGAGAACCGCGAATGCGCCGAGAAACGCCTGCTGCTGGGTGTGCACCAGGGATGAGATGAAGAGTCCCACACCAGCGCAGGCCGCCGCGAAGCTCAGCACGGCCGCGTAGAAAACCAGCAGGTTGCCGCGGAACGGCACTCCGTAGAGCAGCGTCACAATCAAGAGGTACAGCGTCGCCTGCACCACGGCGACCAGCAGCGGCGGCAGGAGCTTACCGAGTGCGATCTCCAGCGGGGTCGCCGGCGAGACCAGCGTCTGGTCGAAGGTGCCGAGCTCGCGCTCGCGCGCCACTGACAGCGCGGTGATCATCAGTGCCACGCCGAGGCTCAGCGTGCCCACGAGATTCGGCAGCATGAACCACTTGTAGTCGAGATTCGGGTTGAACCAGTTGTCGATGACGACCTCGGCGTTAGGCATCGCGGCCGCGGCTGCCGGGCGTGGCGCGCTCGCGGGCGCCCCGGTCAAATCGCCACCATCCGGCTGCACGATTGCGCTCACGTATTGGGCGGTGATCTGCGCTGCATTGGAGCGCCGGCCGTCGAGCAGCAGCTGCGCGCTTGCCTGCCGGCGGGCGCTCAGGTCCGCAGAGAATCCGCTGGGCATGATCAGGATGCCAACGACGTCTTCACGCTCCAGCGCGCCGCGGGCCGCGGCGAGGCTTGCGTACAGTGGCAGCTGTGTGAAGCTCGGCGAACCGCGCAGGCGCTGCTCTACGTCGGCGGCATAAGGGCCGCGATCAAGATCCACAATCGCCAGCGCGATGTTCTTCACCTCCATGGTGGCGGCGGAGGAGAAAATGAACAGCTGGATGACGGGCGGGATGATGAGGGACAGCCGCGCACGCGGGTCGCGCAGCATGGTTATGAGCTCCTTGCGGATGATGGCGAGCAGGCGCTGCAGCATCGTAGGGCGCCTCAATCCACGCGCTTGTGCAGGCGCCGCCAGGTGAGCCCGAAGAATAGCGCCCCGACCATGAGCATGAACAGCATGTTGGGGAGCAGCACGGACCAGACATCGCCGGCGAGAAATACCGTCTGCAGCGACACATTCATGTAGCGCGCCGGGACAAGGAGCGTGATGGCGCGCAGCCACGCCGGCATGGAATGGATGTCGAACAGGAATCCTGACAGCATCATGGCGGGGAGGTAACCCGTCATCAGCCCGAGCTGCGCGGCGGCCATCTGCGACTTCATGGTCACCGAGATGAGCAGCCCCTGCCCGAGCGCCGGCACGAGAAACACGGCCGACACGAGTCCCAGGGTCAGCAACGAACCGCGCAGCGGCAGCTGGAACAGAAAGAGCGCGGTCGCGACGCACACCGCCATCGAAATCATCGCCAGCAGGAAATACGGCAGGGTCTTGCCGATGAGAATCTGGCCGCGCGTCAGCGGCGTGGCATACAGCGCTTCCAGAGTCCCACGTTCGTACTCGCGCGCGATCACGAGCGAGGTGAGGAGCGTGCCGAGCAGCGTCATGATGACGGTCATGGAACCGGGGATGAGGAACCAGCGGCTGATGGCGTTGGCGTTGTACCAGTAGCGCGCCTCGATGTTGACCGGCGTCGGCGGCGCCGCACCCTGCTGCCGGCCGCGGGCGGCGAGGAACGCGCCCCAGATCGCACTCACATAACCGTGTACGTAGTTGGCAGTGTTGGGCTCCGCGCCATCCACCAGCACCTGTATCTGCGCGGTCGTATCCTGCGCGGCGAACAGCCGGCTGAACTGCGCCGGAATTATGACCACCGCCTTGACCGCCTGGTCCTGCAGCAGCCGCTCGCCTGCCAGGCGGTTGACGGCCGGCACCACCAGGAACCACTTGGAATTGCTTAGCGCGGCGGCAAAATCGCGCCCATCGCGGCCACCGTCCTCGCTCACGATGGCGACCTTGACCACGGTGGTGTCGAGGGAAATGCCGTAGCCGAACAGGAACAGGAAGGTGAGCGGCAACACCACCGCGATAATCCAGCTCGAGGGATCACGGATCACCTGCTTCGCCTCCTTGATCATGATGGCGGCGAGCTGCTGCCACCACGCTCGCAGCCGCGCGCGCGTGTCGCTCACGCGGCCTCCCCTTCGATGAGCGCGATGAAGGTGTCTTCCAGGGTCGGTTCGGGCAGCCTGGTGCTGCGCACGCTCGCCTTGAGCTCATCGGGGGTGCCTTCCGCAATCTTGCGCCCGTGCCAGATGAGCCCGATGCGGTCGCAGTACTCCGCTTCCTCCATGAAGTGCGTGGTCACCACCACGGCCACCCCTCGCGCCGTGAGCGCGTTGATGTGGTGCCAGAACTCGCGGCGCATGAGCGGATCCACCCCGCTCGTGGGCTCATCCAGGAACAGCACCGCCGGGGCATGCAGTGTTGCGCACGCGAGCGCGAGGCGTTGCTTGAACCCGAGCGGCAGGAGCGCCGCGTTTGACTGCAGGTGCGGTGTGAATTCAAACAGTTCGATCATGGCCGCGACGCGCTCGCGCCGGGCAACGGCGCCGAGGCCGTAGATGTTGGCGAAATAGTCGAGGTTCTGGGCGACCGACAGATCCCCATAGAGCGAGAACTTCTGTGCCATGTAGCCTAAGCGCGCGCGGGCGCGGCTTGCCGCGTGCAGCAGGTTCACACCGGCCACGCTCGCATCCCCGGTCGTGGGCTTCAAGAGTCCGCACAGCATACGGAACGTGGTGGACTTGCCGGCGCCGTTGGGGCCGAGGAGCCCGTAGATCTCGCCCGCGCGCACTTCGAAGCTGACCTGATCGGCAGCGACGAAGTCCCCGAAACGGCGTGTCAGCGCGCTGGCGCGCACCAGCACACCGTCAGCCGCCGCGTTCGTCGATGAGCGCGTCGGCCAGCCGCGCGCCAACTGGCTCTCGCCCTTGCGCGCTCCGCCGAGAAGCTCGACGTACGCATCCTCCAGGCGCGGCGGCACCGGCTCGTAGCCGCTGGCGTCGAAGCCGGCGGCGTCCTGCGCGCGGATGACGAGCCGCACGCTCGCTCCCTGGATGACTGCGTCAAGCACGGCAGCGCGCTGCAGCTCTGTTTCCGCGGTCTGGCGCGCGCGGCCCGCGGCCACGCGGCAGCGGAACACGCGACCGCGCACCCGCTCGCTCAACTGCGCCGGCGGACCGTCATAGAGCAGCCGTCCGCCATCGAGCAGCCAGATATGCGCACAGCGCTCAGCTTCCTCAAGATAGGCGGTCGACCACAGCACCGTGACGCCGCCCGCGACCAGCTCGCTCACCATGTGCCACAGCTCGCGGCGCGAGAGCGGATCCACACCCACCCCGGGTTCATCGAGCAGCAGCAGTTGCGGCCGCCCAAGCAGTGCGCAGGCGAGTCCGAGCTTTTGCTTCATGCCGCCGGAGAGCTTGCCCGCGAGTCTCGTGGTGAAGCCCGCGAGGTCGGTGAACTTCAGGAGTTGGGTGAAGCGCTCCTTGCGGGCGGCGGCGTCGAGCGCGCGCAGGTTCGCGTACAGGGTGAGGTTGTCGAGCACCGACAGATCCTCGTACAAGCCGAAACGCTGCGGCATGTAACCGGTTTGCGCCTGCGTGGTACCGCCCTCGGCGAGGGGCGTGCGACCCAGAACCTCGACGCTGCCCGTCGTGGGCACCATGAGCCCCGCCAGCAGGCGGATGAGCGTCGTCTTACCAGAGCCATCGGGGCCCACGAGGCCCAGGATCCTTCCCGGCGGCAGTTCTGCGGTGATCCCTGCGAGCGCCTGGGTGGCGCCGAAGCTCTTGGTGAGCGCCACGACCCGCGCTGCCGCCGCTGCGGGTGCCGGTGCCGGCGGCGCGAGCGTCGCGGACACGCTTGCCGCGCCCCTAGCGGGCCGAGGCCGCTGGCGCGGCCGGCACCAACACGGTCACCGGCATGCCCTGCCGGAAGACGTTATCGGGATCGCTGGCGATGACACGGATGCGGTAGACCAGATCATCGCGCACCTGTTCGGTTTGCACGCTCTTGGGAGTGAACTCGGCATCCGGGGAGATGAATCCCACGGTGCCGTCGTACGCCTTGCCCGGCATCGAGTCGATCGCGATGCGCACCGTCATGCCCGGCTTGATGCGCCCGAGCCGTGGCTGCGGCACGTAGGTGCGGATCCAGACCGGATCATTCAGGGTCAGGGTGTAGACGGTCTGCCCTGCTTCGACGATGGCGCCCGCTTCGCGCGCGCGCACCGAAATAATCCCGGCGCTCGGAGCGAGCAGCGTCGTGTCGGCAAGCGCCGTGCGCGCCTTTTCCAGCCGCGCCTGCGCCGCGCCCAGCATTGCCTTCTGTGCCGCGATGTCCTCGACCCGCGAGCCGTGCTTCTCAAGCATGAACTGGTCGCGCGCGCCGGCGAGTTGCGCCTCGCTCCCGCGCACGCGCGCCTGGGCGTCATCGATCTGCTGATGCGTCACCAGTCCCGCGGCGACCAGTTGCTGCTGACGCGCCAGCGTGACGCGCGCGTTGGCGAGATCCGCCGCGCGCTGCTGCACGGTGGCGTCAGCCTGGGCAATTTCCTCCGCACGGAAGCCACGTCGCGTCTTGTCGAACTGCGCCTGCGCTTGTTCCACGTCGGCCTGCGCGCCATCCGCGTCCGCGGTAAACGGCGCGCGGTCGAGTTGGGCGAGCGTTGCGCCGGCCGTCACCTTGTCCCCTTCCTGCGCTTTCATCTCCGCGATCCTGCCGGTCACGCGGAAGGCAAGCTCAACCTGGTGCACGTCGACGTTCCCTGAGAGTGACAGGGCCGCGTCGGGATCATTCGCGCCGTGCGCACCCCACCAGTACCAGTCAGCGATCCCGAGGATCGCGACCACAGCCAATGCCACGAGGATCAGACGCCGATTCATGCCGCAACCTTTCGCAACCAGCAGCCTATGGTAGCGGTTGCGCGCGCTGCATCAGGCGGCCACGCACCCAGTACACCGGGATTCCGGCGAGGATAATCAGCAGCGTAACTGCGGTGTTGCGCGGATCGGTTATGAGCGCGTTCAGGACCAGGCCCACGGAAGCCAGCAGGAACAACCCCGGTACGATCGGGTAGCCCCAGACGCGGTACGGCCGCAGGAGATCCGGCTGCCGGCGGCGTAGCACGAATACCCCCGCAACGGCGAGCGCATAGAAAGGCCAGATCCCGAGGATGAACTTATCGGCCAGCTGCGCGAAATCGTTTTCCAACACGTACACGACGCCGAGCGCGGTCGTGAGTACGATGGCGACCGATGGGCTCTTGAAGCGCGGTGAGATGCGCGCCACGGCGCGAAACAGCAGGCCCCGGTCTGCCATGGCGAAGAAAATCCTCGACCCCACGAGCAACGAGCCGTTCAGGCCGCTGAAGGTGGCGACGAGAACGACGCCGACGATCAGCGCGGTGCCGGCGCCCGCGAGCAGCGGTATGCGCCCCGCCACCGTCGCCGCGATCAGTTTCGAACCCGCCATCTCGTGCAGTGGCACGGCGTAGATGAAGCCGAGGTTCACGATGAGATAGACCACCATCACACACGCCGCGCCGAGGATGAGCGCGAGCGGCAGCGTGCGGCGCGGGTTACTCACCTCCCCGCCAAGCATCGACAGGTCCGCCCAGCCGTCGTAGGTCCACATGACCGGAATCAAGGCGGTGGCAATGAGCGAGGGCGACAGCGCCTGACTCCACAGCGGCGCAAAATGCGCACTACTGCCGCCGCTGGCGGTGCACGCCAGCAGCCCGAGCGCCAGCACGGCGATGTACTTGGCCAGTGTCGCGGCGCTTAGCACCGCGGCGGCGCGCCGCACGCCAAGGTAGTTCATCACCCCGAGCACGACGATGGTGCAGGCAGCGGCCTGGCGCACCTGCAGCGCGGTCAGCGGTATGAAGTAACCCAGGTACTCGGCGAATATGGTGGCGATGGCGCCGAGCGCCGCGGCGCGCACCACCGCCAGTTCCGCCCAGCCGAACAGGAACGCCGGCAGGGGACCGAAGCTCTCGAGGATGTAGGCGAAGACCCCGCCCGAGCGCGGCAGGGCGGCGGCGAGTTCGGCCAGACTCAGCGCCCCGCACAAGGCAACCAGCCCTCCCAACACCCAACACAGGAGCACTGACCCCGCATCCGGCAACTGCCCGGCGACCGTGGCCGGCACGCGGAAGATGCCGCTGCCGATGGTGATGCCGACCGAGACCGCCACGGCGTTGAACAGGCCCACCGCCCGCGGCATCCGTTCGCCCCACTCGTCGACGCTCACGGCAACCTCTCGGCCAGCAGCTCAACCCAGTGACGCACGGGTACTGCCGCGCCGCCGCTCAGGTGCGCGAGGCAACCGATGTTGGCGGTCGCGATGAGCTGCGGCGCGTCCTGAGTCAGCGCCGCGAGCTTGGCACGCAGCAGGCGCTGCGACAGCTCGGGCTGCAGGATGGAGTAGGTTCCCGCCGAGCCGCAACACTGCTCCTTGTCCGTGACAGCGGTCACGACAAAGCCCGCGGCGCGCAGCAACGGTTCGACCACGCCGCCGCTGCGCAGCGCATGCTGCAGGGTGCAGGGGGTGTGGAATGCAACCCTGACCGCGGTCGGCGCCGGCGCCACCTGCGCCAGCACCTGGCTGAGCGTCGCGGCCTCCGCGCTCACGATCTGGCTGATGTCGCGTGCGAGCGCGCTGATGCGCGCCGCCGGGGCGGCGTACTGCGGATCGTCGCGCAGCAGGTGGCCATACTCACCCACCATTGAGGCGCAGGCGCTCGCCGTAAACCCGATTGCCTCGACGCCTGACTCCAGGAGCGGCGCGAGCGCGTCCACGTTGCGGCGCAGCTGCGCCCGCGTCTCCTCGCCCGCTGCGAGGTGATGGGTGACGGCCCCGCAGCAGCCTATCGCCGGCACGCGCAGCGCGCTGATGCCGAGGCGATCGAGTACGTGCGCCGCGCATGAGTTGATGCCCGGCTCCAGTGCCGCTTGCACGCAGCCATCGAGCAACACCACGCGCCGGGCATGGCGGACGACGGGCCAGCCGGGAGCAACGCTGCCCGCGGCGCCGCGGTGTGGCAGGTACTGGCGCAGCGCCCGCGGCAGGAGCGGATGGAAAACGCGTGCGACGGCAAGCAGGGCACGCACCCGGCGTGCGTGCGGCAGCACCTCGCGCAGCAGCCGGCGCTTGAAAGCGGGCACGCTGGCGCGCGGGACGCGCTCTTCCAGCACACTGCGGCTGATATCGAGCAGCCGCCCGTAGCGCACGCCCGAAGGACAGGCCGATTCACAGGCGCGGCAGGTGAGACAGCGATCCAGGTGCAGCTGCGTGCTGGTGGTGACCGGCGCGCCCTCCAGCAACTGCTTCATGAGGTAAATGCGCCCGCGCGGACTATCCAGCTCATCGCCCAGCAGCCGGTAAGTGGGGCAGCTGCTCAGGCAAAAGCCGCAGTGCACGCAGCTGCGCAGGATCGCGTCCGCTTCCTGCCCGGCGGGGGTGTTGCGGATGAACTCGGCGAGCGCGGTCTGCATGCTTAAGCGATTCTCAGCGTGATGCGCCTGGACACTTGGCTATCATCCCCCCGCAAGCGATCCTTGAGGACACCATGTATGGAACAATCCCGATTGTAGTCATGTTCGTCGCCCTCTTAGCCTGCGCCGTGTCGCGGGTCGATACCCTCCACCTGGCACAGTCGCAGGGATTCAAGGACGTCGTGTGCCATTGCACCAACTGACGCCGGGGCCCGAGACACGATCCGCCGCCCGTTATGACCGCGGAGCGATTGCCTTTCACTGGAGCGTGGCGGTGTTGGTGGCGGTGGTCGGCACCATTGGGGTGGTGCACGACTCCCTGCCGGAAGAAGACCAGGGCTTCTGGATAAACCTGCACGCCATCTTTGGTCTGCTGCTGTTCAGCCTGGTGCTGCTGCGAATCTGGTGGCGCAGCACCCACACCCCGCCCGCTTTGCCGCCAGAAAGCGGCGCGCTGTCGCGCCGCTTCTCGTACCCGGTGCATGTGCTGCTGTACATCCTGCTCGTCGTCATCCCGCTATTGGGCATCGTGACCTTCGTATGGCATGGCCGCGTGTTTGACTTTGGAGTGTTCAAAGTGGACCTGGGCGTGCAGAAGAATCGCGCGATTTTCCATCCCACCGAAGACATCCACGGCTGGCTCGCGTACTCCTTGTTCAGCCTCGCGGGCCTGCACGTGCTGGCCGCGCTCTGGCACCAGTTCTATCGCCGCGACGGCGTCCTGCTGCGCATGTGGCCGGCACCCCGGGACCGCGGTTCACGCACGCCGCTGTAAGTCCCGCAGCAGCACTGCTTCGTCCGCGGCTGCGATTTCACTGTCAATGTTCCAGTGACGAGCGCACACTGCTCTTAAGCCGTCGACGCGCGTTATACGCACAAACGACGGACCGCTCGCGCGAATTTCCGCCTGCCGAGCGCCAGCGCCACCTTAGGGGGTGGCGCCATACAGGAGAACCTTTTGGACCTAACGCCTTTGCCTCTAGTGAACGATACCTCTCACCGCGCCGCCGGCGATCTGATCAACGATTACCGCGCACGCCGCGCCTTCGAAGAAGAAGAGCGTGCCCAGCGACGCCGCATCCAGCTCGAAGAGCAGCGCTCTGATCTGAATCCGCCCGACGTGCGTATCCGCGCGTGGGAAAAGGTGCACGGGCTGCGCATGCCAGCCGCTGCCAGCCACCCCATCCTCGAGGTCATTGCCGGCGACACCCGCCTGACGCTGGTCGAAGTGCACGGCGAGCAGCAGGCACGCGTTGCCGAAGCGACGCGGCGCAAGTTGCAGAAGACCAGCGCGGTGACGCCCGCGACTGAGTGACTGCGAATCTGCGACGTCGAGGGTAAGGTGGCGCGCCGATAACAGCGGAACGAATCCGGGCAATGCGCGTGACCCGATTTCTCGCGAGTTGTCAGTGCGGTTGTCGCAATCGCGGCCGGTATGGCGCCGGCTACGCGCGCAATTGCGCAGACGAGTACTAAGCTGCCGCTCCCGCTCGTAGCATGAAAAAACTCAGACACGAAGCGGAATTGTTCAAAGCGGCGTTGCTGGCAGGCGTCCAATACGCGGAAGAGCGCAAGGCGGTCGAGTTCGAGTCGACCGACTCGGCTAGTGACAAGGCCTTATACGTCTATCGGCTGCTCGTACACGACAAGGTCATCTCACCAATGCCGGAGGAGCAGGTGGGCGAGAAGACCGTTCGGCATCGGCTTGCAACCTGGTATGCCCATCAGCTGCCGGACGGGCATCCGCTGTTGGAATAGCTTTGCGCATCACCGCGGCTGATCGAATTTGCGCTACGATCCAACATAACCAACATGCGGGGACACCATTCGATGAGTACACCCAGAAGAGCGGCCAACCTGTTCGGTGTTGCCCTCGTACTTGTGATCGGCAACCTGCAGTCATTCGCCGCAGATCCGGCGGCCGAGGTCGCGGCACTCCACGCCGTTGACGACGTCTGGGTCAAGGCCTTTAACGGCGGCGACGCTGACACGATGGCTGCTCAGTATGATGAGCACGCGGTGCTCCTCCCGCCGGGTGCGCCAGCCGCGCGTGGACGGGCCGCAATTCGCGCCTTCTTCGCGAATATGGTGCCAGAGGCGGTTAAGGAGGGTCTCGCATTCTCGCTCGGCGCCAACCCCGCCGGCGGTACGCGTGGCGATATGGGCTGGTCCTCCGGGACCTACGTGCTGAAGGACAAGACAGGGAAAGTTATCGATAGCGGAAAGTATCTTTCCGTCTCGAAAAAGAAGGACGGCAAATGGCTCTACGTTCGCGACACGTGGAATTCGGATGTTCCAGCGCTATCGACACAGTCTGCCCCAGCGCCGAAGAAGTAGTGCGGGAAAGAGTCGCTAGATTCGAAACCGTTGGAGCAAGTGGCGCGCCCGGAGAAATTGCTCGCGGGCTTTGCCCGCTCGGGACCGCACGCACGGGACGTGCGTGCGTCGAACCTGACTCGAAAAGCTCGCCAGGTTGTCGAACTCCCGGCCTCCTGGTTCGTAGGGGTCGCCGATTTTTACGGCATATTGCAATTCAACAACTTGGATGGCCCGCCCTCACTCTACGATTCGCCAGGAAGCGCCGAATTTCGTTGAAGCTCTACGCTTCGATCGCGAATGACGGGAGTCGGCCAAAAACGCAAGTCCAGCGCACGAGCTTGGGGTTCCGGAAGCGCGCAAAGCCACCTCAGTTCGTCCCGTTCAAGGTTCATTCGCGCGGGCGAGCAACCTGGTCACGAGAACTTCAGGTTGCTGGATCTCCGTGCCGCGGTCCGGTTGACGGTTGCCCGCATGCCTGAGCGCCAGTCCCTCGGCGCGTCGGTCACTTGCGCGTCTTAAGAGTAGCTCTGCAACCGCGTCGCGGGATTCGGATTCGGTGGTCCGGGGCGGAAACTCGAATACCTCCGTCGCATCGAAGGCGTTTTTTATTCGCACAGGCGCACCCTGCGGTTCGGCAGGTCCGGCCAGGGCCAGCTTGGTGAGAGGCGCGGCGCTGGCGACCGCCGGCGCCGGCGCGGGCGAGTGCCGATCCGGCGCCGGCCACAGCAACGCCACCGCAATACCCGGAACTGCCACAGCGAAGATCACGTTACAAACGAAGTCGATTCGCGACGTCGGCCTGAAGGCACAGTTGTACTCAGGCACGGATAAGACGGGGCCCGATTCATCGGGACGCGCCGTTGCCCGGGCCGCCTCGGCCGCCCGAGAAAGCGCTAGCTCCTCTTCGCCCGTCAGGTCCAGTTCAATCGTGTCGTCGTTCGAATCGTGAGCGGATCCTGCGGTCGTCGGCTCTTCAAATCCCGGGATCATAGTGACCCTCATATCTGTTCACGCCGCTCTTTATCAAGCCGGCTCTACTCGGCGATCATAGGGTTCCCGGGAGCGCACGCTCTGTACGGTAACGCGCACAAATCGCGCGCGCGGGATTTTCCATAATGCGAACGCGAATTTCATACGCCCGGATTCTGAGCACTGGCGGTTCGCCTTTACGCTCGGTCGTTAGTGATCCGGCGACGCCCCAATTCCAGACACTTCACGAGCAGATCCGGTCAGAAAGGCGCGTACAGTGCTCGGACCAAGTCCATAACCATGGCCCTGACCAACTCCGCATCAACTTCTGCGATCGCGTAGTCGCCTACCGCGGTACCGCCACGAGCGTCAGAGGCATTTCGCTCAAAGTGGATCCGCCGAGTCTGACGATCAGGCCTGGCCCGGAAGTACGGGTAGCCCCCGTGACCGTGACCCGCTCGCGTGTGTCTGCTAACGGGGATATCAATCTGCGCATGGTTTGCATCCGCTGGAACTCTCGCCGCCACACCCCGCTCGTTGAGCGCTTGCGCCATTTGCTGAAGCGCAGGCGTAATCACACTGACCAGGCAAGCCGTGGCGGCTTGACTGAAATCTTCCTCGGCCGAGGGCCTGGTGGCTGCGTCATTGCGGGCCTCCGCCACGCGAGCCTTGTGGTAGGCAAAGATGGCGTCAAGTTCCTGCTCGATGTCTTTGGCCATACCCGACACTCCGAGTCAGCGCCCTCCGCCTAGCTTACGCTCGGGGCCGCATATGATGAATATCGCACCCGTGCGGCGAGGAGCTCTCGCCCGCACAACCGCCGAAATGGTTCTGGGTGACCGTTTTTCCCCCATCGCGCAGTGCCTGAACGTGAGACGCGGCGAGCGGAGTGCGCTGCATTTGACGTAGATCGGCGCCTATCGATTCCATCGGCTATTAACCCCTTAAAAACTCCGCTCCGCCGGCTTGCTCGTTCAACCTGTCAGGGCTTCACGAACCGATAGGCGAAGCGATCGGTCTCGCCCTTGATCGAGGGATCGAACACCTTGATCGAGTGCGGATCGTCCTTGTTCGCGAGCATGGTGCTTTCCGCATCCAGTACGAAGCCGGCCGCCTCCACCTCCTCGCGAACGGATGCAGGCTCAATCCGATGCAGCGACTGGGCGTCGCTCGTGCCCGCCCCGACGGCGGCGGCGTGGTCTACGATGACGTAGCACCCACCGGGCTTCAGCCGCTCGTAGACAGCTCGATTGAAGTGAGCCGCCGTCGCGCCCCTGGCCTGGATCAGCGCGGTGTGGAGATCGTGGTAAAACAGGTGCAGCCATAGGACATCCGCTGGTTTGCGTGGCCTCCGGCATCGCCACGAGGTCCGCCGAGACGGCTTCGACGTTCTCTCGGCCCGGCTCCTTCGCAAGCGTCCTCATGCGGCCGACCGGATCGTTCTTGAAGTGGGCGACTTCGGCCGGCACGAAGCTGTAGACCCGTCCTTCGGGTCCCACGATGTCGGAGAAGAGACGGGTCCAGTCGCCGTCGCCTGGGTAAACGTCGATGACGGTGGAGCCCGCATCGACTCGTGCGAACCGGATCAACTCGGATAGCTTGGGTTGGTCGTACATCGGGATCTCCTTTACGGTGGGGCATTCGACGAGCGCGCGGCGTGCGAGGGGGCGATCCACGGCTGATCCACCGTCTACCGACCCGATGGCCGCAGATGGCCAGCGCCGCATGGCAAAATCAGCTGCCAGTCTGTCGACGAAGTCCTGAGACCTTACATTTGATTTATTGGCGCGCCCGGAGAGATTCGAACTCCCGGCCTCCTGGTTCGTAGCCAGGCGCTCTATCCAACTGAGCTACGGGCGCACCGCGGGAAACTGGCCCGTCGGGGGGCGCGCATCCTACCACACCCCGGAAAACTTGCGGCCCGGCGCGTGATTGAGTGCCCCGGGCGGGTGGTGGCGACGTCCCGTGACGTCGCCACCGCGGACGCACTTAAAGGATCACATCACCTTGCCCATGACAAACAGCACGATGAGCGCGCCGATGATCGACATGATGATTCCCGCCGGGTGGAACGGCGCGCCATCGGCAGGCTTGCTGAACAAGCGGGCGATGAATCCGCCGACGAACGACCCCACGATGCCGAGCACACCCGTCAGGAGCAGGCCCATGTGCTGCTCGCCCGGCATGATGAAGCGCGCAATCAGGCCGACGACGATGCCCACGATGAACATCCAGATGTAGTGCATCAAGGTCTTTCTCCTTAAAGTGTGGGACCCGAAGCTGATCCCGGTTGTTGTTGTAAGGAAGCGCCCCAACGACGAAGTCTAGCGGGAGCGCGGCTCGAGAGGCTAGCGCGATGCGTATAGGCCCATACGATGCGGTCCCGAGGCCACTATCCATAAGTAATTGAATAGTAGTACCTTTTATCACATGGCCATGGGGCACCGGCTACCCTGCAGAGACCTCGGTTTGGCTGTGCAACTCGCGCGTGCGGTCTGCCGAGCCTGTGACATCTGCCGAGCTGGTCACATCGGCCCGAAACCTGGGGCTGACATAATTCGCCGAGGACCTTCAGGCCCGCGTGCACCGTTCGAGTGACCGAACATGGAATCAGCAGTCAGAGTTGCCGCCGGACAGGACAGCGAGCCGTTGCCCCCGGCGAGCGGTGTCGGTGGCAACGAGGCCGCTGAGCCGGAAGTGACGATTTTGATGCCGTGCCTCAACGAGGCAGAAACCGTCGCGACTTGCGTCCGCAAAGCGCATGGGTTTCTCGGCCGAACGGGGATCGTGGGCGAGGTGCTGGTCGCCGACAACGGTTCCTCCGACGGCTCCCCTGAGCTCGCCCGTAACGCGGGGGCCCGCGTGGTCCGCGTCGCGCGCAAGGGCTACGGCCGCGCACTCTTGGGTGGCATCGAGTCGGCGCGAGGTCGCTTCGTAATCATGGCCGACGCGGATGACAGCTACGACTTTTCTCAGCTCGACGCGTTCGTCGAGCGCTTGCGCGCGGGCAGCACGCTGGTCATGGGCCATCGCTTCCGGGGCGGCATCCGCCCCGGCGCCATGCCACGGCTGCATCGTTACCTGGGCAACCCCGCGCTGAGCTTTGTCGGGCGCCTGTTCTTCTCTTCCCGGATCGGTGACTTTCATTGTGGACTGCGCGGCGTGGAACGCGCAGCGGTCCTGCAGTTAGGCCTGCGGTCCGCTGGCATGGAGTTCGCCAGCGAGATGATCGTCAAGGCGACGCTCGCTGGCTGGCGCATTGCCGAAGTGCCGACGATCCTCTCACCCGCGGGGCGCTCACGACGGCCGCACCTGCGCAGCTGGCGCGACGGGTGGCGGCACTTGCGCTTCCTGCTGATGATGAGCCCCCGGTGGCTGATGCTCTATCCGGGCGCCTTGCTGATCGCCGTCGGCGCCGCGGCGCAGTTGCTGATCCTGCGCGGGCCAGTTGTGATCCACGGCGTCGGGTTCGACATTCACACGATGTTGTACGCTGCCGGTGCAACAGTTCTGGGGGTGCAGCTGGTGCTGTTTTCCCTGGTGGCCCGCACCATCGGCGTGCTGAAGAACCTCTTGCCGATGACGCCCTCGCTCGAGCGCTTTCTGCGCGTCTTCACGCTGGAACGCGGCATCCTGTTCGGTCTGACTCTTGGTTTTGCAGGCTTCGGCCTCGCTGCATTCTCGGTCGCAAGCTGGGCGCACGCGCGCCTGGCCGCACTCGATCCCGTAACCATGATGCGCGTGGCAATCCCGTCGGTAACGCTGATGCTCGCCGGCGCGGAAATCGTGTTTGCCTCCTTTCTTCTGGGCTTCATTGACGTGAGCCATAAGGGCGCAGGCGACCCGTGAGTCTGGGAGAGGATGCGCTCGTTTCCATACGACGGCGTACCCGGTTTCTGGCCATAGCGAGCGGAAAAAGCACTACCTACCGGCTGCACCTGTATGCCGCGTGTACCGCGCTGGCGCTCGTGTGCACTTACGCCCTCGGCAAGGACATGCCGTGGGACACGCTGCACTACCATCTCTACGCGGGTTTCAGCGCGACTCATGATCGCTTCGCGCAGGACTATTTCGCGGCCGGACCCCAGTCGTATTTCAATCCCTACGTATACGTGCCGTTCTACGCGCTGGTGAGTATCGGCCTGCCCGCACTCGTCATCGCCTCGCTGCTGGCGGTGGTACACAGCGCGATACTGTGGCTCACGTTCGAGTTAGCCGCCTGCGTTTCCGCAGCCGACGAGCGTCGCACCCGACTGCTGCTGTGCACCTGCGCAGTCGCGCTGGCGTTCCTCAATCCGATTTTCATCCAGGAGCTTGGCTCAAGTCTCGGCGACATCACCACGGCAGTGCCGGTGCTCGCCGGGTGGCTGTTGTTGGCGCTGGCCGTGAGGGCGCCACGCGCGGCCTACGTCGGCTGCGCGGGCCTGCTCCTGGGAGCTGCTACGGCGCTTAAGCTCACCAACGCGCCCCACGCGCTAGCCGCGTTTGTGATGCTGGTCATGTTGCCGCGGCCCATGCCAATCCTGGTGCGCTACGTCGCGGGCTTCGCAGGCACGTTGGCGCTGGGCTTTGCGCTGGTGGGCGGCCCGTGGTGCTATCGACTCATGCGGGAATTCGGCAATCCGCTGTTCCCAATGATGAACGGCGTGTTCCGCTCGCCGGAATTCACCGTCGAGCCGCTGCGCGCGTATCGCTTGATTCCGCCAGACCTCGGCGCGGCCTTGTGGCGCCCGTTCGCCATGATCGACCCGGTGCCGATGGTGCACGTCGAGCTGCGGGCGCCGGACCTGCGCTACGCGGCGGTCGTAGTGCTCGGCGGCGCGCTCCTTGTGCGCTGGCTTTGGCAACGCCGCCCACGGAATCAGATTGCGGCGACACCGCAGCATGCCGGCACGGCCCAGCGCGTGCTCGCGGCGTTAGGCCTTCTGTTGGTGGTGGATTGGGTGGCGTATCTGTGCACCTCGGGCAACAGCCGCTATTTCCTGCCAATGGCAAGCGTCGCCGCCGTGGTTGCGGTTGCCCTTGTCTTCCGCTTGTTCGCCGCCCGGCCAAGAGTGCGCAACTACGTCCTGTGCGTCATCCTCGGCGCGCAGGCGTTTCAGACGTGCATGGGCGCGGATCATCGCTGGAATCCCGTCCCTTGGGATGGACCCTGGTTCAGAGTCGATATGCCGCCAAAGCTCGCTACACAACCAGACCTGTACCTGACAATCGGAGCGCAATCGAATGCATTCCTCGCTCCTTTCCTGGCGCACGGTTCAGGACTCATCAATTTCTCCGGCGGCTACGCGCTCGGCCCTCAGGGGGCGTCCGGGCGGCGCATAGAGGCGCTCATCCGCCGCTACGATCCGAACCTGCGGGTTCTCGTGCGCGGCGCGCGCTTGTACGCGGACCAGGAGCATGGGGAGCCGAGCCGCTCGCTGGTCGACGGTGCTTTGGAACGCTTCGCACTGCGGGTCGACATGACCGACTGCCAGACGCTCGCGGAGCACGATCCGCCGCCGGATTTCGATGTAACATTCGGCACTCCTCCATCGCAGAGATCGCCCGCCGACATGAGCTACTTCGTGAGCTGCAGGGTCGTGCACGACGCGACCGGCCAGGCGGAGTTCCTGGCGGCGGTGCGGGATGCCGATGCTGCGTTAGATCACCTGGAAGACGCATGTCCGCAGGTGTTCCAGCCACGCCGGATGCAAACCGAACACTTCGGCTCGACGTGGCTGCGGAATTACCGTAACACCGAGGTGGCGGCGTGGCTGAACCACGGCCAGGTGGAATTTCGCAACACAATTCGCGGCGGCGTGGTGTTCCAACTGGGGCGCGAAAGCGCTTGGGTGCGCGCGCCTCAGCCGACAGCGTGCGGACGACATGATGGTCGTTACCTCGCGAATCTGCTGCAAACAGCAGCGACACCCTGACGGCATGGCTGCGCGATCCACCGGCTCGGGCGTCCCGCCACTTCATTACACGCCCTTCGAGCGCCTGGCGGTGCCGCGGCCCGTGGACCGTATTGCCTTCATCGCGCAGGCCTGCGCGGGACGCCGGGTGCTGGACCTCGGGGCCATGGACGAAACCGCCTGGCAATCGAAACGCGGCGGCGGTACCTGGCTGCACGAGGAAATCGGTCGGCGCGCGCTACGCGTGGACGGCTTCGATAACTCGGTGCTGGTTCCGGTTGCGGGGCTGCCGACCGGGCCAAATTCGATCGTCCGCCGCGGCGACGTCGGCGATCCGGAACGGCTCCTGTCAGAACTCCCCGAAACGCCCGACGTAATAGTTGCCGGTGAACTGATCGAACATCTGGAAAACCCGCTGCAGTTTCTGCAGCGGTTCGCCAGCGTGCCGCGCCTGGTTGGCGGCACGCTTATTCTTTCCACGCCGAACGCCACAGCGCTGCATAACTTCCTGATAGGTCTCAGCCGGCGCGAGTCCACACACCAGGACCACCTGTGCATCCTTTCGTACAAGACGCTGACGACGCTGTGCGCCCGGGCCGGATTTGCAGAATGGGAAATCATTCCCTACTTCTCGCGCTTCACCGAAATGCAGGCGCGGCACACGGGTCTCGCGCGACTTGCCGTACGCGCAGCCGAGCGCGTGGTGAACGCTTTCGAGTGGCTGTTCCCGCTGGCGAGCTTCGGGTTCGTGGTGCGCATCCGTTTGTGAGAGGCCGATGCCCATAGGTCCGGCAATCCGCGCCCTCTTAGGCGCGCGTCTCGCGCGTCGCCTGGGCCGCTGGTACCGCGCCATTTTTGTGGATCTGGCCAAGGAGGCGGCCGCGCTCGCCACGGTCATCCCGCGCAACGCCCATCTGCTGGACGTCGGTGGTGGCGATGGCGAGCCGCTCAATCACTTGTTTGCCATGCGCTGCGATCTGCGGGTCACGACTCTTGATCCCGGTCCGGTCGTGGGACAGTGGATTGACGGGCGCTTCGACGCTCAGGTCGTACGCCTGCCCGCCACGAGCCTCGCGGACTACGTTGCCGCGGGACGCCCCGACCCCGACGCAATCCTGATCGCGGACGTGTTGCACCACATCCCCGAATCCGCGCGCCCGCGATTCCTGCAATCTGTCCGGGTGCTGCTCGAGCGCGCGCCGCGGCTGCGCATCATCATCAAGGATGTGGAGCCGGGTTCCTGGCGCGCGCTCCTCGGCTATTGGTCGGATCGCTACGTGACGGGCGATGCGGACGTGAGCCCGATCTCGCGCGAGCGCGTCGTGGGTCTGCTGCAGGAAGCCCTCGGGCCGCTGCGACACGAGCACACGAGCCTGTTCGATGCGGACAAGCCCAACTACGCCATCGCCTTTTTCCGCTGAACATATGCCGTTGAGAATGCTGTTCCTTGCCTTCACCGTCAACGCGGTCATCAGCCAGTTGCTGCTGCGACGTGCGACCAACGGGCTTGGCAGCGCGCCGGCGGGTCTGTCCGGTTTGCCACGATTCATCGGCCAGGCGGCCCTCTCGCCGTGGGTCTATGCCTCGATCAGCCTGCAGATCCTCGGCTATGCGCTGTGGCTGATAATCGTTTCGCGCGAGAAGCTTGGGGTCGCAACGGCGAGCATCGGCGCCGGCTTTTACGTCCTGATGGCGTTATCGGCCTGGCTGATCTACGGCGAGACGCTATCGCCGCTGCAATGGGTCGGAATCGTTTTGGTCACCGGCGGTGTCGTCTGCATCAGCCAGGGTCAGGCGTGACTACCCGACCCGATTGGCGCGATAACCGAGCCGGTAGAGCATCGCCAGCGTGGCGGCAACCGGCCGGGGCCAAAATGCCTCAAACAGCGCGCGGTCCTCACGCTCGCGGGCGCGATTGGCAATCGTCGCCGTAGTCTCGCTCCCGGCGTGGACGCCCTTCGATACCAGGCGTTCGCGCACATAGACAAAGCCGCCGGGACGGCGCGCCAGCTCAAGCCACGCCATCCAGTCAAGGTTGGTCTGAAACCCCTGCGGGAAGCGAAAGTCACCCAGGGTCGCGCGATTGAGCATGACGCTCGGACAGCAGATCGGGTTTCCGAGGGACAGCAGGCGCAGTTTGTCGCTTGTTTCCGTGAGGCACTCGCGTGCACCAAAGGCGCGGTGCCGCAGGAGGCGCTTGACCCGCAGGTTCATATTGGCGGGCCGCGCTGCCTGCGGCGTGTGCTCCGAGTAGTCGCTGAAGGCGATCAAGGCACCCGGATGGCGGCGCAGCGCGGCGACCATGCGCGCGGCGTAGTCGGGCACGAACAGATCGTCCTGGTGAGCCAGGGTCACGAGCGTTGTCCGGGCGGCCCCCAGGGCGAAGTTCCAGTCGGTTGCGATGTCGAGGCGTCGCGGATTGATGTGCAGCTCCACCGCATGGCGCCTGGCAAGCTCTTCGAGCTCCACCGAGGGTGTAGAACTCGCCAGCAGGATCTCACTGCGCTCCCCGGTTTGCGTGCGCAGCGATCCGATGAGGGCTGCGAGGTGTGGCGCCGCCCGATACACCGGAATGGCAAACGTATGCTGCATGGAACGTCACCGACCTTCCAAGCTGATGCTCAGGTCGTCATTGGCGGTCTGATGATCAGGCCCTGGCCGGTTGGCAGCGAGCACACCGTGACGCCGTGCGCACGTGCAAACTCGTCCATCGCCAGCTTCTGCGGCGTGTAACCCAGATAAGCGTAATCATCGAGCAACACCGGAGCACCCGCGACGAGCCGGTCCCAGAAATACGCGAGCGCCGCCGTTTCGGGCGGCGCGCTGTTCATGTCCAGGTGCAAGTATGCGACGCGCTTGGCACTCACCTGCCCGAGGGTTTCAGGAACGGCGCCCACGATAATGCGCGCGCGCGGCCACTGCGCAAAATTGGCGCGTACTTCGTCCACACCCCGGACGTAGAAACCGCTCTGCAGGTCCTGCGCGTTCTTGCGTAACGCACCGCCCCGGCGTTCGCTGTCTGACACGAAGCGCTGGTCAAGTCCGGCGAAGGTGTCGAGCAGGTAGAAATCCCGCTCGAGTGAATTCCACTCGAGATACTCCAGAATGGCGCTGCTAAGGAAGCCTCTGTTGACCCCGCATTCGACGAAGTCACCCTCCAGGCCCGAGGCCACCTTGGCGGCCCACAGCCCGATGTGAATCCGCCAGTGCCACCGATAGGTGTCGGTGCCGCCGATCGCCTCAACGCCGCGCGCATACGCCTTGATGAAAGTCGGGTCCTGCATGAAGGCGTGCGAATGCACGCTGATGAGACCGTCCTGCGCGTACACCACCGGCGCCGCGCTGCGCACCAGCGCGTACAGACTGCGGGCGATTGCCCTTCTCGCGGCGCGCAGCGCGCTCATGGACGGGGTATGCGTACGAGCGGCATGGCGGCTTTCGAAGCGGGTTGGCGCTGCACTGAGTCCACCGCGAACCCGTCTCAGCACATGAGTCCAGTGACACGGAATTCTACAGGTATTTTGACGGCCGATTGGCCACCTACCCCGGGTCAACTGCAGACAAAGTACTGAAGTAACATCGTTTTATCGATTTGGTGGCACTTTCGCGGATCGCCCGGCAGGGACTTCGGAGGCCTGTACAGGGCCCGCGCCTGTTCGATTGCGTGCTGCACGCACGGTACGCGTGACGGCGGCGTGATCCTGCTCACGGATAGCTGCGGAACCGACCCGCAGAATGCCTCCATCGCCAGACATATGCGCGGGCATGGGCATTACTCGTGAACATGAGTCAACTTGTCATCGGCAGCGCCCTCGGCTTTTTCATCGCCCAAGGCGTCCTTTACACCCTCACGCGCGCCATCGGCTGGCTAAAGCACGATGGGCTGCATCAGCGGATTGCGACGCTGCTCCCGGCGCGAGGGTCCAGCATTCTCGGCGGCTTCATCCAGCATGCCGGCTTGATAGGCGCGAGCGTCGCGGTCATCGCGCTGGGTGCGTGGGCCGCCAGAGACTACCTGGCGGCGAAGTCTGCGCGCAGTGCGGCGATTGCCGACGTCCTCGATTCCTCACCAGCGGTATCGGCATCGGACTCGCAGGGCTCAGCGGATGACGCTGCCGCACTCGCTCGAGCATCTAAGGCCGAGCCCGCTGATGCGGCTTCGGCAAACAATGTCGATCCATACGCCGACCCGGATTTTCAGGTCCACCGCCGCCCCCATCGGGCCGGCAAATCGGTGAGCCTCAAGGAGACTCTCGTACGGCGTTCCGAAGAACGAGCCCGCGCCGACCTGCTTCAGGAGACTCAACAGCACGTCAGCCGCTCGCAGTACGATTGCGAGGCTGCCGACCGCGCCAGCAGGTACGTCAAGGGCGGCCTTGACGTCTGGGGCTTTGCAAGCTGGCAGGTCAAGTACTTCCCGGTGAACAGCTACACCGGCGCGACGCTTGCGCAGTGCAGGGCCATCAAGAATGTCGTCGATCCTTCCTGGGTGGACCTGCACTCAACCGTCGCGCAAACGACTCGTCCGTGACGCATCGCGCGCCGCAAATCGCCGCTGGCGCGCGAAGACCCTGATCAGCGCGACTTGACGAGGATCAGGCAACCGTAAAAGTGGGCATCATCCGCGTGGCCGACGTACTCGTTGGGCGACATAATCGCTTCAACGTTGTGAACCGGAAGCCGCCATGGACATGCCTCTGCTGTGGCACATCCCGCTCTCGCACTACAGCGAGAAGGCTCGCTGGGCACTCGACTACAAGCGCATCGCGCACCACCGTCAGGTGCTCGGCCCTGATTACCTGATCCGGGCCTGGCGCGCGACGGGACGCGGCACCCTGCCCATCCTGTTTCTGGAAGCCCGGGCGATCGGCGATTCGACCCACATCATCGCCGCGCTCGAGCAGCACTATCCAGTGCCGCCGCTCTATCCCGGCGACGCCGCCGCGCGGCAGCGCGCACTCGCGCTGGAGGACTATTTCGACGAGCAGCTCGGCCCGGCCCTGCGGGCAGCCATCGTCACGCCGTTGTTCCGTCACGATCCGGACGTGGCACTGCGGGTGCTGACCACGGGTATGCCCGACAAGGCCTACCAGACGCTGCGGCCGCTGGGGCGGATCTTTCCAGCGTATTACCGCTTTCGTCACCGGATCCGCGACGCGAAGCTCGAAGCGGATCGTGCCACCGTGAACTCCGCGCTCGAGCGGATCGAGCAGGAGCGGCAGGGGCGCGCGTATCTCGTCGGCGATGCCTTCACGGTCGCCGACCTGACGGCGGCGGCGCTGCTCGGGGTGTTGCTGCAGCCACCGCAGATCCAGTACCCGCTGGCCGTGGCGCTGCCGCCGTATCTGCAGGACTACCGTGCCGCGCTCCTGCAACATCCGGCAGCGCAGTGGGCGCTCGGCATTTACCGCTTGCATCGCGGCAGCTCCGCGGCCGTGTCGCGGCGCCCGAGCATCGCTTCTGGCTGAAGCGCGGGAACGCTTACGAACGGTTATCCTCCGGCGTGGCCCTGGCTGGGGGGATTCACATGCGCCTGATCATTGTTGCCATGCTGTTTTGGGCCACGTGCGCCGCCGGCGCGCCGGCGGAAACGCGCCTCACGCTCCCCAAATCCGGAACTGTGCGAGTGGCTTTCGTCGTGTCGGACCGCGCCACGCTGATCGACATAGCCGGGCCGATGCAGGTGTTCGACCAGGTGCAGTCACCGGGAACGACCGGGTTTCAGACCTTTACCGTTTCCGTGACGCGCAAACCCATCAAGGCAGGCACCATGACCATAGTGCCCGACTACACCTTCGCCGATGCACCGGAGGCTGACATCGTGGTCGTGGGCGCGCAACCCGCCGATGCGCCACCGTATCTCGACTATCTGCGACTGATGAATGCTCGCGGCCGCTTGATGCTGTCAGTGTGTACGGGTGCGTCGAAATTCGCGCAGGCCGGCATCCTGGACGGACTGCAGGCGACGACCCATCACGACTACATCGAGAGCATGCAGAAGCGCTTTCCTAAAGTTCATTTTTTGCGCGATCAGGCGTGGGTGCATAGCGCGCCGACCATCTACACCGCAGGTGGCGAGACCTCCGGTATCGAGCTGGCGCTGCACATCGTGGAGCTGTACTTCGATCATGACGTCGCGGTGAAGACCGCGCGCTACATGGAATATCGCGGACCTAACTGGCAGAGCTGAAAACCTCCGGGGTGCTCTCAGCCCCAGCGGGCACCTTGGCCGTCGATCACGCCGCTGGCGCGCGCTTCGGCCGCCTCACAGCCCGTACCTTGCCACTCCTCCCGCCGCCGCAGAAGAACCGGTCATGGCCGTCGGACTCGAGTCCCGAAACACTAACGCCTGGGGGCATCGCGAGCTGCTCGTGGACTTCCCCGGTTTGGGGATCGATTCGCCGCAACTCGCTCTCGTCACCTTCCCAGGTGCCGTGCCAGAGCTCGTTGTCGATCCAGGTAACGCCGGTGACGTGCCGGTTGGATTCAATGGTGCGAAGGATCGCACCTGTTTCGGGATCGATCTGATGGATCTTCCGGTCCCGGTACTGACCTACCCAGAGCGTTCCTTCCGCCCAGGCGAGGCCGGAGTCGCTGCCGTTGCCGGGCGCCGGGATCGTGGCAAGCACCCGGCCCGTCTGCGGATCGATCTTCTGGATGCGGCTCTCCGAAATTTGAAACAGGTGTCGGCCGTCGAAGGCCGTGCCCGCATGCGCGGCGACATCGATCGAGCGCAGCCGCTTGCCGCTCTCCGGATCGAAAGCCATCAGCGTGTCGCCCGCCGCAATCCAGGCGTTCTTGCCATCAAATGACACGCCAGCCACCTGGTCGCATCCCGGGAAGGGACCGTACTCACGAATGATCTCTGCCTTGGCCTTGCGCATGCGTTGACCCTAGTTGATCGGCAGTGACGCCGGGAGTAACAAGCTCGTCGTGAAACCCAACACCGGCGGCGCCATCCAGCGGCGCGCGCGGCCGCGACCGCAGGCCTGTACCTTGCGCGCTGCGGCGAGCAACTCGAGAGCCCTCTGTACCGTGCGCTGGCTCGTGCCCAAAGCCACTGCCAGGGCAGAGGTCGACCAGGACTCACCATCGGCGAGCAGGGCGAGCACCGCCGCGTCCTCGTCATCGACAGGCGGCGCGAGCACCACCACTTGGTGCGCGCGGCGCGGCACGAGTACAAACCCTCGCCTGGTGACGCGTACCTCGGCCAGCGGCCGCAGTACGCGGCGCAGCCTGCCGATTTCGACGCGCAGGCGCGCGCGCTGCGATTCATCGGCGAGCTTCAGGCGAAACGCCCGTGCAATGAGCGCGTCCCTCGACACCTCGGCCGGCCACGCTTCCCCCAGCGCGCGGGTGAGCGCGAACAATACCGGACGCCTGGCGAGGGCAACCACTGTCCCCGACTGGCGCACGACGTGGCGGCAAGCGTCCACGATGAACACTTTCGATGCCACCAGGGCCTCGACATCCTCGAACAGCAGCGCTCGCTCCTCCCCCTTCACGATCACTCGTGCGGCCGGCGCATTCAACGAGCGCAGCGCACTCTCGACTTCGGCCATCAGCGCGGGGATGCGTGCTTCGATCGCCGCCTCAGTCGCTCGCGCCAGTGCCGCGCGGGCAGCCCGGGTGCGTAAGCGCCGCAACTCGATCCCGGCGAGCACCAGCTCGTAAACGGTACGCGACGCGGGCGGGACAAGTGCGCAATCCACCCTGGCGAGCGTTCGTTCAGCCTCGTCGATCCGCCCGATCAAAAGGAGTCGCCGCGCCTGCAGATAGCGGGCATACGCGGCGTTGGCCAGGTCGCCGTGCGCGTCGAGCGTGGCCCGTGCCGCCTCGAGTGCCTTCGCCGGCCAGCCCAGATCGCGCGACGCGAGCGCGGCCTCACCCTCGGCAACCGTGCACCTCGCGCGCGCCACCGCTTCGTGCGGGCCGAACGCGCGGGCGGCGCTTCGCAGCAGCGTCCTGGCCCGACCGTATTCGCCAAGCTGCGCCATCGCAATGCCGCGCAGCGCGAGCGCTGCCGCATCCTCGCGCAAGGCGATCCGCTTCAGGGCGCCGATGGGATCGCCCGTTACCAGGGCGCGTGCGGCGGCGTTGATCAGGCTGTCCATCGAAATCCCGTCACACTTGTCACTCTCGCCACTCGAGGCCGGGCGCGTAGGCTAACTCATGAGCCATAACCAATAGGAGCAGGCGTGATGACGAAGCACAAGACAGGTTTCCGTACCGACTGGCTCAGCGCGCGGCGAGAGCTGCTTGCCCTGGAAAAGGAGCACACGCGGCGCAGCGACGAGCTGGCACTCATGCGGCAGGCGCTGCCGTGGGTACGCGTTGACAAGACGTATCAATTCGCGACCGATGCCGGCACCGCGACGCTACCGGATCTTTTCCAGGGCCGCTCGCAGCTACTCGTCTATCACTTCATGTTCGGGCCCGACTACACCGCCGGATGCCCCTCGTGCTCGTCGATCGCCGATGGGTTCAGTGGTTTCGCCGTGCACCTCGCCAATCACGACGTGACACTGGCAGCCGTGTCGCGCGCGCCGCTCGCGAAGCTGCAGGCATTCAAGGGACGCATGGGGTGGCATTTCCCCTGGGCGTCGTCCTTCGGCGGCGAGTTCAATTTCGACTTCAACGTGTCGATCACGCAAGAGCAGCAGCGCGCGGGCGGAGTGGAATACAACTATGAACGCGGCACACACGCGATCGACCAGAAGGAGCCGCCGCAAGTCGTCAAGGACATCGCGAAAGGCTGCGGTGTGGACGCACCCACCTATATGCGCGATCGCCCGGGCATGAGCACGTTTGCACTGGAGGATGGCGTTGTTTACCACACCTATTCCACCTATGCGCGCGGCCTGGACGGCCTGTGGGGAATGTACCAGTGGCTCGATCGCGCGCCGCTCGGTCGCAACGAAAAAGGCGTCTGGTGGCGGCGGCACGACGAGTACGCAGCGCGATGACCTCTGACCGAGGCTTCGCTGCTGTCGCGGCACTGCTCTTCGCGGCCAGTGCGATAGTGACGATCAGCTGGTCCGGGTCCATGGCGGCGATGGGCGGGATGGCGATGCCCGGAGGCTGGACGATGTCGATGGCGTGGACGCGCATGCCCGGCCAGTCCTGGCCGGGCGCCGCGGCGACTTTCCTGGGCATGTGGATCGTCATGATGGTCGCGATGATGTTGCCCTCCCTGGTGCCGATGCTGGCACGGTACCGCGAGGCCCTGGCCAACACGGGCGCAACGCGCTTTGGTTCGCTGACGGTCATCGTAGGCGTCGGATATTTCCTGGTGTGGGCGCTGATTGGATTGGCCACGTTTCCGCTCGGCGTCGTGCTGGCCGAGATCCAGATGCTTTGGCCAGCCCTCGCACGCGCCGCGCCGATCGCAGTCGGTGCGGTCGTGCTGAGCGCGGGCGCTCTGCAGTTCACGGCGTGGAAGGCGCGGCAGCTTGCCTGCTGCCGGCAGGTGCCCGGGCGTGGCGGTGCGCTGGGGGCCGACGCCGGCACCGCCTTGCGATACGGCCTGCGCCTCGGCCTTCAATGCAGCCACTGCTGTGCCGGCCTCACGGCAATTCTGCTCGTGATCGGCGTGATGGACCTGCGCGCGATGGCGGGCGTTACGGCCGCCATCACGCTCGAGCGGCTCGCACCTGCGAGTGAACCGGCAGCGCCGTTCATTGGAATCGTCATCATCGCCGGGGGATTGCTGTTGATCACGAGCGCAGCTGTCGCCCGCTGAAAGAAAACTGGCGGAGAGCAGCGGATCGGCCGCTACGGGCCGCGAGTTGCCAGCGCGACTCGGGACCTCCCGGCGCGAGATCGCTTGTTGCGCTCAGCTTGGCAGCTACGCTGCCTTGCGGCGCCTGTAGTACTCCGCGACACCTGGATGGCTCGCCATGCGCTCGGAGTGCTTAACCAGCAGCGGTGCGACTCGGTCCACGAGGTCTTTGGGAATGTGGTCGAGTACCCCGGACCTTAGCCAGCGGACCCACATGAAAATCTTCAAGTCCGCCACGGTGAGGCGCTGGTCGGCGAAATACTCGCCGCCGGCCGCCTTCAGCCGGGCCTGGAACTGCTCCAGGTATTGCGTGATGCGCCCGGCCACAAGTTCTTCGCGCGCCTTCTTCTTGGTGTCCTCGGCCAGGTCGATGGTGTGTGCGATGCGGGTGCTGATGTCCTCAGCTGCGTCCATGACCTCGTCACACAGCAACGCCTGCCAGTCATCCTTGGGGTACAGGCCAGCCAGCTTGCCGACGTAGCGATTGATGCTGTTGGACTGCGAAACCACTTTGCCGTCCACTTCGAGCGTGGGCATCGCCAGAAACGGCATCCTGTCGCGCAAGCCGGGCCAGTCCTTGCCCGAGATGCGGTGGTCTTCGAACGCAATGCCGCCGATGTGTAGCGCAAGACGCGCGGGCTCGCCGCGCCCGCCGTCGAAATCGAAGTAGGTCAGCTTCAGCTTTGCCATGGCGAAAATTCCTTGGTATTGAATTGTGATCGGCGAACATTATGCGGACCGGGCATATGTTCGGCGAGCATAGTTCGTGCGGTCGAACTCATTATTCAGGGGCATCGAGTTAGCAGAAAAATAATGAGAGTCGACGGAGTAACCGCAAAGGGCCAGCGAAGAATTCAGTTCGATTCCATCGTAGACGGCATGCGATATCGGCCCACGTTGATAACACTGCCCACCGAGGCAAACCTGCAACGAGCGCGTGGGCAGCTCAAGCTTTTGCCTAAGCGATTGAATTGAATAGCGAAGAGAATGGACTGGCGGTGGGCTGAGTCCAGCGCGAACCCGTCTCAGCTATTTGAACCCGGGTAATAGGGAAACCGCAGGGAATGAGCCGCCGTTACAGTACTAGTCGGGGCGCATGATGAATACTGCTGCGCGTCTGATCGGACCTAGAGAGGCGCCGCCCTCGGGTTTGCCGATTGCGACGTAGAACAATTCCGTATGTTTTCGCGACGGATTCGCAAGAATCGGTACCGACAACAGCAGGGTATCTACGCCATCGAGCATATGCGCTATTTTAGGGGCTCCCGAAACGTAATCCCGACCCGGTGCAGCCCCGGAACCGTGCGTCCACCACACAAAACTGACGTCACCGCTAGCGCCCCCGATTCGGTGGACGTAAATCTCCGCGCTCGCGTGGCCCGGGAATACGAGGAACCTATCGGTGGACAGGCCAATTTGTCCAGGCTCCGAGATTTGCGGAATCACGACCGGAGCGGCCGTCGGTAACACCATGTTTCGGGGGGGCGGGTGCCTCGGTAAATCGTGGACTGCTGGCGCTGCTCCGACACCGAGCAAAATTAATACAACGGCTTGGAATGATCGAACCGGCCGCCATACGCGCATGCGATCGCGCGTAGCGGGAGTCATCGTAAACTCGGCATTGATCTGCTCGCGCACGGGGCGGTGTGACTCACCGGACTTCTGTCGTTCAGAATCGTGCATGTTGTGTCTGCGCGAGGCTGCCAATGCGCGCTGAGTGTTTGCAAGCGCGCTACGAGTGCGGCGACCAAAATCGGCCAGAATCGCCAGACGTTTTCGGTATCGTTGCACCGTCCCGCGCGCTTTGAGTAGTTCGAGCCGCAGCGCCCGGACATCGATCGCCAGTTCCTTTGGAGTCGCCGCTCGCTGCTGCATCACCACACCGCGCATTGCACCAACAGCAACTTCGGTACCCATAGGAGCGTTACACTGGTCACGGATTGTGTCGGAGTCGCGCACTCCCAAGACGTGCCGTTCGATTCTGAAACTGACCGTTCGAAACAGATCAGCCGACAATTTACCGCGACGATAATACTGATCGATCAACGAAAGCGCGTCCCACGCGGAGTCGGGCGTTGCGTCGCAAAGAACGGATAACTCCTGCACGAAGGCGTCCGGGCTGCATGCGCCACTTACGAAAGCATCGAGTCGCTGTTGCAGGTTGTAGCTCATACTCAATGTGGGTCTATCATCATGCGATCGCGGAGTGCGTAGACGTTTGTCTCCCTGGGGCTGGGGATTTTATTGTTTGATCCCCTTGTCGTTGGCTCGTGAGTGCGGGTCAGGCACGGACGCCGGTCCGGTAAAGACTCTCGCCAACGTTCAACACCTGTTTACGCTCTTGATTCGGCGCAGTACAGACCCGCCGCGCGGGGGGTCTGATGAATAGAGCGCGCAGGCATGATGTTCAAGAACGAGAACGATATTATGTCTCAACAAATACCGTTACCCGTGGTTGGGCGACGCCGCAGATAGCGTTGGGTTTTTCGGGCTGACGACCCGGGCGCAGAGGCTACGCGGCCAGCGCTATGCGGGACATCGTATAGTTGACTCGGGATAGGACGGAGAAACACCCGGCGATTCAGTGGTCTTCAACGGACCACGCAGAGAAGGCGATGAGGACATCGTGCAAATTGACGCCGAAGGTCACGTAAGGCTCGCGGTATCTCACCGCCCCGCAAAGTCCCATGCCCAAACCCGGCTACTGAGAAAACCGGGTCGCACCCGGTTGGTTCGGGCGTCTTTCCTGGAACCTAAGAAAGGCCCGGATGCGCAAAGCCCGCACTGGGCGGCTTTTTTGAGCAGAGAACCCACACAGGGGGATGAGGCTCAGACTAGTTGGCGGAGAGAGAGGGATTCGAACTCAGGGGAGTGACTTTGTAGATCAGTAACTTACTGAAATCAAAATAACTTTCGTCCCCTCGATTCCCCTGAAATCCCCGAATTCGCCACCAGATTTGCCACCAACAGAGGTTCAGCCATTCGCAAACGCAAGTCCCGCCGACGCCAGAGTGCGATCAGGCCGCCTTGCGAAGCTTGTAGTACTCCACGATCTTCGGATGGCTGGCCATGCGCTCGAGGTGCTCGACGAGCATCGGCGCGACGCGGTCCACGAGGTCCTTCGGGATGTGATCCAGCGCCCCCGACCGCAGCCATCGGATCAACATGAAGACTTTCAAATCAGCCACCGTGAGGCGCCTGTCGGCGAAATATTCCCCGCCGGCTGCCTTCAGCCTCGCCTGGAACTCCTCGAGGTATCGTGTGATATGCCCCACCGCTAGCTCTTCGCGCGCCTTCTTCTTGGCATCCGCGGGCAGGTCGATTGTCTGGCCGATCCGCGCACTAATATCCTCAGCCGCGTCCATCACCTCGTCGCACAGGAAGGCCTGCCAGTCATCCTTGGGATACAAGCCGGTCAGCTTGCCGACATAGCGATTTATGCTGTTAGATTGCGAAACGACCTTGCCGTCGATTTCAAGCGTGGGCATCGCGAAGAACGGCGTCTTGTCGCGGAAGGCGGGCCAATCCTTGCCCACGATGCGCTGATCTTCGAACGCGATGCCGCCGATGTGCAGTGCCAGACGCGCCGGCTCGCCGCGTCCGCCGTCGAAATCGAAATAAGTCAGCTTCAGTTTTGCCATTTTCAGGATCCTCGAGGCTATTTGGCCGTCGTTCGCAGGGCTCTTACTTGTACATGCAGACGAGTATAGCGCCGCAGCCACTGCGGAGCGGCGATGCCACCGCCAGACGCTCGGTGCTCGCAACCGTCTGCTATATGGAAGCGCTCGCAGACACGATGGCTGACAGCTCTTGGTCGGGAAAAGGGACGTCCAGCGATCCTTAGGAAAGAATTAGAGACTAGCTCGCTGAATCCTTCCGCTCGCAGGAAATTGGACCGACCGTGCCAGTGTCGCGTCTTGGCCGACTCGGACTGCGCGGGTCGAACTGAGGGCGATTCATGTTTGCAAAGTCGCGGGCCGTCGCAGGCCTCGTGCTAAGGTTCCTGACAAGGGGTGGCTAAAGTTCAAGTCCTGGGGATTTGCGATGAAGCGACATTTGGCGCCCGCGGCGTTTGCCGGGCTCTTGCTCGCGGCGGGCTGGAGCAACGCGGAGGGGGCAGGACACTATCTCTTTGCCTGGGCTGGCGACACCGCCGGGCGCGGCGAGGATTTCATCGCAGTCATCGACGCCGCTCCGGAGTCGCCTGACTACGGCAAGGTGGTTGCCTCGGCCGCTTCGGGAATCCGCACGCGACAGGTGCACCACACCGAGTACTGGATGCCGGACGCAGGACTGTTGTTCGCCAACGATCACAAGGCGGGCAGGACGGTCGTGTTCGACCTCCGTGACCCCTTGCACCCGCACGTCCACGCGGATTTCGGCGACCTCGACGGCTTCAGTCATCCTCATTCCTTCCTGCGGCTGCCCAACGGTCATGTGCTGGCAAGCTTTCAGCTGCAGGGCCACATGGACCACGGCTCCGATCAGGGTACCGACCATGGCGGGGCGCTGGTCGCCTCGATGACTGACTTGGGGGCGCAGCCCGGCGTACACGGCGGTTTGGTGGAAATCGACGACGAGGGCCGGATAGTGCGTTCGACCTCAACTGCCGATCCGAGCCGCCCTGACGACCTCTTGATGGCATACAGCCTGCTGCCGTTGCCGGACATCGATCGGGTGCTCGTCACTAACTCCTCGATGCGGGACGAGGACCGGACCGGACACACCTATCAGATCTTCCGGCTGTCCGATCTAAAACGGCTATCGACCAATGATTTCGACGCGCCACCAGGGCATTACGGCGAGATCAACCCCGAGGAAGCCCGCCGCGGACCGGACGGCGCCGTCTATGTTCAGACGACCGGTTGCGGGATCGAGCGGGTTACCGACATTGCGAGTGACCATCCACGCTCGAAGCTGGTCTGGCAATTCCCCGGTTCCTTCTGTGGTGTGCCCAGCATCGTCTCGCATTACTTGATCCAGAGCGTGCAGATACTGCACGCGATGGTGGTGCTGGATATCAAGGATGGCTCTCACCCGGTCGAGGTCGCCCGCGTCGTACTCGATCCAGCGATTCGCCCCCACTGGACGGGCTACGACGCCAAGACCCATCGGCTCGCCGTGACCGGCTATGGTGAGGATCGTTTGTTCATGCTCACCTTCGATCCAGATACCGGCGTTCTCGCTATCGATCGCGCCTTTCACGACGACAAGGGTAATGCGGGGTTCGATTTCGACAATCGCACCTGGCCGCACGGCTGGACCGGGTCGGCGATCGCGCACGGAGTGGTGTTCTCGAGGTGACGTTCTCGTTTGCTGAGTGACAGAGATTCTCCGTCCGCTCCAAAGTCCGGAATCCGGAGATTCGAGCAAGACGCCGACCGCCGGCTTCTGGCCGACTGCGGAAACTCGTCGCTTGCCCTCGCTGCGCCGCGATTCCCTTCAGTGCGCTTGATCAACCGGCGTAGCGAGCGGCGGACCAATAAACTCCGCTTCAATCGAGAAGTCGGTCGAATCCCCAACGACATGGTTCAGTCGGTCGGGCGTGTTGCGAAGCGCTATCGGCAACGTTTGATCGAATCCCGGCAACACGGCATGGTGCGGCTATGCGAGCCTATTCAGGATAGGCTTTGACGCTGTCCGCGACCGAGTCAGCGACGTGCTCCTTGGTGATCACGCCGGCAACGTCGCTTGCACGTGGAACCCCACGCCCGCGCACGACTACCGCCATGATGGCACCCCGCCGCCACATGCGGCGGATAACGTCGAAGGCGGTCTCGTTCTCGCCCACCACGGTGAAGTTGCGGCTGGCGACATCGCCCAGGCTCACTCCGGTATGCGCGCCCTCCAACCCTCGGCGAAGGCCCGTATTGACGCGGATCACCCCGTAGATGTGGCCCTTGTCAGTGACCACGACGTGGCGCAGGCGCCCGGCATGTTCGGGCTGCCGCAGATAGTCATCGAAACTTGCCTCCGCCGGCAACACCTGGATGTCGGCGTCCATCACTTCGCGCGCGGAGCGCACGAGGAACATGTTGGCGTGACGCGCCTTGGGAATCGCCCGACCGCGGCGCACAAGCTTCAGGGTGTAGATGGTCTCGCGAGAGAGCACTCGGCGCGCACCAATGCTCACGGCTACCGCCACGATCATCGGCATCACGATGCTGTAGTCGAGGGTCATCTCAAAGATCATTGTAACGGCGGTCATCACCGCGCCGGTTCCGCCGCCCACCATCGCGCCCATGCCGACCATGGCAAAGGCGGGCACGCTGAGGTGAATCGGCAGACCCGCGGCATTCAGCAGCGCCGCGAAGCCCCCGCCAAGTGTGGCGCCCATGAACAACGAGGGCGAGAAAATGCCGCCGGATGAGCCCGACCCGAGACTGAGTGAGGTCGCCAACAGCTTGCAGGCGCTCAGCAGCCCCAGCATCCAGAATGTCGAGATCTGCCCTGCCAGCACTGCCTGAACGGTCGCGTAACCGACGCCATCGACGTAGTACTGACCGAGCGTGCGGAGCAGAAGGTACATGAGCACACCGACAATCAGCATGCCGAGCATGTGCCGCAGATAGCGCGATTTGATCCGATCGAAGAGATCCTCGGCCAGATGCAGCCCGCGAATGAAACCTGCCGCCGCGATCCCGCTGAGGGCGCCCAGCACCGCGAACAGAACCAGTACGAGCAGTGCGCTCGAATCGACCGCCATGGCTTGAAGCGGGGGCACGTGGAACGCGGGCGCGTCGCCGAGGAACCAGCGGCCCACGAACGTCGCCGTCCCCGTCGCGATCGCGACCGGAAGGAAGGTCTCCACGCTCACTTCGGGCATCATCAGCTCGATGGCGAACATCACCCCGCCGATTGGAGTATTGAACGTGGCCGCGATGCCCGCGCCCGCGCCCGCGGCGACGAGCGAGATCCGCTGGCCCACCGGCATGCGGATGATCTGCCCCAGCGTGGAGCCGAGCGCCGAGCCGATCTGGATGATCGGCCCTTCCCGCCCGACCGACGAACCGCTGCCAATCGCAATGGCCGACGCAAGAGATTTGACCAACGCCACAACGGGCCGGATCACGCCGCTCTTGTAGTAGATCGCGTCCATCACCTCGGGTACCCCGTGGCCCTTGGCCTCAGGTGCAAAATTAGTCACCAGGAAGGTCACGCCGACGGCGCCCAGCACGGGAACCAGAATCACCAACGGGCCCCACGGCGCGGGCACGGTGAAAGTATTGGCGTCGTAGTGGATCAGCACATGCCCGGTGAACAGCAGGTTGTGAATCAGGCTGATCAGATCCCGGAAAGCCACGGCACCAAGCCCAGTGACGACCCCTAGCGCGAGCGCCAGGAGGGAGAGCTGCGCAAGCGGCAATTGTTGGCTTTCCTCGCCGTCCATCAGGTCTGCCGTCGCATCCGGGGTAAGCCTGTGCCCCGGCCCGATGCGGCTGGCGCGGTCACCTCAGAAACGCTGAAAAGTGGCATCCTTAAGCCAGCTCTTTTGTCCGTGATCGCCGATCGGTGGTGAGTTATTTGGAGTTTCCTAAGCCGGTTTCCAAAGACTGATGATCACACCTCCAGTGATTACCAAGGCGCCACCGACCAAGATTGGCACCGTCGGGAATGATCGGAAGGCGATGACGTTAATGACCTGCCAGACCACAAATAGCGTCGCAATGTAGAGCCCGACGACACGCCCAAAGTCGAGCGGCGCGAGGTTGAGAAACGATCCGTAGCCCAACAGCAGTGCCGCCCCAGCAAGAAACAACCCGATACGGGTCAGACCCACGTGACTGTAGATCGCCATGCGGACAATGGCATCGCCGCTAGCTTCCAGCGTGGTTGCGATCAGCAGTAACACCATTATAGGAACGCCTTGAAGTGTCTTCATCAATGCTCTGCCCGCCATTGCCAATCTTGCCCAGCTAACGCCTCCCAGCTAAGGCGCAAGCACGCGTACATCATGGCGCCCATCATGCTCATTCCGATCGCGTGACGCAGGTACGGGTTCTCGATCCGATCGAATTGGCCCTCGGCCAAATGCAGGTCGCGAATAAAACCCGCTGCCGCGATGCCCGCCACAAACAAATAATAGCGCACGGGTCATTCGCTGATGTGGCGCCGGCCGCGGCGGCGTACCGCGATCCGCAAGACATACTCCACGACCTCCCAAGTCATGCGGCGACTGATGTGGACGTGCCCAAACAGAGCACGGTAGTAGAAGGGACCCGTCAACATGTCCAGCAGCAACTCGATGTCCAGATCATCGCGGATCTCGTGACGTGCGTGTGCTCTAGCAAACGCCTCGCGCATGGACTCGCGGCGCGCTGCGAGAACGTCTTCGCGGATGACATCTGCCAACTCCGCATCGTGAGCCATGTCCGCCACGAGTCCAGGGAGCGCCTGCTTGAGTGGCCCTGCAAAGGCCCGCAGCAGCGTTCCGACTGCCGCCTCCAGGTCCTCGCGCAGCACTCCCGTGTCCGCGGCCGGGCTCGCCCCCATCTCGCTTAATACCGCATGAGCCACCAGATGGCGCTTGCTCGACCAGCGACGATAGAGATTCGTGCGCGCAGTTTTCACTCTGCGCGCGATGCCCTCGATAGTGACGGCGCGGTAGCCGCGCGTCTTCAGCGCCTGCAGCACCGCCGCGGCCACTGCCGTGTCGATGCTGTCATCGCGCGGCCGTCCGAGCGGGGCGTTCGGCCGACCGCTTTTTCGGGCCACAGCCGGGGACTGGAAGCTGGAGTTGGAAAGCCGCACGAATCAGCGCTTCTGGCGCCCGTCAGGTCGACTGCGCCGGTGTGCCCAGAGCTGCGACCGGCTGCACCACTGGTGCTTTTGGTTCAGGCACAGCGGGTTTGTCCGGCGCGTGCGGCCCGCTGGCGGTCGGACTCATCGTGCCGGGCGTCGCACCTACGGGCGCCGCGCCGTCACCGGATGCGGGTCTCACCCCGGCAGCCGGCGACTTGTGCTCGCTGACAGCTGGTACGGGGCCGGCCGACGAATCCGGCGCACTGCCAGCCTCCCCCGCCGGCGCGTGCCGCCCGGGCCCGTCCAGCACCGCGACGCTGATCACGCCGGGGTCGTCGCGGAGCTTCACGTAAAGCTCGCCGTGCGCAGGCCGCGGCACGGAGAGAGCCGAGCCAGTAAAGCCATCGGGAACAGGGGTCGGTGCGCCGAAGCGAGAATCCGCAGACACCGAGTCGAGGAGGAAGAGGTTCAGACCCGATAGCCGGCAACGCCCGTCGCTATCTTCCGGGCAACTCAGCTCCTTGAGTACTGGCAGCCGCACGAGCGTGGCGAGCGGCTGCCAGTCGCCTGCAACCCCGTGACTCACGACTCGAAAGCGAAGCGGCCCGAACGTCGAGGGTCCGAATGCCTTGGCCGGACCGAGCCTGGCCACGGCGATCTCGGCGTCCTGCAGTGTCAGGGAGCCACTGCTCAGGTCGAGCAACGTGGCGGCCGACCTATCGACGGTCGCCACCTCGACGCGCTCGTCCTGCGTGAATTTGGGCGGCGTCTGTGCGTGCAGCGAGAAGGTCAATTGCGCATCCTGTGGTAGTTCGTCGCGGTCTGCGAGACGGATGGTCGCGGCGGATGACCCAAGCTGCAGCGTCTTGCCGATCAGAACCGCACGTGGGCGAGCTGCCTGCACCGCCACTTTCAACTCGTAAGCGCGTCCATCCTTCAGCGTGACGTGCGCCTTCGCGGTCTCGCCCGCCCTGAGAGCCGGGGCGCTCCGCGCCGTCAGTGTCAACTCATCTCGCCCCTCGGTGCTCGACAGCGCGTCGGCCGTGAAGTCGATACCGTTGAGGACGAGGCTGGCGACTTCATCCAGCCGGCTGCCCCGCAGCACGCCACGGTCATCGCCTGCATGAACCACAAAGGCGTCGAGGTGACCGGCCTCCGCGTAGGTACGCACCGTGAGGCGTTGCGGCTGAGGGCTGCCGTACTGTCGGATGAGCAGAGTCACCTCCCCCGCAATCGCATCCTCGAGGGGCAGCTTCGCTTCGACTTCGTCAGCCTTGCGGGCCTTCCAATCTAGCTTGAGTTCCCGCCCGTCCGAGCTGGCGAGTTCGATGTCGCTCACGCAACGAACGCTGGCGCTCACCAGGTGCACGGTGTCCTGACGACCGACCACGAGGGAGTCCTCCTCACCCGGAGCCAGCTTCCAGCTCTGCGCGCGGGCCTCCACGAAATTGAAGCTCGGCCCGCTGTAGCTCCCAAATCCCCAGCTGCCCTGCAGCGAGCCGTGCGTGCTCGCCTCCAAGGCGACCTGACTCAAAGCCGAAGTGTCGATCACAAAGCCGCCCCGCGCGGCATCCGGGGTCGCAGGCAACTTGATGTCGGTGCCGTCCGAGCCGTCGACTCTCAAAGTGATGTGATGTGCGTAAGAAGAGGCAAACATTAGCGGAGCGCCTTGCGCCGCGAGCACGAGCGGTTCCTTCCTTATGCAGTAGACCTGCTGGGCGTCAACCGCGCGCAGCTCGGGCAATTGCGGCCCCTCCACCGGAGGCAAGGCCGTCACCAACACGGATTTCGGATCATGAAAGGACGGCGGCGCGTTCAGCGTGAGCGCCAGCTCCCCCCCGCGTGGCTCGGCCAGCGCCGGAATGTATTGGTACTTGGCGGTGTGGAACGAGTCAAAAAGACGCGCGATATCCAGGATCGACCCAATGAAGGGTCCGTAGTAGCCGGACCTGAGTTGCGGTGCATTGCTCGCCTGCATCGCCAAGTCGCTGGCGGGGCCCGAGGTGAGAGTCTGGGTGACCGACTCACTGTGCCCATCTGCCATGATCAGCGACTCTCGTCCCTGCATCAGACACGACGCCTGTAGCGTCGGAGCTTTTTCCAGACACTTCTCATCGACCTTGATTGCGAGACTGCGCGACAGCAAGGGCGCCGCCTCCCTGAGGCGCGCGGGATCCGAGTTCCCCAGGCGTCCAATCTCCTTCAGGTAAGTCTGCAGCCGCATGTGCTCGGCGGCCGCCTGATTCAGGTCCCGCGAGGTACGTACGAATACCCCGGGCCGGCCCCGCACCGCGTTCTCAAGCGTTGCGAAGTCTCCGCCGGTCTCGGGCGCAAGAAACACCAGCAGTTGCCGCGCGTCCTTGGGCACCGTCAGCCTCATGCCGTCGGCCGAGCACTGGCGCGTCCAGGTTTCACAACGGGCGAACCAGCTCGCTGGCGGCGGTTCGGTGGAACCGCGCAGAAACACGGCGACCATCAGGTAGTGCACGGTCTGGCCGGCGCTGAAGTCAGCTTTAAGCCACACGCGATCGCCCACGGCAAGGTTCGGAACCTCTGAGATCGGCAGGGTGACCGTCCCGCGCGTGACTTGGGCGTCCAGAGTGGGCCCGGCAAGGTCGAATGCCGCCGGGTCGGCCGAAACGGGATTGGATGCGCCGAGGACAATGGCTCCAGCTGCCAGGGTAGTGACGATCAGGCGCATTCGACGGATCTTAGTGTGTCCCCGCGGGAGTGCTCGAGAAGTAGTCGTCACTTTACGCTACATACTGTCGCGTATGTAATTCTCACCTCTCGCGCTGCCGGTCCCTGCACTGAACTAAAGACCCGAAAATCGTTAACCAATCTGCCACCCTGCTCTACAAAATCTCAACTGGTTATGAGAATCGCCTGCGGCAGGGATTTCGAGACGCGCGTACCGAACGCTGTTCTACAAGGCCTGCGCGCCAGCGCACGCCTTCACAGTGCACGTCGGTGAGCACCAGCAAGTTGCACGACAGTCGACTCAGCGCACTAATACCAACAGCTTGCTGAGACGCTAAGACGCCGCGCGAGACTCCGCGAGAACATCTGAAAGAGGAACTTGCTGAAAAGGGCTTCGAATTTCTGCAAAATGCTGTAACTTACTGATATATAAATAGAATTATGGCTGAGAGAGAGGGATTCAAACTCGGGGGAGTGACTTTGTAGATCAGCAACTTACTGAAATCAAGCTGACTCTCGTCCCCCTCACTTCCCCTGAAATCCCCTAATAGATTTGCCACCAACAGAGCGTGGTGGCGTCATGCGTAGTCTACCAAAACCGCCGCGGACCTCGTTGGCGGGGTCAGAGGTTCGGGACGTAGGAGTCGCAGGTTCAAATCCTGCCCCCTGCTACCACTTTCCTTAACCCATGAGCCCGAAAGGGCATTGCTTACGGTTTTGATGACGGTGCGCGGACTCCGCATTCACCCCGGAATTTTCGAATGACAGCTTGATCCGTCTGCAGTCGGTCGTGCGATCAGTGCTTGGTCATTCAGTGACAGGTAAGTGTGCCGTCTTTCAGATCGCAGTCGTCCGGCGGCCCATATTGCTTCCAATATTCGATCAAACCCAATCGCGTGACGAGCGATTGAAAGCGCGGGTCTTGCCGGAAGGCACGCATCTCTGGCGTCCAGAGAACAAATGTTGCCGAACCGGGCACTGCCGCCTCGGGCGGCTCCTCGTTCAGACATTGGTTTGTCAAGCCGTAGGCAATGTCGAGCGCACCTAGCAACGCGTAATTGGTCACGCTGTCCATGCAGGCGCTTAGCGCGGTAGAACTGTTTACCGGCTTCAACCCGCTGTGTTCCGGATATAGCCTTGAGCGCGCTAAGAGTGCCGCGCTCCGCCGGCTAGGATCCGCCAACGCAGCGTAGACTAGCTTTACGACTTCGACCGCACGGACCGAGCCCGGATCTGCCGACGCCTCTGCCGTGAGCAAGTCCGCCGCTTCCGCGTAGCGCCCGACGCGCCGTGCCGCCGCGGCGTAGATGCCTGTCGTCGCCTCCTTCGGCATGCCCAAATCGCGAGCGAGACCGGCATATCTCAGCGCCTCGGAATCGTGTCCTGACGCGGAATACAGAATGCTGGCTATCACAGCGACCACGGCACTGGCCGGCGCGAGGGTATAAGCCTTCCGAATCTCCTGTTGGGACTCGCGAACGTGACCCACCGTCCACAGGTGCAACGCGTGGGTGAACAAGGTGGTCGCATCAGCGTTATCCAGCGACGCACGGTACTGCGCTTCCATCTCCAGCCATCGACCGCGATCGGCATTGATTGAGCTCAGGATGTTATGTGCATCAGTTACACTCAAGTCCAGCACGAGCGCTTGTCGTGCCAACTGTTCGGCCTGCGCCAGGTGCTCGGAGGGCTGATTGAGAATGTTGAATTCAACGTAATGGGCGACTGCCATGAGTCCATAGGCGCGCGCAAACTTCGGATCGCGAGTCACCGCTTGCTCCAGTAGCTCCAACGCACGCGAGATATTCGGAGGAGTAATTCGATCGATCAACGAGGTGGCCTGTGAATAGAGTAGGTAGGCCTCGACATCCCGGGTTGGCGGCGCCCGCGCAACCGCCCAACCGACCCCACCGAGCTTTGGTTGCAGAGCAAGTGCAATCTCCCTGGCCAGCTTGTCTTGCAGCTTGAACAGGTCGGTCAACTGCTCGTCATAGGTCTCGGACCACAGATGTAGTCCATCTTGCGCGTTGATAAGCTGAGCGGTGATGCGGATGCGCTGGCCAGCCTCGCGCACGCTGCCTTCGACGATAGTGCCGACCTGCAGATCCTTGGCGATATCGCGAATATTGATATTCCGGCCTTTGTACGCAAATGAAGAGGTGCGTGCAGGAACCTTGAGCCCATGCACTTTGGTCAGCGTGTTGATTAGTTCTTCGGCCATGCCGTCGCCGAGATAGTCCTTGCTCGCATCACCGGTGAGGTTTGCAAAAGGCATCACGGCGATGGCGGTGCGGGGGGCGGCGGCGGTTGCGGATGGCGGTGCAGCGGGCGGCGGCTTACCCGTCGCGGCGCGCCTCGCGAGCCAGATTTTGTCCGCCAACAGCGCGGCAAGCGTCACGACGACGGCGAGGCCTACGGCGAGCACAATCCGGTTACGCGGTGACTTGGGGTGTGCCGCCGAAGCCGCGCCGGCTGACATTCCGGGAACCACAGCCGCAGGGGACTCGGGCGCGGCTCGTGCAGGCTCGCTAATAGCCTCGATCAGCTTGACGTATGCAGCGTCGATGTTTCCAGCGTGAGCTTCGACCCATTGCGATTCACTGAGGAAGTACTCGAGCGCCGGGGTCAGCGGCGCAGCGGCGATTCGCAACACAATAGTCGAGCGCTTTTTGGAGGAAGCGCGCTCGATCTCTTTGCTGACGTGTGAGGAAGCGATCGCACTTTTGGATAGCACCAGTACGAACGCCCTGGCGCCGCTGATCGCCCGAACAATTGCATCGGCGTACAGCGCCCCGGCTTTGACATCGCGCGGCGCGATCCAGCATGGGATGCCGCGTCGCTCCAGCGCCTAGACCAAGGCGGCTGAAACGGCAACGTCCTGCGAGGCGTAGCTAATGAAGACAGGGAGCGCACTACCGTTCGCCTTCTCCTCGCCACCGCCTTCGGCCATTTTCGTGCCCCCCACTTGTGCGGCATCGTCGCGGATGCCTTCTGGGTTGGCAACCTAGGTAAATGCGGCACCGGTAAACGAGCGCTTTAGGCTACCTTTTTGAAGCGGGCCCCGCAGCGTTGCCCCAGACGTTGGCTCGGGACACGGAAATTACCAGCCGCCAACCTAGCCCCCTGCGGTGCCAAGTCTCACCGCAGGCGCGCGCTGCAGGGAACAGGGAGCGTATATCGGGCGCCCGCTATCAGGTTCTGCGGCGCGGAAGCCTCAGCAAACAACGCCACAAGCAAGGCCCCCGCTACCAACCTCGTTAGCTCGGTCGTAATGGCCTTCAGTTCAGCCGCCAGCAGTTCGAGCACACGCGCATCGATCTTTATGGCCTGGCGGGATTTGCGCGCATCCACTGGCCCGCTACGTCCTCGATCAGCCTGCCGCCGCTCGTTGCATTTTGGCGACACGAAGAAGTGGTAGGCCGACACCTACAACTCCAATGTTGATCCGCCGATGGGGGTCTGAGTGTTGGCGTGATGAACTCCTTCCTGTTGATTTGATACATCATCATTGGGTGAGTGGCGGTGCTTCGACGATGAACTTGTTGGGCCACTTCGTCAGCCCGATGCGTAAGCTCGGGCCCTATGCTGCGGTTGCGCTGATTGTTCCCGGCGGCAGCGTGATTGCGTTTTGGCTGTGGGCTTTCCGTAGACTGGCGGCCTCCGCGACCCCCCCACGTTCCGGCGCTGTGCGTCTGGCTATCATCCGTACCGCGCTTACGGCATTTATTGCGTTCATACCTTTGCTGGCATCTTGTACCAGCTCAGGTCTGTACAACATGTCCGACCAATGGTGCGCGAGACACTCGGATGCGACCGCCGCGCATTGTCCTGGGAATCAAGAGCTAGCGCATCGGACCGTGAACCGGGATTGATATTCCCTTAATCCTCAGGCTGCTGAAGTCTCCGTGTTGAAGTGCCTGTATGCGCGCCGCCGCTTCGAGCTTTGGCAGTGGTCCAATGATGGCGACGATCCAGTGTCGCGAGACCTCTCGACTTGTCCAGCCGCGGATTCGTTGGCGGCGCAGCCCGCACATCAGAGCGCACGGCCACAGCGTGCGAACGATGCTCGAGGTCTATGCGGCGTGGGCCGACGGTGCGGTCGAATCAGACATCGAGGCGATCGAGCGTGCGATGCGGGCTCGGCCGCCGTTCAGTGTTTGGCACTGGATTAGGCACCACAGGAGGGGCGCTTGGGCTTAAGAGCTTGAATGGCGAAGAGAATTGACTGGCGGAGAGAGAGGGATTCGAACCCTCGAAGGGCTTTTGACCCTTACGCCCTTAGCAGGGGCGCGCCTTCGACCACTCGGCCATCTCTCCGCTTGCTGAAAATATTTATGCTTCAGTTAGTCGGGTCGTCGGTGACTGCGGCGGCCCGCGTGCGGGGCGGCCATGATACTGAAGGCCCCCGCGCACGGCAAAGCGCCCTTCAGGCCGTCAGGCGCGCCCGCACGAACTCCTGCACCGAGGCGAGCGCAGCATCCAGCGCTTCGGGCTTGTTGCCGCCAGCCTGGGCGAAATCCGCACGCCCGCCGCCACGGCCGCCGACCAGGGCGGCCACCGCGCCCGCCAGCTCACCCGCCTTGATACGCGAGGTCTGATCCGCGGTGACCCCGGCGACCAGCACCACTTTGGTCGGGTTCTCGATACTCGCCAGCACCACCACCGCGCTCTTCAGGCGTTCCTTCAACTGGTCCACGGCGTTGCGCAGTGACCCGGCATCTGCGTCTGCCACTTTGGCAGCGACGACCTTCACGCCCTGGATATCTACCGCTCCCGCCGCCAGGTCCACCCCTGCCCCGGAAGCGAGTCGATCCTTGAGGCTGCGGACCTCGCGCTCCAGCTGCCGGGTGCGCTCGAGCTGCTCGCGGACCTTGTCCTTCACATCTTCGCGCGAGCCGCGCACCAGCCCCGCGACCTCCTTGAGGAGGCCATCGCCGTGCTCGACGTAATCGAGCGCGCCCTCGCCCGTCAGCGCTTCGATGCGGCGCACACCGGCGGCAACACCGCCCTCGCTCACGATCTTGAACAGCCCAATGTCTCCGGCGCGGCGCACGTGCGTGCCGCCGCACAGCTCCATGGAAAAATCCCCGATGCGCAGCACGCGCACGTCCTTATCGTACTTTTCACCAAACAGCGCCATGGCGCCCGCGGCCACCGCGCCGTCGTAGTCCATGACGCGCGTTTCCGTCGCCGTGTTGGCGCGAATCTGCGCGTTCACCAGATGCTCGATGTCGTGCAGCTCGGCGCTCGTGACCGGTTGGACGTGCGCGAAATCGAAGCGCAGCCGATCGGGCGCCACCAGCGAACCCTTTTGCAGCACGTGGGTGCCGAGCACCTGGCGCAATGCCGCGTGCAGCAAATGCGTCGCGCTGTGATTGAGCGCCGTGGCCTGGCGGCGCGCGCCGTCGACTTGGGCTTCCAGCCTGTCGCCCACGCGGACCACCCCCTGCTCGAGGGATCCAATGTGCGCATGTGCAGCGCCGCGCTTCTGGGTGTCGGCGACCACAAAGCGCACGCCAGCGCCGGTAAGCTCCCCTGCATCTCCCACCTGCCCGCCGGACTCGGCGTAGAACGGCGTGCGATCGAGCACCACCTCGCCCGCCTCCCCGGCGCTGAGTGTCTCGACGGGCGCGCCCTGTTTCAGTAAGGCGACGACGCCTCCTGATGCCTCAAGGCCCTCGTAGCCCTGGAACACCGTGTGCGCATCGAGGGCGGCGCCGGCACGCAGGTCGACGCCGAACTTGCTCGCATCCTGTGAGCGCTGGCGCTGCTCCTGCATGGCGGCCTCGAAGCGCGGCAGATCAATGCTCAAGCCGCGTTCGCGCGCCACGTCCGCGGTCAGGTCGGCGGGGAAGCCGAACGTGTCATAGAGCTTGAATACGGTGTCGCCGTCGATCACCTTGGCCCCACGCAGGTTACGGATGGCGCCCTCGAGCAGGCCCATGCCGTTGGCGAGGGTTTCGGCAAAGCGCACCTCTTCCTGCTTCAGCACGCGCTCCGCGTGCGCCCGGCCGCGGACCAGTTCCGGGTAGGCGTCGCCCATCTCGCGCTTCCAGCACCGCGACCAGCTTGTAGAAGAAGGGCTCCTGGATGCCGAGCTTGTAACCGTGCCGCACGGCACGGCGGATGATCCGGCGCAGCACGTAGCCGCGGCCCTCGTTGGATGGCAGCACGCCGTCGACGACGAGAAAGGTGCAGGCGCGGATGTGATCCGCGATCACCCGCAGCGAGCTGGAGGTGAACACCGAGCGTTCCCGCCAGCTTGCCGGCGGCGCGGATCAGGTTCTTGAACAGGTCGATGTCGTAGTTGGAATGCACGCCCTGCATCACCGCGGCGATGCGTTCGAGCCCCATGCCGGTGTCCACCGAGGGCTTGGGCAACGGCGTCATCTTGCCGTCGGCGCTAGCGCTCGAACTGCATGAACACCAGGTTCCAGATCTCGACGTAACCGGTCGCCCTCCTCGTCGGGCGAGCCGGGCGGGCCGCCGGCGATCTTCGGCCCGTGGTCGTAGAAGATCTCGCTGCAGGGACCGCACGGACCCAGTATCCCCCATGGACCAGAAGTTGGAGGACTCGCCCAGGCGCGCGAAGCGCTGCGGGCTGATGCCGATATCCTTCAGCCAGATGTCCGCGGCCTCATCATCGGTCGTGATACACCGTGACACCACAGCCGTGCCGGGTCGAGCCCGAGGTTGCAGATGAGGAAGTCCCAGGCAAAGTGGATCGCCTCGCGCTTGAAATAGTCGCCGAAGGAGAAGTTGCCGAGCATCTCGAAGAAGGTGTGATGGCGCGTGGTGTAGCCGACGTTCTCAAGATCGTTGTGCTTGCCGCCGGCGCGCACGCAGCGCTGGCTCGAGACCGCCCGCACGTAGTCGCGGCTGCTCCTTGCCGAGGAACACGTCCTTGAACTGCACCATGCCGGCGTTGGTGAACAGCAGCGTCGGGTCGTTCCCGGGCACGAGCGAAGCCGAGGGCACCACGATATGGCTCTGCCCACGGAAGAATTCCAGGAACGCAGCGCGGACGTCCGCCGCGCTCATGTAGGACGGTTTAGCTCAAGGTTGTTCAGTCCAGGTCGGGATCGGCGCCAGTGGCCGTACGGATATGATCCGATGAAAAGCCCCGATACTGCAAAAAACGTGCTTGCCGTGCCTTTTCCGCCCAACTGCCGGGCGGTTTGGGTCCGAACCTGGCCACCCGGGCTTTGCGGGCGAGGGCATGCCAGTCCGCTCCGCCCGCCAGCGCCGCTTCGATCGACTCCCCCGACAGGCCATGTCTGCGCAGGTCCGCGGCGATTCGCAGCGGGCCTTGCCCGCGGCGGGCATGGAAACTCACGTAGTTCTGGGCGTAGCGCTCATCGTCGAGGAGGCGCTCACCGCTAAGCTCTGCCAGGACCGCCGTGACGGCAGCGGCGTCAAATCCCCTGGACGTGAGCTTCTCGTGCAGTTCAAGGTGCGCGAAATCCCGGCGGGCAAGGAGCGTGACCGCGGCGGCGCGCACCGCGCCGGGGTCGGCGCGGCGCTCCGCATCCATGGGCCGCACGTTCTTGCGCAGGGGCATCGGCTTTTTTAAGATCGCGCCCCGCCTAAGGGGGCGCGCTTAGGGCATCAGGCGCTCTTGATCGCCTGCTCGCCGTTGCCGTTACGCTGCTGCTTCACCGGCAGGAGCCGCGCCCGCACCAGGTCTTCGATTTCGCGGGCGATCTCTTTATTCGACTGCAGGTAGGTACGCGCGTTGTCCTTGCCCTGGCCGATGCGGTTGCCCTTGTACGAGTACCAGGCGCCGGACTTCTCGATGATGCCCTGGGCGCTCGCGAGTTCGATGATCTCGCCTTCGCGGGAAATGCCCTGCCCGTACATGATCTCGAATTCGGCTTCCCGGAAAGGCGGCGCGACCTTGTTCTTCACCACTTTGACGCGGGTCATGTTGCCGGTGACTTCCTCGCCGTTCTTGATCGCGCCGATGCGGCGGATGTCCAGGCGCACCGAGGCGTAGAACTTCAGCGCGTTGCCGCCGGTGGTGGTCTCCGGATTGCCGTACATCACGCCGATCTTCATGCGCATCTGGTTGATGAAGATGACCATGGTGTTCGAGCGGCTGATATTGCCCGTGAGCTTGCGCAGCGCCTGCGACATGAGGCGCGCGTGCAGGCCGACCTGCATCTCGCCCATCTCGCCTTCGATTTCGGCCTTGGGAGTCAGGGCTGCTACGGAATCGATCACCACGATGTCGACCGCGCTGGAGCGCACCAGCATGTCGGTGATTTCCAGCGCCTGTTCGCCGGTGTCCGGCTGCGACACCAGCAGATCGTTGATATTGACGCCGAGCTTCTCGGCATAGCTCGGATCGAGCGCGTGCTCCGCGTCGACGAATGCGGCGGTGCCGCCGGCACGCTGTACCTCGGCGATCACCTGCAGGGTGAGCGTGGTCTTGCCCGAAGACTCGGGCCCGAAGATCTCCACCACCCGGCCCTTCGGCAGACCGCCGATGCCGAGCGCGATGTCCAGGCCGAGCGAGCCGGTGGACACCGACTCCACGTCGTAACTCGCCGGGGCATCTCCGAGGCGCATCACCGAGCCCTTGCCGAACTGCTTTTCGATCTGACTCAGTGCGGCGGCGAGCGCCTTCTTGCGATTCTCTTCCATCTGCGATTCCTGATGTGCGAGTGAGCGAAAGGGATTTTTCGATGCGCAATTATCCCACAAAGATCCGGCGACAGGAGCGCGGCGGCGGATTAGTTTTGAGTCTGTGTGTGTGCTTTTTCGTGCTTAACCAGTAGATACGATTGCCTGACACTGTATGCGGCGCCGTCGGCTGCGGTGCGACTCTCAATGAGTGCGAAGGCATCAAAGCGCCATTGCACCGGACGCGTCATGGGCGGTGCTGGCGCGCGGTCGACTTTGCGCGCCACGGTTACATGGGCCTGGAAGGGCTTCAGATCCGGGGCAAAACCCGCCGCCTCGGTCTCGGTTTTCAGCAAGTGCGCGAGCGAGCGAGCCGCGGGACTTTCGGCTGCGCACAGGGCGACCAGAATCTTGGGCCCTGCCCAGTGCGCCAGTTCATCGAATTGGAGCATCACCGGGCACTGCGGCACGAAGGTCCCGGCAACCCGCCGGGCGAGACCCTCGAGTTCCGCGATGCGCCGCTCGGGCACGCTGCCGAGGAACGCAAGCGTGGCGTGCAGGTTCTGCGGCGGCACTGCGCGAGCCGTGCTGGCGCTGAGTGCCTCCCGGGTCGCCGCGGCGAGTGCGGCGCGTGCTGCCGCGTCCGGCCATAGCGCGAAGAAGAGCCGTCGGCTCGGCTCTTTTGGCTGCGCCGTGGCGTTCAAGCCGGGTCCGTGCGGGGCGGATTTGCGAGGTTCACCGGCAGGTCAAGCCGCAGGATGAGCCGCAGCGCGTGCTCCACGGAGCGGCTGCGCACGAAGGCGCGATCCCCCTCAAAGAGCTTTTCCTCGGCGATGATGTCGATCGCCGGCTCCTGGCGGGCGGCGGCACAGAACCACACCGTGCCGACGGGTTTCCCCGGCGCGCCGCCATCCGGACCCGCGATGCCGCTGACCGCGAGCGCCACGGTCGCACCCGCAACCCGCAGCGCCCCCTCCGCCATCTCGCGCACCGTCTGCTCGCTCACGGCACCGAAGCGCTCGAGCGTGCCGGCCGCAACCCCCAGGTCGCGGCTCTTGGCGGCATTGGAGTAGGTCACGTAGCCGCACTCGAACCACTGCGAGCTGCCGGGGATGTCGGTGAGCGCCTTGGCCACCCAGCCGCCGGTGCAGGATTCGGCCGTGACGATGCGCCGGTCTGCGGCACGCAGCTTGTGCCCGACGCGCGCGGCCAGCTCATACAGTTCCGGGTCGCTCACCATGGTGATGAGGCTATATCAGCTGGCCGCGCGCCGCACGGCTCAACAACTCCCACCGAAGCCGCTACAGTGGCGCGGAAATGGCTGATAACAACCACACACCCATGATGCAGCAGTACCTGCGCATCAAGGGCGAGCACCCCGACATTCTGCTCTTCTACCGGATGGGCGACTTTTACGAGCTGTTTTACGAGGACGCCCGCCGCGCCGCTGCGCTGCTGAACATCACCCTCACGGCACGCGGCCAGTCTGCCGGCGCGCCGATCCCGATGGCGGGCGTGCCGTTCCACGCCGTGGACAGCTACCTTGCGCGGCTGGTGCGCAAGGGCGAGAGCGTCGCGATCTGCGAGCAGATGGGTGACCCGGCCGCCTCCAAGGGACCGGTTGAGCGCCAGGTGGTGCGCATCATCACCCCGGGCACGCTGACAGACGCCGCGCTCCTCGATGAGCGCGCCGACACCCTGCTTGCCGCCGTCGTGCAGGACGGCGTGCACTTCGGGCTCGCGTGGCTGGACCTGGCTGCCGGACGTTTCACGGTGCTGCAGGGCGAGGGACGCCAGGGACTCAACGCCGAGCTCGAGCGGCTGAAACCGGCGGAGCTGCTGCTGGCGGACGGCGATACGGCACAGGACCTGTCCCGTACCGGCACCGCCGTACGCACCCGACCGCCGTGGCACTTTGAACTCAGCACTGCCTCGCGCCTGCTGACCGATCAGCTGGGGACGCTGGATCTCAAGGGCTTCGGTGCGGACGATCTGCCGCTGGCCATTCGGGCGGCCGGCGCGCTGCTGCAGTACGTGCGGGACACGCAGAAGTCGGCGCTGCCGCACATTCGCGCCTTGCACGTCGAGGAGCGCACCGATGCCCTGATGCTCGATGCGGTCAGCCGGCGCAACCTGGAACTGGACGCGAGCCTCACCGGTAACGAGGACGCGACGCTCCTGGCGGTTCTGGACAGCTGCGTGACCGGCATGGGCTCGCGGCAGCTGCGTCGCTGGCTCAACCGCCCGCTGAGGAGCCAACCGCTCCTGCGTGGCCGCTACCACGCCATCGGCACGCTGCTCGATGGGCGCCGCTTTGGCGTGCTGCGCGAACATCTTCACGGCGTGGGCGACATCGAGCGCATCCTCGCGCGGGTCGCGCTGCGCTCGGCCCGCCCGCGTGATCTGGCGCAGTTGCGCACCTCACTGGCAGTACTGCCCGCACTGCGAGCCGCGCTCGCCACGCTCGACTCGCCCCTCATGCAGGAGCTGCGCGCGCGCTGCAGCGAGCACGCGGCCGTGGTAACCCTGCTGTCCGCGGCTATCGCCGCGGAGCCGGCCGCGCTGGTGCGCGACGGCGATGTGATCGCGCCCGGCTACGACCCGGGACTTGATGAGCTGCGGCGTATCGCCACGCACACCGATGAATTCCTGCTGGAGCTGGAAAAGCGCGAGCGCGAGCGCACCGGACTGGCCGGACTTAAGCTCGGGTACAACCGCGTGCAGGGTTTTTTCATCGAGATCGCGCGGCGTGACGCCGAGCGCGTGCCGAAGGACTACATCCGCCGCCAGACCGTCAAGTCAGCCGAGCGCTTCATCACCGAGGAACTCAAGCGCTTCGAGGACAAGGTCCTCGGGGCGCGCGACAAGGCGCTGGCCCGCGAGAGAGAGCTGTATGAGGAAGTTCTCACCAAGCTCATCGAGACTCTGGGTCCCTTACAGACGAGCGCGGCCGCGCTGGCGGAGCTGGATGCGCTCGCGGCCTTGAGCGAGCGTGCCGCTGCGCTCGAATGGGTGTGCCCGGAACTCACCACCGAGCCGCGCCTGGAAATCCAGGGCGGCCGGCACCCGGTCGTCGAGCGCTTCGTGGACGCGCGCTTCGTCCCCAACGATCTCAACCTCGACGCCGGGCGGCGCATGCTGATCATCACCGGGCCGAACATGGGCGGTAAGTCGACCTTCATGCGCCAGGCGGCGCTCATCGCGCTGCTCGCGCACGTCGGCAGCTACGTGCCCGCCGAGCGTGTGGTGTTGGGTCCCCTGGATCGCATTTTCACGCGCATCGGGGCCGCGGATGATCTGGCCGGCGGGCGCTCGACCTTCATGGTCGAGATGACCGAGGCGGCCAACATCCTGCACAACGCCACGTCTGAAAGTCTCGTGCTGCTCGATGAAATCGGCCGCGGCACCAGCACCTTCGACGGCTTGTCGCTCGCCTGGGCGATGGCGCGCGACATCGCCACGCGGGTGCGGGCGTTCACGCTCTTCGCCACCCACTACTTCGAACTCACGACGCTCGCCAGTGAAGTCGAGGGCTGCGCCAACGTGCACCTGGACGCGACCGAGCATGGCGATGGCATCGTGTTCCTGCACGCGGTGAAGGACGGGCCCGCCAACCGCAGCTACGGGCTGCAGGTGGCGCAGCTCGCCGGCGTGCCGGTGGGGGTGATCGGTGAGGCGCGCCGCTACCTCGAGAACCTGGAGGCGCAGCGTGAGCGCCACCGTACGGCGGCGGCCAACGGAGACGCTGCCGCGGCGCAAACGGAGCTGCCATTGTTTGCGGCGCCGCGACCGGATGTGCTTCGCAAGGCGCTGCAAGCCATCGAACCGGACGAGCTGTCACCAAAGGACGCGCTCGCAGCGCTGTATTCCCTGCGCCGTTTGCTGGACGAGAACCGGTAGTGGGATGCCTGCGTGGGGATGGCATACATATGGATCATGCATATGGATATGGCTACCCCATGCATATGGTGGTCGAACCGACATTGCACACGGGCGCCGCCGTTAGCGCGGCGAAAAGCGCCCTTCCGTCAGGAACAGACCCGTCTCGCGCGCCACGCGCGCCGACATCAGCATCCCTAAGTGACTCACGGGTAACACGATGTGCTCGCTCAGGCCGGGCATGCGCGTCTCACTCACAGCGATGGTGCCGTCGTTGTCCTCGTCGAACTTCGCGAGCAGCTGCCCTACACCGAGCGGCTGGGTGCCGGCCACGATTCCCAGCGCCCGCGCGTGCGTCCAGCGCCTTGCGCGCGGCTGCAGGAGTTCCTCCGCCACGGACTGGCCCATCAGGTGCGCCACCGGGGTGAAACGGCTGGCCTGTTCAGCGGCGCGGCTCGCCACGCACGGCGTGCCGAGAAACACCGCCCGGCCCGGCGGTTGATCGGGAAAGCGCTCAAGAAAGCGATGAATGACGAGCCCCCCCAGGCTGTGACCCAGGAAATGCACGGCGGGGGTCTGCAGCTCGCGCACGAAATCCTCGAGGCGCGCGGTGATGGCGCTCATGGTGGAATAGGCGGCCGAATAGCGGAACGAGTGCAGGGTCAGGCCGAACTCCTGGGCCAGGCGGTGGCGCAGGATCAGCGACTCATCCCCCGGCATCCACAGTCCGTGCACGTAGATGACGTGCGTCATGGCTTCAGGCTTGCGGGACACGCACCCGCACGTGCAGTTCGCGCAGCTGCGCCTCGCTCACCTCGGTCGGCGCATCCGTCATGAGATCCGCCGCGGTCTGCGTCTTGGGAAACGCGATAACCTCGCGGATGTTGTCGGTGCCAGTCATGAGCATGACGAGCCGATCGAGCCCGAAGGCAATGCCGCCGTGCGGCGGCGCGCCGAACTTCAGCGCATCGAGCAGGAAGCCGAATTTCTTCTGCGCCTCCCCGGCGTCGATCCCCAGAAGATCAAACACCGTCGACTGCATGTCCTGGCGGTGAATACGCACCGAGCCGCCGCCAATCTCCGCGCCGTTCAGCACCATGTCGTAGGCCTTGGCGAGCGCCTCCCCGGGAGCTGCGCGTAAGGCATCCGGATCATCGCTCCTGGGAGCCGTAAAGGGGTGATGCATGGCCACCCAGCGCGCAGCGTCCGGGTCCCACTCGAACATCGGAAAATCAACGACCCACAGCGGCCGCCAGCCACCGGCCACGAGCTTGAGCTCCTGGCCCATCTTCAGGCGCAGCGCGCCCAGCGCGTCGCTCACTACCTTGGCGCTGTCGGCGCCAAAGAATATCAGGTCGCCATCGCCAGCCTGGGTGCGCTCAAGAATCCCCGTCAGCGCGCCATCACTCAGGAACTTGATGATCGGCGACTGCAGCCCGTCGCGCCCCTTAGCCTTCTCGTTCACTTTGATGTAGGCGAGTCCCTTTGCGCCATAGCGGGCAACGAACGCGGTGCACTCATCGATCTGCGAGCGCGGCAGCGCGCCGCCCCCGGGTACGCGCAGCGCGGCAACCCTGCCCTTTGGGTCCCTCGCCGGCCCTGCAAACACCTTGAAGTCGCACTCCTTCACGAGGTCCGCCACGTCGACGAGTTCCAGCGGGTTACGCAGATCAGGCTTGTCGGAGCCGAAGCGGCGCATGGCCTCGGCATAGGTCAGGCGCGGGAAGGGATTGGGGAGCGCGCTGTCCAGCACCTCTTTGAAGAAATGGCGCACCAGCCCTTCCATCACTCCCATGATGTCGTCCTGGGAGAGGAAGGAGGTCTCGATGTCGAGCTGCGTGAACTCCGGCTGCCGGTCAGCGCGCAGATCCTCGTCGCGGAAGCAGCGCACGATCTGGTAGTAGCGGTCGAAGCCCGCGATCATCAGGAGCTGCTTGAAGATCTGCGGCGACTGCGGCAGGGCGAAGAACTTGCCCGGGTGGGTGCGGCTCGGCACCAGATAGTCGCGCGCGCCCTCCGGTGTGGCCTTGGTCAGCATCGGCGTTTCCAGGTCGATGAAGCCGTTGGCGTCCAGGTAACCGCGCATGGCGCGCGTCAGGCGATGACGCAACCGCAGCCGCTGGCTCATGACGTCGCGGCGCAGGTCCAGATACCGGTACCGCAGGCGTACTTCCTCGCCGACCTGCTCGTCGAGCTGGAATGGCAGGGCTTCCGAGCGATTCAGGACCTCGATCTGCCGCGCGAGCACTTCGATGCGGCCGGAGGCGAGGCTGGCATTCACCGTGCCCGGGGGCCGCGCGCGCACCGCGCCCGTCACCTTGACGACAAATTCGTTGCGCAGCCGCTCGGCTTCCCTGAAGACCTCACTGGCGTCGGGGTCGAACACGATCTGCAGCAACCCCTCCCGATCGCGCAGATCGACGAAGATGACTCCGCCGTGATCACGCCGGCGATGCACCCAGCCGGCGACCGTGACGTCCTGGCCGAGGAGCTGCTCGTTAACTTGTCCGCAGTAATGTGAGCGCATGAGGCGCGCGATGTTACGTAGGCGCCCGCCCCCCCGCAACCAGTTGAAAATTCAAGGCTGGCGCGGGATCAGGCGGCGGGGGCGACGATGTGCGCCTTGGCCGGCGCGACGCCCGGCACCACCACGCCGCAGGTGATGATCATTTTCATGGCGGCATCGACCGACATATCAAGCTCCACCACCTGCCGCCGCGGCACCATGACCAGGTACCCCGCGGTAGCGTTCAGCGCGGCGGAGATATACACCGCCGCATACGGCTCACCGAGCTTGTCGCTCGCCTCCGGGACGTCCTCCGCAGTCATGAAGCCGATGCTCCAGGCGCCGGGCCGCGGGTACTCGATCATGACGACCTTGCGGAAGGAGTTGGACTGCGAAAAGACGCTCTCGGTGAAGCTCTTGACGCCGCCGTACACCGTGCGCACCACCGGGATGTGATTGACGAACTCCTCGCCCCACACGATCAGGCGCCGCCCGATGAGATTGGTAACCAGGAGGCCGGTCGCGAGCAGCACGATGAAGGCCAGCACCGCACCGAGTCCCGGCAGCGCAAATCCCACCAGCGCCTGGGGACGGTAGGAGGGCGGCAGTAGCAAAAGCGTCCGGTCCATGATGCGCAGCAGGAAACTCACCACCCAGATGGTGGCGAGGATCGGCAGCCACACGAGCACGCCGGCGACCAGGTAGCGCCGCAGGCCCCACTTACGCGTGCTGCTCTCTGCCATCGGATCCTTAACGTCGCCCTTTGCGGCCCGCCTTGCGAGCGGCAGCCTTTGGTTTGCGGTGCGGCGCCTTGCCAGCCCGTCTGGAAGCTGCGCTGCGCCGGGGGCCAGACTTCGGCTCCGTCACCCTGGACTCCTTAGTGTCCTTGGAGTCCTTGGACTCTTTGGACTCTTTGGACTCTTTGGATTCTTTGGTGTCCTTCGCCTCCGGCTTTGCCTCTTTCGCTTCCGGTGGCTTCGCCTCGCTCTTCGGCTCCTCCTTGTCGGCACCGACCAGGTTGCGCTTGTTCTCCTTGTCGCCCTTGAAGTCGGTTTCGTACCAACCGGCGCCCTTGAGGCGGAACACGGGCGCCGACAACAGCTTCTTGAGCTTGCGTTTGCCGCAGGACGGGCACTTGGTGAGGGGTGCATCGGTGATCTTCTGCATCACCTCGGTGTAGTACTTGCAGGCCTGGCATTCGTATTCGTAGAACGGCATGGTTACTGGTCAGTCGGCAGTGCGTGTTAGCCCGATGAGTATAGCGAACACGCGCCCGCAGCTGGCCGCGACGTGCTGCCACCTAACTTTCAGCCCCTGGCGGCCTTGCGTTCGTCCACCTTCGAGAAGGTCAGTGCGCCGTCGCGGGCGCCGATGCGGATACGGTCCCCGGGCAGGAACTCACCCTGCAGGATGCGCTGCGCCAGCGGATTCTCGATCTGCTGCTGGATAGCCCGTTTCAGCGGCCGCGCGCCATATACCGGATCGAAGCCCGCCTCGCCCAAGAGGTCGCGCGCGCCGTCATCGAGGCTGACGTCCATGTTGCGCTCGACCAGTCGCTTGCGCAGGTACAGCAGCTGGATGTCCACGATGGTGCGGATCTGCTTGGTCCCCAGCGGATGGAATACCACGATGTCGTCGATGCGGTTGATGAACTCGGGGCGGAAGTTGGCCTGCACCACTTCCATCACCGCGCTCTTCATCCGCGCATAGTTTTTCTCGCCGGCGTATTCCTGGATGATCTGCGAGCCTAAGTTGGACGTCATGATGATGACGGTGTTACGGAAGTCGACCGTGCGTCCCTGGCCATCGGTGAGCCGCCCGTCATCGAGCACCTGCAGCAGCACGTTGAACACGTCCGGGTGCGCCTTCTCCACCTCATCGAGCAGGATCACGGCGTACGGCCGGCGGCGCACCGCTTCGGTAAGGTAGCCGCCCTCCTCGTAGCCGACGTAACCCGGCGGGGCGCCGATCAGGCGCGCCACGGAGTGCTTTTCCATGAACTCCGACATGTCGATGCGGATCAGCGCCTCTTCCGTATCGAAGAGGAATTCGGCGAGCGCCTTGCACAGTTCGGTCTTGCCGACACCCGTCGGACCTAAGAACAGGAACGAGCCGTTGGGTCGACGCGGGTCGGCAAGTCCGGCGCGCGAGCGGCGCACGGCATCGGACACGATGCGCAGTGCCTCGTCCTGGCCCACCACCCGCCGGGCCAGCGCGCTTTCCATCTGCAGCAGCTTGTCCTTCTCCCCTTGCAGCATCTTCGAGACGGGAATTCCGGTCCACTTGGAGACCACCTCGGCGATCTCCTCCTCCGTGACCTTGTTGCGCACCAGGGTCGGCGCCTTGTCTTCCGCGGCGGCGGCTGCGCTTAAGCGCTTCTCGGCGTCCGGGATCTTGCCGTACTGCAGTTCCGCCATGCGGGTCAGGTTGCCGGCGCGGCGCGCGGCTTCGAGCTCGAGGCGCGCGCGGTCGAGTTCCTCGCGGATCTGCGCCGTGCCCTGCAAGGAGGCTTTTTCCGACTTCCAGATCTCCTCCAGATCGGCGTATTCCTTTTCGAGCGTGCCGAGCGTCGCTTCCAGGGTCGCCAGGCGCTTGCGCGAGGCCTCGTCCTTTTCTTTCTTCAGCGCCTCCTGCTCGATTTTCAGCTGGATGATGCGCCGCTCGAGCTTATCGAGCGCCTCGGGCTTGGAATCGATCTCCATGCGGATGCGCGCCGCCGCCTCATCGATCAGATCGATGGCCTTGTCCGGCAGTTGCCGGTCGGCGATGTAGCGGTGTGAAAGTGTCGCGGCGGCCACGATCGCCGGATCGGTGATTTCAACCTTGTGGTGCACCTCGTAGCGCTCCGCAAGTCCGCGCAGGATCGCGATGGTGTCTTCCACCGAGGGCTCCTCCACCAGCACCTTCTGGAAGCGCCGCTCGAGCGCGGCGTCCTTTTCGAGGTACTTGCGGTACTCATCGAGCGTGGTCGCACCCACGCAGTGCAACTCGCCGCGCGCCAGCGCGGGCTTGAGCATGTTGCCGGCGTCCATGGCGCCTTCCGCCTTGCCCGCCCCCACCATGGTGTGCAGCTCGTCGATGAAGAGGATGACCTGGCCTTCCTGCTTGGCGAGATCGCTCAGCACCGCCTTCAGGCGCTCCTCGAACTCGCCGCGGAACTTGGCTCCAGCGATCAGGGCGCCCATGTCGAGCGCCAGGATGCGCTTGTTTTTCAAACCCTCCGGCACTTCGCCGTTGACGATGCGCTGCGCGAGCCCTTCGACAATCGCGGTCTTACCGACTCCCGGCTCGCCAATCAGCACCGGGTTGTTCTTGGTGCGGCGCTGCAGCACCTGTATGGTGCGGCGGATCTCGTCGTCGCGTCCGATGACCGGATCGAGCTTGCCGGAAGCGGCGCGCGCGGTGAGATCGATGGTGTATTTCTCCAGCGCCTGGCGGCCTTCCTCGGCGTTGGCGTCCGCGACCTTCTCGCCACCACGCACTTCCTCGATCGCTTTCTCGAGGGCGCCGCGCACCAGGCCCGATTCCTTGAAGAGCCGCGCCAGCGCCCGGTCCTCGAACGCCGCGAGCACGAACAGCTCGCTGGCGATGAACTGATCGCCGCGCTGCTGGGCGAGTTTGTCGGTGACGTTGAGAATACGGTTGAGGTCGTTGGAAACGTGAACCTCGCCCGGGGGCACCTTCGACCTTCGGCAGTCCGTCAAGCAGCGCCAGCAGTCCCGCGCGCAGCTTGTTGACGTCGGCGCCGGTCTTCATCAGCAACGGGCGCGCCGAACCACCGGAACCATCCAGCAGCGCGAGCATGACGTGCGCCGGCTCCATGACCTGGTGATCGCGCCCGAGCGCCAGTGACTGGGCATCGGCCAGCGCCTGCTGAAACCGGCTGGTGAGCTTGTCCATGCGCATAGGTGAAGAGCCTCAAACGTGGATGGTCGGCTTTGTGGGGACGCGGCGTCCGTTCAAGGGCTGCGGCGCTTGCCCCGCCACCGCTATTGGTGAGTCAACCGTTCGGCGATTGCAATCACCGCAATCCCGGCGCTGATGAGAACCACCTGGGCGGCGCTGGTGCGCGGATCGGCGCGCCGATGCAGCCCCGGGATGAGGCCCGCGACGGCGATGTAGAGGAATCCGGCCGCGGCGAAGGCCAGCGCCAAGGGCAGCGCGCCCATCGCGCCTCGCAGGCCGTAGTACGCCGCGACGGCGCCGATCGGTGAGGCGAGTCCGGTGGCGAGGTTCAGCAGCAGCGCCCGGGACCGCGACAGGCCGGCCTGCACCAGGATCGCGAAATCCCCGACCCGGTGTGGAATCTCGTGGGCCGCGACCGCGAACGTCGTCACCAGTCCCAGCGACAGATCGGTGAGAAACGCTGACGCGATCAGCACGCCGTCCAGCGCGTTGTGGATGCTGTCACCGACCAGTACGAGGACGCCCGAGGCATGCTCGCGGTGGTGGTGATGATGTGAGCCGCCGTCATCGTCATGCGCATGAGCGTGCCACCACAACACGAGCTTCTCGATGATAAAGAACACTCCCAGTCCGACCACCAGCGCCAGGCCGATGGCATGCGCGCCGGCAGGCCCCGCGCCCTCGATGGCCTCTGGCAGCAAGGCGAGTAGCGCCGCGCCCAGCAGTGCGCCGGTGGCGAAGCTGATGAAGTGCGGCAGGATGCGCGCGGCGCGCTCCTCGGGAACCCACAGGAACACCACCGCAAACGCGGCGCTCGCGATGCCGCCGAACGCGGCGCAGACGATGATCCACAGGAGCAGTGGCACGCTCGTCACCGCAGCTACCCGTCCAGCCAGATCAGTGCCGCCATGCGCCCGCACTGCCCGTCGCGGCGGTAGGAGAAAAAGCGCAGCGGGTCCGCGTAGGTGCACCACTGCCCGCCAAATACGGCGCTGATGCCGGCCGCGCCGAGGCGCCGCCGCGCGAGCCCGGCGAGATCGCATTGCCAGCGGCCGCGCGGGTTGGCGATGAAGGCGTCCGTGGCGCCCGGGTCGCGGGCAATGAATGCGTCGCGCACCTCGCTCCCGACCTCGAAGTGCTGAGCGCCTATCGCCGGGCCCAACCACGCCATGAGCTGCGCGGGCCTGGTGTCGAGCCGTGCGAGCGTCGCTTCCAGCACCCCCGCTGCCAGCCCCCGCCAGCCCGCGTGCACCGCGGCGACGCACGAGCCATCGCGCGCCGCGATGAGTACCGGCAGGCAGTCCGCCACCTGCACGACGCACACCCGCCGCGCCTGCCGTGTGAACAGCGCGTCAGCCGCAGCCGCCGCGCGGCGCATCCAGATCGAGAACGTCGGTCCCGTGGACCTGCTCCACCCACGCAGGCTCCGCTGGCAGGCGCAACTCTTCGCGCACGCGGCGGCGATTCTCGCCGACCGCGTCCGCTGCATCGCCAACATGGACGCCGACATTAAGTGAGTCAAAGGGCGGCGGGCTCACCCCCCCGCAGCGGAGCGTGAACGCGGCCCGCACCCGCTGCGGCGCCGGCCACTGCGGCACCAGGGATCCGGGCGCGCCCGCAGATGACGCCGTGCTCACGATTGATCTTTCTCTAGCGCGCCGAGCAGTCGCTGCATGTCCGCAGGCAGCGGCGCTTCCCAGGCCATTTCACGTCCCGTCACCGGGTGCTGCAGGTTCAGGCGCGCGGCGTGCAGCGCCTGGCGCGAAAAGCCCGCGAGCTCCGCGGCCAGCTGCGCCGAGCAGCCGGCGGGAATGCGGCGCCGCCCGCCGTAAAGCGGGTCGCCCACGACCGGAAAGCCAGCGTGCGCGAGATGCACCCGGATCTGGTGGGTGCGGCCGGTTTCAAGTTCGACCCGCACCAGCGTGTGCGCGCGAAAGCGCTTGACGAGGCGGTAGTGCGTCACCGACTCGCGCCCGTCGGCGCGCACCGCCATGCGGGTGCGCTGGGTACGGTGCCGGGCGATGGGCTGATCGATCGTGCCGCCTCCGGTCATGACGCCGCTGCACACCGCCAGGTACTCGCGGCCAATCTCGCGTTTGGCCATGGCGGCGGCGAGCGCCGTGTGCGCCTCGGGCGTGCGCGCCACGACCAGCAGGCCACTCGTGTCCTTGTCGAGCCGGTGCACGAGTCCCGCGCGCGGCACGAGGATGAGGCGTGGATCAAAGGCGAGCAACGCATTTTGCAGCGTGTGCTGCGGGTTGCCCGCACCCGGATGCACCACGAGGCCGGCGGGTTTGTTGATGACGAGCAGCGCGCGATCCTTGAAGATCACATCGAGCGGCAGCTCCTCGGCGGCAGCAGCAGTTTGCGCGGGCAAGCGCGCCTGGATCCGCACCTGCTCACCACCCAGGACCTTGTCCTTGGGTCGCAGGCTGCGGCCCTCCACCTGCACCGCGCCCGACTCGATCCACCCCCGCACGCGCGCCCGCGAGTACTGGGGCAAGGCGCGCGCCAGGGCCTGGTCAAAGCGCAGGCCAAGCGCCTCGGGCGGCAGGATGAGCGCATGGGAGCGGAACTCCGCGGGCGATTCCACGGTCGGAACGTGCGACGGATTCGCTATACTCGGCGGATTCAGACGGCGCGAAGCCAAAGAAAGGTTCCTTCCAGATGTTCCCGACCGGTCCTAAGCGCGGCGGCGTGGTCGCGTTGTGTTGCGTCCTGCTTGCCATATCTGTATCCGGGTGCGCTGCGCACCGGGAGAGATTGGCCAAGAAAGCGACTCCCGAGTCGCTCTACAAGAAGGCGCATCACGAGCTTGAAACCTACAGCCTGAACGCAGCCATCAAGACCTACGAGTCCCTCACCGCGCGCTTCCCGTTCACCGATGAGGCGCGGCAGGCCCGGCTGGATATCATCTACGCATACTACCGCGCCGGTGAAGGGGAGTCCGCGATCGACGCGGCCGAGACCTTCATCCGCGAGAATCCAACTCACCCGCGCGTCGACTACGCCTGGTACGTGAAGGGCCTGGTGGACTTCGAGCGCCAGCCCAATGCCATCGAACGGCTGTTCCGCGCTGACCTGAGCAAGCGCCCGCCCAGCAACGCCCGCAAGGCCTTCGCCGCCTTCAAGACCGTCGTGGAGCAGTACCCCAGGAGCGAGTACGCGCACGATTCCCTGCAGCGCATGGTCTACCTGCGCAATCGCCTCGCCAGCTACGAGGTGCACGTCGCCCGCTACTATTACAAGCGCGGCGCGTACGTGGCCGCAGCCCAGCGCGCCAAGGGCGCGATCGAGCAGTACGACGGTGCGCCCGCGATCCGCGAGGCGCTTGGGATCCTGATCGCGTGCTACGACAAGATGAACCTGCCGGCGCTCGCCGCGCCGGCGCGCCAGGTTTACGCGCTCAACTACGCGGCCGACACGCGCACCGCCGACACCAGCAAGCCCTGGTGGAAGTGGTAGCGGACCTTTAGCGCCGGTAGCCGCTCGTAATCGGATAGCGCCAGTCGCGCCCGAACGCGCGGCGGCTGACGCGCACACCGGGCGGGGCCTGCCGGCGCTTGTATTCGTTGCGCTTCACCAGGTCCAGCACCCGTCCGATGGTGGTGCGATCGAAGCCGCGCGCCTCGATCTCATCCACCGACAGATCCTCCTCGATAAACGCCTCCAGGATCGCATCCAGCACTTCGTACGGCGGCAGCGAGTCGGAATCTTTCTGCTCGTGGCGCAGTTCCGCGGACGGGGCGCGCTCGATGACACGCTCAGGAATCGCCTGCCCGAGTGAATTGCGGTAGCGCGCCAGGCGGTATACGAGCAACTTGCTGCAGTCCTTGATCGGCGCAAAGCCGCCCGCCATGTCCCCGTAGAGGGTGGCATAGCCGACCGCCATCTCGCTCTTATTGCCGGTCGTCAGCAGCATGCGGCCGGTCTTGTTGGATAGTCCCATGAGCAGGAGCATGCGGCAGCGGGACTGGATGTTCTCCTCGGTGGCATCCGGCGCGCGGCCGGCAAACTCCTCCTTGAGCGTCGCGAGCGTCGCCTCGAACATGTTCTCGATCGACAGCACGCTGTATTTCACGCCCAGGGTGCGCGCCTGGCTCGCGGGCATCCTCGAGGCTCATGGACGAGGTGTAGCGCGAGGGCATCATCACCGCCTGGACTCTTTCCTTTCCCAGGGCATCGACCGCGATCGCCAGCGTCAGGGCGGAATCAACGCCGCCCGAAAGACCCAGCACCACGCCCGGAAAGCCGTGTTTGTGCACGTAGTCGCGCACGCCCAGGACCAGGGCTGAGTACACGCTCGCCTCGTCGCCAAGTTCAGGGGCGACCGCGCCTGGGCGCGGCACGAGCCTGCCGCGCGCGTCGCGCACGAACTCGCAGGCATAGGCGCCCTCCTCGAAGGGCGGCGCGCGCATGACGACCTCACCCTTCGCATCCATGAAGAAGGAGTTGCCGTCAAACACCAGCTCGTCCTGCCCACCGAGCAGATTCACATAGGCGAGCGGCAAACCTACCTCGAGGGCGCGCGCGCGCGCCTTGTCCTCGCGCTCACGCTGCTTGTGGATCTCGTACGGCGAGGCGTTGATGACGAGCAGCAGCTGCGCGCCAGCCGCACGCGCGAGCTGCGCGGCCTGCGGCTCCCAGATGTCCTCGCACACCAAAAGGCCCAGCTTGAATCCCTTGTACTCGGTCACGGTCGGCTGCGTGCCCGGAAAAAAGTAGCGCTTCTCGTCGAAGACTTTGTAGTTGGGGAGTTCGGCCTTGCGGTGGATGGCGGCAATCTCGCCGCCGTGGATGAACGCCGCCGAGTTGTAGATGCCGGCTTGCGTGTATTCAGGGAACCCGACCAGCACCGCCGTATCGTTAAGGCTCTCGCGCACGCGCGCCAGGCCCGCCTCGACCTGACGGCGAAAGCCGCGGTGAAACAGCAGATCCTCGGGCGGATAACCGCTCAGGGTGAGCTCTGGGTACAGCACCAGATCCGCGCCGAGGTCCGTGCGCGCGCGCCGTGCAGTGTCGATGACGCGCGCGGCATTCCCCTGCACATCGCCGACCAGGAGATTCAGCTGCGCCAGCGCGATCGTTAAGGACTCACTCATGTGCGCGGCCGCGACCCCTTAACGTGCGGGGCCATGGGTTTCACAGTTCTAACGCCGCCGGCCGCGCGCCGGGCGCTTGGCAGCACGGCGCGGCTTGCGGCCACGCGTCGCCGCCGCAACGCTGCGCCCCTTGGGTTTCGCGGCCTGGCGCTTCGCGCCCTTCGGTCTGTGGCGCCCCTTGACGCGGCTCGCCGAGCGCCGCGCCGGCGAGGCGAGGGGCCGGGAGGCGCGCACGGCCGCGGTGTGCGCGCGGTGACGGCGCTGGCGCAGCAGCTCATCCATCGCCGTGCCAAGTTCGGCCGGGGACTTCACGGTGCGGACCCCGGCGGCCTCGAAGGCGGCGTACTTGTCCGCCGCGGTTCCCTTGCCGCCGGCTACGATGGCGCCGGCGTGCCCCATGCGCTTGCCGGGCGGCGCGGTGACGCCGGCGATATACGCAACCACCGGCTTGCGCACGAACTTGTGGATGTAGCGCGCCGCGGCTTCCTCGTCGCTACCGCCGATCTCGCCCACCAGGATGATGCCCTCGGTGCGCGGATCGCGCTCGAAGAGCTCCAGCACGTCGATGAAGTTCATGCCGCGCACCGGATCGCCGCCGATGCCGACGCAGGTGCTCTGCCCGAGCCCGATGCGGGTGGTCTGGAACACCGCCTCGTAGGTGAGCGTGCCCGAGCGCGACACGATTCCGACCGTACCCTGCTTGTGAATGAAGCCGGGCATGATGCCGATCTTGCACTCCCCGGGGGTGATGACTCCCGGGCAGTTGGGACCTACGAGCCGCGTCGCGGCCGTCGCCAGCACCGATTTCACGCGCACCATATCGTTCACCGGCACGCCTTCGGTGATGCACACCGCGAGTTCAATGCCGGCGTCAACCGCCTCGAGAATCGAGTCCGCCGCCGCCGCCGCCGGCACGTAGATCATGCTGGCGGTGGCGCCGGTGTCGCGCACGGCGTCCTTGACGGTGTCGAACACCGGCAGTCCCAGGTGCTTCTGTCCGCCACGCCCCGGAGTCACGCCGCCGACGAGTTTGGTGCCGTAGGCGAGCGCGGCCTCGGAGTGAAAGGTACCCTGCTTGCCGGTGAACCCCTGGCAGATGACCCGCGTTTTCGCGTTGACCAGAATGCTCATGCCTTACCCTTTGCGGCAAGCGGACGACCTTGCGGGCGGCGTCCGTCAGATCTGTCGCGGGCGTGATCGCGAGCCCGCTCTGCGCGAGCATGGTGCGCGCAGCTTCCGCGTTCGTGCCCTCGAGGCGCGCGACCACCGGTACTTTCACCCCGACCTTCGTGCACGGCGTTGATGATCCCTTCCGCGATGAGGTCGCAGCGCACGATGCCGCCGAAGATGTTCACCAGCACGGCGCGCACCTTCGGATTGGAGAGGATGAGTTCGAATGCCGCCGTGACGCGCTCAGCGGTCGCGCCACCTCCGACGTCGAGGAAGTTCGCCGGCTGCCCGCCGTGCAGCTTGATCAGGTCCATGGTCGCCATGGCGAGTCCCGCACCGTTCACCATGCAGGCGATGTTGCCGTCGAGGGATACGTAGTTGAGATCGTGCTCGGCCGCGCGCCGCTCCATGGGATCTTCCTGGCTCGCATCCCGCAGCTGCGCCAGCTCCGGGTGCCGGAACAGCGCGTTGGGATCCACGTTGATCTTGGCATCCAGCGCCACGAGCTTGCCGGCCTTGGTCACGATCAGCGGGTTGACCTCGACGAGACTCAAGTCCTTATCGAGGTAGAGCCGGTAGAGCGCCGTGGCGAGCGCCAGGAACTCCCCGACCTGCGTCCCCTGAAGGCCGAGGCCGAACGCCAGCTCGCGCGCCTGGTAGGCCTGCAGCCCGGCCGCGGGGTGCACGTTGACCGAGAGGATCTTCTCGGGGGTCTTGTGCGCGACCTCCTCGATGTCCATGCCGCCGGCCGCGGAGGCGATGAGCGCGATGCGGCCGCGCTCGCGGTTGAGGGTCAGTGACAGGTAGATCTCGCGCGCAATGTCGGAGCCGCATTCGACGTACACGCGTTCGACGGGCAGGCCCTGGGCATCGGTCTGATGGGTCACGAGGCGCTTGCCGAGCATGTCAGTGGCCGCGGCGCGTACGGCATTCATGTCGCGGGCGAGCTTCACGCCGCCCGCCTTGCCGCGTCCGCCGGCGTGCACCTGTGCCTTCACAACCCACACGGCACCGCCGAGCTCGCCGGGCGGCCGCCACGGCTTCCTCGGCGCTCGCCGCTACCTTGCCCGCCGGCACGGGAATCCCGTAGCTGCGGAACACTTCCTTCGCCTGGTACTCGTGCAGGTTCATCGCCTCAAGCCTGTGGCGCGTAAAGAGCGCGCATTCTGCGCGAAAAGGACCGCGGCTGGCCAGCGCGCAGCGGCCTGCGATACAGCTCCCGTTCCGGCCACGCGCGAAGCTGGTAGAGTCGCTTGAGTTTCCTTTCGGCCCGCCAACACGCTTGTCCCAGACGTCGGCCAGCCCCGCAGTTGCCTCCCTGACTCCGAGCGATCTCGCCTGGCGCGTGATCGGGCTCCTCAACCTCTATCGGCTGCTGGTGCCGCTGGTGCTGATTGCGATGCGTGGCTCTCGGCGGCCCGGCACGAGGCCTGGGAGCGGCCCGCCCGCAGCTGTTCGTCGGCGCCTGTATCGCCTACTTCACGGCCGCGCTGCTGCTCATCATCGCCAGAAGGCTCGAGTGGTCGAGCCTGCGCATCGTCGCGCTCGTGAATGCCTGCGTCGATGCGCTGGCGATCGGCTTCATACTCTATGCCGCCGGTGGGGTCGCGAGCGGACTGGGGATCCTGCTGTTCCTGCCGGTCCTGGCGCTGACCTTGCTCGCCGACCGCCGCGATGCGCTGCTGATAGCCGCGGTCGCAGCGCTGGCGGTGCTGGTCCAGCAGGTCTTGTTGGGTTTGCCGAAGGCACCTCCGCGAGCGACTACGTGACGGCCGGACTCTTCGGCACAGTCCTGTTCGTGGTCGCACTGGCGACCTGGCCGGTGGCCCACCGCCTGCGGGAGAGCGAAGCGCTGGTGCGCCGCCAGGAGGTGGATCTCGCCAACATGGCGCAGCTGTCGCAGTACATCGTGCAGCACCTGCGCGAGAGCATCCTGGTGATAGACGACCACGATCGCATCCGGCTCATCAACGAATCGGCGGCGCAAATGCTCGGCGACAAGAGCGCCTATCCGGATGCTCTGATCGGGCGAGGCCTCGCCGCGGCTCCTTTACCTGCTGGAGACCTGGCGTCAGGGCGCTGCGGCGAGCGCGATCCCCGCGGCGGACCAGACCTTCGTCGCCGCCGACGGCGCTCACCTGATACGCCCGCACTTCGCCCCCCTGGGAGGCAGCGCGCCGGCGCCGCTGCTGATATTCCTCGAGGACACGAGCGTAATTGAGGAGAAGGTGCAGCAATCCAAGCTCGCCGCCCTCGGGCGTCTGAGCGCCAGCATCGCCCACGAGATCAGAAATCCCGTCGGCGCCATGAGCCACGCCGGACAGCTGCTGGCCGAGTCGCCGAACCTCGGGCCGGATGACCACCGCCTGACGCAGATCATCCGCACCAATGCCGAGCGCGTGAGCGGCATCATCGACAACGTGCAGCGTCTGGCGCGACGGGAGGCGGCGCGGATCGAGCGCTTGCCGCTGCCCGCGTGGACCGAAGAGTTTCAGGAGGAGTTCGCCGCCACCATGCAATGGCCGCGCGCGCGCATCATGGTGAGCGGTGCGGCGCAGGACGTCGAGGTTCGCGTCGATCCCGACCAGCTGCGACAGATCCTGTGGAATTTGTGTGAGAACGCACTCAAACACGCGGTGCGCGACGACCCCGAGCAGAGCGTCGAGATACGCTACGGACGCATGCGCGGCAACGGGCGCCCGTTCCTGGAGGTCGCCGATCGCGGTCCCGGGGTTGCGCCGGAGCACGCCGAGCGAATTTTCGAGCCGTTTTACAGCGGCGGACGCGGCACCGGGCTGGGCCTGTTTCTCGCCCGCGAACTCGCGCAAAGCAACGGCGCCACGCTCCTCTACGAGCCGCGCGCGGGTGGCGGCAGCGTGTTCAGACTGGTGTTCGCAGATCCGCGCCGGTGGGAGGTTTGATGAACCAGGGACTGCCGGTGAGCCGTAGCGAGCAGCCAGTCGTGCTGGTCGTCGACGACGAGCCGGACCTGCTCGAACTCGTGAGTCTCACCTTGAGTCGCATGAACCTGAAGACCCGCACGGCGGCCAGCCTGGCCGGCGCCCGCAAGCTCCTCAAGGCCGAGCGCTTCGACCTGTGCCTTACCGATATGCGTCTGCCCGACGGCGACGGACTTGACCTCGTGGGCTGGATTCAGGAAAACCGCAGCGCGTTGCCGGTGGCGGTGATCACGGCGCACGGCAACGTCGAGTCGGCCGTGCGCGCCTTGAAACTCGGCGCCTTCGACTTCGTTTCCAAGCCCCTGGACCTGGGCGTGCTGCGCAAGCTCGTGGGCAGCGCCATCAAGCTCGGCTCCGCCATCGACGAGCAGACGGCGGCGACGCTGCGCGGTCCGCGCCTGCTCGGCAGCTCCGCGGTCATGGAGCAGCTGCGGGAGATGATCGCGCGCGTGGCGCGCAGCCAGGCGCCGGTGCACATCTGCGGCGAGTCCGGCACGGGCAAGGAACTCGTCGCGCGCATGATCCACGAAAGCGGCGCGCGGCGCGAAGGGCCGTTCGTGGCCGTCAACTGCGGCGCCATTCCGACCGAACTCATGGAGAGCGAGCTCTTCGGCCACAAGCGCGGCAGCTTCACCGGCGCGGTGGCGGACAAGAAGGGCCTCATCCAGAGCGCCGAAGGCGGCACGCTGTTTCTCGACGAAGTGGCGGACCTGCCGCTGCACATGCAGGTGAAACTGCTGCGCGTCGTGCAGGAAAAGACCGTGCGCCCGGTGGGCGAGGCGCGCGAGGAAACCGTCGACGTGCGCATCCTCTCCGCGACCCACAAGAATCTCGCGGATCTCGTGGCGCAGGGCCTGTTCCGCGAGGACCTCTTCTATCGCATCAACGTCATCGAGCTGCGCGTGCCGGCGCTGCGCGAGCGCAGCGGCGACATCGCCGAGATCGCCGCGGCGATTCTCGAGCGCCTGGCGCGGCGCACGAGCACCGACCGCGCCGGAGATCTCCCCCGAGGCGCTGCGCATGCTCGAGACCTACGCCTTCCCCGGCAACGTGCGCGAGCTCGAGAACGTGCTCGAGCGGGCACTGACCCTGTGCACGACGGGCGTCATCACGCCCGAGCACATCCGCCTGCGCGCGGGCCCGCGCTCCGGCGGATCCGGCGAGCGTCGCCGCGCCGCTGGCGACCATCCCCTGCCGAGGGCGGCGCGCGCGCTGGGCAGCCAGCTCGAGAGCATCGAGCGCGAGGCCATCATCAAGGCGCTGGAGAAGACCCGCTACAACAAGACGGCGGCCGCGAAGCTTCTGGGGATGAGCTTCCGGGCGCTGCGCTACCGGATCAAGAAGCTCGGGATCGAGTAGCTCGCGGAGTCGCAGCGACCCGGCAGGTGACGGTTTGGGTCACTTTGTGACGCACAGTTCCAGCAGGTGGCGTCAGTCTGCGACAGAACTAATGTCAAATTGGCCTGCGCAGCTCACGGTCCTATTTTATCTTTAGAATCAATGACTTAGTACGAGTCGCGGCGCCTGGCACGCGCCTTGCTTTGATTCCCGCCGGGGCGCCCTTTGCGCCGCTTGAGTTTGTACCCAAAATTTTTAGGAGTTCCTACAATGAAGTCTGTGCAAAAGGGTTTTACCCTCATCGAATTGATGATCGTGGTCGCGATCATCGGCATTCTCGCCGCGATCGCGATCCCGGCGTACCAGGACTACACGGTGCGTTCGAAGGTGACTGAAGGTCTGAACCTGGCCGGCGTCAGCGGAAGTAGCCGTCGCCGACGGATTCCAGTCGAACGACATCGCGGGTGTGGGCACCGCGTCGGCCCAGTGGGCCGCCGAGTTCGCGCGCCACGAAGTACGTGCAGACCATCACGATCGGTGCCGCCACCGGCATCATCACGGTGACCTATGGCGCGGCGACGCCGCAGATCACCGGCGCAACGATCGTGCTCACCCCGAGCATCAACAAGGTCGCCCTCGCGACCGGCCAGACGCGGCAACATCGACTGGGCTTGCGGATCTGCGACCACCACGACCGCCACGGCTGAAGGGCTGCCGGTCACTGCCGGCACCGTGCTGGCACGGTACGCCCCGACGCAGTGCAAGTAACGACTGCTGTCAGTACTACTGAGCTGACGCCTGACAGAGCCCCGGCCGCTAGGCCGGGGCTTTCTTTTTGGGCGCCTGATCCAATTGTGACGCGCACCCCGCCGCCTGAGCGGCGTCGCTCCTTCAGAATCCGCGGGGATTTGACAATTGCGCGTCGCAGCTTCTCAGGTAAACTGAACTATTCGGCTTATTTTGCTTGCCATAAGTCCATGAATGACAACGTTTCTTTAGCGCTCAGCGCCTCGCGCGCGGGCTTCGGTGGCCTGCCGCAGCGGCTGGTGCAGGACGGCGTGGTCGAACACGCCGCGATGCTGGACGCCGTGAACGCGGCACGCGAGCGCAAGACCAACATCGTGACGCAGCTGGTGGCGAGCGGCGCTGCCAGTGCGCGTGACATCGCCATGGCGGCGTCCAACGAGTTCGGCGCGCCGCTGTTCGACCTTGACTCGGCAACCACGGACCTCGAGTGCGTGCGCCTGGTGAGCGATAAGTTGCTCGCCAAGCATCGCGTGCTGCCGCTGTTCCGTCGTGGTAAGCGCCTGTTTCTCGCGGTAGCCGACCCGACCAACCTCCCCGCCTTCGATGAGATCAAGTTCCATACCAGCCTCAACATCGAAGCGGTTGTCGTGGAAGACGACAAGCTGCAGAAGGCCCTCGACAAGGCGATTGAGCAGGTCGACACCCAGATGTCGGACCTGGGCGGCGACGACGTCGATCTTGAATCTCTAGAAATCGGCGGCGGTGAGGACGAGCTCGAGGACAAGATCAGCCGCGACGACGTCGAAGACGCGCCGATCGTGCGCTTCGTCAATAAGGTCATGCTCGATGCCATTCGCAAGGGTGCGTCGGACATTCACTTCGAGCCGTTCGAAAAGATCTACCGCGTCCGGCTGCGCATGGACGGCGTGCTGAAGGAGATCGCGCAGCCGCCGGTGCAGCTGGCGCAGAAGCTGTCCGCACGCCTGAAGGTCATGTCGCGGCTGGATATCGCTGAGCGTCGGGTGCCGCAGGACGGGCGCATCAAGATGAAGCTGTCCAAGACACGCGCCATCGATTTTCGCGTCAGCACCTGCCCGACACTGTTCGGCGAAAAAATCGTGCTGCGTATTCTGGATCCCGCGCAGGCGGCGCTCGGCATCGACTCCCTGGGTTACGAACCCTTCCAGAAGGACCTGTACAACAAGTATCTGGCCAAGCCGCAAGGCATGATCCTCGTGACCGGACCTACCGGCAGCGGTAAGACGGTGTCGCTGTACACCGGGCTGCACATCCTCAACCGCGAGGACACGAACATCTCCACCGCCGAGGATCCGGCGGAAATCAATCTTCCGGGCGTAAACCAGGTGAACGTCAACGCGAAAGTGGGGCTGACCTTCGCGGCCGCCATGCGCGCGTTCCTGCGCCAGGACCCGGACGTCATCATGGTGGGCGAAATCCGCGACCTCGAAACGGCCGAGATCGCCATCAAGGCGGCCCAGACGGGCCACCTGGTGCTATCCACTCTGCACACCAATGACGCCCCGTCGACCCTGACCCGCATGATCGACATGGGTGTGAAGCCCTACGCGATTGCGACCTCGGTGAGCCTCATCATCGCGCAGCGCCTGGCGCGGCGGCTGTGCAGCCATTGCAAGCAGCCGATGGACATCCCCAAAGAGGCCCTGCTCAAGGAAGGCTTTACGGAAATGGACGTGGCCACCGGCTTTAAGATTTTCTCGCCCAAGGGCTGTGCCCAGTGCACGGACGGCTATAAAGGCCGCGTCGGCATCTACCAGGTGCTGCCCGTGACCGAGTCGATCGCCCGCATCATTCTCGCCCTCGGCAGCGCCGTGGAAATCGCGGCGCAGGCTGCCAAGGAAGGGGTCTGGGATTTGCGGCGGGCGGGGCTCGAGAAGGTAAAAAACGGGCTGACGAGTCTGCAGGAAGTTAACAGCATCACAGTTGATTGACTCAGGAATAACCCATGGCTCAAGCAGCAATCGCCTCAGTCAAGGCAATCAAGCGCGACATTCCCTTCGACTGGGAGGGTCGCGACAAGCGCGGCGCGCGCATCAAGGGCAAGAGCCTGGCGCCCGACGAACCGACGCTGCGCGCGGAACTGCGCCGCCAGGGCGTGGCGCTCTCGAGAGTTCGCAGGCAGCGCCAGGGGCTCAAGGGTGGCAAGGTCAACGCCGGCGATATCGCGATTTTCAGCCGCCAGCTGGCAACCATGCTGGCTGCAGGCATACCGCTGGTGCAGGCGTTCGAGATCGTGGCCAGTGGCAATGATAAGCCGTCGATGCAAAAACTGATCCTCGACATCAAGGTTGACGTCGAAGGGGGCACCTCGTTACATGAGGCGCTCGGCAAGCATCCCCTGTATTTCGATGACCTGTTCGTGAATCTCGTGCAGGCCGGTGAGCAGGCTGGCGCGCTGGAATCACTGCTCGACAAGGTCGCCACCTACAAGGAAAAGACCGAGGCGCTGAAAAAGAAGGTGAAGAAGGCGCTGTTTTATCCGGCCGCGGTACTCGCGGTCGCGGTCATCGTCACCGTGGTACTCCTGGTGTTCGTGATTCCTGAGTTCGAAAGCCTCTATAAAGGGTTCGGCGCCGATCTGCCCGCCTTTACGCAGTTCGTCATCGGTATCTCGCGCTTCGTGCAGCACGACGGGGTGTTCCTCCTCATGGTGCTGGCCGGCGCGGTCTGGGCATTCATCTACTTCAAGAAGCGTTCGCGGGCCATGCGCGAGTTCCTGGACCGGCTGACTCTGAAAGTGCCGGTCATCGGCCCCATCATGAGGAAAGCGGCCATCGCGCGTTATGCGCGCACCCTGTCAACCATGTTCTCCGCGGGCGTGCCGCTGGTGGAAGCGCTCGAATCCGTCGCCGGCGCCTGCGGCAACATCCTCTACGAGAAGGGCGTGCTCGCGATGCGCGACGAGGTGTCCACCGGTCAGCGCTTGCAGCGCGCGATGGAGAACACCGGCCTGTTCCCCAACATGGTTAACCAGATGATCGCGGTCGGCGAGGAATCCGGCTCGCTGGACGAGATGTCTGCCAAAGTAGCCACCTTCTACGAGGCGGAGGTCGACAACGCGGTCGATGCGATGTCGAGCCTGCTCGAGCCCATGATCATGGTGATCCTGGGCGTGCTGGTGGGTGGGCTGGTAATCGCCATGTACCTGCCGATATTCAAGCTCGGTTCGGTGGTCTGACGAACCGACGCACCGATCCAATGACTGGAAGCGCCGCGCTTCGCGCGGCGTTTTCTTTAGCGCTGGAAAGGCATCCATGTCGTCGGTGATCGAACTTCTGGCCTCTTCCCCGGCGTTCTTTATCGGCGTTTGCGCGCTGCTGGGCCTGATCGTTGGCAGCTTTCTCAACGTCGTGATTTATCGCTTGCCCATCATGCTCGAGCGGCAATGGCGCGAGCAGTGTGCCGATCTTGCGGGTGCGGACGCAGGCGCCGCGACCGTGCCGGCGGTGTCTGCGGCGCGCTTCGATCTCATCGTGCCGCGCTCAGTGTGCCCCAAGTGCCGGGCGCCGATCAGCGCGCTGCAGAATGTGCCGGTGCTTTCGTACCTGCTACTGAAGGGTCGCTGCGCGAACTGCGGCACGGCGATCAGCGTGCGCTATCCCCTGGTGGAAACGCTCACCGGAATCCTGACAGCCGCCGTGGCCTGGAAATTCGGGTTTGGCTGGCCGGCACTCGCCGGATTTGTGCTCACGTGGTTTCTCATCGCCCTGACCTTCATCGACGTGGACCATCAGTTGCTGCCGGACAGTCTCACGCTGCCGCTGTTGTGGCTGGGACTATGCGCGAGCCTGTGGGTACCATTGTCGGCGGCAGCCCCGGTGCCGGTGGACGTGCGTTCCAGTCTCATCGGCGCAGTAGCCGGTTACGTGAGCCTGTGGAGCGTCTATCATCTGTTCCGGCTCCTCACCGGAAAGGAAGGCATGGGGTACGGTGACTTCAAGCTGTTCGCGGCGCTCGGCGCCTGGCTCGGCTGGCAGATGCTGCTGCCGATCATTCTCATCGCCTCCGCCGTGGGCGCCGTCACCGGCATCGCGATGCTGACCATCAGGAAACAGCATCGCTCCACGCCGATCGCCTTTGGTCCGTTTCTCGCGGCCGCGGGCTGGCTGATGCTCTTGTTCGGGCAGCGCGTCATCGCGGCTTACCTGCGCCCATGAGCGCGCGCGTATTTCGTGTCGGACTCACGGGCGGCATCGCCAGCGGCAAATCAACGGCGGCGAAGTTCTTTGGCGCCCTGGGCGTGCCGATCCTGGACAGCGACCAGATTGCCCGCGACGTCGTCGAGCCCGGACAGCCGCCGCTCGAGCGTCTGGTCGCGCGCTTCGGCCCGTCGATTCTCACCCCTGATGGGCATCTGGATCGTCCGGCGCTACGCGATATCGTGTTCTCCGACCCCAAGGCCCGGGCAGACCTGGAGGCGCTCACGCACCCCGCGATCGGCGCGGCACTGGAAGCGCGCTCGGCGACTGCGGGCGGTCCATACCAGATCCTGGTCATTCCGCTCCTGGTGGAAAAGCACCTCGGCTCACAGGTCAACCGCGTACTGGTGGTGGATTGCGACGAGGCACTGCAGATCCGCCGCCTGCGCGCGCGCGACGGCTCGACACCCAAGCAGGCGCAGGCAATTCTCGACGCACAGGTCTCGCGCAGTACACGCCTGAAGGCCGCCGATGACGTCATCACCAACGATGCCGATATGAGTGCCGTAAGTGCGCAGGTGACGGCGCTGCACGCCCGCTATCTTGAGCTCGCCGCCCGCGACCCGGTCTAGTTGCGCCGTTTACGGGCGGCGCGCGCGTCAAGCACAATACGCTCATGATCGAACCCCTTGCCGAATCCGCGGCTGCCACCGCCCCCGAGGCCGATCCGCAGGTGCTGATCTTCGAGCAGCCGCTGAACGAGCGGATGCGTACCTTCCTGCGGCTGGATTTTCTCTACAACCAGGCGCTCTACCACAACGAGATGGCGAGCCCCTGGGGCAGCCGTGCGGCCATGTCGAGCCTGATAGACATTCTGGCCATCGGCACCCGCGGCGATGTGCGTTCGGATGTGCTGAAGGAACTCGAGGGGCAGCTCGCGACCCTCAACGAGTTCCAGGCGAATCCCGGCGTCGACACACAGCGGCTCAAGACGCTGATGTCGAACCTCATGCGCCTGCGCGCCGACCTGATGGCCGCAGGCTCCGCGTTCCTGCAGCCGCTGCGCGATTCTGAGTTCGTGAGCGCCATCAAACATCGCAGCGCCATCCCGGGCGGCACCTGCGAGTTCGACCTGCCTGACTATTACTTCTGGCTCACGCAGCCGGATGATGCCCGCATGCGCACCTTCAATCAGTGGCTCGGACTCTTGCGTCCGCTGTGCGATGCGATCGCGGAACTCCTGTGGCTCACGCGACAGAACGGCCGCCGCAGCCAGGAACTCGCCAAGGGCGGGGCTTTCACCATCACCTTCGAGCGCGACAATCCGCTGCAACTGCTGCGCATCGCGCTGCCGGGCTCTGCGGGTCTGTATCCGGAAATCAGCGGCAGCCATCACCGCTGCAGCATCCGCTTTCTCGCCTGGAACGGGCTTGCGACCCGGCCGACCCAATCACAGGCCGATGTCCCCTTCACGCTGAGCTGCTGCGCCTAGGGTCACCGCCTTTGGGTGCGTCCCGATGAGTCCCGCTCGCGTTAAGTGTCCGACGTGCCGGCGCGAACTTAACTGGACGACCGCACCGTTTCGCCCGTTCTGCAGTGAGCGCTGTCGGCTGGTCGACCTGGGTGCCTGGCTGACGGAGCAGCGCGCCGTCCCCGACGACTCCGCGGCGGCGCAGCAAGGCAGTGCACCCGAGGAACAACCACCGAAAGATTCCACGTAAAGACCATGAGATTCCGCTTCACGGCCTTTGGCCTGCACCTCGCGGGCAGTGCCTGTGCGCTGACCCTGATCCTCGGCGGATTGTATCTGGGCTGGTATCGCTGGCCGGGCTGGTATCTCACGGGTGTGCTGCACGTGCTGCTCATCGTGGGTGTCGTCGACCTCGCGCTGGGCCCCACCCTGACGCTGATCATCGCCAATCCGCACAAACCCCGACGCGAGCTCGCGCGCGACATCGCGATCATCGTCACGGTTCAGATCGCGGCGCTCATCTACGGCGCGGCGACGCTGTGGCAGGGACGCCCCCTGTATTACACGTTCTCGGCGGATCGCCTGGAGATGGTGCAGGCGTCGGATCTGGATCGCGCGGAGATCGAACTGGCGCGACGCGAGAATCCGGGCCTCGCGCCGCACTGGTACAGCCTGCCGCGCTGGGTGTGGGCGAAGCTGCCGGACAACCCGGAAGAAGCGGCGAGGATCGTGAACTCTGCGGTCCTCGGCGGCGGCAAGGATGTCATCGACATGCCGCGCTACTTCAGGCCGTGGGAAGAAGGCTTGCCGAGGTTACGGGGTCAACTTGCGCGGCTCGAAGACAGCAAACACCTGAACCCGGCCCAGAAGACCTCGCTCACGAAACGCATGTCGGCACAGGGTCTCGCACCGGATCAACCCAACACGCTCATCATGTGGGCAGACGACGGCGTGCGGCGTGTGGTCGCGGTGTTCGACCCGGCCAGCCTGAAGATCAAGGCAATCCTCAAACCCGATTGAGCCGCGGCGCGCGCTCGCCGCCGACGGCTTTATCCCGCCGGAGCGCTCATCCCTAACCAGCGCGCCAGAAACGCCCACTGGTCGGCGTAGTCATCCACCTGCATCCACACCGGCTTGCCGGCGCCGTGGCCGGCACGGGTCTCGACGCGGATGAGAATGGGATTCGGACAGATCTGCGCCGCCTGCAGGCTCGCTGCGAACTTGTAACTGTGCCAGGGCACGACGCGATCGTCGTGATCCGCAGTGGTCACGAGCGTCGGCGGATAGCACACGCCTTTCTTTACGTTCTGCACCGGTGAGTAGGCGTACAGCGCCTTGAACTGCTCCGGGTCTTCCGACAGGCCGTAGTCGGAGGACCATTGCCGCGCGTTGGCGTTGGCGGTCTGGTAGCGCAGCATGTCGAGCACGCCCACCGCCGGCAGCGCCGCGCCGAACAGCTCCGGGCGTTGCACGAGCACCGCACCGACCAGGAGGCCGCCGTTGCTGCGCCCGTGAATCCCCAGTTTCGCCGGCCGGGTGTAGTGCTCCCGGACGAGGTATTCCGCCGCGGCGATGAAGTCATCGAACACGTGTTGCTTTTGCGTGAGCGTGCCGGCCTTGTGCCAGGTCTCGCCGTACTCACCACCACCGCGCAGGTTGGTTTCCGCGTACGCGCCGCCCATCTCGAGCCACGCCTGTACCGCGGGCCGGTAGGCAGGCGTGAGGGAGATGTCGAAGCCGCCATACCCATAGAGCAGGAACGGCTGGTTGCCGTCCTTCGGCATGTCGCGCCGATGCGTGATGTACATCGGCACGCGCGTCCCGTCCTTGCTGGTCACGAACACCTGCTCGGTGACGAATTGCGCGCTCAGGGTGGGGATGCTCGGCTCGCGCCACAGCGTGGCCTGGGTTGCCGCCACGTCGAAGCGGTAGATCTTGCGCGGCGTGAGGAAATCCGTATAGGAGAAGAAGGTCTCGGCCTGGGTGCCCCGGCCGTAAAACCCCTCGATGCCGCCGAGGCCCGGCAGCGGCACGATGCCGAGCGGGCGCCCGTTGCGCTCGTATACCCGCGCTACGCCGTGCGCGTCCTCGACGTACTTGGCGATGACCCGGCCGCCCACGTAGCTCGCTTCCTGCAGGGCGGTGCCGCCCTCGGGCACGACGGTGCGTGCTTCGGAGCGCGGTTCGAGCGCATCCACGGCGATCACGCGGCCGAGCGGTGCATCCTTCGTGGTCTGGAAGAAAAGCTCATCGCCGTGCGCGCCGATGAAGCTGTAGAGCGCATCCCAGGCCGCAAACAACGGCCGGGCTTTCGCCTCCCTGCGGCGCAGGTCGAGAAGCGCGACGCCGTTGTGCTCGTAACCTTCCACCTGGGTAATGACGAGGTAGTGTCCGTCATCGGTCACTCGTGCGGAGGGAATGCGGGTCGTGCGGTCGCTCATGGCGTAGATGAGCTGATCCTCGTCCTGCGTGCTGCCGAGCCGGTGAAAGTAGATGGCCGGGCGGGCCGCGTCGTCGCCCTTGCCGTTGGGCAGCGCCGGGTAGCGGCTGTAGTAAACGCCCGATCCGTCACGCGCCCAGGACACGCCCCAGAACTTGGTGAAGCGCAGCACGTCGGGCAGATCCTGCGTGTCCGCGACGCGCCGGAACCGCCACACCTGCCAGTCGCTGCCGCCGTCCGACAGCGCGTAGGCGACCACGTTGCCCTGCTCGTCCGGGGTAAATTCCGACAGCGACACGGTCGCGTCTTCGCGGACCGTATTCGGATCAAACAGCACGCGACCGGGGGAATCGAGGCGCTCCGAGACCTGCAGCACGCCCTGGTTCTGCTCACCGTCGTTGTGCAGGTAGAAATACCGGCCGCCGCGGGCCACCGGCAGGTCGTAGCGCTCGTAGTTCCACAGCTGCGTGAGGCGCGCCTGCAGCCACGCACGCTGCGGCAGCGCTGCGAGCCGCGCTTGCGACAGCGCGTTCTGCGCCGTCACCCAGTCGTGCACCGCCGGTGAGTCCAGGTCCTCGAGCCAGCGATAGGGATCCTCGACGCGGGTGCCGAAATAGTTGTCCGACACCCCGACGCGCGCCGTCACCGGGTAGATGGGAGCCGATGCCACCGCCGGCATGCCGATCGCGGATTCGGTCACGGTGCGCATGGGCTTGCCGCCCGGGCCGCTGCCGCTCGCCGGCTCGCGGTTACCCAGCACCGTGCCCGCGCACGCGGCCAGCAGCGCCGTACTCCCGATGAGAATCCACGTTGCGGTCACAAGACGGGGCATGGCCGGAAGCTCCTTAAGCGCAGCCGGCAAAAGCCACGCCTTTTGCCGGCGGAAACGAAGCTGATGTCCGCGAAAATCGCTTCCTGCGATTTTCGCCCATAGTCTAAGGAAATTTGATCTTGCCGCCACCGCCGGCGCTGCCGGGGCCCGGTCCCACGCCGGCGCCGACCTCAGGAACGACGATGCGCGAGGCGGCCTCGCGGCGCATCTCGCGCGCTTCGTCGATCGCCTGCGCGAGCGCCACCCGCACGCCATCCGGGAATTTCTCTACCGCCTCGGCGAGTGTCTGCGCCTCGATCTCGAAGCCGAGCGGCAGCACGCCCGCGGGTGTCAGCAGCTGCGTCTGCCCGGAAAAGAGCACCTCGCGGCTGGCGTCGGCGGAGCCGTCGGCCGTGACCGGCGTCAGGCGGCGGATGCTGCCGGCGCGCCGGTCGGTGAAGACGTCCTCGCGGTACAGGTCTTTCGGATCGAGTTCGACTTCAGGAAGATCGTTCTGCGCTGCCATGGAAGAGCCTGCCTCTTATTTGTCGATGAGAATTGTACACGCGGTGCGCGCCGGCGCCGTTCACAGCGGCGCGGGCAGATCGATGAGCTCCGCGACGAAGGGCTGGTCGGCCTCGAGAATGTCTTCGGCGGGGAGCTGTGCCGGCACCACCCACTTCAGCTGCTGCGCATCCAGGGCTGCCGGGGTGCCGGTAAATTGCTCGATGATCCACAACGACAGCTCGACGTCGCGCTCATCATAAGAATGGGTCAGGCGCATGAAGGGCCGGGCCGCGGTGACGTCCACACCGAGCTCCTCGCGCAGCTCGCGCGCCAGCGCTGCGGATTCGGTTTCGTTGCGTCCCACCTTGCCACCGGGAAACTCCCAGCGCCCGGCCATGTGCCTGCCCGGCGGGCGCTGGGCGATGAGTACCCGGCCCGCTTGGTCGTAGAGCGCCGCCGCTACCACCAGGTCAAAGGGCCGGGTATGCAGGCTATTCCACGCCGGTGAGCGTGCCGTGGCAGTGCTTGTACTTCTTGCCCGATCCGCACGGGCACGGCTCGTTGCGCCCGACCTTCCTTTCGGCGCGCACGAAGGTCCCCGCGATTTCCGGTGCCGGGGGCAGGCCAGTCCCACGCGCGGCGGCGGGTGCTCCGGGCGCGCCCAGGGCGCCAGCGGCTGCCGCGCCGGACTCTGCCGCGCCGGCGCCGGTGAGCAGCGAACCGGCTTCGGCGTGCTGCGCCTGCAGCGCGCGCATCAGCCGTGCGCGCCGCTCCTCTTCCTCGCGATCGATTTCCTCCTGGGTGCGCACCTGCACGTGCGCGATCCATGAGGAGGTTTCGAACTTGATGCGCTCGAGCATGGCGGCAAACATCTCGAAGGCTTCGCGCTTGAACTCAAACTTCGGGTCCTTCTGCGCGTAGCCGCGCAGGTGGATGCCCTGCTTCAGGTAGTCCATTCCGGCGAGGTGCTCACGCCAGTGCTGGTCGAGCTTCTGCAGCATCGCCTGCTTTTCGATGTGGCGCATGACGGGGGCGCCGAACCGCGCCTCTTTGTCCGCGTAGGCCTCATCCACGGCCCGCACCACGCGCTCGCGCAGGGCCTGCTCCTCGAGCTGCGGCTCTTTTTCTAGCCAGGCCTTCGGATCCACGCGCGTGTCGAAGTCGCGGTGCATCGCCTGCGCGAGCCCCTCGAGGTCCCAGTCCCCTGCCGCGGCCTGCTTCGGCAGGTACAGATCGATGAGCGTCTCGACCGAATCGGCGGTGATGCCGCGGATGGCGGCGGAGAGGTCGGGCGTCCCCATGATCTCCGTGCGCTGGCTGTAAACGACCTTGCGCTGATCGTTCTGCACGTCATCGAAGGTCAGGAGGTTCTTGCGGATATCGAAGTTGTGCGACTCGACCTTGCGCTGCGCCTTCTCGATCTGGCGCGTCAGCATGCCGCTCTCGATCACCTCGCCCTCGCGCATGCCGGCCATTTTCAGCAGACGCTGCGTGCGCACCGGGTCGCCGAAGATGCGCATCAGGTTGTCTTCCATCGACAGGTAGAAGCGGCTCGAACCCGGATCGCCCTGGCGTCCGGAGCGGCCGCGCAGCTGGTTGTCGATGCGGCGCGACTCGTGGCGCTCGGTGCCGATGATGTGCAGCCCGCCCGCCGCGAGCACCGTGTTGTGGCGCGCCTGCCAGGCGGCGCGCAGCCCTTCACGGGCGGGGTCATCGATCTCGCCGGCGCCCGCGAGCTCGACCTCGAGGTTGCCGCCGAGCACGATGTCGGTGCCACGGCCGGCCATGTTGGTGGCGATGGTCACCGCCGCCGGCCGGCCCGCCTGCGCCACGATGTGCGCTTCGCGCTCGTGCTGCTTGGCGTTGAGCACCTCGTGCACGACGTCCTGCTTGTGCAAGAGGCCCGAGAGGTATTCGGAGGTCTCGATCGAGGTAGTGCCGACCAGCACCGGCTGCTCGCGCTGCACGCAATCGCGGATGTCTTCGATGATCGCCTTGAACTTGTCGCTCTGCGTCAGATACACGAAGTCCGGGTTGTCCTTGCGGATCATGGGCCGGTGGGTGGGGATCACCACCACTTCGAGCCCATAGATCTGCAGGAATTCCGGCGCCTCGGTGTCGGCGGTGCCGGTCATGCCGGAAAGCTTCTTGTAGAGGCGGAAGTAGTTCTGGAAGGTGATCGAGGCGACCGTCTGGTTCTCCTCGCGCACCCGCACCCCCTCCTTCGCCTCCACCGCCTGGTGCAGGCCGTCGGACCAGCGGCGCCCCGGCATGGTGCGGCCGGTGAATTCATCGACGATGATGACCTCGCCCCCGCGCACGATGTATTCGACGTCGCGCTTATAGAGCGCGTGCGCACGCAGCGCGGCGTTCAGGTGGTGCATCAGGCGGATATTCGCCGGATCGTAGAGGCTCTCGCCTTCCTTGAGCGCGCCCGCCTGCAGCATGAGCTGCTCGACGTGCTCGTGGCCGGCCTCGGTGATATGCACCTGCTTGGTCTTTTCCTCGACCGAGAAATCCCCCGGCCCGTCCTCTGCCTGTTGGCGCGTCAGGCGCGGTACCAGGTCATTGATGCGCAGGTACAGCTCGGTGCTCTCCTCGGCCGGACCGGAAATGATCAGCGGCGTGCGCGCCTCATCGATGAGGATCGAATCCACCTCGTCGACGATCGCGAAGCTCAATGAGCGCTGCACCCGGTCATCGAGGTGGAAGGCGAGATTGTCGCGCAGGTAGTCGAAGCCGAATTCGTTGTTGGTGCCGTAGGTGATGTCGCAGGCGTAGGCGGCGCGCTTTTCCGGCTGGCTCTGTGCGTTCTTGATGACGCCCACGGTGAGCCCGAGGAAGCGATGCACCGGCCCCATCCAGTCCGCATCGCGCTGCGCGAGGTACTCATTCACAGTCACGATGTGCACGCCCTCGCCGGAGAGGGCGTTCAGGTACGCCGGCAGCGTCGACACCAGCGTCTTGCCCTCGCCGGTGCGCATCTCCGCGATCATGCCCCTGTGCAGGGTCATGCCGCCGATGAGCTGCACGTCGAAGTGGCGCATTTTCAGCGTGCGTTGCGCGGCCTCGCGCACCACCGCAAACGCCTCGGACAGCAGGTCGTCGAGCGTCGCGCCCTCTTTCAGGCGCTGCCGGAACTCATCAGTCTTGGCGCGCAGCGCCTCGTCGCTTAAGTTCCTGGTCTGCTGCTCGAACTGGTTGGCTTCGCGCACGGAGCGGCCGTAGCCGCGCACGATACGCTCGTTGCGGCTGCCAAAAACGCGGGTGAGGAGTTGGCGCAAGCGGTACTCTGCGGGTAAAAAAGTCAGTCCCGACAAGCACTTAGGTTGCCCCTCGGGTCACGAAGCGGCGTATTGTACGAGATAGACGTGATCAGCGCCCAATTGGTTCGGGGCGCCCTGATTTCAAGGGTCGCGGGAACTTCAGACGCGGGTGCGGTCAGTGTCCGATGTAGGACAGGGGATCGACCTGGCGGCCGTTGTGCAGCACTTCGAAGTGCACGTGCGGGCCGGTCGAGCGGCCGGTGGATCCCATGAGCGCGACCGGCTCACCGCGCTTGACGGTCTCCCCGACGCTGACCAGGGTCTTCTGGTTGTGGGCGTAACGAGTGACGTAACCGTCGCCGTGATTGATCTCGATGAGTTTGCCAAAACCGGAGCGCTCGCCCGCCCAGGTGACGACGCCGGCGGCGACGGCGACGATCCTGGAGCCGGCGGCGCCTGCAAAATCCACGCCCTTGTGGAACGCCTCGCGCCCGTCGAAGGGGTCCGAACGCTCACCGAAGTAGGAGGATATAAAGCCGCTCGCAACCGGACGGCCTTCCGGGTGAATCTGCTCTTTCAGCTCGCGCGCGAGAATGACGTTCTCGAGTGCCGATAACTGCGACTCGCGCAGGTCCACGCGCTGCTCAAGCTGGCGCAGCATGAGGGTCAGGTCCGGAATCTGCGCGCTGACGCCTTCGCCGTCAGCCTCCGGCCCGCCGCTCGGCGGATCGCGGTCGAAATTGAATTCGCGGCTGTCGATATCCGCCATTTCGGTGAGCCGCTTGCCGAGCGCATCGAGGCGGATGACGTGCGCGTTCACTTCGCCCAGGCGCATCGCCATGGCGTCGACGCGCAGCTGCAACTGCTGTTTCAGCTCCGCGATCTGCCCCTTCTGGTCAGCCAGGAGGCTCCCGAAGCGCGTAGCCTCGCCGAGCGCTGCCCTGGCGGGCGCACCGCGGCCCCACTGCAGCCCGAGCGCAAAGGCACTGCCCAGCACGACGAGCGTAAGCCCCGCGATGAGACTTAACGTAAGCGGGCGGCCCAGATTCAGCTGGCGCGCCTTACCCTCACGTCTGGAAAGGAAAATGACGTTCATGCCATGCCGTGCGACTCTCTTAGTACCCCGGTGGGCACGAGACCCAAACGGTCATGCCCGGGCGTGAAGCGCCCTGTTTTGCTTGAATAAGCTTGTACCATGCTGGCGACCCCGCTGTCATGGCTCCTCGCTTTAGACCGGTGGCTTTGCGTCCCCGCCTTTCAGCGGGTTTGCCCAAATGCAGCCATTTCAATATGCACAAGAAAATGTCACGAAACAAGCGAGGGAAACCCCTAATGAGGAGCCGGGCACGCCCGCAGCCCACCGCGACTCATTCTGTAAAGGACCTGCTGGCGCGGGTGGTCCCGGGTTTGACGCGTGTCACAGAACAGGTGAGCCGCCAGAACTACTGGCTCGAGTGGCTGTCGCAGCACCTGCCCGCCGAAATCCACGCACGCATCTCGGGGGTGAGCGAACAGCGGGGAATCCTCGTGGTTTTTGCCGAATCGGCCGCCTGGTCCGCACGCCTTCGCTACGCGATTCTCGCGCTCGAATCGCAGCTGCGCGCAGCGGACCCTGCGCTCACGAATATCGAAGTGCGGGTGCTGCCCCGCTAGTCCATTGGCGAAAATCGCAAGCGATTTTCGCGGACATCAGCTTCGTCAGCCCCCGGGGGGATGCAGCGCCGGCGCCTCGGTATAGGAAATCGGCGCATCCGCGTAGCGCTCGAATACGACTTCTTCCCAGGCCGACGTGTCGGCGAGCAGCGTGCGCAGCAGCTTATTGTTCAGGGCGTGGCCGGATTTGTGGCCGCTGAACTCGCCGATCAGGCTGTGCCCGAGCAGGTACAAATCGCCGATGGCGTCGAGGATCTTGTGTTTGACGAATTCGTCCTCGTAGCGCAGGCCGTCCTCGTTCAGGACGCGAAACTCATCGAGCACGATGGCGTTGTCGAGACTGCCGCCGAGCGCCAGGTTGCGGGAGCGCAGCGTCTCAAGATCCCGCATGAAGCCGAAGGTGCGCGCCCGACTCACCTCCTTGAGGAAGGAGGTGGTGGAGAAATCCATCGAGGCGCGCTGCGAACGGCGCTTGAAGATCGGGTGGTTGAACTCGATCTCGAAGTTGACCTTGAAGCCATCGAAGGGATCGAACTGCGCCCACTTGTCGCCGTCCTCGACGCGCAAGCGCTTCTTCACGCGAATGAAGCGCTTCGGTATCGCCTGCTCCTCGATGCCCGCCGACTGCAGCAGGAACACGAAGGGACCGGCGCTGCCGTCCATGATCGGCACCTCGGCCGCCGACAACTCCACGATGGCGTTGTCGATGCCGAGGCCCGCGAACGCCGACAGCAGGTGCTCGACGGTGGAGACGCGCGACTCGCCCTTGCCGAGGGTGGTGCCGAGCATGGTGTCGCCGACGTTCTCGGCATGCGCGCGGATGTCCACCGGGTTCGCCGTGTCGGTGCGGCGAAACACAATGCCCTGATCCGGTGCCGCGGGCCGCAGCGTCATGAGCACTTTCTTGCCGGTATGCAGGCCGACGCCGGTGGCGCGAATTGAGTTCTTGAGCGTGCGTTGGCCGACCATACCGTTGATTCTTGCCCTACCGTTCGCAGGCGCTGCGGTGCGCAGATGACAGCGCGCCTTGTGCTTAAGGCAAGGCGCGCTACCGTATCACATCAATCGGCCTGACGCCGCAGGAACGCCGGGATATCCAGCACATCCTCGGCATCCGCCTCCGGCCGCAGACCATCGCCCACGGCACGGTGACGTTGCACCGTGGGCTTGTCGAGCGCCGCATAGTCGCTGCTCGACAGCGGCGCCCTGCGGCTCACCACCCGCATGGACGGCTCCCCGCGCAGCTCGCGCGAGTCACGCGCCGGCAGGCCGTCACGCTCGCGCAGCTGGCCCTGCGGGGTGCGGGCAGCAGCGGCCGGCCGGCCGAGACCGGTCGCCACCACGGTTACGCGCACCTGGTTGGTGAGCTCCGGATCGATGACAGTTCCAACGACCACGGTGGCGTCCTCGGAGGCGAACTGCTTCACGATCTGCCCGACCTCCTGGAACTCCCCGATCGAGAGGTCCATGCCGGCCGTGACGTTCACCAGGATGCCGTGGGCGCCGGCCAGGTTGATGTCTTCCAGCAGCGGCGAGGAAACCGCGGCTTCCGCCGCCGCGCGTGCCCGGCCTTCGCCGCTCGCCGCGCCCGATCCCATCATCGCCATGCCGGTCTCAGCCATCACGGTGCGTACGTCGGCGAAATCAACATTGATGAGGCCGGGACGCGTGATGAGCTCGGCGATGCCCTGCACCGCGCCCTGCAGCACCTGGTTGGCCGCCTTGAATGCATCGAGGAGCGTGGTCTGCGGTCCCAACACGGTCAACAGCTTCTGGTTAGGAATTGTAATGAGCGAGTCGCAGTACTTGGTCAGCTCCGCCAGCCCGTGGTCGGCCACCCAGCAGCGCTTATTGCCCTCCATTTCAAAGGGGCGGGTCACGACGGCGACGGTGAGGATACCGAGCTCCTTCGCCACCTGCGCCACGACCGGAGCGGCGCCGGTGCCGGTACCGCCACCCATCCCGGCCGTGATGAACAGCATGTCGCAGCCCTCGACGAGCTCGACGATGCGGTCCCGGTCCTCCATCGCCGCCTGCCGGCCGACTTCCGGATCAGCGCCGGCGCCCAGGCCCTTGGTGATGTTGCAACCGATCTGCAGCGCCGTCTTCACCTTGGCGTGCTTCAGCGCCTGCGAGTCGGTGTTGACACACATGAATTCCACGCCGTCGATGCCGGCCTGGACCATGTGCGCCACGGCGTTACCGCCGCCCCCGCCTACGCCGATCACCTTGATGACAGCGCTCTGGCTGTACGCATCCATCAGTTCAAACATGGCTCTCGCTCCTTACACAAAAAAACAAGTGGTTGGTTGCATCGGTCTTCAATTTGCTCTGTCAGCTTCAAAAGTTGCCCTGGAACCAGGAACGCATACGGTCGAGCGCCGATTTCGCGTTCCCTCCCAGCGAGCGCCCGCGACGTGCGGGCAAGGCGTTGTCACGTGCGTAGAGCAAGAGCCCCACGCCAGTGGAATAGATCGGGTTGCGCACCACGTCGGACAGGCCATGCACGGCCTGCGGTACCCCTAAGCGCACCGGCACGTGGAAGACTTCCTCGGCGAGTTCGATCGCGCCCTCCATCTTGGCGCTGCCGCCGGTGAGCACGATGCCGGCGGCGATGACTTCCTCGAAGCCGCTGCGCCGCAGCTCCTCGCGCACCAGGCCAAAGAGCTCCTCGTAGCGCGGCTCGACGATCTCGGCGAGTGTCTGGCGCGCCAGGCGCCGCGCCGGCCGCTCACCGACGCTCGGCACCTCGATGCTCTCGTCGGGGTTGGCGAGCTGCGACAGCGCGCAGGCGTAGCGGATCTTGATGTCCTCCGCGTACTGGGTGGGCGTGCGCATGGACACGGCGATGTCGTTGGTGACCTGGTCGCCGGCGATCGGGATGACGGCGGTGTGGCGGATGGCGCCGTTGGCGAATACCGCCAGATCCGTGGTGCCGCCGCCGATGTCGACCAGGCACACGCCCAGCTCCTTTTCGTCCTCGGTGAGCACCGCGAAGCTCGAGGCGAGCTGCTCGAGCACCACGTCGTCGACTTCCAGTCCGCAGCGCTGGATGCACTTCTCGATGTTCTGCGCGGCGCTGTCGGCGCCGGTGACGATGTGCACCTTGGCCTCGAGGCGCACGCCGGACATGCCGATCGGGTCGCGGATGCCCTCCTGGCCGTCGACGATGAATTCCTGCGGCAGAACGTGGAGTATTTTCTGGTCCGCGGGGATGGCCACCGCCTTGGCCGCGTCGATGACGTGGTCGACGTCGCCCTGGGAGACCTCTTTGTCGCGCACGCCGACCACGCCGTGCGAGTTGAGGCTGCGCACATGGCTGCCGGCGATGCCGGCGAACACCGAGTGGATCTCACAGCCGGCCATGAGCTCGGCCTCCTCCACCGCGCGCTGGATGGACTGCACCGTGGACTCGATGTTGACCACGACGCCTTTCTTCAGTCCCCGCGAGGGCTGCGACCCGAGACCCAACAGCTCGATCGAACCGTCGGCGCCGATCTCCCCCACCAGCGCCACGACCTTGGAGGTGCCGATGTCCAGGCCGACGATGAGATTTCGTTCCGAGCGCTTAAGCATTGTGTGCCCCACTCGCGGCACTGTGGCCGGCGTTGCCGCGCCAGCCGATGGCAAATCCGTTCGTGTAACGCATATCCACGTAGGCGATGTCCTCGCCGCGCTGGGTGACGAGCTTCAGTGCGGCTGTCATGAATTTCTCGAAGCGCTCATCGACCTGGCGCCTGCCTAAGCGCACGGTGACACCGTTGGCGAGATCAAATTCCCAGGCGCCGCGCGCATCCAGGCGCATGGCGGTGCAGCGCAGCCCCGCCTGCAGCAGGCGGCCCTGCGCGGCCAGGTAGCGCTGCGCCACCTGCGACTCCTTGCCGCTGGGACCGGAGAGCTGCGCCAGCTCCGGGGGAATGTGGCGCTCATCGGTATCGAACAGCTCGCCGCGCGTATTGAGGAGCCCGCGCTCGCCCCAGCGGGCCGCGGCGCTCTGCTCGACCACCAGCACGTCCAGTCCGCGCGGCCAGGCGCGCTGCACGCTGACCGCGTCCACCCACGGCAGTGTGTGGATCGCGCGGCGCACGGCCGCGAGGTCCACCGACAGGAGGCCCGCGCCGTGCACCTGGGTTTTCACCGCGCGCTCGACGTCCACCGGCGTCACGCGCTGGAAGCGCCCCTCCACGGCGACCGTCTCGATGGGCTGGTTGAACGCCCACATCACCAGCAGCGCCGCGATCCCCGCCACGGCAAGCGCAGCTGCGCCGACACCGAGTGCGCGCCAGTTGACGCTGGGTAGCCGCAACCTGCGCTCGGATTGCTTGCGGCGGTTCTTTTTGGTGCGCGCGAACATGGTCACTTTACGGCCTTCACGGTGGTGCCCGGCGTGGGACGCCGGACCAGGCTGGTCTCGAGTACGCGCCACACCAGTTCATCGAAGTCGACGCCGATGGCGCGCGCCGCCATGGGCACCAGGCTGTGGCTGGTCATGCCGGGAACGGTGTTGATTTCCAGCAGCAGCGGCCGGCCGGCGGCATCCATCATGAAGTCCGCGCGTCCCCAGCCGGATGCCCCGCACGCCGCGAAGGCGGCGAGCGCGAGTTGCGCGAGATGCTCCTCGACGCTCGCCACCAGGCCCGAGGGACAGAAGTAGCGCGTGTCGTCGCGGAAGTATTTCGCTTCGTAGTCGTAGAAGGTCTTCGGCGTCTCAATGCGGATCGACGGCAGCGCGCTATCTGCCAGGATCGCCACCGTGTATTCCTTGCCGGTAATCCAGGGTTCCGCGAACACCAGCGTCTCGAACTGGGCCGCCGCTGCGTAGGCCGCGGGCAGATCCGCCGCGCGCTCGACCTTGGTCATGCCGACGCTCGATCCCTGGCTCGCAGGCTTGATGATCAGCGGCAACTTCAGCCGTTGCAGCGCCGCATCGAAGTCCGCTGCGCCGCGCAGCACCACGAAGTCCGGGGTGGGGACACCGGCGGCGAGGCTTAAGCGCTTGGTGCGCAGCTTATCCATGCCGATTGCCGAGCCCATCACGCCGCTGCCGGTGTAGGGCATGCCCAGGTATTCAAGGGCGCCCTGCAGGGTGCCGTCCTCGCCACCCGGCCCGTGCAGCGCAATCCACACACGCTCGAAGCCCGCAGCTGTCAGCGTTGCCAGCTCCGCATCGCGCGGATCGAAGGGGTGCGCGTCCACGCCGCGGCGCCTGAGGCCCTCGAGCACGGCGTTGCCCGACAGGAGCGAAATCTCCCGCTCGCTCGAGTCGCCGCCGTAGAGCACCGCGACGCGACCGAACTCGCGCGCATCCGTCACGCGGCGCAACGCTGCCGGGTCGTAAGTCAGGCGCACTTCAAGGCTCTCCCACTATGCGTACTTCCGGGTGCAGCGCCACGCCGTGCACACGCGCGACGGTTTCGCGCACGTGTCCGATCAGGCTCTCCAGGTCATGCGCGCTCGCCTGACCGTGGTTGATGATGAAATTCGCGTGCTTGCGCGATACCGACGCATCGCCGATGCGAAAACCCTTCAGTCCCGCGGCCTCGATGAGCCGCGCGGCGTGATCGCCCGGCGGGTTGGTGAACACCGAGCCGCAGCTCCACTCGCCGATCGGCTGCGATGCCCGGCGCTGCGCCAGGAGCGCGCGCACTTCATCCGCGTGCGCGCCGGGGCGCTGCTCGAAGGCAAGCTCCGCGGCGATGAACCATTCCTCGGGCGCCGGCGCGACCACCTGCCGATAGGCGATCTGGTACTCGGAAGCCGCGCGCTGGTGCGTGTGGCCGCCGCGGTCGATGGTCTGCACGCTCGCGACGTGCCGCCAGGTCTCCCCGCCGAAGGCGCCGGCGTTCATCGCCAGCGCGCCGCCGAGCGTGCCCGGGATGCCGGCAAAGAATTCCGCAGGTCCGAGGCCCCACTTGATGCATTGCCGGGCGATGCGCGCGCAGGCGACGCCAGCCTCGGCGCGCACCGTGGTCTGGTTCTTGCGCGCGAGCGCATCGAGGGTGCCGTGGGTACTGATGACGACGCCGGGGAGCCCGCCGTCGCGCACCAGCAGGTTGCTGCCAAGGCCAATCCACTGGATCGGCGTGCCGGCCGGGAGCGCCCGCAGGAACGCGGCCAGATCCGCCACGTCGCGCGGGTTGAAAAACACTTCCGCGGGCCCGCCCACGTGCCAGGAGGTGTGCCGGCTCAAGGGCTCGGCGCGCCGCACGCGGGCGGAATACTCCGGAGCGAGGGCCACGTTCATGGCGCCCTCCCCGGCGGCAACAGCGCGGGAAGATCCGCGGCCAGGGTGTGCGCGACCGCGCTGATGTTGCCCGCGCCCATGGCGATGAGGACATCGCCGTCCTTGATCACGTCCTTGAGCGCCGCCGCCAGCTCCTCCACCTTTTCCACAAACAGCGGCTCGAGCTGGCCGCGGCCGCGCACGGCGCGGCAGATGGCACGGCCGTCGGCGCCGGCGATGGGCGCCTCACCTGCGGCGTAGATCTCGGTCACCAGCAACACGTCGGCGCTGGAGAGCGCCTTGCCGAAGTCATCGATGAGGTCGCGGGTGCGCGTGAAACGGTGCGGCTGGAACGCGAGCAGCACGCGGCGGCCGGGGTAGCCGTGGCGCACCGCTTCCAGTGTCGCGGCGACCTCGGTCGGATGGTGGCCGTAGTCATCGATGATGCTGATCGTGCCCACGGCGGTGACGACGTCGGCTATGTGCTGCAGGCGCCGCTCGATGCCCGGGAAGGCGGCGAGCGCGCGCTGGATGGCGGCGTCCTCGATGCCAAGTTCGCTCGCCACCGCGATCGCCGCGAGCGCATTGCGCACGTTGTGGGTGCCCGGCAGGTTCAAGGTTACCGCGAGCACCCCGGCGCCGCGGCGCCTGACCTCGAAGTGGGTCTGCAGTCCCGCATGGCGAATGTTGCCGCCGTGCACGTCGGCGCCCGCGTCCAGGCCGTAGGACAGCACCGGCCGGCCGAGTTCCCCGACGATGCTGCGTACGTGCTCGTCGTCCAGGCACAGCACCGCCAGTCCATAGAACGGCAGGTTGTGCAGAAAATCGACGAAGCTCTGCTTCAGCAGCCCGAAGTCCCCGCGGTGCGTACTGAGGTGGTCATTGTCGATGTTGGTGACCACCGCCATGAGCGGCTGCAGGTGCGTGAACGAGGCGTCGCTCTCATCGGCTTCCGCCACCAGATAGCGCCCGGCGCCCAGGCGCGCGTTGCTGGCGGCGCTCTTCAGGCGTCCGCCGATGACGAAGGTTGGATCCTCGCCGCCCTCGGACAGGACGCTCGCGATCAGGCTCGTGGTGGTGGTCTTGCCGTGGGTGCCTGCGACCGCGATCGAATAGCGGAAACGCATGAGTTCGGCGAGCATTTCAGCGCGCGCCACCAGCGGGATGCGCGCGCCCAGCGCGGCCTCGACCTCCGGGTTGTCGCGCGGCACGGCGCCGGAGGCGACCACGACGTCGGCGCCGGCGATGTTGGCCGCCGCGTGCCCGATGGTGATGGCCGCGCCCAGGCTCTTGAGGCGCTGCGTCGCGGCGCCGCTCTTCGCGTCCGACCCCTGCACGTGATAACCCAGGTTCAGCAGCACCTCGGCGATGCCGCTCATGCCGCTGCCGCCGATGCCGACGAAATGCACGGTGTTGATGCGCCGCATGCGATCACGGCGCTCCGGCGCGGCACGCCGCTCCTCGCGCTTCATGCCGCCCTCCGTGCCAGCTCGAGGCACGCCGCCGCGAGCTCGTCGGTGGCGCGCGGTTTGGCGAGCAGGCGCGCGCGCTCAGCCATCGCCAGGAGCTTGCCGCGCCCGGCGCACAGCCGCTGCAGCTCCGCGGCGAGGCGCTCGGCGGTGAGTTCGCGGTCGGCGATCAGCACCGCCGCCTCTTCGCGCACCAGGTACTGCGCGTTGTAGGCCTGGTGATCATCCACGGCCTTCGGGTACGGCACCAGCACCGCGGCGACGCCGACGGCGGCGAGTTCGGATACCGTGAGCGCGCCGGCACGGCAGATCACCAGATCCGCCCAGCCGTACGCCTCGCTCATGTCTTCGATGAAGGGACGCACGTCGGCGCGCACGCCGGCCTGCGCGTAGCTGGCGCGCCCGGCGTCGATCCAGCGCTCGCCCGCCTGGTGACGCACGTCGAAAGCGAGCCAGCCGGAAAGACGCTTGAGCGCAAACGGCACCACCGCGTTCAGACGCGTCGCGCCCTGGCTGCCGCCGATGACGAGGATGCGGATGGGACCGGTGCGGCCGGCGAAGCGCACCGACGGCGGCGGCAAGGCGGTGATGTCGCGCCGCACGGGATTGCCGATGACGCGCGCGTGGACGTCACGCCCGAAGCTGCCCGGAAACGCCTCCAGCACCTGGCGCGCGAGATGCGCAAGGCAGCGGTTGGTGAAGCCTGCGATCGCGTTCTGTTCGTGGATCACGAGCGGCCGGCGCGTCAGCCACGCGGCCAGGCCGCCGGGACCGCAGACGTAGCCGCCGAGACCGACGACGATGAGCGGCTGATGGCGCCACATGACAGACAGCGCCTGCGCCAGCGCCACACTCACGCGAAACGGCGCGGCGAGCCACGTGAGTACGCCCTTGCCGCGCAGGCCGCCCACCGACAGGCGCTCGAGCGCAATTCCTTCCGCCGGGATGACGCGCGACTCCAGTCCGCGCGCCGTCCCGAGCCACACGACCTCGAGCGACTGCTCGCGCAGCAGTCGCGCCAGCGCCAGCGCCGGAAACACGTGACCGCCGGTGCCGCCCGCCATGATGAGCACCGGACGGCTCATGCGCGCTCCCGCGCGCCGGGCGCGCCCGAGCGCACCGTGGCCGAGCCGCGCTGCTCGTGCATGGCCTCGTGGTAGACGCGCAGCAGCAGCCCCACCCAGGCAAGCGCCACGATCAGGCTCGAACGCCCGTAGCTCATGAGCGGCAGCGTCAGGCCCTTGGTCGGCAACACGCCCATGTTGACGCCGATGTTGATGAACGCCTGGATGCCGACCCACAGGCCAAAGCCGGCCGCGAGGTATGCCGGGAACTTCAGTCCCGCATCCGCGGCGAGCCGCGCAATGCGGAAAGCCCGCCACACGAGCAGCATGAAGAGCACGAGCGTCAACACCACGCCCATGAGCCCCAGCTCCTCCGCGAGCACCGCGAACAGGAAGTCGGTGTGCGCCTCGGGCAGATAGAAGAGCTTCTGCACACTGTCGCCGAGTCCCACGCCGAACCACTGGCCGCGGCCGATGGCGATGAGCGACTGGGTCAGCTGGAAGCCGCTGGTGAAGGGGTGCGACCAGGGGTCCATGAAGCCGGTCAGCCGGCGCATGCGATAGCCCGAGGTCACTGTCAGGAGACCAAACAACGCTGCGGCCACCGCCGTCATCGAGATCACGTAGCGCAGGCGGGCGCCGGCGAGAAACAACAGGCCAAATCCGGTCGCGAACAGCACCGTGGCGGCGCCGAGGTCCGGCTCCAGGATCAGCAGCGCCCCCACGCACACCAGCAACACCAGGGGCTTTGCCAGGCCCATGAAAGACTCGCGCAGCTGCTCCTCGCGGCGCACGGCGTAGCTGGCGATGTAAATGAGCACCAGCACGCGCGCCAGCTCCGACACCTGGAAATTGAGTCCCGCGAGTTGCAGCCAGCGCCGGCCGCCCTTGGCGAGGTGCCCCAGTCCCGGCACCAGCACCAGCACCAGCAGGCCCACCGCGATCGCCAGCAGCGGCAGCGCCGCGCGCTCGAGGAGCTGCGTCGGCACGCAGAACAGGAACACCGCGCAGGCGACACCGACGAGGGTCAGGAGCAGTTGCCGTTCGAGGTAGTAGAAAGGCTGACCGGTGTCCTGGCTGGCGATGGACACCGACGCCGAGGTCACCATCACCAGTCCCAGCAGCACGATCCCGAGGGTGAGTGCGATGGTGACGGCGTCCAGGTGCAGCGCGCCGCCGCGGGCACTCGGGCGGGCAAAGCCCATGAGGGAGCTGTCGGCGCTCATGCGGCGAGCTCCTGCACGGCCTGCGCGAACACGGCCCCGCGGTGCGCGTAGTCCGTGAACATGTCGAGGCTCGCGCACGCCGGCGACAGCAGCACCGTGTCGCCAGGCTGCGCCGAGCGCGCCGCGCTGCGCACCGCCTCGGGAAGCGTGGCGCAGGTCTCGAGCGTGCACACGCCCGCGAGTGCGCGGGCGATGAGCGGCGCGTCGCGGCCGATGAGCACCGCGTGCCGCACCTTGTCGCGAAAGGCCGCCGCCAGTGGCGTGAAGTCCTGGTTCTTGCCTTCGCCGCCTAAAATCATCACCAGGGGACCGGCGAGGCCGGCGACCGCGGCGAGCGTCGCCCCGACGTTCGTGCCCTTGGAGTCGTCGATGTAGGTGACGGCGCCAACCTCGGCCACCCACTGCGAGCGGTGCGCGAGTCCTTGAAAGACCCGCAGCTCCTCGAGCATCACCGGCAGCGGCAGCTCGAGCGCTTCCCCGAGCGCGAGCGCCGCGAGCGCGTTGGCGGCGTTGTGCAGTCCCTTGATCTTCAGGGCCGCGAGCGGCAAGAGCGGCGCCTGCCGGCGCGTCAGCCACCACGCCCCGTGCAGGGTCGCGACCGCATAGTCCGCGCCGATGCTCGCGCGCAGCGAGAAACTCAGGGTGCGGCGCGCGCTTTGCGGCATGGCGACGACGAGCGGATCGTCGAGATTGATCACCGCGGTGTCGCAGCGGGCGAAGATGCGCGCCTTGGCGGCGGCGTAACTCTCGAGCGAGCCGTAGCGATCGAGGTGATCGGCAGTCACGTTGAGCACCGTCGCGGCGCGGCACTCGAGCGTGCTCGTGGTCTCGAGCTGGTAGCTCGAGAGTTCCAGCACGTACAGCTGCGTGTCGGCCCGCAGCAGGTCCAGCGCCGGCGCGCCGAGGTTGCCGCCGACCTGCACACTCAAACCCGCCCGCCGCGCCATCCGCGCCAGGAGCGTCGTCACGGTGCTCTTGCCATTGGTGCCGGTGATACCTGCCACCGGAGCGGTGACCGCGCGCGCGAACAGCTCTATGTCGCCGACGATCTCGAGGCCTAAGCGGCGGGCGGCCACGAAAAAGTCGTCGCTCAGGGCAAGTCCCGGGGAGGCCACGACGCACACGGCGTCCTTGAGGAGGCCCGGGTCAAGTGCGCCGAGACGCAGCGGGATGCGCGCATCCAGGGCGGTCAGTTCGGCGAGCCGGGGGGGAGTGGCGCGCGTGTCGGTGACGGCGAGCCGCCAGCCGTGCGCGTGCAGGTAGCGCGCGCAGGACAGCCCGGTGGTCCCAAGGCCTGCGATCACGGCGTACGGCGGGTTGTGGGTGCGGTTGCTCATCGCAGCTTCAGGGTCGCAAGGCCGGCGAGCACGAGCAGCAGGGAGATGATCCAGAACCGCACGATCACCTTGGGCTCCGCCCAGCCTTTGAGCTCGAAGTGATGGTGAATGGGCGCCATGCGGAAGATGCGCCGGCCGGTCAGCTTGAAGGAGGCGACCTGCAGGATGACGGACGCGGTCTCGAGCACGAACACTCCGCCCATGAGCAGCGCCACCAGTTCCTGGCGCACGATCACGGCCAGCACGCCGATGGCAGCGCCAATTGACAGTGCCCCGACGTCGCCCATGAACACCTGCGCGGGGTAGGAGTTGAACCACAGGAACCCAAGTCCCGCCCCGGCAAGCGAGGCGCAGAAGATCAAGAGTTCCCCGGCGCCGCGGATTTCCGGAATCTGCAGGTAGTGGGCAAACACGGCGTTGCCGCTGGCGTAGGCGAAAATGCCCAGCGCCGAGATCACCAGCGCCGCCGGCATGATCGCCAGTCCATCCAGACCGTCGGTGAGATTCACCGCGTTGCTCATGCCGACGATCATCAGGTACGCGAAGGTAATGAAGCCGAAGGCCGTGAGCGGTTCGTGGAAGGTCTTGAAGAACGGCAGGAAGAACGTCGTCTGCGCGGGCTCGGTGGCCGTGTAGTAGAGCGTCGCGGCCGTCGCGATCCCCGCCAGCGACTGCCACAGGTACTTCCAGCGCGCCGCCAGGCCCTTCGGGTTCTTGACCACGAGCTTCAGGTAGTCGTCGTAGAAGCCGATGAAGCCAAACGCGAAGGTCACGCCCAGCACGGTCCACACCAGGCGATTGCTCAGCTCCGCCCACAGGAGGGTGCTCACCAGCGTCGTCACGAGGATGAGCGCCCCGCCCATGGTCGGCGTGCCGGCCTTGGGCAGGTGCGTCGCCGGACCGTCGTCGCGCACCACCTGCCCGATCTGGTAGCGCGACAGCTTCGCGATCATCGCCGGGCCGATGATGAGCGACAGGCCGAGCGCGGAAGCCGTCGCGAGGATGGCGCGGAAGGTCAGGTACGAGAAGACGTGCCAGCCGACGATGCGGCTCGCGAAGTGCTGGGTGATCCAGTACAGCACTTCAGTGCCCGCCCTGGCTGGCGCCCAGGCCGCCGGTGAGCGCGTCCACCACGCGCTCGAGGCGGTTGACACGCGAACCCTTCACGAGCAGGCGCACTTCCGGCCCGCTCGTCGCCAGCGCCCCGCCCAGGGCCGCCGTGAGCGACGGCGCGTCGCCAAACGCCTGGGCGCCGGCGCCGAAGCTCTCGGCCGCGAGCGCCGCGAGCGAGCCGAGCGCATACAGCCGCTCGACGCCGTGCAGGCGGGCAAATTCACCCATCTCGGTGTGCGCGCCGACCGCGTGCTCACCGAGCTCAGCCATGTCGCCCAGCACCAGCCAGCGCCGGCCGCTCAAGGTCGCGAGCACTTCGATGGCAGCGCGCACCGAACTCGGGTTGGCGTTGTAGGAATCATCGATGAGCCAGGCGCCGCTGGCCGCCTGTTTGAACTGCAGCCGCCCCGGGACCGCGCGCACCGCGGCGAGCCCGGACACGATGTGCGCGAGGCTCGCGCCGGCACTGGCGGCCGCCGCGGCGGCCGCCAGTGCGTTGGCGACATTGTGGGCGCCGCCGAGTGCCAGGCGGATGTCGGCGCTGCCCGCCGGGGTGTGCAGCGTGAAGCTGGTGCTGAAGCCGTTGGCGCCCACCGCGGTACGCACGTCGCTGGCGCGGAAATCCGCCCGCGCGCGCACTGCGAAGCTGACCACGCGCGCGCTGGTCAGCGAGCGCCACAGGCCGAAGAACTGGTCGTCGGCGTTGAGCACGGCGGTCCCTTTAGGCTCCAGGCCCGCTACCATCTCGCCTTCCGCCCGCGCGACCCCGTCGAGGCTGCCGAAGCCCTCCAGATGCTCCGCGCCCGCATTGGTGATCACACCGATCCCCGGGCGCGCGATCTTCACCAGCTCCGCCACATCGCCGGCGCGGTTGGCGCCCATTTCCACCACCGCGAAGCGGTGCGCGCCGGTGAGGCGCAGCAGCGTCAGGGGCACGCCGATGTGGTTGTTGAGGTTGCCGCGGGTGGCGAGACACTTGCCGGCCTCGCCTAAGATCGCGGCCGTCATTTCCTTGGCGGTGGTCTTGCCGTTGCTGCCGGCCACCCCGACCAGCTGGCCGCTGAAACCCTCGCGCCAGCTGGCGGCAGCACGCGCCAGCGCCACTTGCGTGTCGCTCACCACGATCTGCGGCACCGGCACGCCCTGCACGGCCTCGACCACGGCGCCGGCGGCGCCGCGCTCACGCGCCGCGCCGATAAAATCGTTGCCGTTAAAGGTCGGCCCCCTGAGCGCCACGAACAGCTGCCCGGGCTCGAGCGTGCGCGAATCGCTGACGACATCCGTGTAGGCGCCATCCGCGCCCGTCAGGCGTCCGCCGCAGGCCTGCGCAAACCCCGACAGCGTGCGCTTCATGATTCGAGCCTCGCCAGTTCCGCGCTCACCACGGCCTGGTCCGAGAACGCGCGCCGCGTCGCGCCCTGGATCTGGTAGTCCTCGTGCCCCTTGCCCGCGATCAGCGTCACGTCATCCGCGTCGCAGCGCTCGAGCGCAATACGAATCGCGAGCGCGCGGTCGTGCTCGGTCATGTGCGGTGTCGGGCGCGTGATGCCGGCCAGGATGTCCGCCACGATCCGCGCCGGATCCTCGCTGCGCGGATTGTCGTCGGTGAGGATGATGTCGTCGGCGAGCTCGGCAGCCACGGCGCCCATCTGCGGTCGCTTGCCGGCGTCGCGATCCCCGCCGCAGCCGAACACCACGCGCAGCTGGCCGCGGCAGTGCAGCCGCGCGGCGCGCAGCGCCTTGGCGAGGGCGTCGGGCGTGTGCGCATAGTCGACGATGGCGAGCGGCGTGCGGCCACGGCCGCCGAACATCTCCATGCGTCCGCTCGCGGCGCGGCAGTGCGCCAGCGCCCGCGCCGCGCGTTCCAGCGGGATGTCCCAGGCGAGCAGCACCGCGAGCACCGTGAGCACGTTGTCGACGTTGAACTCCCCGACGAGACGCACCGCAAACTCGGCCGCCCCCCAGCTGGATTCGATTTCGAGCGACAGACCCGACTGCTCGGCGGTCACGCCGGCCGCGCGCACCAGGGCGACGCCGGCGCCGACCGCGCTAGCGGGTGCGCTGCGCGCCGTGACAATGAGACGCGCGGGTGAGTCCTGCGCCGCGAGCTTCAGTCCAAAGGCGTCATCGACGTTGATGACGCGGTGGGCGAGGCCGGGCCAGGCGAACAGGCGCGCTTTCGCGGCCGCGTACGCCTCCATGGTGCCGTGATAGTCGAGGTGATCGCGCGTCAGGTTGGTGAAGGCCGCGGTATGGAAGCGCACGCCGTTGACGCGCGACTGGTCGAGCGCGTGCGAGGACACTTCCATGCCGACGCTCTGCGCGCCCAGCTCGCGCAGCGCTGCGAGCTGGCGCTGCACGCTGACCGCGTCCGGAGTCGTATGCACCGTCGGCGTCAACGCCGGCGGCAAGCCGAAGCCGAGCGTACCCATGTAGGCCGCGGGCCCGCGGCACTGCTGCAGCGCCTGCGCCAGCAGCCACGCACAGGTGGTCTTGCCGTTGGTGCCGGTGATGCCCGCGATCGTGAGGGCTTGCGAGGGCGCGCCAAAGAAGCGATCCGCAATGACGCCGGCGCGCTCGGTGAGCGCCGGCACCGCGGCCACGAACGTCCCGGCCGGCAGCGGCGGCGGATCCTCTCCCGCGGCCAGATCGGCTTCGTAGAACACCGCGCGTGCGCCGCGGGCCACAGCCTCGGGAGCAAAGCGCACGCCGTGGTGCGTGCGCCCCCGGCAGGCAAGGAACAAGGCTCCCGGCGTCACCGCGCGGCTGTCGAGCGTCACATCGGCGACTGTCAGACCTGCGGGCACGGTGGCAAAGCCCGCGGCGAGTTCCCCAAGGGCTCGTGGCGCGCGGCGCCTTTCTGCGCTCACCGTCACGGCAGGGCCGCCGTGCGCACCGCGCCGCCGTCGACGCTGGCGGGCAGCTCCTCTGGCGCGTTGACCCGCGCGTCCGGCGCCACCGCCAGCAGGCGCAGCGCGCCGCCGACGATCCTGGAGAATACCGGCGCGGCAACCTGCCCGCCCTGGTGCTGGCCGGCGGTCGGTTCGTCGATGACCACGATCGCAGCGAGACGCGGCGCGGTCGCCGGCGCCACCCCGCCGAACACCGCCATGTAACGGTCGGTCGAGTAACCGCCGGCGGTCGCCTTCCAGGCCGTGCCGGTCTTGCCGGAAACGCGATAGCCGGGAATGGCGGCGAGTTTGCCCGTGCCCTCGGCCGCGACCACCGACTCGAGCATGCTGACGAGTTCGCGGCACACTTGGGCTTCGAGGGCGCGCTCGCCCTGCGGCCGCCCCTCCACCCGCAGGAACGAAATCGGACGCGACACGCCAAACGAGCCGATGGTCGCATAGGCGTGCGCGAGCTGTAGCGGCGTAACCGAGAGCCCATAGCCGTGCGACATGGTGACGATGCCGATCGGACGCCACTGCGAGTAGTTGGGAAGCAGGCCGGCGGACTCCCCGGGATAGCCACTCGTGGTCACCTCACCGAACCCCAGGTGATTGAGCGTGGTCCAGATTTCCTGCGGCGGCAGCGACAGCGCGATGTGCGCCATGCCGACGTTCGAGCTCTTGGCGAGCACCGTCGCGATGTCGATCGCACCGAGGTCGTGCTCGTCCTCGAAGGTCTTGACGCCGACTTTGAAGAAGCCGGGCGAGGTATCGATGATGCTGCGATTGTCGTACTTGCCCGAGGCGAGTCCGGCGGCGACGAAGAACGGTTTCATGGAGGAGCCGGGCTCGAAGATGTCGGTGGCCGCGCGATTGCGGTACGTCGACGCCTGGATCTGCTCGCGGTCGTTCGGGTTGTAGGCCGGCTGGTTCACCATGGCGAGCACTTCGCCGTTGTCGACGTCGAGTACCACCACGGAACCGGCGCTCGCGCGCTGGTCGCGGATCGCGGCCTTCAATTCCCGGTAGGCGAGATACTGGATGCGCAGGTCCACCGACAGCACCAGGTCCCGACCCGGGCGCGCCGGCCGGATGCCCTCGACGTTCTGCACGATGCGCCCGTAGCGGTCCTGGATCACGCGCTTGGCGCCGTCCTCGCCTGCGAGCCAGTGATCGAAGGCCAGCTCCAGGCCCTCCTGCCCCGAGTCATCGACGTTGGTAAATCCGAGCAGGTGCCCGGTGACCTCTCCGGCAGGGTAGTAGCGACGGTACTCACGCGAGGTGTAGACACCGGGAATGCCGAGCGCCTTGATCTGCTCGGCCTCGGCAGGCTGGCGGTGGCGCGCGAGGTACAGGAACTCGCGATCCAGATTGCTCGTGATGCGGCGCGCGAGTTCCTCGCGATCGAGTTTCAGTGCCTGCGCCAGCCGCGGGATCTGGTCGGTCGCCAGCGCCAGCTCCCCGGGGTTCACCCAGATCGAATCCACCGGGGTACTGACCGCGAGCGGTTCGCCGTGGCGGTCGGTGATGGTGCCGCGGTGCGCGGCGATGTCGAGCACGCGTGAAAAACGCGCATCGCCCTCCTTGGCGAGAAAGCCGTGATCAACCAGCTGCAGACCCACCGCCCGCCACAGGAGGCCTAAGGCGCTCGCCCCCAGCAAAGTGAGCAGGAGCGAGGCGCGCCAGCGAAAGGAGCCCGATCCCGCCTCGCGTGCACTGCGCGCCTTCATGGCGAGACGATCTCGATCTCCTTCGGCGGCGGCGTCGCCATGCGCAGCTTGGTGCTCGCGACGCGCTCGACGAAGGCATGAGTAGACCAGGCGCTTTGCTCGAGCTGCAGCTGGCCCCACTCGATTTCCAGGTTATCGCGGCGCGCGTTCAGGCTCTCGAGCTCGACGAACATCTCGCGCGAGCGGTGCTTGCACCAGATCGCCCCGGCGGCGGAGCCGAGCGCGGCCAGCCACAGAACTGGCACGGCGATGAGCAGCAGACCGCGGCTTTTCACGGGAGCTTCTCCGCAACCCGCAGCAGCGCGCTGCGGGCCCGCGGGTTGCGCGCCAGCTCCTCGTCCGTGGGCCGGCGCTTGCGGCCGATGAGTTTCAGGCGCGGCCGGGCGGCGTCGGGCACCACCGGCAGGCCCTTCAGGCCCGGGTCGACCTGCGACTCGCGCTGCATGAAGCGCTTCACCGCACGGTCCTCGAGGGAGTGGAAACTGATGGCGGCCAGGCGTCCGCCAGGGGCGAGCACTGCCAGTGCGCCGCTCAGGCCCTGTTCGAGCTGCCCCAGCTCATCGTTGATGAACATGCGCAGCGCCTGGAAAGTGCGCGTCGCCGGGTGCTTGCCAGGCTCGCGGGTGCGCACAGCGCCTGCGACCAGCGCAGCGAGCTCCCCGGTGCTCGTCAGCGGGCGCTCCTGGCGCGCGCTGACGATGGCCTGCGCCACACGCCGCGCAAAGCGCTCCTCGCCGAAGGTGGCAATCACCTGGCGAATCTCATCGACGCCCGCCCGAGCGAGCCAGGCTGAGACGGGCTCGCCGCGCGTCGGGTCCATACGCATATCGAGCGGACCGTCGGCACGGAAGCTGAAGCCGCGCCGCGGATCATCGAGCTGCGGTGAGGAGACGCCGAGATCGAAGAGCACGCCCCGGCAAGGACGATCGCCTGCGTCTGCCGGCACGAGCGCGCCGAGATTGGCAAACGACGCGTGGACGAGCGTAAGCCGCATTTCGTCGGCAAAACGGCGGCGGCCGGCCTCGATGGCCTGCGGATCCCGATCGACCGCGAGCACGCGGCCTTCTCGACCCAGGGCCTGGAGTATGAGTGCCGTATGGCCGCCACGCCCGAACGTCGCATCGACATAGAAACCGCCCGCTTCCAGGGCCAACCCTGCGAGCGCCTCAACGGCGAGCACCGGGGTGTGCTCATCCACGTTTGAAGCGGTGCGCGTTGGCCCAGCCACCCTCGTTTGCGCAAAACCCCTATTTCGACTGCTGAAAGTCGCCTTCGGCGCTTTCAGCCCGTGGGCAAAAGGCGTGACTTTTGCCCACTACAGCGACAGGGACTCGAGCTCGGACGGCAGATCGCTCACGGCATCCTGGTTCGCCAGCCACGCATCGCGCCGCTCGTTCCAGCGCGCCTCGTCCCACAGCTCGAACCGGTTGCCCTGACCAATCAGCATTCCGTGCCGTTCAAGCTTCGCGAACTCGCGCAGCTCGGGCGGCAACAGGACCCTGCCGTGCCCGTCGAGGGGCAGATCGGTCGCGTGCCCCACCATCAAGCGCTGCAGCCGGCGCGCGGTCGCGTTGAGGCTGGGCAGGCTCATGAGCTTGCGTTCGATCTGTTCCCACTCGGGCAGGGGATAAATGAGGAGGCACTGGTCCCGGTCCACCGTGACGACTAATTTTCCCTGGGCGAGATCGAAGATCTGCTCGCGGTAGCGGGTGGGCATGACCATCCGCCCCTTGTCGTCCAGGGTAATTTTTGTTGCACCGCGAAACATGACCTGTGAGGCGAGTTTTCGCCCATTTCCCCCCACTTTCTCCCACCAGGCGCCACTATATGAATCGGGGGCGAACTATGTCAATTGAAATAGTGTGAAATTCGTCGCATTCACAACGACTTATGTGTAGACGAACAGTGCCGGCGGGTCTCGGGCAGGCATTCGTGCATAGCAATCAGCCGCTTGCCCGGTGAAGTTTATACAGTGGTTCAGAACGGCCGCCCCTGTAGCCCTATCGTGAGGCCTCAAATGCGTGCCGGAGCCACTCGATCCTGGGGCTGGGACCCAACGGATCCCTCACGATCAGGACATCGAAACGCACCGGCAGGCAAGCCAACTCACGGTGTTGTTGCAACAGCGCCAGCGCCGCGCGCGTGATGCGTTGACGCTTGCGCCAATCAACACTGGCGGCGGCGCCGCCGAAGGCATCCGATGCGCGGCTGCGCACTTCGGCAACCACCAACACGTCCGGCCCACGCGCCACGATGTCCAGCTCGCCGAGCCGGCGGCGGTAGTTGCGTTGCAGGATCTGCAGGCCCTGCGCGCACAGGAACTGCGCCGCCAGTTCCTCCGCGCGTCGCCCAGTGTCTTGCCGGCCGCTGAGCATCCATGCCCCGTGTTGGTGTTATGTTGGAATCAATCGGACTGCGCTGCGGCCGCGGGCAGCAGGTGCAACTCGCCGTTGTGCAGTTGCGCCCAGCCCAGTTCGCGACGCACATGGTGTTCGGCATCGACAGTCAGCCTGCCGGTGAGACCGTCGATGCTGAGATTGCTGGCAACGCCGGGGTTGCGCAGCGCCACGGCGAGGCGGTAAGCATCGAAGCCGAAGGCGAACAGGCGGCCGCGATGCGGACCACCCGAGGGCCAGGCGTCATGCGCGGCGCTGCGCACGGCGTCCGCGAGATCCCCGCCCAGCATCCACGGCATATCGGGAAACATCAGGCCCTCGAGATCCTCGTTGGCGCGCGGGTCGGGCTCGAACGCATCGGAGATGGCATAGGTCGCGATATCGCCGGCGTAGTGAAAGCGTAGTTGCGGACGCAACAGTCGTTCGATGTTGGCCTGCGCGGGCGCAGAAAATGAAGCCGATGTCGGCGCGGCGCCGCGGCTCGAACACCAGCTTGGTGCCGAGCACCGCTTCCAGCCGCCGCGCCCGCGCGGTGCTGTCGCTGATGCGCAGCAGGCTTACGATCGAGCTCGAGAAATCCGTGCGTGTGGTATCGATCATCTCGCTGCCGATGAGCTCGCCGCCACCGGCGGTGAGCTCCTGGCGGAAGGCGCTCAACACCCGCGTGCCCCAGTCTCCGGCGGGCACAATCGCGACGCCGCGCGCGTGGTGGTCCTGCAGCACCCGTTGCGCGACCAGCCGCGCCTCGTCTTCCGGCGACAGGGCGTACTGGTAGAACTGCGCCGGCGCGGAGCGCTCCGCCGGCAGGAAATTAAGGGCCAGGAGCGGCACGTGACGTGCGGGCGTGTCGGCCGCAGCCGTGACCTCCTCGCGCGTCAAGGGACCCACGATGAACTCCGCGCCGGTGCGGATCGCAGCATTCAGCGCGTCGGCAACACTTGCGACACCGGTGTCGTAGATGCGCACCGGCACACGCTGCGTGACCGGGGTCTGGTAGAACGCGGTCATGAAGCCCTCGCGCACACTGATCGCAGCCGCCGCGGCGCGACCCGTGACGGGCAGGAGCAGTGCAATGTGCGCCCCGTACTCCGCCGTGTTCGCCGCGCCGTGGTCCGCAGGGGCGCCCGGTGCCGCCGCGTGCGCGGCCGCCTGCTCGCGGGCGAGCTGGGCTTTCAGACGTGAGCGCTCGGCGAGCTGCTCCGCCGACAGTGGCGACTCGGTCGAGGCGAGCACGCGCGCGGCGTCGTCGGTGCGCCGCGCCGCCAGATACGCGCGTGCCGCGTGCAGCAGGTAGCCGTTGCGATCGGCGCCGCTGTTCTGCCCCGCGAGATCCTCATAAACACGCGCCGCGCCCGCATCATCACCCTTGGCTTCGAGCGCGGCCGCCCGGTCGAGCGATGGCGGCGGGCCGCCCCGTTCCACAAGGCTCGGGCAGCCGCCCAGGGCCCAGGTTGCGAGGAGGAGAAACGCGAGGCGCAACATCCAGGGGGCGGGGAGCATCGGTTGAACGGCCTCTCGTTGGCGGGCAGGATGCCTGCTTGATCCCTTGAGACGGAGATTATAGTGGTGAAGACGCCGGGCGGGCTGCAAGTCGTCGCCACGCCCATTGGCAACCTCGCGGACCTGAGCGCACGCGCTCGCGCGGCGCTCGAGGCCGCGGACGTGATCGCCGCCGAGGACACGCGGCACACCCTGGCGCTCTTAAAGGCCTTCGGCATAGACAAACCGCTCATATCGCTGCACGGGCACAACGAGACGCAGCGTGTGCCGCAACTGATCGCGCGCCTCGAGGCCGGCGAGAACGTGGCGCTCGTCAGTGATGCCGGCACGCCGCTCTTGTCGGATCCGGGATTTCAGCTGGTGCAGCGGGCCGCGCAGGCGGGCATTGCCGTGCACGCCATTCCGGGGCCATCGGCGATCACGGCCGCGCTCGCGGTCGCGGGCCTGCCGACCGACCGTTTCTGCTTCGAGGGTTTCCTGCCGGCGCGCGCGGCGCAACGGCGCACCGCGCTCGCGGGCCTGGCGCACGAAGCGCGCACGCTGGTGTTTTTCGAAGCACCGCACCGGATTGCCGCGACCCTGAGCGACATGGCGGCGCAGTTCGGCGCCGGGCGCCTGGCCGTCGTCGCCCGCGAGCTCACCAAGATGCACGAGACGATCTACCGCGGCACGCTGCAGGAGCTCGCCGTGCGCGCCGCCGCGGATGAGAATTTTCAGCGCGGCGAGATCACCCTGGTCGTGCATGGCGCGGCGAGTGACGCCCCGGACAGCGTTGACGCCGGCCAGTTGCGGCGCACCGTGGACATCCTGGCGAAAGAGTTGCCGCCGGGGCGGGCGGCGGCGGTCGCCGCGGCACTGACCGGCGCCAGCCGCGCAGCCGCCTATGCGCTCGCGACCCGCGGCGCGGCGGTGCCGGGTGAGGAAGAGGCGCCTTAGACGCGACGCGACAGTTGCCGTATCGTGCGCGCGAGAGTCGGCCGGGCAATCGCTGCTCTCAGGGTAAAACCTGGGGTGGAGGAAAGTCCGGGCTCCGGCGGATCGGGTGCCAGGTAACGCCTGGGGGGCGCGAGCCCACGGAAAGTGCAACAGAGAGCAGACCGCCTAAGTCCCTCGCGGGACCGGCAAGGGTGAAACGGTGCGGTAAGAGCGCACCGCGTCGGTGGCAACACGCGACGGCACGGTAAACCCCACCTGGAGCAAGGCCAAATAGGGAAGCAGTCTTTCGCCCGCAAGGGCGGGAGGCAGCGCCGATCCGCGCGCGCTTCCGGGTAGGCCGCTAGAGGTTCACGGTGACGTGAACCCCAGAGGAATGATTGCCCTCGACAGAACCCGGCTTACAGGCCGACTCTTTGTTTCTGAGCGGACGCGCAAGATATTCAAATCGCGACCATATGCATCATTGGCCCTTGTTGATGCATATGGTCGTCGAGGCAATATGAGAACCACGCTGATCATTGATGAGGTGCTGCTCGCCAAGGCGCGCGAGCTCACCGGACTGCGCGCAAAGACTGCGCTGATACACGCGGGCCTCAGGGCGCTAATCGAGCGCGCGTACGCGCGGCGGCTGGTGGCGCTCGGGGGCACCGAACCGCGGCTGCGTGCGAATCCGCACCACCGGACGCGCTTCGCGCGGTAGCTTCGCCCATGCTGGTGGATACCTGCGTCTGGATGGACCATCTGCGCCGGCGCAACGCTACGCTGAGCGGGCTGCTGGAGCGCGGCGAGGTCTGGACTCATCCGTTCGTGATCGGGGAACTCGCGTGCCTGAATATCCTCCGGCGCGCTGAATTTCTGGACGCGCTCGCAGGATTGCCGCGGGCGCCGGTAGTGCCGCACGAGGACGTGCTGAGGATGGTGGCGGGCCGGCGTCTCATGCGCCGCGGCCTGGGCTGGATGAACGTGCACCTGCTGGCCGCCGCGGCGTTGGTGCAGGTTCCGCTGCTGACCCACGACGTGCGCCTGGCTGTGGTCGCCGGCGAATTCGACCTCGGCTGGCCAGCGGCGGGTGCGCCCGCTACTTGACCACCTTCAGCTGCGGGCGGCGCGGGCCGCCCTCTTCTGCCTGGGTTGGGCGCGGCGGCGGCTCGGGACCCAAGTCAGCCTCCGAGAACACCATGCCCTCGCCGGTCTCGCGCGCGTAGATGCCGAGCACCGCGCCCACCGGCAAGCGCACGTGGTGGACCACGCCGGCAAAGCGCGCGTCGAACTCGATTTCGTCGTTGCCCAGGCGCAGACGCTGCGTTGCACCCTCGCTCAGGTTGAGGACGATCTTGCCGTCCTTGACGTAGGCGCGCGGCACCTCGGCGCCGGCGTTGCCGGCATCGACGATGACGTGCGGAGTGTGGCCGCACTCGGACATCCACTCGTGCATGGCGCGCAGCAGATAAGGCCGCTTGGGTAGACAGCCTTGCTCATGGCGCGCACAGCCGCATCTCCTGCTCGGCATCCGACAGGCTGGCGCGAAACGCCGGGCGCGCAAACACCAGGTGCGCGTACTTCTCCATCGCCTGCGCCTGCGGCGGCAGGTCGATCTCGTAGTGCGGCAGCCGCCACAGCATCGGCGCGATGGTCGCATCCACCAGCGAGAACTCGTCCGAGAGAAAGTACGGCTTGACCTTGAACAGCTCCGCGCTCTGCAGGATCGTGTCGCGCAGGACTTTCTTCAGCTTCAGCGTCTGCTTCTTGTCCGGCTCCTGGTCGATCTGCTGCGCCAGGCCGTACCAGTCGCGCTCGATGCGATACAGGGCCAGGCGGAACTGCGCGCGCGACACCGGATCGACCGGCATCAGCGGCGGATGCGGGAAGCGCTCGTCGAGGTATTCGATGATCACGCGCGAGTCGTACAGCACCAGGTCGCGATCCACCAGCGTCGGCACGCTGTGATACGGATTCAGGTCGAGCAGGTCCTCGGGAAAGCGTCCCGGCTCGACGCTCACGATGTCGATGCTGATGCCCTTCTCCGCCAGCACGATGCGCGTCCGATGGCTCCACGGGTCATCGGGCGCGGAGAACAGCGTCATGATGGATCGTCGGCTCGACAAATTTCCGCTCCCGCTCGCGCACCGTCGCCACGCCCAAGGGCGACGATCAGTGCACGTCTTTCCAGTATTCGTGCTTCAGAGCCACGCAAACCAGGTGAACACCAGCAGGAACAGCACCACCCACACGCCGAGCGCGCGCCGCGCCGTCTGCGTGGGCTCGCCCACGTAGTCGAGGAAGTTGACCGTATCGCGCACGAAGCCCTCGTACTCCGCGGGGCTCAGGCGACCCGCAGCCAGCGGCTCGAAGTGATCGAACACCTGCTCTGTATGACCTGCCCGCCTTCACCCGGGGTGGCGACGTCCCTGAACACGGCCTTCTTCAGCCCGCCGAGCTCGGAGAGCACGTCCGGCATGGCGGTGGTCGGCAGGCGCAGGTTGTTGGCGCCGGTCTGCCGCGTCGGATCGACGTAGAAAGTCTTCAGGAACTGGTACAGGTAGTCGCGGCTGCGCGCGCGCGCCATGAGCGACAGGTCCGGCGGGGTCTTGCCGAACCAGTCTGCCGCGTCCTCCGCGGGCATGCTGGTCGTGATGTAGTCGGTGGTCTTGTCCCCCGGCGGCATCAGATCCTTCTGCAGCAGGTCCCCCGGGATGGCGAGGTCATCGCCGAGCCGCGACTAGCGCTCGTACTTCAGCGAATGGCAGCCCAGGCAATAGCTCGTGAAGTTGCGCGCGCCGCGCTGCAGCGAAGCGCGGTCGGAGACGTCGTTGCCCGCGCGCCAGCTCTGCCAGTCCGCGCCCGCCTTGCCCGCGCCTTCGGCGCCCTCTTCCGCAGCCCACGCGCCCACCGCGGTGCTGGCGACGGCCAGCCAGGCCAGCGCCGGCAGCAGGCGCCGCGCCCTCGGCATGTCAGTGCGCATGGTAGGTCACCCTCTCAGGTACCGGCTTTACCTTCTCGAAATACGTGTAAAACGGCATGCCAAAAAAGAACAGGAAATAAATGAGCGTGAAGATGCGCGCCAGCAGCACGTAGCGGCCTTCGGCGGGCTGCAGGCCGAGATAGCCGAGCACGATGAACGACACGACGAACAGGGTGAGCGCCGCGCGCGACATCCAGCCGCGGTAGCGCATCGATTTCACCGGCGAGCGATCCAGCCACGGCAGGAACAGGAATGACGCCACGGCGAGCCCCATCAAGAGCGCGCCCATGCGCTGGTCCGGCACGGCGCGCAGGATCGCGTAGAACGGGGTGAAGTACCACACGGGCGCAATATGCTCGGGCGTGGACAACGGGTTGGCTGGCTCGAAGTTCGGCCCCTCAAGAAACAGTCCGCCCAGGGTCGGCACGAAGAACACGACCAGGGCGAACAGCACGAAGAACACGCCTATGCCGACGACGTCCTTGACCGTGTAGTACGGATGGAACGGAATGCCGTCGAGCGGCTTGCCGTCCGGGCCGCTCTTCGCCTTGATCTCGATGCCGTCAGGGTTATTCGAGCCGGTTTCGTGCAGCGCCACCAGGTGCAGCATCACCAGCAGCAAGAGGCCCAGCGGCACCGCCGCCACGTGCAGCGCGAAGAAGCGGTTGAGCGTGGCATCGGCGATGCCGTAGTCACCGCGGATCCACTCGACCAGTCCCGGTCCGATCCCGGGAATGGTGCCGAACAGGTTCACGATCACCTGTGCGCCCCAGAACGACATGTTGCCCCAGGGCAGCACGTAACCCATGAAGGCCTCGGCCATGAGCGCCAGATACACGAGCATGCCGATGAGCCACAGCAGCTCGCGCGGCGCCTTGTACGAGCCGTACAGCAACGCCCGGAACATGTGCAGGTAGACGACGATGAAGAACGCCGAGGCGCCGGTGGAGTGCAGGTAGCGGATGAGCCAGCCCCAGCTGCACCTCGCGCATGATGTACTCGACCGAGTCGAACGAGGTGGGCTCGCCCGGCTTGTAGAACATCGTCAGGAAGATGCCGGTCACCAGCTGCAGCACCAGCACCACCAGCGCGAGCGAGCCGAAGAAGTACCAGAAGTTGAAATTCTTCGGCGCGTAGTAGCCGGTGAGCTGGCTGCCGATGAACTGGTCGACGGGCAGGCGCTTGTTGAGCCAGGCCCAAAGACCTTGGCTAGCGGGCGCCCCTTCCGGCAGGCGAGCCGGCGCGCCGGTCGCGGTCTTCACGGTCATCAGGCGGCTCCCTTCTCATCGACGCCCACGAGCAGCGTGCGCGGGTTGGGATACGAATACGGCGGCACCCGCAGGTTGATCGACGCCGGCGAGCCCTCGAACACCCGGCCCGCAAGATCAAAGCGCGATCCGTGGCAGGGGCAGAAGAACCCGCCCGGCCAGCTCGGGTACAACTCGCCCGCGTCGAAGCGCTGCTTCGGCAGGCACCCGAGGTGCGTGCAGGTGCCGATCAGCACCAAATACTCCGCGCTGCGCGAGCGCAGCGCGTTCTTGGCGTAGGCGGGCTGCATGGAGTACTGGGAGTCCTTGTCCTTCAGCAGATCGTCATGGCCGGCGATGCGCGCCACCATATCGGGGGTGCGCCGGACGACATAGATCGGGGACCTGCGCCACACGGTGGTGGCCATCTGGCCGGCGTCGATCTTGGAGATATCGAGTTCTACGGGCGCGCCCTGGGCGCGAGCGCGCTCGGAGGGGCTCCAGGACTCAATGAACGGCACGGCGACGAACGCCGCGCCGACCGCGCCGGTAGCGATCGTGGCCTGGGTGAGGAACTTGCGCCGACTCAGGTCGACCCCGTCGTCGGCGGTGATTGCGCTATCCGCCATCGACCGCTCTCCCGCATTACTACACGCCCGCCGCATCTTCATTCGCGTCCGCGCGAACGGTGTGTGCGCACGGTGCGGTTTCGTACTTTGCCGGGGGCGGCGCATTATACACAAACGACCACCCCTCCTGAGGCGCGCCTGGGCGCGCGCGCGGTGCAGTTTTTCCTTCGAAGTTAATGATGCTTGAGAGCCTCGGACGCGGTTTGACATTCATCCTCGGTCCGTCATCGGCGGACTCGCGCTGGCCTTCCTCATCGTCGCGCTGCGACCGGATCTGATCCGGCGGGCCCCAGGCCCGGCGCCGCTCCTGGCCCCGGCCCCGGCCGCGGCCGCGGCGGTAACGCCAGCGGCCGCAGTGCCTGCACCCGCGCGCGTCAGCTACGCCGCCGCGGTCGAGCGCGCCGCCCCCGCGGTGGTCAACGTCTACACCGCGCGGCTGGTCACCGAACGGGTCGCCCCCTCGCTCGGGGAGCTGTTCGGGGAGTTCGTGCCACGCTACCGGCAGCGCATCGAGCGCACGCTCGGCTCCGGCGTCATCGTCGACGACAGCGGCCACATCGTCACCAATCATCACGTGATCGCCGACGCCGACAGCATCCGGGTGCAGCTCGAGGACGGCCGCGTGGCGGATGCCCGCATTGTCGGTCGCGACCCCGACACCGACCTGGCGGTGCTGAAGATCGACCTGCGGCCCTTGCCGGTAGTGATTTTCGGACGTTCCGATCAGCTCAAGGTCGGCGACGTGGTGCTGGCGATCGGCAATCCGCTCGGGCTGTCCCAGACCGTGACCCACGGCATCGTCAGCGCCACCAGCCGCCAGCAGCTCGGCATCGCGCCGCTCGAGGATTTCATCCAGACGGACGCGCCGATCAACTTCGGCAATTCCGGCGGCGCACTGGTGGACTCCAGCGGCGCGCTGGTCGGCATCAACACGGCGATCGTCGCCAAGAACCTGGGCGTCGAGGGCATCGGCTTCGCAATCCCGGTCAACATGGTGCGCGGCGTGCTGAGCGAGATCATCGCGCACGGGCGCGTGATCCGCGGCTGGATCGGCATCGTGCCGGAGGATCTGACGGATGAGCAGGCGCGGCAGGTCGGTCTTACCCAGGGCGGCGTCGTAATCGCGAACCTGTACGTGGGCAGCCCCGCCCAGCAGGCCGGTTTACAGCCCGGCGACGTGCTGCTCGCGATCGACGGGGCAGCCCCAGGCGGCGCGCAGGACGCGCTCGGGCGCATCGCCAGTCGCAAGCCGGGCTCGAGCATCACGCTGCGCGGCGTGCGCGGCGGGCGCGAGTTCGAACTGCGCGCGCAGGTGGGCGAGCGCCCGCGGGGCTAATATCCCTTTGGATCATGACCACCCTCACCACCCGGCGCTTCGCGACGCGCGCTGAGCTCGACGCGGCCCTCGCGCAGCGCCTGGGCCGCAGCCTCGAGGGCGGATCCGCGGCGGGGCCGCCGGCGGTGATGCTTTCCGGCGGCACGACTCCGCTGCCGGCCTACCGTGCCCTGGGCGAACGCAAAGTCGTTCCCGGCGCGCAATTGCGCGTCCTGTTCTGCGACGACCGCTACGTGCCGGCAACCTCCCCCGCGAGCAACTACCACCAGTCGCAGCCACTGCTGCAGGCCCTCGGGCTGCCGCCCGAGCGGGTGCTGCGGGTGCGCACGCAGCTGCCGCTCGCGGCGGCGGCGGCGGACTACGCGGCACAGCTCGGCACGCTCCTGAAAGACGCAGGCGGCGTCGGGCTCGGACTTCTGGGGCTCGGGGCGGACGGCCATACCGCGTCGCTTTTCAGTACGGCGGATCTGCAGCGCGCCCGTGGGCGGCTGGCCATTGCGGTACAACGTCCCGATGGCATGTCGGGGGTGAGCGTGACGCCGCAGTTTCTGGCGCAGGTGCGGAGCTCGTGTTCGTGGTCGCAGGCGCCGGCAAGGATGAGGCCATCCGCCGCCTCATTGCGCAGGACCCGGACCTCACCGCCTGGGCGGCGGTGCAGGAGTGCGCCGCGGTTGAGCTGTGGGTGCAACCCTAGAGGCGCGGCTATTCGCTGGTCCGCCCGCAGCTGCGCGCCCAGTTTTCCGCTTTCGCACCGGGGTTGTGCCAACCGCACGGGCCAAGCAGCAGCCGTTCCGCCTCCGCCGGCCCCCAGGTGCCCTGGGTGTAGGTGGCGACTGATACGCCGCTGTTCAGGACCGGGTCCACGATCGCCCAGGCCGCTTCGACTTCATCTTCACGCGCGAAGTGCGCGGTATCGCCGATGAGAGCGGCGCTGATCAACCCCTCGTAGGCGTCCATGCCATCGCCCTGCTGCTGGGCAACGTACAACTCGACGTCCTGACCGGTCATGACCGGGCCCGGCCTCTTGGAATGGGCGCCGAGCGCGATGGCGACGTCGGGGCCGAGCCGGAAGCGCAGGTGATTGGGCTGCTCGGGACTTAAGTCCCCGAAGACATTGACCGGTGGCGGCTTCAGGTCAACGACCACCTCGGTCGCCGTCACCGGCAGGCACTTGCCGGCGCGGATGTAAAAGGGCACGCCGCTCCAGCGCCATGAGTCGATCTGCAACGCCAGCGCCGCGTAGGTCTCGACCTGCGAGTCCGCCGCCACGCCCGTCTCCTGACGGTAGCCGTTGAACTGGCCGCGCACCAGCTGCGCTGGCGTCGCCGGACGCACCGCCTTCAGCAGCTTTACCTTTTCGTCGCGCAGCGATTCACCGGCGCTGTTCACCGGTGCCTCCATGGTCAGGAGCGCCACGATCTGCAGCAGGTGGTTCTGAATCACGTCGCGGATCGCGCCGGTCTCCTCGTAAAAGCGGCCGCGACCGCCGACGCCGATGCTCTCGGCCATGGTGACCTGCACGCTGGCGACGAAATTGCGGTTCCACACCGGCTCGAGAAAGGAGTTGGCGAAGCGGAAGAACAAGAGGTTCTGCACCGCCTCCTTGCCAAGATAGTGATCGATGCGAAAGATGCTCGATTCCGGAAAATGCTCGTGCAGGGTCTGGTTGAGCGCGCGCGCCGAGGCCAGATCGCGTCCGAAGGGCTTCTCGACGACGATGCGCGCGCCCGGCGCGCTCGATGATTCACTCAGGTGCTCGATTACCACCGGGAACATGCTCGGCGGAATGGCCAGGTAATGCAGTGGCCGCTGCGCCGCACCGAGCGCCTGGCGCAGCGCGTCGAAAGTGGCGCGCTCGTTGTAGTCGCCATCCACGTAGCGCAACAGGCCCACGAGTCGCGTCACCAGCGCCTCGTCCGCGCCCGGCACGAACGCTTTGAGACTCTCGCGCACGCGTGCGGCCAGCCAGCTGACGTCACATCCCTGGCGGGCAACGCCGATCACCGGTAAAGCGAGGATTCCCCGGCGAACCAGGTAATAAAGCGCCGGGAAGATCTTGCGGTAACACAGGTCCCCGGTGGCGCCGAACAGCACGATGGCATCGCAATCACGACGTTCCATGTTATTTCTCGACGTGGCCGCCGAAGCCCAAGCGCATCGCCGACAGCACCTTGTTCGCAAACTCCGCCTGGCCGCGCGACTCGAAGCGACCATACAGGGCCGCGCTCAGCACCGGGGCGGGCACGCCCACCTCGATCGCGGCCTCGACCGTCCAGCGCCCCTCCCCGGAATCGGCGACGTGGCCGGCGAAACCGGCGAGCCTGCCGTCCTGCGCGAGCGCCGCGGCGGTCAGATCCAGCAGCCGTGAGGAAATGATGCTGCCGTGGCGCCACACTTCGGTGATCGCGGCGATGTCGAGCTGGTACTGGAAGAAGCGCGGGTTGGAAAGTGGCGCCGTTTCGGCATCGGCGCTCTTGCTCTGAAGGCCCGCGTCCGCGTGCGCCAGCACGTTCAGGCCTTCCGCGTACGCCGCCATCAGTCCGTACTCGATGCCGTTGTGGATCATTTTCACAAAATGCCCGGCACCGGACGGGCCGCAGTGCAGGTAGCCAAGCGCCGCGGCGGCGCTACCGGCAGCGGTGCCGGCGCCACCGTCCGGCAGGCGGCCTCCCGGGGCGAGCGTCGCCAGCGCCGGTTCCACCAGCGTCACCGCCTGCGCGTCGCCGCCGATCATCAGGCAGTAACCGTCCTCAAAGCCGAGCACCCCGCCGCTCGTGCCGACATCCAGATAGCGGATGCCGGCGGCCTTGAGCTCATCGGCGCGGCGGATGTCGTCGTGGTAGTTGGAGTTGCCGCCGTCGATGAGTACATCCCCGGCGCTGAGCTGCGGCTTCAATTGCGCGATCACCGAATCGACGATCGCGGCTGGCACCATGATCCACACGGCGCGCGGCGGCGCCAGCGCCCGCACCAGCTCCTCAGGCGAGGCCGCGGCCTGCGCGCCGTAGCCGACCGCGGTCTTGAGCGCCTGCGCCGAGCGGTCGTAGGCCACGCACTGGTGGCCACCCTGGATGAGTCGCCGCACCATGTTGGCGCCCATGCGCCCGAGTCCGATCATCCCTATCCGCATGACAGTAACTCCTAATTCGGTACGCGACGGATCTGCGCACCGAGCTGCGCGAGCTTCTCCTCGATGGCCTCGTAGCCGCGATCGATATGGTAAATGCGCTCGACGTCGGTGCGCCCGTGCGCCACCAGGCCCGCGATCACCAGGCTCGCCGAGGCGCGCAGGTCGGTCGCCATCACCGGCGCCGCGGTGAGCTTGTCCACCCCGTGGATGATGGCGGTGTTGCCTTCGAGGCGGATCTCGGCCCCGAGACGCCGCATTTCCAGCATGTGCATGAAGCGGTTTTCGAACACCGTCTCGGTGATCGTGCCGACGCCGGCGGCGACGGTGTTGAGCGCCGCGAACTGCGCCTGCATGTCGGTCGGGAATGCCGGGTACGGGGCGGTGCGTACGTCCACCGACTTGAGCTTGCGCCCGCGCATGTCGACTTCGATCCAGTTCTCGCCGACGCCGACTTTGGCGCCCGCTTCGGTGAGCTTGGCGAGCACCGCGTCGAGGTGCTCGGGGCGCGTGCTCTTGATGCGCACGTGGCCGCCGGTGATGGCGCCCGCGACCAGATAGGTGCCGCCCTCGATACGATCGGGCAGCACCTCGTAGGTCGTACCGCGCAGCCGCTTGACGCCCTGGATGACGATCTTGTCGGTGCCGGCGCCGTGGATGCTGGCGCCCATGGCGATCAGGAAGTTGGCAAGATCCACCACCTCCGGTTCGCGCGCGGCGTTCTCGATGACGGTTTCCCCGTCGGCGAGCGTCGCCGCCATCATCAGGTTCTCGGTGCCCGTGACCGTCACCGTGTCGAGCACCAGGCGCGCGCCCTTCAGGCGCGCGGCGCGCGCGCGGATGTAGCCGCCTTCGATGGTGATGTCGGCGCCCATCGCCTGCAGCCCCGCGACATGGATATTCACCGGGCGCGCGCCGATCGCGCAGCCGCCCGGCAGCGAGACATCGGCGCGCCCGTAGCGCGCCACCAGCGGACCCAACACCAGGATCGAGGCGCGCATGGTCTTCACCAGGTCGTAGGGCGCGAAGCACTCCTTCACCGTCGAACCGTCGACCTCGATGCGCATGCGTTCATCGATGGTGACGGTGGCGCCCATTCTTCCCAGCAGTTCCACCGTCGTGGTGACGTCCTTCAGGTGCGGCACGTTGGCGACCACCACCGGGTCTTCGGCGAGCAGCGCCGCGGCGAGAATCGGCAGTGTCGCGTTCTTGGCGCCCGAGATCCGCACCTCGCCTTCGAGGGCTACGCCACCCTGGATCTGCAACTTATCCATGGGTTAGCGCGGCACCGATTCCGCCGGCGTCAAGGCCTCGATCGACATAGCATGGATTTCCCGCCCCATGAGCTCGCCCAGTGACTGGTACACGAGTTGGTGGCGCGCGAGACTCTTCTTGCCGTCAAACTGCGGCGCGACGATGCGTGCGGCAAAGTGCGTGTTGTCGTCTGACTGCACGTGCACCTGGGCGCCCGGCAGACCAGCGCGGATGAGGCGCGCGACTTCTTCGGCGTTCATGGGCGGATATTACATGGGCCGGTCGTGCGCGCGCCTATCGCGCCTATAATGAACGTATGACCCCCGCCGTCGATGACGCCCAGTTACTGGCCTCGGCCCGCCGCGCGCTCGGCATCGAGGCGCGCGCCATCGAGGCGCTCGCGCCCAAGCTGACCGGCAGCTTCGCCGCCGCGTGCCGGATCTGCCTCGCCTGCCACGGACGGGTCGTGGTCACCGGCATGGGAAAGTCCGGGCACATCGCCGGCAAGATTGCCGCGACGCTCGCCAGCACCGGGAGTCCCGCCTTTTTTCTGCACCCCGCCGAGGCCGGACACGGCGACCTCGGCATGATCACGCGCAGTGACGTGTTGCTGGCGCTGTCGAACTCCGGCGAGACTCCGGAGCTGGTGCTGCTGCTGCCGCACTTAAAGCGCCTCGCGGTGCCGCTCATCGTGATGACCGGCAAGCCCGACTCGACCCTGGGCCGCGCGGCGGCCGTGATGCTCGATGTGGCAGTGCCGGAGGAGGCCTGCCCGCTCAATCTCGCCCCAACCGCCAGCACCACCGCGACGCTCGCCATGGGAGATGCGCTGGCGGTGGCGGTGCTGGAGGCACGCGGTTTCACGCGCCAGGATTTCGCGCTCTCGCACCCCGGTGGCGCGCTCGGCCGGCGCCTGCTGCTGCATGTCGAGGACCTGATGCGCCATGGTGAGTCCGTGCCACGCGTGGCGCCGGATGCGCCCCTCGCCGCGGGCCTGCTGGAGATGTCGCGCAAGGGCCTGGGAATGACCGTGGTGGTCGGGAGCGAAGATCGCATCCTCGGGGTCTTTACCGACGGTGACCTGCGCCGCTCGCTCGATAAGCAGATCGACGTGCACCAGACCCTCATGAGTGAGGTCATGACGGCGCCCGGCAAACGCATCGGGCCGCGCGAGCTCGCCGCCGAAGCGGTGCACCTGATGGAGCTGCACCGCATTACCGCGCTACCCGTCGCCGATGAGCACGGGCGGCTGCTGGGCGCGCTCAATATCCACGATCTGATGCGTGCCGGCGTCGTGTGACGCGCGCCCGCCGCGCGCCCATGCAGCACGCCATTCGCCTCCTGGTCCTTGATGTCGACGGCGTGCTCACCGACGGGCGGCTGTACTTCGGGCCGCGCGGCGAGGCCCTCAAGGTCTTTCACGTCCGCGACGGCAACGGCATCGTGCAGCTGCGGCGCGCCGGGATCGCGGTCGTGGTGATCTCCGGCAGGCGCTCGTCGATGGTCGCGGTGCGCTGCCGTGAACTCGGCGTGCAGCACGTGTACCAGGGTGTGCGCGACAAACTCAGCGTGCTGCGGCGCCTGTGCGTGCGCCTCAAGGTGCCGCTCGCGGCATGCGCCGCGGTCGGCGACGACCTGCCTGACCTGCCGGTGCTCGAGGCGGTGGCGCTGTCGTACGCGGTCGCCGACGCCCATGCCACGGTGCGGCGCGCCGCCCGCTTCGTCACCCACCTTCCCGGCGGCGCGGGCGCGGTGCGCGAAGTGTGTGATCAGCTGCTCAACGCGCGCCGCTCGCGTACGGCGCGGGCGCGATGATCTACCGCCTGCTACCGGTACTGGCCCTGCTGGCGCTGATTATCGGCGTGGTGGTGCTCTCCGGCCCGCAGCGTGAGCCGGCCGTGGCCGCCACGATCGCGGAGGCCGTAAGGGATCCGGGCTACGCGGCGCGCAAGGCACGGCTCATTCAGACCGGGCCGGACGGTGAGCCGCTGTACACCCTGGACGCGGCCCAGATCCGCCAGGAGCCCGATGAAGGCCGCGTGGACATGCAGCAGGTGCAGCTGGGATTTCGTGACGCGGCCGGCAACGAGTGGACGGCGCGCGGGGCGCATGGCGCCATGGGCCAGGACACGGGCATCATCGAACTTGACGGCGCGGTGCACGTGACCGGCATCGTGCCCGGCAGCGAGGAGCCGGCCGACATCAGCAGCGAGCATCTCTCTTTTGACACCAACGCCCAGCTGGTGACGACGCACGATCCGGTCCAGATCATCATGTCGGGACGGCGGCTCGAGGCGCAGGGGCTGGTGGCCAACTTGAAGGAGCGACGCGTGCAGCTAGAATCGGCAGTGCATGGCTCATTCCTGCCGTAGTCTCGCCGTGCTCGTGGGCTGCGCGCTCGCGGCGCGCGCGCTGGCGTTGGCGCCCACGCCCGCGCAACTACCCATCTCGGTGGACGCCGCTTCATCGCAGGTCGACTACCGCAGCAATACCGTGGTGTTCACGCAGATCGTGATCTCGCAGGGCGCGACGCGCGTGCAGGCCGATCGCGCCCACGCCACCGGTCTTGATTTCGCCAACAGCCGCTGGAACTTCGACGGCAATGTGCACATCGAGGCGCCCGAGCAAGGCTCGCTGCGCTCCGATGCCGCGGTCGTGGAGTTCCGCGACAATCACATCGCGCGCGCCACCATCACCGGCAAGCCCGCGCAGTTCGAGCAGAAGCGCAGCGACTCGGACAAGGTGGCGCGCGGCCACGCGGATGAGATCGTCTACGACGTGGCTGCCGGCACGGTGCGCCTGACGAGCGACGCCTGGCTGTCAAACGGCCAGAACGAGATCACCGGCCCGCTGCTCGTGTACAACATGCACGAGCAGCGCGTGGAGGCGGCCACCGCCCCGGGCGCCGGCGAGCACATCCATATCACCATCTCCGGGCACGATGCCGCCAAGCCCGATGCCGGCAAGGCGCCAAGCCCGAAACCATGACGTCCCTCAAAGCCACCGGCCTGGCCAAGAGCTACAAGTCGCGCCAGGTCGTGCGCGATCTGTCGCTCGAGCTTGCGAGCGGCGAGGTGGTCGGCCTCCTCGGGCCCAATGGCGCCGGCAAGACCACCGCCTTTTACATGATCGTGGGACTGGTTCGCTGCGACGCCGGCAGCATCTCAATCGGGGACACCGACGTGACGCTCCTCCCCATGCACCGCCGCGCCCACCTCGGCCTCGGCTACCTGCCGCAGGAGGCTTCCGTTTTCCGCAATATGTCGGTGGAAGACAACGTAATGGCGATTCTCGAGACGCGCGAAGGCATGGAGCGTGCGGCGCGCGAGCAACGACTCGAGCAGCTGCTCGAGGAACTGCGCATCGGGCACGTGCGCAAGAGCGCCGGCATCGCGCTCTCGGGCGGCGAACGGCGGCGCGTGGAGATCGCGCGGGCGCTCGCGGCCGAGCCCCGGTTCATGCTGCTGGACGAGCCCTTTGCAGGCGTCGACCCGCTGTCCGTGCTCGACATCCAGCGCATCATCCGCGAGCTCACGCAGCGCGGCATCGGGGTGCTGATAACTGACCATAATGTCCGCGAGACGCTTGGGGTTTGCGGGCGCGCTTACATCGTCAATCAGGGCACGGTAATCGCATCTGGCAGTGCGGAAGAAGTCCTTGCCAACCCCCAAGTCCGTGAGGTGTACTTGGGTGAGTCCTTCCGGCTGTGAGGCTCGCTAAAACCTTCAACGGCTGGCGCTGAGCCTTCCACTGTCAATCATGCTGAAACCCTCTCTGCAGCTGAAGCTTGGTCAACAACTGACCATGACGCCACAGCTGCAGCAGGCCATCCGCCTCTTGCAGCTCCCGGCGCTGGAGCTGCAGGCGCACATCCGCGAACTGCTGGAAAGCAACGTGATGCTCGAGCCCGACGAGGGCGAAGGCACCGGAACCTACGAGACCGTCGTTACCGCCGGCGAAACCCAGGCGCCGCCGCGCGCCGAGAGCGCCGTCGAAGTGCTCGATGAGGGCTGGGGCGAGCGCAGCGTCGGGCCATCGGAAACGCCGTGGAGCGCCGACGACGACGAACGGCAGCAGGAGTTCGCCGACACCGCCGGCGAGTCCTTGCAGGAGCACCTGCTGTGGCAGCTGGAACTGGCGAGCCTCGCGCCGCGGCAGCTGGCGATTGCGCGCGCCATCGTCGATGCCATCAGCGATGACGGTTACCTGACCGAGTCGCTCGAGGAAATCACCGGCACGCTGCGCCCGGAACTGGAGTGCACCGCGGCGGAGATTGAAACCGCGCTCGCTGCCGTGCAGGGGCTCGATCCGCTCGGCGTCGGAGCGCGTTCGGTGGGCGAGTGCATTGAGCTGCAGCTGCGGCAACTGGATCCGGCGACCGCCGGCTACAACACCGCGCTCGAGATCGCCCGCCATCACCTGGACCTGGTCGCGCAGCGCGAGCTATCGCTGTTGCGGCGCGAGCTGCGCACCACCGAGGAGGAGATTGCTGCCGCACTCGCCCTGGTGCGTTCCTGCCACCCGCGGCCGGGCGCGCAGGTGAGCGCCGGCAAGGCCGAGTACGTGGTGCCGGACGTGTTCGTGCGGCGCACCGAGCGGGGCTGGGGCGTGGAAATCAACGCAGCGACCCTGCCGCGGGTGCGCCTGAACCAGGGGTACGCCAACCTCATCGGCCGCAACGCCAGCCATGCCACCATGCGCGCGCAGCTGCAGGAGGCGCGCTGGCTGCTGAAGAGCCTGGAAATCCGCCACGAAACGCTCATGAAGGTGGCGCGCTCCATCGTCGAGCGCCAGACCGCGTTCCTGGATCACGGCGAAGAGCACATGCGCCCGATGATCCTCAAGGACATCGCCGCGGCGATCGCCATGCACGAATCAACCATCTCGCGCGTGAGCTCCGGCAAGTACATGCACACCCCGCGGGGGGTTTTCGAACTGCGCTACTTTTTTTCCAGCCACGTCGAGGGCCTCGATGGGTCCGGCACCTCCTCGACGGCCATTCGCGCCAAGATCAGGAAGCTCATCAAGGATGAGAATCCGGAAGAGCCCTTAAGCGATGGCCGCATCGCCGAGCTGCTCTCGGGTGAAGGCATACCGGTGGCCCGTCGCACGGTCGCGAAATATCGCGAAGCCATGGGACTCGCCACCTCGAACGAGCGGCGCCGGGCAAGTTTGCAGCCGTTGTAAAAGCGAGCACGGAAATTTAAGCCAAAAACAGGAGACGACTATGCAGCTCAACGTCACCGGGCACCACGTCGAAGTCACCCCCTCGCTGCGGGGCTACGTTCATAAGAAGCTCGAGCGCATCGGGCGGCATTTTGAGCAGGTCATCGACGTGCATTGCGTGCTGACGGTGGAGAAGCTGCAACAGAAGGCCGAGGCGACCCTGCACGTGAGCGGCAACGCCATCCACGCGGATGCCACCGAGGAGGACATGTACGCGGCCATCGATCTCCTGGCGGACCGGCTCGACCGCCGTATCAAGAAGCACAAGGAGAAGATCGGCGACCACCACGCGGCCGAGGCGCGCCGCTCGCTGCGGGAGTAGGTTCGCTTCCGGTGCGCATCATCATCCTCAGCGGGCTGTCGGGGTCGGGAAAGAGCGTGGCGCTGCACATGCTCGAGGACCTCAGCTATTACTGTATCGACAACATCCCCGCTGCGCTGCTGAAGCCTTTCATCTCCTACACGGTGCGCACCCCGGGCGGCACCTACCAGCGCACCGCCATCGGTCTCGACGCCCGCAATACGGCGGCGGAAATCGCCACCGTGCCGCAGCTGATCGACGAGCTGAAGCGCAGCGGCATGCACTGCGAGGTGATCTACCTGACCGCAGCCGAGGACGAACTGCTGCGGCGCTTCGCCGAGACCCGCCGCAAGCACCCCATGAGCCGCGAAGATGTCAGCCTGCGCGAGGCGATCACGCTGGAGCGCCAGCTGCTCGAGCCGATCCTGCTGGTGGCGGACCTGGTGATCGACACCTCGCGCATGGGGGTGCACGCGCTGCGCGACATCATTCACCACCGCGTCGCGGGGCGCGTCGGGCGGCTGTCGATCACTTTCGAATCCTTCGGCTTCAAGCACGGCATTCCGGGCGAGGCGGACTTCGTGTTCGACGCGCGCGCCCTCCCCAACCCCTACTGGGAGCCGGGACTGCGCAGCCTCACCGGCCGCGACGCGGAGGTCATACGCTTTCTTGAAACCCACACCAACGTGGCGCGGCTGATCGAGGATATCGCCGGCTTCATGCGCGCGCGGGTGCCGGAGTACCAGGCGAGTAACCGCGGTTACCTCACCGTGGCGGTGGGCTGCACCGGTGGGCAACACCGCTCGGTATACATCGTGGATCGGCTGGCGGAGAAATTCGCCACCGAGTTCACCAACGTCACCGCCCGGCACAACAACCTGCCCGGAGCACAACTGTTCCATCCCGGGCCGCGCGCGGCGACGGCCAGTACTGGATCCTGACGGCCGAAACGGCCGTTCGCATAGCCGGCAAAAGCCACGCTCTTTGCCGGCGGGCCCGAGCGAGTTGGGCGACTGGCCTGCGGAAACGGCCGCAGGCCGTTTCCGCCAATCTAACTAGGTGTGATTTCTAAGGAGGTTGTTCACCGACTTTGAGCCAGGCGGCTGATCGGTGGCTTGCGTCCGAGGCTAGCATGGGGACGCAGGTGGTTGTAGCGATGGAGCCATCTGGGTAAGGCGGCATTGCGCAGTGCGGAGTTTGGATAGGCACACCGATAGGCCCACTGTCGCAGCAAAGTCTGGATGAAGCGTTCGGCTTTGCCGTTGGTTCGCGGGGTATAGGGCCTGGTGCGCTTGTGCTGCAGCCGCAGCCAACGGCAGACCTGGGCAAAGGGCTTAGAGCGATATGCATTGCCGTTGTCAGTCATGACGCGTTGAACCTGCACCCCGTGATCGCTGAAGAAGCGCAGAGCGTGGATGAGAAAGCGCGTGGCCGTGTAGGGCCTCTCATCGGGGTAGATCTCCACGTAGGCCAGACGGCTGGCGTCATCAACGCACACATGCAGGTAGTCCCAACCCACCGCGTCACTGCCGTGCTGACGGTAGCCGGTGACGCGATGTCCCAAACGCTGGAATCTGCCGAGCTTTTTGGTATCGATGTGTATGAGCTCACCGGGCCGCTCGCGCTCATAGCGCACCACAGGCGGAGGTGGGTGCAGGGGCGGTAGCTTGCCCATGCCTGAGGCACTCAGATGCTTTGCCACCGTGGAGCGGGGCAATCCTAACCGCTCGGCAATCTGCTCGGCGGTCAGCCGTTGCAGGCGCAAGGTCATGATGCGCTCGAGCTTTGACTTCGACAGCCGCGTAGGGCTGTGCGCAGGTCGGCTGCTGCGATCCTGAAGTCCAAAGTCACCCTCGCAGCGCACTCTGGCCAGCCACTTCTGGACTGTCTGCCGGCTGATCCCCAAGTCCTGAGCCACCTGCCATGCCGGTAACCCCTGACCAATACGTTCAACCAGAATCCGACGACTATGAGGCGTCGTCCGGGCGTTCGTGTGCGCCTTCATCCCTTCCTCGCTGCCAGCTGATCGGTCTTCCCCAATCAGCCTCCCAGCGTCAGAAGGTGTAAACAACCTCCTTAGAAATCACAACTAGGTCGCCTGTGCGACGCCGGCCGCCGTCATGACGGCCGGGAGCTTCTCCCCGCTCATGAACGCGAGCAGCGCACCGCGCGCCTCCATGGCGTCCCGGTAGCCGAGCTCGATGAGCGCGCGGGTGTAGCCGGCTTCGAACATGAGGTAGCTCGCGAGTTGCATTCCCGACGGCGCGCGTCCGCCGATGACGCGCAGCAGCGCCCGCAGGCCGCGGGGCATCTCGCGCGCGTGGCGCGCGGCGATCTCGCGCGGATCGACGCTCGGCGCGAGCATGAGCGTCTGCACGCGGTGCTCGCCGCGGGTCGCCTGCGGCGCGTTCTCCACCAGCGAGTTGATGCGCTGCAGTTGTTCCAGGTCGCCGTAGATCGTGTCGGTGAACAGCGTGTCGAGCATGTAGCCGAAGATCTCGCCGGGCGTCGGCATGCTGGTCTGCAGGCGGTTGACGGTCACCCCGGCGGCGCGTCGCGCCCGCACACCGATGATGAGCAGGCGGTCCGCGCCCAGGTGGATGGCGGGGCTTAAGGGATGCAGCTGGCGCATGGCGCCGTCGCCGAAGTAGTCCCCGTCGATCGCCATGGGCGGAAACAGCAGCGGAATCGCGGTGCTCGCCATCAGGTGATCGAGCGTCATCTGGGTCCGCGAGCCGAGGCGCTGCACCCGTGACCAGTCACCCACCGAGTCGACCGCGTCGTAGAACGCGACCGACTGGCCGGTGGTGTAGCTGGTGGCGCACAGCGCAAAGGCATGCAGGTGCCCGCGCGCGATGCTGCGGCGGATGCCATCGCAATCGACGTGCACGCCGAGAAGCGCCCGCAATGGGCTGTTATCGAGCATCGACTTCGGCGGCGAGAGCACCAGTCCCCCGGAGATGAGCGCCAGTACCCAGTGCGCCCCGGAGCGCAGCATGTGCCGCGCATCCACGTGAAAGACCTGCTCCGAGCGGAAATTGGCCCACACCCTCTCAAGTCCGGCGACCGCGCGTCGCCACTGATGCGCTTCGGCCGCCAGTACGCTCGCCGCCACGGCGCCGGCCGAGGTGCCGACGATCACCTGAAAGGGATTGCGCGCGCGCGGCAACATCTCCGCCAGCGCCAGCAGCACCCCGACCTGGTATGCCGAGCGCGCCCCGCCGCCGGTCAGCACCAGCCCGACAATCGGGCGGTAACCGGGTCGAGACGCGGTTTCGCTGAGGCTATGCATAGCTAACGTGCACCGCCTTCTATTATCAGACCTCCGGCGCCGGATCCTGTGTGACGGACGTCGCGGCGGCAAACCCGTGCCCTGCCGGCGGTGCGCTCAGGGGCTGCTTCAGCTCACGGATTGCAACATCCAGCCTTCGCGAAGTCTAACCGTGAAGGGGGAGCCGTGCTCAGTCCGGCGTCAGTGTCAGAGTGTGCTCAGCAGGCCCCGGCAGAAACGGCAGCGGCGTGCCAAGCGCCCACTGCATGAAGCCGGCGCGGTAGTACGGCGACAGCGGATGCCCGCTCTGCCCGCCCGGCATGTGGAAATAGCCTTCCGATTCGTGACCGGGCGAGACGGCGAAACGTTCGGAGGCGCCGAAGGCGCCGTTCTGGACGCGCGGCATGTCGTGGTCGCCCGGCAGCTCGACGGTGCGCATGTCGAGGAGCGGCGCCAGCCACGGCAGCGCGCGCGACAAGGGGTGCTGCACCCGCACCGTGTTATATCGGCCCCAGGTGCACGCGGCGAGCTGCGCGCAGCTTTGCAAAAGTGTGGCACTCGCCGCATCGACCTGCGCTACCAGGAACTCGGGCCAGCCGGCATAGGGCCGGGCCAGCATATGCAGCGGCTGTGTGGTCACCAACTGCCACAGCGGGCCTTCGAACTGCGCCGGCGGCGCGAACGCATCCGCCGGCGGCACCTCGAGCGCCGCCAGCACCATGCCCCACACCTGCGCCTGGACGCTGTCATGCCAGCTGCGCACCAGCCGATAGCCGACCGATTCGGTCCCGGCGCGGCCGTCCCACTGCGCGACCAGGCGGCGAAACTCGGCGCGCGCGGGGTGCCGAGCGACAGCGGCCGCGTCGAGCACCGACAACAGCAGCACGCGCCAGCGCGTCAGGAACTGCGCGCGATCATCCAGCTGGATACGCAGCATGTCCTGCGGTGTGATGCTGCCGCCGAGCGCCAGCAGATCGTCGCGGATCTGCCCGGCGCGCGCGCCGAGATCGTATTCAACGCCGAGCCCCACCAGCTCCGCGCCGATGAGTTGCTGATCGCGCGGCGCGCTCGCCACGCGCGCGTTGGCCGTCCAGATGCGCCCGGCGGGCGGATCCACGATGCGCGGGTGATCAGCCGGCGTCGTCCAGATACTCACGGCGCGGGTCCGCGCGGCACCGTGGTCCTCGGGGATGCGTCCGGCGATGGTCCAGGCGATGTGCCCCTGGGCGTCGCCTGCCACCAGGTTCTGGTGTGGAATGCCGATGGCGGGCGCCAGCGCCAGCACCTCCGGCACCGAGGCGGCCCGCTCCAGGGTTATGAGATTGAGGTTGGTCGCGGCCGGCAGCTGCGCAAGCCAGGCGCCGAACCAACATACATGCTGTTCGGCATCGGCCCGCAACAGCACGCCGGCGGCGGCGGAGCGCACCTGCAACTGCACCGGCGCCGCGCCCTGCACGCGGATCTCCTCAGTCACCACGCTGAGCGGCACATCCCCGGCGTCGGTGTGCACCGCGACCGGCGCGGCACCCTCGCAGGCAAGACGCTCGACGTCGAGCCAGTTGCCGTAACTGTTGGTGAACCCCCAGGCGACGTGGCCGTTGGATCCCGCGACCAGCAGTGGCGCACCCGGCAGGGTGACCCCGTTCAGGTCCAGCGCCGCGCCGTCGGCGGCGGTGGTGCGCAGCCGCGCCCGGTACCACACCGGCGGCACGCGCTGCCCGAGGTGCATGTCGTTGGCAACCAGCGCCGCACCCGTCGCGGTCAGACGCCCGGCCACCGCCCAGCTGTTGCTGCCGGCGGCTGGCAGCGGCGCGCCGGCAGCGCCCCCCTCCGCGGGGCCGCCGCGCACATCCAGCACATCGGGCGCGGGCGGCGGCAGCGCGGCCGCGGGCTGCGCCGCGCCGGGGACGAGCTCATCGGCCGCGTCCCAGCTGGTGCCGGCGGGATACAGAAACGCGAGGGCGCATTTCCAGCCCGCCGCACACGCGCCACCGCCGAGGCGGGCGTTGATTTCGCGGCGCTGGATCTCGCGCCGCAGGCCATTCGCCTGCAGGTCCCACCACATCGCATACTCGACCAGTACCGTGTCCTCGGCAGCCCAGGTCCGCGGACGCTGGCGCAGCAGCCAGTACTCCCAGGGTCTTGAGGTGAGGCGCGCCAGGCCCGCATTCACCCCCCGGGTGTAGGCGGCGACGACCAGGCGCTGCTGCGGCGTCGCCTGCGCGATCACCTCGCGTGCGAGGCTGCGGAAGCGAAACAACCGCGTGTTGCGATCCTGGGGCAGCGCCACCGGCCCGAACAGTTCCGCCAGCTCCCCGGCCGCCAGCCGTCGCGACAGGTCCATCTGGAAGTAGCGGTCCTGGGCGTGTACGAACCCGGTCGCGAAGGCGAGGTCAGCACGATCGGCCGCGGTAATGGTCGGCACGCCGAGCGCATCGCGCGTGATGCTCACGGCTGCCTTCAGGCCCGGCTCGCGCAGCGTGCCGGCAAGCTGTGGCAGCGAGGCGCGCAACACCCCGTAGCCGATGCCCGCGGCTGCGAGCGCGAGCAGTACACAGGCGGCGATCATGTACCGCAACGCCCGCAGCACATGCGCGGAAGGTTTCAGTCCAGCGTGACCTTCAGGATCTGCATGGAGTTGGTGCCGCCCTGCACGCCCGACGCCTCACCCTTGGTGAGAATGACGAGGTCGCGCTTGTCCACCAGCTGCAGCTCCAGCAGGCGCGTGAACAGCGCCCGGTACAGGCTCTCGGTAGAATTCCCGGCGGCGGTCACATCGAAGATTACCGGGTACACGCCCCGATAGAGCGTCACGCGCCGCCGCGTCGCCTCGTGGCGCGTGAAGGCATAGACCGGGATGTCGGAGCGGATACGCGACATCCACAGGGGCGTCGCGCCGGACTCGGTCAGCGCCACGATCGCCCGCACCTTCATGTGGTTGGCCGTGTACATGACGGCCATGGCGATCGCTTCCTCGGTGACCCGGAACTCGCCCTCAACCAGGCGCTGCCGCGAGCGCGGGTGGGTGAGCTGGTATTTCTCGGCGCCCTCGATGACCTGCGCCATCGCCTGCACGGCCTTTACCGGGTAACGCCCGGCCGCCGTCTCCGCCGACAACATCACCGCGTCAGTGCCGTCCATGACCGCATTCGCCACGTCGCTCACTTCGGCGCGGGTCGGCATCGGGCTCTGGATCATGGATTCCATCATCTGCGTGGCGGTGATGACGACGCGGTTGCGGGCGCGCGTCTCGTGGATGATGGTCTTCTGCAGGCCGGTGAGTTCGGCGTATCCCATTTCCACGCCCAGGTCGCCGCGGGCGACCATGACGACGTCGGAGGCGTCGATAATGCCGGGCAGGTTGTCGACGGCCTCGTGCCGCTCGATCTTGGCAACGATGCGCGCCTGGCCGCCGGCCGCGCGCATCAGCGAGCGCGCCTGCTCAATATCCGCCGCGTCGCGTGCGAAGGATACCGCCAGGTAGTCAACACCCACTTCGGCGGCGAAGCGGATGTCCTCACGATCGCGCTCCGATATGGCCGGGGCCGAGATGCCGCCGCCCTGGCGATTGAGCCCCTTGCGATCCGAGAGCTCCCCGCCGACCCGCACGCGGGTGGCGATGGCGGTGGCGCCGACGGTTTCGACGTCGAGCACGATCTGGCCGTCGTTGAGGAGCAGCGTGTCGCCGGCCACGACGTCCTTGGGCAGATCCTTGTACGCCACGCCGACCACCGCGCCGGTGCCGGCCTTGGCGTCGAGTTGTGTGTCGAGGGTGAAAGCCTGACCTTCCGTGAGCTGCACGCGCCCTTCGCGGAAGCACTCGATGCGGATCTTCGGCCCGCCGAGATCCAGCAGCACGCCCACGCACTTGTCGGCGCGCTGCGCGGCGGCGCGCACCAGGCCGAGGTGGCGGCGGCGATCCTCCACCGTGCCGTGCGAAGCGTTGACGCGCACCACATCGACCCCGGCGCGCATCATGGCGGTGAGCACGTCGAGGTCATCGGTCGCAGGACCCGCCGTGGCAACGATCTTGGTGCGCCGCAGCTGCAGGTCTTTCGGGCGCTCAGCCATGGGCGCGCTGCTCCAGCATGGCAACCGCCGGCAAGGTCTTGCCCTCGACGAATTCCAGGAAGGCGCCGCCGCCGGTGGAGATATAGGAAATGCTGTCCTCGACGCCGTACTTCTCGATGGCCGCGAGAGTGTCGCCGCCGCCGGCAAGCGAGAACGCCTTGCTGCGCGCGATGGCGCGGGCGATGGCGCGCGTGCCCTCGCCGAACTGCTCGAACTCGAACACCCCCACCGGGCCGTTCCAGATGATGGTGCCGGCCGCCTGCAGCAGCGCGCTGCAGCGGTCCGCGGTGTCCGGGCCGATGTCGAGGATCATCTCGTCGCGGCGCACCTCACCCACCGCACGCACGTCCGCGTGCGCGGTGGCCGCAAATTCCTTGGCCACCACCACATCCGTCGGCAGCGGGATCTCCGTGCCGCGCGCCCGCGCCTTGTCCATGAGGCGTCGCGCCACATCGAGCATCTCGCGTCTCGCACAGCGACTTGCCGACGTCCACGCCGGTGGCGGCGAGGAAGGTGTTGGCGATGCCGCCGCCGACGATCAGCTGGTCGACTTTCTCCAGCAGCGACTCGAGCACCGTGAGCTTGGTGGAGATCTTCGAGCCGCCGACGATCGCCACCAGCGGCCGGGCCGGCTTCTGCAGCGCGCGCTCCAGCGCCTCCAGCTCCCCCACCAGCAGCGGGTCCCGCGCAGGCCACCGGCGCGAAGCGCGCTACCCCGTGGGTGCTGGCCTCGGCGCGATGCGCCGTGCCGAAGGCGTCCATGACGAACACTTCGCACAGCGCCGCCATGCGCCGCGCCAGCTGCTCGTTGTCCTGCTTCTCGCCCTTGTTGAAGCGCACGTTCTCGCACAGCACCGCGCTGCCCGGCGGGCAGTCGACGCCGTCGAGCCAGTCCTTGCGCAGCGGCACCGGCTTGCCGAGCAGGTCCGAGAGGCGCGCCGCCACCGGCGCCAGCGACAGCGCTTCGGTCGTACTGCCCTCCTTCGGGCCGCCCGAGATGCGACATCACGAACACCTTGGCGTGCTGGTCGAGCGCATAGCGGATAGTCGCCAGCGCGGCGCGGATGCGGGCATCGCTGGTCACAACGCCGTCCTGCACCGGCACGTTCAGATCTTCCCGGATCAGGACCCGCTTGTTGCGCAGGTCCGTGTCCGCCATGCGCAATAGCCTTCATGTCGCCTTCGACCAGGCGAGCGTGGTGTCGAGCATGCGGTTGGAGAAGCCCCACTCGTTGTCGTACCAGGCGCACACCTTGACCAGCGTGCCGCCGATGACCTTGGTGAGCGTGGCGTCGAAGATCGATGAGTGCGCGATCGTGGTTGAAGTCCACCGACACCAGCGGCGCGTCGTTGTAGGCGAGGATGCCCTTCATGGGCGCCGGCGGCGCGCCTCCTGCAGCGAGCGGTTGACCTCCTCGACGGAGGTGGCGCGCTCGGCCGTGAAACGTCAGGTCGACCAGCGACACGTTGATGGTCGGCACGCGCACCGAGAAGCCATCCAGCTTGCCCTTGAGTTCCGGCATCACCAGCCCCACCGCGGCGGCGGCGCCGGTCTTGGTCGGGATCTGCGACATGGTGGCGGAGCGCGCGCGTCGCAGGTCCGGGTGATACACGTCGGTCAGCACCTGGTCGTTGGTGTAGGAGTGGATGGTCGTCATGATGCCGGCGACGATGCCGATCTTGTCGTGCAGCACCTTGGCCACCGGCGCCAGGCAGTTGGTGGTGCAGGAGGCGTTGGAGATGACGGTGTGGCTGCTCTTCAGCACCTGGTGGTTGACGCCGTAGACGATGGTGGCATCGACATCCTCGCCGCCCGGCGCTGAGATCACCACCTTCTTGGCGCCGCCTTTGAGGTGCGCGCCGGCCTTGGCCTTGCTGGTGAAGAGCCCGGTGCACTCGAGCACGTAGTCGACGCCGAGCTCGCCCCACGGCAGCTTGGCCGGGTCGCGCTCGGCGAGCACGCGGATGCGGTCGCCGTTCACGACCATGGTAGTCGCCGTCGACCTTGACTTCGCCGGTGAACTTGCCGTGCGCCGTGTCGTAGCGCGTCAGATGCGCATTGGTCTTCGCGTCGCCCAGATCGTTGAGCGCCACGATCTGCACTTCCCCGGTGCGCTTGCCCTCGTACAGCGCGCGCAGCACGTTGCGTCCGATGCGTCCATAGCCATTGATGCCCACCTTGATTGCCATTGCCGCTCATCCCTCCAGCAGCTCGCGTATGTGGTGCGCGATATTATCGGCCGTAAAGCCAAAATGAGTGAACACCTCCGCGCCCTTGCCGGAGGCGCCGAAGCGATCGATGCCGAGCACGCGGCCGCCGCAAGTCCCGACGTAGCGCCACCAGCACTGGGTGGCGCCCGCCTCCACCGCAAGGCGGCGCGTCACCGCCTGGCGGCAGTACGCTGTCACGGTACGCCTGTTCCTGGGCGTCAAAGCTCTCGGTGGACGGCATCGACACCAGCCGCACGCGCTTGCCGGCGGCGTTCAGTGCGCCTTACCGCCTGCGCCGCGATGCCGATTTCCGAGCCGGTGGCGATCACCAGCACCTGCGGGGTGCCCTGGCACTCGATCAGGACATAACCGCCGCGGCTGATGTCAGCGAGCTGCGCGGGCGTGCGCGGCTGCTGCGGCAGACCCTGGCGCGTCAGCACCAGCGCGGTGGGTCCGCGGCGCTCGATGGCGAGCGTCCAGGCGACGGCGGTCTCCGCCGCATCGCACGGCCGCCACAGGTTCAGGTGCGGCATGGCGCGCAGGCTCGCCAGGTGCTCGATCGGCTGGTGTGTGGGGCCGTCCTCGCCTAAGCCGATGGAGTCGTGCGAGTACACGAGGATGGTGCGCACCTGCATCAGGCACGCCAGGCGCACGGCATTGCGCGCGTAGTCGGAGAACACCAGGAACGTGCCGCCGTAGGGGATCAGGCCGCCGTGCAGCGTCATGCCGTTCATGATCGCCGTCATGCCGAACTCGCGCACGCCGTAGTGCAGGTAGTCCCCCGCTTCCTGCGCCGGGGTGATGGTGACCGCCCCCTTGAACAGCGTGCTGTTCGAGGTCGTCAGGTCCGCCGAGCCGCCCAGCAGTTCCGGCAGCGCCGGACCCATGACATTCAACACCGCCTGCGAGGACGCCCGGGTCGCCTGTGGCGCGGTTTGCTTACAGCGCCGCCTGCAGGGCGCTGCGCCGCGGTGTCGCGCCAGTTGGCGGGCAGATCGCCGCGCAGTGCGGCGCTCGAACTCGCGCGCACTTTCCGGAAAAGCGGCTCGCATAGCGTGCCAGGAGCTCGCGCCAGCTGCGCTTCCTGTGCCGCGCCCTCGACGTGATGATCCCAGGCGCTGCGGATCTCGTCCGGCACCACGAACGGCGGGTACGGCCAGCCGAGCGCCACGCGCGCCGCGGCCACTTCGTCCACGCCCAGCGCCTCGCCGTGCGCTTCGGCCGTGCCCTGCCTGTGGGGCGCGCCGAAGCCGATGATGGTCTTGCAGCAGATGAGCGAGGGCCGCGCTGTTTCCGCGCGCGCGGCCTTGATCGCCGTCACTCACCGCCTGAGCGTCGAGGCCGTCGACCGCCGGCACCACGTGCCAGCCGTAGGCCGCGAAGCGCTTGGGGGTGTCGTCGGTAAACCAGCCCACAACCCTGCCGTCGATCGAGATGCCGTTGTCGTCGTAGAAGACAATGAGTTTGCCTAAGCCCAGCGTGCCGGCGAACGAACACGCCTCGTGCGAGACGCCCTCCATCAGGCAACCGTCACCGCAGAACGCGTAGGTGTAGTGGTCGACGATGCTGAAGTCCGGGCGGTTGAACTCGTTGGCGAGCAGTTTTTCCGCGAACGCCATGCCGACGGCGTTGGCGAGGCCCTGGCCCAAGAGGACCGGTGGTGGTCTCGATGCCGAGCGGCGGGTCGTGCTCGGGATGCCCCGGGGTCTTGCTCCCCAGCTGCCGGAACTGCTGGATGTCCGCGATGGTCAGTGGATAGCCGGTGAGATACAGCAGCGAGTACAGGAGCATCGAGCCGTGCCCGTTGGAAAGCACGAAGCGATCGCGATCAGGCCATTGCGGGTTTGCCGGGTTGTGGCGCAGGAACTCGCCCCACAGCGCCTGGGCGATGTCCGCCATGCCCATCGGCATGCCGGGGTGTCCGGAGTTGGCGCGCTGCACGGCGTCCATCGACAGGGCGCGGATGGCATTGGCGAGTTCGCGACGTGTAGTCATACCCTTCTTATGGCGGCTCGTGGGCCGCGGTGCAGTGCTTCGGCGCGGTCAGTGCGCGCGCCGCAAGCGGCGCGCACGGGTTTGGGGCGCGCATTTTCCACCAGTCGCGCCTGATGCTCAATCACAGTTCCGTGAACTGCTCAGCCTGCCTCGTAAGGCCGCGTCACGGGTCAGGTGTAGGCGTACGGCGACGTAAGGGCATATTCCGCACCGTCAGCGCGGCCTGTTTCACATTATTCACGGCACGGAACGCGCAACCCGTCATGTCGCTTAGGCCTGACGGGTCCGCGCTTGACCTGGTTCACTGCGCCGTTCGCGGAGGCTCTGCTAGGCTTTCATCATGAGCGTTGTACGCCTCACTCATTTTACCGATACGCATTTGCACGGCGGCGAGAACCAGCGCCTGCGGGGCGTCGCGACTTTGCCGGCGCTCACTGCGGCGCTGGACCAGGCGCGCTCGCACGACTGGCCGCCGGATGCGGTGCTCGTAAGCGGCGACCTGGTGAACGACGACCCGGCCGGGTACCCCCATTTCCGCCGCCTCTTCGGTGCGCTGGGCCTGCCGGTATTGTGCGTGGCCGGCAACCACGACGAACCGCAGGCCATGCGTCGCGAGCTCGCCGGCGAGCCGTTTGTGCTCAGCGGCTTCGTCGACCTGGGGAGGTGGCGCATCGTGCTGCTCGACAGCGTCATCCCCGGCTCAGCGCGGGGCGCCATCAGCGAACAATCACTCGCCGACCTCGAAACTGCGCTCGCGAGCGCCGGCCAGCGGCACTGCCTGGTCTGTCTGCACCATCACCCGGTGCCGATGGACAGCCACTGGCTCGACAGCGTCGGACTCACCAATGCCGCGGAGTTCCTGCAGACCGTCGACCGCCACCAGAACGTCCGTGCCATAGTGTGGGGCCATGTGCATCAGGCCTACGATTCGCTGCGCAAGGGGGTGCGAATGCTCGCAACGCCTTCGACCTGCGCGCAGTTCCTGCCCAGGGCGCAGGATTTCGCGGTTGACCAGCGGCCTCCGGCGTTTCGCACCCTGGAACTGCGCGCCGACGGTTCGCTGCTGACGGAGGTCGTGTGGGTCGAACAGCACCGCGCTGGCTCCTCGCGCTCTGCCTCCTCGGCGGCCTGACCCTACAGCCGCGCGACGCCAGCGCCGCATCGGCAGTGTGGGCGGTGCGCGGTGCGCACGCTACGGTGTACCTGGCAGGCTCGATCCACCTGCTGCCAGCGAATGACTCGACCCTCCCGGCCGCGTTCGAGCGCGCTTACGCGGACTCATCCCTCCTCGTGATGGAACTCGACCTCGGCAAGCTCGACCCGCAGGAGATTGCCGGCTGGATGCAGCAACACGGCACGCTCACCGGGAACCGTGCCCTGCGTGACGTGCTCGGCGGACCGCGTTACGCACAGCTGTCCGCTGCGGCGCTGGCCCTCGGCGCACCCATGAGCATCCTTGATAAACAGGCGCCGTGGGTGATCGGGGTGGAGCTCGCGGAGCTCGAGTACGTGCACCTCGGCTACGACGCGGCCCAGGGCGTCGAGGAGCAGTTGCTCGCTCGTGCGCAGGCCGACAGCAAACCCACCGCAGGACTTGAAACCGTGGACCAGGAGCTCGGCGGACTGGAGAAGCTGCCGGGCGCGGATCAGCTCAGGATTCTCGATCAGACCCTGAGTGACCTTAAGGACACCGAGGCTGACATGCGCGTGGTCCTGAGCGCCTGGCGGCGCGGCGACGCGGCGAGTCTGGCGAAACTGCTCTCCAAGGAATACCGCGAATTCCCCGCCCTTTACGGCCCGCTGGTGACGGACCGCAATCAACACTGGTTGCCGCAGCTCGAACAATTCCTCAAGCAGGACCACAACACCATGGTGGTCGTGGGCGCATTACACCTGGTGGGACCCGGGGGATTGCTGGAACTCTTGACCCAGGCCGGCTACCAGCCGCAGCAACTCAATTAGGTTATCGCCGCAGCCGGCCAAAGCCCGTGCGCCTAGCCTTGCCCATGAAGTGCTCGGCTGCTGAGGAAAGGCAGCTACTGTCCGCCGAAATCGCTTCGAAGCGATTTCGGCCTATGGAAAAAGCGCCACAGCGGCACCGCCATGGCGAGGGTTGCGGCGAGCACCAGCCAACCGACAAAACCATCGAAGCGGCTCAGCAGGAACCCGAGCTGCGCATCATGGCGTGGCGCGCTGCCTTCATGCGCGATGAGCATCACCCACACCCAGCCGGCATGCAGGCCGATGCAGGCGGCGATGTTGCCGGTGGCGACCCGCACGCCGCCGAGCACCACGCCCACCGCGAACAGCGCCAGGAACGCATCAAGAATCGCCAGCGGCGCGGCGAAGGCGTGCAGCGTGCCGGCGAGCAGCGCCACTCCGCTCCACGGCGTGACATCTTGCGCACTGATGTGGTAGCTGGCGAAAAAATGTGTCGCGGCGTACAGCAGCGCCGTCAGCAGCACCGCCGCGCGCGCTCCGGATTGCCTGGCGATGGCGGTGTGCATGGCGCCGCGCAGAAAAGTCTCCTCGATCAGCGCCACCGTCAGCGCACTTAAGGCCCGCAGCACGATGAGTTTCGCCAGCTCCCCGCCACTGAAGCTGCCGAGGCGCGTCCAGTCGAGCAGCCCCAGCGCCGCCATGATGGCGACCACGCCGAGCATGGTGACGGCGCCGATCAGGGCGCCCACGCCCAGCTCGCGCAGGAATGCGCGGCGCGCCAACCCGTAGCCGAGGCTGACCCGGTCGGCGAGATTCCAGCGCCGCGCCACGGCCAGGAACGCGACCAGCAGCGCCAGCATGCCGATGCGCTCGCCGATGCGATGAAAAGGAAAATCAAAATGCGGGTGCAGGATGAGCCAGGCCGGATAGGTGAAGAGTGCGATGGCGGCGAAGCCAAGCGCTACCAGGCCGAGGAACCAGATGAAAGCGCGCATGCCGGGGGAGTGTGTCAGCTCGCCAGCAACGCGCGCCACTCGCCGGCAACCACCGACAGCCTGAAGCGCGGATCGGGCCCGACCCGCGGGCGAGCGCCACCGCGCCAGCTCTGGATGCGTTCGATGTAGCGATCAAAAAGACCCAGGCGGGCGGCGAGGCGCGCCGGCCCCGCGCGCCAGTGCGGGGCGAGGCGCCGCAGCGGCGCCTCGTACGCACGCTGCGCCCAGGTGACCTTCAGCACTTCGCGCGGATCATCGAGCACTTCGCTCGCCGCCCCGCAATCGCTCGTCAGCACCGGCGTGCCCACCGCGCGCGACTCGGCAAACACCAGGCCGAAGGTTTCCGGTATGACGAAGTTGGCGCTGAAGGTGCACAGTGCGCTGCGCGCCTCTGCCAGTACCCGCGCGTGCGGCAGGGAGCCCAGCCATTCGACCCCGTCGATGCGGCGCGCAGCGAAGTTCTTGTAGCCGGGGTTGCCGACACACAGCCGCAGGTCCGGCAGCCGCCGGCGCACGGCGCCGAAGGCGTCGAGCGTAAAGCGCAGCCCCTTGTTCGGCGAGGAGAAGAACACCAGCTTCGCCGGGTCGACGGGCGTGCCATCCGGAACGATGTGGTCATCAACCGGGTTGTAGATCCTGCGCACCGCGATGCGCTCGCAGCCCGGCAGGCGTGCCACGGTCGCCGCGACCCTGGCGCGCTGGTATTCGGACACGCAGATGATGTCCGGCTGCCAGCGGCGCAGCTCCCCGGCCGCGGCCGTGAACCAGCGCGCGCGCGAGGATCCGGGCTCGATGCGGTCGTGCACCCACAGGTGCAGGCGCGCGCCGGGGTAGAGGCGCGCGACGCCGCCGAGCGCACGCGGGTCGCGCAGCACGATCACGTGCCTGAGGTCCGCGAGCGCCGTGGGCACGCGGTAGCGCCCTTGCGTTTGCGTACGGTTGTGCTGCGATACCCAGGCGTCGAGCGCCGCGGCGATGCGTACCGCGCTGGCTTCGGTGCCCGCGAGTCCCGCATCACGCAGCGTCGCCTCGTCGTAGGGGCGCGGACACAAAGGATCGAAGAACAACACTGGGGTCATGCGCGGCTCGATGCGCGTCGAGAGACTCGCCGGATTGCAGTACTCTACCACTCGCCCCGATGACGAATACCAACGCGCGCCTCCTGTTCATTCCCGTGTCCGGCCCCCTCGGGATGGGAGAGTACGCACGCAGCGTCGCGATCGCCTCGGCGCTGCTGCAGCGCTCACCCGGGCTCGAGGTGCATTTCGCGCTCAGCCGCGCCGCCCCCTACGCTGCGAGCACACCGTTCGCAACGACGCTCCTGCCCTCCTCGGCAACCTTCCATCCGCGCGAAGTGCGCGCCCTGATCCGCGTGTTCCAGCCGCGCGTGGTGGTGTTCGACAATGCCGGCCGCACGCTGCAGCTGCGCGCTGCCCGCGAGGCCGGCGCACGCGTGGTGTTCGTGAGCTCGCGGCGACGGCAGCGCCGCAAGGCCTTCCGCCTGCGCTGGCTGCCGCTGATCGACGAGCACTGGATCGCGTATCCGCAATTCATCGCCGGCGCGCTGACGCCGCTCGAGCGGCTGAAAGTGCGCCTGCGCGGCGGCCCGCGCATTCGCTTCGTGGATAGCCTGCTGCCGAGCGCGGATGCGGCGCTGGCCGCCGACACCCTCGCTCGCTTCGGTCTCGAGCCGCGCGGCTATGTATTGATCGTGCCCGGCGGCGGTAGCGCACATCCGGGGGCCGAGGGCGCACCGGGCATCGTCGCGGCAGCCGCGCGTGCCATCGCCGCGCACGGCCACCCCACGATCCTCCTCGGCGGCAGCCCCGGCGAGGCCAGCGACCCGGCGCGGCTGCGGCGTGCGCCGCTCCTGCCGCAGGCGCAGCTGTGCGAGCTCATCCGTGCGGCGCGCCTCGTCATCTGCAATGGCGGCGACACGCTCTTGCAGGTGCTCGCCTGCCAGCGTCCGTGCGTCGCGGTTGCGATCGCCCACGACCAGGCGCAGCGAATTGCGGCGTGCGCGCGCGCCGGACTTGCAGTGCCAGCGCCGCTGGACCCGCAAGCCATTGAGAGCGCCGCGCTCGCGCTGCTGGCGGGTGGGCCGGCACTCGTGGCCGTGCGCCCCGGTGAGCCGCAGGTGCGCAATTGCATGGAGGAAGTGCTCGGCGCGCTCCTCGCGCTGGCGGCATAGACTTTAGGCGTCCGCGCGCGCCTGCCGCAGCTCTCGCCAGCAGCTGCTCGTGCAGGCCGCCAAAGCCGCCGTTACTCATGATGAGCACGTGGTCGCCGCGGCGGGCGCTGCGGGCGAGCTCGCGCGCCAGCGCCGGCACGTCGGCACTGGTGTGAGCGCGCGCGCCGAGGGAGGCGAGCACGGAAGCTGCGTCCCAGCCCAGGTCCTCAGGGGTGTAGAGCCACACCTCGTCGGCAGCGGCGAGCGCGGGCCCCAGGGTGTGCCGGTGCACGCCCATGCGCATGGTGTTGGAGCGCGGCTCAAGGACCGCAATGATCCGCGCCGAACCAACACGGCGGCGCAGCCCGTCGAGGGTGGTGGCGATGGCGGTCGGATGATGCGCGAAGTCATCGTAGACCACGACGCCGCCGACCTCGCCGCGCACCTGCATGCGGCGCGCGATCCCCTGAAAGCCCTGCAGCGCCTCGCACGCCGCCGCCACCTCGACTCCCGCATGACGCGCGGCGGCAATCGCCGCCAGCGCGTTCTCCATGTTGTGGCCGCCGATGAGCGACCACTGCACACGGCCGCGCGGCCGGCCGGCCTCCAGCACTTCGAACTGCGAGAAATCCTCGCCGCCGGAGCTCGCGCGCGCGGTCCACAACGCCTCGGCATGCGCCGCGCGCGCGAAGCCCTCGAGCGGTGTCCAGCAACCCATCCTGAGCGTAGCGCGCAAGTTCTCGTCGGCCGCGTTCCACACGATGCGTCCGCTGCCCGGCACGATGCGCACCAGGTGGTGGAACTGGCGCTGGATGGCCGCCAGGTCCGGGTAGATGTCCGCGTGGTCGTACTCGAGATTGTTGAGAATCACGGTCCGCGGGCGGTAGTGCACGAATTTCGCGCGCTTGTCGAAGAACGCGGTGTCGTACTCATCCGCCTCGATCACGAAGAAGGGCGCCGCGCCGAGCCGTGCACTGGTGGCGAAGTTCGCCGGCACGCCGCCGATGAGAAAGCCGGGCTGCAGACCTGCGCGCTCGAGGATCCACGCCAAGAGCGACGCCGTGGTCGTCTTGCCGTGAGTGCCCGCGACCGAGAGCACCCAGCGCTCCTTGAGCACCTCGCGCGCGAGCCACTCGGGGCCTGACAGGTACGGCACGCCGCCTTCGAGCAGCGCCTCGATCACCGGCTGGCCGCGCGTCATGACATTGCCGACCACCACGATATCCGCAGGAGGGGTGAGCTGTGCGGCCTCGAAGCCCTGAGTGACCTCGATGCCGAGCGCCTCGAGCTGGGTGCTCATCGGCGGATAAACGTTCTCATCGGAGCCGGTGACGCGGAAACCCGCGGCGCGCGCCAGCGCCGCGACGCCGCCCATGAAGGTACCGCAGATGCCCAGGATGTGGACGTGACGGGGCGAGCTCATGGGCTGCATGTCTATCGGTGGCGGCGCGGGCCTCGCATAATGCGCATCGATTGTACAGATCAGCGACAGCTTTCGTTTGCAGCACGTAGTCACCAGCACCGCAGCACTTGCGGAACTTAGCGCGCGGCTCGCCGCCCAGGGACGCATTGCCCTGGATACCGAGTTCCTCCGAGAACGCACCTATCGCGCACAGCTGTGCCTGGTGCAGGTCGCGGGCAGCGACTCGGCCGTCTGCATCGATCCTCTGGCCCTCACCGATCTGCAGCCGCTCGCGGCCGTGCTCGGCGCACCCGGTGTGACCAAGGTCATGCACGCCTCGCGCCAGGACCTGGAAGTGTTGTTGCCGGTTGCCGGTCTGACGCGGCCGGTGTTCGACACGCAGATCGCCGCGGCACTCATGGGACTGCCGGCGCAGATCGGCTACGCGGAAGCTGTGCGCCGGCTGCTGGGCAAGGACCTCCCCAAGGCCCACACGCGCACCGACTGGTCGCGGCGCCCCTTGTCGGCGGAGCAGATCGAGTACGCACTGGACGATGTGCGCTACCTGTTGCCACTGGCGCAGCTGCTGCAGGAGCAACTCGCGCGACTCGGGCGGCTCGGGTGGCTGGGCGAGGAACTCGGCGCACTTGCGGATGCGCGCCAGCTTACGATCGAGCCCGAGGAGGCGTGGCTGCGTATCCGGGGCTTGCGTGACCTCGACCCGGCACGCGCGCGGCTGGCGCGCGCGCTCGGCGCCTGGCGCGAACGCCAGGCGATCGAACACGATCGGCCGCGCGGCTGGATCCTCGACGACGCGGTGTTGCGCGAGATCGTCATGCAGGTGCCGCGCACGCTCGACTCGCTGGCGCAGCTGCCGCAGATGCCGGCGGGGCTGGTGAAGCGGCGGGGAGCGGAATTGCTCGCGTGCGTGGCAGCGGCGCAGGTGTCGGACCCACCGCCCGCGGCGCCGGGGCGCGCGCGACCGGATCCGGCCAAGGCCGCGCTGGTAAAAAAACTCAGTACCGTGTGTCAGGCGGTCGCCACCGAGCTGAACCTGGTACCCGAGGTGCTGGCGACGCGCCGTGACCTGGAGCAGCTGGCGGACGGGCGTCGCGATGGCGCGCTCTTGAACGGCTGGCGGCGCGCGATTCTCGGCGAGCGACTGCTCGCCGCGCTCTAAAAGCTCAAGCGCTCAGCGTCGCTTGGCCTTACGCGCCGGCCTGCGCTTGCCCGCGCGGCGGACCGCTTTGCGAGGCGCACGCCGCGGTGCGGCCTTCTTGCCGGACGGCTTGTGCGCCGGGCGCCTGCTGCTCTTGCGGCCGGCGGCCTTGAGCGCACGCCTGGGCGCCGGGCGCCGGCGTGCTGACTTGGCGCGCGCGGAGCGCGCGCGCTTCACGGGTGCGCCGATCGCCGCGCCCAAACGCCGCGTCACCTCGCTCACGTCGCCTTCCGCATTGATCACGCGCAAGAGGCCCCGCGCGCGGTAGAAATCAACCAGCGGCCGCGTCTTCTCGTCATACACGCGCAGGCGCTCTGTGACCGTGGCTTCGTTGTCGTCGGGGCGCTGCATGAGGCGATGCGGAGCGCCGGTCTTCGGACACGGCTCGCTTTGCGCCGCCGCCGGCGAAGTCAGCAGGTTGAACACCCGGCCGCAGTCCGCGCAGGTGCGGCGGCCGGAAATGCGCCGCACCAACTCGGCGTAGTCGACATCAAGCTGCACGACAGCATCCAGCGGACGCTTGAGGCTTTCCAGCAGCCGCTCGAGCGCGTGCGCCTGCGCAAGATTGCGCGGGAAGCCATCAAGGATGAACCCGCGGCGCGTGTCGGGTTCCTTCAGGCGCTCGTGGAACATGCCGAGCACCAGCGCATCGTCCACCAGCCGGCCCCCGTCCATGGCCTCCTTGGCCTTCAGACCCAGCTCGGTGCCCTTCGCGACCGCCGCACGCAAAAGATCGCCGGTCGAGATCTGCGGGATCCCGATCCGCTCCACCAGACGCTGCGACTGGGTGCCCTTGCCGGAACCCGGCGCGCCCAACAGGACGATACGCATGTTTGTTAAGTCACAACCGCTGGCGTGAGAGTCACAAGGGGTCGCCACGTTACCGGCGGCCTCAGGCGAGGTCAAACCGCGGCCGCCCGACGCGCCGCACCAGATCCGCCCGTCGCGCACCGGCAGGCGCGCGCCGCGCGCCCCTTGCGCTATTCTTGGTTGATGAAAAAAGCCACTCCCAGGAATGCCTTCTACGCCCAGTCCGGGGGCGTTTCCGCGGTCATTAATGCCTCGGCCTGCGGGGTGATCGAGACGGCGTTGCGCTCGCGGCACATCAACCGCATCTACGCCGGGCGGCACGGCATCATCGGCGCGCTCACCGAGGATCTCATCGACGTCAACCGCGAGAGCGCGGCAACCATACGCGCGCTCCGGCACACGCCGGCGGGTGCCTTCGGCTCCGCGCGCTTCAAGCTCAAGGGGATCGATGAGAACCGCGCCGAGTACCAGCGCCTCATCGAGGTATTCCGCGCCCACGACATCGGCTACTTCTTTTATAACGGCGGCAACGATTCGATGGACACGGCTCTGAAGGTGTCACAGATCGGCGCCTCCCTCGGCTACCCCATCACCTGTGTCGGGGTACCGAAGACGGTGGACAACGACCTGCCGCACACCGACTGCTGTCCGGGCTTCGGCTCGGTCGCCAAGTACGTCGCGGTTTCCACGCGCGAGGCGGCGCTCGATGTCGCCTCCATGGCGCGCACTTCCACCAAGGTGTTCGTGCTGGAGGTGATGGGGCGTCACGCCGGCTGGATCGCCGCCGCGGGCGGGCTCGCCGGCCGCGGCAGCGCCGAGCCGCCGCACATCATCCTGTTTCCGGAAATCGCCTTCGACGGGCAGCGCTTCCTCGAGCGGGTGCGCCAGAGCGTCACCGACTACGGCTACTGCGTGATCATCGCCTCGGAGGGCGCAGCCTACGCCGACGGCAAGTTCCTCGCCGACGCCGGCACGCGCGATGCATTCGGCCACACCCAACTTGGCGGCGTGGCACCGGTGATCGCTAACATGGTGCGCGAGGCGCACGGCTACAAATATCACTGGGCGGTGGCCGACTACCTGCAACGCTCCGCGCGTCACATCGCCTCGCGGGTCGACGTGGAGCAGGCGTACGCGGTCGGCAAGGCGGCGGTGGAGCTGGCCGTCAAGGGCGTCAACGCGGTCATGCCCACCATCGTGCGCAAGAGCTCGCGCCCCTATCGCTGGGTGATCGGCCACGTGCCGCTCGCCGCGGTCGCCAACAAGGAGAAGAAAGTCCCGCGCGAGTACATCTGCGCGGACGGCTTCGGCATCACGGCGCCCTGCCGGCGCTACCTCGAGCCGCTGATCGCGGGCGAAGCCTACCCGCCTTACCGGGCGGGCCTGCCGGATTACGTACGCATCAGGGGCGTGCCGGTGCGCAGGAAGCTCGGCAGCGAATTCAAGGTCTGAAGCTGGCAGTTCCGGCTGGGAGCTATTTGCAGTCCCCTGGCGAAAGGCGTCAGATACGCGTCCCAAAACATCGGTGAGGGGAGACTACGGTGTACAAATTCATTTATGCGCTCTGCGCCTGTGCGGGCATCACGGTGTTGGCTTTTGGCGGGTCGACGTGGGCTGACGCCCCTTCCGGCCACGAGCAAGCCGCCCACGACATCGCCGGCACCTACGAGCTTGTAAAACGCGTCCTGCCAGACGGCAAGGAACTCTTGCCGCCGGCGATTACCGGTCTTTTCACCATGACCCACGGCCGCCGCAATTTCAATGTCGCCTGGACGGACAAAGACGGCAAACCGGGGTCCCTGTCCATCGTTGCCAAATACACCCTGACTGGCGGCAAGTACTGCCAGAAGGTCGAGCTCTGGCTGCAGAGCAACCGGGATAAACCAGGTTTCAGTAACGAAGTGCCGGCGGCGGCGAACGAGTGCAGCCCAGTGACCGTGACAGACGGCAAGATCACGTTCCAGGAGCCGGCAGGGGGCCCCATGCTGAGTTTTGACAAGGATGGCTTGACGGCAACCGCCGCAGGGCAGTTTGTCGACCACTGGAAAAAACTAAGATAACGACAGGCGGACGCAGCTTCCGCGCGACAGGCTGCCGCAAATCGCTCGAGCATCGCGTAGTCGGCATCGCCCTTTCCGACAGCCAAGGGATCGCCCCCCGTGCGCTCAAGGGAGGACGTGGCCCGCCGTGATATAGTGCGCGGCCTTTTTTGGGGGAGGTCTCTGTGATGGATGCCAACACCTGGCTGTGGGCCGCCATTGGGGCCGGCGTACTTGCCGTGCTCTACGGCGCGTTCTCGATGAGTGCAATCCTGCGTCTGCCGGCCGGCAATGCCCGCATGCAGGAAATCGCGGCGGCGATCCAGGCCGGCGCACAGGCCTACCTCAACCGCCAGTACAGCACCATCCTCATCGTGGGGGTCGTGCTGCTGGTGGCGATCGGTTTCTCGCCGCTCGGCTGGCCGACGGCCGGTGGCTTCGCGGTCGGCGCGCTGCTCTCGGGGCTCACCGGCTACATCGGCATGAACATCTCGGTGCGCGCGAACGTACGCACCGCGCAGGCCGCCACCAGCGGCCTGAACGCGGCCCTGAAGGTCGCTTTCCGCGGCGGCGCCATCACCGGCATGTTGGTTGTGGGGCTGGCGCTGATCGGCGTCGCCGGCTACTACCTGGTGCTGCGGCGCTTCACCTCGGTCGGCCCCGAAGGCGCGCTGCACGCCCTGGTCGGACTCGCCTTCGGCGGCTCGCTCATTTCCATTTTCGCGCGCTTGGGCGGCGGCATTTTCACGAAAGGCGCCGATGTGGGCGCGGATCTGGTCGGCAAGGTCGAAGCCGGCATCCCCGAGGATGACCCGCGCAACCCGGCGGTGATCGCCGACAACGTCGGCGACAACGTCGGCGACTGCGCCGGCATGGCCGCGGACCTGTTTGAAACCTACGCGGTGACCCTGGTCGCGACCATGCTGCTCGGCGGCCTGCTGTTCGCAGGCCAGGGCCCGGACGCCGCCCTTACCGCGGTGATTTACCCGCTCGCCCTGGGCGCGGCCTCGATCGTCGCTTCGATCATCGGCACCTTCTTCGTGTCCGTGGGCGCCGGCGGCAAGATCATGAACGCGCTCTACAAGGGTGTGATCGTCTCGGCGCTGGTCTCGGCGGTGGCGTTTTACTTCATCACCCAGCGCCTCATGGCGGGCAACGCCGGCGCGCTGTACGGCTGCACCCTCATCGGTCTGGGGCTTACGGCCGCGATGATTATGATCACCGAGTACTACACCTCCACCGAGTACAGCCCGGTGCGCAAGGTGGCTGCCGCGTCGCAGACCGGCCACGCCACCAACATCATCGCCGGCCTCGGCGTGTCCATGAAGTCCACGGCGCTGCCGGTGATCGCGGTGTGCCTGGCGATCTGGGGCGCGTTCACGCTCGACGGCCTGTATGGCATCGCGATCGCCGCGACCGCGATGCTGTCCATGACCGGCATGATCGTGGCGCTCGATGCCTACGGTCCGATCACCGACAACGCCGGCGGCATCGCCGAGATGGCGGGCTTGCCGAAGGAAGTCCGCGCCATCACCGATCCACTGGATGCGGTGGGCAACACCACCAAGGCGGTCACCAAGGGCTACGCCATCGGTTCGGCGGGACTTGCCGCGCTGGTGCTGTTCGCCGACTACACGCACAACCTCGAGGCGGCGGGCAAGCTCGCCGTGTTCTCGCTGTCGGATCCGGCGGTGATCATCGGCTTATTTATCGGCGGACTCGTGCCCTACCTGTTCGCCGCCATGGCGATGGAGGCCGTGGGCCGTGCCGCGGGCGCGGTGGTCAACGAAGTGCGCCGCCAGTTCCGCGAGATCAAGGGCATCATGTCGGGCGCTGAAAAGCCCGACTACTCGCGCGCCGTGGACCTGCTGACGCGCGCCGCCATCCGCGAAATGATCGTGCCGTCGCTGCTGCCGATCCTGGTGCCGATCGTACTGGTGTTCGTGGTCAACTCCCTCATGGGCAGCGGTGCCGGAATCCGTGCCCTCGGCGGCCTGCTCATCGGCACCATCGTCACCGGCCTGTTCGTCGCCATTTCCATGACGACCGGTGGCGGCGCCTGGGATAACGCCAAGAAGTACATCGAGGAAGGTAACTTCGGTGGCAAGGGCTCGGACGCCCACAAGGCGGCGGTCACGGGCGACACCGTCGGGGATCCGTACAAGGACACTGCGGGACCGGCCATCAACCCCCTGATCAAGATCATCAACATCGTGGCACTGCTCCTGGTGCCATTGCTGTAGCGCCGCGCGCTGGTGAGCGACTACGCCGCGAGCAAGAGCGGCTGCGGCCGCCCGAGAGCGTAGCCCTGCAGGTAATCCACGCCGATGCGGCGCGCCGCCTCGACCGCGTCCGAGTCTTCGACCTGCTCGGCGATGACCTTGAAGTTGAGCGTGCGGGCGAGCTTGATCATCGCCGTCACCATCGTCTGGTTCACCGGGTCGCGCGCCAGGTTGCGCATGAAGGAACCGTCGATCTTCAGGTAATCGAGCGGCAGGTTCTTGAGGTTCGAGAATGAACCCACGCCCGAACCAAAATCATCGAGCGCGAACTGGCAACCCATGCCATGCAACACGCCGATGAAGCGGCGCGCGTGGTCGAGATTGGCCACCACCGCGTTCTCGGTGATCTCGAAACACACCTGCGCGGGCGTCACGCCGGTGCTGTCCAGGCAATCCACCACGAACTCCAGGAATTGCACATCGCTCAGGGTCTGGCCGGAGATGTTGATGGCGACACTGCGATCCGCCGGCACCGGGATCGCGCCGCGCCCTAAGGCTGCGAGCGTCGTCTGCACCACCCAGCGGTCCACCAGGCCCATCAGACGGTAGCGCTCGGCGGCGCGGATGAACTCCGCCGGCGGCAGTTCGTGCCCGGCTTCGTCCCGCAGCCGCACCAGCACCTCCATGGCTGGCCCGCCGGTCACGCCCGCCGCCGGCACGATCACCTGGTGGTAGAGGTGAAAGCGGTTTTCCTTGAGGGCGCCCTGCAGGCGCTGCAGCCACTGGATCTCCCCGGTGTGGCGCGCGAGCGCCTCATCGCGTGCCGAGTACACGACCACCCCGCCCGTGCCCTGCTTCTTGGCGACGTAGCAGGCGGTATCCGCGGCCGCCAGCAGTTCCTCGAGCGTGCCGCTCTCGCGCGAGATTTCCACCAGGCCCACCGAGATGCCGATGTTGAAAATCCGGTCCCGCCACCCGAAGCGGTACTCGCCCACCGCGCGGACCACATCGTCGGCGATCTGGCGCGCCTTCTCGAGTGGGCAGCCGACCAGCAGCATGCCGAACTCATCGCCCCCGAGGCGCGCCACCGTATCGCTGTCGCGGACGGCGTCGCGCAGCAGCTTCGCGACCTCGCGCAGCATGCTGTCACCGGCCAGGTGACCACTGCTGTCGTTGACGATCTTGAAGCGATCCAGATCCAGATAACACAGCACGTGCTGGCCGTCGCCGCGCTGGCCGCTCTCGATCGCCTCCTGCAGACGGCGCTCGAAGTCGCGGCGGTTGACGAGGCCGGTGAGCGCATCGTGCGTGGCCTGGTATGAGAGTCGGGCCAGGCCGCGCAGTTCGGTCACGTCGTGCAGCATGATCACCGCGCCCGAGGACTCGTTGGGGCCGGTGCGGATCGGCGATGCCGAGATCTCGATGGAGCGCTCGGCGCCGTTGCTGCGCGACAAGAGCAGCGCGCGGCGACTTAAGTTCACCGCCGCCCCGCTGGTGAGAGCCTGGCGGACCGGATCCGAGAGCAGGCGCCGGTCGGTCTCGTCCACTAAGCTGACGATGGCCTCGAGAGACTTGCCCACCGAGGTATCTGCCGTACTGCCGGTGAGCTGCTCGGCGGCCGGATTCATGAAGGTGATGTGACCATCCTTGTCGGTGGCGATCACGGCCTCGGCGAGGGAATTGAGCGCCTGCAGGTGCGGCAGTGAGGTGCCCTCCCCCGCCAGGCGCAGCGCCGGCGTCGTCTGCGTCGGGATGATCTCGACGCCGGTGATCAGCAAGGCCGTGCCCGCATCGTACTCGACCGGCGTGGAGGTGATCTCCAGGCGGCTCACCTGGCCCTGCAGGCCGACCATCTCGATCTCATAGCGCTCGGCGCTCTGCTCGCCGGCCAGGCGTCGCCGCACGTTTTCGCTCACCAGCTCCGCGTACTCCGGCGGCACCAGATCCGCGAGCCGCCGGCCGATGAGTTCGACCCGGTCGACGCCGACCAGGTTCGCGAACTGGCGGTTCGCGTACAGGATGGCGTCGCGGTGCACCAGCACCGCCTCGTGAATGCGGTCACCCAGGTCGGCGAATAGTCTCGGGGCCTGCACCGCTTCGCTGTCCGCGCCGCTGCCGGCGCGCGTCAACAGGTGATTGACGGCCGTGACCAGCACCGCGACTTCGGGTTTGTCGCTCGGCAGATCCAGCCGGCCAGGCAGACGCCCGCCGATGGCGATGCGCTGCAGCTGCTGGGAAAGTTGCTCGACGCTCTTAAGGTCGCGGCGCTGCAACCCGAACAGAATCAGGAGCACGACGACGATGAGTGCGAGCAGCAGGCATAACAGCCCAAGGATCCACATCTAGTTTCTTTTCAAGCCCTTCCGCTTGGGTTGCGTCGGGTCCCGTGGCACTCTGATTCGAGTTTTCGTGCCTGACGGGTCGGACCGGGACCAGCATAGCGCAGGCCGCCCAACGCCCCGTCGGTATTTCACCATATCTCGTCGCACAAACGCTTGGCAGCCGTCCGGAAAACCCTTAACTTCTCCCGCCCTCTCACGCCACTGCAATAAGTCCAATCGGAGTGCTCAGGATGCGCGCCGCAAGCGTCAGCGAACAGATGATCGAGCAGCAGGTGCGCGCCTGGGACGTGTTGGATGCGCGCGTACTGAACACCATGCGCGCGGTGCCGCGCGAGCGGTTCGCGCCGCAGCCGCAGCGCTTCCGTGCCTACGCCGACGCCGAGGTGCCCCTCGCCAACGGCCAGCACATGCTGCGCCCGAGCGTCGCTGGCCGCTTCCTGCAGGCGTTGCTGCCGCAGCCGGGCGATTCGGTGCTCGAAATCGGCACCGGCTCGGGGTTTCTGACCGCCTGCCTGCGCGGCATGGCCGCGCGCGTGCGTTCGCTGGAGATCTTCCCCGCGCTCGCGGCCGAGGCGCGCGCGAACCTCGCCGCGCTCGCGGTGTCTGACGTCGAGATCCGGGTCGCTGATGCGCTTGATGAAGGCGAGCTGCGCGCCGCTGCCGCCGGGCGTTACGCGGTCATCGCGATCACCGCCTCCCTGCCCCGCTACGATGAGCGCTTCGAGGAGCTGCTCGCCGTCGGCGGGCGGCTGCTGGTGGTGGTCGGTGAGTGGCCAGTGATGGAGGCGCGCCTCATCCGCCGCAGCGCCGAGGACCGCGTTACCTCGGAAGGCCTGTTCGAGACCGTGATCGATCCGCTGATCCACGCGCCGCGGCCAGCGCAATTCGTTTTCTGACGAGTACTTCGAAAGGGAATGCCATGAACCGTGCCGCGACGCTCTTCCTCGTGCTGCTGGTGACTGCCGCGCCGGCGCAGCCGAAAGACCTCGTGGGCGTGTTCGAGGACGCGCTGCGCAACGATCCGGTCATCCGCCAGGCGGACGCCAATCGCCTCGCCGCGCGCGAGGCGCGCCCGCAGGCCTGGTCCGGCGTACTGCCGCAGCTGAACGCCACCGCCGGAGTCACGCGTGACCACAACTCCGGTTTCCAGGACCAGATCAACGAAGTGGTGAACCCGAGCAACCCCAACGGGCCACCGGTGTTGGTGGTGCTGCCGGAGTCGGCCGTGTCGGATACCACCACCCGCCAATGGGCGGTGAACCTGCGGCAGAACGTTTTTTCGTGGGCCAACTGGATGACGCTCAAGGAGGCCGGCCGTGAGGTTGCCCAGGCGGAGGCGACCTACCAGGCCGCGCAGCAGCAGCTGATCCTGCGGGTCGCGCAGGCGTACTTCAACGTGCTGGCGGCCGAGGACGGGCTGGAAGCGAACCAGACCGCCTTCGAAGCCTTCTCGCGCCAGCACGATCAGGCTGACAAGCGCTTCGAAGTCGGACTCATCGCCATCACCGACGTGCAGGAAGCCAAGGCGGCACGCGACACCGCCGCGGCCGCCGTGATCGCCGCCAAGCGCGCCCTCGCGCTCGCGGAAGATCAGCTGCAGGAAATCACCGGGCAGAAGTACGACCACCTCGCGAAGCCGGGCACCGACATGCCGCTCACCAACCCGGCACCCGCCGATGAGAGCCGTTGGGTGCAGGTCTCGCTCGATCAGAACCTGTCGCTCATCTCCAGCCGCCTGGCGGCCGAGATCGCGCGCGACAACGTGCGCATCGCCATTGGCGGTCACCTGCCGTCGCTCGATCTGGTCGCGGGGCGCTCCTACCAGCGCCAGAACGCCGACGATGTGTTCGCGGGCTTCCCCTTTTCCGACGTCAACAGCAAGTTCAACGACCGCCAGGTCGGCCTGCAGCTCACCGTACCGTTATTCAGCGGCGGCTTCACGCAGTCGAAAGTCCGCGAGACCCAGTACCGCTGGATCGCGGCCAAGGAAGGGGTCGTGCAGAGCTCGCGCGCCACCGAGCGCCAGGCACGCGATGCGTACCTGGGTGTGATCAGCGGCATCGCGCGCGTGCAGGCCTTGCGCCAGGCGCTGGAGTCGAGCGCCACGGCGCTCAAGGCCACCGAGGCAGGTTATGAGGTCGGCACGCGTACCGCGGTCGACGTGCTGAACGCGCGCAAGACGCTGGTGCAGGCCCAGACGGATTACTCGGCAAGTCGCTACGACTACATCGTCAGCGTGCTGCAGCTGCGCCTGGCGGCCGGCAATCTCGACCGTCCACAGCTTGACGAAGTCAACAACTGGCTTACCCTTACCGCGCCTACCTCGCCTGCGGTACCGACGCCTGAGAGCCTGGCGCCCACGATTCCTGCAACGCCGCCGGCGGCAACGCCGCCGCAGGGCTGAGCCACTCACTCATCCTTCGAGCAAGGGCTCGATGAGGCTCAGGAGCTTCGCGAGCGCGCCGCGATTGCCGTCCACCGCGGCGCTGGCCGCCGCGCCCATACGCTCGCGCGCGCCAGGGTCCGCCAGCAGCGCGTTCACCCGCGCGCCGAGCTGCGCGGCGTCGTGGACGACCTCGGCGGCGCCGCGCTCGATCAGCAGACGCGCGATCTCGGCGCTGTTGGCATTGTTGGGCCCGGTGAGGATCGGCACACCGAGCGCTGCGGGCTCCAGCAGGTTGTGACCCCCGACGTTCACCAGGCTCCCGCCGACGAAGGCGACGTCGGCGGCCGCGTAGAAATCCAATAGCTCACCGAGTGCATCAAGCAGTACGACCTGGCACGCCTGGGCGTCTGCATCGTCAGCCCCCGCACCGCCGAGCGCCTGCGAGCGGCGCACAAAGCTCACCCCCGCCTGGCTGAGCGACTTGGCCACCTCCTCGAAGCGCGGCGGGTGGCGCGGCGCGAGCACCAGCAGCGCCTGCGGATGCGTGGCGCGCACGCGTTCGTGCGCCGCGAGCACCGCCTGCTCCTCGCCGCCGCCGTGCGTGCTGCCGGCCACCCACAGCGGCCGGTCGCGCGCGTAGTGCGCGCGCAGCGCAGCGCCACGCGGCCCGATATCCGGCGGCAGCTCGAAGTCGAACTTGAGGTTGCCGGTCACGTGGGTACTGGCGGGGGCGGCGCCCAGGGCACGAAAGCGCTCAGCATCACCCTCACCCTGCGCCGCGACCACGACCGCCTGCGACAGGGTGTCCCGGAACAACGCCCCCAGGCGCTGGTAGCGGCCGACCGAGCGCGCCGAGATGCGCGCGCTCGCCAGCACCAGCGGCACGCGCCGCCGGCCGCATTCGCGATACAGGTTGGGCCACAATTCGGTCTCGAAGATCACGGCGAGCCGCGGCTGCACGCGCGCAAAGAAGCGCCGTGCGGCGCCCGGCAGGTCGAAGGGAACGTAGCGAACCTGCGCGAGGTTGCCGAACAGCGCGCGCGCCCGGGCAGCTCCGGTCGGCGTCAGCGTCGTCACCGTGAGCGGCACGCCTGGATGACGTTGATATAGCGCGCTCACCAGCGGCGCGCAGGCCTGCACCTCTCCCACCGACACCGCATGCAGCCACACGCCGTCGGGCGCGAGGCGCGCACCGAAGCCGAAACGCTCGGAAAAATTGTGCCAGTAACTGCGGTCGCGCAGCCCGCGCCACAGGAACAGGGCGCAGATGATCGGGGCGGCGAGATAGACGGCGAGGAGGTACAGGAATCGCAAAGTTAAGCCGCCGGCGCTTACGCGCGCTGCAGCTCGCTGCCGCCGGAAGCCTGGCGGTAGCCGTCGAGCAGACCGTGCCAGTCGGACTCGCCGAAGCGCTCCGCGGGCAAGCTCCAGGTGACTTTGTCCAGCGAGCGCCGCAGCCGCACCAGATTGCCGTCGCGCCACAGGCCCGGCGCGCGCAGCTGGCCGCGGTCGAAATCGATGAGGTAAACGCCCTCCTCGCTCAGAAGCACGTTGTGGGCGTTGAGATCGGCGTGACACAGGCCCACATCGTGAAACCTGCGGATGCAGCGGCCGATGGAAATCCAGGTGACGACCGACAACGCGCCGGTGCGCAGGCATTCGGCGAGCGAACCCACGGTCGGCAGCCGCTCGGTGATGAGATCGCCAGAGTAGCTGGAGCCGCGGCGCAGGTAGCGCGCGCCAACTGGCGCCGGCACCGGCAGGCCCGCCCGGTGCAGGCGGTAGGTCAGCAGCCACTCCGCGAACGGCCGGGTGCTCTCTTCGTTGTGCCAGCCGTAGCGATCGCCGCGCAGGCGCGCCATCAGACCGCCGCGATGATAGTGACGCAGCAGGTAGCGATTGCCCGCGGACTTGATGAAGTGCGCCGTGGCGCGCCCCTGTGCGCTGCCGTCGAGCTCGCCGCGCGCGCGCCAGTACGCCGGGTCGAACCATTCGGTCGACAAATTGCCGGCGCGGGAGGCGTCATATAGCATGGCGCCGGCCGCGAGGGCGCCGCGCTTCACTTCGGGGCCGAGTGCCCAGCGCCCACTCAAAGATCTGACTCCATAATGCCGTCTCTGTCTGAACCGCCGCGCAGTGTCTGCATCCTCAGGCTGTCGGCGATCGGCGATGCCTGCCACGTCGTGCCGATCATCCGCACCCTGCAACAGGCGTGGCCGGCGACGCAGCTGACCTGGATCATCGGCAAAACCGAAGCGCGGCTGATGAATCTCATCGACGGTGTCGAGTTTATCACCGTGGAGAAGCGCTCGGTCCTCGACGCCCGCCGCGCGCTGCACGAGAGGCTGCGTGGCCGGCACTTCGATGTGCTGCTGCACATGCAGCTGGCCCTGCGCGCGAGCCTGCTGGCGCAGTGCGTGCCGGCGGACCTGAAGCTCGGGTTCGATCGCGCCCGTGCCCGCGAGCTGCAGTGGCTGTTCACTAACGCGCGGATCGCGGCGCGCACGCGCGAGCACGTGCTCGACAGTTTTTTTGGCTTCCCGGCGGCACTCGGCATCCAGGAGCGCCTGCTGCGCTGGGATCTGCCGCTGCCGGCCGGCGCGCAGGCCTACGCGCAGCGTTTGGTTCCCGACACCCAGCCCACGCTCGTCATCAGTCCATGTTCGAGTCACCGCTTGCGCAACTGGCCCGCCGAGCGCTACGCCGCGCTCGCCGGGCACGCGGCACGCCAGCACGGTATGCGCGTCATCCTCGCCGGCGGGCCGAGTGCGCTGGAGCAACAGGTCGGAGCAGAGATTGAGCGCCGGGCGGTAGCGCCCCTCATCAACCAGATCGGCAAGGACAGCCTGCCGGAGTTGCTGGCGCTGCTGTCGCGCGCGACCGTGCTCGTCTGTCCTGACTCCGGTCCCGCGCACATGGCGACCATGGTGGGCACACCGGTCGTGGGCCTGTACGCGGCCACCAACCCCGCCCGCAGCGGCCCGTATCTTTCCGGCCGCTGGTGCGTCGATGCCTATGCGCGCGCGGCACGCGCCTTTCGCGGCTGTGAGCCAGATGCGCTTGCCTGGACGCACAAGATCGAGGAGCCCGGTGTCATGGACCTCATCAGCGTTGACGAAGTGACCGCGAAGCTCGATGAGTTGCTAGGATCGCGCCCATGAAAGACATCCTCGTGCCCGTCTCCCCCGGTGAGCTGCTCGACAAGATCACCATCCTCAGGATCAAGATGGCGCGCATCGAGGATGCCGGCAAGCTCGCCAACGTGAAACTCGAACTGGCGCTGCTCGAGCAGACCTGGCAGGACGCCGGCTGCGCCACACCGGCGGTTGCCCAGGACGAGCACGCGCTGCAGGACGTGAACGAAAGACTGTGGGACATCGAGGACCGCATCCGCGACAAGGAAGCGAAGCAGACTTTTGATCGCGATTTCATCGAACTCGCGCGCGCGGTGTACGTGTGCAACGACGAGCGCGCCGCGGCTAAGAAAAGGATCAACCTGCGGCTCGGATCCAGGCTGGTCGAAGAGAAGTCCTACAAGCAATATCGTTAGCGGAGCCACATCCGATGCGCGCGTTAAGGTACTTAGCTCATCCTGTCCGTGTCTGTCGCGTGTTTCGGCTTCGGGCCGCGCAGCGCCGCCGCGCAGAGCGCGCCCGCCGGCGCGTACCAGGATCTCGCCTGGCGCATGATCGGGCCGTTTCGCGGCGGGCGGACCCGGGCCGTCGCCGGCGTGCCTTCGATGCCAGCCGTGTTTTACGTCGGCGCGGTCAACGGCGGGGTGTGGAAGACCGACGACGCCGGCCGCACCTGGCAACCGATTTTCGACGCCGAGTCGTCGCAGTCGATCGGCGCGATCGCGGTCGCGCCGGCCGATCCCAACATCATCTATGTGGGCAGCGGCGAGGGCCTGCTGCGGCCGGACCTCTCGGTGGGCAACGGCATCTACCGCTCCGGAGATGGCGGACACACCTGGTCGCACCTCGGCCTCACCGACGGCCAGCAGATCGCCGCGCTCGCGGTGGATCCGAAGGATTCCAGGCGGGTGTTCGCCGCAGTTCTCGGTCACCCCTATGGCCCGAACGCCGAGCGCGGCATCTACCGCTCGCTCGATTCGGGGGTGACCTGGCAGCAGGTGCTCTACAAGGACCAGGACACCGGCGGCTCCGCCGTCGAAATCGATCCTGCCAACCCGCAGCGTCGTGTACGCGGCGCTGTGGCAGGCGCGGCTCGGCCCGTGGGAGGACAAGAACGAGTTCAATGGCACCGGCGGCGGACTCTTCAAGTCCGTCGACGGCGGCACCACGTGGAAGAAGCTCACGCACCGGACTGCCGGCGGATCTCACCCAGATCAACATTGCCGTCGCGCCGAGCATCGCCGAGCCGCATCTACGCCGTCGCCGGCACGACCGAGCCGGGCGACTACTCCTCGGCCGCGGGCCTCGGTGTTTTTCGCTCGGATGATTCCGGTGAGACCTGGACGCGGATCACCACCGATCCGCGGCCCGCGCTGCGCATCGGTGGCGGTGATCTGCCGATCGTGCGCGTCGATCCCACCAACCCTGACGTGCTCTACAGCACCGGCATCGTCACCATGAAGTCGGGCGATGGCGGCAGGACTTGGGCTGCGCTGCGCGGCGCACCCGGAGGCGATGACTACCAGAACCTGTGGATCAACCCGCGGCAGCCGCGAATCATCGCCCTGGTCGGGGATCAGGGCGCGCTCATCACCGAAAACGGCGGCGCGACCTGGAGCACCTGGTACAACCAGCCGACCGCGCAGCTCTATCACATCGGCGTCGCACCGACCTTCCCGTACCGCGTGTGCGCCGGCCAGCAGGAAAGCGGCTCGGTGTGCATCGCCAGCCGCGGCAACGACGGGGAGATCACCGACCGCGAGTGGCATCCGGTCGGCGCCATCGAGTACGGCTACGTGGCCCCGGACCCGCTCGATCCCGACGTGATCTACGGCGCCGGGCGCAGCGAAGTCTCGAAGTTCCACTGGTCGACCGGGCAGGTGCAGAACGTCACGCCGGTGCCGGTGCATGGGCCGGAGGTGCGCGTCGATCGCACGCAGCCCCTCATGTTTTCACCACTCGATCCGCACACGCTTTATTACGCCACCAACCGCCTCTATCGGACCACCGATGGCGGCGTCAGCTGGCAGCTGATCAGCCCGGATCTCGCGCGTGAGGCGGGCGCGGTCCCGGCGAGCGTCGGTGCGCTGCGCCCGAAGGGCGCCGAAGCGCAGCGCGGCGTCATCTACGCGCTCGGCGCCTCGCCGCTGGATCGCGGCACGCTGTGGGCGGGTACCGATGACGGCCTCGTGTGGGTGAGCAAGGACGGCGGCGCTCAGTGGTCAAACGTCACGCCGCCGGCACTCATTCCGTGGAGCAAGGTCACGCAGATCGAGGCCTCGCATTTCGATGCCGACAGCGCTTACGTATCGGTGAGCCGCATGCGCATCGATGACCTGCGTCCTTACCTGTATCGCACCCGCGACCGGGGCAAGAGCTGGCAGTCGATCGCGACCGGCCTGCCGCAGGATGCCGCGGTGAACGCGGTGCGCGAGGACCCGCAGCGCAAGGGACTGCTGTTCGCCGCCACGGAAAGCGCCGTGTGGGTGTCACGCGACGATGGCGAGCACTGGGACTCGCTGCAGTTGAATCTCCCGCACACCTCGATGCGGGACCTGGCGATCCACGATGACGACCTGATCGTGGCCACCCATGGCCGCTCGTTCTGGATCCTGGATGACATCTCGCGGCTACGCCAGCTCAGCGGCGCGCCCATGCGCGAGGCGATGCTCCTGCGTCCGGCCAGCGCCTGGCGCGTGTTCCGCAGCACCTGGAGCGACACGCCGCTGCCGCCGGATGAGCCGCTCGCCGCCAACCCGCCCGCGGGTGCGGTCATCGAGTACTTCCTGCCGCGCGCTGCGAAGCGTCCGGTAAGTCTGGAGATTCTCGACGGCCAGGGCGCCCTGGTGCGGCGCTTCCGCAGCGACGATGCGCCTGAGCCCACTGCCGCGGAGCTGGCGCGCGAACTCATCCCGCAGTACTGGATCAAGCCGCCGCGCGTGCTGAGCGCGCAGGCGGGTCTGCACCGCTGGGTATGGGACCTGCACTACGCCGCCCCGGTGAGCACGACGCGCGGCTACCCGATCGCGGCGGTACCGATGGCAACCCCACAGGGACCGGAAGGGCCGCTCGCGTTGCCTGGCAACTACGTCGTGCGCCTCGAGGTGGACGGACGGCGCCTCACCGCGCCGCTGAGCCTGAAGGCCGACCCGCGCGTGCAGTTGCCGGCGGATGCGCTCCTCGAGCAACTGCATCTGGCGAGCGAACTGTCCGGACTCCTCACCGACAGCTCGCGTGCGGTGCTGCAAGCCAATTCGGAAGCTGCACAGCTGAAAGCGCTGCAGGCCAGCGGCGCGACGGCGCAGGCCGTGAAGGCTTACGAGGAGCGGCTGGCGCAGCTGCTGGGCACGGCCGACAAAGAGGCCAACGAGGCCGGTAAACCCGCGCCCGAGCCTAAGGCCTCCCTGACTGACCTGCAGGAGCACTTCGCCACGCTCTATACCGACGTAACCCGCGCTGATGGCGCGCCTACGGCGGCGCAGAAGAGCGCCACCGACACGGCGCAGCGCGCGTTCACGGCAGTCGCCGGTGAGTGGCGCAAGCTGCAGGATGATCTGCCGGAATTGAACAAGCGGCTGCGAGCGGCGCGGCTTGCCGCGATTCGCACTGATCTGCCGCCACCCCGGGACCTGAACGTCGCGGACGAGGACTGATCTGGTCCATTGGCGAAAATCGCTGCGGCGATTTTCGCGGACACCAGCTTCGTTTCCGCGGGCAAAACGCGTGGGTTTTGCCCGCTGCGGCGGGCGGCAGTGTTGACAAGGCTTGGTCGGCTAGCGCCGCAGCGTGAACTCCGCGCTGCAGTACGGGCACTTCGCCCAGCCGGTCTCTTCAATCGGCAGATACACGCGCGGATGCGAGTTCCACAGGTACATCTGCGGCATCGGGCAGCACAGCGGCAGATCCTCGGCGCTGACCTCGTACTGGTTCTGCGCGTTGGGTGCGATCAGCGGCCGGATGGTGGCAGCCATGGGGACTCTCGGGTGGGTCGGGGCTGCGCGGATTATACCCGTGCCCCGTGAGGTTCACCCCGTCATGGTGGCGTCCCAGATGCGCGTCACCGCGGCCCGCGTCGCGCTGAAGTCTGCGGCCGGCACGAGCGCCGCCGCGTCATCCAGGGACAGCCGATGCGTCGTCGCTCGATAGCTGCGGTAGGCCTGCGTGAGCACGTCCACGGTCGCCTGCGGCACCAGATCCGCCGAGGCCACCGACTCGAGCTGGCGGATGGTGTCGGAAAACATGGCCACCGGCGGATATTCCCGGGCCCATTGCAGCGCCCAGTACTGGGCCAGAAACTCAATGTCGGCGACACCGCCGCGGTCCTGCTTGATGTCGAACAGCCCGGCGTCGCCGCGGGAGAGTTCCTTGCGCATGCGCTCGCGCATGCCGCGCACCTCGCTGCGCAGGCTGTCGCGATGCACGTGCTCGCACAGTACCTCGAGCCGCACCGCCTCGAAGCGCGCCCGCAATGCCGGTGAGCCCGCGACCGCGCGGGCGTGCAGCAGCGCCTGGTGCTCCCAGGTCCACGCCTCCTGGCGCTGGTACTCGGCGAAGGCTTCGATGTTGGTGACCAGGAGTCCGCCCTTGCCGCTCGGACGCAGGCGCACGTCCACCTGGTACAGGCGGCCGGCGGCGGAAGTCATGGTCAGCAGGTGCACGATGCGCTGCGCGAGCCGTACGAAGAACACCTGGTTGTCGATCGGGCGTGCGCCGCTGGTTTCCTGGCGCTCACCGTGCGAGTCGTGCAGGAACACCAGGTCCAGGTCCGAGGCATAACCGAGCTCCATGCCGCCCAGCTTGCCGTAGCCCGCGGCGCACACGTTCACCGCGCGCGCCTGCGCGCCATCGCCGCAGCCGGGCACGCCAAACTGCGCCGTGATCTGCCGCCAGCCAAGTTGCATCGCGCGCTCCACGATCAGCTCGGCGATGTCGGTGAGGCGATCGCTCACCTGCATGAGGGGCAGCGCGCCGGTCAGATCGGCAACCGCGACGCGAAACAGCGCCGCGCACTGGAACTGCCGCAACGCCTCCACCTGCTGTTCCGGATCCTCCTCGTGCAGCTGCTCGAGCCGCGACTCCAGCTCGCGCGCAAAGTCGGCGCGCGTGGGCAGGATCTTGAGCAGCCGCTCGTCGATGAGCTCATCCAGCAGCATGGGATGGGCGGCGATCTGCGCGGCGAGAAAGTCCCCGTGGCGGCATAACTCGATGAGGCGCGCGCGGGCCGCGCCGTTCTCCTGCAGCAGCGCAAAGTACGCCGAGCGCTTGCCGGTCGCCTCGATGATTCTCAGCACCCGCCGCAGCACCGGCAATTGCGCGCTGCTGTGCGCGACGTCGGCGAGCAGCGCCGGCAGCAGTGCCTGCAGGCGCCGGCGCCCTGGCTCATCGAGCCTGCGCACCAGCGCCGATGCGCGCAGCTCGAGCAGCAGGCGCGCCACTTCAGCGCTGTCGCTGAAGCCGGCCCGGGCGAGCGCCGCCTCGAGCGCTGCGACTTCCGCCTCGGTGTCCCAGAAGCGCCCCAGGTCCACGCGTACCGAGGCGTTGTCCGGCTCGCCGCCGCCGAAAGTCAGGCGGAAATGGCGGCTGACCCGTTCGCGCTGATGCTCGATCTGCAGGGCGAGCGCCGCCCAGTCGCTCACACCCATGCCCAGAGCCAGGCGCTCACGCGTGAGCGCGTCCGTGGGCAACTGGTGCAGCTGGGCATCGGCGAGCATCTGCAGGCGGTTCTCGAGCCGGCGCAGGAAGACGTACGCCTCTCGCAGCTCCTGCGCGGCGGCTGCCGGCAGCAGCTCAAGCGCTTCGAGGTGCGCGAGCGCTGCGAACAGCGAGGCTGTCTGCAGCCGCCGATCGCGCCCGCCGCGCGTCAGCTGCAGCGCCTGCACGATGAACTCGATCTCGCGAATGCCGCCCGGTCCTGACTTCACGTGATCGGCGAGTTCGCGACGCGCGACCTCGCGCTGAATGAGCGCCTTCATCTCCCGCAGGCTCTCGAACACTCCGTAGTCGAGGTAGCGCCGGTACACGAACGGCCGCAACGCGTTCGCCTCGATCTCCCCGAAGCGCTCCAGCGCGGTGATCGGGCGCGCCTTCACGTACGCATAGCGCTCCCAGTCACGACCGTGTCGCGGCAGGTAGTCCTCGAAGGCCGCGAAGCTGGAGACCAGCGGGCCCGAGTCCCCGAACGGCCGCAGCCGCAGGTCGACGCGCAGCACGAACCCCTCGGCCGTCGGCGCCTCGAGGAGGCGCACCAGGCTCTGCCCCAGGCGGGTGAAGAACTCCTCGTTGGCAATGCCGCGCCCGCCATCCGTCTCGCCATGCTCGGGGAACAGGAGCACGAGATCGACGTCGGAGGAGAAGTTGAGCTCCCCGCCCCCCAGCTTCCCCATGCCGATGATGAGCAGCGGCTGCGCTTCGCCGCCGGCGGAACGCGGCTCCCCGTAGCGCTCGACGAGCGCGCGCCGGGCGTGCGCGAGGGCGGCCGCAATCGCAGTGTCGGCAAACGCCGTGAGCTCCGCCAGGGTCTCGGTGAGCGGCGCCCAGCCGGCCAGGTCCCGCCAGGCAATGCGTGTGAGCTCGAGGCGACGCCAGCGGCGCAGCGCCGCCTGCACCTGCGCGTCCGGCGGCAGCGCTGAGTGTGGTTGGGGTGCGCGGCGAGCAAAATCCGCGGCGCTCAAAGCGCGTTCGAGATCGCCGCTCGTGATCAGGCAGTCAAGGAGCTGCGCATCGCGCGCGCAGGCCTGGGCCACGAAGTCGCTGGCACCGAATACCGTGCGCACCGAATCGCGCACTGTCTGCGGCGCATGCTCGAGGGCGGCGCGCGCAGCCGGGTTGGCGTTGAGCGCTTCGAGCGAGCGCTCGATGAGACCGGCAAGCTCGGTGCTGATGTTAATCAATGGGCCAAAATCGCAGGAAGCGATTTCGGCAGACAGCAGCTCCGTTTCCGCCGGCCAAAGGCGGGGCTCGATGCGCACCCGCCACAATCACCTCATCAGCCAAGCACTTCATGGGCAAGGCTAGGCGCACGGACTTTGGCCGGCTGCGGCCTCAGTTCCAGACGTTGCCCCCGAGGTCGTGGAACGCCGCGGTATCAAGGCGGCGACTCATGCCGCGGAACCGCGATGACCCGGCATAAACCTGCGCGCCCTGCGAGGCATCGATCGAGGCGGCATCGCCTTCGATCTGGCTGTTGTCGATGTGCACGTTGGCCGCGCGCGCGGAAACGCCCACGCCGCTGGCGCTGATGTGGCTGTTGGTGATGTGAATCTCACAGCCGTCCTCGGCGCTGACCGCGTCGCCGTCGAATACCAGGTTGCGGTTGTCGATCTGCAGCATGCGCGCGCCCTGGCAGATGATCGGCTCATGGCGCCGCTCCACGGCCGCGTTGCTGACACCGGCGTCGCGCGTACGGGCTGCACCCACGGCTGCCACGGCCGATGCGGCCTTGATGCTGTAGCCGGGCCCGGCTTCCAACACGCGCCCACCGGCTCCGCCCGCACCCGCGTGCAGGGGCTGTGCAGCTTCCGCCGGCGCCGGCGCGCTTTCGGAAACCCAGGCGGCGCCGCCCGCGGCGCTGGACGCCGGCGGCTCCGGCGTCGGCGGGACTGCCGCGGTGGCAGCGGTGGCCGCTGCGGTCGGTGGTGTGCTGGCGGGCGCTGCGGCGCCTGGGGCCGCCGCGGCACCGGCAGCTCCGACCAGCTCATCGACGTGCACCATGCGCAGCTCGCCCGTGTCCTTCTGGCGGATGGTGAACGTGCGGCTCTGGGGATCGGTCGCGACGATTTCTATCTTGTTGTTGCGCTCCAGGGCCGAACGGGCCCAGCTCATCTCGTCGGGTGCGGATCGGGCACAGGCGGCGAGTGCGAGGAACGCAACGCAGGTGGTCGCGGCGCGGCCGTGAAAGCGGATAAAGCCCATGGTGAGCCTCCTTCTCCCGACGATAGCGCTTACCAGGGGACGCGGGGAAGTAGTTGCGATGCAACATCGCGCTCGGGGGCAAAAAAAACAGGCCCCGGTGAGGGGGCCTGCAAGTTATGCGCGGAATAGGGGGTCTTGTCCCGCGGCTTTGGGGGTGATGCCTGGCTTGGGGCCGGGCACTAACCCTTAACTGTTATGTTAAGACTAGCGGCTGTTGTCTTCAGAATCGATACCTCTTTAGAGGGGGCCAAAAGTCACGCCTTTTGGCCCCGTCTGTAGGGACGTTCTTACATGTCCATGCCGCCCATACCACCCATGCCGCCCGGCGCGCCGTGGCTGTGTTCCTCGTCCTTCGGGGCCTCGGCCACCATGACCTCGGTCGTGAGCAGCAGGCCCGCCACCGAGGCGGCGTTCTGCAGCGCAAGACGGGTCACCTTGGTCGGGTCCAGGATGCCGGCTTCCAGCATGTCGCCGAACTCACCCGTGGCGGCGTCGTAGCCGAAGGCACCCTTGCCCTCCTTCACACGGTTGAGAATCACGGCGGCGTCCTCGCCGGCGTTCTCGACGATCTGGCGCAGCGGCTCCTCGATCGAGCGCGACAGAATGCGGATGCCGACCGACTGGTCCTCATTCGCACCCTCCATCTTCTCGAGCGCGCGCTGGGCGCGGATCAGCGCCACACCGCCGCCCGGCACCACGCCCTCTTCCACCGCAGCGCGAGTCGCGTGCAGCGCGTCTTCGACGCGGGCCTTCTTCTCTTTCATCTCGATCTCGGTGGCGGCTCCTACCTTGATCACGGCGACGCCGCCGGAGAGCTTGGCAACCCGCTCCTGCAGCTTTTCCTTGTCGTAGTCGGAGGTGGCCTCTTCGGCCTGCTGACGGATCGACTCGATGCGCGCCTTGATGTCGGCGGCCTTGCCGTGACCGTCGATGATCGTGGTGTTTTCCTTCTCCACGACGATCTTCTTGGCCTCGCCCAGATCGTTCAGCGTCGCCTTCTCGAGCGACAGGCCGACTTCGTCGGAAATGACCGTGCCGCCGGTCAGCGTCGCGATGTCCTGCAGCATCGCCTTGCGGCGATCGCCAAAGCCGGGGGCCTTGACGGATGCCACCTTGAGGATGCCGCGGATGTTGTTGACGACCAGCGTCGCCAGTGCCTCACCCTCGAGGTCCTCGGCGATGACCAGCAGCGGCCGGCCGGCCTTGGCGACGCTCTCGAGCAGCGGCAGCAGCTCCCGGATGTTGGAAATCTTCTTGTCGACCAGCAGGATCACCGGCTTATCCAGCTCGGCGGTCTGGTTCTGCTGATTGTTGATGAAGTACGGGGAGAGGTAGCCGCGGTCGAACTGCATGCCCTCGACCACTTCCAGCTCGTTCGCCAGACTCTGGCCTTCCTCCACCGTAATCACGCCCTCTTTGCCGACCTTCTCCATCGCTTCCGCAATGGTCTTGCCGATCGACTCGTCGGAGTTCGCCGAGATCGTGCCGACCTGGGCAATCGCCTTGGAGTCCTTGCAGGGCTTGGAGAGCTTCTTCAGCTCCTCAACGGCGGTGATGACCGCCTTGTCGATACCGCGCTTGATGTCCATCGGGTTGCGGCCCGAGGCCACGGCCTTGAGGCCTTCGCGGATGATCGCCTGGGCCAACACCGTGGCGGTGGTGGTGCCGTCACCGGCCTCGTCGGAGGTGTTGGAAGCGACTTCCTTCACCATCTGCGCGCCCATGTTTTCAAACTTGTCTTTGAGCTCGATTTCCTTCGCGACCGACACGCCATCCTTGGTGATGGTGGGGGCGCCGAAGCTCTTCTCGAGCACAGCATTGCGGCCCTTGGGGCCTAAGGTCGCCTTGACGGCGTTGGCGAGGACATTGACGCCCCGGAACATACGGGCGCGCGCGTCGTCGCTGAAACGGACTTCTTTAGCAGCCATTGTCGTGATCCTCGCTTACTTGCCTTCAATCACGGCCATGACGTCTTCTTCGCGCATGACCACAAGATCTTCACCGTCGACTTTGACCTCGGTTCCGCTGTACTTGCCGAACAGGATCTTGTCGCCGACCTTCACGTCGACTGGACGGACCTTGCCGTCCTCGAGAATCTTTCCTTTGCCGACTGCGACGATCTTTCCCTGCACCGGCTTCTCGGCCGCGGTATCAGGAATCACGATGCCACCCGGGGAGAGACGTTCCTCCTCCAGGCGCTTCACGATGACGCGGTCATGAAGAGGACGGATCTTCATGGTGAAACGCTCCTTACTTTGAACTTCTGATGGTTTTGGACTGCGCCGGCTTAGGAGAGCTGTTAGCACTCCCCCGTCGCGGCTGCTAATGATAGGGGCGCGCCCGCCGAATTCAAGCGGACTTAGGGTCTTTCTTGCCATGATTGGCGCTGGGAAGGCCCAGGAGCGCCCGGAACCCATCTCCAGACCCCCAGACTGAACCGCAGTTCCTGCCGTCTATCCAAGCCCTGAGCTATAAGGTCACCCACGACTGTATGCACCGTTTCATGAGACATATTCCCCTGATCGCCCTCCTCGGGTGCACCTGTGCCGGGACCTGGGCGCAGCCTGCTTCCGGGGCGCAGGCGACGCCCACCGGCATCGACGCGGTGCTGCATGCCGCGAAGGTTAGCGGGGATCAGTTCCTGCAGCCCGACCAGGCGTTCCGGTTCGACGCGACCGCCGAGGGTACCGACCAGGTGCGCCTCAACTGGGAAATTGCCGACGGGTACTACCTCTACCGGACCCGGATCAAGGTGAGCACGGCCTCCCCGGCCGCGCAGCTCGGCGCGCCGCAAATGCCCGCCGGGCAGATCAAGAACGACGAGTACTTCGGCAAGCAGGAGATCTATCACCAGGAGCTTCGCGCACTGGTTCCGGTCGCGCGTGCCGGCGTCGGCTCGCTCGACCTGCCGCTGAAGGTCACTTACCAGGGATGCGCGGAAGCCGGCCTGTGTTATCCGCCGATCACCAAGGATGTGACCGTACACCTGCCCACCCGCACGGCTGCTGCCACGGGCGGCACCGGCGGCATGAGTGCGGCTGCGGGCAGGGGCGCCAATGCCCCCGCCGAGCAGGATTGGTTTGCGGCCCTCATCCGCGGCGGCAACCCGTTGGTCATGCTGGGCTGGTTCTACGTCGCGGGCCTGCTGCTCGCGTTCACCCCGTGCGTGCTGCCCATGGTGCCGATTCTCGCCGGCATCATCGCCGGCAACGGGGCAACGGTCACCACCGCTCGCGCGTTCGCGCTCTCGCTCACCTATGTGCTCGGCATGGCGCTCACCTATACCCTCGCAGGGATTGCCGGCGCGGCCGCCGGCAGCCAGATCCAGACGCTGTTCCAGCAATGGTGGGTCCTGAGCCTGTTCGCGGCGCTGTTCGTGGTGCTGGCGCTGTCGATGTTCGGCGCGTTCACGCTGCAGATGCCCACGGCAATCCAGTCGCGCATCGCGCAGTTGAGCAACCGGCAGTCCGCGGGCACCTTCGGTGGCGTGGCAATCATGGGCGCCCTGTCGGCGCTGATCGTGACCACGTGCGTGGGACCTGCGCTGGTAGGCGCCCTGCTGGTGATCAGCCAGACCGGACAGATCGCGCGCGGCGGCGGGGCGCTGTTCGCCATGAGTATCGGCATGGGGACGCCGCTTCTGATCGTGGGCGCGTCGGCCGGCAGACTCCTGCCCAGGGCCGGGCCGTGGATGGAGACGGTGAAGAAGCTCTTCGGCGTGATGATGCTCAGCGTGGCCGTGTGGATGCTGGCGCGCATCGTGCCGGAGCGCGTGGCGCTGCTGTTGTGGGCGGTGCCGGCGCTGGTGCTCGGCTGGTTGCTGTGGCGCGAGGCGCGCGGCCGCGCGAGTGCCGTGTGGGCCGTGCGCACAGCAGGCGTTGCCGCCGGCCTCTATGCCATGGTCCTCGCCACCGGTGCGGCCCTTGGCGGCACCGATCCCCTCGCCCCCATTCCGGCCCTGGCGTCGCACTCAAGGCAGTTGCCGTTCCGGCCGATCAGATCCGTCGCGGAGCTGGAGCGCGCGGTGGGTGAAGCCAGGGCACAAGGCCAGGGCGTGCTGGTGGATTTCTCCGCCGACTGGTGCACCTCGTGCAAGGAGATGGAGCGCTACACCTTCACCGATCCACGCGTGCAGGCGGCGCTGAGCGCCGCGGTGCTGTTGCGGGCCGACGTGACCGCTAATAACGCCGAGGATCAGGCGCTGCTGAAGCACTTCAACATCATCGGCCCCCCCACGATTGCGTTCTACAACAAGGACGGCGAGGAGCGCCCGCAGTACCGGGTTGTCGGCTACATGAAGCCGGAAGCCTTCGCTGAAGCGTCACGCGCCGCCCTTAAGACTCCGTGACCGCATTGCCTCCGGGGCCGGCGCGTCCGGCCAGTGCCAGGGGGGTGATGTCGGGCGTTGCCGTGATCATCGCCTCGCTCGCCTGCGGCTACGGCTACTACCGTTTCTCGAAGCCGGATCATCCGACCCTGTACGCCGTGCCCCCCGGGGCACCGGCAGCAACCGCGCCCGCCGCTGCACCCGCTGCACCCCCCGTGGCGCGGAAAATCCCCGAGCAGGTCCCGGATCTCACCCTTCCGGGCCTGGATGGCAAACCGCACAGGCTGACTGAGTGGAGTGGTCGCCCGCTCCTGGTTAATTTCTGGGCGACCTGGTGCGAGCCGTGCCGCCGGGAGATCCCGCTCCTCATGAGCATTCGCAGTGAACATGCGTCTAAAAGGCTGGAGATTGTCGGGATCGCCATCGATTATCGTGATCCGGTGCGAAAGTACGTGAGTGACAACCGGATGAGCTACCCCGTCCTGCTGGGTGAGCGCGGGGGCTTTGAGGCGGCCGACGCCTTTGGGATGGATACGGTCCTGCCGTTCAGCGTGTTCGCGGACGCCGCGGGTCAGATCGTCGCCCTGAAGGTCGGAGAACTGCACCGCGACGAGGCGGAGCTCATCCTCGAGCGGATCGGCAAGGTCGACTCAGGAAGCCTCTCGCTCAAGGCCGCCAGAGGGGAGATCAGCGCCGCCATGGCCGGTCTTGCCGCCTCGCGCCCTTAGGTCCAGGCCTGGCGCAGCGCAATAGACCCAGTCTTACCAGATCTTCGCAATTACCCCCCGAAAGTACCCAGATCGGGGTGAATTGGGTTACATTCGCGACGCTTCGCTTGTCGTACGGCTCATAAGAAGTCACCGATCCCATGGCCCGAGTGCTGTTGTTGAACGGCCCGAACCTCAATCTGCTCGGCACCCGGGAACCGGCTGTCTACGGCACCGACACGCTCGCAGCCATCGAGAAGCGAACGGCGGAACTGGCGCGGGAAGCCGGGCATGAGCTGATCGCGTTCCAGAGCAACGCCGAGCACGAACTCATCGAGCGCGTCCAGCGCACCGCCCAGGAGGGCATTAAGTTCATGCTGCTCAATCCCGGCGGCTTCACCCACACGAGCGTGGCGCTGCGCGACGCCATCCTGGGGGTGGGGTTGCCGTTCATCGAGGTTCACCTCTCCAACGTTCACGCCCGCGAGAGCTTTCGCCGGCACTCCTACTTCTCGGATATCGCTTTGGGTGTCATCAGCGGCTTCGGAGCGCTCGGCTACGAACTGGCGCTGCGAGCCGCGGTCGAGCGCCTCGCCCGCGTCGCTTGAGAAGCCCGATCTGCACTTAAACCTTTGGGGGCATTCCCGGCATGGACATCAGAAAAATCAAAAAACTCATCGAGCTGCTGGAGGAATCCGGCATTGCCGAGATCGAGATCAAAGAGGGCGAAGAGGCGGTGCGCATCAGCCGGATGCCGGTCGCGAGCGCGCACCCGCACGCCATGCCCCAGTACCTGCACATGCCCGCGCCGGCCGCCGCGCCGGTGGCTAACCCTGCCGCAGCGGTTGCGCTGCCGGCGGCGGAGACGCCCAAGCCGAAATCCAATGAGCACGTGATCACCGCGCCCATGGTGGGCACTTTTTATGCCTCGCCGTCGCCGGCGGCCAAGGCGTTCGTGGAGATCGGGGACGAAATCAAGGTCGGCCAGGTGCTGTGCATCATCGAGGCCATGAAGATGATGAATCAGATCGAGGCCGACAAGGCCGGCAGAATCGCCTCGATCATGGCCAGAAACGGCGACCCGGTCGAATTCGGTCAACCGTTGTTCGTAATCGAATAGACCCACCATGATCGAGAAGGTCGTCATCGCCAACCGCGGCGAGATCGCGCTGCGGATCCTGCGCGCCTGCCGGGAACTCGGCATCAAGACGGTGGCGGTGCATTCGACGGCCGACTACAGCCTGAAGCACGTGTTGCTCGCGGACGAGTCGGTGTGCATCGGCCCGCCGCCCTCCTCGGGCAGCTATCTCAACATGCCGGCCATCATCAGCGCCGCGGAAGTCACCGACTCGGTGGCGATCCACCCCGGCTACGGCTTCCTCTCCGAGAATGCGGATTTTGCCGAGCGGGTCGAGAAGAGCGGCTTCGTATTCGTAGGACCCAAGGCCGAGACCATCCGCACCATGGGTGACAAGGTCTCGGCGATCCGCGTCATGAAGTCGCACGGCGTGCCGTGCGTACCCGGTTCCGATGGCCCGCTCGGCGAGGACGCGGATGAGAACCTGCGCATCGCCCGCGACATCAGCTACCCGGTCATTATCAAGGCCTCGGGCGGCGGCGGCGGGCGCGGCATGCGCGTGGTGCACACCGACGCCTCGCTCCTGAACGCGATCAGCATCACGCGTACCGAGGCGCACGCGGCCTTCGGCAACGACCAGGTGTACATGGAGAAATTCCTGGAGCGCCCGCGGCATATCGAATTCCAGGTGCTGGCGGACGGCCACGGCAATGTCATTCACCTCGGCGAGCGCGACTGCTCGATGCAGCGCCGCCACCAGAAAGTCATCGAAGAGGCGCCCGCCCCCGGCATCACCGCGCGGCAGCGCAAGTTCATGGGCGACCGCTGCGTCGAGGCGTGCCGTGCGGTCGGCTACCGCAGCGCCGGCACGCTCGAGTTCCTGTTCCAGGACGGGGAGTTCTACTTCATCGAGATGAACACCCGCATCCAGGTGGAGCATCCGGTGACCGAACTCATCACCGGGATCGATCTGGTCAAGGCGCAGCTGCTCATCGCCGCCGGCGAGCGGCTGCCGTACACGCAAAGCGACGTGCAGATCCGCGGTCACGCCATGGAGTGCCGCATCAACGCCGAAGATCCCAAGACCTTCATGCCCTCGCCGGGTCCGATCCGGCTATGGCACGCACCCGGGGGACCCGGCGTGCGCGTCGACAGCCATATCTACTCCGGCTACAACGTCCCGCCCTACTACGATTCGCTCATCGCCAAGATCGTCACCCACGGCGATACGCGCGAAACCGCGATCGCACGCATGAAGAACGCGCTCGCGGAAATGGTCATCGAGGGCATCAAGACCAACGTGGCGTTGCACCAGGAAATCTGCAACCACGCCGCGTTCCAGAAAGGCGGCACCGATATTCACTACCTGGAGCGGCGGCTCGGACTTCGTTGATTGGCCGCAATGGCCTGCGGCCATTTCGGCGGGCCCACCGAACAGTACGATCGACTCGCGGACGAAAGGCGTGGCTTTCGCCCGCGGAAGCTGGCGTGTCGCAACGGCGCTGGCTATTGCCGGCGCATAATTGGCTGATGTATCTGGAGCTGTCGTTCGACTTGGGGGCGCTGGATCCTGAGGCCGCGGAAGCCGTGTGTTTCGAGCGCGGCGCGCTCGCGGTGACATTCGCGGACTCGCGTGATGATCCGGTGCTGGAACCTGCGCCCGGGGAATTTCGCCTCTGGCCGGCGACCCGGCTGATGGTGCTCTTCAGCGCAGCGCACGAGCCCGCCACGCTGAGCCAATCCCTCGCGTGCGGCCTCGGACTTACCCCGGAAGCGATCCACACGCAGGCGGTGGCGGATAAGGTCTGGGAGCGCGAATGGCTCAAGGATTTTCACGCCATGCGCTTCGGGGAGCGCCTGTGGATCTGCCCGCACCACGAACGCATCGAGGCTCCCGACGCGGTGGTCGTGAACCTCGACCCGGGGCTCGCCTTCGGCACCGGCACGCACCCGAGCACGGCGCTGTGCCTCGAGTGGCTCGACGCGCATGCGCACCTGTTGGGCGCGCCAGCCGAGCACTCCGTGGAAAGGCCAGCGCACGGGCTCGACGCGCACGCGCACCTGTTGCGCGCGCCAGCCGCCCGTGTCATCGATTACGGCTGCGGCTCGGGCGTGCTGGCGCTCGCCGCCGCGAAGCTCGGCGCGCAGGCAGTGCATTGCTACGATATCGACCCGCAGGCGCTTATCGCGACACGCGACAACGCGCTCGCCAATGCGGTCGCGCAGCGGGTGCACGTTCACAGCCGCGCGAGTTCACTGCCCCAGGGGGCCGACGTGCTGCTCGCGAACATCCTCTCGGAACCGCTGCGCGAGCTCGCCCCAGCGTTCGCATCCCTGGTTCGCCCCGGTGGCCAGGTGGTGCTCGCTGGTCTCATGGACGCGGAGGCCGCGGACGTGACAGCCGCTTACGCGCCGTGCTTTCATGTCTCCCGGTTCGGCGACCGCGATGGTTGGACGTGCCTCGCGGGCCGGCGTAGCTGACGGACCGCTGGCGCCAGTTCTCATGTTCACGATCTGTCCCAAGTGCGCTCTTACCCTGGTGGTGACCGCGGCCGACCTGCGCGTGGCCCAGGGTCACGTCCGCTGCGGCCGCTGCTCCAGCGTGTTCAACGCGCTGGCGCGCCTCACCGAGGAGCGGCAGGGCACGAGCGCGGAGCCCACGCCGCCGCTGCCGCCCGGCCCGTCGCTGACTGATGAGCCCGCGCCGCAACCGCAGCAAGCCGCCTCCGCAACCCCCCCGACCGAACCTGCCGCGCCGGTCGATGAGGCGACGACACCCCAGGACCCGGCAGCGGATGCAGACGTGATTCCCGAGGAGGCGCTCGAATTCAACCCCACCACGACCAATGCCGAGTCCGTGTTCGTACAGCCCCGGCCAGATCCGCAGTGGGAAGCGGCGACCGGCTCCTTCAAGGCCATGGTCGCCGCAAACCAGGAGCCGGTGCTCGAAGGGCAGGCGGATGAGCTGGTCGAGGTGGAAATTGACTCGGGGTTTCTGTCGCAGATCATCGAGGCCGACGCACTTGCGACACCCACACCCACACCCGCACCGGCGCCTGGGTCCGCACCCGCCCCGGAGCCCGTCTCGCCGGCTAGCGCAGACGCTGCGGTTAGCGAGCCGGTGCCTGTGCGAACCGCCGCGTCACGACACGCGGCGGTTCACGCGCGGCCTGCGCTTGATGCCGACGTTCACCGGCGCGCCGTCGTCGAGCGCACGAGCGAGGGCCTTGCAGCCGAACCCGCCGCCGAACCGGCGTCCGCCGAGTGGCCGCAGGTCCCGACGCGGGTCCCCCCGCGCGAGCGCGAGCCCCTCGCCGCTAGCGCGGATCCGGAGGACGACGCCGGGGAGTTGGCGCCCCGGCCGCCGTACGCGTGGATCCTCGGCATCGCCGGCGCCGCACTCGTGCTCCTGGCGCAGATCCTGAACCACTACCGGGACGACCTGGCCGCGAGCGCGCATTTCAACCACCCGCTGACCGCGCTGTACGCGTCCCTCGGGGTGACGCTCAAGCCGCACTGGGATCTGGGCGCTTACGATGTGCGCCAGCTCGGCGCATCCGTCGACCCTGCCAATGCGGGAGAGATCACGGTGCGTGCCAGCATCAAGAACGCCAGCCCGCAGCCACAGCCGCTGCCGCTGCTGCGGGTCACATTGCAGGACCGCTTCGGTAACCGCATCGCAGCGCGCGACGTACAGCCGCAGTTCTACGTCCCCGGTGCGGTCCCCGCGGCGGCGCTCCTCGGCGCCGGCCAGCGCATCGACGCGGAGATGGCCTTCCTCGACCCGGGCGCAAGCGCCGTGGGCTTCGAGCTGGACGCGTGCCTGCCCGCGAGTGGCGGCGGCATCGCCTGCGCCAACGACTCTGGCCCGCGTTAAGGAAGGCCCTTGCGTATCGGTCCTTATGTCCTGCCATCGCCCGTCGTGCTCGCGCCCATGGCGGGGGTTACCGACCGTCCGTTCCGGATCCTGTGCCGCAAGTACGGCGCCGGACTCGCCGCGTCCGAAATGCTCACCTCCGACACGCGCTTGTGGACTACGTCCAAATCGCAGCGGCGCATGAACCACGAAGGCGAGCCTGAGCCGCGGGTCGTGCAGCTCGCGGGCGCCGATCCGCAGGCGCTGGCGCAAGCCGCACGCCTCAATGTCGCGCTCGGCGCGCAGATCATCGACCTCAACATGGGGTGCCCCGCCAAAAAAGTCTGCGGCAAGCTGTGCGGTTCGGCGCTGCTCACGGACGAAGACCTGGTGGCACGCATCCTCGAGGCGGTGGTGGGCGCGGCCGGTGTGCCGGTCACCTTGAAAATTCGCACCGGCTGGGATCGTGACCACAGAAATGGCGTGAACATTGCACGCATCGCGCAGGCAAGTGGTGTTGCTGCCCTCGCGGTGCATGGCCGCACGCGCGCGGACCTTTACCAGGGCGAGGCCGAGTACGAAACGATCCGCGCGATCAAGTCGAGCGTCACAATTCCGGTTTTCGCGAACGGCGATATCACCAATGCAAAAAAAGCGCGCGACGTACTTGATTTCACCAATGCGGACGGAGTAATGATCGGCCGCGCGAGTTACGGTGCGCCATGGATTTTCGGCGCTGTCAACGCTGATCTTCTGGTGGGAAAAGCGCCGCCGCAGCTTCTGCGCGCCGACCTGCGTGATATGATCCTCGCGCATCTTGATTCCGTTTACTGCTTCTACGGCGAGGAGACCGGAGTCCGGATTGCGCGCAAACACCTCGGCTGGTACTGCGAGCAGCTGCTCGACGACCCCGCGCAGGTTCGTCGCGAGTTGATGGGGGCTTTGAGTACCGCTGCACAGTTTGCGCAGGCGCTTAAGCATTTTGATTTTTGGGTGGGCCAGGGCGCGTTAGCGACCTGACGACAAGTCTTTGGGGGGTCCCACATGACGGCCAAGAAGAAAACTCGCGCGCGTGAGTCCACCACCCGGCTGAGCGGGCGGGACCTGCCGCTGCGCAGCCACGCCGAGCGCGCGCTCAGCGATTACTTCACCAGCCTGAACGGGCACCGCCCGGCGCACCTGTACGACCTGGTGCTGCGCGAGGTGGAAGAGCCGCTGTTTCGCGTCGTGCTCGACTATACGGAAGGCAACCAGAGCCGCGCCGCCGTGATCCTGGGGATCAACCGCGGGACCTTGCGCAAGAAGCTGAAGCAGCTCGGACTTGCCGGCTCGTGATGCCTTGAGTCCAGTGGGCGTGAAGCCCGCCTCACTTCCCATTCGCCGCGCTTTGCTCTCGGTCTCGGACAAAACCGGGCTCGTCGAGCTCGCGCGTGCACTCGTGCAGCGCAACATCGAAATCCTTTCCACCGGCGGCACCGCGCGTCTGCTTGGCGATCAGGGTATCGCGGTGCGCGAAGTCGCCAGTTACACCGGTTTCCCGGAGATCATGGACGGACGGGTGAAGACCCTGCATCCGAAGATCCATGGCGGACTGCTCGGCCGCCGTGGCGTGGACGAGCCGGTGATGGCCCAGCACGGCATCGCCCCGATCGACCTGGCTGTGGTCAATCTCTACCCGTTCGCGCAAACCGTGGCCCGGGCGGACTGCAGTTACGAAGACGCCGTCGAGAACATCGACATCGGCGGCCCCGCCATGCTGCGCGCGGCGGCGAAGAATCACGCGGCGGTGCTGGTGGTGGTGGACCCGGCCGACTACCCGGCATTGCTCGCCGAGCTTGATACTCACCACGGCGGCAGCAGCCTTAGCCTGCGCAGCCGTCTCGCCGCCAAGGCCTTCGCCCACACTGCGCGCTACGACACCATGGTGGCCAGCTACCTCGCCGAGCGCCACGCGCTCGCGGCCGAGCCTTTCCCCGCGACCCTGGCGCTGGTGTTCGACAAGGTGCAGGACCTGCGCTACGGGGAGAACCCGCATCAGGCGGCCGCGTTCTACAGGCAGCCCGCGGCTGCCGGCGCTGGCGTCGCCAGCGCGCGCGTGCTGCAGGGCAAGGACCTGTCGTTCAACAACATTGCGGACGCGGATACGGCGATCGAGTGCGTGCGCCAGTTTGCGCAAACAGCGTGCGTCATCGTGAAGCATGCGAACCCCTGCGGTGTCGCGCTCGGCGCCACGCTCCTTAAGGCCTATGAGGCCGCCTACCGCACCGATCCGACGTCTGCGTACGGTGGCATCATCGCCTTCAACCGCGAACTGGATGCCGCGAGCGCCGCGGCGATCCTCGAGCGGCAGTTCGTGGAAGTGCTCGCGGCCCCGGCGCTGCACCCGGATGCCGCGCGGCTGCTGGCCGGCAAGCCTAATGTGAGAGTGCTCGTGCTCGGGAATCTCGCGGCCGCCGCCGATGCGCTCGAGTTCCGCAGCGTCACCGGCGGGCTCCTCATGCAGTCGCGGGATCTGGTGGACCTCGACGAATCGGCACTCACCATACCCACCCGGCGCCGCCCTTCCGCGGCAGAGCTCATCGATCTGCGCTTCGCGTGGCGGGTGTGCAAGTTCGTGAAGTCCAACGCGATCGTATTTGCACGCGACTGCGCCACCATCGGCGTCGGCGCCGGCCAGATGAGCCGCGTGTACTCCACGCGGGTCGCGGCGCTGAAGGCCGCCGATGAGAAGCTCCCCGTGGCCGGGGCCGTGATGGCATCGGACGCCTTTTTCCCGTTCCGCGACAACCTCGACGTCGCGGCCGGGTACGGCATTCGCGCCGTGATCTCCCCCGGCGGCAGTGTGCGCGATGGGGAAGTGATCGCGGCCGCCGACGAGCACGACATGGCCATGGTGTTCACCGGCATGCGGCATTTCCGGCACTAGCGATGAAGGTCCTGATCGTCGGCGGCGGCGGGCGCGAGCACGCGCTCGCCTGGAAATGCGCCAGCGCCCCGCGCGTCAGCGAAGTGCTGGTGGCGCCCGGCAACGCCGGCACGGCGCGCGAGCCCAAGGTGCGCAACGTGCCAGTCGCCGCCGAAGACATTGCGGCGCTGACGCAGCTGGCGATCGCCGAGCGCGTGGACCTGACCATCATCGGGCCCGAGGGGCCACTGGTCGCCGGCATCGTCGATGCCTTCGCGGCGCGCGGACTCAAGTGCTTCGGGCCGCGCCAGACGCCGGCGCAGCTCGAGGGCTCGAAGGCCTATACCAAGGAGTTCCTGCGTCGCCACGGCATACCGACCGCGCGCTCGCGGACTTTCACGCGCGCGAGTTTCGATGCCGCCTGGGTGCGTGCGCAGCGCGCACCGCTGGTGGTTAAGGCCAGCGGCCTGGCCGCCGGCAAGGGAGTCGTCATCGCCGATTCGACCGAAGTGGCGCTGCGGAGCGCGCAGGCGATGTTTGCCGGCCAGTTCGGCGCTGCCGGCCGCGAGGTGGTGGTCGAGGAGTTCCTGGCCGGTGAAGAGGCGAGCTTCATCGTGATGGCGGACGGTGTGCACATCCTCCCCCTCGCCAGCTCCCAGGACCACAAGCGCCTCAGGGACGCCGACCAGGGACCTAACACCGGCGGCATGGGCGCCTACTCGCCCGCGCCGGTCGTCACGCCCAGCCTGCACGCGCGCATCATGCGCGAGGTCATTGAACCCGCGATCCGCGGCCTCGCCGCTGACGGCATGCCCTACACCGGCTTCCTCTACGCCGGCATCATGATCGCCCCCGACGGCACACCCAACGTGCTCGAGTTCAACTGCCGCCTCGGGGATCCGGAAACACAACCGGTGCTCATGCGCCTGCAGTCCGACCTCACCGCGCTGTGCGAGGCGGCGCTCGCGGGCACGCTGGACGCGGCGCGTGCGGAGTGGGACGCGCGCGCAGCGCTCGGCGTCGTCATGGCGGCGCAAGGCTACCCGGAGCAGCCGCGCACGGGCGACACGATCGAAGGCCTGGAGCGCGCCGCAAGCTTGCCGGGCAAGATCTTCCACGCGGGCACGACGCTCGCCGGCGACCGGGTCGTGACCAGCGGCGGGCGCGTGTTGTGCGCCACGGGTCTGGGTGTGGATGTCAGCGCGGCGCAGCGCGCGGCCTATGCGCTCGCGGACGCGGTGCACTGGCGCGGCGCGCAGTATCGGCGCGACATCGGTTACCGCGCGATCCGCCGCGGCGCTTAGAACCAAAGCACCATTGATCGGGCATTTCGGGCGGCCGGTCGCAGGCACGCGCCGGTGGCGCCGCCGCGGCGGCTAAGATGCCGGCAGCCATTCTACGAACGTTTCTGTAGGGAGACTGCCGCGATGACGAAGACGATGGGATTCATAGCCGCCGCGCTCGCCGTGGCGCTGGCGCAAACCGCCCTGGCCGAAGCTCCTTTCGATTTCGACACGGCCTACGGCAGGTTGCCGAAGAATGTCGTGCCGGTCGACTACAGCATCGCCATCGTGCCAAACGTGAGCGCGAAGACGTTCACGGGCAGCGAATCGGTAACACTCAAATTCCGCGCAGCGACCGACACCGTCGTCTTCAACACCCTCAACCTGACACTCAAGGACGTGCGCGTCGACGGCAAGCCCGTCAAGGATGTGAAAAACGACAACGATGCGCAGCTCGCCACGGTAACGCTGGCAGCTCCTGCGCCGGCCGGCATGCACACGCTGACCCTCACCTACAGCGGCGTCATCGAGTCGCGCCCGCAGGGCCTGTTCGCGCAGCCCTACGGCAAGGTCGGCGGCGGTGAGGGAGTACTGCTCTCGACGCAGATGGAATCCACCGACGCGCGGCGCATGTTCCCCTGCTGGGACGAGCCCGCGTTCCGCGCGACCTTCAGACTCACCGCGACCGTACCCGCCGAGTGGCGCACCATCGGCAACATGCCGGTAGCGAAGCGCGTCGTACACGGCAAGCTCGCGACCGTAACCTTCGAGCGCTCGCCGAAAATGCCCTCCTATCTGGTGGAGTTCACCGCCGGCGATCTGCGCGAACTCAAGGACACGAGCGGCAAGGTCCACTTCGGGGTGTGGGCGGTCGCCGGTCACGAGGCGGACGGCGCCACGGCACTGGCCAACGCCAAACAGATCCTCGCCGATTACAACGAGTACTTCGGCTATGACTTCCCGCTACCGAAGCTCGACTCGATCGCCATCCCCGGCGGCTTCAGCGGGGCGATGGAGAACTGGGGGGCGATCACTTACAACGATGCGGGACTGCTGCTCTCCAGCGGCAGCTCCATCGGCAACGCCCAGCAGGTCTACGCGACCATGGCGCATGAGATGGCACACCAGTGGAACGGGGATCTGGTGACCATGGGCTGGTGGGACGACCTGTGGCTGAATGAGAGTTTCGCCTCCTGGATGGCGGCGAAGGAGACCGATCGGCGCAACCCGGGCTGGAAGTGGTGGGAAGCCGAGGATGCCACCAAGGAAGGGGCGATGGCCCCGGACTCGCATGCGTCCTCGCACGCGATCCAGGTGCATGTGACGGACGAGCTGCAGGCGGCGAACGCCTTCGATCCGACCATCACCTACAACAAGGGCCAGGCGGTGCTGCGCATGCTCGAGGCATACCTGGGACCGGACACCTTCCGCGACGGCATTCGCCGCTACATGCAGGCGCGTGCGTTCGGTAACGCCACCACGGCGGACCTGTGGAACGCGCTGAGCGCGGCCAGCAAGCAGGATGTGGGCGCGATTGCCGCCGGCTGGACCATGCAGGCGGGCCTGCCGCTGGTGAGCGTCGCCGCCGAGTGCGACGCACAGGGCAAGCGCACCGTGTCGCTGTCGCAGAAGCGCTTCTTCCTCGAGGATGGCGCGGGGGATACGAGCCACTGGAGCGTGCCGCTGCAGATCCGTGCCGGCACCGCGGCGCCCGAGACCGTGCTCCTCACCCAGCAGGGACAGCGGATCGCGGCGGGTGCGTGCCAGGAGCCCCTCAGCGCCAACGCCGATGCCATTGGTTACTACCGCGTGCAGTACGACGCGACTACGCTTAGCACCAACACGCGCGCCTTCGGCGCGTTGCCGGATGCCGACCGCATTGCGATGCTGGATGACCAGTGGGCGCTGGTGCAGGCGCACAGCGCGCCGCTCGCCAGCTACCTGGCGCTGGCGGAGGGCATGCGTAACAGCGTCGACACCCAGGCCTGGCAGCAGATCAACGATTCGCTGGCGGTCATCGAGTACGCCGAGCGCGGTACCCCGGGCCACGACGCCTTCGCGGCCTACGCCCGTTCGGTGATCAAGCCGGTCGCCGACCGTCTCGGCTGGGACGCGAAGGCCGATGAAACGCCGGACCTGCACAACCTGCGGCGCACCGTGATCCAGAACCTCGGCGTCTGGGGTGACGCGGGCGCGATTGCGGAAGCGCGCCACCGCTTCGCCGCGTTCGTGAAGGATCGCAGCGCCGTCACGCCGGACGATCAGCCCATGATCCTGAACATCGTCGGCCTGCACGCCGACAAGGCGACCTTTGAGCAGCTGCATACGCTCGCCAGGCAATCGACAGACGATTCCGAGCGCCGCCGGCTATACATCGCGCTCGCGGGTGCGCGCGACGCTGCGCTGGGCGAGGAAGCAGCCAAGATCGCACTCGACCCGGAAATACCGCCGCAGGAGATCCAGTTGCGCCTCGGCATGCTCGCCACGCTGCGCGCTGAGCACCCGCGGCTGGCGTGGAACACCTTCAACGACAAGGCCGCCGAGCTCCTGTCATCCTTCGGCAACATGGTGCCGTTGATCGAGGCGCAGTTCGTACCGCAGTTCTTCTGGAACAGCGTGCCGCTGGATGAGATGGAGGCCTGGATCAAGGCGCATGTCCCGGTCGAGATGGGACCGCAGATCCAGAAAGGCATGGAAGGCGCGCGCTTCCAGTACACCCAGAAACAGGCTCTGGTGCCGGCGGCGGATGCGTACCTCGCCGGCCGGGGCTCGCACGCCTAGGCACCTTAAGGCCCGCCGCCTTCGCTTTTTCGCGGGCGGCGGCTTGGCGGTGTTTGACTCGCGCTTAAGGCGCGGCCAGTCTTGTGCCTCAGGCCATGACAGCCGCGCCACGCAACGCCAGCTTTGATTTCCCTTCGCCGCACGTCATTGAACTGAGCGTGCAGCCCGACGACATCGACGTCTACGACCACGTCAATAACGCCGTCTACCTCGCGTGGTTCGATCGCGTCGCCTGGTCGCATTCCGCCGCGCTCGGCGTACCGCTGCAGGAGTGTGTCGCCCTGCGGCGCGGCATGGCGGCGCTGCGCACCGAGATCGACTACGTGCTCGCGGCGGTGCAAGGCGACGTCGTGCGGGTGGCAACCTGGATCGCGCGCTCGGACGGTCGGCTGCGCTGTGAACGGCGCTTCCAGGTGCAGCGGATCGCGGACGGCAGGACCCTCGCGCGCGCCATGACCGAGTATGTCTGCATCAACCTGGACTCCGGCCGCGCGACGCGCATGCCGGAACCATTCACGCGCGCCTACGTCGTCACGCCTGCTTGATCGGGCAAAAGTCGCCTGCGGCGCTTTTGCCGGACATCAGCTCCGTTGCCGGCGGCAAAAGGCATGGCTGGATGCACACCTGCCGCGATCACCTCAGCAGCCGAGCACTCCATAGCAAGGCTGGCGCATGGGCTTTTGCCGCCTAGAAACTCACGCGTACGAACGCTTCCGGGCCGTTGTAGCTCAGGTACAGCGAGCCCTTGAAGCTGCCATTGTCGCGGTTATAGGAGGTGCGCGTGCTGGTGTAGCCGACTCCCAGGCTCAGGTTCGGATTGCAGCGGAATTGAAAATCCCCGTGGCTGTCGGCAAGCCAGCCGTTGAACTGGCTTAGAGAGGCCTTCAGGTAGTTGACGTGCCCGGTAAAGGCGATGCGCCTGGAAATACGCCAGGCGAAGTCCAGCGGCAAGGTCGGGAATGGATCGGCCGCCGACTCATCCTGGGCCTGGTTCTGCGCCGGCACGGCTCCCTGCGCGTTAGCCTGCAGGAAATACACGCCAACACCGGTGCCGATTTCAAGCCGGTTGGTGCGATAGAAGGAATAAGTGTAGGTGAGCCCGAACAGCTTCCAGTCTAGGGAGGTGTGGGTCGTTGCGCCCTGGGCGAAGGTCTGGTCGCCAAAGACGATGGTGTTGCCGAGCACATGGTCGGCGGTGCGGTCGGCTTCGAAGTAGTCCATGCGCACCTTGCTGCGCTCGCCGAGGCGAAACATGAACTCCACGCGCCCCTGGGTCAGGCGTGCCGGCAACCCGAGGTCGTGCTCGGCGTTCACGGGCGTTCCGGTCACGCCGGGTGCGGCATTGGACGGGTCGACCCGCAGGTTGGTTTTCACACTCGGGGAGTAGAGCGCGGCGCTGGCGTAAAAGTGGTCGGTGATGGGACTGGGGATCTCCCGTGCCTGCGGCGGCAGCGGCGCGCCCGAGAGCGGATCGCGGTCGGCCAGCGCCGGGGCGCTCAAGGACGCAAACAACACCGCGTTGGCGGCGAGCCAGATGCGCATACGGGCGTGCACTCCCTCACCGCAACCGAAGGCGGATTGCGGAGGATCTTAACGACCGGCGGCACTCATGTGCCAGCGTCGCGCTATGCCGACGTGACGCGGTCGGCGTTCGGAGGCGCGGCCAGGGGCGGCTAGCGCTTCATCGCCTCGAAGAACTCGCTGTTCGACTTGGTGTCCTTCATCTTGTCGAGCAGGAATTCGATCGACGCCAGCTCATCCATCGGGTGCAGGAGCTTGCGCAGGATCCACATCTTGGCGAGCTCGCCCTGGTCGGTAATGAGCTCTTCCTTGCGGGTGCCGGAGCGGTTGATGTTGACCGCCGGGAACACGCGTTTTTCGGCGATGCGCCGGTCGAGATGGATTTCGCTGTTGCCGGTGCCCTTGAACTCCTCGTAGATGACGTCATCCATCTTGGAGCCGGTGTCGATGAGCGCGGTGGCGAGGATGGTGAGACTGCCACCCTCCTCGATGTTGCGCGCCGCGCCGAAGAAGCGCTTGGGGCGCTGCAGGGCGTTGGCGTCCACGCCGCCGGTCAGCACCTTGCCGGAGGACGGCACCACGGTGTTGTAGGCGCGCGCGAGGCGGGTGATCGAGTCGAGCAGGATCACGACGTCTTTCTTGTGCTCGACCAGGCGCTTGGCCTTTTCGATGACCATCTCGGCCACCTGCACATGGCGGGCGGCGGGTTCATCGAAGGTGCTCGATACCACTTCGCCCTTCACCGTGCGCTGCATCTCCGTGACCTCCTCGGGCCGCTCGTCGATGAGCAGCACGATGAGGTAGACCTCGGGATGGTTGGAGGTGATGGCGGTGGCGATGTTCTGCAGCAGCATCGTCTTGCCGGCCTTGGGCGGGGAGACGATGAGACCGCGCTGGCCCTTGCCGATAGGCGCGACCAGATCGATGGTGCGGGCGGTCAGATCCTCGGTGGAGCCGTTACCGCGTTCGAGCTTCAGACGCCGGGTCGGATGGAACGGCGTCAGGTTCTCGAACAGCACCTTGTTGCGCGAGCTCTCCGGGGAGTCGAGGTTGATCTCGCCCACCTTGAGCAGCGCGAAATAACGCTCGCCGTCCTTGGGCGGACGGATGAGGCCAAAAATCGTGTCGCCGGTGCGCAGGTTGAAGCGGCGGATCTGGCTCGGGCTCACGTAGATATCATCGGGACCGGCGAGGTAGGAACTGTCCGCCGAGCGCAGGAAGCCGAAGCCGTCCTGCAGGATCTCGAGCGCGCCGTCGCCGTAGATGTTCTCGCCGTTGCGCGCGTGCGCCTTCAGGATCGAGAAAATGATGTCCTGCTTGCGCGAGCGGGCGAGGCTCTCGAGCCCCATGGATTCGGCCAGCTTCACCAGTTCATGGATGGGCTTGGACTTGAGCTCCGTGAGATTCATCGAGGTGCGCGAAGCGGTGAGCTCCGCGGGACTGATGATCTCCGAGTCGTCGGCGTCGAACGGCTCCGGCTCCTGCATCATCTCGTCGGGGCGTCCGCCGTTGTTACCGCGGTTGCCGTCGCGATTGCCGTCACGGCTGCCGCCGCCGCCATGGCGCGGGCCCTTGTTGGGCCGGTTACGGCCCTGATTGCCGAGGTAGCCCCTCACAGGTTGCTGTCCAGGAAAGCCGACAGCTGGGATTTTGATACGGCGCCGACTTTCTGCGCCTCGACCGTGCCGTTCTTGAACAGGATCAGGGTCGGGATGCCGCGGATGCCGAACTTGGGCGGCGTCTGCGGGTTCTCATCGATGTTGAGCTTGGCGATCTTGATACGGTCCTGGTACTCGCTCGCGATCTCATCGAGGATCGGGGCGATCATCTTGCACGGACCACACCATTCGGCCCAGAAATCCAGCAACACGGGCTTGTCGGATTTAAGGACGTCCTGAGAAAAGGTGGCGTCCGTGGTGTGCACAATGTGCGGGCTACTCACGCGGTTGAACCTCCGTCAAATACAGAGCGTGGCAAACAAAATTTGGGGGAAATGTGGGGAATCGGCAGCGGCTGGGCAACGAACTAACGAAAAGCGCTGCCAGATAGTTGCGCTAAACGGTTACACTGATTACTCGTGATTGAGTATGAATCTTCAGGGAGTTAAGGAGACCTGGCTGGCAGGTGCGGACCTGCTGGCCCGCTGACTTGAGACACTTTGTAGCGCTTCCGAGTCGTTTTTGCAAGCCTCGGTACGGAAATTCACCCCTCACATCTCAGATGTAATTGATGACCGAACCACACTCTGATTCCGTGACTTTCGCCTCGCTTGGCCTGGTAGATGAGGTCATGGCGGGCATAAAACAAGCCGGCTTCGTTGATTGCACGCCCATCCAGGCACAGACATTGCCGGCGGCGCTCGCCGGCCGCGATATCGCCGGCCAGGCGCAGACCGGCACCGGCAAGACGGCGGCATTTCTCGTCGCGCTGTACCAGTCGCTGCTGACACGCCCGGCGGCGGCGAACCGCACCCCGACCTCGATCCGGGCGCTGATCGTGGCGCCGACCCGGGAACTGGCGGTGCAGATCCATCACGATGCACTCACGCTCGGCGCACACACCGGACTCAAGCACTCGGTCGTATTCGGTGGCATCGACTACGAGAAGCAGCGCGAGGAGGTTGCCGCCGGCTGCGATGTGCTGGTCGGCACGCCCGGCAGGCTCATCGACTACTTCAAGCAGCACGTGTTTGACCTCAGGCACGCGCAGGTGCTGGTGCTCGATGAAGCGGACCGCATGTTCGACTTAGGCTTCATCGCCGACATCCGCTACATCCTGCGCCGCCTGCCGCCTCCGGAGCGGCGCCAGTCGATGCTGTTCTCGGCCACTCTCTCGCAGCGGGTGCTGGAACTCGCCTACGAGCACATGAACAATCCGGAGACGGTGCGCATCGAGCCGGACAAGATGACGGTCGATAGCGTGCGACAGATGATGTACTACCCCTCCATGGAGGAGAAGGTGCCGCTGCTCATCGGCCTCCTGCACCGCAGCGAGGCGGTGCGCACCATGGTGTTCGTCAACACCAAGCGCACCGCGGAACGCCTCGAGAGTTCGCTCAAGGCCAATGGCTTCAGCGCCCAGGCGCTGTCCGGGGATGTGCCGCAGAACAAGCGCCTGCGCTTCCTGCGCGACTTCCACGAGGGCAAGCTCGCGGTGCTCATCGCCACCGATGTCGCCTCACGCGGGCTGCACATCCCCGACGTCAGTCACGTGTTCAACTTCGACCTGCCGCAGGACCCGCCTGACTACGTGCACCGCATCGGCCGCACGGCGCGCGCCGGGGCTGAGGGCGATGCCATCAGCTTCGCATGCGAGGAATACGCGGTATCGCTGCCCGACATCGAGACCTACCTGGGCCACAAGGTTCCCTTCTCCTCCATCTCCCCGGAACTGCTCGCCACGGGCGTGGTAGCCGGTGCGCCCGTGCACCGCTCGCGCCCGCATGGTGGCGGCCGTCCCGGTGGTGGTGGTCGCTCCGGCGGCAGCCGCCCTGGCGGGCGCCAGGGTGGTGGCGGGCGCGACCGCAGGGGATCTGCTCCCGGACGCTCCTCGCACCGCAGCCGGGGCGGCCGCTGAACGTGGCGCGCCACGGGCCGCTCGGCTAAGCTTCGAGGTCGTTGGCGGCCGCCGCACAGCCTCGAGGGCCGCTCACCCACTGCATGGCGGAAATCGAAGACAACGTCGATCGCGAGCTGTTCCGCAACGTGGAGAAGCTGCGCGGGCTGCGCATCGAACACCGCGACCTCGACGAGGTCATCTCCCGCCTGTCCCTCGACCTGCACATCAACGAGCTGCAGTTGAAACGCCTCAAGAAGCGCAAACTCCTGCTCAAGGACCAGATCGCGCGCCTGGAGAGTGAGTTGATCCCGGATCTGAACGCTTAGATGGACAACGCCGCCAGCGCCCTGAAGGCCTTCGTCCTGCTGCTCATCTCGCCACCGGCACTGGCCGAATGGCTCACCATCCTGATCGCGGCGGTGATCGCGCTGGCGGTGATGCGCGCCCTCGCCGCGCGGCCTGCGCCGCTGGCGCCCGCAGGTCCTGGCGCAGGGGTTCCGCGCCTGCTGGACTACGTGCTCGACGGGGCGCGCATCATCGCCCCGCTGATCGCGGCGCTTGCCACGCTGTACGCCGGGCGCCTGCTCTTGAGCGCGTTCACCAACCCCGGTGTCCACGTCGCCATTGCGGCCCAGCTGGTCACGGCGCTGGCTCTGGTACGCGTGGGCGTTTACGTGCTGGGTCTGCTGCTCGGACCGGTCTCCTGGGTGCGCAACCGTCAATCCCGCATCACCGTCGTCGTGTGGCTGGTGGTGTCGCTGGCGATGCTCGGCTGGCTCGACGTCGTCGAGGCGACGCTCAATCACATCAGCCTGGTCCCCGGCAGGAGCCAGTTCAGTCTGTGGGCGCTGCTCAAAGGCCTGGTGGTGGTGAGCGCCTTCGTGGTCGTTTCCAGCCTGGTCGCCCGCGCCATCGAAGGCCGGGTGATGCGGCTCGACCAGCTGGCGGTCTCCACGCGCGTGGGCGTCTCCAAGTTCACTTATTTCCTCTTGCTGGGCCTGGGGATCCTGCTCGGCATCAACGCCGCCGGCGTCGACGTCACCACTCTCAACGTGCTCACCGGCGCCATCGGCCTGGGGCTCGGGTTTGGCCTGCAGTCGGTGGCCAGCAACTTCGTCAGCGGCTTCGTGCTGCTCATGGACAAGTCCATCAAGCCCGGGGATGTCATCAGCTTCACCGGCCACGCCGGCGCCAGCACCGGCAATTTCGGCTGGGTGCAGGAACTGCGCGGACGTTACGTCGTGGTGCGCGATCGCGACGGGGTGGACACCCTGGTGCCGAACCAGAACCTCATCACCAGCCCGTTCATCAACTGGAGTTACTCGGACCAGCGTGTGCGCCTGAAGCTGCCGGTGACCGTGAGCTATGACGATGATCCGGAGGTCGCGCTCAAACTGCTGCTGGAAGCGGCCGAGAATCACCCGCGCATCCTGCACGATCCGCCGCCGGTGTCGCGCCTCATCAGCTTCGAGGACAACGGCATGCGGCTGGAGATCCGTTTCTGGATTGCGGATCCTGTGAATGGCGTCAACAACATCCGTTCGGATGTGAACCGCGCGATCTGGCGCATCTTCCGCGCCAACGGCGTGCGCATCCCGGTGCCGCAGCAGGAGACGCGCATGCTGGCGGCGCGCGCGCCGGGCCCGACCCCGGTGGCGTCGTTCACGATCCCGCCCCCGGGCGATCAGGCCGCGGACTGAAAGTCACACCAGGGCGCTCCAGGATGCCACTCGAGGTTGCTCCCGGGCTTGTGATCCCGGACAGCGAGCTGTCGGTGGCTTTCGTGCGCGCCTCCGGCCCCGGCGGGCAGAACGTCAACAAGGTCTCCACCGCCGCGCAACTGCGCTTCGATCTGGAAGGCAGCAGTGTGCTCAACGCGGGCGTCAAGGCGCGGCTACGGGCGCTGAGCGGGCGGCGGCTCACCGCCGAAGGCACGATCCTCATCGTCGCGCGCAACCAGCGCACCCAGGAACACAACCGCCGCGACGCCGAAGAACGCTTGAGTGATCTCATCCGCCGGGCGCTCATCGTGCCGAAGGCACGCAAGGCCACCAGACCCACGCGCGCGGCACGCGAGCGGCGGCTCGAGCACAAGACGCATCAGGGCCGCACCAAACGGCTGCGCGGGAAACCCGCCCGGGACGACTGACGGACGCCGCGCACGCGAGCACCTTCACTATCACGTTCTCGTACCACGGAGTGTCGCCATGTACTGGTCCGCGCTGATGGCCTTCCTGCACCACCTCGCCGCTTTTACCGTGGTCGCGGCGTTGGCCGTGGAAGTTGCGATGTTCAAGCCCCCGCTGTCGCTCGTGCAGGCGCGCCGCTTGCAGCGCACCGACACAATTTTCGGGGCGGCGGCGAGCATCGTGCTGGTCGTCGGCCTGCTGCGGGTCGCGTACTTCGAGAAGGGCCAGGCGTACTACTGGCACAACACCTTCTTTCTGATCAAGTTCGGCGTATTCATCCTCGCCGCTCTGATCTCGATCTATCCCACGATAACGTTCTTGTCGTGGAACAAGGCACTGCGGGCAGGCACCGCGCCTGAGGTGCCGCAGCTACGCGCGCGACAAGTGCGACTGTGTCTCATGCTGGAGCTCACCGCAATTGTCGTGATCCTCGCCTGCGCGCCGCTCATGGCGCGCGGCTTTGGCTACCGCATTGACTGAGGAGCCGTCTGCGGCGGCGGGAGTTAGCGGCCCGGCGGCGGCTGCGCGCGGTTCAGGCCCTCGGGGTGCAGGAGCCACGCCGCCAGCGCCGGCATGAGGATGATCGCCGCCAGCATGTTCACCAGGAACATGAAGGTCAGCATGATGCCGATGTCGGCCTGGAACTTCAGCGGCGAGAACACCCAGGTCGCGACCCCGATGGCGAGCGTGATGCCGGTGAAAATGATGCTGGCGCCGGTCACGCGCAGCGTGCGCTCGTAGGACTCGCGCACCGACAGCCCCTGGTGCAGGAACTCCTGCATGCGGCTGAAAAGATAAATACCGTAGTCGACGCCGATGCCGGCACCGAGCGCCACCATCGGCAGTGTGGACACTTTCAGGCCGATGCCGACCAGGTACATGACGGCGTACACCAACACTGACACCAGCGCGAGCGGCACCACCACCAGCAGCGTGCCCACGAGCGAGCGGAAGGTGATGAAGCACATGAGGATCACGGCGCCGAACACCCCGGCTAAAATCAACATCTGCTTGGCTTCCACCGTCTCGTTGGTGGCCGCCATCACGCCGACGTTGCCGGCCGCGAGGCGCACCTCGGCGCCGGCCAGCGGGTTGGCCGCGCGCCAGGCCTTCACCGCCGCCACCACGCGCTCGATGGTCTCGGCGCGATGGTCGCTGAGGAACATCAGCACCGGCACGACGTCACAGGTCTCGTTGAGAAGCCCGGTGCTGGTCTCGATGTAACGCGTCGATTGCGTGAGCTGCGTCTGCTCGCGCGGAATGCTGCGCCACTTCAGGCTGCCCTCGTTCCAGCCGGCGATCGCGACCTTGGCGATGAATGGCAGCGTGATGACATCCTGCACGCCCGGCACGTTACGCATGTGCCAGCCAAAACGGTCGATTCCGGTCATGAGGTCGTGGCTGACGCACACCGGCTCGCTGGACTCCACGATCGCGGTCAGGACATCCACGCCGATGGAGAACTTGGAGGTGATGACGTCGTTGTCGCGGTTGTAGCGTGAATCGGCGCGCAGCTCCGGCACGCCCGCCTGGGTGTCGCCGATCGGTGTCTTGCGCCCGAGCCACCCGCCGCAGGCCGCGAGCACCACGCACACGCCGATGATGACGAGCGCGGGTCCGCGCCGGGTGACGCCGGAGAGGTGCCGCCACAGGGTCGCCAGATGCGCCTGGCGGCGCTCGACGCGCTCGCGGTAACCGGCGTCAAAGTGCACGTAGGACACGAGCACCGGCAACAGCAGCAGGTCGGTGAGAATCACGATCGCCACCCCGATGGAGGCGGTGATCGCCATCTCGCGGATGACCGGCACCGGGATGAGCAGGATGGTGACGAAGCCGACCAGATCCGCGAGCAGCGCGATCACCGCCGGCGCCAGCAACTGCCGGAAGGTGCGGCGCGCGGCTTCCATGCTGCCTAAGCCGGCGAGTGCCGCATCGCTGACCGCGGTGATTTTCTGCACGCCGTGGCTGACGCCGATGGCGAAGATCAGGAACGGCACCAGCAGGCCAATCGGATCGATACCGTAGCGCAGCAGCACCAGCGCACCGAGCTGCCACAGAACCGCGATCAGCGAGCACAGCACCGGCACGAAGGCGACGCGCCAGGACTGGCAGTAGATGCGCACCGCGAGCAGCGTCAGCACCAGCGTGATGACGGCGAACATCACCACCGATGCCGCGCCGTCGGCGATGTCGCCCATGACCTTGGCAAAGCCGATCATGCGCACGTCGATGCCGTGGCGCGGGAAATCGGCGCTCTCGAGTCCGCCGCTGGCGCGCGCCTGTACGTCAATGCCGGCGGCGCCCGGCGGGTGCTCGATCACCTGTTGCACGCGCTTCTCGAGCTGGTGGGCGATCTGGATCGGATCGACCGGTTTTCCCTGCGCGTCCTGGTCGAGGACGATGGCGCTCACCAGGGCGCCGGAGAAATCGTTGGCGACCAGGCGGCCGAGGATCCCGGCCTTGCGGATGTTGTCGCGCACCCGCGCCAGGTTTTCGGGCGTCGGGGTGAAGTCGGCGGCCACGACGTTGCCCGCCTCGATACCGTCCTCCACCACCTCGATGTAGCGCACGTTGGGCGTGAACAGGGACTGCACGCGGGTACGGTCGATGCCGTCCATCACCATGACTTCGTCGGTCGCCTTGCGCAGCGCGGCGAAGAACTCCGGCGTGAACATGTTGCCGTCGCGCGCGATCAGCGCGATCAGCACGCGGTTGGCGCCGCGGAAATCCAGCACCTTCGGATCCAGGTAGGTGCGCATGTACTCGTGCTGCAGCGGCAGGGTCTTGTTGAAGGAGGTATCGATGCGCAGACCGCGCAGCGCGATCACGGCGAACAACAGCGTACCGAGCGTGAATAGCGCAAGAATCAGCGTGCGATGGCCGAAGATGAGCTGCTCGAGCCGGCCGACCATGGCGGACGGGCTGTTGCTGTTGGAATTCCCGGCGCTCATCAGTGCGCCGCTGCGGCCGCCGGCGGCGCGATGTTGAGCGCGATCACCTTCGTGCCCTCACCGACCGCGACCAGCTCATCGTTGCCGGTGCCGAGCACGGCGGAGAGCCCGGTGTAGTCGCCTTGCTGATCGAGCCTGAAGCTGTGACCGCCGTCGCGGCTCACCAGCACCACGCCCGAGAGGCCGACCACGGCCACCCCGGCGGCGCCAAAGCGCGTGGCGCCGTCCAAGAGCTGCACCGTACCGGTTTCGATCTTTTGCCAGCTGGCGCCGGCATCCTCGGAGCGGAAGAAATTCCCGCGCAGCCCGAAGGCCAGCACCACATCCGCATCCAGAGGCAGCACACCGAAGAATGAGCCGTGGTACGGAGAGGCGAGTTCCAGCCAGCTCGCGCCGGCGTCATCCGAGCGGTACAGGTGTCCTGATTCCGCCGCGATGAAGAGCCGCGCAGGCGTCGCCGCGACGATGCGGTTCAGGTGGTAGCCGCCGCCGGTCTTGTCTTCACCGGGCGCACTTGCAGCGCAGGAGCCGCCGGGGAATGCGCGCCGTGCGGCTTCGGTGCGGGCGGCTGCCGCGGTATTGGCGTGAACTTGCCAGCCGTCCAGGTGCTGCCGCCGTCTGCGCTCGTGAGGTAGGTGCTGTAGGCGCCGATCGCGATCGCGTGACCCTGCACGCCGCACCACACATCGAGCAGCGGTTGCTGCGCTTCGGGCGCGTAGTGATTGCGCTGCCAGGTCCGCCCGGCATCCGCGGTCGCGAGAATCACCTCATCGTGCCCGACCGCGAGTCCGTGCCGGGCATCAAAGAAACACACCCCGGTCAGCAGCGCCTGCGTCGGGACCAGGTCCGCCTGCACCCAGCTCCTGCCCTTATCATCAGACAGCACGACCACCCCGCGATCCCCGACCGCGACCAGCCGCTCGCCCGCCGCGGCGAGACCCACGAGCAACGATTGTGCCGCAAGGCGCGCGTGTTCCGAGTCGGTGGAATCCCCAGGCGCGGTTGCCGGCCCGGCACGCGCCGCCGGCATCGCGAGCGCCAGGGTCAGCAACAGCGCGACGGCCCCACGACGGCCCGAGCCGGCCGCGCGGGCATCCGCCGTCGAGGCTGTCACGTCGGGCTCCTAGCGGATGCCGCGCCGCTCCAGCACGCTCGGCTGGTAGTCGGCCGGAGTGCGCTTGATGCTGAAGTCGTAGGAGCCACGCTCTTCGCTCTGCAGGCCCAGGGCGAGATAACGGCCGTTGGACAGGTCCATGTCGACCTCCAGCGAGGTCCACTGGGTCGGCACGTCGTAGTAGTTCATGCTATGGCCTTCCTGCACGCGGTACAGCTGGCCGCGCGAGTCGTAGCAGTCGACGCCCAGAATCTGCCAGGAATCCTCATCCGCGTAGAACGTGCGGCGGCTGTACAGATGACTCACGCCGGGCTTGAGCGTTGCGTCGACCACCCACACGCGGTGCAGCTCGTAGCGGGCCAGATCCTGGTTGATGTGGTTCTTCTTGAGAATCTCACCGTAGTTGTGCTGCGGATTCTGCAGGCTGGTAAGCGTCATACGGCACGTACATCTCGCGCTTGCCCACCAGCTTCCAGTTGTAGCGCTGCGGGCTGCCGTTGTAGACGTCGAACTGATCGTCGGTGCGCAGGTTATCGGAGTTGGTGCCGGGGTTGTCGAAGGCGACGTTGGGTGCGCGGCGCACCCGTCGCTGTCCGGGGTTGTACACCCAGGCGCGGCGCGCGTCCTTCGCCTGGTCGAGGGTCTCCTGCACCATCAGCACCTCACCGGCAAGGCGCGCGGGAGCCGTGGTTTCCTGCGTGAAGAACACCAGAATGTTGTCGAGCGCGGCTTCGGTCATGCCCGGCATGTAGTACTGGAAAAAGAACTCCTCCTTGAATTTCACCAGGGTGTAGCTGCCGCCGGCGGTGACCGGCGCCTGGCCGATGTTCGGGGCGGCCGCCACACCGCGCCAGCGAGTTATGTGGTTCCAGATCACTTCCACCCCCGCCTGCGGGATCGGGAAGGGCGTCGCACCGATGACGCCGGTGACCCCGTTGCCGTCCGCCGCCAGCTTCGCCGTGGTGGCCTGGCGCTTGGTGGCGTCGTAGATGCGCTGCGGAGCCGCCGCGGTGCGATGCGTCGGGTAGACCACCATCTTGTAGTCCGGATAGGTCTTGAACACGGCCTTGTGCCCTTCCGTGAGCTTGGCGGCGTACTGCGCCATGTTGGCCGGCGTGATGGTGAACAGCGGCTTGTCGCTCGCGAACGGATCCGGGTAATGATCGCCCGGGTGATAGTTCGGAACGCCGGCGTCGGCGGCTGACTTGAGTCCGCCGGTCCACGCCGGGATGGTGCCGTCGGCGTTGCCCGCCTTCTCCCCGCCCAGGGGCGTCAGGTCTGCGCCCAGGCGCGCCGCTTCCTGCGGACTCACGCCTCCCCATGCCAGCTGCGCGAACAACAGCCCCGCCGCGGCAACCTGGATCGTTTTCATTGCAGCCCCCTCAGAACGAGAACTTGATGCTCGCCGCGACGAAGCTGCGGTCGTTGAGCAGGTTGTATTGACCGGCGCCGCCAAAGCGCGTGTAGGAAACATCCAGGTCCCAGGTCTTCTGCAGATCCGCGCCGACGCCGACGGTGACCGCGTGCCGGCCCTGGACAAAGTTGCCGCCCGGACCGGGCGAGACGCCGTGCACGTCCTGCGACCAGGTGGCGTGTGGCAGGAGGTCCCAGGCGGCGATCAGGTTCGCATACTCGAGCCGCCCGGCGATCACGTAGCCCCATGAGAATTTGTCCGGAAATGCCGAGCCGGGTTCCACGCACTGGAAGCCGGGGGTTACGCACTGGCCGTTGACCGCAGGAAATTCCGGATAGCCGCCCAGATTCGGATTGCCGCTCAGGTTCGTGCCCGGGCCGTCGTAGCGCAGGCCGAAGCCTTCCGGTCCGCCGCTGTACTTGTCCTCGAGTCCCGGGACGTAATCCGCCGCCGCCTCGGCCAGCAACACCGCCTGCGAGGCCCCCAGCACGTTGGCGAAGGTCTGGGTGGCGGTGAAGCCCACCTGCCAGGTGTTCTTCAGTTCCCAGCCGCGGATGGTCTGCCCCAGCCCGAAGACCCCGAGCTGGTTGCAGTCACTGATCGGCGTCGGCGAGTTCTTCGGGCACGTGCCGGGGTGCGGGACCACCGCCCCGTTGCTGAGCAGGCCCGCGACGCCGGCTTCGAACGGCGACAGGGCCGCGTACAGGAGCTCCACGTCGTCCAGTTGCAGCGGCACGTTGTGGCGGAACGCGACCTCGCCCTGGATCGCAGTCCCGGTGGACTTGATCTCGCCGTTGAAGGAGGCGCCGATCATCTTGATGTCCTGCGGAAACTCCTCGAAGTAACCGGCCGTCTTGCCGTACTCGTAGGTGGCGATATTCTGCGCCTGGGCGTTGACGTTGCCGCCGGCCAGCAGCGTGTTGGCGCCGATGGTCGCGTACTGCGTCGCCGTCAGCAGGCTTAAGTTTCCACCGGTGGCGGCGGCACGCGACTGGCCGACGGCGGCGCCGGTGGCGACCGCGGCCGCGAACGGCAAGCCGGCGGCGAGTGCCTGGGCCGCGCCGCCGATGGCATTGATGGCGCCGAAAGCATTACCGAGACCAGCCTGCGTGCCGGTGTTGGCCGACAGGACCGGCAGCCGGCTGGTGTAGTTGAGGAAGTAGAGTCCGATCTGCGTGCCCTGGCCGAGGTCCGGCAGGTAGAACTTCACGTTCGCGCCGTACTGGCCCGAATTCGGGGGCCTGTGGTCCGGCAGGCGGTCCACGGCCTGGAAGTCGCTGTACAGCGGGCCGCCAAGCGGGCTGAAATTCACGCCCTGATCCGAGATCGCGCCGAAGCCGAGATAAAGCCTGTTGCCACCGATCACGCCGGCGTCACTGGTGCCGAAGAAGGAACCTGTGGGCGGCGCGAGGGTCTCGTGCCAGTCAAACAGGTACAGCAGCTGCGTGCTGACGTTCTTGGTGAGCTGCAGGTCGAGCACGCCCATCGAGTCCGGCAGCAGCGCCTGCTTGAGTTCCGATCCCGGGGTCAGCAGTGCCGAGACGTCGTAGTGGTTTACCTCGTTGAGCCCGCCGGGAATGAACGTGCTCTCGCCCCAGCTCACCACCTGGCGGCCAAGGCGAACCTCGGCGGGCATGCTGCCGAGGGTGAAGCGATCATAACCGAAGGCATCGAGGAGGCGGGTGTAGCTGCCGACCAGATCCCTCGCGTCGTGGGACAAGGGCGTGCGCTGGGTGTTGTCACCCATGACGTAGATGTCGTACAGCCCGCTCGCGCGCACGAAAACTCCGGCCTTGTCCTTGTAATTCAAGGCCAGCTCGGTGACGCCCGTGAAGGCCTGGCTGTACGTGCCCTTGCCGTAGTTCAGGTCACCGTCATCGATATTCGGGGAATAGCCGCAGCCGCCGTCGGCAATGGCGATGAGCAGGCAGTTGCGCCCGGTCGCGCGCCAGCCCTGCCCGTAGCCGATGGTCGTGTCCCAGCTGCCGCTCCAGTCACCCGAGGCGCTCTGGAAATTGATGGCGTGCGCGTCCACGCAGATGAGCGTGCCTAAGCAGGCCGCGGCCGCCGCCAGCAGTGACGAACGACGCCCCATTTGAACTTTCCTCATGTATCCCCCTGCTTCCTCGAGGCTGCCGGCTTTGCGCCTGTGCTGCGCGTTCTTGTTTGTTGCCGCAACACAAAACTCAGGCTCGCGGTCAGTCTACGACTCAGGCTCGCGATCCGGCAAGGGCATTAGCCGCGTGTTACCTGCAGGATACTGTGGCGCAGCTGCTCGCTCAGCACGAACTGTGCGTCCTGCGCCACACGCAGCAGCACTGCGTCGAATTCCAGCGTGCCGTCCTCACGCACGCGCACCACGCCGCGCGCGCGCAAGAGGCCAATGAAGTTCCCGAACATCGAGCGATCGAAGAACTCCGGGGAGTCGAGCCCGTAGAGCAGACCGATACGCTGCGCGGTGAGCTGGCAGCGTTCCTCGAGCGCCGCCTGGCTGATCGTGCCGCTGCCGGCCTTGACCAGCTGTGCGACCGCGAGGTAGTAGCGCTCGATTGTCTGGATGGTGGCCTGCGCCAGCAGCGACAGCTGCATGGCCTGTGGCGAGCTCGGCGACGGGCGCCGCCAGATCCCCGGCGTTGCGTCCGCCTCGATCAGGCCATGCCGGGCGAGGCAGGCGAGCACACCCTCGATGATCGCGGGCAGCTCGCCCTCGCCCCATCTTAAGAACAGCTCCGCGGCGACATAGGGATAGATGCGCCACGCGAGTCGCTGCAGGTCCTCGGTCGCGACCCGCTCGTTGCTGGTGAACGCACAGGCGAGGAGCGAGGGCAGCGCGAACAGGTGCAGCACGTTGTTACGGAAGTAAGTGGCGAGCACCGCGCTTTCCTGGCTCATGCGCACGATGGCGCCGAGGTCATGCGGTTCGCGCGCGATGAGCCGCATGGACAGGCCATAGTCGATGATCGCGGCGCCCGCCAGCTCCGTCACCGTCACGCGGTCGCTGTACGGGAAGTCGCGCAGCAGCGCGCGATACAGGTCGATCTGGCGCGCGAGGTCGCCTTCGGCGAGCGCCTGGCGCGGCGTCGCCAGCAGCGTGACGGCCAGGAGGCCCACCGGGGTCACGGCCGCCGCGGAGTTGATCTGGCGCATGATGCGCCCGGCCAGCTCGTCCACCGCGTGCCCGAGCCACGGTACACGCGCCTCGTCGTCGATGGCGAGCGCGCGCCACTGCGGCTCGGCGGCGTCGAGGACCTCACGCAGGTGGATCGGCTCGCCCAGGTTCACGTGCACCTTGCCGAAGCGCTGCCGCAGCACGCGCAGCGAGCCTAAGAGTCCCCAGACGCTCTCTTTCTGCTTGGGCCGCCCGGAGAGTTCTCCGACATAGGTCGCGCCCTCGACCAGCCGCTCGTAGCCAAAGTACACCGGCACAAAAACCACCGGGCGCTGCGGATCGCGCAGGAACGCGCGCACCGTCATGTTCAGCATCCCGGTCTTGGGCTGCAACAGGCGGCCGGTGCGGCTGCGCCCACCCTCGATGAAGTACTCGACCGGGTGGCCGCGCGCCATGATCGCGGCCAGGTATTTCATGAACACGACGCCGTAGAGCGCGTTGCCGGCGAAGCTGCGGCGGATGAAAAAGGCGCCGCCCTGGCGCAGGAAACGCCCCACCACCGGCAGGTTGAGATTCACGCCGGCCGCGATGTGCGGCACCGCGTAGCCGTGCACATAGATCGCGTAACTGAGCAGCAGATAATCCATGTGGCTGCGGTGACAGGGCACGTAGATGATCTCGTTCCCCGGCGCCACCTGCTCGAGCGTCTGCGCATGACCGAACACCACCCCGTCGTACAGACGGTTCCATAACCACGCCAGCGCGTGCTCCATGAAGCGCACGAAGGCATGCGAGTAGTTGGCCGCGATCTCCCAGGCGTAACCGCGCGCGCGTTGCAAGGCCTTGTACCGCGACAGGCGCCGCGTGCGCATTTCCTGGGCCACGGCGGCGCGCACGGCACGCGTGCGCAACACCTGGTTGACGATGGTGCGCCGGTGGGAAAGATCAGGGCCGATGCGGGCGGCGCGCCGCCGCGCATACACCGCGCGCAGGGTACGGGCAACGCGCCGGCCGCGCGGCGCCTCCCCCGCTTGCTCGCCGAGCAGTTCCCGCAGCGACAACGGCGCCTCGAACTCGATGAGCGTCGCACGCCCGTTGAACAGCACCTGCATGAACTTGCGCACCCGGCTGGTGAGCACCCAGTCCTCCACCAGCAGCAGGCGCAGCCACGAGGCCTCCTTTTGCGGCGCGCGGCCCCAGTAGACCGCGGTCGGCACGAGATCGAAGTCCGCGCCCCGGTCGGCGCGCAGCACGGCGATCATCTGCGCCAGCTGCGGCGGCGGGGAACGGTCGGGCCGCGCGCTCCAGAAGCCGCGCGTGCCGCCCAGGTAAAAGAAGGAGCGCAGCTCGCGCGCCCCGCTCAGGCGCTTGCCCGGGCGCGGCAGCTTCAACGCCAGGCACGCGTCCTGCAGCAGCGCCAGGTCCGTGACACTGCGGCGCTCGAGCACGTAACAGACCGGGCGCGCGCGGTCGACGAGCAGCGTCGCGACGTCCTCCGGGTGCACCTTGAAGCGCACCCACAATCCCAGCAGTCGTCGCAACAGCCAGTTCATCGCACCTCAACACCGCCGTTATGATGGGCGCGCAAGTCGCAGCGGCAGTTTAGGCGGGAACGGCGGCAAATGAACAATTTCACCGGCCAGACCGTGTTGATTACCGGCGCCTCGGAAGGCATCGGACGCGCACTCGCGCTCGAACTCGCCAGGCGCGGCGCGCGCCTGGCGCTGAATGCGCGCAGCGCGGCGCGTCTCGAGGAAACCGCCCGCGACTGCGCGGCGTGCGGCGCCGAAGTGCTGGCGATTCCGGGCGACGTGGCGCAGCGGCGGGATTGCCAGCACCTCATCGACGCGACGCTGGCGCGCTTCGGCAAGCTCGATACGCTGGTCAACAACGCCGGCATCACCATGTGGTCGCGCTTCGACGCGCTGGAGGATTTCAGCGTCTTCGAGCGGCTGCTGGCGGTGAACTACCTGGGAGCGGTGTATCTGACCGCCGCCGCGCTGCCGCACCTGAAGCGCTCGCGCGGCCTCATCGTCGCGGTGGCGAGCATCGCCGGAATTACCGGCGTGCCGGAACGCACCGGCTACGCCGCCAGCAAGCACGCCCTGGTCGGGTTCTTCGAATCGCTGCGCATCGAACTGCGCGGCAGCGGCGTCGGCGTCAGCATCATCGCCCCGGATTTTGTCGTCAGCCAGATCCACCGGCGCGCCCTGGGGCCGGACGGCAAACCGCTGGGACAAACCCCGATGCACGAAGCGCGCATCATGACGGCGGATAAATGTGCGCAGCTCATGGTGCGCGCCATGCAGCGCCGGCAACGACTCGCGATACTCTCGGCGCGCGGGCGCCTGGGCCGCTGGGTGCGGCTCATCGCCCCGGGACTGGTGGATCGGATCGCACAGCGCGCCATCCGCGACCGCCACTGAAGCACCGATCGACTAAGGCTGCGCTATGGTCGGCATGTCGAGCGCGATGAGGAAATACTCGAACAGGTACTGCAGCACGCGAATCTGGTTGTGCAGCAGGTGGTCGCTTTCCAGGAGGTGCAGCGCGGCGCGGTAGGACTGGGCGAAGCGCACGCTGTGCTCGAACGGCACCACCTCGTCGCGCCAGCCATGCACCACGGTCACCGGGCAGTCCAGCGCGCCGGCGCGCAGCGCCGGCAGACCCTCGACGTACAGCGCCGGCGCCATGAGGAACACCCCGCGCGCGTGCAGGAGCGATGCGGCGGCTACGGCGACATAGCCGCCGAGGCTCGAGCCGACGAGCACCATGTCGCCGCTGAGGTCCTTGCAGAAATCCACCAGCCGCGCGACGCGCGCCCGCGGCTCATCAACGCCGCGGTAGTCGACCGAGTGCGCCTCGTGGTGCTCGCTGCGCGCAACCTCAGCGAGCGCGGAGATCTTGCGGCCCCAGGGGCCGCTCGCCTGGCCGTGGGAAAACACGACGTGGCGGGACTTTACCGACTCGTCCGGCATGTCGCGATGATAGCTGAGGCTCTTCAGCCGCGCAGGATCGAGCTGGCCACTTCCCAGCGATTGACCGATACCGGCCGCACGCGGCTTGAGCCCGCGCGATGCGTCACGAGCCAGGTATCGAACGCGCCTGGCTTGCTGGTCGCGAACCCGAACAGCAGATTGAACTTGCCTTCGGCGAGCGTCACGGGCGTGTTCACGCGTTCGTCGCAGATCACGAAGTGATTGTCCGCGGCGGTGGCGCCCGGGAATGCCCCCTGGGCGGCGAGCTCGCCGAGAAAGTTCTCCACTTCCGCTTGCGCGCGCCGCCAGGTCTCGCGCGCGTTGTGCTCGAGCAGCACCCAGCGGGTGCCCTGCTCGACGCTCGCGGCGACGAACAGCGCGAGCCGCCGCGCCGACAGGTACTTCCAGTCCGCCGCCGCACCGCCGCCGGCTCCCAGCGTGCGCGGACTCACCCCGGTGCGCGAACCGCCGCGCACGGCCAGCAAGGTGTTGACGCCCGCCTGCGCCAGGCGCACGCGGTCGACATCCGCGACCGCCACCGCCGGGCGCAATCCCGGCCGCAGCACCGCCTCCTCGCTCTCGGCGGCCGTCCACACCGGCCAGGTGTCGTCCGAGCGGGCGATCATGCCCGCCGCCGCGCCGCACGAGCCGAAGGTCTCGACGCGGCCGCGCAGCCGATCGAAGGCCTGGACGCGCGGGTAGTACATGACGGCGCTGTCGCTGCGGAACGGCCAGATGCGCAGGGCATCGAGCGCGGCGCGGGCGCTGCCCCAGCTGGCCGGGGGATCTACGATCAGGAGCGCCTGGCGCTCGCGGCAAACGCGCGCCGCCACCAGGAGCGTCGACAGCCCGACGTCCTGCTCGCGCCCCAGCGGCGGAATGCACAGCAGGTTGAAGCGCGGGATGCCGTCGAGGGCGAACAGACCGCCGCGACTGGCCGCCGAGCCGATGACGTCGTAGTCGGTGAGCGGCGCGCCATCATCGCCGTCCGGGTTGGAGAGGGTGTAGCCGACGGCGACACCGCCCGGGGTGGCGGCGCAGCGCTGCGGACGCTCGGTCGGCGGCGTGCCGCGCACACGCACCAGGCGCGACTTGAGCAGCACATCGCTCACGAAGCGCGTCGATTCGCGCGCCACCGACACGCGCCGATAAATCTCCTGGTCTTCCACCAGTTCCGAACCCGCGGCGCGCACGCGCTGCACGACCAGGTTGAAACGGTCAGGTTCCGCGACGCTGATGCCGTCGTAATCCACCGAGGCGCGCAGGTATTCGCGCGAGCCGGGGTTCACGGCGATGAGCTGCAGCGCGCCGGCGTAAGCCGACAGCGTCAGGGTCGGCGGGCGCGCGCCGTTGACGACCCGCACGATGTACGCCTCGCGGCCGCCGTTCTCGAAGAAGTGCTCGACGGCGTAGGACAGCGTCGAGGGTTGCCACAGCCCGCCGAAGTGCTGTTGGAATTCGCCAAAGGTGCGTACCGACAACGGCTGATTGACCGGACCCTTGAGGGTGCGGCCGAGGAAGGCGGCGATTCCGGTCGGCACGCGCTCGATCGCGTGATCCGTTCGGCTTTTTATTGCGAGTTGTACGCCGGACGCGGGGCTGTCTGGCACTCAAGCGCCTCGTTCGGGATCTAAGGCCCGCGCGACTCTAGCACAGGGTGCCGGCCGTGTTTGAGGAGTTACGTCGCCCGGCGGCGCGCCGTCGCGGGCGGTGCTGCCATCGATGGCTGCGTGCGGTGCACCAGCTGCTCGGCCGCGCGCTTTGTTTGTTCGGCGCGGGCGCGCGCTTGTGCTTCACGCTTGCTCGCAATCTCGGCGAGCATGAGCTGCAACCACTGCGACAGCCCCGCTACGGGCAATGGTTCTTTCCCGGACAGCTCCCGCACGGCGGATCAGCCGCCGTTTTTCGGCGCCGGCGCCGCCGCCGGCGCCTTGTCGGTGCTGCTCGTGGCTGGCGGCGGTGCGGCCGGGGCGCCGGGCGTCGGCGTGCCGGGCTGGATTTCAGTCAGGATCTGCCTGAACTCGCCCTCGTCCATCGGCAGATCGGTCGTGCCGTCCCAGGTCGACCCCGGCGGCAGGACGTTCTGCACCCGCGGCGCAGCGGCCAGCACCTGCTCGAGCCCGGAGTCGGCGCCGGTCACCGGCACCGGCACGCCGCGCGGGTTGTGCGTAAGTCCGGAGACCTCGTCCCAGTTGACCTTCAGGTGTTGCATCTTCAGTTGCTGCTGCAGGGTCGTGGCGAGCGCCTTGGAGAGCAGCTTCACTGGCGCCTTGCCCCACTCGCGGGTGTCGTCCTCGAGGACGTCGTAGGGCTGCATGTACAGCTGCCCGTTATGCCAGCCGAACACGAACGGCTGATTGACCACCCGTACCTCGGTCCCCACCGGCACCATCACGAAGAACTGCTCGATGTCCTCCGGATACAGGCGGATGCAGCCGTGGCTCGAACGCAGGCCGACGCCGGCGGGCTTGTTGGTGCCGTGGATCAGGTAGCTCGGCCATTGCAGGTAGAAGGCGTACTTGCCCAGCGGGTTGTCGGGCCCCGGGCCGATGACCGGATCGAGCTCCTCGCCGTTCTCGTGGTGCTCCTTGCGCACCGACACCGGCACGCGCCAGGTGGGATCCTTCTGGCGGCCGATGATTTTCGTCACGCCCTCCGGAGTGCGCCAGCCCACCTTGCCGATGCCGATCGGATGGGTGAACACCACCGGCCGTTCGCCCTTCTTCAGCGGTGGAAAGTAGAAAATCCGCATGGCGGCGATGTTGATCACCACGCCGGTGCGCGGTGCGTTGGGCAGGATGAACCGCGACGGCACGATGATTTCGTGGCCGGCTCCGGGCAGCCAGGGGTCCACCTTGGGGTTGGCGCGCAGGATCTCTTCGTAGCCGACGTTGAAGCGCCGGGCGATGTCGGTAAGGGTGTCGTCCTTGCTGGCCGTGACGACCTGCACCACGCCGATCACGTCATCGCCGGTGGCCAGCTCGAAGCGCTCCGTGGCGACCGGCATCGGCAAGGCTGGAGGCGCGGGCGGCGGCGGCGGCGGTGCGGGCGGCGCGGGGTGGCGCCACTGGCCGAGCAGCGAGCATCCCGCGGCGCTAAGAACCACCACCACCGCGAGCGCGGCTCGGAAACTGCGGGTCACCATAGGCGAGGAATTATGACTGAAGTCGTATGGGCGACGGATGTCGGCGATCCGCTACAGGAGCACCGGCTGGTTCGACAGCTCATTGCCGCTCGCCGCGTTGCCCGGGAAATGACGGCCGAGCAGCGCGCCCACGCCTTCGATGCCGGCGATCGAGCCCTCGCGGAAGCGGCCGGCGCGGTAGTGCTGTTCCATCTGCCGGCACACCGCCTGCCACTCGTGCGGCCCGACGAATGCGGTGATGCCGCGATCGGCGATGATTTCCACGCCGCGATCGGCCATGAGCACATAGATAAGTACGCCGTTGTTGTTGGCCGTGTCCCAGACGCCGAACTGCCCGAACAGCTGCAGCGCGCGCTGACGTGCCGGCAGACCCCGCCACAGCTCCGGCAGGTCGAACGCGGTTTCGACCACCAGCCGGATCTCCCCGCCATGCAGCGCCTCGGCTTCCCCGATCGCCTTTTCGATGGCATCGCGGACCGGCGCGGAGAAATACCGGCGCGTGCTCCAGCGCGTGGTGGTGATATGACGGATGAAGCGGGACCAATGCATGGCGGCGCGATCCTACCAGCTACCCGAGGCGCCGCCGCCCGAGAAGCCACCGCCCCCGCCGCTGAATCCACCGCCACCGCCGCCAAAGCCACCCCCGCCAAAGCCGCCGCCACCGATGCCGCCCCAGCCGCCGCCGATTCCTCCACCACGCCCGTAGCTCGACCAACCGCTGCCGCGGGCAAGTCCACTCAGCATAGCGAACAGGAACGCGCCTGCCGCTGCCAGGCCTGCCAGCAAGAGGCCATGTGCCGTCAGCCATACCAGGAGGCCGGCTCCGAGGCCGGTGGCGGCCGAACCGAGTGTTCTTCCCAGGATCGAGCGCAGAACGATCGAACCGATGAGTACCGTAAAGAACAGCGCCGGCAGCAGGTTCATGCCATGCGCGGCATGGCCGCCTTGCCACCTCTCTTCGGGCGGCGGCAGCGGCTCACCCTGGACGAGCTTCATCATCTGATCAAGGCCGGTGCTGATGCCGCCGTAGAAGTTTCCGGCCCGGAAATCAGGCGTGATGGTCTCGTCGATGATGCGGTTCGACATCGCATCGGTGAGCACGCCTTCGAGGCCGCGGCCCACCTCGATGCGCACGTGGTGGTCGTTCTTGGCGATGATGAGCAGCGCACCGTCTTCCACGCCCTTGCGCCCGAGCTTCCACTGGTCCACGACGCGGATGGAGTACTGCTCGATCTCCTCCGGCTGGGTCGTGGGTACGATCAGCACCGCCAGCTGCGAGCCCTTGGCCGACTCGAAGGCGGCGAGCTTCTGCTCGAGCGCCGTCTGCTGCTCCGCGGTCAGGGTGCCCGTGAGGTCAGTGACGCGCGCGCTCAGCTTCGGGATGGGCTGCAGCCCCGCCCCGGCCGGGGCCTGCGCGCCGGCCGCAAGGCTCAGGGCCAGCAGCAGCGGCAGCGCGACTGCCTGCGCGCGGCCGCGACGCGAACGCCGGATCATCCCGCTTACTTCTTCGCGCCCTGGTCCGGGGCTGTAGCCGCGGGCGCGCTCGCTCCGGGTGTGGCGGGCGTCGAAGTGTCGAAAGTCACCGTCGGCGCCGTCGAGATCTGCTGCTCGTTGGCGACGGTGAAGTTCGGCTTCACCTGGAAGCCGAACATTTTCGCGGTGAGATTGGCAGGGAACTGCCGTACGGTAACGTTGTAGCTCTGCACCGCCGCGATGTAGCGGTTGCGCGCCACTGTAATGCGGTTCTCTGTGCCTTCAAGCTGCGACTGCAGGTCGCGGAAGTTCTGATCCGACTTCAGCTGCGGATAGTTCTCCGTCACCGCCAGCAGGCTCTTCAGCGCGCCGGACAACTCCCCCTGCGCGGCCTGGTACTTCTTGAACAGTTCAGGATCGTTCAGCACCTCAGGAGTGACCTGGATCGAGCCGACCTTGGCGCGCGCCTCGGTCACGCCAATGAGCACCTTCTGCTCCTGGGCGGCATAGCCCTTGACGGTGTTGACGAGATTCGGGATGAGATCGGCCCGGCGCTGATACTGGTTCACGACCTCGGACCAGGCGGCTTTCACGCCCTCGTCCTGGGACTGCAGGTTGTTGTAACCGCAGCCGGAAAGTCCCAATACCGCGGCCGCCAGGACAGCTAATGACCACGCACGCATCGAATTCTCCTTATACCTGTGCAACCTAAGCCCCATGCCGGGGGGCGTGGATTGTCACACGCGCGGGAAAGCTCGTCGATTGTTGCGGCGGCAGGAAAAAAAACCCCAGGTTTTTGAGGCCTGGGGTTGTAAGGGCGGACCTTCGATGAAGGGAAGGAAGTCCGCCAGGGGATTCAAGCTCAGTGCAATCGTGCCCAGTGCAGGATCCGGATGTCCTCCGAGTCCAGGTCGAAACTCTGTGCCAGAAGCGAGCGCAGTTCGCGGTTGGCGCGTGCGCTCGTCAGCGGTTCGCGCAGCTCCACCACACCACTCCATTCATTCGCGCCGGGGGCGCTGCGGGCCTTGCCGGCGTCGGTGACGAAGTGCGTGTAGTACTTGGTGGTCACGCCTGAAAGGGTAGTAGCGGCCCTGGGGGCCGTCCGTGACACTTTCCACAAACCTGCGGATTTGTCGTAAAAGGAGATGCGAAACAGGTCACAGGAATGCCCCGGATGGGACGCTTCCGGCAGGCCGCCCCCGTGGGCTCCAAATACATCACCCCCAGGGGGGCCCGACGGCTGCGCGAGGAGCTCGAGCAGCTGTGGCGTGATGAGCGGCCGCGCGTTACGCAGGCGGTCGCGGCGGCGGCCGCGCAGGGCGACCGTTCGGAGAATGCCGAATACACCTACGGCAAGCGCCGCCTGCGGGAAATCGACCGCCGCGTACGCTTTCTGCGCCAGCGCCTGGAGGGGATGGTGATCGTCGCCGACCCGCCGGCGGACTTAAGAAGAGTGTTCTTCGGCGCGTGGGTGTCGCTGCAAGCCGCCGGGGAGGAGCTGCGGTATCGCATCGTCGGGCCGGACGAATTCGACCTGGCGCCGGGCTACATCAGCATGGACTCGCCGCTCGGGCGGGCGCTGCTGGCGAAGGCGCTCGAGGACGAAGTGACCGTGGCGGCTCCCGGCGGCCCGCGAACGCTCACCATCGTGGCCATCGAATACGAGCCGCCGGAGCGCTGACGCAGCCGGCAAATTCGTTGCCGGCAATTTCGCCCCATTTACCAGACCACCCGCACGTTCTTGAATTGCCACGGATCGCTCTTGTCGACGTCCTCCGGCAACAGCCGCTCGCGCCCGTGCAGCGGCGTCCAGTCCGTGTAGGCGCCCACCACCGGACCTAAGTACGGCAGACAGATCTCCAGGTTGCGGCGAAAATCCATCTCATCCGGCTCGACGATGCCCAGATTCGGATTCTCCATGGCCCACACCGCGCCCGCGAGCACCGAGACGCACACCTGCAGGCTGGTGGCGTTGTTGTAGGGCGCGAGCTTGCGGGCCTCCTCGATCGACAGCTGCGAGCCGTACCAGTAGGCGTTCTTCTTGTGGCCGGCGAGCAGCACGCCGAGCTCATCCACCCCGCCGGTGATCTCGTCCATGAGGATGCGCTGGCGTTCCTGCTGCACGTAGTTGCGGCCGACCAGCTCGTGCACCGACACCACCGCCGAGTCGCACGGGTGATAGGCATAGTGCGCGGTCGGGCGGTACACGACCTGCGCGCCGTCGCGCACCGTGTAGTAGTCGGCGATGGAAATCGCCTCGGAATGGGTGATGCAGAAGCCGTGAAAGTAGCCGGCGCGCGGCGTCCAGGTGCGCACCCGGGTGGCAGCTCCCGGCTGCATCAGGTAGATCGCCGCCATGCAGCCGAAGTCATGGCGCTTGCCGTCGCGCGGGAAGTTGCGCTCGTGCGTGCCCCAGCCCATTTCACTCGGCTGGCAGCCTTCACTGACGAAGCCATCGACCGACCAGGTGTTGACGAACTCGCCGGGCTCCTTAGGCCTGTTCGACACCTGCGTGTCGCGTTCGGCGATATGCACGACCTTCACGCCGAGGCGCCGCGCGAGCTCGCCCCACTCGGTGCGCGAGCCGGGCGTGCCTGCGTCGACTTGCGTGTCGGCGGCGATGTTGAGCAGCGCCTGCTTGAGGAAATGCGATACCAGCCCGGGATTGGCGCCGTGGGTGAGCACCGCGGTGGGCGCGCGCGCGTTCCCGGGCCGCAGCGCCAGCGCCTCATCGCGCAGCGCATAGTTGGTGCGGCGGCTCGGCGGCACGGTCGGATCGGTATAGCCCCCCGGCCACGGCTCGATGCAGGTGTCGAGGTACATCGCGCCTTTTTCCCAGCATAGCTTGATGAGCGCGATGCTCGAGACTTCGACCGACACGTTGATGAGGAAATCCCCGCGGCCGAGCAGCGGGTTCAGCAGGCGCCGGTAGTTCTCGCGGGTGAGACGCTCCTTGACGAACTTGATGCCGTAGCGGGTCGCCTCCTCGTTGCCGCGGTCCTCGGCGGTGACGATGGTGATGCGCTCCGGCGCAATGCCGATGTGGCGCAACAGCAGCGGCAGGACACCCTGGCCGATGCTGCCGAAGCCGACGATGAGGATCCGTCCGGGAAATTCGACGTGAACTTTCTGTTCGTTATTCATGATGCGCCCGTGCCTGAACAACCCGAGAGGGTATCAATCGGATCGGCGCCACTCAATTCGCTCAGGGTCGCGGTGCGCACGCCTCACGCGAGGCGTCATCTCCAGTGCGGAGGATAAGTACGCTCGTAGCCGGGCAATGCCGCCACGCGCGCCAGCCAGCGCCCGAGCGCCGGGTAGTTCACTTCCACCGGCATGAAGCGCGAGGACAGCTCGCGTGCCGCGGGCCTTTCGAGCGCGCGCTTCAGAAGCTGGATGCCCGGAAAGATCACCATGTCGACCGCGGAGAAAGCATCCCCCACGATCCATTCCGACTTCGACAGGCGCCCCTCGATGGTGCGCGCTTCGCTCGCCGCCGCGTGCAGCGCGGCGGTGATCACATCGCCGCCAAGATCCACGTCGCCAAAGAAAACCCCACGCGAGATGGTGTGCAGATGCGGCTCGATGTAGGCCTGGTACTCGCAGATGACGCGCATGATGGTGCCGGCCTCCTCGGGCGTGCGGCCAAAGATCGGCGGCTGCGGGTACTTCAGGTCGAGGTAGTAAAGAATCGCCAGCGACTCGAAACACACGTAGTCGCCGTCCTTGAGCACCGGCACGCGACCGCGCGGATTCAGGGCGAGCATCTGCGGGGACTTGTGCTCCTGCTTGGAGAACTGCAGCAGGTGGCTCACGTAAGGCAGGCGCTTGTGCTCGAGCGCCAGCAGCACCCGCCACGAGTACGGGCTGCCGCTGCCCCAGAAGACCTCGATCGCCATCGTTACCCCGCGCGCGCCGTGCTTGCGGGGGATTGTAACGACAAGCGCACCGCGTGCGAAAATGTCCTCGCTGGTCACCGCCGAAGGCCTTGCCGCCATGTTCAAGACACTCATCGAGCCTGCGCAGCTGCACGCCCACCTCGGGGATGCCGACTGGGCGATCATCGACAGCCGCTTCGAGCTGGCGCGGCCCGCCTGGGGCGAAGCGGCCTGGGCGGCGGGGCACATCCCGAACGCGCTGTATGCGCACCTGGAGCGCGATTTATCCGGCGCGCACACGGGCAGCACCGGCCGCCACCCCCTGCCGGCCGTGTCCGCCCTCGCCGGCACCTTCGCGAGGTTCGGCATCGATGAGGGCGTGCAGGTCGTGGCGTACGACCAGTCCTCGGGGGTTTACGCGGCGCGGCTGTGGTGGCTATTGCGCTGGCTCGGTCACCGCCGGGTCGCGGTCCTGAACGGCGGCTTCGCGGCCTGGGAGCAGGCGCGCCTGCCAGTGAGTCGCTCACCGGCCGCGCGAGCGCCGCGCCAGTTCACCCCCGCAGCGGCCGCGAACATGCTGGTGACGAGCGCCGGGGTCGCCGCGGCGCTCGCCGCCGGAGAACTCGCCAGCGCCGATATGGTGCTCGTTGATGCGCGCAGCGCCGAGCGTTTCGCCGGCGAGAACGAGACGCTGGACGCGGTGGCGGGCCACATCCCGGGCGCCCGCAGCCACCCGTTCGCGCTCAACCTCGACTCGCAGGGCCGGTTTCTCCCCGCCGCAGCGCTGCGCCAGGCCTGGGAGCGCACGCTGCGTGGGCGCCCGGCGACGGCGGTGGTCGCGATGTGCGGTTCAGGTATCACCGCCTGCCAGAATCTGCTCGCGCTGGAGAGCGCGGGCTTCAGCGGCGCGCGCCTGTACGCGGGCTCCTGGAGCGAGTGGATCCGCGACCCGGCGCGCGCGGTGGCGCGCGGCGCCGACAACGGGTGACGATTCACGCTTACCTGTCGCGCAATTTTGATATAACGCCGCCCGTGGCAGCAGATCCCAAGAGCGCCGTAAACGGCCAGCGAAAATTCAATCCGGCGCAACCCTGGCGCGTCGAGGACTCCCTCGAGCTGTACAACGTGCGCGCCTGGGGCAAGGGCTACTTCGGCGTCAACGCGCAAGGTCACGTGGTGGTGCGTCCGGACACCACCGAACAGGACGAGATCGACCTGTACGAGGTGGTGGAGGGACTCAAGGCGCGCGATCTGAACACGCCGGTCGTCGTGCGCTTCTCGGACATCCTCGCGCACCGCCTCAAGCGCATGCACGACGCTTTTGCGCAGGCGATCACCGAGAACGATTACAAGAACCGCTACGCGGCGGTGTTTCCCATCAAGGTGAACCAGCAGCGCCTGGTGGTCGAGGAGGTCTACCGCTACGGCAAGGAGTACGGCTTCGGACTGGAGGTCGGTTCCAAGCCGGAGCTGCTGGCGGTGATGGCGATGACCGAGAACGCCCCCGAACGGCTCATTATCTGCAATGGCTTCAAGGACGACAGCTACATCGAGGCGGTGACGCTCGCCACCAAGCTCGGCCGCACCATCATCCCGGTGGTCGAGAACTTCGTGGAGCTCGAGCTCATCCTCAAGCACGCGCACAACTACCAGGTACGCCCGCGCATCGGCGTGCGCGTCAAGCTCTTCAGCGAAGGCTCCGGGCGCTGGAGCGCCTCGGCCGGTGAGAAATCCAAGTTCGGACTGTTCATCACCGAGATTCTCGAGCTCTTCAACGTGCTGAAGTCGCGCGACATGCTCGACTGCCTGCAGCTCGTGCACTGCCACCCGGGCAGCCAGCTGCAGGACATCCGCCGCGTCAAGGACGCCATCAACGAGCTCGCGCACGTGTACGCGGAGCTGAAGCTCATGGGCGCGGGGCTGCAGTACATCGATGTCGGCGGCGGCCTGGGCGTCGACTATGACGGCAGCGGCACCAATTTCTCCTCCTCCATGAACTACACGCTCAACGAGTACGCGAGCGATGTGGTCTACCGCGTCGCGAGCGTGTGCAATGCGCGCGATATTCCGCATCCCATTATCGTGAGTGAATCGGGCCGCGCGGTGGCCGCCTATCACAGCGTGCTGATATTCGATGCCCTCGGCTCATCGCAGCTCGACCAGTTCCGCGTCACCGGCGATCGCGCCGCGGATTACAGCGGCGACGAAGAGCTGCCGCAGCCGGTGCACGACCTGTTCGAGGCCTACCGCGGCGTGAACGAGCGGCGCCTGGTGGAGTGCTACCACGACGCCCTCACCGCCCGCGAGCAGGTGCTGCAGATGTTCAATCTCGGCCTGCTGTCGCTGGAGTTCCGCGGCCTCGCCGAGCGGCTCTACTGGGCGACCTGCGCCAAGATCCGTGATTTGTGCCGCAAACTCGAGCGCCTGCCGGAGGAACTCGAGGATCTGGAGTCGATCCTCTCCGACACCTACTTCTGCAATTTTTCGGTGTTCCAGTCACTGCCCGACAGCTGGGCGATCGACCAGCTGTTTCCGATTCTGCCCATCCACCGCCTCGATGAGCGCCCCACGCGCACCGCCGTGCTCGCCGACATCACCTGCGATTCGGACGGCAAGATCGATCACTTCGTGTCGGTGCGCGACGTGAAGCGCACGCTGGAGCTGCACGAGCTCAAGGCCGAGGAGAAATACTACCTGGCGGTGTTCCTGGTCGGCGCCTACCAGGAAACCTTAGGCGACCTGCACAACCTCTTTGGCGACACGCACGTGGTGCATGTGCGCCTGCACGAAGAAGGCGGCTGGTGGATCGAAGAGGTCGTCAAGGGCGACACCGCCAACAAGGTGCTGGAGTACATGGAGTACGACGTCGCCGAGCTCTACCCGGCCCTGGCGCGCGACTGCGAACGCGCCATCCGCGACGGCCGCATGACCATCGCCGAGAGCCAGGCCATCAAGCGCTTCTACGAAAACGAACTCAACGGCTACGCGTACCTGGAGCCTGCCGGCGCGTAGCTGGCGCGCTTCGCTTACCTCCACACTCCCAGGATCATCAGCACCCCGAGCACCAGGAACGCCGCCGCCGCCACGCCGTGCACGAGGGTGAGCGGGATCTTCTTCGCCGCCGCCTCGCCCAGCAGCACCACCGGCACGTCCGCGATCATCATGCCGAGCACGGTGCCGGCCACCACCGGAATGAGGAGCTGGTATTTCGCCGCCAGTGCCGCGGTGGCGATCTGCGTCTTGTCGCCCATCTCGACCAGGAAGAACGTGATCACGGTGGTGCCGTAGGCGCCGAAGCGCGCCGGCTTTTCCTTAAGGCCCGCGTCTTTGTCAGGGATCAGCATCCACAGTGCCGTGGCGATGAAGGACACCGCGAGAATCCAGCGCATCACGCCGGGATTCATGTACGCGGCCAGGAGCGTCCCCACGACGCCGGCGAGAAAATGATTGGCGAGGGTCGCGGTGAGGATGCCGAGGATCACGGCTCCGGGGGCGCGGAAGCGCGCCGCCAGCACCAGCGCCAGCAACTGCGTCTTGTCACCCAGCTCGGCGAGCGCGACCGCCCCGCAGGAGACCAGGAAGGCTTCCACAACACTCCTTAAATAGCAGCTATTGGCTGCGCCGGCCCCGCGGCGCGCTCGTTTGCGTCCCAAAAATGCCGGGAGTAGCATGACACGGGCGTTCGTATCCGTCGTGGATGAGTGCGCCTTGCAAGAATGTGTTGAACTTTTCTCCCGCCCAGGCGCGCCCCCCCACGCGCGAACGCAGGTGCAGGCCGCCGGCCCCAAGCGCTGCGCAGTGACTGAACTGTCCGATCTTGAAGCCTTGACCTGTTTGACTGTCCACGCGCACATGCGTTCGAGGCGTGCGGCTCGCCGCTGTCCGCTTTATTCATAGAGAGACTTAAGCTGTGACGACGATTTACGTGGGCAATCTGCCCTTCAATGCCACCGAGCAGGACGTCAAGACTCTGTTTGAACGCCACGGCAAGGTGGATTCAGTGAAACTCATCAACGACCGCGAGACCGGTAAACCGCGCGGCTTCTGTTTCGTCGAGATGGCCCAGGCGGAAGCCCAGGCGGCGATCCAGGGCCTGAACGGTTTTCAGATGGACGGCCGCCCGCTGCGTGTGAACGAAGCACAAGAACGGCCGCAACGCCCGCGCCAGGGTGGCGGGCCGTTCCGCCGCTGACCTCGACCTGCACGCATACAGGCCTTGCGAAAAACCCCGCCCCGGCGCGGGGTTTTTTTATCGCCCGCTTGGGGTAATGTAGGGGCGATGTCCGCGTACCGAATTTTTAGCGCCGCAGTGCTCGCCGGCGTCGCCCTAGTTGCGGCCTGCGCCACCGACAGCTCGCGGCAGGTCACCGCCCAGACTCTCACCAGCATCCTCGCCGGCGATCAGCGCACGGAAGAAAACCGCGCGCGCGATCGCTACCGGCATCCGAAAGAGACGCTGTTGTTCTTCGGCATCCGGCCGCAGTTGAAGGTGATGGAGGTGTGGCCGGAGCCGGGCTGGTACACCGAGGTGATCGCACCGCTGCTGCGCGACAGCGGCGCGTACTACGCCGCCGTCACCCCAGATCCGCGCAGCAAGCACGTCACGCAGAGCCTGGCTGCTTACCGCGCCAAGCTCGCCGGGCGGGGGGACCTGTACCAGCACGTGCAGGTCGTGAACTTTCCGCTCGACGGCACTGATGCGGTGCCGCCGGAGTCCCTCGATATGGTGCTGACCTTCCGCAACATCCACAACTGGATGGCTGAAGACAAGGCAGCGCAGGCCTTCGCCACCATGTACCGGGCCTTGAAACCGGGCGGCGTGCTCGGCGTCGTCGAGCATCGCGGCAACCCCACCGTCAGCCAGGACCCGCAGGCCAAGAGCGGCTACGTCAACGAGGACTACGCGATCAAGCTCATCGAGGCGCAGGGCTTCAGGCTCGTGGCCAAGTCACAGGTGAACGCGAACCCGAAGGACACCAAGGACTACGAGCAGGGCGTATGGACGCTGCCGCCCTCCTACCGCCTCGGGCCTAAGGACCACGACAAGTACGCCGCCATCGGCGAGAGTGATCGCTTCACCTTGAGATTCGTGAAGCCGAAGAAATAGGCGCGGGCTTTAGATCCTCTAGAGCTTGCTCACCACGACCCGCCCCGCAGCATCCACGAAGATGTGATAGCGATTGCCGTCCTTGCAGGTTGCGGTGTAGTCGCTGTCGGCGTTGCGCTTCGAGTCAACCACCTGGTCGCACGGCAAGCCGTGCAAGGCGATAGCCGCCTTAAGATCCTGCCCGGACGATGGACCCTCAGCGGCAGGGGCACCCGCCGGGCTAAGCAGCGCCAGGAGCGGAACACTAAGAATTAAGCGCGCGTACATGGCAACTCCTGTGGTCGGAAAACGTCAGATAGTGGCGAACTTCTTCGGGTCTTGCAGCACGCTCCAGATCGCCTCGCGGGATGAGGCTACAGCACCGGCAAGCGCCGGATCGCCATCCTGCAACACGCTCACTACCTTCAGCAGCAACACTTCGTAGTTCTGGCGCAGCTGCGTAAGTGAGAGCTGGGACTGCCCCCGGTAGTAAGCCTTGAACTGGGCCAGCAGGTCATCCACCTGGTTCTTCAGCGACAGCTTGGTGAATACGCCTATCGCGTGCGTATCACGCAGCCGCTGTTCGAGCGCGCTCAGATCCAGCGCTGCTACGCTCGCAACACCCGGCGCGGGCGCTGCCGCTGCCGCTGCCGGGCGCATGGTGTTCGGCGCAGCCGCGGCCGGCCTGGCGGCTGGCACTTTGGCACGGCTGCCGGGTGGCGGAGGTGATGCTGCGCGGGGTCGCGTCGGTGCGGCAGCGCTCTGCACGTCCGCCGGCGCCGCCGGCGGGGTGACCGCCGGGGCCGCTGCGCTGGCATCCGGCGGAGCAGGTGCCGGCTCGGCCGTGGCCGCGGCTGCGGCAGGCGTTGGAGGCACCGCTGCAGAGCGCGCCGGCGGCGCAGCACGTGAGCCGCCCTCATGCACGCAGGCACCCAGAACGAGCAGCAGCGGCACACAGGCGCGGCCAATGGAGGGCGGCAGCGGCGCTGAGTGCATCGTGCCTACCACATGTCGCGCAGCCGCGCGCCGACATCCACCGTGACCGGCGCCGCGCTGTCCTGCAGGGCGTCAGGCTTGCCGAGGGTCGAGCCGTGGAAGGTCACCGGGTCGAGTGTCTTCTGCACCTTTTCGGTCAGGAAGCGGCTGCGCCCGCCGTACACGTGCGCATCGCCCTGGCGTGACTGGTGAGTCAGGTGGAACTTCAGCGGCACCATGAGCAACAAGTCGTTCTGCGCGCGCGTCAGCGCGACGTACAGGAGCCGGCGCTCCTCCTCGATGAGCTCGCTCTTGCCGGTGGAAAACTCGGAAGGAAAACTGCCGTCGACCACGTTGAGCACGTAAACGGTATCCCACTCCATACCCTTGGCGGAGTGGATGGTGGACAGCACCAGGTAGTCCTCGTCGAGGCTCGCGCGCCCCGCCAGGTCGCTGGTGGCATTCGGCGGATCGAGGGTGAGCTCGGTGAGGAAGCGCTCGCGCGAGGGATATTGCCCTGACAGGAGTTCGAGCTGTTCCAGATCCCCGAGCCGCGTCTGGAACTGCTCGTAGAGACGTTCGCAGTGCGGCTGGTACCACTGGCGCGCGAGGTGCAGCTGGCCGCCCCACTGCCGGTTCGGATCCCCCAACGCCAGCATGAGGTCGGTGAAGCGCCGCCAGTCGATCTCGCCGGTCTGCGGCGGTGTGAACTGCTTGAGCGCTGCGAAGGCGTGGCCGCCGGCTGCGACATGCGCGAGCGCGGCGCGCGCATTCACCGGCCCCATCCCAGGCAAGAGCTGCAGCGCGCGGAATCCCGCCAGCGTGTTGCGCGGGTTGTCCGCCCAGCGCAGCAGCGCCATCAGGTCCTTGACGTGTGCGGCCTCGAGGAACTTCAGTCCGCCGTACTTGACGAACGGCACCTTGCGCTTGGCGAGCTCCACCTCGAGGACGTCGCTGTGGCTGCCGCTCCTGAAGAGCACCGCCTGGCGCTTGAGCGGCACGTTAGCCTCACGGCGCCGCAGCACCTCGTTGCAGACGTATTCCGCCTGGGTTTGCAGCTCGTCCACGGTCACGGCGCGCGGCCGCACACCCTGGCCGCGGATGGAGAGCAGGTACTTGCGATGCTGGCGCGGCGCCTCGGCCAGCAGCGCATTGGCTACATCCAGCACCTGCTGGGTCGAGCGGTAGTTCTGCGCCAGCGTGACCGTTTCCGCCGCCGGCTGAAAGGCCTGCGGGAACCCCAGGATATTTTCCACCGCCGCGGCGCGGAACGAGTAGATCGCCTGCGCATCGTCACCGACCACCGCCAGTCCCGCGCCGTCGGGTTTCAGTGCATGCAGGATCTGCGCCTGCAGCTTGTTGGTGTCCTGGTATTCATCCACCAGCACGTGGTCGAAGTGCGCGCCGATGTGCTGCGCGAGGTGCGGCTCGGCCATCATCCCGTGCCAGTAGAGCAGCAGGTCGTCGTAGTCGAGGAGCGAGGCGTGCTGCTTCTGCTCCACGTAACTGCGGTACAGCCCGGCGAGCTCATCGTGCCACTGCACGCACCACGGAAAGTGCTTCTCGAGGGTTTCCTTGAGCGGCGCGCAGGTGTTCACGCGGTGCGAGTAGATCGAAAGGCAGGTGTCCTTGCGCGGAAAACGCTGCTCGGTGGCCGCAAGTCCGAGCTCCTGGCGCAGCGCGTCCATGAGGTCCGCGGCATCCGCGCGGTCGATCACGCTGAAGTGCGGATCAAGCTTCAGGTGCGCGGAGTAGTGGCGCAGCAGGCGGTTGCCGATTGAATGGAAGGTGCCCGCCCAGCTCAGGCGTTGCGAGATGCTCTGGCTCGCGCCGCCCAGGGGATCATCGAGCGCCTTGCGGGTGATTTCGTGGGCCCGCCGCCGCATCTCGTTGGCCGCGCGGCGCGTGAACGTCAGCATCAGGATGCGTGCCGGGTCCACCCCGTTGATGACCAGGTGCGCAACGCGATGCGCGAGTGTGTCGGTCTTGCCGGTACCGGCGCCGGCCACGATCAGGAGCGGTCCTGACTGGTAGCCCTTGTCGGCGGGCAGCGGCTCGCCGTAAGTCACTGCCTTGCGTTGCGCGCTGTTGAGCTTTTCGAGGTGCAGCGTGGTGGGCACGGACGAGGACTATACCTGCGGGCGGGTGGCGTGCGCAGCGGTTACGATGGCCACATGAAGCCGGAACAGCAAACCCTGCACTACGACGGACGCGTCATCCGGGTGACCACCGATGAGGTGTTGCTGCCCAACGGGCACCGGACGCTCCTCGAAGTGGTGCATCACCCCGGCGGCGCCGCCATCGTCGCCCTGGACGAGCAGCTGCGCGTGTGCCTGCTGCGCCAGTACCGCTACGTCGCCGACGGCTGGCTGTGGGAACTCCCCGCCGGCAAGCTCGAGCCGGGCGAGCCGCCGCTCGATACCGCGCGGCGCGAGCTGGCCGAAGAGGCCGGCGTCAGCGCGCGCGACTGGCACAGCCTCGAATATGTCTGGAGCTCCCCGGGGGTGTTCGCCGAACGGCTTTACCTTTTCCTGGCGGCCGGGCTTACGGCGGTGAACGCCGCCCACGAGCGCTCGGAAGTCATCGAAATTCACTGGATACCGCTGCAGCAGGCCTGCCAGTGGGCCCTGGACGGCACCATCGCAGATTGTAAAACCGTCATCGGCCTGCTGCGCGCCCGCGAGTTCAGGGCCGCAAAGCACGCCGGCGGGGAATAATCCGTGACGCCGGTCTCAGTCTCCGGGATGGCGCGACGGTTACGCTATAGCCTGGGGTACAGGCGCTTTTGGCGTCTATAAGAACAGCGTGAACGATCCAATCAGAAAGAAGACGGCCCCGCGCACCGCGGCGGCCACGCCGGAAGCCGAACGCCGTCGCATGGGCATGGTTGTGCATGACGAGCGCGGCAATGCCTCGGTTCTGTGGCACGACGCGCCCGCCGACTATGTGCGGCCGGTGCTCGAGGTTCTGGGCAACCCGAAACTCAGCCTGAAGTCCGAGGAGACGTATGACCCCTATGCGCGGCGTGAAGCGCGCGGTGGCGGCAGCGCCTCGCGCACCGATCTGCGCAAGCTCTCGGAGTGGATCAAGCAGATGCGCGAACTCGAAGCGCGCAAGAAGCTCGGCGAGGCCGCGGACGAGGACTGATCAGGCGCCGCGCTCGATGTGCGTGCGCTTACGTGTGTTGGTCAGGCGGTAGAAGCGGCGCAGTTCCGTCAACACCTCGGCGTCATCGCCGGCACCGGCAGCCCCGGCGCGGCCACGAGCGCGCGCCAGGCGCGACTCCAGGCGCCCGCAGAAACGCTCCGCATAGCGACTCGCCTCCCGGTACATGGCGGCGCTAGCCACGCTCAGCCGCGGATCCAGGCGCGTACGCGTGAACAGCGCGCGCCGCAATTCCGCCGGGAAGTGCCCGGGGAGCTGGCGCCGCAAGAGCCAGTGACTCACCACGAACTTGTCGACCTCGGCCTGCATTTCCAGTTCCAGGAGCGAGACCGGCTTGTCGTGTCCGGCGTTCCAGGCGAGGTACAGAAAGTGACTCACGCCCTCGAGCGCGGTCCAGCAGTCGGCGACGTTGCCCGCATGCAGCCGCACCAGGGGATCGTGCCGCGCCAGGCGCTCCAGCAGCGCCGGATCCAGGTACAAGGACAGCGCGAGCTCGCCGGCGCCAGCGGCCGGCTGCGCCACGATCAGCTCTTCTTCAACCTCACCGCCGCGTGCCTGTTGCGGCAGACGTGCGCGGTCGGTAACCAGGAAGTCATACACGTCGTGGGCGATGCGCACGTCGTAGATACTTCCGAGGAGTTCCTGCAGCCGCGACAGCAGCATGGGGCGTCAGTGCGTGAAGGCGGTCCCGCCGGCGCGGGTGGGATGCACGCCCAGGCGCTCAAGCAGCCCGTGGCAGCGCGCGCTGCCGGTCTTCAGCCAGATTTCGTACAGGCGCAGGATGTCGCGCGCCGAATGCGCAGCGGAGGTTTCGCTCACCTCGTTGAGCGCGTCCACCATGGGCTGGAACTTGCGTGACAGCTCGGCGAACACCGCCGCCAGCGCCCGCCCCCTGCCCTGCGCAGCTGTGTGCGCGAGCGTGCCGTAGGCGCGGCCCCCCATGGCAATGTGGTAATCGATGTCGATGAGCTTGGCCGCGAAGCTGTGGGCGAAGAACCCGGCGATGAACAGCGACACGTCCCCCAGGCGCTGCAGGGCCCGGTGGCGCTCGGCCGCGCGCGGCGCCTCGAGGGCTTCACCCAGCATCACCACGAGCGGCTTCAGACGCAGGCCCTCGGCGGTGTTCTCGTAGAGCGCCTCGGAACGCGCGAACAGGGTGAGCAGGTTGACCACGTAGTGCTCGGTCTGATCCTCGACCGCGACGTGCTGTTTCACGAGCGCCCCGTGCAGGGTGTCCTTGAAGAACTCCCGCAGGTTTGCCACTGGCACCACACGGCTCATCTCGCTCATGGCTGTTAGATTCCCCGCACAACCGCCGGCATTCCGTGACGGATTGCACCAAGTTAACTAAAAACCCCGTGCCGTGCTGGCAGCTTGGTCACCTCACTGCTAACAGTGCGGCCAACTGTGTGCAGTCGCTCACATTGAGGTCCGCGGGGGCCAGCTCGTCCGGCCAGGCGAGCGCGCGGCGGTTCATCCACACCGTGCCGAACCCGGCGGCGCGCGCGGCGACGACATCGAGGAGCGGTTCGTCGCCCACGTAGAGGATCTCATGCGCACGGCAATCCAGTTCCCGCGCCAGCTCATCGAAGCAGCGCCGTTCGGGCTTGGCGGCGCCGATCTGGCGTGCATTCAGCGACACGGCAAAGAGGTGATCGAGCCCGATGTGCTTGAGATCGGCGTTGCCGTTGCTCAGCGAGCCGAGCTTGAAGCGCCGCCGCAGTCGCGCCAGCGCCGGCGCCACATCCGGGAACACCTCGACCTCGTTGCGTGCCGCCACGAACACCGCGAACGCCCGCTGCGCGAGCGTCTCGTCATAGCCGTGCTCGCGCGCGTGCCTGGCAAGCGCTGCGAGGCGCAGGTACGTGACGTCGTGCGCGTGCTGCGGTTCGCGTTGCGCGAGTTCCTCGCGCGCGCGGCGCATGTCCGCGCTCGTCAGTCGCGCGACGATCCGCGGGCCGTGTTCGGCGAGCCACGCCTGCAGCGCGCCTTCCGCGCGCACCAGCACCGGCTCGACATCCCAGAGTGTATTATCCAGATCGAAAGCAATGGCGCGCACGTCGTCCAGCACCGGTTAAGATTAGCATTGCATGGCGCCGCTCACTCTCATCATCGGCAACAGAAATTATTCCAGCTGGTCGTTGCGGCCGTGGATCCTGATGAAGCACCTCGGCCTCGCCTTCGATGAGATCGTGATCCAGCTCGACGCCGCCACCACCCGCGCTGACATGGAGCGCCACAGTCCCAGTGGCCGCGTGCCGGTACTGCGAGCCGGCGCGCTGTGCGTGTGGGATTCACTCGCGATCTGCGAGTACCTCGCCGAGCTCGCAGGCTCGGGCTGGCCGCGCTCGAGCGAGGCGCGCGCCCAGGCGCGCTCGGTGTGCGCGGAAATGCATTCCGGTTTTCAAGCGCTGCGTACCGCATGGCCGATGAACGCCCGCGCCCGTAACCGCCGCACGGCGCTCACTCCGGCGCTGACGGCCGACATCGAGCGTGTCGATGAACTGTGGAACGACTGCCGGCGCCACCACGGCAGCACGGGTCCGTGGCTGTTCGGCGATTACTCCATCGCGGATGCCATGTACGCACCGGTGGTGCTGCGCTTCAACACTTACGGCGCGCGCGTTTCCGAGGCCGCGCGCTGGTACATGGCGAGCGTGCTCGAGGATGCCGCGCTGCAGGAATGGGTGCGGGCGGCGCAGCAGGAACTCTGGACCATCCCCGGCGACGAAGTCGGCTGAAGAGCGCGCCTCCTCGCCAACACCAACAACCTGACGGATCCACCATGCATGTGAATGCCCGCATCCTGGCCGCACTCCTGGTGGGCGCGCTCGCCGCGCCCCTGCCCGCCCCCGCCGACGCCGGCAAGACCGGTGCGCCGTTCACCGTGGAGGACCTGGTGCGCATGAAGCGCGTGAGTGATCCGCAGGTGTCACCGGATGGCGCCCAGGTGGTGTACGTGCAGCGTGAAACGGACATGGAGGCCAACAAGGGACGCACCAGCCTGTGGCTGCTCGATGCGCCCGGCAAGAGTGAACCGCAGCGCCTGACTACCTCCACCGGCAACGACTCCAGCCCGCACTGGAGCCCGGACGGGCGCAGCGTGTATTTCCTCTCGACCCGTTCGGGCACCTCGCAGGTGTGGCGCCTCGCGCCCCCGCGTGGGGACGCGCAGAAAGTCACCGACTACCCGCTCGATGTCGGCGCGTTCAGGATCTCCCCGCGCGGCGGACAGCTCGCGCTCACCCTGGAGGTCTTTCCGGACTGCGCCACGCTGGCGTGCACCAAGGCGCGTCTGGATGCGCGCGCCAGGGACAAAGCGAGCGGGCGCATTTACGACCGCGTGTTCGTGCGTCACTGGGATACCTGGAGCGACGGCACGCGCTCACACCTTTTTACCGCGATCCTCACCGGCGACGGCACGAGTGGCCCGGCGGTGGACGTCTCGAAGGGCTTCGACGCCGACATTCCCAGTAAGCCCTTCGGCGGCGACGAGGACTTCGCCTTCAGCCCCGATGGCAAGTCCCTGGTGTTCTCGGCGCGCATCGCCGGTCGCACCGAGCCGTGGTCAACCAACTTCGATCTCTACCAGACCAGCACCGACGGCGTCACGGCGCCGGTCAACCTGACGGCCGCGAATCCTGCCTGGGATGCGCAGCCGGTGTTTCTCGCCAACGGCGATCTCGCCTGGCTCGCCCAGGATCGTCCGGGTTTCGAGTCGGACCGCTTTCACATCATGATCAGGGACGCGCGCACCGGCCTCGCCCGCTCGCTCACCGGCGGCTGGGATCGCACGGTCGGGCGGCTGGGCGCGACACCTGACGGCAAGGCGCTGCTTGCAACCGTGGACGAGCTCGGGCAACACGCCCTCTACCGCGTCGATCCGAAGACCGGCACGCCGCGCGAGCTCGTGTCCAGGGGCGAGGTGGACGATTTCACCGCCGCGCGCGAGCGGGTCATCTATGCGCACGCCGACCTGGGCGGCGCGGATGACCTGTTTGCCGTCTCGCTCCAGGGTGGCGCGCCGCAACGCCTGACGCATGTGAACGCGGAGGTCCTCAGCGCGCGGGCCATGAGTCCCTTCGAGCAATTCAGCTTCAAGGGCTGGAACGATGAAACCGTCTACGGCTACGTGGTAAAGCCCTACGGCTTCGAGCCCGGCAAGCGTTATCCGATCGCGTTCGTCGTGCACGGCGGTCCGCAGGCGAGCCTGCAGAACATCTGGACCTGGCGCTGGAATGCGCAGGCGTTCGCCGGCGGCGGGTACGCGGTGGTCATGATCGATTTTCACGGCACACCCGGTTACGGCCAGGCGTTCACCGATTCCATCAGCCGTGACTGGGGCGGCAAGCCGCTGGTGGACCTGCAGAAGGGGCTGGCGGCGGCGCTCGAGCGCTATCCGTGGCTCGATGGCGAGCGCGCCTGCGCGCTCGGCGCCTCGTACGGGGGCTTCATGATGAACTGGATCGAGGGCAACTGGCCGGACCGGTTCCGCTGCATCGTCAATCACGACGGCGTGTTCGACCAGCGCATGATGTATTACAGCACCGAGGAGCTGTGGTTCAACGAGTGGGAATTCGGCGGGCCGTACTACCAGAACCCGCAGGGTTACGAGCAGTCCAACCCGGCGGACTTCGTCTCGAAATGGCACACGCCGATGCTGGTCATCCACGGCGAGCAGGACTTCCGCATCCCCTACTCGCAAGGCCTCGGCGCCTTCACGGCGCTGCAGCGCCAGGGCATCGAGAGCCGGCTACTGATCTTTCCGGATGAGAATCACTGGGTGCTCAAGCCCGCCAACAGCGTGCTGTGGTACCACACGGTGTTGGGGTGGCTCGATGCGCATCTGAAAAGATGACCGCAGCAGCCGGGCACTCCGAAGACGCGTGAGCGCATGGGCTCGATGCGCATCTGAAAAGATGACCGCAGCAGCCGGGCACTCCGAAGACGCGTGAGCGCATGGGCTCGATGCGCATCTGAAAAGATGACCGCAGCAGCCGGGCACTCCGAAGACGCGTGAGCGCATGGGCTCGATGCGCATCTGAAAAGATGACCGCCGCAGCCGGGCACTGCAGACAGCGGGCCGGGCGGGTTGGTTGCACGGCGGCGCTGCGCAGCAGGTGCTGCCGCGCGCTTGCAACGCAAACTGTATGCACGCCGGCCCGGCATGTAGACATTTTGCGTCAGACTTGCGCCGACACAGTGTGCGCCGCGGGCGCCATTAGTCACCTGTTTGACCCATTATTCGCGCCGGCGCGCGATGCGGGTGCGCGACGCGTCCCTAGCGGACCTTGCGGAACTTGTAGTCGCCCAGGGACAGGGAGCCGGCGCCGAATTCCGCCTGCGTCGCGGCGCCACCGCCCGGGTCGGGACAGACCTTCGGGTCGTGGGTCGCGACAAAGCGCCCCTCGGCACCCTTCCATATCAGGTCACAGGCCTCGGGCTGCACGTCCTCGGTCACGACACTGGTGAACAGCTCCTTGTTCTGCTGTCCGTCGCGCCAGCGCTGCGGCTCCACAAATGCGTAGGTCGTCTCGATGATGCCGCGCTTCTCGTCGACCTGGAAGCTGTACATTTTCTGGCTCAGGACACGGCGCGGATCGTCCGCGACTATTTCCTGCGCGTAATAAACGTGATGCCCGAGCCGCGGCGTGAAGACGCGCGTGATGGTGAGAGTCACCGCCTCGTGCGCCGGGTGCACGCCGTTGCGCGCATCAAGCGCCGCCTGGCCGCGGTTGTCGTATTCCCCCGGCAGCAAGGCGAGCAGCTGGGTCATCTCGGCTTCCCTTATCTTAGTTTCATCCTTGCACGCGCCCAGGGCGGCAAGCATTGCGCCCAAGGCAGCAGCGGCGCAGCGCTTATCCATACGAGGCCCGCCACTGCGCGCGGTACTTCAGCCCCAGGCCCATCAGGCGCTCGAGCAACTCCCCATAAGGCATGCCGGAGGCCGCGGCGGCGGCCGCGAAATCCTCCGCGGCTTCCAGATTCGGGTTGGCATTAGCCTCCAGCACGTACACCTGTCCCTCCGCAGTGACCCTGAAATCCATTCGAGCATATCCGGACATGCCAAGCGAGCGATAGATGCGGCGTGACAAGCGGTCGAGAGCCGCCAGCACCGGCGGCGGCAGATCAAGCGCGGCGTGTGTCGTGATGCCGTACTTCGCCTGGTAACGCTTGTCCCACTTCACCTTGCGGGTGGCGATTGCGGCGAGCGAATCGGGCATGGAGCCGAACACCATCTCCCACACCGGCAGGCGCGTCAGCCGCTCGTTGCCCATCATGCCGACGTACAGCTCCCGCCCCTCGATGTACTCTTCCACCAGGGCATCGGACTTCACCTGCTCGTGCACGAAGGCGATGCGCTCCTTGAGCTTCGCGGCGTCATCCACCACCGACGCCTGGGCGATGCCGAGCGAGGCATCCTCGACGGTCGACTTCACGAACAGCGGGAAGCGCTGGTTCTTCGGCACGTGCACGCGCGCGCCACGGCGGAATACGCTGAAGCGCGGCGTGGCGATACGGTGGTAGGCCAGCAACTGCTTGGCTACCGACTTGTCGCGCGACAAGAGCAGTCCGCGCGGATTGCAGCCGGTGTAGGGCTGGCGCAGGAGCTCGAGGAACGCCACCACGTGCTGGTCATAGGTGACGATGCCGTCGAATTCCTCCAGCAGGTTGAAGACGACGTCCGGCTCCCAGTCGGCGATGGCACTGCGCAGTTCGGTGAGGGAGTCGAGCACCCCCACGCAGCGCACGTCATGTCCGAGCTTACGCAGCGTCGCGGTGACGTCGTACTCGGTCCGCCACTCCTCGATTTCCTTGTCGCTGTGACCCTCGAGACTCTGCGGCGGTACCAGGCTCGCGTGCACGACGACGAGCGCGCGCAGTCGCTTCATAAGGGCAAGTGCGGGGTCTCGCCCTGGGAGTAAAGCCCGCTGAGCCGCTCGAGCATCCAGCGCGAGTAGTACAGGGCGTCCCGGCGGTTGCCGCGCACGTGCAGCTGCAGGCGCTCGCTGCGCGCGATGAGCAGGCGCAGGATCTGCTCGACGCTGTAACGCTCGATGTTCAGCGCGCGCGCCACGGCCGCGGTCAGCGCTCGCGAGTGCGCGCGCAAGAGCGCCGCGGCACGCACCGCGCCACGGCGGGTGGGCTCGGCAGTGAACGCCCTGCGCAGCAACTCGTCCGCAAGCCCGCGGCGGTACTGCCGGTCGCGCGCGAGGCGCCGGCGGTAGTGCTGCTCGAGCGTGCGGGTGTTGTGCTCGAGCGGCTCGATGCGGGTGCGGTTGCGCACCGGCGCGCGCGTGTCGCGCACGCTCGCCACCAGTTCATCCACGGCCCGCAGCTTGTGCAGCGCCGGCCAGTCCGCGTAGCTCTTGCGCCAGCCGGAGCGCGGCGCCAGCCACACGGCGAAGGTCTCGGCGAAATCCTCGGCCGGGTGCGCCTGCGCGTACCACTCGCCCAAGTGATGCACGTAGCGCCGGCTGCCGGCGCGGGCGCGGTAGCGCGCCGGATAGGGCCTTGATGCCGGACCGAAGACCTCACGCCAGCGCTTGCGGCGCCGCAGGCGGTAGGCGTTGTCCAGGGCGTGGCCCGCCTCGTGGCGCAGGATGCGGGTCAGCAGGCGCGAATTGCCGCCTTCCGCCTGATGCATGATCCGCCGCTCGAGGCGCTCGAGACGTGGGTGCGCAAGGTAGAAGGGCACGGCGATGCCGGGCACGCCGTCGGGTGAAAACCACTCCTCGGACAGCCACACGTGCGGACGCACGCTGATGCCGCGGTGGGCGAGATCCCGGTAGAGCTGGCGAATGTGGCGCGCCAGGGGTGAGCGCTCGATGGAGAGCTTAAGATCGCAGAAGCGAATCTTGAGCAACTCCTCGTCCGAGGCGCGCGCCCACGCCAGCGCACCGCGGCGCGCGCGTGCGACGGGCGGGCGGCGAGCGGCGGCGCGGGTGGCAGGCATGAGAGCGGCGAGCTTAACTCCTGAGCGCGCGCCGTGTCTGCACGAGCGGGTCCCAATTCCGGCGCCGCCTACAGCCGCAGCAGTGCGTGGGCGAGCAGCCGGTCGGCGAAACTTTCCAGCAAGTCTTTTTTCATCAGGCTGTTGCGCCACAAAGTGGGGACGGCGCTTGCAGTGTAGTGTGCGCCGGCCAGCGCTCCGCATGCCCCTGCCACGACGTCCGAGTTGCCGCCGAGGTTAGCCGCCGCCAGCACCGCGTCGCGGAAATTGTCGGTGCGCGCGAAGGCGTCGAGCGCCGCGGTGAGTGCGGAACGGGCGGTAGAGCCGGGGCGACGCGCGGGACCTGCGGCGCCGCCATCGCGGATGCCGACAGCCGCGGGAAGGGCTGCGGCACTGGTCGCGGCAATCACCCCGAGGGCCTCGGGCGCCTCGAGCAGGGACGTGGCGCGCGCGAGCATCACACTCTTAGGCTCGCCCGAGAGGCCCGCGTGCAGCGCCGCCGCCAGCGCGCGGCAGGCCGTGAGTACGGCCGGGGCCTGGGAGGTCGCGCGGGCGGCCTCTCCCGCATGCTCGATGGCGGCGGCCGGGTCGCCGAAGAAGTACATCACGGCCGGTGCGACGCGCGACAGGCTCTCGGGGCCGAGCGCACCCGGATCATGCGATCCGGAAAACGGCTGCCGGCGCCACTGCGAGCGGGCCAGCGCCCGGGCCGTGCTGGCGGTGATACCGAGGCACTGGCCGGTCGCCGAGAGATGTCCGTGCTGTTGCCAGCGCCGGTAACGCGCGACCTGGTCGCGGGCGTCGAATCCTTCACGCTCGAGCAGGCTCTCCGCCAGGCACAGCGCCATGGCGGTGTCGTCGCTCCACCCGCCGCGCGGCAGATCGAACGGGCCGCCGCCGAGCAGGTCGCCGACGGGGACAAATTTGCCTGGCCGTTTGTACTGGGTCGCGGCCGCCACCGCATCCCCGACCGCCAGGCCTAGCAGCGCGCCGAGGAACCGCTCGCGCAGGCCGCGCGCCGCCGCCAGCGTCGCTGGATCAAGCAAGGGATCGCGTTCAGGTTGCGGTTCCGGTTCCGGTTGCGGCGCGAACACCAGCGGCGTCCAGGTGCGCACGTACTCGCTCTGCGCGTCGGTCTCCGGCACGACCGGCCACTGGGCGGACCTGGCACTGCTCTGCCACAGGCGGTTGAGCTCGACGAGCGCCGCCTTGCCGGCGAGACCGCGTTCCACCAACAGGCACCCGGCTACCGTGCCGGTGCGTCCGATGCCGGCACGGCAGTGCAGGTACACCATCCGGCGTGCACTCAACGCCTGGCGCAGGCAATCCAGGATCTCCACCATTTGCTGCGCAGCCTCGGGAATGCCGTGGTCGGCGATGGGCTTGCGCAGGTACTCGACGGCGAGCGGCAGATCGGTGTGATAGGGCGGCAGCTCGTCCGGCTGCGTCAGATCCAGGAAACAGCCGACGCCGGCATCGATGAGACGCCCCAGGCGCATGCGGCTCTCGGCGCGATCGGGTGCCCCGGGGTATTCCCCGGCGAGCACCCGCCCGGGAACCACCCAGTACGTGTTGGGCAGCGGGGTCGCGGGCTGCGCGCTGGCGCTCAAGGGCATGCGCTCGCGAGCTCGTCGGTCAGCAGCTCTTCGTCGGCCTCGGTCATGGTCGCAACGCGTTGCAGGTCGAGCCCGGCGAAGTCGAAATGCCGCGGGTCCGCAAGATGCGCGGTTTCGATATTGCGCAGCGCCGAGAAGATCGACGCGGTGCGCCCCGGGAAGCTCGCCTCCCAGTCGGCGAGCATTTTTTTCACCGCCCGGCGCTGCATGTTGTCCTGCGAGCCGCACAGCTTGCACGGAATGAGCGGAAAGCCGCGGCCGCGCGCGTAGCGGGCAATGTCGGCTTCGGCAACATAGCTCAAGGGGCGTATGACAATGTGCCGGCCGTCATCCGAGAGCAGCTTCGGCGCCATGGCCTTCAGCCGCCCGCCGAAGAACAGGTTGAGGAACAGCGTTTCGATGATGTCATCGCGGTGATGGCCGAGCGCGATCTTGGTGATGCCGGATTCGCGCGCAAACCGGTACAAGGCGCCGCGCCGCAGCCGTGAGCACAGCCCGCACATCGTGCGCCCCTGCGGCACCACGCGTTTCACCACGCTGTAGGTGTCCTGCTCGAGGATGTGGTACGCAACGCCTGCCGCTTCGAGGTAACCGGGCAGGACGTGCGCCGGGAAGCCCGGCTGCTTCTGGTCGAGGTTGACCGCGATGAGCTCGAAGTCGAGCGGCGCACTGCGCTGCAGCGACAGCAGCATGTCGAGCAGCGTGTACGAATCCTTACCGCCCGAGAGGCACACCATCACCCGATCCCCGGCGCTGATCATGTTGTAGTCGGCGATGGCCTTGCCGACGCAGCCGCGCAGCTGGGCCGCGAGGCGCTGCAACGTGCGGGACGGCTTCGCAGTGGCGGGGATCACACCTTCGGATTCTAAGCGGCGACGCTGCTGGCGGCACTCTCGAGGTACTTGGCCTCGACGTAACGCACGAAGGAAGCCGCGCCCAGGGACTTGCCGGTGGCGGTTTTCAGCAGTTCCTGCACCGGCACCTTGGCGCCGAGTCCGTGCACGTTGGTCCGCAGCCATTCGAACAGGCCGCCGAACTCCCCGCGCGCGAGCTGCTCGTCGAGCGCCTCGAGGCCCTCGCGCAGGCTTTCATACAACTGCGCTGCGATCGCGGTACCGAGCGCGTAGGAGGGGAAGTAACCGAATGAACCTACCGCCCAGTGGACATCCTGCAGGCAGCCGTCGAGGTCATTGGCCGGGCGGATCCCCAGGCGCTGTTCCATGCCGGCGTTCCACGCCTCGGCGAGGTTGCGCACCGCCAGCTCCCCGGACAAAAGCTGCCGCTCCAGCTCGTAGCGCAACATGATATGCAGCGGATAAGTGAGCTCGTCGGCATCGACCCGGATCAGCCCGCGCTGCACGCGCGTCAGGTGACCGTAGACATTTTCCACGTCCCACTCCGGGCCGCCGACCCCGAAATGCTTCATGAGCAGCGGCTGCACGTAACGCACGAACGGCCGGCTGCGGCACACCATCATCTCGATGAGCAGCGACTGGCTCTCCTCGAGCGCCATGCCGCGATCACGCCCGACGGGCTGGTCACGCCACTCCTGCGGCAGTCCCAGGTCGTACATCGCGTGCCCGGTCTCGTGCAGCGCGCCGAGCAGTCCCGGGAAAACATCCTCCGGATCAAAGCGCGTGGTCACGCGGATATCCCCCGGCACCCCTTCGGTGAACGGATGCTCGCTCTCATCCAGCCGCCCGCGATCAAACGGGAAGCCGACCGCTTTCATGACTTCGGTGACCAGCAAGCGCTGCTTGCCGGCGGGGAACTTGCCCGCGAGCGGCATGAGCGGCCGGGTCTCCTGCAGCGCGATCGCCTCGCGGATGAGCGATGGCAGGCGCTTGGAGAAGGCGCGGAAGATCGCATCGATGTCGACGGTGGTGAGACCGGGACTGTATTCATCCACCAGCGCGTCATAGGGCGCGAGATTGCGCGCCTGGCCAAGGAGCGCGGCCTTGTCGCGCACCAGGTGCACGACCTCTTCCAGGTGCGGCGCGAACACCTCGAACTTGCCCTGGGTGCGCGCCTCGAGCCATTTCGATTCCGCCCGCGAGGTGGCCTTCGCAAGCCGCGACACGAGTGTCGCCGGGGTGGCGATGGCGTGATCGCGCTGGCGGCGCATTTCGCGCAGGTTCGCAACCTGCCAGTCGAGCAGTCCCTGGGTGTTGGCCTGGGCACGGTCGAGGAGGCGCGTGATGCGCGGCGCGGTCAGGAGTGCGTGGTGCTCGGTCTCGAGCGCCGCGACCTGCTCACCGCGCACGTCGGCGCTGCCCCGCGGCATCATGACCGCCGCGTCCCAACGCAGGAGCGCCAGCGCTCCGCGAAAGGCATGCAGGCGTTTGAACTCCTGTTCGAGTTGTTTGTAAGGCGAGGCGGACATGATTCTTTCGGCGGGTGGACGAGTGAGAGTTTACCACCGCCCGGGGTTTTTCGCCCCTCGTGTTAGTGTGATTTAACACTAGAATCAAAGACTTAAAATGTATGTCTGAATTATGACGCCCCGGCCAGACCCCCGGAAACAAGGGTTCGTCCCGTCGCAACAGCCCGCGGCACCGCCCGGCGCTCGCGCAGCGCCGCCCAGGCCAGCATGGCGCGCTTACGGTCCTCACCCCAGTGATAGCCGCCGAGTCCGCCGTCCTTGCGCAGCACGTTATGACAGGGAATGAGCCACGCAACCGGGTTGGCGCCGACCGCGTTCCCCACGGCGCGCTCACTCCCCGCGCGGCGCAGCGCTGTCGCGAGCGCTGAATAGGTGGTCGGGCCGTCGGCGCCCAGGCGCAGCAGCGCCTGCCAGACCTTGAGCTGGAAGTTGGTTCCCTGCACCGTAAGGCGCAGCGGCAGCTCGCGGGCGCCAGCGCCCCGCTCATCCGGCGCGTTCCAGATCCGCGCGCTTAAGGCCATCGCCCCGGCATCGTCGCGGCGCAGCTGGGCGTTGGGCCACTGGGCCATCAGCGCCGGTACTGCCGCCGCATCGGCGCCGGGTGCAACGAAACTCAGCGAACACACCCCACGCGGCGTGCTGCCGAGGAGCGCGCGTCCAAAGGGCGTGTCGCTGAATCCGTAACGGATCGCGACGCCGGCGCCGCCCGCCTTGAGTTCCCCGGGCGTGACCGCTTCCAGTGTCACCGCCAGGTCATGAAGTCGTCCGGCACCGGAGAGGCCGACGCTGTACGCCGCGTCGAGCACCGAGGCGCAGCCTTGCAGTTCGCGGCGCGCGGCGCTGTGCGTCACGTAAGCCAGGTACTGTCGGGGCGTGATGCCGGCCCAGCGCCGGAACAGGCGGTTGAAATGGAATTCCGACAGGCGCGCGGATTGCGCGATGGTGGCCAGGCGCGGTTGCGCGCGGAAGTTCTCCTCGATGAAACGGATCGCGCGCGCGATGCGGGCGAAATCACGGCTGTCCACAAAAGCGTCGGTATAAGTGTTCATGGATGCATGTTGGCGCGCGGCGTGTGTATGCACGACCCGGTTCTTGCGCTTCGCTACCATCGGTTACACTGCGGCGTCCGGCGTGCGCTCAAGGCCACAGGTGCGGGTACAGGGGCCAGCGCGCGACCACGACGCCGATGCTCACCGATACCACCAGCAGCAAGGTGAGCATGAGACCGATCAGGACCCTGCGCATGCTGCGCATCATAGCGCGCCGCACGAGACGCCATTAGTGACCGACAAGCTCGCAATCTGTCTGCTCGCCGCCGAAGTTGCCCCGTTGTCGAAAACCGGGGGACTCGCGGATGTCGCCGCGGCGCTCACCAGACACCTGCACGCGGCGGGCCACGATGCGCGCCTGTTCACGCCCTGTTACGCCTCCATCGATCGCGCCCTGGCAGGCGCGCAGCCGCTCGCGCAGCTAGCGGGGCTCACCCTGGCGCTTGGGTCCCACCGTTACGTTTTTTCGGTGTTGCAGGGACGCTTGCCGGGAAGCGCCGCGCCGGTGTACCTGATCGACTGCCCGCAGTTGTATGCGCGGGAGAGCCTCTACACCAGCGATCCTGACGAGCACCTGCGCTTCCTCACCCTTACGCGCGCGGCCTTCACGGCCTGCCAGCGCTTAGGCTGGGCGCCACAGATCCTGCACTGCCACGACTGGCACGCCGCGTTCGCGCCGTTGTTCCTGAAGAGCTCGTACGCCAGCGAGCCGCTGTTTGCCGGCACGCGCTCGCTGCTCACCATTCACAACATCGGCTACCAGGGCATCTTCGCCGCCACCGAGGTTGCCGACCTCGACCTGGGCAAGGATGTCGGGATGCTGCACCAGCCGGACCTGCTTGCCGGGCGGATCAACGCCCTGCGCCACGGCATCGTGTACGCGGAGGCGATTACCACCGTGAGCCCGACGCACGCGCTCGAAATCACCACCGATCAGTACGGTATGGGCATGCAGGACAGCCTGCGCGCCCGCGGCGCGGACCTGAGCGGCATTCTCAACGGTGTCGACTACGATGTATGGGATCCGCGCCATGATCGCTACCTGCTGCAGCATTTCGATCCGGCGCACCTGCAGGTAAAAGCGGCGCTCAAACGCGTGTTCCTGAAGCGCCTGGGATTTAGTGTCGGCGGCGAGGTGCCGCTCGCCGGCATTGTCAGCCGACTCGCGGCGCAGAAAGGCATCGAGCTCATGTACGAGGCGCTGCCGAAGGTGCTGGAGGCGCGCGAGCTGGCGTTCGTCGCCTTAGGCTCCGGGGAGCCGCAGTATGAGGAGTTCTTCAGCACACTGGAACAGCGCTTCCCGGGGCGCGTGGTTTTCCGCCAGGGCTACGACGATGAACTGGCGCACTGGATCGAGGCGACCAGCGACCTGTTCCTCATGCCTTCACGCTACGAGCCATGCGGGCTGAACCAGATGTACAGTCTGCGCTACGGCACCATCCCGGTCGTGCGGCGCACGGGTGGGCTTGCGGATTCGGTCGAGCACTACGACCGCGACACCGGCACCGGGACCGGCGTGGTGTTCAACGACTTCGATGGCCCGGCGCTGGAATGGGCGCTGAACACCGTGCTCGACCTGTATGCGGATCCGGTGCACCGGGCGCGCCTGCGGGCCAACGGCATGCAACGCGATTTTTCCTGGGACCGGCAGGGCGCGCTCTACGAAGCGCTTTACGCGCGGCTCATTGCGGCTTGAAGTTGCCGCGCTCGTCGAACGGCACCGAACGCATCCACCCCGACGCGAGCGAGATCTTCCCCGCGAGGCGGTAGTCGACGCCATTGGCGAGCGTATCGGGGCCGCGGCCGACGAGCTGCAGCAGCGCGCCCACCATGTTGGTCGTGAGGTTGGTGTCGAACTGCGCCTCCCCGAGCGCGGGCACGACGAAGCTCGCATCCGACACGCCGCTCGCGACCTGCTGGCCGGCGATGTCGAGGGTGTATTCGATGCCCGTGACCGACAGCGCGACGGCGTTGGGGTTCTGCACCCGCAGGCGCACTTTCAGGCGCTGCTGCCACAGCTCCGAACTCACGACCTGCACACCGATGAGCGACAGCTGCGGCGTTTCGAAATGCGGCCGCAGCGCGCAGCCGGCAAGGGCAAGAGCCAGGACGAATCCGGCTGTGATTCTCGTGAGGTGTCTGGGCATTGCTTGAGGACCTTACCAGTTCAGCCGCGGCCGAAAGTGCTGTTGAGACGCGCGTAGTCGCGCGCAAGTTCCGCGCTCAGCGCCCCATGCGGCAGGCGCCAGCTCCAGTTCCCGTGTGTCGTGCCCGGGGTGTTGAGGCGCGCCGCGGAGCCCAGGCCCAGCAGGTCCTGTACCGGCACAATGGCAAGCCGTGCCTGCGAGCCAAGCGCGGCACGCAGCAGTGCGCCGGGCACATCATCCGGGTGTTCGCCCACGCCCAGCTGGGCCGCCGCCCGAGCGGCGGTGGCGCCGTCGAGTCCTGAGTACCAGCCGCGCGCGGTGTCGTTGTCGTGCGTACCGGTGTAGACCACGCTCTCGCGCGCGTGCAGATGCGGCAGGTGCGGGTTGGCCGGCTCACCGTCGAAGGCAAACTGCAACACCCGCATGCCGGGGAGCGCGAACTCGCGCTGCAGCGCCACGACATCCGGGGTGATCAGGCCCAGGTCTTCCGCCACCAGCGGCAGGTCGCGGAAGCGTCGCGCGAGGCGCTTCAAGAGCGCCTCCCCGGGTGTGCTGTGCCAGGCGCCGGCGCGCGCGTCGGGCGCGGTGGCGGGCACCGCCCAGTGCGCGCTGAGTGCGCGGAAATGGTCCAGGCGCAAAAGATCGAAACGCGCCAGCGCAGCCTCCACGCGTGCGATCCACCAGCGGAAACCCTCCCGCTCCATGGCCTGCCAGTCGTACAGCGGGTTGCCCCACAGCTGTCCGAGCGCTGCGAAATAATCCGGCGGCACACCCGCGACCGCGGCCGGCTCGCCGCTCGCGGTGAGCTGAAACAGCCGCCGGTGTGTCCACACTTCGGCCGAGGACGGCGCGACGTAGAAGGGCAGATCGCCAAAGAGGCGCACGCCGCGCGAGCGCGCGTGCTCACGCAGCCCCCGCCACTGCACCTCAAAGGTGTACTGCTCGCGCTCGATGTGCGTGCAAGCCGCGGCCAGCTCGCTGCGCGCCCCGGCAAGCGCGAGCGGCTCACGCTCGCGCAGCGGCGCGGGCCACTGCCAGAACGGCGCCCCACCGTGCGCGCGCGTGAGCGCGGTAAACAGCGCGAAATCCTGCAGCCACGAACCAGAGTCGGCGAGAAACTCCCGCAGCGACGGCGCGGCGAGATCCGGCGGCTGCCCCGGATCGATGAAGGCGGGGTTGCCGGCGTGATCAGAAGACACCCAGTAGGGCGAGCCATCGCTGCCGGCCGGCCCCACGGGCAGGATCTGCCAGACGCTGAAACCCGCCGCGGCGAGCCAGTCAATGAAGTCGCGGCCGCCCTGACCCAAGGGTACATCGAGCGCCGACAGCGGCAGGAGGACGCCCGCACGGCGGCGGTCGAACACCGGCAATCGCGAACCGCTCACGAAGCGCGGCGCATGGCGCCGCCGTGCTCGGGGCTGCCACCGCCTGTGGCAAGTGGCTGCGCGAGCGCCGCCGGTGCCGGCAGGTTCAGCCGCGCGTAGAGCGCGGCCAGTTGCCGCCGGTACAACTCGTCGAACTGGCTCACGGCCGCCGCCGGGTTGTAGTCGCCGAACCACCAGAACCAGTCCGAGCTCTCGCACAGCGCGAGCTGTCGTCCCGCGGCGGCGCGCGCTTGCGGCTCGAGTGTCGTGCCGCGCATCACCTGATCGAACGCCTGCTTCGCATCACACAGCAGGTCCCAGGCGCGATTCTTGTCCGCATCGCCCATCCAGGTCGCGAGCGTCCCGTGCACCCAGCTGCCGGCCCGCACCCTCGCCAGCGGCAGCGGCTTTAAGCCGCGCGCGCCGCACTCCTTCAGCGTGGTGAGCTCGAGCCGCGGGTGGCCGCTGAGCTGCTCGTACAGCGCGCGCAGGAAGTAGTAGCCGTTGAACGGGTAATGGTCCCAGGCATTTTCGCCATCCAGCGCGATGAGCACCGCATGCCCACCGCCCGCATACAGATCGGCAAGCCGCGTGAGTTCGTTGACCAGGTTGTGGGCTGCGTCATCGCCATGCCAGGTCGCGTAGGTGAAGCCGATGCGATCCGACAGCTCGTCGTTGCGGAAAAAACAATTGAGCTTGGTGTTCGCGAAGCGGTAGGGGCGATCCGCCGCGAGGGGTCCGGCGGCGGCCTGGCCCGCGCTCTCGAGACTGCCACGCAGCACCCCCTCCCCGCTCGCGGCCCACGCAAAGTCGTGCGCGGCGATGAGATCAAGGGTCGCGTTGCTGATCGCGCCTTCCGCCGGCCAGCAGCCCACCGGGCGCTCGCCAAAGGCGCGCGTAAAGACCCGCACCGCTTCCGCCATGTGCCACGCCGCGCGCTCCGCGCCGCCCTGATACTCCGGATGCGCGGGCAACGGCGTCGCGGGAAGCGCTTCGCGCGCGCTGCCGAAATCAATGAGCAACGGGATGATCGGGTGGGCGTAGGGGGTCACCGACAGCTCGCACTGGCCGCCCGCCGCGAGGCGCCGGTAGCGCGGTATGACGTCGCGCACCAGTGCGCCGATGAGCGTGAGGAGCTCGCGACGCTCGGCGGCGCTGAAATCCCGACCCCGCTGCGCCAGTGTATCCGCGAGCGGCGAACGCCGCCGCACGGTTTCCCCGAGCCAGGCGAGGTGGTACCACACGGCCAGATCGTGCAGGTAGTCATCGGACGCATAGGCGATGCGCTCGGGAGTGCCAAGGACCCCGGCAAGCTCCACGAGCTCGGCGTACGCCGGGAAGCGCTCGATCATGGTCACGCGCTGCGCCCGCAGGCAGGCGCGCAGCAGTTGCAGGCGCGGCGCCGCAGCGGCGGGCACCGGCGCGGAACTCAGGAGCGCGAGCACCGGATCCGCCAGCGGCACACCCAGAGTCAAGTGCGCTTCCACCCCCGCTGCGATCTGCTCGAGCTGCTCGATGAGCACGGGCGTGAAGTTCACCACCGCGCGCGCCGCGGGGTTGTCCTCGAGGTGGGCCGCCATGTCGGTGTAGTCCTTGATGGCGTGCAGGTAGGTCCACGGCAGGACGTACTGGCCGCTCAAGGCATCGCGGTACTGCGGCTGGTGCATGTGCCACAGCAGAACGACGGGCAGGCGCGCCGGATCCGCCACGCTATCGTCCATCGGCCGAAATCGCAGGAAGCGATTTCGGCGGACAGTAGCTCCGTTTCCGCCGGCCAAAGGCGTGACTTTGGCCGGCTGCGGCGGTGCGCGGCTGCTTCCGCATGCCCTAGGTCCCGCGCGGGTGGCGCAGCATGTCCGGAGTGACGAGCACCACGCCGTTGTCGGTGACGTGAAAGCGGCGCGTATCGGCTTCGCGATCGACACCAATGGTCGTGCCTTCCGGAACTTCGCAGCCCTCGTCGATGATCGCGCGGGTGATGGTGCAGCCGCGGCCGATCGCCGCGTTCGGCAGGACCATGGAACGCTGGATGCTGGTGCGCTCCTCGACCCTGACGTTCGAGAACAACAGCGACTCGCGCACCACCGCGCCGGAAATGATGCAGCCGCCGGAGACCATGGAGTTGATGGCGGTGCCGCGGCGGCCGTCCTCATCGAGGATGAATTTCGCCGGCGGCTGCTGCACCTGGTAGGTCCAGATCGGCCAATCCTCATCGTAGATGTTCAGTTCCGGCTTGACGTGCACCAGTTCGATGTTGGCGTCGTAGTAGGCATCCACGGTGCCGACGTCGCGCCAGTAGTTCTGCGCCCGCGTCTGCACGTCCTGGAACGGGTAGGCGAATACCTGGCGGCCGGCGGCGATGGCGGCGGGCAGGACGTCCTTGCCGAAGTCATGTTCGGATGTATCGCGCGCCGCATCCTCGGCGAGCACGCTCTCCAGCAGGCGCATGTTGAAGACGTAGATGCCCATGGAGGCGAGGATCGAGCCAGGACGCGTCGGCAGGGTGTCCGGGGCCGCCGGTTTCTCGGTGAACTTGGTGACCCGATTCCACTCGGTGGCCGTGAGCACGCCGTAGTGGCGCGATTCCACGGCCGGCAGTTCCACCACGCCCACGGTCACGTCAGCGCCCTTTTCCACGTGGTAGGCGATCATCGGACCGTAGTCCATCTTGTAGATATGGTCGCCGGCGAGCACCAGCACGTGCTTGGGCCGGTGGGCGGCGATGAGGTCGATGTTCTGGTGCACGGCGTCGGCCGTGCCGCGGTACCAGGCGGGCCCGAGCTGCTGCTGGGCCGGCACCACCTCGATGAATTCGCCGAATTCGCCGCGCAGGTAACTCCAGCCGTGCTGCACGTGCTGGATCAGCGACTGCGCCTTGTACTGCGTGAGGATCGAAATCTGGCGGATGCCCGAGTTCACGCAGTTGGACAGCACGAAATCGATAATGCGGAACTTGCCGCCGAAGGGCGTCGCGGGCTTGCAGCGATGCGCGGTGAGATCCCGCAGCCGCTCGCCGCGCCCGCCGGCCATGATGATGGCGAGCGCGCCCCCGGTCAGGCGACTGACATAGCGTCCGGAGGAGGCTCGGGCGGGCTGGCGCGGCATGAGGGTGACTACATTATCTCAAAGCCATTTCATCAGGCCGAGTTCGTAAGGGTGGGACAGCAGCTCGTGCCAGGGATAGACCCGCACCTCGGTACGAAACTGCCCGCACTCCTGCGGCTCGACGTCGAGGGCGAAAATCGCCGCGCCGTCGGCGTCGTGTTCGCCGGTCGGGGTGAGGGTCTCCTGCCACAGGCCGTCGCGCGGGGCGTGATCGAAGGAGGACAGCGCCGGCGGCGCCAGGTCCGCCGCCGGCAGCAGGCGCTGCGCGAGGAATTGCACCCGCACGTCCGAGGGCGACAGGCCGTTCAGGTGGCTGGCGACGCGCAGCCGCAGGCGCTCACCGCGTGGCAGCTCCCGGGCCGCATCGGTGAGCGGGCGCACGCTCACCCGCGGCCATGCCGCCCGAATGCGCTGCTTCCACTCGGCCAGGGCCCGCGCCCCGGTGAAGCCTTCCGCGGCCAGCCGCCGGGAGTGCCCGGCCGCCGGCTGGTACAACCCCTGGGTGTAGTCAAAGAGCACCCGGCGCATGTTGAAAGCGGGAATGACGCTCATCATCGCGCGCTTGCTGCGCGCCACCCAGGCGAGCGGGACGCCGCTTTCATCCTGGTCGTAGTAGAGCGGCAGCACCTCTTCCTCGAGAGCCCCGAGGAGCAGCTCCGCCTCGAGGGCGTCACGGCGCTCCGGATCCTGCACGCTCGCCGGCGGGATGCCCCAGCCGTTGTCCTGCGTCCAGCCTTCCGCCCACCAGCCATCGAGAATGGAAAGATTCAGGCGGCCGTTGATCGCCGCCTTGATGCCGGAGGTGCCGCTCGCCTCGAGCGGCGCGATGGGCGTGTTGAGCCACACGTCGACCCCGGACACGAGACTGCGCGCCAGCTGCAGGTCGTAGTCCTCCAGGAAAATGACGCGCCCCTGGAACTGCTGATCCATCATCAGCTGGCGGATTTCGCGCAGGCCGCCCTTGCCCGGCTCGTCCGCCGGGTGTGCCTTACCCGCGAACAGGAGCACGACCGGACGTTCGGGGTTATTGACCAGGCGCGCCAGGCGCTCGCGGTCACGAAACAGCAGGGTGGCGCGCTTGTAGGTGGCAAAGCGCCGCGCAAAGCCGATGGTGAGCACGCCCGGTCGCTGCGGATCGAGGTAACGCGTCACGTGGCGCAGCTGTGCGGGACTTAAGCCCTTGCGGGCGTACTCGCGCTGCAGCCGCTCGCGCACGCTCGCGAGCATGCGCGACTTGACGTCCTGGGAGGTGCTCCAATAGCGCTCGTCGGGGACGTGCTCGAGCGCATGCCAGAACTCAGGATCACGCAGCTTGTCGCGCCACGCGCGCCCGAGTTCGCGGTCGAAAAAATCCGCCCAGCGCTGATGCAGGAAGGTCGGCACGTGCACGCCGTTGGTGACGAAACCAACCGGGTTGTCCTCGGGTCGCACCTCCGGCCACTGATCCGCGCACAGGCGCGCCGAGACCGCGCCATGGATGCGGCTTACGCCGTTCACGTGGCGCGTGCCCTTGAGTGCCAGGCGCGTCATGTTGAACATTCCGGGCGCGGACGGTGCGCGGCCGAGCTCGAGGAAGCGTTCAACACTCAATCCCAGCTCGCGGATGAAGTCAGCAAAGTGTCCGACCATCAGCTCCGGCCCGAAGGCGTCGTGACCGGCCGCGACCGGCGTATGGGTCGTGAACACGCAGCCCGCCGCCACCGCCTCCAGCGCCGCATCAAACCCGAGCCCCTGGGCCAGGTGCTCGCGCAGCAGCTCGAGAATGAGAAACGCCGCGTGACCCTCGTTCAGGTGCCAAACGGCAGGTTGCACGCCGAGGGCCCGCAGCGCGCGCACGCCGCAGATGCCGAGGATCATCTCCTGGCGCACGCGGGTGGATTCATCGCCGCCATAAAGCCGGTGGGTGATATCCCGATCGGCCGGCGCGTTTTCCTCGCAGTTGGTATCGAGCAGGTACACCGGCACGCGCCCGACCTGCGCCTTCCAGACCCGCGCCACGACCTCGCGCCCGGCGATGCGCACCGACACCTTGAACCACTCGCCGCGTGCGTTGCGCGCCGGTTCCACCGGCAGGTCGCGCGGATCCCGCTCGCGATACTCCGCCTGCTGGATGCCGTCGTTGTCGACCGTCTGGGTGAAGTAGCCCTGCTCGTAGAGCAGTCCCACGGCGACGAAATTCGCGCGCTCATCGCTCGCCGCCTTGCAGTAGTCGCCGGCGAGCACCCCGAGGCCACCGGAGTAGATGGGGAAGCTCTCGTGGAAGCCGTACTCGGCGCAGAAATAAGCAACCAGGGGCTCCTGTGCCGCCGGTGCGCCCACGCCGACATACGCATCCAGCGTGTGCAGTTCCTGCTGGTAGCGGCCGAGGTAGGCCTCGTCCCGGGCGCAGCGCTCGAGATTGCCCTGATCAACGCTGCGCAGCATGAGGCGCGGGTTGCCGCCGGACTGCTTCCACAGCTCCGGGTCCAGGTCCTCGAACAGCGCCCGGGTCGGACGATGCCAGCTGAAAAAGAGGTTGCCGGCCAGCTCGGGCAGGCGCGACAGGCTCGCGGGGATTACAGGAGTGACTTCGAGGAGCGAATTTCTCATTAAGTGTCCTGGAGAAGGTTAAGCCGGAGTCTAGCAGCCCGCGGTTCCCGTTCATCCAGCCCGCTGCAGAGCCTCTGAAGCCACCCAGGCCCCTCAGCCACGCTACCTCGAATTCTTAATAATGGTTGACACATAGTATTAGTAATATAATAATACTAGCCCATGGACGATACCCACGCACGCAAATTCCAGAAAGACCTGAATTCGGGTCTCGTGGCTCTGGTCCTGCTCGCCGTCCTCGACCGTACGACTGAAGATCTCTACGGATACGAGATCGCTAAGCGCCTGCAGAAGGCGAATGAGGGCGAGGCTCTATTTAAGGAGGGCACCGTCTACCCGGTGTTGCGTGCCCTGGCCGCCGGCGGGCTCCTGACCAGCCGCGTCGTGCCCTCTTACTCCGGACCCCCGCGGCGTTATTACCGCATCACCGATGACGGACGGGCCGTGCTGCGCCAGTGGAGTGACATCTGGCGGCAGACCCGTGGTTTTGTGGATCGTTTTATTGAAGGAACAGAAGTATGAGCGCCCATGCGCCCCGCTCGATCGATGAGTACCTGAAACAGCTGCGCAGCGCACTCGACGGCGAGGATCCGGCGCTCATCCAGGACGCGCTGTACGATTCTGAGGAATACCTGCGCGCGGAGCTCGCAGCGCATCCGCAGAAATCCGAAGCCGACGTGCTCGAGTTAATCGCCAGCACCTACGGTGCCCCGGACGAGGTCGCTGCGGCCTATCGCGCTACGGACGCGCAGGTCAGCAAGGCGCTCAGGACGCCGCAGCGCCCGAGCACGCACACCGGCGCGTGGGCGAGGTTTTTCGGTGTGTTCCTCGATCCGCGGGCCTACCTGTCGCTCTTCTTCATGCTGCTGACGCTCGCGACGGGCGTGCTGTACTTCACCTTCGCGGTGACCGGGCTGTCCCTGTCCATCGGCCTTGCGGTGCTCATCATTGGCGTGCCGTTCTTCCTTGCGTTCATCGGCATGGCGCGCGTCATCTCCTTGGGCGAAGGGCGTCTCCTGGAAGCCATTTCCGGGGAACGCATGCCGCGCCGACCGGTGCATCCCGGGCCTCCGGGGGCCTGGTGGACCCGCATCATCGACATGCTGAAGGAATCCCGGACCTGGACCACGATCCTGTACCTGCTGCTCATGCTCCCCCTCGGCATCATCTACTTCACGGTGGCGGTCACGGGCCTCTCCGTAGGCATCAGCCTCGCGCTGACGCCCTTTGCCCTGGGCGCGGAGTACCTCGGGTGGTTTGGATGGGACTGGCAGAACCACGTTCACCTCGGATACACCGAATTCCTCGGCGACCACCTGGTTTTAGGGTCGGCGCTGCTCTTCGTCGCCGGGATCCTGGTCCTGACCCTCCTCATGCACGCCGCCCGCGGTGTGGTGCGGATGCACACACGGCTCGCCAAGGCGTTGCTCGTCGAGCCGGGTGCGTGACAGCAACCTCGCAGCGCTGATCAATCCGTTCCCGGCGTGCACTGCGAGTGTAGCGGCCGGGACACACGACGTTGGGCAGTTCACCGCTGCGGCCAGGCAGTTCGTCCCGGTGATCAGGCGTTTCGCCGAACGGTGCCTCCAAAATGTGGTTTTTAAGCAACCACACATTCTCACAGCTATCTTAGTATCGGCCTAACTGCAGGCTCAGCCGAGCTCAAGTTTCGGCAGCGGGATCTGTGGGGGAAGTATCAAAACGTTCAAGGTTTCAATGCGGGAGTTATCAATGACTCGACACACAGGTATCGCGCGCTCGATCCGACGCGCGCTCGCGGTGTGCGCGGTGACAGTCGCCACTGGCGCGATTGCCGTGCATGCACAAGAGCAGGCACAGGCTACATCGGAGCAGACATTGCAGACGGTGGTCGTCACCGGCTCCATCATCAAGCGTACCGACTTCGAGACGCCGAGCCCCGTGCAGGTGATGACCGCAGACGATCTGCAGCAGTCAGGCTACACCAGCGTTTCCGACGTGTTGCGCAACCTGTCCGCAAACGGACAGGGCACGCTGTCACAGAGTTTCAACTTCGCCTTCGCCGGCGGCGGCTCAGGTATCGCGCTGCGCGGCCTCACGGTCGGCGGCACGCTGACGCTGGTCGACAGCCAGCGCATGATTCCCTACCCGCTGTCCGATGACAGCCAGCGCAACTTCGTTGACGTCAGCTCGATCCCTTTCAACGTGATCGAGCGCATCGACGTATTGAAGGACGGCGCTTCGGCCGAATACGGCTCGGATGCGGTCGCGGGCGTGGTCAACGTCGTGCTGAAGAAGACCTTCACCGGCGCGAGCATCACCGCCGACGCCGGCAGCACTAGCAAGCAAGACGGCACGACCGAGCACCTGGCCGGGATCTGGGGTCTTGGGGACCTGGGCTCTGACGGCTATAACGGGTTCCTCGCGGTGGAATTCCGCCACCAGGACCGCATCCTGGTGAGCAATCGCCACGGATTCTGGACCAACCTCGACTGGACCCCTTACGGTGGTTTCGACACGCGTAACGGCGCGAACGATCTCGCCGGTGGTAATCAGCGTCCGGCAATCCCGGGCGGTTACGTTCTCGATCCCACAACTAACGCATTCGACGCGAGTACCGTCTTCCTCAATACAAAGGCTTGCAAGGATTACGCAACGTTTGTTGCGAATGGGTGCGTTTGGCAGGGCGATGACCAAATCCAGCCGGAGACCGCCAACCTCGACGCCCTGGGACGCTTCACCAAGAACCTGGGCGGCGACTGGCAGGCGATTGGGACCGCATCGCTGTTCCGCAGCGAAGCGGAGCAGGTGCAGGGCGGCCGCCAGACCCTCGTATCTGGATCGCCTCGCACGTCGTTCGGCTACGGCCCCGGTGTTCCTCCCTTCGCCGTAAACGTCCCGCGCACCGTGCTGCCCTTCGGTGCGGTGAACAATCCGTTCACCACGTGCACCGCCGGCGGAGTCCCAAGCGCACCCCCAAACTGCGACCCCGCAAGGCTCATCTCCGACTTCCTCGGCCGTTCTCCGACGACTCAGTTTGTCGCCAACACCTATCGGTTCTTCGGCGAGCTCCGCGGCAGCGCGGCCGGCTGGGACATCGACGGCACCCTGGGCTGGATGTACGCGAGCCTGAACCAGAAGACCACGGGCGCGACCGACCGTGTGGCGCTGGCGGCGACGGCGGCCACTGGCACCTTCAACTTCGTGACCGCGACCTATCCGCAGATGGCGGCGGCCTTCGCGCCTGAGACGGAAGTCAAGGACACCAACACCATGCAGGTGGCTGACCTCCACGGCACCCGGGAGCTGGCGCAGCTCCCCGGTGGAGCACTGTCGGTCGCTCTGGGTGCCGGCATGAACCATCTGTACAAGAACTCGCTCGCGGCGTACGGGGGTTCGTCCGGCCTGCAGGCGCAGGTCAACTCCGCCTACGTACTCGGAGGCCAGACCAACACCAACGGGTACATCGAGTTCGTGGCTCCTGTGTTCAAGGGCTTCGAGCTCGACGTCGCGGGTCGTTACGACCGTTACAACCAGTACGGCAACTCAGAGACGCCGAAAGTCGGCATCAAGTACTCGCCGATCAAGCTGGTCACGTTCCGTGGCACCTACGGTAAGGGCTTCCGTGCACCGAACCCGGCGGAGGCTGGTTCGTCGGCGGCCGCTTTCGGCGGTGCGCCGTTCAACGACGCCAATCTGTGTCCGAACCCCGCCAATCCCCAAGCGGCGGGCAACTTCCCGAGCCAGTGCAACCTTGGACTCGCTGGATTGGCTGTCTCCAGCCCCACACTGCAGCCTGAAAAGTCGACGAACTGGACCGCCGGGTTGATTTTCCAGCCCTTCGATCAGACCAGCATTTCCATCGACTACTGGGATATCAAGATCAACCAGGACATCCAGGCCGGCACGACAGTGCTGTTCCTCGGCGGCAACCCGGCTCTGTTCCCGATCACGTACGGCGCGCAGATCCTGCTGCCCTTCTGCACCGCCAACAACGTTTGTAATACGGATAAGCTGACCCCGGCCCCAGGGCCGGTCCTGTACCAGGCATTCCCGTACTACAACCTGACTCAGACGCATGTAAATGGACTGGATCTCGACCTGCTCAGCAAGTTCAATATCGGTGGGGCGGGCCGGCTCACGGCGCAGTTGAACGCCTCGTACATGTTCCATTACATCTTCGGCCTGCCGAATGGGACTAACCCCGGCGTGACGACGTCGTTCGATCTCGCGGGCTCGCACGGCCCGTCGATCATCTCCGGCGACACGGGCAACCCGAAGTTGCGCGCCGTGGCCTCACTGGCGTGGGATCTGGGCCCCTGGAATGTGACGGCGACGGTGAACTACGTGGGCCGGTTTAACCTGACGGATCCGACCAACGGTGAGCCCGACTGCGCAACGGCCATGATCTTTGGCGGCGTTTTCGGCGGCCGATTTGGCGGCACCCCGAGTCAGGACCTCCTGAACAAGTACTGCGAAGTGCATTCGTTCACGGATGTCGACCTCTACGCACAGTACGCGTTCACGAAGAACTTCAGCGTGCACGGCTCGGTCCTGAACCTGCTCGGCACCGATCCGCCGCCCGATCTGACGACCTACGGTGCTGCGGGGAACCTCCCGTACAACCCGGCCATGCACCAGGCGGGTGCGGTTGGCCGGTTCTTCAACGTCGGCGGGACCTACACGTTCTGATCGATACCTGATCAACGACTCGTGTTGATTGATCGGCCCCCTCACGGGGGCCGATTTTTTTTGGGCCCGCGTTTCGGGCTAGGATGGCGGCCCACATGGGGCCACCAATACTCACCGCCCAGACTGCGACCGTCCCGGCCTCGCGCCTGACTCTTGTCCTGTGCCTGCTGGCGATGTCCGCTGCCCTCGGGGCGGACGCGTTTGCCGGGCCCGAGCCGGCTGCTGCTGCTGCGGTGGGTGTCCCGCACGGCTGCCTCCCCAGCGGCAACGGTTATCTGCGCGCTCGCATCCGTGGCGCGCTGGATCTGGATCTCGCCTGGCGCAATGCGGAACTCGAATGCGAGGGCGGGCCGCGTCCGGGCGGCAGCGGGCTGCGGATCATCTTCGCAGGACCCCAGCACGCGGACGGGCGGCGCACCCGGCTGGTGTTTGGTGTCGAGGCGGTACGCGAAGGTCGCGCCGGCCACGAACTGCCCACCAACCTCACGGTCATATTCGAGGGCGAAGAGCGGCTCTTCGCCACGCGCGGCGATGATCGCTGCACGGTGGATACACTCTCGCAGGAGCGCGTCGGCGCCCTCGGCGGCGCAGTACGCACCTATCGGGTGGTGGCGCGCGGATTTTGCGTGGACCCGGCCAGCACGCTCGACAACAGCGCACGCATCATGGTGAGCCGCTTTGATTTTGCAGGCCTGGTGGCATTTGCCGATGAACCCCGCTAGGAAGCCCATGTCCGGATCAAGACCCGCTCGCGCTGCGCGCCTGCTGCCGCTTGCCATCGCCTCAAGCGCGTGGCTCGCCGCGGCCACGATGCCGTGCCGCGCCCAGTCCGCGCCGTTGCAGGACCTCGCGAGCTTCCCGCGCGCGACGCTCGCGATTGTCCATCGCGACGCGGCGCACGGATCGCACACCTATCGCTTCGATGTATGGATTGCAGACACCCCGGAGCGCGCCGAGCAGGGGCTGATGTTCGTGAGCGACCTGCCGGAGAGCTCCGGGATGGTGTTTCCGCTCACTCCGCCGCGCATCGAGCGCATGTGGATGAAGAACACCTATATCGAGCTCGACATGCTGTTCGTCGACGCCGCGGGACGCATCAGCAAGATCACCCCGCGCGCGCGGCCGCTGACCCTGGATACCCTGAGCTCAGATGCGCCGGTGCGCGCGGTCGTGGAACTGCGCGGCGGCGAGGCGCAGAAACTAGCGCTCGGGGTCGGGGACCTGGTGTCCTGGAAACAGCCGCAGGGTGCGGCTCACTGAGGCCCGGGTGAGCGCGGCGGCGCGGGATGTCGCGCCCGTGCGCGCGTGTGTCGCTTGAGGATCGGCGCCTGAATTGGCGTTCCATACGCGTGGCGTCGCGCATGAGGTGCGAATGAGCTGGCCGGGGATTTAATACCCGGCGCATCCGGGTGCGGGACAGCCGGGGGCGAGCATGCCCGCATGCGCGCCGGCGTGACGGCAAGCGCCAGACCGGCGCTTAAGGCCACGGTGCACAAAAATGCGGCGAACGGCTTCATGGCGGCTGCAGTGTACGGATATCAACCCCAACAGGGCGTGCGCCGTTCACGAATTACTTCGGCGCGGGCGGTGTTACGATGCGCAGCTCCATGATACGTAAGGGCATCGTACTCGCCGGCGGCTCGGGCACGCGGCTTTACCCGGTCACGCGGGCGGTGTCGAAGCAGCTCCTGCCCCTATACGACAAGCCGCTCGTCTACTACCCGCTCGCCACCCTCATGATGGCCGGCATCCGCGACATCCTGCTCATTTCCACGCCCGACGATGCTCCGCTGTTCCAGCGCCTGCTCGGTGATGGCTCGCAGTGGGGCATCCGCATGAGCTTTGCCGTCCAGCCCGAACCGCGTGGCATTGCCCAGGCGCTCATTATCGCGGCGGACTTCATGCACGGGGAGCCGGTGTGTCTGGTGCTCGGCGACAACCTGTTCTACGGACACGGGCTGCCCGAGCAGCTGCGCGCCGCCGCGGCGCGCCCCGCGGGCGCGACCGTGTTCGCCTACTACGTGCGCGATCCGGAGCGCTATGGGGTCGTGGAGTTCGACAGCAGCGGCAAGGCGGTGGGGCTCGAGGAGAAACCCGCCGCGCCGCGCTCCCACTACGCGGTCACGGGTCTGTACTTTTACGATGAGCGCTGCACGAAAATTGCGCAGGCGCTCAAGCCCTCGGCCCGCGGCGAACTGGAGATCACCGACGTCAATCGCGCCTACCTGCAAAGCGGCGCGCTGCACGTCGAGGTGCTCGGCCGTGGTGTCGCCTGGCTCGACACCGGCACGCACGCCTCGCTCCTGCAGGCCGCCAACTTCGTGGAGACCATCGAGTCGCGGCAGGGCCTGAAGGTGTGCTGTCCGGAGGAGATCGCCTTCAGGCAGGGCCTCATCGACCGGGCGCAGCTGCAGCGGCTCGCGGATGGGCTCAAGCGCACCGGCTACGGCGAATACCTCGAGAGCGTGCTGAACGAGCGGGTGTTCTGATGCGCGCGGTGCCGCTCGCGCTTGCCGGCGTGGTGCTCATCGAGCACCAGCGGTTCGAGGATCCGCGCGGCGCGTTCTTCGAGAGCTGGAACGAGCGCGCCTTCACCGCCGCCGGCGTCACAGCGCGTTTCGTACAGGAAAACGTCAGTGTCTCGAAGGCCCTGGTGCTGCGCGGGCTGCATTACCAGATCCCGCACACCCAGGGAAAGCTCGTGCGGGTGCTCGCCGGGGCGGTCTTCGACGTCGTGGTTGACCTGCGGCGTTCCTCGGCCACGTTCGGGCAAAGCCTGTCCGTGAGCCTCGACGCCACGCGTGCACAATCGCTGTGGGTGCCGGGCGGCTACGCCCACGGCTTCCTCGCGCTCCTCGACGACACCCGCGTGCAATACAAGGTCACCGATTTCTGGTCGCGCGACTGCGAGCACACCCTCGCGTGGAACGATCCGGCACTGGGCATCCGCTGGCCGCTGGCTGCCGGCGCCACGCCGCTGTTGTCCGACAAGGATCGAAATGGGGCGCTGCTCGCCCGGGCGGAGAGCTTTCCGTGAAGGAGACGTCCCCGCGGGTGCTGATCACCGGCGCCGGCGGCCAGCTTGGCAAAGCCCTCATCGCGGCGGCGCCCCCGGGGACGCGGCTCAAATCCGTCACTCACGTCGAGCTCGACATCGCAGACCCTGCCGCGGTTGGCAGGGTGTGGCGGGAATTTGCGCCGGACCTGGTGCTGAATGCCGCCGCCTTCACCGCGGTGGACGAGGCGGAGCGCTTGCCTGAGGCGGCGCAACGCGCCAACTCCCAGGGACCTGAGGTGCTGGCGGGGGCCTGCGCCCGCGCGGGCGCATGGCTGACGCATGTTTCCACCGACTACGTGTTCGACGGTGGGCAAGCCCGGCCGTACGACACAACCGCCAAACCTAACCCCTTGAGCGTCTACGGCCGCACCAAGCTCGAGGGCGAGATCGCGGTGCTGCGGGAATTGCCGCAGGCCTCGACCGTGGTGCGCGCCTCGTGGCTCTACAGCGCGCACGCCGGCTTCGCCGCCCGGATGCTCGCCCTCATGGCTCACCGTCAGCAGCTGTCGATCGTCGCCGATCAGCTCGGCGTGCCGACTGCGGCGGCGGGACTGGCGCAGATCCTGTGGTCCATAAGCGCGCGCCGGGCTGCGGGGCTTTGGCACTGGTGCAATTCGGGGGTCGCGAGCTGGTACGACTTCGCCGTCGCCACGGCTGAGATCGCGGTGGAACTTAAGCTCCTCGGCGCCGCGCCCACCATTACGCCCATCGGCAGCGAAGACTACGCGAGCGCGGCGGCGCGCCCCCCCTACAGCGTGCTCGACAAGCGCGCCACGGAAAAGCTCCTCGGCATCACGGCGCCGCACTGGCGCGTTGCGCTGCGCGCGACACTCGGGGAGCTCGCGTGAGAAAACTCCTCGTGACCGGTGGCGCGGGCTTTATCGGCGCCAACTTCTGCCACTACTGGGCGCAGGCGCACCCGTCCGAGCGCCTGGTCGTACTGGATGCCCTGACCTACGCCGGCAACCTCGCCAGCATCGCCGCGCTCGAAACCCGCGGCGCGCTGCGCTTCGTGCGCGGGGATATCGGCGATGGCCCCCTGCTCGCGACTCTCCTTAACGACGAGCGCATCGACACCATCGTGAACTTCGCCGCCGAGTCGCACGTGGACCGCTCGATCGAGGATCCGGCGAGCTTCCTTAAGACCAACGTGCTGGGCACGCAGGTGCTGCTCGAGGCCGCGCGCCTCGCCTGGAACACGCCTGACGCGCTTAACTCCTGCCGTTTTCACCACGTCTCGACCGATGAGGTGTATGGCTCGCTGGAGCATGGCGAGGCGGGGTTCACCGAGAGCACCCCTTACGCACCCAACTCCCCGTACGCCGCCAGTAAGGCCGCGGCCGATCACCTGGTAAGGGCCTACAGCCGCACCTACGGCCTGTCCTGCACCATCAGCAACTGCTCCAACAACTACGGGCCGTACCAGTTTCCGGAGAAGCTCCTGCCGCTGTGCATTCTCAACATGCTGGAGGGACGCGCGCTGCCGATCTACGGCGACGGCCTGCAGATCCGCGACTGGCTGCACGTGAGCGATCATTGCCGCGCCATCGAGCGCATCCTGCAGGACTCGCCTGCCGGTGAGACCTGGAACGTCGGCGGCAGCACCCAGGACCCTAACATCGCCGTGGTCGGCATGGTGTGCGACCTGGTCGATGCCGCCTTCGCAGGGCAGCCCGCGCTCGCGCAGCGCTTTCCCAACAGCGCGGCCGCCGCCGGCAAGGCCTCGCGCACTCTCATGCAACACGTGCGCGATCGCCCCGGGCATGACCGGCGCTACGCGGTGGATTCGGGCAAGATCCGGCGGCGTCTGCAGTTCAGCGCCGCGACCGACCTCGCCGCGGGCCTTGGGCAGACGGTACGGTGGTACCTGGATAACGAGAGCTGGTGGCGCAGCGTCGCGAGCGGCGAGTATCGTCAGTGGTATGCGCGGCAGTACCAGGCAGGATCTTAGGCACCAGCAGTGAACGTCGGCGCCGGAACCCAATCCGACACACAGGCGCGTGCGGGGCAGGCGCTGTTCCGCCGCGCGCGTTGGCTCAACTGGCTTGGCCGCCGGCAGGCGGCGCTCACCCTGTGCCGGGAGGCGGTCGCGCACAACTACGGGCGGGCCTACAAGCTGATGTCGCGGCTGACCTTGCCGGGCGAGAACTATTTCGAGGTTCTGGGCCGGATACACCGCCACCTGAAGCCGCGCACGTATCTTGAGATCGGCGTCTCCAAGGGCCGCTCGCTCAGGCGCGTGCTGGCGCAAACCGCGGTCATCGGCGTCGACCCGGAACCGAAGCTGGAAAAACCCGCCGGGCCGAAGCAGAAAATCTTCAAGCTAACGAGCGATGATTTTTTTGCGCAGCACGACCCGCGCACCGAGTTCGGCGGCCGCGCGGTGGACATGGCGTTCATCGACGGCATGCACCGCTTCGAATTCGCGCTGCGCGACTTCATCAACGTCGAGCGCTGTTGCGAGCGCAGCTCCGTGATCCTCATGCACGATTGCTACCCGCTCGATGCGCGCACCGCGCAGCGCGAGCAGGAAACCGGGTTCTGGAGCGGCGACATCTGGCGGCTGCTCTTGTTGCTGCGCGAGCGTCGGCCGGATCTTACCGTGCGCACCATCGGCACGCCGCCCACGGGCTTAGGGATGGTGCTGAACCCGGACCCGAACTCGCGGCTGCTCGGCGCCAACGTGGATGAGTTGATCCGCGAGTATCTCGCCAAGGACTTCAGCGTTCTCGAGGGGCGCCAGGCGCAGGCACTTGGCCTCGTGCCCAACGAATGGCCCGCGATCCGCGCGCTGCTCGATGCGCGGCCGCGCTAAGGGGATAAATTTCACCAGCGAGGGGTTGTTATGAAGAAGTTGCTGATCGTTGTTTCGAGTCTGCTGATCACCTCGACCGCCGCCGCCCAGGTCGGCCCGACGGTCAAGGAGAGCGGCAAGGCCGTGTCTGAGACGGCCCAGCAGGCCGGCACTGAGGCGAAGGCTGCCGTGGGCCACGAGAAGGCGGAAAACAAGGCCAAGGCGAAGGCCCACAAGGCGAAGGCCAAGCACCACGCGCATGCCGCCAAGGAAGCCGCCAAGGATACGGTGAAGTAAACCGCAAGGCGGTGCCCACGTGCGCCCCGCCCGGGGCCACGTGGGTGAGTGCTGCTACAGCCCCAAGGCATCCTCAACGCTCGCCCGCCAGTAGCGCAGGTGCAGCAGCACCTTCTTGCGGATGCGCACGATGATCTTAAGCCGCTCGAAGAGCCACAAGAGCGCCGGAGCCGCAAGGCGCGGGATGCCGGGCCGGAACACGTGTCCGGTGGGAAAAGTGCGCGAGGCGCGGAAGGCGGGATACAGCGCCTGGACGCGGCGCAACTCCTCACCTGGATCAACGCCCATTTCGGTGAGCTTGCGGTAGAACGCCGTGGGACGGCCGTCGCCGGTGCGCGTGTGATCCATGGCTACAGCGTCGACGACGTAAATCGGGTGCTGCCCGGCGACGCTTCCCGCCCAGGCGACATCCGTGCCCCAGGTGCTGCGGGTCATGCCAAAGGTGGGAATGAGCGCCTGCAGTGCGGCGGCGGAAAAAGTCGGCGCCATGACTTCGACAAAAGTCACGCGCCGCAGCACGCAGGCGGGGTTGCGCACCAGTGAATTGAGGGTGGTGTGTGTGAACCAGCGCAGCGCGGGCTGCGCCAGGTAAACCTGATAGTGCTCGCAGAGGCTGAAGAACCGCGACAGGTCGCCCGGGCGCAGGTACACGTCATCATCGATGAGCATGACGTAGCGGTAGTCGCGGCTTTGCGGGCACTGCCGCCAGAACTCCAGGAAGCCGTCGAGCTTGTTGAATCCGCCGTGGGAATAGAACTCCGCCAGTTCCTCCTGTCGCGGCGTTATGTACCAGCTGACGCAGCAGTCCCAGTTGCGATCCGGACTCTCCGCCAGCAGTCGCGGGTGCAGCGACTGGTCGCCGGCGCGCACGAACACAAGATAGGGCCGGCGCGCGGGGGCGGCGGCGAGCGCCGCGGCCGCAGCTTCAGCGACTGCCACCTATTCCTGCGCCTCGCGCGGTCGCCACGCCTGCGCCAGCTCCTGCTGCTTGCGCGATGGCACCGGGTCGTAGTGGCTCAATTCCATGGTGTAGGCGCCCTGCCCGCCGGTGAGCGCCTTCAGGCGCGACTGGTACTCGGAGACTTCCGCCAGCGGCACGAGCGCCAGCAGCGTCGCGCGCTGCCCGGGCAGGGAGCTGTTGCCGTTGATGCGCGCGCGCTTGGTCGCCAGATCCCCGGTGATGTCGCCGATCGAGGTCGCGGGGGCGGTGATCGAAAGCAGCATGATCGGCTCGAGCACGATGGGGGTCGCTTTCTGCAGCGCATCGATGAACGCCTTGCGACCCGCGGAAACGAATGCGACCTCCTTGGAGTCCACCGAGTGGTGTTTGCCGTCGTAGACGATGACGCGCACGTCCTGGATGGGGAAGCCCGCCAGCGCGCCCTCGGTGAGCACCTGGCGCACGCCTTTTTCCACCGCCGGAATGTACTGGCCCGGTATCGCCCCGCCGGTCACGTCGTCGACGAACTCGAAGCCCGCGCCGCGGTCGAGCGCCTCGATGCGCAGGTACACTTCCCCGAACTGTCCGGCGCCGCCGGTCTGCTTCTTGTGCCGGCAGTGCCCTTCGGCGGGCCGCGTGATGGTCTCGCGGTAGGGGATGCTCGGCGGGTGGGTCTTGACGTGCACGCCGTAACGCTCGCTCATGCGCTCCAGCAGCACCCGCAGATGAAACTCGCCCATGCCGTACAGCACCGTCTCGTTCACCGCCGCGTGATGCTCGACGCGCACGCACGGATCCTCGGCGGTGAGCTTGTGCAGGGTATCGGCGAGTCGCTGCTCATCGCCGCGCCGCTCCGGCTCGATGGCGAGCCCGAGCATGGGCGGCGGGAAGGCCACCGGCAGCAGGTGGTACTGGTCCTCGTCGTGTGAGTCGTGCAGCACCGCATCCAGGTGCAGCTCATCCACCTTGGGGATGGCGCAGATGTCGCCGGGCCCCGCGGCGGTGATCTCCTTGGTGTCCTTGCCCAGGAGAGTGAACAGGTGGCCGATCTTCACCGGCTTGCGCGCGTCCCCGACGAACAGCTGGCTGCCCGGGCGCACGGTGCCCTGGTGCACGCGCAGCACGCCGAGCTTGCCGACGTACGGATCAATGCTGACCTTGAACACGTGAGCGATCACGTGCTGGTCGGCATCGGCGCTGACCGGCACACGCGTGGCGTTGTCACCCGTGCCCTTGAGGAAGGGCGGCGGATTGCCCTCGGTGGGGTTGGGCATGAGCCGCGTGAATATCTGCAGCAGTTCCGCTACTCCGGCGCCGGCCTCGGCCGACACGAAGCACACGGGCACCAGGTGCCCCTCGCGCAGGGCCTGTTCGAAGGGGTTGTGCAACTGCTCGGGCGACAGCTCCTCGCCCTGGCCGAGGTACAGCGTCATCAGCGCCTCATCCAGCTCGACCACCTGGTCGATGATCTGGGTGTGCGCCGCCTCGACCGAGGAGAAATCCGCAGCCCGGCCGTGCGGCTGGAAAAAGCAGTCCACCACCGAGTCCCCGCCACCGGCCGGCAGGTTCAGCGGCAGGCACTCAGCCCCGAACGCTTCGCGCAGCTGCGCGAGCACTGCCTCGCAGTGCGCGTCGCGACTGTCGATCTTGTTGATGATGACGAGCCGGCACAGCTCGCGCTCACGCGCAAAATCCATGAGTCGCCGCGTGATGGCGTCGACGCCGTTGACGGCGCTGACGACGATCGCCACGGCATCCACGGCCTCGAGCACCGACAGCGTCTTGCCGAGGAAGTCCGGGTACCCCGGCGTGTCGATGAGGTTCAGGTGCGTGCCGTTGAGGTCGAAGCTGCAGATGGCGGTGTCGAGGGAGTGCTGCAGGCGCTTCTCCTGGGGGTCGAAATCCGACACCGTGGTGCCGCGCGCGAGGCTGCCGCGGCTGCGGATCGCGCCGGCCTGCACGAGGAGCGTTTCAATCAGCGAGGTCTTGCCCGCGCCGGCCTGTCCGACCAGCGCGATATTTCGGATGCCCGAAGTCGTGTACCCCATGGCCTGCTCCCCCGCAATTTATGGCTGAAAGCCTACACCTGCCGGTGCGCCGTGGGCCAGCCGCTGCAGTACTATGTGAACATGCCGGAAGACGAGGCAAGAAAACGCCGCGCGGCTGAGAAAATCGAGCGGCAGCTGGACGAGGCGCTCGAGGACACCTTCCCGGCGAGCGATCCGGTGGCCATCGTGGTCTCACCAGACGTGGAAGACCGGGCACAGGCGCCTGCCAAACCGCAGGCCCCAGCCTAGTTCATGTGACATTACCGCAGCCGGCAAAAGCCCCTGCGCCGGCCTTGCCATGAAGTGCTCGGCTGCCGAGGTGATCGTGGCAGTGCGCATCGAGCCCCGCCTTTGGCCGGCGGAAACGGAGCTACCGTCCGCTGAAATCGCTTCCTGCCGGCTCAACCGGTCGGCGCAACACTTGCGTTGAGTTTATCTGCAGGAGTAGCAAAGCCCAAGGTCTTGCGAGGTCGCTGGTTCATTTGGAGAGCGACCTGGTCTAGGACAGTTTGGGAGTGGACGGAAAGATCTGTCCCCTTAGGGAAGTACTGACGCAGCAGCCCGTTAGTGTTCTCGTTGCTGCCGCGCTGCCAGGGGCTACTCGGATCGCAGAAGTACACCGCCACGTCAGTGGCGAGGGTGAAGCGCTTGTGGTCGGCCAGCTCCACTCCTCGGTCCCAAGTCAGGGAGCGACGCAGCTCCCGGGGTAGTTTGCGCACGTGGCGAGAGAGTGCGCTGACGACGCTGTGAGTGTCCTTGCCCGCCACCTTCACCAGCATCAGGTAGCGAGAACGTCGCTCGACCAAAGTGGCGATGTGTGAGTTCTTTGAGCCCGCTAGCAGATCGCCTTCCCAGTGACCTGGAACCGCTCGATCCTCAACTTCCGGTGGCCGTTCACTGATGCGTATCGCATCCTGGATCTGGGAAGGTGGCACCCGGGTGCTGGCCGCCCGAGGCATACGCATGCGGTGCTTGCGGCGCAGCTGCTTCACAAGCTCCTTCTTAAGCAGCCCCCGGGCCTGAATGAACAGACTGCGGTAAATCGTCTCCGGCGACACCCGCATACTCTCATCGTCGGCAAATGAGCTGGCAAGCCAGCCGCTGATCTGCTCGGGTGACCAGCGCTCTTGGAGCTTCTGCTGCACCAGCTCTCTTAGCCGTACATTGCAGGCCAACCGATACGGCTTGGGGCGGCGCCCGCGATGCCACGCAAGCTGCTCTGCGCGGCACGCCCGGTAGCGTTCTCGGCCACCGTTGCGCCGCAGTTCCCGACTAATGCTCGAGGGGGCACGCCGCAAAGCCCGAGCGATCTCACGCATCGTCGAGCCGCTGGCAATGCCCCTGGAGATCTCCTCGCGCTCGTGCAGGTGCAGCGAGCGGGTATCGCGCATCCGAGGTCGAGGGGCAAGACCTCCTCGCCTGCGCAGCATCGAAAAAATAGTGCCTGGACTCCTACCCAGAGCCCGCCCGATCTCGCTCAGGCTCTCCCCTTGCTTCCAGCGCCGCCAGATCCGCGCCCGCAGCTCCTCCGGCATCCCTCGTTGACCCATGCCCACACCCTCCTGCTACAGATGGTGTTGCACTGACCGGTTGAACGCACCGCCTGCGATTTCAGCCAATGGATTAAGGCGCGTTGAGCTCCAGGGCGGCGCCCGCCTGGTTCACGGTCGTCAGCACGATCGGCCGGCGCCACACCTTCTGCAGGTAGGCAAGCACCTTGGCGCTGCGCTCGAGGTCCAGACCGCGGCCATCGGTGCGGCTGTCATGGGTGAGTTCGAGCGTGCCGTCGTTACGCACCCGCGCCGCCGAGACGATCGGCGCGCCGAAGTTGTATTTCGGCGCCAGCACCGCCTCGTGCAAGGCGCTCAAGTCAGGCTCGAGCACGGTGATCTGCCCGTCGCTGCGCGCCTGGTAGCGAAACAGCCCCAGCTCCTCGGCCAGCTCGCGCGTCAGGTGGTTGCGCACGAAGGCGAAATCATCGTCCTGCTCCATGATGCCGCGTGCCGCCTCCAGCCCGTCACGCTCGATAAGCTTCTCCCACATCGAAAACCCCAGGTGATAGGGATTGATGCTCAAGGAAACCTGCGACTCGGCCGCGATCGGGCGCACGACGTCCGAATGGCACTTGATCGCGTCCACATAGGCCTGCTGCGGGATGAAGTCCGCCTCGCGCAGCAGGCGCGCGTGCCAGTAGGAAGCCCAGCCCTCGTTCATGATCTGGGTGGCGAATACCGGGTAGAAATAAAATGACTCTTCGCGCACCGCAAGGAAGATGTCCCGCTCCCAGTTCTCCATCTCCGGCGCGTAGTTGGCGACGAACCACAAAAGGTCGCGCTCCGGGTGCGGCGGCACCGGCGCGCGTTTGCGCGCCTCGGGGGCGGCGCTGACCGAGGAGCGCTCCAGGGCCGCGAAGCGCCTCTGGAAGGCGTCATCCACGATCGGCCCTGCTTCCGGCGCGTATTCCGGGTAGCGCTCGCGCCGCAGGGACTGGTCGACGTCGATGTGCTGCTCGAGGGCGAGCGCCGCATCGAGCGCCACTTCCACGCGCTGCGCGCCATGCGCCTCGATTGCCTCGGAGATCTGGCGGGCATGATTCGCGGCGTGCTCGACGATGCGCTCGCTCACCTGTTCCTGGCAGCGGCGAAACAACAGGTTGTTGCGCGAGAAATCCGCGTGCCCGAGGACGTGCGCGGTGACCAGGATGTTCTCGGCGAGGCCGTTGTTCTGGGCCAGGTACGCGTGCCCGGGGTTACCCGGGAACACCACTTCGAACAGCCGCGAGTGCCCCATGTGGCGCTGGATCAGCTGGTAGATATAACGCACGCCGAAGGACCAGTGCGGCATGCGCACCGGCAGCCCGTAGACGGCGATCTCCATCATGAAGCTCTCAGGCACCGCCTCAAAGTCGACCGGGTGAAACTTCAGGCCCGAGCGCGCCGCCAGCTCCTCGATGCGCCGCACATAGCCTTGCCAGTCGTCCATGATCAGGCGGGCGCCTCATTCTCGGCAGTGAAGAAATGCCGCACCGCACCCCACACCGCATCAAAATCCGCAAGCGCGTAGCTGCCCGCGGCGCAACCCGCTGCCTGCAGCTCCGCGAACATCCGCCCGGTCTCGGTCGCCAGCTGCCGCGGCAGGCCCGAGGAAACTTCAACATAGCCGGTAAAGCAGGTATCGGCGGTGACCGTGGCGAGCGCGGCGCGCGCATCCGCCGCATCGCTCACCGAATTGTCGCCGTCGGTCGCGTAGAAGAGGTAAATATTGCTGCGCGCGGGGTTGTAGCGCGCGTCGATGATCTCGCGCACCTTGTTGAAGCCGGTGGAGGCGACGGTACCGCCGCTGCCGCTCACCTGGAAAAACTCCGACTCGTTGAACTCCCAGGCCTCGGTGGTATGCCCCACGAATACGGTTTCCAGCGAGCGGTACTCGCGGCGCAGGCCCTGCACCACCCAGAAGAAAAACGTCTTGGCGAGCTTGCGGTCGCGGTCGGACATGCTGCCGGACACATCGAGCATGAAGAACACCACGGCGTGCACCGCGGGCTGACGGCGCCGCGCCAGCTGCCGATAGCGCAGATCCTCGTCGATGAAGTTCGGCGTGGCGGCGGAGGAGCCGCGGCGTTTCACCATTTCCTTGAAAGAGCGGCGCCGATCGAGGCGCGAGCGCGCGCCATGCCGATCCCAGCCCTCGCGCGTCCAGTCGGTTTCAGCCGACGGCCCGGCGCGCGCCTTGAGGTTCGGCAGCTGCATTTCCTCCCACAGCCAGTCGACGATGTCGTCGACCTTGAACTCCAGGAGCAGCTGCACCTCGCCTTCCTCGCGTCCGCCCGGGCCTTTCTCGCCCTGGCCCTCCTTGGACGGATCGGCGAACACATCCCCCGGCTTGGCCTTGCCCTGGCCTGCGCCCTGGGATTCATCGGCGCGCCGCAGGCGGAAGTGATGGTGCTCGAGCATGCGCACCGGCACGCGCACGGTGCGCGCATTTTCGCTGGCGAGGTCCGCGCCGGCGATGATGTCCGGCAGGTTGTCCTTTACCGCGGCGCGGATTTTCTCATCGTGACGCAGCCAGTCGCGCGCGCCACGCGAAAACAGCTCGTACCACTTGCCGGCGCCGCTTTCCCCGTCACGCTTGCCGCCGCCCGAGTCCATGGAAGTTGCAATTACTCCTGGGCCAGAAGGGTAGTCACGTAACTCAAGGCCTCCTTGGCGCTGTGCTCGTCGTAGCCATACTCGCCGACCAGGCGCTGCTGCACCACCGAGATTTTCTGGCGTGCATCATCATCCGGACGAGCGGTGGAGGTCACGAGTCTCAAGACATCGCGGCGCTCCTCGAACAGATACTGCTCGATCGCCTCGCGCATGCGGGCGTGGCTCGCGAGCTTGAATTTCTCGCCCGCCTTGAACGCCACCATGGCTTTGCGCACCACTTCCTGGCGGAACGACTGCTTGCCTGAATCCGACACCTTGATCTTCTCCTCCACCGAGCGCAGGAAGCGCTCGTCCGCGGGGCGCGCTTCGCCGGTGATCGGGTCGCTCACCTGGCGGTGATCCAGCGACGCCTCGACCTCGTCGAGATATTTCTCCAGCAGCTGCTGTGCCTCGGCCTCGAAGGAGGCAAACATGGCCCGGTGCACGTCCTCTTTTACCCAGCGGTTATAGAACTCCTTGCGCGCCGACACCAGGTGATCAATCCAGGCCTTCTTTTGCTTGACGTCCATGCGCGCATCGCTCTCGATGGAGTCCTTGAGCGCGAGCAGCAGTTCCATGCTGGTAAGACTGTGGGTGTTGCCGCGGGTGATGGCGTTGGACAAGGCGTTGATCACGAAGCGCGGGCTCACACCGGTCATACCCTCGTCAGGCGCCTCGGACCGCAGTCGTGCCGCCTCGTTCTCCGGCATGCCCTCGACGGCCTCGCCCGCATAGATGCGCAGCTTCTTCGCCACGTCCAGGCCCTCACGCTCGGGCTTCACCAGGCGCGTCAGGATGCCGAACACCGCCGCGAGGTTCAGCACGTGCGGATCCAGGTGAACGTTGCGGAACGCCGGCGCGCCCGACACCAGCTTGTGGTAGATGCGCGATTCATCGCGGTAGGACAAGGCATAGGGGACCTTGATGATCACCATGCGATCCAGGAGCGCCTCGTTCTCTTTTTCCTGCAGGAACTTGTGGAACTCGGCGAGATTGGTGTGCGCGAGAATGGTCTCGTCCACGTGAATCAGCGGGAAGCGCGACACCTTGACGTTTTTCTCCTGCGTCAGGGTCAAGAGCAGGTACAGGAACTCGCGCTTCACCTTGAGAATCTCGATCATCTCGAGCACGCCGCGGCTGGCGGCATAGACCGCGCCCGACCATGACCAGGCCCGCGGGTCGCCCTCGTCGCCGATCTGCGCGACCTTGGCAAGATCCACCGAGCCGACGAGGTCGGCGATGTCCGCGGTGGTGGGGTCGTGGGGCGCGTAGGTGCCAATGCCGACGCGCGAGGCCTCGTTGAGGAACACGCGCTCGACCGGCACCCGCACGAAATCGCCTTCGAATTCGCGCTCGACGAAATCACGCGCCCACGGCGACAGCTCGCCGCTGATATTGACCCCGTAGCGTTCGCGGAATTCGGCGCGCAGGCTGGTGGGAATGAGATTCAGCGGATTTTCCCGCAGCGGTGAGCCGCGGACGGCGTACAGCGCGCCCTCGTCGGTGCGGCTGTATTCCTCGAGTCCGCGCTTGAGCAGGATGGCGAGCGTGGATTTGCCGCCGGAAGGCGGGCCCAGCAGCAAGAGCAGGCGCCGACCCACGTCCGAGCCCGCGGCGGCGGCCTTGAAATAGTCCACGACCCGTGACAGCGGTTCGTCGATGCCGAACAACTCGCGCTTGAACAGTTCCCGTGCGCGACTGCTTTCGGAAGCGTCGGCATCCCCGCCACGCCCGTGCCAGCGCAGCATGTCCCACACGTATTCGTGGCTGCTGCGGGCGAGCGCCGCCGGGTTCGTCGGCAGGATTGCCGTCAGGAACTCACCGAAGGTGCCTTCCCAGCGCTGCGCGCGGTGCAGCCGGCTGAACGAACTTAGGGTATCGATGAAGTCGGCAGTGGTGCCGTTGGAGTCCGCGTCTCGCATCGTCCATACCTCCCATGAGCTCATCAAACCTGGAGCCGGGGCCGGCGGTGCCGGCGATGCCAGCTGCGGGTTAACTTAGTCCCAAGGCAGCGCACAATGAGTGACGCTCATCAGATCCTGGCGCACCTATTACGTTAAGACGGTCACAGCACCGGATTGTTCATTTCCGGGCTGCCGCGCGCCACCCCGGCCATGCCCCGCCACCTGGCCAGTGCTCGCCTACGACCTTAAGTGGCTGATTGAAAAGCGCCAGTCCTTCGCACCCCGCCGCCAGGCAGGGTTTATGGGCTTCGCATCGGCGGCCGGCTTCGGTGGTGATACGCGCGCCGCAAAGCCCGCGGGCGCCGCGTTGCACTCGCAGCGCACTTAGTCCACGGCGCGCAGTTTTCGCGTTGCACGCGCGCGCCGTGCGCGCAAAGCGAGCGGTGCTTCAGGGTTTGATTATTCGCGTCGCGAGCCCCCGACGCAGGCTCTCGTTATTGTGAACTGACGCACTGCGTCGCTGCCGAGGCTACTTATCCTGCATTAGCGAGGTGTTGCAAGCACTTGACGGAGTGGTGCGGGCCTCGCCAACGCTGGTTAATTCGGAGAAACGTCACGTGGCCAATGCAGCATCGTCTGCGCCCCGCTCCCGCGAAACAGCCGCTGCCGGCGTGGCAGCCGCCGCTTCCCCGGCATCGTCCCTGCCCGCGGTCGACGTGACCGCGATTACCACGCGCGATGATTTTCTGCTCGAACTTGGCCAGACGCTCGGCGGCCAGGCCGCCGTACGCCCGGTTGAATCCATTGACGCCGCGTTGCCGCATCTCTCGAGCACCCGCCGTGCGCAGGTGCTGGTGATCGACGCGCGCGACCTCACCGAGCTTCGTGCTGCCGCCGATGCCGCCCATGCCGAGGCGCCGCACGCGGTGCTCCTGGTGTTCAGCGAAGCTGCCGCCGAGGCGCAGGTAGGCAGCGCCCTGAAAGGTTCGAAAGTATTCGCGGTCCTGCCGCTCCCGGTCGATGCGCGCAAGACACAGGCGGTATTCGAAGGCGCGGTCGCCGACGCGCAGCAGCGCAAGGACCGCGCACCGACGCACGAGCTCCAGGCGGCGAAGCTGAGCATCGGCTCATTCCGGCCGGCGCCGGTAAGCGCGGAACCCGCACCTTCCGACGAGGGGGGCGGCTCGGGCGACAAACGCAAGCTCCTCATGATCGGTGGCGCCGCCGCGGCCGCCGTGGCGCTGGCGGCCATAGCGTGGTTCCTGCACAGCAAGACAACCCCGGCAACCGCGACTGCCCCGACGCCAGGCGTCGCCAGCAGCGCGACGCCTGTCGTGGCCGCCGATACCAGCGCCGCCGCCTTACCGGCGGCGCCGCTCGCTGATACTTCCATTCTTAAGGGCAAGGTCGATGACCTGCTCGAAAAGGCGCGCCTTGCCATGCACGAGCGGCGCTACACCGAGCCCGCCGGCGACAACGCCCTGCTGTACTTTCGTTCCGCGGCCGCCGCCGACGCCAGCAACGGCGAGGCCCGCGACGGCCTGCAGCGGGTCGCGACGGTGCTTGCCGGCCGGTTTGATGAGGCGCTCAGCGCGGCACGCTTCGACGAGGCTGCACTCACGCTCGCCAATTTCCGCGCGGCCGTGCCCGCTGACCCGCGGGTCGGTTCCTTCACGCTGCGGCTCGCCGTGATCCAGGTCAGCAGGGCGATCGCCGATGGCAATCTGGATCGCGCGGCGGCCCTGGTGCGCCAGGCGCAGCAGTCCGGCGCCGTGCCCGCCGAGCAGATCAGCCGCTGGCGCGCCGAGCTCGCCCGACACCAGGAGGACAGCAAGGTGCAGCACCTTGCCAGCCTCGTGGGGGATCGCATCCGGGACGGCAAACTGACCGACGGAGAGGACAGCGCCAGGTCCTACGCACAGCAGCTCACGAGCGTCGCCCCGACGAGTGCCGTCACGGTGCGCGCGGTCCGTGACCTGATCAACGCCTACCTGCACAAGGCGCGCGAGGCCGCACTGGCCAGGAACGCGGCTGACCAGGACCGCTGGCTCAACGATGCCCGCGACGCCGGCATGAAACCCAACGAGATAACCGCCTTCCTGCGCGAGCTCGCAAGCTCGCGCCAGAAGGCGAACCAGGCCGAGGGTGAGCGCCTGGCGCAGAGCTTCCGCGACCGCCTGGGCTCAGGCGCCCTCACGGATCCGGCGCAGGACAGCGCCGCGTACTACCTCACGCAGCTGCAGACCAGTTCCCCGAATGACCCGGCGCTGGCGCAGGGCAGCCGTGATCTCGCCGGCAAACTCCTGGAGCGCGCCCGCGCCGCGGTGCTCGCCGGCAAGTCCGGCGATGCTGATCTGACGGCGGCCCGGCACTGGGGAGCGGACGCGGCGAGCGTCAGCGCCGTGCAGCAGCTGAGCCAGGCGAAGGCCCAGTCGCCAGCCAGCAACAACGCGGCCCTCGCCTCGCAGCTGAAGCAGACACGCTCCGCGAGTCCCGAATACCCGCAAAGCGCCCTCAACCACGGGATCAGTGGTTCGGTGCTGCTCACGTACACGGTGGATACCGGCGGCGTGACGCGCGACGTGCACGTAATTGAGGCGACGCCACCCGGCGTGTTCGATAACGCCGCCGTCACCGCCGTGCGGCGTTGGCGTTACGCACCCATGCTCGTCAACGGTACCGCCGTCGAGGTGCCGGTGAGGACCAAAGTGCGGTTCGAGCTGCCGAAGTAAAACAGGAGAGACTCCAGATGATGGTCGCAGCCCCACAACGCCGTCGGCAACTGCTCACCGCCGGTGTCGGCACCGCCCTGATCCTCGTGATGGGCGCGGTACTGCTGTTTGGTTTTCGCCTCGCGACGCAGATGCGCTCCAGCATCGCGGCACTGCAGACCGCCAGCACGCTTCAGACCTACCCCGAAACCATCGCCCAGCAGCTGAACTCGCTGCGCGATCGTCTCGAGGTGCGAGCCTATTCCGGCCAGGCGCTCTCGGATCTACAAACTTCCGTGAAGCGCTTCGACACCAATCTGCGCCAGCTCGAGGCCACCGGCGATGCCGAGGGGCCGCAGCTCAGCCGCGCCAAGCTCCTGTGGCGCCAGTACCAGCCGGTGCTGGATCCGGTCATCACTTTCACCGGCCAGCCGTACGTGGACACCGATAACGGCGGCAGCTCGCTCTCAGGCGAGGGACGTCGTCATTACGCGGAAGTCAAACGGGCGCAGTTGTTCGCCGGCGAAAACGCCCGGCCATTGCAAACCCAGCTTACGACTCTCGCCACGGCGCTGCAGCGCGGCTCCTCGGACGCCGCCGCACGCCTGCGCGCGCTGCTCTCGGCCGGCGTGCTCGCGGCGCTGGTGCTGGCGGTGGCTGCCGGCTACTTCCAGCTCACGCGCGCCCGCCATGAGCGCGTCGCCATTGAAGCCCAGGAACAGACCCGCGACATCCTCAAATCGGTGCGCGAAGGCTTTTTCCTGCTGGACGCCGATCACCGCATCGGCTCGGTGTGGTCGGATGCCCTCACGCACATGTTCTCGCGCCATGACTTCGCGGGCTTGTACTTCGAGGACCTGCTGAAGGATCTGGTGCCGCAGGCGACGCTCACCACGGCTACCAAATACGTGAAGCTCTTGTGGGGCGAGCGCGCCCATGAAAACCTGATGAAGAGCATCAACCCCCTGGGTCAGCTCGAGATCACGCGCGACAGCGGCCAGGGCGGCAAGGAGACGCGCTTCCTGCAGTTTGACTTCCACCGCGTCATGGGTCCGCAGGGCGTCAGGCACGTGCTGTGCTCGGTGAGCGATAACACCGCGAGCGTGCTCCTGGCGCGCGAACTGCAGGACTCGCAGCAAAACGCCAACGCGCAGCTGGACATGATGCTCGGCATGCTGCACGTGGACCCGCTGCAGCTCAACTCCTTCCTCGACACCACCGAGACCAGCGTCAAGCTGGTCAACACCATCCTCAAGGAGCCGGCGCGTACCGATGCCGAGTTCCGCAAGAAGCTGGCGGGCTTGTTCCGCGAGCTGCATTCCATCAAGGGCGAGGCATCGGCGCTCAACCTGCCGAGCGTCGCCGGCCGCGTGCACACCATGGAAGACATGGTGAGCGAGTGCAAGAAGAAGCCCGAGCTCTCGGGTAACGACTTCCTGCCGCTGGTGCTGAAGCTCGACGAGCTGCTGGCGCACCTGCGCGGCGTGCGCGAGATGGCGGCCCGCCTCTCAGTCCTCAAGGACATCCCGCACCCGGTGCAGGCCGTGGAAGTCGCGCCGGTGGCTGCCAGGGGCAGTGGCGCGCAGCGCGCGCGCCCCCCGGAAGCGGTCGCCGCAGGGCTTGATGCGCCGACGCTGCAGTCGATGGCGATGCGCCTCGCGCAGGATCACAAGAAGGTGTTCCGCCTCGCGGTCGCAGGCCTTGCCGACGTGCCGGCGCCGTACGCCGCAACCATCAAGGATTGTGTCATCCAGATGCTGCGCAACGCCGCCGTGCACGGCATCGAGGCGCCGGACGTACGCCGCAGTCTCGCCAAGCAGGACGTCGGCGTCGTCAGCGTGGACTTCCGCCGCACACCCGGCGGCTACGAGCTGGTGTTCGAGGATGACGGCGCCGGCATGACGCCCCAGAACCTGAAGGCGGCCGCGGTACGTAAGCAGCTGGTCACCGAGGAAGCGGCCGAGCGCATGGACACGCGCGCGGCGATGGCGCTGATCTTCGCGCCCGGTTTCTCCACCCAGGAGGGAGTGTCGATGGATGCCGGTCGCGGGATCGGCATGGACGTCGTGGCGCGCAGCGTCGCGAACCTGGGCGGCAAGATCGGCGTCAGCACGCACCCGGGCAAATTCACGCGTTTCCGCGTGGTGTTGCCCAGCACCGATGCCGCCAGCGCCGCAGTGGCGTAGCAGCTGAACAGGAACCTTCGGAATGAGCGCTAACGGCAAGCCCAACGGCAAGAAATCCTTCAAGCTGATGATCGTCGACGACTCGAACATCATGCGCCGGCGCATCGAGCGCTCGCAGCAGTTCGAGGAGTTGCAGCTGGTCGGCACTGCCGGCAACGGCCTGGAAGCCCTGGAGCTGTTCAAGAAGACCGATCCGGACGTCGTGACCATGGACCTGACCATGCCGCAGATGGACGGCATCGAATGCATCGGGCGGCTGGTCATGCTCAAGCCCGCAGTGCGGATCCTGGTGATCTCGGCGCTGGCGGACAAGGCCACCGCGGTGGAAGCCATGGAAAAAGGCGCCAACGGATTCCTCAACAAGCCGTTCACGGACCGGCAGTTGAACGAAGCCATAGCTGAGCTGCTGTGCTGAGCAGCTGAGGGAACGAAGCCTAATGTTGTATGAACAAGAGCTGAAGACTTTCGTCGATGCCACGACGAATTTCTTCTCCGTGGCAGCACAGGAGCCGGCCTCGATCGGCTCGCCCTACCTCATGGAGGGCTCGCCCTCGGTGCACGAATACACCGGGATCATCAGCATCTCCGGCAAGCGCGAGGGGGTGGTGTACTTCACCGCGCCCAAGGCGATGCTGACCGTGATGCTGATGAAAATGCAGGAAAACGATTTCAGCCACGAGACCATGCGCGATCTGGTGGGCGAGGTGGCCAACACCATCTCCGGCAACGCCCGCCGCGACTTCAGCCGCGAGTTCGTGATTTCCGTGCCGAGCGTACTGTCGGGCGAAAAGCCCGACGTGCCGCTGCTGGCCGGACGGCGCTCGTTCATCATTCCGATCAACTGGCGCAGTCACTCGGCGAAGCTGGTGGTGTCGCTCAGCTAAGGCTCCTCGTCCGGGCGCAGGCGGTAGCCGAGCCCGGTCTCGGTAATGAGGTAACGCGGCTCGCGCGGATCCGGCTCGAGCTTGCCGCGCAGGTTCTTGATACACACGCGCAGGCTGCGCGAATCATCCTCGCGCTCCGGCCCCCACACTTCCCGGATCAGCTGGCGCTGCATCACGATCGAACCTAAGTGGCGCGTGAGGCACTCGAGCACCCGGTACTCCAGCGGCGTCAGGTGGATCTCCCCTTCGGGACCCGCCGACTCGCGCCGCGCCAGGTCAATGCGCACCGCGCCGAGCTGCAGGAGCGAGGTCTGCTGCGCGCCGCGGGCGTTGCGCCGCAGCGCCGCGCGCAGGCGCGCCAGCAGCTCCGGGGTGCTGAAGGGCTTGGTGACGTAGTCGTCGGCGCCGGCGTCCAGGGCCGCGATCTTCTGCTCCTCCATGGTGCGCGCCGACAGCACCACGATCGGCACCGGTGACCAGGCGCGCACCCGGCGGATGAGCGTGAGTCCATCGCCATCGGGCAGGCCCAGATCCACCAGCAACAGGTCCGGTTTGTGGCTGCGGGTCTCGATCTCCGCCCGCTGCGCGCCGTCGGCCTCGATGCACCGATAGCCTTCCGCCTCCAGCAGCACCCGCAACACGCCACGGATCGCCGGCTCATCCTCGATGATCAGGACCTGGTGCATCGCCTCGGTCATGGCGCGGCCTCGACCGTGGGCAGCGTGAAGGTCAGGCGCGCGCCGCCGCCGTCGCGCCGCTGCGCCCGGATCTGCCCACCGTGGGCGTGAACGATCGCCTCGCAGATCGCAAGCCCGAGTCCCACGCCCGCCACCGTGCCCTCTTGCGCGCCGCGCTGGAACTTGGCGAACAGGCGCGCGGGATCGCCCGGCGGGAAGCCGGGCCCGTCATCATCCACCACGACCTGCACGCGGTCCGCCTCGGCGGCCGCCAGGGCCGACACCCAGACGCGAGTCTGCGGCGGGGTGTATTTTGCAATGTTGTCGAGGAGATTGACCAGCACCTGCACGATGAGGGTCGCGTCCACCCACACCGGCGGCAAATCGGGCGATACCTGCACCGCCACCGCGCGCGGCGCGAGGCGCTCGCGGCTGCTCGACAGCGCGCTGCCCACCAGGTCATCGACCGTCTGCCAGTCGCGCCGCAGCGCCACCTGGCCTGACTCGAACCGCACCAGGTCGAGGACGTTGGATACCAGCTCGGACATTTCCCGCGCCTTGGTCTCGATCGAACGCGCCAGCGCCAGGCGCTGGGCTTCATCGAGCGCGGCGCCGTGCTGGGCGAGCGCGCTGCCGGCGCCGGCCATCACCGCGAGCGGCGTGCGCAGGTCATGGGAAATCGAGGCGAGCAGCGTGTTGCGCAGCGTCTCGCGCTCGGCGGCGACCGTGGACTGCTCGGCCATTTCCGCCAGGCGCGCCCGCTCGATGGCGAGCGCAATCTGCCCGGCGAAGGTCTCGAGCAGGTGACTCTGCTCCGGCAGGAGCACGCGCCGCGGGTTCTGCGGCAACACCGCCAGCACCCCGACCGTGCGGCGTTCATCACCGAGCGGCACGTACAGTCCCGGGGCTGCGGGCAGGGTATCGGAGCCGAGTCCGGCACGGCGCGCGTGGTCGGCGACCCATTGCGCTACCGCCAGGTCCGCCTGCCGGAAGGAGCTCTCGAGCGCGGCCTCGTGCGGGTAACGCAGCCGCCCGTGCCCGTCCGGCAGCAGCACCACCGCCTGGCATTGAAAGACTTCCGCGATGTGCCGTACCGCCACGTGCGCCATGCCGCTGATGCCGCGCGTGACGGCGAGCTCGCGGCTCATGGCGTACAGGAGCGCCGTGCGGCGCTCGCGCGCGCCGGCGACCCGGGTCTGCTGCCGCACGCTCGCAGTGAGAGAGGCGATGACGAGCGCGATGGTCAGCATGGCGGCGAAGGTGACGAGGTACTGCACGTCCGAGACCGCAAACGAATAGCGCGGCGGCACGAAGAAGAAGTCGAACGCCGCCACGTTCAGCACCGCGGTGACGGCGGACGGTCCGCGCCCCAGCCGCAGGCCCGCCACGGTCACCCCGAGGAGGTAGATCATGACGAGGTTGGAGAGCTCGAAATGCGGGTACATGAGGAAGGCCACGGCGGTACACCCGAAGGTGATCGCCCCCGCGTACGCGTAGCGGTCCCAGCGCACCGCCGGCGGTGTGCTCAGGCCTGAGGCTCCCGCAGCGCCGCTTGAGTCCCCGCGCGCCGCGCGCCGGCGCTCGTCGCCGGCGATGAGCAGCACGTCGAAGCCGCGGGCTCGGCGCACGAGCTCGGTAGCGGTCGAGGGACGCAGCCACGCACGCCAGCCCCGCCGCTTCGGCGCGCCGACGATCACGCGCGTGGCGTGGCGCATCTCGGCATAACCTGCGATGGTGGCCGCGGCCGACGGGCCGTCGAGCGTGACGGTCTCGCCGCCTAAGGATTCCGCCAGGCGCAGCACGTCGATGCGGCGGTTGCGTTCACGTTCCGGCAGCGACAAGAGCCACGGCGTCTCCACGTACACGACGGTCCATTGCGCATCGAGCGCATCCGCCATGCGCCGGCCGGCCCGCACCAGCTGTTCGGCCTGCTCATCCGGCCCCACGGCCACCAGCACCCGGTCGCGCGCGCGGCGCGCCTGGGTGCGATCCACCGGCAGCGCGCGCGAGGCCGCCTCGACGCGGTCGGCGACCCGGCGCAGCGCGATCTCGCGCAGCGCGAGCAGGTTCTGCTTGCGAAAAAACCGCTCGACCGCGGCGCTCGCCTGGTCGTGGACATAGACCTTGCCCGCGTGCAGGCGCGCGATCAGGTCATCCGGTGGCAGGTCGATGAGCTCGATGTCGTCGGCCTCATCGAACACGTGATCGGGAAGCGTTTCGCGCTGGCGGATGCCGGTGGTCTGGTAGACCAGGTCGTTCAGGCTCTCCAGGTGCTGCACGTTGACCGTGGTCCAGACGTTGATGCCGGCGGCGATGAGTTCCTCCACGTCCTGCCAGCGCTTGGGGTGGCGCGGGGATGGGGTGCCGCCCACGATGTTGGAATGCGCCAGCTCATCGACGAGCAGGATGCCGGGCGCGCGCGCCAGTGCCGCGTCGAGGTCGAATTCCTGGCGCACGATGCCGCGGTAATTCACCGCCAGCGTCGGCAGCCGTGTGAGCCCCTCCAGCAGCTTCTCGGTCTCGATGCGCCCGTGGGGTTCGACGTAGCCCACCAGCACATCGGTCCCGGAGGCGCGCGCGCTGCGCGCCGCCTCGAGCATGGCGTAGGTCTTACCGACGCCGGCCGAGGCGCCGAAGAAAATACGCAGCCGGCCGCGCTGGGCCCGGGCCTCTTCGGTCCTGACGCGCTCGAGCAGCTGGTCCGGGTCCGGCCGGCTTTCGGCCATGTCAGGTCACTTCAGCGCATCGAGGGCCAGATTCAGCTCCAGCACGTTGACACGCGGTTCGCCTAAGACTCCCAGCAACCTACCCGCCGTGTGCGCGGCAATCAATGCCTGCACGCGCGATAAGGGCAGTGCGCGCACGCGGGCGACGCGGGGCGCCTGGAACTGCGCCGCGGCGAGGCTGATGTCCGGATCCAGGCCGCTCGCGGACGCCGTCACGAGATCAACCGGCACCGGACTTGAGTTGCCGGGGTCGGCGGCGCGCAGCGCGGCGATGCGTGCCTTCACGGCGTCCAGCAGCGCCGGGTTCAAGGGACCCAGGTTCGAACCCCCGGAGGCCGTGCCGTTGTAGGGCTGGGGCGTGGTCGCCGAGAGGCGGCTCCAGAAATACCCCGGAGCCGTGAAGCTCTGGCCGATGAGGCTGGAGCCAATCGCACGGCCGTCGCGGCTGATGAGACTTCCGGCGGCCTGGCGCGGAAAGACTAACTGGGCGATGCAGGTCACCACGAGCGGATAGAGAATGCCCGTCAGCACAGTCATGACGAGGAGGAGCCGGAGCGCCGGACGCAGTGCTGCCGTGATGTCGTTGCGGGGAGTGTTCATGTGCTTCATCCGGGAACCATATGCATCAAATCAGGAATTCATATGCATGCACGCCGAACGTCATACCTCAGACCAGGTGCGCCACGATGAGCCCGAGGTCGACGAGCTTGATGCCGGCGAACGGCACCAGGATCCCGCCGAGCCCGTAGATGAGGAGATTACGGCGCAGGAGGCTCGCGGCTCCCAGCGCCCGGTAGCGCACACCCTTCAGCGCCAGCGGGATCAGGAACACGATAATGAGCGCGTTGAAAATCACCGCCGACAGAATCGCCGAGTACGGGCTCGCCAGGTGCATGACATTGAGCGCATTCAGCTGCGGATAGGTGCTGACGAAGGCCGCCGGAATGATGGCGAAGTACTTCGCGACGTCGTTGGCGATGCTGAAGGTGGTGAGCGCACCGCGCGTCATGAGCATCTGCTTGCCGGTCTCCACCACCTCGATGAGCTTGGTGGGGTTGGAATCCAGGTCCACCATGTTGCCGGCTTCCTTGGCGGCCTGGGTGCCGGTGTTCATGGCGACCGCCACGTCCGCCTGCGCGAGCGCCGGCGCATCGTTGGTGCCATCGCCGGTCATGGCGACGAGCCTTCCTTCGCCCTGGTGCTCGCGGATCAGTTTCAGCTTCGCCTCCGGGGTGGCTTCGGCGAGGAAACTGTCGACGCCGGCTTCGGCGGCGATCGCCGCCGCGGTGAGCGGGTTGTCGCCGGTGATCATGATGGTGCGGATGCCCATGCGCCGCAGTTCCCCGAAGCGCTCGCGGATGCCGCCCTTGACGATGTCCTTGAGCTCGATGATGCCGAGCGCGCGCCCCCCGTCGCTCACGATGAGCGGAGTGCTGCCGCGGCGCGCGACTTCCCGCACGCTCGCAAGCACGGCATGTGGAAACGCCTGCCCGAGGCCGACGATCTGTTTCTCGATGGCATCGGCCGCGCCCTTGCGGATCTGGCGCTCGCCGATGTTGACCCCGCTCATGCGCGTGTGCGCGGAAAACGGCACGAAGGTGGCGTGCAGCGACCGCAGGTCGCGCTCGCGCAGCTGAAAGCGCTGCTTGGCGAGCACCACGATGCTGCGCCCCTCGGGGGTCTCATCCGCGAGCGAGGCGAGCTGGGAGGCGTCCGCGAGCTCCTCCTCGCTCACGCCGGCGGCCGGAATGAAGGCGGCCGCCTGGCGGTTGCCGAGGGTGATGGTGCCGGTCTTGTCGAGCAGCAGCACATCGACATCCCCTGCCGCCTCCACCGCGCGCCCGGAAGTCGCGATGACGTTCGCCTGCAGCATACGGCTCATGCCGGCGACCCCGATCGCGGACAGGAGCGCGCCGATGGTCGTCGGGATGAGGCACACCAAAAGCGCGATCAGTGCCGTGATGGTGATGGGTGTGCCGAACTTCGCCACTGCGACGCTGTAGAGCGAGTACGGCAGGAGCGTGGCGGTGGCGAGCAGGAACACGATGGTGAGAGCCACCAGGAGAATGGTGAGCGCGATCTCGTTGGGGGTTTTCTGACGCCGCGCGCTCTCCACCATGGCGATCATGCGATCGAGGAACGTCTCGCCGGGGTTCACCGTCACGCGCACGATGATCCAGTCCGACAGCACCCGCGTGCCGCCGGTGACCGCCGAGAAGTCCCCGCCGGACTCGCGGATCACGGGCGCGGACTCCCCGGTGATGGCGCTCTCGTCCACCGACGCAGCGCCTGAGATCACTTCGCCGTCCGCGGGCACGTAGTCGCCCGCCTCGATGAGCACCACATCGGAGCGCCGCAGCGTATCGGCGCGCACCCGCGTGCTGCTCGCGCGATCCTCAGGATGCGCGAGTTTCTTCGCCACTACGCTTTGCTTCATGCCGCGCAGCGCCGCCGCCTGCGCCTTGCTGCGACCTTCGGCGAGCGCTTCGGCCAGATTTGCGAACAGCACCGTGAACCACAGCCACAGCGCGACGTTGAAAATGAACCACGCCGGCGCCTCGCCGTGGCCGCCGAGCGCCTGCAGCCACAAGGCCGTGGTGAGGAGACTGCCGATATAGACGACGAACATCACGGGGTTGCGCCACTGCACCCGCGGATCGAGTTTGCGCAACGCATCGAGCGCTGCCGGCCCGAGGAGCGAAGGTTCAAACAGGGCGAGCCTGCGGCGGGTCACGGGTTCCTCCAGAGCATCACGTGCTCGACCACCGGACCCAAGGCGAGCGCCGGTACGAAAGTCAGCGCTCCCACCAGCAGCACCGTGCCGATGAGCAGGATGACGAAGGTCACCCCGTGCGTGGGCATGGTGCCCTCGCTCACCGGGATGCGTTTCTTGGCGGCCATGGAGCCTGCTACCGCGAGCACCGCCACGATCGGCCAGAAGCGCCCGAGCCACATGGTGAGCGCCAGCGCCACGTTGTAGAACGGGGTGTTGGCGGAAATGCCGGCGAAGGCGCTGCCGTTGTTGTTGCCGGCGGAGGAGAACGCGTACAGGATTTCGGAGAACCCATGGGCGCCGGGATTAGCGACGCCGGCGCGCCCCGCATCCACGCTCACGGCGATGGCGGTGCCGGTGAGCACGATGAACGGCATGACGAGGATCGCGATCGAGCTCATTTTCATCTCGAAGGCCTCGATCTTCTTGCCGAGGTATTCGGGGGTGCGGCCGATCATGAGCCCGGCGATGAACACCCCGACGATGGCGAATATGAGCATCGAATAGATGCCGGTACCCACGCCGCCGAATACGACCTCTCCCAGCTGCATCTGGAACAGCGGCACGAGGCCGCCTAAGGGCGTGAACGAGTCATGCATGCCGTTCACCGCGCCGCACGAAGTCGCGGTCGTGATGGTGGCGAAGAGCGCGGAGGCGGCGATGCCGAAGCGCGTCTCCTTGCCTTCCATGTTGCCGCCGGACTGGGTTGCACTGGCGGCCTGATCGACCCCGAGCTGCGCGATGAGGGGATTGCCCTGTTGCTCGCTGCTGACCGTGACCGTGAGAAGCGCCACGAACAGGATCCCCATGGCCGCCAGCACCGCCCACCCCTGGCGCGTGTCCCCAACCATGCGGCCAAAGGTGTAGGTGAGCCCCGCCGGGATGAGCAAGATCGCGAGCATCTCCAGGAAGTTGCTCAGCTCACTTGGGTTCTCATAAGGATGTGAGGAGTTGGCATTCAGAAAGCCGCCGCCGTTGGTGCCGAGCTCCTTGATGCTCTCCTGGGATGCGATCGGGCCCATGGGCAGGGTCTGCACGTGGGTGGTGAGATTCTCGAGTACCGGGTTGCCGGCGGCATCCTTGAGGGCATTGCCGGCCGTATCGGTCGTGGGCGCCTGGTAGCTGAGCGCCTCCACGATGGCCACGTCCTTATAAGCGCTGAAATTCTGGATCACCCCCTGCGAGACGAGCACGAGTGCCAGCAGCAGCGCGATGGGCAGCAGGATGTAGAGCGTCGCGCGCGTCACATCCACCCAGAAGTTGCCGATGGTGGCGGCGCTGTGGCGTGCGAGACCGCGGATGAGCGCGATCGCGACCACGATGCCGCTGGCGGCGGAGAGGAAGTTCTGCACCGCCAGCCCCGCCATCTGGGTGAGATAACTCATCGCCGACTCGCCGGAGTAGCCCTGCCAGTTGGTGTTGGTGATGAAGCTCACCGCGGTGTTGAAGGCGGAATCGCTCGGGAGATTGGCGAATTTCTGCGGATTCAGCGGCAGCCACGCCTGCAGGCGCTGCAGGGCGTAGACGGCCAGGGCGCCGAGGAGGTTGAACGTCAAGAGCGCAATGGCGTACGGCTTCCAGCCCATCTGCGCCTCGGGGTCGATGCCGCAGAAGCGGTAAATCCAGCGCTCGAGTGGCGCCGCGGCACGCTGGGGCCATCCGGCGCGCCCCTCGAACACCCGGGCCATGTACAGGCCGACGGGTTTCACCAGGGCGAGCAGCAGGCCCAGAAACACGGCAATCAGCATCATCGCCGGGGCGCTCATCAGAAGGCTTCCGGTTTCAACAGCGCATACAGAAGATAGACGAGCAGAGCGCCGCACAGCAGCGCGCTGAGCGCGTATACGACGTTCATGACAGGCCGCCTCCTAAGCGCGAGATCCCGGCGACGAGCCAGTGGGTGAGGACGTACAGGCCGATCAGGCCGAGAATGAAAATGATGTCCACGCGGGCAATCCCGTGACAGCGGGCGGCCAAATTACTGCGTGGCTTGTGAGTATCGCGTGAGGAAACGTCTGAGGTGTCGCGCGCGTAACTGTGACGGCTGCACTGTTGCCGCGGCGCGATTTCAAGCGTGATTGCGCCCGTGCACGCCCTCTCCAGTCCCTTAGGCCGAATCACGCTGCGACGCGAGCTGGCCGAGCGCCACGCCCGGATCACGCGCCTGTGGCATACCGCGCGCAACGCCTACCGGCGCCTGAACGAGGCGCCGGTGCAGAACCTCATGGCGATGCGTGCCGCCGCCCAGCGCCTTGATCAGCTCGCCCGCGGGCGGGCGTCGCTGCTGTCGGATCTTAAAGCCCTGTCGGACTGAAGGCTCTGGCGCCGCGCGGCAATGGCACGCGTGTTAGTTCTTAACCGCGCCCCCTGAGCACACGCGCCGGCAGCATGATCAGCGCGCGCAGGAGCGCAAACACCCCCTCGACAGCCAGCCCGAGCAGCCGGAACGGCAGCAGCAGCAGCCACACCAGCGGATAGAGGATCAGGGCCGCGAGCGCCAGCGGCCAGCAAAAGAACAACAACAGGAGCCACAACACGAAGCCGATCATTGACGATCCTTTTGAGCCGCGCCTAGAGTAGTGCGCGTGATTGTATGTTGAATGCGAGCTTCGAAGCGCCTCCGGCAGTGCGCCCGGGAGATCGCGTCGCCGTGGTCGCGCCAGCGAGCGGTTTTGACCGCGCCGCGTTCGAGGCGGGACTGGCGGTGATTGGCGCGCGTTACGAGGTGGAGTACGGCGCCGGACTCTTCGAACGGCGGCGTTATCTTGCCGGCGATGACGAGCGGCGCCTCACCGAGCTCAACGCGGCGCTCGCCGATCCGGAAATCCGGGCGGTGTTCTGCGCCCGCGGCGGCTACGGGGCGACGCGCCTGCTCGCACGCCTGGGGCCCCCGGGCGTGCACACGCCGGCGAAGCCACTGGTTGGTTTTTCCGATATCACGTCGCTGCACCTGTGGCTGCAGAGCCATGGAATGATGAGCATTCACGCTCCGGTGCTCACCCAGCTCGGACGCCTGCCGCCGGCAACCACGGCGCGCCTGTTCGCGCTCCTGGAATCCAGCTCGCCCGCAGCGCCGCTCACGGGCAACGCCACCTACGTCGCGGGCAGCGCGGAAGGGCCGCTCCTCGGCGGTAACCTGTCGGTATTCTCGCGCCTGCTCGGCACAGCGTTCATGCCCGACCTGAAGGGTGCGGTGCTCCTGCTCGAGGACCAGGGTGAGCGCCCCTACCGGCTCGATCGCATCTGGACGCACCTGCAGCTCGCGGGCGTATTCGAGCGCGTCGCAGGCCTGGTACTCGGCGAGTTCATCGGCTGCGAAGAAAAAGACGCGCCGTACACGAGCGCCGATGTGCTGCGTGAGCTCGCCGCGGCAACCGGCCTGCCCTGCGCCGCCGGATTTCCCATTGGTCACGGCGAAGTGAATGATCCGGTCCCCTTAGGCGTGCGCGTGCGGCTCGATGCGGGCGCGCGCACCCTGACGTTCCTTGAACCTGCGGTGAAGGGCTAGAAGAGCGAGCCGCCCTCGCCGAGCATTGCCGTCCTCACCAGCGGGATCGGCGGTCCTCCGTAAGAGAGGAACTGGTCGTGGAAGGCCTGCCAGTAGACGCGCGGGTCCGGCGCCGCCGCCGCACCCGGCTGCTGCGCCACCCAATCGCTGCGCAGTTTCCGGATCATGAGCTTCCCGAGGGTGTACTTCAGGTACTGCGGATCGTAAGTGCCGCGCGCGGCCTGCTGACGCGCGTTGCCCGGATCCTGCAAGCCCTGCTCGCGGAACATCCGCTCCGACTCGGCGACGCTCATGCCTGCCGTGTGCAGGCCGATGGCCGACAGGAAGCGCACGTTGCGCAGCAGCGCCTCGACGAGCTGGGCGATGTGCTGTTCCGGATCCCCATCCCCGAGCCCCTCCTCCCACATCAGCTCCTCGCTGTAGTGCGCCCAGCCCTCGGCGTAGGCATAACCTACCCACAGTGCCGCGATCTTCGAGGGGTTGCGATTGGAGTGCAGGAACTGCTGGAAGTGGCCCGGCCACACCTCGTGCACGCTGATGTACAACAGGAAGGCCTTGCCGGGGATGTAGGCGGCGCGCTCCGCCGCGCTCCAGGCCGGATCCGGCGGTGCGATGTAATAGGTGTACGGGACGTTTTTTTCGTAGGGGCCTGGAACGCTGATATAGGCGGCGTTGGAGCGGGCGTAGGGCGGCGCTTCGGCCACCTGCGCCTGCTCGTCGCTCGGCACGGTGACGATGTGCCGGGCGATGACGAAATTGCGCAAGGCATCCAGCTGCGCGCGGGCGCCGGCGACCGCGCCGCCCGTGGGCTTGTCGGCCTGCACCTTCTGCACACACCCGGACAGCGTGGCCTTCGGCAGGTACGAAGCGCACGCGGCGCGCAGGGCCTGGGTGTTGCGCTCGAGGTCCGCACGGCCCAGGGCGAGGAGCTGGCCCACGGGAATCTCGACCCGCTCCGTCGCCTTCAACATCTCGAGGAACTGCGGCTCGCCGAGCGCGAACTTGCTGCTCGCCTGCGCCCGCTGGCTCTTAAGCCAGGCCTTCAGCGACTCCATCGCGCGCGCAGCGTTCTCGTTCGCGTCGCGAAGCTCCTTCTGCGCCTGCGGATCCGCGACGGACGCGAACACCCGCGGCACGTCGTGGCGGTAGAAGTCAGCAAAGCCGCCGAAGCCTGCGATGCCGCGCTCAATGAACGTCGCCGGGAGCAGCGTACTCAAGTTGGCGCGGATGTCGGCGGCAATCTTCGGGATCGCGCGCGCGTAGCCTAAGTAGCCTTGCAGGCGGTTAGGGAGCGGCGCGTAGTCGCGCGTCAGGTAGACATCCGGGTCGAGGCGGTCGAGATACCAGGCGGGATTCGTGAACGGGAAACGGGCCCGATCCAGCCAGTAGAGGTCCGTGTCGAGGACCCACAGCAGGTACTCGCGTTCGAAACGCTCCTCGGGCTTAAGCTTTCCCGCGTCAAAACTGGTCGCGGCTGCACGCCATGTCCTCAGGCGCCCGACCTGGGCGGCGAAGCCCGCCGCGCTGTAGTCGGGCATCTGCCCGTCGTACTCATGCCGTCCGGCCCGCACGGCGAAGAAGGGCTCGGACTTCAGGTACGTCTCGACGAAGCCGGCCGCATACGCGGGCCAGGCGTCCTGCGCTTGCGCGCGCGGCGCGCCCGCCGGCACCGCTGCGGGCGGCCCGCTGCACGCCGTGGCGGCCACGACCGCAATCAGCGCAGCACCCATGAGCGAAAGAACGCGCCGGGGCTGGTAATCCATCCACTCCCCCTTAGTCGAGTCGTCGCACCCCGACCGATAGCAAGGCCCCGTCCGCCTCGCGCTCAATGCTGAACTCGATCGGCCGGCAACACACTTCGCAGTCTTCTATATAAGAGGCGTCAGCGGAGGTCAGGTCGACGCGGGTTTCGAGCCGCTCACCGCACCACGGGCACAGGACCGCGACGAATTCCGTCGGCTGCAGACCCGCGCCGGGGGCTGAACCGGGTTCGAACACCGGTTCCAGGCCGTAGAGCTCGTCAATGACGGCCGCATCCGGTTCCAGGATGCGGTCCCGCAATCGCTTCATCGTTGCGTCGTGGCGTCGCAAGCTGCGATGCTGCGCGCAGCGTGCCGCTTGAGGCAAGGCTAAGGTCCTGCGGGTAGCTTGAATATGTCGGGCAATCATGCCGCGAAACTCCTGAGCCTGCTGCTGGTTACGCCGCTGGCGGGGTGCGGCGGACATCTTGCGGAAGCGCCCGCGCCCGGCGCCTCGCTCGCCGGCGCCTGGAAACTCAATCCCACGACGAGCGATGATCCCCAGAAAGTCATCGAACGCATGCGCGCCGAGGCCCTGCAGCGCATGGCTCGCCATGAACAGACGGCCCCACCGCAGCAGGCCGCGACACGCCACCACGGGGGCGCTGGCGGCGCCGGCGGCACGGGCAGCGCGGCAGACACCCAGGATGGGGCCCAGCAGGAGGTTTTCGATCCGGCGCGTCACCTGGACCCGCTGCGCAACTCGCAGATGATGCATGTACTTGCGGCGGCCCTCGCGCGCGGGGACTTCCTCACCGTGAAGATCAGTGCCGGCGAGGTCGTGTTCGACTACGGCACCTCCGTGCGCCGCTTCACCCCCGGCGCGCACAGCGTGGTGTCGGCGGAGGGCGGGGTGGGAGATCAGACCTCCGGCTGGAGCGGCCGCGATTATGTCATCAACCTCAAAGCGCAGATGGGCCCGGACGTTGCCGAGCATTACTCCGTGTCGGGTGATGGCAAGCACCTGATCGAGACGCTGCGCATCGGGCCTGCGGAACTGCCGGTGGTGAACCTCACGCGCGTGTACGACCCGACCAGCGAAAGCGCGCCGCGCAACCTGCCGACCGGCGACTGACGTGATGCAATCCGTACCGGCTGCGCTTCTGGCTGCGTGTGTGGGGCTCGCGATGAGTCCGGTGGCACAGGGCCGGCAAGCCGCCGCTCAAGGCACCCAGGCAGCCACGACCATGCCGGAGGTGGTGGTCGAAGGACACCACGAAGGCCCGCGCATGTGGCAGGTCCGCAAGGGCGATCACCGGCTGTGGATCCTCGGCACGGTCTCGCCGCTGCCGAAAAAGATGATCTGGCAGCCCGCCGCGGTACAGGAGGTGCTGAAGCAGACCCAGGAAGTCGTCCCCGCCTGGCCAAGTTACGGCATCGGTGCGAACCCCATCACGGCGCTGCGCCTCTACATCCAGTGGCGCCGGATGCAAAAGCCCCCGGACCATATGCCGCTGCAGCAAGCCCTGCCGCCGGCGCTGTATGAGCGGGTCGCCGCCCTCGAGGCGCGCTACGACCCGCACGACACGACGCTCGAGCAACTGCGGCCGATGCTCGCCGCCGAGCGCCTGCTGACGAAGGTGCTGGAGGCGTCGGGCCTTACGGCTCGCAACGAGGTGCAGCAGAGAGTGCTGCAGCTGGCGCGCGCCCAGGGCGTGCGCGTGCGGCAGGACAAGCTGCGCATCGACGACCCGCTGGACGTCCTGAAGGACGTCGGTGCCACACCGCTTTCGGGCGAGGTCGCCTGTCTTGATGCGGTGGTGACGCGGCTGGAGACCGACCTGGGTCCCATGCAGGCGCGCGCCCGTGCGTGGGCGCTGGGTGACGTCGAGACCCTGCGTAACCTGCCGCACACGGACAACCGCACGGCCTGCGTTGCCGCGGTCGCCACCTCGGAGCGGGTGCGCAGTCTCATCGAACGCGCCGAAGATGACTGGATCGGGGCCGTCGAAGACAGCCTGGCGCACAACCGCGGGACACTCGGGGTGCAATCCATGGACCGCCTGCTCGGTGAGCACGGCGCGCTCGCGGCTCTCAAGGCGCGCGGCTACGAGGTCGAAGGTCCTTAAGCTCGCAGCGCGCAGAACCAGGCGAACGCGACTGAAGCCAGCGCCGCGGCGCCGGTGAGCCATTGCGGCACGCGGTTCACCTGGATCTGTACGCGCGGCACGGCAACTGCCGCGCCCAGTACGACCCCGACGATGAATCCGCTCAAGTGGCCGACAAGATCCGTCCCCTCCCCGGCGGAGCCGGTCCACCCGAGGAGCACCACTCCGGCCACCAGGGGGCCCCAGCGTCGCGCCCAGCGCTGTGGCCAGCGCAGACGCTCCCGCCATGAGTAGGCGGACATGAGGCCGAGCGCTGCAAACACCGCGGTGGAGGCGCCTACGGCACGATGCTCGGGTGGCCCGTAGAGTCCGGCCAGGAGGTTCGCGAGCGCCGCGCCGCTGACAATGAGAAACCAGGCGAGCCCGCCGCCGAGCTGCCGTGCCGCGAGATATCCGAACCACACCCCGGCGAGCAGATTCGCGGCGAGGTGCGGGCCGTCCAGGTGCAAGGTGAGCGCCGTCCAGGCGCGCCACCACTGTCCGCCCTGCACGCGCGCGGCATCCAGCTCACCTAAGTCGAAGGCGTCGAGGCGCACCATGCCCCCCGCCACGGCGTACGCCACGCCCATGAGCACCGCGACGTACAGCACACAGCCGATCCACGCGTGCGGATGCAGTCGCGGTGCCGGCGGCGGTGGCGGCGGCGGCGGATTCTCCTGCTCGTACTGGCGCAGGTGCGCCTGCGCGCTCGCCGCGTCGGCCGCGGCGACCTCGATCAGGCACTGCCCATCAAACGCCAGCTGGCCGGGAATGCCGACGGCGGTCAGCACCAGCAGCCGCTCTTCGCAGTCCCGGCGGCGCGGCGACCGGAATACCGTGACCAGCGCCGGGGTGCCCTCGTCTTCCATCGCCTGCTACGGCCCCTGGCGGCGCAGGTGGGTGGCGGCAAAGAACCGGCGCGCGAGATCGCCGAGTAACTCGTAGAGCGCATCGCTCGAGTGCTCAAGCCCTCCGGCGCTCGGCAGGTAATGAATCAGGTCGACCGACTGGGCCGCCCAGGCTCCGGCCGGCGCCGGCACGACCTCAAAGCCCGCGCTGGTGAACTCCTGCACCGCGCGCCACTCGTGCGCGGCGCTCGTCACCAGCACGATCCGCGTCACGTGCTCAGGGTGTAGCAGGCGCGCGGAGAACTGGGCGTTCTGAAACGTGTCGCGCGACTGCGCCTCCGCCCAGCGCACCTCGACGCCGAAATCCCGCTCGAGCGTGACACGCATCGCGAGCACCTCGTGCGCCGTGCCGGATACCAGCACCGGCAGCCTGGTACGCCGGGCGACATATGCGCCGTAGCTCAGGCGCTCGAGGAGGCCCACGCCCGCGGCCGGGGCGCCGTACTCCGGCGCCCACTTGCGGAACTCGCCGCCGCCGAGGATCACGACCGCCTGGGCCTGTACCGGCTGCGTCAGGTCAAGCGGCGGGCAGCGCTCGGCGGCGCGCTCCAGGTGCTCCGCGACCGCGGGCGTTGCGAGCAGCCATAACCCCGCCAGACTCACCGTGAGCAGCCCGAAGCCGATGCGCCGCGTGGCCAGCGCGGACGCGCGCTGCGCGAGCCAGGCACCGATCAGCGCCAGGATGAGTGGACCTGCCGGCGGCAACACCAGCATCCGCAACAGCGTCTTCAGGGTAATGAACATGTCAGATCCGGATCGCCTGCCAGGCGCGCGAGCGCCAGCGCAGGAACAGCGTACTGCCGAGCACGATGACATAGACGAGCACCGCAACCCAACCTCCCACCGCACCCCAGCCGAACTGCGGCAGGAACGTGAACCAACCCTGGCCCGGTGCGAAGGTGAGCGCGTGTGCGAGCGGCACGAACAACAAAAGCGATACCGGCAACACCAGGGCGGCCGGCACCCGCACATCCCCGGCGCCGCGCAGGCACATGCTGCTGCCGAGGTTCAGTCCGTCGAAGAACTGGTAGCCGGCCGCGAACCACAAGAGGCGCACGCCGAGCACCACCGCCGCGGCCGCCTCCGCGTCATGGGCACCGATGAACAGCGGCACCAGCCACGGGCCCGCGAGAGCAATTAACAGGCCGATCGCGCCCATGTAGAAGGCCGCGAGCCAGATCACGTGCGTGCCGAGGCGCAGCGCCCAGTCGCGCGCACCGGCGCCGATGGACTGGCCGACGAGGGTGGTGCCGGCGCTCGCGATGCCGTAGCCGGGCATGTAGGCGAGCGAGGTGAGAATGACCACCAGCTGCGTGGCGGCGCCGCCAGTGGTGCCGAGCCGGGTCTGCATCATCTGGAAGATCGCAAACCCCAAAAGGTCTGAGACCGGCATCAGGCCCATGGGCACGCCGAGGCGCAGCTGCGCGAGAATCTGCCGGCCGCGCGGCCGCCAGGTCAGGTGCGAGCGATAGTGACGCCGATGGTAGACGGAAAGAAAAATCACCACGCCCAGCGCAAGTCCCAGCAGCTGCGCGCAGTTGGTCGCCCAGGCGGAGCCGGCGATCCCCCATCCCAGGTGAAAAATAAACAGCTGGTTGAGAGCGGCGTTGGTGAGCGTCGTCACGAGCGTGATCAGGAGCGTGATGCGTGGCCGGCCGATGCCGTTGAAAAACCCGAGCAGCGCCCACACCGCAGCTCCGGCCGAGGCGCCGCCGACGCGCGGGTACCAGAAGCTGGCGGCGAGATCCTCGACGCGCGCATCAAAGCCGAAGGGCATGAGAATCAGGTGCCGCGCCGCGCCCACCAGCACGAACAGCGGCGCCGCGCACGCCGTCGCCCACAGCGCGGTCCACAAGGCCTGCGAGGCCCGAAAGTAGCGGCGCGCGCCGAACGCCTGGGCCACGAGGGTCTGCACCGCGTTGCCCGCCCCGCCTAAGAGCAGCACCACGACGATCACGAACCATTGCACCGCGCCCACCGCGGCGAGTGCGCGGGTGGAAATGTGGCCGATGAACCACATGTCGGTGAGGCTGAGCACGATCTGCACCGCGCTGTTGGCCATCAGCGGCAGCGCCAGCGCAAACACCGCGCGCTGGTCCACATGCACGCGGCCGTCGGCGTCCACGCGCTGTGCCGGCAAATTCATGGCAACATATTGCCATGGCTGCTGTTGCAAAAAGTGCGGTACGGGGAAAGCGCGCCGCCCCCCGCGGGCGCCTCGCGCCGGGAAAGTCCGCACGCGGACTGGATGCGTCGCAGGTTGCCGTGGCGCTCGACAGCGAGGAGATCGCCGCACTCGTGGCGCTGGTGCGCGAGGCGGGAGGCGCGCCCATCGGCGCCTACCACGAGCCGCTGGGGGGCCGGGCGCTGCTCCTGGCGAGTGTGCCGCTCAGCGCCGTGCAACCGACGCCCTTCCAGCGCGACCTGTCGCCCACCCACGCGAAGCGCCTGGCGGCGAAGATCGATGAGACGGCCGCCTTCCTTGACCCCCTGATCGTGGTGCGCGGCGAGGACGGGCGGCTGTGGACTCCCAACGGCCGCCATCGCCTGGCCGCCGGCAAGGTGTTGGGACTGAAGCAGATCACGGTGCTGATCTCGCCGGAAGAGTCGCTTGCCTACCGGATCCTGGCGCTCAACACCGAGAAGGCGCACAACCTCAAGGACCGCAGCCTCGAGGTGGTGCGCATGGCGCGCAATCTTGCCAAAACCCGCGGGCGCGAACGCGAGCTCCAGTTCGCGCGCGAATTCGAGGCGCCGGAGCTGCTCACCCTCGGCATCGTCTATGAGAAGTCGCCGCGCTTCGCCGGCGGCGCCTACAGCGGCTTCCTGAAAAAAGTCGACCGCTTCAGCGACAAGACTCTAAGCGCGAGCCTCAGCGCCCGCGGCGATCTTGCCGCGCGGCTCATTCAGATCGACGCGCGCGTGAAAAGCATCATCGCGGCCTTGCAGGCCCGTGGCTTCAAGTCCCCGTACCTGCGCAACTACGTGGTCGCGCGGATCAACCCGGTGCGCTTCCACAAGGCGAAGAAAGGCGACACGCGCCCCCCCATGCCGATCGCCCAGGCGCTCACCCGCATGGCCGCCGCCGCGCGCGACTTCAAAGTCGGCTCGGTGTCGAACTCGGATCTTGCCTGGGTGGCGGTCGGCGCAGGATCAGCCGACTAGCGCTTAGCGCCCGCTCGGGGAGCCTTCTCGGGGAGCTTCGCAAGATAGCCGTCATCGGCGTAGGTGAGCCCGTAGCCGAAGGCGAACAACGGCGGCTCACCGCGGACATCATCGACCGCCGGCGGCGCGGGTGTGCGCGGCCAGGACATCGGCAGCTTGCCGCGAAAGTCAAAATGCAACGCGCCGTTGGGCGCACGGAACAGCACGTCCGCGATGCCGCCGCCTTCGGGCCCCGGCAGCCACGCCGCCACGAAAGCATCCGCGGCGTTCAGTTCAGCGTTGACCCACAGCGGGCGCCCGGAAAGAAACACCGCGACCACCGGCACATCGAGCGCATGCAGGCGGCGCAGCAGCGCCAGATCCCGCTTGTCGTCCCTGCTGTACTCGAGGGTCGGCATATCGCCCTCGTACTCCGCGTACGGGTTCTCGCCGAACACCACGATCGCCACATCCGGGCGGGTATGGAATTCCCCGTTGGGGCTCAATTCCACGGCGCCCTTCGCCGCCGTCACGCAGCGCGCGATGCCGGCGTAGATGGTTTCAGCGTGCGGAAAGTCCTGGTTAGGCTCGGTGCCCTGCCAGTTGATGGTCCAGCCGCCGCTTTGCTTGGCGATGCTGTCGGCGCCATCGCCGGTCACGAGAATGCGCGCATGCGGCGCGAGCGGCAGAAGGTGACCGCGGTTCTTCAAAAGCACCAGCGATTCGCGCACCGCCTCGCGCGCCACGGCGCGATGCGCGCGCGAGCCCAAGAGCTCGAAGTGCCCCGCATAGGGGCGCGACGAGGGGCGGCCCTCGCGGTCCAGCTGTGCGCGCAGCTTCACGCGCAGCACGCGGCGCACGGCGTCATCCAGGCGCTGCATGGAAATTTTTCCGGAGCGCACCTGCGCGAGCGTGTTGGCGTGCAGCTCGCGCCAGCCATCCGGCGCCATCAGCATGTCGAGGCCGGCGTTGTAGGCCGCCGCGCAGCTGACCGCCGTGCATCCTGGCAGCTGGGCCTGACCGTTCCAGTCGCCGATGAGGAGTCCGTCGAAGCCAAAGCGGCCCTTGAGCACCTCGGTCAGGAGCGCGCGGTTGCCGTGCATTTTCGCGCCGCGCCAGCTCGAGTACGAAGCCATGACGGTCTGGGCGCCGGCGCCGAGCGCCGCGAGGTACCCGGGGGCGTCCAGATCACGCAGCTGAGTTTCGCTCGAGGCGTTATTGCCCTGGTCCTTGCCGCGCGTGCCGCCGTCACCCAGGAAGTGCTTCGGGGTGGCGAGCACGTGCGCGGCATCCAGAAACTGCGCGGTGCCCGGCATCCCCTGCAGTCCCGTGACCATGGCGGCGGCGTATTCGCGCACCAGGGCGGGATTTTCCGAATAGCTCTCGTAGGTGCGCCCCCAGCGCGCGTCGCGCGCCACGGCGACGGTGGGTGAAAAGGCCCAGTCCAGACCCGTAACCCGCACCTCCAGCGCCGTGATCTCGCCGATGCGGCGGATCAGTTCCGGGTCACGGGTCGCCCCGAGCCCGATGTTGTGCGGAAAGATGGTGGCTCCGGGGATGTTGTTGTGCCCGTGCACGGCGTCCGTGCCCCACAGGACCGGCACCACCGCGTCCCCGCCCGCGGAAGACGCATAGAACCGGTCGGCGAGCGCCAGCCACTCACCGGGTGCGACGAGTTTGTCGTCGCGGGGAGATGAATTGCCGCCATTAAGGACGGAACCCAGGGCGAGCTGGCGCACGTCCGCAGGCTTGACACTGCCGATATCCGCCTGGATCAGCTGTCCGACCTTCTGCTCGGGTGTCATGCGCGCCAGCAGCACATCCAGCCGGCGCTCGAGGTCGGCATCGCGCGGCAGCGGCGACTGCTGCCGTGGCCAGCTTTGCGGATGCACCCGGGACGCGGCGGCGCCGGGGGCGTCGCGCCCCTGCGCCGGTCCGATGCCCAGGCACGACGAGCCGAGCGCAATGAAAGTCAGGGTTGCGCAATAGTGCGCCCACCAGACGGGTCTAGTTCCCATGGGTCATAGGATACACACGGAGGCTGCATGCACATGCTCGAGCCGATGACGCGAGGACCCGCCCACGCCGCGGCGCAACCCCAGGGGACCGAGATTTTGCCGGACCTGCTCCTTATCGAACGCGCCCGTGCGCAGGACCGGCGCGCCATCGAGGCGCTCACACGCCGCTACAGCCGGCGCCTGTTCCGGTGCGCGCGCAGCATCGTGCTGGAGGATGCGGCCGCGGAAGAGGCAGTCAACGAGTCCTATGCGGCCGCGTTTCGCGACCTGACCCGCTACCAGCCGAACGGCAAGTTCGCCGCCTGGCTGACACGCCTGGCCGTGGTCGAGGCGCAGCGCGTACGGGCCGGACGGGAGCGCCAGATGCACGCCGTGGCGGTGAACAGCGCAGCCCCGACCCTTGAGTCCGCGATCGATGCGCTGCCGGAAGTCTTCCGCACGGTGTTCGTACTGCGCGTGGTCGAGGGCATCGGCGGGGTGGAAACCGCCGCCTCGCTCGACCTCAACGAGACCACCGTACGCACACGCCTATTCCGCGCGCTGCGACGGGTGGCCGCCGCGACCGGTCAGCGCGTCACCGAGGCGCCGGAGCTGTTCGAGCTGTCGCGTGAACGCGGCGAGCGCATCGTGCAACGCGTGCTCGCCCAGCTGCCTGGGTAGTTTAGGTCGAGGACACCGCACCCAGCATCTGCAGCACCTGTGCGCGTGCGGCCGGTGAGTGCACCGGCATGGCGAGCACGTCTCCCGGACGCGCCCACTCGAGTGCACAGCGCGCCGCCTCGAGCTCGCTCATGCGCACCGGCAGCGCCGCTTCCGGCAGGCCGGCGCGCACGAGCTCGGCGCGGATGAGGCGCGGGATCTCCCCCGCCTGGCGGCCGCGCAGGTGAGCTTCGTTCTCCTTGACGACGATCAACGCGGGGTGAAATTCCGCGGCCACGCGCGCCACTTCCTCGATCTCGGTGTCCTGGCGGTTACCCGCGTGACCCAGGAGCATGCCGAGCCGGCCGCTGCCGGCGCGCAGGTGCTCGGCGACGTTGAGGAGCCCCCGCAGGCCCGCCGGGTTGTGTGCGTAGTCGACCAGCACGCGCACCCCATTCACCTCGAAACGCATCAGCCTTCCGGGGTTGTCCGCGGGTGTCGCCCCAAAGCGGGCGAACACCGCAGCGACCGCCACGTCCGGGACGCCGAGCGCCGCGGCCGCGAGCGCCGCGCCGGCGAGATTGGCGATGTTGTAACCCGCGCTGCCCCCGACCGTGAGCGGCATGGCGGCGATGGCGCCCAGGTCGTGCTCGACACCCCCGTAATGCGCTGACAGGCGCCCGGCTCGCACCCCGCAGGTGGAGCCGCCGCGGGCGCGATGTTCGCGCAGCAGGGGCGAGTCCGCGTCGAGCGCAAACCAGCCGAGCAGCGGACTGCGGCCAAAGCGCGCCGCAAGAGCGCGCGATTTCCTCACCAGGAGTGCGTCATCGGCGTTCAGCACCAGGAGCCCCTCGGGGGCGACCACGGCGGCCACCGTGAGCTTCACGTCCGCCAGTCCGTCAAGATCGTCTATGCCGTATTCCCCGAAGTGGTCCGGGCTGATGTTAGTGACGACGGCGACCTGCGAGCGCGACACGGCGACGCCGCGGCGCAGGATCCCGCCGCGCGCGGCCTCGACGATCGCCGCCTGCGCGCCGTGTTCGCGCAGCACGCGCCAGGCGCCCGCGGGCCCGGAATAATCTCCGCTCTCGAGGAGGTCCGCATCCAGGAATACGCCATCGGTGCAGTTGTAGGCACAGCGTAACCCCTGCGCGCGCGCGCAGGCGGCGAGGAGGCGCACCGTCGTGGTCTTGCCGTTGGAGCCCGTGACCACTGCGGTCGGAATGTCGTGCAGCGTCTGCCAGTTCACGGCGGCAGCTTCGGGCAGCCCCGCGAGCGGGAAATCCCGTCCGCCCGCGCCGGCGCCGAGGGTCAGCACGGCGTCCCCCAGGATGTGCGGCAGGCGGCGTTCATCCGCCGCGGCGAGGATCTCAAGGAGCGCCGGCCGCGCTTCGGCGGCGGCGAGACGCTCGAGGCGGGCGAGCGCCGCGGCTTCTTCCAGAACCGGAGGAATCACTTGAGCCGTATCCGCCGCGTCCTCGAGCGTCGCGGCGATCAGGGCGTCCTCAAGGCCGCCCCAGTGCGCAGGATCGTGCGCGAGCAGGGTCGCGCACAGCGCCCACTCGTTGACTTCCGTCGCCGTCAGCAGCTGGTCGCAGGCTGCGGCGAGGGCGAAGGAGGCGCCCTGCGCGTGGCGGCGGGCGATGACGCCCGGCACGTCCCACCCGAGCCTTTCGCGGGCCTGCACGACGCGCCGGCGCCAGCCCGTAATCAGCGCCTCGCTCACCTCGATCCCGAGGACGTCCAGCACCGCGCCGGTGGAGGGGAAAAACAGGTTAGCGCCGATCAGCCGCCTCGAGGAGGCAAACGGCAACGCGATCGGGGCGTTCAGTCTTCGGCCTCCGGCGCGAAGCGCACGCCGCGCTCATCGCGGATGAGGCCCTCGAGGCTGTATGCCGGAGGCGGCACTTCAGCGGGCCGGTGCTCGGGTCCCCTCGCGGGGGCGCCATCGGCGCCGTTATGCGCGCCATCGCCGTGCGCGTCGGGCACGTGCGCCGCCGCCCGTGCCGCAGCGTGCGCCTCACCGGCAGTCGCGGGCTTGAACTTGATGATCTGTTTCCACGAGCGCACCAGCACGTCCGCGAAAATCAGCACCAGGTCCCCCGGGGCGCCCATGTGCAGCGCCGCGTCGATCGCGGCCTGTTCGTCCGGAATGACGCTGATCGCATCCGCACGCACGCCCGCGGCCTGCAGCGCCGCCGCCTGAATGCGCGGCACTTCCTCGGGTCCCCGGCCGCGCAGCCCGTCATCGCGGCGGCAGATGTAGTGGTCGAAGCGGCCGGCGGCGGCCTGCGCGATCGCCACCAGGTCCTCGTCACGACGGTCCCCGGGTGCTGCGAGCACGACGATGCGCTTACCCTTGACGTCGAGGCGCTGCGCGAGGTCCGCCATCATCCCGACCGCGTGCGCATTGTGGCCGTAGTCGAACAGCACCTTGAACGGATGCTCGTTGAACACGTTCATGCGCCCGGGAGCCTGGAAGAACGTGGTGTCGAAGGTGCGCAGACCCTGGCGGATCGCATCCAGCTTGATGCCGAGGGAAAACGCCATGGCCGCCGCGAACATCGCGTTCTGCACGTTGTGCGTCGCCCGTCCCTCGAGCGTCGCCGGGATGAGGTGCGTCCACAGGAGCGGAATGTGCCCGCCTTTGTCGTAGAGGGTGATCATCTGCCCGTTGACGCCGCCTTCGAGCGCGCAGGCGCGCGCGCCGGCGCGCACGTGCTCGCGCACCAGGGCGTGTTGCGGGTTCATGGTCACGTAGCAGATGTGCTTCGCTTCCGTGTAGCCGGCCATCTTCATGACCAGGGGGTCGTCCGCGTTCAGCACTGCGCAGTCGGTGGCGACCTCGACGACGATGCGCTTGACCTCGGCGAGCTGCTCGAGGGTATCGATGCCCTTGAGCCCTAAGTGATCGGGCTGCACGTTGAGCACCGCGCCCACGTTCACTTCGTTGACGCCCATGCCGGCTCGCAGCAAGCCGCCGCGCGCGGTCTCGAGCGCCGCGATGTCGATCTGCGGGTCCGCCAGCACCATGCGCGCGGACACCGGTCCCGTCATGTCGCCCTGCACGGTGCGCTGGCCGTCGATGTACACCCCATCGGTGGTGGTCATGCCGGGCGTGAAACCGCCCATCTTGGCGATGTGCGCGAGCATGCGCACGGTGGTGGTCTTGCCGTTGGTGCCGGTGACCGCGGCGATCGGCACACGCGCTGCCGCGCCCTGCGGAAACAGCATGTCGATCACCGGGCCTGCGACGTCGCGTGCCGTGCCCTCGCTCGGTGCCACGTGCATACGAAAGCCGGGGGCAGCGTTCACTTCGCAGATGCCGCCGCCGATCGTGCGGTAGCTTTCGGTAATGTCCTTGGACAGAAAGTCCACCCCGCCGACGTCAAGTCCGATGGCGCGGATAGCGCGCTCGGCCATCTCGCGGTTGTCGGGGTGGATCACGTCGGTGACATCGGTCGCGGTGCCGCCGGTCGAGAGATTGGCCGTCGAACGCAGATAGACGATGACGCCCTGCGCCGGCACCGACTCGGCCGTGAGCCCGACACGCGCGAGCATCTTGTCCGCCTGCGCATCAAGCTCCAGGCGCGTGAGCACCTTCTCATGACCCACGCCACGGCGCGGATCCAGGTTCACCACATCGATGAGCTGCGCGATGGTGCGCTCGCCGTCGCCCAGCACGTGCCCCGGCGTGCGCCGGGTCGCGGCCACGAGCTCGCCATTCACGACCAGCAGGCGATGATCGTCGCCTTCGAGGAAGCTCTCGACGATCACCGAGCGCGACTGCTCGCGTGCGATGTTGAAACCCTGCGCGACTTCCTCATCGCTCGTGAGGCGGATGGAAATGCCGCGGCCGTGGTTGCCGTTGTAGGGCTTGGTGACCACGGGATATCCCATGCGTTTCGCGGCGCGCACCGCCTGGCCTTCGCTCTGCACCATTTCCTGCTTCGGCACCGGCAGTCCTAAACCCGCGAGGATCTTGTTGGTCTCTTCCTTGTCGCTCGCGAGCTCCACCGAGATATGCGGGGTGCGCCCGGTGACCGTGGCCTGGATGCGCTGCTGGTACCTGCCGTGACCGAGCTGCACCAGCGACTGCTCGTTCAGGCGCAGCCAGGGTATGCCGCGGGCTTCCGCCGCGCGCACCAGCGATGCCGTGGAGGGACCGAGCGCGCGTCGCTGCGCGAAGCGGATGAACTCATCCCGCGCCTCGGGCCAGCCCCACCCTTCCGGGACCGCATCCGCTGAGCGCAGCTCCGGCGGCAGGAGTGACAGCAACAGGCGCAAGCCGAGTTCACCGGCGGCGATGCCCTCATCGCGCTGCGCGTATTCGTAGACGACGGTGTAGACCCCGGGGGCGCCGGCGCTGCGAGTCTTGCCGAAGGTGACCTCTTCGCCGGCGATATTCTGCAGTTCGATCGCCACGTGCTCGAGCACGTGGCCGAGCCAGGTGCCCTCGCCCTCGCGCATGCGGCGCAAGAATCCGCCCGGCTCGCGGTAGGAGCAGCCGTGCTCGGCGAGTCCCGGCAGCGCCGCCGCGAGCCCGTCGACGAACGCGGCACCCAGACGCGCGGTGGGCCAGGACTCCATCCGCCCGAGATCCAGCTCGACGCGGATGACCGGAAAATGCGCGTACAGGGACGGGCCAAGGTACACGGATCGATCGATAATGCGCATGGGTGTTGCTCTATATCGTAATAGTTGTTCACGGCAACTTGAGGCAAGCGCTTAGGGTCAGCTGGGTGTCGACCGCTCCTTCGCTTGCTGCAGGCCGGCGGCCGCTGCGAGATAGGTATTGAGGTTGTAGGTCGCGCCCGCGACCAGGATATGCAGGCGCAGGCCCAGCATGCACACCGGTTGCCCGTCGCCGACCTTGTCGATGGAGGAGTGAGTCACGTCAGAGCCGTCCACGATCGTGACCCCGCCGGTGCCCTCGACCTCGACGATCTCATCCGGGCTGATAAAGGCGGCGGTGTCCTCGTCGAGCCCGAGACCTACCGCAAAGGGGTTGTAGGCGAGCGCCGTGAGGAGTCTGCCCATGCGGTCGCGCTCGCGGAAATGCTGGTCAATGATGATGCGGTTGGTGAGACCCAAGCCCGGGGCGAGACGCACGCTGCCCGCGATCAGTGAGGAGCCCTCGTCCCCCGCCGCGATCATGTGCTCGCACAGGATGCTGGCGCCGGCGCTCGTGCCGCCGACGGTGACGCCGTGGGCGTTACGGGCGCGGATGAGTTTCGCGACCGGCGTGCCACCCAGGAGCGTCGTGAGGCGCAGCTGGTTGCCGCCGGTGAAGAAGATGCCGCTGGCCTCATCCAGGCGCTCGAGCCGTCCGGCTTCGTGGCAGTCCCGGCGGGTATCAAAATCCATCACCGTCACGCGCTCGGCGCCGATGTCCCTGAACACCTGCTCGTAGCGCGAGCCGGTCTCGTGCATGCGGCTGGCGGTGGGAATAACGACGATGTCGGCGTCCTGACCGCCCGAGACGCGCACAAAGCGCTCGAGGATCCGCCGGTCGTTTTCCTTGTTCTCCGCTCCCCCGATCGGAATGATCCATCCACGCCGCTGGCCATCGGGAACTTTGCTGGGCATAGAACCGCTGACTCCTTAAATAGACTCTGGCGGGAGGGAAAGGTATCACGAAGGACCCCTTTCCGGTCAGCCAACCTGCCTTGATAAGCGCGCAATGTGCCTGAATCTGGTGGAGTTGAGCCGAAGACTGCGGACGGCTTCACACCCGCGGCCAACACCGACGCGGCGATGAGCGGCAACACCTGGCGGCAAAGGCGCGCTGAAATCTCAGCGGCTGCGCACCACCCGCGGGCGCTTGCAAAGGTCATGATCGAGTACGACACTCGCGCACTGCCCGCCCTTGAGGGGTCGGGCGTGCTGACAACCAACTAACGAGGTCGCTATGAAACTGCTCCTGTGCACCATTCCTCTCGTGCTGGCAGCATCCGCAGCCCTTGCCGATCCGCCAGCCGACAACGTCGGCCGCCACCACCACCCCAACCTCGCGGCGGCGCAGCGCCTGTCGTCGCAGGCGTTTGAAAAGATCGTCGCCGCGCAGAAAGCCAACGAGTTTGACCTGGGCGGACACGCGCAGAAGGCCAAGGACCTGCTCGATGACGTCAACCGCGAGCTCAAGGCAGCCGCGGAAACCGCCAACGCGGATCACCACAAATAGACAGCGGTTGTCTCAATCTTCCGGCTGAAGGGCCCGGCCATGCCGGGCCCTTTCTTTTTTGCGGCAAGGGGAGCGCGTCAGCCGCTCAATGGCGCCGCGGTGAACATGCGCGCGCGAGGGTTGAGTATAGAATGCGCCGCTACACGCTTTCGAAGCTCACGCCCCACGGACCTGACACTATGCAACGCTCACTCCTCTTGCTACTCGCAGGCCTCTCGGTCACGACGCTCGGCTACGCGCAACAGGCTCCGGTCGGGCCCCTGCCCCGCGACGTCACCCCGACGCATTACCGCCTGAGTCTGACCATCGATCCCAGGAAAGAGGACTTCACCGGGGAGACGACCATCGATGTGAAGGTGCAGCACGCGACCAAACTCATCTGGCTGCACGGCATGGGACTGAAGGTCTCGGGGGTTGCCGTCACCTCGGGTAAGCGCCAGATCGGCGCCCACTACGAGGAAGTCGACCGGGAGTTCGGCGTCGCGCGCCTCACCACCGATGCGTCCGTGCCAGCCGGCAAGGCGACGCTGCACTTCACCTACAGCGCGCCCTTCCAGGCGACCGGACAGGGGCTCTACCACACCAAGATCGCGGCTGACTGGTATGCCTTCACGCAGTTCGAGGCGATCGACGCGCGCCGTGCCTTCCCCGGCTTCGACGAGCCGGGCTTCAAGACGCCGTTCGATGTGACGCTCACCGCACCCGCGAGCGACCGCGTGGTCACCAACACCCCGGAAGTGCGCGCCGTGAGGCTCAAGGACCGCCTGGTGCGGCACGAGTTTCAAACCACGCGTCCGCTGCCGACCTATCTCCTGGCGTTTGTCGCCGGTCCCGTCGACATCGTCGAGCTGCCGCCGATCCCGCCCAACGCCGCGCGCTCAACACCCCTGCCCTTGCGGATCGTGGCGGCCAAGGGCCAGGGCCCGCGCACCGCCTTCGCCGGCCGCGAGGCGCCGAAACTGCTGAGCGCGCTCGAGGGGTATTTCGGCATTCCCTTCCCGTACCCGAAACTGGATCTCATCGCGAGCCCCCTGGGCGGCGGCGCCATGGAAAACGCCGGCGCCATCATTTTCGATGAGAGCCTGCTCCTGTTCACGGACCAACCGCCGCCGCGGCAGCAACAGAGCTTCGGCGTGGTTGCGGCCCACGAGATGGCGCACCAGTGGTTCGGCGATCTCGTCACGCCGGCCTGGTGGGATGACATCTGGCTGAATGAATCCTTCGCCGAGTGGATGGGGGTAAAAATCTCTGATGCGTGGCGGCCGGACCTGGGCATTCACGCTGAACAGATGCGCGAGACGCTGGCCGCCATGAACACCGACGCCTTGCGCGCCGGGCGGCAGATCCACCAACCGATCAAGAGCAATGCCCAGATCAGCGGCGGCTTCGACAACATCACCTACGAGAAGGGCGCGGGCGTCCTCGGGATGATCGAGTCGTACCTGGGCGAGGAGCGCTTCCAGAAAGGGGTGCGCCTGCACCTGCAGCGTCACGCCTACGGGATCGCCACCGCCCCGGAGTTCTTCGCAGCCATGGCCGAAGGCAGCGGCGAGCCGGGCGTGATCGACGCCTTCCGCTCGTTTGTTGACCAGGCGGGCGTGCCACTCGTTACGGTGAGCGCGGCGCCCGACGGCCGCTCGCTCACCCTCGCGCAGTCGCGCTACCGTCGCCTCGGCTCGGAAGGTGCGGACAGCGAGCTGTGGAAAATCCCGGTGTGCGTGGACGTGATCAGCGCCACGCACAAGAGTAAGACCTGCACGCTGCTCACCTCGCGCACCGGCACCCTGGCCCTGGGTCCCGATGCGGTCGGCGCCGTGATCCATCCGAACGCCGACGGCGCGGGCTACTACCGCTTCGCGGTGGATGCCGGCACCTTCAAGGGATTGCTCGCGGCGGTGCCGAAGCTGCCGCCACGCGAGGCGCTGTCGTTCGCCGACAGCGTCGGTGCGGCGTTCGATGCGGGCAAGCTCTCGTTCGCGGATCTCTTGTCGGCGGCGGGGGTGCTCGCCAGTCATCCGGATCGCGCCGCATCGCTCAACCTCGGTAACAAACTCGTGTCCATCCGCGATCGCATGGCGAGTGCTGACGAACGTGGCCCGCTCGAGAAGAAGATCGACGCGCTCTACACGCCACGTCTGCAGGCCCTGGGCTTTGATCCTGCGGCCGGCCGCTACGCCGGCGAGCCGAGCGAACAGCAGCTGCTGCGCGGTGAGCTCATCCGCATCGTGGCTCTGGGGGGGCGCGACGCTGAAGTGATTCACGTGCTGGCCCAGGCCGCCGACCGCTCACTGGATGATCCGCAAGCGCTCGAGCCGGGCATCCGCGGCACGGCCTGGGCTGCGGGCATACGGCAGCTCGGCAAGCCCTTTGCCGACAAGATCACGCCGCTGGTGTACAGCAGCACCGATCCGCACCTGCGCCAGGATGCGGTCGCGGCACTGGCGAATGCGGAAACCTCCCCGGTCGCTGACGAGGCCCGGGCGCTGGTGCTCGACAAGCGTGTGGATCTGGCCACCACGAGACGCATCATGTTCGTCCAGATGAACAACCCCGTGACGCGGCAGGCTACCTGGCAGTGGTTCGGCACCAACCAGGACGCCATACTCGCGCGCGTCCCGGCGATGTTCCAGTTCTTCCTCGCGCAGCTGGGCGACCCGTTGTGCAGCAAGGCGGAGCGGGCGCAGTTCGACTCCGCGCTCGGCGATCGGCTGCTCAAGGCCAGCGGTGGTGAGCTGCAGGTGGGACGCACCCGCGAGACGATTGATGACTGCGCGGCCCTGAAGGAGAAGATCACCCCGGAGCTGCAGTCGGCGCTGTCGCACTAGCCGGCGCATCGAGGCGACGGCAGGCGCCCGGCGACTGCAATGCGCCGGGCCTATGCCCTTTCGCTGCGGCGCTATGCCTTTTCGCGGCTTGACCTCGAGGCGGCGGTGCGATTAATTGCCGCGCGATGAGACCTCGCAGGCGTGAGCCTCACAGGGCCGGTGCGGGCGCGGCGCGCTCCAGCCGCTATCGCCAGCTGGCGAACCCGTTCGAGCCGGTGCGCATCTTCTCTGACGACCAGGTCGAGAGCATGCACCAGGGCGCGCTCGCCATCCTCGAGCGCCAGGGCATGCGGGTGCTGTCGGCGCGTGGCCGGGCGGCGTTCGCCGCCGCGGGCGCGACGGTCGACGAATCGAGCCACATGGTGCGTCTGGAGGCAGGACTGGTGAATGCGGCCCTCGCCTCGGTGCCCGCCGAAGTGAACCTGGTCGCGCGCGATCCGGCACGCTCCTGCCGTGTCGGCGGACGTCATGTGGTGTTTGCGCCGGTGGCCGGGCCGCCGAGCGTGAGCGACGTCAAGGACGGCAAACACACCGGGACGATCGAGGACTACCGCGACTTCGTGCGGCTGTCGCAGGCTTTCGACGTCATCCACGTTCTCGGGCAGATGACCGAGCCGCAGGACGTGTCCGTGTCCGAGCGCCACCTCGACACCTCCCTCGCGCAGCTCACTCTCGGCAACAAGGCGCCCTACTTCTACTGTCGCGGCGACGCCCAGCTCGCCGACTGCTTCGCGATGCTGCGCATTGCGCACTGCATCGATGCAGCCACCTTCGAGAGCGAGCCGCGCTGCTACAGCATCTGCAACACCAACTCGCCGCTGCAGCTGGACGTGCCCATGACCGAGGGCATCATGCAGTTCGCGACTCACGGGCAGCTGATGATCGTCACGCCCTTCACACTGGCCGGTGCCATGGCACCCGTGACCATCCCCGGCGCGCTGACGCTGGCGCACGCCGAGGCGCTGTTCGGCATCACGCTGTCGCAGATCGTGCGGCCCGGCGCGCCGGTCATGTACGGCAGCTTCACTTCCAATGTCGACATGAAATCCGGCTCGCCGGCCTTCGGCACCCCCGAATACACCAAGGCGGCGTTGGGTGCCGGGCAGCTGGCACGGCACATCAGGGTGCCGTGGCGCTCCTCCAGCGCCACCGCCTCGAATGCGCCGGATGCGCAGGCTGTATATGAGTCGCAGATGAGCCTGTGGGGAGCGCTCCTCGGCGGCTGCCATTTCATCCTGCATGCCGCCGGCTGGCTCGAGAGCGGCCTCACCGCCTCGCACGAGAAGTTCATCCTCGATATCGAGATGCTGCAGATGTTCGCGGAGCTGTTCCAGCCCGTGGCCATGTCGGCGGAGGAACTGGGCCTGGAGGCCATCGCAGAGGTCGGTCCCGGCGGACATTTCTTCGCCGTCGCGCACACCATGCAGCGCTACCGCGACGCCTTCTACAGTCCGCTGGTATCCGACTGGCGCAACTTCGGCGCCTGGGCGGAAGCCGGGGGTCGCACCGCGACCGAGCGCGCGAACACGGTGTGGCACGAGAGCCTGGCGGCATTCCAACCGCCGCCGCTGGAGCCCGCCGCGCTCGAGGCGCTGAACGCGTACGTCACACGTCGGCGCCAGGAGGGCGGCGCACCACCGGTGAGTTAGGCTGTGCGCGTAACCGAGCACGCCTGCGCGGTGCTCACACTGAACCCCGCTGTGCCTGCCGGATCCACTCGCGCCATAGGCGCGTGTCGTGCAGCGGCTGAATCGTGGGCGCCAGGCTATCGAGGAGCTTCGCGGCCTCCTGCAACAGGGCCGCACGCCTCGCCGCATCGGTCAGCGACTGCGCATACAGCGCACGGGCAAGCTCCAGCGGTACCCACTGGTCACCGTGATTGCGGGCGGCGTGCTCGCGCTGCAGTTTGACCACCGGCGCGATCGTCCGGGCGGCATCTTCAAGTCGCCCCTGGCGCGCCTGCGCCATCGCCAGCCAGGTGGACATTTCGGCGAGATCACGCTGATCAAAAATAGTGTGCTCGCCCCAGATCCGGCGTGCTTCTAACGCCGTGTGCTGGGCCTTCTCGGCGGCGGGGAAGTTGCCGAGGCGATATTCGATGTGACCGCTAAAGTTAGTGACGATGGCCACCCAGATCGCCTTGAAGTGCTCGTCAGCATCACCGTGCAGCATCGCGGCCTGGATCCGGCTCAGCGCCTCGGCGGCAAGACGCTGCGCAGTCGCCAGGTCGTCGCGCTCCGACGCTACGACGGCCGCCGGGAGCTTCTCGCCGATGTCGCCGATGGCTAGCAGCAGGCTCCCCGCGGGCTCGCGCTGGCGCAGCTTCGCCAGGAATGGCCCGCCCGCGGCTACGGTCGCTGCCGCGCCGCTGTAGTCGCCGAGAAACGCCTGGAAGATCGCCGTGCGCGCCCTCATGGAGACGTGCGAAATGCTCATGGTGGTGCCGCCGGCGCTGGCACGTCCGAAATCATCGGCCGAGCGCTGCCAACGCAGTACGCCTTCGCGCAGTCGTCCGGCCTGCCACAGGTCGCTGCCGCTATCCAGCTCCGCGACCGCCAGATTGTTGATGCTCGTGGTGTTATCCGGGTCGAGCCGCAGGATGGTCGCGGAGACACCTTCCGCCTTCTGACTGGCCCGCGCCGCCTCGAGCGGATCCAGGTCCGCGCTCGCCAACACCCCAAACTCGCTCTCCATAATCTGTTGCGCGTGCAGGGCGAGGCGGTAACCGGGGCGCCTTTCGAGTACTTTTTCCGCCACGGCGACGGCGTCTTTGCCGACACTGCGCGCTTCGTCGTAGCGGCCGAGGTTGAAGAGTGCCTCGACCCGCCACGCGCCGGCTTCCGCGTAATACGCCCCCATGTAGAGGTCCGTCTGATCGCGTGCGCCCAGATCCGCGGCGACCCGCATCGCGTGGGCCTCGGTCGCCGCGGCCTCTTCGCGCTTGTCGTTCACCCACTGCTGGAACCCCTGGCTGACGAGAGCCGCGACATAGGCGCGCCGCACGGCAACCGACGCGTTCGGCGCTTCAGCGCTCGGCCGCAGCAGCTCAACGGCACGCGCGTGCGCCTTCGATGCGTCAGGATCGTTCCTGCTGTCGAAAATCCTGCCCTGGATGTTGTATCCGAGGGCGAGCGCGATCAGCGTGGCCTCGGACTTATCTCCGCTGGCGCGTAGTCCCTCAAGCAGGTGCACCGCCTCGTTCGCATTGGCGCTGCCAATATCCAGCTTGCCCAGACTGCGCATGGCGCGGGCGTGGTACTCAAGAGCCAGGGCGCCGTTGCGGATGGTCTCCGGACCGCGCAGCGCCGGCGCCAGCGCATGGAAGTAATCAATCTGTCGCTGCGAGAACTCCGACAGCACGTCGAGCCGCCCGAAGCTTTCCAGCTCGCGCCCGAAGTCATCCGTCAGGTAACCGAGCAGCTGTTCCGCGTGAGCACGCGTCTCATCGGCCGTCCATTCGGCGCGCTGCGCGCGCTTGCCGTTCACGTAGGCGAACCCGGCTGCCGCGATCGCCACCAGGGCCAACACCGTGCACGCCGCCGCCACCTGGCGGGCGCGCACCATGGCGCGCCGCGCCGCGCTCTCGCGATCGCGTTGCTCGGCGAGCAGCCGCTCGGTCGCTTCCCGCGCTTCGCGCTCCTGGCGCTGATCGCGGCTGCCCTTGACGACCGCGCACAGCACATCGTGCGTGAGTTCGACACGGCGGGTGTCGAGGCGCTCCTCGATGCGCAACAGGCGCCGGTTGACCAGCACCGCGAGCGTGTTGGGGGCGGCGCCGGCGGCGGCGAAATGGCTGACCAGGCGCTCCTCGGCGATGTTCTCGCGAAACCCGGAGGCGGTCAGGAGCTCATCTTCGATAACGCGACGCACGGCGGTCGGCTGATCCGCCAGCGCGCGCTCGTAAAAGTTGCCTAAGATGCTGGCGTGGGAGCCGGCGAGCAGGTCAAGTGAGATCTCACTGCTGCCCTTGGCGATGCGCGCGTCATTCAATTCGCGGCAGATGAGGCTTAAGAGCGAGGGCTCGACTTCGGCGTTGGCGAGCTCGGATCCCCCGGCCACGAAACGCACGATGGCGGCGGCGACTTCTTCCGTGACCAGCTTCTTGCCCGGTTGCATCACGGCGGTCAGGGCCTGCGTGCCGGTCATGCGCGCCAGGCGCAGCCGGTTCTGCGAGATGCTGGGCATGGCCTTTTTCAGGCCCTCGAGCGCGGCGAGGTAGTCCTCGCGCAGCGCGATCAGCACCCGGTAGTCGCTGCGCGCGAAATCAAAGCGCTCGGCGGAAGTTTCATCCTCTTCGAACTTCGCCTCCAGTTCCTTCGGCGGCCGGTTCTCGATCAGGTCCGCCAGCTCGCCGATGAAACGCGCCGCGCGGGCGCGCCCGAAGTCATCGCTCTGGGCGAGGGTGAAGATTTCCTCGAACTGGTCGAAGATTAAAAGCGGTAGCAGCGTCGCGCCCGACTCATCCCGCAGCACATCATCGCGATGGTGCAGAAATTCCCACAGCGACTCCCCGGCAGCGGCGACCCCGGCCTGGCTCCACTCGCCCGAGCGGCGGGCGGCGAGAATGATGGCCTGCTTGATCTGCTCGGCCGGCTCCGGGGTGCCCTTGCCGTAGTCGATACGAACGTAAATCGGGCAGTAGCCCTGTGAGCGCAGGCGCGGCACGATCCCGGCGCGCAGGATCGAGGTCTTGCCGAGGCCGGACTGGCCGAAGAGCACCGTGAGGAGCTTGCGCTGCACCCGCCGTGCAAGTTCCGCGACCTCCTCGTCCCGCCCGTAGAAAAACCCGCGCGTCTCTTCGGTAAAAGAGGCGAGTCCCAGCCACGGATTACTGTCATCGACCGTCGCGGCCGCATCCACAGCCGCAGGCGTTGCGGCGACGTCGTTCATCCGGCGCGCGCCTGCATGAAGTCTTTCAGGCGCGCCGCGAACGCCGCCGGCACGCGCCCGTCGGGAAGCTGCGTGAAATGCAGCGCCTTGAACTTATCCGGAACCAGTGCCTCGGCGGCGTTGGTGGCGTCGATGCTCACCGGCAGGATGAACAGCGCGCCGTCCGCCATGTTGCGCACCCGGTCCATCGCGTAGCTCCATTCGCGGCGGAAGTAGCCCTCGAGACGCCGCTGCGTGGTGGCCGAGACGACCGGGATGAAGTACGAGCAGCGCGCGATATTGCCGCGGATCTTGCGATCGTAGTCATCGCCGACCTCGAGCCGGTCGATGTCGAACCAGGTGGTGATGCCGGCGGAATCCAGGCCCGCCTTGATCTGCTGCACCGCCGGCAGGTCCTCGCGCGCGTAGCTGATGAAGACGGCGTTGTCCGGCATCTCACGCGTTGGCGGCAGGAAGCGCGTCGGGGCCGAGCTCACCGTGACCGGCTTACGGCGCGCCCGCCAGCGCATGTACAGCTCCTCGACGAAGCGCTCGGCGCCGACGTAAATCCGGGTGCGTACGCTCACCTGCTGCAGGAAGGCGACCAGGCGATCGTCGTCGCTGGTGTGATCGTCCGCCAGCACTTCCCCGACGTCGCGCGGATCCGAGAGACGGTGGCGTTTCGCCATGCGCAGGAACAGGCGCGCCAGCCAGTTGGTGAAATTGCTGCCGATGAAAAGCAGGTGACTGTGCTCGAGCTCGTGGAACAGCCGCTCCGGCACCAGGTGCTCGCTCTGCAAGGCGCAGATGAACTCCAGCAGGTCCTCGTCCGAGATGACGTAAGTCGGGGACGCCGCGAGCTTGCCAAACAGGTGATAGACCAGCGGGCGCTCCAGGCGGTCGCGTTCGCAGGGCAGGTCAGCCACGCGGTTGGGCGAGTACGACACGACGTCGGTCGTGGGTGTGCCGCCTGAGCGCACGAGGTTGATCGCGCTTTCGAGGAGCGAGTCGGGCGTGGTCGAGACGAACAGGTCGAAATCGATAACCCCGGCCAGGTGCTGCAGCGCCAGGGGCGGGGTGAAGGGCGCGTCCTTGATGATGCTGCGGAGGCGCACATAAGCCTCCTCCCGCCGGCCGCGTGCGGCGAGGAAGAGACAAACCACATCGTTGAGCGTGTACGGCTGCGGCAGGTCGGCGGTGGCGACGTTGAGGCGCGCGGCGAGCTTTTCGGCGGCCCAGTCGTAGAGGAGCCGTGGCCCGCTCTCGGTCGCCACCATCAGGAGCTCCGGCCCCACGATGGGGATGACGCGGCGCTCCTCGATGAAGCTTAAGAGGTCATCCCACGCATCATCATCGAGCGTGGCCGCCGGCAATATTGCAGCCGCTTCTCTCATGGTTCGGACAGATCCCCTTAGATACGGTCTATTCTTCTTAGCCAGTCGAGTGTGCAGCAACGCTGCGCGCACGGCAATTGCGGCGCTGTGCCGCGCAAGCAGGCCGCCTCGGCGAGGCGCTACGGCGCGCCCGTGCCTTGCTTAGAAGCTACGCCAGGCGGGAATGATATCGCCCTGCAGCACTGCTCCCTGGGGACCCGCGCGCTTGGAATCCTTACCCGGCTCGATGGACATCTCGACATCCAGCGCCAGATCAATCGCCTTGTTGTCGAGCTTGGCCGGATCGGGCTTCGGCACTGAGGCCAGCGCATCCTTCCAGGCTTTTTCGATTTCCGCGCGCGCATCAATCAGGGGGCGGCTCATGTTAGATCCGATGTCCGGGTCCCCCTTGCCAACGTGCGGCGTGGAGCGGATCTGCATGGCGGCGCCCTGCGGGGTGAACTGCACCAGGGCGACGCCGCTGCTGAAGGCCCGTTTAGGGATGTTTTCGCGCAGCAGCATCCCGGCCACGCCCTGCACCGTGCAGGCATACCCAAGTGAATAAGTGGACAGCTTGCCTTCGGCGTCGAGTCCGCCGCTGCGGCAGACCTCGCCCGCGTGTTCGTAGCTTTGCGGCGCTCCCTCGCCGAGCCCGATCTTGGTGCCGTAGTCGAGCGCGGAGGCGCGGTCGCCGAGTTCCAGCGCGCGCTTGAAATAGTCGGCGGCGCCGGCGCTGTCCTGCCGCACACACACGCCCTCGTTCAACATGCGGCCGGCCAGGAAGTCGGCCGCGGCGTCGGTCGAGTTCATGGCGGCGTTCATCTCTTTGACTGCCTTGTCGCAATCGCCTTTGCGGATCGCCTTGATGATCGATTGCGAGGCCGCTGACTGCTCTGCAGCCGGCGCCACGCCCGTGACGCCGAGCACGGCCGCGGCGCATATCAGCGCCCAGCAGCTGGTCGTGAAGATTTTCAAGGCACTGTCCTCCGGGGAATTAAGGGCGGCCATTGTAGCGGGGCGGCGACGGCGACGACACCCGTGCGGGAATTACGTAATATTTCCGCATGGATGAGCTGAGCCTGGCCTCTGAAGCGTGCGACGTGGCGGTGATTGGCGGCGGCCCCGCCGGCAGCACCGCGGCGAGCCTGCTGGCCCGGCGCGGCTACCGGGTCATTGCACTGGAGAAGGCGCACCACCCGCGTTTTCACATCGGCGAGTCGCTGCTGCCGATGAACCTGCCGATCTTCGAGCGCCTCGGCGTGGTGGAGAAAGTGCGCGCGCTGGGGGTGTTCAAGGCGGGGGCGGATTTCGAAGCGGCCAACGAGCGCGGCTACAACACCTATGCCTTCGCGCGCGCCATCGGCAAGAGCCCACCGCATTCCTACCAGGTATGGCGCCAGGATTTCGACAAAATGCTGTTCGATCATGCACGCGAATGCGGCGCCAGCGCGCGTGAGGGCCACGAGGTCATGGCAGTCGAGCAGCGCGCAGCGCGCGCCAGCCGGCTGCGGGTGCGTACCGAGGCTGGCCCGGATTACCGCATCGAGGCGCGCTACGTGGTCGACGCCAGCGGCCGCGACACCTTTCTTGCCGCCAAAAACAAACTGCGCCGCAAAAACCGGGAGCACCAGAGTGCGGCGATCTTCGGCCACTTCCGCGGCGCCGAGGCGCGCGCCGGGGCGGATGCCGGCAATATCAGCATCTACAGCTTCGAGCATGGCTGGATGTGGATGATTCCGCTGCCACAGGGCGTCATGAGCGTCGGCGCGGTGTGCCGGCCGGATTACCTCAAGCAGCGCAAAGGCAGCACGCTGGAGTTTCTCCTCGCCACGCTCAAGCGTAATGCGGCGCTGTGGCAGCGCCTGGAAACCGCGCAGCTCATCGGCAACGAGGTACGTGTCACCGGCAACTACTCTTATGACTCGACCCACATGGGCGGACCTGGCTGGGTGCTGGTCGGGGATGCCTTCGCGTTTCTCGATCCGGTGTTTTCCTCCGGCGTGTTCCTGGCAATGAGTGGGGCTGAGCAGGCGGCGCAGCTGGTGGACGCGGCGTTGCGGGAGCCCAAGACGGAGCTGGCGCTGTTGCGCCGGCTGGAAAAACGCCAGCGCGCCGCCATGGCGAGGTTCTCCTTCTTTATCTACCGCTTCAACGGTCCGATCCTGCGGCAGATGTTCCGCCATCCGAGCAACCGCTGGCAGCTCGAGCAGGCGGTGATTTCGATGCTTGCCGGAGACCTGTACGACACGCCGCAGGTTCTGCGGCGCCTGCGCCTCTTCAGGCTGGTCTACAGCTTCTGGGCCCTGCGCCATTGGCGTCGCTGGCGCGCGGAACACCGCTACCGCCTGGGGCAGGCGCGCTCACAGTTCACCGGCGGCAACACGCCGCTGGATAAGGCCTGAGTCGCGGCGCTTGACGGCCACGCGTGTGGATGTGTGTACTGCCGCACCCTGCAGGAGCACCCCGGAATCGTGTCGCCGCGGAATAAGGTATTGAAGTGCGCGGTGGCGGCCGCTTGCGTGGCGGGCACGCTCGGGGTAACCGCGCGCGCGGACGGCCTGAGCGCCTATCTGCCGCTGAATCTCGAACCGGAGATGGAGCGCCAGGTCGAACGCGTACTCATTCTCGCCGACGAACCGATCCTGAAGCGCCCCTATCCCGTCGAGCTCGTCAGGGCGGCACTGCCGGCGGCCTGCAAGAAGGACCTGCCGCTGTGCACGCGGGTGCAGAAGATCCTCGAGCGCTACTCGGGCGATCACGGCGTGACCCACGCGAGCGCGACCGGGGCGGTGAATAACGGCGCGCACGTCGTGCTGCCGAACGAGCACGGCCTCACCAGCAACAGCGACTGGGAGCTCTCCGCGCAGGCGTATGTGCAGCCGAACGACTACCTGCTCGCAAGCCTGGGCGGAATCGCCTACTCGGGCCGCACGGAATTTACCGGCACGATGCTCAGCATTGGCTTCAACTGGGCGCAGCTTGATATCGGTTACCGCGATCACTGGCTGTCCCCGATGACCGACAGCAGCATGCTCCTGAGCACCGAGGCTCCCACCCTGCCTTCGGTGACGCTGTCGAACTGGGAGCCGTTCACGCGCCTCGGGATCCAGTATGAATTCGCGCTCACCCGGTTGTCGCAGATCGATGCGAACAGCGGCAACAGCCTGCCCGGCAACAACATCCTCTATAACGGCGTGGCGAGCCGGGGGAATCCGCGCGTGTTCAGCGCGCAGATTTCGATCGAGCCCTACGCCGGCTGGTCGCTCGGGGTCAACCGCAACCTGGAATATGGCGGCGGCAGCGGCCTGCCGGACTCGGCGAGCTTTCTCGCCCGGGATTTCTTCAAGCCGAGCGGCCTGTCGCAAACCCAGGGAAACCAGCAGGCCTCCTACGTCAGCCGCTTCATCTTTCCGGGCAAGACGCCGTTCGCCGTTTACTTTCAATACGCCGGCGAAGACAACTCCGACGGCGGCAGTTACCTCCTCGGCAATGCGGCCCTGTCCGCCGGCATCGACTTTCCGCGGCTGTGGCGTCATTTCGACCTGACGTACGAGGTGTCCGAGTGGCAGAACATCTGGTACGTCCACAATATTTTCCTGGACGGCATGACGAGTGAGGGCCTGGTGCTGGGCAACTGGGGCGCCGACCAGCGTAACTTCGGCGATGGTGTGGGCGCGCGCAGCCAGATGCTGCGCCTGGGGTGGGAGCCGCCCTTCGGGGGCTACGTCGAGGCGCGTGCACGCACGCTCGCGAACGAGAGTTACTACGGCGGCGACTCGCGGCAGTACGCTGCGAGCAATCCGCTGCCCTTCCCGTACCATCACTTCTACGATTTCAGCCTGACCTATTCGCGGCTGTGGAACGGGCTGACGGTGGGCGCCGAGGCGGACGCGGGCCGCGATGTCAACGGATCATCCTTCACGCGCCTGTCCGGTTTCGTGCGTCTCGGGGACTTCGGGCATTCGCACCCGGATGACACGGCGGGCGAGGACGAGGAGAACCCCGACGGCGAGGCGCCTGATGAGCACGGCGCGCAAGTGTTCGTGGACGCCGGCGTGAACGTAAACCAGGTGCGTGCTGATCTTGGGCCGCCGATTCCGGTCACCCGCTCGTCCGTGGCTATTGGCCCGCATTTCGGCCTGGGCGCGCGTCGCGCGGTGTCCGAATTCAACGATCTGGGCGTGCGCCTCGAGCTCGACGAGGTCGACGGGCACTCCCTCATCGGTGTGCGTGCGATCGACTACCGGCATCGCTTCGGCGATAGCTTTGCGTTCGGCCTGTTTGCGGGCGTGGATCGCTACGACCTCGCGACCCCGGCGTATTCCGAGTACGCCGGCTTAGGCGTGCAATGGCGCAACGTGATCCCTAAATGGGACCTGGGGTTTGATTTTCGCTATGGCCAGAACATCGCCCGCGACCACGTGCTGCCGAGCGATCCAAGCGGAGTGAGGCCGGACAGCTTTTACAAAATCTCAAGCGGCGTGCTGTATATCTCGCGCACGTTCTGAAGCGAAGGCTAAGGCTTAACCCGCGTATCGGTCGCGATCCAGTTCACTTCCCAGCTCTTCCCCCCGTCGCTGGAAAACGCCTGCTCGAAGCGGCATTCCTGCGCGCTGACCGGGGAAATAATGAACCGTACGAGAATGCTGCGATCCCCAAGTGACTCCTGGTCGAAAAACTCCCCGCGCCCGTTTTTGAATTCGCCAACGGTTGGCACGCCGAGCGTGCCGCCACTGCTGTTCGAGAAGTTAAGGCTCCACTGGTGCGCCTGCGGGTTGTAGAGGCGCAGGGACAGGGCTTCGATGTGTCCGGAGGGACCGGTCACCTCCAGCTCCACCAGATTCGCGCGCCCCTCCCAGACCTTGCTGACGACGGTGGTGCCGTCGTACTCGACCCATGTTTTCGAGCCGCTCAGGGGATGCGTGAGCCTCGATACATGGGTTTTCCAGGTGCCGATCTCAAAATCAAAGTCGTGCGCACCGTCACGCGGCGCGGGCGCTGTTGGCCCGCCGCTTGACTGGGCGTACGAGAGCGTCGATGCCAACAGCACCATGCTCGCGAGGATCACCTGCTTCATTTCGTGTGTAGTCATTGATCCAGTTGTCTCCCAGGTCTCGCCGTTGTCATCCGAAAACGCCTGCCGAGTACCAGCAGTCCCGTGCGCATGTGTGTGATGTCATCGATCCTTTGAATGTCCACACACATTGTGAACACTCCGGGTTGCGCCTGCACGAGCCCCTCGATCAAGCGACTCCCGCGTGCGACGACAAGCTTCGTTTCGTTCAGGGTTTGCGCTGGTACGCGGCGTCGAATGCAAGACGCAGCGTCGGGGAAACATCGCCCAGTCCGTCGACGACCCGCTTTGCCCAGTCGAAGTACTCGCGTCTCCTCTCCAGGGTCCAGTCCTTGGGCGGAGAGGTGGCGATGTCGCGCAGGTTGGCGATCTTGTCAGCCATTTTGACCAGTTTTGCGCCTGCGCTAATGTGCCCCGCGTGCTCGATCTGGAGTCGCTTGCGCTGCGCCTTGGGCAGCGACTTGTCATCGGTGACTTCCATGACGACGTCCGCCACTTCCTCACCGAACAGCTGGCGCAGTTCCACTGCCGTCGTTTCGGTATCTTCAATGGTGTCGTGCAGTAAGGCGGCGACAATCACCGTCGCATCGAGAACCCCACCCTCGTTGGCCAGAATGTTCGCCAGCGCTATGGGGTGATTGATATACGGTGACGCGGCTGGGTCCTTGCGACGCTGATCGCGGTGTTTATGGGCAGCGAATGCTGCCGCCTCAAGGATCGTCTGGATGGCGGACGTGGGCATAGGCCCTGAGGCGTGCGGGCTGTGCAAGCAGCGCGGCCGGCCGGCGAGCACCACCGGCCGGCCGCTGCGACAGCCCTATCGTCTACTTCGCCGCGGCGTCCTTCGGCGCTTCTTTCGCCGCCTCTTTCATGGCCGGCGCCGCGTGTGCGGCGTGCCGTACCGGCGCCATCAGGTGCTGATACGGAGTACCCGCCCACATCACATACGGCACCGAAGTATCCGGATCGGCGCTCTTCGGGTAAGAGTCGTAGAAACCGGCGTCCGCCCCAACCACCATGACGTGCGGGCCGGTCTTGATCCAGTGGTTGCTCGCCGTGGGCTTCGCGGCGTACGGGTCGGTGTTGCTGGCATCAGTGCCGCCGGCGAGCATATACATGAACCCCACCTTCCCCGCGGCGGGAGCCGTGTGCGCGATCCAGGCGTGCGCCCACTCCAGCGCGGCCGGATCCATGCACATCGGAGTCGGCCCCGGTACTTCCGGGTTGGTCGGCATGCAGGTGAAGTCGTTGGTCCCCTTGCGCAGCGTACGCATCTTGCCGTCCGCTGACATGGCGACGATGGTGGCGTGGCTGCCCACATTCGGTGGCGCGGCGGACTCGGCGCTCGCGATGAGTTCCGCGTCAGTCGGACCGGCCTTGGCGGCCGCCGGTGCCGGGGCGTCCGCCGCCCACGCAGCGCACGCCAGCGGAATCACGGCGGCGCCCATCAGCACGCAAGTCAATCGTGTTTGTCTGCTCATACACACTCCCCTCTTTTGGTCACGCGGGCGTGATGTTGTGTCAGCAATGGAACGATGTTGCTGTCTTAAGGCGGCGTGAATTTTGGTCCCTCTGCGCGAGCGAGTCCAGCGAGGCCCGGTGGCGCGCACCTCGCAGTGCAACAACAGATCGGGCGGCCCTGAAAAGTCGCTTTGATCGCGGGTTCCGGCGGCATGTTCGGACCGTGCGGACCGGGCAGCCGGTGGCGGTTCGGACAGCCCGGCTGGCGAAGGACGCGTGGCCGGGCAGGGTTGGCCCGAAACCCCGGCAGAACAGGTGCGCTTGCTGTAGCCTTCGCGGCAGGCTCGTGATCTTTCGGCTTGTCTGCCCTTGGCCCCGCACCGTTCCGGTGCGTGTTCTGGCCAACGTCTGCCACCCTCGGAATGACTTTCGAACCAGGAGGCAGGGTCTTCCTGCTCGTTTTTCTTAGCTTTTGTGAGTGTTTGCAGTGACCAAATTATACGTCGGTAATCTTCCCTTCACGGCCACCGAAGACGGTGTGCGTGCCCTTTTCTCAGCCCATGGAACCGTTGAAAAGATCGCGCTGATCAACGATCGGGACACCGGTCGCCCGCGTGGTTTCGGTTTCGTCGAGATGTCGGCAGCTGATGCCGCCCGCGCCACCCAGGCGCTCAACGGCAAGGACTATGAGGGACGTTCCCTCAAGATCAGCGAAGCGCAGGAGCGCGAGCGCGGCGGTGGTGGCGGCGGAGACCGCGGACCGCGCCGCTACTAAAAAGTCGATCGTTCGAATTGTTGCTTCCCAGGCGGCTTCCAAGCCGCCTGCGGGAGCAGCATCGGCTAGGCGAGGTGCGATCCATGGCCTGGCGTAACTCCGGGACCTTCCACCCTCCGGTGGAAATCCAGGTGCTGACGTGCGATGTGTGCGGCTGTGACATCGGCCATGAAGATGGCCGCCGGCCACGCGCGCATTTCCTCGTGAGCCGCTTGCCGAATCCGGGTGCGATGGGTGATCAGGAGCCGGCGGTGGTGATCTGTTCGCGCGAGTGCCTGCGGGCGTTCGCCGTGAACACTTCCGGACCGGATCGCGCCCCACCGATCGAGAGCGATGCGCCATCCAACAAGCCGGTGCGAAGGTAGGCCTGAGGGCCTTGAGCCTTAGTGGTCAGCCCGCTCTTTCTCGCTCACGGTGGGAATCACCGTACCGTCAGCCAGCACCACGCAGTACAGCCATGCGGGCGGTTCGAGGTAGGTCGAGCTTTTCCAGATGTCGTAGTCGCCGCCGGGATTGTCCGCCTTGAGGCGCGCAAGTTCCGTGTGCGCCTGGGCATGCGTTTCGTACAGGTGTGAGGAAACATCGTGCTCGCGCTGGCCGAGCGGACCTGAGCTTTGCACGACGTAGAATACGTCGGCGGGAGCGGCGGTGGCGAGGGGGACGCTCATGGCACCTCCTTCTGGGGCGACCGAGTTAACACCGAGGGAATGGCCAATGCAAGGAGACTCCCGATCCCGCGGATGCGCTGACAGCTGCGCACACTCCTCGACAAGCTGCCTAAATTGAAATCCTGGCCTGGTCACGTCTTCGGGCGTGGGTCGCACGACTCACCCTGGAACAGTGACGCGATCCTGCGTGAGGAGCTCTTCAGCGTTGAGCGCCTCGAGCAACATGCGCGAAGCCTCGCCGCCGCGCAGGAGATCACGCGCCGACCTGCACCCCGCCGCTCTCTGCGCACGCGGCTGCGCGACAACGAGCTGGTGCTGCTCGGCGCCTATCGGGCCATTGGGGCGGCCGCGGGCGAAGGTCGCGCCATCTCGCCAGCCGCCGAATGGCTGCTCGATAACTACCACCTCGTTGAAGAGCAGATCCGCGAGATCCGCCAGGACCTCCCGCCCGGTTTCTATCGCATGCTGCCGAAGCTCGCGAGCGGGCCGTTTGAGGGCTACCCGCGCGTGCTCGGGGTAGCGTGGGCGTTCGTCGCCCACACCGATAGCCGCTTTGATCCGGAAGCGCTGCGCAGTTTCGTGCGCGCCTACCAAGGCGTTCAGCCACTGACCATCGGGGAACTGTGGGCGGTCGCAATCACCCTGCGGATCGTGCTGGTGGAGAACCTTCGCCGCGCCGCAGCGCGCATCGTGAGCAGCAGAGCCGCGCGCCAGGCGGCAGACACCCTCGCCGACCGGCTTCTTGGCGTCAACGGCCACACCGCCGAGCCTGATGCCCTGCTGCGCCACGACACGGATCCGGACTCCTTCTCACCCGCTTTTGCCGTCCAGCTCGTGCAGCGCCTGCGCGATCAGGACCCGCGGGTCACGCCAGCGCTGCAGTGGCTCGAGGCACGCCTGGCCGCGCAGGGCACCACCAGCGATGAGACCGTGCGCGATGAGCACCAAAGGCAGGGCGCCTCCAACGTTACCGTGCGCAACATCATCACGAGCATGCGCTTGCTCTCGGATGTGGACTGGCCCCAGTTTTTTGAAAGTGTCAGCCTGGTGGACGACCTGCTGCGCTCCGGCAGCGACTTCGCTGCCTCGGATTTTTCCACGCGTGACCTCTATCGTCGTGCGATCGAGCGCTGTGCGCGCGGCTCGAAACTCGATGAACTCGCGGTCGCCGGCGCGGCGCTGGCGGCTGCCAATGAGGCCGCGGCAGCACAAGACCTGAGCGATCGGCGCCGCCTTGATCCGGGCTATTACCTGATCGCCAACGGCCGGCGCGGCTTCCAGGCCAGCATCGGTTACCGCGGGCCCCGCTTCGACTCGCCCCGGTGGCTGGGGCCTGCGCGCGGAGTGGGGACTTACCTTACGGCGATCGCGCTTGTGGGCGCGCTCGCTTTGTCGCTGCCGCTATTCATGCTCCACGCCTGGGGCATCGGGCGCGTCCCCTTGCTGGTGCTGGCGCTCCTCGGGCTCATCCCCGCGCTCGATGCCGCCATTGCGCTCGTGAATCGTGGCGTCATGAGAGTGTTCGGCGCGACGATTCTCCCCGGTCTTGCCCTGCGCGACGGCGTGCCGGCGCCGCTTAGAACCCTGGTGGTCGTACCGGCCTTACTCACCACCCGCGCAGCACTCGAGGAACAGATCGACCGCCTGGAAGTTCACTACCTCGCCTCCCCCGAGGGCGAGCTGTACTTTGGGTTGCTCACGGACTGGACCGACGCCCCGACCGAACACGCGCCCCACGACGATGAGCTGGTCGCGCTCGCGCGCGAGGGTATCGCGCGACTCAACCGGCTTCATGGACAGGGTTCAGCCGGTGACCGCTTCCTTTTGCTCCACCGTCGGCGTGTGTGGAGCGAGGGGCAGAGGCAGTGGATGGGATGGGAGCGCAAGCGCGGCAAGCTCCATGAACTCAATCGCCTGCTGCGCGGCGCGAGCGATACCACCTTCCAGGAAGTCGGGGGTCGTCCCCCCCAGGTTCCCGCGGATGTTCGCTACGTCATCACGCTGGACGCCGACACCAAGCTGCCGCGGGAGACCGCACGCCGGCTCGTCGGCAAAATGGCGCATCCCCTGAATCATCCCCGCTTCGACACGGCAACCGGCCGCGTGGTCGAGGGCTACGCCGTCCTGCAGCCCAGGGTCGCACCGTCCTTGCCGGTCGGTCGCGAAGGCTCGTTTTTCCAACGGGTGTTCTCGAGCTCGAGCGGCATCGATCCCTATGCCGCCGCGGTGTCGGATGTCTATCAGGATCTCTTTGGTGAAGGCTCATACGCCGGCAAGGGTATCTACGATGTGGATGCCTTTGAGGCGGCGCTCGCCGGACGAGTGCCCGACGGGACGCTTCTCAGTCACGATCTCTTCGAGGGAATCTTCGCGCGCGCCGGACTCGTCTCCGACATCGAGGTCGTCGAGGAATTCCCGTCGCGGTATGAGGTCGCGGCCGCACGCCAGCACCGCTGGGCGCGCGGCGACTGGCAATTGCTCCCCTGGATCTTCGGGCGGGGCGATGCGGCGGGTGACACGGCCGAAGCCATTCGGGGCGGCCACAGCCTGCCGCTGATCGGCCGCTGGAAGATGCTCGACAACCTGCGCCGCTCGCTGTCGGCGCCCGCGACACTCGCAGCTCTCGTGGCCGGATGGCTGCTCCCCGAAAGCGGTGCGCTCCTGTGGACCGGCTTTGTCCTCCTGACCATTGCGGTGCCGGCGCTGCTGCCGATTTTCGCGGCCATCGTGCCGCGCCGCGCCGGCGTCAATGCACGCAGCCACCTGCGCGCGCTGCGCAACGATCTGTGGCTTGCCGGATCCCTGATCGCCTTCCTGGTCATTTTCCTTGCGCACCAGGCGTGGCTGATGACCGACGCGATCGGTCGCACGCTGTTTCGCCTTTTCGTCAGCCGGCGGAACCTGCTGCAGTGGGTCACGGCGGCGCAAACGAGCTTAAGACCCCAGCTTGATCTTGAAAGCGCCTATCGGCGCATGTGGAAGGGTCCCTTCATCGCGCTGATGGCCGCGGTGCTCATTGTCTACCTGCGGCCGCAGCTGTGGTGGCTACCAGCCCCCTTCGTACTGCTGTGGGTAATGTCCCCCGCCATCGCGGTCTGGATCAGCCTCTCGCCGCTCATCGCGGGGCGCCTCACGGTCACCTCTGCTGACGCACGCGCGCTGCGACTCATCGCGCGGCGCACCTGGCGTTACTTCGAGACCTTTATCACGGTGGAAGACCAGATGCTGCCGCCGGACAACTTCCAGGAGGACCCAAAGGCAGTCCTGGCGCACCGCACCTCCCCCACGAACTTAGGGCTTTACCTCCTGTCCGCCGTTTGCGCCCGGGACTTCGGCTGGGCGGGAACCTCGGAGACGGTTGAGCGGCTGGACGCAACGCTCGCTACCATGAACCGCCTGCAGCGCTATCGCGGTCATTTCTACAACTGGTATGACACGAAGGATCTGCGACCGCTGGATCCGCACTACGTGTCTTCCGTGGACAGCGGCAACCTGGCGGCGCATCTCATTGCGCTCGCCAACGTGTGCCGGGAGTGGCTGGCCGTACCCGTTGGCGATCGCCTGTGCTGGGTTGGGGTTGAAGATGCGCTGCACCTCACGCGCGAGGCCTTCGAGGAGCTTCCCCATGAACTGCGAACGCACACCATCACCGCGGCGCACTTTGAACACGCCCTTGATGCCCTCGCTGCCGCGCTCGATGAGGGTAAGGCGGAACCTTCGGATCTTAATGCGCAATTGGGGCGCACCGCAGCGCTCGCAGCGACGCTTGCCGACATTGCACGCGCGCTCGCCGGTGAGCTGGGCGACGAGGCGGGCGGGGAGACCCGCTTCTGGGCGGAAGCGACGCAACGCTCGATCGCGAGCTGGCGGCTGGATCTGAACCTTGACGATGCGGGCATCCGCGACCTGCGGCGACGGCTGGCAGTCCTGGAGTCAACCGCGCGGGAAATGTCCGAAGCGATGGAGTTTGGGTTCCTCCTGGATCCGGAGCGGCGGCTGCTCTCGATCGGCTACCGCGCGAGTGAGGGCACGCTCGATCCGAACTGCTATGACCTGCTCGCCTCGGAGGCGCGGCTTGCGAGCTTTGTCGCCATCGCCAAGAACGACGTGCCGGCGCGCCACTGGTTCCGGCTCGGGCGCTCGGTCACGCCCGTCGGATCTGGCGCGGCGCTCATCTCATGGTCGGGCTCGATGTTTGAGTACCTCATGCCGGCGCTCGTGATGCGGGCGCCATTCGGGAGCCTCCTGGAACAGACCAACCGCCTCATCGTGCAGCGCCAGATCCAATATGGCGTTGAACTCGGTGTGCCCTGGGGCATTTCGGAATCCGCCTACAACGCGCGTGATCTTGAGCTTACCTACCAGTATTCGAACTTCGGCGTGCCGGGACTCGGGCTCAAACGCGGTTTAAGCGAGAACGCGGTGATCGCCCCGTACGCCACGGCACTTGCCGCGATGATCGATCCGGAGCGCGCGGCGCTGAATTTCGCGAGGCTCATAGGCACAGGCGCCCGTGGCCGCTACGGCTTCTACGAAGCGCTCGACTACACCCGCAGCCGTCTGCCAGAAGGCTCCGGCGTTGCCATCGTGCGGGCCTTCATGGCGCATCACCAGGGCATGAGCGTCATCGCCATCGCCAACGTGCTCTTCGACGGGCGGATGCGCGAACGCTTTCACGCCGAGCCGGAAATCCAGGCCACTGAACTTCTGTTACAGGAACGCGCGCCGCGGGATGTCTCGGTCGCCCATCCGCGCGCTGAGGAAGTCGGTACGGCACCTCGAGTCAGCGATCTGGAATTCCCGGAAGCGCGGCGTCTGAGAACCCCGCACGAAGCCACGCCGCAGACGCACCTGCTCTCGAACGGCCGCTATTCGGTGATGCTTACGGGCGCTGCTTCCGGCTCCAGCCGCTGGCACGACCTTGCGGTGACCCGCTGGCGCGAAGATCTCACCCGCGATGATTCCGGCAGCTACTTCTTTCTGCGCGACATCGAAAGCGGCGTCGTGTGGTCGGCCGGCTATCAGCCCACCGGCGTCGAGCCCGACAGCTACGAGGCGAGCCTGACCGAGGATCGGGCGGAGTTCATTCGCGTCGACGCTGCGATCACCACCATCCTGGAAGTGATCGTTTCCCCGGAAGACGACGCAGAAGTGCGCCGCATATCGATTGTGAACGGCGGCAACCGTACGCGCGATCTCGAAGTCACGTCCTACTCTGAGCTGGTGCTCGCGAGCCCCGCCGACGATACCGCGCATCCCGCCTTTTCAAAGCTCTTCGTGCAGACCGAGTACGCGGCCAAGATCGGCGCGCTCCTGGCGACGCGCCGGCGGCGCTCGCCCACGGAGCCTGAGATCTGGGCCTCCCATCACGCCGTCATTGAAGGCGAGACCTTAGGTAAACCCGAACTGGAAACCGATCGGGCGCGCTTCATCGGCCGCGGCTGCGACATTTCTGCCCCCATCGCCATGACGGACGGAAGGCGCCTGTCCAACACCGTGGGCACGGTACTTGATCCGGTGTTCGCGCTTCGGTATCGCGTGCGCGTCCCCGCGGGCGCTACCGTGCGCATTGCGTTCTGGACCAGCATTGCGGGTTCCCGCGAAGCGGTGCTTGATCTCGTCGACAAGCACCAGGAGGCAAACGCCTTCGTGCGCGCGGCGACACTCGCCTGGACGCAGGCGCAGGTGCAGCTTCGGCACATCGGCATCGACGCCGCCGAGGCCGGCCTCTTTCAGCGTCTCGCGGGCTACATCCTGTACGCCGACGCGTCCGTGCGGCCCTCGTCCGATACGGTGCGCCGGGGCGCCGGCGGCCCGGATGCGCTGTGGGCTCACGGCATCTCCGGCGACCTGCCGATCGTGCTGTTGCGAATCGATGATGTCGAAGACATCGACATCGCGCGCCAGCTGTTGCGCGCCCATGAATACTGGCGGATGAAGCAGCTCGCGGTTGATCTCGTCATCCTGAACGAACGCGGCACTTCCTATCTTCAGGACCTGCAGATCGCGCTCGAGACGCAGCTGCGCATGAGCCAGGCGCAACCGCAGGCCGGCGCCGACAACGCCCGTGGCTCGGTATATCTCCTGCGCACGGACCTGATCTCAGGGGAGACGCGCGCGCGACTGTCATCGGTTGCGCGGGTGGTGCTGGTCGCGCAACGCGGCGATCTTGCCGATCAGCTGGAGCGCCTGCGGGCGCCGACAGCCCCCGCGACGCGCCGGCCGCGCGGGAGCCCAGCGCTCGAAGTCGCATCTGCCACGCCCGCGCCAAAGGACCTGGAGTTCTTCAACGGACTGGGAGGATTCGCAGCGGGCGGACGCGAATACGTCACGCTCATAGGTCCCGGGCAGGTGACTCCCGCACCATGGATCAACGTCATTGCCAATCCCGGGTTCGGCTTCCAGGTCGCCGCCGAGGGCAGCGGATTCACCTGGGGGGAGAACAGTAAGGAGAACCAGCTGACGGCGTGGTCGAACGACCCCGTCACGGATCGCCCGGGCGAGGTGTTGTATCTGAAGGATGAGGACAGCGGCGAGCTGTGGGGACCGACGGCTTCTCCGATCCGCGATCCCGCCGCGCACTATCGCGCCCGGCACGGACAGGGGTTCAGCCGCTTCGAACACACTTCCCACGGTATCGAGTGTGCGCTCCTCGTGTACGTCCCGATGGACGACCCCATCAAGATCTCGCGGCTTAAAATCCACAACACCTCACCCCGCACGCGAAAGCTCTCCATCACCGCGTACGCCGAGTGGGTGCTGGGACCCTCACGAGCCGCCGCGGCACCGTTTGTGGTAACGGCGATCGATCCGGACACGGGTGCGATGTTCGCTTACAACCCCTGGAGCCCGCAGTTCGGGTCGCGTGTGGCATTTGCGGATCTTGGCGGATCTCAAACACAATGGACCGCCGACCGGCGTGAGTTTCTCGGAAGGCATGGGACGCTCGAAAGGCCTGCAGCGCTTGCCGGCCGCGCGCCGCTCTCGAAACGTGTGGGTGCGGGCCTCGACCCCTGCTGCGCCCTGCAAAAGCACCTGGAACTTGCGGCGAATGAGACGCTGGAAGTGGTGTTCTTCTTAGGCCAGGCGGCCAGCGCGGCAGAGTCGCAGTCACTGCTGAGGCGCTATCGGTCACTCGACCTGGATGCGGTCTTTAACACGGTCGTGCAGTACTGGGACGAAGTACTGGAGACGGTGCAGGTGAAGACGCCGGACCGCTCGCTCGACATCATCCTCAACCGCTGGATGCTCTATCAGACGCTCGTGTGCCGCATGTGGGCGCGCTCGGCGTTCTACCAGGCCAGCGGCGCCTACGGCTTCCGCGACCAGTTGCAGGATTCCATGGCGCTCACCCTCGCGAGGCCCGCCGTGGCGCGCGAGCATCTCCTGCGCGCCGCCCGCCGGCAGTTCATCGAGGGTGACGTTCAGCACTGGTGGCTGCCGCCGGGCGAGACCGGATCAACCGGTGCCGGGGTTCGCACCCGCATTGCGGATGATCGCGTCTGGCTCGCCTACGCCACGGCTCACTACATCGAGGCGACGGGCGATGTCGCGGTTCTGGATGAAAGCGTGCCGTTTTTGGAAGGGCCGGCATTGCGCGCCGGCGAAGAAGATGCGTTTTATCAGCCCGTGATCTCGGATGTGACCGCGCCGCTCTTCGAGCACTGCGCGCGGGCGCTGGAGCAGAGCCTGGCTGTAGGAGAACACGGCCTGCCCTTGTTCGGCACCGGCGATTGGAACGACGGCATGAACCGGGTGGGCGAGAAGGGCCGGGGTGAAAGCGTCTGGCTCGGATGGTTCCTGCACGCAACACTCGTGGCGTTCGCACCCCTGGCAAAAGCGCGCGATCATCATGCGCGCGAGGAGGCGTGGCTCACCCACGCAGCAGCGCTTCAGCGCTCACTCCAAGAGAAGTCCTGGGATGGCGAGTGGTACCGACGCGGCTATTTCGACGATGGCACACCGCTGGGGTCGGTCAACAGTACTGAATGCCGGATCGACTCCATCGCGCAATCCTGGAGCGTCATCTCAGGGGCCGGGGATCCAGGCCGCGCCGCGCGTGCGATGACCGCGGTCGGGACTCAGCTCATCCGGCGTGACACGGGTCTGGCGCTCCTCTTTACCCCGCCGTTTGATCGCTCCCTGCCCGATCCGGGCTATATCAAAGGATATCCACCCGGGATCCGTGAAAACGGCGGTCAGTACACCCACGCCGCCACCTGGTCAGTGCTCGCGTACGCGCAGTTGGGTGAGGGAAACAGTGCCTGGGAGCTGTTCTCGCTTCTGAACCCCATCAACCGTACGAGCACACGCGCCGATGTGCATCGCTACAAAGTGGAGCCTTACGTCGTCGTCGCGGATGTGTATTCGGTCGCGCCGCACGTCGGGCGTGGGGGCTGGACCTGGTACACAGGCTCCGCGGGCTGGATGTATCGGGCCGGACTTGAGGGAATCCTCGGATTTCGCGTCCAGGGGACAAGCCTGCTCCTCAATCCCTGCATCCCTGGAAAATGGCCGCGCTTCGAGATCACGTTCAGGTATCGCTCTACGCGTTACGAAATCCTGGTCGAGAACCCCCGGAGCGTCAGCCGCGGCATTGCGCACGCCGAGTTGGATGGCCAGACGCTCCCGTCGGGTTCGAATACGCGCATTGCGCTCGTGGATGACGGCAACACCCACAGCGTGCGGCTGGTCCTGGGAGCGTAGCGGTGGACAGCAGCCTCAATCAGGCTGGAGACCACTCACCAGGAGATAGCCCGCCAGGACGATGCCGACGGCGGCGATCAGAAGATTCATGACGGCGCCGAGGCCAATCAGGTAACCGGACGAGACGTCCTGTGCCGGTAGCGTCTTAATAAACCTGCTGTATCCGATGCTGGAGGCGAGTGCGATGCCTGCACCCAGCACGATGAGCACTACGCCCACCAACAAGGAGAAGATGTGGGGTTTCGGCGTCGCGGCTTCGCCGCGCAATGCCGCAAGGAAGAGACTAAAACGCTCGATTACGAAGCCGAAGCCCATGAGAGCCAGGCTGCTGCGCTGCCATGCCAGAAGCGTGCGCTCGGCGGCGAACAGGACGCGTGGATCAGGCGGAGGCGACATGAGGGTGATTCTATCTCACCTCGCGAGGCCGCCATATTACCGACACCCGGCTTGCGTTGAAGATGCGATCGATCGTTCGTAAGCGCGTGAGCTTCGTACACTTTGCCATCGCACGTCGAATCCGGACAATGCGCCTATGTCTCTGATCATTCTTCTCAATGCGCATATCGCCTTCGGCGAGCGGCCGCTCCTTGACGACGCGCAACTCACCGTACGGGCCGGCGAGCGACTCGGGCTGATCGGCCGCAACGGCACCGGTAAGTCGACACTGCTTGGTGTAGTCGCAGGTAAGACCCCGCTCGATGACGGGGAGCTGCAGCGACGCGAGGGCCTGCGCATTGGGCTCGTCGAACAAGAACCGCAGCTCCCCCCGGCCGAAACTCTGCAAGACAGTCTCTTGCTGCGAGCCAAGGCATGCGCGGCCTTAAGCGACGGGGAGCGAGCCGATGAGCGCGAACACTGGCGACTGGAGTCGCGCCTCGAGGAATTCCTGCACCGCTTCGATCTTACCGGCGCTACCTCACCGGCGAGTTGTTCGGGTGGCGAGCGCAAGCGCGCGGCTCTTGCCCTGGCGCTCTCTTTACAGCCCGACCTGCTGCTGCTCGATGAGCCCACCAATCATCTTGATATCGAAGCGATCGAGCGACTGGAGGAGCTGCTGCTCAAGGTCCCTGCTGCCATTGTTATCACCCACGATCGCGCCTTCCTCGATCGGATCACTACCCGCATCATCGACCTGGACCGCGGCGTACTGCGCTCCTACGCCGGCAGTTTCGCGGCCTATGAGCAGCGCAAGGACGAGGAACTCGCGGCGGAGGACACCGCGCGGCGCCGTTTCGAGAAGTTCTGGCAGCAGGAGGAAGTCTGGATCCGCAAGGGCGTCGAGGCCCGCCGAACGCGCAACGAAGGACGCGTGCGCCGTCTCGAGCAATTACGCATCGAGCGCGCTACGCGCCGCGACCGGCTCGGAAACATTCGCCTCACTCTGAATGCCGGTGAACGCTCAGGCGATCTGGTGGCCGAGTTCGACAGGGTCAGCAAACGCTTCGCAGCCCGACCGCTTATCGAGGATCTCTCGATGCGGATCATGCGTGGCGATCGCATCGGCCTCATCGGCCCGAACGGCGCGGGAAAGTCGACCCTGATCCGTCTCATTCTCGGCGAACTCGTGCCGGACGCCGGCACGGTACGCCTCGGAACCCGCTTGAACATCGCCTACTTCGATCAGCTGCGAGCCCAACTCGATCCAGACGCGACCCTCGCCGAGGCCATCAGTCCGGGCTCAGACTGGGTGCAGCTCGGCAACGAGCGCATGCACATCGTGAGCTATCTGGGGGAGTTCCTGTTCCCCGCGCAGCGCGCCAAGTCACCGATCAGCATGCTCTCCGGCGGCGAGCGAAACCGTCTCCTGCTTGCGCGCCTGTTCGCACAACCCTCAAACTTTCTTATATTGGATGAGCCGACCAACGATCTGGACATCGAATCCCTGGAGCTGCTCGAGGAGCGTCTGCAGGACTACAAGGGAACACTGCTGCTGGTAAGTCACGACCGGCGCTTTCTCGACAATGTCGTCACCCAAACTTTGGTCGCCGAGGACAATGGAGCATGGCGCGAGTATCCCGGCGGTTACAGCGACTACCTGCAGCAGCGGCCGCCGATGCCGGCCGGCGGCGCAAATGAGGCCGGTCAGACGCCTGCGCGGCCTGCCGCGCGCGACCGCTCTGCAGGTGAGGCTCAAGTGAAGCCGCGCACGCGCCTGAGCCACAAGGATGAGCGGGCGCTGGCGGCCCTGCCCGGGGAGATCGAATCGCTCGAGCGCGAGCAAACCGAGCTCATCGCACGTATGAGCGAACCGGATTATCACCGACTGGGAGGCGAGCGGCTGCGAGGCGACCGCAAACGGCTCGCGGAGCTGGAGGAGCTGCTACTGGAGAAGTTCGCGCGCTGGGAGTCGCTGGAGGAACAGCGCCCACGGTCAGCATAGCCATCAAGCTGGAGCGCCAACCCCTCGTCGCCATCCGGTGATTAATAAGAAAGTGGTGCTCGGCCGCCGCTAGGTCGAAAATGGACTCCCTGTACACACACGCATCGGGGGCCACGTGAACATAAGAAAGCTTCAACAGGGGCTCAAGTACCGCGGCCGCGTTGCGGCCGTTCGGCAGACCTACCATGTCTTTGAGGCGCAGGGTGGCTTCTTCGTACTCTCCTTCGCGCTGTCCAGGGCCCGCAAGGGATCCGGCTACTTCAACGTCGTGGATCTGGCGGCGGTCAACTATGTGCAGAAGCGTCTTGGCGGACGCTCTGGAGTGACCGCCAAGGATGTTGTCTCAAGTGCCCGGCGCACGAAGCACGTTGCTTCCAGTCTGTCCGCGCTGAATATTCTGTACGTTCTCGTAGCACTCGAGCAGGCGGCACTTTTGCGAGTAGGCACGCATCGACAACTGTTCTTCTCCATACGCAAAGCGCGACGATCGGCTCGCTCTTGACGTAATGGGCCGGGATTGCACTAATTCTAAAGACTGATGGACGCTTCACCTTTGCGCGTCCTGCAGACCGCCCAGTCCAAGCTACTCGCAAGCTTCAACTTGTCATCAGCTCGTGCGACAGCACCCGATTCAACTGCTGCGCGTGGAACTTTCACGAGGATGACACCGTCGCATGCAAGGATACCTTCCACGCGCCCGGTACCGGCGTATCAAATAGGAGCAGGCAAATGAGCTACATCGACGGCTTCGTTATTGCAGTGCCCAAGGGGAACAAGAAGAAGTTCATCGACCACGCCAAGCAAGGCGATTCTGTATTCATAGAGAACGGCGCGAAACGCGTCCTGGAGTGCTGGGGCGATGACGTCAAAGACGGCAAGCTGACCGATTTTCGCCGTGCTGTGCAGGCAAAGGATGACGAAGTGGTGGTCTTCTCGTGGATCGAGTGGCCGGACAAGGCAACGCGAGACGCCGCGATGACGAAGGTCATGAGTGATTCGCGGCTCAGTCCGCAAAGTAATCCGATGCCGTTCGACGGCAAGCGGATGATATTCGGCGGATTCGCCCCGGTCTTGGAGTTAGGTGACAGGGCATAATTGCTTGGCCCTCTCGCGCCCTGGTCTACCCGGGCACGAGAGGGCTACCTGGCCTGCGGCAGGTCAAAGGGTGAAAGGTAGTTCGGCTTCGCAGGGGGTTGACTACTACCGGTCAAGTCGCACGCGGCGCAAGAGATCGACGAATCGTGCGTCGCCGCGTAGCGGGTCGAGTCGCGGGTCAACTTTTAGATACGTTATCCACCCTGACCGCTCCTCGTAGGCTTGAGATAGAAGCTCGAGGGCTTGATCTTTCCATCCAAGCCCCGCGCACACCAAGGCGATATCGTAGGCGGGCACGTAGGAGCGCTCGGCGCGGACGCTCAACTCGTTAAAGATCGCGCGCGCTTCCGCCGCCTTTCCGGCAGTCCCATACAAATAACCCAATCCCGCGGTTGCGAAGGTAACATCGCCCGACATTCTCACCGCGATCTGGAATTCCTCCAGCGCACGGCCGACCTGACCTTGCTGTTCGTAGGCAAGTCCAAAGAAATACGCCGGCCAGAATGAATTGGGATGCAGCTCGCTGGTTTTCCAGCACTGCTCGATCGCCTGCTCATACTGTCGGGAAAATTGATAGTGCCAGGCCATATGAATGTTGATCACAAGGTCGAGCGGATCTAGTTCCAGGCAGCGTTTGCTCGCACTGAGAGATTCCTCGGTGCGGCCCAAGGCCGTAAGGAAATGAGAGTACCAGTGGTGGCACACCGCATAGTTGGGATTCAGCTCGAAGGCGTGCTTGAATTGCGCTTCCGCAGTCACCCAGTCCCATTCATGATGAGTAGTGCGGTAAGCCATCGTGGTATGTGCTTCGGCCAAGCGGCTATCAAGCTCCAATGCCTTAGTCACCGCCTCCTTTGCTTTTGTCATCGCTTCGATTGGCGGCAGTGTCCCGTTCTCCCAAGACCCCAACGTAACGTAGCAGTCGGCGAGTCCGGCACGTGCGCGGGCGTAGGTGGGTTCCTTCTCAATCGCCTTTTCGAAGTATTCGATGGCCTTCGCAATGCCCTGAGGCCGCTGTGCCCAATAGAATCGGCCCTTCAGATAGAGGTTGTAGGACTCAAGACTCTCTCGCTTCGTGGCAAGAACCGCCAACCGTTCCTTTGCGAGTAGTTCGACTTTGAGCTGCTTGACGATCGCCAGCGTGATTTCGTCCTCAATTGCAAACACGTCCGTCATTTGACGGTCAAATCGCTGCGACCAGAAATGAAAGCCGTTGCCGGCATCAATCAACTGAGCTGTGACCCGGAGTCGATCGCCCACCCTTTGTATGCTGCCTTCAAGGATTGTGTCGACGTTGAGCCGCCGTCCGATCTCGCGGGCATCGATATCGGTGCCCCTAAAGGAGAACGCGGAGGCGCGGGCGACGACAAAGAAGGATTTGATCTTGGCTAAAGCGTTGATCAGTTCTTCCGCGAGTCCCTCACAAAGATAGTCGTTCTCGGCGTCGGCGCTTATGTTGAGGAAAGGCAGAACAGCAATAGACGGTGTTCTGCGTCCTGATCGTGACTCAGAGGTCACCTGGACGTCGGTACGTTCCTGTTGAGCCTGCTGCGCAAGCTGCAGCAAGCGTTCGCTGGCCGCAGTCTCGTTCTTGAGCCGGAGGACCGGGAGGAAGCGGGCTTGCACGCTTGCGAGGTTCGGCAAGCGCAGGTTCTGCTCCAGGCGACTGATCTGCGCATCGCTGTAACCCACGGCGATGGACAGTTCCGTTTGCGTCAGTCCCGCTCGACGGCGCAGGTATCTAAGGAGTTCGCCGAAAGTTGTTAACCGGGCGAGGATTTCAGGGGGAATAGATGCGCCCACGTGCCTGACCTGTCCGAGGGTCGCAGTCCCCGATTGATTCCCACGGCGAGTCTACTATTTTCCACACGTGGAGAACTCCTGGCAAGAAATGTCAGGTTTACCCCGGCCTTCACGCTTACTGTGATTCGCAAGCGCAGCGTTCGATGTGTCACGGATTGCACCGTATGCCTGCTGCTTTGACAGCAGCGGCTCAGCGGACAGGCTACGACGAACCCGCCGGGTGTTTCATGCCTCAACGTCGATCAAATCTGATTGAAACCAACCCAGGGAGTCAAGATAAGCACAAGAGTGAAGTTTAGTCCCAATTCGACAACACAACGGATAACCATCATGAAAGCCAGAGCCACTGTCTTCTCGGTCTTGGGGATTACGCTGGGATTGACCTTCGCCGCGGAGATCTCAGCGCAGAACGCGGTCGCGGATTGGCATGCCGTGCTGGAATCGAACGTCGCTGGATCGGGCCGCAAGAACGCAGTCGCGCTGCCGTTCTACGCCTACGTCGACGTCGCGATGTACGACGCCGTCGCTTCGATCGATCACCGTTACGAGCCATTCGCGGTCCGCGTGCCTGCACCGCGCGGCGCGTCCGAGGACGCCGCGGCTGCGACGGCCGCGCATGATGTGTTAGTGCACTATCTGCCGTCGCGGGCCGCAACACTGGATGCGGCGCTGGCGACATCGCTCGCCCTCATTTCAGATGGCGCGAGCAAGACGGACGGCGTCCAGATTGGACAGTCGGTGGCGGCAATCTGGCTGGCGCAGCGCGCCGAAGACGGACTCGAGGCGCCGATCGTCTATACGCCCGGCCACGGGCCCGGTATCTGGGAGCCCGTGCCGACGTTTCCGGCGCCACCGCCCAACACGCCGCCCGCTCCCGTCGGAGTGTGGATGACGCAGTTCAAGCCGTTTGCGCTCGAGAGTGCCGATCAGTTTCTCGATGCCGTGCCTCCGCCACCTGCATTGACGAGCCGGACCTGGGCACGCAATTTCAACCTGACCAAGGATTACGGCGCCCAGAACAGTACGGTCCGTACGGCACAGCAGACTGAGATCGGAAAGTTCTGGACCGACGATGCCGCTGCTCAGTACAGCCGCGCCTTTCGCGGTCTGATCGCAAGCCAGCATCTGAATACCGCCGAGTCCGCCCGTCTGGGAGCCATGTACTCGGTCGTCGCTTCAGATTCGGTCACGGCCTGCATGAATGCCAAGTACCATTTCGCATTCTGGCGCCCGTATACGGCCATTCATGACGCGGATACGGACGGCAATCCGGCGACGGTGCCGGATCCGGATTGGGTCCCACTCGCAGTGACACCCGGACATCCCGAATACCCGGCCAATCATGGCTGCGTCACCGAGGCCGTCATGGATACGCTGGCGGCGTTCTTCGAGACGGATGAGGTCACCTTCTCCGTGAACAGTGCCGTCACCGGTACTACTCACACGTTTGAGAGCTTCAATGATGTGGTCACCGAGGTCGACAACGCGCGCATCTACGGTGGAATGCACTACCGCCATTCGGTGAAGGAAGGCAATCGTCTCGGCCGCAAGGTTGCCGAGCACATCCTGAAGCGCCATTTCCGGCACGGGGACCACGACTGAGGAACGATCCGCATCGGGGCCGCCGGGGCCGCCGGCGGCTCGCGATCCGGACATTGGACACGGAGGTTCGGACCGCTGTCCTAACTTGCGCGGCGGGCGTCGCGTCAGGCGCCCACTGCGTTAGGGTCGCGCCACCCGCGCTCGAAGGGCAGCCGCCAGGTGTGCGGCGCGATGAGCTGGTGGATGGCGTTCGGCCCCCAGGATCCCGGGGCATAAAAACGTACCGGCAGCGGCGCATCCAGCAGCGGTGTAGAAACTTCCCACAGCCGCTCGATACCTTCTGCGGTCGTGAACAACGTGTGATCGCCCCGCATGGCATCGAGGATCAAGCGCTCATACGCCTCGAGCACATCGCCAACCAAGCCCGTGTCGTGCATGGCGAACTGGAGACTGAGCTTATCCAGCCGCATGCCGGGTCCGGGGCGCTTGCCGTAGAACGACAGTGACATCTTGGACGCATCAGCCAAATCAAAAGTCAGGTGGTCGGGGCCCTGAGCTCCCACGCCTGAGTCGGCGGGAAACATGCTCCTGGGCGGCTCCCGAAACGCGATCGAGATGATCCGCTGCCCCTCGGCGAGGCGCTTGCCCGTGCGCAGGTAAAAAGGCACACCCGCCCAGCGCCAGTTGTCGATCGAGCACTTTAAGGCGATGAAGGTTTCGGTATCCGACTCACGATCGACGCCCTCCTCAGCGCGATAGCCGGTGTACTGGCCTCGCACGACGTCGCTCGGCTTGATGGGCAATATGCTGCGGAAGACCTTGTTCTTCTCCTCGCTGATGGAAGCGGGCTCAAGAGCGGTCGGCGGCTCCATGGCCATGAAGGCGAGGATTTGGAACAGATGCGTTACTACCATATCGCGATACGCGCCGACCGTCTCGTAGAAACCGACTCGCTTGCCGAGATCCACTTTCTCCGGTACGTCGATCTGCACATGGTCGATAAAATTGCGGTTCCAGATGGGCTCGAACAGCCCGTTGGCGAAGCGGAAGGCGAGAATGTTCTGTGCCGGCTCCTTGCCGAGGAAATGATCGATGCGAAAGATCTGATCCTCGCTGAACACCTCGTGCAGGCTGGAATTCAAGGACACTGCGCTCTTAAGATCAACCCCGAAGGGCTTCTCCATCACGATCCGGGCACGCTCGACCAGGCCCGCCTCGCCAAGCATGTGCACTGCCGACAGCGCGGCGCTGGGCGGGACGCTCAAGTAGTGCAGTCGGCGGGACTCAGCGCCTCCGAAAGACTTCTCGGCCGTGTCCACTGCCGCCTTGAGCGCGCTTGCGCCAGCAGAGAGCGGAACGTAATCCAGGTTTGTGGCGAAGACATCCCACGCTGCCTCGATTACTTTGCGCGAGGAGAACTCCTGTAGCGCCTCGCGCCCGAATTCACGGAAGGCATCTGGGGTAAATTCTTCAAGCGACACGCCGATAATTCGACAGCCGGGAATGAAACCCGAACTCGACAGATGAAACAGGCCCGGGAAAAGCTTGCGTCGGGAGAGGGAGCCTGTGGCGCCAAACAGCACCACCACGTGCGGATGCTTCGGACCCACCCCTGGGGGAATCTTCGCCACCGTTCAGATCCTCGCCTCAGTCCTCGCCACGTTGAAATCCTAGTGCGCACGTCCAAGCCGAGAGTAACCAACGTGCACCACCGAATCCATCTCCTGGCACGGTCAAGTTGAAGACCTCCTCGTGCTCGGCGAGTTTCAGGGGATCGCCATAATCAAGCCGGGCGAATTCTGGCAAAAGACCATATGACCGCGACCTTGGCGGTTGTGTCCACGCCGTGCCGATTAAGTCTGAAAGAGACCGGCACCTGGCGTGAGGACCCGCAGCAACAGCGCGATTCTCGGGACACGTGATGCGAATCAGCTTTTTGCGATCCGAGATCATCGGGGCGTATATGTATAGTGCCAGGGCTCGTGCGGTGATTGGAGTGGCCCCACGAAACGATTCCCCGCGATGCTGACCGCCGCGTGGAGCTTCTGCGTCCAACCCGCAGCATCCCATTGGCGATGCGCCCGCGCGGCGTTGCTCGGAAAAATGCCACATCCGGACTGCATCGTCTGTTTGGTAACGAACCGATATCCTTGGAGCTAATCATCGCAGGTCAGCTGCTCCCCCAACAAAAAGGCGCATTTTGTCGATCCTCTCCCGCCCATTTTCAGTCGCCGCCGATCATCCGGGCGGCCTACCGCCGCCGACGACGATGGATTCGCCAAGCGCTCGCAGATATTCCTCCTCGCTGATCGCATCCACCGAACGCAGCTTCGCGAGCAGCTCGTCGATCAGCGAGCGCAGCCCGGGCCCCGGCGTGCCGTGCGCGAAGGAACTCTGGTATTTGATCGGCCCGGGAATGATCGCGACCAGGAAGGCTATCTGGGCCGGCGTCAGCGTGCGGGGTTCGCGACCGAAATACGTGCGGGCCGCGGGCCGCAGGCCACGCAGGTCCGGTCCCCATTCGATAATGTTCAGGTAGATCTCGAGGATGCGATCCTTGCCGAGCGCCGACTCGAGCAGGAACGTGATCGCTAGTTCCTGCAGCTTGCGTCCGAGCTGCTTGTCGCGCGACAGGAACAGGTTCTTGGCCAGCTGCTGGGTGATTGTCGACGCGCCGCGCGCAGCACCGCCGCGCGACCAGTTGGTGAGCAGCGCGGTGGGTAGTTCGCGCAGGTCGACGCCGCGATGCCCGTAGAAGCCTGTGTCTTCGGCAAGCAGCAGAGTGCGCACGAACAGCGGCGGAACGTCGCGCAGAGCGATGAAGTCGGGGGACGCGAGCGAGACGTCGATGGGGCGGTGCGGTCCGGGGCCGTCATCGGAGCTGAAGATGAAATCGCCTCGCAGGCGCACGATCGCCGGCGGCATCTGGCGTGGCGGCCTGAAGTGGATCTTCTGGCTCACCGAGAGCGAGGCGGGGTCCGCCGGGCGTCCGCGTACCCGCACGTCGATCGTGGCCGAGCCAAGATCATGGCCGCCGCCGGGCGCCATTCCCAAACTTTCGGGCACCGCGAGCCCCGATGTGCCCAGCAGCTGCGCGAAGTCTAGCCGCTGCACGCCGAGTGCGAGATCTACAACCGGGTCGGTGTCGAGATCGCGCAGCGCGATCGAGCCAGACAGCGCCGCACCGGCCACCGTCGCGTGGACCTCGGGGATCTCGATCGTCCCCCCGGCCCGCCGCCAGGTGCCATCGAATCGTATGGTCACGTCCGTGGGATCGCCGAGCTCCGGTTCGTCGGCGGCGTTATCCGCCAGCGCTCCCAAGCGCGCGCCGCGCGCGCCCACGTCCACGTGGAAACGGAGCCCATCAGTGCTGGCCTGAAGATCCACGCGGCCGTCCGCGACACCACCATCGAGCAGCGGGTGGGCGTCCCGCCGCACGCCGAGCAGGCGGCCGACGTCGAGCCCACGTGCCTCGACGTTCCACGCGCTGCCGACCGGATCCGCCAGCTTGCGGATGGACAGGCCGGCCTGTGGCTCCACCAGCGTGAGTTGGAGATCCTCGCCGAGAATGCCCGCCATGTCCCAGGCAGTGGTCAGCGAGCTCACCCTGACCCCTGCCGGGCTCGCGAGAGCGGCGGCGCGAACTGCAAGTCGCAGGCGGCCGGGCCACGTGGCCGCGATCATGTCGGCATGCACTTGCACTCCATGACCGAGATCGAGATCGAATCCCTCCAGCCGCAGCAACGGCCAGACGCCGACGTGCACCAGCCCGATTCGGGCAACCATGCCATAGCGCGCCGCCGCGGACTCGATCCTCGCACGCACCGCGTTCTCGAGCATAGATCTCAGCAGCAGCGCGGCAAGGCTTGCGACCAGCGCCGTGGCGATCGCTACGAGCCACCACCGTCGCCCGCGGGTTCGAAACGTGCACATCGATGCAAGGATGCCACAGCCGGGTCGCGCGCCGGCTGGTGGGCGTCGGGTCGCAGATGGCCTCGATCAGATCTGACGCTGAAGAAGGAAGCCACCAAGCCTGCCGCCAAGAACTTCCTACAGCAGCAAGCCAGGTTCGATCAGTTCATTAGTGTCTTCAACGAGCAGCGGCCCCATCAGGCCCTGAACATGAGGTACCCGGCCGAGCTCTACTGCCGATCCACGCGCCCCGACAACGGCTTGCCGGAGCTGCACTATCCCTTCCACGACCGCACCATCACCGTGACGCGTTGCGGGCGCATCTGTCTGGGTCCACAGAAAATCAATCTCAGCCAGGCCTTCGCAGGTCAAAATGTGGGTATCAAGGAGGTCAGCGAGAAGATCTGGCTGGTCAGCTTCATGCAGTACGATTTGGGATTCTTCGATCACGAGACATGCCGGATCGAGAGCGCCGAAAATCCCTTCGTCGCTAAAGTGTCACCCATGTCTCCGGTATAAAACGTCAGCTATGTGACCGGAACAGACCCCGAAATTGATGGTGGCCAGGGGTGGAATTGAACCACCGACACGCGGATTTTCAGGCGGTTCGCTGGCGCGCAAGGCGTATTTAATTCAACACCTTGCAACGCTCGCCGTAGTGGGCGCCAGCCGTCCCGAGCCTCCAACAGCATCAAGGCAGTTACGAATCGGCTACGCTGCGATGCAGCGCGGTGGCTAGAGATCATATGCAACCTTATCGCAGCTTGGCTTTCTCGATCGCAACCGCAGTTGCCCTGACGTCACTGGGTGGTTGCGGCCCATTCGCATCGATTGACTCTAACGAAGTCGTGCTATGCCCCGGGGGTCGAATCGATACGGAAGTGGGGGACCAGGTAGTCGCAATAGCGGCGCCTAGTACCCTTCAACGCCGATTTATCGCGAAAGCGGTACACGTAGATCTGACACTGCAGATGGTGCCACGTAGGGAGCGCTGGGCAGGAAGCCTTGGGTTGTACACTCCAACGGGGACAGGCTCTACCCATGTTATTGCTGAAGAGGGCCTTCAATACTTCGATTCGATAGCCGAAGCACAACGCTGGTTGGCATCGAAGCGGCAGTACCTCCCACTTAGCTACACGTCCGATGGGCTTGTCGTCGGGTGGAAGTATGAGATACGCCCACGTGGAGCCGCCGGCGGACCGCCAGCGGTTCTGAGCGTCGAGGTGTGGCAGATGCTCATAAGGGGCGCAAAGCCAACTAAGCTGAGTGGCGCGCAGGATAAGAGCTTCAGCGTGGTTGCGGCAGAGCCGGCCTGCACCCATCCGGATGCCTACACGCCAAGTCCTCCTACAGTGGTTCAAGGCCGAACGGTCGCTGGCCGCGTGGTTGACCTGTTCAAGGAGCGAGGAGTGCCGCTCGAGCAGCTAGGGCAAATACTCAAGGATGCATCGAAGACTGACGAAGGCGACCTAATCATTTATTCGCCTGCGCCAGCCCAGGGTGTGGGTATCGGGTGGATAGCGGTTGAGAACGATGGCTCTGTGGTTCTGGCGGGCATCTGACTGGCGACGTCGGCATGGACTTCTGCGTCTGTTGTCCACGTAGTCCACGGCCCGCAGCCGGACGCCGCCCGGAGCATATGTTGCTCCGGGCAGGCGGTCGGGCGCGCGCAGCGCGCGGCGGTGGACCCACGCGGACAACGTAGTTTCAGTTGACTAGATGTCGCGCGGTTTGCCATCCTTAGGCGACACAGGCCCGCAATAGTAGGGATATCGAGCGCGACGGGACGCGTCCCGTAAACGTAGCGAGAGCAGTTGGCCGCTACGTAGACAAGCCCACCAGACCCAGCTGCCAGCGCTTGTGACTTCGTCGCAAATTCACGCGATGAGGTCACGTACCCGATAAGCGCACGTGACTCCATCGCCTACGGGAGTCACACAATGAGCTCAACAGACAGAGACGCCAGCGCCGCGCGCGATCCGCTTGCGAGCGGAGCGAGCATCGGATCGGCGCGCGCCGATGAGTCGCCCCAGCTAGTAACACGGGGCGAAACACAAGGGGGCAGGGAGAACGCGAGCGCGCTGGTGGATTGGCTCGGGTTCACGCTCCGCTTGCCAGCGATGCAGGGCGGAATGTGGCTCGAGGAAGCCGTACAAACGCTATTTCGCGTGCCTCGAGAGGGTTGGATCAGTTCCGGTAAAGGGTGGTACGGCTATACGCACCACTTGAAGCTTGGCCCATACGGCTTTCTGGCATTCGGAGGGGCAACCCAGAAGGAAACGTACCACGTCGAACTGAACGCGCATGGTTGCGCGGGGATTCAGGACTGGAACGCTGTGCAACTGTGGGGAGATACGTACTCGGCGAACATCACGCGCGTGGATTTAGCGCACGATGATTTCGGCGGAGAGACCGTGAGCGTTGCCGCCGCGTTGAAGTGGTTGCACGAAGGGCTATTCGATAATAGCGGCCGTCCGCCAACAGGGCGACTGTGGGACGACCTCGGGTCTGGGCGGGGGAAGACGCTCTACGTTGGCAGCCGGGGCGCTGGCAAGCTTCTGCGGGTCTACGAGAAGGGCAAGCAGTTAGGCGATCCGTTGAGCGCATGGACGCGAGCGGAGGTCGAATTGCGAAATAAGGGGCGGACGGTGCCCTGGGACGTCCTAACCAACCCCGGAAAGTACTTCGCAGGTGCTTACCCGGCTTTCGACTTTCTGAGCGCGGAGCAGTGCCGGCTTCGAGCGACTCAGCGCGCCGGGCAGATTACCTATGACGCCATGGTGGCCAACCTCCGTACTCAGGGGGGAAAGGCGCTCGGTGTGATGTGCCAGGTGCATCAAGGGGATGCTGGCGCAGTGTTGGCGCGGGTAGTGCGCGAGGGGGTGCCGAAGCGACTGCAAGGCTTCGGGGACATTGGGCGAATCTCGGGTGGGTCCATGACGTGAACACCCTCACCCTGCAACAGGCTGCCGAATTGCTGCACATCCATCCAGTGACGCTGCAGACCAGGGCGCGAGCCGGAGAGATTCCGGGTGCGCGCATCGGGCGGCGGTGGGTGTTCGTTGAGGATGACGTGCTCGCGTACCTGCGCGCACAATATCCGCGGCGAGCGTTGCAGGGTGACACGGAGAAAATCCAATGTCGCTCTACAAACGCAAAGATTCACCTAACTGGTGGATCAAGTTGTCCCACAACGGACGAGCAATACAGAAAAGCGCTGGGACTACCGATCGGCTCAAAGCGCGGGAATACCACGACAAGCTGAAGGCTCAACTGTGGGATGTTACACGGCTCGGTGTGAAGCCAAGCCGCACATGGGAGGAAGCGGTGTTGCGTTGGCTTGAGGAAAAAGGGCACAAGGCGTCCCTCAGGGATGACGTGCGCAATTTCCGCTGGCTGCACGCGCATCTCGCAAAGATGGAGCTGTCGGAGATTGACAGGGACGTGGTGGAGAAGGTCGCGCAGGCGCGCCGGCGGGACGGAGTGCGTAACGGCACTGTGAATCGGACTCTGGCGTTGTTCCGTTCAGTGCTTCGGGCCGCGGCGCAGGATTGGGGATGGCTGGTCCGCGCGCCGCGGGTTCGGCTGCTTCCCGAGCCAAAGGGCCGGGTGCGATTCCTGACGACTGAGGAGTGCTCGCGGCTCCTGGCGGAGCTGCCCGAGCATCTGACCGCGATGATGCGGTTCTCGGTGCTTACCGGACTGCGTCAGCGCAACGTGCGGGAATTGCGCTGGACTCAGGTCGACTTTGAGCGCCGTTTCGTGTGGGTTGATGCAAGCCAGGCGAAGGGCGGCGACGGAATCGCGGTTCCGCTCACGACAGAGGCGGTGCAGCTCGTGTCCGAGCAGAAAGGCAGGCACGCGGAGGTCGTGTTCACGTACCGGGGCAAGCCGATCCGGCAAGTGAATGGGACAGCGTGGCGTAGCGCTCTGAGGCGGGCGAGGGTCGTGGACTTCCGATGGCACGACTTACGGCACACCTGGGCGACACTCCATGCTCACGCAGGTACGCCGCTGCACGTACTGCAGGAGTTGGGTGGTTGGCGGACGGCGGCCATGGTGCGGCGGTATGCGCACCTGACAGGTGCGCATCTCAGCTCGCACGTCGATGCATTCGGATCGAAGGTCACAGTGAATGAGCAGCGTGGCTACGATTTGGCTACGCGAGAGGAGGACGAGCGGAACGGCGTACTCGTAACGACTTGATCTGAATGGTGGCCAGGGGTGGAATTGAACCACCGACACGCGGATTTTCAGTCCGCTGCTCTACCAACTGAGCTACCTGGCCGCCGTAGGACGAAGGGCGCGTATTAGACCGGCCCCTGTGCGGGTCGTCAAGCAATCGACAATCTAAGTCTTTGATTCTGCATTAGGATCCGGGTCGCTGGCGGGAAACCCGCTCTCTCTTAAGAGTGACGTCAGGGCCTGTCTTCCGCCCCACCCTCGCGGCTATCGCCTTGCCCGGCGTTACACTGTCTGACCACACATCTTTCTTATGCGCTGGCGCGAGTATCTCCTCATATGAATGCCAACCTGGCTCCCCTGCAAGAAGGCCCCGCTCCCTGCACGGAGGAGCTCACGCGGATCAACGAGTCGTTGCAGGCGCGTGAGCGCCTGCTTACCGCCTCCGCCAAGGCGAGCCGCATGCTGCTGGAAGCTGCGGATGTGCGCGCCGCCATTCCGGGCGTGCTCGGGCTCATCGGCGAGGCCGCGCACGTGGATCGGGTCAACGTGATGGAGACCCGCACTGGGGCTAACGGTGAGCCGCTCCTGGTAACGGTCAACGAGTGGACCGCCGATGGCGTCGCGGCGCGCCTGCACGATGCGACCGCATGGTCGTGCAACGAGCCGCACTTCATCAGCATGTTCACCGAGCTGCGCGCCGGGCGCGGCGTGTGTTTCGCCAAGGGCGAAATCTGCTCGGACAACAGCTGCTCGGCCATCGAGGGCGTCGATACCAAGACCAAGGCGATCGTGCCGATCTTCGTCGGCGGGGACTTCATGGGCGTGGTCGGCTTCGACAACACCCGCCAGCATCGGGCCATCGAGTCCTCGGAACTTTTAGCGCTCGAGAATGCGGCCGGGGTCATCGGCGCGGCGCTGCACCGCGAGCGGCTGCTCGATGACGTGCGGCGCGAGCGCGAGCACGCGGCCGAAGAACGGGTCGCGGAACTTGCCAAGGCGAACGCGGTGATCCGCGGCAATCTCGAGCGCCTCGCCGGTGAGACCGATCTGCACAGCTTCATGGGGCACATCCTCCTGGAAGCGACGCGCCAGTTCGACGCGGTCTCGGGTGCCGTGGTGGTGCTGAAAGACTCCGTGCAGGAATGGCGCATCATCGCGCACGCCCGCGAAGGGAAACTGGCGCAGCCGTCCTTCCCCACCAGCGTCCCGATGGCGGGCTCCGCGGTGAGCACTAGATTCGCGAGCCTGCGCGAGCCGCTATATGTCGAGGTGGCGAAGGCGGAAGCGGAGGAGATGTGGCCGGGGGTGCTCGCCTTTCACCGCAGCGAGGGCGCGCTGGGCTCGGTGGTGTATCCGCTCGTATTTGGCGCGCGCAACGTCGGCTTCATGATCCTGAGCTTCCAGCGTGAAGCGCGGGACGTGACGGGCAGCGGTCTTCTGGTGGCGCTCGCGCACCAGGCAACGCTCGCCGTGCAACTCACACGCCTTGCGTACTCTGCCAAGGAAGCCGCGGTGCTCACCGAGCGCACGCGCATCGGCCAGGAGATCCACGACGGCCTGGCGCAGGCCTTCACCGGGATTCTCATGCAGCTTGGCGCCGTGGAGGAATTCCCCTCCTGCAAGAAACGCGGCTCGGAACTGGCGCTCACCCACTCGCGCATCCGCGCGCTGGCGCGCGATGGCCTGGCCGAGGCGCGCCGCTCGGTGATGGGCTTTCGGCTTGACCAGACCCGCCGGGCGGGACTGGAACTCGCGCTGCGCCAGCTCGCGGACCGCTCGACCGTGCCTGGCGGGGTGACCTGCACCTTCGATGGCGGCGGGATCACGACGGGACTGCGCCCCGAGCACGAACACGAGCTGCTGCGCATCGCCCAGGAGGCGGTCAGTAACGCGGTGCGCCACGCGAACCCGCGTACCGTGCGTATCACCATGGCCGATGACGCCCCGCACTGGGTGCTCGCGGTTGCCGATGACGGCGTGGGCATGGAACAGCGGCCGGAGCTCTACGCGCGGCAGGGCTTCGGTCTTGCCAGCATGCGCCAGCGGGCCGGTGCCATCGGCGGGGAATGGCAGCTCGACACTCAGCCCGGTGCCGGCACCCGCATCAGCGTGCGCCTGCTGAAGCCGGCGTCCTAGGTGGCAGCCGAGATGAAAAGCGGCATCCGCATCGTGCTGGCAGATGACCATCCGGTCGTGCGCGACGGCCTTGCCGCCATGATCAACCAGCAGGATGACATGGAAGTGGTGGCGGAAGCCGGCGATGGCGAGGAGGCGATCGCGCTCTTCGAGCAGCACCGGCCGGATGTCATGGTGCTCGACCTGCGGATGCCCAAGCGTGACGGGGTCTCGGTGGTGCAGCACGTGCTGCAGGTGAATCCCAAGGCCCGCATCCTCATCATCACGACTTACGACGGCGACGAGGACATTTTCCAGTGCCTGTCGCAGGGCGCGAAGGGATATCTCCTGAAAGACGCGCCGCGGACTGAAATCCTCTCTGCCATCCGCGCCGTCAGTGAAGACCGTCCCTACACCTCATCGACCGTGGCGGCGAAGGCCCTGCAGCGCATGGCCAAGCCGAGCCTCACGCAGCGCGAGTTCGCGGTGCTGCAGCTGGTCGCCGAAGGGCGCAGCAACAAGGACATCGCGCGGCGCCTCTCCATCACCGAAGGCACGGCCAAAACCCACGTCAAGGCGATCCTGACCAAGCTCGATGCGATCAGTCGTACCGAAGCAGTTGCGGTCGCGCACAAGCGCGGCCTGATTCACCTGTAACGTTCGACGCGCTCAGCGACGCTGACTACGTCAGGTGCTCGTGCCTGCGGGGTTGTCCGGCGTTGCTCCTTCGAACTTCATGATGTGACGAAGGATCTTGTCTTCGCCGCCCTCCGGCTTGAAAACAACCAACGTCTCTGACATCCGGCATGACGCGTATTTGACGTCGTAGGTGAGGGTCACGGTCGAGCCGCTTTCCGTGCCAACCAGGTTAGTCGCCGTCCAGCCCTTCAGTGCATGGGACGCCGGCGTACCGCAGCGGTCGTGGATAACCTGCAACGACGACAGCCACTCCTCGCGTGGGGTCCCGGCAAAGAACTTTGCCGAATAGAACGGCAGCACGGCCGCCAGGTCATCCCCATTTCTCGCCGTAAAGTAGCGCTCGGCGAATTGTTGCGCTTCGTCCCGGGCTTCGTAAGTGCCGCACGATGAGGTGACGATACTCGCGAGCGCTGCGGCGAGCGCCGTGAAGGCACGAACTGGCGACATGATTACGCCGTCGGTGGTGGCTGATAGCCCTGCGGCGCCTGCGAGCCTGCGCCGAAGAAGAACTTCTCCATCTCCGCTTCCAGGAACTTGCGCGCCTTGGGCTCGATCGGCGTCAGGCGATACTCGTTGATGAGCATGGTCTGATGTTTCAGCCAGCTCGCCCAGGCTTCCTTCGAGACGCCCTCGTAGATGCGCCGGCCAAGTTCGCCCGGGTACGGCGCCCGGTCGAGCCCCGGCGCCTCGCGCTTCAGGAGTACACACTGGACCATGCGTGACATTTTTAAGATTCGTCCGCGACGCGTTGGAGGAGAGTTCGTATCGGCGCGGGCAATCCAACCCGTGCCGGCACCTTGAGGTTATACCAGAGGGTCGAGCCCTCCTCCATGACTCGCGACTCGCCCTCGCAGCGCACCAGGAGCGGCCGCATGACGAGGTTGAAGTGCGTGAACACGTGTTCGACGTTGCTGAGAGCGCGTGGCTCACGCTGCGCGGGCGGCAGGGAGTGCCTGATGTATGCACGGGCGGCATCATCAGTGTCGAACTGCGGCAACGACCAGAGCCCTCCCCAGATGCCGCTGTCCGGCCGCCGCTCGAGCAGCACGTTGCCGCCATCGCTCACCGCCACCACCATGACGGCATGACGCGTCGGCCGGGCGGGTCTCTTGCGGCGCACCGGCAGCTCATGCTGGCGCTGCGTCTGCCGCGCAACACAGTCCGCTGACAAGGGGCACTCGTCGCACCGCGGCGCGCGCCGCAGGCACACCGTGGCACCAAGATCCATGATCGCCTGCGTGTACTCGGCGAGCTGCGTGTGGGGCGTGCAGGTTTCCGACAGCTGCCACAGCCGCTCAAGCGTCGCGCGCTCGCCCGCAGGGTGTCGCCACGCCAAAGTAGCGCGACAACACGCGCCGCACGTTGCCATCCAGGATCGCGAAGCGCGTGCCGTGACTTAAGGCGAGAATCGCGCCCGCGGTGGAGCGGCCGATGCCCGGCAGGGCTTCGACTTCCGCAAACGCCTTTGGAAAGTCCCCCGCAAACTCATCGCGAACTTGGATCGCGGCGCAGTGCAGGTTCCGTGCCCGCGCGTAGTACCCCAGTCCCGACCACAGGTGCAGCACTTCATCCAGCGGCGCGTCCGCGAGCGCGCGCACGTCGGGAAAGCGCGCCATGAAGCGCTGGTAGTACGGCGTGACGGTCGAGACCTGGGTCTGCTGCAGCATGATCTCCGATACCCACACGCGGTACGGAGTGCGCTGGTCCTGCCAGGGCAGATGATGGCGGCCGGCGCGGGCCTGCCAGGCGATCAGTGCGGCGGCAATCGGGGAATCTGAGGGTGGCACCCGGTGATTCTACCGGGCGCCACCGCGCGCAGCTTGCGAGCCGCGTGTCACTAATTCACTTGTCGCACAGCGTGAGCTCGCCGCTCATGGACCTCATGTGCACCCGTCCGCTGCCCTGGCCGAGGGTACCCCGCAGCGACTGCCCGGGCGTGTACTGGCTGGTGCGTTCCGCCTTCCCGCCGAAGCAGTTGGTGATGTCACCACTGAAGCTGGTCAACTCGTAGCTGAAGCCCCCGTCGGCGCTCGCTTTCACGGTGAGCTCGCCACTGACGGACTCCAAATCGACGGTGGGGCTGCCTGTGAGCTTGCCCGTGAAGCTCACATCTCCCGAGGTACTGCGCACGCGCAGCGAACGCGCCCCGTCGAGCGAGCCTTTCACATCGCCACTCACAGTGCCCACGTCCAGGTCCCCGGCAACGTGCTCTATCTTCACATCCCCGCTCACCGTGCTCAGGTGCACGTTCGCCGGCTGCCCATGTCCGCGCAGCGTGATATCACCGCTCACATCCTTGATCTCGGCGTCCGCCTGCGCGAGCTCCGCGCTGATCTCACCGCTGACGCTCTGCAGGCGCTGTATCCCTGACACCTTCATCGCCGTGACATCGGCGCTCACCGCCGAGACATCCAGCTCGCTGCCCTGCGGGATCTGCACCTTGAGGCGCGCGTTCCCATTGTGGTGGTGGCCGGAGTCCGGCAGAACGACCTTGATGGTCGTGTGTCCGGGCTCGCTGGTCACATCCACGCGCTCGACGCCCTCGCCGAGTTGTCCGTGGACGCTGACCGCGTTGCGGTCCCAGCCGGTCACGTCGATGGTGCCGGCGACGTTGGAGATGTCGACGATGCCCTTGGGCTCCGCCTGCACCTCGCGGTCGAAGCTCTTGTCGGCGGCCGGGGCGTTGGCGCTCACACCGAGCGCGAGCCATACGACGGCCGTGAAAAAGGTACGCATGATCAGATCCCCTCGCCAGCCTGGCTGGCACTGCGCACGTCCGTGAGGACGCGCATTTCATCCTGGTAAGTGTTGACGAGTAATTCCTGCAGCAGCGCATTGCCCGGGTCCTTGCCGAGCGCGCTCTCCAGATCCTGTTTGGCCTTGCCGATGGTGTCGAGGCTCGCGAGCACCTTGGTGCGCGTCACGGGCGGCAAGGCATTGAGCTGCGCCTGCAGCGATGCAAGAAGGGCGGCGCGCTGGCGCGTGTAGCGCGGGTCGGACACGTACGCTACCTCCAGGCTTGCGGGAGCGCCGGGTGTAACGTGAGTGCTCGCCGTCGGCGCGCCGCCCGGAACCTTTGAGGGAAGGAGCAGGCTGCGGTCAATCCACATACCCACCGCGAGGCAGCCCACCGCGGCCGCGGCGGCGAGCCAGCGCAGGCGAACGATGCGCCGGGCCGAAGAAGGCACTCGCGTCGCGTCGGTGCTCGCGTCTTCCGCCGCTGGCGTGATCTGCGCGGCAATCTGCGGCCACAGATCACGCGGCGGCGCGATGTCCTGGGGCAGATCGCGAAGCGATGTGATCTTCATGCGGCGTACACCTCCAATCCCAACCGATCCCGAAGCAGTCGTCGCGCCCGATGCAGCTGCGCCTTGCAGGTGCCTTCGGCGAGTCCGAGCATCTGCGCCGACTCCTCGTGCGAATAGCCGTAGAGGGCGTGCAGGACGAGCGCATCGCGCGCGCCGTCCGGCAGCGCGTCAATTGCAGCTTCGATTTCCCTCACCTCCACCGGTGTCTCCAATGTCCAATCGCCCATCTCGCTCTCATCGTCTTGCGGCAGCGGCTCTGCCGGCGCGCCCTTGCGGCGCTTCCCGAGGCACACGTTCACCGCGATCCGATGCAGCCAGGTGCCGAGGGAACTGCGCGTCTCGAACCGGGCCAGCGCCCGCCAGGCGTTGATGAAGGTCTCCTGCACACAGTCCTCTGCCAGGTGCGCATCCCGGGTCATCCGCAGGCACAGGCCGTACACGCGTCCGGAGTGCTCGCGGTAAATCCGCTCGAAGGCGCGGGTGTCTGCGGAGCGGGCGCGCTGTATGAGCCCCGCCTCCCAGTCGATCTCCCCGGACTTTCCCTGCGCCTGTGTCATTCAGCACCTTGGAGGAGGGATTCAGTCGGCGGGTTTAAGGGGCTCAGGCGAAAGCTCGCAACGTCGCTGATCTGCAACAGGTTTTTCCGGAGCTCCGGTCGCGTTATGCTCGTTGCACATATGAACCCGTACCGTGCACTGCAGCAAATCTGGCAGCCAGGAGCCCAGGCCCTGGAGAGTCTCGCCCTGGAAAACCCGGCGGCGGTGCTCGGTAAGCATTGGCGGGCGGCGAGAGTACACGTCGAGCAGCTCTTCTGGTCCACGCCCATCAGCTGGCACCGGTACCGGCCGGCGCAGACCCGGGCCGTGCTCCCCGACGACTACCACTTCACGAGCGGCGGCAGGCTCATCAGGTAGGCATCCGGATCCGCGTCGGTGCTGAAGCCGAAGCGGGTGCCCCGGTCGTACACCAGGTTGAATTCCACGTAGCGTCCGCGCTTCACGAGCTGCTGCTCGCGCGCCGCGGAGTCGTACGGGGTGTCTTTGCGCCGCGCGACAATCTGCGGAAACACCTCGAGCAGCGCCTCCCCGACGCCGCGCACGAACGCGAAGTCCGCACTGGCATCGGTGCTCGCCAGGTCGTCGAAGAAAATCCCCCCGACCCCGCGCGCCTCCTGCCGATGCGGCAGGTAGAAATACCGGTCGCACCATTCCTTGTATTCCCGGTACGCCTCGGGACGGTACGCATCGCACGCGCGGCGCAGCGCCCCATGAAACTCAAGCGTGTCTTCCGCGAACGGAAAGGTCGGCGTGAGATCCGAGCCGCCGCCGAACCAGGCGCGGCTGGTGGAGAGGTATCTCAGGTTCATGTGCACGGCCGGCGCGTAGGGATTCGTCATGTGGGCGACGAGGGAGATGCCGCAGGCGACGAAGCGTCCATCAGAGCTTTCCGCGCCCGCCACCTGGCCGCGCGCCTCTTTCGCGAGCACGCCATGCACGTGACTGACGTTCACGCCGACTTTTTCGAACACCTCGCCGCGCATGAGGCGCGATTCGCCGCCGCCTTGCAGGGGATGACCTTGAGGTTTCGTCCAGCTGCGCGCCTGGAAGCGGCTCGTCGGCTCAAACTTCTCGAACGCGGCGCACAGGCGCGACTGCAGATCCTGAAAATGCGCGGTCGCAAGGACCGCAAACCCCGCTTCCCCCGAACGCGCCTCAGCGCCGCTCATGCACGTAGTCCACAAGTCGCGCCACCGCGTCCGGATCGGTTTCCGGCCAGATGCCGTGACCGAGATTGAAAATGTGCCCGGGCGCGTCCCCGGCGGCGTCGAGCACGGCGTCCGCATGGCGCTTCAGATCCTGCGGCGCTGCGAACAACGCGGCCGGGTCGAGATTGCCCTGCACGGCCTTGCCCGCTCCCAGGGTGTGGCGCACCTCTTTCAGGCTCGAGCGCCAGTCGACCCCGATGACGTCCACGTCAAGATCCGCGACCGCCCCCATGAGCGCCGATCCCTGGTTCACGTAATAGATGAGTGGCACGCCTGCGCGGCGCAATGACTTCATGGTGCGCCGTACCGCAGGCAACGCGAACTGCGTGAACTCCCGCGGCGCGAGCAGCCCCGCCCAGGACTCGAATAACATCAGTGCCTGCGCCCCGGCCCCCGCCTGCGCCAGAAGATACGCCGCCATCGCATCCGCCAGATGCGTGAGCAGGCGCTGCGCCGCCTCGGGCTGCGCATAAAGGAAGGTGCGCGCGGGCGCGAATTCCTTCGACGGCCGGCCGCACACGAGATAACACAAAAGCGTGAACGGTCCGCCCGCAAAGCCGATCACCGGCGCGCCGCGCGGCACCTGCGCCCGCACGATGCGCAGCGACTCGAGCACAAACGGCACGTCGCGCTCGGGGACGAGCGCCGGCAACGCGTCAATCTGCTCATCCGTGCGGATGGGTTCGCGCACCACCGGACCCGGCTCAAAGGCAAGCTCGACGCCCATGCCCTGGAGGGGCGTCATGATGTCGCTGAAGAGAATCGCCGCATCCAGATCAAAACGTCGCAGCGGCTGCAGCGTCACCTCCGCGGCGAGTTCCGGCGTGCGGGTCAGCGCCTCAAAATCCACCTTGGCGCGCAGCGCCCGGTACTCCGGAAGGTACCGCCCGGCCTGGCGCATGATCCAGATCGGCCGGTGCGGGACGGGCTCGCGCCGGCAGGCCGCCAGAAACGCGCCCGGCGACGCGGCCTTCACGGCCAGCGCAGGCTTCGCCGCGGCCTCGCTCGCCGTTTTCACGGGCGCAGCCATTCGGCTACCTGCGGCGCAAAGTAACTGATGATGAGATCAGCCCCGGCACGGCGGATGCCGGTGAGGCTTTCGAGTATCGCCGCTCTCTCATCGATCCAGCCGCGCATGCGATGCGGCCTTGATGAGACTGAACTCGCCCGACACCTGGTACGCCACCACCGGCACGCGCACAGCGTCGCGCACCTGGCGGATGACATCAAGATAGGGTCCCGCCGGCTTCACCATGACAAGATCCGCGCCTTCCTCGATGTCGAGCAGCACCTCGCGCAGCGCCTCGCGCACGTTCGCCGGATCCATCTGGTAGGAGCGCCGGTCGCCGAACGCGGGCGCAGACTCCGCGGCCTCGCGAAACGGTCCATAGAAAGAGGAAGCGTACTTGGCAGCGTACGACACGATCGGGGTGGCGGCGTGTCCCTGGGCATCCAGTAGCTTGCGGATCGCCTGCACCCGCCCGTCCATCATGTCGCTCGGCGCCACGGCATCCGCTCCCGCGCGCGCGTAAGAGAGTGCGACTTCGGCGAGGGTCTGGATGGACGCATCGTTGTCGATCACCCCATCCGCCGTCACGTGTCCGCAATGACCGTGGTCGGTGGCGCCGCACAGGCACACGTCCGCCCACACGATGAGTTCAGGAATCGCCTCCTTGATGGCGGCGATGGCCTGCGCCGCGAGTCCCTTGGGGTCGAGCGCTGCGCTCGCCTTCGCGTCTTTTTGTCCGGGAGCGGCGAACAGGAGTACCGCCGGGACGCCTTTGGCCGCGACCGCTTTGGCCTCCTTCACCGCCTCATCCACCGACAGCTGGAAAATGCCGGGCATGCTCTCCACCGCGTGGCGCACGCCGCGCCCCGGCACGACAAACAGGGGATAGATAAATTCCTCCGGGGACAGGCGTGTCTCGCGCACCAGGCGCCGCCAGGCATCGGATTGGCGCGTACGCCGCGGCCGCTCGCTCGGAAATCCCATGATTACGTTCTCGACTTCAGCAGATTGAAGGTGGTGAGGGCGAGCGAGCGCAGCGTCGCCATTTCCGCCACGGCGCAGCGTGCACCGTGTTTGGTGAGTTCGCGCGCCGTGGTGCGTCCGATGGCGACCGGGGGCGCCGCCGATAACAGCCGTCCGAAATCTGCCTCTCCCAGCGCCCGCGCGAGTTCACTCACCGCGGACGGGCTCGCGAAGGTCACCGCGGCGATGGTGCCGCGCGCGATCCACTCGCGGCACTCGCTGACATCAAGTTGGGCGGCATCAGTCTGGTACGCCGCGACCTGGGTTACCGTGGCGCCGAGGTTCTTGAGTCCCGCGGCAATGGTTGGGAGTGCGCGGGAGCTCGCGGGGTACAACACGCCCTTGGCCTCATCCTTGTGCGCCGCCCAGCGCGCCGCGAACTCGGCGACGAGCGCTGCGGCGCTACCCTCATCCGGCACGAGGTCCACGTGCCAGCCACGCCCCTCCAGCACCTGCGCGGTCGCCTTGCCGACCGCGGCCACGCGCAAGCCCGGTGGCGGCGCGGACAGGCGCTCGAGCACGGCGGCGACCGCGTGCCGGCTGGCAAACACGATCCAGTTGAAGGAGCGGAGGTTGGTCAGCGCAGCGCTTAAGGGTCCCGGGTCCGCCGTGCCCACGCTTATCGCGGGCCACAGGAGTACCGAAAGCCCGAGATCCTTCAACTCCCGCGTCAGCGGGCCGTTGGCGGATTCAGCGCGGGTCACGACCACAGGTCCTGAGTGCATTTCGGCGTTCACGGCGCCTCCACGGCCAGGGCATCGCGCTCGTGTGCCATGAGCTCGGCGGCGCCCTGTCCGAGAAGATCCACGGCGACGCGCTCACCGAGCTGGATCGCGTCCGCGATTGCTACGGTTAGCGGACCGTCGGCCGGCGCCGCGCCGCTGCCCCGGGCGATCAGGATCCGGGAGCCATCGAGCGCACAGACGCTCGCCTGAAGGTTAAGCCGTTCGTTAACGATCCTCGCCAGCGCCCCGAGCGGTACCTGGCAGCCGCCTTCGATGCGCTTCAACAACGCCCGTTCGGCACTCGCTGCCAGGCGCGCCGCCGGGTTGTCCAGTGCTGCCAACCAGCGCAGCGTTTCGGTGTCAGTTGTCCGCGCACACACGCCGATCACACCCTGGGACACCGCCGGCGGAAAGTCCTCAGGGTCCAGGTACTCGGTGATGTGGCTCTTAAGTCCTAAGCGCTCAAGCCCTGCACTCGCGAGCACAATGGCGTCGTAGTCGCCCCGTTTTAACTTCGCGATACGCGTGGGCACGTTACCGCGCAGTTCCGCCAGCACCACATCCGGGCGCAGGCGCTTCAGGAACGCGCGGCGTCTTAAGCTGCTCGTGCCGATGCGCGCACCGCGCGGCAGCTGCGCAAATCTCGCACCGTCCCGGCTCAAGAGCGCGTCGCGCGGATCCGCCCGCGGCAACATCGCCGCGAGCGTCAGTCCCGCCTCGAGCGTCGTGGGGAGATCTTTCAGGCTGTGCACGGCGATGTCCACGGCGTCACTCACGAGCGCGTGATCGATCTCACGCGTGAAAAACGCCCGACCGCCGACTTTCCACAGGGGCACATCCGCCTGGGTGTCGCCGGAGGTCTTGATGTGCACGAGCTCGACCGGCGGGGCGCCGGGTTGCGCACGCAACAGGGCCTCGACGTGCCGCGCCTGCCACAAGGCAAGTTCGGACGCGCGTGTGCCGATGCGCAGCGCGCGGGTGCTCACGGCTTCTCCTCGATGAGGAAGCGGTAGCCGACACCCCATACGGTGAGGAAGTGCTTCGGGTTCCCCGGATCCTGCTCAAAGCGTTTGCGCAGGCGCAGGATGAAGTTGTCCACGGTGCGGGTGGAGGGGAAGACGTCGTAGCCCCACACCCGCTCGAGGAGATCCTCGCGCGAGACGATCTCACCTAAGTGCTCGGCGAGCACCTTTAAGATCATGGCCTCTTTCTCGGTGAGCTCCTGGGTCTCCCCGTTCCAGGCGCGGGCGCGAAACGCGCGAAAATCCACCTCATTCCCGCCGAAGCGCAGCACCGCCGTGGCGGCCGTCGCCGAGGCATTTCGATACCAGTCCCAGCGCCGCAAGATCGCGCGCACCCGCAGCAAAAACTCCTGCAGGTGAAAAGGCTTCGCGAGGTAATCATCACCGCCGGCTTCCAGGCCCCGGACGCGATCCGCCGGATCCCCGCGCGCCGTCAGGAACAGCACCGGGGTGTTGTTGCCCTGCTCGCGCAGCGCCCGGCACACCCCAAGGCCATCGATCCCGGGCAGCATCACGTCCAGCACGATGAGCGCGCACTCATGCTCGCGGAGCCACGCCAGTGCCTCTTCGCCATTGCTCGCGGCACTCACCTCGTAGCCTTCCGCCCGCAGGTTCTCGCGCACGCCCGCGGCGAGGTGCGGATCATCCTCGACCACCAGCACCGGGCTCGCCCCTGAGTTGGCCGCGCTCATGGCTTCGGCTCGTGCGCGGCAGGCCAGGTGAGGGTGAAACTTGCGCCCTTGCCGGCGCCTTCGCTGTGCGCCGCGACGCGCCCGTGCGCGAGGGTCATGAGGCGCCGCACGATGTAGAGCCCGAGGCCCGTGCCGTAGTAACCGCCACTGCCACCCTTCGGTGCGGCAGCGCCGAGGCGCGTGAATTTCTCAAAGAGACGCGCGCCCGCGACCGGGTCAAAGCCGACACCCGTGTCCTTCACCGACAGCTCGACCTCACCCACGCCGGCGCGGGCACTCAGGGCGATGTCGCCGCCGCCGGCACAGGCGACCGCGGAGACGGCGTTCTCGAGCACGTTGCGCACCACCACATCCAGTGCCAGCGGGTCACTTAAGACGTACAGCCCCGGCTCGATGGCGTTGGCGATCGTGATGCGTTCGCTGCGCGCCCGCTCCTCGAGCTGCGTCACGACGCGCGCCACCGCGGTGCGCAATTCGAGCGACTCGGCCCTTAAGTCCACCCGTCCGCGCTCCAGGCGCACGCTCTCGAGGATCTGGGTGACCATCGCCTCCATACGCGCCAGATCCGCCAGCATCCGATCGATGAGGGTGCGCGCGGCCTCCGCTGCCGGCGCGCGCAACGCCATGGTCTCGAGCGACAGCTGCAGGCTGGCGAGTGGCGTCTTGAACTGGTGCGAGACGAGCGCCAGAAAACTGTCCTGCTCTTCCAGCACCCGCGCCTCGGCGCGTAACGCCCGCGCGATCACCGCGATGCACACCCCGAGCGCGAGGAGAAAAAACCCGCCCTCCCAGGCGTACTGGTTGTTGCGCCGCTGCTCCTCGGTACGCAGCGCCTGTTCGACCGCGGGCGCGAGCGTCGCCTGGGTACCGTTGACGACGATCTGCGGCAGGAGTTGCTGCACCCGCGACGCCGGCGTGCCGGAATCAAGCAGCGCCTGCGCGGCGGCCGTTTGTCCGGCGTAAGCGGCGCGGGCGGCGTTCACCTTCTCGACCGTGTAGGCGTGCTGGTCGAAGAGCCACCAGCCGACCTGCACCGCCGACACCACAACGAGTGCGAGCGCGGTCAGCTGAAAGACGCGGGGCGATTTCATGCGATCGCCGCCAGGACCGACCCGAGAGCGGTCGCGAAGCGCGTGAGATCGGTCGTGGTGTGCGCGAGCGACAGGAAGCACGCCTCATAGGCGGACGGCGGCAGGTAGACGCCGCGGTCGAGCATGCCGTGAAAGAGCGCCGCGTAGCGTGCGATCTCGCGCCCGGTGAGCGTGGCGGCGGTGCGCGGCGCGCCCGCCTCGTGAAACGAAAGCCAGAATAGCGAGCCGAGCCGCACCAGGTGCACGGGAAATGACGCGCCCGCCAGCACCGGCTGCAACAGTCGCTCGAGTTCGGCACCCCGCGCCTCGAGGCGCTGCCAGCCGGACTCGCGCACCAGAAGATCGAGCGTTGCGAGGCCTGCGGTCATGGCGACCGGGTTGCCGGAGAGCGTACCCGCCTGGTAGGTGTCACCATCGGGGGCGAGCCGCGCCATGATGCGCCGCGCGCCGCCAAAAGCGCCCACCGGCATGCCACCGCCGATCACCTTGCCGAAGGTCGCAAGATCCGGGCTGATGCCGAGGAGCTCCGCCGCGCCGCCGCGCCCTAAACGAAACCCGGAAATCACCTCGTCAAAAATCAACACTGCGCCGTGCTCGCGCGTGAGCGTGCGCAGGGCCTGTAAGAACTCGCGCCGCTGTGGCAGGAGGCCGTGATTCGCCGGCACCGGCTCAATGATGACTGCGGCGATGTTGGTGCCTTCGCGCTCGAAAAGCTGCGCGACGCTCGCCTCATCATCTAAAGGCAACACCCGTGTGCAGGCCGTGAAGGCCGCCGGCACGCCGGCCGAGGACGGCCGGCCGAAGGTCGCGAGCCCAGAGCCGGCCGCGACCAGGAGATGATCCGCGTGACCGTGATAACAGCCCGCGAACTTGACGATCAGGTCGCGCCCGGTGAACGCGCGCGCGACGCGAATGGCGCTCATCACCGCCTCGGTTCCCGAGGACACGAAGCGCACCTGCTCGGCGGCCGGGTAGGAGGCGACGATGCGTTCGGCGAGTTCCACTTCCGCAGCGCACGGCGCGCCGTAAGTGGTGCCGCGGGTCAGGGCCTCGGTCACCGCGGCGATCACCGCGGGGTGCGCGTGGCCTGCGATCAAGGGACCCCACGAGCCCACGAAATCAAGATAGGCACGGCCGTCCGCATCGAACACCTGCGCGCCCGATGCGCGCGCGATGAAAAGCGGCGTCCCCCCGACCGCGCGGAACGCCCGCACCGGGGAGCTCACCCCGCCCGGAATGACACGACAGGCGCGCTCGTAGAGCTCCGCCGAACGCGGATGCCGATCCTCGCGGGCGCCGTCTTGCGGGCCGTTCGTCATGTCTTCTCCGTGTCAGCGCGCGTGCGCCCGGCCTTCGCCGCTTCAAAGAACGCATCCAGCGCATCAGGACCTGCGTGTACCGCGGCCGCGCGGATGCCGGCGAGCGGCAGGTGCGCGAGCCTGTGCGCTACCGTGCGGGCCAGCCGCTCGAGTTGTCCCCGCTGCCCATCGTCAAGTGTACGCAGCTCGCCGCTGAGCGCACGTGCTACTTCCTCGGCGGCAATCTCCTCGAAAGCGCCGCGCAGGTCAGACAGCTGCGGCCCGAAAGAGCGCGTCGCGAGCTCGGTGCGCAGGTGTACCAGGCGCTCATCGATGGCGGCACGCACGGGCGCTAGGCGCATGAGCTCACCCAGTCGCCGTCCCTGCGCCGCTTCGATGAGATCATCCATGCCAACACGGGCAAGTCCCACGCGCTGCGCGAGCTTCGGATCAATGTTGGGCGGGACGCCAAAATCAATGAGCAGCGGCGCCGTGGCAGCCGCTGCCTGCAATCGTGTCAGTGCGCCCTCGTCCAAAAGCGCTTCCCCGCCGCCCGCCGCGAATACCACCGCCAGGCATGCGGGTGGCGCGGCGCGAAACGCTTCCAGTGAGGTCGCTTCGCCTGCCACGGTGCGGGCGAGCTCCTGTGCCGTGGCCAGCGTGCGGTTGACGATGAGGAGCGGCACATGCGCCGCATGCAGCAGGTGCGCACAGCGGCGCGTCATGGGTGACACACCGACCAACGCAACACGCCCGGTTGTACCGTTCAGGTGCGCCCGCACGCGCTGCGCCGCAAGATCCCCGAGCGAGGGCGGGCGGTCCGCGGCGGTCAGTCCGCGCGCGCGCCGCGCCATGCCGAGCGCCTCGCCCACCAGGCGGTCCAGCACCGGGCCGCAGATCCCGGCCGCGCGGGCCTCCTCCCAGGAGGCGCGCAACTGTGCGGCGATTTCCTGCTCACCGGTCTGGGCGGAATCCAGTCCACAGGCAAGAAGCAGGAGGTGTTCGACCGCGGCCTCACCGGTCCAGGCCCGCAGGATGCGCGCGGCTTCGCCGGGTTGCGGCTCGCGTCCGGTGAGGACCTGGAACACATCGTGCCGGGAGTCCCCCGCCGCGCTGTCATCCGCGGTGGCGTAGATCACTTCGACGCGGTTGCAGGTGGCGACGTAGAGGATTTCAGCGGCGGCCAGCCGCTCGCGCAGCGCTGCCAGGCGTGATGCCACGTCCGGGCGCGCCACGGCAAAGCGGGCCACCTCGTCCACGCTCGCGTGGCGATAGGACACCCCGACCACGCCGATCTGGTGCATCACCGAAGCTTAGCCGCCGGCGGCAGCTCCGAATGTCACCAAATGGTCACGGCGAACCGATCGAATTCACGGAAAGGCCGCTATTCCTTATCTGGACGTGCGCCACGTGCGCGCCCGCGGACGTCGGACGCTCTTTCCTGCTGCACGCGCCTCGAGATAATCGAACGCGGTCCCCAAGGGAACCGCCTTCCCGCTCTGCAGTGTTTCGCTTTCGGCCCGGGCTGCATCCTTCGCAAATCGCTCGCGATTCTCGGTCCGGTCCGCTTCCTGACTTAAGGTCTTAACCATGAACGCATGCGAGTCTGGGTGGAGCGGGTGATGGGAATCGAACCCACGTCAGCAGCTTGGGAAGCTGCAGTTCTACCATTGAACTACACCCGCACTCAGGCTTGATTCTAGGGTCGACTCACCGCGGCCGCCACAGGTCTAAGCGTTTATTCCCGGGGCGGCTAGGTCCTGCCCGCTGTCCGCCCCTCTTCCCCTGCTGTTCCGGCTGCGTGTATAAACGTGGCGGCGATTGTGGAGGTTGCGATGCAATCCGATGCGGTTTACCAGCGGCATCTGCTCGTCTGGCGCGACCCCCCTGTCTGGCCGTTCCTCTGGCGCGGCCTCCTGCCGCTCCTGGGACTGGCGCTGGCGGCACTGTTCGCCTTCGGCCCGTTCGCCCGCGGCTGGATCGAAAGCACGGTGCAGCGCGAGACCCGCGAGCAGTTGAACGCCGCAGGCTACGGCTGGGTGGCACTCAAAGTCTCGGGCCAGAACGTCACCCTCTCCGGTACCGCACCCACGATGAGCGCTGGCGAGCGCGCCGTTGCCCTCGCCAAGGCCGCGACCTGCCCGACCTGGCTCGGACGACGCACCTGCGCGGTGAGTGTGGTCGGGGACTTCACGAACATCCCGACGCCCCTCATCGAGTCGACGCCCGCTCACGTGGCGAAACCCGCCCCGGTGGCGAAACCGGTCCCGATCGCGGCTTTGCAGGCGTGCGAGCGCTCGCTGGCGAGTCTCCTCGCCAGTGAGGAAATTGAGTTTGGCAGCGCCAGCGCGGTCATCAGTGCCAGGAGCACCGCGCTCCTTGATCGGCTGGCGAAAGAGGCGCGTGCCTGTCCCGGCAACATCCGTATCGAAGGTCATACCGACAACATCGGTCGGCCGAACTTCAACCTGCGCCTGAGCGATGACCGTGCCGCCGCGGTGCGCGCGGCGCTCATCGAGCGCGGTGTTCCGGCCGATCGGTTGCAGTCGGAAGGCTTCGGTGCGACGCGCCCGGTGGCCGACAACCACACGGTGGAGGGTCGCGCAAAAAACCGTCGCATTGAGTTCCACACTTCCTGAAAGGAAGGGAGAACAAACATGGGCTTTCTCCTGGCAAAGATCCTCGTCCTCCTGGCGGTCGCCGCGGTCGGCGGCGCCCTGTTCGCGTACTGGTGGTTCCGCCGGCACTTCGAGGACGTGACGCTCGAATACACCCGCGCACGCGATGAGTGGACGAGCTGGCGGCGCAGTTTCGAAGACCGCCTGGCGGCGCGCCCCCCGGTTGACCTGCAGCCTTTAAGTGAGCAGGTCGCAGGTGTGGATGCCGCCGTACGCGCCATCAACATCCCGCAGCCGCAGGCCACGGATCTGAGCCCGGTGTTAAGCGCCGTGTCCGGCATCCGCATACCGGATCCGGCGCCGGTGGACCTGGCGCCGCTGCAAGCACGCCTCGACGCCATCGAGGAGCGCATCGGCAGCATCCGCATACCGGATGCGCCGGCGGCGGTGGACTTGAGCCCCCTCTCGCAACGCCTCGAGGCGCTGGAGAAACAGGTGGCCGGTATTTCCATTCCGCAGCCCAGGGACGTCGACCTCAATCCCACCATGCTCAAGCTCACCGCGATCGACACCGCGGTGCGCGCCATCCGGGTGCCGGAGGCGGACCTGACGCCGATCACGAGCACGCTGCAGCAGCTGCAGGCGCGCGTGGACGGCATCCGCATGCCGGACGCCCCCGCGCCGGTGGATCTGGCGCCAACCCAGGCGCGGCTGGATCTTCTGGAGCAGGCGGTGCGCGAGATTCATGTGCCGCCCGCGCCGAGCGTGGACCTGAACCCGGTGCTCGAACGGCTGTCGGCGATGCAGATGCGCCTCGACAATCCCCCGCCACCGCCTGCGCCGCAGGTGGCGGTCCGCGAAGGCAGCAAGAACCTGCTCTCGCATGCCGGTCACGGCAAACCGGATGACCTGAAGCAGATCAAGGGCGTGAAGCGGGTGCTGGAGCGCACGCTGCATAAAGTCGGCGTGTACTACTTCTGGCAGATCGCCGAGTGGTCGCGCGAGGATGTCGCGCATGTCGACAGCGTGCTGCCGGCCTTTAAGGGACGCATCGACCGCGATCACTGGGTGACGCAGGCGAACGAGCTGTCAGCGAAACCCACCGCCGCGAAGCCCCCGGGGCAGCAGCACTAGCCGGAAGTTGCCTTCTGACGCCGCGCGGCGCCGCCGCGCCTTCACGTTTGTCGTCGCGTGCGCTCTTATAATGGGCGCATGACAGCAAAGACGGCACCCCCGAGCGACAGAAGCGTGTGCGTTTATTGCGCTTCCAGTCGCGTCTCGCATCCGGAATACCGGGCGGCGGCGTATCGCCTGGGCGAGGTGCTCGCCGGCGCCGGTGTTGGGATCATCTACGGCGGTGGTGCGGCCGGCTCGATGGGGGCGCTCGCCGACGGGGCGCTCGCCAGGGGCGGCCGTGTGGTGGGTATCCTGCCGCGCTTCATGGCGGACCTGGAGTGGGGACACCCGGGTCTGACGGACCTGCAACTCGTCGAGGACATGCGCACGCGCAAGCACATGATGCTCGCGGCGAGCCAGGCGGCGATTGCGCTGCCCGGCGGATCCGGCACGCTCGAGGAACTCCTCGAGGCCATCACGCTGAAGCGCTTAGGGCTTTATCTCAACCCCATCGTGCTCGTGAATACACGCGATTTTTTTAACCCGCTGCTGCAGGTGCTGGCGCGCGCGGTCGAAGAGCGCTTCATGGATCCAAGACACCTCAACATGTGGCAGGTGGTCGCCACGCCTGAGGAGGTTCCGGCGGCGCTCGCCTCCGCGCCCGGATGGAGCGCGGAGGCGCGCAGCTTCGCTGCGATCTGAAAGCTCCTTAAGCTTGCGCCCGCCGCGCCGCCGCCAGGTCAAACGGCAGCGTGCGCAGGCGGATTCCCGTCGCGGCCCGCACCGCGTTCGCCACCGCCGGTGCGATGGGCGGCGTCCCGGGCTCGCCGACACCGGTGGGTGCATTGCCCGAGGGCACGATATGCACCTCGATAATGCGCGGCATCTCGGGCATGCGCAGCACCTGGTACTGGTGGAAGTTGGTCTGGTCCACGTGACCGTCGGTGAGGGTGATCTTGCCCAGGAGGGCTGCGGATAAGCCGAAACCGATGCCGCTTTGCATCTGCGCCCGGATCACATCCGGTGTCACGGCGACGCCGCAGTCGACCGCACACACCACCCGATCGACCCTGATCTTGTCGCCGCTGACGGTGACTTCCGCCACCTGCGCCACCACCGTGTCGAAGGACTCGTGTACCGCGATGCCGCGGCCCCGGCCCGCGCCACCGGCGAATGGCTTGTCCCAGCCGGCCTTCTCGGCGACCAGCTTCAGCGCGCCCACATGGCGCGGATGCTTCCCGAGCAGCGCCAGTCGAAACGCAACCGGGTCCTGGCCCGCCGCCTGCGCCAGCTCATCAATCATCACTTCCTTCGAGTACGCCATGTGCGTGTTCTCGACGGATCGCCACCACAGCACCGGCACACCGACCTTCGCCTCCGACCAGCTCACGTGCGCATCGGTAAGATCGTACTGCTCGGCGGCGCTGCCCCCGACCGCGGTCGGATCGACGCCGTCCTTGATCATCATGGGTGCGAACGCCGTACCGCCGACGATCGACTGGCCGACGACCCGCTGACGCCAGGCGACCTTGCCGTCCTTGCCGATGCCGGCGCTGATGCGGTGGTAGTTCATCGGCCGGTAACGCCCACCGGTAATGTCATCCTCGCGGGTCCAGATGAGGCGCACCGGGTACTTGCCGCCGGTTGCTTTCGCGATCGAGGCGACCTCGGACAGATAGTCCGAGTCCGGTGTCGCACGCCGGCCGAAGGTGCCCCCCGCCGCGAGCGTCTTGATCGACACCTGCGCGGGGGGAAGTCCCACCGCTGCCGCTATGTTCGCCTGGTCAACGGTCTGGAACTGACATCCCGCCCAGACCTCGCACTTGTCGGGACTCAAACGGCACACCGCCGTCAGCGGCTCCATGGGTGCGTGGGCGAGATACGGAAACTCGAACTCCCCTTCCACGCGCTTCGCGGCCTGCGCGAGCGCCGCATCCACATCGCCGGACTTCGTGACCGTGACCGCATCCTTGCCGGCGCCCATCGCCCGGAATTCTTTCATCAGGGCATCGGTGCCGCGCTTCTCTGCACCCGACTCATCCCAGCTGACCTTGAGCGCCTCGCGGCCCTGCTTCGCCGCCCACATGTCGCGCCCGACGACCGCCACACCGCGCGGGATCTGCACGACATCGACGACTCCCGCCACCGCCTTCGCCTTGGTGGCATCGAACGAAGTCACCTTGCCGCCGAAGCGCGGCGGACGCATGACCACCGCGGTCATCATGCCGGGCAACATCACATCGATCGCAAACTGTTGCTTGCCGGTGGACTTGGCGCGCGAATCCAGCCGCGGCAGCTTTTCGTTGCCGATGATCCTGAAGTTCGCCGGATCCTTGAGCGACACCTTCGTCGGCACCGGCTGCTGCGCCGCCGCGTCCGCGAGTTGACCGAAGCTCGCTTTCCGCTTGCCGTGCGACACCACGCCCTCGCTCACCGTGATCTCACTCGCCGCTACCTTCCAGGTTTTCGCGGCGGCCGCGACCAGCATGGCGCGCGCCGTGGCTCCCGCCTCGCGCAGCTGCTGATACGAATTCGCCACCGCGGTGGAGCCCCCGGTGAGCTGGATCTTGCCGCCCATGGCGAGGTTGCCGTACTGCGGCACCTCGGCAGGCGCGCTCTCGACCCGCATCTGCGACCAGGCCGCGTCGAGTTCCTCGGCGACGATCGCCGGGAGTCCCGTCCACACGCCCTGGCCGGCCTCCAGATGCTTGCAGATGACGGTCACGGTGTTGTCCGGCCCGATGTGCACGAACGGCATCGCGAACGAGCCGCCCGGCGCGCCGCCGCGCCCGGCCGCCGCCGCAGCGCCGGGCATGATCAGGCCGAGTGTCAGCCCCGTGCCCGCGGCGGTGGTGACCTTGAGGAACTGCCGGCGCGTCAGTTCGGCGGGAGCTGTGGCCGGCGCTAAGGAGGCGTAGTCGAAGTGGCGGAAGTACATGGTGAACTCCTTCAGCCGTGAGCCGTGGCAGCGGGCAGGCCGGCGGCGGCCTCGTGGATCGCGTGTCGTATGCGCACGTAGGTCGCACAGCGGCAGATGTTGCCCGCCATGGCGCCGTCGATGTCGGCATCGGTCGGTTTCGGATTGCCGGTGAGCAGTGCGGTCGCCGACATGATCTGTCCGCTCTGGCAATAGCCGCACTGCGGGACATCGAGCGCGATCCAGGCGTTCTGCACCGCCTTAGCCGCCGGCGTCGACAGGCCCTCGATGGTCGTCACCTGCTTGCCCGCCACCGCCGACACCGGCGTCACGCACGAGCGCGTCGCCACCCCGTCGATGTGCACGGTGCACGCACCGCACAAGGCCATCCCACAGCCGAACTTGGTGCCGGTGAGAAGCAGGTGATCGCGGATCACCCACAGGAGCGGCATGGCCGGATCCACCTCGAGATCGCGGGTCACGCCATTCACGGTCAGCTTGACGGACATGGGAGCCTCCGAAGGCTTAGAAACGGGAGATCCGCGTGCCTAGTGTACCGCGCGGTGTTGGGTATCCGCCTTAGTGGCGAGTGCAAACCTCGGTTCCGGCGCCGGCAATTCCCTGAGCACCAGCTGCGCCGTATAGCGCCCGACCGCAGGGCCATGCTTGAACCCGTGGCCGGAGCCTGCGCCGAGGAGCACGACGTTGCTTAAGGCCGGATGGCGGTCGATGAGGAAGTCGCCGTTGGAGCTGTTCTCGTACTGGCATACGCGCGCCTCGTTCAGTGGACGCTGAGCGAGTGCCGGCAGCCGCCGCCGCATGAACGCGCGCACCTCTTCCAGTGCTGCACCCGAGAACTCACGATCGCCCTGGTCCGGGTCCATGAGCGCGCCGTGCCCATCGTGCGCCACCTTCACCCCGCGCGCCTCCAGATCCGGGAAGCCGTAATAGATGTCCCCGCCGTTGAAGTCCGCCCAACCGGGCATGGCGCCGGGTTGAAAGTGCGCATCCCCTGCAGGCGGGGAGAAGAAGAACACTTCCTGGCGGGTCACGAAAATTCGCGCGCCGAGCACCTCCGGGAAGAGTTTCGGCAACCAAGCGCCGCAGGCGAACACGAAATTCTCGGCGCTGAGCTGCGTGCCGTCGGCAAGCGCCAGGGTGTCGAGGCGCCCGCCCGAGTCTGCAGGCGCTGCGATGCCACCGGCTGCGGGTGCTGCGGCCGCCACGCGGTACTCACCGCCCGCGGCGACGAATTCCTTCACCAGGGTCTGCAGCGCGCGCCGCGCCATGAGCGCGCCGAGCTCTGCTTCGTACAGGCCGAGCTCAATACCGTCCCAGGAGAACTGCGGGAAGCGCCGCACGAGTTCGGCGTGTCCCAACTCCTGGATGGGAATGCCCAGCCGCCGGTGCACTTCGAGGGTCTGGGTAACGTAGGGCTCGAGGCGCGGGAAAAAAAACAGCACGCCGAGCGGGTGAAAGATCGGCAGGCCCGAACGCGCCGACAGCCAGCGCCACTGCCTGAGTGACGCAAAGGCCATGCGCGTATACACCTCGTCGGGTCCGTAGGCGGTGCGCGTCATGCGCGACTCGCCACCCGAGGACGCGCGGGCGTTCCCCGGGCCCCAGGCATCAATGAGAAGCACCCGCTGATGGCGGCGCCGCAGGTTCCAGGCCGTCCACGCGCCGAAAACGCCAGCGCCGATCACCACCGTATCCCAACGCTCGTTGCGCGAGTTCGCGTTGCCCGCCGGGTGCACAAATCCGACGCGCGTCACCAGCGCAGCGCCTGCTCCGCTCGCAAGACCCAGCAGCCACCTGCGTCGCGTAATCAACGACTGCATGCGTTCGCAGGTTAACAGAGTTTAATCATTCGCCCACCGAGGGTGAACCTTACGGGGCTTAAGTTGGCGCGATCATGCCCTCCTTGCGCCTCATCGCGTGCACGGGTTCGATGCTGTTGGCGGCCTGCAGCTTAGGCCCCCGCTATCACCGTCCTGACATCGCGCCCCCGCCGGCGTGGGTGACGGCGAGTGAGGCCGACGCGCGCGAGTGGCCGGCGCGCGACTGGTGGCGCGGATTCAACTCCGCGGATCTGGATTCCTTCATCGCGCAGGCCCAGAGCGCCAACGATGACCTGCGCGCAGCGCTCGCCCGCGTCCACCAGGCCGATGCGCAGCGGCGCATCGCGGGCGCGCCGCTGTTGCCCGCGGTCGCGGTGCAGGCGACGGCCACGCGCGCGCGCGCCCAGGTTCCGGGCGGCGGCCCCATGACCGGCAACGATTTCAACCCGCTCCTCACCGCAAGCTACGAGCTGGATTTCTGGGGCAAGAACCGCGCCGGGTTCGCTTCCGCCTCGGCGGCGGCCAAGGCCAGCCGCTACGATCGCACGACGGTGGAGCTCACCGTCATGGCGGCCGTGGCGGGCACCTACTTCCAGGCGCTGGAATTGCGCGACCGCTCAGGGATCGCCGAGTCCAACCTCGACAACGCGACCAAGGTGCTGCGGGGACTTAAGCTCGAAGAAACCGCCGGTCTCACCACCGCACTGGATGTCGCGCAGCAGGAAACTGTGGTCGCGACCGTCAACGCCACCATTCCGCCCCTGAAGCAGCAGCTGCGCCAGAGCCTGGACGCGCTCGCTATCCTCGTCGGCAGTACTCCTGAGATCGTGGACGTGACGCACGGGAGTCTGGATGAGCTGGCCGCGCCCGCGGTGCGCCCGGGACTGCCGTCGGAACTGCTCGCGCGGCGGCCGGATGTTGCCGCGGCGGAAAGCCAGCTGATCGCCGCCAACGCCAACATCGCCGCGGCCCGCGCCGCGTTCTTCCCGAGCATCTCCCTCACCGCCGGCGGTGGTTACGAAAGCGCCGCGCTCGCAGGCCTCCTCAGCCCGGCAAACCGGGTGTGGTCGCTCGCCGCGGGCGCCACGCAGCCGATCTTCGAAGGCGGTGCGCTCCTGGGCCAGTACCAGCTGGCCAAGGGTCACTACGAGGAGCTGCTCGCCGACTATCACAAGGCGGTCATTGCCGCGCTCGCCAACGTCGAGGACTCTCTCATCGCCACGCAACAAACCCAGGACCTGGTCGAGCGTCAGCAGCACGCGGCACTCACCGCGCAGCGCGCCTATGAATTCTCGCAGGCGCAGATGCGCGCCGGGACCATCAACGTACTGACCCTGTTGAATACGCAGACCGCTCTCTTCAGCGCCCGCGACGCCCTGGCGCAGGCGAAATACGCGCACCTGCAGTCTCTGGTCTCCCTATACCAGGCACTGGGTGGCGGCTGGCAGCAGGACCAGCCGCTGTGAGCGCAGCGGGTCGCATGCAGCAGCGCGTGCTGATCGGCGGGGCGGTGGTGCTGCTCGCGGTGCTGATCGGCTGGCACTGGGTCGCGGCGCTCCTCGAGCGCTCGGCTAAACCGAAGCCCGCCGCGGGCATCGCCGTGGACGTGGCGGCGGTCGAGCAGCGCGACATGCCCGTCTACCTCGAAGGGCTCGGTACCGTGCAGGCCTTCTACACGGTGACCGCTACCGCGCGGGTCGACGGCCAGATCGAAAAGGTGGCGTTCAAGGAAGGCCAGGAAGTCAACAAGGGTGCACTGCTGGTGCAGATCGACCCGCGTCCCTTCCAGGCAGCCCTCGGCGTAGCCATTGCCACGCGCGACAAGGACCAGGCACTGCTGGCCAATGCGCACCGCGACATGGACCGCTACGCGCTGCTCGCGCCCGAGGACCTGGCGAGCAAGCAGACGGTGGACACACAGCGCTCGCTCATCGCCCAACTCACAGCCCAGGTAAAGGGCGATGCGGCGGCCGTCGACAACGCCCGCACGCAACTGGACTACACCAGCATCCGCTCCCCGATCGACGGCCGCACCGGCATCCGCCTGGTCGATCCGGGTAACAACGTGCACGCGACCGACACCACGGGCATCGTGGTGGTGACGCAGCTCGAGCCCATCAGCGTCATCTTCAGCCTCCCGGAGGAGCAGTTTCCGCAGTTGAACGGTGCGCTGCAACGCGGTGCGGTACCGGTGACGGCACTGTCGCGCGACGACACCGACGAGCTCGACCAGGGCTCGATCGCGCTCATCGACAATCAGATCGACCAGACGACCGGCACGATCCGCATCAAGGCGACCTTTCCCAACAAGCATCGCAGGCTGTGGCCGGGACAGTTCGTCAACATGCGGGCACTGGTCGAGACCCGGCGCCGGGCGCTCGTCATCCCCGCCAGTGCCCTGCAGCGCGGGCCCGACGGCCTGTTCACCTACGTGGTGCAGCTGAACTCGACCATTTCGATGGTGCCGCTGACCGTAGGTGAGCAGCGGGGCGACTTCGTCATGGTCGAGAAAGGCCTGACGGCGGGCGAGAAGGTGGTGTCGAGCAACCAGTACCGGTTGCAGCCTGGAAGCCTGATCCGCGCCAACACCCCTGCCGCCACGGCGCACACCCCGTCCGGGCCCGGGCACCCCCCGGGCAGCGCACCGTGAACATCTCCCGGCCTTTTATCGAGCGCCCGGTCGCGACGACCCTGCTCATGGCGGGCGTGGCGCTCGTCGGTCTCGCCGCTTTTCCGTTCCTGCCGGTGGCGCCGATCCCGCAGATCGACTTCCCGACCATCCTCGTCAGCGCGCAGCTTCCCGGCGCGAGCCCGGAGATCATGGCCTCCTCGGTGGCGCAGCCGCTCGAGACCCAGTTCGCGCAGATCCCCGGCATGTCGCAGATGACTTCGACCAGCGTGCTGGGAACCTCGCAGATCACGATGCAGTTCGATCTCGAGCGCAACATCGACGCCGCGGCCGGCGACGTCCAGGCGGCCATCAACGCCGCCGGCGGCCAGCTGCCAAAGGACCTGCCGTCGCCCCCCTCCTACCGCAAGGTGAATCCGGCCGACTCCTCGATCCTGATCCTGGCGGTGCACTCGGACGCGCTGCCGATGACCGAAGTCGACAACTACGCCGAGACGGTATTCGCGCAGCAATTGTCGCAGCTGCCGGGCATCGCACAGGTGAACGTCGGCGGCCAGCAGAAGCCCGCGGTACGCATCCAGGTCGACCCGGTGAAGCTCGCCGCGGTGGGCCTGCAGCTCGAGGACGTCGCCAATCTCATCACGACCGCGACCGTGAACACACCGCAGGGCGCCATCACCGGAGCCCATCACAACTACACCATCTACGACAACGATCAGCTGCTGACTGCAAAGCCGTGGAACGACGTCGTCGTCGCCTACAGGAACGGCGCGCCGATCCGCATCCGCGACATCGGCGTCGCGGTCGACGGCCCGGAGAACACCCAGGTGGCCGGCTTCCAGAACGGCAGGACCGGAGTGCTGCTCCTCATCTACAAGCAGCCCGGCACCAACGTGATCGACGCGGTGAACCAGGTGAAGGCGGTGCTGCCGCACATCATGGCGGAGGTGCCGCCGTCCCTGAAGGTCGACCAACTGATCGACAGGACCGTCACTATCAAGGCCTCGGTGCAGGACGTCGAGAGATCGCTGCTGCTCGCCATCGTCCTCGTGGTGCTGGTGATCTTCCTGTTTCTGAGGAGCTTCTGGGCCACGGCAATCCCGGGCGTGACCGTGCCGCTGGCGCTGTTCGGAACGGCGGCGCTCATGTACGTCATCGGCTACAGCCTCGACAACCTGTCGCTGATGGCGCTCACCATCGCCGTCGGCTTCGTGGTGGACGATGCGATCGTGATGCTCGAGAACATCTATCGCCACATCGAAGCGGGCCTGTCCCCCTACGAGGCGGCGCTCAAGGGCTCGGGCGAGATCGGCTTCACCATCCTCTCGATCAGCATCTCGCTGGTGGCGGTGTTCATTCCGCTGCTGCTGATGAGCGGCATCGTCGGCCGGCTGTTCCGCGAGTTCGCGGTGACGGTGACCATGACCATCGCCGTCTCGGCGGTCGTGGCGCTCACCCTCTCGCCGATGATGTGTTCGCTGTTCCTGCGCGACGAGAAACATGCCCAGCACGGTCGTTTCTACCTGACGCTTGAGCGCGGCTTCCAGTGGCTGCTCGATCACTACACGCGCGGGCTCGACTTCGTGCTGCGCCACCAGCGCGCGACGCTGGTGACATTCATCGCGACGGTGGCCACCGCGGTGCTGCTCTACGTGGTGATCCCCAAGGGCTTCTTCCCGCAGCAGGACACCGGGATCATAGTCGGTCTCACCGATGCGCCCGAGGACGTGTCATTCGACGAGATGGTGAACCTCGATCACCAGCTGATGGCGGTGGCCGGCAAGGATCCGGCGGTCGAGAGCTGGGGGGCGTTCGTCGGCGGGTCGCGGCCGCTCAACAACGGCTTCGTGGTGCTGGGCTTGAAGCCGCGCGATGAGCGCGACGCGACCTCGGACCAGGTGATCAACCGCCTGCGAGCCAAGCTGGCCGCGGTGCCGGGGGGCACGGTGTTCCTGCAGTCGCAGCAGGACCTGAACGTCGGCGGGCGCACCACACGCACCCAGTACCAGTACACGCTCCAGGACCCGAACATCGAAGAGCTCAATGACTGGGGGCCGCGGCTGCTGGCGCAGCTGAAGAAGCTGCCACAGCTCACCGACGTCGCCTCCGACCAGCAATCGAGCAGCACCAAGCTCGCGCTCGTCATCGACCGCGACCAGGCGGCGCGCTTCGGCATCCAGCCGGCGCTCATCGACAACACACTGTACGACGCCTTCGGCCAGCGCCAGGTGACCCAGTACTTCACCCAGCTCGCGAGCTACCACGTGGTTCTCGAGGTGAGCCCCGCGCTCCTGGGCCAACCCGACACTCTCAACAAGATCTACATTAAGTCGCCGACCACCGGGCAGCAGGTGCCGCTGTCGGCGTTCACCAAGTACGACACCGGCCACACCAGCTACCTGTCCATCAATCACCAGGGGCAGTTCCCCGCGGTGACGCTGTCCTTCAATCTCGCGCCCGGTGTCGCGCTCGGCGATGCAGTCAAGGCCATCCAGCGGGTCGCCGCCTCGATCCGCATGCCGGCCTCCGTCGCCGGCACCTTCCAGGGAACCGCCCAGGCGTTCCAGGCGTCGCTCAAGACCGCGCCAGTGCTGATCCTGGCGGCACTGCTGGTGGTCTACATCATCCTGGGCGTGCTCTACGAGAGCTACATTCATCCCCTGACGATTCTCTCGACCCTGCCCTCGGCAGGCGTCGGCGCGCTCCTGATGCTGATGCTGTTCCACTTCGACCTGTCGGTCGTGGGTCTCATCGGCATCATTCTGCTCATCGGCATCGTGAAGAAGAACGGCATCATGATGGTCGACTTCGCGATGCACGCCGAGCGCAACGAGCATCTCGCGCCCGAGGCCGCGATCCGCAAGGCGTGCCTGCTGCGTTTCCGCCCGATCATGATGACCACCATGGCGGCGATCCTCGGGGCAATGCCGCTGATGCTGGGGCGCGGGACCGGCTCCGAGCTGCGCCAGCCGCTCGGCTATACAATGGTGGGAGGGCTGGTGTTGAGCCAGATGCTGACGCTCTTTACCACCCCGGTGATCTACCTGTACCTCGACCGCCTGGTGGTGCGCTGGGCGCGCAAGCACCCGCACGCTGAAAGCCCGCCGCCGGCGCCGGAACCCGGTCAGGCGGATACAGTGGGGGCCGCGCCATGAAAATCCTGGTGGTCGAGGACAACGCCCGCGTGGCACGTTTCGTCACCCAGGGACTGCGCGAAGCCGGCCACACCGTGGATCACGCCGACAACGGCCGCGACGGCATGTTCACCGCGGCTAGCGAGCCGTACGACGTCATCGTCATGGACCGCATGCTGCCGGGCAACATCGATGGCCTCGGCATCATCGAAGCGCTGCGCAAGGCGGGCAACCGCACGCCGATATTGATCCTGAGCGCGCTGGATGCGGTGGATGAGCGCATCCGCGGGCTGCGCGCCGGGGGGGATGACTACCTCACCAAGCCCTTCGCCTTCGGGGAGCTGCTGGCGCGGGTCGATGCCCTGGGCCGCAGGACCTTAGGGCAGGATGCGGAGCGTGCCCTGCAGGTCGGGGACCTGCGCATGGACCTGCTGACGCGCAAGGTCACCCGCGGCAGCCGCGTCATCACCCTGCAGCCGCGCGAATTCAAGCTGCTCGAGTACCTGATGCGCCACGCAAACCAGGTGGTGACGCGTACCATGCTGCTGGAAGGAGTGTGGGACTATAACTTTGACCCGCAGACCAACGTCGTGGACGTGCACATCAGCAAGCTGCGCCAGAAAATCGAGCTCGACACCGAGCGGCCGCTGGTGCGCACCGTGCGTAACGCCGGCTACATGATGTGCGAGCATGATCGGGCTTAATCGCTCCTCGGCCGTCACCTGGGCGGTCGGCTACGTGCTGCTGGGACTTGCGGCGCTGGCCGCGTTCGCTGTGCCGCTGTGGTACGCGTGGAACGTGACGATCTTCTCCGGCCGCCAGGAGATCCTGCGCGACGATGCCCGGCGTCTCACGGAGCTGTTCAACCGCGACGGCGTTGCGGGACTGACGGCCTACATCAACGCCCGCGTCGGCATGCAGATTGCGGGCGAGCGCACCCTCCTGCTCACCGACAGCCTCTACCGGCCCCTGGCGGGGAATCTGAAGGCGTGGCCGCAGGACGTTCCCGAGAAGCCCGGCACGCAGGCCGTGATGGCAGACCTCGCCGGGCAGCCGACCCATACGCTGCTGGTACGCACCACGCTGCCGGGAGGTTATCACCTGCTGGTGGCACGCGATCTGGCGCTGTTCCTGCCGCTCGAGCGGCGCTTCACCTACGGACTCATCACCGCCGTCGGCTTCCTGTTTCTGGTCGGCGTCGCCGGCGCGATCCTCATCCGCCGGGAGCTCCTGGCGCGCGTCACCGGCATCCGCCAGACGGTCGGCGCCATCATGCAAGGGGATCTCAGACACCGGCTGCCGATCCGCCGCACCAACGATGAGCTCGACACGCTCTCGCAGACCATCAACGGCATGCTCGATCACATCGAGCACCTGATCTCCGGCATCAGCAACGTCTCGAACTCCATTGCGCATGACCTGCGTACGCCGCTGGCGGAGCTGCGCTCGCGCCTGGAAGAGCTGACGCTCACCCGGCCGGCGCCCGCCGAGACCTTCGCCGAGGTCGACGCCGCGGTGGCGGACGTCGATCGCGTGATCCGCATTTTCAATGCGCTCTTGCGTCTGGCGGAAATCGATACCGGCGCGCGCCGCTCCGGCTTCGTGCGCGTGGACGCGGCGGCGGTGGCTGCCGAGGTGGTGGAGTTCTACGAGCCGGCGGCCGAGGAGAAAGGCGTCGCCTTCACCTTCGCGAGTGAGGGGGTCGCCGCGGTGGCGGGGGATCCGGTGCTCTTGGCGCAGGCGCTCTCCAACCTCATCGACAACTCCCTGAAATGCGTGGCCGAGCATGGCGCCATCAGCGTGCGCGTCGCGCAGCGCGCCGACGGCGCGGTGGAAATCGCGGTCGCGGACGACGGGCCGGGCATCACCGCAGCCGACAAGCCGCGGGCGACCGAGCGCTTCTTCCGCGGCGACACCAGCCGTGGCACCCCGGGGGTGGGACTGGGGCTTGCGATCGTGGACGCAGTCGCAAAACTCCACGGCGGTGCGCTGCACCTCATCGACAACCATCCGGGCCTGCGCGCGCAGATGGTGCTGCCGGTCGGTGCTGCGCGCACCAGTCGCTAGCCACTGCCCGGCATGTCCGCGACCGAACATCCGCGCTCGATCCGCTCCTTCGTCACCCGCGCCGGCCGGATTACTCCGGCACAGGAACGCGCGCTCCTCGATCTGTGGCCGAAGTACGGCATCGACGCGACCTCCGCGGTGCTCGACTGCGCCGCGCACTTTGGCCGCGCAGCCCCGCTCAGCATCGAGATCGGCTTCGGCAACGGCGAGAACCTCCTGGCTCTCGCGCGCGCGTATCCGCAGCGTAACTACCTGGGGATCGAGGTGCACCGCCCGGGCGTGGGGCGAGTGCTGCTCGCGCTCGAGGAACTTGCACTCACCAACGTGCGCTTGATCTGCCGCGACGCGGTGGAGGTGCTGGCGCAACAAATCCCGCCACAGGCGGCGCAGGAAATCCTCATCCTGTTCCCGGATCCGTGGCCGAAGAAGCGCCATCACAAGCGGCGCCTCATACAGCGCGCCTTCGTGGAACTCGCGGTGAGCCGCCTCTGCCCCGGCGGGGTGCTGCGGCTCGCGACCGACTGGGCGCCGTACGCGCAGGAAATGCTCGCGGTGCTCGCCGCCATCCCGGCAGTTGAGAATCTCGCCGCCGATGCTGCTTTCGTGCCGCGGCCCACGGAGCGCGCGCCGACGCGTTTTGAAAAACGCGGCCTGCGCCTCGGCCACGAAGTCTGGGATCTTGCCTTCCGGCGCGCCTAGAAGCGCGCGCCTTTAGCTCACGCCGAACGACTGCCGCAAGCCGTCGAGCACGAACTGCACCGCGAGCGCACCCAGGATCACCCCGAGCAGCCGGCTCGCAACATTGGCGCCCGTCACCCCGATGACGCGCATCAGGGGGTCGGCGAGCAGGAGGCAGATGAGCGCGATGGCGAGCACCACGGCCACCGCGAGCACCATGAGCATGAAAAGCGAGCTGTTCTCGGTCGGGTGCACCGGCCCGAACCACAGGAGGATGGTGGCCAGCGCCCCAGGTCCGGCGATGAAGGGAAACGCCAGCGGAAACACCGAGATGTCGCTGCGCTGGCGGGCTTCTGCCGCCTCGTCGCTGGAGGTGCGCGTGCCCGATTGACGCGCGAATACCATTTCCAGCGCCAGCAGAAACAGCAACAAGCCGCCGAAAATGCGAAACGCCTCGAGGCTGATGCCCATCACTTTCAGAAACGCCGCCCCGCCGAGCGCGAACAACAAGAGGATCGCCGCCGCCACGCTCACGGCCTTGAAAGCCATGCGCCGCTTGTACTGCGCTGCGGCGCCGGCGGTGAGCCCGGTGAACAACGGGATGAGCGAGATGGGCTCAACGACCACGAAGAACACGACGAAGAATTTCAGCGGTTGTTCGAGCAGCGGTGACATGCGATTTTTCTTGAAAGCCTGGGAAGCGAGGCGCAACATTAATTCCAGTTCGCGCGCGTGATCTTAGAGCACCTGGGGCAATGAGGTAGCGGAGGTTGCGACGATGGTTGGTCCTCAACCCGGTATCGGAGACTGGTATCGCCTGACCGGTGGCGAGCTGTTCGAGGTGGTCGCCCTCGACGAGGACGACGGCACCATCGAAATCCAGTACTTCGACGGCACCATCGAGGAGATGGACGTGGAGGACTGGAACGACCAGTGGGACGAGGGCACGCTGGAATCCGCCGAGGCTCCCGAGGACTGGAGCGGCTCGGTGGACGTCGAGGCCACCGCGGAAGAAGGACGCGTGCCGGATTCCTCGGGCGAGGATCGCGAGCTGCGCGCAAATTCACTCGAGGGAATCGATCTCTTCGAATAGCGAGCGCCGCCGCCCCGCTCGTCGCGTAAGCTGACTGCCCTTAAACCCGCCGCTCATCGAGCGCGGTGATTCGCGCGCGCATAAACCACACCATCGCCAGCCCCGGCAGCGCGAGCACGAAGCTCGTGACGTAGTAGGTGTACCAGCCGCCGTGGTCCGCGGTCCACCCGGCCGGATACCCGAGGCTGTAGCGCGGCAGCAGCGCCAGCGCCGACAGCAGCGCGTATTGGAAGGCGCTGTAGCGCGTGTCACACAGCGCCATGATGAGGGCGGTGAGCGCAATGCTGCCCATCGCGGCTGCCACGTGTTCGATGCCCACCGCCGCCACCATGATCGGCCAGCTCTTGCCGGCCAGCGCCAGCGCGCAGTACAAGAGATTGCTCAGGGCCTGCAGCACGCCGAAGACGAGCATCGAGCGCAGGAGGCCCAGGCGCACCATGAGCACACCCCCCAGCACCACGCCGATGAGGCTGCTGGCGGTGAATACGGCCTTCACGATGAGCCCGATTTCGGTCTTGTTGAAGCCGACTTCCATCATGAACGGTGTGAACAGCTTGTTGGAAAAAGCGTCCCCGACTTTGAACAGCACCACCACCCCAAGCAGCGCCAGCGCGCTGGGTGTGCCGAGGAGTTCCTTAAGCGGTTCAACCACTGACTCGGTGAGGCTGCGCGGCTGATAGGTGTTGTGCGTCGAGGGCGCGCGCGCCGTGGCAAAGCAAAACAGCAGCATCACGCCGGCGAGCAGCAGGAACGCCGGCCGCCAGCCAAAATGATCGGCGACCACCAGCGCCACGGCGAGCGCAAGAAAGGATGCCGAGCGATAGCCGAGGTTAGCGGCCGCGGCCGCGAGCCCGCGCTCGCTCGGCAAGGACACGTCCGCGCGGTAGGCGTCAACCGCGATGTCCTGGGTGGCGGAGAAAAACACCACCGCCAGCGCGCACAGCGCGATCGGCGTGAGCGACACGCCCGGATTCTGCAGCGCGAGGAGCGCGAGTCCTGCCGCCAGCGCGATCTGCATCACCAGCATCCAGCCGCGGCGGCGACCGAGGAAGGGCATGGGAAAGCGATCGACGAGGGGCGCCCACAGGAACTTAAGAAGATACGGCAGCGCCACGTAGGACATCAGTCCGATGGTGGTGTTGCTCCGGCCCAGGTCCTTCAGCCACGCCTGCAGCGCGCTCTCGGTGAGCTGGTTGGGAAATCCGGAGGCGGCGCCGAGCACCAGGATCGCGAGCATCTTCGGGCTCGCGAGCACCTCTTGAAGCCGTGGCCGGCCGGGTCTTGCCGCGGCGCTCAAAGATCGTAGTCCATGATGAGCGGCGCGTGATCCGAGAAGCGCTTCTCCTTGTATATGGTGGCGGCGCGCGCCTTGCCGGCAAGCCTGGCGCTCACCACCTGGTAGTCGATGCGCCAGCCGACGTTGTTGGCGCGCGCCCGGCCGCGGTTCGACCACCAGGTATAGAGGTCCGGCCCCGGGCGCACCTCGCGGAACGCGTCCACGAAACCGGCAGGACCAAAGAGCTCATCCATCCAGGCGCGCTCCTCGGGCAGGAAACCGGAGTTCTTCTGGTTCGAGCGCCAGTTCTTAAGATCAATCGCGCGGTGCGCGATGTTCCAGTCACCCGCGAGGATGTAATGCCGGCGCCGCTTCGCAAGCTGCGCCAGGTGCGCTCGGAAGGCTTCGAGAAAGCGGAATTTGGAGGCCTGGCGCTCAGGTCCCGCCGAGCCTGAAGGCAGGTACAGCGACACCACCGACAGCCCCCCGACCTGCGCCTCAAGATAGCGTCCCTCGCCATCAAATTCCGGGATGCCAAAGCCGCGCACCACCCGGCTGGGCTTGTCGCGCGAGTACACCGCGACGCCCGAGTAGCCCTTGCGCTTCGCGTCGCTGAAGTAGCTGTGATAGCCCAACAGCTGCACGTCGTGGCCGGCGAGCTGCTCTTCCTGGGCCTTGGTCTCCTGCAGGCAGACAAAGTCCGCCCGCTGGCGGCGCAGCCAGCGGAACAGGCCCTTGTGCGCCGCAGAGCGAATGCCGCAGACATTGACGCTAATGACGCGCATCAGCGCATCATATGACATGCAGGAATACCAACTCACCTTCCTTGACCTGGCACTGAAGCGCGACGCGCTGCGATTCGGGCGCTTCACGCTCAAGTCCGGCCGCGAGAGCCCGTACTTCTTCAACGCCGGGCTCTTCAGCGACGGCGAGGCGGCGGCGGTGCTCGGGCGCTGCTACGCCGGGGCGATCGTGCACTCCGGCATCGGTTTCGACATGATCTTCGGTCCTGCCTACAAGGGGATCCCGCTCGCCACCGCGACCGCGGTGGCGCTTAGCACTATCCACGGGCGCAGCGTCCCCTACGCCTTCAACCGCAAGGAAGCCAAGGATCACGGCGAGGGCGGGCGCGTCGTCGGCAGCGCGCTCGTCGGGCGCGTGCTCATCATCGACGATGTGATTACCGCCGGTACCGCGGTGCGCGATTCGCTCGACATCATTCGCGCCGCAGGCGCGACGCCGGTGGGCGTGGCGCTCGCGCTCGACCGCCAGGAACGCGGCCAGGGCCCGCTCACCGCCGTGCAGGAGCTCGAGAAAGACTACGGTCTGAAATGTGTGAGCATCGTCACACTCGCCGACCTCATCGAGGCGCTGGCACATCCCATCGGCGGCCAGCGCCGGATTTCTGACGAACAGCTCACAGCTCTCGCCAACTACCAGTCGCGTTACGGGGTTTGACACTTGCCAGCCGCGGGCACGCGGCGGGAATATACACACGATGCGTACCCGCACCCCGTACCTGCTGTGGATCGCGCTGCCGCTGCTGACCTTAAGCGGCGCTGCGCAGGCGAACCCCGCCAGCTCCACCTCACACCAGGGTGTCGCCTATCGCTGGGTTGATGACCAGGGTGTCGTGCACTACGGCGACCATGTGCCGCCGGAGTACACCGGCAAAGACCGCGCCATCCTCAACGGCCGGGGAGTCGAGGTCGGACACCTGGACGCCCAGAAGAGCGCCGAGCAGATCGCGGCTGACGAGCGCGCCAAGGCCGCCGCGCTCAAGAAGAAAGAGCACGACAGCTTTCTCATGACCACCTACACCTCGGTCAAGGACATCGAGGGCTTGCGCGACCTGCGCCTCGGTCAGCTGCAGGCGCAGCGCGCGGCCGCCGAACAGTATGTCGAGAGCCTGCGCTCGCGACTCGGGGCTCTGCAGACGCGCGCCCTCATCTACAAACCTTACAACACGCGCGCGGATGCGCGTCGCATGCCGGATGACGTGGCGGAGAATCTGGTGCGCACGGTCAACGAGCTGCGCGTGCAGAGCAACGCCTACGCGGCCAAGAGTGCCGAAGAGGCCGAGCTGCGGGCGCAGTTCCAGGCCGATATCGAGCGCTACCGAGAACTGAACTCCGTGCACGCGGACTGAATCCGCTCCTCTGGCGCCACGGCGCGACCCTCGCATCTCGCGATTCGAAAGGGTGACAATCGAATCGATCGCGACATCAATCGAGGATCGGTATGTGCGACCAACGCCGAACCCGCCTCCAGGCATCCCAGGGGGCGCGGATCTCCCGCTACTCCCTCACCTTGATGAGCGTCATCGTCGCCTTAATCGTGGCCGGACCATCGGCGCATGCGCTTGCCTCGGCCCGTAGTTCGACCGCAAGCCCTCGGCAGGTGCATTTGTATCGAGATTCTGTCGGGATGGCCCACTTGTACGCGGACCGGGAGGAGGATGCCTTCTATGGTCTCGGCTACGCGACGGGCGAGGACCGGCTCGAGCAGGTGTTGACCTGGTACGTCGCGGTGCGCGGAGAACTCGCCGCTACGTTCGGACTCAAGACGCCGCCGCTGCCCGGTGACGCGCCGTCCGCGAACGGCTCTCGCGGTTCCGGACCCCTGGAAGACGCGGTTGCCAACGACATCGCGGTGCGCCGGTTCAAGCTGCTGCAGATCGCGCGGCGCAATCTGCATCGACTTCCGCCGCAATACACGCGCGACCTGCAAGCTTACGTCCAGGGTCTGCGCGCCTACATGACAGACCACCCGGACAAGACGCCCAAATGGGCACCGCCGTTGGAGCCTGCGTTGCCTCTGGCGCTATTCCATCTCCTCGTGCTGGAACCCTCTGGCGTCTGCGACGCACGGCGCGCGCAAGACAAACAAACTGCCGCGGTTGACACGGGCTTCAACATATCCAACGGGCCCCTGGCGGGCTCGAACGCATGGGCACTCGCCGGCTCGCGCACGGCGGATGGCCGGGTACTCTTCGAGTCCGATTCGCATGGACCTATTGAAGCTTATGGCACGCTCTTTTATCCCTATCGCATTAAGGCGGGCGACCTCGATTTCACGGCCTTTGCGCCGGCCGGCACAGCGCTGTTTCTCTTCGGGTACTCACCCTACTTCGCCTGGGGCGTCACCGAAGGGCCGCGGTTTCCGGCCGACTGCTACCGCGTGACGGTCGAACCCGGCTCGCCGGAACAGTTCCGGTATGACGGGCACTTGCAGACCATGTCCGTCGTTCCTTACGCGATCGCAGTGAAGGATGGCGCGCCGGTGCGGGGCACGTTCGAATACACACGCCACAACGGCGTCACGTCGCCGGTGGTGGCGCGCGAAGGCGGGGTCGCGTACGTGGTGAGCTACGCCTCCGCCGATCGGGTGGGGCTGGGAGCGGGCGAATATTACCGCATGGCCAAGGCCCGCAATCGCGCTGCATTCGAGGCCGCGCTCGCGCAACTTGACGCCTATCCCGCCAATCTCGTGGTCGGCGGCGCCGACGGCACCATCATGTTTATTCGACCGGGGCGCATTCCCGTGCGCCCGGCAGGCGTGGACGCCAGGCACACCCTCGATGGGAACCATTCGACGACCGCCTGGCGCGGGATTCACACCTACGCCGATGCGCTCAAGCTCATCAACCCGACCGAGGGCTACCTGGCCAACACCAACGTCAGCCCGGACAGGATGTTTCCGCTATCGCCCCTGCAGCCGGCGAATTACCCCGCCTATTTTGGCTTCGAATCGGGGCAAACAAACTCAAGGCAGCAGCGCCTGATCGAATTGCTCGATGGACGCCGAGACACTACCGTCGAGGACGGTCGAGCCATCGCGGTAGACGAGACCATCCCGGACGCGCGCCCCTGGGGTGCGGCCATCGCCGCGGCGGCACGCGAGCGGGCCGAGTTTGTCGCTGCGCTGCCCCCGGAACAAAGAGCCTTGCTTGCGGATTTGGCGGGCTTCGACGGCGCATTCTCGAAAGATTCCCGTGGCGCCCTGGACTACTACGCACTGCGCACGGTGCTAAGGGACAATCATCCCGACGCCGCAGCCGCGCTCGGCAATGCCATCGCAGCCGGTCACGGCCTGTCTGTCGAGGAACAACAGCTGCTGATCGACGCGAGTGCTAAGGCCCTGGAGTGGGTGGTCAAGTCATACGGACGGACGGGTCTTACCTGGGGTGATGTTCATCGGATCGGGCGTGGCGGCGTGGACCTGCCGCTCGGAGGCGGCGTGTCAATGCAGGATGCATCGCTACGCGCATTCTTTTTTTATTACGACTCCAAGCTGCACAAGGAGTGGCTGCTCGGAGGGCAGCGCGTGCCTTTTCTTGTGCACTTCGCGGCGGCTGGAGTCGAGTGCTACGCGCAACTGCTGTGGGGCATCAGCGACGATCCCGCCTCGCCGCACTACTCGGACCAGGCCCGCTACGCCAGCGACAAGATTCTCAGGAAAATACCTCAATCGCGGCCCGACTTGCAGGCCGAGTCGGCGACCGAGACCGTACTGAGCATCTTGCCGACCTCCTACAGCCACCACGACCGCGCGGCTCTTGCCCGCTAGTGCTGGCCTGAGTGCCCGAAGCCGCCCGCGCCGCGCGCGGATGCTGCGAAGTCTGACACCACCTCGAGCTGCACCTGCACGACCGGCACGATGACGAGCTGCGCGATGCGCTCGCCGGGGCGGATCGTGAAGGGCTCCGCCGAGCGATTCCAGCACGACACCATGAGCTGGCCCTGGTAATCCGAATCGATCAGGCCAACGAGGTTGCCGAGCACGATGCCGTGCTTATGCCCGAGGCCCGAGCGCGGCAGGATCACGGCGGCGAGCGCCGGGTCCGCGACGTGAATGGCGAGCCCGGTGGGAATGAGTTCCGCACGCCCGGGGGCGAGGATCAGGGGCGCGGCCACGCAGGCGCGCAGGTCCAGTCCGGCGGAGCCCGCGGTCGCGTACGCGGGCAGCGGGAATTCCCCGCCGATGCGCGCATCCAGGATGCGCACCTGCAGTGCGCGGCGGACGGGTGAATTCAAACCTGCGCCAGCGCAGGTCGCTGACGCGTGCCGGCACGCGCGGCGAAATCCGCGATCACCAGCGCCACGAAGCCGCGGGCGAGGGTGACCTTGTCGGCGCGCGGCAGGTGGTGACGGCCGGCGCGGCTGAGCACGATGAGCTCGTTCTCCTCGCAGTCGAAGGCCTTGTCCTGGCCAACCTCGTTGGCGGCGATCATGTCGAGATTCTTCTTCATGAGTTTGGTGAGCGCGTTTTGCTCCACCGCCTGAGTTTCCGCGGCGAAGCCCACCACGAACGGGCGATCCGCGCGTGCCGCCACCGTTGCCAGCACATCCACGGTGCGCTCCATGGACAGCTCCATGGTGGGCGCGGTCTTCTTGATCTTGTGTTCCGCCGCCTGCGCCGGACGGTAATCGGCGACCGCAGCGGTGGAAATAAAAATGTCGGTGCCCGGGAGCTCCTGCAGCACGGCATCGAGCATCTCCGCGGCGCTCTCGACGTTCACGCGCACGACGCCGGCCGGGGTCGGTAGTCCCACCGGGCCGCTCACCAGCACCACCGTCGCACCCGCCTCGCGGGCCGCCTGCGCCACCGCGAAGCCCATCCGCCCCGAACTGCGGTTGCTGACGAATCGCACCGGATCAATGCGCTCGCGGGTGGGACCTGCGGTAACCACCACCCGCCGCCCCTGCAGCGCCCCGCTGCCGGGAAGAAGCGCGGCGACACGCTCGGCAAGATCGGTGGGTTCGAGCATGCGGCCATCGCCGATCTCGCCGCAGGCCTGGTCCCCCGCGCCGGGCCCGAACACCTGCACGCCACGCTGCGCAAGCGTCGCGATGTTGGCACGCGTGGCAGGGTGCGCCCACATGACATGGTTCATGGCCGGCGCCACCGCGATCGGCGCCTCGGTCGCAAGACACAGCGTCGCCAGGAGATCATTTGCCTGGCCAGTGGCGAGGCGGGCGAGAAAATCCGCGCTCGCGGGCGCGATGAGTACCGCATCCGCCCAGCGCGCAAGCTCAATGTGTCCCATGGCCGCTTCCGCCGCCGCATCCCACAGGTCATGGCGGACGGTGCGCCCCGATACCGCCTGGAAAGTGGTCGCGGTCACGAACTCGCGGGCGCCGGCAGTCATCACGACCTGCACCTCTGCGCCGCGTTCGCGTAAGCGCCGTACCAGGTCCGGACTCTTGTACGCGGCGATGCCGCCGGTAACCCCAAGCAGGATGTGCTTGCCTTGCATGGGCCAATTATCGCACCGGGGAACGCGCGCGGGCAGGGGCGTTTCATTAACGCGAGGTCAGTCCATTTGCGCCGGTTTGTCCCCCTCCCCCGGGGGGTCATGGGCGGTTCTTAGACTGTTGCCGCACGGGCCTTAGAACCGTAAGTAATGATTGAGGCGCGCGTCTGTGATGAAATCGCGCTGGCTGGACCTTCCACACAACAAAGACAGCAGCATGCCTAACGCGATCCTCGACCGCTTCGCGCAGTACGTACACCCCTTCCGCATCACCAGCGGCAAGAAATTCCGTCTGAAGAATTTCGACCCAAGGGACACCTGCGGCCTGGAGCTGGCCAAGACCGAGGCGGCGCAGCTCCTGCAGCAGAGCACCGAATGGCTGGCGAAGGAACAGGACCTGCTCTACGCGCAGGACCGTTGGTCAGTGCTGCTCATCTTCCAGGCGATGGACGCGGCCGGCAAGGACAGCACCATCAAGCACGTGATGTCGGGAATCAACCCGCAGGGTTGCCAGGTGTTCTCGTTCAAGCAGCCCTCGGCGGAGGACCTCAACCACGACTTCCTGTGGCGCCACTCGAAGTGCCTGCCTGAACGCGGGCGTATCGGGATCTTCAATCGCTCCTACTACGAGGAAGTCCTGGTCGTGCGGGTACACGCCGACATCCTCAAGCGCCAGAAGCTGCCTGCTCCGTGCATAAGCAAAAGGATCTGGGACGAGCGGCTTGCCGACATCGCTCACTTTGAGGAATACCTCGCCCGGCAGGGGACGATTGTTCTGAAGTTCTTCCTGCATGTGTCGCGCGGGGAGCAGAAGAAGCGCTTCCTGGACCGCCTCGACAAGCCGCAGAAGAACTGGAAATTCTCGGCGTCCGATGTGCGCGAGCGCGGCTTCTGGTCCGACTACATGCACGCCTACGAAGAGACGATACGGGCGACCGCCACGAAGCAGGCGCCATGGTTCGTGGTGCCGGCAGACAACAAGTGGTTCACGCGGCTCGTAGTCGCAGCCGCCATCGGGGAGGCGGTGGAGATGCTCAACCTCGCCTATCCGAAGGTGAGCCCGCAGAAGATGCGAGAGCTGCGCAAAGTGCGCGCGGTGCTGGCCCGCGAGCGCTGAGGTTCTGGATGACGCCACTGCAGGGGATTATTGCCGCGATTTCGGCAGTGGTTCTCTTTCTATATGGGCTGCAGGGCTTCAGCCGGGAGCTGCAGAGCGCCGGCGGCCCGCTGCTTCAATCCTGGTTGCCGCGCGTTACGGCGAACCGCTGGTCCGGCTTCCTGATTGGCATGCTCGCGACCGCGATCGTGCAATCGAGCAGCGCCATCACGGCGATCGCCACGAGCATGGTCGATGCCGGCGTCATCTCCTTTCGCGGCAGCCTCGGCATTCTGCTGGGAACCAACGTCGGAACGACGGTGACCGCCTGGCTGGTGTCTTTCAAGCTCACCGGCATCGGTCCCGTCTTCATCATCGCCGGCGCCGCCTTGTCCGCCCTGCCGATTCGCGTGAGTGCCATCGGCAAAGCGGTGTTCTATTTCGGGCTGATCTTCTTCGCGCTCGATCTGATCTCCACTCACCTCACGCCTCTGCAGCACGAGCCCTGGTTTCGCAACGCGCTGGCCCTGGCGCAAACGCCCTGGCTTGGAATCCTGCTCGGCATGGGCTTTACGGCCCTGGTGCAGTCGAGCAGCGTTACTGTTGGCGTGGCCATTCTCCTGGTGCAGCAGGCAGTTCTGCCGCCCGAGTCGGCGATAGCACTGGTGATGGGAGCTAACATCGGCTCGACTTCGACGGCGCTCATCGCCAGCCTTGCGATGAAACCGGTCGCGCGCGCGACCGCCACGGCAAACCTCCTGTTCAACCTCGTTGGCGTGCTGCTCTTCCTGCCTGTTCTGAAGCCATTTGCGCGGGCGATGGTGAGCCTCGGTGACCCATCGGTGGCGGTGGCGAGCGCGCACCTGCTGTTTAATCTGACTATTGCCGCTCTTTTCCTAACCACGCTCGGTTGGGTTGAGCCGCGTCTGCGTGCCTGGCTTTCCGTCCCAGCCGCCGTCAGTTGATCGCACCCGGCAACGCGGCAAATCGCCGCATTCGCGGCGCTTTATCCCCCTGCCCCGGGAGTCCCGGTAGTAGCAAAGTTCTAAGGTCGCAATTTGCGATCTTAAACGTCGGGGGTAGGGTCACTTGAGATCACAGATTGTGATCTCAAGTCCCGGCATGCGATGACCACCGGTACGGGCCTGGTGGCCCTGGAGCGCATCACCCGCGCGGTCCTTGTTGTGCGGGGTCGGCGCGTAATGCTGGATCGTGAGCTGGCCACAATCTACGGCGTGAGCACCGGGCGCCCGAACCAGGCCGTCAAGCGCAACCCCGAGCGCTTCCCGGCGGAATTCATGTTCCAGCTCACCGCCCAGGAGCTCGAGAACTTGAGATCGCAATTTGCGACCTCAAGTTGGGGCGGGCGACGCTACCGCCCCCTCGCCTTCACAGAGCATGGCTCTATCCCCAATCTCGGCGAGCCTGGAAAGTGACCATCCGCCAATGGCCGCTGTGCGAGCGCCCGCGCGAGAAACTGCTCGAGCGCGGCGCACATGCACTGTCTGACGCGGAGCTGCTCGCGGTGCTACTGGGTTCGGGCCCACGCGGAGGGTCCGCGGTGGAGCTGGCGCGCTCACTCATCTCACATTTCGGATCGCTGCGCGAACTGCTGAGCGCCGAGCGGGCACGCTGCTGTGCACTGGCAGGGATTGGACCTGCGCGCTACGCGATCCTCAAGGCCGCGGTGGAACTCGCGCGGCGGCATTTTCGCGAAGCGCTGCGCTCAGGTCCGGCGCTCGCAGCTCCCGAGGCGACGCGCACGTTTCTGCTGGCGCAGCTGCGCGACCGGCCCTACGAGGTGTTCTGTTGCCTGTACCTGGACAACCGTCACCGCCTGATCGCATTCGAGGAGTTGTTTCGAGGCACGATCGACCGCGCCGGTGTGCATCCGCGCGAAGTGCTGCGGCAAACGCTGCTGCACAACGCGGCAGCAGTGATTTTCGCGCACAACCACCCTTCGGGAGTGCTCGAGCCCAGCCAGGCGGATGAACTCATCACGCGGCGCCTGAAAGAGGCGCTCGCGCTCATGGACGTGCGCGTACTCGATCACTTCATCATCGGCGACGGCGGCTGCTACTCATTCTCTGAACATGGACTCATATGATGGTATGGCGAAATTGGCGGGCGGCCCGACGCCGCCCGCCGGTGTGCCGTGCTTACTTCAGCTCTGCGACCCGCATCGTCTGTGAACCGAGCACCGTGCGGATTTTTGCGCGCTCCGCCTGGGCGTGATCGGCCTGCTCGAGAGAGCCAGATACCTCGGCGGTGATCGCGTCCACCTTGCTGCCCATACCGTCCAACGCGGCCCAGTTCTTGTACTCCGTCACCAGGTAGATGTCGGGATCGTGCGGTCCACGCGCCTCAACGATCAGGATCTGGTAGCGGGTGATGAGGCCGGCCTTCTTCTGCGCCTCCATCTGCTTCTTGTAGTTCGTCGAGAGCCAATGCATGTACTCATCGAAATGGCCATCGAGGGTGCGGATGGCGGCGACGTTGATCACTGGCCCGTCGGTGTAGTCGCGGCCATCGGCGTATGCCACGGGCGTCGACATCGTCAGGACAGACAGCGCGGCTGCCGCGCAGAAATACCTGATCATGCGTGTCATGAGGCAGTCTCCTTTCCGGTAACGCGATTGTTAATTAGAGTTGTCGCGAGCTGGACGGCCGTCCGCCCAGGCATCGGGAGGCGCCGTACGCTACGCTCAAGCCGCACCGGGAACAAACCGCCCGCGCGGCGCATCCTTGAGATCCTGCCGCCGGGCTGGTATAAAGCCCGGCCCGGGAGCCCTCTGCCGTGCGGTGGCAAGCTCCTAAGTCCCTGAACTCTTTGAAGGTTTTCGTATGTCCCGCGTATGCGAAGTCACCGGCAAGAAGCCGGCTGTCGGCAACACCGTCTCTCACGCCAATAACCGGAAGCGTCGCCGCTTCCTGCCGAACCTGCACACGCAGCGGTTCTGGGTCGAGACCGAGAAGCGCTGGGTTACGCTGCGCCTGAGCACGAACGGCATGCGCACCATCGAGAAGCGCGGCATCGACACGGTGCTCAGCGAGCTGCGCGCCCAGGGCCGCAAGATCTAAGGGCCGGCAGGGGTAAGGAGAACACCATGCGCGACAAGATCAAGCTCCTGTCCACGGCCGGCACCGGCCACTTCTACGTGACGACGAAGAACAAGCGCCTGCATCCGGACAAGCTGGAAGTGAAGAAGTACGACCCGATGGCGCGCAAGCACGTCGCCTACAAAGAGTCGAAGATCAAGTAACCGCTTGGGCGCGGGAGCCCCGCGCTTGCCCGAACTTCCCGAAGTCGAAACCACCCGCCGAGGCCTTGAGCCTCACGTGCGGCGTCGGCGCATTGTTGCGCTCGAGGTCTACGAGCGCCGGCTGCGCTGGCCGATAGCGGCGCGCCTGCCGGCCGCTGTCGCGGGACAGCGGATCGCAGCCATCAGCCGCCGCGCGAAATACCTGCTCCTCGAGCTTCAGTCCGGGACGCTGCTGGTCCACCTCGGCATGTCCGGGAATCTGCGGGTGGTGAAGGCCGGGGAGCCGCGACGCACCCACGACCATTTCGACGTCGTGCTCGACTCCGGCAAGGCGCTGCGCTTCAACGATCCGCGGCGCTTCGGCAGCCTCCTCTATACCCAGGCGGATCCGGAACGGCACCCGCTGCTCAAGGATCTCGCGCCCGAGCCCTTTGATGCGGCGTTTGACGCGCAATACCTGTGGCGCGTGACGCGCCGGCGGCGCGTGGCCATCAAGCAGTTGCTCATGAACAGCCATCTCGTGGTCGGCGTGGGCAACATCTACGCCAGCGAAGCGCTGTTCCGTGCGCGCATCGCCCCGGGCAGGCGCGCCGCGACCCTGTCACGCGCTGAAACTGCGCAGTTGCTGCGCGCGGTGCGCGCGGTCCTGGCGCAGGCGATCCGCGCCGGCGGCACGACGCTGCGGGACTACGTGGGCGCGGACGGCGCGCCCGGCTACTTCCGCCAGCGGCTCTACGTCTACGAGCGCGCCGGCAAGCCCTGCCGCCGCTGCGGCACGGCGGTGCGTGCCAGAACCCAGGGGCAGCGTTCCACGTACTATTGCCCCACGTGCCAGACATGAGTAAACGCATCCTCGCCCACCTGACGCGTGCCGATCCGATCCTGGGCGGGGTGATCCGCGCCGCCGGGCCCTTGAAACTCGAGCTGCGGGACCACGAGCCCTTCCAGGCGCTGGCGCATGCCATCGCCCACCAGCAGTTAAATGGCACCGCGGCCAACAGCATCCTGAGGCGTCTCGCCGCTACCTGCGGCAAGAGCGACTTTCCGACTCCCCAGGAAATCCTGGACGCATCCGCTGCAAGCGTGCGCGCCGCCGGCTTCTCTTTCGCCAAGGTCGCAGCGCTCAAGGACCTGGCAGCCAAGACGCTCGCCGCGATCGTGCCCGACCGCCGCACGCTCGCAGCCCTCGAGGACGCCGTCATCATCGAGCGGCTCACGCAGGTGCGTGGTGTCGGCCGCTGGACCGTGGAGATGCTGCTGATGTTCCAGCTCGGGCGGCCGGATGTGCTGCCGGTGGATGATTTTGGCGTGCGCGCCGGGTTTCGTGCCGCCTACGGACTCACGCGGCTGCCGAAGCCGAAGGTGCTGGCGCTGTGGGGCGAGCGCTGGAAGCCGTACCGCAGCGCCGCGGCCTGGTACCTGTGGCGGGCGCTGGAACTTGATCGCGCCGGCCAGCTGCCCGCGCCCGCGCAGCGCGTGGTGTTGCCGCGCCTGCCGCGCAAACGCCGCAAGGTCCGTAAGCTCCGGTTAGGAAGCGGGTGGCAAAAGGCGCGAAGCGGCGCGCGCGGGTCAGCCGAAGCCGATAGCCGCGCGGGTGTAGGTGATTCGCAGCAGCAGCTGGTCTTTGCGCGGCCGCATCCCGGCGGGGCGCTCGCCGCCTTGCAGGTCGTAGCACACCGTGAGCTCGTCGCCCTCGAGCTCGTAGATCGCGTGCATGGTGCGGCCGGCGCTCGGGCCGCTTTGTCCCACGATATCCATGGCGGGTGGCGCCGGTGAGGGGTCGATGAGGTAGCGGCCGTCGTCTACGACCTGGTTGCTGCGGTCGATGATGCGATACCCGCCTGCCTCGAGCACGAAGTAGCGCACCCGCAGATCATCGACCGGGAGCTGGTTGCCCGCGACGCTGGCGTCGATCGGCACCCACGCCCCCTCGAGTCCGTGTTGTGCACCCATATCCATGATGCGTTACGGGCTGCGAGCGCCTTCAGCTGCGGCGCTGCTTCTTCAGCTCAGCTTCCACGATCGGGTGCACGAACTCGTGCACGTCGCCCCCCAGCACCGCGATCTCGCGCACCAGCGTCGAGGAGATGAAGGTGAACTGCTCCTGCGGGGTGAGAAACACGGTCTCGAAATCCCGATCCAGGTGGCGCGACATGTTGGCGAGCTGGAACTCGAACTCGAAATCCGACAGCGCCCGCAGGCCGCGCACGATCACCGACCCCTGGTGCCGGCGGGCAAAGTCGACGGTCAGCCCGGCGTAGCCCTGCACCTCCACGTTCGGCAGGTCACTCAGGACGCGCCGCGCCAGCTCCACGCGCATGGCGAGCGGGAACATGGGCGTCTTGGTGGGACTGGCGGCAATGGCGACGATCACCCGGTCAAAAATACCCGCGGCGCGACGCACCAGGTCGTGGTGGCCGTTGGTAATCGGATCGAAGGTGCCGGGATAGACGGCGTTACTTTTCATGCGGCGTGGGTGCATTGAGCGCGGCGCGCGCATAGAGATGATAACCGACCTCGCCGGCCTGCTTCGCCTTCAGCAGCATCCAGGCCGGTGGCAGGGCCGGCGCGGCGCCGCGGGCGGCGAATTCGACATAGATCAGTGCGCACGGGGTGAGCCAGCCACCGTGCTCGAGGAGCGCGGCCGCGCGCGGCACGAGATCCGAGTCAAACGGGGGATCCAGGAACACCAGGTCAAAGGCGCTCCCTGCCCCGCCAAGGAACGCCAGCGCCTCGGTGTGCTCGACACGCGCGTCCGCCGCGCCCCATTCGGTGAGGCGCGCCTTCAGCTCGCGCGCCGCCGTGACCTCACGCTCCACGAACGTCGCGTGCGCCGCACCGCGCGACAGCGCCTCAAGTCCCAACGCTCCGCTGCCGGCGAAAAGGTCGAGGCAGCGTGCGCCCTGCGCACGCGTACCCAGCCAGTTGAACAGGGTCTCGCGCACGCGGTCCGGTGTCGGCCGCAGCCCCTCGCTCGCGGGAAAGCGCAGTTTACGGCCGCGCCAGCTGCCCCCGATGATGCGCAGCACGCGCGCCTGGCCGGCGCGCCTCACCGGGGCGGCAACACCGACGCCGGACTTGTCGCGGAACGCCACTTAGCTCGCGTCCAGAAAGTGTCGCACCTTGCCACCGTTCTCACCGTAAGCGTACTCTAGCTTGGCTCATCTACATGCGCTCAAAACAGCACCGGCGGGAGGGGTCACGCCAGGTGGGCCACGATAAGAACGGTGGCTCGCGTCTTCAGCAAAGACAAAATGGACCGCCCTCGCCTGACACCCGCGAGTGCCAGGCGCTCATAAGGTTTGAAGGAGTTCGAGGGATATGAAAAAACTCATCGCCGCCACCATTGCAACGGTCGCATTTCTCATCGGCGGCTGTTCAACGGGCGACAGCATTGGTGCCACGAACCCCTTCAGCCTGAATGGCAATCCCGGGGGCGCGACGCCGGTTATGCCCTCGGGCAGCAACGTGGCGTTGTTCAAGCTCTCCTCCGGAGTCCTGCCGTATCCGACCGACCTGTATTTCGCCGGCTCGACCGATGGCACGCTCAACATTCAGCCGGCCAATGCGCTCGAGCCCAACCAGGCGGCGGTGAACGCGCTCGACGGCTACTCTACCAACGCGGTAATCCGTACGACTTTTGGTGGGCCGATCAACCCCGCCTCGCTCACCCCACTGTCGGTGATCGTGGTGCCGGTAATCACCAGCAACACCACCAAGGCGACAATCGGAGTGGCCGGAACCGGAGCCCCGCTCGTCCAGGGCGTGGATTACACGGTCGGCGTGGCGAGCGATGCAGGCGTTGGACCTGAGATCCTGGAGATCACCCCGCTGCATCCCCTGACGGCGAGCACCTGCATCCAAAACGGCCAGTTCCTGGGAGCGAACTGCACCACCGGCAACGGCTACCTCGTGATCCTGAATAACGGCATCACCGATACCTCCGGCCACGCCGCCGTGCCCGACACCGACTACGCCACGATCAAGACCGCGCTTGCGGGCGGGGCGACCTGCCCGAGCATCACCGACCCGACCCTGAATGGCGTGTGCCAGCTCACCGGCGCGCACCTGCAGATCGCGCAGGCACTGGCGGCCGGCATCCCTGCCCTGGCCAACAGCCTGAATCCGGCCAACATCGTGCTGACCTTCAGCTTCACGACCGAATCCACGGTCGATACGCTGGAACTGATTTCGGCCACCACCGCGCCACAGGCGCTGACGCTGAACGCCACCGGGCTGCCCACCAGCGCTGCGAATCCTTTGCTGCCCGGCCACTCCAACATTTTCGTCGGCGTGCTCACCATTCCGTATTACCTCAGCGCGAGCGCGCCGCTGACGGCATCCTGGCAGGCGCCGCCCTTCCCGCTCGACATGACCAGCACGTTTGTCACGCGCTACAACCCGCTGCCGGTGGCGACCCAGACACTCATGATCCCGGTGCTGGCAACGGTGCCCAACGCCCAATCGGCATACGTGATCGCGCACGGCACCCCGGCGGGCGGCTGGCCGGTGCTGATTTTCCAGCACGGCATCACGCGCAACCGCGAGGACATGCTCGCAGTAGCCGATTCGTTCGCCGACAACGGTTTCGCGGTGGTGGCGATCGACCTGCCGCTGCACGGCGTCACGAGTACCACCGACCCGCTGTACGCGAGTTTCGCCAACCCGCTGTACGCGGGTCTCGGGCTGCCGACGACCCGGCAGTCCATCGAGCGCACCTTTGATCTTGATGTCGAAAACAACGCCACGGGCGCGCCGGGACCGGACGGCCAAATCGACCCTTCCGGGTCGCACTTCATCAACCTGACGAGCCTGCTGACGGCGCGCGACAACCTGCGCGAGGGCGCGGCGGATCTCATCACCTTTGAGCGTTCGATCGCGAACTCGACGATAGCCAATGCCGGCAATGCCAAGCCGTTTGCGGCCGCGCCGACGCACTATCTCGGACACTCCCTCGGCGGCATCGTGGGCGGGGTCTTCATGGCGCTGATTCCGTCCACCGAGGTGAGCACGGCTTCGCTCGCCAGCCCCGGCGGCAACGTCTCTCAGCTGCTGCAGAACTCCCCGACCTTCGCACCGATAATCAACGCCGGACTCGAGGCCCAGGGTCTGCAGCCGGGCACGACGCTGTATGCGCAGTTCTTCCGCGACGCGCAGACCGCGGTCGACTCCGGCGACCCGATCAACTTCATCGCGCAGAGCACCGCCCTGCATCCGATCCATCTTCTGCAGGTGGTCGGCGGCGGGGCGTCCCCGCCCGACCAGGTGGTGCCGAACTCCGCCACCCAGGCGCTGATCCTCGCATCGACCTTCGGACCGGCGGGACTGACGCGCATCCCGGCCCCGGTCACGGCGCCGCCCGTGGCGCTGGTGAACGCCGGGGGGTTCCGCGCCTACGTGAACTTCATCGAGGGCGACCACGGCTCGATCATCGACGACGTCGTGCCCGCCGTGACCGCGGAGATGCAGGGTGAAGCCATCAGCTTCGCCGCTTCGGGCGGTGCGGAGATCGTGGTCAACGTGCCCCCGGTGATCCAGCCGTAACCGCACGCAGGCTTCGCCAGCACCGTCAAGGGGCGGCCAATCGGCCGCCCCTGCTTTTTCCCCGCTACAATGCGGCCATGTTCCGCCACGCTCCCGTAGTCCCCGTACCCGCACCAGCGCCGCGCGGCAGCCCCGGGTTCCTGAAACGCCTGCGCCAGCGCCTCAACCGCGGCAACTCCTGGCTGAGCTACGATCTCGCGGACCTCTTCAAGGGGCGCGCGATCGATGCCGCCATACTCGAGGAGCTGGAAACGCGACTCCTGAGTGCCGATGTCGGCGTGCCGGCAAGCGAACGGATCCTGGACGGCCTGCGGGCGCGCGTGGCGCGCCACGAACTTGGCGACGCGTCAGCGCTGATTGCCGCGCTGCGCGAAGCCATCGTGGAAATACTCGCGCCCTGCGCCAAGCCCTTGGTGATTGAGCGCTCGGCTAAACCCTTCGTGATCCTGGTCGTGGGCGTCAATGGCTCGGGAAAAACCACCACCATCGGCAAGCTCGCGCGGCGCTGCACGGATGAGGGCCTGAGCGTGCTCTTGGCGGCCGGGGACACGTTCCGCGCCGCGGCGATCGAGCAGCTGCAGGTGTGGGCGGAACGCTCAGGATCTGCCTTCGCCGCGCAACTCCCGGGGGCGGATCCGGGCGCGGTGGTGTTCGATGCCATGGCCACGGCGCGCGCGCGCGGCAGCGATGTGCTGCTCGCGGACACTGCCGGCAGGCTCCACAGCCAGTCGCACCTGATGGAGGAACTGAAGAAAGTCCGGCGCGTCATCCAGCGCGTGGACCCGGCCGCGCCGCACGAGGTGCTGCTGGTGCTCGACGCCAACCAGGGGCAGAACGCCCTCGCCCAGGCGCGCCAGTTCACGGCGGCGGTCGGGGTGACGGGGCTGGTGCTCACCAAACTCGACGGCACGGCCAGGGGCGGCATCGTGATCGCCATCGCGCAGGAACTGAAAATTCCCATCCGCTACATCGGCATCGGTGAATCGGCCGAGGATTTCGGCGAGTTCGACGCCCGTGCCTTCGCCGCGGCGCTCACCGACGGGGCCGGCGCGGCATGATCATTTTCGACCGGGTCAGCAAGCGCTACGCCAACGGGCGCGAAGCCCTGACCAATATCACCTTCAACATCCACAACGGCGAGATGGTGTTCCTCACCGGCCGTTCCGGCGCCGGCAAGAGCACGGTACTGAAGCTCATCGCGCTCCTGGAGCGTCCGACCCGCGGCAACGTGCTGGTCAACGGCAAGAACACCCACGCGCTCAAGGCGCGCCACATTGCCGCCTTCAGGCGTCACATCGGGGTCGTGTTCCAGGACCACAAACTGCTCGCCGATCGCCCGGTATACGACAACGTGGCGCTGCCGCTCGCCGTGGCCGCGACCCCGCTGAAGGAAATCGACAAGCGCGTGCGCGCCGCCCTCGACCAGGTGGGCCTGCTCGGCAAGGAGCGGGCGCTGCCGCTGGAGCTCTCGGTCGGGGAGCAGCAGCGCGTCGGCATCGCGCGCGCCGTGGTGAGTAAGCCCGCTCTCCTGATCGCCGATGAGCCCACCGGCAACTTAGATCCCGACCTGTCGCTGGAAGTGATGCGCCTGTTCCGGCGCTTCCAGGATGTGGGCGTCACGGTGGTGGTGGCGACGCACGATATGCACCTGGTGCGCGAATTCGGCCAGCGCGTGATCGTGCTCGAGAACGGCCAGGTGCAAGGCGATGCCGGGGACTCACTGCCGAGCCTGGTGGCGACCCGATGAGTCTGGGCGTCACGAGTGCGCGCCACCTGCAGGCGTTATTGAGCTCGCTGGGCAGGCTCGTGCGCGCACCCCTCGCGACGCTGCTCACACTCATTGTCATCGCCCTGGCGCTGGCGTTACCCACCGCACTGCGCGTGTTCGTGATCAACGCCCAGGCGGCGACCGGCAATTTCGCCAGCGCCGTGGACATGTCGGTGTACCTGAAGACCGAAGTGCCGCTCGCCAAGGCCCAGCAACTCGCGCAGTCCGCGCAGCAGCGCGCCGACGTCGCCGCCGTGACCCTGATCCCCGCGGACCAGGGCCTGCAGGAATTTCGCACCTACTCCGGATTCGGCGACGCGCTCACGGCCCTGAAGGAGAACCCGCTGCCGCACGTGCTGCACGTGCGCCCGCGCACCGACTACACCTCGGGCGCGGCGCTCGAGTCGCTGAAGCGCTACTTCAGCGCCTGGCCGGAAGTTGACATGGTGCAGGTGGACGCGGAATGGGTGATGCGCTTCAACGCCATCCTGGAGGTGCTGCGCCACCTGCTGCTCATCGCCGCGGCGCTATTGGGTGTGGGCGTGCTCGCGGTCATCGGTAATACCATTCGCCTGGAAATCCAGGGTCGCCGCGCTGAGATCGAAGTCACCAAGCTCGTCGGCGGTTCCAACTCCTATGTCCGCCGGCCGTTCCTGTACACCGGCATGCTCTACGGCCTCGGGGGCGCGCTGCTCGCCTGGGGAATCGTCGCCATCGCCATCGTGATCCTCGGCGCCCCGGTGGCGACGCTCGCGCGCCTCTACGGCAGCCGCTACGTGCTGCGCGGGCCGACGCCGGATGACGTTGGCATTCTGCTCGGGGCGGGAGTCGTGTTGGGGTGGTTCGGGGCGTGGATTTCGGCCGCCCGGCACCTGCGCGACATCGAGCCGCGCGCTTAAGCCTAAGGCGGGCCTAGGTGGTCGCGGCTACCTGCGCCGCGTGCGATGTCAGCTTCGCCTCCATCCACTTGCGGATGCGGCGCGCATCGGCCACGCGGGTGCGTTTGCCGTAGGAATTCAAGAGCACGATGACCACTGTGCGATCCTCGATCACGGTCTGCATCACCAGGCAGCGGCCTGCCTCGGAGATGTAGCCGGTCTTCTGCACCTGGATTTTCCAGTCGGGGCGGGTCACGAGCGAATCGGTGGTGCGGAAGCGCACCATGCGCCGTCCGACGCGCACTTGGTAGCCGCGGTCGGTGGAGTACTCGCTGATGGCCGGAACTTTCGCCGCCGCCATCACCAGTTTCGACAGGTCCTCGGGGCTCGCGACGTTCTCATCCGATAGTCCCGTCGGCTCCACGAAGTGGGCGGTGGTCATGCCGAGCTCTTGTGCCTTGGCATTCATCGCGCTCACGCAGGCACCGAGCCCGCCCGGGTAGGAACGCCCGAGGGCGTGAGCGGCACGGTTTTCGGAGGCCATGAGGGCGAGGTGCATGAGATCGCCGCGCGTGAGGCGCGTGCCGGGAGCCAGGCGTGAGCGCGAGCCCTTGCCCGAACTGCGGTCCTCGGCGCCGACCTCGAGCGGTTCATCCAGCGGCTGCCCGGCGTCCATGATGACCAGGGCCGTCATGAGCTTGGTGATCGAGGCAATGGGCATGGCAACGCCCGCGTTGCGCGAATACAGGACCGAGGAGTGCGTGGTGTCGAGCACCAGCGCGGCACTCGAGCGCACCCCCTGTGGAGCGGCGTACTTCACGGGCGTCGGCACCGCGGCGCCTTCGGCGTCGGCGCTCTCGGCGCGCGCAGCTGAGGTGGCGAAGACCAGAAGAGCGGCAAATGCCGTGATGGAAAGACCGCGACCCTGATTCATCGACCCCACGCCCGCCTCGAAAGCACTTGAGATAGTGACTGTATCAGACCATTCCTTATGTCATGCAAGCGTGACGCACTCTTAACTTTTTGGGCGCCCGGTAGGCAGGCTGTCTCACCCTTTCGGTGCGAATCCAAAGCCGCGGTCATAACACCGCGCACGCGTGACGCACGCCACAGACGCAGGCCCCACGGACGCAGCCGGCCAAAGGCCCTGCGCCCACCCATGCCCCGAAGTGCTCGGCTGCTGAGGTGATTGCCGCAGAGGTGCATCGAGCCCCGCCTTTGGCCGGCGGAAACGAAGCCGATGTGCCGCCGAAAATCGCTTCCTGCGATTTTCGCCAATAATCAGCGCGGCCACAACCAGCCGAAAACCCCGGCCGTGAGCAGCCCGTAGATCACCCCGTCCAGGGCCGACTTCAGGGTTATGGTCCAGGAGCGCCGGTACCAGATCGACAGCTCCGCCAGGGCCAGGGAATAGGCGACGAAGGTGGTCACGGCAACGTTCTTGAACACCCGCGGGTACGGGGTGCCAATCGGCAGCGAGCGCCCGGTGATATAGGCGACGAATACCCCGACGACCAGCAGGAACACGAACCACTGCACGAGGCTGCGGTTCATGGATATCGGACCGTTGGGCATGACCGTGAGCAGGGCCACAGGTCCGCGCGCCATTTTTTCCTTGAACTGCGGGGTTCGCATCTCATCCATGCCGCTCGCGCGGGGGATGAAGTAGTCCCCGGGCGGGATGGCGAGCGGACGCAGCGCGTCCAGCACCTGCGGTTCATTGGGCATCTTCGGGAAATCGCTCTTGTGCCACAGCGGCGCCATGTGGATCACGGAGCTCGCGAGGAAAACGATGACCGCCGACAGCAGGATCGGCAGCCACAGCGCATGCAACGCGGTGAAATAAATGCCGTTCATTGACCCCCCCTTTCCTTGTTATTGCGACCCGATAGCGACTCTAACCTAAAAACCCCGACGTCCGCCCCGAACGGAGGCCCGCAACCCCCTCGGATGGGGGATTCCGGGGCCCGGGGCTACGCGCGCAAGCTCTTGTTTATGAAAAACAAACGGACAGCACGTCCGGGAACTCCCACCGCCTTTAGCACTCTAATAGCTCGACTGCTAGAATGTCGACCCAAGCCACTGGAGATCTCATGACTGCTGGAACCGCATTGGTTGCCCGCATAGGCGACCAGGCATTGGCCGGTCCGCTGGGGAGTCTCGACGCCTACCTCGAGCGGGTAAGCCGTATTCCCATCCTGTCGCGCGATGAAGAGCGCGCGCTCGCCGAACGTTTCCGATCCAAGGACGACCTGGCCGCCGCACGGCAGCTGGTGCTCTCGCACCTGCGCTTTGTGGTGCACATCGCCCGGGGCTACAGCGGCTACGGCCTGCCGGTGGGCGATCTGATCCAGGAGGGCAACGTTGGCCTCATGAAGGCGGTCAAACGCTTTGACCCCTCGCAGAACGTGCGCCTGGTGTCGTTCGCGGTTCACTGGATTCGCGCCGAGATCCACGAGTACGTGCTGCGCAATTGGCGGCTGGTGAAAATCGCCACCACCAAGGCGCAGCGCAAGCTGTTCTTCAACCTGCGCCGCATGAAGAAGGATCTCGGCTGGCTGTCGGCTGAGGAAACCGCCGCCGTGGCGCGTGACCTGGGCGTCACGCCCGGCGAAGTCACCGAAATGGAGCAGCGCCTCGCGGCGCGCGACATGTCCTTCGATCCGGCGCCCGAGACGGACGAAGAGGAGGCCTACAGCCCCGCGGCCTACCTGCGCTCACCGGGCGCGGATCCTGCGGAAGTTGTGGAGAGCGCGGACAGCGAGGACGAGTCGGAAGAGCGCCTGCAGGGCGCCCTCAACCGCCTCGATGCACGCAGCCGCGACATCGTGCAGCGTCGCTGGATGAGCGAAGGCAAAGCGACCCTGCATGAGCTCGCCGAGAAGTACGGCGTGTCGGCCGAGCGCATCCGCCAGATCGAAGCGAGCGCCATGGGGAAGCTGCGCGGCCTGATGGCTGCCTGAGGGCGCGGCGAGCTTGCGCGCCGCGCTCAGCTGGCGTTAGCTTGCCCGGCATGCGCGGCGTCAACGATCTGCTCACCGAATACGGCACCAGCCACCAGGACCCGACTAACAAAAGGCTGCACTGGATCTGCGTGCCGCCGATCGTGCTGTCGGTGTTGGGATTTCTCTGGTGCGTGCCGGTACCCGCGCCCTGGTCAGCGATATCGCCGTGGCTGAACTGGGCGACGCTCGGCGCCGCCGCTGCACTCATCTACTACCTCAGGCTCTCCCCGGCGCTCGCCGCCGGCGCGCTCGTGGGCTTCGTCGTGCTCCTGGGCGTGACGCACGAGCTCGCACGCCTGCCGTGGCCGCTATGGCTGACTTCGCTCGTGATTTTCGTAATCGCCTGGGTGGGGCAGTTCATCGGCCACGCGATCGAGGGCAAGCGCCCCTCGTTCTTCAAGGACCTGCAGTTCTTGCTTATCGGGCCGCTGTGGCTGCTGGCGGCGGGCTACCGCAGCCTGCGCGTCCCGTACTAGCTAACGCGCTTCTCAGTCGCGCTCGCAGCCTCGCGCACCGCCGCGGCGACCTTTTCATGCACCTGTTTCTCGAGCGGGTCTGGCACCAGCTCATCCCCTTGGGCCAGTCCTGCAATCGCAGTCGCCGCCGCCATCAGCATCGCATCGGTGAAGCGCGGGGCGCGCGCATCGAGGACCCCGCGGAAGAGGCCGGGGAAAGCCAGCACGTTGTTGATGCCCTTACCGTCGGCCGCAAATGCGGCGCCCTGGGCGCGCGCCGCGAGCGGCTCAATCTCCGGATCCGGGTTCGAGAGCGCGAGGATCACCTGGCCCTTTCTCACCCACTGCGGCCTGATGAGACCCTTGACGCCGGTGGTCGCGATGACGATGTCGGCGCGCTGCATCAGCGCCTCGAGCGTCACGCCCTCCCCGCCCATCGCCTCAAGACGCGCCACGGCCTGCGCGTTGAGGTCGGTGCCGAGCACGTGCCGCACGCCGTGCGCCTGCAGCAGGCGCACGATCCCGATGCCCGCAGCTCCCAGCCCGATCTGCCCGATGATGCTGGCGCACAGATCCACGCCCGAGTAGCGCGCGGCGTTCAGGAGCGCGGCGAGCGCCACCACCGCGGTGCCGTGCTGGTCATCGTGCATCACCGGCTTTTGCAGTCGTGCCTGCAGCGCCTGTTCGATCTCGAAACACTCGGGGGCGGCGAAGTCCTCGAGCTGGATGGCGCCGAAAGACTCCGCGATGCCGGCGACGATGCTGACGACGCGCTGCGGATCGGTGTCGTTGATTAGGATCGGCACGCCGCTTATGCCGACCAGATCTGCGAACAGCGCCGCCTTGCCCTCCATCACCGGCAGCCCGGCCAAGGCGCCGATGTTGCCGAGCCCGAGCACCGCGGTGCCGTTGGTGACAACGGCGACCGTGTTGCCTAAGGCGGTGAACTCGTACGCCGCCTCGGGATTTTTCTGGATGGCGAGGCACACGCGCGCGACCCCGGGCGTGTAGACATCGCGCAGCACCTGGCGCGTGTTGATGGGCAGGCTCGCCACGGTGCGGATCTTGCCGCCGCGGTGGCGATTGAAGACGCGGTCGGACTTGCCGACGAAGCGGGCGATGGGCAGCTGGCCGATGCGCTCATACAGCGAGCGATCCGCCTCCTCGTCCATTTCCAGCGTGATTTCCCACAGTGTCCTGCCCTGGTCGCGCCGCAGCGCGGTGAGATGCTCGATGGCGAGCCCCGCGTCGGCGATGACCTGCAGCACCTTCACCAGGCTGCCGGGCTGGTGCACCGTCTCGACCATGAGGATTTCTGGGATTTTCATGGCCGCAGGGTGCACCAAAGCACCGCTGCAGTTCCACCGCTGTCTTTTCAGCCCGTGGATGCCCCGCCCGTGCGGACCCGTTATCATGCGCGCCCCGGAAAACCCGGGGAACCGTACCCTCTAGGAGACCGCCGTGGCCAAAGCCGCCGCTTCCGCCCCTGTCGCGCTGAACCCGCTGGACCTGTACGACGTGCGCGGCGCGCTCACCGACGAGGAACGCCTGGTCCAGGATTCCGTGGCACGGCTGGTGGATCAGGAAGTACTGCCGGTCATTCAGCGTTGCTTCGAGGAACACCGCTTTCCGAAGGAACTGGTCCCGAAACTCGCCTCCCTCGGGCTCCTCGGCTCCTCCATCCATGGCTACGAGTGCGCCGGACTCAACGCGATCTGCTACGGGCTCATCTGCCAGGAGCTCGAGCGCGGCGACTCCGGCATCCGCAGCTTCGTCTCGGTGCAGTCATCGCTGAGCATGTACCCGATCTGGGCGTTCGGCTCCGAGGAACAGAAGCACAAGTACCTCCCCGGCATGGCGCGCGGGGAACTGATCGGCTGCTTCGGTCTCACCGAACCCCACGGCGGCTCGGATCCGGCCAACATGAAGACCCACGCCAGGAAGCGCGGCACGGACTGGCTGCTGAACGGCTCGAAAATGTGGATCACCAACGGGGCGATCGCGGATCTGGCGGTGGTGTGGGCCCAGACCGCCGAGGGCATCCGCGGCTTCATCGTGGAGAAAGGCGCGGCCGGATTTTCCGCCCCCGAGATCCAGCACAAATTCTCGCTGCGCGCCTCCATCACCGCGGCGCTGTTCTTTGACAACGTCGTCGTACCCGAGGAGCACGTGTTGCCGGGCGTGGTGGGGCTCAAGGGACCCTTGTCGTGTCTCACCCAGGCGCGCTACGGCATTGTCTGGGGTGTCATCGGCGCCGCCCAGGCGTGCCTGAAGCAGCTCCTCGACTACAGCGCGACCCGCATCCTCTTCGGCCGGCCGCTCTCGCATAACCAGGCCATCCAGGTGCGCCTCGCCGACATGGCGCGCCGCATCACCACAGCGCAGCTGCTGGCGCTGCAGCTCGGACGCATGAAGGATGCCGGCACCATGCAGCCCTCGCATGTATCGCTCGCCAAGTGGAACAACTGTCGCATGGCGCTCGATATCGCGCGCGACTGCCGCGACATGCTCGGCGGTGCCGGGATCAGCGCCGAGTACGCCCCCATCCGCCACATGCTGAACCTCGAGAGCGTCATCACCTACGAAGGCACCGAGACCATCCACCAGCTCACCATCGGGCGTGAGCTGACCGGCTTCAGCGCGTTTTAACGGGCGATTCCCGCGCGCACGCCGCGCGCGGCAAAGCCGCCGGCGCAGCCTGCGTTACCACCGTGTGCCGGCGCGCGACCGCGCCCGCGGTGTTGGAGGGCGGCCAGACGACGCCCAATGCCAGCAGTGCAATGAGCGCCAGCCAGTTGGCGAGCAGGTCCGGTGCGGGAGCGGCGGCGTGTGATCTGTGTGAGTGCGTGCTCATGAGAAGTCCCCGTGTTGCCGGCTACGGGGACATTTCGCCACGCCACCCACCCTCACCCGGTGGCGCAAATATGGCGTCGCGCGCTGCAATTGTGGCGCACTGTGGCGCTGAGAGCTGTGCGCTTTCACCTGCCGCGCGCAGCCTGTAGCCTTGGGCTCGCATGAAGCGCCAGGTCGCCATTGTTGAAGACGAGCCGGCCATCCGTGACAACTACGCGGCGGCGTTTACGCGCGAAGGCTACGCGGTGCGCTGCTATGCCAATCGTGCCGAGGCGATGCGGGCTTTCAGTGCGCGCCTGCCGGACCTCGCGATCATCGATATCTCACTGCAGGACGAGCCGGAGGGCGGCTTCGAGCTGTGCCGGCAGCTGCGCGCCCTGTCCGGAGAATTGCCGATCATTTTTCTCACCGCCCGCGACAGCGAGCTCGATGCGGTGTCGGGGCTGCGCCTCGGCGCGGATGACTTTCTCACCAAGGACCTGAGCCTGCCGCACCTGATCGCGCGGGTGAACGCGCTGTTTCGCAGAGTCGACGCCTTGCGCAAGCCCGCCGCTCCCGCCGACATCATCCATCGTGGCGCGCTCACCCTGGATGCCGAACGCATGCAGGCGCAGTGGAATGGCCAGGTGGTGCTCCTGTCCCTCACGGAGTTCTGGATCGTGCACGCGCTGGCGCGCCATCCGGGCCATGTCAGGAACCGCCAGCAGCTGATGGACGCCGCTAACGTCGTGCTCGATGACAACACCATCACCTCGCACGTGAAGCGCATCCGCCGCAAGTTCCAGGGCGTCGACCCGCAGTTCGATGCGGTGCAGACCGCGTACGGCATGGGGTATCGCTGGGTCGAATGACGCTGCGCCTGAAGCTGCTGCTGCTCGGCCTCGCCACGCTCGTGTTGCCGTGGGCAGGGTGCCAGTACGCGCGCGAAATGGAATCCGCACTGCGCGAGGGCGAAGTGAACTCGCTGCAGGCGGTCGCCCAGACCATCGCCGCCTCGCTCCAGGGCCGCACCGATCTGATGTATCGCGAGGCGCCGCCGGCGCCGGATGTTCCAGACGCGCAAGCGTCTGCTTTGGCGCCGGCGCCCGCGGATGCGCCAGAGGCGAGTGCCACAACCACGGCCAACCCAACCGGCCCGGCCGCCACGCCGGCAGCACCCGCCGCGCCGGCGGCCGCGCCAGCCAACAGCGCCGCGGCTGACGCCCCGGCCGGCGTGCCAGGCAAGCGGGGTCCCTACGATCTTGAGCCGCTGGTGCTCAGCGCCGCGCCCTTGCTGGACGGCTACACCGAGGATTGGCCGCGGGTGCCAGCGGCGTGGAAGTACTTCGCCGGGGACGCGCAGCGGCACTTCGGGATTCTCACCGGTGTGTATGAGCGCATGCTGTTCGTGCTCATCGACGTGCATGACGAGCATCCCTTGTTCGATGCACCCGGCACCAACGTGTTGGATCCGGCGACGTTCGGCGACCGGATCTGGCTCGGTTACGAAGACCCGCAGGGCACGCAGCAGCAGGTGTTTTTCGCCGCCACGGGTCCGGGAGCGGTGACCGCCCGGCGGGTGGAGATCGGCGAGTACGGGCAGCGCAGCGCGCCCCTCGAGCCGCGGATCCGCGGCGCGTGGCAGACGGCCCCCCACGGCTACCGGCTTGAACTGCGCGTGCCGCTGTCCATGATCGGCCGGGGGTTCGGGGTGCTGGTGGATGATCGGGATACGCGCGGCGCCCTGCCGGTGAGCTACGGCACGCTGCGCAGCGAGGATCTGCATACGCGCGGGCGCCTGATCGTGGCGGCGCCCGAGCTCGGCTCTTATCTGGAGCAGTTCCTGCAGCCGGGATTGAATCTTGCGCTCACCGGGACCGACGGTGAGCTGCTGGCGCGCGCCGACGCCTTGCCCGTGGCCGGGACCTTGCGATCGGAGTCGCCGCTCCTGGCGCGCCTCTACCGGCGTTTCGTCGATCGCCCCGGTGAGCGGCTGCTCATTCAATCCAGCGCACCGGTCTACGATCGCAATCACAAGGATGTCATCGGCACGCTGGCCGTCACCCAGGCGGCCGACCGCTGGATCCGCCTGCGCGACCACGCGCTCACCCGCATGCTCAACTTCGCGCTGATCACGAGCGCGGCGGCGGTCACGGTGATGTTCGCGTTCGCAGCCTGGCTCGCGCTGCGCCTCGCACGGCTGCGGCAGGCGAGCGAGTCGGCACTGACCGGCGCGGAGCTGGTCACGAGCTTTCCTGAAACCGGCGCCCGCGATGAACTCGGCGACGTGGCGCGCGGCTTCGCGACGCTCCTGTCGCGGGTGAACGAATACACCAGCTACCTGCGCACCCTCGCGGGCAAGCTCGCCCACGAGATCCGCACGCCACTGACCATCGTGCGCTCGTCGCTGGACAATCTGGAATCCGAGCAGGTCTCCCCGGCGGCGCGCGAGTACGTGGCACGCGCGCGCCAGGGGAGCGAGCGCCTGAACGCCATTCTGGTGGCCATGGGCGCGGCGACCCGGGTCGAGGAGGCGATCGGCAGCGCCGAGCGGGTGGACTTTGATGTTGTGCCGGTGCTCGCGTCCGCGGTCGCGGCCTACGGCGGCGCCTTCCCGGAACGCAGGTTCCACGCCGAGCTGCCCTCGGAAGGTGTCACGCTGAACGGCGCGCCGGACCTGATCGTGCAGATGCTCGACAAGCTGGTGGACAATGCGGTGGATTTCTCGCCAGCCGGCGCGACCATCACGGTGCGACTCACCGTCGAGCCGCTCGCGGCAGTGCTCGAGGTCGAGAACCCCGGCCCGCCACTGCCGGTGCACGTCGAGGGTCGCCTGTTCGAGTCCCTGTGGCAGTCGCGCCCCGATGGCGACAGCCGGCCGCACTTCGGCCTGGGACTGTACATCGTGCGCCTCATCGCCGAGTTCCACCGCGGCGAGGCGCGGGCCTCGAACCTCACCGACGGCACGGGCGTGCGCTTCCTCATTCGCCTGCCCCGCTGAGCGCGCGCGCACCGCTCCCGGCCGGTTATATCTGGATGCCCTGCGCCGTCAGGTATTCGTCGTAGCTGCCGCGGAAGTCCTTGATGCTGCCGTCGCCGCGCAGTTCGATGATGCGGGTGGCAAGCGCGCCGACGAACTCGCGGTCGTGCGACACGAAGATGAGGGTGCCGGGGTAACGCTCCAGAGCGATCTGCAGTGACTCGATGGTTTCCATGTCCATGTGGTTGGTGGGCTCGTCCAGCAACAGCACGTTGGGTTTGGTGAGCATCAGCTTGCCGTAGATCATGCGGCCCTTCTCGCCGCCGGACAGAACCTTCACTGCTTTCTTGGTCTCATCACCGGAGAACAGCAGCCGGCCCAGGGTCGCGCGGATCAGCTGGTCATCGTCCGCCTTGCCCGTATAGCGGGACATCCACGTAAACAGGTCGCACTTTTCCTCGAACTCGGCCTGTGGGTCCTGCGGCATATAGCCCGGCTGGGCGTTCTCCACCCAGGCGATGCGGCCTGAGGTGGGATGCAGCTCGCCCGCCAGACAGCGCATCAGGGTCGTCTTGCCGGCGCCGTTCGGACCGATGATGGCGATGCGCTCGTCCGCTTCGATGTTGAAACTGACGTTCCTGAGGACCAGCTCCTCGGATTTCGGGTACTTGAAACTCAGGTGCTCCACGGTGACGGCCGAGCGGTAGAGCTTCCTCGCCTGCTCGAAGCGGATGTACGGGTTCTGGCGCGACGAGGGCCGGATTTCCTCGATCTTGATCTTCTCCAGCGCTCGCTTGCGCGAGGTGGCCTGGCGCGACTTGGAGGCGTTGGCGGAGAAGCGCCGTACAAACTCCTGCAGGTCGGAAATGCGGTCCTTGGCCTTGGCGTTCGCGGCCTCGACGCGCGCCCGCGCCTGGGTGGAGGCCAGCATGAAATCGTCGTAGTTGCCGGGATAGATCTTCAGCTGCTGAAAATCCAGGTCCGCGATGTGCGTGCACACCTGGTTCAGGAAATGCCGGTCATGGCTGATGATGACCATAGTGGCGTCGTAGTTGTTGAGCGCGCCTTCGAGCCAGCGGATCGAGTTGATGTCGAGGTTGTTGGTCGGCTCGTCCAGCAAGAGCACGTCCGGGCGGGAAAACAGCGCCTGCGCCAGCAGCACCCGCAGCTTCAGACCCGGCGGCACCTCGCGCATCGGGCCGTTGTGGCGCGACTCGTGAATGCCGGCGTCGGTGAGAATGGCGCCGGCGCGCGCCTCGGCGTCATAGCCGCCGTACTCGGCGTACACCCCTTCGAGCTCGGCCGCCTTCATGTAGTCCTCGTCCGTGGCGTGCGCGTCGGCGTAGATCAGGTCCCGCTGCTTCATCGCCTGCCACAGTTCGGTGTGGCCGCGCATGACCACATCGAGGACGCGTTCGTCCTCGTAGGCAAACTGGTTCTGGTTCAGCCTGCCGAGCCGCATGCCCGCCTGCAGCATCACATCCCCGGCGCTGGCTTCGAGCTCCCCGCCGAGAACCTTCATGAGGGTCGACTTACCCGAGCCGTTCGCGCCGATCAGGCCATAGCGGTTGCCGTCGGAGAACTTGACCGTGACCTGCTCGAAGAGCGGCTTGGCGCCAAACTGGATGGCGACGTTGGAAGTAGCGAGCATGAGCGTCCATTTAAGCGGGCGGGGGCGCCGCAGCGGCCCCCAAACGGGGCGGGCATTCTAGCCGAGCCGCAGCTACGCGCTTCATGGAGACGGCGGGGCGGGATTTCCAGCGCGTTTTGCCTCGGTAGGACAAGATTGTGGATGATTTGCGACATCTTACGCATGGCTGGAATGAGTGTAATTCGATGCCGAAGCCACGGTACCTAAAGGGTTTTTTGGCTATTGCAGCGCAGCGCGAAAAGCGCGATGATGCGTCTTAGCAGCAAGCAGCTGTAGAGGATTAACAACAGAAACTCGGGGATCGGCGCGGGCACGGGTAAGGCAGCCGCGAACTTGTTGTGGTTGTCAGGAACGATACAACGCGTGGAAGCACACGCGGGCCTCGCGATAGAAGCCGGAGCCTCAGCTCCAATTGTTTCAGCCGGAAAAGTTTAGATGCTCGTGAAGACGCGACTTGCCGGTGCGGCACGGACTAACAATCCAATGCGCGCCCCGGTCGGAGCTGACAGCGAACCACCGGGTCGTGCGAAGCGATGAAGAAGCTGAAGCCCCGCCAGATGGCGGGGCTTTTTTATTTTTGATTCTTTGGCCCGTATTTCGCCGACCACTCCTCGCGCGCCCGACGACGGACTTCGTCCGCATCGATTGCCGGAGCTTCTTGCCTCATCGCCAGCCACGCGGCTCGCGCCTGCCGTCGTGTTTCCTCCGCCGAGCGCTTCTCTGCGACACCAGGGCTATCCATGATTTTCCGCACCGGCATTGGTGGTGCGGGATAACGCCCCATCTTCGAATTCCAGTAGGCCCACGAGCGCGGATCAATGATCCCGGGAGGCGCCAGATCCAGCGCCTCCCGAAAATCATCATCGGATACGTAGCCTCGTATGACCCGCATGTCCTCATGACGCGCATAGGTCATCGCGTAGGCCATGAAACGCGCAGGACGAGCCAGCGCATCTTCCGGCGGCTCGAACCAGATGATCCGACGCGCAACTTCCAGGGTGAGCGGGGTGACGGGGATGGACTTCATAACTCGTGCCCGGAAGTCCGATCGGACAATGGGCTCTCGATTGTCGGCAGATGATCCAGGTCCACCTCACGCGCCGCAGTTACAAGGCGCAGCTTCATGGCATCAGGCAAGTCACGCAGATTTCCATCATCGAAGTAAGACAGTGCCTTGAGTGTGATCTCAGGATTGAAGGCTGCTCCGTAGAGCGCGCCGGCCGCCGACAACGCCGTGGGCAAATCAACCTGGCCCGATCTCAGGAGCGCATCAAGGTCAATGTAGTCTTTGGCTTCGGCCCGCAACTGCAGCACCGATGCCTTGGTGCCCGCAAGATCAAGGAGGGAGGCAACCCGCAGGCCGTTATCTTGCGCCACGAGCGGGGGCGCGAGCCGCGTCAGCTTCGGCACTCCGAAAAAGGACACCTTAACCGGCCCGCCGCGCTCAATGAGTGCGCTCAATGTATTCGCCTCGCGCTGCAGAATCCTGGCGCCGGCCAGGAACGCGATTCCAGTTTCAAGTGCTGACACATTAAGCGGGCGGCTGCCGAAAAAGTCGAAATCGACGGACTGGCGGTGCCCCAGGTGCAAAGCCAATGCGGTTCCGCCGTAGAGCACAAATTCGCCTGGAACCGCGGACAGCTCGGTCCACAACCGCGCTTGCGCCGGCGGTAGGATCTCCACACGCGGTAAGAATTCCGGCATCAGCGACACTCAGCGGTCCAAGGAAGCCGTATCGGATTCTACGGCAGCCGGTTCAACCCACGCCCAGGTAATTGAGGATCCCGCGCGCCGCTTCACGGCCTTCAAACACCGCCGTCACGACCAGATCGGATCCGCGCACCATGTCACCGCCGGCGAACACCTTGCCGTTGGTGGTCTGAAACGCCGTAGCGGCGCCGGCAGATACGCGCACCCGGCCACTGTCGTGCACGCGAATGTCATGATCGCCGAACCAGGCGGGCGGACTCGGCAAAAAGCCGAACGCGATAATGACCGCATCCGCCGGCACGATGCGCTCGGAGTCTGCCACCGCCTCGGGTGTGCGCCGGCCGCGAGCGTCGGGTTTGCCTAAACGCGTCTCGATGAGCTTCACGCCTTCCACGGCATCGGCGCCGACGATTTCGATCGGCTGGGCGTTGAACAGGAACTCGACGCCCTCTTCGCGGCTGTTGCGGTAGTCGCGACGCGAGCCCGGCATGTTGCCCTCGTCACGGCGGTAGGTGCAGGTGACCGATTGCGCGCCCTGGCGGATGGCAGTGCGGTTGCAGTCCATGGCCGTGTCGCCGCCGCCGAGCACCACGACGCGCTTGCCGCGCATGCTGACGAGCGCGCCGGCGCTGCCGGGAAGCGCAAGTTCGTTGCGGATGTTGGAAATGAGATAAGGCAACGCCTCGTGCACGCCCGGCAGCTCCTCGCCGGGGAAGCCGCCGCGCACCGCGGTGTAGGTGCCCATGCCAAGAAACACCGCATCGTAGTCGGCCAGCAGCCGCGCGAAGGGGATGTCGGCGCCGACATCAACCCCAAGGCGAAACTCGACTCCCATGCCTTCCATGATCTCGCGGCGCTTCTCCACCACTTCTTTTTCGAGCTTGAAGGGCGGGATGCCGAAGGTGAGGAGGCCACCGATGCGCGCGTGCCGGTCGAACACCACCGGCCGCACGCCGTTGCGCACCAGGATGTCGGCGCAGCCCAGGCCCGCGGGTCCCGCGCCGACGATCGCCACGCGCCTGCCGGTGGGGAGCACGTGCGACATGTCGGGCTTCCAGCCGGCTTTGAGCGCCTCGTCGGTAATGTACTTCTCGATCGAGCCGATGCTGACCGCGCCCAGGCCGTCGTTGAGCGTGCACGCGCCTTCGCACAGCCGATCCTGCGGACAGATGCGGCCACACACTTCCGGCAGCGAGTTGGTCTTGTGGGACAACTCCGCCGCCTCGAAGAGGTTGCCCTCCTCGATGAGCTTCAGCCAGTTGGGAATGTAGTTATGGACCGGGCACTTCCACTCGCAAAAAGGGTTGCCGCAGGCGAGGCAGCGGCCGGCCTGCTGGGCCGCCGCCGGCGCGTCGTAGGAGGCGTAGATCTCGCGGAAGGACTGCACGCGCGTCTCCGCGGCGCTCTTGGCGGGATCCGCGCGCGGGATGTCGAGGAATTGCAGGTTCTTGTCGGCCATGAAGCTTGCGTGCGCGCCCTTAAGCTGCGCGCCGCAGGTTCTCGATGAGGGAGTCGATCGAGGCGGCCTTGGGTTTCACCACCCAGAATTTCGGCAGGAAGGTGCGCAGGTCGCCGGCAATCTCCTGGGCCCAGACACTGTGCGTCTCGGTCACATGCCGATCCAGCAGCGCCTCCAGGTGCTGCACGTGCGACTGCATCGCTTCCGGATGCAGGCGGCTGATGTCGATGAGCTCGTGGTTGTAACGGTCGACAAAATTGCGCTCCAGATCGAGTACGTAGGCGAAGCCGCCGGTGAAGCCGGCGCCGAAGTTCACCCCGGTGCGCCCCAGCACGCACACCGCGCCTCCCGTCATGTATTCACAGCAGTGATCGCCGGCCCCTTCGATCACCGCGAGCGCGCCGGAGTTGCGCACCGCGAAGCGCTCGCCGGCGACGCCAGCGGCATACAGCGCGCCACCGGTGGCCCCATACAGGCAGGTGTTGCCCATGATGATGGTGTCTTTAGCGACGAATTGCGCGCGGCGCGAATGACGCAGCACGATCCGGCCCGCGGCCATGCCCTTGCCGACGTAGTCGTTGGCGTCGCCCTCCAGATACAGGTGCAGGCCGCCGGCGTTCCACACCCCGAAACTCTGGCCGGCGTTGCCGCTGCAGCGCACGGTGATGGGCGCGTCCTGCATGCCGTAGTTGCCCCAGCGGCGCGCGATTTCCCCGGAAACGCGCGCGCCGATCGAGCGGTGATAGTTCTTGAGTTCGTAATGCCACTCACCCCCGGCCCTGGCCGCGATTGCTGACGCCATGTCGCGCACCATCGTTTCCGCAAGTTCGCCCTTGTCGAAGGGCACATTGGAGGGCGTGCTGCAGTACTGCGGCACGTCAGCCGCGAGTCCCGCGGTCGAAAGGATCGGTGTCAGGTCGAGCTTGCGCTGCCTCAACGTCGCTCCGGGGAGTACTTGCAGATAATCGGTGCGCCCGATCACCTCCGCCAGCGTGCGCACGCCGAGCGCGGCCAGGATCTCGCGCACGTCCTCGGCCACAAAGCGGAAATAATTGATCACCATCTCCGGCAGGCCCGTGAAGTACTTCGAGCGCAGCACGTTGTGCTGGGTCGCCACTCCAGTCGCGCAGTTGTTGAGATGGCAGATGCGCAGGTACTTGCACCCCAAAGCCACCAGCGGTGCGGTGCCAAAGCCGAAACTCTCGGCCCCGATGATCGCGGCCTTGACCACGTCGAGTCCGGTTTTCAACCCGCCATCGGCCTGCAGCCGCACGCGGTGGCGCAGATCGTTCAGGCGCAGCGTCTGGTGCGTCTCGGCGAGCCCAAGCTCCCAGGGCGTGCCGGCGTACTTGATCGAGGACAGGGGACTTGCGCCGGTGCCACCGTCGTAGCCGGAGATGGTGATGAGATCGGCGTACGCCTTGGCGACCCCCGCGGCCACCGTGCCCACACCCGGTTCTGCCACGAGCTTCACAGACACCAGCGCCTGCGGGTTCACCTGCTTCAGGTCGAAGATCAGCTGCGCCAGGTCCTCGATGGAATAGATGTCGTGGTGCGGCGGCGGGGAGATCAGACCGACTCCGGGCCGGGCGAAGCGCAAGGTGGCTATCATGTCGTTGACCTTGTGCCCGGGGAGCTGTCCGCCCTCGCCGGGCTTCGCGCCCTGCGCGATCTTGATCTGCAGCACCTCGGCATTGATCAGGTATTCGGGCGTCACGCCGAAGCGCCCCGAAGCCACCTGCTTGATCTTGGAGTTCTTCTCGGTGCGATAGCGCGCCGGATCCTCGCCGCCCTCGCCGGAGTTGGAGCGCGCGCCGAGGCGGTTCATGGCGATGGCGAGCGCCTCGTGTGCCTCCGGTGACAGGGCCCCCAGGGACATGCCGGCGCTGTCGAAGCGCGCCAGCACATTCTCCGCCGGCTCAACCTCATCAAGTGGCAGCGGCTGCGCGCTGACTTTCAGCGCCAAGAGATCCCGGAACGTGGACGCCGGGCGGTGGTTCACCAGGTCCGCGTACTGGCGGTAGTGCGCCGGGTCACCGGAAATCACGGCGGCCTGCAGAGCTGCGATCACGTCCGGGTTGTACATGTGGTACTCGCCGTCGTGCATGTACTTCAGCAGCCCCCCTGGGCGACGGACTGGCGCGGATTCCAGGCCTGCGCCGCGAGCTCAGTCAGATCCGCCTCCAGATCCGCGAAGTCCGCCCCCTGCACGCGGCTCTCGGTTCCGGTGAAACACAGATCGACGATCTCGTCCGCGAGTCCGACGATCTCAAACAGCTGCGAGCTGCGGTAACTGCCGATGGTGGAGATCCCCATCTTCGACATGATCTTGAACAGCCCCTTGCGCAGTCCCGCGCGGTAGCTGCGCCCGAGCTCCAGGCGCGCCGCGAAGTCGAGCTTCACGCGGCCGCCGCGCATCATCTCGAACAGCACCTGGTAGGCCATGTACGGATACACCGCCGTGGCGCCGTAGCCGATGAGGCAGGCGAAATGGTGAGGCTCACGCGCCGTGCCGGTCTCGATGAGCAGGTTGCACTTGCAGCGCAGGCCGCAAGTCACCAGGCGCTGGTGCACCGCTCCCGTGACGAGCAGTGCATGTGCCGGCAGGCGCCCTTTCACCAGATAGCGGTCAGACAGGAGCAACACGAGCTTGCCCTCGCGCACGGCGTTCTCCGCCTGGGTGCACAGGCGCAGCACCGCGCCCTGCAAGCCCTCCGCCGGGTCGTACTGCAGGTCGAGGAACTCGTGCGTGACTTCCTCGAGGGCGAGGATCTGGCGCAGCTTGCGTTGCGAGAGGATCGGCGAGCCGAGCACGATCTGGCGCGCGTGCCCGGGCTCGGGCACGAAGATGTTGCACTCCGGCCCGATCTGCGTCTGCAGCGACATCACGATGGTCTCGCGCAACGGATCGATCGGCGGGTTGGTCACCTGCGCGAACTGCTGGCGGAAGTAGTCGTAGAGCGAGCGCAGCTTGTGTGACAACACCGGCATGGGCGTGTCGTCACCCATGGAGCCAACCGCCTCGTTCTCATCCTGCGCGAGCACGCGGATGATGTCGTCACGCTCCTCCTGGGTGACGTTGAACATCTTCTGGTAGAGCGCGAGCGTGTCGCGATCCATGGGCTCCGCCGCGAGGCGCGCGTCCACCAGGTCACTCTCGAGGTAGCGAACCCCGGCACGCAGCCAGGCTTTGTACGGGTGGCGGGTCTTCAGCAGCTGGTCAATGTCGGCGGAGCTCAGCAGCGTGCCGTTGCTCAGGTCGAGCGCCAGCATGTCGCCCGGGCCGAGCTTGCCCTTCCTGAGGATGTCCTCGGGTTGGTAATCCCACACGCCGGTTTCGGAGGCGATAGTGAGGAGCCGATCGCGCGTGATCACGTAACGCGCCGGCCGCAGACCGTTGCGGTCGAGCGTGCACAAGGCGTAGCGGCCGTCCGTGAGCGCGACACCGGCGGGTCCGTCCCACGGCTCCATGTGCACCGAGTAGTACTCGTAGAACGCGCGCAGGTCCGGATCGAGCGCATCCAGTCCATGCCACGCCGGCGGAATCAAGAGCCGCATGGCATGCAGCGGATCCAGGCCCCCCATCAGCAGCACCTCGAACATGTTGTCGAGGCTCTGCGAGTCGGAACCCGTCGGGGACACCAGCGGCAGCACGTCCTGCAATTGCGGCAGGAGGGGCGAGCGCAGCAAGGGACCGCGCGCCGTGGCCCAGTTGCGGTTGCCCTGCACGGTGTTGATCTCGCCGTTGTGGGCGAGGTAGCGGTACGGGTGCGCGAGGCGCCACTGCGGCAGGGTGTTGGTGGAGAAGCGCTGGTGAAACACCGCCACGGAGCTCTCGAGCCGCGGATCCGCCAGGTCCGGATAGAACTGCGCCAGATACTGCGGCATCACCATGCCCTTGAAGACAATGGTGCTGGCCGACAGGCTCGGCACGTAGAACACCGGATCCGCGGCAAGCGCCTTCTCGGTGTGGCGTCGCGCCATGAAGAGCAGCCGGTTGAACGCGCCCTCGTCGACCCCGGCGGGGCAGTTCACAAACACCTGCGCGATCAGCGGCAGCGACTTCAGCGCCTCGGCACCGCACGCGGCGGGATCCACCGGCACCGCGCGCCAGCCGGCAAGGCTCAGGCCCTGTGCCGTGAGCTGCGCCGCCAGCGTGTCGCGGGCGACTCGGGCCGCTTCGCTCTCGCGCGACAGGAATACCAATCCAGAGGCAAAGCGGCCGCCAAGTTCAATTCCCGCCTCCGCCGCCACGGCGCGCAGGAACCCCACCGGAGTCTTCAGGAGCAGGCCGCAGCCATCCCCGGTCTTGCCGTCCGCGGCGACCGCGCCGCGATGGGTGAGGCGGCTCAGGGAAGTCATGGCGGTGCGCACCAGGGCGTGGCTCGGCGTGTCGTCGAGGTTCGCGATCACACCGAAGCCGCAGCTGTCGCGCTCGTAGGCGTGTTTGAAAAGTCCCGGGTGCGGAACGTGCATGGTGAGGGCCTTCGGGTTTTACGCGCGCGGCAGGTGCGCGAAACCCGTGAGCAAAAGCCCTTAAGGAATCGCAGCTGACGCCAATACCGTTCGGAAGGGAGACGATCTTTCAAAAAAACCCGCTGGGGGTCCGCGATCGTCTTACACCGTCACTATGCGTTCGATAATACCGGCCCGCGAGGCTCTTGCAAGCCTGATCAACGGCCGCGCGAGACGGTACCAGACTAGGGCGGCTCGCGCGCCGTCAGCGACACCGTGAAGCGCTGCGTGCGACGCACGATTTGAAGCTGCAGCTCGCTTCCCGGCGGCACGCTACCTAAGGCCCGGTGCAGCGCATCCACGCCATCGACCGACTGAGCGTTCACGCTGACAATGAGGTCCCCGGGACGCAGGTCCGCCGCGGCGGCCGGTCCTTCAGGTTCGCGCGACAGGATCTCCACGGCACGCGCCGCGGTAAGGCCGAGGGCGCGCACCAGGCGCAGGTCGAGCGGCCGATCCCGCGCCGCAACGCCAAGCCAGACGCGGCGCACCCGTCCCTGGGTGAGGATCTCGGTGAGTACCCATTGGGCCGTGGCGACCGGGATCGCAAACCCGATGCCCTGGGCCATGGCGATGATGGCGGTGTTGATGCCGGCGACCCTGCCGGTTGCATCCACGAGCGGGCCGCCGGAGTTGCCGGGATTGAGTGCCGCGCTGTGTTGCACCACGCCCTCGATGAGCCGGCCGGCCCGGCTGCGCAGCGATCGTCCCAGCGCACTCACTACACCCGCAGATACCGTGGACTCGAACCCGTATGGATTTCCCACGGCGACCACGAGCTGACCGGGTCGCAGGGGCTGCGGGCCCGCGAGCCGCGCGTAAGGCAGCGCGCCCGCCTGGGCGCGCAGCACGGCGAGGTCGGTCGCGGGATCGCGCCCGGTGACGACCGCGGAAACGCTGCGGCCGTCGACGAAGGTGACGCGTGCTTCACTTACCTTCTGCACGACGTGCTCGTTGGTGAGCAGATAGCCGTCCGGAGTCACCACCACTCCGGAGCCCGCGCCACCGCGGGCGCGCGCCGCCTGCTCCGCACCGCCGACGTAGACACTGACCACCGCGGGCCCAACCGTGGCCACGGCGCCGACCACGGCGGCGGAGTACGCATCAAGCGGCTCGATGGATGGATCGGTCGGCGCCGCGTCCGGCCGCGGTTCACTTTCCAGCATCCGCCAAGGCATGGGGATGCGGCGCGGGAATCTCAAGGATCTGCCAGAATCTCCTCGCTCTCACCATGATCTCCCTTGCCCAGACCGCGATCCTCCTGGCCGCCGCCGTCATCGCGGTCTCCTTGTTCCGTTTCCTGCGCTTAAGCTCGATCCTCGGCTACCTCGCCGCCGGCCTTGCGATAGGCCCCTGGGGGCTGAACCTCATCGGGGAAGTCGGCCGCATCCTGCAGGTCTCGCAGTTCGGCATCGTGCTGCTGCTGTTCATCATCGGGCTGGAGCTGCAGCCGACCCGGCTGTGGGTCATGAGGCGGGTGGTGTTCGGGCTCGGCGCGGCGCAGGTGCTTTTGTGCGCGGCGTTGTTAGGTTTGGCCGCCTGGGCACTGGGTGCCGCACCGATCGCAGCGGGGATCATCGGCTTCGGCCTGTCCCTGTCCTCGACTCCCCTCGTGCTGCAGGTGCTCGCCGAGCGCGGCCAATTGAAGACCCAGCAGGGGCGCGCGGCTTTCGGGATCCTCCTGTTCCAGGACCTCGCGGTGCTGCCGGTGCTCGCGGTACTGCCGCTCTTGTCACCGCTCGAACACGCCCACGCTACCGGAGCCTGGTGGGTGCCGCTGCTGAAACTCGTGGCGGTGATTGCGGTGGTCATCATCGGCGGCGGGCGCCTGCTCCTGCGGCCGGCACTGCGCGTGGTCGCCCGCGCGCGGGTGGTGGAAGTTTTCACCGCGGCCGCCCTCCTCACCGTGATCCTCACGGCGCTGCTGGCCAATCTCGTCGGGCTGTCCATGGCGCTGGGCGCGTTTCTCGCCGGCGTGCTGCTCGCCGACAGTGAATTCCGCCACGAGCTGGAAGCGGACCTGGAACCCTTCAAGGGCCTCTTGCTCGGCCTGTTCTTCGTCGCGGTCGGCATGACGGCGAACCTTAGTCTGTTCAGGTCAGAGCCGCTGACCCTGCTGGCGCTCACCGCCGGCTTCCTCGTGATCAAGGTGCTCACCGTGACCGCACTGGCTCGGGCCGCGCGCCTGCGCCCGGACTCGGCCTGGCGCCTGGGCTTTGCCTTGCCCGCGGGCGGGGAGTTCGCATTCGTGCTGTTCACGCTCGCGGCCAGCCAGCATATTCTCGACACACGGATCGCGGATCTGCTGGTGCTGGCCGTAACGCTGTCGATGATGTTGGGGCCGCTGCTGCAGCTCTCGCACGAGGCGCTCAGGCGCTCGCACAGCGCACCTGTGCGGCCCTTCGACGCCATCGATGAGCATGACATCCCGGTGATCATCGCCGGCTTCGGCCGCTTCGGGCAGATCGTGGCCCGGGTGCTGCGCGTGAAGGGCGTGCCATTCACCGCGCTCGACAGCAGCCAGACGCACGTCGACTTCGTGCGTCGCTTCGGCAACAAGGTGTACTACGGCGATGCCTCGCGCCTGGACCTGCTGCGCGCCGCCGGCGCAGAAAGCGCGCGCATCCTGGTGCTCGCAATTGATGACGTGGACGCCTCGATCCGCACCGCGATACTGGCCCGCGAGCAGTTCCCGCACCTCAAGGTGTTTGCCCGGGCGCGCAACCGCCAGCATGCCTTCGCGCTCAAGGACGCGGGCGTCACCAACCTGATCCGCGAGACCTACGGCTCGAGCCTGGAAATGGCGATTGCGGTGCTCGAGGCACTCGGAGAAACAACGGCCGGCGCGCGCGAGGCGGTGCGCCGCTTCCGCCAGGCCGACGAGGCGACGCTCGAGGCCCAGTACCAGGTCAAGGACGATGACGAGAAGTTCCTCGCCACCTCACGCGAAGCCGCGCAGCAGCTCGAGAAGCTGTTCGAGGCCGACCGCCCGCCGACGCCGTAACCCATGGATGAAGCGCGCAAGATTCGTGACTTCTGGTTCGGGCAGTTGCCGCTGTCCGCCGGCGCGCTCGATCAGCGCATGCGTTTCTGGTTCGGCGCGGAGCCTTCCGACATGCGTCAGCGGCGCGACGAGCAGATCCGCGTTCGTTTCGGCGCGGTGTTCGAGAAGGCGATCAGCGGCGCTCTGGCCAGCTGGGCGGATGGCCCGCGACGGCGTCTGAGTCTGATCCTGGTGCTCGATCAGTTCCCGCGCAACATGTTTCGCGGCAGCGCGCGCGCCTTCGCCTACGACGCGCAGGCTCTGGCGCTGACGGCGTCGGGGATGCAATCGGCGGCTGATGCGGCATTGGATGTGGTCGAACGGCTGTTCTTCTATATGCCGCTGCAACACGCGGAGAACAGCGAAGCGCAGGAAGAGTCGGTAGCCGCGTACCGCCGGCTGCTGAGCGAGGTTCCGCCGCAACTCTCGGGAATGTTCGAAGGTGCACTGCGCTCGGCCGAAAACCACCGCCAGCTCATCGCGCGCTACGGCCGCTTTCCGCATCGCAATGCCGCGCTCGGGCGTGCCACCACGCCCGAGGAGCTGGAGTGGCTGCAGCACGGCGGCGAATCGTTCGGTCAGTAGTCCCCGGCGAGCCGCTCCAGATGCCGGATGCGCTCGAGCAGCTCCAGCGCCAGCACCGCACCGCTGGCATTCACCCCGAGATCCCGCATCAGGCGGCTGGCGATCCGCAACCGCGGCAGCGCCGTGGCCGGCACCAGCAACTTGTCCGGTACACCCTGGCGCGCGCTCGTGAGCCCCAGCTCCGCGAGCTCGTGCACGGCCGCCAGATCAATGCTGCACAGCTCGCACACTTCAGCCGCTGCGATCCAGTCGCCGTCGCCGAGTACGTGAGCCTCGAGTACCGCCGTGGTCACCCTTGCCATGTTGCTTCCCTCGCCTTCAGGTCGCGCGCGGATTGAAGTTGAGTTTGGCGCGCATTTCCTCGTAGAGCGCCTTCGCCTGTGGTGAGTCCGCCGGCGGCAGTACCACCTTCAGCTGCACGTACTGATCACCCGCTGGATGTCCCGGCAGCCCGCGTCCACGCAGCCGCAGCCTCTGCCCCGACTGCGCACCGGCTGGAATCTGCATCTCGACCGCACCACCGAGTGTCGGCACGGTCACCGGGGCGCCGAGCGCGGCTTCCCACGGCGCAATCGCAAAGCTCACCGTTACATCACGGCCGTCGAGCTGATATTGCGCATGGGGCTGGATATGCACCTCCAGGTACAGATCCCCCGCCGCGCCCTGGCCGGTCGCCGGCTCGCCCTGTCCCGCCAGGCGCACCAGCTGCCCTTCGGTAACCCCCGCGGGAATGTTGACGCGCACGGTGCGCGAGCGCAGTTCGACCGAGCCATCGCTCTTGAGCTCGGGGTTGCGCATCTCGAGCGTGCGCGTGGTACCGCGAAACGCCTCTTCAAGATCCAGTTCCACGCGCGCGTGATGGTCGCGGCCGGCGCGCGTGCGCGCTCCACCCGGGGCGTGATGCGCACGCTCGCCAAAGAGCGAAGAGAAAAAATCGCTGAACTGTTCATCGGTGAATGCGGCATCTCCATCAGGCCCCTGCGGCCCGGCGCGCGGCCGGCCGCGCCGCGCCTGGCCGGCATGCGCGCCATCCCAGCCCGGCGGCGGCCGAAACTGTTGTCCGGACTTCCAGTCGCTCCCGAGCTCATCGTAGGCGGCGCGCTTTTGCGGATCCTTCAGCACCTCGTACGCCTCCTGCATCTCCTTGAAGCGCGCCTCGGCGTCTTTTTCCTTGCTCACATCCGGGTGGTACCTGCGCGCCAGGCGCCGGTAGGCGCTCTTGACCTGGTCCGCCGTGGCGCTGCGTTCCACCCCCAGGACCTTGTAGTAGTCGCGGAATTCCATGGCCCGCATTCTAGCCTCAGCACGCACCGTTTCAGGCAGGCGCCATGCACGCTGCGCACCGCGGCGGTGCGCGCACGCACTTTCCGGGCACTGGCACGATGCAGGCAAGCAGCTCCAGCCCCCTCAGGATGGCGCTCCGTCCCGGCGCCCGGCAGGGCACGGAACTTGCTCCATGCCTTAAATGATGCGCTTGTCCCGAGCTCCGCCGCTGCGCGCTCTGCGCGCGTTCTGCGCGGCCGCGCGCCACCGCAGCTTCAAGCTCGCGGCGGTTGAGCTGTGCCTGACGCCCTCCGCGGTGAGCCACCAGATGAAGGAGCTGGAGGCGGCCCTGGGGACGGCGCTGTTCGAGCGCAAGACACGCTCGCTCGAGCTCACCACCGCCGGCTACCGGCTGCTCGATGAGGCGGAGCCCCTGCTCGACGCGCTCGACCGGATGCTGACGCAGGTCGCGCGCCGTAACGGCAGGCTGACGCTGCGCCTGCGCATGCCGGCGCTGTTTGCCAACGAGCTGTTCATTCCGCGACTCGCGGACTTCTGCGAGGCGCACCCGCTCATCGATGTGCAGCTCGACACGCGCGACCCGCGGCCGGTGGCGCATCCGCCCACGGCCGATGTGTCGGTGTTGCTCGCGGACGGCGCGCCGCAGGGGCTGCAAAGCGCGCGCCTGTTCGACAGCCCGCTGACCGCGGTCTGCGCCCGCGGGCACGCCGCGGCCGTGGCGCGCCTGGGACGCGGGGTGTTTGCGACGCTGCCGCTGATCATCGACCGCACGCGCCCCTTCGCCTGGGACAGCTGGGCGCAAGAGGCGGGCCTCGAAACACCCGAGCCGCGGCAGGTCATCGAACTCGACACCATGTCGGCGGTAGTGCGCGCCGCCGAACACGGCCTCGGCATCGCGCTCGTGCCGGCATTGCTGTGCGACTCGTGGATTCGCTCTGGTGCCCTGGTGCGGGTGTTCGCGGTGGAGCTGCCAACCCGCGACGCCTACTACCTCGTGAGCCGGGCGAAGGATGCGCACAAGCCGCAGGTGAAGGCCCTGACGCGCTGGGCGCTGGCGCAGTACCGGGCCACGCACAGCGCGTGAACGCCCTTCATGCCTCGGCCAATTCTTTTCGTTTGTTGCAGCTGCGCGGCCCTCTTATGGTGGCGGCGCACTCGAGGTTTCAGGCAACAGGAGACGCACTGATGACCAGGCAACATCGCAATCAAGCTGCAATACATCAACAGCAATATGGCCAAGCGGCCTGACAACGAATGACCGGAGAGGGAGGCGGGGCGTCACATCGATCCCCCTCGAACGCGAAGGCCCCGTCTCCCCTCCGTTCACCCAATAGAAAAAAAGACGCCGCGTGCGGGGGAAGTCGCATCGCGGCGTACAAGGAGCGAACACGGGGAGGTTGTTCGCAACTGCCAGTAACAAGAGCAAGGGCTATGCCAGCCCGTAAAACGCTGCATAAACAATGAGTTGCGGATAGGTGGCAGTACCGCGCAGTGACCAGAATTGTCAGTTGCGGCACCTGGGTGGCGCACCCTTAAGGCCCGGGTGTGTCCAACGTGGCTATTCCCGATGCGTTGGCACCGCCATGCAAGCCTGCCACTGTTGTTTGAGTGAGGCGCAGATCGCGCGCGCCTGGGCCTCATCATCCGTGGGCACCTGCAAACGGTACAGACGTCCGGCGGGAGTGCTGGCGGCAACAATGTGCGGCTCAAGACCTCCCAGCTGCGCGCCGAACTGTGTTTGCAGGCGGTCCCATTCGGCCCCGGCAGTCGCTTCGCTGCCGAACGCCCCGAGTTGCACCGAGTAACTGTCCGCACTCGCCGTTGAAACGGCGACTGCCGATGCCTGCGGAGTTTCCGCGGCGATGGCGCGGCGCAGGGTGGCCGCAGTCTGCGCGACTTCCGGCGGCGCATTCGTGCTGCCGGCAGGCGCACTCGCGGAATCCGCCGCCGCCTGATCGCGCGCGGCCGCGCTCGCCGCGGCGAGCTGCATCAGCCGCACGCCGGTGTTTCCTTGCAGTGGTGAGGCCTCCCCCGGTGGCTCCGCGGTGATACGCGGCGCTGAGCCCAACGCAAACCCTTCGATCCGGATCCGCGCCGGTTCCGACCAGCGGCCGTTTGGATGTTGGGCGAGAAATTTCTGATAGCCCGACAGGCTCGCGGTCGCCGATGCCTGTTGCCAGTCCCGGTCTTCCGCCAACTGCGCGATGCGCGCACGGGCCTGACGGACCAACTCGCTTTGCGGATGCTGCTCGATGAAGACGCCGAAGCCCTCGCTGGTGCCGGCGCTCTCCGCGGAGTGCCAGTCCTGCTGCTCCCGGCTGCAGCCCGCGGCCAGCACCGCCAGCGCTATAAGAAGCGCGGCAGGAGCAACTCTTCCTCCCTGGAATGTGACCATGGTCGGCATCTTAAGTCAGCCGGGGTTCGTATGATCACGGCCAGCGCTATTGGGAGCAGCGAATGGCCGATATCCTCAACCGCAGGCTCATGGACCAGATCGGCGATTCGCCGACGTTCGTAGCCGAAGGCAGCCGTATCACCGGCGATCTGGAGACCACGGGCTCCCTGGTCGTGTGCGGCTCGGTTTCCGGCGACGGACGCGTCGCGGGCGCGCTGCATATGGCTGTGACTGCCCAGTGGCAAGGCGAGATCCATGCGCAGGCGGCGGTCGTGGCCGGGCGCATCGACGGTCGCCTCGTCGTCGAGGACAAGCTCGAGGTCGCCGCTACGGCCGTCATCCGCGCCGACATCGTCGCGCGCACCATCGCCATCGCCAGGGGCGCGCTCATCGAGGGTGCGGTGACTGTCACCAGCGGCCAGCCGGTGGTGCGGTTCGAGGAGAAGCGCGCGCGACACGGCTGAGCGCGCCTCACTGTACCCGATAGACGGCGTTCAGGATGTTGAGAAGTAACGAGCCCAGGACCAGCGCGCCAACGATCGTCATCGCCCAGAAGTAAGCGTCGGTCCCGTGAATGGTGCGCAGCTTGTTGCGGTTAAGAACATAGGCGGGGTACGCGACGATTAAGAGCAGCGCCATGGCGATGCCCCATGCCATGGGCGAAATGTTCAGGAATGTCCTGCGGTCGGGGCGCTTGTAGATGCCGGATTTCCAGGCATCGGCAAAGGTGAGAGCGCCGAGGCTCAGGCACAGGACGGCGCCAACGGGTCCGCCTGCCGCCAGCGAGAGGATTCCGACCCAGAGCACAAATCCCAGCAGCTGCCGCCAAAAGCACATGGGGATTCGTCGACGCGGGCGGCAGTGTGCAAGTGATGAGTTGATCGCTCGCCACGACAGATCCTTCGAACCCTAAGGCGCCTCGCGCATGCTGAGCTCCTCAGTTTCAGCAGGCGCGGCAGGCGTCGGCTGCGTCGCTCCCAACAGCGTGAGCACGTGCCGCTCGAGCCACGTGGGACCGGGAAAGTTGTCGAAAAATCCGCAATGCCCGCCGAAGCGGGTGAGTGTGACGGCGAGCGCCGGCGGTGAGGCCAGCTGCTGCAGATCGCGGACCGGGATGATCGGATCGTCCTGCGAGGTCAGGATGTGCGCGGGTGTCGTGAGCCGGGCCAGGCGCTCGCCGGTAATGGCGTAGCCGTTCAGGTAGTCGTCGAGGCTCGGGAACTCGGTGTAGGAACGCACCAGCTCCGCGGTCATGCGTTCCAGGTCGCGCATGCGTTCCAGGACACCGAAATCGTAGCTGTCCGGCCACGCCGCCTGTTTCTTGCGCAGCGACCGCAGCCACTTGCGCACGAAATACATCTCATAGCCCGGCATGCCACGCTGCAGTGCCGCCATGGTGACGTGCGGGTCGATCACCGGCGACACCGCCACCACGCGCGCGAGGTTCAGTTCCGCCTCGCGGGCCTTGGCCGCCACCCGCAGCATGAAATTGCCGCCGAGTGAGAAGCCGACCAGCTGCAGGGCATGGCCGGGGTATGACCCCTGCAAGGCGCGCACTGCGCCGATCACTTCCGGCAGCCGGCAGGAGTGGAACAGGCCGCGATTCAGGTGATGCGTCTCGCCGTGATCGCGCAGATTGAGGCGCACGACCTCGAAGCCGCTCGCATACAGCCGCTGCGCCAGCGACAGCACGTAGAGCGACTCTGCGCTGCCCTCCCAGCCGTGCAGCAGCACCACCGGCCGGCCGTTCGATTGCGCGGGACTCGACGCGAAGCACTGCAGGCGCACGCCCGCCCCGCAATCGAGCAGCAGCTCGCGTTCGGCCGCGACCAGCGGCGCCGCCTGGTGCACCACCCGGCTGCGGCGTATGAAGCTGCTGGCGAGCACCGACTGCACGTGCCGGTTGCGGAGCCACCAGGGTGGCCGGAAGTCGTCGTCGGCTGTTGGCGTGAGGGAGCGCGCGCCGGGGTTCAAGGTACGCGGATCTCGACCCGGTTGTTGGCACTGCCGGAGCGATTCCAGTCCCCGGCAGTCAGGTCCCCCGCGACCGTCGGATAGGGTGCGCGCAGATTGTCCGGCTCCCCGCTCGACACCTGCACCTGCAGCGCACCGTGTGTGGCGCTGCGCACCGAGGCAATCAGATTGGCGAGCGCCAGCGGCGTACGCTGCGTCGCGGACAGTGAGTCATCGGCGGGGTTGCCGACGGTGTCGCACTTGGCAAACGGCATCTCATCCGGCGGCACCGCAAAGCCGTCGATGGCATTGCCGACCAGACAGAAGCGCCCGGCAAACGCCCTGACATCCACGACGCCCGTCACTTTCTGCTGGGTGAGCCGATCGAGGAGCCGGCGGATGACTTCGAGGCGCGCGCCACCGAGCGCATCCGCGCCATAGGGGACCGGCACGATGATCGGACGTACCTCAGTGCCCGGCAGTTTTCCCGTGGCCGGTGCCGGCGCGCCGGTAACGGCGGGGGTTTTCGCCTCGTTCACGGCCTCCGTGGCGGCGCCGGCCGCGACCAGTGGCGTCGCCTCGCGCACGCGCTGCTGGGTGAGTTCGGTGCGCACCGCCTCGAGCAGTTGCGCGCTGCGCCACCAGGCGGCAGCGCCCGCAAGTCCGATGAGCAGCAGCGTCGCCGCCAGCAGCCACGCCCAGGGCGGTATCACCCGCGTCGGCGCGGTCGCCGGCGCCGCGGGCGGCAGGGACTCCAAGAGCAGCGCCCGCACCTCGGCAGTTATGCGATCGGTCTGGGTGTCGACGCCGGCCACCAGCGCCCGGCGCAACTCCGCGAAATGCTCACGCAGCGCGGACTCGGTCAGCGCCCTGGAACCTATGGTCGCGCCGCCCTCGGCGCGCAGGTTCAGAGGTGTGAAGCTGGCCTGCTCGGGACTGCGGCGGTCCGGCACCAGGTGCAGCTCGTACAACACCTTGGAAACGTCCGTCGGCTTGATCTGCTTCGGCAGCACGCCCACCGCGCCCAGCGCGCGCGCCTGGCCCAGGTACAACTCCCCTTCCTGGGAGGTGTACATCATGATCGGGATGGTGGCGGTGCGCGGATCGTTCTTGATGGCCTGCACGGCCTGGAAACCGTCCATGCCGGGCATCATGTGATCCATGAAAATCACATCGGGACGGTTGCTCGTGAGGTACTCGATCGCCGCTTCCGCGCTCTCGGCGCTGTCGACGTCGATGTCGTAATTCTCCAGCACCCGGGCGAGAAACACGCGCGCTGACTTCGAATCATCGACGATCAGCGCCCGCTTTGCGCCCATGCTCGCACTCCCAGCACCCGCAGTCTAAGCGGAGGAGAAAGTGTAGCTCAGAACCCTAGGGGTTCAAGGCGTCGCGCCCCAAAGACATCGGCGCTGAGCTTCAGGCGCGTGCGCGGGCGCTGAATGGCGCGTTGAGCAGCTGCGTGTACAGGCCCTTCAGGCGCCGCGCCATCACGGCCGAAGACCAGGTGCGCGCGTAGGCGCGGCCACGGCTGGCGAGTTCCTCGCGCAGGCCCGGCTCCCTGAGCACCCGCACCACCGCGGCGGCGAACGCCTCGCGTTCCTCCGCCACCACCAGGGCGCCTGACCCGGGCACGAGGATCGAGCGGGTGCCCAGCTCGGCGGTGGATACCACTGGCGCACCTTGCGCCATGGCTTCAAGCAGTACCAGTCCTTGCGTCTCAGTGCGCGAGGCGAACACGAACGCATCCGCCGCCGCGTAGCAGTCGAGCAGTTGCGTGTCACGATCGAGGTAGCCCGCGAAGTGCACGTGCGACGCGAGCCCGAGGGCCGCCACCTGCGCGCGCAGCGACTCGCGCGCCGGCCCCTCGCCTGCGATCACGAGCATCGCCTGCGGCACCGCCGCCAGCACAGCCACGAAAACCTGCACCAGGAAGCCGATGTTCTTCTCGTGCGCGACGCGGCCGATATAAGTCACGAGCGGACGTGCGGCGCCAACCCCGGCGCGCGCCCGGAAGGCGTGGCCATCACCGGCGCGAAAGCGGTCGGCGGCCAGCCCCGTGGGCAGCACGTGAATTGGCGTCGTGATCCCGTACCCGGCGAGCACCGCGCGCATCGGCTCCGAGGGCGCGATCAGCGCCTGCACCTGGGCGCACTGCGAGCGGGTAAAGCTGCGCGCCAGCACCCGGCCTGCGCGCCGCGGCAATATCGGCAGGTAGTGATGCAGGTACTCTTCGAAAAAAGTGTGATAGGTCGCGACGCAGGCAATGCCGGCGCGGCGCGCGAAACGCGTGCCGGCGTAGTGCGCGACGAACGGCGTGTGGATGTGCACCAGGTCGAAGTCCTCGCGCGGCAGCGCATCGAGTGCGCGGGTGAGCGCGCCCCAGCGCAGGCGGCGATCTTCCGGGTCGCGCGGCACGCGCGCCGCACTCACGCGCAGGACCTGCGGCTCCTCGCTCAGCGCGGCTGTCGCTGCATCCTCGTAGCGCGGCACGACGAGGTGCGTCTCGACGCCCTCGTTGGCGAGGTCGATGCGGAAGGTGCGGATCGAAGTCGAGACACCGTTGACGCGCGGGAAATAGACGTCGGAGATGAACAGTACCCGCACGCGCGTCAGGAAGCGGCGCGCGGCGCGCCGGCGTTAAGACAGGCAGATCGCACGCTTGGGATCTTAAGCCAATGCAGTGCCAAGTTCCGCCAGCGCCGCGCCGATGGCCGCCCCGGCGAGGACGTCCGACGGATAGTGCAGGCCAAGCACCACGCGCGAGCCGGCAATGAGCGCCGCCAGCGGCACCAGCACCCAGGCCAGTTCCGGAAAGTGCGCACAGGCCTGCCAGGTGAACGACACGGCATGCAGGGTGTGCCCGGAGGGGAAGCTGTAGCGGTCAAGGGTAGCCGCACCGCGGTCGATGGCGGCGTGCGTGATGAACGGACGCTCGCGCACGAAGACGCGTTTCAAGAGCGCGTACACCAGCACGCCGAGCGCCCCGGTCAGGGCCATGACGATCGCGGGCTTCACCGCCGCGCGCCCGAACATAAGCGGCAGCGCGAGGATGAGCGCGTACCAGATGGGGCCATCGCCCAGGCGGCTCGCGATCTGGAACGCGCGGCGCGGCAGCGCGAACGAGGCACCGCGGTTCAGCCTGCGGCACAGGCCGTATTCCGCAGCGTCGAAGCGCGCGATGACCGTGTTGATCCCGGTCGCTTTCATGGGACTCGAGCCTCCCGTGAGACAGCCGTATCGGGCACGGGTAAGCCTCGGTTCTGCGCGCGTCAGCCCCGTTACGTAATTGTGAAACTTTTGTTGCTACAAAGACTTAGGAGGGTTTTTGTGTGCGCTACATCACATTTATAGCGCAGCGGAAGCCTCGCAGCCTGGACACATCAAGCCGCTGCTTGGGACGACAGCTCCCAGCCCTTGCACGCGAGCAGGATATAGCGTGGCACCTCACGCTCGCCGCTCACGTAGTAGGCCACCTGGCGGCGCGACAAACCGAGTGCCTCAGCGGCGGCGGAGAGACTAAGGCCATGCTTCCATCGCCAGCGGATGAACTCGGCGGCATCAGCATGTCCGTTCTGCTCAAGAGCAATCTCAAACAGCCGCCCGGCGCCCACGTCGAGCTCTCCGGGCCATACCACGCTATGACCTCCTGCGCCCACGACAGCGCGTGCGAAAACCTTTGTGTCGCGCAGCGGCCGCAGACCTTTAAGCCGATGCACCAGCTCGTTCAGATCCACGGGCATAGTCTTATCATTCGCCCAGCGTACGCGCAGCCCGTAGTCGCCAGTGGTCTTCACCATCGCGATGCGGATCGTCTTACCGTCGCTCATCATGTCTCCTCCTCGGAATATTGCTGCCACCGCCGACGCAGCTCGGCGCGGTTCTGTGTTGCCCATGCGAGCGCTTCCGCCGTGTCGCGCGGATCGGCGCTTCCCGCCCAGCAAGCAAGCGTTTCAATCAGGAACACTGCAGCCTCCTCACTTCGGGTAATGACATGAAAGTGTGGCGGTGGGTGATCGCCGAAGTACATCTCGATCCGGCAACGATCGAAACGCCTCACCGTAGGCATTAGCTACTATAGTGCATTAATTGCACTAGTGCAAAACATGCACTATGTTAAGAAATCGGCAATGCGGAACTTCAGCGCAGCGCGAGGGTCGCCGCGGCGAGGCGCGCGGCTGCCTCCGGCGCGTGCGCGAAGAACAGCGACGGCTCGATGAGTTCCAGCTCGAGCAGGCGTGGGGCGTGCGCGGCATCGCGGATGAGATCCACACGCGCATAGGTCAGGACGCCGAATGGCAGCGCCGCCAGCACGCGCTCGGCGACTTCAAGCTCATCGGCCTGTGCGGATCGCGGCGTGATCTGCTCAGGCGCAAACAGCGCCCGCGTGGCGGGCGCACCCGCCGGCAGCAGCGCGCCCTTGCGGATCGCGTGGCTGAAGCGTCCGGCGATAAAAATGAGCGCGGTCTCACCTGCAGTCTCCACCGCGGGCAGGTACGGCTGCAGCAGCACGCTGCGCTTGGCCTCGAGCAGGCGCTGCAGGTGCGTCAGCCCCTCGCGCCCGTCCGCGCGTGCATGACGGCGGGTGTCGCGCGAGCCGGCGCTGACGGCCGGCTTCACCACGAACTCCGCACACGACTCGCGCGCGAGGAACTGCGACAGTGCGGCTTGCGGGTCCATCGCCGGTTCCACGAAGGCACTGGCGACCACGGGCAGCCCCGCCCTGCCGAGTTCCTGCAGGTAGTGCTTGTCGGCGTTCCAGCGCACTACCGATGCCGGGTTCACCAGTCGCGTGAGGGTCGCGGTGCGCTGCGCCCAGGCGAGAAATTCCGGCAGGCGCTGGGTGTAATCCCAGGTGGAACGCAAGAGCGCCACATCGAAGCGGGCCCACTCGATGCCCGCATCGTCCCAGTCGGCGATTTCGACCTGCACGCCAGCGGCGCTGAATGCCGCCACCAGCGGCGGCAGGTCCTCATCCTCGGCGCGCGCCGCGCGCGCGCTCACCAGCGCCGCCCTCACTCGCGGATTCCCGTGCCCCGGTTCATGAGGATCACGGCCACGGCGTACAGCACGATCGCCGCCGCCGTCATGAGCGCGAAGGCCATGACGACGTCGACGTCCGACACGCCGAGGAATCCGTAGCGGAAGGCGTTCACCATGTAGAGAATCGGATTCGCGAAACTCAAGGTGCGCGCCCACTGCGGCAGCAGGCTGATGGAGTAGAACACGCCGCCGAAATAGGTGAGCGGCGTCAGCACGAAGGCGGGAATCCAGTTCACCTGGTCGAAGTTCTTGGCAAACAGCGCATTCAGAAAGCCGCCGAGCGCGAAGGTGAGCGAGGTCAGGAGCAGCGCCGACACGATGATCAGCGGGTGCTGCACGTGCAGGTGCGTGAACACCAGCGACACCACCGTAACCGCCAGTCCCACCAGCACCCCGCGCACGATCCCGCCACAGGCGTAGCCGCCGACGATCACCCAGTTGGGCAGCGGCGAGACCAGCAGTTCCTCCACGTGCTTGCCGAACTTGGCGCCGAAGAACGAGGCCACGACGTTGCCGTAGGAGTTGGTGATCACCGACATCATGATGAGGCCGGGGGCGATGTACTGCTTGTAGTCGAAGCCGCCCATGACCCCGACGCGCCGGCCGATGAGGCTGCCGAAGATCGCGAAATACAACACCGAGGTGACCACGGACGGCACGATGGTCTGACCCCAGATGCGGATGATGCGTCCGTACTCGCGGATGACGATGGTCTTGAAGCCGATCCAGCGCACCACGTTCACATTCACCGGCGGCGCGGGCGATTGCAGCACGGCGCTCATCGTCCCAGCTCCGCCGGCGCGGCTATTGGCAGCGCCGAGCGCGCCCGCGTCGCGCCACCGTCGCCGGCCCCGCTGCGCCCCTCGACCAGGCGCATGAATATCTCTTCGAGCCGGTTCACCTTGTTGCGCATGCTCAGGACTTCGATGCCGAGCGCCGAAAGGCGCGCGAAGATCTCGTTGAGGTTCTCGTCCTTGGAGATTTCCACCTCGAGCGTGTGGTCATCCACCAGGCGCAGCGCGTAACCGGCGAGCGTCGGCGGCTGCGCGAGTGAGTCGCGCAGGTTGAGCACGAAGGTCTCGAAGTGCAGCTGGCGCAGCAGATGACTCATGCGATCGCGCGCCACGATGCGCCCGCCATTGATAATGGCGATGTTGCGACACAGCGTCTCGGCCTCTTCCAGGTAGTGGGTGGTGAGGATGATGGTGGTGCCGCGCTCGTTGATCTCGCGCAAGAACTCCCACATCGAGCGGCGGATCTCGATATCGACTCCGGCCGTGGGCTCATCGAGAATCAAGAGGCGCGGCTCGTGCATCAGGGCGCGGGCGATCATGAGGCGCCGCTTCATGCCGCCGGACAGGCCGCGCGAGATCCCGCCGCGCTTGTCCCACAGCTGCAGCTGCTTCAGGTACTTCTCGGCGCGCTGGCGCGCCACCGGGCGCGGGATGCCGTAAAAGCCCGCCTGGTTGACGCAGATCGTGAACGGCGACTCGAACATGTTGAAGTTCAGCTCCTGCGGCACGATGCCGATGCAGGCCTTGGCCGCCTCGAGCTCACGGTCGATGTCGTGGCCGAACACGCGCGCCACGCCCGCGCTCTTGTTGACCAGCGAAGTGATGATGCCGATGAGCGTGGTCTTGCCGGCGCCATTGGGACCCAAGAGCGCGAAGAAGTCCCCCTGCTCCACATCAAGATCCACCCCCTGCAGCGCCTGGACGCCGTTGCGGTAGGTCTTGGTGAGCCCTCGTACGGACAGTGCATTCATAGTGGGAAGGATCGGGGGTCACGCCCGCAAGCGCAAGGGAGCCGGACCGTGCGCGCAGCGCTTACTGGCGGGTAACTGCTGCCCCGGGTGGGGGATTGACGCGCCGCTGTGCTCAGACCGCGTCGCGCAGCAGTCCGTCGGCGGCAGGCTCGGCGGCAAGGTCGCCGGCGCCGCCGTCCTCGTCCGCTTCGCTGTGGTACCACCAGGCGTTGCGACCGCGCTTCTTGGCGGAATACAACGCGATGTCGGCGAGCAGCACCGCGTCGTCGTGCGCGTACTTGCCGCCCGTGGCCACGGTCGTGACCCCGACGCTCACCGTCAGATACGAGCGTGCGCCCGCGCCATCGTGAGCGATGCCCAGCTCCGTCACCGCGCGCAGCACGTTGGCGGCCGCCCCGGTCGCCTCGGCGCGATCCGAGCCCACGAGGATGGCGATGATCTCTTCGCCGCCATAGCGGGCGACGATATCCAGTGGCCGGCGCCGCGCGGCACCGGCAATCGCCGTCGCGACCTCCTTCAGGCAGCGGTCGCCCGCCGGGTGGCCGTAGTGATCGTTGTAGGCCTTGAAGTGGTCGATATCGATCAGCATGACCGACACCGGCAGGCCGCCGAGGCGCGCGTGTTGCCACAGGCTCCGCGCCTGCTCTTCGAGCGCCGCGCGGTTGAGGAGGCCGGTAAGTCCGTCGTGGGCGGCAACCTCCGCCAGGCGCCGGCGCTCGAGGAACGCCACGCGGTTCGCGTACTCGAGCGCATAACAACCGGCGCCGCCGATGAAATTCGCGCACAAGAGTACGAACAGGGAATAGGCGGCCACGATCGGCGCGATCTTGCCGAGCAGCGCCGCGGTGGCATAGGCGCCGATCAGCAGCAGGTTGGTGCGCAGCGCCGCCTTGAACGACAGCCCCAGCATGAAGTAGAAAAAGAACGCCGCCAGCAGCAGGCGCGCCGCCACCAGCGGCAGCGTCTCCGGGGTCGCATCGATGGCGAGGAACACGCTGCCAACACCGAACAGGGGGCCGGCGAGCTGGATCGCGGGCTGGTACCAGCGCGGGTAAAGCCGCGCGCCGGTGAGTCCCAGCATGATCAGCACCAGTGGCAGCTGCAGCCCGAAGCGCCACATATCCGGGTGCCCGACACGCGGGCCGGCCAGCAGCCAGTGATCGATGATCGCGAAGCCGAGCACGGTCGAGAGCGCGACCAGGAGGCTCATGCGGATCCAGGGACGCACCGCGGCGCGATAGCTCATCAGGAAGTGCCGCTCCACCTCCCGATCTGGAAATCGCAACTGCAGTCGCTGCGGCCTTAGGCGATCGCCTGTCGGCACGTTGTTTTCGTATCCGGGGCCGTGCGGATTGCCGGCCCTTCAGCGTTTAAGTTTAAGGCTAACTATCGCCGCGGGGATCGCGCTGCCGTTCCCGCTTGCGAAGCGCCGGCGCTTTCACGCGCGTGGCCCACACCTCGTACGGATCCCAACCCGACTGCGCCTGCGCACCGGCGCGCACGGCGCTGACAGCGCCGCTGAATTCCTCGTTGGCAGCCGTAATCGTCCGGCGGTCGTTCGGAAATTCCTGAGCTCCCTTGCTCTTCATTTGATGCGCTCCTGCTTCTAGTGTTGGTTGACGCCGGTGCGTCGTCCCTCGCGGGTCGCTCCTTCCGTAGCGCGACGCGGCCAATAAAGTCTAGTGGGTCACACTCGCAAAAGCGAATGTCAAAGTGACTGATTATGTTAAGGTTAACGGCAGCTGAACGCGTTGCTAACACGCGACAGTTTTCTAAGCGAAATAGCGCTGCAGGTACTCCGCGAAAGTTCCGCGGTCGCTCGCCTCGATGGCGCGCTGTGCCCGCAGCGACTCGTGCGCCTCGGATGCGAATTCCTTCAGGCGCTCCTCGTTCGGGGGGTACAGGTCCAGGAAATAAGCCTTGTGCTCTCGGGACATGCGCAGCGCCAGATCGAAAAACGACTCCCCGTCATTGAGTCCCGCCAGCAGGCGCGCCGAGGGTGTCAGGGCGGAGTCGGCGATTTTCGCGGCCTGGATCGCCAGCGACTGGGAGTAGGGCCGCGCCGCATCTCCCCGGTCCAGGATCTCGCAGATCCCCGCCATCGAGTCGAGCAGTTCCCGCGCCCAGACCTGCAGGGAAACGTCGCGCCCGTCGCGCCACAGGGTGAGCCCGGGCTCGCGTCCACGCCGGGCGACGGTGACATGATTCGCATCCAGCCGGCCCTGCTCGCCGTCGCCGATCGGCGGGCTGTCCTTCAGCAGGCACAGCGCGAGGAACGCCTCGAGGAAACGCAGCTTGTTCTGGTTCACACCGACCGGGTCGAAGGCGCTGACATCCAGGGCGCGCACCTCCACGTACTCGACGCCCGCGCGCTGCAGCGCCTTGGTGGGGCGCTCCCCGGAACGCGCCACCCGTTTGGGGCGGATGAAGCTGTAGTACTCGTTTTCAATCTGCAGGATGTTGGCGTTCAGCTGGCGGTACTCGCCGTTCACCTCGACTCCCAGCGCCTCGTAGGGCGGGTGCGGGGTGCTGATGGCGCGCGACAGGTCGCGGATGTACTCATCCAGGCTGTTCACCGACACCGCCAGTCCCGCCTGGTTGCGGTTGCGGTAACCCACGTCGCTCATGCGCAGGCTCGTGGCGTAGGGCTCGTAGGCCGTGCCGCGTGTCAGTTCCGGCAGCGTGACGTCACGGCCGCGCAGGAACGACTTGCACACCACCGGCGACACACCGAACAGATACAGCACGAGCCAGCCGTGGCGCCGATAGTTGCGCAGGAGCTCAAAGTAGCTCGCGGAGATGAAAGCCGCGTCGACACGGCGCGCCGAGCGCACCGCCGCGTACGCTTCCCAGAACGGCAACGGGAACGAGTAGTTGAAATGCACGCCCGAGATCGCCTGCATCATCCGCCCGTAACGCAGACCCAGGCCGTTGCGATAAACGGTCTTCATGCGCCCGACGTGCGAGGGCCCGAACTGCGCCAGCGGGATATCCTCGTCGCGCTGGATGGCGCACGGCATGCTGGTCGCCCACAGGAGTTCATCGCCCAGGTGCCGATAGACGAACTGGTGCAGGTCCAGGAGGTACTGCAGCAACTCCCAGCTGTGCGTGAACGGCGGCGTGACCAGCTCGATCAGCGCCTCGGAGTAGTCGGTGGTGATGTGCTCGTTGGTGAGCGCCGAGCCGAGCGCCGCCGGGTGCGCCGTGGCCGCCAGAGCGCCCGTTGTCAGCACGCGCAGCGACTCCTTCTCCACACCCTTGGCGCCACCCTGCAACAACTGCGGCGCGCCGCCATTGACGAGGGCGGCGAGGCGGCGCTCGAAGGCGCGGTCGATCCCGGGGCTGCTCATGAGCGCACTCGCGTTGCCGTGTGCGCTACCAGCGCCTGCGACCCGAGAGCACCTCGCCCAGCAGGGTCAGATCCCCGCGCAGGCTGTAGAGCGGATAGGCGAAGGTCGCCGGCGAGTTGTGCTCGAACAGCAGGTGCCCGGCCCAGGCCAGCCCGTAACCGGCCAGCGGCACCGCCAGCAACACCGCCCAGCGTCCGCTCAGGAGCGCCGCGATCACGCAGCCGATCGCCAGCAGCGTGCCGATCACGTGCAGCCGGCGCGAGATGGGGTTGCAGTGCTGCTGCAGGTAATACGGATAGAACTCGCGAAAAGTCGCGAAACCGGCCGGCGCCGTGCGGGGTGGTTTGGATTGCACCATGGTTGTCACCCCGCCGCTATCTTCAGCGCTCCAGGATCGCCGTCACGCCCATGCCGCCGGCTGCGCACACCGAGATGAGTCCGCGCTTCGCGCCGGCGTTGCCGGCGAGCAGCTTCGCGAGCGTGCCGAGGATGCGCGTACCGGTGGCGGCGAACGGGTGGCCGATGGCGACGCTGCCGCCTTTGACGTTGAGTTTGCTGCGATCGATGCTGCCGAGCGCCGCCGGCAGTCCGAGCGTGTCGCGGCAATACTCCGGTGACTCCCACGCCTTGAGCGTGCACAGCACCTGCGCCGCGAATGCTTCATGGATTTCGTAGTAGTCGAAGTCCTGCAGCGTGATGCCCGCATCTTTCAACATCGCCGGCACCGCGTACGCGGGCGCCATCAAGAGCCCCTCCTTGCCGCTGACGTAGTCGACCGCCCACACCTTGCCGTAACGCAGGTATGCGAGCACCGGCAGGTTGCGCGCCGCGGCCCACTCCGGCGTCGCCAAGAGCACCGCGCTGGCACCGTCAGTAAGCGGGGTGCTGTTGCCGGCGGTGAGGGTGCCGTCGGCGGCGAAGCTGGGCTTGAGCTTCGCCAGTTTCTCCACGCTGCTGTCGGCGCGGATGTTGTTATCGGACTTCAGTCCCAGGTACTCGACCACCAGATCGCTGTAGAAGCCCTCGCGCCACGCGGCCGCGGCCTTCAGGTGACTGTCGCAGGCGAGCTGGTCCTGCTCGGCGCGCGTGATCTGCCAGCGCCTGGCCATCAGCTCCGTGCTCTGTCCCATGGACAATCCGGTACGCGGCTCGACCACGGCGGGCAGCACCGGCTTGAAGTGCTTCGGCCGCAGTGCAAACCACGGCGACAGGCGCTGCCAGGCGCTGCGGCCGCGATAGCTCTTGAGCATGAGCTGCTGGTAAGAGCGCGGGAAGACGACCGGGGGATCACTCACCGTGTCGGTGCCGCCGGCCATGCCGACCTCGATCTGCCCGAGCGCGATCTTGTTGCCGATGTCGATGGCGGCCTCGAGACTCGTGCCGCAGGCGCGCTGCATATCCAGCCCCGGTGTCTGCGGGTCAAGGCCGCTCGAGAGCACGCACTCGCGCACCAGGTTGTAATCCTTCGAGTGCTTGATGACCGCGCCGGCGGCGACGTCCCCGAGGCGCAGGCCCTGCAGCCGGTAGCGCTCGACCACGGCGCGAAACGCCGCCGTGAGCAGGTCCTGGTTGGAGGCGGAAGCGTAGGCGGAGTACGAACGCGCGAAGGGAATTCTTACCGAACCGACGATCGCGACGCGCCTGACCTGGGATCCGACGAGCATGACACCTCCGCGGAACGAGCAGCGGGTTAGAATGCCATGAGCATGGGCGACTACACCACTATCATGGCCCGCGACGGCCACGAGTTTCAGGCCTGGCTCGCCGCTTCGCCGGCCAAGGCGCGCGGCGCCGTGGTGGTGATCCAGGAGGTCTTCGGCGTCAACGCCCATATCCGCGGCGTGACCGATGACTTCGCGGCCCAGGGCTACACCGCGATCGCGCCCTGCCTGTTCGATCGCGTGCGGCGCGGCATTGAACTGCAGTACACGCCGGCGGAGTTGCAGGAGGGCGTCGGGTATTTCAGGCAACTCAAGCCCGAATCCATGCTCAAGGACCTGGCCGCCGCCGTCGCGGTGGTGCGCTCCTCCGGGCGCGTGGGAACGGTCGGTTACTGCTTTGGCGGTGCCCTGTCCTACGTCGCCGCCTGCCAGCTGCCGGTGAGCTGCGCGGTGGCGTACTACGGCAAGATCGCCAACTACCTGGACCAGAAACCCAAGTGCCCGGTCATGTATCACTTCGGTAGCGAAGACACGAGCATCCCCATGAGTGACGTCGACAAGGTGAAGGCGGCCGCCGATGCGCGCGCGGTGTTTTATCTGTACCAGGGCGCCGGCCATGGCTTCAACTGCGACCAGCGTGCAAGTTTCAACGCCGGTGCCGCCGCGCTGGCGCGCACCCGCACGCTGGATTTCCTCGCACATAACTTAAGGGGTGACGCCTCATGAAGCTGCGTGACAAGGAACTGCTGCGCACCCAGGCCTTCATCGGCGGCAAGTGGGTCAATGCCGCGGGCAACGCGACCCAACCGGTCGTGAATCCGGCCACCGGCGAAAACATCGGCACGGTCCCGGACATGGGAGCTGCGGAAACCCGCCACGCCATCGAGGCGGCGCAGCAGGCGTTCCCCGCCTGGGCGGCGCTGACGGCCAAGGAGCGTGCCGCGATCCTGCGTCGCTGGTATGAGCTCTTGATGGCGAACCAGGAAGATCTCGCCACCCTCATGACCGCCGAGCAGGGCAAGCCCCTGGCCGAATCCCGGGGCGAGATCGCCTACGGCGCTTCTTTCATTGAGTGGTTCGCAGAGGAAGGCAAGCGCGTGTACGGCGATGTGATTCCCGGACACCAGGCCGACAAGCGCAACATCGTGCTGCGTCAGCCGGTCGGCGTGGTCGCCGCCATCACGCCCTGGAATTTCCCGCTGGCGATGATCACCCGCAAGGCAGGTCCGGCGCTCGCGGCGGGCTGCACCTTCGTGTGCAAGCCCGCGCACCAGACACCATATTCGGCGCTCGCGGCCGCCGCACTCGCTGAGCGCGCCGGCGTGCCGGCCGGTGTGCTGAATGTCGTCACCGGCGCGTCGGCCGCGGTCATCGGCGCGGAAATGACCTCCAACCCGCTGGTGCGCAAGGTCACCTTCACCGGCTCGACCGCGGTCGGCAAGAAGCTGCTGGTGCAATGCGCGGGCACCGTGAAGAAGGTCTCGATGGAACTCGGCGGCAACGCGCCGTTCATCGTCTTCGAGGATGCGGATCTGGACGCCGCGGTGGCCGGCGCGATCGCGAGCAAGTACCGCAACACCGGCCAGACCTGCGTGTGCGCCAACCGCCTGCTGGTGCAGGCGCCGGTGTACGAAGCCTTCACGGCCAAGCTGGTGCGCGCGGTCGGACAGTTGCGCGTCGGGGACGGACTGCAAGGTCCCACCGAGCAGGGCCCGCTCATCGATGCCAAGGCGCTCGCCAAGGTGGAGGAGCACGTGGCGGATGCGGTGCACAAGGGCGCGAAAATCGCCCTCGGCGGCAAGCGTCACGCACTCGGGGGCACCTTCTTCGAACCGACGGTGCTCACGGAGGTGACCAGCGCGATGCTGGCCGCGCGCGAGGAAACCTTTGGTCCCGTGGCGCCGCTGTTCCGCTTCGACACCGAGGCCGATGCCATCCGCATGGCGAATGACACCGAGTTTGGGCTCGCGGCGTATTTCTATACCCGCGATCTGGCGCGCTCCTGGCGCGTGGCCGAGGCGCTGCAGTACGGCATGGTGGGACTCAACACCGGCATCTTCTCGACCGAAGTGGCGCCCTTCGGCGGCGTGAAGGAATCGGGCATCGGCCGCGAAGGCTCCAAGTACGGCATCCTCGACTACACCGAGATCAAGTTCCTCTGTGTCAGCCTTGGCTGAGGACGCCGCGCGCACCGGCGTGCTGCTGGTCAACTCCGGCACGCCCGATGCCGCGAGCGCGCCCGCCGTGCGCGCGTTTCTGGCGCGCTTCCTCGCCGACCCCCGGGTGGTGGACCTGCCGCGGGCGCTGTGGCTGCCGCTGCTGCACCTGCTGATCCTCCCGTTTCGGCCGCGCGCGGTCGCACGCCGCTACCAAAGCATCTGGCGCGACTCCGGTTCACCGCTGCGCGAGCTCACGCTCGGGCTGCGCGACGAACTGTCGCACGCGCTGGCGCGCGGGGTCACGGCGGCGCCCGCGGTCGAGGTTGGTATGCTCTACAGCTCACCGGAGGTGGGTGCGGCGCTGGCGCGCCTGCGCGTCGGCGGCGTCGGGCGGCTGGTGGTGCTGCCGCTGTTTCCGCAGTACTGCGGCGCGACCACCGGCGCCGTGAGTGACCACGTCAGCGCTGAACTTAAGCGCAGCGAGTACACACCGGAAGTGCGCTTCGTCGAGCATTACCACGATGACCCGGCTTACATCGAGGCGCTGCGCGCAAGCGTCGCCGAGCACTGGCGCACGCACGGCCGCACGGCGCACCTCCTGATGTCGTTCCACGGCATCCCGGAGCGCCGGGTGCGCCAGGGGGACCCCTACTACGATGAGTGCCGGGAAACGGCGGCGCTGCTGGCGCAGGCGCTCGGACTCGCGGCAGGTCAGTGGAGCGTGAGTTTCCAGTCGCGCTTTGGTCCTGCGGGGTGGCTGAAGCCCTATACGAGCAGCGTGCTCGCCGCCCTGCCGGGCCTGGGTGCGCGCGAGGTGACGGTGGTGTGTCCGGGCTTTGCCGTGGACTGCCTGGAGACGCTCGAGGAGATCGCCATCCAGAACCGCGGCGTGTTCCTCGGCGCCGGCGGGCAGCGCTACGACTATGTGCCGGCGCTGAATGCGAGCACCGGCCACGCCTTGTGCCTGGCGCAGCTGATCGGCCGGCATGCCCGCGGCACGACCGCGACGGGCGGCTGACCGTGGCCGCACTTCTGCCTCTCGTCGGCCGCTTTCACGAGTTCAGCGTCGCTACTGAGGATATACGGGCCTGCATCGAGTTCTATGAACGGCTGGGGTTCACGCAGGCCGCCACCAGCGATGCGGTGACGCATCCGTACGCTGTGTTGAGCGATGGCCGGCTGCACCTGGGGTTACACCACAGCGGCGCGCCCACTCCCGCCCTGACTTTCGTGCGCCCGGGCGTGGGCGAGAGCGTGCCGGCTTTCGCTGCCGCGGGAATCGAACTCACCCGCTGCCTCACCGGTGAGGACGTGTTCAACGAGATCGCCTTCAACGATCCTTTCGGCCAGGCGGTCACGGTGCTGGAGGCACGCAAATACTCGCCCACCGCGCGTTCGCCCGCCGATGTTTCGCTCCTCGGCGAGTTCGCCGAAGTGAGCCTGCCGGCCGCCGACTTCAGGGCGGCGCAGGCCTTCTGGGAGCCGCTGGGGTTCGTGGCTGCCGATGAGGCACAGGAGCCATACGCGCACCTGCCGCTCACGAGCGACACCCTCGACATCACCTTTCACCACCCGCGCACGTTCGACCGCCCGATGCTGGTGTTCCGCAGCGCCGCCATGGCGGCGCGCATCGAACGGCTGCGCGAACTCGGGGTGCAGATGTCGCCCCCGCCGCGCGGCCTGCACGCCGACGGGAACGCCCTGCTGGAAGGCCCGGACGGCACTTCGCTGCTGCTGCTGCAGGGCGAAGACTAAGCAGCCGGAATTTGCCGCATAATCGCGCCCCTTAGAACAACAAACCGCCGAAAGGACTTGCAGTCATGCGCCGCCTCTTACCTCTGGTCCTGCTCGCTTTGCTCAGTTCCCCGCCGGCATTCAGTGACGCCGGCATGTGGACCTTCCATGATTTTCCACGCGAACTGCTCAAACGCGAGCACGGCGCCGACATCGACGCCGCGTGGCTGGATCGGGTGCGCACGGCGACGGTGCGCCTGTCGAACTGCACCGCCTCCTTCGTCTCCCCGCAGGGGTTGATTCTCACCAACCATCACTGCTCGGAAGCCTGCCTCGATGAGCACTCCACCGGCGAGCAGAACCTGGTGCGCGCCGGGTTCATCGCCCGCAGCCGCGACAAGGAGTTGAAATGCGGCGGGCAGGTCGCCGACGTGCTGGTGGGCATGGAGAACGTTTCCGCGCAGGTAGCGGCGGCGATCCATGGGCTCGGCGACAAGGCGGCCAACGAGACGCGTAAGAAGACACTCGCGCGGCTCGAGCAGACCTGTGAAGAGTCCAGCAAGGCGGCCGCGGGCGGCGCGCTCAAGTGCGAGTCGGTGGATCTGTACCAGGGCGGGCAGTACTGGCTCTACAAGTACCACCGCTATGACGACGTGCGGCTGGTATTTGCGCCCGAGCGCGGCATCGCCGCCTTCGGCGGCGACCCGGACAACTTCCAGTTCCCGCGCTGGTGCCTCGATATGTCGGTGCTGCGCGCCTACGGAGCCGACGGCAAGCCCGCGACGACGCCGGATTTCCTGGCGCTGCGTGCCGAGGGACCGCAGGAAAAGGAACTGGTGTTTGTATCCGGACATCCCGGCACGACCCAGCGCCTGCTGACCGTGTCGCAGCTGCAGACGCTGCGGGATGTGGACCTGCCGCGCTTCCTGCAGCGCGCCGCGGAGCTGCGCGGCCGTTATATCCAGTTCGGCAAGACCGGCGCGGAGGCGAACCGCATCGTCGAGGACCCGCTGAACAGCCTCGAGAATGTCATCAAGGTGCGGCGCAACCAGCTCGACGCGCTGCTCGATGACCGGCTGATGCAGCGCAAGCGCGCCGAGGAAATGGCGCTGCGCGCGAAAATCGCCGCCGATCCTGCGCTCGCCGGCAGCGGCGATCCGTGGGCCGACATCGCCCGCGCGCAGCTGCGTGACCGGGAACTGTCGCTGCCCTTCACGTTCCTCTCCCAGGGGGCGGGGTTCAACAGCCGTCTGTTTGCTTACGCGCGTACGCTGGTGCGTGCTGCGGCCGAACGCCCCAAGGCCAACACCGAGCGCCTCAACGAGTACCGCGAGACGGCCCTGCCGCGCGTGCAACAGCGCCTGCTGGCTCCGGTGCCGGTGTACCCGCAGCTGGAGAAGCTCACGCTGTCGTTTTCACTCGAGCGCATGCGCGAGTGGCTGGGACCGGATGCGCCGGTGGTGCGGCAGCTGCTGTCGAAGGACTCCCCGGACACGCTCGCGGCGAGCGCGGTGGACGGCTCGAAGCTTGCGGACCCGGCGCTGCGCAAGCAGCTGTGGGACGGCGGCCAGGCGGCGATCGACGCCTCGCACGACCCGATGATCGAGCTCGCACGCGAGGTTGATGCCGAGGCGCGCGCGGTGCGCAAGCAGCAGGAGGACGAAGTGGAAGCCCCGGAGCAGGCTGCGGCGCAGAAAATCGCCCGCGTGCGCTTCAAGGTCTATGGCACCACGGTTGCGCCCGACGCCACCTTCACGCTGCGCCTGAACTTCGGTACCGTGCAGGGCTGGCGCGAAGGCGCCCACGATGTCGAGCCGTTCACGCACACGGTGCGCTTGTTCGAGCGCGCCACCGGCCAGGAGCCTTTCAAGGTCCCGGACAGCTGGCTGGCGGTGAAGGAGCAGCTGGATCCCCAGACTCGCTTCGATCTTTCGACCAACAACGACATCACCGGCGGCAATTCCGGCAGCCCCCTCATCGACACCAAGGGGCGCCTGGTGGGTCTCATATTCGACGGCAACATTCACTCGATCGCCGGCGACTATTGGTTTGACCCGAAGCTCAACCGTTCCGTCGCGGTGGACACGCAGATCATCGCCGAGGCGCTGCGCAAGGTGTACAAGGCCAACGAGCTGCTGGCGGAGATGGGCGAGAAATAACTCGAGCTGCCGCAGCGGAGCTGCTGTCCGCCGAGATCGCTTCGAAGCGATTTCGGCCGATGGACTAGTGCGCCGCGCGCGCCACGATGCGAAACCGCACCCGCATCTCATCCTGCACCTGCAGCGCGCCGAGCATGGCTGAAAAGGGTGCCAGTCCGAGACTCGTCTGTCGCAAAGGCAACTCGCCCGAGGCGATGACGGTTGCATCGCGGCTCTCGTAGCGCACCGGCACGACCAGGATGCGTTGCTCGGCGCGCACCTCGGCCTGCATGCGCACCTGCACCAGACCCGTGGCCGGGCCTGCGGCAGCGGCGCCACCCGCCGCGGCGTTGTCCGCCGCGGAGGCAACGCTCAAAGCACGCAGGGTGATCTGCGGGTAGTCTGCGGCGTTGAGCAACGCGCTGCCCAGCATGTTGCGGCGTGTGCCCTCCTTCGCCCCGTCGGACACATCCGGCGGAAAGTCACGGTTCATTTCGGCCGCGCGCAGCGCGTCCTCGTCCACCGTCAGGTCGGCCAGCGGGACATGCACTTCGAAGCTCACCGCCGCGAGCTCCGGCGGCACGTAAATGGTTCCGCTGAGGGAATGCGAGGCGATGAGGTGGTTGTGCCCGGCGCTGGCCAGCGTGCCGGCGCGGAACACGAGGATCGTGAGCAGCGATTCCTGCGGCACGATCTCATAGGGCTTTCCCAGGTGCGCTGCGGGAGCCTCGGCAGGCGCCTGCGGGGCGGCCGGGACTGCGGGCTGCGGGGCGGGAGGCGGCGTCCGCACCGGGCACCCGGTGAGCAGCGCGCCGAGGAACCCGGCCGCCAACATCCGCAGTAGGCAAGGCGCCGTCACATGCATAAGCTTACGGCCCATGGCCATTCAAAACACCGTGCGCCGCTGGGGGAGCGTCTCCCAGCTCCTGCACTGGACCGTCGTCGTCCTGATCATCGTGCAGGTCACCCTTGCATACCTGGCGGATGATCTGCCGAACGGCATGCGCAAGCTCACGCTGCTCGCACGGCACAAGTCCTTCGGCATCACTATTCTCGCGCTCGTCATCCTGCGCCTGCTGTGGCGATGGCTCAATTACACCCCCGAACTGCCGGACGGCCTCAAACCGTACGAACGGTTCCTGGCGCGTTTCACCCACGCCTCGTTGTACGTGCTGCTGTTCGCCATGCCGCTGTCAGGATGGATGATGTCCTCCGCCCGTGGGTTCCCGGTGAGCTGGTTCGGGTTCATTCAGCTGCCGGACCTGGTGCCCAAGAGCAAGCCGCTGTACGACGCGTTTGTGATTACTCACGAGACACTGGCGTGGACCCTGGGCGCGGTGGTGACCTTGCACGTGGCCGCGGCCCTCAAGCATCACTTCGTACTCAAGGATGACACGCTGCGCCGCATGCTGCCCTTCCACGGAAAGAAAGAAAGGATATGAACATGGTACGCGCATCCCTCGCCGTGGCCTGCGCCGCGGCACTGGTGACCGCAGCCGCCGCGGCTGCCCCAGCCGCCGCTCCCGCAGCCGCCGTTCCCCACTACACGCTCGATCAGGCGAAGAGCTCGCTCGAGTTTGCGTTCACGCAGGCGGGCGCGCTGAACAAGGGGCACTTCGGCCGCTTTCCGGTGACCATGGATTTCTCCGCCGACAACCTCGCGGCGAGCCGGCTGGAAGTCGGCGTTGACGTGAATTCCCTCGACAGCGGGGATAAGGATCGCGACGACACCCTGCGCGGCGCGGACCTGTTCTCGGTGGCGAAGTTTCCGCAGGCGCATTTCAGTGCGGCGCAGATCGTAAAAACCGCCACCGGCTTCGAGGCCAGCGGCAAGCTCACCATCCGCGGCGTGACGCGCGACACGCGCGTACCGTTCACGTTCCGCACCGCCTCGGAAGCTGGCGCGGCGGTAGGCTATATGAGCGGCAAAGTGACCATCCGGCGGCTCGACTTCGGCGTGGGCCAGGGCGACTGGAAGGCGACTGACCAGGTCGGTAACGACGTCACCGTGTCGTTTGCGCTGCGGCTCATCTCCGCGACACACTGATGCCGCCTACCCGCGGCGCGCCAGCGGGCTGAAGTGCCTGAGGTCTTCGATGACGTCGGTCACTGCGTGGACGCGGTGCTGCGTCGCGTCGGACCGCGGGTGGTGCTGGCGCTGCCCCTCGGCATCGGTAAGCCCAACCCACTCGCCAACGAGTTCTACCGCCGCGCGCTGCGCGAGCCGGCGATCGATCTGACCATCATTACGGCGCTGTCGCTCCTGAAGCCGCGCGCGCACTCCGCGCTCGAGCGGCGCCTGGTGGAGCCCCTCACCGAGCGGGTATTTGGCAGCTACGTCGAGCCGGACTACGCGCGCGCCGTGCGCGAGGACAGCGTGCCGCCCAACGTCCGCGTCATCGAGTTCTTCCTGACTCCCGGCGCCTTCCTCGGTGCGCCGCACGCGCAGCGCAACTACCTGAGCGCCAACTACACCCACGTCGCACGCGAGGTGCTCGCGCATGGCGTCAACGTCATCGCGCACCTTCTCGCCCGGCGCATGAGCGGCGGGGAGACCCAGCTTTCATTCGGTTCCAACGCCGACGTCACGGTGGATCTCCTGCCGCTCGTCGACGCCGCCCGCGCTGCCGGGCGCGACATCGTCATGGTCGGCGAGACCCATGCGCAGATGCCCTTCATGACCGGGCGTGCCGCGGTAGATCCCGGGCGCTTCGACTACCTCGTCGATAATCCCCGCTACGACTTTGACCTGTTCGCCCCGCCGAATCCCGCGCTCAGCAGCGTTGATCACGCCATCGGCATATACGCGAGCAGCCTCGCGCAGGATGGTGGAACCCTGCAGATCGGCATCGGCGAGTTGGGCGATGCGCTGGTGTACGCGCTCTTGCTGCGGCATCAGCAAAACCCCGCCTGGCGCGCCGCCCTGCAGGAGCTCGGCACCGCCTCGGGCGCGGCCCTCATCGGCGCGCACGGCGGCGATGCGCCCTTCACCGCGGGACTCTTCGCCTGCACCGAGATGTTCGTCGACCAGCTCCTCGAGCTGTACCGCGCCGGGGTACTGCGGCGGCTCGTATATGACTGCTTACCCCTCGAAAAGCTGCTCGCAGCCGGGGAGCTCAAGGAGCGATTTGATGAGCGCGTGCTGGAGCAGCTATGCGCGGCGGGCCTCGGTCCGCGCGTGAGTGCGGCGGAGTTCGCGCAGCTGCAGCGCTACGGCATATTCCGCGAGGATGTGGAATACGACGCCGGCCGGGTGCGGGCCCGCGGCGGCAGTTGGATCGGCGCAGATCTTGCCGATGGCGCGAGCCGCGCGCGCATCAGCGTTGAGTGCCTGGGCAAGGCGCTGCGCAACGGCGAGGTGCTGCACGCCGGGTTTTTCCTCGGGCCCCGCGGCTTCTACGCCGCGCTGCGCGAGCTGCCCGAGAGCGACCGGTCGCAGTTCGGCATGCGCGGCGTAGGCTACGTGAACCAGCTCTATGGACAGGATCAGGAACTGCGGGTGCTGCAGCGGCGCGGCGCGCGCTTTTACAACACCACCATGATGGTGACCTTGCTCGGCGCCGCCGTTTCCGATGCGCTCGACACCGGCCAGGTCGTGAGCGGCGTCGGTGGGCAGTACAACTTCGTAGCCATGGCGCACGCGCTGCCCGATGCGCGTTCCATCCTGTGCGTGCGCGCGACCCGCACCGCTCACGGCCGCACCACCTCGAATATCCTGTGGCGCTACGCCCACGAGACCATTCCACGCCACCTGCGCGATGTCGTCATCAGCGAGTACGGGGTTGCGGACCTGCGCGGCCGCACCGATGAGGAGGTGATCGCCGCGCTCCTGAACATCACCGACTCACGCTTCCAGGAGGAGCTGCTGTCGCAGGCGCAGGCGGCCGGCAAGATCCGCGCCGACTACCGCATTCCCCCAGGTTTCCGCGACAACCTGCCGCAGCGCCTCGAGCGCTCGCTCAAGGCGCACCGCGACGCCGGGCGCTTCAGCGAGTACCCGTTCGGGACCGACCTTACCGCCGTGGAAATCGAGCTCGCCCGGGCACTGAAGTTTCTCGGTGCGCGCACGGGCAGCGGCGGCGCGCGGCTGCGCACCGTGCTGGCGGCGCTCCTGAGCGGCGCCCGCGCGAGCGCCCAGGCGGCGGCCCTGCAGCGCATGGGCCTCGATCAACCGCGTAGTGTCAGCGAATGGCTGCAGCGGCGCCTGGTCAGCTACGCGCTCGACGCCACGACTCGCGGCGAGAGCCTCTAGCGCCGGCGCCTGCGACGCGCCTGCCCCTGGCTGCGCGCACCGCGGCGTGTTCTTGCGGTCCGCGCCAGCCGCCGCGCCCGTGATGGAGGCGCCTTGGGTTTTGGCTTGCTCGCCCGCTTCACTTTCCTCGCCACTTTCTTCGGCGCTTTCTTTGCAGGCTTTCGCGCTGGCTTACGCGCGGCCTTGCGGACCTTAGGGCTCACGGCGGCGGGCGCTTTGGCCCGCTTCGGGGCTGGTGCCGGCGCGGGCTTTGCGGGTGCTGCTTTCGCGGGCGTCGGCCGCGGCGCGGTTGGCGCGCCGCGCAGCTGCTCCAGGATCGCCGGGTTCTCCAGCGTCGAGATGTCCTGCGTAATCTCCTCGCCGCGCGCAATCGCCTTGAGCAACCGCCGCATGATCTTGCCTGAGCGTGTCTTGGGCAGATTGTCGGCGAAGCGGATGTCGTCGGGCTTGGCGATGGGACCCAACTGCTCGCCGACCCAGTTGCGCAGCTCCTTCACCAGGGCGCTGGTATCGCCGCTGGGACGCGCGCCACGGAATACCACGTACGCGAACACGGATTCGCCTTTGACATCATGCGGCTTGCCGACCACGGCGGCTTCGGCCACCCGCGGGTGCGCCACCAGGGCCGATTCGATTTCCATGGTCCCGAGACGGTGGCCGGAAACCTTCAGAACGTCGTCCATGCGCCCCATGATCCAGAAGTAGCCGTCCTTGTCGCGATGCGCACTGTCACCGGCGACGTAGTAGCGGTTGTTGAACTTCTCCCAGTAGGCGCTGACGTAGCGCTCGTTGTCGCGCCAGATGGTGCGCAGCATCGACGGCCAGGGCTTGCGGATCACGAGATAACCGCCGGCGGTGGCGACGGAGTTGCCGTGATCATCCACGATGTCCGCATCAATCCCGGGCAGTGGCCGGGTGCACGAGCCGGGCTTGGTCGCGGTCACGCCCGGGACGGGTGAGATGAGGATCGCGCCGGTCTCGGTCTGCCACCAGGTGTCCACGATCGGGCAACGGCCGGCGCCGATGACCCGGTTGTACCAGATCCAGGCCTCAGGATTGATGGGCTCGCCGACGCTGCCGAGCAGTCGCAGCCGCGACAGATCGTACTTCGCCGGCAGCTCATCGCCAAGTTTCATGAGCGCGCGGATGGCGGTGGGCGCGGTGTAGAAGACCGTGACGCCGTGCGTCTGGCAGTTCTTCCAGAAACGCCCGCCGTCCGGGACGTTGGGCGTGCCCTCGTACAGCACGATGGTCGCGCCCATGGCGAGCGGCCCGTAGGCAACGTAGCTGTGCCCCGTCACCCAGCCGACGTCGGCCGTGCACCAGAACACGTCGTCCTCGCGCAGATCGAATACCCACTGCGTGGTGAGCTTCGCGCCCAGCAGGTAGCCGCCGGTCGCGTGCTGGATGCCCTTCGGCTTGCCGGTGGATCCGGACGTATATAAAAGAAACAGCGGATGCTCCGCCTCCACCCATAGCGGCTCGCACGCGGGCGCGTGACCTTCGATCGCGTCGTGCCACCAGATATCGCGTTTCGCCTGCATGGCGATCGTCTTGCCGGTGCGCCGCAACACGATCACCTTCCTGACGCTGCGACAGCCGGACTCGAGCGCCTTGTCAGCGGCGGCCTTGAGCTCGATTGCCTGTCCGCCACGCCAGCCGCCGTCGGCGGTGATCACGAGCTTCGCTTCGGTATCCTCGATCCGGTCCTTGAGCGCCGGCGCGGAGAAGCCGCCGAACACGACCGAGTGGATCGCGCCGATGCGATTGCAGGCATGCATCGCGATCAGGATCTCCGGAACCAGCGGCATGTAGATGATGACGCGGTCGCCTGAGCCGATCCCCTGCGCCTTCAGCGCATTGGCGAAGCGACACACCTCCGCGTGCAACTCGCGGTAGCTTAAGCGGCGCACATCGCCCGGTTCACCCTCGAAAATCACGGCGGTCTTGTGGCCGCGATCCGCCAGGTGGACGTCGAGGCAGTTGTAGGAGGCGTTCAGTCGCCCGTCCGTGAACCAGCGATAGTTGGGCGCCTGCGCGGAATCGAGCGTGACCGTGAACGGGGTGTGCCAGGTGAGTTCCCGGGCGCCCAGCTCGGCCCAGAACCCGACGTGGTCCTCGCGCGCACGCCGCTGCAGGCTCTCGAGGTCCGCCGGCTTGATGCGCGCCCGCGCGGTGAACGCGGCCGAGGGGGGGAAAGTACGCTCCTCGAGGAGAACGGATTGGATGTTCTTGTCCGCCATGACTCTCTCCGGTATGCGAACGCGCAGCATAGCGGAAAAAGCCTTGCGGGAACCTAGCCGCGCACCTGCGCCAACAGCCGATCGATGCTCTCCCGCGCCTGGCGTGCATAGCCGGCGCCAAAAAGATTCGCGTGGTTGAGCACGTGGTAGAGGTTGTAAAGGTCGCGGCGCATGGGTTCGCCGGCGGCGGGCGGCGTCACGCCCTCGTACGCCTGGTAGAAGGCGCTGCCAAAGCCGCCGAAGAGTCGGGTCATCGCCAGGTCGGTCTCGCGGTCGCCGTAGTAGACGGCGACGTCGAAAACAACCGGTTCAATGTCCTCGCTCGCGAGCCAGTTGCCGCCCCACAGGTCCCCGTGCAGGAGCGAGGGCGAGGGGCGGTGACCGGCCAGCAACAGGTGCAGCGAATCGAGCAAACGCTGACCGGGCGCTTCCAAGAGATCCGCGTAGCCGCCGGCCACGGCGCGCGCCAGTTGCGGGCGCAGGCGCCGCTCGCGAAAGAACTCGGCCCAGTCATCCGTCCATGCGTTCGCCTGCGGCGTGCGGCCGATCGTGTTATCGCGCGTCCATCCAAAGCGCGGTGCGCTCACGGCGTGCAGGCGCGCAAGTCCCTCCCCCAGGCGCCGTTCACAGTCCGGGCTGCGCGCACCGGCGTTAATCCATTCCAGCGCCAGGAACGCCGCGGCATCGGTGTAGCCGACGGCCAGCACCCGCGGCACGCGCACCGCGTGCGCGGCCTCGAGCTCGGCAAGTCCGGCCACCTCGGCCTCGAAGTCGGGCAGCCGGGCACGCGGGGCGACTTTGACAAACAGCGCGCCGCCCGTGCAGGGCCAGTGGTAACACTCGTTGATACTGCCGCCGGGCACCTTGGCCTGCGGGCGGGGGGCACATAGCACCCCGGTGAGAATCGTCATCTCACGAGCGATGGTCGCGAAGCGCTCCATCGGCGTCTCTTGCCCCACTTAATAAAGCGGTGTGCCTGTGAGGTGGCAAAGTGTGTTCTCTTTCGGCCGCCATGAAAACTAAGGACTTGCCGACTCCTTAAGCCTCGTACAGAAGCGGTTCAGTCGCGAAGGATTACGCTGGTTGTGACGGGTGTCTCTCCGGGAATAAGTCGATCGCAGGGACAATCGCGACCCGGAAAACCGCTTGTGTGTTGTGGCTATCGAGGAGCGCGTTATGGCAAAGAGCTTAGGGTTGGCTGCCGCCGTCATGGCGACTGCGCTTGCAGGGTGCGTCGTACAGCCGGTCGCGTATCGCCCGGCGCCCCCGCCGCCGCCAGCACCGCCTCCGCCGGCGGTCGTCTATGAAAGCGCCGCCGAAGTTTCCGAGCCGCCGCCGCCGCTGCCGGTCTACGAGCAGCCGGCCTGCCCGGTGGCCGGATATATCTGGACTCCGGGCCTGTGGCGCTGGGGTCCGCAAGGTTACTTCTGGGTCCCCGGCACATGGGTCGCGCCGCCGCAGGTCGGGCTCTTGTGGACGCCCGGGTACTGGGGCATGGCAGGGGCGGTGTTCGTGTTCCACGCCGGCTACTGGGGCCCGCATATCGGCTTCTACGGTGGTATCAATTACGGCGGCGGCTACGTCGGTAACGGCTATGCCGGTGGTCGCTGGGTAAACAACAACTTCCAGTACAACACCGCGGTCACGAACGTGAACGTGACCAACATCCACAACACCTATAACCAGACGGTGGTCAACAACGTCACCGTTGTGAACAACACCACCATCAACAACACCAACATTACCCAGGCCAGCTACGCCGGTGCCCCGGGCACCCGCACGCAGCCCACCGCGCAGGAAGCGGCGGCCGTGAATGAACCGCACGTGCAGCCGACGGTGATGCAGGTGCAACACGAGAGCGCGGCGCGCGCCAATCCCGAGCTGGCCGCCGCGCACAACCAGGGACATCCGGCGATTGCCGCGACCAGCCACCCCGGGGCTTTCTCAGGACCTGGCGTGACCGCGGCTAAGCCGGTCGGCGCTCCCTGGCACCCCGCGACACCCGCTGCGGCCGTGAATAACGCGGCGCACGGCCCGGCTACCAACCCCATGCACGGTGGTCCGGCTGCGTACGCTGCGCATCCTGGTTCCCCGACGCCTGCGGCGACGCCCGGGCATCCCCTGGCCGCCAACGGCGCCGCCCACAACGGGCAGCACCCGGCCCTTCAGCCGGGTCAGCCGCAAAAGGCCAAGGCTGCCGCGAAAGCCAATCAGAAGAAGGGCGAGAACGGCAAGCCGGGTGAGCGGCCGCCGGAGCAGCGCGGCTAGCGGGCAAGAGCCGATCAGCCCCTGACGGGTTCAGGTGGCTGGCGGAGGAATTGAGTACGTGCCGACGACATGCGCCACCGGCACGTCAGTTCCTTCCGAGTACAGGGCTACTTCGCCTACCGCCAGGGCCTTGCCCACCTTCAGCAGCTTGCAGACCCCGACGATGCGCTTGGCGGGCGAGGGCTTGCGCAGAAAGTTGATGGTGAGACTCGTCGTGACCGCCAGCGGCACGATGCCAATTTCCCCGAGAATGGCCACGTAGAGCGCGACATCGGCGACCGCCATGAGGACCGGACCCGACACCGTCCCGCCGGGCCGCAGTTCATCAGGGCGCACCGGATAGCTGAGCGTCGCGGAAGCGTCGCCGACCGCCTCGACCACGAACCCCCGCTCCGGAAAAGCCAACGCCAGGAAAGCGGCTATTTCGTCCCTGGTGGCCATCAGGCTGAGGGCAGCTGCGCCAGGCGCTCGCCCTGGCGGCGCAGGAACGGACCGAAATTCAGCTCATCGTAGAAGTCCCTCAGCGCCGGCATGTCGGGCGGCCGGCGCTTGAGTCCCAGGGGCTCGACTCCCAGGGACAGATCGCAACTGATGCGCGTCAGCCGGCGCGCCAGGTACGCCGACTCGCGATGCTCGCTCAGGCGCGCACCGAGGGTACCGGCGCCGCGCAGCTTCAGCCGCGCGACACTGGCGAGATCCCCATACATCTCATCCAGTGAACCGAAGGCCTTCATGAGCGAGGCCGCGGTGCGATGCCCGACGCCCGGAACCCCCGGAATGTTATCCACCTCATCCCCGGTGAGGGCGAGATAGTCCGCGAAGCGTTCGGGTGCCACGCCGAAGTGGCGCTCGATGTCGTGGTAACCGAACTGCTCGCGCGCGCCGAAATCCCAGAACAGATCGCCATCGCGCATCAGTTGCGCGAGATCCTTGTCGCGCGTGATGTATGCCGAGCGCACGCCCGCATCGCGCATCAGGCTCGCCAGCGTGCCGATGATGTCGTCGGCTTCGTACTCCGGATCCACGAACATCGCCAGCCCCAGGTGCCGGCACAGTTCCCGGCAGCGACCGAACTGCTGCACCAGGTCCGCGGGCGCGCGCTCGCGGTTGGCCTTGTAAGCGGGGTAGATGCGGTTACGGTAGGAGTTGGCGCGGCGCTGGTCGAAGGCCACGGCAATGTACGTCGGGCGCACCCGCTCGATCAGATCCCCGAGGAAGCGCGCGAAGCCGAACACCGCGTGCACCGGATTGCCGTCCCGGTCCCGCATCTCGGGAAGCATGGAGTGGTAGGCGCGAAATACGTAGACCGAGGCGTCGACGAGGAAGATCAAGGCTGACCTGCACTGAAGATTGGCGCCACCTCAGGCAAGCCAGTGCTGGATGCGCGCGTGCAGCGGGCTCGAGCGCGGGAAGTGCGCGACCAGGTACTCCATCTGGTCGGCGAGCACCCGGCGGCCCTTGAGGAAAATATATTCCGCGTAGGTCGGCGTGAAGGGCACGGCGATGAGCTGCATCTTCGCCTGCTCGGGCGTGCGCGAGGCCTTGTGATTGTTGCAGCGCCGGCAGGCCGCCACCACGTTGGTCCAGATGTCGGTGCCGCCCTGACTAAAGGGGCGGATGTGATCGCGCGACAGCTCGCGCGAGGCGAAGCGCTGGCTGCAGTACATGCACAGGTACGCATCGCGCCGGAACAGCGTCTGGTTGTTCAGCGGCGGAATGTAGTCGTGACGGGTGTTGCCCGGATTGCCGGTATGGCCGACGGTCGCGACGATGGAGTTGACCTCCAGCACCGTGCGCCGCCCGCTGCGCGCATTCACGCCACCATACAGCTCGTATAACAACGAGCCGCAGGTGTAGGCCACCTGTTCCTGGTGGTACAGTCGCGCGGCTTCCTTGTAGTCGATCCACTCGAGCGGCATGCCGGCAACATCTGTGCGCAACACCATTTGCGACAGGCCGCGCGTCCCCGGTGCCGCGACGATACGCAGCTCGTCGAGGAGACCGTGGTCAGCGCGTTCAAGATCTATGCCTAGCATGGCCGCTGTAAGATACGGCAGTTATGTGCAAGAATTCAACCGCGCAAGATCCTAATTCAACACGAAAATTTCCGCTCCCTGGCCGCCTGCGTCACACTTCTCACGAGGTCTTTGAATGCCAGTAACGATTGGCGCGCTGCGCGAAAGCACGCCCCAGGAAACGCGCGTCAGTCTCGTGCCCGAGGTCGCCGGCAAGCTCGCGGGCGCTGGCGCCCGCGTGCTCATCGAGCGCGGCGCCGGCGAGCGGGCGCGCTTCCCCGACTCTTTATATAAGAGTGTCGACTGGGCGGACTCCCCCGGCGCGGTGCTCAGCTGCGCCGACGTCATCCTCACGGTGCAGCCCTTAAGCATCCCCCAGATTGAGCAGCTGAAGCCGGGGGCGGTGGTGGTGGGCTACATGCAGCCCCACGCGCGTATGGCTGAAGTGCGGGCCCTCAGGGATCATAAGATCACTGCCTTTGCCATGGAGCTGGTGCCGCGCATCTCGCGCGCCCAGTCGATGGATGCCTTGTCATCGCAGGCCGCGATCGCCGGCTACAAGGCGGTACTCATCGCGGCCAACCAGCTGCAGAAATTCATGCCGATGCTGACCACCGCCGCCGGCACGATCCGCCCGGCGCAGGTACTGGTCATCGGCGCCGGCGTCGCGGGGTTGCAGGCCATCGCTACCGCCCGGCGCTTGGGCGCCGTGGTCGAAGCCTATGACGTGCGCAGCGCGACCCGCGAGCAGGTCAAATCCCTGGGAGCGAAGTTCGTCGACACCGGGGTGAGCGCGGAAGGGTCCGGCGGCTACGCGCGCGAACTCACCGCGGAGGAAAAGGCCGCGCAGCAGGAGGTGCTCGACTCGCGCATCGCCGCCGCGGATGCGGTCATCACGACCGCCTCGGTGCCGGGGCGGCCCGCTCCCAGGATCATCTCGCGGGCCGCGGTCGAGCGCATGCGCGCCGGCTCCGTGGTGGTCGACGTCGCCGCCGAGCAGGGCGGCAACTGTGAGCTCACGCGCCCCGGGGAAACCATCGAGCACCAGGGCGTGAGCATCGTCGGGGCGGTGAACCTGCCCGCCGCGCTCGCCTACAACGCGAGCGAGATGTACTCGCGGAACTTGCTGAACTTCCTCAGGCCCGCGCTGCAGAAGGGGGAACTCGTGATCGACTGGAGCGACGAGGTATTTGCGCAGGCGTGCCTGACGGCGGGTGGCGAGATTAAACACCAGCCGACGGCCAGGGCGCTGGAGGGGGCGACATGACCGGGATGGTGGCGCTTTATATTTTCATGCTCGCGGCGTTTACCGGCTACGAGGTCATCGCGCGCGTGCCGGTCATCCTGCACACGCCGCTCATGTCGGGCTCCAATTTCGTGCACGGTATCGTGCTGGTGGGCGCGATGGTGGCGCTCGGCGGCGCGTCTACGCCGCTGGAAAAGACCATCGGCTTCATCGGGGTGCTGCTGGCCGCCGGCAACGCCGTCGGCGGTTACGTCGTCACCGAGCGCATGCTCGAGATGTTCAAGTCGAGCGGCGCGCGCGCCGGCGCTGCTAAGAGGACTCACTGATGCCCGCGTGGCTATCGGCAACGCTTGCGATCCAGGCGAGCTACTTCGTCACCGCGGCGCTCTTCATCATCGGCTTGAAGCGCATGAGCTCCCCGGTGAGCGCGCGCAGCGGCATCCTGTGGGCGGGCGCCGGCATGGCGGTCGCGACCCTGGTCACCTTCCTCTACCCCGGCATGTCCAACTACGGCCTCATCCTGCCGGCGATGTTCGTCGGCGGGGGGCTCGCCTGGTGGAGCGGCAGGCGCGTCGCCATGACCGACATGCCGCAGATGATCGCGCTCTACAACGGCATGGGCGGCGGCGCGGCGGCGGCGATTGCGGCGGTGGAGTTGTATCGCGGCGGGACGCAAGGCTACACGACCAGCACGCTGGCGGTGGCGGGCGGCATCATCGGCGCGGTCTCTTTCAGCGGCAGTGCCATCGCCTTCGGCAAGCTGCAGGGACTCATCACGCGCAGTATCCGCTTCAGCGGCCAGCAGATCCTGAACCTGGTGGTGCTGGCCGCGGCCTTGGTGCTCGGCGGCCTGGTCGCATCCCAGGCCAATGCCTCCCCCGCCGTAGTCACGGGATTTTTCGTGCTGGCGCTGATCCTGGGGCTCACCATGACGCTGCCCATCGGCGGCGCCGACATGCCGGTGGTGATCTCCCTTTACAACGCGCTCACCGGACTTGCAGTCGCCTTCGAAGGCTTCGTGCTCGACAACGCCGCCATGATCATCGCCGGCACGGTGGTGGGCTCGGCGGGTACCCTGCTCACGCAGCTGATGGCGAAGGCGATGAACCGCTCGCTCGGCAACGTGCTGTTCTCGGGCTTTGGCGACACCGGCGCCGCGGCGACCGGGGAAGTCACCGGCAGCCTCAAGCCCATCGAAGCTGCCGACGTGGGCGTCATGATGGCGTTCGCGCAGAAAGTGATCATCGTGCCCGGCTACGGCATGGCGGTCGCCCAGGCGCAGCACAAGATCTGGGAGCTGGCGCAACTGCTCATCGATCGTGGCGTGAACGTGCGCTTCGCGATCCACCCGGTCGCCGGCCGCATGCCCGGTCACATGAACGTGCTGCTGGCGGAGGCCGGCGTGCCCTACGATCTCATTGCGGATCTGGATGAGATCAACGCCGAGTTCGAGACCGCCGACGTCGCCCTCATCATCGGCGCCAACGACGTGGTGAACCCGGTCGCCCGCACCGACAAGACGAGCCCGATCTACGGCATGCCGATCCTGAACGCCGACAAGGCGAAGAACGTCATCGTCATCAAGCGCGGCAAGGGCGCAGGGTTCTCAGGGATCGAGAACGCCCTCTTCTACCTCGACAACACGCGCATGCTGTATGGCGATGCGCAGAAGGCGGGAGCCGAACTGATCCAGGCGATCAAGGCGGTGTAAGCTGCGCATCTATCGCCGAACGCTTCTAAAGAGCCTCACCGCCCTGCCGCTGCTCGCGGTCCCCGCGCCGTTGTTGCTGGCCGCGAGTCGCTTCACGCGCTCGAAGCTGCACCGTATCCGTCCCGCCGATCCCGCCTGGCCGACGGCCGCGCAATGGCAGGAGCTCAACGAGGCGGTCGGCGACAATCTCATCAAGGTGCCGCCGCTCTTCAGCGCCTGCGAAACCGAAGCGGCTGGCGCGGCCTGCCAGGACCTTGTCGCCAACATCGCGAATCCCTTCTACCTCGGCGATCAGCCCGCCGGGACTGAAGTGTCCGGCTGGCTGGATGCCTGGACGCCGGCGCCGAGCGCTTATGCCGTCAAGGCGCGCAACTCCGCCGAGGTCGTCGCCGCTGTCAACTTCGCGCGTGAGCACAATCTGCGCCTGGTGGTGAAGGGTACCGGTCACAGCTACCAGGGCACCTCGAACGCCGCCGATTCGCTCCTGATCTGGACGCGGGCGATGAACGAGGTCACGTTGCACGACGCCTTCGTGCCGCGCGGCTGCGAGGGCAAGCTCCCGCCGGTGCCGGCCGTGACCGCGGGGGCCGGATGCATGTGGATCGATCTGTACACCGCCGTGACTTCCAGGGCCGGCCGTTACGTTCAGGGCGGCGGCTGTACCACCGTGGGAGTCGCCGGACTCGTACAAAGCGGCGGCTTCAGCAGTTTCTCCAAAGGCTTCGGTAGCGCCGCTTCCAGTTTGCTCGAAGCCGAGGTGGTGACGGCCGACGGCAAGGTGCTGACTGTAAACGCCGGCAGCAACCCTGATTTGTTCTGGGCCCTCAAGGGCGGGGGCGGCGGCAGCTTCGCTGTCATCACGCGCCTCACCCTGCGCACGCATGAACTGCCGGAGTTTTTCGGCGCCGCGTGGGGGACCATCCAGGCGCAATCCGACACGGCATTCAAAAAACTGCTGGCGCAATTTTTCGCGTTCTACGCCGCGAATCTCTTCAACCCTCACTGGGGTGAGCAGGTCGCGATCGGCACCGACAACACCCTGACCCTCAAGTTGGTGTGCCAGGGGCTCAACGCTCAGCAGATTGCGGACCTGTGGCAGCCGTTCTTTGCATGGGTGAGCGAGGCGCCGCAGGACTTCACGCTGAAAGAGGCGCCCGGCAGCACCGCGATCGCCGCGCGACACTGGTGGGAGATCGAAGGCACACATCGCATGGTTCGCGACCGGCGCGCTGGCGCACCTGCGCATCACGCCTGGTGGGAGGGTGACCAGGCGCAGGTCGGCGCGTTCCTGCACGCTTATGATTCGGTCTGGCTGCCGGCCTCGCTCCTGGAGCAGGAACAGCACGGGCAGCGGCTCGTCAACGCGCTGTTCGCGGCGAGCCGCCACAAGGAAGTCGGCCTGCACTTTAATAAGGGCCTGGCCGGCGCGCCGGACGCGGCGATCGCCGCGGCGCTGGATACCGCCACGAACCCGGGTGTTATCGGCGCCTTTGCGCTCGCCATCATCGCCGACGGCGAGGGTCCGGTTTACCCTGGCATGGCGCGCGCAGGCATAGATCTGGGCGCGGCGCACGCGGACGCGCGCGCGATCGATGCGGCCAGCGCACAGCTGCGCCAGGTCGCGCCCGGCGCCGGTTCCTACGTCTCGGAGAGCAACTATTTCAATGCCGGCTGGCAGCAGGCCTTCTGGGGCCCAAACTACGCGCGTCTGCGCGCCATCAAGTCGAAGTACGATGCGGATGGATTGTTCTTCGTTCACCACGGCGTGGGGAGCGAAGACTGGAGTGCCGACGGCTTCACCCGGATCGCCTGAATGTACGAACATCGACGCCACCCGCCGCTGCCTTTCAAGCTCTTCGTATGGCGCCTGCTGTCACACGTAGCGCTCGCGGCAGTGCTTCTCGCCCTGTCGTTGTGGCTGGGCATGCTCGGCTACGAGCACTATGAGCATCTGGCGTGGCGCGATGCCTTCCTGAACGCCTCCATGCTCTTAGGCGGGATGGGCCCGGTGAACAATCCGGTAACAAACGCGGGCAAGCTGTTCGCGGGCTGGTACGCGCTCTACGCGGGGATCGTGTTCCTCGTGACCGCGGGCATTGTGCTGGCGCCGGTCGTGCACCGCGGCTTGCACCTCTTTCACTGCGACGAGAAAGACAAATGAACCAGCCCGCGCCTGTCGACGCCCTTACCACCCTGGCCGCCGGCGTGTTCTTCGCCGTAGCGCAGCTGCACGCCGCGAGCGCGCTGTCCGCCGCGCCGCCCGCGGCTACGGCCACCAAGCCCCCGACCGCCGCCCAGGTCCTCGCCGCCTCCACGCCCGCGGACTGGCGCCCGCTCGATCCACGCAACACGCTGTACATGGACCTGCCGGCGGGCCGCGTGATCATCGAGCTCGCGCCGCAGTTCGCGCCGCACCACACCGCCAATCTCCAAGCGCTGGCACGTGAAGGGTACTTCGATGGCCTGTGGATCATGCGCGCGCAGGACAACTACGTCGTGCAGTGGGGCGATCCGGATGAGAAGAAGCCGATCCACAACGCGCAGCGCACGCTGCCCGCGGAGTTCGAGCGGCCGCTGCGCGATCTTACGATCCGCAAGCTCCCCGATCCGGACACCTATGCGCCGCAGACCGGCTTCGCGGAGGATTTCCCGGCGGCGGCGGATCCGGCGACCGGCCGCGCCTGGCTGACGCATTGCTACGGCATGGTGGGCGCCGGCCGCGACAATGACGTCGACAGTGGCGGCGGCACCGAACTGTATGTGGTCATCGGCCAGGCGCCGCGCCATCTCGACCGCAACATCACCCTCCTCGGGCGCGTCGTGCAGGGCATGGAGCTGCTCGCGGTGATGCCGCGCGGCACCGGCGCCTTGGGCTTCTACGAGCACCCCGCCGAGCGCACCGTGATCAAATCCATGCGCGTGGCGGCGGACGTCCCGCAGAACGAGCGCACGCCACTCGAGGTCCTGCGCACTGACACGCCGACATTTGCGGCCTACCTCGAGGCACGGCGCAACCGGCGCGAGGAATGGTTCAAGGTGCCCGCCGGTCGCATCGACGTCTGTAACCTCGCCATCCCGTCCCGCTCGCCCGCGACTGCGGCGGCGCCCAAGTAGCCTAGTTCATTGGCGAAAATCGCAGGAAGCGATTCTCGCGGACATCAGCTTCGTTTCCGCCGGCCAAAGGCGGGGCTCGATACGCATCTGTTCCGATCACCTCGGCAGCCGAACACTTCGAAGCGAGACTGGCGCAGGGACTTTGGCCGGCTGCGGCGGTGCTGCGCGGCTTAGGTCCCCAGTGTTAACAGACCCTAGCGCGGCGGGCGGGCGAACGGCGCATTCATCCGCCGCGCACGCTCGTTTCTCTTTTCGTTTTTCTTTTCACGCGCGCGCTGCGCCATCTCCCTGCGTTCGGCGGGCGAGGCCCGGTTCCACTGCTCGCGCAGCATCTGGCGCCGCTCGGCGGGCAGCTGCTGGAAGCGATGGAAATTCTCGCGCACCGCCGCCTGTTGTTCCGGCGGCAGGGCCTGGAAGCGCTGCCAGCGACTGCGCAGCGCATGGCGCTCATCCGGCGGCAACGCGTTCCATCGTGAGAAGCGCTCGCGCGCCGTATCACGCTCGGTTGGCGACATCCCGAGCCAGCGCTCGCTGCCGTGGGCGAGCGCCTGCTGCCGCCCCGGCGGCAGGCTGCTCCACTGGCCGCCGAACTTCGACAGCAGCTGCTGCTGCTGCGGCGACAGACTCGACCACGCCACGGGCGCGGGAGGACTCGCCGGCGCGGCCGGCAGGTCCTGGGCAAACGCCGGGATCGCCGCAGCCATGAGCAGCGCGAGCAGCAGTGAGTAGAGTTTGTTAGTCATTATTCTTCACTCCGGATGCGGCCGTCGGCGGCGGCTGCGGCTGCGGCTGCGAAGGCGGCGGGCGGGACGGCGCCGTGCCCTTGGCGGGAGATTGCGCCGCCTGCGCATGGCCCGATGGCGCCAGGTAGTCCGGGTTCACCTCTGCCAGCCGATCCACACTGCCAAGAAATTCCAGAAAACTCGGGTCCGGATTCTCGGGCGCGCTCTGGTGGCCGTCGTCGGCCCAGCCGGCAGCGCTGCCGAGCGCCAGCATCATGAGCACCGCCGAGCCCGTCCGCCGTGTCCACATCAGCCTTCGCTCTCGCCACCCGCATCGTTCTGCGCCGCCGCCCATTCGTAAAACGAGCCGTCCCAACCCTGCATCAGTTCCATCGCGTCGCCGTCCGCCAGGAGATCGATGTCCTCCACCGCCGGGGCCTCCGCGCTTACATGCGCGGCCTCCAGCACCGGCAGCTCGGCCGCCGGATGACGCTGCCACAGCACGACGGCCACCAGCAGCGCAGCGGTGACCGCGCCCGCCGGCATCAGCGTGAAGCCGCGCCACCAGGGCGTGCGTGTCGCGGCCGCCGTCACGGCAGCCTGGCGCGCCTGGTTCAGGCGCGAGCGCGTACGAGCATCGATGCGCCGCACACTCTCTTCAAGCACCGTGCGCGCGTTGCGTTCAAATTCCGACAGTGGTTCTGGCAGCGGACTCATACGTACAGATCCCCGAGTTGCGCGCGCAGTGCCTGCACGGCGCGAAAATAATGTGTCTTGACGCTGCCCTGGGAGCAACCCATGGCGAGGGCCGTGGCGGCAACATCCAGCCCCTCGAGCGTGCGCAGGAAAAACGCCTGCTGCTGCCGCCGGGGCAGCTCCCCCAGAGCCTTCTCCAGGGCGCCGATTGCCTGGTCCAGCTCCAGACGCTGTGCCGGCTGCGGTTCAAGGCTCGGCGCCTGTGCGATCGGATCCGGCTCCTCGTCGTCCTCGTCGCCGCGAAACGGCAGCCAGGCGATGACGCGGCCGCGCACGGTGCGCCGGCGCTGCATGTCGCGGATACGATTCTCGAGTATGCGGTAGAACAGTGGCCGCCACTCTTCCGGGGGCCGGTCCGCGTACGCGCGCGCGAGCTGCAGCATCGCGTCCTGCACGGCATCATGCGCGTCGTCTTCGTGCCGCAGGCCCGCCTGGGCGATTTTGAATGCCTTGAGCTCGACGCTGACCAGGAACTGGTTCAGCGCACGGGATCGGGTCTGGTGAGAGGAATCCGTCAGATCCACGTCGCCGTGTAATGCGGCCGGCATGCTATAAGGCGACGCGAGCGTAGCAAACTCCGACATGGCCTGTATAACGCACGCGTGCGGGACCTGGTTGACGCCCCGGATGCGGCGCAAGTCACTGATTTAACTTAGACGTAGGACCTGTGCCCAAAGTCTTCCGGGTGGCGCTCGACACCCCGCTTCGCCGGCTGTTCGACTACCTGCCTCCGGCTCCCGGCGAGATCGGCGTTATGCCCTCGCCCGGGGCACGGGTGCGCGTGCCATTCGGGCGCCAACGGCTCATCGGACTCATCGTCGAGATCGCGGCTCACTCCGAGCTGCCCGCGGAGCGCCTGAAGCCCATCCTCGAGGTTCTGGACCCAACTCCGATAGCGGACGCGGGGGTACTCGGTCTTTGCGGGTGGGCGGCCCAGTACTACCACCATCCGATTGGCGAGGTGCTCGCGAGCGCCCTGCCCAAGGGGCTGCGCCAGGGAGCGAGCGCCATGGCAAACGAGGAGCGCTGGTCCGCCAGCGCCGCCGGGGTGGAGGCGCACTCAAGGGGGGAGCCGCGCCGGGCGCCGAAGCAACGTGCGCTGCTGGAGTTTTTGTGTGCGGAGGGTCCCGCGACGCCCGGCACGCTCGATGCGCGCTTCGGATCGTGGCGCGAGGCCGCCCGGGCCCTCGCGGCCCGGGGCTGGATGGCAAGCGTCGAGGTCCCGCGTGACCCACCCGCGCAAAGTGCCGCGCGCCCGCGCGCAGGGACCGGAGCTTTTTGCCGAACAACACGCCGCGGTCGAGGCGGTTGCCGAGCAGCTGGGAGCTTTCCGTGCCTTCGTGCTCCATGGGATCACCGGCAGCGGCAAGACCGAGGTGTATCTGCGCCTGGTCGAGCGCGTGCTCAGCGCGGGCCGCCGCGCGCTGGTGCTGGTGCCGGAGATCGCCCTCACGCCGCAGCTCGTGGGGCGCTTTCGCGAGCGCTTCGGCGTGCCCATGGCCATTCTGCACTCGGCGCTGACTGACCATGAACGGCTCGACGCCTGGCGCGACGCCTTCAGCGGCCAGGCGCGCATCGTGCTGGGCACGCGCTCGGCGGTGTTCGCGCCGGTCCCGGATCTGGGTCTGATCGTGGTGGACGAAGAGCACGATGCGTCCTTCAAACAGCACGAAGGCGGGTTTCGCTACTCGGCGCGCGATCTGGCCGTGGTGCGCGCCCAGCACTCGGGCGTGCCGGTCCTGCTCGGCTCGGCGACGCCATCGCTCGAGACCCTGCACAACGTCGCCGCGGGTCGGTACACGCACCTGCGCCTGCAGCGGCGCGCGGCCGAAGCGCTGCCGCCGAGGCTCGCCCTCCTGGATCTGCGCACCAGCGCGATGCATGGCGGCATCTCGACGCAGGCGATGCTGGCCATCGAGCGCCACCTGCGCGACGACGGCCAGGTGCTGGTGTTTCTGAACCGCCGCGGCTACGCGCCGACACTCCTGTGCACCGCGTGCGGGTGGATCGCACCCTGCCGCGATTGCGACGCCCGGCTCACCGTGCACCTGTCCGCCGGACGGCTGCGCTGCCATCACTGCGGCGCCGATGCGCCCCTGCCGCTGCGCTGCCCCGTGTGCGGCTTCGCCGTCAAGACCGTGGGCCAGGGCACACAGCGCGTGGAGGAGATCCTGCGCGAGCGCTTTCCCGGGAGTGCGATCGCGCGCCTCGACCGGGACGTGGTGCGCAAGCGCGGCGACCTCGAGGCGGTCGTGCGCCGGATCGCCTCGGGTGAGGCACGCATCCTCGTCGGCACGCAGATGGTGACCAAGGGGCATGATTTTCCGAACATGACGCTGGTGGTGGTGCTGAACGCCGACCAGGGACTTTTCAGCACCGACTTTCGCGCCCCCGAGCGCCTCGCGCAGACCATCGTGCAGGTGGCGGGGCGCGCCGGACGCGGCAGCAGGGCCGGTGAAGTGTTGATCCAGACCGAGTTCCCCGCTCACCCGCTGCTGCAGAACCTGCTCACCTCGGGCTACGACGGCTTCGCGCACGTGGCGCTCGAGGAGCGCTCGCTTGCCGGCTGGCCACCGTTCAGTCGCCTGGCGGCGCTGCGCGATTCCGCGCCGACCCGGGAGGCGGCGCTCGGCTTCCTGAGCGCCGCCCGCGCACTGGTGCCGCGCGCGCCGCGCGGCGTGCGCCTGTTAGGACCGGTGCCCGCGGCGATGGCGAAACGCGCCGGGCGCTACCACGCGCAGCTGCTCATCGAAAGCGCGGAGCGCACGCGCCTGCATGGCTTCCTGGATGCGTGGCTGCCGGAAGTTGAAGCCCTCAAGAGCGCGCGCGCGGTGCGCTGGTCGCTGGATGTGGATCCGCTGGAGCTGTTTTGATTCGGGTAAACTCACGCCGCTAAGCACTGGCGCGGATTTCCACACCCTTGAAGAGCGAACTCGAGCAGCTGCTGCTCGCCTCCCTTACCCGGCTGACCGGCAGCGTTCTGCCAGAAATGCCCGCCGCCTCCCTGGTGGTGGTGGAGCGCACCCGCGATGCGCAGCATGGCGACTTTGCGACTAACGTGGCGCTGCGCCTGGCGAAGCCGGCGCGAAAAAATCCGCGCGAGCTCGCGGCCGCGATCGTGGCAGCGCTGCCGGCAAATCCCCTGGTGGCGCGCACCGAAGTCGCCGGCGCCGGCTTCATCAACTTCCACCTGACCCCGGCCGCCTACGCGCGCGAACTTGAGTGCATCCACGCGCAGGGCGCCGCCTACGGGCAGAGCACGCTCGGGGCCGGTGAGCGGGTGCTGGTGGAGTTCGTGTCTGCAAATCCAACCGGCCCGCTGCACGTCGGGCACGGGCGCCAGGCCGCCTACGGCGCGACGCTCGCCAACCTTCTCGGCGCGGTGGGTTTCAGCGTCGCGCGCGAGTACTACGTCAACGACGCCGGGCGGCAGATGGACATTCTCGCCGTCAGCACCTGGGTGCGCTACCTGGAACTGTGCGGCGAAGCGCTGCCGTTTCCCGAGAACGGCTACCGCGGCGAATACGTGCGCCCGCTGGCGCTCAAGTTGCAGCGCGTAGCCGGGGAAAAGCTGCGGCAGCCCGCGGCGGCAGTGCTCGCGAAGCTGCCCGCGGACGCGCCCGCCGGCGACAAGGAGGCCTACATCGATGCGCTCATCGGCCGCGCGCGCGAGCTCATCGGGCCGGACGGCTTCCGCCAGGTGCTCGAGCTGTCGCTCACCGAAATGCTCGCCGATATCCGCAATGACCTCGCCGAGTTCGGCGTGGTGTTCGATCGCTGGTGTTCGGAAATTGCACTCGCCAAGAGCGGTGCCATCGATCATGCACTCGCGGTGCTCAAGGAGCAGGGACGGCTCCTCGTGAAGGACGGCGCAACCTGGTTCCGCGCCACCGAGTTCGGCGATGAAAAGGATCGCGTGGTGGTGCGCGAGAACGGCCAGAAGACCTACTTCGCCTCCGATATCGCCTACCACCTCGAGAAGCGCGAGCGCGGCTTTGCGCGCCTCATCGACGTCCTCGGCGCCGACCACCACGGCTACGTCGCGCGCGTGCGCGCGGGTCTGATCGCCATGGGTCAACCGGAGGATTGCCTGGAGGCGACCCTGATCCAGTTCGTGAGCCTGTTCCGCGGCACGGAAAAAATCCCCATGGGCAAGCGCGAGGCGCAGTTCGTGACGCTGCGGCAGCTGCGCACCGAGGTCGGCAATGATGCCTGCCGTTTTTTCTACCTCATGCGCAGCCACGACCAGCCGCTGGATTTTGACCTCGAGCTCGCCAAGGAGCGTAGCAACGACAACCCCGTCTACTACATCCAGTACGCGCACGCGCGCGTGGCGAGCGTCATGAAGCAGCTCGCGGTGCGCGGTCTTAGCTTCGATCGCGCCCAGGGACTTGCCGGCGCGGCGCTCCTGGTGAGCGAGCAGGAGCAGGCCGTGCAGCGCGCCGTCACGCGCTACCCGGAAATCCTCGAGCAGGCGGCCGTCAACCGCGCGCCGCACACGCTGGTGCACTACCTGCGCGAGCTCGCCAACGTCTTCCACACCTACTACAACGCCGCGAGCTTCATCGTCGAGGATGCGCCGCTGCGCAACGCGCGCCTGAGCCTGGTGCTCGGCGTGCAGCAGGTGCTGCGCAACGGGCTGCACCTGCTCGGCGTGTCCGCGCCCGAGAGCATGTAGGGCGCATGGCCAGACTCAGCGCGCGCGACTACAAGTCCAGCCAGCGCCGCTCGCTGGACTTACGCAAGTGGCGCGAGTTCGGCTATGGCGCGCTCGCCGGCGTCGTGCTCACCAGCATCGCGTTCGTGTACCTCGGCGGCCGCGCCCACAAGCCGCAGGAGCCCGGCGATGCCCCGCACCCGGACACACCGCGCGCTCTCGGCGGACACCGATCCGGGCGGGGTCGCCGCCGCCAAGCCGTCCGAGAAGTACGACTTCTACGAGATGTTGCCCAACTTCGAAGTGGTGGTGCCGGAAAAGGACAAGGACGTTAAGCGCGACCTGCCGGCGGCGGCGAAGATCGAGCGTCCCGGGGTCTACGTGCTGCAGGCCGGCTCCTATCGCAACCAGGCGGACGCCGAGCGGGTGCAGAAACAGCTCGCGCTGCAGGGAGTGCAGGCCAAGGTGCAGCGCGTTGCGGTGGACGCGGATGTCTGGCACCGCGTGCGCATCGGCCCGATCAGCAACCTCGACGAGGTCAACAAGGTGCGCAGGCAGCTGCGGGCCGCCGAGGTGGATGCGCTCGTGATCCGTGTGGGAGACTGAGGCCTATGAAAGCCATCCCGAGCCTGGCGACGCTGTTTGCCCTCAGCTCGCTCTTTGCCCTGCAGCCGGCGTTCGCCGCGAGCCCGAAGCCCTCCGAGGAGTCGGTACGGCAGCTGCTCGAGGCGATGCATACCGGCGAGGCGATCAAGGGATCGTTTGCGCATATGGACGACATGCTGCGCACCTCCATGAAGGACGTGGACGGTCGGCCGCTCAACGCCGAGCAGCAGAAGATCCGCGACGAGACGCGCGCCAAGGTGGTCGCGCTCATGAAGCAGCAGCTCGACTGGTCGACGACCCTCGAGCCGATCATGGTCGAGTCCTACCGCGATACCTTCACGCAGCGAGGAAGTGGCTGCGCTGCTCAGGTTCTACCGCACGCCGATCGGCAAGTCCGTGGCCGGGAAGCTCCCGGTCGCCAGTCAGCAGACGATGCAGCGCATGCAGCAGCGCATCCGCGAGATAATGCCGAAGATCCAGGAGATCGCGCGCGACTCCGCGGCGCGCATCAAGGCCGCCGCCGACTCGGGCGCCGAGCCGGCCGGGCCGCAGCCGGCCGAGCCGCCGCAGTCCCCGCAGCCGCAGTCCCACTAGCCGCCGCGCGTCGCGCGACCGCCACCGAGCGGCTTGCCCACAGCACCAGCTGCCGCGCGTCCTCCAGCACCTCCGTTGGAGTCTCGAAGTAGTTCATGCTGAGGTGCGGGCGATCGGCGTAGGGACGGAACTGTGCCATGCCGCGTGCGGTGTAATCGGCCCGGTTGGAATCGTCGACCCGCAGGTACAACGTGTCGTCGGAGATCAGCGCGAAGAAGTACTCATCGCAGTAGAGCCCCGCGGCGCCGAACATGCGGCGCGGGCTGACGCCGCCCAGCTCCGCGAGCTGCTCGAGTACAAAGCCAAGGTAATCGGCGCTGACAGCCACGAGCGGCGCCGTGCTTAATCCTCGCTGATATTCCTGAAATCCACGCCGAGCGAGCGCAGCTTGCGGTACAGGTGCGTGCGTTCCATGCCGACGCGCTTGGCGAGCTGCCCGACCTTGCCGTTGCACAAGAGCAGCTGCTGCTGCAGGTAGGCGCGCTCGAACTGCTCACGCGCCTCGCGCAGCGGTAACGCCAGCAGGTCCTGTTTCACCAGCGGCTCATCGGGCGGGGTCTGCACGGCGAGCTCACGTTCGATTTCCTCGAGGCGTATCTCCTCGGTGCCGCCGTGGATCAGGAGCCGATGCACGAGGTGGCGCAGCTCGCGCACGTTGTCGGGCCACGGGTAGTTGCGCAGCCGGTTCTGCGCCGCGACGCTGAAGCGCCGGAACGTCAGTCCGTCGGTGTCCACCAGCCGATCGACGTGATGGCGCAGCAGATCCGGCACATCCTCAGCATATTCGCGCAGCGGCGGCACGCGCATGATCAGCACGTTCAGGTGTGCGAGCAGGTCCCGGCGCAGCGTCTCCCCGCCGGCGCGCTGCTCGATGCCCGGCTGGCCCGCCGCCAGCAAGCGGGCGCGGAAGGCGAGCGTTTCGCTGCCGCCCAGGCGCGTGAACTGCCCCGATTCGAATACACCGGCGAGCAGGCGCTGCACGCCCGGCGGCAGATCCTCGAGCTCCTGCACGTAGAGCGAGCCGCTGCCCGCCTCCTCGAGAAGTCCGATCACTTTCGCAACGCCCGGTTCCTCGCGCCCGAAGAGGCGCGCCTCCGCGTCCACCTCGCGCAAGGTGCTGGCGATGAGCGTGACGAACGGCGCGCTGGCACGCGGCCCGTGCTCGTGCAGGTAGCGCGCGAAGGCCTCGCGGCCGGAGCCGGGCTCACCGACCAGGAGCACCGGCGAGGGGTTGGCGGCGATCTGCTGCAGGTCGGCGCGCAGCTGCTGCATGAGACGGCTCTTGCCGACCGGGATGGCGAGCGGTGAACCCAGGAGCTTGCCCGACTGGCGGTGCCGCCGGCCGGCATCAAGCGCGCGCTCAACCGTGCGCAGCAGCTTCGCCAGCGACAAGGGCTTCTCCACGAAGTCGAAGGCGCCGAGGCGCGTGGCCTCCACCGCGGTCTCCACCGTGCTGTGCCCGGACATCATGACGACCGGACAGCCGTCGGTGGCGCCGACCGACCACTCGCGCAACAGCGTGATGCCATCGACATCCGGCATCCAGATGTCGAGCAGTACGAGGTCGGGAATCTGTCGGGCACGCGAGGCACGCGCCTGCGCGGCGTTGGCGGCGACGTCCACCTCGTAGCCTTCCTCGGAGAGGATCTCCTTCAGCAGGCCGCGGATGTCCGCCTCGTCGTCAACCACCAGAATGTGTGAAGTGCTCATGCCCTTTCCCTCCGCAACTGATCGCGCCGCTCGCGCGCGCCGCCGGCGGCGGAGCGAGTGCTGTCTATCACCGGCAGCACGACGCGCACACGTGCGCCGCCCTGCGGCCGGTTGTCTGCATCAATCCGCCCGCCGTGTTCCTCGACGATCTTCTTGACGATCGCGAGTCCGAGTCCGGTGCCCTTGGGCTTGCTCGTGACGTAGGGATCAAACACCCGGCCGAGCAGCTCGCGCTGGAAGCCCGGTCCATTGTCACACACGGTAACCTCCGCATACGCCGCCTCGGGCGTCACATCAAAATGAGTCGCGATCTCCACCAGCGGCTCGGCCACGCCCTCGAGGGCTTCCAGCGCATTGGTCAGCAGATTGTTGAAAATCTGCCGCACCCGGCCGCGGTCCGCTTCGATGCCCTCCAGGGCCGCATCCAGATCGAGCCGGATGCGGGCCCGCGGGTCCTGCGAGCGGTACAGGTCCGCGACCTCCGTGACCAGCTGGTTCAGGCTGAAACGGCTGATCTGCATTTCCGGCGCGCGCGCGTACTCGCTGAAGGCATTGACCATCTGCTGCATGGTCTCGCACCTGCTGCACGATGGTGCGGGTGCCGCGCTCGAGGATCTCGGCGTCGCCCTCGTTCATGCCGGCGAGCAGGCGCCGCCGCATGCGCTCGGCCGACAGCTGGATGGGCGTGAGGGGATTCTTGATTTCGTGCGCCAGGCGCCGCGCCACCTCGCCCCAGGCCGCATCGCGCTGCGCCTGCAAGAGCGCGGTGATGTCATCGAACACGATGACGAAGCCCATGTCGGAATCCTCCCCGGGCAGCGCCGTGCACGCGCACATGAGTGTGCGCCGCCCGCTGGCGCTGTCGAGGTCGATCTGCTCGCGCCACTCTTCGCGGCCGCCGGCGAAGCGCACCGCCAGCGCCGCCACGAACTGCCCCAGCCGCTCGTTGCCGGCGGCGAGTTCCGGCAGCGCGCGCCCGGTCGCGCTCGACAGCTCGCCGCCGAGGATCGCGCCGGCGGCATCATTCGCCATGCGCACGGTCATGTTGTGGTCGATGGCGAGCACCCCGGTGGACAGGCGCGCGAGAATGATCGCGAGGCGCTCGCGCTCGCGCTCCACGGCCTGCTGGCTATGCGTGGCTTCGGCGCGGGCGCGCCGCAGCCGCTTGGTCATGTCGTTGAAGGAATGCACCAGAAACCCCATCTCGTCGCGCGAGGGCAGCGGCAGGCGCGTGGCGAAATCGCCCTTGCCGACGGCGCGGGTGCCGGCGATGAGATCCTGCACCGGGCGCACCAGGCGCTGCGCCGAGTAGATCGCGCCGTAGATGGCGGCCAGCATCGCCAGCAGCACCACGAGGGTCAGTGTCAGACGGAAGCTGTATTTCAGCGGCTCGCGTATCGCGGCCAGGTCCCCGTACTGGTTGTAGGAGCTCTGCACCGCTTCGGAGAGCGCCGCGAGCTGCGCCGGCACAGGGTAGATCGCCACCACGAAGCGCGGCTCGCGGCTGCCCGGATCCGTGAGCGCAGCACCGGTGCGGATGAGATAGCGGCCGTCGGCCTGCGGCTCGAGGCTCACGTACGGCAGCTGCTGTCCGACCTGCCGCACGAGGTCCGTGGGCGGCTGCGTCGGCAGACTGTCGAGCGGATTTTCCAGACTCGCCGCGATGATGCGCCCATGGGGGCCGAAGAGCGCGATCTCCAGCGCCTCGCTCACGCGCCGCTCCGCATCGAGCTTCGACTGCACGTCCGCGGGCGCGGCGCTGGCGAGCGCGGCGCGCCAGCAACACGGTGCGGTGCGAGTATTCGCGCATGCGCAGGTCGAGCGCCGCGCGCGACAGCACCAGGGCATCACTCAGGCCCTGCTTCACCTCCACCTTGAACCAGCTGTCGATCCCCTGGTTGATGAACTCAAGCGAGGACAGGTACACGATCAGCAGCGGCGCGATGACCAGCGCGCCGAAGATGCCGACGGTGCGCGCGGTGAGGCGCGAGCCGGGCACGTGCGCGCGGTAGTCGTGCACCAGGCGCCAGATCTTGCGCGCCAGGAGCACGCTCAACGCGAGCACCCCGCACACATCGACGCCTAGGATCCACAGCTGCAGCCGGCCGAATTCGGCGGAGTTCTGCACGCTCTTGGCGAGCAAGAGAAAGGCGCCCAGCCCGATGGCGCTCCACAGCACCACCTGCCCGATGGCAACCCAGCGCATGCCCCGTGGTGGGCGCCCGCTTATACGGGGAGCGACCATGTGTACCACTCACTGACGCGCGCCCAGTCGTCGGTCCAGAACAGAATCGCCCGCAACGACGAGGGCAGGTGGCCGCGGCGCACGCCGGCGCGCACGTTGATGGTGTAGCTGCCGCCATCGAGCTGCGGTTCGACGAGTATCGGCCAGGCGTCCACCTTGCCGAGGTAGTCGAGCGCCTCCTCCAGTGCCGGGAAGGTTTCCTGGTCACCGCTGCGGGTGTCGCGCACCACGTAGCGCTCGCTCACCGCGTGATAAGTCAGCTCACGGCGCAGCGTCAGGTCCACGACATTGGCGTTGAACCACAGGTGCCGTTCACGCTCGACGCGCGCGTCCAGGTCGAAGGTGAGCGTGATGCCATCGCGCAGGGCGTCACGGATGGCCGGATTGTCCGGGTACTGCACGCGCGCGTGCAGCAGGAATACACCCTTGTCGATGTTGACGTACGCGGAGCGCACCTCAAGTACGCCGTCGAGCGCGTCGCCAGAGGCGAGACTCCAGGCGGTGAGCGCCAGGATCAGGAAAACAGGTGAACGCCGTAGCATGGATGCAACAACAGACCTCGGGAGGATCTGCGACCGGGGTCGGGTGTCTTAAGTTCCGGTCGTTGTCTTTTCGAGACAAGCATAATAGAAGCCATCCGTCCCCGCCTCAGCTCCGGGCAGGAGCTGCACGCCTATCGGCCGATCATGCGCCCCGGGGGCGAGATCTGCGGCCGGGGGCATGCTGGCGATGCGCATTCCGGGGTCTTTCGTGAGCCATTGACCGACCACGATCTCGTTCTCTTCCGGGAGTACGGAGCAGGTGCAGTAGAGCAGCCGCCCCCCGGGGGCGAGCATACGGGAGGCGGCCTCGAGGATCGCGAGCTGCCCGGCCGCAAGCTGGGCGATATCACCCGGCCGACGCAGGAGCTTGATGTCGGGGTGGCGGCGGATGACGCCTGTCGAGGAGCACGGGGCGTCGATGAGAATGCGGTCGAACGGGCGGCCGTCCCAGAAGGTTTCAGGTTTGCTCACGTCGGCGACGAGGAGTCCCGCGGTGCGCCGGAGGCGTTTCAGATTCTCATCGATCCGCGCGACCCGTGCCGCATCGATATCGACGGCGGTGAGCGTCACGCCGGGGAGTCCCTGCTCGAGCAGGTGCCCGGTCTTGCCGCCCGGTGCCGCACACGCATCCAGCATCCGCATTCCCGCCCGCAGGTCCAGGAGCCCGGGGGCGAGCTGGGCGCCCGCGTCCTGTACCGAAACGCAGCCTTCCATGAACCCCGGCAGGGCCGATACAGCTACCGGATGCTTCAATGTAATGGCAGATCTCATCCATTGACTCGGTAACGAGTCAATCCCGGCCGCAGTCAGCTGCGCGACATACTGCGCCTGGGAGCCTCGGGATGCATCCACCCGCAGGGTCATCGGCGGGTGCGCGTTGTTCGCCGCGAGGATCGATTCGCACTCGGCAGGCCACGCCGACGCCAGCTTCTCAACCAGCCACGTGGGGTGAGCCGTGCGCGCCGCCGCACTCTTATCAACGCGCGCCAGGAGCGCCGCGCGCTCGCGCACAAAGCGACGCAGCACGGCGTTGACGAAGCCGGTGGCGCGCTCTGACTTGAGGATCCGCGCGGCATCGACCGCGGCGTGAACCGTCGCCTCGGGCGCGTTGCGGGAGTATTCGACCTGGTGAGCCGCCACCACGAGCAGCGCCCCGACGGGGGCGGACACCGCCGAGGGTCTCACCAGCAGCGGCTCGAGGGCGGGTGCGAGGCGCAGGTACCAGCGCATGCTGCCCAGGGCGATGGCGCGAATTGCAGCGCGGTCTGGGGATGACTCGAGGCCACTCAAGGCCGCGTCCGCGGAACGGCCGCTCGAGAGCACGGCATCCAGTGCCTGCGCGGCGCCGGCGAGCGCGGCCGCCCCGGGAGCCCAGGCCGATCTAGCCAAGCCGACGCCCCAGCAGAACCCTCGTGTGGGAAAAATCCCGCACCGACACGCTCCGGCGCCCCGGCCGTTGCACCTGCGTGATGGCGAGGGTGCCGGTGCCGCAGGCAACCCGCATGAAATCGCCCTGAACACTGACGATCGTCCCAGGATCGTCTCTTTTCGAGACATTTAGCGTCTCGCAGGAGGCAGATTCCGCTCGCGCGGCGAAAATTCGCAACTGCTCGCCTTCGAGGGTGGTTTCCGCCACGGGCCAGGGGTTGAACGCGCGTACCTGCCGGTCGATGCCTTGAGCGTCGCCCCGCCAGTCGATATGGCTCTCCGCCTTGTCGATCTTGGCTGCATAGGTCACGCCCTCTTTCGGCTGCGGCACGCCCGTCAATGAACCCCGCTCGAGTCCCTCGAGCGCGGCCAGCAGCGCTTGCGCTCCGAGCACGGACAACTCGTCATGCAGACGCCCGCCCGTGTGCTCGCGCGAGATCGCGCAGTGCCGTTGCAGCAGCAGCGGGCCGGTATCCAGGCCCGCGTCCATCTGCATGATGGAGACACCACTTTCACAGTCGCCGGCCAGGATCGCGCGCTGGATGGGCGCGGCGCCGCGCCAGCGCGGCAGGAGCGACGCGTGGATGTTGACGCAGCCGAGTCTTGGCGCGTGCAGGACCTCAGCCGGGAGAATGAGTCCGTAGGCCACCACCACCAGCACGTCTGGATTCCAGGCGGTGAGCTGCGCACGGCCCGCTTCATTCCTGAGGGACTGCGGCTGCGAGACGGGCAGGTGCGCCGCCAGCGCTGCGGCTTTTACCGGGCTTAATTTAAGTTTCTGACCGCGGCCGGCGCGGCGGTCCGGCTGCGTCAGGACGCCGACCACCTCGTGCCGTGCGATGAGCGCCGCGAGGGCGGGCAGCGCGAATTCCGGCGTGCCGGCAAAGGCGACGCGCATGCTAATTTTCCGCTCGCGGGCAAAAGGCGCGGCTTTTGCCCACTCAATACGCGCGGCGCGCGCCGCTGGAGTTCGCCGCCGGACGGCTGGCGCGCTCGCGGCGCTCCTTCTCGAGCTTCTTGCGGATGCGCTCGCGCTTCAGATCCGACAGGTAGTCCACGAACAGCTTGCCGTCGAGGTGATCCATTTCGTGCTGGATGCACACGGCGAGAATGTCCTCGTAGTCGCGCTCGTGCTGCCTGCCCTTGCGGTCGTGCGAGCGCACGCGCACCTTCGCCGCGCGTTTCACTTCATCGAAAATCCCCGGCACCGACAGGCAGCCTTCCTCGGTGCTGGCCTCGCCCTCGCGGGCGATGATTTCGGGGTTGATAAGCGTGACTGGTTCCTGGTGGTCCTTGGAAACGTCGATCACGATGACGCGCTGGTGGACGTCCACCTGCGTGGCCGCAAGCCCGATGCCGGGCGCGGCGTACATGGTCTGGAACAGGTCGTCGATGAGCGCGCCCAAAGCGGCATCGAAGCGGGTCACGGGCGCGGCCCGCGTTCGCAGGCGCGGGTCGGGGAATTCCAGGATGGTTCGTAGGGCCATAGCTAGTGCCTGATATGGGGGCGCCGCCAGCCGTGATCCAGCGCACAAACTTGACATTAATTCGTACGGGCAGCGGCGGCATGCCAGTATAACAATTAGAATTTCGGGCGCGGGTGTGTGGTCCGCGTTAGGAGTACAGATGGTCTCAAATCAGTTACTTGGGGCTCGCGCTGCCGCGGCCCTGGCCGTGCTGGCTATGGCGGTTTCCGGCTGCTCGCACCTGCGGGGTGCCACGGAACCCACCCCAGCGCCGGCCCCCGTAGCCGCTGCCGCCAGCGCCACCGCCGTACCCGATATGACGGCGACCGAAGCCGGCATCGCCGCCCAAGGCACCCAGGCGCCGGCGAGCAATGCCGACGCGGCCCCGGTCGTGAATCCCACCGCGCCGAAGCACTACACGGTCAAGCGCGGCGACACCCTCTGGGGCATCGCCTCGATGTTCCTGCGCGACCCGTGGCTGTGGCCGGAAGTGTGGATCATCAATCCGCAGGTGCCGAACCCGCACCTTATATACCCGGGCGATACGCTCGCGCTCGCCTATGGCGCCGACGGCCGTCCGCAGGTAAGCCTCGAACAGGCCGGCACCGTGCGCCTGGATCCGCGCCTGCGCAGCTCCGCGCTCGACAGCGCCATTCCGACCGTCCCGTATGCCGCGATCGCCGCGTTCCTGTCACGGCCGACGCTGCTCACCTCCGACCAGATCAAGCACGCGCCCTACGTGCTCGCCTTCCGCAACATGCACCAGGTCGCAGGCTCGGGCAACGAGGTTTACATCCGTAACCTCACCGCCGATGAGAATTCCCGTTTCAGCGTCATACACGTGGGCGACCAGCTGCGTGATCCGGACGACGGCGCGGTGCTCGGTTACCTCGGCGTTTATACCGCCACGGCGCTGGTGCAGCGCCCCGGCAATCCCGCCAAGGCGCTCCTGATCGACCCGGCCCGCGAAACGCTGCAGGGCGACCGGCTGCTGACCGAGGGGCAGCAGGAGCCGGCGAATTTCGTCCTCACGGCTCCGGCCGGGGACGTGCACGGCCACATTCTCGCGGTGGTCAACGGCACGGATCTCATCGGCCAGTACAACGTCGTCGCCATCAACCGCGGCTCGCGCCACGGCCTGGCTCCGGGCACGGTGCTGGCGGTGGACGCGGCCGGCGGTACCACGCTCGACCTGTATAGCGGTGGCAAGAACATCGGCGACAGCACCTACACCTCGTTTGCGCGCAAGGTGCCGTTACCCGATGAACGCGCCGGAACCGCGCTGGTGTTCAAGGTGTTCGACCGGGTGAGCTACGCGCTCATCCTCGGCGCCTCCGACGCCATCCACGTCGGCGACGTCGTCCGCAACCCGTAGTTCATTGGCGGAAACGGCCTGCGGCCGTTTCCGCAGGCCACCCCAGCAGCCAAGGTCGGGCCCGCCGGCAAAAAGCGTGGTTTTTGCCGGCGAAAAGCTGGCTGCGGCGTTGGCGCTTGCGTGCCATTTGCAAGCGGCGCGCGCCCAGTTTCTTCCCTATGCTCACGCGATGGACGCCGCCACCGCACGGGCACTGCTGGCCCGGGCCCCGGGACTCACTGCGGCTCACGCGCAGACGTTGCTAAGCGCCGCGGGCGGGGAAGTTGAGCAGACGGGCTCGAGCAAGGTACTGCGCGAGGTTGAGCTGCCGCCGGCGGCGCGCGAGTTCCTGCGGGCACCGGATGCGGGGGCGCTGGCTGCGGATCTCGCCTGGCTGAAGTCAAGCGGCGCACAGATTCTGCTCGCGACTGATGCCGGGTATCCGGCGCTCCTGGCGCAGACGGTCGGCGCGCCCGCCGCGCTCTACGTGCACGGCGCCATCGCGGCGCTGTCCTCGCCGCAGCTCGCCATGGTTGGCTCGCGTAACCCGACGCCCGCAGGTCGCGCCACGGCGCGCGAGTTTGCCGCCTGGTTCGCCCGCGCCGGACTCACCGTCACGAGCGGACTCGCGCTCGGCATCGATGCCGCGAGTCACGAGGGCGCGTTGCACGGCGGCGGGCTGACAGTGGCAGTGCTCGGCACCGGCCTCGACCGCATCTACCCGGTGGAAAACACCGCACTCGCGCAGCGCATCAGCGCACATGGCGCGCTGGTGTCGGAATTTGCGCCGCGCACGGCGCCCCTGAAGCACAACTTCCCGCGTCGCAACCGCATCATCGCCGGCCTCTCGCTCGGTGTGCTGGTGGTCGAGGCGGCGCGCTACAGTGGCTCGCTCATCACCGCGCGCCTGGCGGGGGAATCCGGCCGCGAGGTGTTTGCGATTCCGGGCTCGATCCACAGTCCCCTCGCACGCGGCTGCCACCGGCTCATCAAGGACGGCGCGCATCTGGTGGAAGAGGCGGCCGACGTGCTCTCGGAGCTGCGAATCGCGCTGCCGCAGGAGGCTGCCGCGCACGCGCGCGCTGCGGCGCCGCCGGCGCCGGTATTGGACAAGGAGTATGAAATGCTGTTAGATGCGCTCGGTTTTGAACCGGCGACCCTGGATGCGCTCGTCGCACGCACGAACCTGCCGAGCGGATCGGTGGCCTCGATGTTGCTGATCCTGGAACTCCAGGGACGTGTGGCGGGTGTTCCGGGCGGCCGCTACGGCCGCATACCATAATCTTTTGCGATGACTACTGGCAGCGTTCTCGACATCCTCATCTACGTGTTCGACCGCTACATGCTCGCCGAAACGGCGGACGTACCGGGACGCGAGCACCTGGCGCGCGACCTGCGCCGCGCCGGGTTCGCGCGCGCCAACGTCGAGCGCGCGCTCGACTGGCTGACCGATCTGGCCTTCGGGCACGAGCGCGCGCCGCTCACGCTCGCCGCAGGCGCCGCGCCCGCGGTGCGGGTGTACGCGGACAGTGAGCTCGCGCGCCTGTCGGCGGACTGCCGTGGCTACCTGCTGTCGCTGGAACGCCAGGGCGTGCTGTCGGCGCAGCAGCGTGAGATGGTCATCGAACGCGCGCTGGCGCTGCCCGGGGAGCCGGACATCGAGCACCTCAAATGGGTGGTGTTCATGGTGCTCTCGAGCACGCCAGGACAGGAGCTCGCGGTGGAGCACTTAGGCAGCCTCATGATGTCGGAAATGCCCGTTAATGCGCCGCACTGACGCGCACTCTACGCGCCCAGATTTCCAGGTCCGCGGCTCGTCCGCGGTTTTTCGTTTCTAAGGTGCACGTTTCATAAAGCGCCCTATGGCAGACAATCTCGTCATCGTCGAGTCCCCGGCCAAGGCCAAAACGATCAAGAAATATCTTGGCCGGGACTTCGACGTGCTCGCCTCCTACGGCCACGTGCGCGACCTCGTGCCCAAGGAAGGCGCGGTCGATCCTGACAACGGCTACGCCATGAAGTACCAGGTGCTCGAGAAGAACGAGCGCCACGTGGAGGCCATCGCGCGCTCCCTCGGCAAGGCCAAGGCCTTGTACCTCGCGACCGACCCGGACCGCGAGGGCGAGGCGATCGCCTGGCATCTGAAGGAGATCCTCGCCGCGCGCGGCGACCTCGACGGCAAGGACGTGCATCGCGTGGTGTTCTACGAAATCACCCGCAACGCCATCCGCGCCGCGGTCGGCCAGCCGCGCGGCCTGTCGCTGGAACTAGTCAATGCGCAGCAGGCGCGCCGCGCGCTCGACTACCTGGTCGGCTTCAACCTCTCGCCGCTGCTGTGGAAGAAGGTGCGCCGCGGACTTTCTGCCGGACGGGTGCAAAGCCCGGCGCTGCGCATGATCTGCGAGCGCGAAGAAGAGATCGCCGCCTTCATCGCCCAGGAGTACTGGAGCATCGAGGGCGAGGGATCGCACACGGCGCAGCCCTTCCCGTTGAAGCTCCTGGAGTATCGCGGCCAGAAGGTCGAGCAGTTCAGCTTCACCAACGAATCCGTAGCGCGCGAAGTCGAGCGCACCATCCAGGCAGCGGCCGGCGCTGGCGGCCAGGCGCAGCTGCGCGTGCTCGCGATCGATCGCAAGCAGCGGCGGCGCAATCCCGCCCCGCCATTCACCACCTCGACGCTGCAGCAGGAGGCGGCGCGCAAGCTCGGCTTCAACGCGCGCCGCACCATGCGTCTCGCGCAGCAGCTGTACGAGGGACTGGACATCGGCGAAGGCAGCGTCGGTCTCATCACCTACATGCGCACCGACTCGGTGTCGATGGCGACCGAAGCGGTCAACGAGATGCGCGAGGTCGCCGCGCGCCTCTACGGCAAGGATGAGGTCGCCGAAGAGCCGCGCATCTACAAGACCAAGTCGAAGAACGCCCAGGAGGCACACGAGGCGATCCGCCCGACCTCGGCCGCCATCACCCCCGCCGACGTCGAGGGCAAGATCGAGGACGATCTCTACCGGCTGTATTCCCTCATCTGGAAGCGCGCGGTCGCCTCGCAGATGAGCCACGCGGTGTTCGACACGGTCGCCGTGGACCTGCTCGCAGGTGCCGATGGACCGCAGCGCCACCTGCTGCGCGCCAACGGCTCGACCCTGGTGAAACCGGGCTATATCTCCGTCTACCAGGAGGGCACCGACGACGCCAAGGTCGACGACACCGATCATGTGCTGCCGCCGATGAGCGAAGGCGACAGCGTGAGTCTCACCGCGCTGCGCGCCGAGCAGCATTTCACCGAGCCGCCGCCGCGCTACAGCGAGGCCTCGCTCGTGAAGGCGCTGGAGGAGCACGGCATCGGCCGGCCCTCGACCTACGCCACCATCATCTCCACGCTCCAGGACCGCGAGTACGTCGAGATGGACAGCCGGCGCTTCATACCGACCGACATCGGCAAGATCGTCAATCGCTTCCTGACCGAACACTTCCACCGCTATGTCGAGTACGGCTTCACCGCCGCGATGGAGGATGAGCTCGATGCGGTATCGCGCGGCGAGGAGGACTGGACCACGCCGCTGGAGAAGTTCTGGAAGCCCTTCATCCGGCAGGTCGAGAAGATCGAGAAGACCGTCACCCGCGAGCAGGTGGCGCAGGCGCGCGAACTGGGCAAGGACCCGGCCACCGGCAAGCCGGTCTCGGTGCGCATGGGACGCTTCGGGCCGTTCGTGCAGATCGGCACCAAGGACGATGAGGAGAAGCCGCGCTTCGCAGGTCTGCGCCCGGGGCAGAAAATGGACGCGATCACGCTCGCCATCGCGATGGATCTGTTCCAGTTGCCGCGCACGCTCGGGGAAACGCCCGACGGGGAGACGATAGTCGCCAATGTCGGGCGCTTCGGCCCGTACGTGAAGTACGGCAGCAAGTACGCCTCGCTGAAGGAAGATGATCCCTACACCGTGACGCTCGAACGGGCGCGTGAGGTCATTCGCCTCAAGAAGGAGGCCGATGCGGCGCGGCTCATCCAGGACTTCGGAGCCGCAGGTATCCAGGTGCTGAACGGCCGCTACGGCCCGTACATCACGGACAAGAAAAAGAACGCCCGCATTCCGAAGGATCGCGATCCGAAAACGGTCACCCTCGAGGAGTGTCGTGCGCTCTTGGCGGCGGCACCCGAGCGCGGACGCTTCGGGCGCTGGGGCCGGGGCAAGCGCGCGGCAGCGCCGGCAGCCAAGGCCGGCGACGGCGCACCGGCGAGCCCCACTGACGCCGGGGCAGCACCGGCCAGGAAGGCCGCGCGCGGTAAGACGCGGCCGGCACCTGCGCCCGCCGTGGCACCCGCCAGGACGGCAGCAAAGTCACCTCTGGCCATGCACGCCAAGCGGGCGCGTGTCGGCCGCAAGGCCCACGCGGCGGCGAAAGTGCGCGGCGAAAAAGCCAGCGGCCCGCAAGCCGCATGCGACGCGCAAGCCCGGCGCCGTGCCGGGCCGGGTGCGCGGAGCAAAATAATCCTTCAGCCTGCCGCGCCCGGGAGGGCCGCCAGAAACGCCTCGATCGCGGCGACGCATCCGGGTTCATCCAGGAGCGGCGCATGGCCGCGATTGGCCACGGTGAGCGCGGTGAGTGCCGGTTTTTTTTTCATGCGCGCCAAGGTCGCGGTGCTCAGGATGTCGGAGTGTTCGCCGCGAATCGCCAGCACCGGTAGCTGCGCGAGTGCGCTCCACAGCGGCCACAGGTCCGGCGCCGCGGCCCGGGTGTCGCGCAGCGGCTCGCCGATCAACGGATCCGCATCCACCTGCGGAATGCCCTGCGGGTTGGCGCGGTAACTGCGGCGCGCCAGCCTTTCCCAGACCGCGTCGGTTAAGTCCGGCCAGGCGGCGCCATGGACGCTGCGCACCTGGGCAATCGCCTCGGGCCAGTCGCGCACGGGCGCGGTCTTGCCGGCGTAGCCGCGGATGCGCTCGATTCCCGCCGGGTCCAGTTCCGGTCCCACATCGTTCAGCACCAATCCGCTCACCAGTTGCGGCTGCATGACCGCCATTACCATCGCCATGAGACCGCCCATGGAGGTGCCGATGATGCTGACCCGGCGGGCGCCAAGTCCGTTGAGGAGCCCCTGCACGTCCTGCACGTAAACTGGCAGCTGGTAGTTGTTGAATTGCGGATCGCGCGCCGACAGGCCGCGGCCGCGCACATCCGGCACGATCACGCGATAGCGCGCCGCCAGCTGCGGCGCCAGGTCCTCGAAGTCGCGGCTGTTGCGCATCAGGCCATGCAGGCACAGCACCACCGGGGCCGTGGCCGCGGGGCCCGGGTACACCAGGCTGTGCAGCCGCAGGCCATCGTGGCTGTCGAACCAGTACTGCGCGCTCGCCATACTTTCAGTTTCAACACCTGGCCGGTGCAGTCAAGTCGCGCTCGACGTTGCCGTGCGCGCCGAATCACTGCCAGACTGTCGCCGCCGATGAAATATCGCCACGCCTATCACGCCGGCAACTTCGCCGACGTGCACAAGCACGTCACGCTGCTCGCGCTGCTGGCGGCGTTGAAGCGCAAGGACAAGGGATTCTTCTACCTCGACACCCACGCCGGGCGCGGCGTGTATGACCTGTCGACGCCCGCCGCCGAGAGCGCGGCGGGGGTGGGACGCTTCCAGCACTGCGCGCACAGCGCCCCGGAGCTGCGCGAGTACGCGCAGGCCGTGAGCGCCATACGCAGCCTGCCGGGCAACGCCCATTGCTACCCCGGCTCACCCTTGCTCGCGGCGCGCGAGCTGCGCGCCCAGGATCGGGCGGTGTGCATTGAGCTTTTGGGCGCCGAGGCGCACCTGCTTGGGCAGGCGCTGGCCGCAGCCGGCAACGTGCGTATCGAACGCGGCGACGGCTTTGAGCTCTTGCGTGCGCAATTGCCGCCCGCCGAGCGGCGCGGGCTCACCTTCATTGATCCGCCGTACGAGGAGCGCAACGACTTCGAACGGGTGGTCGCCGCGATCGCCGATGGCTTGCGGCGCTTTCCCACCGGGGTGTTTGCCGCCTGGTACCCGGTCAAGGACGCGCGCGATGCGAGCGCCTGGCATGCCGCGTACGCGGCGGCGGTAACGGCCGCGACGCTGGTGAGTGAGCTGTGGCTGTACCCGCGCGATTCACGCGTGGCCCTGAACGGCTCAGGGCTCCTCATTGCCAACCCGCCCTACCTCGTCGGTGAGCGCATGCAGGTGTGGCTGCCGGAGCTCAAGTCCTGCCTTGCCGTTGAGCCGGGCGCTGGCTCGATGGTGCGCACGTTGTAGGGCGTGTTAATAATCCGCGCCGAGGAGTAGCGATTTGGACCAGTACGGCGTCGTCGGCCATCCCGTCAGCCACAGCCTCTCGCCCTTCATACACGGGATGTTCGCCCGCGAGACGGGCCAGGACCTCACCTATCGGCTGTTCGACGTGCGGCCGGCCGACCTTGAAGTACGCGTGCGCGACTTTTTTGCGCAGGGCGGCGGCGGCCTGAACGTCACGCTGCCCCACAAGATCGCGGCGCGCGAGCTCGCCCACGAGCTCACCGCGCGCGCCGCCCACGCCGCCGCGGTCAACACCCTGGCGCGCACCGACGACGGCTCGATCCTCGGCGACAACACCGATGGCGCGGGACTGGTGCACGACCTGCGCGACAACCTCGGCGTTGAGCTCGCCGGCCGCCGGGTGCTGATCATGGGCGCGGGCGGCGCGACGCGCGGCGTGCTGGCACCGCTGCTCGGCCTTGAGCCTGCCATGGTGGTCATCGCCAATCGCACGCCGGAGCGCGCCGCGGCGCTCGCCGCCGCGTTTTCGGACCTGGGTGTCACCCACGGTGTTGGCTTCCAGGACGTCGGCGATGAGCCCTTCGACCTGGTTATCAACGCCACCTCCGCCAGCTTGAGCGGCGACATCCCGCCACTGCCGCCGGGGGCCGTGGATTCCTCCACGGTGTGCTACGACCTCGCCTACGGCAAGTCCGCGACCGCGTTCGTCACCTGGGCGCGCCAGCACGGCTGCGCGCGGGCGCTGCAGGGCTGGGGAATGCTGGTGGAGCAGGCGGCGGAGTCGTTCGAACTGTGGCGCGGTGTGCGCCCCACCACCGCCACGGTGCTCGCGGCACTGCAAGCGCGCGCCGCCCGCGGCTAAAGGCGCGCGCACCTGCCGCGGCTTTCTCTTTCAGCCGCGCATGGTGACGAATTCCTCGGCGCTGGTCGGATGGATCGCGACCGTGTCGTCGAAGTCTTTCCTGGTGGCGCCCATGCGCAGCGCCACTGCGAACCCCTGCAACATCTCATCGGCGCCCTCGCCCACGACGTGCAGGCCGACGATGCGCTGCTCGGCTCCCGTGGTGACGAGCTTCATCTCGCAGCGCGGCTTCACCCTCGTGAGCACGTGATACAGCGGCAGGAAGCCCGCCCGGAACACCTTGACGTTGGCATCCCCGTAGCGCTCACGCGCCGCCGCTTCGCTCAATCCCACCGTGCCGATGGGCGGATGCCCGAAAATCACCGTCGGGATGTTGTCGTAGTCCAGGTGGCGGTCATCCTGGCCGCCGAACAGGCGGTCGGCGAGGCGCCGGCCGGCGGCAATCGCCACCGGCGTAAGCGCCGCCCGCCCCGTCACGTCGCCGATGGCGAACACCTGGGGGTTGCTGGTCGCCTGGTAGCGGTCGGTTTCGATACAGCCGTGTTTGTCCAGGCGCACGCCGGCGTGCCCGAGCCCGAGGTCCTCGACCGCGGCGCTGCGCCCGATCGCCCACAACACGCAGTCAAACGGACCCAGGCGCCGTGCGCCCGCTACCTCGAGCGTCAGCGCGCCGTCCGCGCCGCGTGTCAGGGCGAGCGGCGCTGAGTCGCTGGCGATGCTCATTCCCGCCTCGCGCAGCAGCCCCAGTGTTGCCTCTCCCAGCATGGCATCGAAGCCGCGCAGGATCTTCTCGCCGCGAATGACCATGGTCGTCGCGCTTCCCAGCTGCGCGAAAATGCCCGCCAGTTCGATGGCGACATAGCTGCTGCCGACGACGGCCACGCGCTGCGGCCGCTCGGGGAGCGCAAAGAAGCCATCGGAGGTGATGCCCAGATCCGCGCCCGGGATCGCCGGCGTCTCCGGCCGCCCGCCGGTGGCAATGAGGATGCGCGGCGCGCGCAGCGTCCGGCCCGCGACGCTCACCGAGCTCGCGTCGAGCAAGCTCGCACGACCGCGCACCAGCTCCACGTTGTGCTTCGCAAGATTCGCCGCATAAATGCCGTTCAGGCGATGGATGTAGGCGTCGCGCCGCTGTTTGAGCAGCGCCCAGTCGTGCCGTGCGACCTCGAGCTGGAAGCCGTAGCCGTCGGCGTTATGCAAGGCCGCGCCCGTCTCGGCAGCGTTCCACATGATTTTCTTCGGCACGCAGCCGACGTTGACGCACGTGCCGCCGAGCGCCCCGGACTCGATGATGACCACCCGGGCACCGTATTCGGCGGCCCGCTGGGCGGCGGCCAGCCCGCCGCTGCCGGCGCCGATGACGATCAGGTCGTATTGTCCGTCCATAAAGCCCTTCCGTGCCGCGTAAAATCACGGCGCGGCCTGCATGTTATATGAGGATGCCCGCCGGCCGTTTCACCCCACGCAAAACAGTGCGCCGCGAAGCCGCTACAATGCTGTGGCGATTCCACCGGACGAGGTGCATGGAAAACCCCTTACTTGGCCAGGACGCGCTGCCACGGTTCACGCAAATCCGCGCTGAGCATGTCGAGCCGGCAGTGCGGCAGCTGCTCGACTTCAGCCGCGCGCGGCTGGCGGAGCTGTCGGGCATCGCCAATCCCACCTTCGCCACCGTCATCGAACCGCTCGAGGAGCTGCACCACCGCCTCTCGCGCACCTGGTCACCCGTGAGCCATCTCAACGCCGTGCTCAATTCCGACGCGCTGCGTGCCGGCTACAACGCCTGCCTGCCGCTCTTGTCCGCGTACCACACGGATCGGACGCAAAGCGAGCCGCTGTTTCACGCCTACCGCACCATCGCCGAGCAGGAGGCAACGGCGCTGGCGCCGGTGCAGCGCCAGGTGATCGAGCACGCAGTGCGCGACTTTCGTCTCGCGGGCGTGGGTCTGAGCGCCGACCGCAAGGCGCGCTTCAAGACCGCGATGCTCGAGCTGTCGCAGCTGCAGTCAAAGTTCGAGGAGAACGTGCTGGATGCCACCAACGGCTGGAGCTGGCACGTCAGCGAACCTGGCGAGTTGCGCGGCCTGAACGAGATGCTGATCGAGCAGGCGCGCCGCCGCGCCGCGCAAGAGCGCGTGTCGGGGTGGACGCTGGCGCTCGACCAGCCGACCTACGTGGCGGTGGTCACCGATGCGCAATCCGGCGAGCTGCGGCGGGCGTTCTACGAGGCGTGGACCACGCGCGCCTCCGACCAGGGGCCGAACGCCGGCCGCTGGGACAATGCAGCACTGATGGAGGACATCCTCAGGCGCCGCCACGAAGCCGCGCGCCTGCTGGACTTCCGCAGTTACGCCGAATACGCGCTCGCCACCCGCATGGCGCACAGCGTCGCTGAGGTTACGGAGTTTCTCCACGAGATGGCGCGCACCGCCCGGGAAGCGGCACTGCGCGAGTTCGCGGAACTTGAGGACTTCGCCGGCCGCAAGCTGCCCGCTTGGGATGTGGGCTTTTACGCGGAACGGCTGCAGCGCGAGCGCTACGCGGTCTCGCAGGAAGAGCTGCGGCCATACTTTCCCTTGCCACGAGTCTTAAGCGGACTCTTTGAAGTCGCGCAGCGCCTGTTCGGCGTGCGCATCAGTGAACGTCGCGACGTGCCGGTGTGGCACGAGGATGTGCGCTACTTCGTGATCAGCGGTGCCGCCGGGGAAGCCATCGGCAGCTTCTACCTGGACGCCTACGCCCGCCCCCACAAGCGCAGCGGCGCGTGGATGGACGAGTGCGTCGGGCGCAAGCAGCTGCCCTCGGGTGCCGCGCTGCCGGTCGCGTACCTGGTCTGTAACTTCCTGCCACCGGGAAACGAGCGTCCCGCGCTCCTCACCCACGATGACGTCGTGACCTTGTTTCACGAGTTCGGTCATGGCCTGCACCATATGCTTACGCGCGTCGACTACCCGAGCATCGCCGGCATCAACGGCGTGGCCTGGGACGCGGTCGAGCTGCCCAGCCAGTTCATGGAAAACTATGCCTGGCACCCGGACGTGCTGCAGCGCATTTCCGGGCATTTCGCCAGCGGCGCGCCGCTGCCGGCGCAAGAGCAGGCGCGCCTCATTTCCACCCGCAGCTTTCACGCCGGGCTCGCGACCATGCGGCAGCTGGAATTCGCGCTGTTTGATTTTCGTCTGCACGCCGAGTATTGCCCGCAAGCCGGCGCTCGTGTCATGCCGATCCTGCGCGAAGTCAGGAGCGAGGTCGCCGTCGTGCCGGTGCCGGAGTGGAACCGTTTCCCCCATAGCTTCGGCCATGTGTTCGCCGGCGGCTACGCCGCCGGCTACTACAGCTACAAGTGGGCCGAGGTGCTGGCCGCCGACGCCTTCGCCGCGTTCGAGGAGCGCGGCGTGTTCGATCGTGCCACCGCGCAGCGATTCTTCGACGCGATCCTGAGCCGTGGCGGCAGTCGCGACGCGCTCGAGGGGTTTATCGAATTCCGCGGCCGCCGGCCCGATGCGCGCGCGCTGCTGAAGCAGAACGGCATCCTCGCCGCCGGCGAGCTGGCGGCGTGAGGCCACGACGCGCGCTGCCCACGGCGCTGCTCGTGGCGTGCGGGCTCAGCGCCACGACGGCGCGCGCCGAAGGGCTGTACGTCATCGAACAACTGGTGGTAAGCCTCAACAGCGCGCCAGGCGGGGCCGGTGATCGCATCGCCTCATTGCACAGCGGCGAGCGCGTGGAGGTGATCGAGCGCGCGGGCGAGGAAGTGCACGTGCGCCTGGCTGGCGGCAAGGACGGCTGGCTGCGCTCGGCGTACCTGTCCGCGGATGAGCCGCTGCGGCTGCAGCTCGCCGCGCGCAGCGCGGAAGTTGCGCAGCTCAAGGAGCACCTCGACGGGCTGCAGGCGCAGCTCCTGGCCGCGCGCGCCGCTGCGCCCGCTGACGCGCCGGGGAGCATGGCCTCCGCAGTGCGCGCGCCCGCGGACGACCCGCCGGCGGCGCACGGCCTGTTCAACGTGCCGGATGCGCAGCAGCGCCCGGGGTGGGTCTGGGTGTGGGTGAGCGCGCTGGCCGGCCTCGGCGCCGGCTTTGCGCTCGGCTGGCGGGTGCTGGACCGGCGCATCCGCGCCAAGTACGGCGGCCTGCGTATCTACTGACATGCGCATCGCGACCTGGAACGTGAACTCCCTGCGCGTGCGATTGCCGCAGCTGCTTGAGTGGCTGGCGGGATCGCAGGTGGATGTGCTGGCGATGCAGGAGACCAAGCTCGTGGATGCCGACTTCCCGGTGGCGGCCTTCACCGCGCTCGGCTACCAGGTGCTCTTCAGCGGCCAGAAGACCTACAACGGTGTGGCGCTGCTCGCGCGCGCGCCAGGCGCCGGGGTCATCACCGATATTCCAGGATTGGATGACCCGTCGCGACGGGTACTCGCTGCCACCATCGCCGGCGTGCGGCTCGTGAACCTGTACGTGCCGAACGGCCAGGCGCCGGACTCGGATAAGTACCAGTACAAGCTGCGCTGGCTCGCCGCCTTGAGGGACTGGCTGGGCGAGGAAATCCGCCAGCATGCGCGCCTCGTCGTACTCGGGGATTTCAACATCGCACCAGAAGATCGCGACGTGCACGACCCGGAGAAATGGCTGGGCTCGGTCCACGTGAGTGAGCCGGAGCGCCAGGCGCTGCGCGCGCTCGAGGCGCTAGGTCTTAGCGACGTGTTCCGCCGCTTCGAACAGCCGCCCGCGACCTTCAGCTGGTGGGACTACCGCATGCTCGCGTTCCGGCGCAATCACGGGCTGCGTATCGACCTCATTCTCGCCAGCGAGGCGCTCGCCGCCACCTGCAGCGCCTGCGTCATCGACCGCACCCCCCGCAAGGCCGAGCGCCCTTCAGACCATGCTCCGGTGGTAGCGGATTTCGCCTGACAAACCAGCCAGGCGGCCGAAAGTGTGCGCCGCCTCACATCTGGCGGGTGCCGCGACTGCCTAGACTGCGCTTTAAACTCAAGCGGCGAGGCCTGACAGGGGATGGCCATTGACCAGCGTGCGGCGCAGCGACTTTGATGTTACCAACAGCGTGCAGGTGAGCTCGCCCGCGGCGGTGCTCGCCGCGATCGAGGCGCTCTGCCGCCCCACCTGGCCGCAGCTCGACCTGGAGCCGCTGCGGCGCGCCGTCGCGCATTTCGAGCGGCTGTTTGCCGGGGAAGTGCCGGGGTTCCACGGCGTCGACACGGTCTATCACGACCGCCAGCACACCCTCGACATAACACTGGCGCTGGCGCGTCTGCTGGTCGGGTACGAACGCCAGGCAGACCAGGCTGCGCGCCTGGGCGGCGCCCGCGCCGTCGTCGGTCTCATCACCGGACTCTTTCACGACGTCGGCTACCTGCGGCGCGCGGACGACCGCAACTCACGCAACGGCGCGGAGTTCACGCGCACGCACGTGGCGCGCGGCGCGCGCTTCCTCAGCGAATACCTGCCGGTGCTCGGCTTCGGGGCCTGGGTGCCGGTGGCCACCCAGATCATTCACTTCACCGGCTACGAGCTGCCCTTCGAGCGCATCGAAGCGCAGGTCCCCGACCCGCGTGACATAACGGTCGGACACCTGCTCGGCACCGCCGACATGATCGCGCAGATGGCCGATCGCTGTTACCTCGAGAAATGCCGCGACCGGCTGTACGCGGAGTTCGTGCTCGGCGGGGTGGCGCTGCCGTTCACCCAGGGCTACCCGCAGGTCAAGTACGCCTCGGGCCTGGACCTCTTGCGGCAGACCCCGGAGTTCGTGAGCGAGGTGCGCGAGAAGCGCCTGCAGGGCGATTTCCATGGCGCGTACCGCTACCTCGAGATTCTCTACGGTGGCAGCAACCCCTACCTGGATGCGATCGAACGCAACGTCGAGTACCTGCGCCAGGTGCTGCGCAGCGAGAACTGGCAACTGCTGCGGCGACGGCCGCCGATATTCGCCGCCACCGCGGATCCCATGGGCACCATGCGCGGCCTGATGCTCGGACATATTAAGAGGGTCTGGTCGGGCGGGTAGCGTCGCCTACGGGGTGGCGGTTAAGATGATTCCCTTAAATCAAGGGGATCAGGCACTCGCGGGAAAGCCCATCCCGCCTGGGCGGACGCACAGTGACTGCCGCCAGCTTCAAGTTTCGATACACCGGCGCTGCCTTTCTGGTCGTGCTGGTGGTTGCGGCTGCGATCGGCGCGTTGTTTCTCCTCCGCCACGCCGGCGACACCAGGAGCTTCGACGCGCTGGCGCAGCGCGCCGCGCATGAGAGCTTCGACCCTGAGCTGCAGGCGCGCGCGAAAAGCGTCGCGGCTCATGCCGCTGATTCCATCGCCGCGCCGCTGCGCGCCCGCGACTTAGGCGCCGTAGCGCGCAGGCTCCAGCCGTTCATCGACGACCCGACGGTCGCGGCCCTTACCGTCAGCGACGCGGCGGGGACGACGCTCTTCAGGTGGCGGCGCACGGGCGGCGCCACCAGGGGGGCGATGAGTGCGCAGGCTGTCGTGCCGGTGCAGGCGATGGTGGAGAACATCCCCGGCGCCGCCACTCCGCAGACGCTCGCGTCCCTGCAGCTCAGTCTCGAGCAGGCGGCCGCGGTGCCCGCAGTGACCCTCGGCAGTCGTCTGGATGCACTCACCTCCGAGCGCCAGCGCGCCACGATCCTCATGGCGCTCGCGCTGGCGGGCTTGGGGGGCGCACTCGGCGCCTTCCTCATCTGGCGCGCTACCCAGGAGCTGTCCAGCCCCGTGGCGCCACTCATCAGGAGCGCCGAGCGGATCGGCCAGGGTGACTACACGCGCCCGGTGGAAGTGGGCCGCAAGGACGCGCTCGGGGACCTGCAACAGGCGCTCGAGCGCATGCGCGGACGGTTGCGGCAGTCCACCATCAACAAGAGCTACCTCCACAGCGTCCTCAACAGCATGACGGACGCGGTGTTCGTAACCTCCCCCGACGGGGTGATCAAGCTGGCGAACCTGGCGGCCTGCAAGCTCTTGGGGTACGCCGACGAGGAACTCCTCGGCCGCGGCATTCTCGCGGTGCTCGAGGAAAGCGAGCGCGCCGGCTTCGATCTGTTGCAGGCGGCGCAGGAAACGCGCGAGACGGTGGTCCGCACCCGCAGCGGTCAGACCATACCCGTGTCCTTCACCGGCTCGCGCATCGACAGCGACGATCCGCAGTTCCAGGGCAATATTTTCGTGGCGCGCAACATCACCGAGCGCAAGCGCGCCGAACGCCGCATCCGTTACCTCGCCCGCTACGACGCGCTCACCAAGCTGCCGAACCGCATGCAGTTCCACCACGTGCTGCAGCAGAGCATCGCGCGCACGCTGCGCGGCGGACAGATGGTGGCGGCGCTGTACCTGGACATGGACCGCTTCAAGGAGGTGAACGACACCTTCGGCCACGGCGCCGGCGATCGCGTCCTCGAGGTGCTGTCGGAGCGCCTGACGCGCGCCGTGCCGCGCGATACGGTGGTCGGGCGGCTCGCCGGGGATGAGTTCGCGCTGTTCGTGGAGGGCCTGCCGGGCGATGCCGACAACCGCGGACCGATCGCGCAGCTGGCGCGTTCCATCCTCACCGAGATCAGCCGCCCGTTCCAGCTGAACCAGCACGAGGTGTTCCTGACCGCGAGCATCGGCATCGCCTTTTGCCCGCGCGACGCCGAGAACGTCATCGATCTGATCCGCAACGCCGACGCGGCGATGTATTACTCCAAGCAGAACGGCGGCAACACCTTCGCGTTCTACTCCCCGGAAATGAACGCCGCCGCGGTCGAGCGGCTGATGCTCAAGAGCAAGCTGCGGCGCGCGCTGGAGCGCGACGAGCTCGACATCCGCTACCAGCCGAAAGTCGACCTGCGCACTGGCCGCATCATCGGCGCCGAGGCGCTGTTGCGCTGGCGGCTGCCGGGGCACGGCGACATCCCGCCCTCGCATTTCATTCCGCTCGCGGAAGAAACCAACCTGATCCTGGACATCGGCGAGTGGGTGCTGAACCGCGTCTGCCTGGACTATCGCAAGATGCAGGCCCGCGGCGGCGACCCCGGGCGCGTGTCGCTCAACCTGTCGCTGAAACAGCTACGGCAGGCGAGTTTCATCCTGCGCTGCCGCTCGGTGTTCAAGCAGCACCGGGTGTCGCCGACCTGCTTTGAGCTGGAGATCACGGAAACCACGCTGATGGCGGATCCGCAGCGCACGGTACGCCTCCTCGATGAGCTCTATGCCATGGGCCTGCACCTGTCGATCGACGATTTCGGTACCGGTTATTCGTCGCTGTCGGCGCTGCAGCAGTTCCCCATCGGCACGCTGAAGATCGACCAGTCGTTCGTGCGCGACGCGAGCGATGACGCAGGCGACGCCACCATCGTGCGCACCATCATCGAGATGGGCCGCAGCCTCGGCATGGAGGTCATCGCGGAAGGCGTCGAGTCGCAGCGCCAGCTGGAGTTCCTGCGCGCCAACAACTGCCACTTCGGGCAGGGGCGATTGTTCGGCGAGCCGTGCACCGCGGACGATCTGCTGGCGCTCTTGAGCCAGCAGGCCGAAGGCGTCGTGCCGTTCGCGCACCTGCTGCGCCGGACGAGCGCGGCCGCGCCCCGCCTGGCCTGAACCGGTGTCTCTTGGCAGGCGCGGCTGGCGGCGTGTACTCGCCGGCTGCGTAGCCGCCGCCTGGGTGGCCGCGGGCTGGTGGGGAAGCCACAAACCCCTCCCCGCCGGTGCGCACGTCGCCTCCGCCCCCGCCGACCTGCCGGCGGATAAGGTGAGCTTCATTGCCGACATCACCGCCGCCGACGCCTACGGACGAACGGTCGTCAGCCAGGCGATATTCGAGCAGCTGCTCGAGGTGGTGCGCGGCGCGCGCGTCTTCGTGATGCTCGACTACGCGCTCATCGGGGGCGCGCCGGCCGCCGGCGCCCCGGCGCGCGGCGCGCTGTTGCAGGATGCCCTGCTCGAACGGCGGCGCGCGCTGCCGGCACTCAGGGTGCTGCTCATCACGGATCAGGCCAGCGACACCCCGGAGGCCGCCGCGCTGCCGCTCTTGCGCTCCGCTGGTGTCGACGTCGTGGTCACGAACGCCGGCGTACTGCGCGCTGCCATGCGCGTGTACACCGGGCCGTGGCGCCGCTCGGGCGATCACCGCAAGCTCATCATCGCGGATGACGGCTACGGTGGACTCACCGGCATGGTGGGTTCGGCGAATCCGCAGGATGAACAGGGGCTGTGGTCCAACGCCGCGCTGCGCTTCAGTGGCGCGGCGCTCGAGGCGCTGCTCGCCTCGGAACTGGCACTGGCGCGGGCCTCCGGCTGGCGTGGCGAGGCTGCACTCTTCGCCACCGCAGCCCCCGGCAGCGCGGCGGCGCCGGCCAGCACCCTGGCCGCGCCAGGCGCGACCCGGCCGACTGCGCGCCTGCAGTGCCTCACCGAGGGCGCGATCCTGAGCGCGCTGCTCGAGAGGCTCGAGGCGACCAGTGCCGGCGACGCCATCGACGTGGCGGCGTTCAAACTCGCGGACCGCGCGGTTCTGGAGGCGCTGCTCGCCGCAGCCAGCCGCGGCGTCAGCGTGCGCGTGCTGCTCGATCCGGGCGAGGAGACGCAGGGCATGCTGAGCGGCATCCCCAACCAGCCGGTGGCGAGCGAACTGCTGGCGCGCAGCGCGGGCGCCGTGCACGTGCGCTGGTATCGCACCCATGGCGAGCGTTTCCATACCAGCCTGGTCGCGATCTACGGACAGGACCGCCTGTGGTTCACGGTGGGCTCGGCGAACCTGACCCGCCGCAGCCTCGGCGATTACAACCTGGAGGCCAACGTCGCGGTGGAGGTGGCGCGCGCCACGCCACTGGCCGCGCAGCTCTTGCGCTACTACGACACCCTGTGGGGCAACCGCGCGGCGCTCGGCATCGAATACAGCGCCGACGCCGCGGTGTTCGCCGATCCCTCCCCGGCGGGCTATCTCGCGGGTCGCGTCATGGAGGCGAGCGGCCTGTCAGCGTACTGAAGCATCCGTGCGCCCGGGGTGCGCGCTCACCGCCGCGCCCGCCTGCTGCGACATGGAAGTGAGCGCGGCCGCGGTGGCCTGCTCGAACGCTGCCACGACATCACTCATGTGATCGGCGGCGGCTGTGGCGGTGCCCTGTGCCATGAAGCTCGCGATGACCTCACGTCCCTCGCGCCGCCCGATGGTGCAATCAAGCAGCACCTGCACCTCGGGGGCGGCGCCACCACCGCCGTAGTCCGCGTCGAAGCGGCGCAGCGTGATGTGCAGCAGGTAATTGGCCGGGAACGGGCTGGTCGAATCCTGCACCGAGTCCCAGGCGTCCGAGGCACGCAGCGTCTCGACGGCGAGCGCCCCGATGACCTGCGGCGCCGTGCCCGGCCAGCGGCTGCCGGCATAGAAGTTCATGCGGTGATCCGCCTGCACCAGCATGATGTGCGAGGAGTCGAGTCCCGGGCTCGAGACGGGTTGCTCGACACGCAGCGATGCGTGCGTGCCCGGTAGCACGGCCGGCGCCGCAGCTGTCGCTGCCGGCGCGCCGCCCGGAGCGCGCAGGTAATAGGTCTGGTCCGGCTGCTTGCTGCTGTGAAACAGCCCGCTACAACCGCTGAGCAGCACACACAACACCGCAGCGCCCGCTGGAAATTTCACCGTGGGATCTCCACACCGCGCTCCTGCGGTTGATACAACAGCTGCCCGGGATTCTCGCGCAGGCTCTCGGAGAGCGCACGGATGTCCTGGGCGGCGGCCTTGCCTTCGCGCGCGAAGCGCTCGATCTCCGGCAAGCCGTTGCGCGTGAAGGTACGCACGTCCTGGCGGTTGTCGGCGATCACCCGGTCGAGCTGATCGGTGGCGTCCGCCAGATGGTCGGAGATCGCCCGCAGGCGCTGCGCGGCCGCCTGCACGTCCGGTCCCACGGCATCGATCACCCCATGGGCACCGGTCGCCGCGGCGTTGAGCTCCACCGTCGCGCCGCGCAACTCCGCCACCAGGGAGCTCAGATCGCGCACGGTCTTCGGCAGAGCGCGGCTGGCCTGGTCGAAGTTCCCGAGCGCGCTCGCGACCGCGTTGAGATTGCTGTCGCCCAGCAGCCGGTCGGCGCGCTTGACCACGTCGCCGGTGTTGGCCAGGACCTCCGGCAGGGTCGAGAGGAATACATCGAAGCGCGAGGGCGCCGAACGGATCACCGGGTACTTCAGCCCCTCCACCGCCGGCGCCATTCTCTTGTTAGTCCGGTCCTCGCCCAGGTCGATGTACAAGAGGCCCGTCACCCCCTGCAGCTGCAGCTCCGCCACGGTGTGCTCGGAGATCGGCGTGGTGGAATCGATGTCGACTGATTACCTCCACCCGGCCGGAGTCGCGTGGATCGATGCGGATGTCGATGACGCGGCCGACGCCGACACCGAGGTAGCGCACCGACGAGCCCCGGTCGAGCCCGCTGACGCTGCCGGTGAAGTAGATCTCGTAGCGGTTGTAGTCGCGATGCTCGCGGCTGTCGGAATACCAGTAGACGAACAACCCCCCGAGCAGCGCCACCAGCAGCACGAAAGCGCCCACCGCGGCGTAGTTGGCGTCACGCTCCATGCGCGGCCCCCTGGCGGGCGCGGGCGCGCTCGCCGTGGAAGTAAGCCTGGATCCACGGGTGCGGATTATCGACGATGCGCTCCAGGGTGTCCGATTCCATGCGCCGGTCCACGATCACCCCGACACGATTGCAGGTACGGAAGATCGTGTCCAGATCGTGGGTGATCATGACAATCGTGAGACGCAGGTGTTGCCGCAGGTACACCACCAGGTCATCGAAAGCCGCCGCGCTCACCGGATCCAGGCCCGAGGTCGGCTCATCGAGGAACAGCAGGCTCGGATCGAGCGACAGCGCCCGCGCCAGCGCGGCGCGCTTCACCATGCCGCCGGAGAGCTGGGCCGGGTACTTCCCGGCCGCATCCGCCGGCAGGCCGACGAGGCGGATCTTCAGGAGCGCGAGCTCATCGCGCTCCTGCGCCGGCGAGCTCAAGATGCTCGATCATCGGCAGCTGCACGTTCTGCAGCACCGTCAGCGCGGAGTACAGCGCGCCCTGCTGGAAGCTGACGCCATAGCGCGCCTTGACGCCGCGCAGCTGCGTGGCGGTCATGCGCGTGATGTCGCTGCCGTCGATGCGCACCACGCCGGCCTGCGGTCGCTGCAGCCCGAGGATCGTGCGCAGCAGCACCGACTTGCCCGAACCTGAGCCGCCGACGATGCCGAACACATCATCCGCCGCGATCTGCATGTCGAGGCCGTCGTGGACCAGCTGCGGCCCGAACCGGTTGACCAGACCCTGCACGTCCACCACTGGATACATCAGATGTCCATTTTCATGAACAGCACCGCAAACAAGGCATCGGCGAGGATGACGAAGAAAATAGCCTGCACCACCGCCACCGTCACCAGCCGCCCGAGCTCGCGCGCCGAGTCGCGCACCAGCATGCCGCGGTAGCAGCCGCACAGGCCGATGAGCACGGCGAACACCGGGGCTTTCACCAGGCCCACCCAGAAAGTGCTGGGCGAGATCGCGTAGTTCACGCGGCCGACGAACTGGGTGAGCGGCATGTCGAGCAGGTAGCGGCACAGCAAGGCGCCGCCGGCGAGTCCCACCAGGTCCGCGATGATGGTGAGCAGCGGCAGCGCGATCGTGAGCCCGAGCAGCCGCGGCACCACCAGCACTTCGAACGGATCGACGCCGGTCGCCGTCAGGGCATCAACCTCCTCGTTGAGTTTCATCGAGCCGAGTTCCGCGGCGTAGGCGCTGCCCGAGCGGCCGGCCACGATGATGGAAGTCAGCAGCACGCCCAGTTCGCGCAGCACCCCGATGGCGACCAGGTCGACCACGTAGATGTCGGCGCCGAGACCGCGCAGCTGCTGCGCGCTCATGTAGGCGATGATGACGCTGATGAGAAAGCCGATGAGCGCCACGATCGGCACTGCGGTGAACCCGGTGTCGTACACGTGGCGCGCCACGGAAATCGGCCGCAGCCGCTTCAGGCTCGTGAGGCTGCGCAGGAAGGTGACGCTGGTGCGGCCGACGAAGCCAAGTCCATCGAGCAGGTCAGCGCCGGCGCGCACCGCGTAGTGACCGATGGTCCAGAGCACGTCGTTGTGCTCAGGCACAGCGCCCGGCGCCGCCGGTGCGCCCGGCGTCGCAGCCGCGCTGGCCTGCATCTCATCGAGCAGCCGCAAGAGATCCGGTGGCGCGCCGCTGAAACTCACGTCGCGCCCGCCAGCGCGCGCGCGCCGCACGAACTCGCGCAGCGCCCAGGCGCCGGTCAGGTCGAGCGCGGTGAGGCGTTGCGTGCCGATGCGCAGCGCGCTGCCCGCGGGCAGTTCGATGGCCTCGAGCGCCCTGTCAATCTGTGCGATCTGCAGCGCCTGCCATTCGCCGGTCAGCTCCAGATCGACGTTGGCGCCGGTTTTGCCGATCTCGACGAACATGCGCAGCGGTCAGCGCGCCTTCGGCAGGTCATTCCTGGCAGCAAACATACAAAGCTCCTGTGGCTCGCCGTATTGGTGCAGCGCGACTGCGTCGCGGTCCAAGCGTCCGTCCCCATGAGGATGATATGCGCGATCCAGCGGCGCGTCTTGTGCGCGCCGCGCCGCAGCAGCTTGCGAGTCAGGTGTCGTCGCGATAGCGGCGGATGCGTGTCGCGGCGTAGATCATGGCGGCCGCGGCAATCACCCCCAGCCACAGGTCCGGAGCCGTAAACGCGCCGCGGAAGTTCAGCTCGCCCAGCAGCACATCGATCGGCTGTATGTGGTTGCTGCCGTCGCCTGCCTGCCCGGCCATGAAATTGATGTTGCCGTAGTTGGCGAGCAGGTTCCAGATACCGTGGATCCGATAGGCGATGAATGTCCACAGATAGTGGCTGCCGAGGACGATGCGCTCGAGTATCGGCACCACGACCGGGATGCCGATCGCCCACATGACCGCATTGCGCCGCGCCAGCACCGAGACCAGCAGGAAGTAGCCGCAGATCGGCGCATTCCACAGCGCCCCGAGGATGACGCCGATCAGCAGCAGCCACTCGACCCGCAGCCAGGTGAGGGTATTCCACGCCACCAGGTGCGACGGCAGCTGTCCGATGGCGGAGTACGCCGCGACTACCATACTGATCAGCACGTGCGTCACGGCCGCCAGCAGCCACACCCCAAGCGGCACCACCACCATCGCCACCAGCACCTTGGATGCCACGGTGAGTCCGTCGGACACCGGCATCGACTTCCAGAAATAGATGCTGCGGTCGCGGCGCTCGGCGTACAGGCAGTCAACCAGATAGAAACTCACCACGAACCCCATCACCAGGTTCAGCGCCACGAACACCACGCCCTGCGCGATGGTGGATGCTGCCAGTTTCTGCCGCGCGCTGAAGGCCATATCAGCCACGTCGCGGGCGTCTATCTGTACGTGGTGCCCGCGGGCGAACAGCACGCACACCACCAGCAGTGCCGCGGTCACGAGCGGCGCGATCCACAGGTAGCGGTGCTCCCAGAATTCGCGCCGCACCAGCGTCACGAGGGTCTGCTGCAGGTCGCCGCGCGCCGCAGCGCGGGCGGGCAGGGCCAGACCCGCGGTCCCGGCGGGTGTGCTCATGTTGGTGCTCATGAAGTTACTCGCTGCATTTTGGCGACGAAGAGGTCGGCTATGGAAGGTGTGCGCAGCTCACCGAGCGCGCCGAGCTCGGCCGCCGTGCGGCCCTCGAAGAACATGGCGACGCGTCCGAACACTTCGTGTTCGTAGAACGGCTTGAGCGCGCGCGCGGGTCCTGCCTGCTCGGCGCTCACCGTGAGCTGCTGGTAACGGCTGCCGAGCTCTTCCACCGGTGAATCGAGCGCCACGTGGCCGTGGTTGATGAAAATAACGTCGGTGAACAGGTTCTCGACTTCCTCCACCTGGTGCGTGGTGAGCACGATCGTGCGCTGCTTGTCGAAGTAGTCGTTGAGCAGCGTGTCGTAGAACCTGCGCCGATACAAAAGATCCAGTCCGAGCGTCGGCTCGTCGAGCACCAGGAGGCGCGCGTCGATGGCGAGGATCAGCGCCAGGTGCAGTTGCGTCACCATGCCCTTGGAGAGCTGGCTCACACGGCTCGACATGCGGATGTCGGTCTTTTTCAGGAAGCCTTCGGCGACGCGGCTCTCGAAGCGCGGATGAACGCCGGCGACGTAGTCGAGCGCCTGGCTCACCTTCATCCAGCGCGGCAGTACCGCCACATCCGCCATGAAGCACACGTCGCGCATCAGCGCGTCGCGCTGCAAACGCGGGTCGAGTCCCATGACGCGCAGGTCGCCCGTAAAGGAGGTCAGCCCGAGGATGGCCTTGAGGGCGGTGGTCTTGCCGGCGCCGTTGGGGCCGATGACTCCCACGATGCGCCCGGCGTTGACGGTGAAATTCACCCCGTCGAGGGCGCGGTGCGCACCGAATGCCTTCGTCAGGCCCCGGGCTTCAATTACTGCTGTCATCTTCTTCACCTGCTGATGTGCCCGGGAAGGGTGGCGTCTTGGCCTGCGAAGCTGCTGCAGCTTCGCGCAGCAGGTCCGAGGCGGTCAGCCCCAGCCGCTGGATGCTGGCGAGCACCTTCGGCCACTCGTCCTCGAGGAAGCGTTGCCGCTCGTCCTTCAGCAGCGCCTTGCGCGCCCCGATGTTCACGAACATGCCAAGACCGCGGCGCTTTTCCACCAGTTGCTCGTCCACGAGCTCCTGGTAACCCTTGAGCACAGTCAGGGGGTTGACCCGGAAGTCTGCGGCGACGCTGCGCACCGATGGCAACGCGTCGCCTTCCTTCAGAGCCCCGTCCAGGATCATGGCGACCACCCGGTCTCGCAGTTGCCGATAAATCGGCTGGCTGTCATCCCACTGCGGATCCATTTGGTGTTCCTGGCCTGTGATGGCGGGTTAGCGGACTAATCTACCAAAACGGCCGGCTGCGGCTGCCCGAACCAAACCGGGTCCATCTGCACGGACACGGTCCGGACGGCGGCGGCGCGCGTGCCAGGAGCCACTGCCGTGGACTGCACGAAGCTCAGGCCCATTACGAAGGTGATAACGAGGGCCCCGGCGAAGCAGGTCGTATCACGGTAGAGGACGTTCAGCGTGTTCATGATCAATCTCCTTACTGGTTGTCTGGTCTGTCTCTTAAGGCCTCCTGCACTGGCAGATTGGCCTTCCTTGGTGTTGTACTCTACTAGCACACTACTCTAGTGTCAAGCCCATCCACCTTCCGGGCGTTCCCGGACTCCCGTTTGGACCCTTTCGGGCTTTTTTGGGGGCGAGTGGCTGTGCGGGGAAACTGCGTGCGAGCCTCTCGCGCCCGGTTGGAGGGCGCTGCCAGGCCGCGGGTTTGAGTGCCGGCGTGCGATTGGAGCGCGTTAACACTGCCGAATCAGCCGTGTGGCACCGGCGCAGCCGGCCAAAGTCCATGCGCCAGCATTGCCATGGAGTGCTCGGCTGCTGAGGTTATCGGTGCAGAAGGGCATCTAGCCCCGCCTTTGGCCGGCGGTAACGAAACCGATATCCGCCGAAATCGCTTACGGTGCGTTCAACCGGTCAGTGCAACACCATCTGTAGCAGGAGGGTGTGGGCATGGGTCAACGAGGGATGCCGGAGGAGCTGCGGGCGCGGATCTGGCGGCGCTGGAAGCAAGGGGAGAGCCTGAGCGAGATCGGGCGGGCTCTGGGTAGGAGTCCAGGCACTATTTTTTCGATGCTGCGCAGGCGAGGAGGTCTTGCCCCTCGACCTCGGATGCGCGATACCCGCTCGCTGCACCTGCACGAGCGCGAGGAGATCTCCAGGGGCATTGCCAGCGGCTCGACGATGCGTGAGATCGCTCGGGCTTTGCGGCGTGCCCCCTCGAGCATTAGTCGGGAACTGCGGCGCAACGGTGGCCGAGAACGCTACCGGGCGTGCCGCGCAGAGCAGCTTGCGTGGCATCGCGGGCGCCGCCCCAAGCCGTATCGGTTGGCCTGCAATGTACGGCTAAGAGAGCTGGTGCAGCAGAAGCTCCAAGAGCGCTGGTCACCCGAGCAGATCAGCGGCTGGCTTGCCAGCTCATTTGCCGACGATGAGAGTATGCGGGTGTCGCCGGAGACGATTTACCGCAGTCTGTTCATTCAGGCCCGGGGGCTGCTTAAGAAGGAGCTTGTGAAGCAGCTGCGCCGCAAGCACCGCATGCGTATGCCTCGGGCGGCCAGCACCCGGGTGCCACCTTCCCAGATCCAGGATGCGATACGCATCAGTGAACGGCCACCGGAAGTTGAGGATCGAGCGGTTCCAGGTCACTGGGAAGGCGATCTGCTAGCGGGCTCAAAGAACTCACACATCGCCACTTTGGTCGAGCGACGTTCTCGCTACCTGATGCTGGTGAAGGTGGCGGGCAAGGACACTCACAGCGTCGTCAGCGCACTCTCTCGCCACGTGCGCAAACTACCCCGGGAGCTGCGTCGCTCCCTGACTTGGGACCGAGGAGTGGAGCTGGCCGACCACAAGCGCTTCACCCTCGCCACTGACGTGGCGGTGTACTTCTGCGATCCGAGTAGCCCCTGGCAGCGCGGCAGCAACGAGAACACTAACGGGCTGCTGCGTCAGTACTTCCCTAAGGGGACAGATCTTTCCGTCCACTCCCAAACTGTCCTAGACCAGGTCGCTCTCCAAATGAACCAGCGACCTCGCAAGACCTTGGGCTTTGCTACTCCTGCAGATAAACTCAACGCAAGTGTTGCGCCGACCGGTTGAGCCGGCATACTGCGATTTCGGCCAATCTAACTAGGGGCAGGACGCGATCGCCGCTAGAATTCTCGAAGTTCCCTTTCACCGCACGCAAAGAACGCCGCGCTTATGAAACCCGCAGTCAACGTTGCAATCACCGGCGCCGCCGGCCAGATCGGTTATGCCCTCGCCTTCCGCGTCGCCGCGGGCGCGCTGTTTGGCCGCGACACGCGCGTCAATCTGCATCTGCTGGAGATCACGGCGGCGCTGCCGGGCCTGCAGGGCGCCGTGATGGAACTGAACGACTGCGCGTTCACGACGCTCAACAAGGTTGTCGCCACCGACGACGCGAGCGTCGCCTTCCGGGACTGCCGGGTCGCGATGTTGGTGGGCGCGCGGCCGCGGGGGCCGGGCATGGAGCGCAAGGACCTGCTGCTCGCCAATGCGCAGATTTTCTCGGCGCAGGGCAAGGCGCTCAACGAAGTTGCCGACCGCAACGTCAAGGTGCTGGTGGTGGGCAATCCTGCCAACACCAACGCGCTGATCGCGCGCGCCAATGCCAGGAGCCTCAACCCGCGCAACTTCACGGCCATGACACGCCTCGACCACAACCGGGCGCTGTCGCAGCTGGCGGAAAAAACCGGCGCGCACGTCAGCGATATCCGTCGCATGACTATCTGGGGCAATCACTCCGCGACACAGTATCCGGACCTGAACCACGCCGAGGTCGGCGGCCAGGCGGCGAAGTCACTGGTGGCACAGGAGTGGATCGAAAAGTCCTTCATTCCGGTCGTGCAGCAGCGCGGCGCCGCCGTCATCAAGGCGCGCGGTGCTTCCTCGGCAGCCTCGGCCGCGTCCGCCGCGATCGACCATGTCCACACCTGGGTGCACGGTACCGCGCAGGGCGATTGGACCAGCATGGCGGTGCCGTCTGATGGCAGCTACGGGATCGCGGCAGGAGTGATCTACTCCTACCCGGTCACGGTGCAGGACGGTGAGTACCGCATCGTGCGGGACTCAGCGTCGATGAGTTCAGCCGCCAGCGCATGGACGCAACGCACGCTGAGCTGCGCGAGGAGCGCGACGGGGTCAGGACTCTGCTGGGCTGAGCGCGCCGGCGGCGCTCAACACCCGCAGGCGAGGAAATTTTTATGGTTGGTGCGATCGTCTCCCTGTTGCTGGTCGTGGCGGTCGCCTACGCGGTCACCCAGATCGGCGGCGTCATCACGCTCCTGTTCATCGCCGCGGTGTTGGTCCTGGCCTACCGGCGGCTGTCGCTGCTCGCTTTCACGGTGACCTTCACGGTGCTGCTCGCCGCCTACACCGTGCTCGGCGCGAACAGCGCGCCGGCCGGCGTCTGGAAGGGCCTGCTGTGGGTGCTGCTCGCGTCGCTGTGGCTGCTGAACGTGCGGCCGCTGCGCAAGGCGCTGATCACGCGGCCGTTCATGAAGGCGTACCTGAGGCTGCTGCCCTCGATGTCGCAGACCGAGAAGGAGGCGCTCGAGGCCGGCACGGTGTGGTGGGATGGGGAGCTGTTCACCGGCGCGCCCAACTGGGCGAAGCTGCTTGTCGGCGAAGGCGCCGCAGCTCAGCGCCGAGGAGCAGGCCTTCCTCGACGGTCCGTGCGAAGAGCTGTGCGCGCATGCTCGATGACTGGAACATCACCCACGAGCGCGGCGATCTGCCGCCCGCGGTGTGGGACTTCCTCAAGAGCCGCGGCTTCTTCGCGATGATCATCCCGAAGCACTACGGCGGCCTGGAGTTCTCCGCCTACGCGCACTCGTGCGTGCTGGCCAAGATCGCCAGCCGCAGCGCCACCGCGTCCTCGACGGTCGCGGTGCCCAACTCGCTCGGGCCCGCGGAGCTGCTGAATCACTACGGCACCGAGGAGCAGAAGAACTACTACCTGCCGCGCCTGGCGCGCGGCGAGGAAGTGCCATGCTTCGCGCTCACCGGCCCGCGTGCCGGCTCCGACGCCGCCTCGATCCCGGACACCGGCATCGTGTGCCGTGGCATGTGGGCAGGGCCGCGAAGTCCTCGGCCTGAAGCTCAACTTCTCCAAGCGCTACATCACGCTCGCGCCGGTGGCGACCGTCATCGGTCTCGCCTTCCGCATGTTCGATCCGGACAAGCTCTTGGGCGACAAGGCCGACATCGGCATCACCTGTGCACTGATCCCGCGCAATACGCCCGGGCGTGACCATCGGCCGGCGCCACTTCCCGCTCAACGTGCCGTTCCAGAACGGACCCATCCAGGGCAAGGATGTGTTCGTGCCGCTGGATTTCATCATCGGCGGCGCCGACGATGGCCGGCAGCGGCTGGCGCATGCTGGTCGAGCAGCTCTCGGTCGGCCGCTGCATCTCGCTGCCTTCCAACGCCACCGGCGGCGCCAAGGCGGGCGTCTGGGCGACGGGCGCCTACGCGCGCATCCGCACGCCAGTTCAACATGCCGGTGGGGCGCTTCGAGGGCGTCGAAGCCGTGATCGCGCGCATGGTGGGCCTCACCTACACCATGGATGCGGCGCGCTCGGTGACCGCCGGCGCGATCGACGGCGGCGAGAAGCCCTCGGTGCCCTCGGCGATGCTCAAGTACCACGTCACGGAGATGGGCCGCCAGGTCGCGAACGACGCCATGGACGTGCACGGCGGCAAGGGCATCTGCCTGGGACCCGAGGAACTATCTCGGTCGCGGCTACCAGGTCGTGCCGGTCGCCATCACCGTCGAGGGCGCGAACCTCCTGACGCGCAACCTCATCATCTTCGGCCAGGGCGCGATCCGCTGCCATCCGTTCGTGCTGCGCGAGATGAACGCGGCGCGCAATCCGGACCGCGCCGCCGGCGTCGATGAGTTCGACCGGGCGCTGTTCGGGCACATCGGCTTCACGATTTCCAACGCCGTGCGTTCCTTCATCATGGCGCTCACCCACGCGCGCTTCACGCGCGCGCCCGTGCAGGGCGCCACCGCGCGCTACTACCAGCACATCGTGCGCTTCAGCGCCTCGTTCGCCTTCGCGGTGGATGTCGCGATGCTGACCCTCGGCGGGTATCTGAAGAAGAAGGAAGAGCTCTCGGCGCGTCTCGGGGACGTGCTGTCGTGCCTGTACCTGGCCTCGATGGTGCTCAAGCACCACGAGAACCAGGGGCGCCGCGCGGAGGATCTGCCGATCGTCGAGTGGGCCTGCCGCAATCTGCTCTACCACGCGCAGGAGCAGCTGCATGGTTTGCTGCGCAATTTCCCGAACCGCCTGCTGGCAGCCGGCATGCGCGTGCTGATCTTCCCGCGCGGCCGCATTTACTCCGCTCCCGCAGACCGGCTCGGACGCACCATCGCCGCCCTCGTGACCAGTCCCACGGAGGTGCGCGACCGGCTGTGTCAGCTCATCTATCGCACCGCGCGAGCCCGGCAATCCCCTCGGTCTCCTGCAGGAGGCGCTGCTGCTGGCGGTGCAGCTCGAGCCGCTCGAGAAACGCATCCGCGTCGAAGGGGTGAAGAGCGGCAAGGTCACGGCGCTGGACCTGCCCGGCCGGATCCAGCAGGCGCTCGCCGCAGGGCTGATCTCGGAAACCGAGGCCGCGGCGTTGCGCGATTATGACCGCAAGGTCATGGATCTCATCAACGTCGATGACTTCGACACCAGTGAGCTCGGCACGCAGGCGCAACCGGCACCCGAGGCTCTGCGGCCAAGCGCGCACGTGGCATGAACGAGGCGGCTACGGGCGAAGTCGTCGCGGCAACTGCCAACGCCGTCGCTGCGTCCCCGGCAGCGGCAGCCGGGGAGGTGGCACCCGCGGCACGTTGCGACAACTGCGGCGCGACGCTCAGCGGGAAATACTGCGGCAACTGCGGCCAGCGGCGTGAGCCACCGGTGCATTCGTTGTGGCATTTCACGCAGCTCGCCACCGAGGACCTGACGCACGCGGACTCGCGGCTGTGGCGCACGCTCGGCGCCCTGTTGTACAAACCCGGACACCTGACGCGGGAGTTTCTCAGCGGACGCCGTGCGCGCTACCTGCCGCCGGTGCGCCTGTACCTGGTGCTGTCGGTGTTGTTCTTCCTGGTGGCGAGCGCCGTGCAGTCGAAGTTCGTGGTGGTGGAGTTCGACGACAAGCCGGCCGGCGGCAAGACCGCGGTGGTTCAGGAACTCGACGAGGTGCCGGCGCTGAAGCCGAAGGCGGCCGAGACCCCAGAGCAGATGGCCGACCGGGTGTGCAGGGATGCTAACTACAACGGTCCCTGGGCGGGCACCCTGCAGCCGCTGTTGCAGAAGGCCTGCCGCAAGAGCATCGCGGAGAATGCCCACCTGCAGGAAGCCTTCATGCACAACATGCCGCGGGCCATGTTCATCTTCCTGCCGCTGCTCGCCGGGGTCATGATGCTCATGTACTGGCGGCCGCGACGCTACTACGTGGAGCACCTGCTGTTGTTCGTGCACAACCACGCCGTCGCGTTCCTGGTGCTGGGCGTCGTGCTGCTGCTGGGCAAGTTCGTGCCGGACATCCCAGGTCTGGGCCTGGCGATCTTCCTGTACTTTACCTGGTACATGTACCGCTCCATGCGCGTCGTCTACGCACAGGGGCGCGTGCTGACCTGGAGCAAGCTCATGCTGCTGGCTTTCTTTTACCTGGTGTTCGCCTCGCTGCTGCTCGCGGCCACCAGCATCTACAGCGTCCTCATGTTGTGAAGGAGTCCGCCATGCGTACCGTGCTTGTCGCCGCCTTGATCCTTGCCGCCCCCCTTGCCGCCGTCCCGCTCGCCGCCCAGACGCCCGCGGTTGCTCTCGAGCGCACGCCCTCGCCGGCGGGCGCCGAGGCCTACATCATCAGCCCGAAGGACGGCGCGAGGGTGCACGGACCGGTGCTGGTGCAGTTTGGCCTGAAGGGCATGGGCATCGCGCCCGCCGGGGTCAAGATGGAAAACACCGGTCACCATCACCTGCTGATCGACACCGACGCGCCTTCTGACCTCGGCGCGCCGCTGCCCGCGACCGACAAGATCGTGCACTTCGGCAAGGGCCAGACCGAAACCACGCTGCACCTCGCGCCCGGCAAGCACACGCTGCAGCTGCTGCTCGGCGACCAGAACCACGTGCCGCACAATCCGCCGGTGATGTCGAAGAAGATCACCATCACCGTCGTGCCGTAGAAGCTGCGCGCCGGCCGCCCATGACACGCGCGGTGCTGCATGTCGACATGGACGCGTTCTACGCCTCGGTCGAGCAGCACGATGATCCCGCGCTCGCAGGCCTGCCCGTGATCGTCGGCTGGAGCGGCGGCCGCGGCGTGGTGGCCGCGGCCAGCTACGAAGTGCGCCGCTTTGGCGTGCGCTCCGCCATGCCGATGAGCAACGCGCTGCGCCTGTGCCCGGATGCGGTGTGCGTGCGTCCGCGCATGCAGCGCTACCAGGAAGTCTCGGCGCAGGTGTTCAGCGTGTTCCGCGAGATCACCCCGCTGGTTGAGGGCCTGTCCCTCGATGAGGCGTTTCTGGATGTCACCGCGAGCACCGCGCTGCTCGGCAGCGGCACCGACATCGCGCGCCGCATCAAGGCTCGCATCCGTGAGCTCACCGGTCTTTCCGCCTCGGTGGGCGTCGCACCCAACAAGCTGGTGGCGAAGATCGCCTCGGAGCTGGAGAAACCCGACGGGCTGACGGTGGTGCCCCACGACAGGATCCGCGCGGTGCTCGACCCGCTGTCGGTGCGCCGCCTGCCCGGACTTGGGCGCAAGACCGGGGCGCGGGTGGAGGCGGCCGGGATCCACACCCTGGGTGAACTGCGCGGCGCGCCGGATGCGCTCCTGTGGCCGATCTTCGGCCGCTACAGCGCCTGGATCCGCGAACGCGCCTCGGGCGTGGATGAGCGCCCGGTGCAGCCTGACATGGAAGACAAATCCTTGAGCGCCGAGGACACCTTCGAGGCGGACATCGCCGATCCGCGACTCCTGCAGCGCGAGCTGGCGCGCCTGGCGGACCTCGCCGGCAGCCGGCTGCGCGGCCGCGCGCTGGTGGCGGGGTGCATCGGCGTGAAGATCCGGCGCGATGACTTCAGCACCTTCACCCGGCAGCGCGCCGTGGCGCCGCCCACCGCCGAGGGGCGCGCGATCGGTGGCGTGGCGGCGGAACTGCTGTCGCGCTGGCTGGCGGCAAACCCCGAGGCGAAACTTCGCCTGCTCGGGGTGGTCTTGACTGAACTCACCCCGGCCGCGCAGCTCGGCCTGTTCGAGGATCAGCCCGGCCCCGCCCGCCTGGACGCGGCACTGGATGAGGTGCGAGGGCGCTTCGGCAGCCAGGCGCTGCGCCGCGGCAACACGATCGAGTAGCATCGACCCATGTACCTGAGCTTCTTCGGCCTCAACGAAAAGCCATTCGCGATCACGCCGGATCCGCGCTACCTGTACCTGAGCGAGCGGCACGCGGAGGCGCTGGCGCACCTGCTGTACGGCATCAACGAAGCCGGCGGCTTTGTGCAGCTCACGGGCGAGGTAGGCACGGGCAAGACCACCATCGTGCGCTCGCTGCTCGCCCAGACCCCGCGCAATGCCGAAATCGCGCTGATCCTCAACCCCAGGATGACCGCGCCGGAGTTCCTGCTGACCATCTGCGAGGAACTGGGCATCGGCGTGCCCGACTCCGCGCTCGGCAGCCTCAAGGACCTGGTCGACATCCTCAGTCACTACCTGCTGCGTGCGCATGCCGCCGGCAAGCGCGTGGTGCTGGTGGTCGATGAGGCGCAGAACCTCTCGCCCGATGTGCTCGAGCAGGTGCGCCTGCTCACCAACCTCGAAACTAACACGCAGAAGCTGCTGCAGATCATCCTCATCGGCCAGCCGGAGCTGCGCGAAATGCTGGCGCGCAACGAGCTGCGCCAGCTCGCGCAGCGCATCACCGGCCGCTATCACCTGAATCCCCTGTCGCGCGATGAGACCCTCGCCTACGTGCGCCATCGCCTGCGGGTCGCCGGCGCTACCAACGACATCTTCTCTCCCGCCGCACTTGCCGAAGTGTTCCGGCTGTCGCAGGGCGTGCCGCGCGTCATCAACGTCATCTGCGATCGGGCGCTGCTCGGGGCTTACTCCCTCGACCGGCATCGGGTCACCGCTCCCTTGGTGCGCCACGCGGCCAGCGAGGTGTTCGGCAAACGCTTCGCGCCGCGCTGGCTGCCGTGGGCGGCGATCATCGGCGCCAGTGCCATGGTGCTGCTCGCCACCTTGCTGTTTTTCAATCTGCGCCCGCTGGGTTCCCTCGCCGCGGCGCCAGCGCCAGCGCCAGCGCGTGCCCCGGAACTGGCGGAAGCTGCCGCGGCGACCCCTGCCGTCAGCACCCTCGCCGCGCCGGGGCCTAAGGCCGCCGGCGCGCACCTGGCGGACCTGCTCGCTCAGCACGCCGCCGAGACCGATACCGACGGCGCGTTTGCAAAACTCTTTGGCCTGTGGGGGTCCAAGTACGCCCCCGGCGTCGGCGCGCCGTGCAACCAGGCGGCTGCCCAGGGTCTTGAATGCGTGACCGAGCGCGGCTCCTTCGGCCAGCTGCGGCTGTATAACCATCCGGCCATCCTGTTGCTGACCGATGCCGCGGGCGGCACGCACCAGGTGGTGTTGACGGCGCTCGATGATGAGCGCGCCCGGCTCGAGCTCGGCGGCGGCGCCCAACAGGTGCCGATCGGTGAATTGTCGCGCTACTGGATGGGGGACTTTGTGATGCTGTGGCGTCCGGCCAGCTCCCCGGTGAAGGCGCTGTCGGCGGGCATGCGCGGCGCGGACGTGCGCTGGTTGCGCCAGAGCCTGCAGCAGCTGCGCGGGCAGCACAGTGACGCCGCGGTGAGCGATGTCTTCGATGATGTTCTGACGCGCGAGGTGCGCGAGTTCCAGCGGCAGCATCAGCTCACCGTCGACGGGATCGCCGGATTGCAGACGCAGATTGCGCTCGCGGGGGCGGTTGCCGGACCCAACGGGCCGTTGTTGTTCACGACCAATACTCACGGCGGGTGATCGATGTCGTTCATCCTTGATGCGTTGAAGAAGTCGGAAAGCGATCGCCAGCGCCAGAGCGGGCCGGCTCTCTACGAGGTCAAGGTGGCGCCGCCACGCACGGGGCTGCCGCCGTGGGCGATCGCCGTCGTGGCGCTGCTGGCGGTGAACCTCCTGATCGGAGTTTGGATGCTGCTGCGCCACCCGAGCACGCGCGCCGCGACCGAAAATGCGGCGGCGGCGCCCGTGGCCGCCCCGCTTCCCGTACCGACGGCGGCGGTGCAGATCACGGCACCGGCTGTTGCACCTGCCGCGCCCGCGCCGGCCGCCGTGGTCCAGGCTCCGCCGGTGACAGCGGGCGCCGCTGGCCCGGATGGCGGCCACGCCGAGTCGCTGACTCCCGAGGACTTCGCCCCGGCATCCGAGCAGGCTGGCTCCGCGCTCGGCGGCCACGTGCGCCGCGGCACCGGGTCGGGCGTGCCGCTATACCAGGACGCAGCCACCACTCCCGGCGCACAGCTTCCCCAGCTGCGACTGGATCTGCATGCGTACGCCGCGCGACCCCAGGACCGCTTCGTGATGATCAATATGCATAAGGTGCGGGAGGGCGACACGCTCCCCGAAGGGGTACGGGTAGACAGCATCACGCCCGAGGGCGCCGTACTGTCCTATAAGGGCTCGAGCTTCCTGCTGCCGCGCGACTAGTCCACAGGCCGAATCGCTTCGAAGCGATTTCGGCGGACCGTGGTTCCGTTTCCGCCGGCCAAAGGCGGGGCTCGAAGCGCATCTGCCGCAATCACCTCAGCAGCCGAGCACTTCATGGTACGGGTGGGCGCATGGACTTTGGCCGGCTGCGCCTTCCCCCGCCGCCCAGACCTGCGCGGCTGTGTGACGCCCCCGGCGCTTTGCCGTGCGGGTGATGATCAATTTCACAGAATCCGCCCGCCGCTGGCGACAACCGCGCCGCTCTTGCGCCATGGTGCCCGGTGCGGCCGGGTCCTGGAAACCCGACGGGCAGGTATCGAAATGTGACAGCCCTGACTACACGGACGAGCGCTGAAAGGTTGGCCGGTACGACGCCCGCGGGCGGCGTGCCTTCGTGGCCTGCACTCAGCGCCAAGGTGCTGGTCGCCCTGACCCAGGACGTGAAACTCATCGAGGCGCTGCGCACCGTCGCCGACGCACAGCACCCGGTGAAACTCGTCGGTTCGGAAATCGACCTGGGCACGGCGCTCATGACACACACCGGCGGCGTCGCCGTGCTGGATGCGGCGGCGGTGGCCACTCCCATCGCGCAGCTGGCCGCGCGCCTCAACACCCAGTTTCAGGATCTCATACTCATCGGCGCTGGCGGCATCGACGACCAGGGGGCGCTCGCCCAGCTGATCGCCGACGGCTCGGTGCATCGCTTCCTGCACAAACCGGTTTCCGAACAGCGGGTGCGCCTGTTCGTCGGCGCCGCGTGGCGCCGGCACGAGGAAGTCTCAAGCGGCGCGCGGGTCGCATCAGCCAGTTCCGCCGCCGCCGGCAAGGCGCGCACCATGACGGGCAGGCTGCTCGGTGTGGCGGCGATCCTCATGGTCATCGCGCTCCTGGCATTCCTCGCCTGGCGCGCGTTGCAGGCGCCGTCGGCGCCCGCTGCGAACACCGCGCCGCACCCCAGCCCCGCGGTTGCCGGCGACGCCGCGCTCGAGGAGCTTCTGGCGCGGGCCGACCGCGCGCTGGATGCCGGCGCACTCGTCACCCCGCCAGGGCAGAACGCCGCGCAGCTGTATCGTGAGGCACAGGGTCACAACGCGCGCGATCCGCGCGCCGCGAACGGCCTGGAAGAGGTCATCAACAGGCTCCTCACCGCCGCCGACGAGGAGCTGCGGGCCGGGCGCCTGGATGCCGCACAGCATCTGTGCGATGCGGCGCGGGCCGTGAACCCGGACCATCCGCGGGCTGCGTTTCTCGCCGCCCAGATCAGCGCGCAACGCGAACGGGCCGTGCTGGCGCAGGCACAGCGGGCCGCCGCGAGCGGGGATCTCGGGCGGGCGCTCGCCGTACTCGACAACGCCGCACGCGGCGCCCAGCCCTCCCAGCTCGCCACCGAGGCGCGCGCCGAGCTCGTGCGCGCCCAGGTGGATGCCCGCGTGGCGCAATTCCTGCAGCGCGGCCGCGACGCCCTGCAGCACGGCCAACTCATCGAGCCCACCGAACAAAACGCCCGCTTCTATCTCGAGTCGGCGCGGGCGCTCGCCCCCGACAACGCCGACGTGCAGCAAGCCCAGCAGGATCTCAATGCACGCCTGCTCGCCGAAGGCACTCAGGCCCTCGCCGCCGGCAACGCCGAGCGCGGCGGCTATTGGGCCACGGCGGCCGGCGATGCGGGCGCGGATCCCGCGCAGGTGGCGAGCTTGAGGCAACGCGTCGAGCAGCTGCGCAGCAGCGCGACGGCCGACACGCTCGCGCACCTGTCGACGCTGTTCAACCAGCGCCTCGCGCAAGGCAAGCTCATCGATCCGGAAACCGACAGTGCGAAGTTCTACCTCGCACAGCTCACGGAAGCCGACCCCGCACATCCCTCGACGCAGCAGGCGCGCACGGCGTTCGCTGCGCGCCTGCTGGACGAGGCAGGCAAAGCACGGGGGGCCCAGGATTACCCGCTTGCGGGAGCATGGCTGACTCAGGCGCGCGCCGCCGGCGCCGACGCTTCCGCCGTGGCCGCCCTGGATGCGCAGCTGCGCGCAACTGCCGCACCCCCGGCCGCAGCCGCGCCGCCCACCGGGTTCGTGAACGCGAGCACCCTGACGCAGACCCATTACGTGTCGCCGCGCTACCCCACGGCTGCGCAGCAGCACAAGGTCGGCGGCTGGGTGGACGTGCAGTTCACGGTCGCAACCGACGGCTCGGTCGCGGATCCCTCCATCGTCGGCGCGGAGCCGGTCGGCGTGTTCGAGCGCAGCGCGCTGGATGCGGTGCGCCGCTGGCGTTACCAGCCCGTGACACGCGACGGACGCGCGCTGAGTGAGCGCGCCCGCGTGCGCGTGTTGTTCGAGGCGCCGCCATGACGCGCCGTGGCGCCCCGCCCGCCCGCCTGATGGTGGTCGACGATGATGTGCGCTACAGCGAGTGGCTGCGGCATCACCTGGACGTGCTGTGTCCGCAGGCGAGCGTCAGCATGCTCAATCTCGCCGAATTCGAACGCTGGTGCGCGCGCGCTTCCGGCAACGACTGCGACCTGCTGATGCTCGCGGCGGCCTTCGGTTCCAGCCCCGAGGATCCGCAGGCGCTGGGACTGGCGCTGCTGCGACGCCTGCGGGCGCAGCCGGCAACCCCCGCCATCATTGCGCTCGCCGAGGACGGCAATGAGCTCACCGCCGTGCGGGCGCTGCAGCTCGGGGCCGTCGACTACCTGCCGAAGCGCCTGATTACCCCGGAGCGTCTGAGCACCGCGGTGAGCGTGGCGCTGCGTCGCGTCGAACGCCGCGTCGCCCGGCGGCTCGCGAGCCTGGCGAACCTCAGTCGTGATCGCGCCGCGGCGCCTGCGGCCGCGCCTGAAGTTTCCGAGCCGGGTGCAGCGCCGGCCCCGCCGGCACCGGCTGCCGGATCGAGTGCGGCGGGCACCGCGGCTGAATCCCAGGCGCTCCTCGCGCCCGGAGTCGCTGCGTTGCTGGACGGCCCGCCGAGCGAGGATCTCATCCCCGGCTACACCCTGCGGCTGAAGATCGGCGAGTCGGAGAAGGCCGTGGTTTATCTTGCCTCGAGCGCACGGCACGGACGCGACGTGGCGCTGAAGGTGAGCAAGAGCGCCCACGAGGACAGCGCCGGGCGGCAGTTCCTCGAGCGCGAGTACAGCGCAATTCTCGCCATCCACAGCCCCCTGGTCGTGGAAATCTACGACTACGGCCTGCACCAGGGGCTGGAATATCTCGCCATGGAATATCTGCCGCACGGGGATCTGAAGGCACGCATTCAACGTGGCGTGAGCGAAGCGGATGCGCTGCGCTACGTCGAAGGAGTCGCCCAGGCGCTGCAGGTCGTGCACGACGCCGGACTCGTGCACCGCGACCTGAAGCCACCCAACGTGATGCTGCGCGCGAGCGATACCGTCGCGCTCATCGATTTCGGCCTGGCGCGCTCCCTCGACGGCGGCACCACCAACACCCACTCGGGCGTGCTGCTCGGCTCCCCGTATTACATGAGTCCGGAACAGGCGCTCGGCGAGCAACTCGATGCGCGCTCGGATTTTTACAGTCTCGGGGTAATTTGTTACGAACTGTTGACGGGGCAGAAGCCCTACATGGGCACGAGCGCCATGGAAGTGCTGCAGCAGCACGTCAGCGCCCCGGCACCGACGCTGCCGCAGCCGCTGCAGCGCTACGCGCCGTTCCTGGCGCGCCTGCTCGCCAAATCGCGCGACGAGCGCTTCGCCAACGCCGCGGAGGTCATCGCGGCGGCCGCGGCACTGCGCGCGGGCGCCGCACCGGAGTCGCAGTCGCAATCCAGCGCTGCGTGAAGCGCCCGCCGGGCGCCGCCCTTCACCAATGTGACAGCGCGGGGTCAGGCACACACGCTTGACACACTTGCGCCATAAAGGTGCAATGCCGCTCAACGTGCGTGACGCGCGAAGGCCATGCATCTTCTCGATACGACATTGTTCTATTCGCCGACCAGTGGCGGCGTAAAGCGCTACCTCTCGGCCAAGCACGCGTGGCTGGCCGCGCACACCTCGTGGGAACACACGATCCTGGTGCCCGGGGCGCACACGCACGTCGAGCGCGGCGGCGTGTGCACGCTGTCCGGCTACCCGGTGCCGGGCACGTTCAACTACCGGCTGCCGCTGAACCCGCGCCGCTGGGCGAATCTCATGCACGCGCTCGAGCCGACGCTCATCGAAGCCGGCGACGCCTTTCATCCGGCCTGGTGCGCCCGCCGCGTGGCGCGGCGCCGCGGCATTCCGCTGGCCGGTTTCTACCATTCAAACCTGCCGCAGATCATCGGCCGGCGCTTTGGCGGCGCGCTGACCGAACCGGGACTCGGCCGCTACGTGCGCTGGCTGTACGAGGGTTTCGACGTGGTGTTCGCGCCGAGCCGCCTCATGTGCGCCTATCTGAACGACATCGGGCGTGCAGCACACCATGCTGCAGCCGCTCGGCGTGGACGCCGAAGTGTTCCACCCGCGGCGCCGCACCGACACGCTGCGCGAGCGGCTGGGACTCGCAGCCGCGGCGCGGGTGCTGGTGTACGCCGGGCGCTTCGCCGAGGAAAAGAACCTGCCGGTGCTGCTGCAGGCGTTTGCGCGCTTGGGGCGGCCGTATCACCTGCTGCTGATCGGCGGCGCTCACTCAGGCAGGCCCGCCGACAACGTGACCATGCTGCCCTACCGGGGCGACAGCGTGGAGCTCGCCGGCTGGATCGCATCCGCCGACGCCCTGGTGCACGCGGGCACCAAGGAAACCTTCGGGCTCGTGATTCTGGAAGCCATGGCGTGTGCCCGGCCGGTGGTGGCGGCGCGCGCCGGGGCTTTCCCGGAGTTCGTCGATGAGAGCGTCGGCATGCTCGCCGAACCCAACAGCGCGGGCAGCATGGCTGAGGCCATCGCGGCGCTTTACGAACGCGACCTCGAGGCGATCGGCGCCGCCGCCCGCGCCCGCGTGCTGCAGCGCTTCACCTGGCACCGGGCCTTTCACGCCCAGATGTCCGCCTACGCATCGCTCGCCGGCACGCACCGCCAGAGCGTCCCCGCAGGCATCGGTCTTGAGCTGCGCTCGCCTTAAGCTTAGCGCGTAATCAGAACCACGCCGCCAAAGAGCAGCGCCGCACCGGCGAGGCGCACGAAGCTCAACGGGTGCTGCGGGAATCCGAGCCATCCAAAGTGATCGACGATGAGCGCGGTTGCGAGCTGCCCCAGCACCACCAGCGCCAGCAGCGTCGCCGCGCCGAGGCGCGGACCGACGACGACGGTGGAAATCACGTAGAACGCGCCGAGCGCGCCACCTGACCAGGCCCACAGCGGGACACCCAGGAGCTGCGCGCGCGCCGGCCACGGCGTGCGCGTGAGTAGCACAAAGCAAGCGATCGCCACGGCACCCACCACGAAGCTCACGAGTCCCGCGACCACGGGACTGCCGAGCGCGTCGCGCAACGCGCTGTTGACCCCCACCTGGATGATGAGCGTCACGCCGGCGGCGAAAGCGAGCGCGTAGAGCAGGCTCGGCATGGGCTCCTTAACGGCGCAGCGCCGCGAGCAGCGCTAAACCCGGACGGCTCTTGGCCAATGTCAGCACCACCGCCCATAGACAGCGCTTCGCGAGCGGTACCGTGCGCGGCGGCAGCGCGCGGTAGAACTGCGCACTGACGTCGTGGTGCAGATGCGCAGCGCTCGCCTCCACCTGCCACTCCCCGCACGCGTCCGCGAGGCGGTAGCGCGCCGCGCCGGCAGCCGCGACGGTGAGATCGGCAAGTGTCCCGGGGAGGCTCGCCGGGGCGGCGCCACTGAAGGCGAGCGCGGTGCGTTCGCCACCTCCCTCGCCCGCCGTGCCCGTGAGCGTCAGCCCGAGCGCGGCTTGGCTCGAGCGCGCCACCGCCACCGGGCCATGGAATACGACCCAGGGATCAGACATCGAACTGCGGCTCGCAGCGCACATCGGTGGTCACCGAGTTGGCGATGAAACACTCCTCGTGGGCCTGGGCGTGCAGCTGCACGATATCCTCGCGCGCCGGCAGGTTCGCGCCGCTGAACAGCGCCCGCGGATGCAACGTGACGCGCACCATCGCCACGCGGCCCGTGGCGTTGTGGCCCATGACGCCGGCTGCCGCGTCGCTGTAATCGTCGACGCAGAACCCGCGGCCGGCCGCGATCGACAGGAACCACAGCATGTGGCAGCTGGCGAGGGACGCCACCAGGGCTTCCTCCGGATCCACCGCTGCCGCCACGGACATCGGCACCCGCACCACCTGCGGCGAGGAGGATGCCGGTACCGTGACGCCGCCATCGAACGCCCAGGTATGGGCGCGGCTGTAGCGATTGTCGGTAAAGGCCGCGCTGCCGCGCGCCCAGTGAATCCGTGCCTGGTGTTCGTGTCCGGCCATGACCTTAGGATTGTACGATACGCGCATGAAGTCACCCGATCTGCAGCCGCGCCGTGTCCTGACACTCCTGCACGCCACCTCGCTGGTCGTCGGCATCACCATCGGCACCGGGGTGTTTCTGAAGTCCGCCCAGATGGCGCAGGCCGTGGGCACGCCGGCGCTGGTGCTCGCGGCGTGGGTTGCGGCGGGTCTGGTCGCGATGCTCGGCGCGCTGTGCTTCGCGGAACTGGGCGCGATGTTGCCGGCAGCGGGTGGGGAGTACGTGTACCTGCGGGCCGCCTACGGCGATGTCCCGGCCTTCCTCTTCGCCTGCAACAGCTTCGTGCTCGGCGGGGCGATTGTCGCCGCCTATGGCGCGGCGGTGGCGGTGTTTACCGCCGACATTTACCCGCTGGGAGCGGCGTGGTTCGCGCACACCACGGCGCTGTTCGGTACGCACTTCACCCTCGAGTTCGGCCCGCGCCAGCTGATCGCGGTCGGTGTGATCGCGGTGTTCGCGCTCATCAACTGCGCCGGCGTCATGCTCGGCGGGCGGGTGCAGACGCTGCTCACCGTCGCCAAGGTGTGCGCCATTCTCGGTGTTGCCGGGGGCGTGTTTTTCTTCAGCAACGTGCACGGCACTGCCAATCTCGCAGCTCCCGCGCGGGCCGCCAGCGGCGGGTTCAGCGGCTTTGGAGCTGCGATGTTCGCGGCCCTGTGGGCCTACAGCGGCTGGCAGTACCTGCCCATGGCCGCCGGCGAAGTGCAGGAGCCGCAGCGCACCCTGCCGCGCGCCATTATCCGCGGCATGCTGCTGGTGCTCGGCATCTACCTCCTGATCAACCTCGCCTACCTTTACGCCCTGCCGTTCGCGCAAGTTGCCAGCGCCAGCTCCAACGCCTGGCCGGATGCGCCTTCGGTGGCCACGCGTGCCGTGCGTACCTTCCTCGGAGCGCGCGCCGCTCCCGTGGCCGCGCTCATCTTCCTGCTGTCAACCATCGGCTCCCTGAACGGCACGATCCTCACCGGTGCCCGGGTGGCCTGGGCTGCGGCGCGCGACGGCCTGTTCTTCCCGAGTTTCGGCAGCTTAAGCCCACGCTCGCGCGTGCCGCTCACCTCCATCGTGCGGTTGTGTGTGTGGGCGGCGCTGCTCGCGACCACCGGTACCTTTGATCAGCTCACCAACATGGCGGTGACGTCCTACGCGGTGTTCTGGATCCCGGTGGTGCTGGCGGTGATCGTGCTGCGCCGGCGCGCGCCGCTTGCCGCCCGCCCGTACCGCCTGCGCGGCTATCCGCTGGTGCCGCTGCTGTTCGTCGCGGTGATGGCATGGATCGTGGTGAGTGCGCTCATCACGACGCCGAAGGAATCGATCGCCACCCTGGTGCTGATCCTGCTCGGCCTGCCGCTGTATCCGTGGTTCCGCCGCCAGCGCGTCAGTCCGATTCCAGCTCCCACATCGTAAGCGGCGCGCCGCGCCGCACCCACAAGCCCAGGCCCGCCTCGCGAAACCGCGGCGTCAGCCGCGCGCGATACCAGCGGGCGCTGCGCAGGTGCACATGCGGGTCGGTGCGCCTGACGTCGCAGTTGTGTTCAAAGTCGTGGCGGGTGAGCGCGCTGAAGTACAGCGCGCCGCGGCACAGTCGTGAGAAATTCGCGAGCGCCCGGGCGGCGGCGGCGCCGTCGAGGTATTGCAGCACGTCGTAGCAGACCACGAGATCGAACGGCGTGCGCGCGCGGTAATCCTCGATCCTGCCGTGCTGCCAGCCATAGCGCCGGCACAGGTACTCACTCGCCTCCAGCGCCACGTACTGCGCCCGCGGCAGGAGCCGCTTTAGTTGCGTGCGCAGGAGGCCGGTGCCGCAGCCCGCCTCGAGAATGCGGCGCACCGGCAGCCCCAGGTGTTCGCTGCCCGCGGCAATCAGGCGCGCCCGCGCGCGCATCTCGGCGCGGCTGGTCACCGCGGTACGCGGGTCCAGGTAATAGCGCTGGTAGTACTCGCGGCCGAAGGGCGCCGCGCGCTCACGTGTTGACCGTGCGCTCACGCGTCTGCCAGTGCTGAATGGGTGCTGAACAGGTTGTAATCGTTCAGCTCACCTGACGGGTTGAACAGTTCGTCTAGTGCGCGGTCCATATGACTTTCCGGATGTGTATGCTTTTCACGGCCGCGCCACGTTAGTCGTAATATGTTCCGGCACCGTGCACGCGAACAAGAGGAGGATCCACTGATGAAACTCATTCTCGCCGCGGTCGCGGCATTGACGCTGAGCGCCGCGCTGTCCGGTTGTGTGGTCACACCGGTTGGCTACGGGGTGGTGGCCGAAGCGCCGCCGCCTGTGCAGGTCGAGGCTGTCGTCGGAGTTGCGCCGAGCCCCGGGTACTTCTGGATGAGCGGAGGCTACGGCTGGGTGGGCGGGCGTTACGTGTGGGAGCGCGGCCACTGGGCGGCACCCCGCCCCGGCTATCGCTGGTCGCCGCACGCCTGGCGCAAGTACGGCAACGGCTGGCGCGATGAAGGCGGGCGCTGGGAGCGGATGCGCTGACCATACGCGCTTAGGTGCGCTGTCGCCGCCGTGGTGACAGCGCATCTCGCCTCCTGATTTGCGCTCTTCCCGTGCGGCGCTGCACACTGCGCCGCTGCGGCGATGCTCGCCGCCCACCTCGAGGAGCGTAAGACATGAAGCGCACGGCATGGCTCGCGGGCACGACGCTCGCGGCGGCGGCTTTACTGGTTGCGCGGGTTCCAGCTGCCGATACACCTGCGGGCGGCATGACCCATGCGCTTACCTTCACCCTCACCAGTGCGGACATTGCCGCCGGCGGCAAGATCGCCGCGGCGCAGGTTTTCAACGGCTTCGGCTGCACCGGCGGCAACATCTCCCCCGCGCTCAGCTGGCGCGGCGCGCCCGCCGGCACCAAGAGCTTCGCACTCCTGATGCACGATCCTGACGCGCCCACCGGCAGTGGCTGGTGGCACTGGCTCGTCTACAACATTCCGGCCAGCCAGACCTCGCTGCCCGCCGGCGCCGGGGACCCGAAGAAGAGCCTGCTGCCCGCGGGCGCGCTGCAGGGACGTACGGATTTTGGCACGCCCGGCTACGGCGGACCGTGCCCGCCGCCCGGCAAGCCGCACCACTATCACCTGCGCCTGTATGCCCTGAAGGTTGAGCGGCTCGACGTGCCGGCGGATGCCACGGCGGCCTACATCGGCTTCAACGTGCGTGCCCAGGCGCTCGCCGAGACGGAGCTCATGGGAGTCTATGGCCGCTGAGCGTCCCAGCGCGCGCGAACGCCGGCCTGCGATCTGGCCCTGGCTCGTCATGCCGGTGGTCGTACTGTTGGTGTTTTACGCGCTGTTCCGCATCCACAATCCGGGCAAGCCGCTGGCTGAGCTGTGGAGCCACACTTCGGGCACGAGCCACGACGCGCCCGCGGGCGAGTAAGGCGCGCCGCCGCATGCCTGCCGGTACGCGCGCCCCGAAGGTCGGCTTCGTCAGCTTAGGCTGTCCCAAGGCGCTGGTGGACTCCGAGCGCATCCTCACGCAGCTGCGCGCCGAAGGCTACGAGGTCGCCCCGACCTACGAGGACGCGGACGTCGTGGTCGTCAACACCTGCGGCTTCATCGACGCCGCGGTCGATGAGTCACTCGATGCCATCGGCGAAGCGCTCGAGAAAAACGGCCGCGTGATCGTGACCGGCTGCCTGGGAGCCAGGCCCGAGCGCATCATCGAGCGCCACCCGCGGGTGCTCAAGGTCACAGGTCCCCATGCCTATGAGGATGTCGTCGGCGCGGTGCACGAACACCTGCCACCGCAGCACGAGCCGTTCTTCGATCTGCTGCCGCCGCAGGGCATACGCCTCACGCCGCGGCATTACGCGTACCTGAAGATCGCGGAAGGGTGCAATAACCGGTGCAGCTTCTGCATCATCCCGGCCATGCGCGGACGGCTCGCGAGCCGCCGCATCGACGAGGTGCTGCGCGAGGCCGAGCGGCTCGCGGCGGCGGGGGTGAAGGAGCTGCTGGTCATTTCGCAGGACACCAGCGCCTATGGTGCGGACCTGCGCTACCCGCGCGCCGAGTGGCGCGGCGCTGTCTATGAGACGCGTTTCCTCGACCTCGCCCGCGGCCTCGGGGAATTAGGGATCTGGGTGCGCCTGCATTACGTCTATCCGTACCCGCACGTCGACGCGGTGCTGCCGCTCATGGCCGAGCGCCGCATCCTGCCGTACCTCGACGTGCCCTTCCAGCACGGCAGCCCGACGGTCCTCAGGCGCATGCGCCGCCCGGCGCACGCGGAAAACACCCTGGCGCGCATCCGCGCATGGCGGGCCGCGTGCCCGGATCTGACGCTGCGCAGTACTTTCATCGTGGGATTCCCCGGGGAGACCGAGGCCGAATTCGCTGAGCTGCTCGAGTGGCTCGGGGCGGCGCAGCTGGATCGCGTCGGCTGCTTCAAGTACTCCCCCGTCGAGGGCGCAGCCGCCAACGCGCTCCCCGATCATGTGCCGCCGGAGCTCCAGGAAGAACGCTACGGGCGTTTCATGGAGCGTGCGGCGGCCATCAGCACCGCGCGACTGGCGGCGCGCGTCGGCAAGCGCCTGCGCGTGCTGGTGGACTCGGTGACGGACGCCGAGGCGATCGCGCGCAGCGAAGCGGACGCGCCGCAGATCGATGGTGTGGTGCGGATCAGCGTTGCCGCAAAACCGCGCAGCGGCGAGAAGAACAGCGCACGGTTACAGGTCGGCGAATGGGCCGACGTCACGATCGTCGCTGCCGACAGCTACGATCTCACCGGCCGCCTCACTTAGGTGAAGCGGCCGGTGGTTCGGTTCGACTGACTTCAGCCCGAACTCATTCCCAGGGACTTCATGATGTCGGCCGCCTGGGCCTTCATCGCCTGGGCCTTGCCCACGGCGGTGACGAAGTCACCGGCGGCGGCCGAATTCGAAGCGTCGCTCCATGCCGCCTTCATCGAATCGAGGCCGGACTTGGCGGAAGCCAAGCCGTCCTTGCTGACGCCCTTGGGCAGGTGATGCGACTTCGACAGCACATCGACTCGGCTCTGGATCGCCGCGACCATGTTCGGCACGTCGGTGGACAACGGGCCCCACGCGTCCTTGGCCTGGGCGGCGGCGGCTTCGGCATCCTTCATCTTGGCGTCCGCGGTGTCCTTCAGGCTGCTGATCGCGCTGCTCAGCGCGGGGGCTGCGGCCAGCACGCCCTTGTAGTCGCCCTTGGCGAGGCTGTCCTTCGCGCCGGCAAGCTGTGCCTCCACGGCCTGCAGCTGGTCGGGAGCGTACTTCTGGGCGGCGTCATGGATGGTGGCCAGCGCGGCCTGCGCGCTCGCGAGCGCTTTTTCAGCCGGTTCCTTCTGGCCGGCGCAGCCGACCAGGACCAGGGCGGCCAGCGAAGCCAGCAGCCAGGCAGATTGCTTTTTCATTTTCTAAGATCCTCTCGTTACGGTGTTACACGGACTTGGCAGGTCAGGGAATGCGCAGTTTCTGACCCGGTGAAATCTTGTTCGGATCGCTCAACACGTCGCGGTTGGCCTGAAAGATCTGAGTGTAGAGCGCCGGATCGCCGTAGTACTTCTGTGCGATCTTCGACAGCGTGTCACCCGACACCACCACGTAGGTCTGGGTGTAAGGGTTGTTCGCGGGGGTGTTGGTCGCGCTCGCTGCTGGAGGGGTCTTGTCGTCCGCCATGATGTCCTCCGTCTCCTTTGTTTCGGCGCGACAGCTCCCCGCCTGCGCGTTTAGTTGTTGCTCTTGGCGCGCCAAGCGCGGCGATCGGGCCGCGTCAGCTGTTTGAAGTGAAAGGTTAACACGAAGCAACCGCATGCTTCAGGCGCGGCGTACCCTCTGAAGACATCGCGGTGCGGTAAGTCGTCGATTGCGCCCGTCGCTGCCGTGGTCTTCTCGACCTGCGTGGCCGTATCAGCGATACTTTCGGCCAAGCTCATGCTTGGCAACTGAAGCGAGTCCGGACAGAAGAACGAGCCGATGGGGGTCTCATGCGCGCGCCGCTGCACACCTTCTTGTTTGCGCTGCTGGGAGGGGTCGCAGGGCTGAGTCACGCAACAACCGCAGAGTGGCTGCCGGTGACCCCCGAGGAGTTGCAGTTGACGGCCGTACCCCAGGCGCCGGGAGCACCCGCGGTCATTCTTTACCGGCAGCTCGACCGCAGCGATTATGGCGGCTTCGAAGACAACTACGTGCGCATCAAGATCCTCACCGAGGACGGGCGCAAGTACGGCGACGTAGAAATTCCCTTCTATAAGGACCGCTTTTCGGTGCGCGACATCCAGGCGCGCACGATTCGGCCGGACGGCAATGTGGTGCCTTTTGCGGGTACGATCTACGAGAAGCAGCTGGCCGGCGCGCAAGCCGGCACCCTGCTGGCAAAGACCTTCCAGCTGCCCGACATCACGCCGGGCTGCATCGTCGAGTTCCGCTACCGCGTTAGCTGGCAGAACGTCGGCTACTTCGGCCGGACCGGGGCCTACAACTCGCAGTGGATCCTGAGCGAGAACCTCTTCACGCGCACCGCAAAGTTTTCGTTGCTACCGGAGCGCACTCTGTCGTTGCGCTTCAGCTGGCCGAACGGCCTGCCCGCGGGAACCGCGCCGCCAGACTTCGACCATGACCATGACCGGGTCGTGATGGAAGCGCATGACGTGCCGGCTTTTGTGGTCGAGGATCACATGCCGCCGGAGAACCAGCTGAAGCTGCGGGTCGACTTCATCTACAGCAACGATTGGCACTTCGAGACCGACCCCGCGATCTACTGGAAGAAGTTCGGCGTCCTGGCCTTCAAGTACGCGCGCAACTTCGTCGATGAGCGTGCCGCAATGGAGCGCTCTGTGGCGCAGATCGTGCAGCCAGGCGACTCGCCGGAGGAAAAGCTTCGCAAGATTTATGCCCGCGTCCAGCGACTTCGCAACCTCTCCTACCTGCCCAGCCAGAGCGCGCAGGAGCTGCAGCGACAGCAGCAAGCGCCACGGAACGTCGCGGAAGTCTGGGAGCGCGGGGCCGGGAACGAGCGAGACATCAACTGGCTGTTGTTGGCCCTGGTCCGCGCCGCCGGAATGTCGGCCGACCCCGTTCTGCTGGCGACCCGCTACAACGACGTGTTCGATCCCCGGACCATGAACTCGCGCCAGCTCATCGGAAGCGCAGTACTGGTGAACCTCGGGGGCAGCAATTTGTACCTCGAGCCCGGAGTACCGTTCGTGCCCTACGGCTTGCTGCCGTGGGGCGAAACGGACGTGCGCGGCCTGCGTCTGGATGAGAGTGGTGGTACCTGGGTCACCACCCCTCTTCCCGATTCGTCGAAGTCGCGTGTCGAGCGCAACGCAACCCTGTCGCTGTCTGAAGGTAACCTCCAGGGTCAGCTGACGGTAAGCTTCACCGGCATCGAGGCTCATTGGCGCCGCTTGGACGAGCGCAACGAGGATGACGCCGCACGCCGGCAGTTCCTGGAAAAACAGGTCGAGGCCGCGTTGGCCAGCGGCATTGACGTCAAGCTCACTAACAGTCCCGACTGGAGCAGCGCCGAAACGCCGCTGGTTGCACAGTTCGAGCTGCGTGTGCCGGGCTGGGCTACCGGCGCCGGTCGGCGCGAGCTGCTGCCGATCGGGCTTTTCGGTGCCGGCGTTCGCCAGGGCTTCCAGCACGCGACGCGCGTACACCCTGTTTACTTCGGGTACCCCCACGAGCTTCACGATGAGCTGGCGATCGCGCTGCCGACCGGCTGGCACCTGGAAAGCCTGCCACCAGGAAGCGCGGAGGATCTGAAGGTGCTGCGCTACCGGATCACCGCCAGCGGCGACACGCGTTCCCTAAAGGTGACTCGCGATCTTGATATCAACCTGTATGAGGCCAAAGCCGCGTCGTATCCGGCAATACAGGGCTTCTTCGAGAAGGTGAGAGTCGGGGATGAGCAGCAGGCAGTCGTTGCCCCCGAGGCGAAGTCTGCGCGCTGACAGGCCCTTGCTCTGCGTGCTGATTCGCGCCGCGGCAATTCTGGGCTGTATGGCGTACGGCGCTTCAGCGTTGCACGCGACACCTCTGTTTCCGTCCGACGTGTCGCTTCCGTCATGGATGCAGCAACAGCTGGCCGCCCCCCTTCCAGCGCATGACGACAAGACGGATGCCGTGCTGCTTTACTCAGACACGGCGCTCACGGTTGAGCCATCCGGTAAGCTGCGCCGGGTCGAGCGTCGGGTGTACCGGATCCTCCGCCGGGAAGGACAGCGGTACGGTACGGCCCAGGTACTCGAAGCGCCGCAAGTGCGTCTCACCAGTATTCACGGCTGGGCAGCCCCGGCCGGAGCCAGGCCTTTTGAGGCGAAGCAGGACGATGCCGTGCGGGTGGGTGTGCCGGGCGCGGAATGGGTCACAGACCTGCACATGAGGGTGCTCCGGATCCCGGCTTCAGTGCCGGGAAGCGTCGTCGGGTATGAGTACGAGACTGAAGAAACCCCCCATTCACTGACGGTGCGGTGGTCGTTTCAGGAAACGGTGCCGGTGCGGGAGGCGCACTACACCCTGGAGCTGCCCTCAGGCTGGCGGTACGCGGCGACCTGGCTCAATTGCCCAGAGCAGTCTCCCGTGGCGGGTGGCAACCGCGCGCAATGGACGGTGCGCGATGTCGCGGCCTTCAGGATCGAGCCGGACATGCCCCCCTGGCAGGCGACTGCCGGACAGCTGTGGCTGGCGCTGTCCCCGGCCGATGGCAGGGGTGCAGGTCCGCAGAGCTGGCACGATATGGGGTTGTGGTATCTCGACCTGACCCGCGGACGGCGCGATGCATCCGCGGAGATGCGCCAGAAGGTAAGCGAGCTCACCGCCGCTACGCCGGCGCTGCTGGACAAGATGCGGGAACTCGCCGGCTACGTGCAGACAGATGTCCGCTACGTCGCCATCGAGCTCGGAATCGGCGGCTTTCAACCGCATTCCGCAGCTTCGGTGTTCGGCAACCACTACGGCGACTGCAAGGACAAGGCCACCCTGCTGAGCTCCATGCTCAAGGAGATCGGTGTCGACTCAACATATGTGATCGTTAACTCCCGGCGCGGCGCGCTGAGCGCGCTGACACCTCCGAACCTCGGGTTCGATCACGTCGTGTTGGCGATCGTGCTCCCGCCATCGCTTCAGGATCCTTCGCTGCTCGCCGTTGCATCGGACGCCAGGCTCGGCCGGCTGCTGATTTTCGACCCGACGGATCAATACACGCCGCTGGGAAGCATTGCTGGCGGGTTGCAGGGCGGCTACGGGTTGCTCGCCGCACCCGAGGGGGGAGCGCTGATGCAGCTGCCGCAGTTGGCCGGCGATGTGAGCGGAGTGCGGCGCACGGCGCAGATGACGCTGGACGAGGCAGGAACGCTGCGCGGTGAGGTTCACGAAGTGCTGACAGGCGATCGCGCTGCGCGTCAGCGAGTCAGCATGGCCTCGTCAAGAGCGGATCCAGACCACGTCAAGGCGGTCGAGTCGCACATCGGGGACTCATTTGCCACCTTCAGGATACTCAAGGCAACGGTCGGCAACCTTCCCGTCAACGACCGGCCCGTCGAGTGGAGCTACTCCCTGGAAGTAGACCACTACGCCAAAGCGGCCGGAGATCTGCTGGTGGTGCGGCCGAGGGTCTTCGGAAGCAAGAGCACATCGTTTCTGGAAACGCACGAGAAACGCGAGCATCCGATCGAGTTTGCATCCGCCCTGCGTGACACGGACGTCTTCGATATCGCGTTGCCAGCGGGTTATCAGGTCGACGACCTGCCGCCGGCTGTCGATATCGACGACGGCTTCGCCGCCTACCACAGCAAGACCGAGGTCCGCGGCCACGCGCTGCGCTACAGCCGCACGTTCGAGATCCGCGAACTCAGCGTCCCGGCTGACAAGGCGACCCAGCTGCGCGATTTTTATCGCGCGGTCTGGGCCGATGAGCGTGCGGAGGCGGTACTGAAGCGCGTGTCTCCCTGATGCGCCGGCCGGCACGCACTGCCGACTACTCCGGTGTAACACACTGTCCCCGCACCGCGTCGTCCACACTCGAGTAGTCCAGGTCCGGGCCCGACAACCCCGGCAGCTTGGCGCGCGCCAGCGCGTCGCGGGCCGCGTCCTTCAGTCGCGCCAGGCGCAACTGTGCGCCGCGCGCGTTCAGCCAGCTGCAGTACTCGCCCAGGGACTCAAGCGCGGTACTGTCCAGATCCGCCGATTCCTCGAGGCTCAGGACGACGAGCTTCGTCCCTGGCTGGTTCATCACTCCGGCGCGCGCCTGGAAAAACAAGGGCTCCGCATTGCCGAAGAACAGCGGTTCCTCGGGGCGCAGCACCAGCATGCCGGGCACAATCTGCGCCTTGGGGAAGCGCACGATGCTGACATAGTCGTGTTCGCCGACGCGCCCCAGCACCGACAGGCGCGGGCTCGCGAGCGCCTTCAGGAGCATGGCAACGCTGAAGGCGATGGCCACCAGCAGTCCATTCAACACCCCAAACAGGATCACCGCGAGCACCGCGGCGAGTACTACCAGCCGGTCACGCTGCCACCCAAAGTAGTTGCGGAACACCCCGACACGCAGCGATCTGCTCACCGCGTGAATCACGATCGCCGCCAACACCGGCTGCGGAATGCGCTCGATCCACCTCAGGAACACCAGCACCAGCGCCAGCACGATCGCCGCGGCAAACAGGCCCGCGAAGCGCGACTGCGCGCCGGCCGCCTCGTTGGCCGAGGTGCCCGAGTAGCCCGCCCCCACCGGCGTGCCCTGGAACAGTCCCGACACCACGTTGGCGACCCCGAATGCCAGCAGGTCGCGGTTGGGTTGCACCTCCTCGTCGTGCTTGAGCGCGTAGGTGCGGATCGAGCCGTAGGACTCGGCATACAGAATGAACATCAGCGCCAGCGAGAACTCCCCGAGCGGCAGCCAGCGCGCCGGCGGGGCGGTAAATTGCGGCAGCGCGAGGCCTAAGTGTATCGGCCCGGTGAGCACCACGCCGTGCGCGGCGAGCAAGCCCGATGCCGCGATGCTCGCCACGATGACCACCAGCGCCCCCGGCACGCGCGGGATGCGCTCGAGCACGAACAGGCCGGCGAGCGCGGCCAGCCCGCAGCCGAGGCTCGGCAGCTGCCAGGAAGAAAAGCCGCGCACGAGTTCACTTAGCAGCGCGAAGAAGCCGCTGGCGCTGGCGGGCATGTCCACCAGGTGCGGCCATTGTTTGACCGCGATCACGAGCGCCAGGCCAAACGCGTAGCCGCGCAGCACCGGCCGGGCAATCAGGTTCGACATGGCGCCGAGGCGCAGGCAGCCGGTGAGTGAGAACGCGATCCCCGTGCCTATCACCAGCGCCGATGCCAGCGCCACGCGCTCGGCGACCGTGTTGGCGCCCAGGGCGAGCATCGCCGAGGCGAGTACCGCGGCGGAGGAGGAAGTCGCGGAGACGATGGCGAAGCGGCTGCGGCCGATGAGCGCGTAGCACACGAGTCCGGCGAACAGCGCTATCACGCCCGCCTGCGGTGGCAGGTTGGCAACCCCGGAATACGCCACCGCTTCGGGTAGCAGCAGGCCCGCGATCGAAAGTCCCGCGAGCAGGTCCGCGAGCGAAGCTCTGCTTGTCATGTGTGCATCATCTCACCGCCAGGTGCAGCCGCAGCGCGCGGCTGATGTCGTCGCGCTGCCGCGCTGGCACGCCGGCTTCGGCGGCATAGCGCGGCCAGCTGCCGACGGCACTGCCGACCTCGGCGAGAATTTCCGCGTCACGCCCGTGCCTGAGGCCTGCGACCCGGGCGCAGGCGCGAAAATCCGCGGCTGTGAAACCGTCCGCCTTGCCGTTGATGGTCATCTGGTGCCGCGCGGTCCACAGCCCCGTCGGGTTATAGGCGTAGGTGACATCGAATGCCGGTGACAGGGACCAGGCGCCGCTCTTGTCCATGAGGAAGGCGATGTTCTTCACGTGATCGTCCTGGTTGCGCGCCACCACGTTGAAGAGCATGCGGCGAAACTGCTGTTCGATCGAGTGCATTGGCAGCGCCAGCATCCTGATCACGCCGAAGGCCTGCTCGTAGCTGTTGACCCCGGCGCTGTTGAAATCAAAATGCGCGAGCGCTGCGAGGGACTGCATGTGCAGCTTGGCGCCATCGGCCTCGCGGTCGAAGCGGCGCGTCATGAAGTGGCGCCGGCCGCCCTCCTCGAGAAGCCGGCACTCGCTCATGTCGATGCCCGCGGCGCGCGCCATGAGCGCGTAGGCATACTCGATCACGGTATAGCCCTGCGGGTCCTCCAGCTCCTTGTCCTGGTTGGCGCTGACCCCGTCGAACTTCAGCAGCCAGTAGCCAAATCCCTGCGGCGCCGTCACCTGGCCGGAGCGCACCTCATTCGTCTGCGGGTTCCAGGCGATGACGGCCTTCGCACGCGCACCGCCTGCGGAAGTGCCCACGCGCAGCAGCTCCTCGAGCCCCGCGTGGCGATGCCCGGGAGCAAAAGACTCCTGCAGGGACTGGCGATGGGTGAGCACCTGGGAGGCGAGATCCACCAGGGCGTCCACCGCAACGGTGGCCGAGCGCCGCAGCGGCGGGCCCTGCGCGGGCGCGAACTCCAGCGCGCCCATGCCGCGCACGCCGATGTAACACAGCCGCTCGAGCGCGTTGAAGGTCTCGGGTCTGCGACCCTGGGTTGCGAGCCACGCATCGATCAGGGCACTGCCGAACCGGTCCGGCAGCGAGTCGGCACACAGGCCCGGCAGGCCGTGGAAGGATCGCTCGGCGAGCGCCGGAAACTGGTAGATCTGTGAGGACAACGGCATCACCAGCGGCGCGAGCGGTATTGCGCTGCGGGCGAAGGCGGGCTCGTACTGGAAGGCGGCGATTCGCGCCCCGTCTTCCAGGGACAGCGCCCCGATCGTCCTGCCCCACAAGCGCACCTCGGCGACCGTCGCCATCAGCTACTCGCGCCACTTCCAGGGGCCGGCCGGTTCAGCGACCGCCGGGGGGTCGGCCTTGCGGCGCCGCGGATGTCCCGCGCGCTTGCGCTCGCGACCTCTGGCTTTCAGCAGCGCGATCGGGCTTTGCGGCAGGGCCGGGACCAGGCCGTCAAGGCCCTCCATGAGTTTCAGGACGCGCAGCACCCGAATGAGCATCGTGAAATCCACGCTGTGCCCGGCCTCGATGCGCTCGAGCGTGCGCTTGGAAACGCCCGCTTCCTGCGCGAGCTGCGCCTGAGTGTAGTTTTCGCCGATGCGCCGGCGGGTGAGGCGCGCGCCAAGCTCCTGCAGGATCGCTGCGTCCGTGTGTTGCGCGGTCAGGTTCATAAGTCGTCTCCAGAAGAGACTTGGTTCCACTTAGCAGTATCGAGTCGTCTTTAAAGGCGAATTATATCAGATCACGATAGATATTTTAAGTCGCCTGATAAGACGCTTTAATAGGCAATTAAGGCAATTATTCGTCTTATCAGACGATATAAATGTACTACTGATTTGAGCAGTCTGCGCCGGCCGGTGAAGCGCGCCCGCCTCGGCTAAGGCGCCTGATTTCGGCCAGCTGCCCGCTTACTCGACCGTCACGCTCTTGGCGAGGTTACGCGGCTGATCCACGTCGGTGCCCCGCAGGATCGCCACGTGATACGCGAGCAGCTGTAGCGGAATGGTGTACACCACCGGGGCCTGCACGTAGGTGACGCTGCGCGGCATCTCGATGACGGTCACACCGTCGCTGGGCCTGATGCCGGATTCAGGATCCGCGAACACGATGAGCTCGCCGCCACGCGCGCGCACTTCCATGAGATTGGATTTGAGCTTCTCGAGCAGGTCGTTGTTGGGCGCCACGGCTACGACCGGCATGTCGGCATCAACGAGCGCCAGCGGGCCGTGCTTGAGCTCCCCCGCCGGATAGCCTTCCGCGTGGATGTAGGTGATTTCCTTGAGCTTCAGCGCGCCTTCCAGGGCGATGGGATACAGCGCGCCGCGACCCAGGAACAAGGCATGGTGCTTGTCGGCGAAGCGCTCCGCGAGCTGCCTGACCACCGCATCGAGGGCGAGGGTTTTCTCGACCATCCCGGGCAGCTCGATCAGGCGGGTCACGAGACCGCGCTCGCGCTCGGCGTCGGCGCCGTGGTGCTTGGCGAGCGCCACGACCAGCATGCCCAGAGCGGCGAGCTGGGTGGTGAAGGCCTTGGTGGAGGCCACGCCAATTTCAGGCCCGGCGCGCGTCAGCATCACCAGATCAGACTCGCGCACCAGCGAGCTCTCCGGCACGTTGCAGATGGCGAGCGTGGCGAGGTAGCCGGACTGCTTCGCGAGGCGCAGAGCGGCGAGGGTGTCGGCGGTCTCCCCGGATTGGGAGATGGTGACGAACAGCGAGTTCGCCGGCACCAGGGGACTGCGGTAGCGGTACTCGCTCGCGATGTCCACGGCGCAGGGAATTTTTCCGATCTGCTCGATGAAATAACGCGCCACCGCGGCGGCGTGGAAACTCGTGCCGCAGGCGACGATGTGCACGTTCTGCGCGTGGCGGAAGATGCCGTTGGCGTCCGGCCCGAAGGCCGCCGCCAGCAGCCGGCCGCCGGCGACGCGCTCCGAGAGCGTGTCGGCGATCGCGCGCGGCTGCTCGTGGATCTCCTTCAGCATGTAGTGCTGGTAAGGACCCTTCTCGGCGGCGTCCGAGGACAGCTCGCTCTCGCGCACCGCGCGCTCAACGCTGTTGCCGTCGCGATCGAGGATGCGCACCGCCGTGCGGCGCACCTCGGCGACGTCGCCTTCCTCGAGGAACATGAAGCGGCGGGTCACCGGCAGGAGCGCGGCGACGTCCGAGGCCACGAAGTTCTCATCGTCGCCGAGACCTATGACCACCGGGCAGCCCTGGCGCGCGAGGATCAGCCGCTCCGGATCGTGCTCGCTGACGACGACCAGAGCGTAGGCGCCCTCGAGCTCCGCCACGGTAGCGCGCACCGCCTTGAACAGATCCTTGAGCGTGCCTAAGTGGAAGTGCACGCGGTGGGCGATCACCTCGGTGTCGGTTTCGGAAGAGAACTTGTAGCCGCGCCGCTCCAGATCCGCGCGCAGCTCCTCGTGGTTCTCGATAATGCCGTTGTGCACGATGGCGAGTCCGTCGTGCGAGATGTGCGGATGGGCGTTGCGCTCGCTCGGCGCGCCGTGGGTGGCCCAGCGCGTATGGGCGATACCGATCTTGCCGGCGGTCGGGGTCTGCTCCAGGGCCTCATCGAGCATGCGCACCTTGCCAACCGTACGCAGGCGCGTGAGGTGCTTCGAGCCGTTGAGCACCGCGATGCCGGCGGAATCGTAGCCGCGATATTCCAGCCGCCGCAGCCCCTCCATGAGGACCGGCACGATGTCGCGCCCGGCTACCGCTCCGACTATTCCGCACATGGCTTCTTGCCTCCGGTGGCCGCTAAGTGTGCCTGAAACCGGCCCCAGGCGTGGTCCAGCGCTGACATAAGGCGTGCTGCAGGTTAAGCGTCCGCGCTACTTGCGCGGCTTGACCGGCCGGCGCCAGCCCTCGATGACCTGTTGTCGTGCGCGCGCGACGGTGAGCTTTCCGGCCGGCACTTCGTGAGTGACCGTGGAACCGGCGCCAATGGTGGCGCCGGCGCCTACGGTTATCGGCGCTACCAGCACGCTGTTGGAACCGGTGTGGGCGTCGTCGCCGATCACGGTGCGGTGTTTGTTCGCGCCATCGTAGTTGGCGATGATGGTGCCGGCGCCGATGTTGACGCGTTTGCCGAGCTCGCAGTCACCCACATAGGCAAGGTGGTTGGCCTTGGACTCATCCCCGAGGCGGGCGTTTTTTACCTCGACGAAATTTCCGATGTGCACGCCGCGCGCGAGGCGCGCCCCGGGACGCAAGCGTGCGAACGGTCCGATCAGGCAGCCCGCACCCACCGCCGCATCCTCGATCACGCACTGGGCGAACACCTGGGTGCCGGCGCCGATCTCGCTGTCGCGAATGAGGCACCCGGGTCCCACGCGCACGCCGTCGCCCAAGGCCACGCGGCCCTCGAGCACCACGTTCACATCCAGGAACACATCCATGCCATGGGTAAGCGTGCCGCGCAGGTCAAGGCGCGAGGGATCCGCCACCGTGACGCCGGCGAGCATCAGCGCGTTCACCGCCTGCGCTCGCCAGGCGCTCTCCAGGTACGCCAGCTGCGCCTTGTCGTTGACGCCCAGCACTTCGGTGAGTGTCGGCGCGATGAGCGGCCGCACCGCGATCTTGTCCTTCACCGCCATGGCGACGACATCGGTGAGGTAGTACTCGCCCTGGGTATTGGCGTTGCCGAGGCGCACCAGCCAGCGGCGCAGCAAGGCGGCCGGGGCTGCGAGCACCCCGGTATTGCACTCGGTGAGCTTCAGCTCGCGAGCGTTGGCGTCCTTCTCCTCCACGATGCGCAGCACCCGGGCGCCGATTCCGCGCACGATGCGGCCATAGCCGCCGGGCTGCGCGGTGCGCATGGTCAGGAGGCCTAAGCTGCGGGAACCAGCGAGTGTGAGCAGCTGGCTTAAGGTCGCACGGCTGATGAGTGGCACGTCGCCGTAGAGCACCAGGACCATCTGGTCATCGCCGATCTGTGGCATCGCCTGCAGCACGCCATGCCCGGTTCCCAGGCGCGGCTGCTGCAGGATCCAGGAAACCCCCTCATCGTTCAGGGCGCCGCGCACCTGCTCTCCGCCATGCCCGTAGACGACATGAATGGCGGCGGGCTTGAGGGCGCGCGCGGTATCGATGACGTGTTTCAGGAGCGGCCGGCCGGCGAGGGGCTGCAGGACTTTCGGCAGGGCGGACTTCATGCGCTTGCCTTCGCCGGCGGCGAGGATCACGACGCTGAGCGGCAGGGTGCGCGGCGCGACCCTGGCAGCGCGCGTGGCGCGCGTGCGGGATATGCCACGTGCGGTGCTGCGGTGAGATCGACGGGCGGCCTGGGTTGGTGTCTTGCGCATACGCTTATCGCCTGACGGTGTATGAGGGACGCGTGCTGCTTGGGCTTGGTGACTTAAGTTCCTCGAGCTTGACGCGCATCCGCGGGCCGATGAACAGCTGCGGGTTCGAGTGCACCTGGTGCTCCGCATCCTCGCGGCGTGATATCAGCGCGGCGGCCTTGTGGAACGCGTCCTCGAGCGAGTCGCTGCCCGGCAGCGCGTCCTTCAGGAACGCCTCGCCGAACCAGGTGAGATCGCGATCGTCGTCGCAGCCGAAGGAGCTGTGCTCGGCATCCGAGGCGGTCATGATCGCCGTGTTGTCGCTCTTCAGCTCATCCACAAACACCCCCGCGTAGCAGGCCGACACGATGATGATGCGCCAGCGGATGCCGGATGCATCCAGCGCCTGGTGCAGGTCCGCTGGCGACAGCTGCCCTAAGGGCAGGCTGCCGTTCTGTACCTCCAGGCCCTCTTCCGAGCCATGCGAGGTGAGGAACAGCACCAGCACATCCTCATCGGCGTTCATGCGCGAGCCGAGGAGCTTCAGGGTCTGCGCGAGGGCCGAGACACTCGCCAGCGGGTACGAATCGCGATCCTCGATGTCATTGATGAGCAGCACCGAGCGCGGCATGGAAGCAAAACGCGCGCCGAATGCCTGGGCGGCAAACAGCGCCTCGCGGCGGAACACCGCCTGATCGCCATCGCCGGCGAAGCCGACGAAATAGACGCCCGGCACGTGGGCGGGCGCCGCTTGCAGGCCTTCCACCACCGCCGCGATCCGCGCCGGCTGGTCGTACAGCAGCTCCTCGGCAACACCCGGGTCTTCCGCCTGGCTCGTCTGCGCGTCGGCGGAGATCCACAGGCGGGTATCCAGGTTCAGCAAATCCAGCGTCCACGGCGCGGTGCCGATCAACACCAGGGCGAGGAGCACCGGTGCCGTGCGCAGCGGGCCGAAGGCGGCGCCCAGCACCCGCACGCTCAAGGCGCACAGGTACACGACGGCCAGCACGGTGGCGGCAAGGGGGTGGCGCGCCACAACGCTTAAGTCCGCGGCGAGCCAGAAACTCACCAGCACGCACGGCGCCACCGCGAGCGCCGGCACCAGCAGGGCGCGCGTGTCGGCCGCGCGACTCCAGGCGCGGGCGATGATGCCTGCGGCCAAAAGCGCCAGCAGCAGGTAACAGGTCCACCCAAATAGCCCATCGAGCGCCAGCTCCGCGTGCCGCTCCGCGTGCAGCGCATCGAGCACCGCCCACACAAAGAGGTTCAGCGCGAAGAGCGCCGCGAGCTGATCGAAGCTGACGACAAAGCGCGGCGGCCACAGTCGGCGCAGGGCGAAGAGCTGCACGCCAGCGCTCAGGTTGCGGGCCAGTCCTGCGAGCAGCCCGGGCGGTGCCGGCGGCGGTGCGGCCGCAGCAGGGTTGGGTGGCGCCGGGGAGGGGTCCACCCCGATCAGCCCCTGAGCTTGCGCAGGCGCTCGATGAGTTTCAGCTGGGCCATGGCGCGGGCCAGCTCGGCTTGCGCCTCGGCAATCGTGATGTGGCCGGCCTTGTCCCTCAGCGCTTCTTCCGCGCGCTGCTTGGCCGCCAGCGCCGCCGCCTCGTCGATGTCCTTGGCGCGCAGCGCGGTATCGGCGAGCACCGTGACCTTGGTGGGCTGCACCTCCAGCGCGCCGCCGCCGACGAAGAAGTGGTGCTCTTCGCCGTCCGGGGTCTGCACGCGCACTTCGCCGGCCTTCAGCAGGTCAGGAGCGGCGCGTGGCGCGGGTGGATGCCGAGATCGCCCTCTGTCGCCGGCGCGAACACCATCGGCGGCGGGCCCGGAGAACAGCTCGCCCTCGGCGCTGACGATGTCGACCTGGATGGTGGTGTGCGTTCAGCCATGGATTACTGCAGCGTCTTCGCCTTGGCGACCGCTTCCTCGATAGTGCCGACCATGTAGAAGGCCTGCTCGGGAAGTGCGTCGAACTCGCCGCTGATGATGCCCTTGAAGCCGCGGATGGTGTCCTTGAGCGGCACGATCTTGCCGTCCTGGCCGGTGAACACCTTGGCGACGTTGAAAGGCTGCGACAGGAAGCGCTGCACCTTGCGCGCGCGGTACACGATGAGCTTGTCCTCTTCCGACAGCTCGTCCATGCCTAGGATCGCGATGATGTCCTGCAGTTCCTTGTAGCGCTGCAGCACCGCCTGCACGCCGCGCGCGGTGTTGTAGTGCTCCTCGCCGACGACCAGCGGATCGAGCTGGCGGCTGGTGGAGTCGAGCGGATCGACCGCCGGATAAATGCCGAGCGATGCGATCTGGCGCGACAGCACCACGGTCGCATCCAGGTGCGCGAAGGTCGTGGCGGGCGAAGGGTCGGTCAGGTCGTCCGCCGGCACGTACACCGCCTGGATGGAGGTGATCGAGCCGGTCTTGGTGGAGGTGATGCGCTCCTGCAGCACGCCCATCTCCTCGGCGAGCGTCGGCTGGTAACCCACCGCCGACGGCATGCGCCCGAGCAGCGCCGACACTTCGGTGCCGGCGAGCGTGTAGCGGTAGATGTTGTCGACGAAGAACAGCACGTCGCGGCCGCTTGCCGCCGTCCTCGCGCTTCTCGTCGCGGAAGTATTCGGCCATGGTAAGACCGGTGAGCGCCACGCGCAGGCGGTTGCCCGGCGGCTCGTTCATCTGGCCGTACACCATCGCGACCTTGGAGTTCGACAGGGTGTCCTTGTCGATGACGCCCGACTCGATCATCTCGTGATAGAAGTCGTTGCCTTCGCGGGTGCGCTCGCCGACGCCGGCGAACACCGACAGTCCGCTGTACTGCTTGGCGATGTTGTTGATGAGCTCGAGCATGTTGACGGTCTTGCCGACGCCGGCGCCGCCGAACAGAGCCGACCTTGCCGCCCTTGGCGAACGGCACCAGCAGGTCGATGACCTTGATGCCGGTGACCAGCAGGTCCTGGCCGCCCGCCTGCTCATCGAACGACGGCGGCGGCGCGGTGGATCGGCAGGTGTTCCTTGGCCTCCACCGGGCCGCGGTTGTCCTGCGGCTTGCCGAGCACGTCCATGATGCGCCCGAGCGTGCCCTTGCCCACCGGCACGGAAATCGGCGCGCCGGTCGCGGTCGACCGCGAGACCGCGCTTGCAGACCCTTCCGAGGCGCCCATGGCGATGGTGCGCACCACGCCGTCGCCCAGCTGCTGCTGCACTTCGAGCGTCAGGTCCACGTCCTTCAGCTTCAGCGCCTCGTAGATGCTGCGGGATGGATTCGCGCGGAAACTCGACGTCGATGACGGCGCCGATGATCTGGGTGATCTTTCCTTCGAGCAGGGCTGGCCATTCTTTCGTTCCTCAAACCGCAGCCGCGCCGCCCACGATCTCCGAAAGCTCTTTCGTGATCGCGGCCTGGCGGGCCTTGTTGTAGATCAGTTGCAATTCGCCGATCAGCTTGCCGGCGTTGTCGGAGGCGGCGCCCATGGCGACCATGCGCGCGGCCATCTCGGAGGCGACGTTCTCGACCGCGCCGCGATACACCTGCGACTCGATGTAGCGCATCAGCAGGCCGTCGAGGATGCCGGCCGCATCCGGCTCGTAGATGTAGTCCCAGTGCTCCTGCAGCCCTTCGGTGTCGAGCGCCTGGACCGGCAGCAGCTGCTCGACGCACGGCTTCTGCGTCATGGTGTTGACGAACTGCGCGTTCACCAGGAACAGCGCGGTCGAGCTCGCCCGGCGCGATAGGCGTCCAGCATCACCTTCACGGTGCCGATGAGATCCTTGACGTGCGGCCGGTCGCCGAGGCCCGAGACGTTGGCGAGGATCGGCAGACCCAGGCGGCGGAAGAACGTCGAGCCCCTTGCTGCCGATGAGGCACAGGCTCACCTGCGCGCCCTTGCCCTGCCACTCGCGCATCACGTAGAGCGTCTGCTTGAAGACGTTGGCATTCAAGCCGCCGGCAAGTCCGCGGTCGGTCGAGATGACGATCGATGCCGATCGCCTTCGGCTCGCGCGTCACCAGGAACGGATGCCGGTAGTCAGGATTGGCCTCCGTCAGGTGCCCGATCACGTTGCGCATCTTCTGCGCGTACGGGCGCGCGAGCTTCATGCGCTCCTGCGCGCGGCGCATCTTGCTCGTGGCCACCATCTGCATGGCCTTGGTGATCTTCTGAGTGCTCTTCACACTCGCGATCTTGGTGCGGATTTCCTTGGTGCCGGGCATGGCTTTCGCGTCCTAGTAGGTCCCGGTGGCGACGAAGTCCTCGATGCACTTCTTCAGCGCCGCCTCGTTCTCCTTGGAGAACTTCGGTGTGCGCGTTGATGCCATCGATCATCGACTTGTAGTTGGTGTGCGCGAACGCCTGCAGCGCCGCCTCGAACGCCACGATCTTCTTCAGCTCCACCTTGTCCATGTAGCCGTTGTTGACCGCGTAGATGGACAGCGCCATCTCCGCGACCGACATCGGCGCGTACTGCTTCTGCTTCATCACCTCGGTGACGCGCTGGCCGCGCTCGAGCTGCCGGCGGGTGGCCTCATCCAGGTCGGAGGCGAACTGCGAGAACGCCGCCAGCTCCCGGTACTGCGCGAGTGCCAGGCGGATGCCGCCGCCGAGCTTCTTGATGATGTCGGTCTGCGCAGCGCCGCCGACGCGCGACACCGAGATGCCGGCGTTCATGGCCGGGCGGATGCCGGCGTTGAAGAGGTCGGTCTCGAGGAAGATCTGGCCGTCGGTGATCGAGATGACGTTGGTCGGCACGAACGCCGTCACATCGCCCGCCTGGGTCTCGATGATCGGCAGCCCGGTAAGCGAACCGGTCTTGCCCTTCACCGCGCCCTTGCTGACCATCTCGACGTATTCCTCGTTGACGCGCGCGCTGCGCTCGAGCAGGCGCGAGTGCAGATAGAACACATCGCCGGGGAAGGCTTCGCGGCCCGGCGGACGGCGCAGCAGCAGCGAGATCTGCCGGTAGGCGACCGCCTGCTTGGACAGGTCGTCATAGATGATGAGTGCGTCTTCGCCGTTGTCCATGAAGTACTCGCCCATGGTCACGCCCGAGTAGGCGGAGATGTACTGCAGCGCCGGCGCGGTCGAGGCGGAGGCGGCCACCACGATGGTGTGCGCGAGGGCGCCGTGCTCCTCGAGCTTGCGCACCACGTTGGCGATGGTCGACTGCTTCTGGCCGATCGCGACGTAGACGCACTTAATGCCGGAGGTCTTCTGGTTGATGATGGTGTCGACGGCGAGCGCGGTCTTGCCGGTCTGGCGGTCGCCGATGATGAGCTCGCGCTGGCCGCGGCCGATCGGCACCATCGAGTCGACCGCCTTGTAGCCGGTCTGCACCGGCTGGCTGACGGACTTGCGGTAGATGACGCCCGGCGCCACGCGCTCGATCGGAGCGGTGCGCGTCGCCTTGATCGGGCCCTTGCCGTCGATCGGTGCGCCCAGCGCATCGACCACGCGGCCGAGGAGCTCCGGTCCCACCGGCACTTCGAGGATGCGGCCCGTGGTCTTGACGGTGTCGCCTTCCCTCAGATGCTTGTACTCGCCCAGCACCACCGCGCCGACCGAGTCCTGCTCGAGGTTCAGCGCCAGGCCGAAGGTGTTGCCGGGGAACTCCAGCATCTCGCCATAGCGCGCATCCGCCAGGCCATGGATGCGGGTGATGCCGTCGGTGACCGACACGATCGTGCCGACGTTGCGCGCCTCCGTGACCGACTTGAAGTTCTCGATCCGCTGCTTGATCAGATCGCTGATCTCGGTTGCCTTGATGGCCATGTGCGTTCTCTATTAAACGAATTTGGTTTACGCGGTCAGTTCGTAGGCGATGCGCTCGAGGCGCGCGCTCACCGAGCCATCGATGACCAGATCGCCGGCGCGCACCACGGCGCCGCCGATGAGACCGGGGTCGATGTCGCAGTGCAGGCGCACCTTGCGCTTGAGCCGCTTCTCCAGCGCCGCGGCGAGCTTCTCTCGCTGCGCGTCATCGAGCGGCGCGGCGGAAGTCACCGTGACGTCGGCAACGCCCTCGGCTGCGTCCTTCAGCTCATCGAAGAGCGCCGCGATCTCCGGCAGGAAGGCGAGGCGCCGGTTGGCCGCGAGCGTGCGCACGAAATTCGCGCCATGCTCCCCGAGCTTCGCGCCCGCGATGCTGCTCACGAGCTGCGCCAGCTCCTCCGGGGTCACGTGCGGATTGCCGAGCAGGGCTTTCACGCGCGGATCCTTCACGACCTCGGCGGCGACGAGGAGCGCCTCGGACCAGGGCCCAGAGCCTCATGGGCGCGGGCCTCTTCGAAGGCGGCGCGCGCGTAGGGCCGGGCGATGGTGGTCTTGTCCGCCATGGTTCGCTTCGTTAGATCTGCGTCGCCAGCTGGTCCAGAAGATCGGCGTGCGTGCGCGCGTCGATCTCGCGCCCGAGGAGCTTGGAGGCTGCGCCGACCGCGATCCCGGCCACCTCGCGGCGCAGGCTCTCGCGCGCGCGGGTGGTGTCGAGCTCGATCTGGGATTGTGCGGCGGCGACCAGCCGAGCGCCTTCCGTGGTGGCGGTGCCCTTGGCCTGCTCCACCAGCTCGTTGGCGCGGTGCTGCGCGTGATCGATGATCTGCGTGGCGCGCTCGCGCGCCTCGCGCACGATGTCGTCCGCCTTGCTGCGCGCCTGGGCCAGGGCTTGCTCGCCCTGCTCCGCGGCGGCCAGACCCTGCGCGATCTTGCGGCTGCGCTCGTCCATGGCCGCCAGAATGAGCGGCCAGACGAACTTCATCGTGCCGAAGACCAGCACGCCGAACACGAGCATCTGCACGATGAGCGTGAGATTGATATTCACGGTCTAAGTCTCCTGCCGCTTCGGTCCGCGCGCCCGGAAGTTAGTGCGCGGCCTGCAGCGCGCTCACGAACGGATTCGCGAACGTGAAGAACAGCGCGAAGCCGATGCCGATCATCGCCACCGCGTCCAGCAGGCCCGCGACGATGAACATCTGCACCCGCAGCATCGGCAGCAGCTCCGGCTGGCGCGCCGAGCCTTCGATGAAGCGGCCGCCGAGAATGCCGAAGCCGATGGCGGTGCCGAGCGCGCCCATGCCGAAGATGATGCCGACGGCCAGCACGGTCATGGCCTGGATGTGTGCAACATTTTCCATTCAATCTCTCCTCGAAAACAAAACCGGTTCGAAAACTCTTAACTCGCCAACGGCGCCTGGGGTCAGTGATGCTCGTGAGCCATCGCCAGGTAGACGACCGTCAACACCATGAATATGAAGGCCTGCAGCGTAATTACAAACAGGTGGAACACCGCCCACACCAGCCCCAGCCCGAACTGCGCGATGAGCGCCAGCCAGCCCCCGACTCCGGCAAGTGCGCTGATGCCGTGCAGGGTGAGCGCCGCGAGCAGCAGGAAAATCATCTCGCCGGCGTACAGGTTGCCGTACAGGCGCAGCGACAGCGACACCGGCCGGGCGAGGAAGGTGACCGACTCCAGCAGGAAGTTCACCGGCACCAGCGCCGCCTGCGCGAAGAGGTTCTTGCTGCTGAAAGGCTGCAGCGTCAGCTCGCCGATGAAGCCGGCCAGCCCCTTCATCTTCACGCTGTAGAAGATGATGAGAATGAAGACCGTGAGCGACAGCGCGAAGGTGGCGTTCAGGTCGGTGCTGGGCACCACCTTCAGGTGCTCGAATCCCGCGCCGCGCGCCACCGCCGGCAATAGATCGACCGGCACGATGTCCATGAAGTTGAACAGGAAGACCCAGCAGAAAATGGTGAGCGCGAGCGGCGCGATGAGTTTGCTGGTGCCGTGAAAGCTGTCGCGAACCTGGTTGTCGACGAACTCGACGATGATCTCGACGAAGTTCTGGAACTTGCCGGGCACGCCGGCGGTCGCCTTGCGCGCCACCATCCAGAAGGTCAGGAAGAACACCAGCGCCAGCAGCACCGAGAAGAACACGGTGTCGTAGTTGATGACCGTGAAATCGACGATGCCGTGCGGCGCCTTGTTCGAAAGGAAGGTCTGGTGGTGCAGGATGTATTCGGTTGCGCCCGGCGCGTGTTCTGCGTCTGCCATGCTTGTCACCAGTCGACCCGTCACCTTACGCGCCGCGGCGCGCGCCGCTTAACCCGGGCAGCGCGCTCAGGAGCGCAATCCAATACACCAGAAACGTTGCGGCGAACCCGGCGAACATCGCCAGCGGCGCTACCTTCACTACGCTCAGCACCACCACGAACAGCACCACCACGAGCAACAGCTTCACCGCCTCGCCGAGGTAGAACATCCCGAGCGCGCGCGCCGCGCTGCCGGCCCCGCCGCCGAACACCAGCCCCGCCATCGCGAGCGTCGCCACGGTGGCAATGCCGCCACCCAGCAGCGCCGAAACCGCAGCGCGCTCCCCGCCCAGCGCGAGCGCGCACAGTGCCGCGATCACGGTCACGGCCGCCTGTCCCAGCACGACGCGCAGCGCCAGCCGCCGCGCATGGGGCAGATCGATCGCCAACACCTTATATAGGTCCCGCTCGAGGGGCTCAAAACAGCCTCAGGTCCCGCGCCGTGAGCGAAGGCGCAGGGGGCTTAACATTACTTCGGCCGTTCAGTCACTTACGCGCCAACCGGCCAAAAAGCCGCGCGATTATAGAGACGGCCTGTGACTGCGTCCACACACGCGGCAAAACTACTGGATGTGGGCGAGGATCCCGTCGAGCTCATCAAGGCTGTTGTAGCTGACGACGAGCTTGCCCTTGCCCTTAGGTCCCGGCTGGATGGCGACCTTGGCGCCGAGCTTCTCGGCCAGTTCCTGCTCCAGGCGCTCGACATTCGGGTCACGGGAGCCCCCGTCGGCGCCGGCAGAGCGGACCGGGGCCTGCAGCCGCCGCACCAGGGCCTCGGTCTCGCGCACGGAGAGGCCCTTGCGCGCGACCAGCAGTGCGACCTCGGTCTGCTGGCGGCGCTGTGTCAGGGGCAGGAGCGCCCGGGCGTGTCCCATTTCGATCTCGCGCTTCTCCACGAGCTCGCAGACCTCCGGGGACAATTCCAGCAGGCGCAGGAGGTTACTGACGCCGGCGCGGGAGCGCCCCACCGCATCCGCCGCCTGCTGGTGGGTGACGCCGAACTCGGTGATGAGGCGCGTCAGGGCACGCGCCTCCTCCAGCGGGTTTAAGTTCTCGCGCTGGATGTTCTCGATGAGGGCCACGGCGATCGCGTCTTCGTCCGGGATGGCGCGAACGACCGCCGCAATTTCCGTCAGGCCCGCCATCTGCGCCGCCCGCCAGCGCCGTTCGCCGGCGATGATCTCGTAGCGCTGCGACTCCCCGGGCGCGGGGGGCGTCGAGGGGGCGCACCACGATCGGCTGAACCACGCCCTGGGCCTTGATCGAGTCGGCGAGCTCGTTGAGGGTCTCGGGTCGCATGTCCAGGCGCGGCTGGTAGCGGCCGCGCTGCAAGAGGTCGAGCGGCAGCTTCGCGAGCAGCTCCCCGATGGGTGGAGGCGCAGGCGCAGCGTCCGGTGCTGTCTGGATGTGCCGGGCGGTCGCGGTGCCGAGCAGGTCGGCCAGGCCGCGGCCGAGAGAGGGCTTTTTCATCGCGTGAGCTCCGTGCCGGCAACCGCTGCGGCGGGCTCGTGCGCCGCCGCGTCATTCGCCGCCGCCGCCGCTGCCTGCCCCGCGGCGAGCATCTCCTCCTCGCGCCGGATCATCTCGCCGGCGAGCGCGAGGTAGGCGAGTGCACCGCGCGATTCCTTGTCGTGAAACAGCGCCGGCTTGCCGAAGGAGGGCGCCTCGGCGAGGCGGATGTTGCGGGGGATGATGGTACGAAACACCTGGTTCCCGAAGTGGCTGATGAGCTGGTTGCTGACCTCGTTGGAGAGGTTATTGCGCGGATCGAACATGGTGCGCAGCACGCCCTCCACGGTAAGTCCTGGGTTTGCGGCCACGCGGATCTGCTCCACGGTCGACAGCAGCGCCGTGAGCCCCTCGAGCGCGTAGTACTCGCACTGCATCGGGATCAGCACGCTGTCGGCGGCCACCAGTGCATTCACGGTGAGCATGTTGAGCGCCGGCGGACAGTCGATGAGGATGATGTCGAAGTCGGCGCGCTTCGGTGCCAGCGCATGGCGCAGCTTGATCTCCCGGCCGATGGGCAGGGTGAGGAGGCGCACCTCCGCCGCGGTCAGGTCCTGGTTCGCCGGCAGCAGCGTGAAGCCTGACGGCTCCACCGGGACCAGCGCCTGGGCAAGCTCACATTCTCCCAGCAGCACTTCGCAGGCGCTGTACGTGAGGCTGCCCTTGTCGATACCGCTGCCCATGGTGGCGTTGCCCTGGGGATCCAGGTCCATGAGCAGCACGCGGCGTTTGGTCGCCGCGAGCGAAGCGGCGAGGTTCACCGCCGTGGTCGTCTTGCCGACGCCGCCCTTTTGATTCGCGATGGCGATGACGCGCTGCATGGGCGACAGTGTACTTCACCGCCGCCCCCGCGCCGCGGCGCGAAAGCGCTCGCTTAGGGTGTGACTTAGGCTCCGGCCGCGCTTCAGGCTACCCGCTGCTGCGGGCGGCGCGCGAGCCGTTCGCGCGCCATCTGGTCGGCGATCGCATTGGTGGTGCGATTCTCGCGGCGGGCACGCTCGAAGATCTCCGTCAGCCGCTGCGGGATTCCCTGGATCTCGGTATTCACCTGCGCCTGCGTGGCGCCACCGTAGTACTCGCGCGCCACGCTGATGATGCCGCCGGCGTTGATCACGTAGTCCGGCGCGTAGAGGATGTCGGCGGCGAGCAGCGCCGCCCCATCCTGCCCCTGGGCGAGCTGGTTGTTGGCGGCTCCGGCAATGATGCGGGTCCGCAGCCTCGGGATCGACTTCGCATCGAGCACGGCGCCGAGCGCGCAGGGTGCGAGCACGTCGACCTGCTGGGACAGGATCTCCTGCACCGATACCGCGGTGGCCTTGAACTCACTGCACACCCGATCGGCCGCGGCGTCGCGCATGTCGGCGACCAGGACCTTCGCGCCCTCGCCGGCCAGCAGGCCGCAAAGGTGATAACCGACCCCGCCCGCGCCCTGAACCGCGACGCTCACGCCGGCAAGATCGGCGCGGCCGAGCTTGAATTTCACCGCCGCCTTGATGCCCAAGAACACCCCGAGCGCGGTCTTGGGCCCCGGGTCCCCGCCCGCTTCCCCCGGCGCACGTCCCAGGCCCGAGACGTATTGGGTGGCGCGCGCGACGTTGCCCATGTCGGTGGTCGTCGTGCCCACGTCTTCCGCGGTGATGTAGCGCCCGCCGTGCGAATCCACGAACCGCCCGAAGGCTTCGAAGAGCTCCGGGGACTTCGGTTGGCGCGGATCGGCGATGATGACGGCCTTGCCGCCGCCGAAGGGCAGCTGCGCCATCGCGTTCTTGTAACTCATGCCGCGCGACAGGCGCAGCACATCCGACACCGCCTCGGTGGTCGTGGCGTAGGGCCACATGCGGCAGCCGCCCGCGGCCGGGCCTAAGACGGTTGAATGCACGGCGATAATCGCCTTGAGTCCCGTCGCCGCGTCATGGCCAAAGGCGATGAGCTCGTGGCCGTCGAACTCGGGTCGGTCGAACACTTCCATCCCTGCACGCTCTTGGAATTGAGGGGCGCAAGCCTACCCCTGCGTCGTGCACGACGCGTCACAAGAAGTTGCTCCCGGGCGGCACATAGTGAAGTATACGTTTCACTAATAGCCATATAAGTGACATGAACGGTGCAAGCTGACCTGGACTCGGGCGACCTGCGGATTCTCAACCTGCTGCAGCAACACGGGAACCTCTCGGCCGCCGAAATCGCCGAGCGCTTGAGCCTCACAGCCTCGACCTGCTGGCGGCGCGTCACCCGCCTCGAGGAGCAGGGCGTGATCGCGAAGCGCGTGGCGATCCTGGATCGCGAGAAGCTCGGCCTCTCGGTGATGGTGTTCTCGCACGTGAAGGTCGCCGGCCACGGGCGCGATGCGCTCTTGCGCTTCGAGCAGGCGGTGCGCGTGCACCCGGAAATCCTCGAGTGCTACACGCTCATGGGCGAGACGGATTTCCTGCTGCGGATCGTGTGCCGGGACATCAAGGCGTACGAGGCGTTCTTCCTGGATCACCTGTCGCGCTTTCCGGGCGTGCAGTCGGTCAACTCCTCGATCGCGCTGGCGGTCATCAAGGAGACGACGGCGCTGCCGCTGCTGCCTTGACGGCCGCGGCGACCGGCACGCCCTCGAGGTCTTCCACCGCTGCGTCCGGAGCGGGCTCGAGCCCGGCGCAGGTCACGATCTGCTGCGTGTTGATGAACGGACCCTTCTGCTCGCGTGGCATCGCGGCGCGGCGGGTTTTACGCCACAGGTTATAGACGGTCAGCGCGCAGGTGAGCGTCCCGAGCGCTCCGAAATAGGCACGCGGCCCGAAGGCTGCGAGGAGGCTACCGGCCATGACCGGGCCGGCGGCGGCGGCCGTGCCGTTGATCAAGAGCAGCGCGCTGCTCGCGGCTACCATCTGCGCCGGCTCGAGCTTGTCGTTGACGTGCGAAACCGCCAGCGAATACAGCGTCAGGGCCGCGCCGCTGAAGAGCGCGGTGAGCAGCAGGAACAACACCCGCGGCAGCGGGCCGAACACGACGATGCTGCCCGCGACCGCCGTTGCAATGAGGCAGGCGCTGGCAATCACCGTGCGCCGATCCATGCGATCCGAGAGTCTGCCGACGGGGTATTGGGTGAGCACGGCGGCGAGGATGCTGACCGCCATGAATTCGGCCACGCCGCGGGTACTGAAACCACTCAGGCGCGCGTACACCGGGCCCATGGAGAAGATGATCGAGGAAATCAGTCCCGATACCGCCACCGCCACCACGCCGACCGAGGAGTTGCGATACAGGTCGCGATAGCGCACCGGCTGCGTCACGGCCGGCTCCGGCGTCTGCTGCGCCGAGGCGACGATGGGCACCATGGCGAGGGAGATCAGGGCCGAGACCAGCATGAAAGGGGCGATCGTTTGCGGGTTCGACAGCAGCAGCAGGAACTGCGCGGCCCCCAGGCCCACGTACAGCACGAGCATATACACAGCCAGGAGTCGCCCGCGGTTGCTGCGGCTCGCGCGATGGTTGAGCCAGCTCTCGGCCACCACGTAGATGCCGGCGAAGCACAGCCCGGAGATCAGACGCATGGCGCCCCAGGGCACGGGGTGCACCCAGGAGGCCTGCGCCAGCGCCGCCACCGAGGCGAGCGCGGCGAGGGTGGCGAACACCCGTACGTGCCCGACACGCCGCAGCAACCGCGGCGCGAGCAGCGTGCCGCTTAAGTACCCCACGTAGTAGCAGGACATGACGAGTCCCGTGACCGGCGTGGGGAAGCCCTCGAGCGTCGCGCGCAGCCCGATGAGGGTGTTCTGCAGGCCCGACCCGAGCATGAGGATGCCCATGCCCAGAAGCAGCGGCCAGGTGGCGAGGAGTGGATTAGGCATGGCGGCGCATCATTCGCGGCTGAGTACGATAACGCAGCGCGCGGCGTTGAGTCCCGGGACCGCGAGCGTTCGCGAGCCGCTGACGCGCCAGGGTGCCGGCAGCGCGGCGAGCTCGCCTTGCGGCCACTTGCCCTTCATGGCGAGTACCCGCGTGCGTGGCCCGCACAGCGGCGCGACGGTCTTAAGCAGGCGCGGCAGCGGCGCAAAGGCGCGTGCTACGACGCTGTCGAATGGCGGCTGGGGCGCATCTTCTCGACCCGCGCGTGCAGCACGCTCACGTTGGTGAGCCGCAGCAGCTCTACCGCGTGGGCGACGAAGCGCAGTTTCTTGGCGGTCGAGTCGATGAGGGTGAAGTGCCGCTGTGGATTGGCAACGGCGAGCGGCAGCCCCGGAAACCCCGCGCCGGTGCCGACATCGGCGACGCTCTCGCCCGCAAGATCCGCATTCACCGCCAGGCTGTCGAGCAGGTGGTGCGTGATCATCTGCGGCTGCGTCCTGATCCCGGTCAGGTTGTACCGCTCGTTCCAGCGGGCGAGCTCATCGATGAGCTCGACGAGGCGCGCGGCATCGGCCTGCGTGAGCGTGACCCCAAGTTCTCCCGCATCCCGCAGCAGCTGTTCGACGACCCCCAATTCCGCAACTCCCGTGCCAACTTTAAGGCCCGCTTAAGCTCGGATTGATCATACTTTGGGCATCGTGAGACTGCTGCTGGTAGAAGACGACCCCATGATCGGTGAGGCCATTCGCGCCGGCCTCAAGCGCGACGGCTTCAGCATCGACTGGGTGCATGAAGCGACTTCCGCCTCCGCGGTGCTGCACACCGAGCCATACGAACTGCTGCTCCTCGATCTGGGTCTGCCTGGAATGAGCGGCCTCGAGCTCCTGAAGAACCTGCGCGAGCGCGGCGGCTCGCTGCCGGTGCTCATCATCACCGCGCGCGATGCGGTAGCGGACCGCGTGGCGGGCCTGGACGCCGGCGCCGATGATTACCTGGTCAAGCCCTTTGATCTGGATGAGCTCGCCGCGCGCATCCGCGCACTGCTGCGCCGGCGCGCCGGCTCCGGCGCGCCGCTGCTGGCGCACCTGGGCGTGGAGCTCGACCCGGCGGCGCATCGCGTCAGGCGCGACGGCGTGGAGGTGGCGCTGTCGCCGCGGGAGTTCGCCCTGCTGCAGCTGCTCATGGAGCGCCCGGGGAGCATCCAGTCGCGCGCGCAGATCGAGCAGCGCCTGTACGGCTTCGGCGAGGAGGTGGAGAGCAACGCGGTGGAAGTTCACATCCACGGCCTGCGCCGCAAGCTCGGCGCGCAGTTCATTCTCACCGTGCGCGGCGTGGGCTACCGCGTGAGGCCGCACGAGTGAGCTCGCTGCGCGCGCGCCTGCTCGCGTGGCTCCTGGGCGCGGTGGTGCTCCTGGGCGCGGCGGGCGGCTGGATCGTGTACCGCAACGCGCTCGCCGAGGCGGACGAGTTCTTCGACTACCACCTGCGCCAGACCGCGCTCATCCTGCGCGACCAGCCGGTCGAGTACCTGCTGTCGCCGCAGATCCCGCCCACCGATGCCGCTTACGATTTCGTGGTGCAGGTCTGGTCGCTCGACGGCGTGCGCGTCTACCTGTCGCGCCCGCACGCGGTGCTGCCGCAGATCACGACGCTCGGACTTGCCACGGTCGCCACCAGTGAGGGCCGCTGGCGCGTGTACGGGGTACAGGCGCTCACCAAGGTGATCCAGGTGGCGCAGCCCATGAGCGTGCGCAAAGAGCGCGCCGCGCAGCTTGCCCTGCAGACCCTGCGGCCGTTCGCGCTGCTGCTGCCGGTGCTGGCGCTCGCGATCTGGCTGGCCGTCGGCAAAGCGCTCGAACCCCTGCAGCGCCTCACGGCGCAGGTGCTGGCGCGCCGCGTGAACACGCTCGATCCACTCTCCAGTGCCCGCCTGCCGGATGAAGTGCAGCCGCTGGTCGTGGCGCTCAACGATCTCCTGCAACGCCTGCGCGGGTCACTCGAACGCGAGCGGGCGTTCATGGCCGATGCGGCGCACGAGCTGCGCACGCCGCTCACCGCACTGCACCTGCAGGCCGGAACGCTGGCGCGCGCCAGTGGCGAAGCAGAACGCAGCGCGGCCATGGCCGGCCTCACGGCCGGCGTGCAGCGCGTCATCCACCTGGTCGAGCAGCTCTTGTCGCTTGCCCGCCAGGAGCCCCGCGCGCAAAGCCCGCCAACGCCGGTACGCCTCGATGACGCAGCGCGCGAAGTGGTGGCGGAACTGGTGCCGCTGGCGGACGCCGGCGGAATCGACTTAGGGGTTTCCGCAGCCCAGCCGGCAACTGTAACGGGCGATGCGGAAGGCCTGCGCACGCTGCTGCGCAACCTCGTGGACAATGCCGTGCGTTACACACCCGCTGGCGGGCGCGTTGATGTCAGCGTCGATGTGCCCGAGGCGTCTGCGCCGCAGCGCACTTTGTCCGGGGCAAGGCTCGTGGTGTCCGACGACGGTCCGGGAATTCCCGCCGCCGAGCGCGAGCGCGTGTTTGACCGCTTTTACCGGCGCCCGGGCGCCGAGGCGCCAGGCAGCGGCTTAGGGCTTGCGATTGTTCAGGCGATCGCCGCGGCGCACGGCGCCACGGTTACTTTGAGCGACGGGCCCGGCGGCCGGGGACTCACCGTCAGCGTGGAGTTCCCGCCGCCCTCGCTCATTTGATCAGAACGTAGACGCCTTCACCCGGCGTCGCGTTCCTCGCGCACGAGTTGCACAGCCGGACGATTCATTTGGCCAATTTCATCAAGAATGCCGCCGCGGTCTGCAGGTAGACGTCGTGGTTGCCCTTGTTCCTGAAGCCGTGACCCTCGTCCTTGGCGATGAGGTACCACACCTCGCCGCCACCGGCGCGCACGCGCCACACCAGCTGCTCGGACTCGGATGCCGGCACGCGCGCATCGTTGAGCCCCTGCACCACCAGCAGGGGCTTCCTGATGCGGCCGGCGTTGCTGAGCGGGGAAATGCGGTCGAGGAACACCCGCATGGCAGGATCGCGCTCGTCACCGTACTCCTCGCGTCGCAGGTCACGCCGGTAAGGGGCGGTGTTGCGCAGGAAGGTGACGAAGTTGCTGATGCCCATGGCGTCGACACCGCCGCTCAGGCGCTCGCCGTACGACACCAGCGACGCGAGCGTCATGTAGCCGCCGTAGGAGGCGCCCATGACCGCGACGTGGGTGCGATCGAAGGCCGGCTGCGCGCCAATCCACACCAGCAGCGAGCCGATGTCGCGCACGGCATCCTCGCGCAGCACGCCGTTGTCGAGCGCCAGGAAGCTCTTACCGTAACCGGATGAGCCGCGCACGTTGGGCGCGACCACCGCATAACCGAGTTCCCTGACCAGGAACTGCACGAACGGATCCCAGACGGGCCGGTACTGGTCCTCCGGGCCGCCGTGAATATAAATGACCACGGGACACGGCGCGGTGCTCGGACGGTACACGTACGCGGCCAGCATGCGCGGATGACTGCCGCTTCGGTCCCAGGTCGGGTAGCGGATGAGCTCGGGAGCGGCGAGATTTGCGATCCCCACCGGACCCAGCTCGCTCCTGGTCCAGCGCTCGAGCTTGCCGGTCTCCGGTTCGTAAGAATAGGCATCGCGCGGGGACTGCGCCGATTCGGCCGACAGCCCGAGCTTCCTGCCCGTGGCGTCGAAGTGCAGGTTGGTGATGCGTCCTTGCGGCAGGCCGACCGGCGCCAGGTCGAGCTTGCGCAGCGTATCGAGCACGGTGAGGCGGCTGATCCCGTCCTCGTTGAGGGCATAGGCGATGTAGCGCCCGTCGGCGCTGACATCGAAATCCTCCACGTCCCAGCCGCTCTGCGCTGATACCTGGTGCGGGGTGTGCGTGGCGAGATCGGTGTAGGTCAGGGCGTTGAATTCCCCGCCCGCATCACTCACGACATAGACCCCGAGACCGTCGGCAGCGAGCTTGGCGATGCGGATGCCGATCTTGCGGCCGCTCGGATCCACCGGGGTGAGCGTGCCGCTCGCGACGTCGGCGATATAAAGATAACTCTCCTCGAGCGACTCGTAGCGCCACACCAGAAGCTTCGAATCATCCGGCGACCAGCCGAGCGGATACCAGGTGTCGTGCCGGCCACCGACCACGAGCTGCGGCGCGCCACCGGTCGTGACATCCGCGACGTAGACGTCGTAGCTGACCCCGTCGCGGTCACTGCCGTAGAAGGCGACGCGCTTGCCGTCATGCGCCCACACCGGGCTGCCGTGGATGAAGTTGCCGCTGGTGATCTGGCGCACCGTTGCGGTCGGCGCCTGCACATACAGCTGGTAGTTCTCATCCCCCTCCTGGTCCTTGAGGAATGCGAAGCTCCCGCCCGTGCTCGCCGCGCGCACCCAGCTGATCGGGTCGTGATAGAACGTGAGCTGCTCGCGCGCGCCCAGCGCAGTCGCGACGCGATGCACCTGCATGCTGTCGCCGAAACGGGTGGCGATCAGCATCCTGCCATCGGGCAGCCAGTCCAGGAACGTCGCCTCGCGTGACTGCAGGTAAGCATCCAGGCGCGCCTCGAGCTTGGCGTCTGGCGGTGGAATCCCCTCAAAGACGAGGCTGCCGCGCTCGACATGCGCCGGGGCGCTTTGCACGGCTACGGCGGCCTCCTGGGCCAGCGCGGCGGATGCGCCGGCGATGAGCGCGGCGGCCAGAAAAAACTGTGGGCTCATGTGTCGGCGCTAGTGTACTTGGTTACGATGCGCACATGGCTCACTCCGACCGCGCGACCCCGGCAACGGTTCCCGTGACGCCGAGGTTGTACCGTCATCCGCACGGCATCACGGCGGTGGATTGCGAATACCTGTATCCGGGGCACGCCGCGTCGCACATCATAGTTGATGGCGGCCGCGCGGCTTTTGTCGATGTCGGCACCAATGCTTCCGTTCCCTACCTGCTCGCGGCGCTCACCGAACTCGGTGTGCCGCGTGCCGCGGTGGACTATGTGCTCCTGACTCATGTGCACCTGGACCACGCCGGTGGCGCCGGTGAGCTGATGGCTGCGCTGCCCCACGCCCAGGCCGTGCTGCATCCGCGCGGCGCGCCGCACATGAGCGATCCCTCGCGGCTCATCGCAGGCTCCAAAGCCGTGTACGGCGAGGAGCGTTTCACGCAGCTGTACGGTGAGTTGCTGCCGATCCCGGCGGCGCGCGTGCGCGTAGTGCAGGACGGCGAGCAGCTCTTGCTCGGCGCCCGCGAACTCACCTTGCTGCACACGCGCGGTCACGCCGAACACCATTACGTGGTGGTGGATGAGGCGCACGCCAGCATTTTCAGCGGCGACACCTTCGGGATCTCGTACCGCGCGCTCGACACCGCCCGGGGCGCGTTCATCACGCCGGCGACCGTGCCCACGCAGTTCGACCCCGCTCAGCACCTCGCCTCCGTCGACCGCATGCTCGCCTACCAACCCGAGTCCATCTATCTCATGCACTTCAGCCGCGTGACGCAGGTGCCGCGCCTGGGCGAGATGCTCAAGGCCCAGATCCGCGAGTTCGTGCGCATCGCCCACGCGCACGCGCAGGATGTCGACCCGTTCCCGGGCATCCGCACCGCCATGCTCGCGCACTGGGTGAGCCTGCTGCGCCTGCAGGGCAGCACGCTTGGCGCTCACGACATCGAACAGGCGCTGCTCGGGGACCTGGAACTCAACACCCAGGGACTGATCGCGTGGCTGCAAAGGGAGAAACGCAAGTGACCGGGAAATTCAAGGCTTTCCGCATCCACTCCGAGAACGGCAAGATCGCCGCGCGCTTCGAAGAGATTACGCTCGCGGATCTCGCCGCCGGGGAAGTGGTGATCCGCGTCAGCCACTCCGACATCAACTACAAGGACGCCCTGGCCGCCACCGGCGCGGGCCGGATCCTGCGCCGTTACCCGCTGGTGGGCGGGATCGATCTTGCCGGGGTCGTGGAGTCTTCCGCCGATGAGCGCTACCGGGCGGGGGACGCCGTGCTCGTCACCGGGTGCTCGCTGTCGGAGACGCACGACGGCGGCTATGCGCAATTCGCGCGCGTCCCCGGGGACTGGGTGATCCCGATGCCGCCGGGGCTCGATGCGCTCACGGCGATGTCGCTCGGCACCGCCGGCTTTACCGCGGCGCTTGCCATCCACCGTATGGAACAGAACGGCCAGACCCCGCAAGGTGGCCCGATCGCCGTCAGTGGTGCGACCGGCGGGGTCGGCAGCATCGCCGTCGACATGCTCAGCGGCCGCGGCTACAAGGTCGTGGCCATCAGCGGCAAGAGCACCGCCAGTGAGTACCTGAAGGCGCTCGGCGCGACCGAGGTGCTAATGCGCGAGGGACTCGACTACGGCAGCAAGCCGCTCGAGACGCCGCGCTTCGCCGGCGCCATCGACAACCTCGGCGGCGAGATGCTCACCTGGTTCACGCGCACGGTGGACTTCTGGGGCAACATCGCCAGCATCGGGCTGGCCGCAGGACCGGACCTCAGGACTACCGTCATGCCATTCATCTTAAGAGGCGTGGCGCTCCTCGGCATCAACTCCTCCGCGACCCGCCGCGAGTGGCGGCTGGCGGTGTGGCAGCGCATTGCCAGCGACTTGAGGCCCAGGCACCTCGCCCGGATCGTCACGCGCACCATCGACTTCGATGAGCTGCCGGCGGCCTTCCCGGCCTACATCGAGGGCAAGGTCACCGGCCGCACGGTGGTGCGCATTGCGTAACTTACGCGCCGATCCTACCGGCGAGTAGGATCGGGGCGCGCTGGCCCGTGCACCGGCGCCGCGTATAGAATCGGCCCCAGGCGTCGTCGATTCCACCACCAGTACGAACGCAAACTCGACCAGCTGTTTGGGAAGTCACCATGAACGAGACGCCAGCCTTCAAGCCGAAGAAATCCGTCGCCCTGTCGGGTGTCACCGCGGGCAATACCGCGCTGTGCACCGTCGGGCGCACCGGCAACGACCTGCACTATCGCGGCTACGACATCCTCGAGATCGCGACCGTGTGCGAGTTCGAGGAAATCGCCCACCTGCTCATCCACGGCAAGTTCCCCAATCGTGCCGAACTCGCCGCCTACAAGAGCAAGCTCAAGTCGCTGCGCGGCCTGCCGGGCCCGGTGCGCAGTGCGCTGGAGCTGCTGCCCGCGGGGGCGCATCCCATGGATGTACTGCGGACCGGAACTTCGGTGCTCGGCTGCACGCTGCCGGAGAAGGAAGATCACCGCGCGCCCGGCGAGCGCGACATCGCCGACCGGCTGGTCGCCTCCTTAGGCTCGATGCTCGCGTACTGGTACCACTTCAGCCACTCAAGCCAGCGCATCCAGGTCGAGACCGAGGATGACTCGGTGGGCGGCCACTTCCTGCACCTGCTGCACCGCCGCGCGCCGCCACCGTCGTGGGTGCGCGCCATGCATACCTCGCTCATCCTCTACGCCGAGCACGAGTTCAACGCCTCGACCTTCGCCGCGCGCGTGATCGCCGGCACCGGCGCGGATGTCTATTCGTGCATCGTGGGCGCCATCGGTGCGCTGCGCGGTCCCAAGCACGGCGGCGCCAACGAATTCTCGTTCGAAATTCAGAAGCGTTACGACACGCCGGAAGCCGCCGATGCCGACATCCGCGCCCGCGTGGCCGCCAAGGAAGTCATCATCGGCTTCGGCCACCCGGTGTATACGCTCGCGGATCCGCGCAACCAGGTGATCAAGGAAGTGGCGCGCGCGCTGTCGCAGGAAGCCGGCGACATGAAGATGTTCGACATCGCTGCGCGCATCGAGCAGGTGATGCACGACACCAAGAACATGTTCGCGAACCTCGACTGGTTCTCGGCCGTTTCGTACCACATGATGGGCGTGCCTACCGAGATGTTCACGCCGCTGTTCGTCATCGCGCGTACCACCGGCTGGGCGGCGCACGTCATGGAGCAGCGCACCGACGGCAAGATCATCCGTCCGGCCGCCAACTATGTCGGTCCTGAGAACCTCAAGTTCGTCCCCATCGAGCAGCGCCAATAACCATGTCGGCACTCGATGTAAAATCCGCCCAGCGCCCGGATCCGGACGCCGCGCTCACCGCCATCGCGAGTTATGCGCGCAATTTCACCATTGCGAGCGAGGACGCGTACGACACCGCGCGCTACTGCCTCATGGACACCCTCGCCTGCGGCTTGCAGGCGCTGAAATTTCCGGCGTGCCGGAAGCTCTTGGGACCGGTGGTGGCGGGCGCCGTCATGGCCGGCGGCGCGCGGGTGCCGGGCACGTCCTATGAGCTCGACCCGGTGCAGGCGGCGTTCAATATCGGCGCGCTGGTGCGCTGGCTGGACTTCAACGACACCTGGTTAGCCGCGGAGTGGGGTCACCCGTCGGACAATCTCGGCGGCATCCTCGCCGTCGCCGACTACCTGGCGCGCGGCGCGCTCATGACCGGCAAGAGCCCGCCCAGGGTGCGCGACGTCCTCACCGCCATGATCAAGGCGCACGAGATCCAGGGCGTGCTGGCGCTCAAGAACAGCTTCAACCGCGTCGGCCTCGATCACGTGCTCCTGGTGCGGGTCGCTTCCACCGCGGTGGTCGCGAGCATGCTGGGCGCGAGCGAGGAGCAGGTCGTGAACGCGGTCTCCAACGCCTGGATCGACGGCGGCGCGCTACGCACCTATCGGCACGCGCCGAACACCGGCTCGCGCAAGAGCTGGGCGGCGGGGGACGCCACCAGCCGCGCGGTGCGACTGGCACTCATGTCTCTAACCGGGGAGATGGGCTACCCCTCGGCGCTGTCCGCCAGGACCTGGGGCTTCAGCGACGTGCTCTTCAAGGGCCAGCCGCTCATCCTGCCGCAGCCCTTCGGCAGCTACGTCATGGAAAACGTGCTGTTCAAGATCTCCTTCCCCGCCGAGTTTCACGCCCAGACGGCGGTCGAGGCCGCCATGACGCTGCACCCGGCCGTCAGGGACCGGCTCGCCGACATCGAGCGCGTGGTCATCGAGACCCAGGAACCCGGCGTGCGCATCATCGACAAGGTGGGGCCGCTCGCGAATCCGGCGGATCGGGATCACTGCCTCCAGTACATGGTGGCGGTGCCGCTGATCTTCGGGCGCCTCACGGCGGCGGACTACGAGGACGCGGTGGCGGCGGATCCGCGCCTCGATGCGCTGCGCCTGAAGATGCAGGTGCGCGAGAACCCGACCTTCACCAGTGAATACTACGCCCCCGACAAGCGTTACATCGGCAACGCGCTGCAGGTGTTCTTCACCGACGGCAGTTACTCGCAGCGCGTGCAGGTGGATTTCCCCATCGGCCACCGCAAGCGCCGCGCCGAGGGCATGCCGGTGCTGGTGAAGAAGTTTCAGGATTCAGTGGCTGCGCATTTCAACCCCAGGCAGGCGCAGCGCATCAAGGCGCTGTTCGCCAGCCCGCAGGACCTCGACGCGCTGCCCGTGAACGAGCTGATGGCGGCGCTGGTGAGCAACGGCGCCGGCGCCTGAGGTCTTCTAAGACTTACCCGACCCGCACCGGCACGAACAGGCGCGTGTCGCCGCGCTGGATGAGCAGCGCAATGTGCCCCTTCGACTTCTCCACCGCGCTCGTGAGGCCCTGGGCGCTCGTGACCGGCACACCGTTGGCGGCCAGCACCACGTCCCCCTGTTGAATCCCGGCCTCGGCCGCAGGTCCCGAGGCGCGCTCGACCACGAGTCCGCCGCTGATGTTCCCCTGGCGTTGTTCATCCGCCGTCAATGGCCGCACGGCCAGACCGAGCTTGCCGCCTTGCGCCGGCACCGCAGCGTTGGCGGCCGTGCGCTTGTCTTCCAGTGCACCGAGCTTCACCGTGAAGTCACGCGCGCCGTGGTTGCGCCAGATCGAAAGCGAAACGTCGGTCCCGGGGCTGATGCTCGCGACCGCCACCGGCAGTTCACTGGAGTCCTTGAGCGCCTGGCCGTTGATTTTCAGGATCACATCGCCGGGTTCGACGCCGGCCTTTTCGGCGGGTCCGCCCTTTTCCACGCTCGAGATGAGCGCGCCTTCGGGCTGCGGCAGACCGAACGAGTCCGCCAGGCCCTGGGTCACCGGCTGGATGATGACACCGAGCTTGCCGCGGGCGACGTGGCCGGTCGTCTGCAGCTGCTGGCCGACCTGCATGGCGACGTCGATGGGGATGGAGAAGGACACGCCCATGTAGCCGCCGCTGCGGCTGTAGATCTGCGAGTTCACCCCGACCACCTCGCCGCGCATGTTGAATAGCGGCCCGCCGGAGTTGCCGGGGTTGATCGGCACGTCGGTCTGGATGAAGGGCACGTAGCCCGAATCCGGCAGGGTGCGTCCCTTGGCGCTCACGATGCCGGCGGTGGCGCTGTTCTCGAAGCCGAACGGCGCGCCGATTGCCAGCACCCATTCCCCGACCTTGAGCCCGCGCGAGTCGCCGATCCGCACCGTCGGCAGATCCTTGGCGGCGATCTTGAGCATCGCGATGTCCGAGCGCGCGTCGACGCCGATCACCTTGGCCGTGTATTCACGCCGGTCGGTGAGCCGCACCGTGACTTCGCTGGCGCTGTTCACCACGTGCGCATTGGTCATGATGACCCCGTCCGCGCGGATGATGAAACCGGAGCCTTCACCGTGCACGGGGCCCGGCTGGGGCATCTGGAACGGCAGGCCGCGGAAGAACGGCGCGAACGGGCTGTTCGGTCCGAACGGATTGCTGTCGTTGCCACCGTTGCCGTTGCCGTTGTCGGGCGAGTCTTCTTCGTCGCCGCTCTGCGAGTTCATCGCCGCCACCTTGGTGACCACGCTGATGTTCACGACCGCAGGGCCATAGCGCTGCACCATTGCGCTGAAGTCAGGCAGCGCGATGGCCGGCCCCGCCACCGGTGCTGGCGCGGGCGCTGGCGCGACAGCGGCTGCGCCGGCAGCAAGCGCGGTGAGCGCCGCGGGCGTCGCCACGGCGCGCGTCGCGCCCGCGATGTACAGCGCACTCACGGGCAGGGCGATGACGGCGGCGCCGAGGATCGCGGCAACGAAGGGTTTTCTCACGAGATTCAGCAGCTTCATGGTGGCTCCGAAAAAATAGGGTCGGTCAGCTGGCAGGCGAACAATAGAAACAGAATCTTATGGGAGGCTTAAGGCCGGTGGCCGCGCCGCCAAAGGAGCGGTTCCCGCACCCGGGAGCGTGCCGGTAACACAGCTGCAACAGCGGCGCAGCGCGCCTGCAACTGAAGCGTCCCGCCGCTGCAACCGCGGCACCCTAGGCTCGCGCACGGTTCCCCAACCCAACCCAAGGGACAACTCCATGCGTGTACTCACAGTTACCACCGGTCTCATCGCCTGCCTCGCGCTCGGCGCGAACGCGGCTGCCGTGGCGGATGATGACGGCTTCCATCATGAGGGCATCCAGCACGTTCTGCTCGTCAGTATCGACGGCATGCACGTGCTTGACTTCCTCAACTGCTCGAAGGGTCTGAGCAGCATCAACGGCGGCGCGCCTTATTGCCCGCACCTCGCGGCGCTCAAGGCAAACGGCGTCAACTACCTGGATACCTCCACCTCCAGACCTTCGGACTCCTTTCCCGGTCTCATGAGCATAGTGACCGGCGGCTCGCCGCGCACCATGGGGGTGTACTACGACGTGGCCTACGACCGCGCGCTCGCGCCGCCGGCGGTTGCCACCGGCAACGGACTCGCGGCCGGCACCTGTACGCCGGGCGTCTTCAACGGCACCACGACCGAATACGAGGAGGGCATCGACCAGAACCAGAATTTTCTCAATGGTGTTGGACCGACGGGTGCCGACGGCGGCCTCGCCTCCATCGATCCGTCCAAGCTGGCCCGCGATCCCGCCAGGGGTTGTGCGCCGGTGTACCCGTGGAACTTCATCCGCATCAACACCATCTTCGGCGTCATCCACAACGCCGGCGGCTATACGGCCTGGTCCGACAAACACCCGGCCTACGGCTCGGTCTCCGGTCCCACCGTGCACTCGGCGCCGAACGTCGCCGAGAATCTCGACGACTTCTACTCGCCCGAGATCAACTCCATCCCGGTAGCACTGCCGTTCGCGGGTTGCAGTGCGGCGGATGATCCGAACTTCGCAAGTTTAGGCGCCTACACCGACAGCTTCGCGTTCATCAGGTGCTACGACAGGCTGAAGGTGAACGGCGTGCTCAACCAGATCGAGGGCTTCACGCACAACCACGCCGCCCGCGCGCGCGTACCGACGATCTTCGGCATGAACTTCCAGGCCGTGAGCGTCGGCCAGAAGCTCATCGAGCCGGGCGTCGGCAGCGGCGGCTACCTCGATGGCGTCGGCACGCCGAGCGCGCTCTTGCTGTCTGAGATCCAGTACGTCGACGAGTCGATCGGCAAGTTCGTCGCCGCCATCCACAGCCAAGGTCTTGCCGGCTCGACCCTGATCATCATCACCGCCAAGCACGGCCAGAGCCCGGTGGATTCCGCGCGCTACACGCGCATCACCTCGAGCGGACCGGTGACCACCTCGCCGTCGCGGATCATCGATGCCTGCCTGCCGGACTCCGAGTCCAACGCCGGTAACCAGATCGGGCCGACCGAGGACGACGTGTCGCTCCTGTGGCTGAAGAGCGGCTGCACGGCCGTCTCGCAGGCCGCGCTGCTCGAATCTGCTTCCCCTGCCAGTAACAACATCGCCGGGATTGGTCAGATTTTCTGGGGCCGCGGCATCACCCAGATGTTCAACGCGCCCGGGCTGCCGCCGAAGGATTCGCGCACGCCGGATATCGTCGTGACGCCGAACGTCGGGGTGACCTACTCGAAGAGCACCGCCAAGCAGGCGGAGCACGGCGGGTTTGCGCACGATGACGTCAACGTCATGCTGCTGCTGTCCAATCCGCACCTGGACGCGAAGACCGTGACGAGCCCGGTAGAGACCATGCAGGTGGCGCCGACCATCCTGCAGGCACTGGGACTGCCGCCCTCGCGTCTGGATGGCGTGCGGCTGGAAGGAACTGCGGTGCTGCCAGGACTGCCGTTCTCGGAAAGTAGCCGCTAGGCCCGAATGACGGCGGGCGCTTATGTTGCGCCTTTGATGTGAAGCGGCGCCCCCTGGGGCGCCGCTTTTGTCTGAGCGCGTCGCTCAATGCGCGGTTAAGCGCGTGTACGGTCGCTCTTCGGTGGCGAGCGATGGCTTCAGGTGGCTGAAGTAATGGGCGATGACGTCGATGTCCTCGTCCTTCAGGTTCGAGGCGAAGCCTTTCATGATCGGGTTCTTGCGGCCGCCCTTCTTGTATTCATCGAGCGCGCGCACCAGGTAGTCCTCGTGCTGGCCGGCGAGCGTCGGATAGTTCGGCGTGATTCCGACCCCGTCGCTGCCGTGGCAGGAGACGCACAGCGTCGCCGCCGGCGGCACCGTGGTACCTGCGGGCGCGCCGCTGCTCGTCAGCGGCTTACCCGCGAAGTAAGCGGCGATGTCCAGGATGTCCTGGTCGGAGAGCGTGGATGCCTGGGAGTGCATGGTCAGGTGCGCACGGTCGCCATCCCGATAGCCATGCAGCGCATCCGCGAGGTACTCCGGATGCTGACCCTCGAGCTCCGGCACGCTGTAATTCGGGTAGGCATTCTTGTAGCCCTCGATGCCGTGGCAACCAAGACAGGTGTAGGAAATCTCCTTGCCATGCTTCGGGTTGCCGACGAGCGGCGTCGCCGCTGCCGTGGCGGCGGGGGAGGCCGGGGATGCCGCCTGTTGGGCGCAAGCCGGGGAAGCGAAAGCGCACGCTGCCGCTATCGCGAGCGAGAGCCCTGCGTGTCGTGCGAACCGCGCGCCGCGCGTCATCTCATCTCCCCTGCCGCAAAAAAACGGCCCCGAATCTTAACGGACTCGCAGGCCCCAATGCCACAATCATGCCCCCATGATCGCTCTCATCCAGCGCGTGAGCCGCGCCGAGGTCCGCATCGCGGGCGAGCCGGTCGCCACCATTGGCGCGGGTCTGGTGGGGTTCATCGGCGTGGCGAAGGGCGACGATGCGGCAACCGCCGCCCGCCTGCTCGAGCGGCTGCTCTCCTACCGCGTGTTTGCCGACTCGGCAGGCCGGATGAACCGCTCGCTGCGGGACACCGGCGGCGCGCTGCTCCTCGTGCCGCAGTTCACCCTCGTTGCCGACACCGACCAGGGCACGCGCGCAGGCTTCAGCACAGCCGCCTCCCCGGCAGACGCGCGCGGCTTGTTCGCAGAGCTGCTCGCGCGTGCGCGGGACTCCTATGCCCATGTTTCAGCAGGCGTATTTGGCGCGGATATGCAGGTGTCGCTCACCAACGAGGGCCCGGTGACGTTCTGGCTCGAGACCCCCCCGGGCAGAGCGTGACGGCCCTTCGAATTCGGGCGAACTTCTGGGGTTCCAGGGGCTCATTTGACCTATCATCGGCTGATCTTCCCCGCCGCCATGCGGGGACTTAAGTGGAGTGGTGAGCTATGGGTATAGGAATGCGCGAGCTGGTGATCATCCTGCTCGTCGTGCTCGTGGTGTTCGGTGCCAAGAAACTGCGCACCGTGGGCTCGGATCTCGGGCATGCCGTGCGCGGATTCAAGAAAGCGATGAGCGACGGCGAGGACGAGCAGAGCACCCCGCCCAAGCAGATCCGCTCCGAGGGCACGGACGCGGAATTCCCGGAAGTCGCGGCGAAGAGCGACGCCAAGAACGACCGGAGCACCTGATCTGTTCGAAGGCCGGTTCTTCGAAATCCTGATCATCTTTGTCCTGGCGCTGATTGTGCTGGGACCCGAGAAACTGCCGCGCGTCGTCTCCGAGGTTGGCCGCTGGGTTGGCCGGGCGCGGGCCATGGCCCGGCAGTTCCGCGAGCAGCTCGAAGAGGAAGTGCAGCTCGAGGAGGCGCGTAAGGCGCAGCGCACTGCGCCGCCGCCGCCGGACGCGGCGCAGGCAGCACCTCAGCCGCCGGAGCCGCCTCCGACAGATCCCGTGCCGCCGCCTGTTATGAATCCGGCGCCGCCCATGAGCGACGCAGCGCCTGCGGATCCACCGTTGCCCCCGACCTTCTCACACGCCCACCCCACCGATGCCACCGGCGCCGATACCTCGGTCCACGCCGGCCCGCTCCCGCGCCCCGATGAGCCCGGAACCTGAAGCACTCGCGGAAGGCACGCTGATCTCGCATCTCCTGGAGTTGCGCGACCGGCTGCTGCGCGCGCTCATCGCGGTGGGAGTGGCATTCGTGCCGTTCATGTTCTACTCGAACGATCTGTTTTCGTTCGTGGCGAAACCGCTGCTCGCCAAGCTGCCGCAGGGCGGCAATCTCATCGCCACCGGGGTGATGACCCCATTCACCACGCCCTTCAAGCTGTCGTTTTTTGCCGCGCTGCTGGCGGCGATGCCGTACGTCATTTACCAGCTGTGGTCGTTCGTCGCCCCGGGGCTGTATCGCAATGAGCGGCGCTTTGCGGTGCCGCTGCTCTTGTCGTCGATTGTTCTCTTTTATGTCGGCATCGCCTTCGCCTACTACTTCGTCTTCCCGGTGATGTTCCAGTTCTTCGCCAGCACGACCCCCAAGGGCGTGGCGATGATGACCGACATCAACCAGTACCTGGACTTCGTGCTCACCATGTTCTTCTGTTTCGGGCTCGCCTTCGAAGTGCCGGTGGCGGTGGTGCTGCTGGTGGTGATGGGACTGGTGAGCGTCGAGAAGCTCAAGAAGAACCGCGGCTACGTGCTGATCGGCATTTTCATTCTCGCCGCGCTGCTCACGCCCCCGGACGCCATATCGCAATGCTCGCTCGCCATACCGATGTACCTGCTCTACGAGGGGGGCATCATCATGGCGCGCATGCTCACGCGCACGCCGCAAGCGCCGCCGGACGCCGACGCCGCTTAGGCGTGCCCGAGTGGCACCGCCGCAGCCGGCCAAAGTCCCTGCGCCCACCCACGCCCCGAAGTGCTCGGCTGCTGAGGTGATTGCGGCAGATGTGCATCGAGCCCCGCCTTTGGCCGGCGGAAACGCAACTACTGTCCGCCGAAATCGCTTCCCGCGAATTTCGGCCAATGGACTAGCGCGCCCGGGCGTGCCTGGGTCAGACTCGCGCGCACCGCGCACGTGGGTGAGCGCCTGACGGAAATTCCAACAATGAAATCTGCCGCTGACGCTGCACCCGCCACCGTCGCTCCGGGCGCGACGCTCTTCGGTCAGCCGCGTGGTCTCGCGACGCTCTTCCTCACCGAGATGTGGGAGCGCTTCACCTACTACGGCATTCAGGCCATCCTGATCCTGTTCATGGTGGGCGCGGTATCCGGGGGCGGCCTCGGGCTGGATGACAGGACCTCGGGCTCTATCTTCGGCCTGTTCCTCGGCAGCACGTACCTGCTGGGACTCTTCGGGGGCTGGATTGCCGACCGTTTGCTCGGCGCACAGCGCGCCGTGATCAGCGGCGGGATACTCATCGCCGCCGGCAGTGTGCTGCTGGCGATCGGCAATCAGGCGATCTTCTTCCTCGGCCTGCTGGTGAACGCCATGGGGGTCGGGCTGCTGAAGCCCAACGTCAGCGCGATCGTCGCCTCGCTGTACCCGGAAGGCGGCGCGCGGCGCGATGCGGGTTTCTCCATCTTCTACATGGGCATCAATATCGGAGCGGTGCTCGGCTCGGCCATCGTTCCCATCTGCGCCCAGTACTTCGGCTGGCGCGTTGGATTTGCACTGCCGGCGCTGTTCATGGCGCTCGGCGTGGCGCAGTTCCTGTGGACGCGTTCCTACCTCGGCGCTGCAGGACTGCAACCCGCGGCCGAGCGGCGCGGCTCGTGGACCCCGGTCGTGGTATTCCTCGCGGCAGTCGCGCTGATCGTGATCCTCGCCTTCACCCGCACCGTGACGCTCGACGCCGCCGTGCTCATCCGCGCGGCCTCCTGGGGTTACGGGCTGCTGGCGCTGTCGTACTTCGTGTATCTGTTGTTCTTCGCGGGACTGTCCGCGGTGGAGCGCAAGCGCGCGCTCGTCATGGCGGCGTTGTTCGTCGCCTCGGTCATCTTCTGGGCCGGGTACTACCAGCAGGGCGGCTCCTTCAACCTCTTCGCCGAGCGCTATACCGACCGCCACATTTTCGGCTGGGTGATGCCTGCCGGCGTGTTGCAGGCGGTGAATCCGTTCTTCGTGATCACCCTCGCGGGCGTGTTCGCGGCGCTGTGGATCGCACTCGGCAAGCGCGGCCGCGATCCACTGGCGTCCACCAAGTTCGGTGTCGCGCTCATATTCCTGGGAGTCGGTTTCCTCGTCATGTACTTCGCCGCGCAGCACGTGCTGGCCGGCCAGCTGGTGCTGCCCACCTGGCTGGTGCTGACGTACCTGCTGCACACCTGCGGCGAGCTGTGCCTCTCGCCCGTGGGGTTGTCGTATATGAGCAAGCTCGCGCCGCCGCGGTTCGTGGGACAGGCGATGGGATTGTGGTTCCTGTCGCTGGCACTCGGCGGCAACCTCGCCGGGGTGCTCACCGGGCAGTACGACGCGAGCCACCTCGAGTCGCTCCCGGGCCTGTTCCTGAAGATCTTCTGGTACGGGCTGATCGTGGGGGCCGTGATGCTCCTGCTCACGCCGGCGGTGAAGAAGCTGATGGCGGGCGTGCACTAGCCCATCGGCCGAAATCGCAGGATGCGATTTCGGCGGACGGTAGCTCCGTTTCCGCGGCGCTACTCCGCCACGCGCACCTCGGTCACGAAGTACTCGGTGTCGCCGAAGCAGGAGCTCGGGATCCATTTGCGCTGCTCGTAGTGCAGGGCGACGCGCTTGCCGATGTCGGCGTTGAGCTTCGCGGCGACGGCGTTCTCGGGCACGGTGAACTGGAACTTCTCGGCGACGGTGCCGGGCATGGTCACCATCGCCATCTCGCCTTCCCAGGTCTTGCACAGCCAGCCCTTGCGGGAGAACTTCTGCACGTAGCCGGCGCGCTCGCCCTCCGAATACGCCCAGTGCAGCGTGACCCAGGTGAACCCCGCCAGCGCGAGCACCACCACCACGAGCAGGCCGACGAATATCTTCATGGGCACAGCATAGCGCGCGCGGCCCGCACCGGGGATGGGGGTGTTTGCGCCGGTATGGCCAGGTCTGCAACTATGTGCATCGCGGCGCGGGGGTCGCAGGCGTCGTCGCCGGTAACGTGGAGAACAACGACATGAGCACGGAATCCCGGGTGGAGCTGACGCTGCGCGCAATTATCCTGGGCGTGCTGCTCACCGTGGTCTTCACCGCCGCCAACGTCTACTTTGGGCTGAAGGCCGGGCTCACCTTCTCCACCTCCATCCCGGCGGTGGTGATCTCGATGGCGCTCCTGCGGTGGCTCGGCAACACCAGCGCACAGGAGAACAACATCGTGCAGACGGTGGCTTCCACCGCCGGCACGCTCTCCTCCATCATTTTCGTGCTGCCCGGCTTCGTCATGATCGGGTGGTGGAACGGCTTCCCCTATTGGCAGTCGGTAGCCATCTGCGCCGCAGGCGGCATCCTCGGGGTCATGTATTCCATCCCGCTGCGGCGCGCGCTGGTGACGGACTCGGATCTGCCCTATCCGGAAGGCACCGCGTGCGCCGAGGTCATCAAGGTCGGTTCCGGCGACGTTACGGACCCGGATGCGGTGGAATCCAGCGGCAAGGGACTCAGGGCGGTGCTGATGGGTTCGCTGGTCTCCGCGTTGTTCCTGGTGATGGTGCAGATGCGGCTCTTCCTGGGGGACGTCGCCCACAGCTTCCGACTGGGCAGTGACTCCAAGGCGCCGGTCACCGGTTTTGATTTCCAGCTCTCCTTCGCGCTGTTCGGCATCGGCCACCTGGTGGGCATCAGCTGCGGCATCGCCATGTTCGTGGGTGCCCTCATCGGCTGGGGCGGGGGCGTGCCGCACTACAGCGCACTGCACGCGGCCGCAGGCGATGCGGGAGCGCTGGCGGGGACCACCTGGAGCCACTACGTGCGTTACCTCGGCGCCGGCGCCATCGCCGTGTCCGCCATCTGGACACTCATGAAGCTGGTGAAGCCGGTGGTCGGTGGCCTGAAGAGCGCCATTGCTTCCTCCCGGGTGCGCAAGGCCGGCAAGGGGGACACCCTGGCGCGCACCGAGCACGACATTCCCGTGGACCAGGTTGGGCTGGTGTCGCTCTTGTGCATCCTGCCCATCTGCTGGCTGTTGTGGAACTTCGCGAGCAGCGCGGGCCTGGGCGAGCATGCGCTGCTGCTCACCATCGGCGGCATTTTCATCGTGGTGGTCGTGGGGTTCCTGGTCTCCACGGTCTGCGGCTATATGGCCGGGCTGATCGGCGCCTCCAACAGCCCGCTCTCAGGGATAGGCATCCTGGTGGTGGCGACCACCGCGCTGTTCCTCGTGGTGACAGTCAAATCCTCGCTCCCCCCGGAGATGGGCAAGGCGCTCGTGGCCTACTCGCTGTTCGTCACTGCCGTGGTATTCAACGTGGCGGCCATCGCCAACAACAACCTGCAGGATCTGAAGACCGGCCAGCTGGTGGAATCCACGCCCTCGAAACAACAATGGGCGCTGGTGATCGGCGTCGTCGCCAGTGCGCTGGTGATCCCGCCGGTGCTGGACCTCGTCAACAGGGCTTACGGTTTTGCGGGCGCTCCCGGCGCGACCGCCCACGCCCTGCCCGCGCCCCAGGCGGGCCTCATCTCCGCCCTCGCCCAGGCGGTGATCCAGAATGACCCGGAGAAATGGCACTTGATGGGCTGGGGCGCCCTCATCGGGGCCTTCATCATCGCCTTTGACTGGCTGCTCTCGAAAACCACCCGCTCCCTGCGCATGCCGCCGCTCGCCGTAGGCCTCGGCATCTATCTGCCCACGGCATCCACGCTCATGGTCACCGTGGGTGCGGTGGTGGGCTGGTGGTTTGACAAGCGCGCTGACCGGACTGCCAAACCAGACGCCACCAAGCAACTGGGTGTGCTGCTCGCTTCCGGTCTGATCGTGGGCGAGAGCGTGCTGGCGGTAGTCTTCACGGCCCTGGTGGCCTTCACTAACAACCAGTTTCCGATCGGCGTGGTGGGAGACTCGTTCGCTAGCGCTTCGGAGTGGCTGGCCGGCATCGCCTTCGTGGCGGTGGTCTACTGGCTCTACCGCCGTATAGGCCGAGCGCTCGCTTAGCGAGCGCGCTTAGGTACGATACAGGTCGGTGCTGAGGTAACGCAGGCCCGAATCCACCACAATCGTCGCCACGGTGGCGTCGGGGCCGAGGCGCTGCGCCACTTTGAGCGCCGCGACGACATTCGCGCCCGTGGAGGTGCCCGCGAAAACGCCTTCCTCCCGGGCGAGTCGCCGCGCCATCCATTTCGCTTCGGTCGTGGAAACCTTAAGAATCTCGGTCACCTCGTCCGGCCTCCACAAAGGTGGAACGAAGCCGATCCCGATGCCATCAATGTTATGGGCGCCGGCGGCGGCGCCGGACAGCACCGCCGACTCGGCAGGCTCGACCGCCACGACCCGAAGTTGCGGGTTATGACGGCGCAGCGCGCCGGCGGTGCCGTGCAGCGAATGCGCGGTGCCGACGCAGTGCACGAGCGCATCCACGCGCTCGCCTGCTTGCCCCCACAGCTCATCCCCGAGCGCGTGGTAACCGGCTTCGCCGTCGCGGTTATTGAGCTGATCGCAGTACCAGTGACCCGGGCGGCGGCTGATCTCGGCTGCCGTGGCGATCAGCGCCTTGATGAGGCTCGCGGTGATCTTTCCCTGGGCGCTCGGCACGGTGGTGATGTCAGCGCCGTAGGCGCGCATGGTGTGGAGCTTGTCCTCACTGAAGGCATCGGAGAAGGCGAAATGCGCGCGATAGCCGAGCGCGGCGCACACCAGGGCGAGCGAAATACCGGTCGTGCCCGCGGTGTATTCGACCACCGTGTTTCCCGGCGCGAGAGTGCCCGCAGCCGCGGCGCCGCGGATCATCGCCAGCGCCACGCGATCCTTCATGCTGCCCGTGGGGTTCGCTGACTCGAGTTTCACCACCACCCGCGCGTGCCCCGGCGGCACCACGCTCTTGAGCGTCACGAGCGGCGTGTTGCCGATCGCGCCAAGGATCCCAGCGTCCGTCGACGGGGTCAAAGTCAAAGCCGGACGCTGCCCACCGTCAGCGCCGCGCGAAGCGTTCGATGCCGCGGTGGCCGATGAACCAGGAACCGACCCACCCCGTCAGCCACACGATGATCGCGGTCAGGAGCGCCGCCTTGAACCCGCCCGGCAGGTGAAATCCCGGCAGGATCCACGCCACGAGTCCGACCATCGCCGCGTTCAGCACCAGCAGGAACAGGCCGAGCGTGAGAATGGTGATCGGCAGGGTGAGGATGAACGCGATCGGTCTGACCACCGCATTCACCACACCCAGCAGCACCCCTGCTAACAACAGCGTGCCGACGCCGTCGATGTGCACGCCCGGCACCCACACCGTTGCCAGCCACAGTCCGATCGCGCTGATCACCGCGCGCAAGAGAAACCCGGTCATGACACGGCTCCTTGTTTGAGTTGTTTCTCGACCAACACCTTCAGGCGCGCCAGCGCCTGGCTCCACCCGGTACGCAGGCGCAGGAACTGCGTCTCCCACGCGTCGCTCGCCGGAAAGCCCGCCCCCAGCAGCCGCACGATTGTGCCCTGCGGCACCGCGTCGAGGATGAAATCATCACTCATGGCGCGATCCGCGGGCGGCACCCCGGGCATGGGCAGGTAGATCAGCTTCAGGCGCCGCGGCGGCTCGCACACATCGATGTGCGCCTCGAACTCCGTCACCCGATCGACGCTGGCGCGGAACAGCCCGCCGGGCCGGGCGCGAATTTCCGCGCCGGGCGAGCACCACAGGCGCAGCTGCTCATTGTTGGTCAGCGCCCACCACACCGCCTGCGCATCGGCGGCGATGTCGATGCGGTGCGCATACCCCAGGGCCTTGTCGCTCATGAGGGCATTGTGCCATTGTGACCGCAGAATCCGGAGGTCTCATGGCACTGGTGCACCTGGTAATCGTGCTCGCGCTCGGGGAGTTTCTCGCCTTTGGCTGGGCGGTAGGCCAGGCGCGCGTGCGCTACAACGTACCGGCGCCGGCGACCACCGGTAATGCCACCTTCGAATGCTACTTCCGCGTGCAGATGAACACGCTCGAGCAACTCATCATCTTCGTGCCCTCGATCGTGATCTTCGCCCACTACTGGGGTCCGAGTGTCGCCGCGGCCCTCGGGGCGCTGTTCATCATCGGCCGGGCGATCTACTTCTACGGCTACACGCGCTCCCCGGAGCGGCGTCACGTGGGGTTCCTGGCGAGCGCGGTGCCGAACCTGGCGCTCCTCGTCGGCGCTCTCCTGGGCGTCATCCACGCCCTGTGGCAGCACGGCCCCTGAGGATGGCACTGCCGCAGCCGGCCAAAGTCACGCCTTTGGCCGGCGGAAACGAAGCTGATGTCCGCGAAAATCGCTTCCTGCGATTTTCGCCTATGGACTAGCGCGGCGCAGCCACGCGAGGGCGACCGGCACCAGTGACACGGCGACGATGCCGAGGGTGACGAGCCCGAAGTGCTGCTTCACCAGTGGCACGTTGCCGAACAGGTACCCGCCCCAGACAAACAAGCCCACCCATGCGCAGCCGCCCGCGAGGTTATAGGCGAGGAAGCGGCGGTAGGGCATCCGTCCCACGCCGGCGACGAACGGCGCGCAGGTGCGGATGATGGGCATGAAGCGCGACAGGAAGATCGCCATGCCGCCGTGGCGGCGGAAAAACTCCTCGGTGCGTCGCAGGTATTCCACGCGCAGCAGGCGGTAGCGGCCGCTGAAGGCCGGCGGGCCGATGGCGCGGCCGATGCTGTAATTGACCACGTTGCCGAGAACCGCGGCCACCGCCAGCACCACGCTCGCCAGCGGCGCAGTCAGGGTGCCGCTCGCATCCACGGCGGCGAGCGCCCCGACCGCGAACAGGAGCGAATCTCCGGGCAGGAACGGCGTCACTACGAAGCCGGTCTCGGCAAAAATCACCGTGAACAGGAGCGGGTAAATCCAGCTGTGATAGTCGGCCAGCACCTCGACCAGGTGCCGGTCCAGGTGCAGCACCCAGTCCATGAGCCATGCCAGCATGGCGGCGAGGATACGAAGGAAGCTAAGGAGAAGCTAAGGGAAAAAGTTATGCGCCGTCAGCGTCGGCGCGGCAGGCTGAGCGTGCGTGGCTTCGCCCTTGAGCGCCTGCAGTGCCGTGCGTACTTCCTTGTCGCGCGCGGCCAGGGGTGAGGACCCGCGCCCGGTCAGAAGCGGCGCCGGGGCTACATCAGGGCCGCTCTCGAGGACGTCAGGCACCAGGCCCTTGCCCTGGATGGAGGCTCCCGAGGGCGTGAAATACCGCGAGGTCGTGAGCTTGAGCGCGCCCCCGTGGGAGAGCGGCATGACGGTCTGCACCGAGCCCTTGCCGTAGGTCCTGTGGCCCACGAGCAGCGCCCGGCCGTGATCCTTCAACGCCCCCGCGACGATCTCCGAGGCAGACGCCGAGCCCCCGTTGACGAGCAGCACGAGCGGCGCGCCATGCAGGAGATCTCCGGAAACCGCGTCCATCCGGAAGCGGCTTTCCGGGGTCCTGCCGTCAGCCGTGACGATGACGCCGCCGTCGAGAAAATCCTCGGCGACCGCGACCCCGGCTTCCAGGACCCCGCCTGGATTGCTTCGTAAATCGAGTATCAGGCCATTCAAAGCGCCATTATTGTCTCGTTTTAGCCGGGTAATCGCCTGGCGCAGCTCACCAGCCGTCGTCTCGGTGAAGGTCGTAATCCGCACGTAGCCGAGGCCCGGTTCGAGGCTCTGCTGGGTCACGCTATGGACTTCCACCTCGGCGCGGCGCAGGTCGAATTCCAGGAGTCCCGCCGTGCCCTCGCGCCGGATCGCGAACCGGACACGGCTGCCGGCGGGGCCGCGCATGTGGGCGATGGCGCCGGCGAGATCCGCGCCGATGTCGTGATTGTCGATGCGGACGATCGCGTCTCCGGCCTGAAGCCCGCCGAGCTGCGCAGGAGATCCGTCCAGGGGTTTCAGGATTCTGACCACGCCGTCCTCGGCCGCCACTTCGATTCCCACCCCCGGGTAGGAGCCCATGGTGCTCAGGCGGATCTCCTCGAACTCGGAGTTGTCGAGGTACGCCGAGTGGGAATCGAGCGCTGCCACCATGCCGCGCACCGCCTTCTCCATGAGCGCGTGATCGTCGATGTCATCCACGTAGTCGCGCTTGATGCGCTCGTAAACTTCCGCGAACACGCTGGCCTCTTCCCAGGGCAGCGCCGCCCCGGTGGCCGGCTGGGCGATGACGGGCGCACGTTCGGCGAGCGCGCCACCCGCCAGGGCGCCGCAGAATCCTAAGACCACGCCGGCGGCGAGGGTTCCGAGGGTGCGCGAGCGCGTAGCCATCGGTTTGACTACTGCACCCTGCCGGCAAACCAGGTCACCGGTAAGGGCTCCTCAATGGTCTGCTCGGACTGATCGGTCGGGCGCGGCTCGTCAGTGAGGATGATCTCATCCGTCGGGGCGGTCTGAAGCGCCTCAGCCGTCTGGGTGATCGCCGCGCTCTCGAGCGCCTCGGCTGTCTGGGTGATCACCGCGCTCTCGAGCGCCTGGGCCGTCTGGGTGATCACCGCGCTTTCGAGCGCCTGGGCCGCTTGCGTGGTCGCATCGTCCGCCGCGACCGGGGCGTCCGGCAGCGGCAATTCGCTGAGCAGATCGGTGAAGGGAATCGGCCGCCCGATCGCGAATCCCTGGCCGTAATCCACGCCCAGGGATGCCACCCGCGCTCCGATTTCCGGGGTCTCGACGTACTCGGCGACGGTCGTGATGGACATGCTGCGGGCGAGTTGCGCAATGGCGCGCACCATGGATTCGGCGCGCGCGTCCTTGAGGACATCGCGCACGAAGCTGCCGTCGATTTTCAGCATGGTTATCGGCAGGTCACGCAGGCAGGAGAGCGAGGACAGGCCAGTGCCGAAATCATCCAGCGCCACCCCACAGCCGAGCTTGCGCAGGCGCTGCATCAGAACCAGGGCGCGCGGCAGCGCCGCAACCGTGGCGTTTTCCGTCAGCTCGAAGCAGAACAGTTCCGGATCCAGGCCCGAGGAGCTGATGCGCTCGATGAGCATGTCGGAGAAGGAATCGTCGTTGAGCGACTGGCCGGAGAAATTGATGGAAAAACCGAGCGCTTTGCCGTCGAGCACGCTGGCGCGCGGCCGCAGCGCCTCGATGACGTGGTTGACCACCCAGCGGTCGATGACCGGCATCAGCTGGTAGCGCGTGGCGGCCGACAGGAAGCTGTCCGGCCCCACGGTCTTGCCGGCCTCGTCGGTCATGCGCAGCAAGAGCTCAAAGTGCGGCCGCGCGGTGTCAGCGGCGGCGAACGGCAGGATCAGCTGCGCGTGCAGATGCAGCCGTCCGGCGGCGATCGCGTCGCGCAGCTGGCTGGCGATACCGATGTCGGCGTAGCGCCGTACGATGCTTTCATCGCTCTGGCGATAGACCTCGACGCGATTGCGCCCCCGGTCCTTGGCGGCCTTGCAGGCCGTTTCGGCCGCGGCCAGCACGTGCGCAAGTTCCGCGGCGGAATCATCCAGCAGCGCCACGCCGATGCTGATCGAGACCGGCAGGCGGTGCTCGCCCTGCGCCGCTCCTCCGGCGAGCTCTGCGCCCGCGCGCAGCGCCTCGGCGAACTTTTCCGCGTCGTTGGCCTGCGCCGGCAGCAGCACCGCGAAACGGTCCCCGGAGATGCGCGCCCCGAAGGCCCCGGGTGGCAGGCGCTGCCGCACGAGCTCACCGAGCTCGGCGAGTACCGCATCCCCGACGTGCATCCCGGACTTCTCGTTGATCAGGTGCAGCTGGTCGACGTCGACGTACAGCGCGCACCACTGGCGCGTCACCTTCTTGTCGGTAACCACCGCGCGCACGCGCCGTTCGAAAGCCGCGCGCGTGTACAGGCCGCTCAGGGAATCGTAGTTGCTCTCGATGAGGCCGATGGCCTTGCGGGCCAGGATCTCGGCCACGTGGGCGTCGCGCTCGGTAAAGGGCTCGGCCGCCGCGTCACGCAACAACGCCAGCACGCCCATCGGGCGCCCGGCGCGCGAGCGCAGCGAGCAGCACAGCACCCGGTACGGAAACGCGTCCGGAAACGCGGCCGACAAGGTCTCGTTGGAAATCAGCGGCTCGGGGTTGGATTGCGCCATCGCGAGCAGTCGCTTGTGCGCGCGCATGAGGAACTGCGTGTCGGGTGCCGAACCGGTGGCGGAGCGCGCGAGCGTGAGGTTTTTTTCCGGCACCAGCAGCGCCCCGGTGCAGGCCCGCAGGTGTTCGATGGTCTGCTGCACGAGCAGCTGCAGCTCATTGACCCCGTCGGGCGCGGCGGCGGAAAGCTCCGGTGCGCGCACCAGCAACAGCAGGTTCAGATCCTTCTCGAGCGCGCTCACCGTAGCGTTGAGTTCCTCGATGGTGGCGCGCGTGATCAGTTCGCGCCGCAGGCACTCGAGCGCCGGCGCGATGAGCGAATAGGCGAAGGCAAATTCGGGGTTGCGCTTGTCCTGGGCGTCGTGCGTGCGGCACACGATCGCGATAACCCCCAGGAGCTGCCCGGCGTCCCCCCGCAGCGGACACAGGTAAACCGGGGTATTGCCGGCCAGCGTGCGCAGCTGACCGTTGCCGGTGGTGCCGGCACGGGCGCCGAGGAGCGCATCATCCACCGCATTCAAGAGGTCCGGCCCGAGCGTCGGGTCGGTTGACCACATCAGATCGCCGTTGCCGCCAAACAGCGCCACGCACGCGGCGCGCGGCAGCAGCGAGCGCAACAGGCGCACGAACGGATCGAACCGCGCTTCAAGCTGCCCAGGCGGCAGGTCGGTGTGCACAGACGGCTGCATGGCTGCGGACACCATTGCTCTTATGTGCAAGAGGAACCTTGCTGCGAGTTGGCGAATCAGCGTGCCGTGGGCGGCCGACTGCGCAAAAAGTTGACCGCTGTCACACCTTGGACGGTGTCCTCACCCCGCCCGGAAATGTCGCCCGCCGGCTAGGGTCCGCGTGGCGCTAACTGTCAGGGGGCCGCGGCGCGGAACCAGGGCCTGGGATCGACCGGTTTTCCGCCCTTGCGGATCTCGAAGTACAGCTCCGGACGGCTGCTGCCGCCTGAGTCGCCCGCCGCCGCGATGGTGTCCCCGGCGGCGACGCGCTCGCCGGCCGCCTTGTAGAGCCGGTCGTTGTGACCGTAGAGACTCAGGTAGCCATCGCCGTGGTCGACGATGGCGAGGAGGCCTAAGCCCGGCAGCCAGTCAGCGTAGATCACCCGGCCCTGGCACACCGCCTTCACCGGCGTGCCGCGCTCGGTCGCAACCACGAGTCCGTCCCAATGCACACCCCCGGCGCGCGCATCCCCGAAACGCGCCACCACCTTGCCGCTCACCGGCCAGGCGAGCTTGCCGCGCAGGCGCGCGAAGGCATCGTTGCCCTCGACCGGAAAGCGCTCCATGGCCGCGCGCAGTTCGCGCACCAGTTTTTCCAGGCCCGCCTGCTGGCTGCGCAGGCGCTCCAGATTCTGCGCGCGGCTGCGCGAGCGGGCCTCTAGGTCCGCCAGCACGTGGCTGCGCGTGCTGCGCGCCTGCTCCAGTGCCCCGAGCTGGGTGCGCTGCTGTCTTTCCAGCTCCGCGAGCTTCGCGTCCTCGGCCTCGAGCTGCACCTGCAGCTCCCCGATGCGCCGCACGTCATCTTCGATGCGCCTGATCTGCCCGGCGCGCGCGTGACCGAAGTAGCCGTAGTAGGCGAACATGCGCCCCGCGACCTGCGGGTCGCGCTGGTTCAGCAACAGCTTCAGCGGCTCCTGGCGGCCAATCAGGTACGCGGCCCGCATCTGGCCCGCGAGCGCGTCGCGGTTGGCGCCCAGTTCGGTTTCCCGCGTGTGTTTTTCGGCGGCGAGAGCGGCGCGCTGTGCGGCCTGTTCGGCGCGTTCGCGGCGGATATCCCCCAACGACAGGCGCGCCTTGCCGACCGAGAGTTCCGCGGTGCGCAGCTCCTGCGTCAGGCGGTCGCGTTCCACCTGCTCTTCGCTCACCTGGCGGGTGATGCGCTCGATCTCGGATTTGACCTCCCTGAGGTCGGCCTCGGCCTTGCGGGCATCGCTCTCCGGGTGCTGCGGCGCGCCGGCTGCCGGCACCGCGGCGAGCGCGCACAGCAGCACGAGGGCCAAGCCGCTATAATGCGCGCCCTTTTTCGCCCCCGGCATGCCAGCCCTCCTCATGGATCGTGTCCTCGAATACCTGAGCCACCACCCCTGGCTCACCACCGCCACCGCCGTCGTTGCAGCGCTCATTGTTGTATACGAAATACGCGCGCGCGCGGAAAGTCTCGTCTCGGTGTCCCCGCAGGAGCTGATCCGGCTCATGAACCAGGGAGCGCTGCTGCTTGACCTGCGGCCGGTCGAAGAGTTTGCGCTCGGCCACCTGGCCGGCGCGCGCCAGATGTCCGGCGCCGAGATCCTCAAGGCCGCCGAGGCGCTGAAAAAATACAAGGAAAAGACCATCGTGGTGTACGACGGCAGCGGCTCCTTGGGGCCTGCGGCCGTGCGCCAGCTCGCCGAGCAGGGCTTCACCCGCGCGGTCACGCTGCGTGGCGGCCTGGCCGCGTGGCGGGCCGACAACCTGCCGCTGACGCGCGCTTAGAGAGCTCATGGACTTGCGCGCATGGCCGCCCCCAGGATCGTGATGTACACCACCTCGCGGTGCCCTTACTGCGCCATGGCGCGGGCTCTTTTTGAGGAAAAGGGGGTCGGCTTCGAGGAAGTCGATATCGATGCGGTGCCGCAGGCGCGCGGTGAGATGATAAAGAAGAGCGGCAGCGGCACGGTGCCGCAGATTTTCATCGGCGAGACGCACGTGGGCGGATGCGAAGACCTGTACGCGCTCGAGTCCGCGGGCAGCCTCGATTCAATGTTGACGGGAGCGTAAATATCATGGCGAACGAAACGGCCGGCGGACCGGCAGCCGGCATGCCGGCAGACGGTGGCCCGATGCTGGTGCTGCAGAACGTCTACCTGAAGGATTGCTCCTACGAGGCGCCGCTCGGGCCGCGGCTGGAGGGCAACTGGAACCCGCAGATCAATCTGGACCTGCAAAGTGGCAGCACCAACGTGAACGCCGAGGTGCGTGAGGTGGTGCTCACCGTCACGGTGTCGGCGAAGCAGAATGACGCCACCATTTTTCTGGTCGAGGTCAAACAGGCGGGCACCTTTCTGATCCGCAATCTGGCGGAAAACGACCTGAAGCGCGCCATCAGCACGGTGTGCCCGGGGGTGCTGTTCCCGTACGCGCGCGCGGTGGTCTCGCAGCTGGTGTCGCAGGGCGGATTCCCGCAGTTTCTCCTGCCGCCGGTGAACTTCGAGGCGCTGTACGCGGCCAACCAGGCTCAGCCCACCACGACCAACTGACCTAAGGCGCCGCAGCCATGACGAGTCACACGCCCATCGCCGTGCTCGGCGCGGGCTCGTGGGGCACGGCGCTCGCAATCCAGTTTGCACGCGGCGGCCGCGAGGTGCGCCTGTGGGGCCGCGACCGCACCGCGCTCGCCGCCATGGCGCGCGCCCGGCGCAACGATCGCTACCTGCCGACGGCGGAATTTCCCCCCTCGCTGCAGGTGGTAACGCAGCTGCCGGCGGCGCTGACCGCGGCCCGCGACGTGCTCGTGGTCGTGCCGAGCCACGCGCTGCGTACGCTGCTGCGGGAACTGGCGCCGCTGCTCGCCCCGGACATGCAGGTCGCCTGGGCGACCAAGGGCTTCGAACAGGGCAGCGGCAAGCTGCCCCACGAGGTGGCGCGTGAGGAACTCGGCGCGGCGCGTGCCGTCGCGGTGTTGTCGGGACCGACCTTCGCGCGCGAAGTCGGCGCCGGGCTGCCGACCGCCATGACCGTCGCGTCCGCGGATCCGGCCTATGCGAACCTGCTCGCCCGTAAGCTCTCCTCGGCGAATTTCCGCGCCTACACCTCGAGTGACATCGTGGGCGTGGAAATCGGCGGCGCGGTAAAGAACGCGCTGGCCGTCGGCGCGGGGCTGTCCGATGGCCTGGGGTTCGGCGCCAACACGCGCGTGGCGCTCATCACCCGGGGACTTAAGGAAATGACGCGGCTCGGGGTTGCCCGCGGCGCCCAGCCCGACACGTTCATGGGGCTGGCGGGACTGGGCGACCTGGTGCTCACCTGCACCGACGATCAGTCGCGCAATCGGCGCTTCGGACTATTGTTGGCCGCCGGCCGGACGCCGGCGGCGGCGCTGGCGGAAATCGCGCAGGCGGTGGAGGGGTACGCGGCCGCGCGCGCCATCCACGAAGTCGCGGCGCGCGCCGCGGTCGAGATGCCGTTGTGCGAAATGGTCTACCGCGTGCTGTACGAGAACCTGCCCGCGAAGGATGCGGTGCGGGCGCTCATGAGCCGGCCCATCAAGGCAGAGACGGCTTAAGGAAGCGCACTTTTTGCGATCATGAAGCGTTCAGCGTGCGTGTTGGGATTTGCGCCCCACAGCGGCTGGACGGTGGTGGTGGTCGTCGGCGGCACGCGCGCGGCGCCGCGCCTGTTGTTGCGCGCGCGCATTGAACTTGCGGACCTGCGCCTCGCCGGCTCGAAGCAGCCCTACCATGACCTCGAGGGCCGCCCGCTCGCTGAAGCGCAGCGGCGGCTGGCGCGGTTCGAGGAATCCGCGAACGCGCTGGCGCTCGGCGCGCTGCGCACCCTCACGCACACCTTAAGCGCCGCGGGCGAGGAAGCGCGCGCGGCCGGGATCATCGCGTCCTCGGGCCGGGTCGGTGCGACACTCGAAGCCACGCTCGCCTCACACGCGCTGATTCACACCGCCGACGGCAATCATTTTCGCGACGCGCTCGGGCGCGCCTGCGAGACCCTGGGACTCACCGTCACGCGCATTCCGCAAAGAGCGCTGCGCGAGCACGCGGGGGCGGCGCGGGTCGCCGCGCTCGGGCGCGGCCTGGGCGCGCCCTGGGGCGCCGATCAGAAATCCGCGGCGCTGCTGGCGTGGCTGCTGCTATGAGCCGTCCTGTTCCTCAAACCGTACCGCGGCAATCCAGTTGCGTTTGCGGCGCTCGAGACGCGACTCCAGCGCCTCGCTCTCGAACGACGCCGGCGCGCGCCGCAGCAACGCAGGGTTGACGTTAGTGAACGCGTTGACGCTGACCACCGCGTAGAGCTGATCATCGATCAGGCTCGTCGCGACGGGCGTGACGCCACAGCGGCCGCACACGTGGAACACGGCCGTGCCGGTGCCGAAGGAGTAGCGCGACACCCGTGAACGTTGTTGCACCCGGACTGTGAGGGAGCCGGAGGGATTGGAGGTCCACACCCCGCCGTGCCTGGTGCAGAACGTGCAGTCACAGGCACGCGCCGGAATCTCGGGCGGATCCGGATCCCAGGTCAGCTCGAACGAGATGTTGCCGCAATGGCAGCTACCGCGAATGAGCATGGCTGGCGGCCGCTGGTCCCTTCAGTTCGACAGTATTGCCGTCGGGATCCGCCACATAGATGGACGGACCGTGCCCTTCCGCGCCGTAGCGCTGTTCCACTTCCCCTGGCGATGCGCCGTGTTGCCGAAGATGGGTTGTGATGGCGAGGGCATCGAACGGCTCGATGCGCAGGCACAGGTGATCGAGGTTGCGCCCGTCTTTGCCCGGGCCCTTGCCGCCGGCGCGGCCGAGCTTGCCGTCCACCGGTACCAGATCAATGAGGCTGCGGCCGGCACGCAGCTGCACCAGGCCTATTTCGTCCTGCCGGCGCTCCACGCTGCAGCCGAGCCCCTCGCAGTAGAACGCCAGCATCCGTTCAAGATCCCTGACGCGCAGGACCAGGTGGTCGATCTCCCGAATGCGGATCATGGTTCGCCGGCGAGCGCACTCAGGCGCGGTTTTCGCGCCATACCATCACCGCCAGCGTAGCGGCAATCAGGCAGGCAATGACGCTCACCCAAAGCGGAATGAAGACTCCGCCTATTCTGACTTCCCAGCCCAGCGTGATGCGCAGCAATTGCGCCAATGCGACGAGGCTGAAGACGATACTGGCCAGGGTGGTAAAGGGTTTCATGTCTGGCTCTCCTCTTTGTGGGCCCGTGCACCGCTGACGCTGACCTCGGCGCCGTCGACGTCGCGCACCTTCATGATGCGCTGTCCGTGAAGTTCGGTTGGTGGCTGGAGGATCTTCGTGCCCTGAGCTGTCTGCGCAGCGAAGAAGCCATCGATGTCCGGCACGCCGAAGCCCAGCTGACAGGAGCCGGCGGGATGCTCAGCCGAGGCCTTGTGCAGCGCAAGCGTTGTCTGCCCGGTCTCGAACTCGCTCCATTCAGGTGACTGAAAGCGCAGCTTCAGACCCAACTGCGCGACGTGGAAGCGGACGGCTGCGTCCATGTTGCCGACGAACTTGATGGCGTAAGTCATGGAGGTGGTCATGGGCAACCCCGTGGGTCAGCGGATTCGATTCCAGTATGGCACCGCGGTTACGGTACTTTCAAAGCCTCCACCGCGATGTCGAGCTTAACGTCGTCGCTGTCGTTGCCAATGAAAATATCGAGCCCGAAGTCGGAGCGCTTGATCGTGGCGCTGGCATCCGCGCCGCAGGAGGCAACCTTGAGCAGCGGATGCTCGTGGCAGGAAACGAAGCCGACCTCCAGCACCACGGCTTTGGTGACGCCATGGAGGATCAGATCGCCGCTCACCGCTACCAGCTGGTTGCCGGAGAATTTGAAACTGCTCGACTTGAAGGTGGCGGTGGGGAAGCGCGCGCTGTCGAAGAACTTCGGGCCCTTCAGAAACTGATCGAGCATCGGCACGCCGGTACTGACCGAATCGATGTCGATGACAATGTCCGCGCTGCCGCTGTGTTGGGCCGCATCGAACACAATGGTGCCGGCGAGCTTGTCAAACCGGCCCCGAAATGCCGACAGGTTCAGATGCCGGAACGTGAATGCCGGCATGCTGTGCATGCCGTCCACCTTGTAAGTGTCCGCCCGTGCGGCGAGCGGCGCCGCCAGCAGCAGCGCGCCAATCACCAGTGGTGTCGCCAGGTGTGCCTTCATTGCTTCAGCTCCCGCGTTGGTTGTTGGTGTAGGAGGCGCGATCATCTCTTCAGGCGCAGCCTGCCGGTGAAGTCGCGTTTCCCCAGCGGAGCTCCCTTCCAGCGCAGGATGGCGTAGGCCGTGGTCGCGTGGAAGTAGAAGTTAGGCTGGGAGAATGACAGCAGGAAATTCTCGGCCGTGAAGTCAGCCTGCAGTTCGCCGGCCACAAAGCGCACGTCGCGGCCCACAAAGGCGTCGACCTCGGCTGCGTCGATTGCCTCCAGGGCCGCCAGCGTGGCAGCGATCCGCGCCTTGAGAGCCGGGAAACTGCCGGGGGGAGTGGTCATGTCAGGAGAGAAGACGCCCCGGCGCACACCCTCGATGGCACCGAGGGAGTGCACCGCCGTCGACTTCACCTGGTACGCGAACGGCAGCATATCCTCGGCGAGGCGCGCCTGGATGATGTTCTCGGGGGCGATTCCCTTCTGCGCACAGAAGATCTCCGCTTTCCCCAGCAGCCCCAGCACGGCTCCCAGAGTCTGGCGGTAAGACGGCACAGTCGCGGCGTAGAGCGAAAAGGCCATGGCGTCCTCTCTGCGGTCAGCGAAGCCGGCGCTCACAGTGCAGCGGACTACTGCACGTAGTCATACAGCGGCTTGTCCTTGTCGACGATATGGACGGTGAACAGTTTCAGCGCGCCGTCCCCGACCACCGTGAAGCCAGCGTGCTTCACATCGCGCAGGTTCAGCAGCGTCGTCCCCGTAACCAGCGTTGTCGGCTCCTTGCCCGGGGCCTGCAGGCGCGCGCCCTGCAGGACGTAGACAGCCTCTACGCCGTGATGGGTGTGGACGCGAATAGAGTCACCCGGCTTGTACTCGGCTACCGAGGCAATGACCTCCATGCCCGGCGCCCCGCTCAGGTCGGCCCGTTTTTGCTCCATGCGCTGGGGTGAGTCGCTGGCGGGTTGGGTAAGTTGTCCGGTGGCGACGCCAAGGCCGAACAGCAGGACGCCGCCGAGGATCAAAGTGGTGAATTTCATCGTTGCTCCTGTGCTTTCTTATGGACCATGAGCAGCGCTGCAGCGTGCTCCTGGCCGCCTGAAACGGTCAAGACAGAGGAACGCGGCAAGCAACGCGCGTCGCGCCTCACATTCTGATGAAGTAAGGGATAGCAATGAGTACGACGCCCAACGCAACCAGCAGCACGGTGTTGGAGACGAAATACGGAAAAATCATCAGCGCCACACCGCACACCAACGGCACGACCACCCTCTGCCTTCTGCCGTACACGAAGAAGCCGAGTCCAATTGAGCCGAACAGGAGTCCCCAAAGAAGCGACGAGGTATTCATGTAGTCACGGGCGCTTGCGCAGGAAGACGTGGGTAGCACGCTCGCCCGCGAGGTAGTTCGCGCATTCATACCCGAGAGCGCGCATATCGATGCCGCCCAGCAGATGCTCCCCGCCACCGAGCAGCACCGGTCGCATGGCGAGATGCAGCTCGTCGATCAGGCCGGCGCGCAGATACTGCCGGACAGTGGCAACGCCACCGCCGAGACGGACATCGAGGTTGCCTGCCGCCGCGGTTGCCTGCTCCAGGGCGGCGTGAATTCCTCCGGTCACAAAGCGAAATTCCGTGCCGCCCGCCATCGTGAGCGGCGCCTGCGGATGATGCGTCAGCACGAACACAGGCGTGTGATACGGCGGCTCGTCCCCCCACCAGCCCTTCCAGCTGTCGTCCGGCCATGCACCCCGGACCGGGCCAAACATGTTGCGCCCCAGGATCCAGGCGCCGATGCCGGCGAAGGCCTGCTCGGCAACTGCGTTGTCGACTCCGGTCTCGCCGCCGTCCTTGCCGTGCACCTTGTTCCAGACGCGCGTACTGAAGAACCACTCCATCAACTCCAGGCCGCGGACGCCAAGGGGATTGTGCAGATCCTGGTCCGGCCCGGCACCGAAGCCATCGATGGAAATCGCAAAGCTCAGGACACGCAATTTTGCCACCGGCTACCTCGCGGGGCGTTGCCTAGATACCCAGCGCCACAAACTCGCCCTCAAGGCGAGCGGCGGGCTGCCCACCGTACTCGAGGACGCAGGAGACGCTGAGTCTGGCCCGCCCCCGGCGTTTGAACATCAGGATGAATGACTCCCAGGCAGCCGGTGCGCGCACGAACGAGCGGGCCGTGAACGGCCCCGCAATCGGCAGGTCGTACTTCATGCTGTTGCGTTGAATGACCAGGCGGCTGGAAAGGCCCAGGACGGCGAGCCGGGTGTGCAGCAGCGACCACCCCGCGAGGATGGCGATCGCCGAAGCACTGCCACCGAAGAGGGTGCCCTGGTGATTGATGTTCGGCGCCAGCGGCGCAGCCAGGATCACGCCGTCGGCTTGCACGCTGAGCACCGACACTTGCATCGCCCTCGACAGGGGGATGTGCTCGTGGAGGTACCGCTCGAGTTCGATGGCGTTCACGGTGAGTGACTCATGTCTAAACCCAGCGGTTTGTCACACGCCAAAGTCAGGGCATAGAAGCGCGTGCCGGGAAGGAAAGCTTGCCCATAGGCTGCAGTCTCGATGAAGCCCAATGAGCTGTAGAGCGCCTGCGCCGCGGCCATGCTTGCCAGCGTGTCCAGCCGTAGTTCGGTGTAGCCGTTCTTACGGGCGACGGTAATGGCGGCCGCGACGAGTCGCTTGCCCAATCCGGTCCCACGAATGGCCGGCCGCACATACAGACGCTTCATTTCCAATGTTGATTGATCAAGCGCGCGCAGTGCGACGCAGCCTGCGACCTCGCCGCTGACTCTCGCCAGCAGCAGTTCGCCCGACGGCGGGGCGTATTGCCCGGGTAAAGTGGCGAGCTCGGCGCCAAATCCCTGGTAGTCGAGATCCACGCCGACTGCGGCGGCATATTCGCGCAACAGTTCCCTAACGGCGGCAACATCTGCCGCCGCTCTGACCTCGGTGATGTCGACCTGCAGCGCCGTCACAGCGATCCCATGCATCGTCAGTCCGGAATCTCGGGCTCGACGAGCCTCGCAAGTTGGGCGAGCGACTCTTGCCAGCCGAGATAGCACATCTCGGGCGGAATCGCTTCCGGCACGCCCTCCTGCACTACGTTGAACTCGGTTCCGCACGACACCTGTTTCAAGCTCACCGTCGTCTGCATTTCACCAGCAAGGCCGGGGTCTTCGAAGCGGTCCGCATAGCGAATCCTGGCGAATGGCACCAGTTCACGATACTCGCCGCCGAATGAGTGCCCGTGGCCGGTCGTGAAGTTTGTGAATGACATCCTGTAGGTGCCGCCCACTCTGGCTTCCATGTGGTGGACCTTGCAGGTAAAGCCGTGGGGCGCAAGCCACTTGGCCATTGCGTCGGGGTCCAGGAACGCTCGATAGACGCGCTCCGGGTTCGTGCGGAACACCCGGTGAAGTCGGATGGTGCCTGTAGCCATGATCAGTTCGCCTTTCGATGCATCGACTGGTGGGATGGTTAGCGTGGATCCAAGTCTGCCTCTCGATTCTCAGGCCGCGCTCGCGTACAGGAGCAGCTCTTCGCCGCCCGGCTCGAGGTGAACTGAGCGCTCGAGCTCAAATCCAAGCTTCTCGAGAACTCTGCGCGAAGCGTCATTGTTGCGCGTTGTGATGGCGACAATTCGGGCCAGCCCCAGCCTGTTCCGTGCGTCGGACAAGACCGCCGCCGCTGCTTCGCGGGCGTACCCCTGGCCCCAATATTGTGGAAAAAAAGCAAATCCGAGATCTGCGTCTTCCAGCGTCTCACGCTTCACAAGCCCGCATATCCCGATTGGCTCGTCACTGACACTCAGGCGCACCTGATATAACCCGAAACCCAGGCGCCCATACATCTCAACGGGACCCGTCTCGATGTATCGACGCGCGTCGGCTGCGGTGCGCACGCCCTTGTCCCCGATGTTCTGCAGCCAGGACCGCTCGTTTACGAGTCGGAGGATGAATGGCGCATCGCCAGCACTAAGCTGCCGCAGTACGAGTCTCTCGGTCTTCAGCACCTGCGCAGGCGGCCTCATGTTGGTCCTGGGCTAAACATCGCGCTCGCCAGAGCGACAAACGCCACAGGCCAGGGGCTAGGCGTCCTGAGGTTTGCCCGCAGCATAGAACGCAAGCGCAAGACAAACCGCAACAGCGCTGAACGAGACTACCGGCAGCACAAAGATGAACCTCCAGGACAGCAATGCGGACACGACGCACGCCAGTAAGAACGAGCCGACCAGCGGGCGAACCCGAATTGGGTCAGCCTTTGCCATCGACGCCAGCTGCCAAAGAGCGAGCGCCTGTGCAACCAGGTAGACGCCCGTGATGAAGCCGAATCCCAGATAGAAGTCCAGGTAAGTTCGGCTGACGCCCGCGGCATCAAAGTGAAAGGATCTCATTGCGCGCAGCACTTCTGTCTCGCCTGCGGGAGACCAGAAGCTGAGCCCGCCGGAGGTGTGTCCCAAGGCAAGCAGCAAGGTGATGACCGAGGCGATGCGCAATAAGAGTGTAGGTTTCATAGAACCTCCAGGTGCGAGACGCCCGGCAATGAGTCTGGCTGGCCGCACCGAAGTGCCGGATCAGCGCCCCGCCAACGCGTTGTCGGGTACCGCCGCCATGGCAATCACGGCTTGTTGACGGCGGCGGCGATAGTTTCACGTCGCAGAGCTTGAATATCGGTTGCGGAAAGAGCTTCCAGGTCCTTGAGTGCGGCGTCTGTTGCGGTCTTTGCTCCAGTGCCCTCTCCACGAAGCCGGTAGCTGCCGCCTTCAAGGGAAAAGACGAAGTAGAACGGAGCAGCGGGACTGCCTGGGGCGCTCATGAGGACCAAAGAGGTGGCGTCGTTGCAGCTGTATACGAGCCAGGGCACCGCGCCAAACACCTTGGTGACCGGGCCAACGTCACACTGCGGGGCCGCTGCAACGGTCGCAACCAGAGGCATTGCGGCGATGACAAGCAGCCGGTGTTTCAACTTGGTCCACGACATCGGATGCTTAGCCATGGACTCTCACCTAGGCCAAGGTCGGATAAATCTCATCTGCCACCCAATAGAAGGTGATCGCTCCGGCGAAAAGCATCCCAGCCAGCCACAGGGCCCAGCGCCACCGGCGCCACGAATCCCGAAAAGCTGAATACTGCACGGGAAGGTCAACCAGATAGGCCGCCGTATAGCAAATGTTCGCCAGTACAGCGAGTACCAACAGCGCCAGCGCGGAACTCCAGGTGAAAGCGCCCCGGAAATGTGGCCACGTGAATATCACCCAACCCAGGACAATGGCGGCAAGGAACAGGTTGTAGCCGAGGCGCCGGGGCTCCCAGTACCTTATCGCGTCGGTAAGGAGTTCCCGCAACGAAGGCGGTGCTGATGTCACCGGGGAGGATGTCGAAGTTTGTTCAGGTACACCCATTGGCAATGCCTCAACGATTGTGATGCGCCATGAGAGTCTATTTGCCAGACATCTTGCCAATCACATGTCCCCCGGAATCCACAGTGACTGCAATCCAGCCATTGGGCTTGGTCGGAAAATCACCCGCTGCGTCGCGCGCCTCAATGAAAACGATTACGAAGACCCAGTTATCGTGATCGAGACGACCGCTGGCGATGCAGTCCTCAGGCTTCCTGCAACCCGCTGCAGTGAGGGCAATTCGCTTCGCCTGCGCTTTGGTGATCTCTGCAGGGGTAGCCTGGCCGTGGCCCACACCTGCAGCCAGAGCCAAAAGCAGCGCAACGGCGCTCTGGCGCATAACGCCTGCGGTGAGCAGCGCGCGCTCCTGGCGGCGCCAAACGAGGCACTTTCTCCACAACTTCGACACGTCGTAAGCCTCCGCGCCCTGTAGCGCGCGCCCGCCCCAGCGTTTGTCAGGCGCCACACTGACCACTGAACTAAAAACCCCGCCACTTCAGCAACACGGCCACGATGGTCGGCACACCGAAAATCAGCAGCAAAATCGGCAGTTCCTCGGTGAAAGCATAGCCGGCCTTCGCAACCCCGACCCACAGGTTGGCCGCTGAGATCATCAGCCATAGCACAACGAAAGTCACAGTTGCCGCGTGGCCTGCACCAGGATAGTTGTTGGAAAAGAGCCTCCCCAGCAGCATGCAGGCGGCCAACAGGAAGAACCCGACGAGGAGAAACAAGAGCGTACGCATATTCGGCGCCTAACGGTAAAGTTGAGCGGCCGCCCACAGGTTCATGGGCGAAACTCAATGGGCGTGCCGTCGGGTACCACCCTGTATAGCTCCTCAATTTCCGAATCCGTCACCGCAACGCAGCCAATCGTCCAGTCGGCCAGCAAATGTGCATGCCCAATCCACCCATAGCCGTTGCGCATACCGTGGACCATGATGTCGCCGCCAGGCGGGTACCCGACAGCCAGGGCACGCGCGGTATCTGCGGGCGACGGATAGGAGACGTGCAGCGCCAGGTGGAACTCGCTGAACGGGTTATGGTGATCGATAACGTAACGGCCTTCAGGCGTGCGGCGGTCGCCCTGACGCCTCTTAGGACCCACAGGTTCACGCCCGAGCGAGACCCGATAGGTGCGCACCAGCGCACCGTGCGCATACACCGAAAGACGACGGGCGGACTTGTCTACGATGAGGAGATCCGCCTTCATCCCAACGGGCAGCGGCTCAACGGGACGCAGCGCCCAAACCACGCCCGCGGCGACCAGCGCCGCTGCCGCAAGAATCCCAAGGAGCGCACTCCTGGACACGTCTAACGGTGAACTTGCGGGACCGCGCGCCAGCATCCGATTGGAGCCGCCGGTACACAGCGACTCCCCGCGCCAGCGGCGGTACTACTGCCCTTCACGGCCCCTTCCAACGATTGTCAGGCGTCACGCTAACCTCGGCGCGTCTTATTCTGGAGGACAGGGGTACGCTTCAAGTGTGAATGAATCGTCCGCCGCCAAACGACCAATTCTCCCACAGCGTTTCCTTGAAGCAGACCATCACATTTTCCGGATTCAATCCGGGTTCCTTCGACAAGCCGCCGAGGATGTCTGCCAGGATCTTCTTCTTCACTTTGACACTGCGGCCAACCGAGAGAAGTATCTCAATCAGGACGAAATCGTCGGTCCGATGAGCGGTGAGATCAGGGTATTCCGGATCGAAGCGGAAGTCGTCCGAACTGAGTTCCAAGACCCGCTGAAAGCGGTCCTTTTCGGGCACGCCGGAAGCACCTAGCGCGCCATGCACGGCTTTGAGCACCGCGGACTTGAATTCCCTGGACTTGCCTTTGCGTACGGTAAGGGTAACTAGCGGCACAGAGTCTCTCCTTGTGGCTTAGCGGTCCTATCCCTGCACGCCGCCAGGATCAGCACGTCCCCTAAGAGCGCGGCCGCGGCGGCGACCTCGGTACAAATCGTGAAGTTCATCATCGAAGCGTGGTGTGCAAAGGGCGCGCGTGTGTAATGAAGGAGGCCAGCGAAGCCCAGGAAGGCATACAGGGCTAAGAACGATAGCCCGGCCCGACGATTGCCACGGAAATAGAGCGCACACCCGATGATCCCGAGCGTCGTCACGACACCCCAGGCAAGGTAGACGTCAACGCGTGACCACGAGCTCGGCAGGTTTGGATAGTGCGCCAGCTGCTCCGCGTTGTGCACGAAGTGCAAGAGGCTCGCCGCGGCGTACGAAGCCACCAGCCACGGCAGTGCCTGGCTCGCGCGTCCGGTGGCACTGCTTGTCATCAGTGCTGCCGCCTAACCCTTCACGGGCCCCAACGATTGTCAGGCGCCAGCATCGTCCGCAACCGATACCTGCAGGCCGCCGACAAGGCCCGCGGCGAGGTTGTATATCCAGCAAGCTAAGGGCACGAATATCAGCCCAGCCAGCGCGTACAGAAATGGAAAGAAGATGAGCACTCCCGGACCGAGTCTGGGTCCTGGACCGGCAGGCATCGGTACAAGAACGCTAACAAGCAACAGCGGAATGACAAACAGCAGGCCCAAGAAGAAGTACATAAGCGCGAAGAGCTTGCCGGCTTGCCACGGAGCGATTCGCGAAAGTCGTTTTGTCATGTTGTCCCCTTGTTTATGCCTGACGATGAGCTTGAGCGGACGCGCGCAGAAGCTCGCTGCAAGCGTTGGTTAGCTGTCATTTGCCCCGTTCGATGCTTTGGATGGTTCCGTCAACAATGGTGACTATCATCTTGGAGCCTCGGTCGTAGCGCCATATCTCAGTCGTTGTAGTTCCAATCTTTTGGGTGCCGCCTCCAACTACGTGAGAGCGCGCGTCCTCGGTTGACACCTGGCGTGAGGAAGGTTCGCCACATTTCTGGAGCAGTTCCGCCACCGACGTTTCGGCTCGAGACCAGCCAACTACCGCAGCGAAACTGCTCGTCACATGCGGCAATCTTCGGCGTCGCCATTGTTACCAGGGCGCAGATTGTGGCGGCCAGTCTCATGGTACCTCCTACGTTTAGTGACGACTAACGGTCAACTCTTTCGATAATCTGCCGCGCACCCGCAAGACTTCAAGTGCCCGCTGTGCGGGCATCCGCCGAGTTGCGCCCATTAGCGCGACTCCAGAACGCTCTCAAACGCGCGCTCAGCTGTTTGACGTGGCCGCTTTTCCTGTACCAGACCTGATGACCATGTAAAGCATGAGCAACATGCTCAAAAGCACGCCGCTCGCGGCAATGCCAAGGATCGGGCCCAGCACTGACTCTGGCAACATGTTGCCGTAAAGCAGGAACAACCCCAGTGAAAGCGTTACGGCTGCCGCCTGATGCAGTACAAACTGGATATTGGCGATGCCTCGACTTGGCTTATCGAGCCACAATTTGTGGATGATTCCGTAAATGAAAGAAACCACGAAGCCGATCAAAAGAATGTGCGCGTGGGTCACCAGCTCGCCATGATTTTGGGTCGCCGCCATGTAAATCCCCAAAGCCAGCCCTACTACGGCGTAACTCAATGCCCATATGAGGTAGCTTTTGTCGAAGTTCATTTTTCTATTCTCCCCTTCCAGAGCCTAACGGTCCGAGCGAAGCAAACATCGGTGCACGAAATTTAGCCCCAACGATTGGCGTTCTTGGGGAAACCGGGACGCTGTACCCGTACTACGCAGAAGCGGTGCCCCGTAGGCGCTTGCATTACCACCCAACGCTCCAGACGTTCCACCACTTTGGCGCCCAGCCTCTCCAGGCGACCCACCTCAGCGGGGATGTCATCCGTCTCGATGTCCAGGTGAACGCGACTCTCGTGGTTCACGCGCTGGATCTGCGCGATGGGCTCGTCTGGGGGGGTCTCCAGCATGCGGTAATTGCCGCGGGTGCCTGGATGTTGGGGGTCTACCGCTCGACCCAGGGCCTTTGCCCAGAAGTCAGCAGCCTCGTCCACGTTCGGCGTGTTGCAGTCGATCAGCAGGGCGCACAGACGGGAATGGTGCACGTTAGTTCGCGTTCCGGCGCGGCACGACCTCATAGCCCGGGACCTTGGGTTCATCATCAACCATCTGCGCCGGGAACCCCTCGCCCAGCACCCGCACGCCGCACGGCTCCTCGTAGTGGCGGATGATGTTAGGTGAGAACTCGCGCGGCCCGTAGCGGCGCGCTGCAGCGCGGAAAATGCCGAGCACCAGTGGTGCCAGCGCGAGCGGCACGTGCTGCTCGCGCGCCAGGGCATCGAATAGCCCCACGTCCTTGATGACGAGATCCATCGTGAAATTGATGTCGCGACTGCCGTTCAGGATCACCTGCGACTCGGTCTCGTGCACGAATGAGTTCCCGGAAGAGATGCGGATCGCCTCGTAGACGGTATTGAGGTCGAGGCCTGCGACCTTGGCCGTGGTCAACGCCTCGGCGAGCGCCACGAGGTGAACCGTGCAGAGGAAGTTGGTGAGTACCTTGAGCTGCGAGGCAGTGCCGACCGCACCGCTGTGCAGGATGCGCTGACCGAGGACGGCCAGCACCGGCAGCGCGCGCTCGAACGCTGCGCGCTCGCCGCCGGCAAAGATGGAGATGTTACCAGTGGCGGCGCGGTGGCAGCCCCCCGACACGGGGCAGTCGAGTGCGCTGGCGCCAAGCTCCGCGACGCGCGCGGCGAGGCGCCGCACTTCGGCAGGGTCGGTGGTGCTCATCTCGAGCCAGATCTTCCCGGGCGAGAGCCCGGCGAGAACGCCGTCGGCGGCTTCCAGCACCTCGGCGCTCGCGGCTGGGGACGGCAGGCAGGTAATCACGATATCGACCGCGGCGGCCAGCGCGCGGGGCGATTCCGCATTTTTTGCGCCGCGGGCAACGAACGCCGCGACCCGCTGTGGGTCGAGGTCGCGCACTGTCAGATCAACGCCGTTTCGCTGCAGGTTTCCCGCGAGTTGGCTGCCGACGTTACCGAGTCCGATAAAACCTATGCGCAGGCCGATGCTCATGGAGTTGAATCTAAAGCGGCTGGCACGCGCTCGGCCTGGGTGTGGCAACCGGGCAGCGCCGGTACCGGGGCGCCAAAGTAGCCGTCCGAGTGCTTTTGAACGACACCGTCGAATTGATGGGCCATAGCGCCTCCAAAGGCAATTTTACGCCGCGGCTCGCGGGTAAGCCAAAACGAGGGACGCCGGAGTCTAACGGTGAAGTTGCGGCATCACGCCACCTAGAAGGACTCCGTCCATTCCGTACCTTCTAAGTGCCGGAACTCCACGCCCAATTTCCAAACCATATTCCTCGTCGTCGGACTCCCCCCATCCGTGTAGCCCGCGCCCGCCACCAAATTTTTCACGGACTTCGTGAAATTGCGCGGAATCATAATTCCGCCGGGCACACTCTTCGCGCTCGTCACCGCGCCATTTTGAGCGTCCCGGAGCTCAAGTGGGCTCGGCGACCTGAAATACCAATAGTCGTTGTCTTCGGCCTCAAGCGCGTATGTGCCCGGGGGGAAACGAATGCTATGTGCTTGCGAGGGATCGCTATAGAAAACCATGCCGCCCTTAACAGTGAGTGTCTTCGTCGTGTCAGTTGCGGGTCGAACACTGAAATTCTCCGCTGTCACTGGATCGAACGGTGGCAGTACCGAGCAAGACGCCAAACCCAGGCCAGAAATCAGGAGCGGGAAGAAACATCGCATAGCGTTGTAACTCCTAGGGTAATGGCTAACCCTTCAGCTAAGCGGCCGTTGCTGCCAAAGGTAAGGGTGTATCGCAGCCCACCGCGGCGGTCGGCTTTGGCGACGGGTTAGATTTCATTGGCGAGATCTTTTTCCAAATCTGTGGTGTCCAATTCAAAGATATGATCGTCATAGTCGTAGAAGTAAAGGGCGGTGTCTGATCTTGCCAACAAGAACTCCTGGCCCATCTGCTTCAGCTTCTCTGCGTATGCCAGAAGTGCAGACTTTGAAACGGAGAATGCAATGTGGTCGCCGGTGCGCGAACGGTGCACATCTGCCTTTACCAGCGCAAACCATGTTCTACCGGGTCGGACAAAAGTTTCCTCATGGCCATCTGCGTCTTGGCGCGAGATGATTTTGGAGGCGAACAATTCTTTGAAAAGCGACGCTGTGCGTGCCGGGTTCTGGACGACCAACGCGATATGGCCAATTTCGTTCAGCATGTAAGCTCCTGAAAGCTAGCGGTCAAGTTGAGTGGCCGCGCCGCACGTGCCGCGCTCACGGACCCCTCGAACGATTCTTGGATGCCCACGTCCAGGTTTTCAATAGCTCGGTCAGTCGCGGCATTCCGAGCGTGAATCGCGCCCGCGGACCGCTCATGTAGATTACGTAGCGAATTCCGCCAAAGAAGAAAATGTAATCGACTCGTTCAAGCCCCGGGTCGTCGGCACTTGCAGCGCTAGCGGCTGAGAGCGCGCGAACCCGGTACCCGGAACGGCCCTTGAGATGAATCGTTTCAAGAGCGGTGATGTGCGTCGCGGGTGCGTCATCCTTGCCGGTGAGGCGCCTTAGCTCGGCCACAAGTACGTCACCAGCTGTTGGATCGTCTAATTCGGCGGCGTAATCGGCAAAGACGCCCAGAACCTCACCGCCTCCGAGATCGATTCTGAGCCCGTGGTTCCCTATGCAAATGCATTGGCCTGAATCATCAATCGCGCAGGGAGACTGCCATGTCCCGCGCAGCCCCGCGGGCACCACGAAGGCAAAGCCGTACTGATCGTTTTTGTACGAACCCTCAACGGGTAGTGGGCAATCTCGAGGCGCGGCAGACGCATCAGTTCCGAGCGCCAAGGCCAGTGTAACGAGGGTGAGAGCTGTGTTCATGGGCATCGATGCGGTTGAGCGCCTCGCGATCTGTGCGGCACAAGACAAAGGCACTTTATCAGCAACGTCGACACTCCCCGAGCCTCGCCGCAGCCGAACAAACCCTATTTGGGCCGCGCGATCGTGATGATCTCCGGACTCGTTTGGGTCAGCCGCTGGCGGTCCCAATTCCCGAATTGCTCCTCGATTACGAGGTCCGCCTCACCCAGGAATGAGGCCAGGGCATTGGCGTCCAGAAACCTCAATGTACTTCGACTGACCGCCGGTCGCTCCCAGGCAGGGCTGCTGAATGTCTGGGTGAAGGATACAGTGCGTCCGTCAAACGGCGTCTCCACCTGCGCAGCGACCCGCACGATCGCGCCGTGTGCGTCGGTGACCTCTGTGGCGTTTTCCGGCTTCCAGTTCTCCCACGCGCGGGCGAGCGGATTGCGGGTCTCAAACGCGAAGCGGCCCTTTTCGGTGAGGGCAGACCGGATTGCAGCAAATGAGGCTCGCAATTCATCGTCGCCAAGGAGCGTTTGAAAGGCATGACCGGTCATGACGATCAGGTCGAATTCGCGCTCCCATGCGACCGACCCGAGATCGCCGAGCACCCACTCGATATCCGACTGCCTGCGCGCTTGCGCCAGCATGCCAGGTGCCGGATCCAGTCCGCACAGCCGCCCCGCATGACCGACCCGCCGGGCCTCATGCAACAGGGCGCCGGTTCCGCAGCCAACGTCGAGCACTGCCTTGGCTGCCGCGATCAATGGCAGGTAGAAATCGAAGTCGGCACTTCGCTGCCGCGCACACAGCGCATCGTACAACGCCGCGAGATCGGGGTCAGAGAACTGTCGATCGATCATCAGGCCCGCTCGAACGCGTGTTTAGACGGCAGGCGCATTGCTTTGACGCTCCTCAAGTGCCTCACTGAGTAATGATCTTAGTGCCTTCTTTGGCAGAGTCGTGCCGCCAGGGATCTTGACGTGCCTCAGATTCTTGCCGGCGCCCTCAAGTCGAAGACCATGTGATTGTAAGGACGCTCCATGGTAGAAGCCGAGATTGAGGTGATTGGTGTGTATCGCCAGGTAGGCGTAGTGCTGGGTGTTCTTTTTGGGTCCAACGCCGAAGCTGACGATCTTGAGTTTTGGCCAGATGAGCTGAGTCGCATCGGGATCGACGCTCAGAATGAGTTTCATCAGCTCGCTCCCAGTGCGCCGTAAAGCGGGTGACGCTAGTGCGGCCAGCGCGTCAAAGGACTTTTGCGTTGTGGAAAAAGTTGCCACGGCGTCTCTACTGCCGCCTAACGGTGAATCTGAGCGGCCGCGCGAAGGCGCCGGATTGGAGCCTACCGAGCGTCAAGGCCCCCTCCGACGATTGTTGGAAGTCGAATGCACGACGGCACTAAATGACCCACCGATGTACCCGAGATCGGTACGCCTCCCACTCGGCTCCGAATCGGCGAGCCGCCCAGGGTTCTTCAAACAAGAGAACCCGAAAATGAAAGCCGATTGCAAAGAGCACTGAGTAGATGACGAGCGTGCGCGAATCCCAGAGCGTGCACCATCCCAGCAGAACTGTGATAACGCCAATGTACATCGGGTTGCGAGACACCCGGTAAGGACCGGTCGTGACCAGCTGTTTGGGCGGATCCCACGGTGCCAGAGTACCGCGACCAGCGACGTAGAATTCGCGCACGCACCATAACAGCAGAACAGTGCCGAGACAGACTAGCAGCACACCCGGCACGAAATAGCGCGCCGGGCGGCTCGCCGAGCTCGCGATCCAGATAGGCAAGGCGAAGGCGACCACGGCCGGTAAAGCGAGAAACGCTGCGATGGCGCGTATCAACAGCATTCGACTTCTAACGGTGAAGTTGAGCGGCTGGAGGACCACGCCGAACAGGCGCCGCGGGCCCCCAATCTCTCCCGGGACCCGCGGCGTCAAACAGACCACGCATCACGGTCCCCTCCAACGATTGTTAGGCGGCTGCACCCGCTTGCTCTTTCCATCGTTGGACGTTTACGCCCGCAGATATCAGCCACACTGTGAGCGCAGTCTCCCCCAGAATGCCCGGCAGCATGTTGTATGGCGAAAGATAAGTGGAAAGCGCCAGCGACACGAAGGTCAGCCAACCCAGTCCACCCAATGCCATCAAGGCACCCAGGACTCGAGGCAGAAATGTCGACCGAAGAATGAGATAGCCGATCACGAGACAGTAGCATCCGAAGAGCACAAGTGGGTTCGTGTGGAACGCGTCGACGTGAAAGAACCCGAGGACCGACAGAGCACACCCCAAGAGGCTGAAGACTGCTGCCAAAGCCGAGATGCTGCGGCTGACCGCCCGAAACAGCTGATAGAAGAGAACCGTTACGACGATATAGCACGCGGTCGAACCGAGAAGAATTGCCGAGCGGAGCGGACCGGCCGCGAGAAAGCCGGAAGCGCCGGTCAGTATCGTTAGCAGGTAGAAGACGCCAGCAATTCTAGCTGTCGTCCGTGGTAACTGTTCGGCAGTTCGTTCGGTCATGGCGTGAATCCCAATCATCGATCCCTTCCTCAGCTCACCGAAGACGCGGCTCCGCGATCGCTCGAACCGCTTGTTAGGCGTTACCGACGCGCCAGGACAGGAGCCTCCTCAATGGAAGGCTAGGCGTCATTTTGGCGCCGACAGCACAAGTCCGTACCGATTCATGACGGCTACTAGTGCGACCTTGTCTGGCGGACCGCCCGCGTTGACGACGGCAGCGACGTCCTTGAAATATTGGGCTCCAATATCCGGAGACTGGATGATCAGTGCGCGGGCGACGCTCCCAAACGGGTTGGAGAACGCATGAACAGTGCCCTTTGGCGTTTGCATACTTTGTCCCGAGGTAAGATCTCGTGTATCGGAGCCCACTGCGTAGCGAAGCGTGCCCTCCAGGACATAGACGATCTCTTCGTTGTTTGAATGGCTATGCGGGGGTGGGACGTTTGAATTTGGCGGTACGGTGAGCTCAAAGATGCCGAGGCTCGCAGTTTGTGAACCATCGACGAGGTACCGGATACCCAGTTGGCCAACGTTGATTTCGATTGCGCTCATGGTGTGGTGACCTGAGTTGTATGGTACTCGGTGGAATGGTATCGCCTGATACCTGTCAGCAAGTCTAACGGTGACGTTGAGGGGCCGCCCGCAGGCGCCCGATTGGAGCCGAGGGCGCACACTGTTTTCCCGCGCCCGCGGCATCACTACCGTGCGTCACGGCCCCCTCCAACGATTGTTAGGCGGATGGCGCACGAAGACTTCTCAGCAAGCGCAGCGCCCAAACCGCGAATCCCACCCCGATCAGGAAAACGACTAGGTTGGTCCCGAGGAACCAGGAGTCCGACAAAGGGCGCTCACCGGAGAAAAGATGCGCCAGATGTGCCAGCCCAATGAGGCCAAAGAGCGCGCCGGTGACCATCAGATAAGACTTCATTTCCAAAGCCCTCCCGTGACCTATGCGTTGAAACCTAGCCAGCCGCCTAAAGCGGAAACGGCTGCCATCAGGTAAACGTATCCGACAACCGTTAGAGGAGGCAGCGCCAACGCAAGAATCGTGCGAATGTTTCCGGCGATCCGCGGACGTAAGAGTGCGAACCAACAGACCTCTGCAACGAGGACCGCGCCAAGCCAGAGGCGCCACCTTCGAAGTGCTGGGGTGTCCGGAGTGAGGCGCATATCGAGATCTAACGGTGAAGTTGAGGGGCCGCGCAGAAGCGCCCGATCAGAGCCCATCGAGTGTCACGGCCCTCCAACGATTGTTAGACGGCAGCGGCGGCATCTGACCAACCGCCAGACCCCGTCGTTCAATGCTTACCCCAGTCAGGATACGGCGTAACAACTAATGATGAAATGCGCCAGCCGCTCGCGGTCTGCACGAAAACGCCGGCCCACCTGATCGGGTCCGTAGATGGCCGCTCGCCGGGATCACCCGCAGTCAACAATAGCGGCGTTATCACCAGAGCGACGCTAGGAGCAATACGGACTATTCGTAGCTCCTTAAGCTGAGGATCCAGGTGCCAGCTGCCTTTCCACGCACCTTTCCACGCAGCCATGGCCTCGTCGAACCCCAAATTGACCGCCCCCCACCTTGGGCCCAGACAAATTCGTGCGACCCTAAAAAGGACGTCGGAGAGGGCGGATGGATCGTGCGTATTTTGGGCCGATACGAAGCGCGAAAAGACTGCCTTAACGTCCGCCTGCATCGTAATGTTCGAAGAAGCGTCGGCAACCAACGCTGGCGTCGCGCCTGAATCGGCGCACCATAAAGGCGAAGCCGCCAGAGTAAGCGCGCAAAACCAGCTTGCGGAGATTAGTTTGTGGATCATCGCGAACTCCTCACGACGTCGGCATGGAGGATGTTCCCAGGACGCCGGCGGAAGGCCATCGTACGCTTCCCTCGCCGTCTAACGATGGAGTTAAGGCCGTACGCGCAGCGTGTCGGCCTTGAACGACTTGTTATGCGCCCAGCGCATGTTACCCGCGGCGTACCGCCAAAAACACACCGACCGACATCAGAATGAACCCGATAGACCTCTGCAAAGTGATCGCATGCGTCGGAGCACCCAGCAGGCCGAATTGATCTATGGCGGCCATGGATATGAGCTGGCCTAGAAGTACAAAAGCCACAGCATTGCCGACACCGAATTGTGGGGCCACCCAGGTGACACTAAGAACGTAAAAGGCTACGAATACACCGCCAAAGTAGAAATAGAACGGCAGCCATGTTTTCGGCAACGGCCTCAGGCCACCCTCCACGGTGAAAAGGAATGCAACCGAAATAGACAGCGCTACCAGAAACAAAATAGAGGCGGCGAACGCTGGGCTTCCGTACTTAGTGCCCACACCTGCGCTTAGCGCTGCCATAACAGGGATACCAATGCCTGCAGCAAGCATGAGACATGAGAAGAAAAGTTGGTTTGCCATCAGCTACGGCCTCTCGGGTTAGGAAGGCGCATAACGGTGAAGTTGAGGGGCCGCGCAGAAGCGCCCCACGGCGCCGAGGGCGCACAATCTCTCAGCGCCCGAGGCGCCAATCAGATCACGCATCACGGACCCCTCCAACGATTGTTAGGCGGCGTGCAGAACGGCGCGCCGTATAGGTTGAGGCAGCACCGCCTCAACGAAGGCACTCTTGGGGTAGAGATAGTCCTTGCCGGATTCGTCAATTACTCGCACGTGGCCAAGGCGCTCGGCCTTAGCGTCCGGGATGGACACATAGATCTTGCGCCGCTCCAAGGACACCTCGTATCCGGAGTTATCGACACAAATCACCAGACGCTTTGCCGCTTTAGCCATTGTGCGTCACCTCATAGGAGGCGCTTGATCTTGAACTCGCGACGTCCGATTCCCGACGCCTCGTACCAGCGTAACTCCGCAGCGACGATCTCACCGCCAGGGAGCTCGATTTCTGCGAACCCCTTACGTTTCCGCCACCGTCCGCGTCCATAACGCTTCCGCAGGCGGGCGATTTCGCGAATGCCGGACCCTGTCGCTATGGTCTCGACATCCGAGATCTCGTCGAGGATCCGAAAGTGCATGGCTCATGGTCGCAAAGGCCCGCGACGGGGTCAAAGGATCCGGAGCGGTCAAACGCGCGACTGCACGCCGCCTAACCGTGAAGTTGAGGGGCCGCGCGCGAGACCCTCAGGCGCTCCGCTCGGACTTCACTCTCGAGACGTATTACGCGCCTTCGTACCAGATCCGTCACGGCCCGCTCCAAGCGTTAGTTAGAGGGCCGATGAAGCCCGGCACTTTGCGCCCATCTAAACACTTTACCGAAGCCGCGAGCACCAAGAATAAGCCATACGGCTATAACAACGTTCAACAGTGAATACACCATTCCATGTTTTATTTGGGTGGGAATCTCCATTCCATATGATCGATCCACGTAGTAGAGCGCAAGGACGTTTTGTAGTAGACCAGAGACCGAGGTAGCCAGCATCCACAAGCCGATCAGAGCGCAGCCCATGGAGAGCCAGACGTCGGGCGGTTGCGCTGGCGCAGGAGCCGCTGCGGCTGTGGGAAGGATCTTTCGCGCGATCGTGAGTGGAAAGAACCACAGTGCGGCAGCGATTACCAACCCGAGCACCGTAACGATGGCAGAGGCGACGACCAAGACTGAACTGTCATGGCCACCGAAGCTGATTACATACATTGGAGTAGTGCGAATCAAATACGTGGCCAGCCAGACTGCGAATAAGCGAACGGCTATCGCCACTGCCTGATGAGGTGACACGTCGTTTCCTCCGGACCTCTAACGGTGAAGTTGAGGGGCCGCCCAGGAGCGCCCGATTGGAGCCGCGGGTGCACACTGTCTTCCAGCACCCGCGGCGATACTACCGAGCATCACGGCCCCCTCCAACGATTGTTAGAGAGCACGAGCGTCAAAGCCGGAGCAGGTATACGGGCGCGAGAGCCGCAACCGCAGCGACAACCTGCAGTAAAAGAATTGGCGCTGCCTTCCGCGGAGCTTGCGGGAGCCACCTGACCGCGAAGTACCCGATGACTGGCAATTGGCCGGCCATCAAAAGCTGCCACGTATGAGCCGTAGCACCTTCGTCTCCCGGACGAGCGGCACCGTAGATCGCAAGGTACCCGAGCACAACCGCCAACGCCGCCAGCGACATAGCGATCGGAATCCAGGCACTGGGCTTCTTAAGCGTCGAAAAATCCATGATGTGTCTCCAAGGAGCGCTCGTGCGCTCCAACGGTGAAGTTGAGGGGCCGCGTGACCACGCTGACCTGCCGACGCGGGCGCACACTGTTTCTTTGCGCCCGCGGAGCCAAACAGACCACGCTTCACGGACCCCTCCAACGATTGTTAGGCCGCACTAGCGAACTCTGAGCAAAGAGACGAGAAGCGGACCAGCACTGCCATTAACAACTACTTCTTTCGAAGCATAGCCGTCGGCAGAAACAACTACGGTGCCGCCAGGAGGGAGTGATCTGTAAGGAGCGAGCCAGAAGATATGTGTCGTGCGCGTAGTGGGCGCTAAGGAGAATTGTCCGTCGGAGTTCGTTTGCGCGAATAAGCCTGGGTGGTCGTCCACCGAGATTGTAGCTCCCTGAATGGGCTTTTTAGTGGCGGCGTCAACCACCGTACCCGAGGCAGAGGGCGAAACATACGTGGTTATCTCGATGCAGCCGCTGAGCGACATAAGAAACGAGAGAGACAGCGTGTAGCGCCATTTGGTCATGTGCGGCCTAACGGCGAAGTTGAGGGACCGACCAGAAGCTCTCGATGAGTAGCCGCGGGTGCACACTGTCTTCCCGCACCCGCGGCGACACTACCGACTCTCACGGACCCCTCCAACGATTGTTAGAACGCAGCAGCTCGCCTGTTGCACCTCCCGCTGCGCACGTAATGATCAAGCCGGGCACCAAACTCCAAAACCACTCAGGCAAGCCGATGGCGGAGAAGAAGTGCGACAGATGCGAGAAATGAGGCTTGAACATACTGAATAGAACGCAGTATGTCAGGCCACCAATGAGGCCCGTCAGCGCACCAAGAACTATTCCCCGACGCCCCGCGATTGCGCCGGCGCAGAACCCTGGTAGCAGCGACACTACCGCCAAAAGAACAGCCGACGCCGTAGCGGGCAAAAAGGCGAAGTTTGTTGTCGATGATGACGCCAAAAGAGTAAAGACCTTCGGCTCTCCCCACTGCGTAAGCCAAAGCACTGCGATTCCTATACAGACGGCGATGAGAGACCGATGGCGCATGCTGCGTTCTAACGGTGAAAGTGAGGGGCCGCGCAGAAGCGCCCGATTGGAGCCGCGGGTGCACACTTTTGTCCCGCACCCGCGGCGACACTACCGCGCCTCACGGACCCCTCCAACGATTGTTAGACGGCTGTGGCCGCCGGCCATCGCAAACCATTTTCGTAAAAGACCGCCTGCAGATATACGCAGCCTACAACAATGACGACAAGTAGAACCGAGGCGCTCAATGCCAAGCGAGTAGTAACGGGGTCGTTCAATTCGAGGTAGTCCCTCCTGGCGAGGAAGCGGAGGACGTTGAGCATTGTCGTAAAGTGCAAACTAGAAAGGAATTCGGGAGACCCGATGTCCTCCCACGTCGACGCATGGCGCGACGCCAGTCGTTCGAACAAGTAATGCATGACCACCAGGTAGGCCAACGCCAGAGCTGCGGCGGCAATGCAGGCAGCGGCGTATGGCAAAGGCATAGGCAGTACAGCCGTCTAACGGTGAAGTTGAGGCGCCGCGCAGAAGCGCCCGATCAGAGCCGCGGGCGCATACTTCCTTCCCGCGCCCGCGGCGACACTACCGACTCTCACGGACCCCTCCAACGATTGTTAGACGGCAGTGGCCCCACCACCGATACGCTCACCTCATTGCCTCCAGGGTCACTTCTTTCGTGATTTTCTCTTGTCCCCGTATCACGGTAACCGTCACATTCTCGCCCTCGTCGTGCGCATACCGGAGCCGGTATAGATCATCGGGGATGGCGATTTTCTGCCCGCCGTACGCGATCAAGACATCGCCGGATTCGGATCCCGCCTTGTCCGCAGGACCGCTTTTGGACACTTTCGCAATCTTCACACCACCGTGTTCCTGCTTGTATTCCACCTCCAACCCAAGAGTGGGAGGAAGCTGACTGCTATGGCCCAACGCGATTTTCCACCCGTCTGGTGTTTTCACGAGGACCCAACTCTCCACGAAGGTCGCACGCCACTCGTTGCCGTTTAGTATGACCCGACCCGCCGGAGTATCTGCTGTCCAGACACTGTGCAAGGTGATCGTGACCCACGCAACATCGCCTCGCACCTGCGCCACTGCGTCTTGGGGGTGATAGTCGATGCGGACGCCAGCATCCTTTAGGGGTTTGTAGTCCTCGACGTAGTACCCCTTGTTCCGCCGCTGAGGATAGGACTCCTCGATTCGACGAAAGTCAGGTGTGTGCAGAGAGTCAAACTTGTCGAAGTCGTACGACTGGCACTCTTGCTCATGCGCGAGGACAACAGCGATGGCCGCGCTCTTATCATTCTCTAGTGACTGCGTGCGCGTGGCAGAGCTCGATTGTGCTGCGGACTCGCCGGCACCCGCGGTCCACGCTAAGACCAACAAAAGAGCTCTTGAGACCTGGTTCATGTGACCTCCCGCAGGCGCCGCCGTCACTTACCCGCAGGAACTGGCAGCAGTGAACTCCCACTCCAGTTTGCTGGCAAAAGCTCAACCTGCACTCCCAGGACCATGGAATCCCCATTGTTACGAGGGGTGTGACTCTTGTCGCCGCCTTCGAAATAGCATTCCCCGGCGTGATAGTCGGTGCTCTTACCGTTCGCTTCAACGTTTGTAACGACTCCGTGGGTGACACAGCGAAATCCGGGGCCCGCGTGAAGGTGAGGGCCAACATAGCCTCCCGGTGCGATCGCAAAGTCGACGGCCACCATTTTGTACTTACCGTTGAGCTCAGTAAGCGGGCCTGATAGAACCTGTTCCGCGATGATCTTCCGGGTCAGTCCCTTTGTTTCGATTTGGGACTGCTGAGCATTTACAACCAGGAACCCGGATGCTGCACCTAACATGACTGTTAGAGCGATCAGATCTGACTTCTTCATGGTTATGTCCTTCTCTACGGTACGGTAGATCCACGATAACGAAGGGGCCGACCATGAGGCCGACCTCTAACGGTGAAGTTGAGGGGCCGCCCAGAAGCCCCAGATCAGAGCCGCGGGCGCACAATCTCTTCCCGCGCCCGCGGCGACATTACCGACTCTCACGGCCCCCTCCAACGATTGTTAGGCGGCTGCCGCGGCCTCACTCGTGCGGTCAGCTCTTTGGCTCCTCGTACAGGCCAAACTCGTTGCCGACGGGATCTGCAAACCTCGCAAATGCGCCCATGTTGTGGCCGATTTCTGTACGCGGCGTCACGACCTTGCCACCGGCTCCTTCGATTCGTCGGAGCGTGTCCGTGATGCTGTCCACCATGATGTATATCCGGGTCTGCTCATCTGGGCTTCGATCGGCGTGCTTGACCCAGGTGCCGCTTACCGAGCCTGCGTCGTCAAAGGCCAAGGCACCGTCCCCACGATTTCGAACCTTCCAGCCAAAGATGCTGGAATAGAAGCCGGCTGAGTCTTCCGCCCGATGGGAAGGGATTTCGAGGTAGCAGATCTTGCCGTGCGGCATGGGCGTCCCTCCGAACTGTCTGCTCTGTAGCATGAGCGCATCTCGCTCACCACAGCAAGGCGAACCTCGTGGCGGCACCTCATAGGCTGCCGCCCAACGGTGAAGTTGAGGGGCCGCGCAGAAGCGCCAGCCCATGGCGCCGAGGGCGCACAATTTCTCAGCGCCCGAGGCGCCAAGCAGACCACGCCTCACGGACCCCTCCAACGATTGTTAGGCGGCGGACGCGACTTCGGACCGCCTCGCGTGCGAGGAAGCCGTTTGGGCGAGATTGCCTTCAGCACAGTAGTGAGCGCGGGCGCCTGCTTGAACGAATCTGCCTGCGCCGCCAACGCTTGCTTTATCAATGCGCGAACCGGACGCGACCTCAGAACGCTGAAGGGAGCCAGGCGAATGCTCCGAATTGTGGCGCCAGTGCCCTCAAGTAGGCCTTGAGGATCTTCGAGCGCCTTCCCTCTGGCAAAGAACAGTGTGACCCAATTGGGGTATCCCGCGATGGAAATCACAAGCTCGGACGCCCTCGCGGTCGGACCGAAGGCGAAGACCAATGCGTTGTGGCTGTCGTAAACGAGCTCATATCCCTTCGGAATAAGTTTACGCAGGTCCGCTCGCGCCCTTCGCAATTGGGTCGCGATTTCCGGCGTGTACTGAGCGACAAAGGCGTCAATCTGTGCGCGGTCTGTCATTGCCGACGCCTAACGGTGAAGTTGAGGGGCCGGACGACCACGTCGGATGAGCGCCGCGGGCGCACACTGTCCCCAGGCGCCCGCGGAGCCAATCAGACCACGCCTCACGGGCCCCTCCAACGATTGTTAGGCTGCACTAGGCTGCCGCTGTGCCAACACGTTGTACAACCAAGCGAACACAGCGCCACCGCCTGCTCCATCCACTAGTCCATAGAGTGTGCCGGTGATCACGGAACCTAGGCCAGACTCGGCACGGTACCCAGGGTAGACGGAAGCAGCCAGTTCGAGGAAAGCTCGACCATAGTTCGGCCAAATCAGATTTGCCAGAGCAACGATAAGGATGGCGCTACCCCAAAGCACACCGACCGTCGATGCCAGCGCGATAACACTAAATTTCATAATGCCTCCGGTTGAGCTCAAAGCGGTTCATCCATCCGCTCAGGTGAATTTACAGGCAGCGGATGGCGCGGTGTTCGCAGTGCAGCCTAACGGTGAAGTTGAGGGGCCGCGCGCAGGCGCCCGGTTAGAGCCGCGGGTGCACACTGCTTTCCCGCACCCGCGGCGACACTACCGCGCATCACGGACCCTCTGCCAGCGGCTTCCAAAATAGCCGCGATATTCTTTAAGCATTGGCGTGTCTGTTCTTGAATGGTCGTCCCGACCAATGCCCCGGTCTGGGGATCGTGCGGCGCCGTGCCTGACACAAATATTAGTCCTACGGCCCTGACTGCTTGGCTGTACGTGGCGGGTGGCTTAGCAGCTTTGGGGGTAAAGATTATCTGCCGAGACATGAGCGCTCCTTCGTGCGACAACGTCGATCGCCTGGTGACTATCCGCTGAGGCCTAACGGTGAAGTTGAGGGGCCGCGCAGAAGCGCCAATCAAGCGCCGCGGGCGCACACTGTCTTCCAGCGCCTGCGGCGCGTAACCACCCGCGGTTCACGGACCCCTCCAACGATGGTTAGACGTCAGGATGCCCAAGCCATCTTCAGCCGCTTTTTTGCGGCCGCGCAGTCACGCAGGTAGAGATTAATTAGATTTTGGTACGGGACACCGCTTTGCTTCGATAGGGACTTGAAGTAGTCAACCGTGTCGCCGTCCAAGCGAATGGTTATCTGCCGCTTGGCCTTTCGAACGTAAGGGTTCGGAACAGACTTTGAAAAGTCGTAGCTCTTTCTCATTTCAACCACCTAGCGTAGTCACGGCGCTCGGACGGGCCCGCTCGCCGCGCGGAAATGATGCGAACTGCGCCAGAGGGCTCGCGATAGCTGTGACATATCACCAGCAACCGAAGCCGAATACTGAGGCCGAGCAGAACGAAGCGATCTTCGATATCGGAGTGTTCTGGATCAGCAATCAGGCGCGCGTTCTCGTCAAGAAAGACCGTCCGAGCCTCCTCGAACGATACCCCGTGCTTCCGTCGATTGGCACGATTCTTTTCTTCGTCCCATTCGAACAGAAGCGCAGCCATACCTATAGTGTAACTACAACGTAATGGGCGTCAAGAGCTGACGTCTAACGCAGAATTTGCCACGGCGCTCGCGGCGCGCCACCTCAGGCGTGTCACGGCCCGCTCCAAGCGTTTGTTAGAAGGACTTGCGTTGCCGCCAAACGAAACCGCCCAAGTTCATTGGCACTGACTTCCCGCGCGCCTGCGCGCAGCTCCTGCGCCGATCGGAGGGCGCGTACCGAAGCTGCTTTCGCTGATCCTAGCGCTTCCGACGGAGTGCAGACGCTCATTCGCGTTTCCCGATCAAGTCCTTCTAACGGTGAAGTTGAGGGGCCGCACGGAAGCGCCCGATTGGAGCCGCGGGTGCACACTGTCTTCCCGCACCCGCGGCGACACTACCGAGCGTCACGGACCCCTCCAACGATTGTTAGGCGGACTCGGAGGACGACGCGTCCTTACTTCGTCGGCATGAAGCGCCCACGCGGCCTCGGGATCGAGCCGAACCCATTTCCCGTCGCGTCGAGCCATCAGGTAGCCGGTAACGGCTGGGGGCGTTCCCCCAAGTCTGACCACTTCTGAGTTGGTCCCAGTTACCACAAAGCCGGCATCTGCAGTCAAAGGAATCCAGGCGTTCGCTGCCACGCCGTGCGGGGAGTGAGATATCCGGGTGAGCCAGCGCAAGGGACACAGCGAGTAGAAGTGCTGAGCCGACCACGGCAAAAGCTGCTGCTTTCTTCATACAGGTAGCTCCTGAAGGGGAGTGGCGAACGGTACGACAAGCGCAAGGGTGCTGCGGTTCCTGTCCGCCTAACGGTGAAGTTGAGGGGCCGCGCGCAGGCGCCCGATCAGAGCCGCGGGTGCACACTCGCTTCCCGCACCCGCGGCGACACTACCGAGTCTCACGGACTCCTCCAACGATTGTTAGAAGGCGCCCCACTCATTGGCGACCCTGCCCAGAGAGTAACTCCAGCGCTACCTCTCGCGGCGCGCTGTAGCGAATCGCCGAAGAAATGTTCTCGGAGAGCCAGAGTTCGCGCTCGAGAAGGTCAGAATGCGGCTCGTCGGCAAAGTGAAATGAAAGCTCAAATGCGAACTGATTCAAGCACCCAAGAACGCGGCGGTTAGCCGTCGCAGCAATCATCAAAGGCGATGCCGCGGCCAACTCCGTCGTCACCTGGCTCTCCGAGACGCCCAAAGCATGCAGGAGCTGGGCAAGCGCCGCCGGGAAGCGTGTAACCAAGGTGTTAAACGGAGCGCCGGGCAAGACGACAGAGAGAAGGGAGCGTTCACTGAGGGCGATAACGTAGGGCATTCGGTTGAATGTGAGAACGTTAGCGTACCAGTGTCCGAGGGCGTTTCCCGCATCAGGAACCTCCGCGGCGAAATCGGTGCGGAGGCGCCGGAGTAACCGCTGGGTGCAACGAAGAGCAACCAAAGCGCCTTCTAACGGTGAAGTTGAGGGGCCGCCCAGAAGCGCCCAATCAGAGCCGCGGGTGCACACTGTCGTCCCGCACCCGCGGCGACACTACCGACTCTCACGGACCCCTCCAACGATTGTTAGCTGGCGCGCCCATCAAAGTGAACGCGGCAGACATGACGCGCCGGTGCATCGCCCTCGAGAATTCTCATCCATCAACACGTAGTATGTACCTGGCTCGTCAAAGACGAACTGAGCGGGCGCGTTCGTGGCCCACGGGACCAATTTCAGGGTGCCTATCGGAATCGTCAGCGTAGCCATCGTCTTGAACGTGTCCCACGGCACAAGGGACTGCGCCGCTTCGGCTGGGGTCGACGGCCAGAAGACGAGGAAAAAGAAGTCGCCTTTGGATGTGTTCGAAGCCCGAGATCCCCGCCATGCGGCGTCTGCATGGTCAAGTGCGAGCTTGAGGCCTCAAAGCGCCCATCTTCAGTTTGGTTGCACACTGCCTCCGACGCACCGCCGGCGCACTTAGCGGGAGCAGGGATAACGATTGTTAGGTCGTGAAAGCGCCTGCGAGGCACTACGGAGCGTCGATTTGGCACAGGGCCGCTCCATCAAGCGCCAACTAACGGTGAAGCTGAAGCGATGCGCGGTCTTTGCGGCGCCAACGCGAAGGCACTTTATCACCTTGGCGCGGCAAGAATCTCGACGTATCGGTGAGCTCACGGTATTACCGGGCCTGACCCGCGCGCTCGCTCCAGCGATTGTTAAGGACGCCCCAAAGCCTACTGTGCGCGCGCGAATCGCCTGCGCAACCACAGCGAAAGTGTTAAGCGCAGCCGCACTCGGGACAAACGCAACCAACGACCGACCTGACAACCTTAGAACTCGCCCGCGCAGCTGACTGCGGCTTAAAGCAAGTCTTTGCCTTGTTCTCAACACTTGGCGGTTTCGCTGCAAAGTCAATCTCGGCGTTGCGTACTCGACCCCGGTCCGAAGGTTAGCGGCTTGGCCGCGATCGAGAGCGTAGGCCGCAGGGTTATTGCAGCGTACAAGAACCTGCCAGCGCAACCGCCTTGCGAAGGCGTTTCCAAGGAACGAACGGTGAAGTCTGCGGGGCTCGAGAGCGGCCGAACAGGAGCCGCGGGTGCACACTCTCTTCCCGCACCCGCGGCGACACTACCGACTCTCACGGACCCCTCCAACGATTGTTAGAGGGCACCCAGCCACCCCGTTCTGTTGAGCCAAGCGAAGGCACACACGGCGACGAGGCCGATGGCGATAACGCAGATGAGGACATAGGCAATTCTCAGCGCTGAAGCCGACACGCCAGAACCCAGCGCATCGAGTCGCGCACCCAGCCAACTCCGAAAAATGATGCGGTCGAAAAGATACTCGCCAATGGCCGTCACGGGGAGAGCCCCAATCACGAGTAGGCACCAACCGAGACCTGAATGCGGGTGCCAGGGCCAGATCCACAGGAGCGCAAACGCTCCCGCCATCAGTGAGGAAATGAACCACAAGCCCAGAAAACGCATGATCTTGCGCATAAGCTGAGCCGGGGTGCCCTCTAACGGTGAAGTTGAGGGGCCGCACAGAAGCGCCCGATCAGAGCCGCGGGTGCACACTGTCTTCCCGCACCCGCGGCGACACTACCGCGCTTCACGGACCCCTCCAACGATTGTTAGAGCGCAGGCCGCGGAATGCTAAGTCGATCAATCACAGCGCCGACGCCTCCATAGACCGCTCCCCAGAGGAGCCCGTTGACGGCCTCAACAGCCAAATTCCCAGAGCCAGATACCACCCCAGTCTTGACGAGGCCGCTCCAGACGCACAGATAGTAACCCGGTGCACCGTGAAAAAGAGTCGAGAGAAGGCCCAACATGCCTGTGACGATGAAGAAGGGCCGAGGAAGTATGTTGCGTAGAGTCCCAAGCTAATAGGAGAGATTAGAGCCCCAAACGCAACGCCTGTGAGTGTCCAAGAAATCGCCGGCTTCCGCCGTTTTGACCAGAAGCGACCGCGACTGGAAGCAGTAACAGCAGAGCCAAGAAGCCCACCAAGGCGTCATCTGCGGCTCTAACGGTGAAGTTGAGGGGCCGCGCAGAAGCGCCCAATCAGAGCCGCGGGCGCACACTGCCTTCTCGCACCCGCGGCGAGACTACCGCGCCTCACGGACCCCTCCAACGATTGTTAGGCGGCAAGCGGACCGCCCGAGCACAGAATTGCCTCCAGGGCGGAAGCAAACATTGCGGCGCCAACGATCCCAATCTCAGAACCCCAACGTCACCGCGAGTGCGAAACCCATCCGTAGAGAAGGCCGAGAGGGATGCTTACGAGGCTTGGAGTGCAGCACGGCAATCCGGCGTGAAGTACCGCGGCCGAGAGGTATGCCCCGCCGAAGAAGCGGCAGAAGAGAAATAGAGACGACAAGTGCCAGCGCCGATATGGGTCCAGGGGACGCTTGAAAACCGAGCAGTGAGGTGACCACTGCGAGTAGTGCGAGTAAGCCCCCAAAGGGCCAAGCCAATGCCGATCATTGAAAGTGCTGCAAGCACCGCTCTAAAGGCGTGAACGAGATACGCGGCTACTGAGGTGTCCACGAAGCCGCCTAACGGTGAAGTTGAGGGGCCGCGCAGAAGCGCCCAACCAGAGCCGCGGGTGCACACTGTCTTCTCGCACCCGCGGCGACACTACCGACTTTCACGGACCCCTCCAACGATTGTTAGGGGGCGCTGGCTTCGCATGCGGTCAGCCGGCTCGGTTTAAAGTCTATCGAGCTGGTGTCGCTAGGATTCCACGATGTAACCCAAATCGCTCCCAAACTGTGGAATAGACACGAGGGCACCTCGACATCGTGATCGACACCAGTGGTGGCATCGAGCCGCGCAAAAATCCGCCAGCATCTCCCATTTTCACCGTCTGCGTGGTTCGACACCTGGGTGATGGTCAGCTTTGTGCCTCTCTGCACGCGCGCCTTTACGCTGGCAACGCAGAAGCCATTCAGCGTACCGTCCGCCGCTCGACACCGTTTGGCAGGGACATACAGCGTATCGCGAACCCCAATGCCGCCCGTGTTTACGACGTACGCGTCCTCCACTAGCGTGAAACACTTGCCGGTAATGCGTGCTGCCACAGGGTCGTTGGTAACATCATGGCTTATCACGGCACAGGAGGTTACAGAAGCGACGGTGATAACGATGGCGAAGCGCATTGCGCCCCCTAACGGTGAAGTTGAGGGGCCGCACAGAAGCGACCGACGGCGCCGAGGGCGCACAATTTCTCAGCGCCCGAGGCGCCAAGCAAGAAGCGCATCACGGACCCCTCCAACGATTGTTAGAGGCCAAGGCCCGTTTAAAGTCGTCTATGTATACCGCCTTTGTATAAAAGAAGTAGCCGTCGTGCTCGCGGATGTATCCAGAGGACCTAAGAGATGCCTGCAAGAATGTTGGCGTATCAGCAACTGCCCGGCAGGGTGTTTCAAAGCCGAGGTCCGCTAACAGCGGAACGAGCTCAACGTTCGCGATGCTCGTTGCCCAATGCGGCGGAATGAACGCCAATCGTCCCCCTGAGCCCCGCACGATCTCGTAGTGGTCAATGCGCACAGTGCGAGAGTCCCGAGCCGCATCCGACACTACGACGAGCACAGGACGCCGAAGGATTTCGACATCGGGCTTGCACCATTCTCCAAGAACCACTGAGAATTGAACTTCCGCCGGAAGCTTCGGACCCACGAGCGTTTCCAGCACTTCGAAGTGGTACTTCTCTAGTCCGCAGACGTTGCTAAGTGTGATTTCCGAAATTTTGGGCGGCGCCGATCTTTCGGGTAGCGGGTAAATGTCGGCGGAGTCGTCTCGAGGAACAAGCGTAACGGCGCGCAGCGAGCCAACAAAGACGGCGTCGTGTATCAACGCGGGAGGCTGGCCGCTAACGCAGCCGAGAAGGCATAGAAGCGGAACTACGGCGTAGCGCACTTGGCCTCTAACGGTGAAGTTGAGGGGCCGCCCAGAAGCGCCCGATCAGAGCCGCGGGTGCACAATGTCTTCCCGCACCCGCGGCGACACTACAGTGCATCACGGCCCCCTCCAACGATTGTTAGGCTGCCGGTACGCCCGGGGCAGACTCAATCTGTACTCCACCTAAAAATTCCTCGAAGTCTGACCACAGTCGGGGATCGAGTTCTCCTCCAACCCACGCTCGGAGTATGACGCCCTGACGGCCGTCCGGGGGATAGTCGGATGAGCGCACGCGAGTCCGCGATCAATCAAAACGAGCGTTGCGCCTGGCGGCGCGTTTGGGGCTCCTTTGTCCTGTAGACGTATGGTGTACCTGATGCAGGTCGTCTTGCGGGAATGATCGGACTCGTGTGAATGCTCCAGGACTTGATACCGCTCGGCGTTGGCAAAGCCGTGCGGCACCAGGGCTTCCTCAGTGCTCAGGCTCGTGTCCATCTGCATGAGCGAAACATCTGCAACAAACGTGTGCGTTTTCGTACTTAGCGTACGGCGGTATGTCGCGCGGTCGTGCGTTTGTTCCGAGACCCTAACGAACCATCCAGAGCCGATTGGCGGCCGAACAGAAAAACCATGGTACTGGTGTCGCGACTTGGTGAGGTTTGTGGGTTGAACGTCTGGTCCAATGTATCCCGGCGACGCGGCACACCCCCCCAGTATGGCCACTGTTGCAAACGCGAGAACTCGTGAGCTGGGAATCGGCACGGCATACCTCCGGCAGCCTAACGGGGAAGCTGAGCGACGCGCGGTCTTTTCGGCGCCAAGCAACGGCACTTTATCCAGAGCTTCGACATATTAGTGAGCCTTACCGAGCCTAACCGCGCGCTCGCTCCAGCGATTGTTAGGCGTCGAATCGTGCGCTGGCGCAAACGAAGCCGCAAGAGACCATGGACGTGCGTGCTGCCACACACCTATGTGTCCACGTTGCCCGTAAGGATCTTGAGGAGAGCCCACACCAGTAGAACGAGCACGACGATGAATAAACCGATGAGGAGGTTTCTCACGGAGTGCTGCGCTCCAGGGAAGCTTCAAAGCTGTTCAGATTCGGCGCCTAACGGTGAAGCTGAGCGGCGCGCGGTCTTTTCGGCGCCAAACAAGGGCACTTTATCCACAACATCAACATTTCAGCGTGCCTCACCCAGCCTACCCGCGCGACCGCTCCAGCGATTGTTAGAGGACGCCCCGACCAGCCTACTGTGCGCGCGCGGAACTGCAGGCGCACACACGGGCCGAGGTGTTAAGCACAGCCGCAGGTGCGACAAACGCAGTGCCAACCGATAGCGCCGGTGACAACCTTACAAATCGCCCGCGCGTGCTCCTTCAGCTTCAAGCGAAGTGTCTTAGCTTTGATTCTCAACACTTGGCGCTTTCGCTGCACAGTCGAATCTCGTTGCGTACTCTAACGGTGAAGTTGAGGGGCCGCACGCAGGCGCCCGATTGGAGCCGCGGGTGCACACTGTCTTCCCGCGCCCGCGGCGACACTACCGAGCATCACGGACCCCTCGAACGATTGTTAGACGCCGGATCAAACGGAGGGAACAGAATCTCACCCCCGTCGCCACTTACATCGTAGAAGCCTAACCCGTGCTTGACCGCGAGTTCACGCGTCTTTAGGTAAGCGCTCTCGGCCACAGACCAGGCAAATGCTGAGTAAATGACGTGCTTGCCAATGCAGTGATCGGTCACGGGCGAGTCATCCGAATGTGACGCAAAAGGTCCATTCATTGCCGGGAAGAACGCCCGCATGTCATGAAACCACGCCTGGAGGGCCGGAGAAGCCACGGCTGGGTCGTTGTAGCTGTGGCTCTCCGACCACTCGGTCTGTCGGTCGTACCAGCGCCTGAAATCAGCGGGATCTCGGGGCGCCACGCTGGGGTCGAAGACCATGAGGTCGTAACTCATGCCTGCTCCGGCGTCTAACGGTGAAGTTGAGGGGCCGCGCAGAAGCGCCTAATCAGAGCCGCGGGTGCACACTCTCTTCCCGCACCCGCGGCGACACTACTGAGCTTCACGGACCCCTCCAACGATTGTTAGGCGCCATGATCCGCGTTGCCCCGACGCACCCCTGCCGCGTCACTCAGCGCTCCGTAGGACCGGAAAAGCAATACGGTACCCCAAATGGCCAGCACCATTTGACCAAGCAGAAGAAGCCCGGGGACGTAGTAGAAGAAAGTCGGAAATGCCGCGACTGCCCCCAGCCAGCGCCCGAGCATGCCAATTCCCGCTGAGAGTAGACCGCAACCTGTCCCGATCAATAAGTAGTAGGAAGCTGACGTGTCTGTGGCGCCGAAGTGCGGTTAGCTGTAACCAAACAGAACACCACGAACGTGAAAAAGGTCGCGACTACCATGAGCGCTGCAAAGAATGGGAAGGACGACATGGCGCCTAACGGTGAAGTTGAGGGGCCGCACAGAAGCGCCCGATCAGAGCCGCGGGTGCACACTGTCCTCCCGCACCCGCGGCGACACTACCGAGCATCACGGACCCCTCCAACGATTGTTAGGTGTCGCCGCGGACACTAGCACCCGGTGCAGCCACCATACGGGGGGCGCGATGAGTAGCGCCGAGGCCAATACCACGACGCACGTGTATCGCAACGTCTCAATAAAAAGATTCTCCATGGTAATGCTGACCGACCTCGTTGCGTGGAGGTAGAGAATCGACAGAGTTAGGCCCACTACGTGGGTGATACCGATGCATATCAGCCATCCAAAGAAGAAAAATGCAGTCGGATTTCGGAGGCGCCGACGCATGAATATGAGGATCACGGCAAGGGGGACTAGAGGCCAAAGCACCGGGGCCCAACTGGAAAGTTCAATTGAGAGAGTCAATGCGTGTCATGTTGAATGCGACACCTAACGGTGAAGTTGAGGGGCCGCGCGAGGCGCCCGATCAGAGCCGCGGGCGCACACTGTCTTCCCGCGCCCGCGGCGACACTACCGAGCTCTCACGGACCCCTCCAACGATTGTTAGAGCGCCACGGACACTGTCGCGACTTTCAGGGAGTAGGGCTACGGTTGCGCACGAAGCGACGACGCCAAAAACACGAACGCACAACGAGGAGGAACTCAAACTGTTCAACCGGCAAGATCGCGCCGTACACGGACAAGAGAAGTCCCATGACGATGAGGAATAGCGGGCGAAACACGCAGTTTATGCGACCGTTCAGTAACTCATGTTGCGCTCCAGCACCACGAAAGGACTCAACCGACGCCTCATGCGGGCCACGGAACGAGAGGCATAGCCCAAGTCAACTGCGCATAGAGCAAAGCCGCTTCGAACACGCTTTGAATGCGCCAACCGAATCGCGCACTGTGGATAAAACAACGCATGAGCCACATCTGTGAGCATGTAAAGTGCCCAAATGGCCAGACGCCACGCTGCGAGCGCGTGGAGTGCAAAGGGCGCGGTGGCCTCGTAGCCAGGCCTCTAACGGGGAAGCTGAGCAGACGCAGCGGTACTTTGCGGCGCCCAAGCGACGGCACTTTATCCAGACTTCGACATATCAGTGAGCCTCACCGAGCCTAACCGCGCGCTCGCTCAAGCGATTGTTAGGCGTCGAACCGTGCGCTGGCGCAAACGAAGCTGCAAGAGACCATGCGACGAGCGGCTGCAACACACAGGCGTCCACGTTGCACGTAACACGGTGCTTCGAGGAGAGCACCAACACCAGTAGAACGCAGCACGACGATGCAATAAACCGATGAGCGAGGTTCTCACGGAGTGCTGCGCTTCGGCAAGCTTCAGAGCTGTTCAGTTCGGCGCTCTAACGGTGAAGCTGAGCGACGCGCGGTCTTTGCGGCGCCAAACGAAGGCACTTTATCCAGAACATCGACATATCAGTGAGCCTTACCAGGCCTGACCGCGCGCTCGCTCCAGCGATTGTTAGAGGACGCCCCAACAAGCCTACTGTGCGCGCGCGGAACTGCAGGCGCAAACACAGGGCGAAGGTGTTAAGCACAGCCGCACGTGCGACAAACGCAGTGCCAACCGATAGCGCCAGTGACAACCTTACAAATTGCCCGCGCGTGCTCTTGCAGCTTCAAACGAAGGGTCTTTGCCTTGGTTCTCAATGCTGGTCGCTTTCGCCGCATAGTCGAATCTGGTTGCGTACTCTAACGGTGAAGTTGAGGGGCCGCACAGAAGCGCCCGATCAGAGCCGCGGGTGCACACTGTCTTCCCGCACCCGCGGCGACACTACCGAGCATCACGGACCCCTCCAACGATTGTTAGGAGTCGGCCCATCCACGGTTTCAATGTCTACGCGAGGCAAGCGAAGCTACTCCCGCAGTTTCTTGATGCGATACATGCCAATTAGATATGCGCCCGCCACTACCAGGACTCCGAAGGGAATCAGGATGATCGCAACCCCAACGTCCGTGTCTGGAACCCACCGCAGGGCTATCGCCGCCCAGACTATCCCTGAGACGACGCAAAGAGTGCCTTTGACGTAAGAGTTCAGCGCCGACTCCTAACGGTGAAGTTGAGGGGCCGCCCAGAAGCGCCCGATTGGAGCCGCGGGTGCACAATCTCTTCCCGCACCCGCGGCGACACTACCGACTTTCACGGACCCCTCCAACGATTGTTAGGGGTCACTTGGGCTGGAGTATCGTTTGCCACTGCGCCACCTGCTTCTGATCGACAACGTGGAACTCTTTCATCCAAGCTGAATACGCCGCGCCATCGCCCGCATAGTGCCCCGAACGATCAATTCCAACTCTCGAGCCCTGGTCCGTGTGCTGCATGAGCATGACGCCGCGTGACACCGCTGGATGCGCGGGATGTCCCGGAAGGGTGAAAGTCCACATTGTGAATTGAGCTTCGGAGCTACATTGACGCTGGTGTGCCCAAATGTCGCGACACTGAATGTCAGGTATCGCCTCAATCTCAGACTTATACGTCTCGAGCTGCTCCATCGTGATCTTCGCTGTAGGGAACTTCGCTGGAGGCGGCGCCGATTGTTGCGCCAGTGCGATTGCGCTTGTCGCGAGGAGCAATACCAAGGGATAGGCACTGCGTTTCATTGTGACCCCTAACGGTGAAGTTGAGGGGCCGCACAGAAGCGCCGCGATTAGAGCCGCGGGTGCACACTGTCTTCCCGCACCCGCGGCGACAGCTACCGAGCCTCTCACGGACCCCTCCAACGATTGTTAGAGTCATGGCTGCCGCCTCACCAGCTCCACAGGTTCCGAATCAAGCGATCTTGACAGGGTAGTGCACGACTCCACCAAAGCTAGTGTCGATTAAGACCCCGTGGGCCAGGAAGCCCCACTGCTCCTTCGTATGGGGAGGAAGATAGACCCCCTCATCGATGCAGCCAACCACCGTCCCTTGGTGAGTACGGTCGATAGTGACCACGTCGCCGAGCTGATGCGCTGGCCATCGGATAGACCATCCATGACCTCTAACGGTGAAGTTGAGGGGCCGCGCGAGAGCGTAGGCCGCGGGCAAGGCGAACGAAGCTCTTCGGTCGGTTCGAGAGCGGCCGAACAGGAGCCGCGGGTGCACACTCTCTTCCCGCACCCGCGGCGACACTACCGACTCTCACGGACCCCTCCAACGATTGTTAGAGGGCACCCAGCCACCCCGTTCTGTTGAGCCAAGCGAAGGCACACACGGCGACGAGCGCCGATGGCGAGAACGCAGATGAGGACATAGGCAATTCTCAGCGCTGAAGCCGACACGCCAGAACCCAGCGCATCGAGTCGCGCACCCAGCCAACTCCGAAAAATGATGCGGTCGAAAAGATACTCGCCAATGGCCGTCACGGGGAGGGCCCCAATCACGAGTAGGCACCAACCGAGACCTGAATGCGGGTGCCAGGGCCAGATCCACAGGAGCGCAAACGCTCCCGCCATCGAGTGAGGAAATGAACCACAAGCCCAGAAAACGCATGATCTTGCGCATAAGCTGAGCCGGGGTGCCCTCTAACGGTGAAGTTGAGGGGCCGCACAGAAGCGCCCGATCAGAGCCGCGGGTGCACACTGTCTTCCCGCACCCGCGGCGACACTACCGCGCTTCACGGACCCCTCCAACGATTGTTAGAGCGCAGGCCGCGGACTGCTAAGTCGATCAATCACAGCGCCGACGCCTCCATAGACCGCTCCCCAGAGGAGCCCGTTGACGGCCTCGACAGCCAAGTTCCCAGAGCCAGATACCACCCCGGTCTTGACGAGGCCGCTCCATACGCACAGATAGTAACTCGGTGCACCGTGAAAAAGAGTCGAGAGAAGGCCCGACATGCCTGTGACGATGAAGAAGGGCCCGAGGAAGTATGTTGCGTAGAGTCCCAAGCTAATAGGAGAGATTAAGCCCCAAACGCAACGCCTGTGAGTGTCCGAGAAATCGCCGGCTTCCGCCGTTTTGACCAGAAGCGTACCGCGACTGGAAGCAGTAACAGCAGAGCCAAGAAGCCCACCAAGGCGTCTCCTGCGCTCTAACGGTGAAGTTGAGGGGCCGCACAGAAGCGCCCAATCAGAGCCGCGGGTGCACACTGCCTTCTCGCACCCGCGGCGAGACTACCGCGCCTCACGGACCCCTCCAACGATTGTTAGGCGGCATTGCGGTAATCCACCCAGGCCCAGCCAAACAGAGTGACTGCCAGGAAGGGATAAGCGAAGAAGGGTAACGGGTGGGACGCGGCGTCAGCGCGCGTCCCATGAAGACTTGCACTGCCACGGCCGCGAACAACAGCGCGGCGACAGCCGCAACGACTCTCACCCAAGAAGGCATGACTTTAGGTGCGCTCACGAGGGCTAGCGAGGCAGCCCATAGGCCGACTCTCCGCAGCAAACACAGGACCGACGGCCGCGAGATCCATAGCAGCGCCAGAGAGAATCAGTGTCTCGCCTACGACGAAGATCAGAAATCCCGCCGCTACAACGTCGTTTCCTCGCCGGGAATGCTGAATTGTGAGCAGTGCGGTTGCGGCAATCGGAGCGATTCCGTCAAGCCCCCAAAGGAGCCCACGCAGTCAGGCGGACGGCACAAATGTGCCAGCCATGCCAAGAATGGCACCGATAACAAGCCCGCCCGGTGCAAGCAGCCGCGGACGCCGATCGCTCATGTGCAACTCCTGCGCGCCTAACGGTGAAGTTGAGGGGCCGCACAGAAGCGCCCGATCAGAGCCGCGGGGCACACTGTCTTCCCGCACCCGCGGCGACACTACCGAGCATCACGGACCCCTCCAACGATTGTTAGCGGGCAGCAGCTCCCGATAAGCCCGCAGGATCGCGTTGATGCGAGTCTGGTACCCAGTTCCCTGGGCCTTGAACCAGGCCAGCACGTCAACGTCAATGCGAAGTGACACCGACGCCTTAGGCGGGATACCTTTAGCCGCTTCGGACCACGCCGCGTACGATGTGCCTTACGCTTGCCTCGGGATGTTCGGGCGTGACCAGGATGTCCTCGTACAGCATGTCGAGTCTCGAAATTGGTCCGCGATCTTTTCGAAGAGGATGTTCGTTTCATTTCTCGTACGATCGTCTGAATGAGAGTCGTATGATGTCGCAGTGTGTGCGATAGACACTGACTCCAGCGAGCAGCCCAAGCGAATACGCCGCTGCTGTAGTTGCGCTCAGTGACGTTGGGCCGCCAGACTCTTTCGCTTCAACGAAGGTCCGTGGTCCTGAGGCTGCAGTCGCTCGCTCGTCCGCGTACCGCTACGAAATGTAAGCTGCGAAGCACCAGGCGTGCCCGCTAACGGTGAAGTTGAGGGGCCGCGCAGAAGCGCCCGATCAGAGCCGCGGGTGCAAACTGTCTTCCCGCACCCGCGGCGACACTACCGAGCCTCACGGACCCCTCCAACGATTGTTAGGTTCCGTCACCGCGCCTTGCCGAGGCGCTCGGCCATGCGCGTTTGCCAACCCGGGCCCGTTGCCTTCCAGCGCGCAATGACATCCGCAGGAAGGCGAAGCGAGATGAGCTTTCTGGGGTTGAGTGAACGCGGACGGCCGCCTTTCTTCACCTTGGCGCGTGCAAGCATGTCTGACGTGAGTTGCGGGAGCTCACGGTATTCCTTGGCACTGACGACGTGGGCGTCCACCCGAGCGAGATCAGATTTCAAGGTACGGCGCGAGGCGTTCTTGTTCGCGGGCATTGGCCTTCCTCATGCTGAAAATGTGGCGACTCGCACCCCGTGGGACGTAACCAACGACGACCAGGCGTTCTTGGAGATGGCCGTAACAGATGATGCGGGTTTCGCCATAGTCTTTGCGCGTGTCCTCAACCTCCACAGTAACGCCGGCAAAGACAATCTCGGCGTCTGCGAAATCGAGCCCCCGTTCCGCCAAGGTCTTAGCGCGCTTGGCCGGATCGAAGGTTAGGCGCATAGGTTATTGTAGCTACAATAACCTGCCAGCGCAACCGCCTTGCGAAGGCGTTTCCAGAGGAACCTAACGGTGAAGTTGAGGGGCCGCACAGAAGCGCCCGATTGGAGCCGCGGGTGCACACTGTCTTCCCGCACCCGCGGCGATACTACCGAGCTTCACGGCCCCCTCCAACGTTTGTTAGGCAACCTACGGTCCTGGTATCCCCGTAGCTCTGACAGTAAACGTAGTTGTACTCTGTCAAATTTCGGTACCGAGGGCTTGTTGGTCAGCTCAAATATCATTCCGATTCGATACGGCTTGTCAGGACCGCCAGTGACAGCCCAGTCCGAGGGAATCTCGGAGAGTGGCCGTTGAGAAAGCAGCGTTGCAGCTTTTGGCTCTGACATGGTATTTCGAAGGTTCAACGATGGTTCTGTTTTGAGCGTGTCCATTCACATCAGATAAACATGAGAGAACGCCAACACGCCCAGTCAGCCCAAGGCGTTTTGCCTCTAGAGGGGTAGACGAAGCAGTCAGATCTCGGAACCTTTAGGGGGAGGTGGCGCTAGGCACACCGCCCGCTCGAAGTGTCTTGCGCAATGGAGCTATCCATCTGGAACAATTACCCCTCCACTGGAGCAAAAAATTGGGAAAATTAGCCGGGTTTCATAGGGTTGCCTAACGGTAAGATGGAAGAGGCCCAGACACAAGGAAACCCCGATCGAGTGCTCGCGGGCGCGCGCTGTCTTCCCGCGCCCGCGGCGACACTGCGGCACATCACGGCACCCTCCAACGATTGTTAGGCGTCATTGCAGTGAGCGACTCCTCTAAGGTGCCTTCGGGCAGTGCAAGTAATCAGTAAGCGCAGTGTCCCAGGCCGCAGATGCTTTGAAGTGCTGCTTGAGTCCGCCGCCACTGCCAGTTAAGGCGCTCATTCCGTGCTGAGTCATATAGGTAGGTTGGTAGCTGGGGCGGCCCCAGCTTACGAATTTGAGCGCACAGGAGAATCGCCTGGTCAGTACCAGCGATCTCCTTCGCCGCGGACTTGAACTGCGCTGCGGTCTTTTCATCAACCTGTCCAAGATTGAGGAACTCAAGTGCTGGTATGGCCTGCTGCGCGGTAATGTCAAGAACACGCAGTGCGTCGAATCGACCAGACGCCTGCGACAAAAAACAGTCGTGCGGCGCGCTGGTAGTCCCCTTGATCTAAGCACTTACGGACGGCCGGA
>CAWCBV010000003.1:0-525849 GCA_963793895.1 uncultured Gammaproteobacteria bacterium
TCTTCTCTCACGACAGGCAGCTGAGGCGGGTGCGCGCGGCTTTGTCTCCAAATCAGACCTGGCACGCAAGCTCCTGCCGATCATCGAGAAGGTAGTCGATGAGGAGGCGGCGTTTGAACGCGGGGAACAACCGATCGACCTTCTCGCGGCCATCGTTGATTCTTCAGATGACGCGATAATCAGCAAGAGTCTGGATGGCGTTATTACCTCCTGGAACAAGAGCGCCGAACGCATCTTCGGCTACAGCGCCGGCGAAGCCATTGGTCAGGAGATCACCCTGATCGTTCCGCCTGAGCGCCGCAATGAAGAGGCAGAGCTACTTGAGCGGCTGCGCAGAGGCGAGCGCATCAATCGTTTCCAGACCGTCAGGACGGCCAAGGACGGCGCGAGAATCAGCGTGTCGCTCACCATCTCTCCAGTGCGCAACGCCGCCGGGCGCGCCATCGGCGCCTCGACCGTGGCGCGCGATGTCACGGCGCAGCGGCACGCCGGGCAGGCACTGCAGGAGAGCGAGGAGCGTTTTCGGGCGATGGTGGAGATGAATCCGGAATGCGTGAACGTGGTGGCGGCTGATGGCACTTTGCTGCACATGAATTCAGGCGGCGTGCGAGTTCTCGGCGGCAACACCAATGAGGTGGTGGTCGGCAGATGTGTCTACGACATGGTTGCCGAGCAGGACCGGGACAGGTTCCGGGCCTTTAACGAGCGAGTCTGTGCTGGCGAGAAGGACTCGCTCGAGTTCGAGGTGATCGGCTTTGACGGCCGGCGGCGGCAGATGGAAACGCACGCGGCGCCGATGCGCAACACCGACGGCGCGATGGTTCAGCTGGCCGTGACACGCGATGTTTCGGCGCGCAAGCAGGCTGAGGAACGGGAACGTCACGCTCATGGCGCAGAGCGTCGCTGCCACGCAGACCCTCGACGCGCAGGTGCAGGCGCGAACCCGGGAGGTTGAGGCGCGAAATGCCGAGGTGTTGAGGCAGGCGGCGCAGCTGCGCGAGCTTTCCTGGCGGTTACTGCGCACTCAGGATGACGAGCGCCGGCACATTGCCCGCGAATTGCACGACAGCGCCGGACAGACGCTGACGGTCATGGGCATGGATCTTGCGCAACTGATCGACAAGGCAGAGCGCCTGGCGCCGGAGCTGCTGCCCGATGCGCAAGTGGTCGAACAATCGCTGCGACAGCTGCAGCAGGAGATCCGCACGACCTCCTACCTGTTACACCCGCCGCTGCTGGATGACATCGGTCTGGCGTCCGCGCTGAGCTGGTATGTCGGCGGACTTGCCGAGCGCACGGCACTTGGGATCAGCCTCGATATCGCGGAGGATTTCGGCAGACTGCCGCGCGACATGGAGCTGGTGGTGTTTCGGACCGTGCAGGAATGCCTGACAAACATTCATCGTCATTCGGGCAGCAAGACTGCTGCGATCCGCATTGCTCGCCACCCGGATCGTATTGCGGTGACGGTTGAGGATTGGGGCAACGGCATGTCGCGGGAAACGTTGCAGCGGCTGAAGTCCAGTGGGTCCGGCGTCGGTATCGCGGGCATGCACGAGCGGCTGCGTCAGTTTGGCGGTACCTTGTCCATCGATTCAGACAGTTCCGGCACGCGGATTCGCATGAAGATTCCGATTCCTGCGGGCTCGTCAGCGGCTGTGGATGCCGCCCAGCCGCTGCCGGATCCGGACGCGGCGCCACGCAAGAAACCCCGGGCGCGAAAGGCGGCCGGCGGGCACGCGCCGCTCACTAAAGAGCCGGCACCGCTGCTGCGTCCTTGGCCGCGCCGTCGTCCCTGACGGCGCCGCCGTTTCAACCTCAGGCCGGCAGGCAAGACTGCTCGGACAGCGTGACGGGCCGGAGCGGTTCGTTCATGGCCTGTCTGGCACTTTGCAGCAGTTCGTCGATGTCCACGGGGCGCTGCGGATTGAACCGCGCAACGCCGACACTTAGCGTCAACGCGGGTATGGCACTGCTGCGGTGTGGCCTGCGGACCCGCAGCAAGATGGCCTGCCGCGAGCCATGCTGCTCGCTGGTGGTCAAGGCGGCGAACTCGTCGCTTTGCAGCCGGCCGAGCACCTCGTACACCCCATACCTTGGGAACAGGTCGCGCAGGAGATTCCCCGTCTGCCGGATGAGAATGTCACCCGCCGCGCGCCCGAGTCCCTGGTTGATCCTCGCCAATTGGTCGATTCCGAAATAAACCAGGTAGGCTGGCTTTCCGTCCCGCGCCGCCAGATCAAGCAGGCGTGTACCGATTTGCAGGAAGCTCCTGCGGTTGTACAGACCCGTCAGATCATCGTTGAGCGCCGCTGAGCGCAATGAGTGCACCAGGTTCAGCAGTGCCCTTTGCTGCAGCGCAATCCTCTGTCCCCGCGACAGTCCCTTGGAGCGCAACAGTTCCGACAGCAGGTGAGTGATGCGCATTTCGTCGCCTTCCATTGCGGCGATGCGCAGTTCACGGACCAACTCCGTGCTGCGCGCGCGCGCGGCGCCGGCTCTGGCAAGAGGTGACACTGATGCGGCTTCTGACATGAGACCTCCTCGCACGGCAGCGGAAACCTAAACCTAGCGGGAATCTGCGGCCGGGAGCATAGGCGCATGGTCCCCGCCTTGAGGACAGTCAGCAGCGCGACGTGACGTCAGCCGAGGAGCGGGTTAGCGGTCAGGGGCTTCCTACACGGCACTACGCGTCATATGCTGGTGTGCGGCCGCTGTAGCCCAGGTCCTACGCGTGTTTAGCTACGCCCCCGACCGACCCGGCGTCAGGACCGGTGGATAGTACAAAATTGGGCGGGACATCGCCCGGAACCCTATCTAAGGAGAGCGAGAATATGGAAACGACAGGTAATGAATCCAATCGTGCGGATCCGCGCACCATCCGCGGCGCGGCCCGCGAGGCAGCACAACATGCCGGGTCGGTCGCCGGTGAGGAAGTCCAAAACCTGATTGCGGACGTCGAGGACTTGATGAGCCGGGTGAGCGATGCCGCGGACCCCGAGGTACGGCGGCTGCGCTCCAAGGTCGCCGCCGCCGTCACGACGGCCAAGAAGGCGATTGCGGGCGGCGTCGAGCAGGTCCAGGGGCAGGCCAGCGAGGCCATCGAGGCCAGCGACCGTTTCGTGCGCAACCAGCCCTGGGAAGCCATCGGTATCGCGGCGCTCGCCGGAGTGGCCGTGGGTTTTCTGCTGGCGCGCCGCTAGCCGCGGCTCCACAGCCATGATCGAGCGCCTGTCCGCCGTCGCTTCAATCGCTGTCCGTCATGCCGGTGCGTACACGGACCTGATCCTGAGCGATCTTGACGCAGCCTCGGCAGCGCTCGGGCAGCGCCTGCTGGCCGCCGCGGTGATGGCGTGCGCACTGGTGTTTGCGGTCCTGATGGGGTGTGTGTGGCTGCTCGCGGCGACGTGGGACACGGCGGCGCACTACTGGGTGATCGCGAGTCTGCTTGGATTGTTCCTGGCGATCGCGGCAGCTGCCTTCTGGAGGTTGAGGCTGCTCACCGCCAGCGCGCCCGGGGTTCTGCCGCAGACAGCCGGTGAATGGGCCAAGGACCGGCAACTGCTCGAGGAATTGCTCGAACGAGAACGGGCAGGGGCCTCGTGAGAGTGCAAGTTCCAGATCCGAGGGCGCAGGCCGCGCTGCTGACGTTGCGCCGCGACCGTGAGGAGTTGCGGGCGGCGCTCAACCCGTCCGGGGCACAAGCAAACGGAGGGTTTCCGCGCAGCGCGACGTTTCGATGGCTGATGGCGCACGTGTCGGCGCGCTCGCTGGCCTCGACGGCCCTTACCGCGGCACTGCTGCGGCCGCCGTGGATCCAATTAATCAGCAGGTTTGTTTTGCACCGAAATCGGAGAACAGCGTGAACGTCAAAGAAAACGGCAATGGCAATGAACTCAGCAGCATCGCAACCTTGCGCGCGCGGGCCCGCAAGCATATCGAGGCCGGAGCGGTGACCGAAGGGTATGCCGCGGATCGCGAGACGGTGCTGCGGCTTCTCAACGAGGCGCTCGCAACCGAGATCGTCTGTACCCTGCGCTACCGTCGCCACTACTTCATGGCGGATGGAGTGCAGGCCGAGGCGGTAAAGCAGGAGTTTCTCACGCATGCGCAGGAGGAACAGGGGCACGCCGACCTGATCGCCGCGCGCATCGTGCAACTGGATGGGGAACCGAACTTCGATCCTCGCGGGCTGGCCGAGCGCAGCCACGCCGAGTACGTCGCGGGCGACTCCCTGGATGACATGATCAGGGAGGATCTGGTTGCGGAGCGCGTGGCGATCGATTCCTACAAGGAAATGATCACCTATATCGGCCCGCGCGATCCCACGACCAAGCGGATGCTGGAGGAGATCCTGGCCAAGGAAGAGGAGCACGCGGAGGACCTGTCCAGCATGCTGGCCGCGGCGAAACCGCGAGGTCGCGCCGATCATCCAGCGCGTTGAGAGGAGTGTCACTGTGCGCGCAGTGATTCTGACCCTGCTGGCGACCGCATTCGCTGTCTGGTATTGCGTTCAGCGCAGCCGGGTCATGCGTGCCCGCGAGTACTCGAACGCTGCGATGCAGCGTTGGGGGGAGGAGGGCGGTCGCTCCGGTTCGCCAGCAGGTGTCCGCGACGATCAGGCTATGCTGTCATGAGCGCGGGTTAACGGCCTCCTGCTGATCACTCATGAATTCAGCCGCTCGCCAACTGCTGTTGGTTGGCTTACTGCTGGCTACCGTCATCGGCCTGTTTGTCGCAGCCGAGTCGGGCCAGCGCAAGCTCGCAGCCGCAAGCCGCCGGGTAGAACAAGCCGCGCGGCGCGAGAACGCCTCGACTGAGTTGCTGCAGTTACTAAGACAGGCGGAGAGCGGACAGCGCGGCTACATTCTGCTCGGCGACCCGGCTTACCTGGTGCCCTACCAGGAGGCGGTCGCGAAGAGTCCTGCCGACCTGCAGGAGCTTGGCGCCGCTTTCAGCACGGCCGAGCCACGCGTGCGGGCAAACGTTGAGGAGATCGCCCGCCTCAGTCGCGCTAAATTCGCCGAAATGGATGACACGCTGGTGCTGTACCGCGACCGGGGGCGCAGCGCCGCCGTCGCGCTGATTCGCACCGATGTTGGTCAGCGGACCATGGAGCAAATCGCCGATCGCGTCCGACAGATCCAGGAAGATGAGACTGATGACATGCTGGACGCGAGTCGCTCGTGGCGCAGCGATCGGTGGCTGAGTCTCGCGGTCACGAGCGCGGCGCTCGCAGCCAGCCTGTTTCTCGTGCTGCTTCTGCGGCGACTGGTGCTGCGTTACATAGCTTCGAAAGAGCGCGAAGCGCAGCAGCTGGCCGAGCGGCAGGCGCAGCTGGAGCGCGTCGTAAAGAAGCGCACCGAGGACCTGACAGAGCTCTCCACTCATCTGCAGTCGATGGCGGAGAAAGAAAGGTCCGCGCTGTCGCGCGAGCTGCACGACGAACTCGGAGGCTTACTGGTCGCCGCCCGGATGGACGTCTCCTGGATCGAGGAGCGAGTGGCGGGCGCCGACCCGGAGCTCGCGGCGCATTTCAAGCGCGTGCAGGATGCTCTGCAGGAGGGCGTGGATCTGAAGCGCCGCGTCGTTGAGAATCTTCGCCCGACGCTGCTTGATAACTTAGGGTTGCTTCCGGCGCTGCGCTGGCAGGTGGCGGACTCCTGTGGACGGGCTGGATTGCGCTGCATCGAGAACTATCCCCGCGAGGAACTCAATCTGATTCCCGAAGCCTCGATTGCAATATTCAGGATTGTCCAGGAATCCCTGACCAACATCATCAAGCATGCGCAGGCGCAGTAACGTTGAGGTATCGATCGAGACACAGGCGGAATCACTGGTCATCGCGGTCCGCGACGACGGCGTGGGGCTGTCGGACGAGCGGCGTGAGGCACTGAGGTCGCACGGCCTGGCCGCGATGCGCCATCGCGCCACTGCTCTTGGAGGGGAGTTGCGTATCAGCCGGCTGGCGGCGGGTGGCACGCAGGTGGAGGCGCGACTGCCGCTTGCGCGGGTTACGGCCGCAGCGCCCGCTTAGAGGCGGCTGGGTTCTGATGCGCTAGTGTGCGCCGGGCTCGATGCGCTCTTTCGCAAATTCCCGCAGCAGCGCCGGGATCTGAAAATAGTCGCGCGACTTATCGAGGAATGCCTCCACACCGAACGATTCCGCCTCGCGCCGGTATTCCGGCAGGCCGAAGTTGGTGAGTATGACGACCTTGGGCCGCGGGGCGACCTTGTCACGCGCGAGTGAGCGCAAAACCCCGAAACCCGAGCCGCTGCGCAGGTGCAGGTCGAGTATCAGGACGTCGGGAGGGGACGTCGTGATTCGATTCACCGCCTCGGCCTCGGACTCGACGGTATCGATCAAGTCCACATCGGGCAGGCGCCGAATGAGTTCGGACAAACGCGCCGCAAGCAGCGAAGAATCCTCGACCAGCAGAACACGTAAGGACGGGCTATTCGACATAAGCAATTCGGTGCATGTGCTCCTCACGAGGAGGGCACATCGTGGGGCGCCTCATATCGCCCACTGCCATGCAAAGGGTAGCCCGCCGACCGGCACGGGAATGCCGGTCCTGAACCTGCTGAGCTGTCAGCGATCGCTGACTCAAATACCCCAGGGCTACTGAACAAGGCCGTTACGCAGTGCGTAGGTGGTGAGATCTGCATTGGTATCGAGATTCATCTTCTCCAGCACGCGTGCGCGGTAGGTGCTGACGGTCTTAACGCTGATAAAGAGTTCCGCAGCGATTTCCGAAACGGAGCGGCCGACCGCCAGCTTGCACAGAATCTGAAACTCGCGCTGCGATAAGGCTGCGTGCAGCGGCTGGTCGGTCGGCTCATCCAGAGCGCTGACCAGCATTTCACTTAAAGCCGCGCTGATGAAACGACGCCCGGCCAGTACCGTGTGAACCGCCCGCATGAGTTCCTCCGGGGCCTGGTCCTTGGACAGGTAGCCAGAGGCGCCGCCGCGCAGCACATTGATCGCGTATTGTTTCTCGGAAAAACCGCTCATTACCAGTACGCGCGTGCTCGGGTGGCCGGAGCGAATATGCCGCAGAATGTCGATGCCACTGCGATCTGGCATGTTGATATCAAGAATGACCAGATCCCAATTGCCATCGCGCAGCTGCTGCAGTGTTTCGGCGCCGGTCGCCGTTTCGCCAATCGCGTCGATCGAATGGTCCTGCTCCAGATAGTGTCGCAGTCCGGCGCGCACAACCGCATGATCATCGGCAATGAGAACGCTTGGCATTGAGCCTCCACAGGGCTGGTGAGCGCGTAGCTGACGCTGACAGTACCGGCTTACCCCGTCGCGCAGCGTACGCCTTTCAGCTGTCTCATTGTAGGCGTGCTCCTACAAAGTCCTACACCGAGGGCGACGTCGCAAGACGGGAGCGAGTTCAACGTCAGGCAGTGAAGGTAGGTCAGCGCCTACGTCGGCTAACGGCCTGCAGGGACGGCGAACGGCAGCACCGCAATGTCAGCATGTCGCCAGTCGATTGTTCCACCTAGGAAGCGGGCGGGAAAGACGAAGAAGATCGCTGGCAACGTTGCATCGGTTTGACAGGGGCGGCGCGATGCCGCCCCTCAGGAACAAACATCAGGTGCCGTGTTGTGCGTGCGACGCCAGCGGTGATCGCTGGGGTGTTACCCAAAAGGGGCGCGACCAGTTTCTCGCGGAATTCACTCTCTGGCAGGACGCCATGGACTATGCGCGCGGTCTGGCTGTGGAGAATCAGAATTGCCTCGTAGAGGGTGAGGATTCCCGGGCCGGCTGATCCTGCGCCAGATTTTCTCGACCGATGCCGCCGGCGTGGTTTGCGTACGCTAGCGGCTCGTGGCCGTGCATCTGTAGCACAAGTCCTACGCGCCTTCGGCGCGGATTCCGATTCGCCCCTGCGCGCGGAAGGCCAGACTTCCACTGTATCCTACACACAAAGCGAGAGCCTCATGCTTCACTATGCAGTCGTGTTCTTCATCATCGCGATTATCGCCGGCGTCCTGGGTTTCGGCGGCATTGCCGCGGGCGCCGCTGGCATCGCCAAGATCCTGTTTGTGGTGTTCCTGATCGGAGCGGTGATCACTTTGTTTGTCGGTCGTTCGCGCGTTTAGGTGCACGCGCATCACACGCGGCCAAGGCTACGTGCATAGCGTCGGCAATGCTCAAGATACGCCGCCTCATGGGTCGACGCCAAAGCGACGACACTCGACCACAGCCACGACGGGGCGTCCAGGCGAGATGAGCGCCCGCGCCTCAGAACAGCGCGCCACTCCTTCCTCACCCTGGGCTCCATCTGGCGCCCGTGAGCCGCACCGACGACGCCTGCCAGATAGCGGCTGGCGGCGAGCGCCTCCTCGTGTGTCAGCCGGTCTACCTCAAGCTTGAGATCCTGTGGCAGCAATTCTCGGATGAACACGGATCGGTTCATCAGGCGGGCGGCTATCATTCTCTCACCCAAGTGAGGGGCGAGCTGGCGCGCGCCCCTGACCACGCGCACCGCGTTGTCGCGGGGCATTTTGGCGCGTGCGGCACGCGGCGCCGCAGGGGCAATGGCCTCCTTGATATCAACCAGGCAAAGTTCCTCGGTCTTGCGCCGGTTGCCGACGCCGAGAAGCACGGCAAATCTGAGACGACCGAGTGAACTGCAGCCTTTCATCCAATAGGCCGCGTCCAGTAGGCGAACCGCGGCGTCATCTTTCCGGGACTTCAGAGCGACGATGAGGTGTCGCACCTCCTTGGTGCGGAACAAGGCTTTAATCTCCCGCTTCTCGGCGTGAGCCAGTGGCCAGAATCGCTCGCCGAGGGGAATGGTGGGCCGGAGGTCCTTGATGCGTTCTCTCGCCAGGTGCTTCCATGTTCGACTCATCGCCTGTTTCATCACCACGCGAATCGCCTCGGGCCTGGTGCCCTGTCCCGCGTTGGTTACAGCGCGCGCCGACAGGCCGCGCTCGTAACCCTCCATCATCTCCTCCAACATGACAGCCGTGGTTACCCCGGGAAGGTCGCTGCCTCGTGCGCTGGTGGCGAGTGACAGCGCGAGGCGAATCAAATCATGCGCGGGATTTCCCACCACGGTCTGGTCCAGGTCCCGGATCTGAATGTCGATCCGTCCGGCGGCATTGGCGACCGGCCCGAGGTTGCCGAGGTGACAGTCACCGCAGATCCAGACCGGTGGCCCGGCGGGAATCGCCACACGACCTCGCCGCCGTAGCCATTCATAAAACTGGGTGGTATTGCCGCGAACGTACGCGTGGGCCGAGCGGGCCATTTTCAGATTCTGTTGATCACGCAATGTTGATTGGCGATCAGCCGGCAGCTTGAATGCGGGGCGTTTGCGTTTCATGTTCTGTTTGCGTCTCCGCACGGCGGCCCTTCAGGCCGGCGCGCCTCAAGCTGAGGTGCTTGCCCTTGGCGGGGCTCAGAAAAGCGAGCAGCGGCGCGCCGTGCTCACTGTGCTCGGCAGCGACCTTCAGGGCGACCAGCGCGGGAATTGCGAGCACGATACCCGCCACGCCCCAGAACCAGCCACCAAACCACAGGGCCAGAAACACAATGACCGGGCTGAGTTTGAGCCGCTGGCCCACGAACAGTGGTTGCACGATCTGCCCCTCGATAGTCGCAAGCGCGAGGTAGGTGCTCGTGACGGCCACAACACGCCCAACGCCATCGAATGAGACCAGCGCCACGACCGCCAGAACCAGCAAGGTGATCGTTGAGCCAACATACGGGATGAAGTTCAGAACACCCGCCAGCACACCCCACAGAAGCGGATTGGGCATACCAAGCGCCGTCATCGCCCCGAAAGTGGCCGCGCCGAGCGCGAGGTTGATCAGCCCGATCGTGGCGTAATAGCGGCCAACCTCACTGCGTACGGCCTCGATGACCCGCAGCATGCGGGTCGCGTGCACGTCGCTGGCAAATGCGGCGGACATTCGCGCCAGCACCGGAGGTCCTGCCGCGAGCAGAAATAGCGTGAGAATGACTACCGTCGTCGTCGCCACCAGGGCGGCGCGCGTCTCGGCGAGCAGCTCCTCGGAGTCGCTCGGTGCGGCTACGAGCTTCGGGGGCGCCGGCGCCGCCGTTGCGGCGGCATCAGTCAGGTGTCCGGCTCGATTGGTGACGACATCGATGCGATGCATTACCCGGGCGACCGGCCCGAGCTTTCTTTGAATGATCACAGAAGTGCGTGGCGCCGCGGCCAGCCATTTCTGCCCCGGCTCCCATAACAAATTGACCGTCCCGCCCACCAGGCCGAGGAATATCGCCAGTATCAGAAGTGCACCGACACTGCGCGGGAGTCCCGTGCTGTGCAGAGCCTCAACTGGCCGCGAAAGCAGCAGCGCGAACAGCAACGCCAGTGCAACTGGAATGAAGGCACCGCGGGCGAAATACACCAGTGCCCCAGCCAGCCCGCTGACCAGGAATATCAGTGCAATCGAACTTCGGGGGCGCAGCGGGCTCGCCGGCCCCAGGCTCGTCCCTGAGCCCGAGGCCACCATTTCAGAACTCGCGTGCCGACAACGCTGCGACAGTGGACCCAGTACGGCCGCGGTTCGATGTCACCGCACCGTTCGGGCTATTCACAGCCTCATGCTCGCTGTAGCGCTGGCGCCAGGCCAGCAGACACTCGCGCTTGCGAAATTCCGTGTAGCTCAGCACGACCGGTTCAGCCTCACTCGATTCTGGCTCGCTGATCACCGGCAACTTTCCCTTAACTCGCCCGCTCGGCGTTGGCGGCAAGCATGATCCCTGGACGCTCTCAAAGCACGCGGCGTGGGCCTGAAATGGGCGTAGGACCTGTCTGACATGGGCGTGCCAGCTGTCGGAAACTTACAGACTTGGCTTCCTGCCGGTGATCGCGTGGTAAGCAAACAGGACCACGACCGCGCCAATCACCGCAACCACAAGACTGTAGATGTTGAGTCCGCTGACGCCGGCCATGCCGAAAACACTGAACAGCCATCCGCCGACGACTGAACCAACAACTCCCAGCACGATGTCCAGAATCACACCTTCACCGCTTTTATTAACAATCTTGCTGGCGATGAATCCAGCGATGAGACCAAGAACGATCCAGGCAAGGATTGACATGCGAGACTCCCCGTAGGTTGAGTTTGTTGCGGACACCGAGGCCGGAAAACGCCGGCGGGCTTGCGCGCGCCGGGCGTCCCGGGTTCTAAAAGCTAATCGTCCTTGCGAACCTTGAGCGTGCTTTTCACATCCTTCACGCCTTCGGTATCGCGCGCGATGGATATGGCACGGTCGATGGTCTCCTGGGTTCGGGCGCTGCCGGTCAGCCAGACCACGCCATCTGCGTCGGTATCAACGTGGATGCGTCCGAGGCTGGTGATGTGCTCGGCCGCCAGTTTGGACTTGATCTTGGTCGTGATGACTGAGTCCTTCACGAACGCCTTGGGATGCGAGCGGTCGGCATCCGCGTCCTGGGCAAGGGCGAGTGGAGCGGCCAGTACGCCGGCCAGGAGCAAACTCGTGACTAGGGTTGCGATTTTCATGGGCAATACCTCATTGGAAAGTCCTATCGCTAGGACACGGTGTATTTGCGCTCGTCACAGACTGCACGGCAATCGGACAACGCCGACACAGATGTCGGCAATACGCGCGCAGGGGATCGGACTTGTCCTACGAGATCCAGCCGGTGACGAGGAAGCCGCTTCACAGCTCGCGATCAACCGGTAAGAGCGACAACGCGTGGACCTCGAATTTCTGCCACGAGCTGCGGGCCGGCTCGATCTTGTAGCTGACGGGTTTGCCCTGTTCCTCCGTACTCCACAGCAGTCGCGGGGAGGCCCGCGAATCGGTAGGTTGCAGGGTGACGCTGTAGGCACTCGCGGGCTGGGTCATCGCCTCGAAGCGCTGCGCGGTCTGGGTGGCAAGCTCCGGGCTGCTGATGATCAGACCCAGTTCGGTGTTAAGCCAGCGCGAGCGCTCGTCATAGTTCATGGAACCGACAAACATGGCGCTGCGATCAAACACCAGCAGCTTCGCGTGCAGGCCGTAAGTGCCATGGCGCGTCATCTTGGCCGACTGGCCGCTGCCCCGCGTGCTCTGCGGGTGCGTACGCAACTCAAACAGCTCCACCCCGGATTGCAGCAACGGCACCCGGAAGTGCATGTAACCCGCCTGAGCCAGCGGGTCGTTGGTCGCCTCAAGTGAGGTGGTCAGGATGCGCACGCGACGCTGTGGCGCGCCACTCTCACTGAAGAGCTTCAGCTCCCCCGGGCTCGGCACCAGGTAGGGCGTCACCATCAGCAATTCCGTCCGGGTGGCGCGAATTGCCTTTGCCACCGCCCCAAACATCAGGCTTCCCGCGCGGTCACCTTCGGCGACGCGCTTCTTGTCCGGACTGTCGCACGCGAGTTCAGCGCTCGCCCAGCTCAACGGCGCGCTGTTCGCAAGAAGACTCGCCAGCGGCTCGCCGCTCGCCAGTTTTTGCTGGTAGTTCATGCCCGCGGTGCTGGCTTTTTGTGCAGGAGTTACGCGCCGCGCAAGCTTCGCAGTGTCGGCCGCGTCGCCCTGGCGATGCGCGGCCAGCGCCTGCGCCGGAACAGTAAACTCGCTGTCCCAGAACTGCTCGAAAGTTGCGGCAAGCTTGGGTACCACCGGACCGGTGACGAACACATCGTCATCGGCGAACTGCGACTCCGGATCGACCTGAAAATACTGGTCGCCAATGTTGCGACCGCCCATCAGGGCGATTGCACCGTCCGCAACAAACAGCTTGTTGTGCATGCGGTAGTCCAGACGGCTCTTGCTGAAGGCGAACTCGAGACCGCGAATCAAACGACTGTGGCCGCGATAGCGCCACGGGTTGAAGACGCGGATCGCCACCCGAGGCTCCCCGGCGAGCGCCAGCAACTGCTCATCACCGGCGACACTTTCCGCATCGTCAACCAGGATTCGCACCCGCACGCCGCGTTGTGCGGCGCGCTGCAGCGCCTCCGTGACTAGACGCCCGGACTCATCGCCATGAAAAATGTAGTACTGCAGGTCAAGCGAGCTGCGGGCCTGCGCGATCAGCTCCAGGCGCAGTAACAAGCCGTCGACGCCGGCTGAGTACAGCCGGAAGCCCGAGGCGCCGTCATGCGTCCGGGCCGCAGCGGCGAACGGCTGCGTGAGAGCCGGATTGGGCTGGTGCGCGATGTCCACGGGAGGCGGCCGCGGAAAATCGCGGCCGGGCAGACTCGTGCAGCCGCTGACGGCCAGCACACAACAGATAAGCAGTGGACGTAGCATGCTGAGAAGGCCCTCGAACATCCATCCTGCACGCGCGCCCGGATCCGCGACGTCAGCTCGCATCGTCAGGCGCTGTAGGATGCGACTTTCCCACGACCAAGTGATTGGGGTTTGATCGCTGTCAGAATCTAATCCGCACGCCGGCGGATGCTTCAAACGGGGCGGCTGGGCTCAGGAACCGGTTGTCGACCCCCGGGCCGTTGCTGACCGCGGTCGGCGGAATTCCGGGCGCACCGACCCCCGTGGGGTCGCTCAGGATGCCCCAGGTTGCATACCTGCTGTTGAACATATTGCTGATCGAGGCGAACACCTCGAGCTTTGCGGCGAGCGCGTACGAGGAGTGAAGACTGAGGATCTGGTAGCCGGGAATGGGCGCCAGTTGGTTGGACGCGTCGCCGACGTAATACGAGCTGCCGACGACGTTCAGGGTGGCGCCGAGCACCCAGTCGGGGAGGAGCTGGTAGTCCGCTCCGACCTTCAGCCGCTGCAGGGGAATACCCGGCAGGCGGTTCCCGGGCTCGACCTGGATGTCGCCATTCGCATTCTGGAACGGATTCGAAGGCGAGGGCACCGTCAGGGCGGACTGAAAGCTCGCAGCCACGTAGCTGTAGTTTGCGAAGCACGACCAGCGGCTGCTGTGGTAGCGGATGCCGGCCTCGATCCCCTGGCGACGGGTATCACCGATGTTTTGAAAGAACCCCTGGCTGAGCGAAGTCGCAATCCCGTAGATATCATCGTGCAGCAGGGTGCGGAACACGCCGAGATTCCAGGACAGCTCGTCGCCGGCGATCAACGCGTCGGCAATTCTGCCGCGCACACCCAGCTCCGCGGTATGGGCCACCACCTGGCGCAGCGTCGGCGGGTCGCCGGATAGATTAGTGGGCAGGAGGCACGGCTGCAGCGGATTGGAGCATTCAATTTCGCTCGCTGTCGGCGTGCGGGTGTTCTCGGAGATGCCAGCGTAAGCGGTCAGAGTGGGCAGCACCTTGTACGCGCCGCCAAGCGCCGGGTTGAAATGCGTGTAGCGATTGTTGCCGGTCAGGTTGCTTCCCAGCTGATCCTCGAGGTCAACGTGGGCGAGGTTGTAGCGGCCACTCGCCGTCAGGGAAAAAACCGGCGTGACATCGAAGGTGTCGGTCGCGTAGGCGCCGAGCGCCTTGTTAATAGAGCGCACGCTCACCGGCACCGGGTCGCCGAATTGCGTCGCGGCCTGGGAATCCTGCGGCGTGTTGACGATCAGGTCAGACGGCAACACCAGAAGTTGCGAATTGAGCACGCCGAGCTGGGCGCCGCTGTAGAAGTTCGCCGCGGCATAGTCGGCCGTCGCGCCGCCGGTGAAGTGGTTGCCATGGCCGAAAATCATCTGGCTGTCCGAGGTCTGCAGCGCGGCGCCGCGACCATAGGTGCGGATCACTTCAAAGTCATTTTCCCCGATCAGCACCGATCCGCCGGCGGAGATATCCGGCAGAGTCTGCCCGGCTGCATTGCTGAGCGGCGTGAGTCCGTCGGCTTGGCACAAGGATCCGGAGGTGTTGGTACAGGCGGTGTAGTTGGTGGTGTTGCCGTTGGCGACGCTCTGCGCGTACTGACGGTAATAGAGCACGCCTTGCAGCGACCATGAGTCGGTAACTTTCAGGCTGCCGTTCAGTGTCAGAAAATCCAGGCTGTTGGCGTTGTCCTGCGGGCCGGTAAAGACCAGCGAGCGGTTCACAGCCAGTTCCTGCGCCGGCGCCGGACCCTGGCCATTGAGCAGGTTGTCCGCCCGTGTGTAGCTTAAATCCAGCGACGTGCGCTCGGTGCGGATGCTCAACACCGAGTACAGCTGGCGGATCCGGTCGGCAGAGAACTCGCGCCAGCCGCTGGAATCCAGGGCCGTGGCGGCGAGGTAGAATCCCAGCGACCCGGAACTCAGGCCGAGTTGCGCGGCCGCCGAGCGCAGTCCGTAGGAGCCGCCCAGCAACGTAAGCTCGTTGCCCTGGTAGCTGAAGCCGTCCTTCATGCTGATTGAGATGGCGCCGCCGAGGGCATTAAGACCGTAGACCGGGCTGGAACTGACCAACTCCACCCGCTTGATGGCAATATCCGGAAACAGGTCCCAGTTGACGGTGTCGCCAAAGGCCTCGTTGATCCGCACCCCGTTCTGATACACGGCGAGACCTTGTGGGGTGCCAAGTACGGGCGAGGCTTCGAAGCCGCGATACACGATGTCGGGCTGGAACGCATCATCGGCATCGTCATTGACGCTGACGCTGCTGAGTTGAGAATTCAGGGCTCCGGTGAGGCTTGCCGATCCGGAGCGCGACAGATCCGCCGCCGAGAGAACCTGGACGTTTCCCGCCACCTTGTCGATGTCGATCGGCGCTCCGGCGATGGCGGTCGCCTGGACGATGACTGCCGGCAACGGCTGGCCGCTGGCGGGGGGCTCGTCAGCGCGCGCGGCCGGGGTCAATAACAGCGCGACTGCGCACGCTGGCGCACTCGCGGCGAGACGGTGGACGAGCGCAATCGAAACCATGGGACGCATGTTCCTATATGGCGCGGCGAGCGGCGAGGTCTATGCAGCCGTGCCCGAAGCGTTCCGGGAGCAGGGTATTACCACCACCCCGGTCGCGCAGCGCGAGTCGCGTCTGGTCAGCAACCCAAGCCTAGGTCTGGCACGGACCTTGCGCGGGGTTCATCATGAGCGAACGATCCTGAAAGGCCGCACACACCTGTGAGAACTGCTATGGACGAAGTTGTCATTACCGGCGCACTGCGCACCGCGGTGGGAAAATTCGGTGGGGCGCTGGCGAAGATTCCCGCCACGCAACTTGGCGCCGAGGTCATCCGGGCACTGCTGCGCACCAGCGGCGTGAAGCCGGAGCAGGTCTCGGAAGTGATTCTGGGCCAGGTGCTCACCGCCGGCTGCGGTCAGAATCCGGCGCGCCAGGCACTCGATCGGCTCGGGCATTCCGGCCGCGGTGCCAGCCATGACGGTCGGCAAGGTGTGTGGCAGCGGACTCAAGGCGACGCACCTGGCGGCGCAGGCGATTCGCTGCGGCGATGCGCAGATCGTCATCGCCGGTGGCCAGGAAAACATGAGTGCCTCGCCGCACGTGCTCAACGGCTCGCGCGACGGCATTCGCATGGGCGACGGCAAGCTCATCGACAGCATGATCGTCGATGGCCTGTGGGATGCCTATAACCACTACCACATGGGCGTCACCGCGGAGAATGTCGCCCGCAAGTTCGGTATCTCGCGCCGCGAGCAGGACGAGTTCGCGGCCGCCTCGCAGCAAAAAGCCGAGGCCGCCCAGAAGGGCGGGAAGTTCAGCGCCGAAATCATCCCGATCGAATCGGTCAGCGGCAAGACCACGACGCGCTTTGACACCGATGAGTTCGTGCGCCACGGGGTCACGGCCGACGCGCTGGCGAAACTTAAACCCGCGTTCAGCGCCGATGGCACTGTCACGGCCGGCAACGCCTCGGGGATCAACGACGGCGCTGCGGCCGTCATGATGATGTCGGCCGCTACGGCGAGTGAGCTCGGGCTCACGCCGCTGGCGCGAATCCGCGCCTACGCCTCCGCGGGACTTGATCCGAGCATCATGGGCTTAGGTCCGGTGCCGGCGAGCCAGCTGTGCTTGCGCAAGGCCGGCTGGAAGGTCGAGGATCTGGACCTGCTGGAGATCAACGAAGCCTTCGCGGCGCAGGCGATCGGCGTGAATCGCGAGATGGGCTGGGACACGTCCCGCATCAACGTCAACGGCGGGGCGATCGCGATCGGCCATCCGATTGGCGCCTCCGGCTGCCGGATCCTGGTGACGCTGCTGCACGAGATGGTGCGGCGGGACGCCAGGAAGGGGCTCGCCAGTTTGTGCATCGGCGGCGGGATGGGCGTGGCGCTGGCCGTGGAGCGTTAGGCGTTTTTTGGAACAATATCAAGGGGATCGGCATGGAATCTAAGAAGCGTATTGCCCTCGTCACCGGCGGGATGGGTGGCCTGGGCGAGGCGATCTGCATCAAGCTCGCGGCGCTCGGCGACACGGTCGTCACCACTTATTCGCCCGCCAACACCAAGGCGCAGCAGTGGCTCGGGGACATGCGCGAGCGCGGCTTCAACTTTCACGCCTTTGCGTGTGACGTCAGCGACTGGGATTCCTGCGTCGCGTGTATCGCCAAAGTAACCGCCGAGATCGGTCCGGTGGACGTGCTGGTGAACAATGCCGGCGTCACGCGCGACATGACCTTCCGCAAGATGGATCGCGTCAACTGGGACGCGGTGATGCATACCAACCTGGACTCGTGCTTCAACATGGCGAAACAGGTATGCGACGGCATGGTCGAGCGCGGCTGGGGGCGGATCGTCAACATCTCCTCGGTCAACGGTCAGAAAGGCGCCTTCGGCCAGACCAACTACTCGGCTGCCAAAGCCGGCATGCACGGCTTCACCAAGGCGTTATCGCTGGAAGTGGCGCGCAAGGGCGTCACGGTCAACACCATCTCCCCAGGCTATATCGGCACCAAGATGGTCATGGCGATCCCGCGCGAGGTGCTCGACACCAAGATCATTCCGCAGATCCCCATGGGCAGGCTCGGCAAGCCCGAGGAAGTGGCGGGACTCGTGGCCTACCTCGCCAGCGAAGAAGCCGCGTTCGTGACCGGTGCGAATATCGCGATCAATGGCGGCCAGCACATGCAATAGCGCCCTGCGGCGCAGTCTTTAGCCCCGGCGCGGATCGCTAGGCGGGCTTGGCCGGAGTCGGCACACTGCCCGCGGGCGTCAGCTTGTCGATCGCCGTCGGCAGGATCTGCGATAGCTTGGCAGCCATATCCTGTGGGTTCATGCCCGCTTTCGCAGCCAGCTGACTGATCAAGTCGCTGCCGAATACCTGGTGCACCTGCGCCGGGGAAATCGGCTGGTTGGCTGCATTTGAAATCCAGGACTTCGCAACCCCGCCGAGTCCCTGGCTCTCCAGTTGCGACACCACGCCCTGCACACCGCCATGCTGCTGAATGAGGGAGTTCACCACCGTGACCATTTCGGCGCCGACCGCGCCGCCCAACAATCCATCCAATAAACCCATGTCGTTCTCCGGCTCGTGATTGGGATCCGTCGACTGATTGTGCTGCCAGCGAGGCCGCGGCTCAAGGGCCAGGCGCAGCGGCGGCGCGCCTGTCACGCGGGATTCACTTAAGGGCGACGGCGGGGTCCCTCCCATGCCAGGGCTGCCGCCGGGGGTCGCATGCGCGTCCGGCGCACGCGCCGTGCGCCGGGCGCTGGTTTATTATATTATTATGACGACATTAAAAAGGCGCGGCGCGCCACGCGGTGCGTGATCATGAGGCAGGTGAAAACGCTGGGGTTGCTGGGAACCGGAGTCATCGGCGGCGGCTGGGCGGCGCGCGCGCTGCACTTCGGCATCGACGTGGTCGCCGCGGACGTCAAGCCGCAGATGGAAACCTGGATCCGCGACGCGGTCGCCAACGCCGAAGGGGCGCTGGCGCAGCTGACATTTGCGCCGCTGCCACCCAAGGGCAAGCTGACTTTTACCACCGACCTCGACGCGATGGCGGGACAGGTGGATTTCATCCAGGAAAACATCCCCGAGCAGCTCGAACTCAAGCAGCGGGTGCTGGCCACCGCCAGTCGTCACGCGCCGCCGGACGTCGTCATTGCCTCCAGCACCTCCGGACTGCTGCCCTCGGATCTGCAGCGCGACATGGCGGTTCCGGAGCGCTTCCTGGTCGCGCATCCGTTCAACCCGGTGTACCTGCTGCCGCTGGTGGAACTGGTGGGTGGCAGACAGACCTCCGCCGCCGCCCTCGACGCCGCCAGCACGTTCATGACCTACATCGGCATGCACCCGTTGCCCGTTCGCCGCGAGGTGCCCGGCCATCTCACCGACCGGCTGCAGGAGGCGCTGTGGCGCGAGATCCTGCACATGGTCAGCGAGGGCGTGGCGACCACCGGTGAGCTCGATGACTCCATTGTCTACGGCCCGGGTCTGCGCTGGGCCAGCATGGGAACCAACCTGATCTATCACCTGGCCGGCGGTGAAGCCGGCATGCGGCACATGCTCGAGCAGTTCGGACCGTGTCTGAAGTGGCCGTGGACCAAGCTGCGAAGCCCCGGAGCTGACTCCGGCGCTGATCGATGCCATGGTTGCCGGCACCCAGGCGCAGGCCGCGGGCCGCTCGATCCGCGAACTGGAGCGCCTGCGGGATGACTACCCTGGTCGCAATCCAGCAGGTGCTGAAGAACTTCAACATCGGGGCGGGGGCGACCTTGCGGGCGCTGGAGGAGCGCCTGTACCAGAGTGCCGCTGCCGCGCCGGCGCAGCCAGGCGCCGAGCACGCACCGCCGCTGCCGCAGCACGCGACCCAGGTGCGGCCCGAATGGATCGACTACAACGGCCACATGACCGATTCGCGCTACCTGCAGGTGTTTGGTGATGCGACCGACGCGCTCTTCAGGCAGGTGGGAATCGATGACGCCTATCGCAGCTCCGGGCGCGCGATGTACAGCGTCGAAGCGCACCTCACGCATCGGGCCGAGGCGCGCGTCCTCGAGCCGTTGTACGTGACGACCCGGGTGCTGGAGGTCGCCGACAAGCGCGTACGGCTCTTCCACAGCCTGCACCGGCGGCGCGATGAGGCGCTCATCGCCACGGCCGAGCAGTTGTATGTGCACGTGAGCACCCCACCCGGGCGAGCTTCACCCATGGATAGCGCCGTGCGCGCGCGCCTGGTTGGTCTTGAAGCAGCGCACGCGCTCCTGCCGGCGCCGCCCGCAGCGCACCGGCTGGCCCGCAAAGGATAGAGCATGCCCAAGATCGTCGATCACGAGCAGCGCCGCGAGGAGATCGCGCTGGTCGCCTGCCGGGTCGTGGCGCGGCACGGCTTCGAGCAGGCGACGATCGTGCGCATCGCGCGCGAGGCGGGCTATACCACCGGCATGGTGGCGCATTACTTCGACACCAAGCAGGACATCGTCATCGCCGCCTTGCGGCTGATCCTGCGTCGTATCGAGGAGCGGCTCACGCCGAGCGAAGCCGACGGCCCGGCTGAGCTGCTCACGGTGCTCACCGAGTCCTTGCCGGTCGATGAGACGCGTTATAACGAATGCGCCTTCTGGATCGCATTCTGGGGGCAGGTGCCGACCGACAAACGCCTGAAGCGCATCAACGGCTGGTTGCATCGCGAGTATCTGCGCCTGTTCGAGCGCTGCCTCGCGCGCGGCTGGAGCGAGTGGCGGCGAGTGGCCGGCGCCGGTTCGCGAGCAGGTGCTGCGCTCGGTGATGACTTTCATCAACGGCATCACCGCCAGCACCGTGGCCAGCCGCAGCGACTGGCCCGCCGCGCGCCAGATCGGGCAGCTGCGCCTGCAGCTGCAGCTGTTGCACCGCTGGGCGACCCAGGGCGCCAGCCCCGCGGCGCTGCGTGCCGCTCGCCGGGCATCCGCCTGAGGAGAACCTGATGGACTTCGCGCTCACAGAAGAACAGCAGCTGATCATCAGCAGCACGCGCGACTTCGTGCGCCGCGAGCTCGTGCCGCACGAACGCGAGGTCGAGGAGAGCGGCAGGTTGCGCGACCGAACTGTGGCGCGAACTGAAGGCCAGGGCGATTGCAGCCGGCCTGTACGCCGCCAACATGCCCAGTGAGGTCGGTGGCGCGGGCCTGGATGCCGTGAGCTGGATACTGTACGAGAAGGAGCTCGGACACACGAGCTACGTGCTGCACTGCACCTGCGTCGCGCGCCCCTCGAACATCCTGCTGGCCTGCGAGGGCGAGCAGCGCGAGCGCTACCTGCTTGCCGGCGGTGCGTGGGGAACGCATGGAATGCCTCGCGATGAGCGAACCGCAGGCAGGCTCGGACCTGCGCGGTATGAAGACCAGCGCCGCGCCAGGTGGGCGGTGATTTCGTGCATCAACGGCACCAAGCACTTCATCAGCCATGCCGACCATGCTGACTTCGTGATCCTGTTCGCGGCCACGGGCGAGGAGGACTCGCCGCGCGGCAAACGCCGGCTCATCACCGCGTTCCTGGTCGACACCGGCACCCCCGGCTTCGAAGTGCGCCCCGGCTACCAGAACGTGTCACACCGCGGCTATACCAACAGCATCCTGCAATTCACCGACTGCCGGGTGCCGCAGGCGGCGGTGCTGGGCGAGGTGCACCAGGGATTCGAAGTTGCCAACACCTGGCTCGGGGCGACGCGGCTGCAGGTGGCGGCGAATTGTCTCGGCCGCGCGGAGCGGGCGCTGGAATGTGCGAAGCAGTGGGCGGTCGATCGCCGGCAGTTCGGGCAGCAGATCGGCAAGTTCCAGGGCGTGTCCTTCAAGCTTGCGGACATGGCGGTCGAGCTGCGCGCCGCCGAGTTACTGACGCTGGAAGCGGCATGGAAGCTGCATCACAAGATGCGCCAGCGACGCTGACATGGCGATCGCCAAGCTCAAGGCGACCGAAATGCTGGCCATGGTCGCGGACGAGGCGCTGCAGATTCACGGTGGCATGGGCCTCATGACCGAGATGCCGCTGGAGCGTATCTGGCGTGACGCGCGCATCGAGCGTATCTGGGACGGCACCAGCGAGGTGCAGCGGCACATCATCTCGCGGGCGCTGCTGCGGCCCCTCGGCGGCTGAAGCGCTTTAGGGCCTCACTTGCCCTTCCATTCGGGCTTGCGCTTGGCGGCAAAGGCGCTGGTTCCCTCCCTGAGATCCTCCGAGCGGATGACCTTCTGCACGCCGCTTAAGCTGTCGTGCAACTCGAACGCCGCGTGCTCGGCAACCGTCTCGGTGTGGCGCAGCAGCTGCTTGATCGCCGGGAACAACAAGGGCGGTCCCTCGGCGAGCTGCTGGGCGATCTCGCGCGCTTTCGCGAGCCCCTGGCCCTTGGGAACCACGTGGTTGGCCAGGCCCCAGTGCTTGGCCTCGTGCGCGTCCATCCAGCGCCCGGTCATCAGGAACTCGACGGCAACGTGATAGGGAATACGGCGGCGCAGCTTGATGGTGCCGGCGTCGGCGAGCACGCCTACATTAATCTCGGGGAGGGCAAACTTCGCGTGCTCCTCCATGACGATGATGTCCGTGCCCAGCACGATCTCGAAGCCCCCGCCGCAGGCAATGCCGTTGACCGCCGCGATGAGCGGTTTGTCGAGGTTGCGCGGATGGTTCAGGCCGCCGAAACCGCCCGCTCCCCAGTCCTCGTCTGATTGCTCTCCGGCCGCCGCCGCCTTCAGGTCCCACCCGGGTGAGAAGAAGCGCTCGCCGGCGCCCGTCACGATCGCCACGCGCAGCGCCGGATCGTCGCGGAAGGCGCTGAACACCTCGTTCAGGCGGCGGCTCGCCGCCAGATCGATGGCGTTCGCTTTCGGGCGATCGATGGTCACCTCGAGAACGGCGCCGCGGGTTACGGTATTGATGCCGTCGGTCATATCAGGGCTCCTCCACGAGGCGGATCAAGGCGTCAACCGCCACCGCGCCGCGCCCGACAGGGCGCACGATGACGGGATTCATGTCCAGTTCCACGAGCCGCTCGAGGTTGGCGGCAGCATAGCGCGTGCAGGCGAGTATGGTCGCGACGAGTGCGGCGACATCCGCCACGGGCCGGCCGCGGTAGCCGCTCAGGAGGCTCCACACCCGCAGTTTATGCAGCGCCGCCTCGATGGCGGGGGCGCTGAAGGGCGGCAGCAGGCTCACGCTGTCGCGCAGCACCTCGGTCAGAACGCCGCCCGCGCCGAGCACCAGCAGCTGCCCGAACTGCTGATCAACACTCATGCCGACCAGGATTTCCGCGACGCCGTCGCTCACCATCTCCTCAACCAGCAGCGTTGCCGAGAGACTCGACAGGCGTTGCGCGGCGGCGGCGGCGTCCGCGGCGCTGCGCACGCCGAGCACGACTGCACCAACCTCGGACTTATGCTCCAGCGTTGCCCCTGCCGCCTTGATGACGACTGGAAAGCCGAGCTCCCCGGCGGCGGTGGCGGCGTCGCGCGCGCTCACGAGCCTGGACCGCGGTACGGGCACGCCGAACCCCGCCAGGGCACTCTTGGCCTCCTGCTCGGGCAGCGTGTGCGCCGCCCCGCGCAGTTCGCGCGGCACGCGCAGCTGCAGCGGCGTGAGGCCGCTCGCCCAGGTTTCGCCGACCCGGCCTGCCAGATCGAGCGCCTCGAGCGCCTCGCGCTGACCCTGCAGCGGCACGATACCGTCCGCGAGGCATTGCTCGCGCGTGGCGCGCGGCAGGGATTCGGGGAGCGAGGAAATTACCATCGCGCGCGTCGGCGCGCCCGGAAGTGCCGCCGCGAACTCCTCGATCACCCGCACGTAGGCGCTGGCATCCGCGCCCGCCGGCGGGCAGTCGACCATGAATGCGACGGCGTCGAACCCGGCACGCTGCGCCACGCCAAACATGGCGCGCAGGCGCGGGTAGTCGAACCACACATGGGTGTGAAAATCGAACGGGTTCGAGATGTGTACGCGATCCGACAGGATCTCACCCAGACTGGTGGCGGCCGCGGCGGGAATAGCCGCGAAGTTGAGGTCCAGGTGTCGCGCGATGTCTGCGGTCATCGCCATGTCGCCGCCCGAGGCGCCCATGGCGAGCAGGCGCCGGCCGGGCAAGGGGCCGCCGAGGTGAAAGATCTTCAGCGTTTCGCACAGGGTCGCGAGTGACTCGCAGCGCGCGATACCCGCCTGGGCGCAAAGCGCGTCGAAGGCCGCGTCAGCTCCGGCGAGCGCCCCGGTATGGGTGCGCACCGTGCGGGTGGCCGTGTCGGTTCGGCCGGCCTTGATGAGTGCGATCGGCTTGCCGGCGGCGCGTGCCCGCGCAGCGGCCTGTGCAAAACGGGTCGCGTCCCGCACTCCTTCCACGTACAACCCGAAGGCGCTGACGCGCTCGTCCTCGCACAGCAGCTCGATCAGATCCTCCGCCGCGAGGCGCGTCTGGTTGCCAACCGTCAGTACGCAGCCGATGGGGAGCGAGCGCTGGTTGAACAACAGGTTCAAGGCGATGGTGCCGCTTTGGCAGATCAGGGCGACGCCGCGGTCGCGGCGCGGGCCGACCACCTGGTCCGGCCACAGCGCGACGCCGTCGAAGAAGTTCACAAACCCGTAGCAGTTGGGGCCAAAGAACGGCAGGTCAGCGGCATTCGTAACGAGCTCGCGGGTGAGGCGGGCGCCCTCGGCCGAGGCGGTTTCCGAAAAACCCGCCGCGAAGCACACAAAGCCGCCCACGCCACGCCGGGCGAGCGCCGCAGCGATGGCCGGAACTTCGTGGTTGGGGGCGGCGATGAAGGCCGCATCCGGGGCCGCCGGCAAGTCATCGACGCTGCGAAAGTAGTGCTGCGTGGCCGAGGACGGGCGGCTGGGGTGAACGCGCCACACCTCGCCCGTGTAGCCGATGACACGGCTCGCTTCTGCGACCGCATCCGCCCAGGCGCCGCCGATGAGCGCGATGCTGCGCGGTGCGAGCAGGCGCCACAGGGCGCGCGCGTTCATGCCGGTCGCGAGGCCGCGGGCAATCCAAGCCGCCGCGACCCGGGCCCGGCCGGCTCCATGGCGGCGCTCGCCGCCTGCAGCTGCGCGATCGCGGCGGCAACTGCGGGCGGGAAGGGTGTGGCACGGACGGACTCGCCCTGCTGGCGCACGTGCAGCAACATGACCTCCGCGCTGGCCGCCAGCTCCGTGTGCCCGGCGCGCAGGAACTCAAGCGCGGCGTGGATGCGCTTGGAATCGGCGCCGGCGATGCGCACGGCCACGATGGCCGTGTCGGCCTGCTTCACCTCGTGCAGGTAGTGGATGTGCATCTCCACCGTGTACAGGGTACAGCCGGTGCGCTCCCGGTACGCCGCGTCGATCCCGATGCGATCCATGAGCGCATCGGTCGCGTGGCTCACGATCAGTCCATAGTAGGCATCCCGCAGGTGACCGTTATAGTCGATCCACTCCGGCAGGATCGGGGTCTGGTAGAGGGGTATGCCCGCCACGTCAGTGCAGTTGCAACCGTTCGCGCGCCTGGGCTGGGGAGGCAATGCGTGCCCCCATGGCTTCGATGATGGTGCGCGCCTTTTCAACCAGCTGCGCATTGCTGGCATAGACGCCGCGGCTCAGGTAGAGATTGTCCTCGAGTCCAACGCGCACATTGCCGCCGAGCAGCACCGACTGCGCCACCCACGGCATCTGCATGCGGCTGATGGCGAACGAACCCCACACGCACTCGGGCGGCAGCGTGTTCACCATGGCGAGCAGGTGGCCGGTGTCGGCCGGCACACCCCAGGCAATGCCGGTGCACAACTGGATCATCGCCGGAGCTGGAATCAGTCCCTCCTTGATCAGCTGCCTCACGAACCACAGATTCCCCGTGTCGAACACCTCCAGCTCCGCCTTCACCTTCAGGTCGCGCAGGATACCCGCGCCCTCGCGCACGTAGTCGGGAGTGGAAATGTAGGCGCGGCTGCCGTCGCCGAAGTTGAGGGTGCCGCAATCGACCGTGGCGATGTCGGGGCGGTACAACCCTTCCGCGCACAGCTCGATGACGTGCCGCATACGCTCTTCTTGGGTGACGAAGTCGGTGCCGGCGGCGGGCGTGTCGGCGAGGCCGCGCTTGCCGATGCAGATGTAACCGCCCATGCCGCAGGTGAGGTTGACCAGTACGTCCACCTTGCTGTCACGGATGTGCCGGATGACTTCGCGGTAGTGGCGGGTGGCCATGCTGAATTCGCCAGTGTCCGGATCGCGCACGTGAATGTGTACGATGGCGGCCCCGGCGCGCGCCGCCTCGATGGCGGAGGCGGCAATCTGCTCCGGGGTGATGGGGCAGTGGGGGCTCTTGGTGACCTTGGTGTCGTCGCCAGTGATGGCGCAGGTGATGATGACGTCGGAGTTCATCGAGGGTCCTCGCCGCGTGCGCGCAACATGATAATATTATGACGACAATAATATAACAGGCCGATATGGCGCGGCAAGCGAGGAGACTTAGCATGCAGACACAGTTACTGATTGGCGGCCGGCTGGTCGCAGGCGAAGGCCTAACCGACCCGGTGCTGGATGCCGCGAGCGGCGCGGCGATTGCGCAGGTGGCGGGGGCCTCGGAGTCCCAGGTGAATGCGGCCGTCGCGGCGGCGGAAGCCGCGTTCCCCGCCTGGGCGCGCAGCGCGCCGAAGGAGCGGGCGGCGTGCCTGCTGCGGATTGCCGATCACATCGATGCGGACGCCCCGGCGTACGCCGCACTCGAATCGCGCAATACCGGTAAGCCGCTGGCGGCGGCGCTTGCGGATGAACTGCCGGCGATCGCCGACGTGTTCCGTTTCTTCGCCGGCGCGTGCCGCTCGCCCCAGGGGCTGGCCGCCGGGGAGTACCTCCCGGGGCACACCAGCATGACCCGCCGCGATCCGGTCGGCGTGGTGGCTTCAATCGCACCGTGGAACTACCCCCTGATGATGGCCGCCTGGAAAATCGCCCCCGCGATCGCCGCCGGCAACACGCTGGTCCTGAAACCCTCCGAGCAGACTCCGCTCACGGCCCTGCAGCTGGCGGCCTCGCTGGCGCAGCTGCTGCCGCCGGGCGTGGTGAACATAATTTGTGGCCGCGGTGAGCCGGTGGGGCGGCTCCTCACGGCCCATCCGCGCGTGCGCATGGTGTCGCTTACCGGCTCGGTAGCGACCGGGCAGAAGATACTGGCGGCGGCCGCGGATAACCTGAAGCGCACGCACCTGGAACTGGGGGGCAAGGCGCCGGTGATCGTGTTCGACGATGCGGACATTGAGGCGCTGGTGGCCGGCGTGCGCACCTTCGGCTTCTACAACGCCGGCCAGGATTGCACCGCCGCCTGCCGCCTGTACGTTGGCAAGCGCATCTATGAGCGGGTAGTCGCCGATCTGACCGCGGCGGTGCGCACCATCAAGGTGGGTTCGCAGGAGGCGCCGGGCGTGGAAATGGGCCCGCTCATTTCCCAGGCACAGCGCGAACGGGTCGCCGCCCTGGTGGGACGAGCCGCTGCTTTGCCCCACGTCGAACTCACGACCGGTGGCAAGGCGCGGCGCGGGCGGGGGCTTCTTCTACGAGCCCACCGTGATCGCCGGCGCGCGCCAGGCAGATGAAATCGTGCAACGCGAGGTATTCGGGCCGGTCGTATCCATCACGCCCTTCAGCGATGTGGACGAAGCGATCGGCTGGGCTAACGATTCGGAGTATGGACTGGCGTCCTCGGTGTGGACGCGCGATATTTCGCGGGCCATGCAGGTAGCGGCACAACTGCAGTACGGGTGCACCTGGATCAACACGCACTTTGCGATGGTGAGTGAGATGCCGCACGGGGGCTTCAAGCGCTCCGGCTACGGCAAGGATCTGTCGATCTATGCCCTCGAGGACTACACGGTCGTGCGCCACGTGATGGTGAAGCTATAGACAGGCGGCTCCGGGCGATGTTTCTACCGCTCGCGCGCAGCGCCGCCGCGGCCCTGCTCGCGGCGGGGCTCGTGGCTGGCTGCGGTCCTGCTTCCCGGCAGGCGCAGGTGGTGGCGAAGGAAGAGCCGGAGCTGCGGATCTACAACTGGGCGGATTACATCGGCAAGGACACCATCGCAAACTTCGAGGCCAGCACCGGCATCAAGGTCATCTACGACACCTATGACGCTGATGAGACGCTCGAAGCCAAGATGATGGCCGGGGACGCGGGTTACGACCTCGTCAGCACCTCGACCGACTTCTTCAGCCGCCAGATCAAGGCGGGCATCTATCGGCCGCTGGATCGCACGCTGCTGCCGAACTGGAAGAACCTGGACCCGCACGTGCTCGCGATCGAAGCGCAGGCCGACCCGGGCAACCGCCATGCCATGCCCTACCTGCGCCACGTCAATGGCTTTGCGTACAACGTCGACATGATCCGGGCGCGCATGCCGGATGCACCGGTGGACAGCCTCGACATGATCTTCAGGCCGGAAGTCATCCGGCGTTTTGCCGATTGCGGTGTGACGTTCATGGATTCGGCCGAGGACGTGTTGCAGCTCGCCCTCAACTACCTGCACCTCGACCCGAACACCACGCGGCCGCAGGACTACAAACGGGCAGAGGAATTGCTGCTCAGCGTCCGCCCCTACATCCGCGCCTTCGACTCCTCGGAGTACATGAACGGGCTCGCTAACAGCGAGTTCTGCATTTCCATGTCCTGGTCCGGCGACTACGCGGCCGCCAGCGCCCGCGCCAAAGCCGTCGGCGTTGATGTGCACCTGGCTTTTACCGTGCCGAAGGAGGGTGCCAACGGCTCATTCGACGCCTGGCTGATTCCCGCGGACGCGCCACATCCGCTGGCGGCACACCAGTTTCTCAATTACATACTCGAGCCGCGCGTGATCGCGGACATCACGAACTTCATCCACTACGCTAACAACAACGCGGCAGCCAACCCCTACGTCGAGCCGCAGATTCTGGGCGACCCCGCGGTCTATCCGTCAGCGGCGGTGGAGTCGCGGCTGTACCACTCCGGGGAAGTCTCGCCGGCCTTGGAGCGGCTGCGCACGCGCACCTGGACGCGCATCAAGACCGGGCTGTGAGCCTGAGCGCGGGGCGCAGCTGCTTAGTGCCCGGCGACTTGCGCCTCGAGCGCGCGGCGCCGATCGGTGCGCGCCATCAGGTAACCCGCGCCGATGATGCAGACCCCGACCGCGCACACAATGAGACTCGCGAGCGCGTTGATATCGGGACTCACGCCGAGCTTCACCTTTGAATAGATGACCATCGGCAGGGTGCTCGCCCCCGGGCCGGCGACGAAGCTGGAGATCACCAGGTCATCCAGCGACAGCGTGAAGCACAAAAGCCAGCTGGAAATGATCGCCGGGGCGATGATGGGCAGTGTGATCTCGAGGAACGCGCGCGCCGGGCTCGCGCCGAGGTCCATGGCGGCCTCCTCCAGCGAGCGATCGGCAGACTGCAGGCGCGCCTGCACGGTGATGGTCACGTAGGCGGTGCAGAACGTGATGTGCGACAGCACGATGGTCGTGAAGCCGCGATGCGGCCAGGAAAACAGCTGCACCATGGAGACGAACAACAGCAGTTGCGTGATCCCGGTGATGATCTCCGGCATGACCAGCGGCGCGTTCACCATCCCGGTGAGCAGCAGCCGCCCGCGAAAGCGCGCGAACCGCACCAGCGCAGTCGCGGCCAGGGTTCCCAGGATGACGGCACAGGTGGAGGCCGCGACCGCCACCTGCAGCGACAGCAACGCCGCCTCCAGCAGCTGGCGGTTGTGCAGCAGCCGCCCGTACCAGGCGGTGGAGAAGCCGCCCCAGACGTTGACCAGTGGTGAAGCGTTGAACGAGTAACCGATGAGCACCAGGATCGGCAGATACAGGAGCGCGATGCCGAAGAACAACACGCTGAGCAGAGCCGGGGAAGCACGCCGTTCCATGCTGGATTCCTAAGCTTCCAGCTGGCGCACGTTGTAGTACTGGTAAATCGCGATCGGGCCGACGAGCAGCAGCAGGAACGCGATCGCCACGGCCGAGGCGACCGGCCAGTCGTGGTTGCCGAAGAACTCGTCCCACAGCACGCGGCCGATCATCAGTTGGTTCGGCCCACCGAGCAGCGACGGAATCACGAACTCCCCGACCGCGGGGATGAACACCAGCATGGAACCGGCGATCACGCCGGGGAGCGACAGCGGCAGCGTGATGTCCAGGAAAGCACGCCGCGGCGTGCTGCCGAGGTCCCCGGCGGCTTCCAGCAGCGTCGGATCGAGCTTCTCGAGGGTGGCGAACAGCGGCAGCACCATGAATGGCAGGTAGGAGTAGATGATGCCCAGATACACCGCGAGACTGGTGCGCATGATGCGCAGCGGGTGACTGATGAGGCCGAGGTGCAGGAGCGCGGTGTTGAGGAAGCCGTTGTCGCGGATGATGCCCTCGAGCGCGTAGACGCGCAGCAGGAAGGAGGTCCAGAACGGCAGCATGATGACGAGCAGCAGCAGGCCCTGCGCCGATTTGGGGCTGCGCGCGATGGCGTATGCCATCGGGTAGCCGAGAACCAGGCAGATCAGGGTTGAGAAGAAGGCGGTGCGCAGGGAATACAGATAGGCCACTCCGTAGACTTCGTCAGTCAGCAGGTAGCGGTAGTTGCCGAGGGTCAAGGACAGCTGCAGATGGTGATCACGGGTGAAGGAGACGACGTCCGTGAAGGGCGGCACGTGCGGCGCGGCCTCGGCGAAGCTGATTTTGAAGGCGAAGGCGAACGGAATGAGAAAGAATACGAGCAGGAACAGCAGCGGCGGCAGAATGATGAGCCAGCGGCCCGGACGCCAGGTTGGTTTCATAATGGGCGCTGTAAATGTGCCGGTGGGCTATTGTGCACGCTAAGCTTCGTGTCAGTACAGCAATTGCCCGCCCGGCGCGGGCGCAGGATCCGGACGCGGTGAAGAAGCTGCCGAGCCAACGAACCTCCACGGCGAGCGCCCAGGCCCCGGCCAAGGGCGGCGGCTCGCGCATCCGTCAGCGCCAGCGGCTGCGCCTGATTGATGCCTGCATTTCGGCACTGCATATCTACGGACCCTCGCGCACGACGGTGGAGAAGGTCGTGGCACTCGCGGACCTGTCGCCGGGAATCGTGCGGTTCTACTTTGATTCCAAGGCGGCGATGCTGGTCGCCTCGCTCGAGTACCTGGCGGCGGAGTTCGAAGAGCGCGTGATGGCGCCGGTCGCGAAACTCAAGGACTCGCCGGTCCAGGCGCTGCGCCTGCTCGTGGACCTGTACCTCGATGCGGACATCGCCAGTCCGCGCAAGGTGTCGGTGTGGTACGCGTTCTGGGGTGAAGCCAGCTCGCGCCAGGAGTACTACGACATCTGTGGCAAGAAGGACGAGGATTTCGCACTGCTGGTGCGCGAACTGATCGAACGGATGATCAGCGCCAGCGGCGCGAGCCATCTTGACGCGGACGGGGTAGCCCTGGGCCTTATCGGCGTGCTCGAGGTGTTGTGGCAGGGGTTCGCTTTCCAAAGCGAAGCCAACATCGACCGCGCCGACGCCGTGAAGCGTTCGCTTAAGTATCTGGCCTCGGTGTTTCCCGGTCACTTCGACGCGGCCGCGCGCAGCGTACCTGCGGCCAGGCGCGGCTAGTCTATTGGCCGAAATCGCTTCGAAGCGATTTCGGCAGACAGCAGTTCCGTTGCCGCCGGCCAAAGGCGGGGCTCGACGCACACCGGCTGCGACCACCTCGGCAGCCGAGCACTTCGTAGCAAAGCTGGGCGCACGGACTTTGGCCGGCTGCGGCGGTGCGCCACTGCGTCCTAGGCGAAGCGCGCCGGAGCCGCCGGCAGATTCGCCTCCGGGATGCGTGCGCGCAGCAGATCATGGAATTCGATCATCCAGGTCTCGAGCTGTGACAGCGGCCCGGGCCGGTAGGCGCTGTCGGCGATGCCGCGCTGCAAGCGCTCGCACAACATCCGGTCTTCCTTGTTGACCTGCATGTTGATCCGGTTACCGAGCCAGCGGATGAGGCGCATCTCGCGTCGCTCATCGGGCAGTCCGAAGGCGGCGCCGCGGATCACGCACTTGCCCGGCCCGCGGGGCAGGACCTGAAAGAAGTCGACCTGCTCGGGCATGATGTCGATCCCGAGATTGGGCAGGCAGCTGTAGAAGCGCCAGCTGCGGCGGTTCGGCTCGGGCAGATGCCGCGCGGTCACCGGGCCGACGTACTTCTGATAGACGCGCTCGCTCCAGCGGCTCGAGGGCGCCTCGCGCAGCCAGCTGAAGCCGCGTGCAATGCCGGGTACCCCACGCTGGTCCTCGTAGTCGGGCGTCATCATGCGGTTGAGTCCCGGATGCCCGATCGGTACGTGATAGGACTCCAGATAGTTGTCCATCGCGATCTTCCAGTCGACCTGCCACTCCTCGAAATAAACCGGTTGGGTGGGAACGAGCTCCTCGAACCGGTAAGGCGCCAGCTCCTCGATGATCGGCGCCCACATCTGCGAGGGTGGCGGCGGCGGCACTGCCGCAAGGCAGACAAATACGAAGCCCAGCGTCAGCTCCATGGCAACCGGATCGAGCCCATGCTCGCGCAGGTTCAGACCGGGAAAGCTCTCCTTTGCCGGCGTCGCGAGCAGCGTCCCGTCGTAGCGGTAAGTCCAGCCGTGGTACGGGCAGGTGATGCGACCGTGACACCTGCCGGCGCCCTCGAGCAAGCGCGTGCCGCGGTGGCGGCACACGTTGCGCAGCGCCCGAATGCCGCCGCTCCCCTCGCGCAGCACGATCACGCTGTCCGTGCCGAGCTGGAAGGTTACATAGTCTCCGGAGTTCGGGATCTGGCTGGTGTGGCAGACGATCTGCCAGCTTGGTTTCAGCAGCCGTTCGTACTCCAGGCGGGTCATTTCGGGATGGTTGTACACCCAGGCCGGCAGCCCGCGCAGCGCGGCGGTGTTGGCGGGTTCGACCGGGCGGACGGCTGTGGAATTCATGGGCGGGATACCGGGGTGAGGGGCGAAAGTTATATGACCATATAATTCTACCGAAAAAAACTATATGATCATATAGGTAACGGACGCGACCGCATCGGACGTCGCGGCAACACCTTGAAATATAAACAGTTAGCGGTGCAGCCATGGCCAGAACCCTGACCAAAAACCACGAACACTACCGCCGCGCGCTGCAACGCCTGCCGCTCGGGGTCGCGTCCAACTTCCGCTTCTGGGGCGAGGACCGCACCATCTACGTGAAGCACGGGCGCGGCGCGCGCGTGACCGACATCGACGACAACGTGTACGTCGACTATCGCATGGGTTACGGGCCGGCAATCCTCGGCTACGCGGATCCGCGGGTGGATGCGGCCGCTCGCGCCGGCATGGAAGTGGGCGGGGTGTTTGCGCTGTCGACCGAGTGCGAGTACCGGGTCGCCGAGCGCATCGCGCGGATGGTGCCGGCGGCCGAGCTGGTGCGCTTTTCCAACTCCGGGACCGAGGCGGTCATGGCGGCGCTGCGCCTGGCGCGTGCCTACACCCGCAAGGACAACTACATCATCCTCGAGGGTAGTTACCACGGGTTGTTCGATGCGGCCATGTGGTACACGCCGATGGACAAATGGCAGCAGGTGGGCGACCCGGAAGTTTATCCCTACAGCGAAGGCGTCCCCTTGAGCACGCGGCAGTTCGCCCACTTCGTGCAGGCGAACGATGCCAATCAGCTCGAGGACGTACTGAAGCGTCACGGCCACTCGATCGCCTGCCTGCTGATCGAGCCGATCATGGGCAATTGTCTCGGGATTGCCGCCGATCCTGCCTACGTGCGCGCCGCGCGCGAGCTGTGCGACCGCTATGGCGTCGTCATGATCATCGACGAGGTGAAGACCGGGTTTCGCGTCGCGCGCGGCGGTGTGCAGGAGTTGTACGGCGTGCGCGCCGACCTGTGCACCTTCGCCAAGGCGATCGCCAACGGCTATCCGATCTCGGTGCTCGCCGGGCGCGAGGACATCATGCGTAAGCTCGGGAAGGGGGTGGCGCACGGCGGCACGTACACCGCGCACCCGGTGGCACTGGCCGCGGCGGAAAAAACCCTGGAAATCCTCGCCGACACCGATGCGCTCGAGCGCATCGCCGCCTACGGCACGCGGCTGCGCAGCGGCATGAGTGTCATACTCAAGGCCCGCGGCATCGCCCACAGCTTCGTCGGGCATCCTTCGATGAGTGGTCTTTACTTTGCGCACGATCCGCCGCGCACCTACCGGGACTGGAAGGGCAGTGACTACACCTTCTACGACGCCGCGGCGAAGGTACTGCACGATGAGGGCGTGCTGTGCGAGCCGGATTCACGCGAGCCGTGGTTCGTGTGCGCCGCGCACGATGACGCGTGTCTGCGCGACACACTCGCGGCTTTCGAGGTGGCGATCGACCGCACGCTCGCAGCGCACGGCAGTACGCGCCGCGTGCCGGCCTGAAGGCTGAGCGCGCGCGGAAGCCCTGAGGTGAGCAGGCCCGCAGCTAAGCGCTATGACGCCATCGTGGTGGGCGCCGGCCACAACGGGCTGGTGGCGGCCTGTTATCTGGCGCGCGCCGGACTTAGCGTGCTGGTGCTCGAGCGCAACTCCTACATCGGCGGCGCCGCGGTCAGCCGCAAGCTCTACGATGGTTTCACGTACTCGAACTGCTCCTACGTGTGCAGCCTGTTGCGCACGGAAATCATCCGGGGGCTGGATCTGCCGCGCTACGGCCTGCAGATCATCCCTTACGAGGGCGGCTGCACCCTGATGCGCAACGGCGAGCACCTGGCGCTCTACGACAACCACGACGCCCTGCGGCGCGAGATCAGCCGGCATTCGCGCCGCGATGCGGAGAGCTACGACCGCTTCGTGCGCGACATGCTGCGCCATTGCCGCTTCATCAAGCCGCTGTTGTTGCGCGAACCACCCGATCCGACCTCGTTCAAGCCACGTGACCTTAAGGAACTCCTGTGGCTCGGCCGGCATTTTCACCGCCTCGGCGAGGCGCGCATGTACGACACGCTGCGCTTCTGGACGCAAAGCTGTGCCGATCTGCTCGATGAATATTTCGAGAGCGACATCGTCAAGGCGCATCTGGCCGGCAGCTCCATCATCGGCACCGCGCTCGGGCCGCGCTCGGCCGGCACCGCCTACGTGCTGTTGCACCATTACATGGGCAACATCGACGGCGCCGTGGGCGCCTGGGGTTTCGCCCGCGGCGGCATGGGTGCGGTCACGCAGGCGCTCGCGGCCTCGCTGGCGGCGAGCGGCGGCACGCTGCGCAGCAGCGCGCCGGTGCAGGAGATCCTGGTGCGCGGCGGCCGCGCCACCGGTGTCAGGCTTGCGGGCGGGGAGGAGATTCACGCCGGCGTGGTGGTCTCCAACCTCGACGTGCGCCGTACTTTTCTGGATACGGTGGCGCCACAGCACCTGCCGCCGGAGTTCCTGGCGCAAGTGCGCCGCTTCAAGATCCGCGGCTCCTCCGGCAAGCTCAACATCGCCCTCGATGGCATGCCGCATTTCCCGGCGATCCCGCAGGGCTCGCCGTGCATCCGCGGCGACCTGCACGTAACCGACACCATCGACATGCTGGAGCGCGCCTACGACGACTGGAAAGAGGGACGCTGGTCGCGGGCTCCCTACATCGACATGCTGATCCCCTCGCAGATCGATCCGACCATGGCGCCCAACGGCAAGCACTACATGTCGGTGTTCGTGCAGTACTGTCCCTATAAGCTCGCCGACGGTGACTGGACCGCAGCGAAGCGCCAGGCATTCGGCGACACGGTCATCGACACCATTGCGCAGCACAGCCCGAACTTCAAAGACCTGATCCTGCACGCCGAGATCCGTACCCCGCATGACATCGAAGCCGAGGTGGGCCTCACCGAGGGCAACATCTTCCAGGGTGAGCTGACGTTCGATCAGTTGCTGTTCAACCGGCCCATTCCGGGTTACGCGCAATACCGCGCTCCGCTGCACGGCATGTACATGTGCGGAGCGAGCACCCACCCGGGCGGTGGCGTGATGGGCGCACCCGGCGCCAACGCGGCAGGCGCAATCCTGCGCGATCTGGGGCGGGCGCCTTAGAACATGGCAGGCACTGCCAACACGCGCTACGACTGCATCGTGGTCGGCGGCGGCCACAACGGACTGGTGTGCGCGGCGTACCTGGCGCGCGGCGGTCGTTCGGTGCTGGTGCTGGAGGCGGCCGAGCAAGTCGGCGGGGCGGCGGTGACGCGCGAGTTCGCGCCCGGATTCAAGGTGTCGGCGTGCGCGCACCTCCTGCACCTGATGCCCGGGACGCTCATGCGCGAACTGGGGCTGAGCGCACAGGGACTGAAGTTCGCCGCGCAGCAGCTGCCGACCACGGCGCTGTCCCCCGACGCGGGGCACCTGTCGCTGGCGGCACCGGCCCTGGCGCAGCGCGCGCCCGCGGATGCGAGGGCGTTTGCCGAGTGGCAGGCGCAGTTGCCGCGCCTCGCCGCGGCACTGCACCCGTTGTTGTCCGAGGCGCCACCACGCCTGGGGACCGGATCCTGGAGCCAGCGTGGGTTGCTGCTGCGCCTGGGCTGGCACCTGCGCCGCTTAGGAAAGCGCGACCTGCGCGAACTGCTGCGCATCGGCGGCATGAATGTCCAGGATCTGCTGGAGGAACGCTTTGAGTCGCCGCTCCTGAAGGGCGCGCTGGCGCTCGATGCCGTGTTGGGAACCAATCTCGGGCCGCGCTCACCCGGAACGGTGGCCGCACTCCTGTACCGCATGGCGGCCGGCGGCGGCGCGCAAGCCCTCGCCCAGCCGCAGGGCGGGCTTGGTGGCCTGTCACAAGCCCTGGCACGCGCGGCCACCGCGGCCGGTGCGCAGATTCGCACCCAGGCAGTGGTCGAGCGCATCCTGGTGAGTGCGGACCGCGCCAGCGGCGTCGTGCTCGCGTCCGGGGAACAGATCGCGGCGGACGTCGTGGTATCGAGTGCCGATCCGAAGACCACCTTCCTCGGGCTTCTGGGCAGCGAGCATCTGGATGCGGGCTTCGTGCGCCGCGTGACGCAGCTGCGCAGCCGCGGTCTGGCAGCGAAGCTGCACCTGGCGCTCGAGCGGCTGCCGCAATTCGCTGCACTTGATCCCCAGGCACTGCGCGGGCGGCTGCTGATCGCACCGTCGCCGGACTACATCGAGCGCGCCTTCAATCACGCCAAGTACGGGGAGTTCTCGGCGGCACCGATTCTGGAGATCACGCTGCCGACGCTGGCCGATCCCACGCTCGCGCCGCCCGGAAAACACGTATTGTCGGCCATCGTGCAATACGCACCGTACTCGCTCAACGCCGGCTGGCAGGCGCAGCGGCAACGCTTCACGGATCTCGCGATCGACACGATCGCCGGGTTTGCGCCGGACCTGCGCGCCTGTGTGCACAGCGCGGAGCTCTTGACGCCGCCGGATATCGAGCGTGAATTCCGCATCGCCGGCGGGCACTGGCACCATGTCGAGCTGGCGCTCGACCAGTTCTTCATGGTGCGTCCGCTGCCGGGGGCGGCTCAGTACCAGGCGCCGGTGGCCGGCTTGTACCTGTGCGGCGCCGGCTGTCATCCAGGCGGCGGGGTGATGGGCGTCGCCGGACGCAACGCCGCGCGGCAAGGTGCTGCGCGAGGCTGCCTGAGATGCTCACCGAGAGCGAACCGCACTTTCGCCAGCCGCTGCTGAAGACGCCGTTCCACGAGCGCGCGCGGCGCTTAAGCCAGGTGGACAGCTTCGTCCCTTGGAGCGGCTACACGACGGTCGATGTGTTCACGACCGTCGAGCAGGAATACTTCGCGATCCGCAACGCGACCTCGGTGTACGACCTCACCCCGATGGTGAAGTACCGGATCGCCGGCGCCGATGCGCTGCGCTTCCTCAACCGCCTGGTGACGCGCGATATGCGCAAGCTCACCCCGGGCAAGGTCACCTACAGCGTCTGGTGCAACGACAGCGGCCACCTCATCGATGACGGCACGGTGTTCTGTCTCGCGGCCAACGAGTATCGCCTCTGCACCGCCGAGCGGCAGCTGGACTGGCTGTCTGCCTCTGCCCTTGGCTTTGACGTTGAGCTAGCCGAAGTCACCGAAGAGGTCGCGGCGCTTGCCGCTGCAGGGACCGACCTCGTGTGCGCTGCTGCGGGCGCTGGGATTTGCCGGGGTGGAGCGGCTGAAGCCCTTTGAACTTGGCCAGTTCGAGTTGCCGCGATCGGCGGCGCCGCTGCCGATCATGGTGTCGCGCACCGGCTTCACGGGAGACCTGGGGTATGAGCTGTGGATGCGGCCGGGCGACGCGGAAAGCGTATGGGATGCGCTCATGGAAGCGGGGCGCACGCGCGGCATTCGGCCCATCGGCTCACGCGCCTTGAACATCGCCCGCATCGAGGCGGGATTCCTGCTGCCGAACCTGGATTTCGTTTCCGCCCAGCACACCTTGCGCATCGGCACGCGAACGCTCGCCGCTGGAGCTCGGACTCGGCTGGCTGGTCGACTTCGGCAAGGGTCATTTTACCGGCCGGCGCGCGTTGCTCGAGGAGGAGCGGCGCGGGCCACAGCGGCTGCTGGTCGGACTCGACATCGAGGGTAACAAGCCCGCCCACAACGCGCTCCTGTACTGCGACCGCGCCGGCCGGAAACAGGCCGGCAGCGTCACGTCCGCGGCCTGGTCACCCACTACCAAGCGCAACCTCGCGCTCGCCATGGTTGATGCGCCACACTTCACCACCGGCAAGACGGTGTGGGCCGAGATCTATCTGAACCGCGAACTGCAGTGGCAGCGACGTATGGCGCGGGCGCGGGTGGTCGAGCGTCCGTTTTATACCCCGCCGCGACGTCGTGCGACGCCGCCGGCGGATTTCTAAGGGACTGTGAGCTGAGGACCCATGATCGCGACCCAGTCGAAATCTCTCGCCGAGCGGCCGTGGCTGGATCCGAACGCCACGGCGCAGGTCCTCATCGACGGCGTCGGCAAGACCTTCGGCGCCACTACCGCAGTCGACAACGTCAACCTCGCTATCTTCAAAGGTGAGATGTTCGCCCTGGTGGGCGCCTCGGGCTGCGGCAAGACCACGCTGCTGCGCATGCTCGCGGGCCTGGAGCATCCGAGCAGCGGGCGCATCTGCATTGACGGGGTGGATATGAGCACCGTGCCGCCGCACGAACGGCCGGTCAACATGATGTTTCAGTCGTACGCGCTGTTCCCGCACATGACAGTGGAGAGCAACGTCGGCTACGGCCTGCGCAGGCTGCCGCTCGATGCGGCCACCAGGCGCGCGCGTGTCCAGGAGGCGCTCGACATGGTGCAGCTCGGCGCGCTTGGCGCGCGCAAGCCGCACCAGCTCTCCGGCGGCCAGCGCCAGCGCGTGGCGCTGGCGCGCGCGCTGATCCGCCGTCCGAAGGTGCTGCTGCTCGATGAACCGCTCTCGGCGCTCGACAAGAAACTGCGCGAGCAGACCCAGTTCGAACTGATGGACCTGCAGCAGAAGGTCGGCATTACCTTTATCGTCGTGACCCACGATCAGGACGAGGCAATGGCGCTCGCCACGCGCATCGCGGTCATGGATCGCGGCCAGGTGGTCCAGGTCGGCACCCCGGCGCAGATTTATGAGTTCCCCTGCAGCCGCTTCGTGGCCGACTTCGTCGGCACCACCAATCTTTTCGAGGGCACGGTGAGCGCGTGTGAGCCGGGCCTGATCACGGTGGATTGCGCCGAAGCTGGCGGCCAGCTGCTGGTGGATGACGAGGGGCGTTTCACGGTCGGTCAGCGCGTGTGGGTGGCGCTGCGGCCGGAGAAAGTGCGTCTCGGCAAGCAACCGGTGAGCGCAGTGCGCGTCAATCAGCTGCGCGGCACGGTGTGGGAGCTCGGCTACCTCGGCAACCGCTCGACCTACCGGATCAGGACCGCGACCGGCAAGCTGGTGACGGTCTTTGCCCAGAACGAGCGCCGCACGTCGGAGGCGGCCATAGACTGGAGTGACGAGGTGTTCGTGAGCTGGAGCGCCGATGCCGCGGTCCTGCTGCACTCCTAGCAACGCCAGGCTTTCGGGGAAGGGGAAGCACATGATGAATTCCACTCGCGCCATCCTCGTCAGTATCTGCCTGCCACTGGCGGCACTCGGCGCACTGGCAGCGCCACAGGCGGCGCGCGCCGACGACCTGAGCGTGACTGCGGCCGGCACCGCTGCGGCGCCGGCGACTGGCAGCAACACTGCCACGCGCCCCGAGGGGCTGCTGCAGGAAGTAGTCGTCACGGCGACGCGTCGCGAGGAGTCACTCAGCAAGGTGCCGATCAGCGTCTCGGCACTCAGCCAGTCGGACATGGACGACCGCGGCATCAAGGACATGCAGGACATCGTGCGCTTTGTGCCGGGTGTGACCATCGACAATTCCGGCACCAACGCCATCTCCATCCGCGGCATCTCGTCCTCGGCCGGCGCCGGCACCACCGGCATCTACATCGACGACACGCCCGTCCAGATGCGCAGTGTGGGATTCAATCCCGACGACACGCTGCCGAAGACCTTCGACCTCGACCGCGTCGAGGTGCTGCGCGGACCCCAAGGCACGCTGTTTGGCTCCGGTTCCGAGGGCGGTACGGTGCGCTACATCCTGACGCAGCCGAGCCTGACCTCGGACAGCACCAACGTGCGCACCGAGGCGTCCTACACCGAATACGGTCAGCCGAGCTACGAGTTCGGGGTCGCACACGGGGGGCCGGTGGTCGACGGCGTGTTTGGCTGGCGCGCCAGCGCCTGGTACCGCTACGACGGCGGCTGGATCGATCGAGTCGATCCGACCACCGATGCGACCCTGGCGCACAACGTCAATTATTCGCATACGCTGGTGTTGCGCCTCGCCGGCGTGTGGCAGCCGGCGAGCGGCTTCACGGCGACGCCGAGCGTGCTCTACCAGAACCGCCAGGAGCACGATCAGCCGACTTACTGGCCGGCGTATTCCAACCCCAACGCCGGCCGGTTCAACACCGCGACCCCGGAGCGCATACCGGATCCGGATCAGTACATCCTGGCGGCGCTCAAGCTGCAGTGGGACCTCGCAAAGAGCCAGATCATTTCCAACAGCTCGTACTACCACCGCAAGGAGCACACCGGCTATCAGGGCACGGTGTACGACCTGGCCTTCTACCAGAGCCTCGGCTGGCCCAACAACCCGCTGACCGGGGGACTCGCCTGCGGTGCGACGTCGACGACGGCCACGGCGCCGTGCTCGTGGTATCCGCTGCTCGATGGCAACGGGCTGCATTTGCCCGCCGGCTTCGGCAACTACCAGACGCCGAACCTCATAACCAACACCCAGGACAGCTACGTGCAGGAATTACGCTGGCAGTCCGCGAACCCGGACGAGAAGCTGCATTGGACGGTCGGGGCGTTCTGGCAACTCGCCAAGGAGGGCAGCATCGAGGAGCTCAGGGACCCCCAGATCGATAACTTCTTCAACTACCTGTACGGGTTCCCGGCAAGCCAGTACTTCACCTACACGGACGTCAACGGCAACGTCGTCTCGCCTTACTCCTGTAACGGCGTCGGTAGCTACACGGCGATACCGGCCTGCGACATCTACTACAACAGCAATACGACCTTCGACAGGCAGATCGCCTTCTACGGCGAGCTGAATTACGCGCTCACGCAGCGCCTGCGCCTCACCCTCGGTGAGCGCGTCTCCCACACCACCTTCGACATCAGGAACTACGGCGACGGCCTGGAGAACTACGGTCCGACGCCGGTACTGGTCAACGGCGTCGCGGAGCAGATCCCGGGCGCGGGGCGGTCGGCCTCGACCAGCTCCAACCCCAGCACGCCCAAGGCGAGCCTGGCGTTCCAGGCCGATCCCAACAACATGTACTACGCGACCTATTCCAAGGGCTACCGTGTCGGCGGCGGCAACCCGGAGCTGCCGAGCTACTGTAACTCCGACCTCGCCGCGCAGGGCTTCCCCAACGGCGCGCCGCTTATCTACCGGCCTGATGACACGCAGAACTACGAGATTGGCGCGAAGAACTCCTTTGGCGGGGTGTTCCGCATCGCCACCAGTGTCTACTACATCAAGTGGAGCAACATCCAGCAGAGCGTGTATGTCGCCGGTTCCTGCGGCCTGCAATTCACCGACAACCTCGGTACCGCGGTCGCCAAGGGCTTCGACGTGCAGGCCGAGCTGGCCCTCGGCCCGCTGTTCGTCGATTTCGCGCTCGGCTACACCAGTGCGCGCTACACCGCCAACTCAGCCGCGCCAGCCGCCGGTGCGCCGCCACTCGCGCTCGACGGCGATGCCATCTCCGGACAGGCGGCCACCGACTACGCCCCGGGCACCAATCCGCCGTGGACGGTATCGGTGGGACCGGAGTACCGCTTCAGCATCAGTCAGCACGAGGCCTTCATCCGCCTCGACTACACCTACGAGAGCCGCAACCCGTGGCTGGCTGCGGTGCAGGACCCCGCCTCGTCGCAGTACATTCCAGGAAGCTACACGCTGCCTGCGACCAACTTCCTGTCGCTACGCGCCGGCATCAACATCGGCGAGTGGCAGATCACGCCCTTCATCGATAATGTTCTGAACTCGCACACGGTGACCAACTTCGCGCTTGGGCAGCTCGATCCATACAATCCGGCCGGATCCCCGTCCCAGCAGCAGAACGCGTACACGTTCCGTCCCCTCACCGTGGGCATCACGGCGACCTGGCACGCGGGCGCGGGACACTAGCCGCCGGCGTTGCTACGCGCGCGTCAATTCGGAGCGCACCCAGTCCTGGAACTGCCGTACGGCATACTCCTCGGGCATGAGCACGCCCGCGGCGTGCGGCAAGGCTTGCAGGCCGCGCTGATTGAGTTCGCAAACTTCCGCATCTTCGCTCATCACGATATCGGTGAACGCGACCGCGCTGGTGATGTTGTGCCTCGGGTCGGACAGCGTCTCAGGCAGGAACAGAAACTCGATGCTCATCTGCGTGCACTCCGGCCCCAGCGGCAGCAGGCGCACCACGCGCACGTAGTCCGCGTGCGCCACGATGAACACCGAAGGCAGCGCGGTCAGGTAGATGTGCCCGGCCTTGCGGTCCTCGGGGCTGACGCGCGGGAATAAGACTCCCACCGGTCGGCCGTCCATGGACCAGGATTCGGCACCGGTACGTAAGCCGCCGCCATACTTCGGATCATCGTCAGTGGCGTGATCCTGCCAGCTCGGGTCGTCGCGGCGCTCCAGAAGGGCCCTGCCGAAGATGGGTACCAGTCGCGCCAGCCGGGGATGGACGCCCGGGCAGTGCAGGCACTCGTTGTAGTTCTCCCAGAAAACCTTCCAATTGCACTGCACGGTCTTGCACAGCCGGTGCCCTACGACGAGGCTGCCCAGTTCCCAGCCGTCGAGGCGTTCGAGGGGCAGGTCAAGGCTCGCTGCGAACGGTGGCGGCGCGGCCGTAAGGGCCGCGAATACGAAGCCATTCCACTCATTCACCGGCAGGCTGTAGAGGGGAAAATCGCCAACATCGAAGCCGTCGCCGGGCTGCCGGGAAGATGTCTGTACCAGCTCACCGCGCAGGTTGTATCTCCAGCCGTGATACGGGCACACGATTCCCGCGGACGGAAAGCGGCCCGCCGAGCTGCGACACAGCGCAGCTCCCCGATGCCGACAGGTATTGTGGAAGGCGCGCATAACACGGTCTTCGCCGCGCACTGCCAGGATCGACTGATCGCCCAGTTCGAGGGTACGAAAGCTGCCGGGTGCGTCAACGTCGCTCGAACGGCAGACGTAAATCCAGTTGCGGTACCAGATCCGGCTCAGCTCCAGCAAGTGATGCGCCGGATCGAAGTAATACGACGCCGGCAGGCCCGCAACGGGTGCTGTCAGGCCCGGGTAGCCGGGGTCGCGTCTGACGGAGGAACGCATCGCACTCATGATTTTCTGCTCCGTCACGCAGTGTATCCGAGGATCAGCGCGGCGTGCGCAGCGTGCACCAACCGTGTGGGTCAGCGTGACCGGCGCCCGGTTTGGGCTGCTGGTGCCGGGCTTCGCTCTGGCTTAGCAGCATCCGGCGCCTGAGTAATGTGACGCCCGTCACTTCCCGCATATGTCGCGGTTGCCGTCCCGGCGGATTTTGAGAGGCCGGGACGTCAACAAAAACGCGTTTCGCCTTAGCTTAATCCGGTGAACATTGGCACCAAAGTGCTCGCGCTGATCGCCGCGATATTCGTCATTCTAGGGGTGGCGGAAATCCTGGTTGAGCGGCAGGTGATCATGCCGAGCTTCGCGCAGCTCGAGCGCAGCGACGCGCGCACCGCGATGCGGCGCATCCACTACCAGCTCGATCTGAGCATCGACCGCATGGCGCTGCTGGCGGCGGATTGGGGTAACTGGTCCGACACCTACCGCTTCGTGCAGGACCACGACCTCGCCTTCATCAAGACGAATATCAACACCGTGGCGATCAAGCAGCTGAGCGTCAACGTCGTCCTGATCGTTGACCTGGACGGCAACATCGCGCTCGGCACCGACATGGATCTGAATTCGGAGCATCCCCTGGGCCTGGACCTGACGGCGCGCAAGGAGCTGCCGGCGGACTTCCCGTGGCGGGCGATCATCCGTGACGGGCGCCCGGCCAGGGGTCTGCTGCAGACGAACCGTGGGGTTCTCATGTTAGCGGGGGCGCCGGTGCTCGATGGTTTCGGTCGTGGACCGTCTCGCGGCATGGTGATCATGGGGCGGCTGCTCGACCAGGCCGTTATCGGCGGCATCGCTTCCCAGGCGCAGACGCAGCTCGCCATGCTAAATCCGGTGCCGGGCGCGCCCGCGGAGCGACTCGTAGCAGCAGCCGGTACCACGAGCGTCTATCAGGCCGTCGACGACATTTACGGCCGGCCAATCGTGACGCTGCGTGTCGACGTGCCGCGGGAGATCACGAAACGGGGTCAGGACGCGGTGACCTACGCGTCGATCTGCCTGATCGCGGCCGCCGTGATCGTGCTGATCCTGCTGGTGGTGGTGCTGAACCGCATGATTCTCGGCCCGCTCGCGGTCGTAACGCGCCACGCGGTGGCGCTCGGCGAGGACCAGGACCTGACGACGCGGCTTGATCTGAAACGCGACGACGAAATCGGCGTGTTGGCGCGCGAGTTTGATCGCATGGTGGCACGCGTGGCGCAATCGCGCACCCAGCTTGTCGATCAATCCTTCCAGGCTGGCCACGCGGAACTCACGGCGGGTGTGTTGCACAATCTCGGTAACGCGATGACGCCCATTGGCGTGCGGCTGGCGAGCCTGGGCGAGCGGCTGCGTGCGGCGCCGGCCGGGGACGCCGAGCAGGCGGCTGCGGAGCTCCAGGGCGGGGTAGCGGACACGCAGCGCCAGGCCGACCTGCAGGAGTTCCTGCGGCTCGCGTGCAAGGACCTGGCGGCCACGATGAGCCTGGCGCAGGACGATGTGGCGGTGGTTACGCGCCAGGCGAGCCTCATTCAGACCGCGCTCAGCGAGCAGCTGCGCTCGGGGCGCAAGCAGCAGGTGATTGAACCGGTGCGTCTTACCGAGCTCGTCGCACAGTCGCTGGAGATCGTCCCGGACGCGTGTCGGGCGCGCCTGGTGATCGACGACGAAACCCTGCGCGGGCTGGGCGTCGTACGCGTCGCGCGCACAGTGCTGCGGCTGATCCTGCAGAACCTGATCATCAACGCCGCGGACGCGGTGCGCGATGCCGGCAAGGAACGCGGCGTGCTGCGTGTCAGCGCTGAAATCGTCCATGAGGCGGAACGCCAGCAGCTGCACCTGCAGTGCAAAGACGACGGGATCGGCATCCCCGCGCAGAATCTCACCCGGGTATTCGAAAACGGATTCTCGACGAAATCACCCGAAACCAACCAAGGCATCGGCCTGCACTGGTGCGCCAATGCCATCAACGCGCTGGGTGGGCGGATCTGGGCTACCAGCGACGGCCCGGGACGCGGCGCATCGATACACCTGATCGTGCCCCTCGCCAATCGTGAAACTGCCGCCCTTGCCGGGGCCGCCTGAGGTTCCCATGCCTGAACAGAACCCAACGCCCATCCGGGTACTCGTGGTCGATGATGAACCGGAGGTTCGGGATGCCTATCGGCAGATTCTCGCCTCGAGTGAAGTGAGCCAGGAGATGACCGGCTTTAACGAGCTGCGCAGCCGGCTGTTCAGGAAAGAGCCCGCGCCGGCGCAGCGGGCGCGGGCGGCAGCGCGCGTGAGCAACTTCGAAGCGGTGTTCTGCGAGCAGGCGGAGGAGGCAGTCGCCGCGGTGAAGCAGGCGCTGGCGCGCGACCAGGCCTTCGCGGTCGTGTTCCTCGATGTGCGCATGCCGCCGGGCCGGGACGGTGTGTGGGCGGCGACGCAGATCAGGCAGCTGGATCCGGCGGTTGAGATCGTCATCTGCACGGCCTATTCCGATACGGACCCGTGCGAGATCGGCAGCTACGTCCCGCCCGAGGACAAGCTCTCGTACCTGCAGAAGCCGTTCCACCCGCACGAAGTGCGGCAGATGAGCATTGCGCTCGCAAGCAAATGGCGCGCCGAGCGGCGGATCGTGAAGCTGGCGTATTTCGATACGCTGACAGGCCTGCCGAACCGGGAGCAGTCCCGCAATCGACTGGTGGGCGCTCTGGAGGCGGCCAAGGAAAACAGCCGCAGCCTGGCGGTGCTGTACCTGGATCTGGATAACTTCAAGCGTGTCAACGACACGCTGGGGCACGCCGCCGGCGATGAACTGCTGTGCGTGGTGGCGGAGCGGTTGCGCACCTCGCTGCGCTATGGCGCGGATGCCGACGCGCGCGGGCCGGGCAGCAGCCCCCGCTCCGGTGACATCGCCCGCCTGGGGGGCGATGAGTTCCTGGTGTTACTGCCGAACCTGCGCAGCACCGTCGACGCCGGCAGCGTCGCCGAGCGGCTGATCCTGGCGCTGCGCGAGCCGATCCAGCTGGCGTCGAATTCCCTGGTCGTCACGCCCAGCGTGGGTATCTCGATCTATCCCCAGGACGGCGGCGACGCGGCAACCTTGCTGCGTAACGCCGACCTGGCGATGTATTTTGCCAAGCGCCGCAGTCCCGGCACCCATGCATTCTTTGATGTCTCCATGAACACGAATGCCTTGCAGCGTTTTACGATCGAAGAGCAACTGCGCGGCGCCCTGGAACGCAACGAGTTCTCCCTGCAGTACCAGCCGCAGTTCGACGTGCGCACGGGGGCTATTTCCGGCGTGGAGGCGCTGCTGCGCTGGACCAATGCCGAGCTCGGCGCAGTCAGTCCCGGGGAGTTCATCCCGGTCGCCGAAGAAACCGGGCTGATCCTCTCTATCGGCGCCTGGGTGCTGCGCCAGGCCTGCAAGCAGGCACAGGCGTGGATCGCCGAAGGGCTGCCACTGCAAAAAATGGCGGTCAACGTTTCGGGGCGGCAGTTTGCGCTGCCCGAGTATGCGCGTGAAGTCGCAACCATCCTTAAGGAAACCGGGCTCGAGCCCGCGGTGCTGGAGCTGGAGATCACGGAATCGGTCGTTATGGCTGACGAGGCGTGGGCGGAGAAGGCGATCAACCAGCTCAAGGAACTCGGCATTACCCTTGCCATCGACGACTTCGGTACCGGCTACTCGAGCTTCGGGCGCCTGCGACACTTCGCGGTGGATCGTCTGAAGATCGACCGCTCCTTCGTCACCAGCATCACCGACTGCAGCGATGATCGGGCGATCGCCGCGGCGATCATTGCCATGTCCAGATCGCTGCGCATCAGCGTCACGGCCGAGGGCGTGGAGAATTTCCCGCAGCTGAGCTTCCTGCAGGAGCAGGACTGCCAGGATGCGCAGGGATTTCTCCTCAGCCGGCCGCTGCAGCCGGACGCCGCGCGCGAGCTGTTGCGCCGCATGAACGAGGTCGGCGATGCCTCGCGCACGCAGCGCCTGAAGGTCATCACCGGCTAGTGTTGCGTTTGCTGGCCGAACCCTCGCGGGGGATGGTACCGTGGCGGCCGCATGCCAACAGGCGACACACCGGCGGCCGCGGCCGGAGCGGATTCGCACGCTGACAAACTGAACACGCGGGCCGCCGCCGTCGTCGGACTCGCGGTGCTGTGCAGTCGCGTGCTGGGCCTGGCGCGCGAACAGATCTTCGCCGCGCTGTTTGGCGGCGGCCGCATCATGGACGCGTTCACCATCGCGTTCCGCATCCCCAACCTGCTGCGCGATCTGTTTGCGGAAGGGGCGCTGTCCACCGCCTTCGTCACCGTGTTCACCAGGACCGCGGTGCTCGAGGACGACGCGGCGGCCTGGCGGCTCGCCAACAAGGTGGCGACGCTGGCGGCGGTCAGCCTGAGCGCGATCACGCTACTCGGGATACTCACCGCGCCGTGGCTGGTGGCAGTGCTGGCGCCGGGCTTCGACCCGGACAAGGCGGCACTCACCGTCACGCTCACCCGCGTGATGTACCCGTTCATCCTGCTGGTGTCGCTCGCCGCGCTGGTCATGGGGATGCTCAACGCGCGCAGCGTGTTCGGCGTGCCGGCGATGGCCTCGAGCTTCTTCAATCTCGGCTCGATCGTCGCCGGGGTTCTGTTCGGGCTGTGGCTGGATCCGCATTTCGGCCAGCGCGCCATCCTAGGACTCGCCATCGGCACCCTCATCGGCGGTGCTTTGCAGCTCGTGGTGCAGCTGCCGAGCCTGCATGCCCAGGGCTACGCCTGGCGGGCAGACTTTCATTGGCGCGATCCGGGTGTGCGCGCCATCCTGCGATTAATGGGTCCGTCGGTGATCGCGGCCAGCACCACCCAGGTCAACGTGCTGATCAACTCGGTGTTCGCCTCCAGGCTCGGCGACGGGCCGACGTTCTGGCTCACGGTCGCCTTCCGGCTGATGCAGCTGCCGCTCGGCATCTTCGGCGTCGCGCTCGGCACCGTGGCGCTGCCGCTGCTTGGCGCGCATGGCCGCGACCGGGAATATCAGCGCGTTTCGCAGCGAGCTGGCGCGCGGCATGCGGCTGGCTTTTCTCATGACCATCCCGGCGAGCGTCGGGCTCATGGTGCTCGCCGAGCCGATCATCTCGGTGCTCTACCAGCACGGTCGCTTCGGCGCCCATGAGACCGCGGAATCCGCCGGCGCACTGCGCTTCTATGCGATCGGCCTGTGCGGCTACGCCGCGCTCAAGGTGCTGGTCAACGCTTTCTACGCGCTCGACAAGCGCAAGACACCGATGGTGGTGAGCTGTCTGGCCGTTGGCCTTAACCTAGTGCTCAACTGGATTTTCACCTTGCAGCTGGGCTGGGGTCACCGCGGGCTCGCCTTTTCCACCGCCTGCGTGGCCACCAGCAACTTTCTCATCCTCTATCTGCTCATGCGCGCGCATCTCGGCACGCTCGAGTCGCGCGCCATGCTGACCCTACTCGGCAAGATCGCGGTGGCAACTTCCTGTCTGCTGGCGATCTCGTGGGCCGGCGGACATTTCCTGCTGGCGGATTGGGCCGTGCAGGCTTTCTGGCCGAAGCTCCTGAGTCTCATGCTTGTCATCGGATGCGCGGCAGCGGCGTTCTTCCTGTGTGCAACCGCGCTCGGAATCGGCGAGGTACGTGAGCTCGCGCAGGCACTGCGTCGCCGGTTGCGCGCGCGCAACCCCTGAGCATCGCCGTTGTCCAACACCCCGGCGGGCGCAACGCTGCCAGAAGGACAGGGTCGGTGGCTACATTCAGTTGCGATTCAGTTACAGCAATGGATGATGCAACCCATGAACGCTTACCTTCGCTCGGCCGTAATGCTCCTGGTCCTGACCGCGTTGTCAGGTTTCGCCGCACCGGCATTCGCGCAGCAGTACCCGGGGTACTACGCAGAGCGCCCGGTGCAGTGGTTCATCGACGGTGGTGCCAGCATCACGCAGGGTGACGCCGCGGCGGATTTCGACAACGGCTTCACGTTCGGCGGCGGAGTGAACATCCTGCCGCAGCCGGGGGTGCCGGTCGGCCTGCGGTTCGAGGTGAACTATGCCCGCTCGGACGCGACCAGCAGCTTCATTAACGCCAACGAGGCGGCCACCGGCACGCCGATCGACCATGGCTCGATGCAGACCGTCACGGGCTTCGCCGACGGAGTGCTGCGCACGCCCATCAATCCTTACGTGCACGTCTATGGGCTCGCCGGCGTCGGGCTGGGCTACCGGCGCATCGAGCTCACTCAGAACGGCTTCTTCTGCGATGCGTTCTTCTGCGGCCCGGGTGGTGGACATAACATAGTCGCCAGCAGCGATGTCACCCATTTTGCCTGGAACGCCGGCTTAGGGATCGACTTCGCGCTCCCCGGCGGCCAGGCGTGGTTTGTCGAAGCGCGCTATGAGGAAATCGAAACCGCGAAGCCGACGCAGTTCATCCCGATCCGGGTGGGCCTGCGGTTTTAGCAAAGTCCAGGCAGGCGTCGAGCACGCGCGCCAGCAGCGCGCGCAGCGGCGCGGCGAAGGTCTCATCGTAAGTACACGGCCAGCTGGCGGAGTTCACCTCGCCGGCTGGCTCGCGTAAGTAACCGCGGCAGGCGAGCTCCATCTGCACGGCATGCACCCCCTCGTGCGGGCGGCCATAGTGGCGCGTGGTGTAGCCACCCCGAAAGCGCCCGTCGGTGACGCGCGTGAAGTGCGTGGCATCGCAGGTTGACTCGATGCGCCGCACCAGCGCCGCATCACAACTCGCACCCGAGTTGGTGCCGATGTTCAGGTGCGGCAGCGTGCCGGGGAACAGGCGCGGGATCTGCGAGCGGATCGAGTGGCAGTCGTAGAGAACGACCGCGCGGTGCGCCGCGCGCAGACGCGTCAGCTCCGCGTCAATGCCGCGGTGATAGGGCTCGAAATACGCCCGGCGTCGCGCGGCAATCTCGTCCGCATCCGGGGCTGCCCCGGGGTGGTACAGCGGCTCACCGTCGAAGGTGGTCGTGGGACACAACTCGGTGGTCGCCTGTCCCGGGTAGAGTGAGACGCCGGACGGGTCGCGATTGGCGTCAATCACGCTGCGCGACACGTTGGTGCGGATGAGGGTCGCACCGAGCTGCGTGCCGAACTCATACAACCGCTCGATCCACCAGTCCGTGTCCTTACGGGCCAGCCACGGGGACAGGAGCTGCCCGGCGATGGCAGCGGGGATGTCGGTGCCGGTGTGCGGCATGCACAAGAGCAGCGGTGCGTCCCCGCGCCGCACCTGCAGCCACGACCCTTGGTTCTCATCGCCCATACATCAATAATGTACGCCATGACGAGCCTGTGGTTTGAATCGGCGCTCCTGCCACGAGGCTGGGCGAGCCAGGTGCGCCTGCGAGCGGTGGAGGGGCATATCGAGCGCGTGGCCGTGGGGGTGGCGGCGGAGGAGGGCGACGAGTGTCATGCCGTCGGCGTGCCAGGAGTTCCCAACGTGCACAGCCACGCGTTCCAGCGCGGCATCGCAGGACTCACCGAGCGGCGCGGCACGGATGCGGATAGCTTCTGGAGCTGGCGCGAACTTATGTACCAGTTCGTGGAGCGCATCGACCCGGACGAGGTCGAGGCCTTGAGTGCGCTCGCCTACGCGCAGATGCTCGAAGGAGGCTTCACGCACGTCGGTGAATTTCACTACCTGCACCACGATCACGACGGCATGCCGTTTGCCGAACCCGCTGAAATGGCAGGCCGCATCGTCGCGGCCGCCGCCGACACCGGCATCGGCCTCACGCTGCTGCCGACTTTTTATGCGCACGCCGGATTTGGCGGCGCCGGGCCCACACCAAGGCAGCGGCGCTTCTGCAACGATGGGGAAGGGTTCGCACGCATCCTCGAGGCCAGCGCCAAGGCGGTGCAGGCAGTTCCCGGCGGCAGTGTCGGGGTGGCGGCCCATAGCCTGCGGGCGGTGACGCTCGCCGAGCTGTCCGCGGTGCTCGAGCTCGCCCGCGGCCGGGTAATCCACATCCACATCGCCGAACAGATGCAGGAGGTCGAAGAGTGCCTTGCCTGGTGCGGCCGCCGGCCGATCCAGTGGCTGCTCGAGAACCACGCCGTCGATGAGCGCTGGTGCCTGGTGCACGCCACGCACGCCACCGAGGCCGAGCTCGCGGGGATCGCCGCCCGCCACGCGGTGGTTGGCCTGTGCCCCGTGACCGAGGCGAGTCTCGGCGACGGGATTTTTCCGGCGGCGCAGTTTTTCGCGCAAGGCGGACGCATAGGGATCGGCAGCGACTCGAACGTCCTGCTGGATGCGGCCGAGGAGCTGCGCCTGCTGGAATACTCGCAGCGCCTCGCGCTGCGCGCCCGCAATGTGCTCGCCCGCGGCAGCGGAGCGTCCACCGGCCGCAGCCTCTTCGATGCGGCTCTGGCCGGCGGTGCGCAGGCGCTGCATCCGGGTGTGCCGAAGGCGACCGGTCTTGCCGCCGGCGCGCCGTTCAACGTGGTGAGTCTCGCCGCCACGCATCCGGCGCTGCTCGTGCGGCGCGAGGATGAGATTCTCGACAGCTGGATCTTTGCCGGCGGACGCGCGCTGATCGACTGCGTGTGGCGCGCCGGCGTCAAGCTCGTCAGCGGCGGGCGGCACCGCGATCGCGAGCGCCTCGTCGCGCGCTACGAGCAGGCGCTGCGGCGCCTGCTCGCCTGAGCGTGCTTAAGCAGCCGCTGCTGTTAGGCGGCGCGAGGCGGCCGCGAGTGGCGGAAAATGCTAGCATTGCGCGCTTCAATTCCAGTGCGCGTGTGGCATCACGGCCAGCAGCACACGGGTCGCGCAAAGGTAAGGTTATGCCACTCAAAATAATGATTCTCGGCGCCAACGGTTTCATCGGCAGCGCCCTCACCAACTCGATCCTGCGCAACCGCGACTGGGATGTCTACGGCATCGACCTGGCCGACAACAAGCTCGGTGATGCGCCCAAGAACCCGCGCTTTCATTTCGTCGAGGGTGACATCACCATCAACAAGGAGTGGGTCGAGTACCACGTCAAGAAGTGCGACGTGGTGGTGCCGCTCGTGGCCATCGCCAACCCGGCGCAATACGTCACGCATCCGCTGCGGGTCTTCGAGCTCGACTTCGAAGCCAACATCGACATCGTGCGGCACTGCGTGAAGTACAACAAGCGGCTGATTTTCCCGTCCACCTCCGAGATCTACGGCATGTCCCCGGATGCGATCCTCGATGAGGAGATGAGTCCTTTGGTCTACGGCCCGATCAACAAGCAACGCTGGATCTATGCCGCCTCCAAGCAGCTCCTCGACCGGGTGATCTACGCCTACGGCGTGCGCGACAACCTCGATTACACGCTGTTCCGACCCTTCAATTTCATCGGCCCGAACCTGGACAACGTCGAGGAGCCGAAGGAGGGCAGCTCGCGCGTGTTCACGCAGTTCCTTTCCAACGTGCTCTACAAGCGCCCCATCAAGCTCGTCGACGGCGGCAGCCAGAAGCGCTCGTTCACCTACATCGATGACGCCATCGAGGCGCTGCTCACGATTCTGGAGAACAAGGACGGCGTCGCCAGCCGGCGCATTTTCAACATCGGCAATCCGGCCAACTGCATCTCGATCCGCGATCTCGCGCAGCGCACCATCCGCATCGCGCAGGAGTTCCCGGTGCTGCGCGATGCCGCCAAGGCCACCCAGATCATCGACATCTCGGCCGGGGAGTACTACGGCAAGTACTACCAGGATATTCAGGTGCGCGTGCCGAACGTGGCGGCCGCGAAGCGTGATCTGGGCTGGCAGCCGACGACCGACATGGACACCGCGATCCGGCGCACCATTGATTTCTACGTGAAGCAGGAAGGCTTCGGCACCCGGGCGGCGGCCATGGCCGCGGGAATCTAGCGGCACGCTGCCGTAGCTGACATGGGCAGCGAGGTGCAGGGCCTCCACGCGCGGCGGCCCGGATGGCTGGCGTGGGCGTTACTGGCCGTGGTCTGGTTCGCCACCGTGCCGCTGCGCCCCATGCTCGACCCTGACGAGGGCCGCTACGCGGAAATTCCGCGCGAAATGCTCGTCAGCGGCGACTGGATCACGCCGCGATTCGACGGCCTGAAGTATTTCGAAAAACCACCGCTGCAGTACTGGGCTACCGCGGCGGTGTATTCCGTGGCGGGCGTGAATGAGTGGAGCTCGCGGTTGTGGTCGGCGGGGCTTGCCTTTGCCTGCCTGCCACTGGTGTTTGCCTGGGTAGGGCGCCTGTACGGTTTGGAGGCGGGTCTGGCGAGCCTGGTGGCGCTCGCGCTCAGTCCCTATTTTGGTGTTGTCGGACATTTGAATCTGCTGGATGCGGGCTTTACGTTGTGGTTGAGCTGCGCAGTGTTTGCCTTCACCCTGGCGCAACTCAGCGCCGTGAAATCTGCAGCCGAACGGCGCTGGATGCTCCTCGCCTGGGCTGCGGCCGCGCTGGCCGTGCTCTCCAAGGGCATCGTGGTCGGGGTGCTCGCCGGGACGGCGCTCGCGCTCTACACGCTTATCGAGCGCGATACGCTCACCTGGCGTCGCCTGCATGCCTTGCCGGGGCTCGCGCTATTCACGTTGCTGGCCGCCCCCTGGTTCGTGGTGGTGTCGCTGCGCAACCCGAGCTTCCCGGGGTTTTTCTTCGTGCACGAGCACTTCGCACGCTTTCTCACCACTGTGCACCAGCGTGTCGAGCCCTGGTGGTACTTCCTGGCGCTGCTGTTGATCGGGGCCCTGCCGTGGGCGCTGCCGCTGGCGCGCGCCTGCCGTGACGCGTGGCGCGGGAGCGCGGGCGCGAACCGCGGCTTCAGGCCGCTGAGGTTCTTACTCATCTACGCTGCGGTGACGCTGGCGTTTTTCTCCGCCTCCGGCTCCAAGCTCGCGCCCTACATCCTGCCGATGTTCCCGGTGCTGGCCGCGATCACCGGCGCCCTGGTGGCCGAGCGCGAGCGCTTCACGGGCCGCGCGGCGCGCCTTGCCGCTGGCCTCGTCGTGTTGCTCGCCGTGGCGCTCCTTATCTATAGCGCGCGCCGCAACAGCTTCGTGCCGCATGCGGCCATGGCCTGGGGCGTGGTCGCGGTACTCGCAAGCTTCGCCGGGGTCGCAGTGACCCTGGGGGTGAGGCGCATGACCCTAACCACCCGTGCCCTGGTGATCGCCGCGGGCGCCATCCTCGCCTGGCAGAGCCTGCTGAGCGAATACACCGCCATTCCGCCGGAGCGCTCGGCACGGGATCTCGTGGCCGCGGTCCGTCCCTACATCAGCGCCGCCACGCCGCTGTACAGCGTCGGGCAGTACCGCGAGACCATCTCCCCCTACCTCGGCCGCACGCTGCAACTCGTCGATTACCAAGGCGAGCTCGAGTTCGGGCTGAGTGAGGAGCCCGCGGCGCGCCTGTCCCTGGAGGCGTTCGCAGCGCGCTGGAGCGCTGGCGGCCCGGCCGTGGCATTCTTCGATCCGGGAATCTGGGATTCCTGGCGGCGCCGCGGACTTACCGGCCGGGTGCTGGCCGCTGACACCTACACCATCGCAGTGAGTCGCTAAGTGAAGCTCGCCGATTTCGCCATCCTGTCATGTGGAGTGCTGCTCAACGCGCTGGCGCAGCTGGGGCTGAAGGCCGCGACCCAGGTCACCGGTCCCTTGGTCGCAGACGGCAGCGTCTGGAGGCGGGGGTTCGACCTCATGGCGGTGCCATCGTTATGGTATGCGGTGGGTGCATACGGCCTGTCGCTCATCGTGTGGCTGGTGGGGCTGTCGCGAGTTCCGGTGAGCCAGGCGTATCCGCTCCTGTCGATGGGCTATGTCATTAACATCGGGCTTGCGTGGTGGCTCCTGGGCGAGGTGCCAAATGCGCAGCGCGTCGCGGGCATCGGTGTCATCGTGCTGGGAGTGGTGCTGGTAGCCCGCTCATGAACGATTCCCACAAGGACACGGTCCGGTTCCTGCCGTTCACGCGGCCGAACATCGACGAAGAGACCATCGCCGCCGTGGCCGAGGTGCTGCGCTCGGGGTGGCTCGCCACCGGACCGAAGGTCGCCGAGCTCGAGGCGCAGCTGTCGCGCTACCTCGGCGGGCGCCCGGTGCGCACCCAGACTTCCGCGACCGCGGGACTGGAGATGGCGCTGCTCGCCTGCGGCATCGGCGCCGGCGATGAGGTCATCACGCCGGCCCTGAGCTTCGTCGCCACCGCCAATGTCATCGTGCGCGTCGGCGCGCGGCCGGTGTTCGTCGACGTCGGGCTCGACTCGCGCAACATCGACCTGGATCAGGTGGAGGCGGCGATCACCCCGCGCACCCGCGCCATCATGCCGGTGCATTTCGCCGGCTTGCCGGTGGACATGGAGCGCCTGTACGCGATCGCAGGCAGGCACAAGCTGCGCGTCATCGAGGACGCGGCCCACGCGATCGGCTCGCTGTGGCGCGGCCGTCGCATTGGCAGCTTCGGCGACCTCGTGTGCTTCAGTTTTCATCCCAACAAGAACATCACCACCATCGAAGGTGGCGCGATCTCGGGCGGGACGCCCGCGGAGCTGAAGAGCATCGAGCTGCACCGCTGGCACGGCCAGGTGAAGTCCGGCGTGGATGGTTTCGATACCCTGCTTGCCGGCGGCAAGTCCAACCTCTCGGACGTCGCCGCCGCGGTGGGCCTCGGGCAGCTGCAGCATCTGGAGGAGTTCAACGCCCGCCGCCGCGTGCTCGTGGCGCGCTATTTTGAGCTGTGGGGCACAGACGCGCCGCTGCGGCTGCCGGAACGCGGCGATGACGGCCACAGCTGGCACGTGTTCACGCCGCTCTTGCCGCTCGCCAGCATTTCGCGCCCGCAGTTCATCGAAGCGATGAAGGCGCGCGGTATCGGTGTCGGCGTTCACTATCCGGCGATCCACCTGTTCACCGCCTACCGCGCACTCGGGTACCGCGAGGGGCAGTTCCCCAATGCCGAGCGGATCGGTCGCGATACCGTGACCCTGCCGCTGTTTCCCGCCATGGAACTTGCGGATGTGGAGCGGGTGGTGGCGGCCGCGACCGGCATCGTCCGCGGAGGCCGCACGTGACGCCGGTCATTTCAGTCGTGATTCCGGTGTACAACGAGCAGGAGGGGCTGCCACTCCTGTTCGAGCGGCTGTATCCGGCGCTCGATGCCCTGGGCCGCTCGTACGAGGTGGTGTTCGTGGATGACGGCAGCGCCGACCGCTCAGTGGCGGTGTTGCGCGAGCAGTTCGAACGTCGCCCGGATGTCACGCGGGTGGTCATACTGGCGCGCAATGCCGGTCAGCACCTGGCGATCCTCGCCGCCTTCGCGCACACCCGCGGCAGCTACGTGATCACTCTGGATGCGGACCTGCAGAATCCGCCCGAGGAGATTCAGCGCCTCATCGCCGCCATGGACCAGGGCGCCGATTTTGTCGGCACCATCCGCGTCAGCCGCCAGGACCGGATGTGGCGCCGCTATGCGTCGCGCCTCATGAACCGGGTGCGCGAGGGCACGACTTCCATCCGCATCACCGACCAGGGCTGCATGTTGCGCGGTTACCATCGCACGGTCGTCGATGCGGTAAATCACTGCACCGAGGTCAGCACCTACGTGCCGGCACTCGCCTATACCTTCGCGCGTCATCCGGTGGAGATCGAGGTCGCGCACGCCGAACGCACGGTAGGGCAGTCGAAGTACTCGATCTACAGCCTCATACGGCTGAATTTCGACCTGATGACCGGATTCTCGGTAGCGCCGTTGCAGTTCTTCTCGGTGGTGGGGGCGGCGATCGCGTTCGTCTCGCTGCTGCTGGTGGTGACTTTGTTGATCCGCCGCCTGATCGTGGGCCCTGAGGCGGAGGGCTTGTTTACGCTGTTCGCCATCGCGTTCTTCCTCATCGGCGTCACCTTGCTGGGACTCGGCGTCGTCGGCGAGTACGTGGGCCGCATCTACGAGCAGGTACGCCAGCGGCCGCGTTACACGGTGGCCGGGGTGCTGGAGGATGAGACCGGCACGGCGCGGCTGCGGCACCTGGAGGCGCCGGCGGGTCTGGATGTCACGCAGCCGTCACGCATCGTGCAGGGAGCGCCTGAGTGAGTGCGGCGCGCGCCGTCGTCTTTGCCTACCACGATGTCGGAGTCCGCTGCCTCAAGGTCCTGATCTCGGCGGGGGTCGAGGTTCCCCTGGTGGTGACCGTGCGGGACGACCCTAAGGAAACGCAGTGGTATGCCAGCGTCGCCGCCACCGCCGCCGACTACGGGCTGACCGTGATCGCGCCCGCCGAGGCCAACACTGCGGAGCTGCACTCGCGAGTGAGCGCGCTGCAGCCTGACTTCCTCTTCTCCTTCTACTACCGCTCGATGCTGGGCGCGCCGCTGCTGCGCGCGGCGCGCCGCGGGGCCCTGAACATGCACGGCTCGTTGCTGCCGAAATTCCGCGGCCGGGCGCCGGTCAACTGGGCCATCCTCAAGGGCGCACACGAGTGCGGGGCGACACTGCACTACATGGTCGAGCGCGCCGACGCCGGCGACATCGTCGACCAGCAGGCGGTCCCGATCCTGCAGGACGACGATGCCCGCGAGGTGTTTTCCAAGGTCACGGTGGCCGCCGAGAGCGTGCTCGCGCGCTCGCTCCCCGGCCTCATCGCCGGCAGCGCGCCGCGTAAACCGCAGCCCATCGAGGCCGGGCAGTACTTCGGCCGCCGCCGTCCCGAGGACGGTCGCATCGACTGGAGCCGCAGCGCGCAGGAGATCCACAACCTCGTGCGCGCCGTGGCGCCGCCTTTCCCGGGCGCGTTTGCGCAGGTGGCCGGCGAGCGCTGGCAGATTCATCGCACGCGCATCGCCGCGTGCCCGGCGCCGTCGGGGCGGCCGCTGCTGTTCGGCGCGGACGGAGCGTGCTTCGCGGCCTGCGGGGGTGGCGGCGTATTGCGGCTTCTCGAGGCGGTGAATCCCCGCGGAAGGGTTGACCTTACGCAGCTTGCTGGCACGCTCGCGCCGCGGCCGATACCACTGTGATGCGCTGACTTAAGCGCCACGCGCCTTCGCTTGTCACTCATCGCTCTGAAAATTGACGTCGATACCTACCGCGGCACGCGGGAGGGCGCGGTGCGGCTCGCGGATCTGCTCGAGCGTCTCGACGTGCGCGCCACGTTCCTTTTCAGCTTAGGTCCTGATCACACCGGACGCGCGCTCAAGCGCGCCTTTCGCCGCGGCTTTCTTGGCAAGGTGAAACGCACCTCGGTCGTCCAGCACTACGGCGTGAAGACGCTCCTCTACGGGGTGCTCCTGCCGGGGCCGCACATTGGCAGGCGCTGCGCAGAGTTCATGCGGGACATCGGGCGCCGTGGCTTCGAAGTCGGCGTGCACAGCTGGGATCACGTGCGCTGGCAGGACGGGGTGGCGCGGGCGAGTGAGCCGTGGACGCGCCGCGAGCTCACCCTGGCGCGCGATGAGTTCACGGCAGTGTTCGGACGCGCGCCGCAGGTGCACGGCGCGGCCGGCTGGCAGATGAATCGTTTCGTACCGGGGCTGCAGCAGGAGCTCGGCTTTCGCTATGCCTCGGACACCCGCGGCACGGAGCCGTTCCTTCCTGAGCTGGCTACCGGGACCGGCACCGTGCCGCAGTTACCGACCACGCTGCCCACCTTCGATGAACTCATCGGGCGTCCCGACCTGCAGGGTGCCGATCCGGTGGAGCATCTGCTGGCCACGACAGACGGGCGGCGCGGGCGTGACGAGGTGTTCACCCTGCACGCCGAGCTGGAAGGCGGCGCGTACCTTGGCGCCTTCGAACGGCTGCTGCGCGCCTGGCGGCAGCGCGACGCGCAGCTGACGGACCTGGCGGGCTACGCCGCGCGGCTGAATCGCGGCACTCTCCCGCACTGCCGCATCGTCGCCGGAACGGTGGCGGGGCGCTCGGGCGAGCTGGCGGTGCAGGCGCAGGCCGGGGCTTCTGCGGATCGGGCGCGGGAGGGTTAGAATTCCCGCGCCAGGGGTGATGCTACGAAGAATAACTATGTCCACCCAACCGCAGTCCAATGCCGCCGCCACGATCCCCGCGACCATGACTGCGGTCGAAATCCGCGAGCCCGGCGCGCCGCAGGTATTGCGCGCCGTGCAGCGGCCGGTGCCCGAGCCGGGTGCCGGGGAGGTGTTGATTCGCGTCGCAGCAGCCGGGATCAATCGGCCGGACGTCCTGCAGCGTAAGGGCCTTTATCCGCCTCCGGCTGGCGTCACCGACATTCCGGGACTGGAGGTTGCCGGCGAGGTGGTGCGCTGCGGCGCCGGGGTGCGTGAACCGGCCGTGGGCGCCAAGGTCTGCGCCCTGGTTGCCGGTGGCGGCTATGCCCAGTACGTGGCGGCACCGGCCGTGCAATGCCTGCCGGTGCCGGCGCCGCTGACGCTCGAGGAAGCGGCGGTACTGCCGGAGACCTTCTTCACCGTGTGGCTGAACGTGTTCGAGCGCGCGCGGCTGCGCAGCGGCGAGACCCTGCTGGTGCATGGCGGCGCGAGCGGCATCGGCACCACCGCGATTCTTCTTGGCAAGGCCTCCGGCGCGCGGGTGATCGTCACTGCCGGCAGCGCGCAAAAGTGCGCCGCCTGTCGCGAGCTCGGTGCGGAGCTTGCGATCAACTACCGCGAGGGGGATTTTGTCGAGGCGACGCTGCGCGCCACCGACGGCAAGGGTGCGAATGTGATTCTCGACATGGTCGGGGGAGATTACGTCGCGCGCAACATCGCCGCGGCGGCCGTCGACGGCCGCATCGCGGTGATTGCAACCCAGGGCGGCACCAAGGCGGAGCTCGATCTGCGCGCGCTGTTGGTGAAGCGCCTGACTTTAAGCGCCTCGACCCTGCGGCCCCAATCGGCAGACACCAAGGGCAGACTGGCTGCGGCGCTGCGCCAGAAGGTGTGGCCCCTGTTTGCGTCCCATGGCCTGCGGCCGGTGATTCACGCCCGCTTTCCACTCGCCGACGCCGCCGGCGCGCACAAGCTGATGGAATCCGATACCCACATCGGCAAGATCGTGCTGGTGATGTGACGGAAATTCGCCCTGCCGTCATGGTTTTGCCGTACCCTTCCGCGCCAGACTCGCATAACAGCCGGCGGAGATCGTCAGGATGAGTCTCGTACCGTTTGGACTCGTGCACCTGCCGTGGTGGGGCTACGTGCTGGTGACCTTTCTCACCATCGAGACCATGTTTCTCGGGGTGACGCTCTACCTGCACCGTGACCAGTCGCACGGCGGCCTGATCCTGCATCCCGCCCTGCGCCACCTGTTCCGGTTCTGGCTGTGGTTCAGCTCCGGGGCGATCACCAAGGAGTGGGTCGCGGTACACCGCTGTCACCATGCCCACGCCGACCAGGCCGGCGACCCGCACAGCCCGGTCGTGTTCGGACTGCGGCGCGTGCTGTTCGAGGGTTTCGAGCTGTACCAGGACGCCACCCGCAATCCGCAACTGCTGAAGGACTTCGGCCGCGGAACGCCGGATGACTGGCTCGAGCGGCACCTGTACACGGCGTACCCATACCTCGGGATCGTGCTCTTCATCACGGCGCACGTGCTGCTGTTCGGCGCCGCCGGCATCATCATGATCGCGGTGCACCTGGTGGCGCAGCCGTTCTTCGCCGGCGGCGTCATCAACGGCCTCGGCCACGCGGTCGGTTACCGCAGTTTTGAGATGCCCTCCACCGCGACCAATCTCGTCCCCTGGGGTTTGTTCCTCGGTGGCGAAGAACTTCACAACAACCACCACGCCTTTCCACGCTCGGCGCGTTTTGCCGTGCAAGCCTGGGAACTGGACATCGGCTGGCTGTGGATACGCCTGTTCAGCGCCCTGGGGCTGGCGAGGGTCCGCTGGGCTGCACCGCGCCCGCACCTGGAGCGCCGCCGCCGCGAACTGGATGACGATACCGTGAAGGCGCTGTTCATCAACCGCATGCACGTGCTGCGCGCCTATGCACGCCGGGTAGTACTGCCCGTGTGCCGGGATCTCGCGCGGCACGAGCCGCAGGGCGCGCTGCCACGCAGCGCGCCGAAACTGCTGATCCGCCATCCGACGCTGCTGGCAGAGGAGGCGCGGCGCAAGGTGCGTACGTTGCTGGAGCAGTACGAGGTGCTGCGCCGCGTGGTCGAGTATCGCGACACCCTGCAGCAGATGTGGGAGGGCTCCTCGGTCAGCCCGGCGCGCGCGCTAACCCAGTTGCGCGAGTGGTGCAATGGTGCGGAAGAAAGCGGCATCGGCGCGCTGCGTGAATTCGCGCAGGGCTTGCCGGCCTACGCCCGCTCGCGCTAGAAGACGACTCGTTACTGGAGGGCTTGCGTATGCGCATTGGCGTTCCCAGGGAAATCAAGGTCCATGAGTACCGCGTTGGCCTGGTGCCGGCGGGGGTGCGCGAACTGGTCAGCGCCGGTCACGAAGTCCTCATCGAGAGCAACGCCGGCATTGGCATCGGCGTGGACGATGCGCAGTATCGTGCTGCGGGCGCCAGCATCGCGGCGAACGCGGCCGAGGTTTTCGCGCGCGCCGATATGGTGGTGAAGGTCAAGGAGCCGCAGCCCGCCGAATGCGCCATGCTGCGCAAGGACCAGGTCCTCTTTACCTACCTGCATCTGGCCGCAGACCCCGCGCAGGCACAGGCGCTGATGAAATCCGGTGCGACCGCCATCGCTTACGAGACCGTCACCGCGCCCAACGGTTCGCTGCCGCTGCTGACGCCCATGAGTGAAGTCGCCGGTCGCATGTCGATCCAGGTCGGCGCGGCCAGCCTGCAGAAGGCCAACGGCGGATTTGGCATTCTGCTGGGTGGGGTTCCGGGCGTGCCGCCGGCCAAGGTAGTCGTTCTGGGCGGAGGCGTTTCCGGCACGCATGCGGCCGAGATGGCCGTGGGCCTGCGCGCTGACGTCACCGTAGTGGATCGCTCGATAGAGCGGCTGCGAGAGCTATCCATCATTTTCGGCTCCTCGATCCGCACCGCCTACTCCACCACCGAGACCATCGAGCGCCTGGTGAAGGATGCGGACCTGGTGGTGGGCGCGGTGCTCGTGGCCGGGGCGGCGGCGCCGAAGCTCCTGACACGTGCCACCATCAAGACCATGAAGCCCGGCGCAGTCGTGGTCGACATCTCAATCGACCAGGGTGGCTGCTTTGAAACCAGTCGCCCGACGACGCACGCCGAACCGACCTTCGTGGTGGACGGCGTCATTCACTACTGCGTCGCCAACATGCCGGGTGCTGTGCCGCGCACCTCGACGCTGGCGCTCACCAACGCGACCCTGCGCTACGTGCGCGCGCTGGCTGACCTCGGCTGGCGGGGTGCGTGCAAGCGCGATCCGGGGCTGGCCGCCGGACTGAATGTGCACGCCGGCCAGATCACGCATGAAGTGGTCGCCAAGGCCCTGGGATTGAAGGCATATCCGGTCGCCGCCTGAGCGGCACGCCACGGACCTGGCCGCCGGCGTAGCGCTTGCCTGATGGTGTTGATGCGTGCGCAGTTGTAGCATCGGGCGATGAACACCCCATCCGTGACTCGCAGGCAGGTACTGGCAGGTGGTGTCGCCGGGGTCGGCACTTTGCTGGCACCGTGGCAAATCGGCACTGCGGCGGTTACGACGCCCGCGTCCGCCTCCGGAACCGTAGGCATTGGCGGCGATCTCATCGTGAATCGCCTCGGCTTTGGCGCCATGCGCATTACCGGACCTGACATCTGGGGCGCACCGAAGGACCCGGCGGAGGCGCGGCGCGTACTGCAGCGCGCGCTTGAGCTGGGGGTCAACTTCATCGACACCGCGGATGCCTACGGTCCGTATGTCAGTGAGCAGTTGATCGCCGAGGCGCTGTATCCGTATCCACGTGGTCTGGTGATCGCTACCAAGGGTGGGCAGGTGCGCCCCAGCGCCTCCGAGTGGACCCCGGACGGACGACCGGCGCACCTGCGTGAAGCGTGCGAGGCGAGCCTCAAGCGCCTGCGGCTCGAGCGCATCGATCTCTACCAGTTTCACCGCATCGATCCGCACGTGCCGCTGGAGGAGTCGCTCGCGGAACTCGCGCGACTGCAGAAGCAAGGCAAGATCCGCCACGTCGGGGTGTCGAACTTCAACGTCGAGGAACTCGCGCGCGCGCGCAAGGTCGTGCCGGTGGTCTCCGTGCAGAACCGCTACAACGTCTCGGATCGCGCCTCGGACGACGTGCTCGCCGTGTGCGCGCGCGACGGGATGGTGTTCATACCATGGGCGCCGATCGCGCGCGGCTCATCGGATCGGCTGGAACGCGAAGCGAGCGGGCAGAGACTTGAGACCCTGGCGAAGACTCGCGGCGTGAGTGTGCTGCAGCTCGCGCTCGCGTGGCTGTTGGCGAAATCCCCGGCGATGCTGCCGATTCCGGGCACCTCCTCCGTCGAGCATCTGAATGAGAACGTCGCCGCCGCGCAGCTGAAACTAACCGCAGAGGAAATGACGCTCATCGGCTGAAGAACCGCTGTGCCAGGTGTCACGAAGCGGCGGCAAGCAGTTTCATTTATTTGTCCCGTTAGTCTGCAAGAGAACCGGAGTCTGCTATGCGGCTACTTCTGAGAGTGCTGTTGGTGTTGCTTGTCGCCCCGATAGTCGGCCGTGCGCAAGCTCTGGAAGCAACTGGACCCAAGGCCGTGCTCGTGACCGGTGCCAGCACCGGGATCGGCCGCAAAATCACCGAGCGACTTGCCGCGGACGGCTATTTCGTCTACGCCACCGCGCGTAAGGCGGAAGATCTCAAAGCGCTCGGGGAAATCAAGAACGTGCAGGCCCTGCGTCTGGATGTCACGCAGCCGGCGGACATCGCAGCGGCAGTGGAGACCATCGGAAAAGGCGGCCGCGGCCTGTATGGACTGGTTAACAACGCCGGCATAGCGACCGTCGGCACGATTGCCGACATGAGTCCCGAAGAGTTCGATCTGGTCATGAACGTGAACGCCTACGGCCCGGTCAGAATGATCAAAGCATTCGAGCCGCTTCTCATCCGCCAGCAGGGACGGATCGTAAACATCGGTTCGATATCCGGAATTCTCGCCAACCAGAACCTGGCGGCGTATGCGATGAGTAAGCACGCGATCGAGGCGCTCACGGATTCCCTTGCGGGTCAGCTCGCCGCGGTGGGAGTGCACGTCAGCGTCGTCGAACCGGGTAACTACAACTCGAACATCGGCAAGAACGCGCTGGCGCGAATCGGCGCGGATTCAAAAGCTGCGAATTCGCCGGGGTATCAGGCAGGAGCGGATCGCTCGAAGTACAAGGAGCCGGACGAGGTTGCGATGGCGGTCGAGAAGGCGCTGTTCGAGCCAAACCCGCGGCGCCGCTACATGGTGGTCCCGAACCAGGAAGAGGCGGAGAGAACGATCAGGAAGCAGATCGAGCAGCTCGTGCAGCTCAATGAGGGTCAGCCTTACAGCTATGACCGCGCCGCCCTGGTCAGGATGCTGGACGATGCCAGCGGCTCCCAGGGGGCGGCGACACCGGCGGACGCCGCCACTCTGGAAACGCTTGGCCTGCAACCGGCCGCGCACGCGGTGCGCGAGCGCGCCGGCTGGCGCGCCCCGAAGCTGATCCTGGTCTCGCCCCGCCTGCACGATGAGCTGTCGCAGCTGCAGGATGCCGTGCCGGGGGTAAAGCTGATCGAGACGACAAACGCCAGGCCGCGCGAGGTCGCGGCCGCGGATGCCACGCTGGGCGTATGCACGACGGAGGTTCTCACCAAGGCTATCCGGGTCCAGTGGATTCAGTGGCTGGCCGCCGGTGTTGAACCCTGCGTGCAGCAGCCGCTGGTGCGCGAGCGGCACCTGCTCCTCACCAACATGCAGCGTACCGCGGCTCCGAGCATGGCCGAGCACGTGCTCGGCCTGATGCTGGCCTTGAGCCGCCACCTGGACTTCTTCTACAAGGAGCAAGCGCAGGCTCACTGGGCGAACGAAAACCCGCAAATCGCCGATCTCGAGGGCAAGACGGTGCTGGTGGTGGGACTGGGCGGCATCGGCACCGAAGTCGCCAGGCGCGCACACGCGTTTGGCATGAAGGTCATCGCCACCCGCGCCAGCGGGCGCACCGGGCCTGACTACGTGAGCTACGTCGGCCTGCCGGATGAGCTGCTGAAGCTCGCAAAGGAAGCCGATTTTGTCGTGAACTGCACGCCGCTCACGCCGCAGACCACCGGCATATTCAACCAGGAGTTCTTCGCGACGCTGAAGCCAAGCGCCTATTTCCTGAACGTCGGCCGCGGCAAGAGCGTGGTTACTGCCGACCTGATCACGGCCCTGAGCACACACAAGATCGCCGGCGCCGGACTTGACGTGGTGGATCCGGAGCCACTGCCGGCGGACAGCCCGCTGTGGCATCTGCCCGGCGTCCTGATCACCCCGCACGTCTCGGCCGATACCTCGGTGACGACGCAGCAACGCACCGCGCTGCTGCGGGAGAATCTGCGCCGCTATACGGCCGGCGAACCGATGCTCGCGGTGGTGGACGTGGAGCGCGGCTATTGAGATACCTGATCAACAGCAGGACCGAATCATGCAGACGAGCAGGCAAACGATAACCGGTCGCGGGCCGGGTGGGTGCCACGGCCTGACTACGGCCTGGCGAAGACTCGGGCCCGCAATCGTGTCAGTAACGTGCGGACTGGCTTTTCTGTTCACCGCGATAGGGCCTGCCGACAGCCTCGATGCAAAAGCTTCTTACCCGAGCGGGGCTCCGCTTGAGCAATACCGGATGGCGAGCCGCTCCGAGGAGATTGCGCTGGCGCGCACGGGTGCGCCGGCGTCGATCGCGAACGACGCCGAGGTCATGGTGTTGGGTAAGGGCGGTTATGAAACAGCGGTAAAGGGCAGGAACGGTTTCGTGTGTCTCGTCGATCGCTCCTGGAGCGCCCAATTCGACGACCCGGAGTTCTGGAATGCCAAAATTCGCTCGCCAACCTGCTTCAACCCCGCGGCCGTGCGCTCCGTGCTCCCCGCGCATTTGGAAAGAACGCAATGGGTGATGGCGGGTCGTTCCAAAGCCGAGATACTCGAGCGCAGCAAGGCTTCGGCCACGGCGAACACAGCACCGGCGATCGGCTCGTTCAGCTACATGATGTCCAGGCAGGGCCATTTATCCGACGCCGCCGGGCACTGGCACCCGCATCTGATGTTTTACCAGTCCCGCGCCACGGCTGCCGCCTGGGGCGCCAATCTTCCCGGCTCCCCGGTGTTTGCGAAGGAGGGTGGTCCTGAGGACGTCACGCTCTTCTTCATCCCGGTGCGCGAGTGGTCTGACGGAACTGCGGATGAGGATCACTAAGGGTCCGCTCCCGGTCTACCAGGATGTGACGCTGCCGTCGAAGTTGAGGATTCCCTGTGCGGCCTTTGTCTGGTCGAGCTTGTCGATGACTTCGATCATGCCACTGACACTTTGCGCGGGAGTATTGGGGGCAGTTTTTCGCCCTAGATACTCGGTACGGTACTCGGTGTGCATCTCGGTGTCGGCGACGCCGGGGGATATCACCGCCACGGTGACGCCTTGCGCCTTGAGGTCTGCGCCCAAGGCCTGCAGACCCATGTTCAGCGCCGCCTTGCTCATGCGGTAGTAGTAGGGCGCCTTGGGCATGCTTCCAGCATGCGAGATCGAGCCTAAGCCGCTCGTTACGGCCACGACCTTCTTCTCCTTGCTTGCGACGACGTTATCGCGAAACGCCTCCGTGACCGCAAGGGATGCGAAAGCGTTCACGTCCATTACCTCCGCGAAGCCTTTGCGGCTGAAGGTGCCGAGCGTCTGGTCATCGTGAGCGCCGAGCACGCCCGCATTGTTGATGAGGACGTCGATTGGCTTGCCGCGGTACTTGGCGGCGAGGGCGCGGATATTGGCGTCATCGGTTACGTCGAGCGTCTCCGTCAAGACGTTTTTCTTTGCGGCGGCGAGTTCCTGCAATTGCGCGGCCTTTTCAGGGTGTCGACAGGTGGCGATGACCGTGTCGCCCCGGGCTGCGTATTGCCTCGCGAACTCAAGCCCCAGGCCGCGATCGGATCCGGTGATCAGCACCGTCGTCGCATGGGCAGGGCTCAGGGCTGCAAGTACCGCGACGCACCAAGCCGCGAACAAGGTTTTCATGGATAACTCCTCTTAGGACTATTGAGTAGTATGCGGGTCTTCTTCGACAATGACGTGGGGTTTGAGTCGTTGCCATCCAGCGTGCTCAATTTCGACCGTCACAACATCGAAGTGAAATGTCATGAACCAATTCCTGCGGCGCCTGGTCGTCCTGCAGCCCGGTGAAGCGCCGGCGCTGCTGGCGTCGTTCCTGACGCTGCTGTGCATGTTCGCGAGCTACACCATCCTGCGCCCGGTGCGCGACGCGCTCGGCATCACCTCGGGGCTGGAAAACATTCCCTACCTGTTCTGGGGGGTGTTCGTCGTCATGCTGCTGCTGCAGCCGGTGTACGGCTGGCTCACCTCGCGCTTCCCGCGCTCGGTGTTTCTGCCGTGGGTGTACGGCTTCTTCGCCCTCAACCTGCTCATCTTCTGGGTGTGGTTCCGCGTGCAGGCGGATCACACCTGGATCGCGCGCACCTATTTCGTCTGGGTGAGCGTGTTCAACCTGTTCGTGGTGGCGGCGTTCTGGAGCCTGATGGCGGACGTATTCACGCGCGAGCAGGCGGGCCGCCTGTTCGGTTTCATCTGGGCGGGCGCCAGCACCGGCGGGCTGCTCGGCCCGCTCATCGACCGCAAGCTCGCCGTGCCGCTGGGCGCCATCAATCTGCTGCCGCTCTCCGCGGGGCTGTTGCTGCTGTCGCTGGTGTTCATGGCAGTGGTGATTCGCTGGCAGCGCCGCCAGGCCGCGCAGCCGCAAAGCGCAGCCGCAGCGCGGGAAAGCGGCACCGCGCCACACTCACACGGCGGGGTCGGTGGCGGCGTGTTCGCCGCCTTCGGACAGGTGGTGCGCTCGCCGTATCTGCTCGGGATCACCCTGTTCGTGCTGCTCATGACCTGGGTGTCGACGTTCCTGTATCTCGAGCAGCAGGCGTTCGTCGCCAAGGTGTTCGCCAACGCTGATGAGCGCACGCGCTTCTTTGCCGGCATCGACTTCTGGGTGCAGGCAGCATCGCTGACGATCCAGTTCCTGCTGTTCGGCCGGCTGTTCAGGTGGTTCGGCATGCGCGCGCTGCTGGCGTCGGTGCCACTCATCATGGTGGCCGGCTACGCGCTGTTCGCGCTCGCGCCGTTCTTCATGGTGCTCGTGGTGGTGTACGCCGTGCGCCGCGTCAGCGACTACGCCATCACCCGCCCGTGCCGCGACTCGCTGTTTACCGTGGTGAGCCGGGAGGAGAAGTACCAGGCCAAGAGCCTCATCGACACGTTTGCCTATCGCGGCGGGGATGCGCTGAGCGGCTCGCTCTACCGGGGGCTGACCCACGGCCTCGGCGCGAGTCCGACCACGATCGGCTGGCTGGGAGCGGGGATTGCGGCGCTGTGGACCGTGCTGGCGCTCGCTCTGGGGCGCGCCTTTCAGCAGCGCGGCCGCAGCGCCGGCGCTGACCCGCAGGGCGGGACTGCTGTGTTGATGGCTCCCCATAAAGAGGGTGGCTGAGCACCCCCGGCTGCCGCTAGGCTACCGTCGCAGAATCAACACTCTAAAGGAGTTTCCCATGATGAAGACTGCGCTGGCGGCGGCCATGCTGACCCTCGCGGCAGGTTATGCGGCGGCCGACCCGGTGACCTACCAGATCGACCCGGCCCACACCTACCCGAGCTTCGAAACGGATCACTTCGGAGGCATGTCGGTGTGGCGCGGCAAATTCGACCACACTTCGGGGACTATAATCCTGGACAAGGCCAAGAGCACCGGCACCGTGGATGTGACCGTGGATGCGAGTTCGATCAACTTCGGCATGCCGAAACTCAACGAGCACACGTCGTCCGCCGAGATGCTCGACGTGGCGAAGTATCCGACCGCCACCTACAAAGGGACCCTCGTTGGCTTCAAGGACGGTGCGCCGACCCAGGTCGACGGGCAGTTCACCCTGCACGGCGTCACCCGCCCGCTGACCCTCACCATCCGGACTTTCAAGTGCATGACCTATCCGGATAAGAAGGAACACTGCGGCGCCGACGCCTCGGGCAGCTTTAACCGCTCTGACTACGGCATCAGCTACGGGGACAAGTACGGTTTCAAGATGGATGTGAAGCTGGCCATCCAGGTCGAGGCAGCCCGGGCAAACTAACCTGCCGCGAGCCGTTGCGACGCTCAGCTGATCCGGGACACGACTTCGCTGGCGAGCGCCAGCGAGGCCGTGAGGCCCGGTGACTCGATGCCAAACAGGTTGACCACGCCGCGCACGCCGTGGACGGCCGCATCATCGATGCGAAAATCCGTGGCGGGTTCGCCCGGACCGTAAATCCTGGGCCGCACGCCGGCGTAGGCTGGCGCGAGCGTCCCGTCCGCAAGCCCCGGCCAGTAGCGGCGTACGGCGGCATAGAAAGCAGTCTCGCGCCGTGGGTCGACGCTGCATTCACACGACTCGATCCACTCCACATCCGGTCCGAAGCGCGCGCGCCCCGCAAGATCGAGGGTGAGATGGATGCCGAGCCCGCCCGGCTCGGGCACCGGATAGATGAGTCGCTGAAACGGTGCGCGCACATTCAAGGTGAAGTAGCTGCCCTTGGCGAACCACGCCCGCGGCAGGTGCGCCGCGGGGAAGCCTTCGATGCGGCCTGCCACTGCGGGGGCCTGCACACCGCCGCAATTGACGAGGGTGCGCGTGCGCAGCGACGGCGGCCCATCGTTGACGCCGATTAGGATTGACTCTCCCGCCGGTACGAGCCGCGTCACCGCGCTGGCGCACACGAGCGTGGCGCCGTTATTTTCCGCCTCACCCAGCAAGGCGAGCATATAGGCGTGTGCATCGATGATTCCGGTCAGGGGCGAGAGCAGCGCCCCTGCACAGGCAAGATCAGGTTCCAGCGCCAGCGCCTGGGCGCGAGTCAAGCTCGTGAGCTGCACGCCGTTGGCGTGCGCCGCGGCGGCGATTTCAGTCAGCGCCGCCAGCTGGGGTTCGCTCGCGGCAACAATGAGTTTTCCACAGCGGCGATGGGCGATGCCGCGTTCGCCGCAGAACTCGTAGAGGCGTTCGCGGCCGGCGACGCAAAGGCGGGCCTTCAGCGAGCCGCGCGGATAGTAAATGCCGGCGTGGATCACCTCGCTATTGCGGGAGCTCGCGCCGGTGCCGAAGCGCTCCGCGGCTTCGAGAATCAACACCTCGCGGCCCCGTAACGCCAGTTCCCGCGCCACGGCGAGGCCGACGACGCCGGCCCCGACCACTACCGCGTCCACGTTGTCCATTGGCACCGGAGTGTAGCTGCTCGCACCGCGCGCACAGCATCGTACAATGTCGCCATTCATGCCGCCGTCGGCTTAACAAGGAGAGGATCGTGCCCGTCGTGAACTATCGCCTGGAAGGCGGGATTGCGGTGCTGACGATCACCAGTCCGCCGGTGAATGCGCTCAGCCTCGCGGTGCGCGCAGGCCTGATGGAGGGTCTGCAGCGTGCGGCGCAGGACCCGGCGGTGACGGGGCTGGTGGTGAGCGGCTCGGACGGCATGTTTTCCGGCGGCGCGGACATCACCGAAATCGCTTCGGGTGCGGCGCTCACGGCGCCGATGATTGCCGATGTGCAGGCGGCCATCGAAGCAAGTGGCAAGCCCATTGTCGCTGCGATCAGCGGCATGGCGCTCGGTGGCGGCTTCGAACTCGCGCTCACCTGCCACGCCCGCACGGCAGACCCCAAGGCGAAGGTTGGCCTTCCGGAAGTGAAGCTCGGGTTGATGCCCGGCGCGGGCGGAACGGTACGCTTCACCAGACTCGCAGGACCGACTGCTGCACTGGAGGCAATCACGAGCGGGGCGCAGATCCCGGCCCCGCGAGCGCTCGAGCTCGGGCTCGTCGAGGTAGTTGAGGATGATGCGCTCGGTGCGGCGCTGGCACTGGCCGGGCGCCTGGTCGCGGCAAAGCAGCCGCTGCGCATCGCGAGCCAGTTGACGGAGCGCATCCGGGACGTGAACCCGGCGGTGTTTGCCGACTTTCGCCGCAAGCTCGAGGGCAAGGCCCGCGGCCAGCTGGCGCCGTTTCGCATCGTGGACAGCATCGAGGCGGCTTGCGGGAAACCGCGGGACGAAGCCCTGCGGCTCGAGCGACAGTATTTCATGGAGTGCCGCGACAGTGCGCAGCGCCGGGCGCTCGTGCACGTGTTCTTCGCCGAGCGCGAAGCGCGACGCATTCCGGGCCTCACGACGGAACTTAAGCCGCTGCCGATCCGCACCGCCGCGGTTATCGGTGCGGGCACCATGGGCGGCGGAATCGCCATGAACTTCGCGAATGCCGGCATCCCGGTGACGTTGCTGGATCTGTCGGGCGAGGCGCTCGAGCGCGGGCTCGGGGTGATCGCCAGGAACTACGCGACTTCGGTCGCACGCGGCAGCCTGACGCAGGCGCGCGCTGCGCAGGCGCTGGCGCTGGTGCGCGGGGCGACGAGTTACGACGCGCTCAAGGATGCGGACATCGTCATCGAGGCGGTGTTTGAAGACATGCAGGTGAAACAGGAAGTCTTCGGACGTCTGGACAAGGTCGCCGCGCCGCATGCGATCCTCGCCACCAACACCTCCACTTTGGATATTGATGCCATCGCCGCCGCGACTTCGCGCCCGCAGCAGGTCGTTGGCACGCATTTTTTCAGCCCGGCAAACGTCATGAAGCTGCTCGAGAACGTGCGTGGCGCCAAAAGCTCGCCGCAGACACTCGCAACCGTCATGGCGCTGGGAAAGACCTTAGGCAAAGTCGCCGTGCTCGCCGGCAACTGCGACGGGTTCATTGGCAACCGCATGCTGGGCTTTTACGGCCTGGAGGCGGAGTTCCTGCTGGAGGAGGGTGCCACCCCGGAACAGATCGATCGCGTGATGGAAGGCTTCGGCTTCGCCATGGGGCCGCTCGCGGTGCGTGATCTTGCCGGCAACGACATCGGCTTCATGATCCGCAAGGGCCGGAAGCTCCCGGCCGATGAGCGCTATTCCCCGATCCTCGAGCGCCTGGTGGCCCTTGGACGCCTGGGTCAGAAGACCGGCAAGGGGTTCTATCGGTACGAGGGGCGCACGCGCATTGTGGAGCCGGAGGTGACGGCGCTTATCGAGGGTGTATCGCGCGACCTCGGAATTACGCGGCGGCAGATCCCGGATGCGGAGATCCTGAGCCGGCTGCTGCACCCGCTGGTTAACGAAGGTGCCCGCATCGTCGAGGAAGGCATCGCCGCACGCGCCGGCGACATCGACGTGGTGTATGTCAACGGCTACGGCTTCCCGGCCTGGCGCGGAGGGCCCATGTACTGGGCGGAACAGAGCGGGCTGCAGGCCGTGGTGGATACCATGCGCCGTCTCACGCCCACGCACGGTGCGCGCTGGGCTCCGGCGCCCCTGCTAGAGCGCCTCGCGCGCTCCGGTCAGGGCTGGAGCGATTCCAGGAAAGCCTGAACGCGGAACCTGATGCGCAGCACCGGCGAATTCATGCGGCGATGGGGCGTGGCGGCGGCATTGTCTTTGCTCACGCCCGTACTGGCGGCCGAGGCACCGGCACCAGACTACGCACTCGTGGCCTGGTCCGCGGCGATGGCAGGCCACAAAGCGCAGGCCCTTGCTGCCGTGCAGAATCTGCGTGCCACCGACTCGGGTTGGGACCTCACCGCGCAGTACGCGGTGCTGGTGCGCTTTGGCCTGTGGGACGAGATGCTGGCGCTGCCGGCGCCGGATGCGCGGGCCCGAGCCCTCACCACCGGCTATCTGTATGCCCGCGGGGTTGCGCTGGCAGCGCGCGGCCGCGTTGACGATGCGCGTGCCGTGCTGCAGGCATTGCAACACCTCGCCGCGAGCACGCCGCCGGAAGCACGCGCCGCAACCAACAGCCTCACCGCCGTCATGCAGGTCGCAATACCGATCGTGGCGGCGCGTATTGCTTCGACAGAACACCACCCGGACGCGGCGGTCACGCTGCTGCGGCAGGCGGTCGCGGCGCAAGACGAGCTGCAGCTAAGGGAACCGCCGGACTGGTTTTTCCCCGCACGCCATCTGCTTGGCGCCGAACTCCTGCAGGCAGGACGAGCGCTACCGGCGGCCGACGTTTACCGCGAGGACCTGAGGCGCAATCCCGGCAACGGTTGGGCGTTGTGCGGGCTGGCCGCCGCCTTGCGGGCGCAGGGTAAGAGCGCCGCGGCGGCGCGTACCGCAGAGCTGTTCCGCGTGGCATGGAAGTCCGCCGATGTACGTTTGCCCGGGTCGGCGTTCTGGTTTGCGGGAGCCGATACTACCAGCTGCGAGTGTCAGCACGAGCCGGCAGCGCTGCCGCCTCCGGGTGTTAAGCTGCGCCGCCCGCAGCAGCAGGCGCGGTGAGATCTTGAATGGTGAGTGAAGCTGCCGTGAGTCCTGACTGGCGCCGTGTTGTACACCTGCTGCACGCCTCGCGTGCGCTCGATGACATCGAGGAGACCCGCCTCGTGCCCGAGCGCAAGGTGCTCTACCAGTTCTCCGCGCGCGGCCATGACTTTGCGCAGATCCTGCTTGGGCTGCAGCTCACCGATGCGCATGACGGTGTCACGGTGTACTACCGCTCGCGACCGATGATGCTCTCCCTCGGGGTAAGTCTCGAAGAGGCCGCGGCAGGGCCACTCGCGCGCACGGGGTCCTTCAGCGGCGGTCGCGACATCGGCGTGGTTTTCAACCTTCCCGGCCGCGGCGGCCCGAGCGTGCTGCCCGCCTGCGGCGGGGTCGGTGCGCAGTACACGCCAGCCGCCGGCTGGGCCCAGGCGATTCGTTACCGGCACGAGGCGCTCCAGGATCCGGGCTTTGCACGCAGCATCGGCGTGGTGCTGGGCGGGGATGCTTCGACGGCCACCAATGGCTTCTGGTCGGCGCTCAACATGGCGACGACGCTGAAACTGCCGCTGTTGTTTTACATCGAGGACAACGGCTTCGGGATCTCCGTGCCGTCGGTGTTGCAAACACCGGGAGGCAACATCGCCGCCAACCTGCGCTCGTTCGCAGGACTCACGATCCTGGAAGGCGATGGCAGCGACCCGGCGCAGGCCGCGCAGCTGACGCAGCGTGCAGTGGCCGCGGTGCGTGACGAGCGCACACCGGTCATGTTGCGACTGACCGTGCCGCGGCTTTCCGGGCATTCGGGACAGGACACGCAGGCCTACAAGTCGCAGGCGACCGTCCAGGAAGAGGTCGCACGCGATCCCCTGACCCGCCTGCATGCCTTTCTCGTCCCGCGCGTCATGCCGCAAGCCGAATGGCAGCGTGTGGCGGCGGACGCGCGGCGTGACGTCGAGGCGGCCGTGACAGCGGCCCTGGCGCGCGCCCAGCCTGACGCGAAGCTCCTCACGCGCCATGTCTTCTGGCGGGAGCCGGACGGGAGCGAAGCGCTGCAGGAACAGGGCGGCCTGCTTCCTGAGGGGCACGTGTTCCCGCCCTCGAACCTTCGGGCGCAGCCGGAAGCCACGCGCATCAATATGCTCACCGCGATCCGGCGCACGCTGGATGTCGAGCTCGGCACCAACCCGCGGATGGTGGTGTTTGGCGAGGACGTGGGCCCCAAGGGCGGCGTCCACGGAGCGACCCTCGGGCTGCAGGACAAGTACGGCGTCGCGCGCGTGTTCGACACCAGTCTCTCGGAAGAAGGCATCATCGGGCGCGCCGTCGGCATGGCGCTCGCGGGCCTCCTGCCGGTCGCGGAAATCCAGTTCCGCAAGTACGCGGATCCCGCCGCCGAGCAGTTGAATGACTGCGGCACGCTGCGCTGGCGCACGCACAACCGCTTCGCCGCGCCGCTAGTGGTGCGCATGCCCGGCGGGTTCTTCAAGTGCGGTGATCCCTGGCACAGCCAGACCAACGAAGTGGCGTGGGTGCACGGCATCGGCTGGCAGGTCGCGGTGCCGTCCAACGCCGAGGATGCGGTGGGGCTGCTGCGCGCGGCGCTGCGCGGCAACGATCCGGTGATTTTCTTCGAGCATCGCGCGATGCTCGATGGCGCCTGGGCGCGGCGTCCGTATCCGGGAAACGAATACGTGGTGCCTTTTGGCAAGGCTCGCCTGGTGCGCACCGGCGCTGAACTCACCATCGTGACCTGGGGCGCCATGGTTGAGCGCTGCGAGCAGGCCGCGGCGCGATCGCAGGTGGACGTCGAGCTGCTGGACCTGCGCACCCTGTCCCCCTGGGACCGCGCGGCGGTGCTGTCCTCGGTGCACAAGACCCACCGTTGCCTGATCGTGCACGAAGACAACCTGACGGCAGGCTTCGGCGCGGAAATCGCCGCCACGCTCGCGCAGGAAGCCTTTTTCAGTCTCGACGCGCCGATCGAGCGGCTCGCCATGCCGGATATTCCCAGCCCCCACAACCCGCTGTTGCTCGAGGCCGCGGTGCCCGATGTCGCACGCCTCACGCGTGCGATCCAGCAGCTGGCCAGCATATAGGTCGCGTATGACTACACCGATCGAAGTCAGGGCTCCGGCCGAGCAGACCGAAGGCACGCGCTCACAGCTTTTGCGATGGCTGAAGCAGCCAGGAGACGCGGTCACCGAGAATGAGCCGCTGATCGAGATTGAGACCGACAAGGTGACGGTCGAAGTTGCCGCCCCGGCCTCAGGTGTTCTGCGCGAGGTTCTCAAACACGAGCAGGAGGAGATCGCCCCGGGGGAACTGCTCGGACGAATCGAGGCTTCCGGCGCGGTCGCGGGTGCCGCCGCATCACCCGCACGCGACCCGAGCCTCGCCGGCGCGACCAGCGCGAGCTCCGGCGCACGCTCAAGCGTGCCTGCGCCAACGGGACCGGGCGCCACCTGGCTAAGCCCCGCCGTGCGGCGCCTGCTCGCAGAACACGGACTTGAACCTGGCGCGGTGCGCGGCTCAGGTTCCGGTGGACGCATCACGGTTGAGGATGTGCTGGCAGCGGCTGCCCCGCGCGCCGCAGCGGCTGAACCGCCACGCGCAACCGCGGTGGCTGCGAACCAGGACGTTGCCGGTGCGCCGTCAGTCCAGGGCGCATTCCGTCGCGTGCCGCATACGGCGGTGCGCAAGCGCATCGCCGAGCACATGGTGCAAAGCCTCCTGCACACTGCGCCCCACGTCACGGCGGTTTTCGAAGCGGACCTGGGCGCGGTGCTCGAGGACCGTGCGCGGCAGCGCGATGATTTCGCGCGCCGCGGAGTGTCACTGACCCTGACCGCGTACTTCGTGCAGGCGATAGTCACGGCGATTCGCGCCGTGCCGGAAGCCAACAGCCGCTGGACCGACACGGCGCTGGAGATTTATGACTCGATCCACGTGGGGGTCGGCACGGCGGTCGAAGGAACGGGTCTCGTGGCGCCGGTGCTGCGCGACGCACAGGCGCTCGATCTGTTCAGCACCGCACAGGGACTGGCGGATCTGGTGACGCGGGCACGCGCCGGCAAGCTCACGCCCCAGGACATGCGCGGCGGCACCTTCACCATTTCCAACCATGGCGTGAGCGGCAGCCTGCTCGCCGCCCCGATCATCATCAATCAACCGCAGGCCGCGATTCTCGGCGTGGGTAAGCTCGAGAAGCGCGCGGTGGTGGTCGAGGAGGGCGGTACGGACAGGATCGTGGTGCGGCCGCGCTGCTACGTGACCCTTACTCTTGATCATCGGGTGATGGACGGCGATCAGGCCAATCACTTCATGAGAGTCCTGGTCCAGCGGCTGAACGACTGGCCGGGTTAAGTCCCATGACGGGTGAGCTGGAACCGATCGAGCGCGCCAGCGAGGACGAGTTACGCGCCCTGCAGCTCGCGCGCCTGCAGTGGTCGGTGCGGCACACCTACGAGCATGTCGCGCCTTACCGGCGCAAGTGCGAGGCGCTGGGAGTGCACCCGGACGATCTGAAAACCCTCGCCAACCTTGCGCAGTTTCCGTTCACCGCGAAAGCGGATCTGCGCGAGAACTACCCCTTCGGCCTCGTGGCTGTCCCGCGCGACGAGATCATCCGCGTGCACGCCTCGAGCGGCACGACCGGCAAGCCGACGGTTGTCGCCTACACCCGCCGCGACATCCAAACCTGGGCGGGTCTCGTGGCGCGCTCGCTGCGGGCGGCGGGGGCGCGTCCCGGGGACATGGTGCACGTCGCCTACGGCTACGGGCTCTTCACCGGCGGGCTCGGCGCCCACTACGGCGCGGAGCTCCTCGGGTGCGCAGTGGTGCCGATGTCCGGGGGCCAGACCAGCCGGCAGGTGCAGCTGATCGGGGACTTCAGGCCCGACATCATCATGGTTACTCCGTCCTACATGCTGGCGATCGTGGAGGAGTTCGCGCGCCAGGGACTGGATGCGGCGGACAGTTCGCTGCGCATCGGTGTCTTCGGTGCGGAACCCTGGACCGATGCCATGCGCGCCGAAATCGAACGCCGCGCCGGACTGGATGCGGTGGACATCTACGGCCTGTCGGAAGTCATGGGACCGGGGGTCGCGAGCGAGTGTCTTGAAACCCAGGATGGACCGGTGATCTGGGAGGATCATTTTTATCCTGAGATCATCGATGCGGACACCGGCACGGTGTTGCCCGACGGCGCACACGGGGAACTCGTGCTCACCTCCCTGACGAAGGAAGCATTGCCGGTCATCCGTTACCGTACGCGCGACCTGACGGCGCTGCTGCCGCCGACCGCGCGCGCCATGCGCCGCATGGCACGCATCGCCGGGCGCTCGGATGACATGTTGATCATCCGCGGCGTCAACGTGTTTCCGAGCCAGATCGAGGCGCTGCTGCTGCAGGTTCCCGGACTCTCACCCCACTACCTGCTCGAGCTCACGCGCGAGGCGCACCTGGATCAGCTCGCCGTGCAGGTCGAATGTCTGCCCGGGGCGCCGGCGGATCCTGCTGCACGCGCGCGCCTGCAACAGGAGCTGCAGGAGCGCATCAAGTCGAGCATTGGCATTTCTGCGGGGGTGTCGGTGGGCGACCCGGGTTGCATCGAGCGCTCCTCGGGCAAGGCGCGGCGCATCGTTGACCGGCGCACGGGGCAGTAGCAGCGGCACGCCAGCGAAGCTGCTAGGCTTTGCCTGCAAGGAGACACGATGTACACGCAGGCCCTTGATACTCATGGTAAAGAGCCGGTGGTGGCCGCCCCGGGGGAGTCGGCCGCCCAGGCGACGCGGTTCCAGAACCGCGTGGACGCGGACGAAAAAATCGAGCCCAAGGACTGGATGCCGGATGCGTACCGCCAGACCCTCATCCGCCAGATTTCCCAGCACGCGCATTCGGAAATCGTCGGCATGCTGCCGGAAGGCAACTGGATCACCCGCGCACCCAGCCTGCGCAGGAAAGCAGTGTTGATCGCCAAGGTGCAGGACGAGGGCGGTCACGGCATGTACCTGTACAGCGCCGCTGAGACCCTGGGCGTCAGCCGCGATCAGCTGTTTGAGCAGTTACTGTCGGGGGCCGCGAAGTACTCGAGCATATTCAACTACCCGACGCCCACCTGGGCGGACGTCGGCGCCATCGGCTGGCTGGTCGATGGCGCGGCCATCATGAACCAGATTCCCATCTGCCGTTGTTCGTACGGCCCGTATGCGCGCGCGATGGTGCGCATCTGCAAGGAGGAGAGTTTTCACCAGCGCCAGGGCTTCGAGATCATGCTCACCCTTGCGCAGGGCTCACCGGCACAGCGCACCATGGCGCAGGAGGCGCTCAACCGCTGGTGGTGGCCGTCGATCATGATGTTCGGTCCCAGCGATGCGGATTCCAAACACACCGCGCAGTCCATGCGCTGGAAGATCAAGCGCTTCAGCAACGATGAGCTGCGCCAGAAGTTCATCGACGTGACCGTGCCGCAGGCGCACTTTCTCGGACTCACCATTCCGGATGCGCAACTGCACTGGGACGAGGCCACGCAGCACTACAGCGGCGGGCCGATCGACTGGAGCGAATTCAACGCCGTGCTCAGGGGCAACGGGCCCTGCAACCGCGAGCGACTGCAGGCGCGCCGCGACGCCTGGGAGGCGGGCCGCTGGGTGCGCGAGGCGGCGAGCGCGCACGCAGAAAAGCTGGCCGCACGCACGACGCAGGCTGCATAGCGAGGCGAGCATGACTGACACAGGCAAACCAGCGCTGGCTTTGGGCTGGCCACTCTTTGAAGTCTTCATCCGCTCGCGCGCCGGGCTCGAGCACAAGCACGTCGGCAGCGTGCATGCGGCGGATGCGCGCATGGCCATCGAGCACGCCCGCGATGTCTACACGCGTCGCCAGGAAGGGATCAGCATCTGGGTGGTCGCTTCCCTCGACATCATCGCTTCGGATCCGGAGGAAGCCGATGCGCTGTTTGAGCCGGCGCGCGACAAGGTTTATCGGCACCCGACGTTCTACGCGATACCGGATGAGGTGAAGAACCTGTGAGCCCGGCGGTGGCATCAGCGCTCAGACCCGAGCGCGCCGTGAACGAGGCGCTGCTGCGTTATGTGCTGCGCCTGGCAGATACGAGCCTCGTCCTCGGGCAACGCCTCGGCGAGTGGGTGGGACACTCGCCGGCGCTGGAAGAGGATCTCGGGCTCGGCCAATCTCGTCGCTTGATCTGATCGGCCAGGCACGACTGCTCCTCAGCTATGCCGGCGCAGATCGAGGGGCGCGGCGCGACGAAGACGCGCTGGCCTTCCTGCGCGACGCGCAGGAGTTTTTCAATCTGGCGCTCGCGGAGCAGCCTAACGGCGACTTCGGCTAGACCATCGTGCGCCAGTGGCTGATCGATTCCTGGCAGCTCGAAGATGTACGCCGGGCTGCAGGAGTCCGCCGACAGCCGCCTGGCCGCCATCGCGGCCAAGGCGATGAAGGAAACCCGCTATCACTACCGTTTCAGCAGCGGCTGGCTCGTGCGCCTGGGGGATGGCACCGCGGAGAGCCACGCGCGCGTGCAGCGCGCTGTTGAATGACCTGTGGCGCTTCACCGAGCGAATTGTTCGCAGCCGATGAGGTGGATGAGCGTATGGCGTCCGCCGGTATCGCGCCGCCCCTGAGCGCTCAGGGAGCGCGCTGGAGCGCGCGCGTCGATGAGGTAGCTGCGCGCGGCCACCCTGAAACGCCCCGCCAGCACAGCCGTATCCCTGGCATGGGAAACGCGGCGTACACACCGAGCATCTCGGCTACGTGCTCGCCGAAATGCAGCACCTGCAGCGCACCTATCCGGGCGCGCGCTGGTAGGGGACAGGCCAATGTCGGCAGGTTTGGCGGAGCAACACAGCGCGGCGCGCGAGCGTGAAGTGTGGGAGCTCCTGGCGCAGGTGCCGGATCCGGAAATTCCGGTGCTGAGCATCCTGGATTTAGGGATCGTGCGCCACGTACGGCACGACCCCGATGGTCGGCTGCACGTCGGGCTCACGCCGACTTACTCGGGGTGTCCCGCGACGGAAGTGATCCGCAGCAGCGTGCGCAGCGTACTGGACAGCCACGGCTATGCCGGCGCGGTGCTGGAGGAAGTGCTGTCGCCGCCGTGGACGAGCGACTGGCTGACGCCGGCGGCGCGCAGCAAGCTCAGCGCCTTCGGGATCGCGCCTCCCGAGGAGGCCGTATCGAGTCCGAAACAACTGTGGCGCGCGACGGTCGTCACCTGTCCGCGCTGCGCGAGCCGCGCAACCGAGCGCATCAGCGAGTTCGGCTCCACGCCCTGCAAGGCGCACTACCGATGCAGCGCCTGCCGGGAGCCCTTCGACTACTTCAAGTGCCTTTGAGATGCTGAAGTTCCACCAGCTCACGGTGGCGCGAGGTGTCCCCGGATGCCGAAGATGCCGTGAGCATCGCGCTCGCGGTGCCGCCGGAGCTGCAGGCGGAATATCGCGGCTGCGCCGGTCAGCATATCGTGGTACGCCTCAGCGTCGACGGCGAAGACACCCGCCGCACCTACTCGCTCGTCAATGCGCCCGGGGAATGGCCGTTGCGCATTGTGCCGCGCGTACATGCCACCGGCAAAATGTCGCGCTATCTTGCCGACAGCCTGCGCGCCGGCGAGCGCGTCGAGGTGCTGCCGCCGAACGGCAGCTTCACTCCCCGCCGCGCGGAGTCGGGCGGGACTTTCGTGGCGTTCGCAGCCGGCTGCGGCATCACACCGGTGTTGTCGATCGTGCGCGCGCTCCTGGCACAGGCGAACACCCGCGTCATTCTCTTCTACGGCAACACCGGCACGGCGCGCGCCATGTGCCTGGAGGAGCTGCTGGCGCTCAAGAACCGCTACCTCGGACGCCTGTCGTTGCATTTCGTCATGAGCCGCGAGCCGCAGGAGGCGGAGCTCTACAACGGCCGGATCGATGCGCAGCGTGTCCGGCAGCTGGCGGCGAAGCTCTTTTTGGCAGCGCAAGTGTCGGAGTATTTCGTCTGCGGACCGGGGGACATGATCGAACAGGTGTCGGCGGCGCTGCGCGGAGCTTGGTGTCGATAGCGCGACGCGGATGCATGCCGAGCATTTCACCGTGTCGACGGCTGGCGAGCCCGGCGGCACCGGTGCCGCGGGCGATGCGACATTGTCGGCATCGCCGCCGGTAGTGCCGCACGATGCGGCGCCGGGCGCCGCTGCGGAGCGTGGCGCCAATAGTGCCGAGGTCAGCATCCTCATGGACGGCCGCCGGCGCACCTTTACCATGCGAATGGACGATGAGACCGTGCTGGACGCGGCAACGCGCGCCGGCATCGAGCTGCCGTTCTCCTGCCGCGCCGGCGTGTGCTCGACCTGCCGTACCAAGGTGGTGAGTGGCGAGGTGGAGATGGCGCAGAACTACGCGCTCGAGGACTGGGAGGTCGAGCAGGGATATGTGCTTGCGTGCCAGTCACACGTCAAGACACCGACGCTCGAGCTCGACTACGACGAAAAATAACCGCGCGCGGGAGCAAGTAATGAGCTACCAGAGCATTCTCTTTGAGGTAAGGAGGGATTGCCCGCCTCACTTTCAACCGGCCTGAGCGGCTGAACAGCTTCAACACCCAGATGCATGAGGAGGTGCGGGCGGCGCTCGCGGCAGTCCCGGCAAGCGGCGCGCGCGTGCTGGTAATCAGCGGCGCCGGCCGGGGCTTTTGTGCCGGACAGGATCTCAATGATCGCGCGGTAGCTCCCGGGGGCGCGCCGCCGGATCTCGGCCGACTCCGATCGAGAAGAACTACAAACCCCTGGTGCTGGCGCTGCGCTCACTGCCCGATGCCCGTGATCGCCGCCGTCAACGGCGTGGCCGCGGGCGCCGGCGCGAACATCGCGCTGGCGTGCGACCTGGTCATCGCAGCCCGCTCGGCGAACTTCGTGCAGGCGTTTTCAAAGCTCGGGTCTGGTGCCCGACTCCGGCGGTACCTGGTTCCTGCCGCGCCTGGTGGGGACGGCGCGTGCGCTGGGGCTCACCCTGCTCGGAGACAAGCTATCCGCCGAACAGGCCGCCCCCTGGGGACTCATCTGGCGGTGCGTGGAGGACGCCGAGTTGCCGGCGTGGTCGAGGGCCTCGCCCGGCAGCTGGCCGCGGCGCCCGACCCGCGGACTTGCGCGCACCAAGCAGGCCATCTACGAGAGCTGGGGTCGAACGCTCGAACAGCAACTGGACATCGAGCGCGACTACCAGCGCGAATTTGGTCGCACGGCGGACTACGCTGAAGGCGTCGCGGCGTTCGGCGCCAAGCGCCCGCCGAAGTTTACCGGGCGCTGAAGATGCACGCCGTGAGTGGAGCTCAATCGTGAATGACACACCGGACACGAGTGCCGGCGCACAGGCTCTGGCAGAGCGCGCGACTGCCGCATTGTTCGCACGCGATCGCGCCTCACAGGCACTCGGCATGCGTATCACCGGCGTGCGCCCGGGCTGGGCACGGGTGGTGATGCCCGTCCGCCCGGACATGGTCAACGGCCACGGTGTCTGCCACGGGGGTGTCGTGTTCACGCTCGGCGACAGCGCCTTTGCATTTGCCTGCAACTCTTACAACGACAGCACGGTAGCCGCGGCGGTCACGATTGATTTCCTGGCAGCGGCGCGCGCGGGCGACGAGCTGACCGCCGAGGCCAGCGAGCTGTGGCGTACGCGGCGCAATGGTCTGTACGAGATTGTCGTCACCAACCAGACGGGTGAGCGCATCGCGCTGTTTCGCGGGCGCTCCTACCGTGTCGACTGGCAGGCGGTGAGCGCCGAGTGAGGAGCAAAGCTGCATGCAACTGCAGAGTTTCGTGGCCGGAAAGTGGTTCAGCGGTGCCGGCGACGGCCTGGCGCTGCGTGACGCCACGACCGGTGCGGTCGTCGCCAGCGCCAGCGCGGATGGCCTCGACACGGCCGCCATGCTCACACACGCCCGCGAAGTCGGCGGCCCAAACCTGCGCCGCCTGACTTTCCACGAGCGCGCGGGGTTGCTGAAGGCCGTGGCGAAACTCCTCGGTGAACACAAGGACGAGCTCTACCAGCTGTCCTACGCCACCGGCGCGACCAAGGGCGATTCCTGGATCGATATCGATGGGGGCATCAGCACGCTGTTCGTCTACGCCAGCAAGGGCGCGCGCGAGCTTCCCAACAGCCGCGTGTATGTGGATGGCGGGCTCGAAGCCCTCTCCAAGACCGGCACGTTTGTCGGACAGCACATCTGCGTGCCGCTCGAGGGAGCGGCGGTGCACATCAACGCTTTTAATTTTCCCGTGTGGGGCATGCTCGAGAAGCTGGCGCCGACGCTGCTCGCCGGCGTACCGGCGATCGTCAAGCCCGCGACCCAGACCTCGTATCTCACCGAGCGCGCGTTCCGGATCATGGTGGAGTCCGGGATCCTCCCCGAAGGCGCCATCCAGCTGATCTGCGGCAGTGTGGGCGAACTTTTCCAGCACCTGACCTGCCAGGACGTCGTGTCTTTCACCGGTTCCGCGTCCACGGCGCTGAAGCTGCGGCAACACCCGGTGGTCATGGCCAACTCAGTGCGCTTCACGTCCGAGACCGACTCGCTCAATTCCTCGATCTTAGGTCCAGACGCGGGCCCGGGGAGCGCGGAGCTTGATCTTTTCGTGCGCGAAGTGGCGCGGGAGATGTCGGTCAAGGCGGGGCAGAAGTGCACCGCCATCCGCAAAGCCCTCGTGCCCGCGGCACGCGCCGCGGACGTGACCGATGCCCTGCGTGCCGCGCTCGGCAAAATCGTCGTCGGCGATCCGCGCCTGGAGAACGTACGGATGGGGCCGGTGGCATCCTTAAGCCAGCGGCGCGAGGTGACGCAGCAGATTGCGCGGCTCAAGCGCGAAGCGGAAGTGCTCGTCGGTGAGGGCGGCGATGCCGCCCTCGTGGGTGCCGATGGCGACCGCGGCGCCTTTGTGCGCCCGACGCTGTTGTATTGCCGTGACCCATCGCGGGCCACGGCGATCCATGCCGTGGAAGCCTTCGGCCCGGTGTGCACGTTGATGCCGTACGACACGCTCGATGACGCCATTGCCCTGGCGCGCCGCGGCGGCGGCAGTCTTGCGGGTTCCATATTCAGCGCCGATGATGCGGTCGCCGCCCGGCTGGTACTCGGACTTGCGCCGTTCCACGGGCGCATCGTCGTGGTCAACCGCCACTGCGCGAAGGAATCCACCGGCCACGGCTCACCGTTGCCGCACCTGGTGCACGGCGGGCCGGGGCGCGCCGGGGGCGGCGAGGAAATGGGTGGCATCCGCGGCGTGATGCACTACATGCAGCGCACCGCCATACAGGGCACACCGGATGTCATCACCGCGGTGACCGGGCGCTGGGTGCGCGGAGCGCGCGAACTTGATCCCGGCACCCATCCGTTCCGCAAGCCCTTCGGCGCGCTCGCCATCGGCGACACATTCAACTCGGCGGAGCGCGAAGTCACGGTGGCGGACATTGAGCGCTTCGCCGCCCTTTCCGGCGATAACTTCTACGCGCACATGGATGAGGCACAGGCCGCGCGCAATCCGCTCTTCGGCGGCCGCGTCGCACACGGTTACTTCCTGGTTTCCGCCGCGGCGGGACTGTTCGTTGATCCACCCTACGGCCCGGTGCTGGCCAACTACGGGCTCGACAGCCTGCGGTTCTTAAAGCCTGTGAAACCCGGTGACCGGATCAAGGTGCGTCTCACCTGCAAGGAGAAGTCGTTACGGCCCACTCAAGGCTACGGCGAAGTGCGCTGGGACACGGCGATTACCAACCAGGACGGCGAGGCGGTGGCCAACTACGACGTGCTCACGATGGTGAGTGAGAAGGCAGTTCCGGACGCGTAGGCGCGCGAAATGCGTGTCCGCGCATGGAGACCGCCTTCACGAGTGCCCAGATCGGCTGCCCGGTGTGAAGAGCCAACGCTGAGACTGCGGCACGCGTAATGCGGGCCAGGACGATTGCGCCGCCGATGTCCACACTGACCAGCACCGTGTCCTCCTCATCCGGGGAGATCGCAGCGATCGTGCCGCACACCGCGTTGCGCACGCTTAAGCCCGCGATCTCGCGCGTCGAGAGAATGACGTCGCGCGCCAGGAGCTGCAGGCGCAGGCGCGTGCCGGGAACCGCGCCACGCAGGCTCAGGCGCAGGGTGCCTGAGCCGACCACAAGGTCGGCCACCCCGGCCTGCTCGTTGCAGGCGCTGACCGTGCCTTCGAGCACGGCGCCGGTGAGGTCGGCGCCCACGATCGAGCGCAGCTGCGGCCGCAGACTCATCTCGCTCACCGACCCTTCCGCAACCACGCGACCCGCATCGAGCAGCACCAGGTGCGTCGCGAGACGCAGTACTTCCTCGAACTCGTGACTGACATACACCATCGGTATCAGCAGCCGATCGCGCAGTGCTTCCAGGTACGGCAGGACTTCCTGTCGCCGCGCAAGATCGAGGGATCCGAGCGGTTCGTCCAGGAGCAGCAGCCGTGGCTGCGAAAGCAGCGCCCGGCCGAGGGCGACGCGTTGCTTTTCACCCCCGGAGAGTTCCCGGGGCCGCCGGTGCAGAAGCTCGCCTAAGCCTAAGAGGCTCACGACCTCGTCAAACACGATGACCGGCGTAGCAGGTCCGGCGCGCGCCGCCCCGTAGCGCAGGTTGCCAGCGACACTTAAATGCGGGAACAAGCGCGCATCCTGGAACACGTAGCCGATGCGCCGCCGCTCGACCGGCAGGCTTACCGACTGCCGGGTGCTGGTCAGGACCGTGTCACCGAGCCGGACCTCCCCCTCATCCGGTGGCAGGAGCCCGGAAATGATGTCCACGAGCGTCGACTTGCCGCTGCCGGAACGGCCGAAGAGGGCGGTGACTCCCGGCGTCGGGGCTGCAAAGGCGGCTTGCAGCGCAAACTCTCCCCGGCGCTTGATAACGGACACGCGCAGCATGTCAGCGTCCCACGAAGCGCCGTACGCGTCGCACCAGGAACTCCGCCGCGAGCAGGCCCAGAAGCCCCAGCAGGAACGATAAACCCGCCAGATGCAGCGCCATCGCGTCACCATCCGGTGACTGCATGGCCGTGTAGAGGGCCAGCGGCAAGGTGCGCGTCACGCCGGGCACGTTGGCGGCAAAGGTGATGACCGCACCAAACTCTCCAAGCCCCGCGGCAAACGCGGTGACCGCCCCGGCCAGTATTCCCGGCAGCATCAGTGGCAAGGTGATGGAGAAGAAGCGATCGAGGGGTCCCGCGCCGAGCGTCCGCGCCGCCGCTTCCAGCCCCCGGTCCACGTTATCGAGCGACAGGCGGATCGCCCGCACCATGAGCGGAAACGTCATGACCGCGGTGGCGAGCGCTGCGCCAGCGGTGGTGAAGGCGAGCTCGATGCCAAAGTGCGCCCGCAGCCACGCCCCGACCGGGGCGCGCGTTCCAAAGACGATGAGCAGGGCGTAACCGACGGCAACCGGCGGCAGCACCAGTGGCAGGTGCACGAAGGCGTCGAAGAGCGTGCGTCCGAAGAAGCGCCTGCGGGTCAACACCCACGCGATCACCACCGCGAGCGGCAGGCTGAACACGACGCTGCGTACGGCGACCTCGAGACTCAGGCGCAGGGCGTCGAGTTCGGCGGAGTTGAGAAGACCGTTCATAGACCGGCGTGAACTGTCTCACGAGAGACTCGACGCAGGCCAGAGCTCAGGCTCGCCAGGTGTCAGGCGACCAGGGCTCGTGAGAGGGACAGCAGTTGCCCACCGGAGACCTCGGGCGCGTGGCTTGCGAGGCCCTTCTCCTGCAGCCACTCGCGGTTGAAAAGGCGCGACTGGTAGCGCGCCCCGCCATCACACAGCACGGTGACCACCGTGTGCCCGGGTCCGAGCTGGCGCGCCACGCGCACGGCCGCTGCGACGTTGATGCCGCTCGTGCTGCCGAGAAACAGGCCTTCCTCGCGCAGCAGCCGATACACGCACGCGACCGTCTCGCCGTCCTCGACATGCAGGGCAGCGTCGATGGGTGCACCGGCAAGATTCGCCGTGACGCGGCCGATGCCGATGCCCTCGGTAATGGAGCCGCTGCCGGTGGCTTTGAGCGCGCCGCTCCTGATGAACTCGTACAGGCTGCTGCCCGGCGGGTCGGCCAGCACGCAGCGGATTGCGGCACGCTGCGATTTCAGATAGCTCGCAACTCCGGCGAGCGTGCCGCCGGTGCCGGTGGCCGCGACAAAGGCATCCACGCGGCCCTGGGTCTGCGCCCAGATCTCCGGTCCGGTGGTGCGCGCGTGCGCATCGCGGTTCGCGGTGTTGTCGAACTGGTTCGACCAGATGGCGTTCGGCAGCGATGCCGCCAGGCGCTGCGCGACCTTCTGGTACTGGTTGGGGTTGCTGTAGGGCACCGTGGGCACGGGGTGCACTTCGGCACCGAGTGTCCGCAGCAGCTGGTACTTCTCCGCTGACTGGTTGTCCGGCATGACAATCACGCAGCGGTAGCCGCGCGCGTTGCACACGTGCGCGAGTCCAATGCCGGTATTGCCGGCCGTGCCTTCGACGACCGTGCCGCCGGCTCTGAGTGTGCCGCGCTTTTCCGCATCCTGGACGATGGCGAGCGCGGCGCGGTCCTTGACCGAGCCACCCGGATTCATGAACTCGGCCTTGCCGAGAATCTCGCAGCCGGTCTCCTCGCTCACGCCGCGCAGGCGCACGAGCGGGGTATTGCCGAGCGCGCCGGCAAAGCCCGAAACAACGCTCATGCCAGCGCTGGCGCCGCGCGAGCCGCCGCGGCGATCGGCCTGAGCACATCGGCCGCGCCGAATGCTGCGACCGCGCCGACGATGAGCAGCGCCGGCGCCGCTGCCCCCTCGGCCGCCGCGAGCGCTGCGATGTGCTGCAAATCCGCACGCAGTACGCGCTGGCCGGGCAACGCCGCGCGTTCGATGATGGCCGCGCAGGTGTCGGCGCGCGCCCCGGCTGCGCGCAATTTCGCAACGATCGCGGGCAACTGTGCGATGCCCATGTAGAACACCACCGTGTGGCGTGGCGCTGCGAGCGCCCGCCAGTCGAGCTGGGTGTCTTCGGCGGCATGACCGGTGACCAGGGTCACGCTGTGCGCGAGGCGGCGATGGGTGAGGGGGATCTGCGCGGCGGCGGCGGCGGCGAGCGCCGCCGTGATGCCTGGCACCACGACGTACGGAATGTCATGGGCGGCGAGGAATTCGATCTCCTCGCCGCCACGCCCGAAGACCAAGGGATCTCCGCCCTTGAGCCGTGCGACGCGCTTGCCGGCGGCGGTGTAGTGCAGGAGGAGCTCGTGAATCCGATCCTGCTGCGTGTGATCGCCAATCGTCTTGCCGACGGGAATGCGCTCGGCGTCGCGACGCGCACGCTCCAGGATCGCATCCGGAACCAATCGGTCGTAGAGGATGACATCGGCCAGCTGGAGCAGCTGCAGCGCCCGCAACGTCAGCAGGTCCGGGTCCCCCGGACCCGCGCCGATGAGATAGACCTCACCTATACTGTGCGCGCCCGCGGCTCCCTGTGTGAGGCGTGAGGTGCGCAGCTCGCCGGCGAAGGCGGCGATGGCTCCCGGCTCGTCGCCAGCCAGCACGCGGGTCGCGGTCGTGCCGCTGACGATGCGTTCCCAGAATGCGCGCCGCGCCAGGAACCCCAGGGCCTGCTGCACCTCGCGGCGCCGTTCGCCCATGAAACGCGCAAGTCGTCCGAGACGCGTCGGCAGCAGCGCCTCGATCTGCTCGCGCACGCGCCGCGCCAGCACCGGCGCGGTTCCCGCGGAGCTCACGGCGACGAGGATCGGCGAGCGATCGATGATCGCAGGGAAAATGAACGTCGACAGGTCCGGCGCGTCCACGACGTTCACGGGAATGTTGCGCTCACGAGCTGCCTGCGACACCAGGGCGTTCAGCGCCTGATCGTTGGTCGCGGCCACCACGACCGCGACGTCCTTGAGCTGCTCAGGCGCGAAGACGCCCGACCGATGCAGGCACTCGCCGCGGCTGACGTACGCCTGCAGCTGCGGGTGCAGCTGTGGCGCGACCACCGTGACCCGGGCGCCGCTGCGGAGCAGCCATTCCACCTTGCGGGCGGCGACGCGGCCGCCACCCACGATGAGCGCGGGTTGCGCGTCGAGCCGCAGAAATACAGGCAGGTAGTCCATGCGCTTCGGTTGCGATGTTCAGGCCGTCAAGGCCGCCGGAAGAACTCTGGGGTGCAGGCCGCATTCGCGGGACTCCGGTTGCTCCCACCACCAGCGTCCCGCCCTGCGGCTCTCCCCGGGCTGGACCGCGCGGGTGCACGGCGAGCATCCGATGCTCGGAAACTGACGATCGTGCAGCGGATTGTACGGCAGGCGCCGGGCGCGGATGTATTGCCAGACTTCCGCCTCACTCCATTCGAGGAGCGGACTCACCTTGTACAGGCCGTGCTGCGTGTCCCATTCGACGCTTAGGCTGCGGGCGCGGCCGGCGGACTGCTCACGGCGCACGCCAGTCACCCAGGCGGGGAAGCCGGCGATGGCGCGCCTGAAGGGCTCGACCTTGCGGATCCGGCAGCAATCCAGGCGTGCCCCGAGGCTGTGATAGAAGCCGTTGACCCCCTGGGCGGCGACCAGCGCCTCGAGGGCCTGTGCATCCGGATAAATCAGGCGCACGCGCCGCTGGTAGCGCCGCTGCAGCTTCTCCAGCAGCTCGTAGGTCTCCTCGTGCAGGCGACCGGTGTCGACGCTGAAGATCTCGATCTCGGGCAGGTGTGACCAGATGACATCGGTCAGCACCATGGCCTCGGCGCCCAGGCTGTTTGAGTAGATGAGACGGCCAAACTGGCGCAAGGCCGCGGCAAGCCCGGTGCGTACCGCATCGGCTTTCTGCTCCAGATTCAGCGAAAGGACTGCCGCCATAGTGCGAGTGACTATAGCCATGGGTGCCGTGCCTTCTGAACGAAGGATTGCTTCTTTAGGTGTGCGCGGTGGTTATGGAGCGGTGACAGGCGGGTCACTAAGGCGGTAGCCTGAGGGTGGAAACTCCTTCGAAGGCTCGTGAATGAAGTTGCATCAGTTGCGTTACCTGGCTGCGGTCGCCCAGAACGGTCTCAACATCACGGCGGCGGCTCAGAAACTGCATACCTCGCAGCCGGGCGTGAGCAAGCAGATCAAGCTGCTCGAGGATGAGCTCGGCTTCCAGATTTTCGTGCGCGAGGGGCGCAACCTCGCGCGTATCACGCCCGCCGGCCAACAGGTGATCGAGCGGGGGCTGAAGATTCTGCAGGAAGCCCAGAGCATCCGTGACCTGTCGACGGAGCTGCGCGATGAGGGCCGCGGCAGCCTGTCGATCGGCACCACCCACACCCAGGCGCGATACGTGCTGCCGGAAGTCATCCGCGAGTTCCGCGGCCGCTACCCACAGGTGCGCCTCAACCTGCACCAGGGAACCTCCGAGCACATCGCGGAGATGGTGGCGGATGATCGCATCGACTGCGCCATCGCGACCGGCTCGGAGACGCTGTTTGCCGACCTGACGCTGCTGCCGTGCTATCGCTGGCATCGCACCATCATCGTGCCGAAGGATCACCCGCTGACCCGCGTCGGACGGCTGACGTTCAAGGCCCTGGCGGCGTACCCGCTCATCACCTACACGTTCAGCTTCAGCGGCCCCTCATCGCTGCACGAAGCGTTCTCGAAGGCGGGACTCGCGCCCAACATCGCCATCACGGCGCGCGATGCGGACGTCATCAAGACCTACGTACGGCTCGGGCTTGGGGTCGGCATCGTCGCGCACATGGCGCTCGACGCTCAGGACGCGGATCTTGCGGCGATCGATGCGACGCACCTGTTTCCGGCGCACACCACCTGGATCGGGTTTCGCCGCGGAACGCTGCTGCGCAAATACATGTACGAATTTGCGCAGCTGCTGGCGCCGCATCTGGACCGGCGCCTCGTCGAGCGCGCCCACCGGGCGGGAACGGCAGAGGAAGTCGCACGCATGTTCGCCGACCTGGCGCTGCCGGAGCGCTGAGGCGTGTGACCGCCGCGGAGGCGCTGCGCTTCGTTCACCATCACGGTGCGGTGCTGGTCGCGGCCAAAGGTCCGGTGCCGCGACTGGTCGAGGCGATCGCCGGGGCGCCGCTTGCGGGGAGCTGGTGGGCGCACCCGAAGGGCCGGGAGATCTTCGGCATCCTGCAGCAGCTCGGCGACTCCCCGGACATCCTGGTCTGTCGTCTCGTGAATGGCCATGTCACCTTCGTTCACCGGCGACTGTGGCCGGCGCTCGTCAGGATGGCGGCGAACTTCGAGCCCAAGCGGCTTGCGCAGGTGCGCCAGGAGCACACGCCTTCCGGGCGGCACGTCAATCATGAAACGCCGTTCCCGAAGTGGGTGCCGCAGGAGATTCTGGAAGCATCGCAGACCTTGAGCGAGGCGCAGGCGCGCAGGATATTGGGGCCGCTGGCGCAATTGCCGGCGCCGCCGGCCGTTCGCAGCCGGCGCAGGCGCTAGGCCGCGAAGAAGCGTTGCGCGCGGATGAGCGTAACCGTCGCCGGGGAACCGGGCTGGTAGGCGACGTCGTAGCGCTGCAGCGCATGGCGCGCGGCCCCGAGGTCTTCGCCGGGTGCGAGTTCCAGGCAGTCAAACCCGCAGCGGCTCATGAGAAACACCTGGTCCTGGCGCACGCCCGCGCCTACGGCCCGCAACTCGCCCGCAAAACCATAGGTCTCGCGCAGCCGCCTTCCTATGGAGTAACCGCGCCCATCACCGGCATTGGGAAACTCCACCGCCACCAGGTCGAGCCGTGGCAGCTCACCGGCGAGATCCTCAGGAGCATCCTGCGGGGCCAGCCGCACGCCCAGTGCTCCGGGCCGTTGGCGCCAACGCAGCGGGTCCTGGCGCAACTGCGCCAGCGGGATGATGACGGGACAGCCTTCGGGAACACTCTCCTCGCCGAAGTGATGCCAGTCGTCGGCGACGATCTCACGCCGCCTCAGGATGTACCGCATAGACGCGCTCCCTGAAAGGTTCGAGTCCGACACGGCGCAGCGTGTCGATGAAACGCTCACCCTCGTCGCGCAGCCCGCGATAGGTCTCGACAATCCGCTCGATGGCGCCCGCCACCTCATCCCGCGGCAGCGACGGCCCGATTACCTCGCCGAGCGCCGTGAAGCCGTTGGCCGAGCCGCCGAGGGTGAGCTGGTACCACTCCTCGCCGCGCTTCTCGACGCCGAGGATTCCGATGTGGCCGACATGATGATGGCCGCAGCCATTCATGCAGCCGGAGATCTTGATCTCGATCTCGCCCAGGTCGTACAGGTAGTCCAGGTCATCGAACCGCGACTGGATCTGCTTCGCCAACCCTAAGGTACCGGCGTTCGCGAGCGAGCAGAAATCAAGTCCCGGGCAGGCGATGATATCGGTGAGCGTGCCGATGTTGGGCGTGGCGAGCTCCAGTTCCGAAAGCTTCAGCCACAGCTCGTGCAGATCACTCTGGCGCACGTCCGCGAGCACGAGATTCTGGCTGTGGGTCACGCGGATGAGGCCGAAGCTCACGCGCTCGGCGAGCGCGGCCAGGGAATCCATCTGCTGCGCCGTCATGTCGCCGGGGGCCTTGCCGTGCGCCTTCAGCGACACGAATACCGCGCGGTAGCCCGGCACGCGATGCGCACGCGTGTTGTAGCGATACCAGGCGAGGAAGGCGGCTTCGCGCCCCGCCAGCACGTCCAGGTCGGCGAGGGATTCGTAGGGCTGCGGCCGGAAAAAGGCCCGTACGCGCTCGACCTCTTCGGGCAGGAGACGCGGCGCGTGCGCGCGGCCGGCGCGCCATTGCGCTTCGACCTGCTCGCGGAAAGTGGCTGCGCCTAAGGATTTCACCAGCACCTTGATGCGCGCCTTGTGGATGTTGTCGCGCCGGCCGTGCAGGTTATAGACGCGCAGGATCGCCTCGAGGTAGGCCAGCAGGTCTTCGAGCGGCAGAAACTCGCGGATCACGTGCCCGATCATGGGGGCGCGCCCGAGGCCGCCGCCGACCAGCACGGTGAAGCCGAGCTCACCGTGCGCATTACGCTGCAGGTGCAGGCCGATGTCATGCACCTGCGAGGCCGCGCGATCCTCCTTCACCCCGGTCACCGCGATCTTGAACTTGCGCGGCAGGTAGGTGAACTCAGGATGCAGTGTCGCCCACTGGCGGATGATTTCGCAGTAGGGGCGCGGATCATCGACCTCTTCGGGGTTGATCCCGGCGAGGTGATCGGCGGTGACGTTGCGGATGCAGTTGCCGCTCGTCTGGATGGCATGCATCTGCACCGTGGCGAGCTCCGCCAGGATGTCCGGTACGTCTTCGAGGCGTGGCCAGTTGAGCTGCAGGTTCTGGCGGGTGGTGAAGTGTCCGTAGCCGCGGTCGTAGCGGCGCGTGATCGCGGCGAGCCGGGTCAATTGTCGCGCGGCGAGCAGGCCATACGGGATGGCGATGCGCAACATCGGCGCGTGCCGCTGCAGGTACAGGCCGTTGCGCAGGCGCAGCGGCCGGAACTCATCCTCGGAGAGTTCGCCCGCGAGGTGACGCCGGGTCTGGTCACGGAACTCCGCCACACGCTCGTCGATGAACGCCTGGTCCAGCTGGTCGTACTGATACATGCAATCTCACTATAGGAGCGCAACCCGCGGGGCCCGAAATACCGAATGGTTGGATGGGCCTCTTGCTGGGTTATGAGCGTGTGCAACACTAGTGAGGCAATTGCAGGAGGGGGAACGTGGCGGGACTTTATTTCGAGCAGTTCGAGGCGGGGCAGCGCTTTGAGCACCTGGTGCGGCGTACGGTCACCGAGACCGATAACCTGCTCTTCAGCGCGCTGACCATGAATCCGGCTGCCATTCACCTCGACGCGGAGTACTGCAAGGGCACCCCCTTCAAGGAGCGCCTCGTCAACAGCATTTTTACCCTCGGACTCCTCGTGGGGCTGTCGGTATACGACACCACCTACGGCACCACCATCGGCAATCTCGGTTTTGAGGACGTGCGGTTTGCGAAGCCGGTGCTGATCGGCGACACCCTGCGCGCCACGACCATGGTGGTGTCCTTGCGCGAGAGCCAGTCGCGTAAGGACTCGGGGATCGTCGTCTTCGAGCATCGTGCCTGGAACCAGCGCAACGAGGAGGTCGCCTCCTGTCGACGCTCCGCGCTGATGCTGAAACGGCCGGTGGCGTGAGTAGGGTCGCGGGCCACGCCGGCGCGCCGCCTCCGGCGGCGCTGCGCTCGTGGTTGTTCGTGCCGGGGGACAGCGAGCGCAAGCAGGCCAAAGCGCTCGCCACGGCGGCCGATGCACTCATCCTCGATCTTGAGGATTCGGTCGGCTCGCAGCAGCTGCCCGCCGCGCGCAGTCGGGTTCGGGAGCTGCTGCGCTCGCGTCCGACGGCCTCCCAGCCGCAGTTGTGGGTGCGGATCAATCCGCCAGCGGGCCAGTTGTGGCGGGACGACCTCGACGCGCTCCTGGGAGCGGATGCGGCCGGCCATACGCCAGACGGTATCGTCGTTCCCAAGGTCTCCTCACCCGAGGAGATTGTGCTGCTCGCGGAGCACCTCGCGCAGCTCGAGGCGCGCTGCGGTATCCGCGCCGGCGACACGCGCCTCTTGGTGATTGCCACCGAAACGCCGCAGGGGGTGCTGGCGTTGCCGCAGTACCCCGCGGTGCTGGGAGCTGCGCACGGCGCCGCGTCACGTCTCGCCGGGCTCACCTGGGGCGTGGAGGATCTGGGAACCGCGCTCGGGGTGCTCGGCCGGCGCGATGCGAGTGGCGCGCTGACTTTCACATTCCAGCTGGCGCGCTCGGCGTGCCTCCTGACGGCGGCGGCGCTCGGCGTACCGGCGATTGACGGCGTGCATGTTGATTTCCGGGATGCGCAGGGACTTAAACGCGTGCTGGATGACGCACGGCGCGATGGCTTCTCCGGCAAGCTCGCCATTCACCCGGAGCAGGTGCCGGTCATCAACGCCGCCTTTGTACCTACCGCGCTCGAGTGCGCGCAGGCGCGGCGGATCGTGGCGGCGTTCGCCGCTGCCGGGGGTGCCGGTGTGGCAAGCCTCGACGGCCAGATGATCGATCGCCCGCATCTTCTGCAGGCGCAACGGATTCTGGCCGCCGCTGCGCGTACGACCGGTGAGTCATGAAGCTGCGCATCAAGGGCGCGACGCTGCGGCTGCGTCTGACGCAAGGCGAGATCCGCACGCTGCACGAGCACGGGCAGGTCGAGGAGCAGGTGCCTTTCGCCCCGAACGTGAGTCTCATCTATCGGCTGCGCAAGGATGCGGCGGCGCGCCAGATCGGCGCCTCCTACCGAGGCAACGTCGTGGAGATCCTGGTGCCGGCGGCCACCGCAGATGAGTGGTGTGCCAACCAGCAGGTGACGCTGGCGCAGCTGCAGGCCGTGGGTGGCGCGGAGCTCAACATCACCCTGGAGAAAGACTTCGCGTGCCTGGCGCCCCGGGCCGGGGAGGACGACTCCGACAATTTTCCGCATCCGGAGGCGGGCGCGACGAAGTGCTGATGAACGGAGCGCTGCTACCGCGGCGCGTCCAGCGCCAGCAGGTCCTCGGGCGTGTCCAGATCAATCGCCGCGCTCTCCATCGCCACGCGCACCAGCCGGTCGGAATTGCGCCGCAGCAGCGCGCGCGCACCGGCATCACCACGCAGCTCCGTGAGCTCGCGGAAACTGGTGCGCGGAAAGATCGCCGGCACGCCGATGGTGCCGGCGTACATGGCGGCGGCGATGCACTGGGGTTGCCTGCGCCAGGTGCCGGCGAGCCGCTTCAGATCGTCCGCCGTGACGGCTGCCTGGTCTGCCAGTACCAGCATGGCACCGGTGCACGCCGCGGGTAAGTGCGTGACGCCCGCACGGATGGAGCTCGCGAGTCCCTCGCGCCATTCGTGGTTGACGACGATGGTGCCGGCGGAATGTTTCAACAACGGCGCGAGCTCAGCCGCCTGCGCGCCCAGTACCACGATGAGCGCATTGCCCGTGACCTCCGCGGCGCGCGTCACCACGGTGTGCAGCAGCGGCCGTCCGGCGAGTCGCACCAGTTGTTTCGGGCTGCCAAAGCGGGTGGAGGCGCCGGCGGCCAGCACGATGGCGTGCAGTGCGCCGCCGCCGCGGTGACTGCCTGCGGTGGTCAACATGGCGCGACCACCCGCAGGGGCTCGAAGCGCCGCCGCTCTTCGAGGACCGAATCCGCATCGATTCCTGCGATGGTGCGCCAGTCGGCCGGGCGCGTGAGGGTGCCGAGGAGGGCATCGAGTGCCTCGCGGCGGGGGCCCCAGGCGGTGCCGACAAATTGCGCCAGGGCCTGCCAGGCCGCTGCGGCTCCTGCCGCTGCTGCCTCAGCCGCCGGGAGTTTCCCGAGCGCCACGTCGCTTGCGCCCGGTTGCGACAGGGCGGCCGCGAGTCCACGGCGCGTGCCCTCGTCCATGTCGGCGCGTGCGCGCAAGAGCTCACCCAGGCGCCGGTCGCGCGCTGCGAACCAGCCCAGGACACACCGCAGGTAGTCCGTGCCCGCCGTGCGCAGGGCTGCCGCATCCGCAGTAGCTGCGGCGCAGGCGTTCGCGACGGCGCTCACGTGCCGGCGCTCGGTTGCGAGCTGCGCACGCAGGAGCTCAATCTCGTTCACGGGCTAAGATCCTGCCAGTGCCGCGGGAGCGGCATGCACGAACGCGTGCAGCTCGGCGATGATGGCCAAGGCAATGGATTGGGGCGTGCGCCCGCCAAGAGGTAGTCCTACCGGCGCGTGCAGGCGCGACTGCAATCCCTGCGCGATCGGACCGAGCTCCGCGAGGAGCTTTTCGCGCCGTACCGCCGGCCCCAGGAGTCCGACAAAGGGGATGTCGGAGGCGGCGAGGGCGCGCAGGTAGCCTAAGTCGGAGGTCAGGTGATGACTCATGACCACGGCGGCGCGATAGGTCGAAAGCTCGAGCAGCGAGCCGAGCTCCTCGGGCCGCGCGAGCAATACCCGCGTGGCGGCCGGAAAGTGCGCAGGGAGCGCGTAGGCGGAGCGGTGGTCGACCAGCGTGACCTCCCAGCTGAGCATGGCCGCGAACTCCACCACCGGCGTGGCATCGGGACCGGCGCCCAGCAGCAGGATCCGCGGCGGCAGCGCGAGCGGCAGGACGAACAACTTCCACGAGGGCGCCTGTTCATGCAGGCACTCGCAGCGCCCGGTCGCGGCGACGCGCGTCAGCATCGCGGCTACCGCCGGGGTCGCGAGCGCCGGCACTGCCGCGCTGCGCGTCCTGTCCGGGAGGACCAGGCTTCCTAAGGGGACAGTGGAGTCCTTGGACTCGACCACCACACCGATCGCCGTGGGGGTATGGGTGGCGAGCGAGCGGATGAGTTCCGCCATGGGCTGCCAGTCGTTGTCCGGGCCGACGCGCAGCAAGAGGATCTGCATGGCGCCTTCGCAGCCCATGCCTAAGCCCCACAACTGGTCGTCGGGGCCGCGCATGTCGTAGCGCACCGGGCAGCAGGTTCCGGTCGCGATGACCGCGCGGGCGTGTTCACGCAGGTCACCTTCCAGACACCCGCCCGACAGCAAACCCGCGTAATCGCCGTTGGCGGCGATGAGCATCAGGGCGCCGGCCTTCCTATAGGTGGAGCCCGCGGTGTGCGCGAGTACGGCGAGCGCCATGGCCCGGCCGGCGGCACGCTCGCGCTCATAGAGCGGCAACAGAGGACCCAGGGATGCTTCCACGCACCGGCGATTATGCCAGCCCGGCGTGACTGCACGGTGTGCCATTGCGCAGGCCCGCAGGCGTCGCTAGAGTCCCCTAAAGGCCTACGGCCTTCATTCCATAAGAAATCCTGCCGCGATGGACAAACCCGATTCTTGGGTCGTGCACAAGTTCGGGGGGTCGAGCGTCGCCGACGCCGACTGCTTCCGCAAAGTGGCGGCCATTCTCGAAGCCGCGCCGCCCGGACGCCTGGGCGTGGTGCTGTCCGCCTGCAAGGGCGTAACGGACGCGCTGCTGCGGCTGGTGGCGCTCGCCGAGCGCCAGGATGAGGGCTATCACGCCGAAATTGTCCAGCTGCGCTCGCGACACGCCGCGATCGCGACCGCCGTGCTCACCCCGGCCGCGGCGCAGCAGTACCTCGCGAGCTTTGACCAGGATTGCCTCGACGTCGAGGGCATCCTGCACGCGGTGAAGCTGACGCGCGCCGCCGCCCGCAACGTGAGCGACCTCATTGCCGGCTACGGGGAGGTGTGGTCGAGCCGCCTGTTCCAGCGTTTTCTCAGCGAGCGCGCCCAACGCCCGGGGCCGGTGCAGTGGCTGGATGCGCGCCGGGTACTGATCGTGGAATGGGATCCGCTGGGACCGGCGATCCAGTGGCAGGAGGCGCGGGCGCGTCTCGCGGCCCAGGTGCCGGCGGATTTTCGCGGCACGCTGGTCATCACCGGCTTCATAGCGGCCGACAAGCGCGGTGTGCCGACGACGCTCGGCCGTAACGGCAGCGACTTCTCCGCCTCGATTTTCGGGGCGCTGCTCGAGGCCAGCGAGATCCAGATCTGGACCGACGTGGACGGCGTGTTGTCGGCGGACCCGCGGCGGGTGCCGGACGCGACGGTCATCGATTCACTCTCGTACAACGAGGCGATGGAGCTCGCCTACTTCGGCGCCAAGGTCATCCATCCCCAGACCATGGCGCCGGCGGTCAAGGGCGGCATCCCCATCTGGATCCGCAACACCTTCGCGCCGGAGAAAGTCGGCACACTGATCTGCGCCCAACCCACCTCGCTCCTGCCGGTGAAGGGCATCACCAGCATCGAGCGGGTGGCGCTCGTCAACCTCGAAGGCACGGGCATGATCGGCGTGCCGGGCACGGCGCACCGCCTCTTCGGAGCGCTGCGCGAAGAGGGGATCTCCGTCATCCTCATCTCGCAGGGCAGTTCCGAGCACTCGATCTGCTGCGCGATTCCGCAGGAGCAGGCCGAGCGCGCCGCCGCGGTGGTGCGCCGCGCTTTCGAGCGCGAGATGCAGGAAGGCCAGATCCAAAGCGTGGACGTCGATCCGGACCTGGCGATTCTCGCCGTGGTGGGCGATGGCATGGCGGGCACGCCCGGGATTGCGGCGAAGGTATTTGCGGCCCTTGGGGCCACCGGGCGTCAACGTGCGCGCCATCGCGCAGGGCGCCTCGGAGCGCAACATTTCCGCGGTGATCGAAGGGCGCAGCGCCACCCGCGCACTGCGCGCGGTGCACGCGGGGCTGTACCTTTCCCCGCATACCATCTCGGTCGGGGTGATCGGGCCCGGCACGGTCGGGCGGGTGCTGCTGGACCAGCTCGCCTCGCAAAGTGCGCGCCTGCGTGAACAGTTCAAGCTCGACCTGCGCGTGCGCGGGGTGCTCGGGCGAGAGCGCATGCTGCTGTCGGATTCCGGCGCGGCGCTGGCGGACTGGCGCGAGCAATACAAGAAGAGCGGCGTGGCGGCCGACGTCACGCGCTTTGTCGAGCACCTGCGGGTGGATTACCTGCCGCACACGGTGCTCGTCGACTGCACGGCGAGCGATGTGATCGCCGCCCGCTACGCCGACTGGCTGGCCGCCGGTATCCACGTCGTGACGCCAAACAAGAAGGCGAGCAGCGGCGATCTTGCCTACTACACGCGCGTGCAGGAGGCGCGCCGCGCGGGCGCCTCGCATTATCTTTACCAGGCCACGGTCGGCGCGGGACTGCCGGTCGTCACGACCTTGCGGGACCTGCTCGCGACCGGGGACGAGATCGACAGCATCGAGGGAATCTTCTCCGGCACGCTCGCGTATCTCTTTAATGCCTACGACGGACGGGTTAGTTTTTCCCAGATCGTGCAGCAAGCGCGGCAGCGCGGCTTCACCGAGCCTGATCCTCGCGATGACCTGTCCGGCACCGACGTGGCGCGCAAGCTCATTATCCTCGGGCGCGAGATGGGCCTGCCGCTGCAGATGCAGGGCGTCAAGGTGGAGAGCCTGGTGCCGGCGGACCTCGCGAGTGGCTCGATCGATGAGTTCATGACGCGCTTGCCGCGCCACGATGCCTTGCTCGCCGACCGCCTGGCGGCAGCCCGCTCGCGCGGCAAGGTGCTGCGCTATACGGGCCGGCTGAACGCCGCTGGCGAGGCGGCCGTCGGGCTGCAGGAGTTCGACGCCAGGCATGTCTTTGCCAACATTGCGCTCACCGATAATGTCGTGCGCTTTGCCACGCGCCGCTATTGCAACAATCCGCTCATCATCCAGGGACCGGGCGCCGGACCTGAAGTGACCGCCGGCGGGGTGTTTGCGGACCTGTTGCGACTCGCCGCGTACCTCGGGGCGCGGCTGTGAGCGAGCACGACGCGCACGGCCGGGCAACCGCGTTTGCCCCGGCCACGGTCGGCAACGTAGCCATCGGCTTCGATATCCTCGGCTTCGCCATCGCCGGGCTCGGCGATCGCGTTACGGTCACGCGCCGCTCCGCCCCGGGCGTTGCGATCAGCGCCATCCGCGGCGTGGCCGGGGACTTGCCGCGCGAGCCGCACGCGAACACCGCGGGCAGGGCGCTGCTGGCCATGCAGGAGGCCGTGACTCCCGGCTTCGGCTTTACGCTTGAGATCGACAAGGGCATCCCGCTCGCCTCCGGGCTCGGAGGTTCGGCGTCCTCGGCCGTCGCGGCGGTGGTGGCCGCGAATGCGCTGCTCCCAAAGCCCTGCGCGCCGCTGGAGCTGCTGAAATTCGCGCTGGCGGGGGAGGCCACGGCCAGCAGCGACCGGCATGTCGATAACGTCGCGCCGTCGCTTTTTGGCGGGCTGGTGCTGACGGTGGGCATCGATCATCCGCGCGTGAAGCAGATCCCGGTGCCGCCCGGTATCCGCGCGGTGATTGTCCATCCGCACATGTTCATCGCCACCAGCGCGGCGCGCGCCATCCTGAAAGAAACGGTGGAGCTCAGGGATTTCGTGTGGCAGACCGCGAACCTCGCAGGCTTCATCTCCGGTTGCTATACGGATGACCTGGATATGATTCGCGCCTCCTTCGAGGACGTGGTGATCGAGCCGCAGCGCCAGGCACTGATTCCGGGCTTCCAGGACGTACGCCGTGCCGCGATGCACTCCGGTGCCCTCGGCTGCTCGATCTCCGGCTCGGGGCCGGCAATGTTCGCCTGGGCGCGCGAAGAGGCCGCCGCCGCGGTGCTGGCCGGCATGCGCGCCGCGTTTTCAGCGCAGGGTCTGAGCGTGGACGAGTGGATCGTCGACCTGAACTGTCCTGGCGCGCATCTGACGTAGGTAAGCCCGATGACCCTGTACGCAAGCACGCGCGACGCCTCGCTCGCGGTTGGATTCAGCGTCGCGCTGATGCAGGGACTGGCGCCGGATGGGGGACTCTTCGCGCCCGCCACGCTGCCACGCGTGGCGCCGCACGAGTTCGACGGGTTGGAATCCCTGGCCGCCGTCGCGACGCGCCTGCTCACGCCCTTCGTAGGCACTGATCCGCTCACCGCGGCGCTGCCGGGTCTTTGCGCCGAGGCATTCAACTCGCCCGCGCCGCTGCAACCGCTCGATACGCAGGGGCGCCTTTTCGTGCTGGAGCTCTTCCATGGGCCCACCGCCGCCTTCAAGGACTTTGGCGCGCGCTTTCTCGCGGCCTGCTTCGCGGGGCTGCGCTCCGCGGACGCTCGCGCGCTCACCATTCTCGTGGCAACTTCCGGGGATACGGGAGCCGCCGTGGCGTCGGCCTTTTTCGAGCGACCGGATGTCGAAGTGGCGGTGCTCTTCCCCAAGGGCCTGGTGTCGCCGACCCAGGAGCGCCAGCTGACCTGCTGGGGTTCGAACGTGCGCTCGCTGGCGGTGCGCGGCACCTTCGATGACTGCCAGCGCCTGGTCAAGGCCGCATTCGCCGACGCGGAACTGAAGCGCCGCACGCTGATGTCCTCCGCCAACAGCATCAACCTCGGGCGCCTGCTGCCGCAGATGTCGTATTTTGCCGCGGCCAGCCTGGCGGTGTGGCGCCAGTATGGCGAACCGGCATCATTCGTGGTGCCCAGCGGCAACCTCGGCAATGCGCTCGCCTGCCTGTGGGCGCGCGCCGCGGGCCTGCCCATCGGCGAAGTGGTGCTGGCGCACAACGCCAACCGCACCGTGCCGGATTATCTTGAGACCGGCGCCTGGCAGCCGCGGCCGAGCATCGCCACGCTCGCCTCCGCGATGGATGTCGGTGACCCGAGCAACGCCGAGCGTCTGCGCGCGCTGTATCCGGATTTCGCACAGTTGCGCGGCGCGCTGAGTGCCTGCAGCGTGCACGACGACGAGATCCGCGCCCGTATCCGCGCCGACTACGAGCGCTATGGCCAGATCTGGTGCCCGCACACGGCCACGGCCGCCGAGGCGTATGAGCGGCTGCCTGCGGCGCGCCGCGCCGCCCACCGCTGGGTCATCGTCTCCACCGCGCACCCGGCGAAGTTTCCGGAAGTTGTGGCGCCTCTGATCGGACGGGCGGTGCCGGTGCCGCAATCCCTGGCAAATCTCTTCGCGCGAGCCGGCTCGTGTGTTGAAATTGCGCCCGAGCTGAGCGCGCTGCGCGCCGCTCTTTAAAGGAGTCAGGGAATTGGACGAGCTGGCCAAATTGTCGCCCACCGCGTGGCTGCTGATCGGCTGCGCGGCCGCGCTCGGCTTTGGCGTGTCGTGGGGGTGGCGCTGGTATCGCCGCTACCGCTCGCGCAAAGCGCTGCGCACGGCGGTCACCGGGGGTGCAAGCGACCACATCGCCAACTGCCTGGTGCCGGACGGCGCGGAGGGTGGCTTCCACGTCGACTTCCTGCTCCTGACCGGGCACGGCGTGGTCGTGATCGATCTGCGGGACATCCGTGGCAACATCTTCGGCGGTGACCAGATGGCCGAATGGACGGTCATGGACGGAGCGCATCGCTTCACCTTCACCAACCCGCAAAGCACGCTCTACGACCGCATCGCCGCGGTCAAGGCGGTGGTTGGGGATGTGCCGGTCGAGGGACGCATCGTGTTTACGCAGCGCGGCACGTTCCCCAAAGGCCTGCCCAAGTGGACGCTGATGCTCGACGGCCTGCGCGGGGAGTTTCCCGCAGCGGAGGCAGCCGCGGAGGCGGCGGCAGGCTACGGGGAAGCGTGGGGACGCCTCAAGGCAGTCGTCAAACCCAGCTACATGGTCGACATGCGCTGATGCGCCGGCTGATAGCCCTTCACACCGGTCTGCCACAAGAGGAACGCGTAGGTATCAGCCGCCTCACGATCCTGTTGCGCACGGGTTGAGCCGATGCCGTGGCCGGCATCGAAATCAACCCGCATGAGGATGGGTTTTCGCGACGTGGTGCTCGCCTGCAGACGCGCGGCCATCTTTGCCACGTGGAAAGGCGCGACGCGCGGATCGGTCACGCCGGTCGTCAGCAGCACCGCCGGGTAAGCGACGCCCGGCTTCACCGCCTGGAAGCTGTCGATCGCCCTGAGTGCACGATAGCCCGCTTCCTCGCTGATCGCGCCCCACTCCGGTTCCTCGCCGTAGCCGTTGGGCTCGGCCACGTAGCGCAGCGGATTCGACCAGCCGACGCCGTCGATCACGGCGGCGAAGAGCTCAGGGCGCTCGGTGAGCGCGCGTCCGACGGTGATGCCGCCTGCAGAGCGACCGCCGATCGCAAGGCGTGACCGCGCCGTGTACTTTTTGGCGCACAGGTCCTCGCACACATCGATGAGATCGCGCCAGGTGTTGGGCTTGTTCGCGAGCTGCCCCGCCTTGTGCCAGTCGCGGCCGTATTCCCCGCCACCACGCACGTAGGCGTAACCCACGATGAACCCGGCATCGATGAGCGCGAGCGTGCGCCCGGCGAAGGAGGGCGTGTACGCCGCGCTGCCGTAGGAACCGTAGGCAGAAATCCACGCCGGGGTCTGGCCATCAAGCTTCAGGCCCTTCCTGAAAATGAGCGCGTAGGGAATCCGGGTGCCGTCCCTGGCGGTGGCGAAGAGTCGCCTGGTTTCGTGGCCGCTGACATCGATCTGGGGCTTCGGGGTCAGGCGCGTCGCCGCCACCTGGCCGGCAGCATCGACCGACCAGATGTCCGGCGGGTCAAGCCATCCGGTCAGCGAGAACAGTCCGCCATCCAGCGTGACGTTGGTGGCGAGTGTGCCCGCGGTGCCATCGAAGGGCAGCGCGATATCCGTCACCCGGCCATCGCGACCCAAGCGCCGCAGTCGTGCGATGCCGCCATCCAGCATCCGCAGGTACAAGCCGTCGCGGGCGAGACTGAAGTCCTCGATCACCCACTCGCCCTGCGGGACGACCTGCGTGGCGAGCGCGACGGCCGGCGAGCTAACGGAGGCCTTGAGAACACGGCCGCGCGGATGGCCCTGGTTGGCGAGAAGATAGAGCGCCTCGCCGTCGATCTCGGCGCCCGTGATTTCGTCTTCAAAACCTGCCACCGACACCCAGTGCGCCTTGTTGGCGGCAGCGTCGGCGACCGGCGCGATGAGGATCCGCATCTCGCTGCGCACGTCCTTCAGGAGCAGCAGCGCGTAGCGCGAGCCCTCAAAAGTCGCCACCGCCGGCCCCTGGATGCGCTCGTACCGGACCTGCGGATCCAGGCCGCGTTTCATGAGTATCGGATCGGCGGCCGGATCGGTGCCGAGCTTGTGGAAGCGCGCCTGGCTGTCCAGGTAGCGCTCCGGAGTATCAACAGCGCCGGTCAGCTGGTTGTAGAAGAACCCGCTGCCGTCATCCAGCCATTGCGGGTCTGCGGTCTCGGTATTCGCAATCTGTTCCGGCAAATCGTGGCCGTCGGCCACACGCAGAATGTGCAGGATCGAATCCTCGCTGCCATCCTTAGACAGCCCATACACGACGTGCGAGCCATCCGGTGATGCATGCCACCAGTCGAGAGACTGGTGGCTCGTGGCTTCGCTCCTGAGGGTCGGATCGATGAGCACGCGGCTGACGCCGCCTTCCAGCACGAACAGCTTGAAGTTGTCCGCGCCTGACGGGCGCTGTTCGAAGAACAGCCTGCCGCCGGCGCGCTGCACAGCGCGCGTGATGGCCGTATCGCCCGAGAGTTGCTGGATACGTCTCAGGATCTTCCGGCGCCCCGGGATCGTTTCGAGTACCGCGCGGGCGTGGGCATTCTGGGCCGTGAGAAACGGCAGCCAGTCAGGATCCTTGGCATTTTCCATCCAGCGATACGGGTCGCTGACGGTGTCACCGAAGTAGCTGTCCTTGACCACCGCGACCCTGGCCACGGGCGCGGGCGGTATACCAGCGGCGGCCAGCGCCGCTCGGCGTGTCAGTAGCGCCACAACTGCACCTCCCGCTGCCGCAAAAAGATCGCGACGATTCATGCCGCTCATACGTTCCCTTCGTAGCCGGCGCTGCTAAAGCTGATAGGTCACCTACGAGGATACCGTCCGCGCGTGATCCGCGAGCACCAGCGACACGCAGGCGGTGAGTTTTTTCGCGTAGTCGATGTCCAGGAACTCGTTCGGCCCGTGCGCGTTGGCGTGTGGCCCCAGCACCCCGGTGATGAAGAACTGAGTCTTCGGGAAGCGCGCACCGAGCATGCCCATGAACGGGATCGTGCCGCCGCAGCCGACGTGCACCGCATCCTGGCGGTAGACCGCGCGCGATGCGCGCGCGATGGACTCCTCGAGCCACGGTGCTAGCGCCGGCGCGTTCCAGCCCCCGGTCGCCGATGCATCATCAAACGTCACTTGTGAGCCGTAGGGCGGATCGCGCAGCAGCGCCTCGCGCACCGCCTGCAGGGCGCGCGAGGCGTCGCAGGTCGGCGGCAGGCGCAGCGACAGCTTCACGGCCAGTTCGGGGAGCAGCACGTTGCCGGCCGACCCGAGCTCGGGCAGGCCCTCGGCGCCGGTGACGGCGAGCGAGCCGCGCCAGCTGGTGTTGATAATGAGTTCCGCCGGATCGTTGGACACCGGCTGGACGCCCGGCGCCCAGGGGAGCTTGCCGGCGACCGATTTGCCCAACACCTGCGCCGCGGCGCTCGCCTGCGTGCGCCGGTCCGCCGGCAGCATCACGTGCAACTCATCGAGCAGCAGGTCTCCCGTCACCGGATTCTCCAGGCGCGCGAGCAGTTGCTGCAGAATGCGAAAGGGCGTGGGCGCGATGCCGGTCGCCATTCCGGAGTGCACGCCCTCGGTGAGAACGCGCACCCGCAGCGTGCCGACGAGGTTGCCGCGCAATGAAGTCGTGCACCACACCTGCGAGTAGTTGCCGCATTCGGCATCGAGGCACACGACGAGGGACGGATCGCCAATGGCGTCCCCGAGCGCCGCCAGGTGCTCCGGCAGGTCGGAGCTGCCGCTCTCCTCGCAGGCCTCGATCAGGACCACGCAGCGCGGCAGGCGCACCTGCTGTGCTTTCAGGGCCGCGATCGCGGTGAGGGAACTGAACACCGCGTAGCCATCATCGGCCGCGCCGCGCCCATAGAGCTTGCCGTCGCGGATCACCGGCTCCCACGGTCCCAGTCCCGGCAGCCAGCCGGTGAACTCCGGCTGCTTGTCGAGGTGGCCGTAGAGGAGGACACAGCCGCTCAGCTCCCCGGGCACGTCCACGAGCAGCAGCGGTGTCTTCCCGGGCAGACGGCGGATGTTGGTGCGCGCCCCGGGCAAAGGCTGGGCACGGCACCATTCGGCCATGAGCTGCACGGCCTTCTCCATGTAGCCATTGGCCTCCCATTGGGGATCGAACATGGGGGACTTGTTCGGAATGCGCACGTACGCGGTCAGGCGCTCGACGATCGAGTCGTCCCAGGTCTTATTGACCGCCGCGGTAAGCTGTTCAAGATCCATATTCGACTCTCATTCAGTTAAGTAACAATGACTTAAAGGCTGTACGCAATGTGAATTCTATCGGTGCTTAGGGTCCGGCAGGTGAAACAGCGCGCGCGTCGCCGCGGTACTGGACTGCGCGAGCGCCGTCTCGGACTCATTGCGGGCGCGCGCCACGCTCGCTGCGATGTGAGGAAGATACGCCGGCTCGTTGCGGCGGGCTGCGGGTTTTGGTTTCAGGTCGCGTGGCAGGAGGTACGGGCCGTCGGTTTCCAGGAGCAGGCGCTGCGCGGGAATCCGCGGCATGAGCGCCGCCAGATGCGCGCCCCGGCGCTCATCGCAGATCCAGCCCGTAATGCCGATCGCAAGTCCGAGCTCCAGGTACGCGCCCAGTTCCTCCCCCGATCCGGTAAAGCAGTGCGCCACGCCGCGCCATTGCGCCGCATGTTCGCGCAGGATGGCGATGAAGTCCGCGTGTGCGTCACGCTGGTGCAGGAACACGGGCTTCCCCACCCCCGCTGCGAGTTCAAGCTGGGCGTGGAAGGCGCGCCGTTGCGCAGCGGGAGGTGAAAAATTTCTGAAATAATCGAGCCCGCATTCGCCCACGGCGACGACCTCGGGTTGCCGCGCCAGCTGCAGCAACTCGCCGGCGTGTTCCGCGGTGAGCTCCGCGGCGTGGTGCGGGTGCACGCCCGCAGTCGCGAACAACTGTTGCGGCCGTTGCTGCGCGAGAGCGATGGCCTTACGCGTGCTTGCGAGTGACGAACCGGTGACGATCAGCTGCGTGACACCCGCCGCGCGCGCTCGCTCGATCACCTCATCGCGGTCCGCTTCGTAACTGTCATGCGTAAGGTTTATCCCGATATCGATGAGGGGAGTGCTCGCCACAGTGGCTGTGCTATGTTCTGGCATGCTCGAGAGACATTCTACTGAAGGTCAGGCGCTGAATACGCGGCGCCCGCGCTGGCGGGCGCGGCGCGCCACCGGGATGAGCGCGGCTGGCCTGGCTTGCGCGGCAGCGCTCGGCGCCCTGGCACTGGCTGCGCCGGCCGACGATGCCGCCTGGCGCGATATCGAGAGTCGCATCCAGTACGACTACTACACCGAGGATGCACGTGCGCTCGCCGGCCTTGAAGATACCGTCGCTGGCGCTGATTCACATGAGCCCCTGCGCGACTACTACCTGGGGCTCCTCGCCTACCGCCGGGCGTTGCTCGCGTCCCAGGGCGCTGCGGGTGGCGGCGGCGGCAATGCCGGGCAACTGGCCAGTCACTGTGTGGCGCACCTGGATGCCGCCCTGGCCGGCAAGGACGATTTCGCGGAAGCCGTGGCCCTGAGAGCGGCCTGCGCGTTGGCGCCGCTGGCGAGCGGTGCGTATGCGCCGCTCGCGGCCCACCACATCCACAAGGACATCAGCCGGGCCCTGCAGCTCGCACCGGGCAACCCCCGCGTGCTGCTCGTCGACGCGATCGCCGACTACCAGCTGCCGCCGTCCGCGGGTGGCAACAAGGAGCGCGCACTGACGAAACTGCGCCAGGCTGCCGCGGCATTCGAGACCGAACGCCGCGACTCCGGGGAGCTGCCCAGCTGGGGCGCGGCGGAGGCGAGCGTGTATCTCGCGCGCGACCTGCTTGATCACGGCGATGCAGTCGCCGCGCGCGATGCGCTGGAGCGTGCGCTCGTGACCGCACCGCAGTTCGCGCAGGCGCGGCGGCTCATGGGGAAAATAACCTCGGGCTGACTCTGCTCCCCGCGGTGTTCGCTTGCGGGTGCGTTCCTGACAGTGGTCACGCCTAACCCATGGCATCCGGCACAGGTGTGGGACGTCCTCCGCACTGTATGTTCCCAGTGCTGCAGGGAATTCACAGTGGCTGTGATATCGTTGCGCGCCTTCCGGCTAGGGATGTGAAAATGCCCGCGGAGACGGACCAAAGAGCGCTGTTGGATCAGCTGCGCATCGACCGCACTGACGGCGAGGCAGGAGCTGCGGGCGGGCGTCGCCCCTGGATCATCGGTGGCCTGGTGCTCGTCGCCGCGCTCATCGCCGCCGGTCTGTGGCTGGCACTGTCGGGCGGTGCGGCGTTGCCGGTGCACACCGCGACGGCACAGCCCATCGCGGCCGGTGGCGGGAACGCTTCCGTGCTGGATGCGACCGGTTATGTGACCGCGCGGCGCGAAGCAACGGTGTCGGCGCAGATTACCGGCACCGTGACCGAGCTTTTGATCGAGGAAGGCGACCACGTGAAACAGGGGCAGGTGTTGGCGCGCCTGGACGACACCGCGCAGCGGGCGGCGCTTACCCAGGCGCAGGCGCAGCTGCATTCCGCGCAGGCGCTGCTGGTGCAGAACCAGGCGCTGCTGACGCAGAGCCAACGTGACGTGAAGCGCGACGAGGACCTCGTCAAGCGCAACCTGGTCTCACAGCAGGCGGTCGAACAGGCGCGCACCCAGGTCGACACGGGGGCCGCGCAGCTGCAGTCGCAGCGCAAGCAGATTGACCTCGCCGTGGCCAACGTCCGCTCGGCGCAGGTGCAACTCGACTATTGCACCGTGCGCGCGCCGTTCACCGGTGTGGTCATCGCCAAGGCCGCCCAGGTCGGGGAGATCATCTCGCCGTTCTCAGCGGGCGGGGGCTTCACGCGCACCGGTGTCGGTACGCTGGTCGACATGGACTCGCTGGAAATCGAGGTCGACGTCAACGAGGCATACATCAATCGCGTGCTGCCGGGGCAGCCGGTGGAGTCGGTGTTGAACGCCTACCCGGACTGGCAGATTCCCTCGCATGTCATCGCGATCATCCCGACCGCCGATCGCGCCAAGGCGACCGTGAAGGTGCGCATTGGTCTGGACGTCAAGGACCCGCGCATCGTGCCGGACATGGGCGTGCGCGTTTCGTTCCTCGAGGACAAGAAGGCCGCGGCCGAGCCGCAGCAGCGACCCCACGGCGTGCTGGTGCCGAGCGCGGCGCTGCGCAAGGACGGCGGCGAGGACGTCGTGTTCGTGCTCAAGGACAAGAAGGCACAGCGTCGCGCCGTCACCCTCGGCGGCACGAACGGCGACTCACGGCAGGTGCTCACGGGCGTGAGTCCCGGCGAGGTGGTGATCGTCGATGCGCCTGCGGGTCTTAAGGATGATGCACCCGTGAAGGCGGTCAGCTCGTGAGCAGCGCGCGCGAAGCGTAAGTTTGAGTTAATCCATCCGTTTTGAGCTAAAGGGCAACGCTATGTCCGATTCCATGGTCCAGGTCCGCAACGTCACCAAGGTCTACGAGCGCGGCAAGCAGAAGGTTGAAGTGCTGCACGGACTGACCCTGGACATACCCAAGGGCGACTTCGTCGCGCTGATGGGGCCGTCCGGCTCGGGGAAAACCACGCTGTTGAATCTCATCGGCGGGCTGGATCAGCCCACCGCCGGCGAGATTATGGTCGGCGGCAGTCGCATCGACCAGCTCGGCAGCGGCGCGCTCGCCAAGTGGCGCGCCCACAACGTCGGCTTCGTGTTCCAGTTTTACAACCTGATGCCGGTCTTGAGCGCCGAGGGCAACGTCGAGCTGCCGCTGCTGCTGACGAAGCTCTCCTCCGCCCAGCGCAAGAAAAATGTCGCCGCCGCACTGCAGGTCGTCGGGCTTGCCGATCGTGCCAAGCACAAGCCGAGGGAATTGTCCGGTGGCCAGGAGCAGCGGGTCGCGATCGCGCGCGCGCTGGTGTCGGACCCGCAGCTGCTGGTGTGCGATGAGCCCACGGGCGACCTGGATCGCAAGACGGCTGATGAGATCCTGGGACTGCTGCAGGTGCTGAATCGCGAGCATGGCAAGACCATCGTCGTGGTCACCCACGATCCGAAGGCCGCCGAATTCGCGCGCCGCACGCTGCACCTGGAAAAGGGTCAGCTGCTCGAGCAGGCGTCATGACCAAGACTGGTTTCGTGGTCGCCAACCTGTTCCGCAAGCGCACGCGCACGATCCTTACCCTGCTGTCGGTGATCATGGCGTTTCTGCTGTTCGGCCTGCTGCAGTCGGTGAACCACATCTTCAATGCCGGTGCCGACTTCGTCGGTGCAACACGCGTCATGGTGCAGGCGCGGGTGTCGTTCACACAGCCGTTGCCGATCAGCATGGTGCCCAAGCTCGAGTCCATCCCCGGCGTGGCGCGGGTCGCGTTCTCACAGTGGTTCGGCGGCGTCTGGCAGGAAAACACACCGCTGTTCGTCTTTGCGATCGATCCGCTGCGCTACCGGGACGTGTACCCCGAATACCTGATGCCGGATGCGCAATGGCAGGCGTTCGCCCATACCCGCACTTCCATGATCGCCGGCAAGATGGTGGCCGATCAGTACGGCTGGAAGATCGGGCAGAAGATTCCGATCTCCTCGAACATCTATCCGCAGAAAGATGGCAGCAAGGCATGGGCCTTCGACCTGGTCGGGATTTTCGATGGCAAGGACGAGTCGTGGAAGAAGCAGACCAATGTGGTCTTCATCAACCGCGACTATTTCGACGAGGCCAACCAGTTCGGCATCAAGGGGCGTACGAATTTCTTCATACTCAAACTTACCGATGGCAAGCAAGCTGAAGCAGTCAGCAAGAGCGTCGATGCGATGTTCGAGAATTCTCCGGACGAGACCAAGACCCAGACCGAAAAGGACTTCAATCTGGGGTTCATCAAACAAATCGGCGATATCGGTCTGATCGTGCGCTGGATCCTGTTCGCGGTGTTCTTCACCTTGCTGTTAGTGGTCGGTAACACCATGGCGCAAAGCGTGCGCGAGCGGATTCCGGAGCTGGCGGTGATGAAGACCCTGGGGTTCAGTGACGGCAGCGTGCTCGGCTTCGTGCTCGCCGAGGCCCTGGCGCTGTGCCTGTTTGGGGGCCTGGTTGGCCTGTGCCTTGCCACCATGGGAGGCGCGATGGTGGAGAAGGGCACGGGCGGACAATTTCAGCTCGAGCTCGACGCCTCGGTCTGGATGATCGGCGTCGCGGCCATCCTGCTGATGAGTCTCGCGGTGGGCCTGTTGCCGGCGCTACGGGCCCGGCGACTGAAAATTGTCGACGCCCTGGCCGGGCGCTAACGGGCAAGGAGAACACATCTTGTTGAGCCAAGCTCTCGCCATCACCCGCGTCAGCCTCAAGAGCATTCCGGATCGCTGGGCGCCTTCACTCGTCATTGTCATCGGCCTTGCGGGCGTGGTGGCGGTGTTTACCGCGTTGCTGGCGATGGCCACGGGCTTCGAAAGTACTCTGAAAGCCACCGGACGCAGCGATGTGGTGATCGTCATGCGGGGCGGCTCCGATGCCGAACTCAATTCCGCGCTGCTGCGCGACCAAACCGACCTGGTCGAGCAGGGGCCCGGCATTCGTAGCGGCGCGGATGGCAAGCCGCTGGCCTCGGCCGAACTGATGATCATCGCCGAGCTGATACGTAAGGACGACGTCAAGAACGGCGCGAACATCACCGTCCGGGGTGTCGAGCCCACCGCTTTTCCCCTGCGCCCGAATCTGAAGATCGTCGCCGGCCGGAACTTCACGCCCGGCCTGCGCGAGCTGATTGTCGGCCGCGGTGTGCTGCGCCAGTTCCAGGGCGCGGAGATCGGCAAGACGGTGCGCATGCGCGGCTCGAACTGGACCGTGGTCGGTGAGTTCGAATCCGGCGACTCGCACGACAGCGAGCTGTGGACCGATATCAATGTGGCGCGCACCACCTTCGGTCGCCTGGGTTCCAGCTCGGTGCTCGCCGCACTGGATGGCCCGGGTGGCTTCGAGAAGCTGAAGAGCGCTCTTGCCGCGGACCCGCGGCTGACCGTGGACGTGATCCGCGAGACGGATTACTTCGACGGTCAGACCAAGCAATTCCGCAAGTCGATCGGCTTCCTGGCGGGCGTGGTCACCATCATCATGGCGCTGGGAGCTGTATTCGCGGCGCTCAACAGCATGTACGCGGCGGTCGCGGCGCGCGGCAAGGAGATCGCCACGCTGCGTGCCATTGGTTTTGGCGGCGGCTCGGTGGTGATTTCGGTGATGATCGAGGCGCTGCTGCTCGCGATGGCCGGGGGAATACTCGGGGCGCTGATAGCGTACGTGCTGTTCAACAACCTCTCGGTGGCGACCCTGGGGCAGAACTTTACCCAGGTGGTATTCAACTTCAAGGTGACTCCGGAGCTGGTGGTGCGGGGACTGATCATCGCCGTCGTGATTGGCATGATCGGGGGATTCCTGCCGGCGCTGCGCGCGGCGCGCCAGCCCGTGACGACCAGCCTGCGCGAGCAATAGCGGCAACCATCAAAGGCGCCTGAGCGCCTCGCACAACGCGGGTACATCGGCCTCGGGCTGGTCCCAGGACACGACGAAACGCGCCTCGCCGGAGCTCTCCGCCCCCCAGTCGTAGAACTCGAAGCCGCTCTTGCGCAGCGAATCCTTGGCGGCGTCGCCGAGCATCACGAATACCTCGTTGGCTTCCACCGGGTGCAGGAGCCGCGCGCCGGCGGCACGCCCGATCTGCTGCGCCAGGGTATTGGTGCGCTGCGCATTGCGCTGCCACAGGTCCGTTTCAATGTAGGCTAGGAGTTGCGCGGCGACGTAGCGTGACTTGGACAACAGGTGTCCGGCGCGCTTGCGGCGCAACTCGAAGTCGCGCACCAGCGTCATATCGAAGAACACCACCGCCTCGGCGGCGAGCGCGCCGTTCTTGGTGGCGCCGAAGGACAGTACATCCACCCCGGCGCGCCAGGTGATATCTGCGGGGTGACAGTTGAGAAACGCGACGGCGTTGGCGAAACGCGCCCCATCCATGTGCACCTTCAGGCCGTTGGCGTGCGCGGACTCGCACAGCGCGGTGAGTTCCGGGACCCGGTAGACCGTGCCCAGCTCGGTCGCCTGGGTCAGGGACAGGGCCGCGGGCTGCACCGCGTGCAGGTGGCGTGGATGGGCGGCAAGCGCGGCCGCCACGACTTGCGCTCGCAGCCTGCCGTGTTCGCCTTGCAGCAGTGCCAGTTGCGCCCCGCCGGAGAAAAAGCCCGGCGCGCCGCACTCATCGCAGGCGATATGCGCCTCGGTGTGCGCGAATATCGCACCGTAGGGCGGGCTCAAGGTCGCAAGGCTCAGCGAGTTCGCGGCCGTCCCGGTCGCGACCGCAAACGCGCGCACCGGCGTGCCGAAGAAGCTGCCGAAGGCCGCATCCAGGCGAGTGGTCCACTCGTCATCGCCATACGCGCGGGCGAGGCCGTGATTGACGGCGGCGAGCGCGGCCAGAATCTCCGGACAGGCGCTGGCGGTGTTGTCGCTGAAGAAACGCATCAGTCGATCCGCCAGCGGAACGACCAGGCGCCGAAGGCGAGAAACGCGAGCGTGGTGGCGGCCAGATACAGCAGGTTCGGCGCCACCTGGGCAAGGCCCGCTCCGTCGAGCATCACCGCGCGCGCGCCATCGAGCACGTGGGTGAGCGGAAACACATGCGCGACCCATTGCACCCAGCGCGGCGAGTCCTCGAGCGAGAACCACACACCCGACAGCAGCATCATCGGCCAGGTGAGCAGGTTGAGCACGCCGCCGACGAGTTCCTCGCTGGAAAAGCGCGCCGCGACCGTCAGCCCGAGGGCGATCATCGACAGCGCACCCACGATCATCAGCAGCGCGAGGAGCGCGACGTTGCCGGCGGAATGAAAGCCGATGATGCTGCCGATGCCGAGGTAGAGGATGCTGGTCACGGTGACGATGATCGCCAGCCGTGACAACACCTGCGCGCCGAGAAACTCGAAGGCGCTCAGCGGCGTTGCGTGCAGACGCTTGAGGAAGCCGCTCTTGCGATAGCGCACCACGACGTAGCCCACCCCGAAAAGACAGCTGAACATCAGGTTCATGCCGAGAATGCCCGGAAACAGCCAGTCGACATAGCGCACCGCAACGCCCGTGACCGGCTGGCGCTGCGCAGCCGGGACCGCCGCGAGCAGCAGCTTCTCGACGATATAACCCTTGGGCGAGTCGGTGTTGACCCAATAGCGCGGCTTCGCGCCCAGTTCGACCACCAGGTCGAGAGTCTGGTGGGTGAGCTTGTGCAAGGCGGTGGCCTCATCGGGCGTGGCCACGAACTCCACGTACTGCTCGCTCAGGAAGGCAGACGAGGCCTTGTCGATGTGCGCGGCGAGCACGCCGACCTTGAACAGCGGCCGCGGCGGGCCACCGAACACCAGCCCCATGCCGACCACGAGCATGAGCGGCAGCATCACTGTGAACAGCAGTGTGCCGCGATCGCGCAGGAACTCAAGATTGCGCGCATGCCAGACCGAGCCTAAGCGGCGGATCACGGGCGCAGCTCCTTGCCGGTGAGGGCGAGGAACAGGTCCTCGAGGTTAGCCGGGCGGATGCGCAGGTTGCTGAGCGGCACGTGCGCGGCGAGCAGCGTGCGCAGGGTGCCCTCGAGATCCCGGGTAGTGATTTCGATGCGATCGCTGGCCTCGAGCAGCTTCAGCGGCAGCTCGCGGGCGGCCGCCGGAAAATCCTGGCGCGGCAATTCCAGCAACACCTCCGCGAAGTGCTCGCGCAGCAGGCGCTGCGGCGGGCCCTGGGCGACGATGCGGCCGTGATCCATGATCGCCACCTCGTCGCACAGGAGCTCCGCTTCCTCCATGTAGTGGGTGGTGAGAATAATGGTCTTGTGGCGCGCCTTGATGGACTGCACCAGGTCCCAGAAGTTGCGCCGCGCCTGCGGGTCGAGCCCGGTCGTGGGTTCATCCAGAAACAACACCGCCGGATCGTTGACCAGCGCGATCGCGAGCAGCAGCCTTTGTTGTTGGCCGCCGGAGAGCTTGCGGCTGTCGCGCCCGGCCAGCGCCTCCAGTGCACACAGCTTCAGCACCTCGTCGACTTCCAGGCCGGAGCGGTACAGGCCGCGGAACAGCGCGATGCTCTGGCGTACGGTCAGAAAGTCCTGCAGTGCGGTCTTCTGGAACAGGATGCCGGCCTCTTCGCGAAAGCGCGGACCCTGCGCCTCGCCGCGGTAGCGGACTTGCCCCGCCGTTGCTGGCAGGATGCCTTCCATGATTTCGATGGTGGTCGTCTTGCCGGCGCCGTTCGGTCCCAGCAGGCCGAAGCACATGCCCTGTGGAACACTGAACGACACGCCGGCCACCGCGGTGATGGCGGGGTACTGTTTGACGAGATCGCGGACTTCGAGGATGGGTGCGTCCAAGCGCGCGATGCTAACCGGTTTAGCGTGCCGACGTCTCCCCTGGTCCAAGCGTGTAACATCACTGCCATGACCACCCGGCAATACGACAAGTCCGAGCGCGTGGAACTCGCTGACGAAGCGGTGCACTGGGATCTGGGCTCCTCGCTCTCCTATGGTGAGTACCTGCACCTGGAGAAGCTGCTGACCGCGCAGCAGCCGCTGTCCACCGAACACAACGAGATGCTGTTCATCATCGTCCACCAGGTGTCGGAGCTGTGGATGCGTCTGATGCTGCACGAGCTGACGGCCTCGCTGGAATGCATCCGGCGCGATGACCTGGGACCAGCGTTGAAGATGCTGGCGCGCATCTCGCGCACCCAGACGCAACTGCTATCGGTGTGGGACGTGCTCTCGACGATGACGCCGTTCGAGTATTCGGCGTTTCGTAACAGCCTCGGACGCTCTTCGGGCTTCCAGTCGCTGCAATACCGGTTGCTCGAATTCCTGTTCGGCAACAAGAACGCGCAGATGCTCACGGTCCACGAGCGCGACCCGGCCGACCACGCGACGCTGGCGCGCGCACTCGCCGCGCCGTCGCTGTACGATGAGGTGCTGCGGTTACTCAGCCGCCGCGGCTACGGCATTCCGCAGGACTACCTGACGCGCGATTTCAGTGAGCCGTACCAGGCGAGTAAACAGGTGGCCGGCGCCTGGCTTGGCGTGTACCACAACGCGGACAAGGGCTGGGACCTGTACGAGCTCGCCGAGCGGCTCGTGGATCTGGACCACAACTTTCAGCTGTGGCGCTTCCATCACCTGAAGACCGTGGAGCGCATCATCGGCTACAAGCCGGGAACGGGCGGTACCGGCGGGGTCTCTTATCTCGCCAAGGCGCTCGAGCTTAAGTTCTTTCCGGAACTGTGGCAGGTGCGGACGTCGATGTGAGCCGCCGCGGGCCGCCGACGGTCGCCGGCGGGTCGCGATAGTGGTTCGGAAAGAGCTGCTTGAGATTCCTGATCTTGGGCAGGTCGTTGATCACGATATAGGGGTAGCGCGGATTCTTCAGGTAGAAAGTCCTGGTGATAGCCCTTCGGCCGCATAGAAGCCCTTGAGCGGATCGACCCGCGTGACGATCGGAGCCCGCGAAGGATCTTGCCCTTGTTCAGCTGCGCGATGTAGCTCTCGGCGATGCGCCGCTGCGTCGTCGTCGGCATAGAAGATCGCCGAGCGGTACTGGGTGCCGCTGTCCGGGCCCTGGCGGTTCAGCTGCGTCGGATCGTGCGCCACCGAGAAGAACATCTGCAGCAACTCGCCGTAGGTCACCTCGCGCCGGATCGAAGGTGATCTGCACCGACTCGGCGTGACCGGTGTGCCCGGTGCTCACCTCTTCATACTGGGCCGTTCGCTCGCGCCGCCGGCATACCCGGCCAGTACTTCGTGCACCCCGCGCACGTGCTCGAACACGCCCTGCATACCCCAGAAGCAGCCACCGGCGAGCACCGCGATCTGCAGGGCCCGGCTCCTTGGGGTTGTCGAGCGCGGGCTGCGGGACCGCGACCGGCGCATCGGCGCGTCCACTGCGCGGTAAACAGCCCACGCGCCCACGGATGAGCGAGCGCATAGACGAGGCGAGCAGTTTCCTGCCACATGTGCGTCTTCCTGTACAGGCGCGCATCAGGCGCGCGGGCGAAGGTGAGGGCCACCGAGTTCATGCAGGAGCGCAGGCCGGTCGGGCGCGGCCGTCGTCGAAGACGTGGCCGAGATCGCGTCGCAGCGTCGGCATGAACCGCCACGCGCTGCATGCCGAACTGTCATCGCTCAATTCCCACGTTGAGCACCGAGATCGGGCGCCAGAAGCTCGGCCAGCCGGTGCCGGACTCGAACTTGGTGCGCGAATCGAACAGCACGGTGTCGCAGCAGATGCAGCGATACAGCCCGTCGGCATGGTTACTGTCGTATGCCCGCTGAAGGCCAGTTCGGTGCCCTCGTGGCGCGTTACTCTAGCGAGCGGCGACAGCTGCGCGCGCCATCGGCATCGGTCTTGACGACGCGCGCACGGTCACGTGCCTGGCTCATTGCCGTCCGCGGAAGTCTCGATGGTGACCGTGCGCTCGGCGCGGCGAGGCGGCTCTCCCAACCCGCGCAGACGCGCCGCAACGCCAGCACGCGAGCGACACGCCGCAGGAACAGCGCGCACGGCTGCGGATCGACTCTCGCGAATGCCGATGGCTCATGGCGTAGCTCCCATTAGCCAAAGGTAAAGGAATAGGCCTGCACACCCGCGATCCAGGAATTCGATCGCGAAGGTGTGGTCCTCGACCGTCCCGGACTGGCGCATCAGCTGATACAGGCGTTGCTCGTGCACGCTGCCGTGCCGTCGTGCTGCAACGTCGACGCCGTGATCGGCCCCGGGCGCGTGCCCGTCGATGCGTGACGCGGAAGCGCACCGGCTGGCCGTCCGTCGCCGGGTCCCAGCACCAGGTGCAGGTCGCGCGCGTGGAAGCGGAACACGATCTGGCGCCGGCGCCGTCGCGCACTGCGCTTTCGCCACCCACGCGTCCAGCGCCCGCGAGCGCCCACTGGTTCAGCTGCAGCGCGCCGGGCGCGGCGTAGAGTCGTCGCTGATCTGCAGCCTGCCGCCGGCGAGGCGAAGTTCGCCGCGCGCTCGTAGCCCGACGTAGGTCTCCGGCGACGCGACGTCCGCGGTATCGGCGCGGCCTGCACCCGGCGCCGTGCATCGGTGCCGCCGCGGCCGGCAGGTCGCTGCAGCGCCGGCCTCGGTCAGCAGCTGCGGATCAGCTGCTCGGAGTCGGCGTAGTCGCCCTCGCCGAAGTGGTGGCCGCGGATGCGTCCCTGCGCGTCGATGAAGTAGTGCGCCGGCCAGTACTGGTTGTTGAAGCGCTGCCAGATGGCGTAGTCGTTGTCGAGCGCCACCGGATAGGTGATCCCCAGATCGCGCACCGCGCGGCGTGACGTTGGCCCGTCCTTCTCGAAGGCGAATTCCGGCGCGTGCACGCCGATCACGACCAGGCCCTGGTCCTTGTAGCTCGTACCAGGCCTTCACGTACGGCAGCGCGCGCAGGCAGTTGATGCACGAGTAGGTCCAGAAATCGATCAGCACCACCTTGCCGCGCAGCGCTGCGGCGTGAGCGGTGGCGAGTTCAGCCACGCCGTCGCGCCGCTCAGGCGGCAGCTGCCCTCCACCGGCAAGTCGGCCGCGCTGGCTGACGCCGTCATGCCGTTGCGGTCATCGTGCCCTCATCGCGGTGTTCGCAGCGCGCCGCGGCGCGATGCGATCGATCAGCGCCTGCTCGAAATGGTCGTGCTGCCGACCGACAGGCGCGTCAGGCGCCGGAATCCCAGCCAAGCGCGATGCGACCACCGCCGCAGGACCGCCGCACCCAGAGCGCGTCGCACCCATTCGCCGGCGCGCGAACGAGCGCTTCATGGCGGCGATGATGCGCGCGCTCGCAGCGCCGCCATCGCCAGCGAAGTGGCGGCACCGAGCGCATAGGCGAACAGCAGACTGGTCGTGGCACTCGGGCCGCGCAGCGCCGCGCTGGTCAGAATCAGGCCCAGGATCGGCCCGCGCAGGGCGCCCACAGGAACCCGGTGGCGACGCCCAGCAGGAGCGAGGCGAGCACGCCGCGCTCGCGGCTGCCGGCGCTGCCGGAACTGAAGTCGGTCGCCGAGCGCTCACGAACGGGCGCGTTACCATGTCGGCAAAGCGCCGCGACAGCAGCGCGAGCGCGCTCAGCCGTCAGGAGCACCAAGGCTGCGACCGGCCGTAGTCGTTGAGGTGTACGGCCCAGGCGCCGCCGACGGCGGCGAGCGTCGAGATGGCGGCGAACGTCGCCGCCATGCCGATCAGCAGCGGCAGCGTGCTGCGCGTAAACGGCTGCTCGGTGCGCGCCAGACGAACGGCAGCACCGGCAGAATGCACGGACTCAATCGTCAGCGCGCCGCCGAGGAAGCAGTACGCGGCGATCATACACGCTCCGCTCGTGTAGTCACTGCGATGGGGCCATGCGTGGCAGCGCGCGTCGCACGGGTTTAGCGCTCCGTATGTATAGACCGGCGAGGGGGTCAAACGTTGCAGCCGGCTAGCGCCAGGTGACGCAGGAAACACCCGCGCCAGCAGCCTGCCGCACAGCGGTGCGGCTGCCGTTGACCAGGACGCCGCGCTCGGCGAGGCGCAGGTGCGCCAGATCGCTCTGCGCGTTCCCATAGGCGACGACCGGGAGGTTCTGATGCCGCGCGCGTAACGCCTGCAGACAGCGTACTTTCTCCTCGCCGCGGCGGTTCGGCGTGGTGAGCGTGCCGAGGAGACGCGCACCGTCCCAGGCGACGCCGGTGCAAATGGTCTCGTCAAAACCCAGCGCCTTGCCGATCGCGGGGACGTACAGATCGGCGCTGGCGCTCAGAAGCGCGAGAGTATCGCCGTGGAGGCGGTGTCGCTCGATCGCGGCGCGGGCGTCCGCGAACAGACCCTTCCCGAGCAGCCGCGGCACGAACCGCGCGGTCCAGGCATCGAGGTCGCGGCGCGCAAGTCCCCCGAATGTCTTGTGGATGAAGGCGGCCTTGAGCTCACCGTGATCGCATCGCCCGAGCACGAAGCGCGCCAGCGCAGGTAGCACGGACAGGACCCGCGGCATGCGCGCCGGATGGCGCAGCAGGAGCCCGATTGCATAGGGCGCGAGCGTGTTGTGGCGCGTGATGGTGCCGTCGAGATCAAAGAGCGCGAGCAGCGGCGTGGGCGTGCCGGACGCGCCCTCCACCTGGGTGTGCGCGCCGGGGTCAGTCAGGCGGCGTTGCCCGCAGTGGCGAGCTGGCGCAACACGTACTGCAGGATGCCGCCGTGCCGGTAGTACTCACGCTCCTTGGGCGTATCAATGCGCAGGCGGGCCTTGAAGGTGATCGGCGAGCCTTTGTCGGGCGTCGCGGTGACGGTGACCTCGCGGGCATCCGCGGAACTTAAGCCCGCGATATGGAACACTTCGCGGCCCGTGAGCTTCAGGCCCGCGGCGTTCTGGCCCGGCAGGAACTGCAGCGGTGCCACGCCCATGCCGATGAGGTTGGAACGGTGGATGCGCTCGTAGCTCTCGGCGATGACCGCCCGCACGCCCAGCAGCAGCGTGCCCTTGGCCGCCCAGTCGCGCGAGGAGCCGGTACCGTATTCGCGCCCGGCCAGCACGATGAGCGGCGTACCTTCCTTCTGGTAGCGCATGGCGGCGTCATAGATGGAGGACTGTTCACCATCGGGCAGGTGCACCGTGACGCCACCTTCCACCCCCGGCACCAGGAGGTTCCGCAGCCTGATGTTGGCGAACGTGCCGCGCATCATCACCTCGTGATTGCCGCGCCGTGCGCCGTAGGAATTGAAGTCCTTGGGCGCCACGCCCTGCTCGACGAGATAGCGCGCCGCCGGGCTGCTCCTGGCGATGTTGCCGGCCGGGGAGATGTGATCGGTCGTCACCGAGTCCCCGACCATCGCCAGCGCGCGCGCGCCGCGTACGTCCGCCAGCGGCGGCGGCGTCATGGTCATGCCCTCGAAGTAGGGCGGGTTTTTCACGTAGGTGGAGGCGCTATCCCAGGTGTAGAGCTGGCCGGCGGGGACCTTGATGCTGGCCCAGTTGGCGTCGCCCTTGAACACGCTCGCGTAGCTGTCGCGGAACATCTGCGCATCGATGGAGTTCTTGAGCAGGTCCTGCACTTCGATATCGCTCGGCCAGATGTCGGCGAGGAACACGCCCTTGCCGTCCTGGTCGGTGCCGAGAGGCTCCTTCGTGAGATCGATGTCGAGCGTGCCGGCGAGCGCGTACGCGACCACGAGCGGCGGGGAGGCGAGGAAATTCATGCGCACTTCCGGATGCACGCGGCCCTCGAAGTTGCGGTTGCCGGAGAGCACCGCGCACGCGGTGAGATCCCCCGCCTTGACCGCGGCGGAGATCTCCGGCTTCAAAGGGCCGCTGTTCCCGATGCACGTTGTACATCCGTAGCCGACGAGATCAAAACCGATCGCGGCCAGGTCATCCAGTACGCCGGCCTTGACGAAGTAATCGGTGACCACGCGCGAGCCCGGCGCGAGACTGGTCTTCACCCAGGGTTTGGCGGTGAGTCCGCGCGCGCGCGCCTTGCGGGCAAGGAGGCCGGCTCCCAGCATCACCACCGGGTTGGAAGTGTTGGTGCAACTCGTAATGGCGGCGATGAGCACCGCGCCGTCCTTGAGCTCCACGTTTTTTCCGTCAAGGGAGGCGGCAGCGACGCCCTTGCCGGCGGATTTGCGCGCGGTGCGCTCGCCGTCAGCCTTTTTGGCGTTCGTCTCGTAGACCTGCTTGGCGATTTTCAGCGGCACGCGATCCTGCGGCCGGCGCGGGCCGGCGAGGCTGGGCTCCACGTTACCCAGATCCAGTTCCAGCTCATCGCTATAGCGCGCCACGGTGGCCCCCTGGTTGCGCCACATGCCCTGCGCCTTGGCGTAGGCGCTCACCAGATCGATGCGCTCGCGTGTGCGGCCGGAGAGTTCGAGGTAGCGCACCGTTTCGGTATCAATCGGGAAGATGCCGCAGGTGCTGCCGTATTCGGGCGCCATGTTGGCAATGGTGGCGCGGTCGGCGAGCGGCAGATTGGCGAGTCCATCGCCATGGAACTCCACGAACTTGTCGACTACGCCCTTCTTGCGCAGCATTTCCGTCACCGTGAGCACCAGGTCCGTGGCGGTTGCGCCCGGCTGCAGGCGCCCGTCGAAGCGGAAACCGATAACCTGCGGGATCAGCATGGTCACGGGTTGCCCGAGCATGGCAGCTTCGGCCTCGATGCCGCCGACGCCCCACCCCAGGACCCCCAGGCCGTTGATCATGGTGGTGTGCGAATCGGTGCCGACGAGTGTGTCGGGATAGGCGCGGCGCACCCCGTTGGACTCGGCGTCGAAGATCACCCGGCCGAGATACTCAAGATTCACCTGGTGGACGATGCCGGTGTTGGGTGGCACGACCGAGAAATTGCGGAAGGCTGTCTGGCCCCAGCGCAAGAAGGCGTAGCGCTCCTTGTTGCGCGAGAACTCGATGGCGGTGTTGGCCGCCAGGGCGCCGACCGTGCCGTATTCGTCCACCTGTACCGAGTGGTCGATGACCAGCTCGGCGGGGTTAAGCGGATTGACGCGCTCCGCGTCTCCCCCTAAGCGCACGATCGCGTCGCGCATCGCCGCCAGGTCCACCACGCACGGCACGCCGGTGAAATCCTGCAGGATGACGCGTGCGGGGGTGAAGGCGATCTCGTGCGAGGGTGTCGCGGCCGGGTCCCACTCGAGGAGTGCCTCGATGTCGGCCCGCGTCACGCTCACGCCGTCTTCCGAGCGCAGCAGATTCTCCAGCAGGATCTTCAGCGAGAAGGGCAGGCGTGCGAGCTTGTCCTGTGGCAGCGCCGCGAGGCTCCAGATCTCGTAGGAGCGATCGCCGACCTTGAGGGTTGAGCGCGCCCGGAAACTGTTCGTCATGCGTGCCTCCGCTGTGAGCCGATAATTATATCGGGCGGGAGCGCGCCGCGCAGGATCCGTTCTAGGCCGCTGCCGCCTCCACGGCCGGCGGTGCGGTCACGGCGATCACGCCGCCGCCCAGACAGCGTTCGCCCTCGTAGGCGACGGCGTACTGACCGGGCGTGACGGCACGCTGCGGGTGATCGAAGCGAATGTGCATCCCGCCGTCGGCCCGCGGCTCAACGAGCGCCAGCTGGTCGGCCTGGCGATAGCGCACTTTCACGCTGCACGGGAAGGCCGCGCGCCGCGCGGCCACGAGCCAATGCCACCGCTCGGTCCGGAGTGCGCCGCTCGAGAGCAGGGGATGATCATGCCCCTGAACGATGACCAGGGTGTTGCGCACGGCGTTCTTGGCGGCGACGTACCAGGCTTGCTCCGCGTGACCGGCACGGCCGCCAATGCCGAGCCCGCCGCGCTGACCGAGGGTATAGAACGCCAGGCCCTCGTGAGTGCCGAGCCGCTCGCCCTCAGGGGACTCTATGGGGCCAGGCGTGCGCTCGAGGAAGCGGGCGAGAAACTCGCGGAATGGCCGCTCGCCGATGAAGCAGATGCCGGTGCTGTCGGGCTTGTCGAACACCGGCAGCCCGGCGCGACGCGCCTGCGCGCGCACCTCGGACTTCGCCAGCTCGCCCAGGGGCATCAGGACTCGCGTGAACTCTTCCGGCGGTACCGCGTGCAGAAAGTAGCTCTGGTCCTTGGCGGCATCCCGCGCCTTGTGCAATTCGACCCCCGCCGGCCCGGGCAGCAGGCGCGCGTAGTGGCCGGTGGCAAAGTGCGTCGCCCCCAGTCGCTGCGCGTAGCGCAGTGCCTCACCGAACTTGATCTCGCGGTTGCACAGCACGTCAGGGTTGGGGGTGCGGCCGGCCCGCTGCTCGCTCAGGAAATGTTCGAAGACGCGCTCGCGGTACTGCGCGGCAAAGCTCACCCGGTGCAGCGGGATGGCGAGCTCGGCGGCGACCGCGCGCGCGTCCTGGTAATCCTGCGCCGTCGTGCAGTAGCCGTCCTCGTCGTCCCAGTTGCTCATGAAGAGGCCCTGCACCTCCCAGCCGGCCTGCTTCAGGAGCAGCGCCGCGACGGCGGAGTCGACGCCGCCGGAGAGTCCGACGATGACGCGATCCCCGGCCGCGGGCCGGGGCAACCTGGTGCTCATCGGCGTGATTCTACCGAAATGCTCAGATCGTCAGCGCCGCGACGCCCAGGGCAGCCTTCAGATCCAGGTGCGCGATGGGTGCGAGCTGGCGGCGGACCCCGGCGAGGTAGTCCTCAATACAGCGCATGACGAGGGGGCTGCGCAGGCGCGTGGCGCGCTCCTGCAGCTGCGCATGCGAGAGCCAATGGGTGGCCACGATGCCCCGATCCAGCCGCGCCTGCGGATCGTGGGCCGTGACGGCGCCGGTGAACGCAAAGCGCATGAAGGCGCGGCCATTGTGCGGATTGCGCCACGCGTACACACCCACGAGCGCCTGCGGTTCGAACTGCCAGGCGGTTTCCTCGTGGACTTCGCGCACCACCGCGGCGAGCAGTGTCTCGCCACGCTCGACATGTCCTGCAGGTTGGTTGAAGACCAGCCGCCGGTTGATGCGTTCTTCAACCACGAGAAAGCGACCGCCCGTTTCGGTGACGGCCGCGACGGTCACATCGGGTGTGCGGGGCATGGCTTAGGATTGTAACTGCCGCGAGCTCAAGGCGGCGCGAATCAGGGAACGTCAGCCGCGACGGGCCGCTCGCAGACCGTGCTCGGCGGCGCTGGCGTTCCACACCTCGTCGAATTCCTGCAGGTACAGGCGCGCGGCCACCGGGTTATTAATATCGGAGACCCCGTCCCAGGTGTCGGCACGCAGCCGATAGACGATCGCCCGGTCGTCCGCGATCAGGTAGGCCGAGGCCCGCTGCGGGGACTGGGAGGCAACGTAGCGGATGTCGATGCAGCTGGACAGGCGCCGCCCCATGGCGACGAAGCTGTTGCTGTCTCGCATGACGCGGGTGGGTTCGGCGAGCAGCACGCGCACCTTGGCGAAGCTGCGCGTGAGCACAAAGTGCTTGATGACTTCGAGGAACGCGGTCTGCTCGTACAGATCCGGTTCCAGGTCGGGGGTGAAGATGGAGATCAGCCGCTGCGCGGTGGCGGCGATTTCATTCACCGCGGCCCGCACTTCGGCGAGCGAGGTGAGGACGGTAAGGGTCTCGGCTCCCTGGCGGCCTGAGCCTGCGGCACGGGCCCGGCCCACGGATTCGGGTGCGTAGCGCGCCTTCGCGAGCTTCGCCAGATCGCCGGTGAGATCGAGTTCCCCAGTCCTTACCACGAGTGGCGTCCACCCCATGCCCGCCAAAAAGCGAGGCTACGGGCGATGTTAGCGACGCACTGCGGCAATACCTTGCCGAACCGGTCACGGTTTGACCGCTGCGCAAGGCCTTAACGGCCCGAAATTCGAACGCAGTTCGCACTTCAGGGCCATTTTAGCTGCCACGGGCAAGTCCTTGTCGCGCCGGGAGCAGCGCAAGCGTGGCGCTTCAGCTGGCCGGCCTCGGCTCCTTATCAGATGTCCCGCGCGAGCTTGCCGGCGAGCCCGACGTAGTCGTGCGGCCGCATGGCCTTGAGGCGCGTCTTGTCGGCCGCGTCGAGCGGCAGGGTGTCGATGAAGTGCGCCAGCAGCGGCGCATCGATGGGTCGGCCGCGCGTGAAGTCTTTCAGCCGCTCGTATCCGCCGGCGACACCGGCGGCGCGCAGCACCGTCTGCACGGCCTCGCCCAACACTTCCCAGGCGCCGGTGAGATCAGCTTCCATACGCAACGCATCCGCCTCGATCCGCGTGAGGCCGCGTCCGAGTGCGTTCCAGGCGATGAGCGTGTGGCCGAGCGCGACGCCGAGGTTGCGCAGCACGGTCGAATCGGTGAGGTCGCGCTGCCAGCGTGACAGCGGCAGCTTGTCGGCGAAATGCCGCAACAGCGCGTTGGCGACCCCGAGGTTGCCTTCGGCATTCTCGAAGTCGATGGGATTTATCTTGTGCGGCATGGTCGAGGAGCCCACTTCCCCGGCGACGGCGCGCTGGCGCAGATAGCCGAGTGAGATGTAGCCCCAGAAGTCGCGGCACAGGTCGATGAGTATGGTGTTGGCGGCCGCGATGGCGTCGCAGTACTCACCGATCCAGTCGTGCGGCTCGATCTGGGTCGTGAACGGGTTGTACTCGAGCGACAGCGAGGTAACGAATGCCGCGCTCACGGCCGGCCAGTCGACCCCCGGGAGCGCCGCCACGTGCGCGTTGAAGTTGCCCACCGCGCCGTTCCACTTGCCGAGGATACGCACCTCGCTCAGGCGCTGTTGCGCGCGCCTCAGCCGGGCCGCGAAGTTGCCGATTTCCTTGCCGAGGGTGGTGGGACTCGCCGCCTGGCCGTGCGTGCGCGCCAGCATGGCGAGGTCGGCATAGCGATGGGCGAGCCCGGTGAGCTCGTCGGTGCGTGTTCCCGAGCACCGCGAGGAGCTCGCCGCGGGCCGCCTTCAAAAGACAGGCGTAACTTAAATTGTTGATGTCCTCGGAAGTGCAGCCGAAGTGCACCAGCTCCAGGGTCGCGGCACTCGCGCCGGCAGCGCTGAGCTCGGCGCGGACATAGTATTCGACCGCCTTGACGTCATGATTGATGCGCGCCTCGATCAGCTTCACGGCCGCGGCGGCGTTGGCGTCGGGCGCCTCGGCCAGGTGCTGCGCGCGTTCACGTACCGCGGCCGTAAGTTGCGCGCCGGGCAGCTGCGGCGCGGCGGCCGCGAGATGCAGCAGCCAGCGCGCTTCGATGCCGATGCGCTCGCGGATGAGTCCGCCCTCGGAAAGCAGCACCCGCAGCGCTGCGGTGGCCGCGCGATAGCGCCCGTCAAGCGGCGACAGCGCGTCGACTGCGGCGAGCGAATCACTCTGGGGCGGGGCGTCGCGCGGGCTCGCGGACATGCGTTACTAAGGACCTCGAAGTGCTAGAATTTACATCATAACCGTGGAGCGCATGCATGACGACTTCCTTCCGTATCGAACATGACAGCATGGGCGATCTGAAGGTGCCCGCGGAGGCTTTGTGGGGAGCGCAGACGCAGCGCGCGGTCGATAATTTCCCCAAAAGCGGGCTCGTCATGCCGCGCGCCTTCATCGGCGCCCTGGCGCTGGTGAAGCAGGCTGCGGCGCGCGCCAACAAGGGCCTGAAGCTGCTGGACCCGAAGGTGGCCGACGCCGTGGAGGCCGCGGCGGCCGAGGTGGCGGCCGGCACGCCACGATGCGCAGTTTCCGATCGACGTATTCCAGACCGGCTCCGGAACCAGCTCCAACATGAACGCGAATGAAGTGATCGCGTCGCTGGCGAGCCGCCGTCTCGGCAGCGCGGTGCACCCCAATGATCACGTCAACATGGGGCAGAGCAGCAACGATTCGATCCCGACCGCGATTCACGTGAGCGCGGCTCTGCAGGTACGGCGTGAACTCGTGCCCGCACTGGCGCACCTCGCCCAGGTGCTGGCGGCGAAGGAGCGCGAGGTTGGCGGTATCGTCAAGACCGGGCGCACCCACCTGATGGACGCCATGCCGGTGACACTCGCCCAGGAGTTGTCGGGCTGGCGCACGCAGATCGAAAACGGACTGCAGCGCCTGGCCGCGGTGGAACCGCGGCTGTTGGCGCTCGCGCAGGGAGGGACCGCGGTCGGCACGGGCATTAACGCCCACCCGGACTTCGGCCGGCGCTTTGCTACGGAACTGGCGACGCTTACCGGCCTGCCGTTCGTGCCGGCGCGCAACTATTTCGAAGCCATGTCGGCGCAGGATACGGCCGTCGAGCTCTCCGGTCAGCTGAAGGTGATCGCGGTGAGCCTCATGAAGATCGCCAACGACCTGCGCTGGATGAATAGCGGCCCGCTTGCCGGCCTTGCGGAGATTGCCTTGCCGGCGCTGCAGCCTGGCAGCAGCATCATGCCGGGCAAGGTGAATGCGGTCATTCCCGAAGCGACGACCATGGTGGCGGCGCAGGTGATCGGCAACGACACGACCATCACCATCGCGGGACAGTCCGGCAATTTCCAGCTGAACGTTATGTTGCCCGTCATCACGTACAACCTGCTGCAGAGCATTCACCTGCTCGCCAACGTGTCGCGGGCGCTGGCCGACAGCGCGATCGCGGGCTTCAAGGTGAATACCGCGCGCCTGGCCGAGGCGCTCGAGCGAAATCCGATCCTGGTGACGGCGCTGAACCCCGTGATTGGCTACGAAAAAGGCGCCGCCATCGCCAAGCAGGCCTATGCGCAAGGCCGGCCGATCCGCGAAGTCGCGCTGGAAAACACGCAGTTGTCGCGCGAGGAACTGGCGAAGCTGCTGGACCCTGCCGAGCTCACCAAGGGCGGCATCAAAGGTGGCGGCGGTGGCGGGGGTTGAAGGCGGGGCGTAAATATCAACGCATCAGCTGCTGATAAGAAAGTCGACTGGGCACAGCTCATCCGCGCACGCCTCGCGGGGTCGCAGCCACGGCACGAGGACGCCGAGTGGCGCGTCCCGGGGAGCTGGGAGCGCGCGGCCCCGACGGCGCGACATTTTTCCCGAACATCCCACCCCGGCCGCGGTGCTCATGCCGCTGGTCGAGCGCGAGGAGTTGATGGTGTTGCTCACGCAGCGTGCAACGCAGCTGCGGCATCATGCCGGCCAGGTGAGCTTCCCGGGCGGACGCATCGAACCGGGTGACGGCAGCCCCCGGGCCGCCGCGTTGCGCGAGGCGCAGGAGGAAATCGGACTCGATGCGAGCTTCGTCGCGGTGGTTGGTTATCTGCCGGATCACCTGGTGATCACGGGTTTTCGTGTGACGCCGGTGGTGGCGTTCGTGCGGCCGGGCTTTACGCTCCGGCCCGACTCGCGTGAGGTCGAGGACACTTTCGAAGTGCCGCTTAAATTCATTTTCGACCCGGCCAATCATCACCCGAACCGACGCCGTTCACCCTTCACGGGCGAGGAAGTGGATTTCATCGATATCACCTATGGCGAGCACAACATCTGGGGCGCAACCTCCGGCATCCTGATGACGCTCTATCGGGTGTGCACGGCACCTGAGCTTCCATGAGCGACGCGGCGGGCGCGCTGCGCGATCTGCTGGCACTCATGGCGCGCCTGCGCGATCCCGAGCGCGGCTGTCCGTGGGACCTGCAGCAGACCTTCGCGAGCATCGCGCCCTTCACCATCGAGGAAGCCTACGAAGTCGCCGACGCCATCGAGCGTGAGGATCGCGGGCACCTGCGCGATGAGCTCGGCGATCTTCTGTTCCAGGTGGTGTTTCACGCGCGCATGGCCGAGGAACGCGGCTGGTTTGATTTCGCCGCCGTCGCCACCGCCATTCACGAGAAGCTGGTGCGGCGCCACCCGCACGTGTTTGCAGGAACGCAGCCCACCCCTCAAGAACTGGAGCGCACCTGGGAGGAACAGAAGGCGCTGGAGCGTGCCGCGGCGAGCGGCGAGCGCGAAGGCAACACGGTGCTGGGCGGCGTGCCGAAGGCGCTGCCTGCGCTTAGCCGCGCCGCAAAGCTGTCACGCCGCGCCGCGCGGGTCGGCTTTGACTGGAGCAGCAGTTCGCAGGTGCGCGCCAAGGTCGTCGAGGAGCTCAACGAGGTGGACGCGGCCATCACGGCCGGCGGTGCCGCCGTGGCAGATGAGATCGGCGATCTCTTGTTCGCGGTCGTGAACTGGAGCCGGCATCTGGGTGCGGACGCGGAAGAATCGCTGCGCGCCGCGAATGGAAAGTTTGAGCGCCGTTTCGCCCTCATGGAAGCGGCGGCACGAGAGCAGGGCCTCGCGCTTGAAAAATTGTCGGCGGCGGAGTGGGACGCGTTATGGTGTGCGGCGAAACTGAACGGTGGCTGAAAATCCAGGCCGTGACCCGTGCGGTCGCGGTGCCACGCACCAATGCGTTACTCTTGTATGACGGATAAGCCGCCATACCATGACGCGACGACACGCCCCACTGCTGTTTCTCATGCCGCTGCTGCTCAGCGCAGGTTCCATGGCTGCACTGAGCTTCGCGCCTGCGCCGGCGCGCGCGGCGCCCGCGCCCGCCGCTGGCGGCGGCATGAGCATGGATCAGGCCGTGAAAATGGCTGAGAAGCGCTTCCATGCGCGGGTCGTGAAGGCCGAGACGCACAAGGAAGGCGGCGGGAACGTCTACGTGCTGCGCCTCCTCAACGACACCGGCCACGTGTGGACCGTGCAAGTCGATGCCGCCACCGGCTCCGTGAAGTAGTCGCGAAGGCTCAGGTAAGCGCATGCGCGTTCTGGTTGTGGAGGATGAGGCCGTGCTGCGCGATAACCTGAAGGAACGCCTGACGGAGTCAGGTTTCACCGTGGACGTGGCGCGTGACGGTGAAGAAGGTCTGTTCGCGGCGCTCGAATATCCCCTCGATGTGGCGATCATCGACTTAGGGTTGCCGGGCCTGCCGGGACTTGAAGTCATCCGCCGAGTGCGCGCCGCTGCCAAGAGCTTCCCCATCCTCATCCTCACTGCGCGCGACAACTGGCAGGACAAGGTCGAGGGTCTGGAGGCGGGCGCCGATGACTATGTCGCCAAGCCGTTTCATTTCGAGGAGGTGCTGGCGCGGCTGCAGGCGCTGCTGCGCCGGGCCGGCGGCTGGGCGAGCCCACAACTCAAATGCGGACCGGTGGTGCTCGATACGCGCGCCCAGGCCGTGCACGTGGATGGTGCGGCGCTGGAGCTCACCACCTTCGAGTACCGCATCCTCGAGCACCTCATGCTGCGCGCCGGAGATGTGATCTCCAAGGCCGAGCTGACCGAGCGGCTCTACGACCAGGACTTCGAGCGCGACAGCAACGTCATCGAAGTCCTCGTCGGTCGCTTGCGCCGCAAGCTGGATCCCGAGGACAAGCTGCGGCCCATCGAGACCCTGCGCGGCCGCGGCTACCGGTTCGCGCTGCCGCGCGACACGAGTTCCTGACACCCCTTAGGCCGACCTCCCACGTGCATTCGCTAAGCCGGCGCCTGCTTGTCTCGGTGTCCGTGCCGCTGGCGCTGTTCTTCGGCGTCATGATGCTGGTGCTCGACACCGGGTTCCGGGCGCTGTCGGAGCGCTCCATGCAGGAGCTTCTCGACTCGCAGATGGTCGGTCTCATCGCCGCGGCCGAACCGCAGCCGAGCGGGGGCTACGCGCCCGCGCCGAACGCCCTCGACCCGCGCCTCGCCACGCCGCGCTCGGGCCTGTACGCCCAGATCCGCTCCCAGCTACACGAGTGGCAGTCGCCCTCCAACGCCAAGGCCGACGTGGATTTCGGGCCGCTGCTGGCGCACGGCGAACGCAATACGACCTACACCAGCTTCGGACATGATCGGGTGGCGATCGAGAGCCGCGCCATCCAGTTTGAGGACGATCCGCTGGGCCTGCGCACGCTCACCTTCAGCGTCGCGGTGAGCCTCTCGCCTTACGAGGAGCAGTTGTGGCGCTTCCGCCAGCAGCTGGTGGGCTGGTTCATTGGCCTGATGGTGGTGCTGCTGGTCACACTGGCGGCACTCATGCAGTGGGTGCTGGCGCCGCTGCGGCGCATGGAGCGCGAGATTCACGCCGTCGAGGAGGGCCGCAGCGATGTGCTGGGCGCGGGCTATCCGCGCGAACTGTCAGGCGTGGCGAGCAACCTCAACACACTGCTCGTCGGGGAGCGCAAGCGCGTCGCGCGTTACCGCGACACCCTGGGGAACCTCGCCCACAGCCTCAAGACGCCGCTGGCGGTCATGCGCTCGAGCCTGCCGCGCAATGCGCCTTCCGGTCCCATGGGTACCGAGATCGATCGCATGACGGACATCATCGAACACCAGTTGAAGCGCGCGGCCGCCTCGGGCGGGGCGCTCATCGGCCAGGCGCCGGTCGATGTGGCGCAGGTGGCGGCCTCGCTCCGCGGCGCGCTCCTGCGCGTGTATGCCGACAAGGACCTGGTGCTGGAGCTCATAGTGCCGGCGGCCTGCCAGTTCATCGGCGACCGCGGCGATCTCACGGAACTGCTCGGCAATCTCCTGGATAACGCCTGTAAGTGGTGCCGCGGCCGGGTGCGCCTCACCGCCAGTACCGCGGAGGGGGCGGATCCCCGGGAGCGTCTGTTGCTGCAGATCGAGGACGACGGTCCTGGAATCTCCGAAGTAGACCGCGTGCGGGTGCTGCAGCGAGGCGTGCGCACCGACGAGAGTGTGCCCGGGCACGGCCTGGGACTTGCGATGGTGCGCGACACCGTGGACCTCTACGGCGGGCGCATGAGCATCGACTCCTCGGCCTTGGGGGGCGCGCGCTTCTCGCTGCGGCTGCCGGGGCGCTAGGGCGTGTCAACAGTGCGCATCCAGCCAATGTCGCACCGCCGCAGCCGGCCAAAGTCCCTGCGCCCACCCATGCCCCGAAGTGCTCGGCTGCTGAGGTGATTGCGGCAGATGTGCATCGAGCCCCGCCTTTGGCCGGCGGAAACGCAACTGTTGTCCGCCGAAATCGCTTCGTTGCGATTTCGGCCGATGGACCAGGGGTCTGTTAGCATTCTTTAGATGCCTCGCTCCTGGGTCCTGGCGACAATCACGTGTCTTGCGGTACCCGGCGAGAGCTTCGCGCAGCGCGCCGATGAGAACGCCGTCACCGCGGCGCAGGATGCCTTCGGCACCTCGATCGGCCAGCAGAATGTGGGACTCTACTCGCAGAGCGATGCGCGTGGTTTCAGTCCGCAGGATGCTGGAAACCTGAGGATCGAGGGTCTGTACTTCGACCGGCAGACCTGGGTGACCAGTGACTGCATGGTCCGCGAGACGACCATGCGCGTGGGGATTGCCGCGCAGTCCTATGCCTTCCCCGCGCCGACCGGTATCGCGGACTTCAGCCTGCGTACGCCCGGTGAGAAGACACTCTTCAGTGCGGTTCTCACCCGCGGGCCGTTCGACTCCGCAACCGCGGATCTCGAGGCACAGATCCCGCTGACCGAGCGCACGCTCGGTGTTGACCTGTGCGCCGGCTACGTCGAGAACTTCGTCCCCGACCTGTTTCGCGAGATGCACGGGGCGCGCTTCGGGACCACCTTCCGCTGGCGGCCGGCGCCGAACACCGAGATTATCCCGTTCTGGGCGTACGACGCGGGCGGGGCGCGGCAGATCGTCCCGATCGTCTACACGGACGGGACGGTGCCGCTGCCGTCTTTTCTTACGCAGGATCTTGGCGCCCAGGATTGGACGAACCAGGGGTGGCACATGAACACCTTCGGCGCGGTCCTCAAGAGCACGCTCGGCGATCACTGGGCGCTCGCAGCCGGGCTGTTTCATTCGCGCGAGCGCGATCCGCTCGGTCATGAGCCGTATCTGAACCTGGGTCCGAACGAGATGGCGGATTCGGTCATGGACGTCGCGCCGCCCTTTGCGGCGGACTCAACATCCGGGGAATTGCGACTGTCGCGCGCATTTACCAGCGGTGTCCATCGGCGCGAGCTGCAGTTGACGGTCCGGGGCCGGGACGTCGAGCGGCAGTTTGGCGGCGATTCGATCACGGACTTCGGTACGATCGCGCTGACGAGCCAGATGCCCTTCGCGCCGCCACCGCTGGCATTCGGGCCCGTGGGTCATGACAGCACCCGACAGCGCGATCTGGGGCTGAGTTACGAGGAGCGCTGGGCGGGCGTGGGTTCGTTCTCGATCGGAGTGCTGAGCGACTCCTACCGCCGCACAGTCGCGCTGCCGTCCGGTACCGTCGACACGAACCGGACGAGCCCCCGGCTGCTGAATCTGCGCCTGGCGAGTGACCCGCAGCGGGAGCTTATTTTTTACGGCAGCTTCATCCAGGGACTGGAGGACTCGGCGGTGGCGCCGGTGTCAGCCGACAACCGCTTCGAGCCTCCGCCGGCGACTCGCACCTGGCAGGTCGACGGCGGGATCCGCTGGGCGCCGTCCACAACGCTGCAGCTGATCTTCGGAGGCTTCGAGATCCAAAAGCCGTACTTCAACGTCGGCACCGACAATGTCTATGCGCAACTCGGCCGCCTGCAATACCGCGGCCTGGAGACTTCGCTGTCCTACAACAACGCGGGACTCACCCTGCTCCTCGGTGGCGTGCTCATCAAGCCGCAGGTTGAGCGCGCGCTCCCCGAGCCGGGGGCGACCGGCAGCATCCCGCTGGGACCTGTGCCGCTGACCCTGACCTTCAATGCGGACTACGCGCCGACGCAATGGGGACCGTGGGCGGCCTCGTTGCAATGGAATCGTCTCGCGCCGCGGGTCGCGACGAGCGACAACACGGTGTATCTGCCGCAGCTGTCGACGCTTGCGGCGGGTGTTCGTTACCAGGGGTCGTTCCGGTCTCACCCGTGGAGCGTGCGACTCGACGGATTCAACCTGACCGATGCCCGCGGCCTGCACCTGTCGGCCCTCGATGCGATCCTGTCCGAGCAGCGCCGGCGGTTCATGCTGACGCTGGCGGGAGATCTCTAAGGGGCGCCGCGGCGGCGTCTGGTTAGGTCTTGAACTCGATGCCCTGCGCGAGCGGCAGCTCCCGGCTCCAGTTTACCGTGTTGGTCTGGCGGCGCATGTAGGCCTTCCAGGCGTCCGAGCCTGACTCGCGTCCACCGCCGGTATCCTTCTCACCCCCGAAGGCGCCGCCGATCTCGGCGCCCGAAGTGCCGAGGTTGATGTTGGCGATACCGCAATCACTGCCCGCGGCCGAGAGAAAGGCTTCCGCGTTCTGCAGCCGGTCGGTAAACAGCGCCGACGACAGGCCGTGGGCGGAGGCGTTCTGCGCCTGAATCGCCGCGGCGAGGGAATCCACGGGAATCACGTAGAGGATCGGCGCGAAGGTCTCCGACTGCACGATGGGCCAGTCGTTACGGGCACGGACAATGGCCGGCTGCACGAAGTTGCCGGGACCCTTCACCACCTCGCCCCCGTAGAGCAGCTCGCCACCGGCGGCGCGCACCGCCTGGATCGCGGCGAGATAGCGCTGCACGGCAGCAGCGTCAATCAGCGGTCCCATGAGCGTGCCGTCGGCAAGCGGATCACCGATGCGCACCTGCTTGTAGGCATGGATGAGCCGCTCCTCGAGCTGCGCGGCAACGTCCTTGTGCACGAACACCCGCCGGGTGCTGGTGCAACGCTGCCCCGCGGTGCCGACGGCGCCGAACACGATCGCGGCGCTCGCCAGATCCAGGTTCGCAGTCTCGTCCACAATCACCGCGTTGTTGCCGCCGAGTTCGAGCAGACTCTTGCCGAGGCGCGCGGCCACGCGTTCGCCAACCTTGCGGCCCACTTCGGTGGAGCCGGTAAAGGAGATGAGCGCCACGCGCCGGTCCTCGACGAAACGCGTCGCGAGCTCCGTGCCAGCGTCGATGAACAGCTGGAAAACCGGCGGCAGCTTGTTGGCCGTCATCACCTTCACGCACAGCTGCTGCACGGCGAGCGCGGTGAGCGGGGTCTTCGGCGAGGGCTTCCACACGCAGGCGTTGCCGCAGATGGCGCCGAGGAAGGCATTCCAGGACCACACCGCAACCGGGAAGTTGAACGCCGAAATAATGCCGACTACGCCCAAGGGGTGCCACTGCTCCGCCATGCGGTGCTGGGGGCGCTCGGAGTGCATGCTGAGGCCGTAGAGCATGCGCGACTGGCCGACCGCGAAGTCGGCGATGTCGATCATCTCCTGCACTTCGCCTACGCCTTCGGCGAGGATCTTGCCGTTCTCGAGCGACACCAGCGTTCCCAGATCCTGCTTGTGCCGGCGCAGTTCCTCGCCAATGAGGCGTACCGTCTCGCCGCGCTTGGGCGCCGGCACCTCGCGCCAGGCCGCGGCGGCCTGCGTGGCAGAGGCGATGACCTCTTCGTACTCCGCGGCACTCGCCGGGCGCACCTGCGCGATCAGCGTGCCGTTGGCGGGATTGCGCACGTTGATGAGCGTGCCGGGCGCACCGCGCGAGTAGCCCTGGCTGCCGGACCAGGCGCCGGGGTTCACCGCGTCGAGTCCCAAGCGCGACAGCAGCGCATTCAGGTCGGGGGTACTCATGCGTTCACCGCTTTCTGGCGGCGCTGCCGGCCGGCCTTGCCAGACACCACCACTTCGCCCGAGACCAGCTTGGTGCCGCCCGGCGCGTAGTAGCGGCCGAAGCGGTTGGCGAGGATATCGGTGAGGCGGAACTGTTCCTGCGCCACGAAGCCGTGATAGCGGCCCGGGTGCTCGAGCACCAGATCGACCACGGCGGTGATGCCGGAGGCGGTGCTCACCTGGATCGCCGACCACAGCCGTCCGGCGATCACCTGCGGGTAGATCTTGTTGACGTAGCTTTCTTCGCGCAGCTGCCCGTCCTGCTTGCCGGTGACCGCCGCGTACACAATGACCACGTCCTGCAGCGTCTGTGGGACGGCGTTTTCGAGGATGTGCTTGAGCGTCTGCCGATCGTGGTTGAGTTTCAGGTCGTTCATGAGCAGGCGCATCTGCTCGCAGTGTCCGGGGTAGCGCATGGTCTTGTAGTTCATGGTCTCGCAGTGCGCACCATGCGTCTCGGCGAGCGACCCCAGCCCCCCGGAGGTGTTGAACGCTTCATAGAGCGTGCCGTCGATCTCGATCTCTTCAAGTCCCTCGAGCGGGGCGACCTCGCGCAGCCGTCCGTCACTGACCGCCTGGCAGGGATTGCCGTACTCGTTGATGAGGCCTTCGGTCGACCAGGTGAGTGAATACTTCAGAACATTGTTCGGATGCTGGGGCAGGGCGCCGACACGCAGCTTCACCGCACGCAGCTCATCGAAATGGGTGATGAGTTCCGCGGCGGCGATGCTGATGAACCCCGGGGCGAGTCCACACTGGGGCACGAAGGCCTGGGAGGCGCCACTCGCCACCGCGCGCACCGCACGGGTGACTTCGACGTCCTCGGTGAGGTCGAAGTAGTGCGCCCGCGCCTGACGGGCCGCCTGCGCGACCCCCACGTTGCAGTAGAACGGCAGGCTCGAGATGACCGCATCCACCGGGTGGGCTTTCAGATGCGCCCCCAGCGCCGCCGTATCGGTGGCATCCAGCGCAAAGGCGGTGAGGTTCCCGGCGCTGTGCGCCCGCACCACCGCATCCGCCGCGGCGCCGTCCATGTCGGTCAGCTGGACCTGGTAGGAGCCGGATTCGGCCAGGAGACCTGAGACCAGGGCGCCGATTTTTCCGGCGCCGAGAATGAGTACGCGGTGCATACGAGTCCCTTGAAAAGGGGCGCATTCTGCCCTCGAAGCGCCTCCCGCGCCAGCGACCCGGTAACCGCCCTGAATCTCAGGCCTAGCGTGCTAGCATCTGCAGGCATGCGTTCCCCTGAAACCACCTCCTGGCATGCCGCCAGCTGGCAGACCCGCCCCGCCCAGCAGCAGCCGACTTATGTCGATCCCGCGGCGCTCGAGCGCGCGGTGGCGCATATCTCGCGCCTGCCGCCGATCGTCGTGTCCTGGGAGGTCGAGGCGCTGCGTGAGCGCCTGGCCAAGGCGCAGCGGGGCGAGGCGTTTCTGCTGCAGGGCGGGGATTGCGCGGAAGTGTTTGCCGACTGCGAATCCGACACCATCACGAAGAAGCTCAAGATCCTCCTGCAGATGAGTCTCGTGCTGCTGCACGGCCTGAAGAAGCCCATCATTCGGGTCGGGCGCATGGCGGGCCAGTACGCGAAGCCGCGCTCGCTCGATACCGAGACGCGCGACGGGGTGACGTTGCCGAGCTATCGCGGCGACCTCGTCAACCGTCCGGAATTCACCTTGAGCGCACGGACGCCGGATCCGGAGCTGCTGCTGCGCGGTTATGAGCGCGCGGCGCTGACGCTTAACTTCGTGCGCGCGCTGGTGGAAGGCGGCTTTGCCGACCTGCACCACCCGGAGTACTGGGACCTGGGGTTCGTGCAGCACGCGCCCCTGAAAGAGGCCTACCAGCGCATCGTGGGCTCGATCGGGGATGCGCTGGATTTCTTCGAAGGCATCAGCGGCCGCCAGATCCACGAGGCGACGCTGGTGGATTTCTACGCCAGTCACGAAGGGCTGCACCTGCACTACGAGCAGTCGCAGACCCGCTTCATCCCGCGCCAGAACCGCTGGTACAACCTCTCGACGCACATGCCGTGGATCGGCGTGCGCACCGCCGGACTCGACGGCGCACACGTCGAATACTTCCGCGGGGTGTCGAACCCCATCGGGGTGAAGGTGGGCGGGGCGATGGACGCGGCCTGGCTGCAGGGCCTGGTCACGACCCTGAATCCCCAGAACCAGCCCGGGCGGCTGACCTTCATTCACCGCTTCGGCGCCAAGGAGATTGCCGCGGCGCTGCCGAAGGCGATCGAGGCGGTGCGCCAGACCGGGCAGACGGTGCTGTGGGTATGCGACCCCATGCACGGCAACACCGAGACCACCACCGGCGGCATCAAGACCCGCAGGTTTGAAAACATCCTGAAGGAACTGGATCTCGCCTTCCGCATCCACGCGGACTTAGGCTCGTATCTGGGTGGGGTGCATATCGAGCTCACCGGCGAGGACGTGACCGAGTGCACCGGCGGGGCTCGCGGGCTCACCGACCAGGATCTGCAGCGCGCCTACCGCTCGAGCGTGGATCCGCGGCTGAATCATGAACAGGCGCTGGAGCTGGCGATGCTGATCGCCGAGCGCAGCCAGACCCGCCGCGCCGAACGGCGCAGCTAAGCAACTTTTTCCGGCGCCACCCTCATGAGCTGCCCGGGATTTGCGACCGCGGTCATCCGCCACATGGATGACTGAGCGGCCCGCGATCTACGACCCCGCGTGCGTGCGCTGTGCGCGGCTGGCGCAGTTTCTCCGCGAGACGCGCGCACGCTATCCGGACTACTGGGCACGACCGGTCCCTTCTTTTGGCGCTGCAGACCCCGGCATACTCATTGTGGGCCTGGCGCCCGGCATGCACGGCGCCAACCGCACCGGCCGGCCCTTCACCGGCGATCACGCCGGGATCCTCTTGTACGAGACGCTGCACGAGTTTGGTCTGGCGAACGCCTCAGTGGCGACTGCCCGCGACGACGGACTGGAACTGCGCAACGCCCGCATTGCAAACGCGGTCAAGTGCGTTCCACCGGGCAACAAGCCCACGCCCGCGGAGATCCGCTGCTGCAACGCCTACCTTGCCCGCGAGCTCTCCGGGCTTGCGAAGGTTCGGGTGTACCTGGCCCTCGGGCGGGTGGCGCACGAGGCGCTGCTCATGGCCAAGGGCCTCAAGCGCGGCGACTATCCCTTCGGGCACGCCCGCGAGCACGCGCTGCCTGGGGACACGGTGCTCCTCGACTCTTATCATTGCAGCCGCTACAACACCTCGACACGGCGTCTGACGGCGCAGATGTTCCGGCAGGTCGTGCGCCGCGCCTGCACGCTGGCGGGATTCACCGGTGTTTGATCACAAAGAATTCATCGCTTCACTGCCGCGCCGGCCTGGCGTGTACCGCATGTTCGGTGCCGACCAGGAGCTGCTGTACGTTGGCAAGGCCAGGAGTCTGAAGGACCGGGTCGGCAACTACTTCCTGGCGAGCAACGTGCAACCCAAGGTTCAGGCGCTGGTGCGCCAGATCACCGCGATCGAGGTTACGGTCACCAACTCCGAGACCGAGGCGCTGCTGCTCGAATACAACCTCATCAAGGCGCACAAGCCGCGCTTCAACATCGTGCTGCGCGATGACAAGAGCTTCCCCTACATCCACCTGGATACCGCCCATGAGTTTCCGCGCCTGGTGTTCTACCGCGGCTCGCGCCGCGCGCCGGGACGTTACTTCGGCCCGTTTCCCAACGCGGGCGCGCTGCGTGACACGCTAAACCAGCTGCAGAAGCTGTTCCGCATCCGCAACTGTCGCGACAGCTTCTTTGCCAACCGCAGCCGCCCCTGCCTGCAACACCAGATCGGACGCTGTTCGGCGCCGTGCGTCGGGCTCATCACTCGCGAGGACTACGCCCAGGACATTGCCGCGGCGGTAAAAGTGCTCGACGGCAGGAGCGACGAGGTGAACGCCGAGCTGCAGGCGCGCATGGAAGCGGCCGGCAACAAACTGCAATTCGAACGTGCCGCGCAGGTGCGCGATCAGCTCGCCGCCCTGAAGCGCATCCAGGCCCAGCAGGTCGTGACGGATGATGCCGAACGCGACCTGGACGTATTTGCACTGGTGGAGGAGGGCGGGGAGTATGCGCTCGGGGTCATGCTCATCCGCGGCGGCCGCAATCTCGGCACCAGCAGCTACTTCCCGCGCGCGGTGCTCGCCGAAGCCGGCGACGCCTTGTCCTCTTTTATCATGCAGTACTACGCCGACAGCGAGGCGCCCGCGGAAGTGCTCACCGACCGGAAGTTAGAGGACGCGCCGGCGCTCGCCGAGGCGCTTTCGGGGCGGGCGGGTCGCGCGGTCGAGGTTCGTAATCCGGTGCGCGGGATGGGTGTCAGGTGGGTCGAACTCACGCGCGAGAACGCGCTGCAGGGGCTGCGTATGCGCTTTGTGCAGCGCGCCGGCATGGAGGAAATGCTCGCGGATCTGGCGCGCGAACTGGATATGCCCGAGCCCCCGGCGCGCCTGGAATGCTTCGACATCAGCCACAGCGGCGGTGAAGGCACGGTGGCGTCGTGCGTGGTATTCGGGCCTGCCGGACCCCTTAAGAAGGAATACCGGCGCTTCAACATCACCGGCATCACCCCGGGAGATGACTACGGCGCGCTGCGCCAGGCGCTGGAGCGGCGCTACCGTCGTGTGGGCGAGGGCGAAGTGCCGGTTCCGGACCTGCTCTTCATCGACGGCGGGCTGGGGCAAATCGCCCAGGTCCATGGCGTTCTCGAGGAGCTCGGATTCGGGGATCTGGAACTCGTCGGTGTCGCCAAGGGGCCGGACCGGCGTCCCGGGCAGGAGCGCCTGTTCGTGTACGGCTCACCGACCCCGATTGTCCCCGAGCCACGCTCCCCGGCACTGCGCCTCATACAACGGATCCGCGACGAGGCCCACCGCTTCGCCATCACCGGTCACCGCAGGAAGCGCGCGCGCCGCTACAACGAGTCGGTGCTGGAGGTGGTACCGGGCTTAGGACCCGCGAGGCGCCGGGCGCTGCTCAAGCACTTTGGCGGACTGCCGGAAGTGATGCGGGCAGGCATCGCGGATCTTACCCAGGTGAAGGGAATCGGCGCGGCACTCGCGCGAAGCCTTTATGATCACCTGCACCCGGGTTCCTAGAAGAGTGCTGATGCCCTGGAATGTCCCCAACACGCTGACATGGCTGCGCATCGCGGCGATCCCGCTCATTGTGCTCCTGTTCTACATGCCGTATCCGTGGGCGGATCCGGCGGCGGGCCTGTTGTTTGCGGCGGCGGGAATCACCGACTCGCTCGATGGATATTTTGCGCGCCGGCTTGGGCAGACCTCACGCCTGGGCGCGTTTCTTGACCCGGTGGCCGACAAACTCATAGTCGCGGTCGCGCTGGTGCTGCTCGTGAGCAAGGACCCACGTGCCCTGATCGTTCTCACCGCCGCCGTGATCATCGGCCGCGAGATTACGATTTCGGCGCTGCGCGAGTGGATGGCGGAGATCGGCGCGCGGCGCAAGGTGGCCGTCTCGGTGCTGGGAAAGTACAAGACCACCCTGCAAATCACCGGCCTTTCCCTGATGCTCTACCACTCGCAGCTCTTTGGGGTTTTGCCGACGTACAACCTGGGCGTGTGGCTCACGGTCATCGCCGCCGTCGCGACGCTCGTGTCCATGGTCGCGTATCTGCGCGCGGCGTGGCCTGAACTTAAACGTTAATAAGCTATCTTAATAGATTGATATATAATATATTTCTTGGATCGATATTGGCACTTAGTGAATCTTAAGACCGATTGTGTCGCCTTGACTTCTCAAGGGGTGTACATAGAATCCGCGCTCCTCGTTCGGATGCGGGAATAGCTCAGTTGGTAGAGCACGACCTTGCCAAGGTCGGGGTCGCGAGTTCGAGTCTCGTTTCCCGCTCCAATCTTCCTTAAGCCTTGTTCAAGTTGCTCACGTAGGAGCTGCGTGGTCGATCTGCGCCTGCTGCACTGATGGGGTGCTCCAGCCTGACCTCACACCCCAGTAGAAGAAGATGAGGCCAAGCACGGCGACGACGGCGAGATCCCAGCCCCATTGCAGGTAGTCGTGTCCGCCAAACCTCGCGCTGCCGGCCCAGGAGACGGCGGCGATGGCGGGCAGATAGACGATCAGCCACCACGCCGCGCGCAGCTGTCGTGCAAAGTGCTGCCGACCGCTCCCGGCCTGATAGTAGAAGTATATCGGCAGCGCCGCGGCGATCAGCAGGATGACCTCCCCGGTGAGCGGCCACTTGGCCCAGTACAAAACCTCGGTCGCGAGAACGAACGCGAGCGCGGCGACTGTGGGTAACCCGGCGACGCGCAGCGGCCGATACATGCTCGCGGCAGTGCGACGCAGCGTCAGCGCACTCACAGGACCCGTCACGTACGAAATGATGGTGGCGACGGAGATCACCGCCGCCAGCGTGCCCCAGCCGCGGAAGAAGAACAGGAAGAGAAAGGAGACCAAAAGGTTGAACCACATCGCCACTCTGGGAATCGCATGCAGCGGATGGAGCCTGCCAAATATTTTTGGCAGTACGCCGTTGCGCTCCATCCCATAGAGCATCCGCGCGGTGGTAGCGGTGTAGGTAATGCCGGTGCCGCTCGGACTCACGAACGCGTCCGCGTACAGGAGCATGGCGAGCCACTGCAGATTGACAATCAGCGCCAGTTCCGCGAACGGCGAACGGAAATCGATGCCGTGCCAGCCGGCCTGGGCGAGTAGCGCCGGCGGCACGGTACCCAGGTAGGCAACCTGCAGAATCACGTAGATCACGGTGGCAAGCGCGATCGAGCCGAGTACGCCGATGGGAATGCTGCGCGCCGGATTGCGCGCTTCGCCGGCGAGGTTGATCGGGCTTTGAAAGCCGTTGAAGCTGAAGACGATGCCGGCGGTCGCCACCGCGGTGAGCACCGCTGCGAAGTCAAAGACGTTGGCCTTGCCATGCACGCCAACGCTGAAGTTGCCCGCGTGAAAGCCGCTCGCGATCAGAGCAAGTCCGGTCGCAGCCGGAACCACGAGCTTGAAGACGGTGATCGCGGTGTTGGAACGCGCGAACAGCCGCACGCTCCAGAAGTTGAGCAGGAAGTAGATGATCACCAGCACCGCCGCGATGGCAAGACCCGCAAGCGACAGCTCGCCGTGGCCGTCCGGAAGGCGAAAATACAAATCGTGGGCCCAATGGTAAGGCCACGAAGCCATGTACTGGACCGACGCTTCGGCTTCAACCGGAATCACGGACACAACCGCGATCCAGTTCGACCAAGCGGCGATGAATCCCACGAGCAAACCGTGGGAATAGTGGCCGTAGCGAACCATGCCGCCGGACTCCGGGAACATCGCGCCGAGTTCAGCGTAGCTCAGCGCCACCGTCGTCACGATCAGCGCGCCCAGCACCCAGGCCCAGATCGCGGCAGGTCCAGCAAGTCCGGCGGCGCGCCACGCGCCAAAGAGCCAGCCCGAGCCGATGATCGAGCCTAAGCCTGTCAGCATCAGGGCGAAGGTGCCGACTTGTCGCCGGATCGGAGGCGGTGAACTCATCCTGGCCCTCGGAGCTGACACCGCGGGGAGTGATCGGCGGCGCGGGCGCCTAGAATCCGAACAGGATCGCCGCCTTCTGCAGCGTCACCCACACGCCCCATGCGATGGGGATACCGACGGCGAGCCACGCCGCCGCGACCTGCCAGCTGGGCGTGCGCGTCATGACGGCCTCTACGAACTTGCCGGGACCCGCTGCGGCGGCTGCGCTCTTACCGGCCGCGTCCAGCGCCGCAATCTGCTCGGGAGTCATGTAGTTTTTCTGGGCCACGGGTTTCACCAGCAGGTTGCACACGAACCCCACCACCAGCAGTCCGGCGAGGATGTACATGGTGAAGCTGTAGACCTGCGCCTTCGGCACGCCGTGATCGAGCTGATACTGGCGGATGTAACCCACGATCAACGGTCCGAAAATACCGGCCACCGACCAGGCCGTCAGCAGTCGTCCGTGGATAGCGCCGACCATCCTGGTGCCGAACAGATCCGACAGGTAAGCCGGGACGGTCGCGAAGCCGCCGCCGTACATCGAGAGGATGATGCCGAAGAACAGCACGAAGATTGCCAGGTTCCCGGTCGCGGCGGTCCAGGGGATGGAGGCATAGAGCGCGATGCCCAGGAGGAAGAACACCATGTAGGTGGTCTTGCGGCCGATGCGATCCGAGAACGAGGCCCAGACGATGCGCCCGACGATGTTGAAGAGCGACAGCAGCCCGGTAAAGCCGGCGGCGATGGCGGCAATCTTCGCCAGCTGGGCGGGATTGAGCTGATCGTACGCAGCGGTCACTCCGATCAGACGCCCCGCGAACACTTCCTGCAGCAGCGGTGAAGCCATGCTGATGATGCCGATGCCGGCGGCCACGTTCAGCATCAGCACCGCCCACACCAGCCAGAACTGCGGCGTACGCCAGGCGACGTTCAGGTGCACCTCGCCGGTAGTGACGAGCGCCTTCTTGGTCAGATCGGGACTCCAGCCCGCGGGCTTCCAGTTCAGCGGCGGCAGCCGATAGCCCAGTGCGCCGCCCATCATGAAGATGAAGTAGCCGGCCGCCAGGACGAGGAAGGTTTCAGTCACGCCCACGGAAGTCGACGTGGCGAAGTGCTTCATGAGCCTGTCGGCAAGCGGTGCGCCGATCATGGCACCGCCGCCAAATCCCATGATCGCCATACCCGTGGCCATGCCGCGCCGATCCGGGAACCACTTGATCAGGGTCGAGACCGGCGAGATATAGCCCAGGCCAAGGCCAATGCCGCCGATGACCCCCGAGCCGAGCCAGATGAGCCACAGCTGGTGGTTCGAGACGCCGAAGGAGGAGATCACGAGTCCACCGCTCCAGCAGATGGCAGCCACCACACCGGCCTTGCGCGGCCCGACCCGCTCGAGCCAGCCGCCCCAGATTGCGGCCGATGAACCCAGGAAAGTGAAGAACAATCCAAACATCCACGTCTGCAGCTGGGGAACCTTCCAGTCGCAGGTCGTGGTCGTCAGGTAGTAGAAGAAGAGGCTGGCATCCTTCGGGCAGGCAACCGACTTGGTGATGCCGATCGCCTTGGAGAGCGGCAGCCAGAACACCGAAAAGCCGTACGCCATTCCGATGCAGAGGTGAATCGCGAGTGCGCAGGGGGGAACGAGCCAGCGGTTGTATCCGGATCCGGCGATGGTCCGCGCCCGGTCGAGGAGTCCCGGCTGGGCAGTGACGTTTGCAGCGGACATGGCGCGCTCCTTTATTATTAGGTCGCAGGCAATCGACGCATTCTTTCGCATTTGTTACGCTGCGCGCCACTGCAATCGAAGCGAACGCCCCCACACGCGATAGGTCCCGTGGGGCTTACTGGCTTGGGGCCCGTGCTCCGCCCGATTCGCCTCACCTTAAGATGGCTAGGTGGCAGAGTGGTCATGCAGCGGCCTGCAAAGCCGTCTACGCCGGTTCGATTCCGACCCTAGCCTTTTCCGGAATCTAATTCGCCCGTCCCAGGGCGTCCTCGCAAGGCCAAGCGCGCAGCGGTGCTGACACATGCGGCGGTCGGGATTGGGTTGTTGCTCTGCGCCCGGCGGGCCTCAGTTCGGCCAAGACAGAATCCCGGACGGATCAGGAGTAGACATGCACCATGTTCGACGGCGTGGCGCCGAAACGGACAATTCTCCAACGGCCCGACGAGTCCTCTTGCACCGCGACTCGCAGGTGGCGCACGCCGCTTTCGCTCAGTGGGTCGGGGTCAGTCCACATTCCGCTCTCGGCAGGCGGCTCGAGTGCCTGTTCGACTGTCTCGGCGCCTCGGGAGACGCGGCGCGGTGCGTCACTCAATGGCTTTGATTGTGTCGGCGAACCTGGCATGTCGTTGGAATCGATCCCCCGATCGACTCGTTGCTCCGCGAGATACGGGATTGCAGAGGTGCTCATACCGGCTTCGCGTGCGCGCGTGACCTCCTGCTCGACCACGGGCACCACAGCTGCGGAGGCGAAGGTCGAGCGCACCTGGACAGCGACTTGCTTCGCAGAGATCGGATCTGCGAAGAAACCCAGTCGAAGAAAATGGCGGGAACGCCCCTTGCGGCGACTTTCTGTCGCGTAGAGCGTATAGTGCCTTGAATATAGCGAGCGACGGCACGCGGCTGAGGTCGATCGGCTGCGCCGACCAGTGGAGCTGCACGGCAAAGGAAACCGGTGCACCCTGAACGACAGCCTCCTTCAAAGCCTGCCGAGTACCTGTGTCGTCGGGGCGGAGCAACGCGATCTGATCGCAATTCCTCTCATCAACGTCGTCCTGAACTGCGGAAACACGGCGCGTTTCCAGAATCTTTAGCACCTGTGTGTCGGTCAACGATTCATCTTTGACCGGCGCAGGGTCGCTGCTTTGGGGAACTACTGGCTGAAAAGCAGCGGGCGGCAACGAAGGCGCCTCGGAATTGGCCGGCCGCAAAAACGCGGCCGGCGCGATGGTTGCGAACGCCTTGGGATAATGGCGACGTACGGATTCCACCCATCTCTCGGCATCCGCCAGCGTCTCGAAGTACCCCATGTGCAGGTACAACCGCTCACTGCCATCCGGCTGACGTGCACGACTCATGAAGAATGTGAAAGGCTTTAGCTGCGGTGACTGGGGCTGCCGAATGGACACAGGTGCTGCCAGCGGGCACAGCGTGAGCATGAAATGGCCCGTACCGGCCTGCGCCCGATGCACTGCATTGGGGTTTGACGACCCAGTGGGCTTTGCCGATATTGATGTCATGAGCTCTCCCTGAAACGAACGTTCGAATCACGGTCGGGAGAGCGCCAGATCTAAGGCAGGCGAGCTTGCACGCTCACACCCGGGAGTGGAGTGGCAACCCCGCTGTCTTAGGCTGTTACGCCCTTAGACCGGTAGCTTTGCGTGCCCGCCTTTCGAACGGGTTTGCCCTTATGGTGCCTAGCTCGGTCTCAGGACGTGTCCGAGGATCCCATCTCAAGATCGCGCTGTCATAAGCATGGCCGCTTGAGGACCATATGTCTAGTGGCATGACACGTCCTGAGACTTCACAACTAACCAGGCTTCAAACGAACCACTGTGAGACCGATCATCGCAGCCCAGCTGGGGTAGGTGGACCAAGATATGCTGATCGATCGTAGAACCGTGATAATCGGCGCGGCCACGTTGGCCGCCGTCAGAGCTGCTGCGAGTGCCACGCCTGACACAGGGGAGGTGCAGATGAAAACGCCAACTGAGCGCGTACTGGGCATCGGCGGACTATTCTTCCGCAGCCGCGACCCGAAAAAACTGGCGCAGTGGTATCAGGACAATCTCGGCATTGACCATCGAGTGTGGCAACAAGCCGCCGGCCCGACCGCATTCACTCCGTTTGCGATGGATACGGACTATTTCGGATCGAAGCAGCAAGCGTGGATGGTGAACTTTCGAGTTCGAAGTTTGGACGCCATGGTCGCGCAGCTGCAGAAGTCCAACATTGAGGTGAAGGTGGATCCTGAAAAGTCTCCCTACGGGCGATTCGCCAGACTGCACGATCCGGAAGGCAATCCGATCGAGCTCTGGGAACCGGCAAGCCCGGCATAACCATTTGCCCAGGAGATGAATCCCCGGAAGCGCTCAGCCGAGTGATGGCTTCCAAACTCGACGTTGCTGTTTGTGGTTGTGGTCCAGCCGGCCTTTCTGCCGCGCTATTGCTCCACCGCTCAGGTCACCGGGTCCGGATGTTCGAACGATTCGAGCGCCCGCGGCCCTTGGGATCCGGCTTGATTCTGCAGCCCACGGGACTCGCCGTGCTCGCGGAACTGGGGCTCGTCACCGAAATTGCCAGTCTCGGAGCGCGCATCGAGCGGCTATTCGGGCGAGCCGTGCCGTCGAATCGAGTCGTGCTCGACGTGCGCTATCGCGCCATTGGGCCCGGCTGGTCTGCCGTGGCAGTACATCGTTCGACCCTGTTCGCCGTGCTGCACGACGCGCTCGTTTCAAGCGGGGTGGAGATCGTGCCGGCGGTTACGATTACTGGCATCGACAGAGTCCGCGCGCGCGCTGCGCTGCTGGCGGCGGACGGGCGCCGCTTCGGGGACTTCCATCTTGTCGTGGACGCCTTAGGGGCCAATTCGCCCCTCGCAGCGGGGCTAGCGCGCCGCATAGTCCTGCCGTATGGGGCGCTGTGGGCAAACGTCCCCGGGCACCAATTGGCGTCCATGACGCCCAACGCACTCGAGCAACGGTATCGCCATGCCAGCCAGATGGCCGGCGTTCTCCCGATCGGGCGGCGCACCGCAGGCGATTCACAGCAGGCGGCCTTCTTCTGGAGCCTGAAGTGCGATCAGGTCGCAGCGTGGCGATCCGGCGGACTCGCTGCCTGGAAAGCCGAGGTCTTGCAGCTGTGGCCGCAAATCGCGCCGCTGTTGAATCGCCATCACGGACTTCGACCAACTTACTTTCGCGCGCTATGAGCATTTCACTGTGCGAACACCCGTATTCGGAACGGCTGGTGCACATCGGCGACGCGGCGCGTGCAACCAGCCCGCAACTCGGGCAGGGAGCGAACATGGCGCTGCTGGATGCCCTGGCATTGACGCGCTCGCTCGATGGAAGTCCGACGCTGCAGGAGGGGCTTCGGGGATACGCCCGCATGCGCTACTGGCATACGCGGCTGTTCCAATGGGCGAGCGCAACGTTTACTCCGTTCTACCAGTCCGACAGTCGGCTACTGCCGCTCGTGCGCGACTGGCTGGCGGCGCCGCTCTCGCGATTGCCGATCGCCGACGCGGTGCTGGCAAGACTGGTCGCGGGAATGACCACAACCGCGCTCGCGCAGAGCGACTTTGTCCCGTTGCGCATGGGTAGCTGAGCGTCAGCCTTCAGAAACCAACGTAGCCGTGCGTGATCGCGTAGGCCACAACGCCGGTGGCCGAACGCACGCCGAGCTTGCGCATCAGGTTGGTGCGGTGTCTTTCGACCGTCTTGTGGCTTACCGACAGGAGCTGCGCCATCTCCCGGGTGCGATAACCCTCCGCGATCAGGGCGACCACTTCCTGCTCGCGTTCGGTGAGCATGCCTGCCGTGTCGGTGCGGCGCGGTGCGTGGGGCGAGGGCCGTGCATTGCTGCGCGCCGGAAGCTCGAGTACGGACTTGCTGATGTAGTGCTTGCCGCTGGCGAGGGTGTGAATGGCGTCGAACAGCTCGGCGCTCCGATCGTTGCGCAGTACGTAACCGTCGGCGCCGGCGCGGCGTGCGGCCTCGATGACCTGGCCCTCGCTGCTGCCCGACAGCACCAGCACGCGGGCCTCGGGCCAGCGGCGTTTGACGTGCGCGATGGTCTCGGGACCTGTTTTCATCGCCAGCGGGAAATCCATGATCACGACGTTCGGGCGCAGGTCCCCGCGCGTGCGCACCGCTTCGCGAGCGCTGTTGAAAGCACCGTCAACATGCAGTTCTTCGGCGCGCTGGAGCAGGGCGCAGAGGCCATCTCGGACGATGCCCTCCTGATCGACGACCATGATATGGGTCTTGCGCCGCATCTTCTTCTTGCCCCGGCTCAAATATACGCCCCGGGGGCGCCCTTCTGTACAATCGCGGCGCAACCCATGCCTGGGTGGCGAAATTGGTAGACGCAAGGGACTTAAGAAAATTGAGCACCCGGCTTGGAAACGGCCGGCGTGAATGGGGTCAAAGTCGGTGGAACAGCAGCACGTCAGGGTGGCTGCAATACCGAGCTAAGCCCTGGTCGGCGTTTGCTCCGAAATGTCGGAGTCAGCACATGGCAGTTGCGACAGAGGATTGCGTCGTGTCATGCCCGGCCATGGAAAGTGTAGAGACTTGACGGCCCCTGCCTAATCCGTCTGCGCACAATGCGTAGCTTCGGGACGGCAAAGGTAAAGTCCAGACCACAAATGCGTGCGAAGGCACGCAGCAGCGAAAGCTGTAGCGGTAAGAAAATCCCTTGGGGGTGACCCCGTGCCGGTTCGATTCCGGCCCCAGGCAGATCAGTGCTGGAGTCTATGAAATGCGACATCCCGGTGGGGGAGAGCGTCACGATTCCACAGAAAGCTCAGGTTGCAGCGCGCTAACAGGGGCCGCGCTTGTGGCGCTAAGCCGATGAATTTGCGAGACTCCCGCGCCGTGTCCGTCAACCACCTCGAAGCTGAAAATCTGCAGTTGTGGCGAGGCGACCGCCATGTACTCAAGGGCGTGGAATTTGGCTTGGGCCGCGGCGAGTGTCTGCAGGTTACCGGCGCCAACGGTGCGGGGAAGACGACTCTCCTGCGGACGCTGTGCGGGCTCATGGTTCCGGAAGAAGGGCGGGTGCTGTGTGAGGGCCGCGATGTGCGTGCGGACTTGCCGGCGTTCCACTCCTCGCTGATGTACTTAGGTCACGAAGCGCCGCTGAAGGCGGACCTCACGGCGCGTGAGAATCTCTACTACTGGATTGGTGTCCGGCGACGGGTCGCGGTGGCGGGACTTGATGCGGCGCTCGCGCGTGTGGGCGCGGCTGCATGGTGTGAACGACTGGTGCGTACCTTGTCGGCCGGTCAGAAGCGCCGCGTGGCGCTCGCAGGGCTGGCACTGATGTTTGCACCGCTGTGGCTCCTGGATGAGCCCACAACCAATCTTGATGCCGAGGGTCAGCAGGTCGTTGGCGCTCTCATGGCCGAGCAACTGGCGCGCGGTGGCGCAATTGTGGTCGCGACGCACCAGCAGTTGCCCGCCGCGGTGCGCGCCGCCCGCACACTGGAGTTGGCGTCGTGAGCATCGGTGCCGCGCTCAGTACCCCTGCATCCTATGATGAGGAGGCAGCTCCCGCGCTGGGCGCGGCGCGCCTGACGCTCGCGCGCGATCTGACGCTCGCGTTTCGCAAGCGCGGGCAGCTGATCCAGCCGCTCGCGTTTTTCGCCCTGGTCACCATGCTCTTTCCGCTCGCGGTGTCCCCGGAGCTCGCGCGGCTGCGCGCCATCGCACCGGGAGTGCTGTGGGTGGCGGCGCTCCTCGCGTCGCTTCTTGCCCTCGAGTTTCTGTTCCGTGACGATGCCTACGATGGCACGCTCGAGCAGTACGCGCTGTCCGGGCAGTCCCTCACCTGGCTGCTGTTCGCGAAGACCGTCGCCCACTGGCTCCTCACGGGGTTGCCGCTCGCTCTCATGGCGCCGTTCGCGGCGATGTCGCTCGGCGTTGCGGCAGCCGCCGTTCCCGCGATCGTCCTCGTCATGCTCGTGGGAACGCTCACCCTGAGTCTGATCGGGGCGATTGGCGCTGCGCTGACCCTCGGCATGAAGCGCAGCGGTGCGCTGCTTGCGCTCCTGACGCTACCGCTTTCGCTGCCGGTGCTGATTTATGGCGCGCGCGCCACGGAGCTCGCGATCGCCGGCAGCTCCTTCCTCGCGCCGCTCGAGTTACTCGCCGCGCTCGCAGTGCTCGCCGTAACGCTGGCGCCGCTCGCCGCGGCCGCCGCCGTGCGCATCAGTCTGGAGTGATTGCAGCCATGCGCTGGACATGGTTTCATCGCCTGGCCTCGCCGCCGTATCTGTATGCGCTCGCCGCACGCCTTACCCCGTGGTTCGCCTGGCCGGCGGCGCTACTCATTGTCGGGGGACTCTACGCGGGACTCGTGCTTGCGCCTCCGGATTATCAGCAGGGCGAGGGCTTCCGGATCATTTACGTACACGTCCCGAGTGCGTGGATGTCGCTCATGGTGTATGTGGTCATGGGGGTCGCGGCAGCCGTCGGACTCATCTGGCGCATGAAGGTCGCGCACGCCGTCGCCGCGAGCTGCGCGCCCATCGGGGCCTCGTTCACCGTCGCCGCGCTCGTGACCGGATCGCTGTGGGGCAAACCGATGTGGGGCACATGGTGGGAATGGGATCCGCGGCTGACTTCGGAACTGATTCTGCTATTCCTTTATCTGGGATATATGGGCTTGCGAGCCGGCTTTGATGACACCCAGCGCGCCGACCGCGCGGCAGCGCTGCTGGCGATCGTCGGTATGGTCAACGTCCCGATCATTCATTACTCGGTCATCTGGTGGAATTCGCTGCACCAGGCGCCCTCGGTGATGCGCTTTGGTAAGCCCACCATGCCGCCGGCCATGGTCGCGCCGCTGCTGGTCCTGCTGCTCGGCTTCACCCTGTTCTTCGCGGCGGTGCTGCTGGTGCGCGTGCGCGCGGAGATCCTGCAGCGTGAGCGCGCCGCCCGGTGGATCGGCGAGACGTTACGCGCATGAGCGCCTTCCTCGACATGGGCGGCTACGCCGCCTTTATCTGGCCGGCTTACCTGGTGACGCTGGGCGTTCTGGTGCTGAACATCGTCTGGGCCCGCAGCTCACTCGCGCGCGCGCTGCAGGCAGCGCGGCGCCGCCTGGCCTCCCCGGGAGAGGACTCATGACGCCCCGGCAGCGGCGCCTCGGGCTGGTGATCGGCATCGTGGTGGGCGTGAGCATCGCCGGGGTGCTGGCGCTGAGCGCGTTCAGGAAGAACGTGGCCTTTTTCTTTGATCCTTCGCAGGTGGTGGCGGGACAAGTGGCTGTCGGCCAGCAGTTCCGGCTCGGGGGCATGGTGACCCAGGGTACCGTGCAACGCGCGCCCGGAAGCCTCGAGGTGCGCTTCGTGGTGACCGACTTCGCTCACGATGTACCGGTCAGTTACTCGGGCGTATTGCCGGATTTGTTTCGCGAAGGGGCTGGCGTCGTGGCACAGGGGCGCCTGCGCAGCGATGGCACCTTCGTGGCGGACGAGGTGCTGGCGAAGCACGATGAAAAATACATGCCGCCCGCGGTGGCAAAGTCATTGAAGCGGCGCCACGGCGAGGCGCGCTCGGAACCGGGGTCTTGAGTGCTGCCTGAACTCGGCCAATTCGCCCTGATCCTCGCGCTCCTGCTCGCAGGCGTGCAGGCCTTCTTCGGCATCGCCGGCCCGCTGCTCGGCCGTGATCGCTGGATTGCCGCCGTCATGCCGGCCGTCGCCGGGCAGGCCGTCATGGTCGCGACCGCGGTCGGTTGTCTCATCGCCGCCTTCGTCGGCAATGATTTCTCGGTGAGCTATGTCGCTGCGAATTCCAACACGGCGCTGCCCGTGTTCTACCGCGTGACGGCGCTGTGGGGCGCACACGAAGGCTCGTTGCTCCTGTGGATCCTGTTGCTCGCCGGCTGGACGGTGGCGGTAGCGATCGGCTCCGCGCGCCTGCCGCCGCGCTTTGCGGCGCGGGTGCTCGGGGTACTCGGCCTGGTCAGTTTCGGGTTTCTGCTGTTCACGCTCGCCACCTCGAACCCGTTCATGCGCCTGGATCCGCCGCTGCCGGACGGCCATGACCTGAATCCGATCCTGCAGGACCCCGCGCTCGCGATCCATCCGCCGATTCTCTACACTGGCTACGTCGGCTTTGCGGTGGCGTTCGCCTTCGCCTGCGCCGCCATGCTCGAGGGCCGGCTCGATCAGACCTGGGCGCGCTGGACGCGCCCCTGGACGACCGCGGCCTGGGCGTTCCTCACCTGCGGCATCGCCCTCGGGAGCTTCTGGGCCTACTACGAGCTTGGCTGGGGCGGCTTCTGGTTCTGGGACCCGGTGGAGAACGCCTCGTTCATGCCGTGGCTGGTCGGCACCGCGCTGGTTCATTCGCTCGCGGTGACCGAGAAACGCGGTCTGTTCAAGAGCTGGACACTATTGCTTGCGATCCTGACCTTCTCCTTGAGCATGCTCGGCACGTTCCTGGTGCGCTCGGGTGTGCTGGTATCGGTGCATTCCTTCGCGGCCGACCCGGCGCGCGGCATTTTCATTCTGGCGTTCCTGGTGATCATGATCGGCGGCGCACTGACGCTGTACGCGTGGCGGGCGCCGCTCTTGAAATCTTCCGCCGGCTTTGAGCTCGGCGCGCGTGAGTCGTTTCTGCTGTTCAACAACGTGCTGCTGATCATCGCCGCCACCACGGTGTTCGCCGGCACCATGGCGCCGTTGATTTCAGACGCGCTCGGGCTCGGCACGGTGTCGGTCGGGCCGCCGTACTTCAACCCGACGTTCCTGCTCTCCATGCTGCCGCTCGCGGCGCTGTTGTCGGTCGGGATCCATTCCAACTGGAAGCGCGGTCGGCTGCAGGACAGCCAGCGCGCGCTGCTCATGACGCTGCTTGCCGCCGCGGTGCTCGCCTGCGCCCTGGTTTACGGCATCTACGAACACGGGCAGGTGCTGACGCCGGTGGGCGCGCTGCTCGGCGTGTGGATCATCCTCTCCTCGTTCATCGAGCCGATCGCGCGCTGGCGGCGGGGAGTTCGCGTGCCGCGCGGCATGCTCGGCATGACCATCGCGCACTCGGGACTCGGCGTGCTGGTGATTGCGCTCACCACGGTGCAGTCCTTCACCCGGGAACACGATGTGGCACTCGCGCCAGGCACCAGCACCACGGTGGGGAGCTATGTGTTTCGATTCGACGGCGTGCAGGCCCTCGAGGGCCCGAACTACGATGCGCTCGGCGCCACTGTCACGGTGACCCGCGGCGGCGCGCCGGTGGCGGTGTTCAAGCCCCAGAAACGCCAGTACTGGGTCCAGCACCAGTTGACCACCGAGACCGCCATCCGCATGGATCACGGCAACAACATTCTCGTGGCCCTGGGAGAGGACCTGGGCGCCGGACGCTGGAGTCTGCGGGTGCAGATCCGCCCCCTGGTGAGCTTCATCTGGCTTGCCGCGCTCATCATGGCGATCGGGGGAGCGGTGGCGGCATCTGACCGCAGATATCGCACCGCCAAAGTCACCGAGGCCGCCGTGCCCGCAGCCCCCGAGGGGAGTACGGCTTGAACCGCTTCGCGCTGCCGATGGCGGTGTTCGTGGCGCTGGTGGTAGTGCTGGCCATCGGCATCAGGCATTCCCCGCAGAAGGGGATCATCCTCTCGCCGCTGATCGGCAGGCCCGCGCCGCCGTTTGCGCTCCCGAGTCTTGAGGACGCCGCGCACGTGGTGGCTTCGCGGGAGCTTAAGGGCCGGTGGTATCTGCTGAATGTGTGGGGCACCTGGTGCGTCGAGTGCCGTGCGGAGCACCAGATGCTGCTCGAGGCCCGCGATGCGCACGCCGTGCCGCTCATCGGCCTTGACTGGAAGGATGACGACGCGCAGGCGCGCGAGTGGCTCGCGCAGCTCGGCAATCCCTACGAGGCGGTGGCGCTCGATCATTCCGGGAACACCGCGGTCGACTACGGCGTGTACGGTGCCCCGGAAACCTTTCTCATCAGCGACCAGGGCATCATCGTTTATAAATACGTTGGCCCGCTGACGCGCGAGGTCTGGACCAAAGAGATCCTGCCGCGCCTGCCGGCGCACGCCGCTGCAAAATCATGAGGCAGCGCTCCGCTGTCCTGAAGAGCGTGTTGGTCGCGACCGCGATGGCGGGCGCGCTACTGACGTTGCGCGCCTGGGCGGTTGATCCGACTGAGCTTGCCGATCCACGCCTGCAGGCGCGCTACCTCTCCCTGACGCACGAGCTGCGCTGCATGCAGTGCCAGAACGAGACGCTCGCCGACTCGCCCGTCGATCTCGCCGCGGACCTGCGCCGCGAGGTGCGTGAGCTGCTGCTGCAGGGCAAGTCCGATGATGAGGTGCGGGCCTGGATGGTCTCGCGCTACGGGGATTTCATTCTCTTCCGGCCGCGATTCTCGGCGCGCACCGCGTGGCTGTGGCTGGCACCGGGCGTGGCACTGCTGATCGGTGCAGCGGTGTGCTGGCGCGTCGTGCGCGGACGCACGGCGCTCGTCGACGCCGACAGCGATCCGGTCGGAGACGACGGCCCGGCAGCGGGCCCGCGCGGCTGATGGTCGGCTTCATCCTCCTGGCGGCGGCGCTCACGGTGGCCGCAGTGCTCGTGGTGGTGGTGCCGCTCCTGAGCAGGGGCGAAGCCGCGCCGCCTGCGACCTGGACCGCCCTGGGCGCCGCGGCCGTACTCGTCATCGGTTCGGCGGTGCTGTATGTCACGTGGAGCAACTGGCCGTGGCGCACGGCTACCGCGCCCGACTCGCCGCAGAACATGGTGGCGCGCCTGGCACGGCAGCTGGAGCGGCATCCGCAGGATGTCCCCGGGTGGCTGATGCTCGGACGTTCGTACACCGTGCTGCAGGAGTATCCGCTCGCCCTGCGCGCCTTCGAACGCGCTGATCGCTTAAGCGACGGCAAGAATGCCGAGGCCCTCACCGGTGAAGCCGAGGCGCTGACCCTCAACGATGACACCGAACTCGACGGGCGTGCCGCGCGGCTCATCGAGCGGGCGCTGATCGTGGCGCCCGACTCCGGCAAGGCGCTTTTCCTGGGTGCCATGGTGGCGGCACGCCGCGGGGAGCTGCCGCTGGCGCGGCAACGCTTCACGAAAATTCTCGCGCTCAATCCCCCGGACAACATCCGGACGATTCTCGTGCAGCAGATCGCTGCTATCGATGCACGGCTCGCAGGCCCGGGCGCGCCCGCCACCCCCGCCACACCTGGTGCCCCCGGCGCCGCGGCCGTGCGCGTGCGGGTGACGCTCTCGCCCCGACTCAGCACGCAGACCGGCGACTTTCCGCTCTTCGTCTTCGTCCGCAATCCACAGCTGGCTGGTCCCCCGCTCGCCGTGAAGCGCCTGGCGAGCCACTTCCCCCAGGACGTGGAGCTGACGGCCGCCGACTCCATGATCCCGGGAAGGGTCATCGGTGCGGGAACGACGGTTGAGGTGGTGGCGCGGATCGCGCGCTCCGGAAACCCAGTGGGCGCAAGCGGGGATCCATTCGGGGAACTCACTTACAGGGTGGGGCAGGACGAGCAGGCGAGTCTCGTCATAGACCGCCTGATGCCCTGAATAAGGAGGCGGACCCGTTTCGGGGTGTGCGACGGCACCTTAAGCGCAGCCGTACGGTGCATTTCGCGTGTCACTTATGAGGGGTATGCTGCAGGGCAGGAAGACGGTGTGCGGCAGGAGAAGAGCAATGGCCATTACGAGTCATGAAGGGCGTACCTCGCAGCGCGGCTTCGCGTCCATGGACACGGACCGGCAACGGCAGATAGCCAGCATGGGCGGCAAGTCCGTACCGGATGAGAAGCGCAGTTTTTCGCAGAACCGCACGCTCGCCGCGGAAGCCGGGCGCAAGGGCGGCCAGAGTGTGCCGGGCTCCAAGCGCAGCTTCTCCAAGAACCGCGTGCTGGCGGCGCAGGCCGGGCGCAAGGGCGGCCAGAGCGTCCCCGATGAGAAGCGCAGTTTTTCGCAGCACCCGGAGCTGGCGGCCGAAGCCGGCCGCAAGGGCGGACACTCCAGTCACGGCGGCGGGCAGCTTAGCTAAGGCGCGAGCCGCGCCGCTACACCCGCAGCGTCACAAACCAGGCGCCGGCGGCGACCAGCACGACGCCCAGCCAGTTGACGGGCGATAGCCGCTCGCCCAGAAAGGCGACTCCGAACACCGCCACGAGCACGACGCTGAGCTTGTCGAGCGGCGCGACGCGCACCGCATCCCCGGCGTGCAAGGCGCGGAAGTAACACACCCACGACGCGCCGGTCGCAAGTCCTGACAACACCAGGAAGGTGTAGGTGCGCGCGGACCCGCCCGCGAGCGCCGGAAACTGCCGCGTGGCGGCGACCATGCCGGTGAGCACGATGAGAATGACGGCTGTGCGGATGAGCGTAGCGGCGTCGGGGTTCATGTGCGCAACCCCGACCTTGGCGAATATGGCGGTGAGCGCGGCAAATGCCGCGGACATCAGCGCCCAGATCTGCCAGGAAGCCATCGCGCCGTGTCAGGTCCCGGAGACCACCTCGAGCTTCACCTGCCCCAGGCCCCCGCCCAGGAATCCCAGCTCGTGCGCCGCGGCGGGGGAGATGTCGAGAATGCGGTCGGCCTCGCGCGGCCCCCGGTCGGTGATCGTCAGCACGACGCTCTTGCCGTTTCGGGTGTTGGTCACCTTCACCCGGGTGCCGAAGGGCAGCGTCTTGTGTGCCGCGGTCAGCTCGTTGCGGTCGTACACCTTGCCGCTGGCGGTCTTGTGGTGATTCAGGCGGTCGCTGTACACGGCTGCAAGGCCGGTCTCTGCGGAGGCGACGGGCGCGGCCGCCGGAGCGGGCGCTGCCGCAGGAGTCGCAGGCGGGGCCGCGAACGCGAACGCACTCGTGCCAATGGACACCACGGCGAAGGCGAGGATTTCGAAGCAGCGCATATTTTTCCGTATCCGGCGCTAGGTGCGCGCTGGGGCCCGGTGAGGTTAGCACGGACACGCCGACAGCCGTATTGACCGCCGCCCGCCGGCGTACTACTTTCCGGGTCGAGCTAGGGGAGCCCCGGCAGGGGGCTGAGAGGCCAGCGGGCGCCTGGAGGCAGGCGCGGCATGGCGACCCTTGAACCTGATCCAGTTAATGCTGGCGTAGGGAAGTTTTCGCGGCGGCATTTTCGAGGATCTCCCGCGCGGCTTTTCGCGCCACAGGAGTGTTCCGATGAATGCCCAGCTGAAAGTCGTCCACGAATCCTTACCCGCGTCGCGCAAGGTCTACCTGCCGGGCACGATTCACGCCGGTCTGCGCGTGCCCATGCGCGAGATTGCGCTGCACCCTTCTGCCGGCGAGCCGCCACTGGCGGTCTACGATTGCTCCGGTCCCTACACCGACCCCGCGGTCAGCATCGATATCGAGCGCGGTCTTACGGCTCTGCGCTCGGCGTGGATTCGCGCCCGGGGGGACGTCGAGGAGTACCCCGGGCGGCAGGTGGTGCCCGTCGACAATGGCCTGAGCGCCGGCGGCAAGGCGGCGCCGGAATTTCCGCGCCAGGGTTCACCCTTGCGGGCGCGCGGCGGCAAGGCGGTGACGCAACTCGCGTACGCGCGTGCCGGCATCATTACCCCGGAGATGGAGTACGTCGCGATCCGCGAAAACAGCGGCCGCGCGCAGCGCGAGGCCTCTGGTGAGCCCGACGGCAACTCCTGGGGCGCGAGTATTCCGCAATATGTGACGGCGCAGTTCGTGCGCGCGGAGATCGCCGCCGGACGTGCCATTCTGCCCGCCAACATCAATCACCCGGAATCCGAGCCCATGATCATCGGGCGCAACTTCCTGGTGAAGATCAACGCCAACATCGGCAATTCCGCGGTCACCTCATCCACGGCCGAAGAAGTGGACAAGCTGGTATGGGCGATCCGCTGGGGCGCGGACACGGTCATGGACCTGTCCACGGGGCGCAACATCCACACCATCCGCGAGTGGATCCTGCGTAACTCACCGGTGCCGATCGGCACGGTGCCGATCTACCAGGCGCTGGAGAAAGTCGGTGGCGTCGCCGAGGACCTGAGCTGGGAAATATTCCGCGACACGCTCATCGAGCAGGCCGAACAGGGCGTGGACTATTTCACCATCCACGCCGGGGTGCGCCTGGCGTACGTGCCGCTCACGGTGAATCGCGTCACCGGCATCGTCTCGCGCGGCGGCTCGATCATGGCCAAGTGGTGCCTGGCGCACCACCAGGAGAGCTTCCTCTACGAACACTTCGAGGAAATCTGCCAAATCTGCCGCAGCTATGACGTGAGCTTCTCCCTCGGCGATGGCCTGCGTCCGGGCTCCATCGCGGACGCCAACGACGCCGCGCAGTTCGCCGAGCTTGAGACCCTGGGGGAGCTGACCCAGGTCGCCTGGCGACACGACTGCCAGGTGATGATCGAGGGCCCGGGGCATGTGCCGATGCACAAGATCAAGGAGAACATGGACAAGCAGCTCCAGGTCTGCGGCGAAGCGCCGTTTTATACCTTAGGGCCGCTGACCACTGACATCGCGCCCGGTTACGACCACATCACCTCGGCCATCGGGGCGGCGATGATCGGCTGGTTCGGAACGGCGATGCTGTGCTACGTCACGCCCAAGGAGCACCTGGGACTCCCCGATCGCAACGACGTCAAGACCGGCGTCATCACCTACAAGATCGCCGCGCACGCGGCGGACCTTGCCAAGGGTCACCCCGGCGCCCGGGCGCGGGATGACGCGCTGTCGCGGGCGCGGTTTGATTTTCGGTGGCAGGACCAGTTCAACCTGTCGCTCGACCCCGATACCGCCTGTGCCTTCCACGACGCTACGCTGCCGAAGGAGGGCCACAAGGTCGCGCACTTTTGCTCCATGTGCGGGCCGAAGTTCTGCTCCATGCGCATCTCGCACGAGGTGCGCGCCGAGGCTCGCGCGCAGGGCATGCGCGACATGTCGGAGAAGTTCCGCGCCGGAGGTGGAGAGCTGTACGTGCCGGCGGAGGTGGTGGCGAAGTCTCTCAACGTGAGCGGCAAGGACGCGTAAGCGATGCGCGTTACGGTCATCGGTGCCGGTGTCGCGGGACTCGCCTGCGCGCTCGAGCTTGCCGAGCGCGGCGCGAGCGTCGAAGTGCTGGAACGCGCCCCCGGCCTTCCCGGCGCCGGCTGCTCGTGGTTCGCCGGCGGCATGCTCGCGCCGTGGTGCGAGCTTGAGAGCGCGACGCCGGTGATCGCGCAGCTTGGAGCCGAAAGCATCTCCTGGTGGCGCGAGCGTTTCCCGGGGACCGTCGCGAACGGCACGCTGGTCGTCGCCCACGGCCGCGATCTTGCGGAACTGCAGCAGTTCGCGCGACGCACCGGGGAATTCCAGGAGTTGGGTGGCGAGGAACTGGCGGCGCTGGAGCCTGAGCTCCAGGGCCGATTCGGCCGCGCGCTGTACTTCGCCTCCGAAGCGCACCTCGATCCGCGTGCCGCGCTCACGGCGCTGGCGACGAGGCTCATTGACTTGGGGGTGAGCATCCGCTTCGGCGTCGAGGGGCAGGCCGCCCCCACTAAAGGACAGGTGGCGATTGATTGCCGCGGACTCGCGGCGCGCGAGGCGCTCACGGATCTGCGGGGCGTGAAGGGGGAGATGCTGCTGCTGCGCCTGCCGGAGCTCGCCCTCAGGCGCCCGCTGCGGGTGCTGCATCCGCGCTTGCCGGTGTATGTCGTACCGCGCGGGGACGGTGTGTACATGGTTGGCGCATCCATGATTGAAAGCGATGAGGGCACGCGCATCAGCGCGCGCTCCATGCTGGAGCTGCTGTCGGCGGCGTACGCGCTGCACCCGGCGTTTGGCGAGGCGCAGATCCTGGAGATCGGCACCGGGGTGCGTGCTGCCTTCCCCGACAACCTGCCGCGCATCCGCCGGGTCGGCGCTGCGCTGTACGTCAACGGCCTGTACCGGCATGGCTTCCTGCTGGCACCGGCGCTCGCCCGGCGTGCAGCGCAGATGCTGCTCAACGGCCGGCATTTTCCGGAGGTGACGGATGAGGATTCTCGTCAACGGCGTCTGGCGTGAGTCCAGCGCCGCGGAACTGGACTCGGTGCTCGTGGAACTGGGCTACGGGGAAGCGGTGGTGAGCACCGCCGTCAACGGCGAGTTCATCGCCACCGGGGCGCGCGCCGGCACGCTGCTCGCGGACGGGGATCGCGTCGAGGTGCTCGCGCCGATGCAGGGCGGCTAGATGCTCAGGCTGTACGGAATCGAGGTCGCTTCGCGGTTGCTGCTGGGGACGGCCCGCTATCCCTCGCCCGCCGTGCTCGCCGAGGCGGTGCGCGCCGCGCGGGCGGAAATCGTCACGGTGTCGCTGCGCCGCGAGTCGGGCGGGGAGCGCTCCGGCCAGGCGTTCTGGTCGCTCATCCGCGAGCTCGGGGTACGCGTGCTGCCCAACACCGCCGGCTGCCACTCAGTGAAGGAGGCCCTCACGACCGCGCATATGGCGCGCGAGGTGTTTGGCACGCCATGGATCAAGCTCGAAGTCATCGGCGAGGACGACACGCTGCAGCCGGATGTGTTCGCGCTGACCGAGGCGGCGCGGATCCTGGCCGCGGAAGGGTTCGAAGTGTTTCCCTACACGACCGAGGACCTGGTGGTGGCGGAGCGTCTCATCGCGGCCGGCTGCCGCGTGCTCATGCCCTGGGGCGCACCGATCGGCTCCGGCCGGGGACTCAACAACCTCTTTGGCTTGCGGACACTGCGCGCCCACTTTCCGGAAATTCCCCTCATCATCGATGCGGGCCTGGGGTTGCCGTCGCACGCTGCGCAGGCGTTGGAACTCGGCTGCGATGCGGTGCTGATCAACACCGCCGTGGCCCAGGCGATGAAGCCGGTGGCCATGGCGGCAGCGTTCGCGCTGGCCGTGGAGGCGGGACGGGCGGCCTGGGAGGCAGGACCCATCGCCGCACGGGACTTTGCAGCGCCCTCGACGCCCGTGATCGGCACGGCGTTCCGGCGATGAATCTGCCGCGGGTTTACCCGATTGTGGACAGCGCCGCCTGGGTCGGGCGCCTGGCCGCCACCGGCGTGCGGCTCGTGCAATTGCGCATCAAGGATGTGCCAGCTGCCAACGCGCGCGCGCAAATCCGCGCGGCGCGCGAAGTCTGTGTCCTGACGGGCGTGCAGCTGGTCGTGAATGATCACTGGCGCCTTGCCATGCAAGAGCGCTGCGACTTCGTGCACTTAGGCCAGGGGGACCTCGAGGGTGCGGACCTGCCGGCGCTGCGCCGTGCCGGTGTGCGCTTAGGAGTCAGCACGCATGACGATGCGGAACTGGAACGGGCGCTGCGCCTGCGGCCCGACTACATCGCACTCGGTCCCATCTACCCGACGCTGCTGAAAGTCATGCCCTGGGCGCCGCAGGGACTGGCGCGCATCAGCGAATGGAAGCGACGGGTGGCGGCCGTGCCGCTGGTGGCCATCGGCGGACTGACGCTCGAGCGCCTCCCGGGTGTCTTTGCCGCCGGCGCCGATGTGGCCGCGGTCGTAACCGACATCGTGCGCGATGCGAATCCAGAGGCGCGCGCACGCGCGTGGCTCGCGGCGGCGGCGGCCGCTGCAACTGCGGCGGCGGCGTGATCATGAGCGAGCGCTATGCGCGGCAGATGATCCTCCCGGAGGTCGGAGTCGATGGCCAGGCGCGGCTCGCCACCGCGCACGTGCTGGTGGTGGGGGCAGGGGGCCTAGGCTGCGCGGTGCTCGAATATCTGACCGCGGCGGGAGTCGGGCGCCTCACGCTCGTGGATCCTGATCGCATCGAAGAATCCAACCTCCACCGTCAGCCGCTGTACCGCATGAGCGACATCGGCCTTGTGAAAGTGGCGGCGGCACGCGCGGCGCTGCTGCAACTAAACCCCGCGCTGCAGATCGAGGCCGTTGCCACCCGGGTTGCCGCGGGCAACGCGACGCGCCTGGTCGCGGCCGCCGATCTCGTCGTGGATGCGGCGGACAGGTTCGCGGTTACCTATATCCTGAGTGATGCCTGCCGGCGCGCGGGCCGTGTGCTGGTGAGCGCATCGGTCCTGGCACTTAAGGGCTACGTCGGGGTGTTCTGCGGCAGCGCGCCGAGCTACCGTGCCGTGTTTCCCGAAATGCCGCGGCAGGGTGGCTCCTGTGCAGACTCGGGTGTGCTGGGCACGGCGGTCGGTGTCATGGGGACCCTGCAGGCGCACCTGACGCTCGCGGTGTTGCTCGATCTTAAACCGCCGGTGCTGGGGCGGCTGTTGTCGGTGGATTTTCGCACCCTGCACGTGGGGGACTTTTCGTTCCAGGGCGCAGCGGAGCCGCAAGGACCGGTATTACGCTTCATCGATCCTGGGGACGTGACTCCGGAGGATCTGGTGATTGATCTGCGCAGTCTCACGGAAGCGCCCCGCTCGCCTTTTGCCGCGGCGCTGCGTACCGATGTCGAGGCGCTGGAGAGCGCGCGCGTGAGTGTGCCGCCCGGGCCGCGCGTCATCCTGTGCTGTCGCACCGGCGTGCGCGCCTGGCGCGCCGCGCGGGCACTCACCGCCCAGGGCCATCACAACGTCGCGCTGATCGCGCTCGGCGAGTGACCGCGGTCCTCGTCATCGCCGCGACCGACTCCAGTGGCGGAGCCGGGCTGACGCGCGATGTGCAGGTGCTGGCGCACTTCGGCTGCGACGTGCTGTGCGCCGTGACTGCCGTAACGGCCCAGACGGATCAGCTGGTGACGGCGATTCACCTGGTGCCCGTGCCCGTGCTGAGTGCGCAGATCGGCGCGGCTTTTGCGGGCCGCCGTGTGGGGGCGATTAAAATCGGCATGCTGGGCAGCGCGGCGACGGTGCGGGCGGTGACGCAGGCTCTGCCACCCCGCAACATCGTGCCGCTGGTGCTGGACCCGGTGCTGGCTGCCTCTTCCGGGGCTGCGCTTCTGGATGCGCCAGGGCGCGAGGCGCTGCGCCACGAGCTGCTGCCGCGCACCACACTCCTGACGCCGAACATTCCGGAAGCGGCGCTGCTGCTGGGTGAGAAGCCCGCGACGACGCTCGCCGAGGTGCAGCGGCAGGCGCGCGCATTGTTGGATCTTGGACCGGCTGCCGTGCTGCTTAAAGGCGGTCACGCCTCCGGCGACACGGCGGTTGACGTGCTCGTCTCCGGCGAGAGTCTGCGCCTGCTCACCGCAGCGCGTGTGTCTCGCACGCAGCGCGGTACCGGTTGCGCGTTGGCTGCCGCAATCGCGGCCGGACTTGCGCAGGGGCTCCTTCTCGCCGACGCGTGTGAGCAGGGCAAGCGCTACGTGACGCAATGGCTGCGCAGCGAAGAATAGATAAGAGAACCACTCTGCGGCTGTGTCGTTGACCCGCGACAGTGCGGCCGTGCCGCGCCGGGCGCACGTCAACCAACTTGCCTCTCACTCGCTGTAAGCACGAAGCCGCATTCCCGCGGCATGCAACGCGAGCAGGGAAGTCATCATGAACCGCATTATGTTGCGACGGACGATTGGCACGTCACTCCTGGTTGGGATTGCTGCGACGCTCAGCGCCTGTGGCGGCGGGTCCGGCTCCAGTTCGAGTGGCATGGGCGCGAACACCGGTTCAGTGCCCGTGATGATCAGCGACGCTTCCTCGGACGACTGGGCCACTATCGGGGTGCGGGTCTTAAGCATCGCGCTCGTGCCCCAGGGTGGCGGCAGTGCGGTGACGGTCTGGACGGCTCCCGCCCCGGCGCCCTATGTCAATCTCGAACAGCTTGACCAGATCGCGGAGATTCTCGGCAATGCCAGCGTGCCGGTCGGCACTTACAGTGGCGCCAGCCTCACTCTGAGCGCCAATCCCGGCGATGTAATGTTGACGGTCTCGGCAGACCCCGAGAGCGGTTTCCCGGTCGCCGCCGGAACCACCATCGCTTCGAACCTGATCCAGATCCAGGGCAAGCACGGCAGCGCCGGCAACTACACCGTGCCGCTGCAGGTTAGCTTCGATTCCCCGCTGACCGTCACCAGCGGCAGCAACGACGCGCTTGATCTTGAGTTCGATCTCGCGCACCCGGCATTCATCGTCGGTCACACGCCGCCCGCGGCGGACGGTGCGACCTTGTGGGCCGTCAACTTTAACGGACCGGTGCGCCCGCACCGCGTGCATGATCTGGCGCGGCTGGTGCTGCGCCACACCTATGGCACGGTGAGCAGCGTCGCTGCCGACAATGCCTCCATCGCCATCACCAGGGACTTCCCGAGTTTCCCGATCGTGAATCCGGAAACGGCGATCTCAAGCTCCCTGTCCCTGCAGATCCTCGCCGATGCCGCCAACGGCACGATCTTCTACGACCTGGACGCGAAGACCCGCAACGTGATCAAGGACTTCTCGAGCGTCGCGTCGACGCTCGACGGCAAGTACGTGCGCATCGCCGCGCGCTACCAGGAGGATGGCACGCTGGTGGCGGTACGCATCTGGGCGAGCACCGCCTTCAACAAGGTGTGGCTCAGCCCCGAAGGCCACGTGCTGCACGTCGATGCGGCCACCGACATCGTCACGGTCGCCAACGAATCCGGCGTCGGTGTGCCGGTGACCGTGGACGCCAACACGCAGTTCTTCTTCCGCACCCCCGCGGATGCGCTCGCCGATGCCACGCCGATCGGCACCGGCACGGGCTTTCTCGCCGCCGAGGACCTGGTGCGCGGCTTCAAGGTGCACGTGAGCGTCGTGGACCCCCTGGCGACGCCGCTCGTGGCGCAGACGATTGATATCGAGACCGCGGCTTACGCAGGGTGGATCTCGGCGGCAAACACCACCGACTTTACCTACACGCGCCAGTTTGCCATCGCCACTGACGACTACTCGGTCACCCTCGACTACATCAATGCGGGCTCCGCCAACGGTCAGGATGACAACGGCAATCCGCTCGTGGGCTTCAAGTGGTGGAACTTTACCTACCCGACCCTGCTGACCAGCGGTGGCGATGCCATCCCGCAGTTCGTCGCCGCGACCAATGGCGGGGTGAGCTTCGGCGGCAGCGTCGGCAACCTGAGCGCCTGGGGCGTAAGCGCTGCGCGCTGGGCCGACATGTCCAACCCCACGGGCTGGTCACTCTCGGACGCGATACTCATGCCGACCCCCGTGCCGCTCGGCACCGTCAGCAGCGCGTTTGCCGGCAACAGTTTCGCGATGTCGGTGGCGGGTGGCACGAGCGCGGCGCTGGTCGAGGTGAGCACGACCGCAGGCTCAGCGACGCTTGCGTACCAGGTCGACCGCAGCAACGGTGTGATCACCGTGAGCCCGATCGACATCACCACCAGCACCGGCCTTGCGGCCATCACCAGCGGCCTCGCCACGGGCGCGCTCGTCAAGGTCTACGCCGTGCCGCAGGCCGGCTCACTCAAGGCGTACGTGATCGTGTACTACACCGGCACGGCGCCGATGTCTGTGACAGGAAGTTGACAACTTGCGGCGCGGCACTGAAGGCCGCGCCGTTTAGGGAGAGGGGCGCCAGGAAGGATCCGTGGCGCCCTTCGCTTTCCGGGTATCATGCGGCCGATGCCACAGGACAAAACTTCCGAGCTCGTGAGCCTTGCGCATCGCGCGATGCTCGAGCAGGGACTCGAGCCGGACTTTTCACCCGCCGCGCTCGCACAGTTGCAGGCCATCACCGGCGCCGCCACCGAAAGCGGCGGGCAGATCCGCGATCTGCGCTCACTGCTGTGGTGTTCGATCGACAACGACGACTCGCGTGACCTGGATCAGCTGTCGGTAGCGCAGCCGCTCGCCGGCGGCGTGGTGAAAATCCTGGTGTCGATCGCCGATGTTGATGCCACCGTCGCCCCCGGCTCAGCGCTGGATGCTCACGCCAGTACCAACACGACTTCGGTGTACACGGCCGCCAGAATCTACCCGATGTTTCCGGAAAAACTGTCCACGGACCTCACCTGTCTTGCGCAAGACCAGGATCGCCTGAGCTTCGTCATTGACATGAGCATCGCGCCGGATGGCTCGGTAACGGCCTCCGATGTGTACCGGGCGCGGGTGGTGAATCGCGCCAAGCTCGCCTACAACAGCGTCGCCGCCTGGCTCGACGGCAAGGGACCGGCGCCCGCGCGGGTCGCGTCCGTGGCCGGCATGGACCAGCAGCTGCGCATCCAGGATGGCGTCGCGCAGGCGCTGAAGCGCGTGCGACAGGCGCAGGGGTCGCTCGGGCTCACCACGCTCGAGGCCCAGGCGGTGTTCGAGAACGCCGCGCTCGTTGATCTGAAGGCCGACGAGGACAATCGCGCCAAGGAACTCATCGAGTACTTCATGATCGCCGCCAACGGGGTGGTCGCGAGGTTCCTGGAGAGCAAGGGATGCTCATCGCTGCGCCGCGTGCTGCGCGAGCCGGAGCGCTGGAGCCGGATCGTGGAACTCGCCAAAGCCCTGGGGGAAACCCTGCCCGCGACGCCGGATGTGCGCGCGCTCAGCGCCTTTCTCGTCAAGCGCCAGCAGGCGGCCCCGGAGCGCTTTCCGGACCTGTCGCTGGCAATCGTAAAACTTCTCGGTGCCGGCGAGTACGTGTTGAAGCAGCCCGGCCAGAAGGCTGAAGGCCACTTCGGACTGGCCGTGAATGATTACACCCACGCGACGGCACCCAATCGACGTTATCCGGATGTGCTCACGCTGCGGCTCGTCAAGGCAGCGCTCGCCGCAAGCCCGGCACCATACAGCGATGACCAGCTGCGCACGCTCGCCGCGCACTGCACCGCCCAGGAAGGCAACGCCGCCAAGGTCGAGCGCCAGATCGCGAAGTCCGCCGCGGCGCTGCTGCTCGAGTCGCGCGTGGGACAACAGTTCGACGCCCTGGTTACCGGTGCCTCCGACAAGGGAACCTGGGTGCGCATCCGGCAGCCGCTGGCGGAAGGCCGTCTCGTCAAGGGATTCGACGGCGTGGACGTCGGCGATACGCTGCGCGTGCAACTCACGCACACCGACGTGCAACGCGGCTTCATCGATTTCGCGCGCGTGCACTGAGCCGTCGGGAAATACCGACGCCTCCTAATGCCGACACGTTGCCGTGCCGGGTCAAATGGATTTATATGGCCGCACGCTGACCGTACGGATTGCCCGCGCGGTGGCTTGGTGAACAGGGACGTTCGCAGTCGTCGCGCGGGCAAGCCATTGCGGAACAAATCGGTCAGCACGGGAGGCTCATCGGATGAGCTCGCAAAACCCCAGCAGGTCTTCGCTCACGCACGGAGGTGTGTCATGAAGTATTTTTCAACTATGTTGGCGGCCACGGCCGCCCTGGGACTGGCGTCCCTCGCCTGGGGCGCAGGGCCCGGGGAGCAGTCGGTGCAGTCTGAACAGGCCGCACGGCAGCAGCAGATGCAGCAGCAGCAAGCCGAACAGTCATCGGCGCAACAGGAGGGGCCGTCCTCGCCCCGCACGCATCTGGCGGCGCTGGTGCCCGCGGGCATGAGCACGGAAGAGGCCTGCACGGGATTCAAGAGCGTGAAGGATTGCGCGGCCTCGTTGCACGCGTCGCAGAACCTGAGTATCCCGTTCGCGGACCTTAAGTCCAAGGTGACCGGCGGCCAGGGGCTCGGGGCGGCAATCCATGCGCTGAAACCCGACGCCAACGCACGCGCTGAGGTGAAGAAAGCGGAAGGTCAGGCGCAGGACGACGTGCACGGGCCGAGGGGCTGACGGGCATCAGGCTACGGGCGAGGGGGGTGAGCACCTCCCGCGCCCGGGGCCTTGTTACGGTGCGCGCTGCGCGCGCGAGAGACCGCGACCGAGTCCGACCGCTGCCAGGCCCAGGATCCAGAAGAGCATCCCGAGCAGCACCGCATTGCGAAGCAGCGCTGCGACCCCGAGCGCGCCGAGGTCGACGAAGGGATACAGGTAGCGGCCGGTGAGCGATCCCAACACCACCGAGAACGCAAAGTAAGCCAGCGGGTACGCGAGCCAGCGCAGTGGCTGCACCCAGCGCAGGCCGCCCTTCGGGGCGAAACCAACCCACCACAGGGTATACGCGAGCGGCACCAGGTCATGGAGGATCGCGTCCGCGATCTTATGCAGGCCGCTCGGCGCCCACAGCGTGCGCAAGAGCAGCGTGTAGATGAGGCCGACCACGAAGATGTAGACCGCGGTCGCGGCGCGGGTGCCGGAGGATGCAAAAAACCCCTTCGCGCCGGTGACCCCCAGCGTCGCGACGAGCGCCGTCAGCAGGTTCGTCAGGACGGTGAAATAACACAAGGCATCGAGGACCCCGGCGAGGGGTGAGCGCCCGGCGGCCGCGCTCAGGCGCGCCGACACGATGAGTTGCAGCGCGAGTCCGAGCCACCCGAGGATGGCGCTGAGCAGGAGCAGGGTGCGTCCCGAGCCGCCATGGTTGCGCATATCTTGGTATTGTACTGTTGCAGGCATGTCAGGGGCGTGCGGGGGAGCAACATGTCGCTTTCGAATCGCGCGGTCGCGGAATTCATCGGGACGTTCTGGCTGGTGCTCGGGGGCTGTGGAAGCGCCGTGATCGCGGCGGCATTTCCACACGTGGGCATCGGGCTTCTGGGCGTCGCCCTGGCGTTTGGGCTGACGGTGCTGACCATGGCCTACGCCATCGGCCACATCTCCGGCTGTCACCTGAATCCCGCGGTTAGCTTCGGACTCATGGTCGGCGGGCGCTTCAAGGCCGCCGATCTGCCTGCCTACGTGATCGCGCAACTCCTCGGCGCCTGCGTGGCCGCGGCCGTCCTGTACCTGATCGCGAGTGGCAAGGCCGGCTTTGACCTGAGCGCGGGACTTGCGAACAACGGCTACGGCGAGCATTCCCCGGGCGGCTATTCGCTGCTGGCGGGCCTCGTGTGTGAAGTCGTCATGACCTTCATGTTTCTCATCATCATCCTGGGCGCGACCGATGCACGCGCCCCGCAAGGGTTCGCGCCCATTGCGATCGGACTGGGACTCACGCTGATACACCTGATCAGCATCCCGGTTACCAACACCTCGGTTAACCCGGCGCGCAGCACCGGACCGGCACTCATCGTGGGCGGCTGGGCGCTGCAGCAGCTGTGGCTGTTCTGGGTTGCACCCCTGCTCGGTGCCGGCCTCGCCGGCATCGCGTACCGTTGGCTCGGCGGTGAGGGCCAGCGTCGCTAGCGAGCAGTGCGGCTCCCCGATGGTGGTCAACGTACAGTGATGAAGCCACCCTGTTCGACGAATAAGTTAGGAGAACGCGCCATGACCACCCGCCGTGATGTACTGCAGCTGTCTACGTGGGCCGTCGCAGGCGCGCTGCTGCCGCCTGTGCGGGCGGCCGATGCCAAGCCCAGGACATTGTTGATTCTCGGTGGCACCGGCTTCATTGGTCCGGCGCTGACTCAGGAAGCCCTGCAGCGCGGCTGGAAGGTGACGCATTTCAACCGTGGCAAGACCGCGGCCGAGGGAGTCGCGAATGTCGAAACCCTGATCGGGGATCGCAAGGGTCAGCTCGACTCACTGCGCGGACGCAAGTGGGACGTGATGATCGACGACACCGGTTACGTCCCGAAGTACGTCAAGCTGTCCAATGAGCTGCTGGCGCCCTCAGTAGGCTATTGCCTTTACATCTCGAGCATCGCCGCCTACGCAAGCTTTGCCAGGCCGAACGACGAGCATTCCCCGACGGGAGTGCAGCTCGCTGATCCCAACGCCGAGCAGGTCACGAAGGAGACCTACGGGCCGATGAAAGCGCTATGCGAGCAGTACGTGGCTGACGCATTCAAAGGACGGCTCAGCATCGTCAGACCCGGCTACATCGTCGGTCCCGGCGACCCGACCGATCGTTTCACGTACTGGCCGGTGCGCGCGTCCAGGGGTGGGGAGATGCTGGCGCCGGGAACTGCGCAGGATCCCATTCAGGTGATCGACGTGCGTGATCTTGCGGCCTGGATGATGCAACTGGCGGAAAAGCGCACCAACGGTTACTTCAATGCCATTTCGGCTCCGCGCGCCTTCACGATGGGTGCGCTCGTGAGCAGCAGCGAACGTGCCTCACCACAGGCTGGCACCAAGGTAACCTGGGTGCCGGAGGACTTCCTCGCGGCGCACTGGAAGGCCGAGGAGCTCGGCCTGCTCGGGAGCGGACTGACGCCCTGGTTGCCCAGCAAGGGCGAAACCGCGGGCGGCTCCCTCAGCGCGACCGACGCGGCCCGTAAGACTGGGTTGCGTCCGCGCCCGCTGGAGGAAACGGTGCGCGACACGCTCGCGTGGTTTAAGACGCTGCCGGCAGAAAGGCAGGCTAAGCTGCGCGCGGGCCTCGACGCGCAAAAAGAATCCGACACCCTGCATCTGTGGCACGACAGCACCCGCAGCGGCTAGCCCCGCGCCAGTCATGATCAACGGGGCCAACCTCAGTACTCGAGGTGCAGCCGCAGCGAGTAGAAGCGTACCGGTCCGCGATCCTGGTTGTAACCGGGGTTCTGGATGTATTGGAAGTCCGGGCTGAGCTGGACGCGCAGGGTGTCAGCCGCGTGTGAGAAGGACCACTGCGCCCGATAGTAGGTTTCGAAAATCTCCTCGGGGCGGTAGTTGAGGCGTCCATCGCCAAGGAGAAACCCGCTGCCGCCAGCGGCGAGATAGTCGCGGTGCTCGGGTGAGATTTCCTCGTGCACCAGGCCTACGCCCAGCCGGTCGTCGGCGCGGCCCCAGTGCGCGCCGGAGATCTGTCCGCCGAGGCTCGCGTGCCGGTCGACCTCGGTGAATGCGAAGTCCTCGGTCTTGCCGTCGTTCCAACCGAGTCGCAGAAACAGCCCGCTCTCGCCTTCATCAGCCAGCGGCTGCTCGAGATTCACCCCGGCTCCCACCTTGTGGCGTCCCTCGGCATCATCGGCGGCAATGTTCGGTACGGCGCCACTGGCCGCGGCAAGCGCGAGCGCCTGGGCATAGTCGCCCATGCGCGCGGTATTACGATAAGCAAGCAGGCGCACGATTGTGCCGGTCGCCGCAGATGCCAGGGTGAGTTCCAGATTTTCACCGCGGGCGCGGTCGAGTGTCTCCAGGGTCTGGCCGTTGGCGAACAACGGCATGCGATATATGCCGTAGCGCAGCGACCACGCGGGACTGACGTACGCGATAACGACACCGTCCGTATAGCCGCGCGTGTTGGCAGCGTAGTCCCAGGCAGTGTTCTGCCACAGCGCGGTGTTCATGAACTGGGTGCGTGCGGCGCCTGCGTAGCGGTTGCGGTCGAAGTCATCGGAGACTGCGAGCCGTCCGAGCTTCAGCTCCAGACGCGTGTCGGCCTCGGTGCCCGGTATCTGGTCCTGGGCGCGCGTGACGGCGGTCGTCGCGGCACCCAGGGGCAGCAAGAGGCGCGCATACAGGCGCGCGATGTAGAACTCTTTTTTCAGACCGGGCGCGCCCTGGCGCAGCACGTCGCCGTTGGTCGGACCAGCCACCCCCGTAGCGCTGCTCACGCCCGCACCCATGAACTTCTCGGTGTCGAAGTACAGCTGCGCCCAGTCGAGCGGCGCCCAGCCGCTGTAGAGGCCGATAGTGTGGGTCTGCTGGCGATCGCCCCCGGGCAGAAGGCTCAGCCTTCCCCGGTAGGGTGACAGCAGGGCGGTCTGTTCCTGATCCACAAACGTGTATTGCGCACCCAGCAGCTGGGGAGCGTGGCTCGCCGGCGCCGGCTGCGCCGGTATTGCTGGTGCCCCGGGATCCGCCCCGCTCTGCAATGCCGGATCAGCCAACGCCGTGGTGCACACGGCCAGCGCGGCCAGCGCCAGCGTCGGTCGTCGTCCGCGCACGCGGGGCATCTATGTCAGGAGGCCTGGCATGACCGCGATACTGCCGTGCATTTATTTCAGGTAGGCGTGCACGACCTCAATGAGGTGTTTGGCGCCACGCGCCCGCTCGCGATCGCGGTCGTGCGTCGGGTCCGACACGTGCACGCGAATATGATCCTCCAGAAGCTCCGCCATGAGCCCGGTGGCCGCGCCACGCGCGGAGACCGTGAGCTGCATGACCTTGGCGCAGTCGGCGTCCTTCTCGAGCGCCCGCTCGATGGCGTTTACCTGGCCGCGCAGGCGCCGCACCCGTTGCAGCAGCTTGGTCTTGTCCTGAATCGTATGTCCCATGTCAGTGCGCTCTCCACGCCCGCTCACGATAGGGTAGGGGGTATAGGATACGATGAAACGGGCGGCTTATTGTGGTGTTTCCCGCCAGTCCCCGCCCAGCGCCTTGACCAGCAGCACGGTGGCGTTGACGCGCCGCACCTGGATGTCGACCGCCGCCAGCTGCGCGGCGAGTGCCGCGTTTTCGGTCGTGACAACTTCGAGGTAAGTGACGATCCCACCCTGGTAGCGCAGGTTCGCCTGTCGCAGCGCGCCTTGCGCCGCTTCCACCGCGGCCGCCTGACTCACGTCCTCGCGCTGCAGCTGGCGCAGCGCCGCGAGATTGTCTTCCACGTCCTGGTAAGCGGTTAGCACGGTGCCGCGGTAGTTGGCTACCTGTTCATCGTACGCGGCGTGCGCGGCAGCGGACTGGGCGGCGTGCACCCCGGCATCGAACACCGTGAGGAGCGCCTGCGGGCCGACCGACCAGAAATGACTCGGAGCGCTGAACCAGTTGGACGAGGTGGTGCCTTCAGCACCGGCGGTGCCTGCAAGGCTGAACACCGGGAAGTAGGCGGCGCGGGCTACGCCGACGGCGGCATTGGCGGCGGCGACGCGCCGCTCGGCGGCGGCCACGTCCGGGCGCCGCTCGAGGAGTTGCGAGGGCAACCCCGGGTCCACGGCTGGAGATGGAAATTGCGTGGCGCCGGCGCGGGCCGGCACGCCGAAGCTGCTGGCCTCGTTGCCGGTGAGAACCGCGATGGCGTGTTCGGTTTGCGCGCGTCGCAGGCGCGTATCCTCGGCCTGGGTGCGCGCGGTCTCCAGCTGCGTCTGCGCCTGCTGTACGTCGGCGATCGCGGCGGCTCCGCCGTGATAGAGGTTCTGGGTCAACTGCCAGCGCGCGCGCGTAATCGGCCACCGTGCGATCGAGGAGTTCCTGCTGCCGGTCAAGCCCACGCAGGCCGAAGTAGTCGCTGGCAAGTTCCGCGTGCAGCGCGAGATTGAGCGCGGCCACGTCCCCGGCACTCGCAGCTTCAGCGGCCCGGGCACCGGCTACCGTGTTACGGATGCGACCGAAGAGATCCACTTCGTAGGACAGATCCGCGCCGGCGATGAAGGAGTCCCCGGTGCGAGACTTCCCGGAGGAATAGCCCGGTGCGTAGACGGAGGTTTCGCCGCGGGTGGCGCTCGCCTGCGCGGTCAGGGTCGGAAACCATGCCGCGCGTGCGATACGCGTTTGCGCCCGGGCCTGTTCGAGGCGCGCCAGCGCCGCCTTCAGACTCTGGTTCGCGAGCGCAAGCTCGTCCTCGAGCGCATCGAGCTGTGGGTCTTCGAACTGCTTCCACCACTGCCCGCGCGGGACTGCATCCGAGGGCGTTGCAACCTTCCACCCGGCCGTCTCCTTGTAGGCGGGCGGCGGATCGGGCATCGCGGGACGGGCGTAGCGGGGGGCGAGCGAGCAGCCGGCCATGCCGGCGGCGATGCCCGTCACCAACAGCCAGTGCTTCACGAACCGGCCGCCTTCACGAGGGTTGCGCGGCGCGCACCGCTGCCAGGGGTTTCGCGAGGCGCACCTCGGCGCCGTCGGCGATCGAATCCGGCGGATTCACAATCAGGACGTCGGCGGGGTCGATGCCGGCCAGGACCTCGAGCTCGGTGCCGAAGTCGCGCCCCACGGTGATGCTCTTGAGGTGCACGTGCTGATGCTCATCGAGCGTCGCCACCTGCAGGCCCGCTGAGCGGAACAGGACCGTGTTGACCGGCACACGCAGGCTGCTGACATTGCCACCGAGTTCGAAGTGCACTTCCGCATAGGATCCGGGCAGGAGCTCACCGCGCGCGTTGTCGATCTGCAACTCCACCTGCAGGGTGCGTGAGTTGGCGTCCAGCGCCCGGGCGCTGGAGGCGACGCTGGCCGCATAGTGCTTGCCGGGACGATCGGCGAACTGCAGTTGCGCCGCGACACCCGGCTGGATAGCGGCGGCATAGAACTGGGGGACCGACACATAGATGCGCAGCCGGTGGGTGTCCGCGACCCTAAACAGCGCTGCGCCCCCCTGGCCGGCGTTGATCAGCGCGCCGACATCGGTATTGCGTTGCGTGACCACGCCGTCAAAGGGCGCGAGCACGCGCTTGAACGACTCCAGTTCCCGCAGTCGCGCCAGGTTCGCCGCCGCCGAGCGTTGCGCGGCGGCCTTGGCCGCCGCATCCCCGGCGCGCTGATCCGCGTCCTGCTGGGACACGGACTCGGTGGCCAGCAGTCCCTTCCAGCGCTCGTTGGTCGTGTGTGCGAGGTCGTAGTTGGCCTGGGCCGTGCCCAGGTCCGCCTGCGCCTGGCGCAGCTGCTGGTCAACCTCCGGGGTTTCAATTTCGGCGAGCACCTGGCCCTTTTTCACGCTGGCGCCGATATCGGTGTACCAGACCTTGAGGTAACCGCTGGTGCGGGCATAGATCGGCGCCTCGTAGAACGCCTGCACGCTCCCGGGGAGCACGACATTGTCGGAGGTGGGTCCGCGGCTCGGCGAGGTGGTCACGACGGTGACCAGGGTGGCGTTCGCGGCTTCGCGCTCGAGCGCGTTACGCGCGCTCAGGCGGCTGACGAGACCCCACAAGGCGAGGAGCAGCGCGCAACCGATGGCGATGAGGGCGTAGCGGCGCGCCCGGGAGTTGGGGTCATTCGAGGCGGGCGGCGCGGTGTCGGTCATGGGGTGCTCCGGCGTCCGTGAACCAGCGTGAAGATAGTGGGCACGAAAAACAGGGTCGCCACGGTCGCGAACAAGAGGCCGCCGATCACGGCGCGCCCGAGCGGGGCATTCTGCTCGCCGCCCTCGCCAAGTCCGAGGGCCATGGGCAGCATGCCGATGATCATCGCGAGGGCGGTCATGAGTACGGGCCGGAAGCGCGTCACGCCCGCGGTGATGGCGGCATGGCGCGCATCATCACCCGCGTGCATGCGCTCGCGCGCGAAGCTGATGACCAGCACGCTGTTGGCCGTCGCGACGCCCATGCACATGATGGCTCCGGTAAGCGCCGGGACGCTCACCGAGGTGTGGGTAAGGAACAGCATCCACACGATGCCGGCGAGCGCCGCGGGCAGCGCGGTGATGATAATGAACGGGTCGCGCCACGACTGGAAGTTGATCACGATCAGCAGGTACACCAGCACCACCGCGCCCGCCAGCCCGATCAGAAGCCCCGTGAAGGAGTCGGTCATGGTCTTGACCTGGCCGCGCACGATGACCTGCGAGCCGCGCGGCAGCTCGTGGCGCGTCTCCACCACGAGCTTGTTGATCTGCGCCGCGATGAAGCCCAGATCCGCCCCCTGGACCGAGCCGTAGATATCGATGACCGGTGTGGAGTCGTAGTGGCTCACCACCGCAGGCACCACGGCGCGGCTGAAGGAGGCCACGTTGGCGAGCAGCTGCGAGCTGCCGGCACCGGTCACCGGGGTGGTGGCCAGATCCTGCAGCGAGTTCAGCCGGAACTGCGGCGTTTGTGTCGTGACGTTGTACTGGTTGCCGGTCTTTGGATCAATCCAGAACGAGGGGGAGGTCTGGAAGCTCCCCGACAGCGAGACGAGCAGGTCGGAGGCCACATCGCGCTCCGAAAGTCCGAGCAGGGCCGCCTTGCTGCGATCGACATCGACCCGGATCTGCGGGTAATCGAACGCCTGCTGGATCCTCAGGTCCACCGCTCCGGGAATCGCGCGCATTTTGGTGAGCAGACTTTGCGCGTAGCTGCGGTTCGCGTCGACGTTGAAGCCTGACACCTGCACATCAAGCGGCGCCGGCAGGCCGAAGTTCAGGATCTGGCTGACGATATCGGCGGACAGAAACGCGAACATGGTCGATGGATACACCTGCGGCAGGGCACGGCGCAGCGAGCGTACGTAGCCGGCCGTCGCGTGGTGCTCGGGCGTCAGGTTCACAAAAATATCGGCATCCCCGGGGCCGACGGGCGCGGAGGTCGAGTAGGAGAGGTTAATGCCGCTGTAGGGCACGCCTACGTTGTCGACGATGGTGGCGATTTCCCTGGCCGGAATGATCTCGCGGATGCTCGCCTCGATGCGATCACACAGCGCCGCGGTCTCGTCAATGCGAATGCCGGTCGGTGCGCGGATGTGCAGCTTGATCTGGCCGGCGTCAACGCTCGGGAAGAAGTCCTGGCCGAGCCCGGGCAGGTAGCGGCCGAAGGGAAAAGCCAAGAGCGCGGTGGCCGCCATGGCGGCGAGGAACGGCATGGCGAAACGCATGCCGGCGTCGAGTGCCTGCCCGAGGAGCTGCTCATAGCGTGCCCGCACGCGTACGAACCACTTCTCAAAGGCCTGTTGGTAACGCGCCAGGAGTCCCCGCGGCGGCGCCGCGTGGGCGTCGTGGCGCTGCAGCCAGTACTTCGCCAGGGTCGGAATCAGCGTCCGGGAGAGCGCGTACGAGGCCAGCATCGCAAACACGACTGCCTCGGCGAGCGGCACGAACAGGAAGCGCGCGATGCCGGCGAGCATGAACATGGGCACGAACACGATGCAGATCGCGAGCGTCGAGACCAGCGCCGGCACGGCGATCTCGTGGGCGCCGTTGAGAATCGCCGCTTCGACGTCCTCGCCGTGCTCCAGGTGCCAGTTGATGTTCTCGATGGTGACGGTGGCGTCATCGACCAGGATGCCGACCGCGAGCGCCAGTCCCCCAGGGTCATGATGTTGATGGTCTCGCCGAGCGCCGACAGGCAGATGATGGAGGCGAGGATCGACAGCGGGATGGAGATCGCGATGATGACCGTGCTGCGCCAGCTGCCGAGGAACAGCAGGATCATCAGGGCGGTGAGCGCGGCGGCGATCACCGCTTCGCGCACCACGCCGGCAATGGCGGCGCGCACGAACACCGACTGGTCGCCGATCAGGTCGATGTGGAAGCCATCCGGAAGCGAGCTCCTGATCCTGGGCATGCGCCCCTTGATGTCCTTGATGATGTCGAGGGTCGAGGCGCTGCCGGTCTTGAGCACGCTCATGAGCACGCCGCGGTGGCCGTCGCGCCGCACGATGTTGGTCTGCGGCGGATAGCCGTCGCGCACGTGCGCGACGTCGCGTACGTAAATCACGCTGCCGTTGCGGCTGGTGACCGGCAGCTCGTTGAGCTCCTCCATGGTGCGCGGATTGGAATTGACCGCGATGAAGTACTCGCGCCCACCGATCTTTTCCGTACCGGCGGGGATGATGAGGTTCTGCGCGGCGATCGCGGCGGTGACGTCACTGCCCGAGAGGCCCTGGGCGCGCAGGGCGTCCGGGTCGAGGTCGACCTGCACCTGGCGCTGCAGGCCGCCGTACGGGTAGGGCATGGAGGCGCCCGGGACGGTGGCGAGCGCGGTGCGGATGATGTTGTTGCCCTGGTCGAAAAGTTGCGCCTCGGAAAGGTTCTGGCTCGAGAGCGCGAGCTGCAGGATGGGGACCGAGGAGGCGTTGTAGGCGAGGATAAAGGGCGGTGTCGTACCCGGCGGCGCGGCCCGCAGCTGCGTCTGCGACACACCGGTGATCTGTGCGAACGAGAGTTCCTCGTTGACGTTTGGCTGGAAGAAGTACTTCACCACCGCGATCCCGGTCAGGGACTGCGATTCAGTGTGCTCGACGTCGTTGACGGTCGTTTGCGCGACGCGCTCGGAGAACAGCACCAGGCGCGTCGCCATCTCCTCGGGGGAGAGCCCCGTGTAGTTCCACACCGCGGCGACCACGGGGATGCGGATATTGGGAAAGATGTCGGTGGGAGTGCGCAGGATCGTGAACACGCCCAGCAGGACGATCACGATGGCCAGAACGATGAAGGTATACGGGCGCCGAAGCGCGAGTTTGACGATCCACATCCGCTCGCACCCTAGCGCAGTGTATCGACCGCGGCCTACTCCCCCAAAGGGGCGTGGGCCGTTAACGTTTCTTCACAAACCCCGTGGTTAGAATTGAAATGATATAAACACAATAACACACTAATATTGCAACTATTATCTGTGGCTATTTAGGCCGAAGATGTCGCCTCGTTACGGGACCGTCGCCCCGGTGCCCTCAGCTGCCTGGCTGGAGAGACGGCCAGGGCTGTCGTCAGGTTCACGCAACCCTCACGAGATTCAGCGCGACCAGCGCCTTAGGTGATGAGCCGACTCAAGGTCCGGCCGCTGCCGCGGCCGACCCTCAATTGCCCATTTTCCTGATCACGGTCAGCGGACCGCGCTCGACATGCGGATGTTGTCCGGCGTCGTGTCCACGTGATCATCGCCGAAGCCGGTATCGACCCCCGGCACCTTGATGTTGTACATGTTGAGATTCTGTCCCCGGATCTCACCTGCCATCCAGCGGCTGTTCACGAGCACCTGCACCCGATCGCCCTTGTCGTATTGTCCGGCGGCGTGATCTTCGGCTGTGAGTGCTCCGAGTCGCCGCACTTCAGTGGGCCACTGTTTCGAGACCTGAATCCCGTTGCTCATCTGGACGAAGTAGAAACTGCCGTGCACCTGCAGGATTTTCGCTTCCTGCCAGCCGTCACTCAGGATTCGTACCGTGTCGCCGACCTTGAATCCGCCGGGCCCGGCGCCCTGCTGAGGCATCGGCATGGGGGCGAGTGCGCTGCGCGCATCAGCCTGGGCCTCGGCCGGGGTCTGCAGGTGACAACGCGGCAGCAGGCCCATGACCTGCGCATAGGTTGATCTGCCCCGCTGAAACGGGTGGCCGGCGTTGAAGGACTGAACATCGCACCAATCCGTGGCGCCGCTGCCCGTGCAGGAGAGGAACTTGAAGCTGTAAGGGGGCATGCACTCGTACATGACGTTCAGCTGTGGCGGGGCCTGCGCCTGCAGGCTGAAGACCGGCACGGCGAGCAGCAGGTATTTCAGTGCCGACATCCGCACCTTGCGTGGTCGAAGTACGCTGAAGCCTCTCATATGGATTTCCTTCCGCAGACGGTGCGTGTTGTTGCGGCGCCGGTACCAGAGACGCGTATGGGCGCCGTATTGTCAGGGTGGCCGTTTCTTTACCAGACAGTCGCTGAAGGTGAAGCGCAGCTCCTCGGTGCCAGCCGAGAAACGCACCGCGGATGGAAGTTGCAACCCATCAACCGGATGGTTGTCGATCCTGACTGCCAGGTGTGCGTTCGTCGGCAGTTGTGACTGGCCCTCATAGCCGCTCAGGAGAAGTCCGACCGGGAGCCTGGTCCACGACGGGTGGATCGTCACGGCGAGCGTCGGTGCGGTGTACACCAATTCCTCGACGGCGAAATCCGTGCCGATGGTGCTGTGAACGACGGCCGGACTTTCGATGTAAGTGAGGCGATATTTTCCGTTCAGCGCTTGCACCTGGTAGTCGTCCTGCGTCTGTGGCAGCGGTGTGCCGACCGCGAGGGACGACCAGGTCAGGAGAAACCCCCGTACGGTGTTCTCGATGTCGGCGAGCGAGGAGCGTGCGCTCGCCGCATGCTCCGGGTCCAGGGCCACGACGACATCCGGGTGATGGGTGATCGTGGGCGCACCGCTGGACCCTACGACGATGTCCAGGCGCACGGGCCGCAGCATGGGCAGAAGCCGCGTCCGGCCGATGGAGCCGGCTTTCATCTGCTGGTAGAACCCGTCCCAATCCGGCTGAACTGCGCACCGCAGCTCGGCCATGCCGGCACGCCAAAGACTGTAGTGCGCCGCGCGCGCCTGCTGCAGGACCTGCTCGCCCTGGGCGCGGGTGAGCGGGGTGCCGTCAGCAACAGATGCGGCTGGCGCAGGGGCGGATTGGGCGGGACCAGGCCCCGCCGCCAGCGGCAGGCAAAGAAGCCACGCCGCGCCGCCTCTACTGACCACGTTCCAACCTCCGGCTGAACAGGATACGCTCCATACTCAGACGCCGCGGCCGGGGAAGTGTCAGTGCCTCAGGACTCTGGCGCCCGATGGGCTGACGTTTTCCGGGGATCAGCGTCTTTGATAACAGACAAATGACAAGGCATGAGCCGCGCCCGCGAGCTGCCACACATAGGGGAGTGAATGCATGAACGTCAACATCAATAGTGCGCGTGGCACGGTCATCAAGGTGCCCGATGCCACGCCCGGAATCCTGTCGATGGGCGGTAAGCAGTATTTCTTCACGCTTGAGAGGGTGTGGAAGTCGGCTATCGCCCCGAGCCCCAACCAGACCGTGATGGTAGAGCTGGACAGCGCTGGCGTGGTGACGTCGATCACGGTGCTTGATCCGCAGCAACTCGCCAAGGAACGACTCAGTGAACTCAGTGGTGTGGCCCAGGAGCGCGGCAAGGCAATTGTCGAGCAGATTCGGGGCGGCCTGGGAGGCGTGGACCTGGGAGGAATGGTGGGCGGCCTGGGCGGTGCAGGCGGCCTTGCCGGCCTCGTGGCGCGTATGGGGGCGGTGACCCTGGGTGCGCTGGCCGTTATCTGGATCGCATCGTATTTCCTGACGGCCGGCGGAGTTTCCGGCGGGGGACCGGACATGGGGTTTTCGTTCCGGACGCTCCTCGGGACTGACCTCGGGGATCCGATGTCGCTGGGTAATCCCGGTCATGCGCGCGGACTGTTGCGATTTATCACCTTTATCGCCATCGCGGTTCCCTTGGCGGTGCCCTTCATCCGCACCAACTGGTCGCGCTATCTGAATGCGGCGCCGCTGGCGGCTGTGTTGCTTGGCTGGCTGGTGATCCACGAAAACGTTGCGAAAAGTTTCGGCGGCATTCCCGGCATGGAGAATCCGTTCTCAATGAAATGGGGATTCTACGTACTGTTGATTGCCTGCCTGGTGCTCGCCTCGAGTGCACTGAAAAAGCCAGCCGGGTGAGGGGCACGCCAGCTAAGCGCGCCTGCGGCCTTACAGCACCTTGCTGAGATTCACGGCTGCCAGCCCCAGGATGGTGAGCCAGGTCAGGGACTGACCGATGGCGCGGCCGGGGCTTTGTCGGTCGCTGTTCCACAGACCCGCGGCGTGCAACACCCGCCCGACAATAAGGGCGCAGCCGCACACATGCAGGGTGGCGTGGGAGCCGCCGTTGAGCTCGTAGACGAGCATCAGGAGCACCGCAATCGGAATGTATTCGGCGGCGTTGCCGTGCATGCGCACCGTGCGCAGCATGACCGGATTGCTGCCGTCGCCCAGTCCGACGCGCAGTTTGCGGCGGTGAAGCGTGACGTTGATCGCGAGCGCCATGAGGATCAGGGTCAGGATGGCGGCGTAGAGCGCGGTGACGGGCAGGAGCATGGGTGCACGCCTTTGTTTTCAGGCCTGGTAGTCAGCCGCCAGCGTCTCGTCCTGCGCCTGCCGGCCGCTGATCGCATTCATCACAACGGTGAGCACTACCGCGATCGCAAGATTAAGGAGCAGGGTGTAGAAGGCAGTATAGCCGGGGAACGTGTGCCCCCCGAAGGACACCGGATACGTCGGCTTCAGATTCGCGATTACTGCCATGCGGGTGCCGGTAAAGATGCCGACCGCCCAGCCGATGAGCAGCGCCCAGGAATTGAACCAGCGCGTGTACACCCCGATCATCACCGAGGGCAGCGTCTGGATGATCCAGATGCCGCCGAGCAGCTGCAGCTGGATGGCATACTGCGTCGGCACGAACAGGATGAACACCAGCGCACCGAGCTTGACGATCAGCGACACCCACTTGGCGATCTGCGCTTCCTCCTTGTCGGTGGGATTGTGGTTGATGAACTCACGGTGAATGTTGCGGGTGTAGAGATTCGCCGCCGCGATCGACATGATCGCGGCCGGCACCAGGGCGCCGATGCCGATGGCCGCAAAGGCCACCCCGACGAACCAGGGCGGGAAACTGTGCAGCAGCAGCGCCGGCACGGCGTAGTTGCCCTTGAACTGTTTGAAACCATCGGCGAACTCGGGAAGCTTGTCGACGCCGGCCGCAATGGCAAAGAAGCCGATCAGCGCGAGCAGACCCAGTACGAATGAGTAGCCGGGGAGGAGGGCGGCGTTGCGCCGGATCACGCGCCCGCTGCTGGCGCTTAGGATTCCGGTCAGGGAATGCGGGTAAAGAAGCAGCGCGAGCGCCGAGCCGAGCGCGAGCGTGGCGTAGGCGCCGTAGGCGCCGGTGGTGTTCGGACCCGGCACCGCCAGCAGCAGCTTCTGCGCCGGCACGGCGGCGAAGATCTTTCCAAAACCGCCCAGTTGGATCGGGATCGCGATGACGACCGCGAAGGCGGTGATGTAGATGAGGATATCCTTGACGATGGCAATGGAGGCCGGCGCGCGCAGGCCGCTCGAATAGGTAAAAGCGGCCAGCACCAGGAAGGCGATGATGAGCGGCAGATCCGCCATGAAGCCGGTCCCGGAGACGCCCAGTGCGCCGATGACGACCTGGATACCGACCAGTTGCAGCGCGATGTACGGCATGGTCGCGGCAATGCCGGTGATGGTGATCGCCAGCGCCAGCCAGCGGTTACCAAAGCGGCCACGCACAAAATCGCTGCCGGTGATGTAACCGCGCTTGGCGCACACGTTCCACAGGCGCGGAAACACCAGGAACAGCAGTGGGTACACCACGATCGTGTAGGGGACGGCGAAAAACGCCAGCGCACCGGCGCCGAAGGCGAGAGCGGGTACGGCGATGAATGTGTAGGCGGTGTAGAGGTCCCCGCCCACCAGGAACCAGGTGATCAGGGTGCCGAAGCGACGGCCACCGAGGCCCCATTCGTGCAGCAGGTCCAGATCGCCCTTGCGCCAGCGTGCCGCTGCAAATCCGAGCCACGTGATGAAGCCAAACAGCAGGACGAAAACACTCAGCGCAACCCCGTTCACGCCCTGCATGTCAGTCTCGCTGCGTGATCAGGTAAATCAGCGCGGTGATGACCGCGCTGATGATCACCCACATCATCTGGTACCAGTAGAAGAAGGGGATGCCCAGAAAATAGGGCTCGGCGTGGTTATAGAAAGGCGGCCAGAGCACGGCGATGAACTGCACACCAAAGAGCAGATACCACCAGCTCCAGCCGCTGCGCTTGCCCCGGGCGTCACTCATGGCGCGGATCCCCTTGACTGTCGGCCGTACCGCCTATTGCACCTGGCGGTCCTTGGTCTCAGGCAGGAACAGCGCACCTATCACCACGGTCATGAGCGCCACAATGATCGGGTAACGCAGGCCGTAGTACATGTTGCCGGAGAACGCCACCAGGGCGAAGGCGATTGGCGGCAGGAACCCGCCGAACCAGCCATTGCCAATGTGATACGGCAGTGACATGGAGGTGTAACGGATCTTCGCCGGGAACAACTCCACGAGCCACGCCGCAATCGGCCCGTAGACCATGGTCACGTAGATAAGCAGGATCACGAGCATCAACAGCACCATCGGGTAGTTGATGCGCGCACCATCCGCCTTGACCGGATAGCCGGCGTCTTTCAGCTTGGCCGCCAGGTCTTTGCCGAATTTGCCGCTCGCGGCCTTGAAGTCCGCCGCCGACATGCTGCCGCCAGCCACCGAGGGCACATCGACAGAACCGACGCGTACGACGGCGACACTGCCGGGCGCGCCGCTCTGGTTGCTGTACGGAATACCTGCCTTGGCCAGGGCTGACTTCGCGACGTCGCATGACTGCACGAATTTCTTCTTGCCGACCGGGTCGAACTGGAAGGTGCAGTCATTGGGATCGGCGGTCACCGTGACCGGCGACTGCGCGGTGGCACTCTCGATCGCCGGGTTGGCGTAATGGGTAATCCCTTTGAAGATCGGGACGTACGTTATGGCGGCGAGCAGGCAGCCCGCGAGGACGATCTTCTTCCTCCCGATCCGGTCCGAGAGGCTGCCGAAGATAATAAAGAAGGGCGTCCCGATCAGCAGCGCCGCGGCGATGAGATAATTCGCAGGCTGCTGATCGACCTTCAGCACCTGCGTCAGGAAGAACAGTGCGTAGAACTGCCCTCCATACCACACGACCGCCTGGCCAGCCGTCGCGCCCAGCAGCGCCAGGATCACAATCTTCAGGTTTCCCCAGCGGGCGAAGGATTCGGTGAGCGGCGCCTTGGAGCGCGTGCCCGACTCCTTCATCTCCAGAAACACCGGCGACTCGGCCAGCTGCAGCCGGATGTAGACCGAAATGGCCAGCAGAATGATGGAGGCGAGGAATGGTACGCGCCAGCCCCAGGTGTCGAAGTCCGGCCCGAGCGCCGTGCGCGTCAACATGATGACGATCAGACTGAGGAACAGGCCAACCGTTGCCGTTGTCTGGATCCAGCTGGTGTACAGGCCGCGCTTACCCTGCGGCGCATGCTCCGCCACGTAGGTTGCGGCGCCACCGTATTCGCCGCCGAGGGCAAGCCCTTGCAGCAGGCGCAGCGCCACCAGCAGGATGGGCGCGATGACACCAGCTGCCGCGTAGCTGGGCAACACCCCGACCAGCGACGTCGAGAGACCCATGATCACGATGGTGATCAGGAACGTGTACTTGCGCCCGACGAGATCGCCAAGGCGCCCGAAGATCAGCGCTCCGAAGGGGCGAACCGCAAAGCCAGCGGCGAACGCGAGCAGGGCGAAAATGAAGCCCGTGGTCTCGTTCACACCCGAGAAGAACTGCTTCGATATGACGGCGGCCAGCGACCCGTAGAGGTAGAAGTCGTACCACTCGAATACCGTGCCGAGGCTTGACGCGAGGATGACGCGTCGATGGGCGCGGTCGATACCGGCCTGGTTGGAAGGCTGAGCGATCGTAGCCACTGTACGGACTCCTTATATCAAGGAAGGTCTTCGTTATTCTTCGAGGCCCGAACTATCGTGGTGCGGTTACTACACACCAGCCACACGGCGCAAACCGTTGGGGAGTATTTCACACCAACCGGCGGGCTAGGAAGCCCTTTGCCGAATGTAACATTTTCCCAACGGGGGGCGGCGGCCGGCCCGAGGACCTCGGGCAGGATGGCTGCACAGCTTATGGGGGCGCGTCAGGCGCGGCAGGAGCGCAAGCCCCGGCGCCCCGGCTCAGGGGCGACTGCCTGACACCAGGAAGCCGGCCCAGTAGTACGGAGCGGCGTAGGAAACGCCCTTGCGGCTGCTCAGGTCGCGCACGGTGCGCTGTGCCTGTTGGAGCCCGAGCGCGGCGTCGCCGTGCGCGGCGCTGAATGAAGAGTAGAGCGTGCGCATCAGCTGCGCGGTGCTGGCATCCTCGACCTGCCACAAGCTCGCGATCACCCGGCCCGCACCGCGGCGTTGCACCAGCGTACTCAAGCCCTCGATCTCACGGCCATCGTCGGTGCGCGCGCCACCCATGCCGGTCTCACAGGCCGACAGGGTTACGAGATCGATGCTTCTGAAATCCAGGCCGCTGATGGTCGCCAGCGTGAGCTGCGAGCCGTCCCCGAGCAGCAGGAATGAACGCAGTGCATTGCCGGGCCGCAACCGAAAATGCGTGCCGATGTGCAACACCGAAAAATCGCGGCCGCCGGCGAGCAAGTCCCTGACTCGCTGTTCGGTAAACGCCGCATCTACAAAGCCCGCACCGTTCAGTGCGCCATTGCCGGTGGAGGGACTCGCACACGCAGCGCTGGTCGAGTTCAGGCCCTCGATGGGACCGTGCACGACGTAACACATCTCGTCCGCGACCGCGGGCAGCGCCGGGAAGCCGGCGAGCGCCTGGGTGACGCCCAGGCCGCGCACCTGCCATTGGGCAGTGCGCGGCGGCGTCCTGGCATCGTTCGAATCCGGCGCCGGCGTGTAAATCTGGATGACATACTTATCCAGCAGATAGCGTTGGCCATCACGCAGCGCCGCGATCGGTACGTAGCGCAGCGCTCCGTCGAGCCACAGCGCCAGGCGATGGACCTTGTGGCGTGCGGCGAACTCATCGACGTCCCGGGCAATGACGTCGTAGAGTTTCCCGGAAAGCACCGTGACATCACGCCGCTGCGCGATGTCATCCAGAAAGTGTCCGATATCGCGCCGCAGCTGCGCGCCGTCGATGGCAGTGCTGAATTCTTCCTGGGCGTCGCGCGCGCTGACGAGAATGCGCAGGCGATGCTCGGTGAGAAGATAGACGGCGAACGCGGTGTCCGGACCGAAGCTCTGGGCGGCTCGCGCCAGTGCCGGCGCTGCGATCGTTTGCCGCTGCACCTGCTCGGCAGCGGCCTCCGTAGGCGTCCCTTGCAACAGCTGCTCGATGCGTACGGCACGTGCCGTTTCGGTTTCTCCCTTGCCGGCCAGTAACGTTCGCAGTCGTTCACGCTCGGCAAGGCTGATCCTGCCGGCCTCGTCCAGGAGCATGAGACGCGACAGCTCCGAGCTCGGCGCGGCGTCCGCCTGCACCGCCTGCGAGTAGCGCTCCTTAAGGGCAGTTTCCTCGTCCGTCAGCAGGGCGGCGCGGTCCGGCGCCAGGGCGGCATCGCGCACGCCGAAGTCCGACAGCTCCTCGGTCTTCATGAGCTTCAGGACCGCGAGACCCTCATCGATGCGTCTCAATTCCATCAACCAGTCCGCGACGCTGCGGTACGCGGCAACTTTGTCGCGCAGAAAGCCGGCGTCGAAGCGCCGGTCCTCGCCAACGAAATGGCTGCGCTCGCGTTCGATCTGCGCGACGCTTTCTTTGCCAAAGAAGACGGCGAGTGGCGTTTCATCGCGGCTGCGCAGCACCTTCGCCAGCTGAAAATAGGCCTGCCACAGGGGCTGCGGTGTACCCACGCTTTCGGCAGCCGCCACGGCGCGCACGGCGAAACTGCGCGCCGCGGCGCTATCCAGGCGCGCGGCGGCGAGCCGGCTTTGGTTGGCGTAAATCGCCGCCCGCAGATCAGGCGCCGTATCCGGTGTGCGCTCGAGACGCGCGGCCGTTTCGGCGCAATCGGGTGCCGCGGCGGGGGTCGACAGCTCCAGCTCACACAGTTCATTCAGTACCCGCAAAATCGCCGGGTGCGATTCCGGCAGCTTGCTGCGCAGCAACGCGGCCGCCTGCAACAGTTCATCGCGGCCGGCCCGACCCGGATCGCCCGCCGCCCGCGAGTGCTCGAGGTGCAGCCGCGCGCGTTCAACCGCCAGGGTCGGATCCTCGCCGGCGGCGTCGAGGCCCGCGGCCAGGGTGTGTTCCGCCTCGGTGGTAGAGCCGAGACTCATCTGCAAGGCACCCAGGTCGCGGTAATAGTCGACCAGCCAGGGGCGCTCGACGTTGGCGCGGTCGGTGGCAATGATCGCGCCGGCGCGCTCGAACTCATGCAGTGCCTCGGGAAGTTGACCCAACTGGTGTTCAGCATCCCCGAGGACCTGTAGCACCGGCACCAGCCGTGGCGCCGTCGGGCCGAGCGTCGACTCGCCCAATACGAGTGCACGCACTGCCTCATCGCGCGCCTCCGCGGCGCGATCGCGCTCATCGAGCAGCACGGCCAGCTGATAGGAGGCGGAGAAGTGATGCCTTTGCAGCGGACCTTGTTTGCCTTCCGCCAGTTCCACCGCGCGCCGCAGGGCCAGCTCGGCTTTTTCGTACTCGTCGAGCCGCTCGAGAATGCGTCCGAGCAGGGCATAGGAGGGCACCAGCTGCGCGGCGCCGCCCTGCAGTTGCCCCTCGATGCGCAGTGCTTCTTCCGCGTGCCGGCGGGCGACTTCATAGCGTTCCTGCCGGAACGTCACCGCGGTGAGCGCGCTTTCGATCGCGGCTCCTGCCTCGCTGACGGTATCGTGGTTCTGGACCAGGATGGCCCGTGCACGCTGCAGGTTGTGATCGGCGAGCGCGAATTCGCGTTGCGACAGCTGCACCTGCGCCAGACCGACCAGAACCTTTTGAAGCTCGATTTTCTTCTTGCCCGGGAAGCGCTCACGGACCTTGAGCGCTTCGCTCCAGGCGGCGCCCGCCTCGGTCAGACGTCCCTGCCGAAAATAAGTCCAGGCATATGCCACGTGAATATCGCCCAGGGGTTCTCCGTAGCGACCGTAGTGCCGCTCCAGGATCGGTTGTGCGAACTTCAGCACCGGCAGCGCTTCGTCGAACTTGTCCATGTACGCGATCAGCGGCGTGGCCAGCGACGCGGTCCACCAGCCAAACTCGGCCGACTGTTCGCCGTACTGCGCCGCGACCCGCGGAATCGTCGTGCACAGCACAGCAAAAGCGTCGGTGGGGTTGGAATCGTTCTCGGCTTCGACGCGCTGGCGCAATTGCGCGATCGGCGTCCTGGTATCCGGTGCGGTCGTGACCGTGGCGCACGAAGGCGGAAGCACGAAGCCCGCCGCGCTTGCAGCGACCGGAACCAGAGCGCCTGCAAGCAGCAGGGCTGCGACGCGCCGGCGATTCATGGGCGGCGGGGCGCGTCGATCTCGATGCTGAGCACGCCGTCGGCTGGAATGGGGATGTGATGCCGTTCGAGGATTGCGGCGACGGGGGATGAAACCGGCTGCGGCAGGTCTGCGTCTATGCCGATGTGCCCCAGCCGTTCATAACCGGACACGCGTACACCGGCCGCAGTCAGTTCTGCTGTCAGCTCGCGTTTGAGCGCCGGCGGATCGCGCGCCTCCAGGTGCACTGTGCCATTGGCGACGCCGCGCAGGGTCTCGACCGGCGGGGCCGCCGAGCGCCACAGGCCGACGCCGATCGCGGCCAGCACCATCGCGGCGGCGGCGAAAGTGACGCGGGTATCGGCAAACCAGCGGCGCGTCGGCGCGGCTGGTCGCGGCAACAGGCCTTCCCTGCGGGCCCGCTCGAGCAATTCGCGTTCGCGTGCAGCGTCGACATCCGGCACGGCAGGTGCGACATCGAACCCCTGCGACTGGATGAAGCCACGCAGCGCAAGTGCCTCGAGTACGAGCGCGCTCGAGGCGCGGTCAGTGCGGCCCGCGAGCGCATCCAGCCAGGAAGTGTCCTCGTCCATAGTCATCCCATGTCATCCAGTTCGTGCGCCAGCACATACCAATCCGCGAGATACGAGCGGGCGCGCTTGCGGCATTGCGAGATGAATTCCCGGGTAGCTCCGGGAGTTCTGTCGAGCAATTGCGCGATGTCCTCCGTCGACAGGCCATCCTCCACCACCCAGGTCATGACGCTGGCGTGCACGGGATCTTCCTGCTGGAATCGCTGCCAGCCCTTGCGGAACGTCGCCGCCTGCTCGCGCTGCTGGGCCAGCCGCTCCGGGGTGGGATTGCGTTCGGCCGAGAGCTCCAGGATGTGCCGGCTCGCGTCCGCCGTCAGGCCCTCGTGATCTTCCATGGGTTCCTCGTGAACCGGCCGACGCAGCCGCTCGATCGCGGCATGACGCAGGATGGTTCTGATCCACGGCAACAACTCTGAGTCGCCCCGAAACGTCGAGCAGCGGCGCCACACCTTGATGAACGTGTCCTGCACCAGGTCGCGCGTGGCGTCCGGATCACGCAGCGTGCGCAGCCCATCCCGATAGAGGAGGGCAAAAAACGTTCGATCGAGTTCACGCAGCGCGCTCTCGATGGCGGCGCCACCCTCGCGGCAGGCGCGCATGAACACCGTCTTATCCAACCTCGGGTAGCCCCTGTTCTTATTGTCGACCGGCCACAGATCACAGGGTAACGCGTTATCCACCATGAGGTACGCAGACTGGAGCTTGGGCAGGACCGTCTGGCCGGCCTAGCCTGAAGATCCGCGGGTGCAGTTTGTCGGCCAGATTGTTCAAAAATGCAATTCGTGTCATGTGACGGCGGAAAACCCGGCCCCAAAGCGTCCGGCCCTGCCTTAGAGACGGTCTAACCGGCAAGTCGTCAGGGCAGGGCCTGGTCGGCGCGGAACCCTGACGGATTCGGTCCGTCGCGCGTCTGTTCATTGCAGGGGAGGGTTCCACAAAATGTCCGCCGTCCAATTTAAGTACTACGACGACTGGCGAAATGCGCGCCTGACATGCCCGATTTGTGGCTGGCAGGGGCGCTGGGAGCAGGCGGAAATCAATCACCATAGCGAATTGATGGATGCGGAATGCCCCAAGTGTGAGTCTCACCCCCCGATGCTTGCGATCGTGTCCTATGCGACGGCCGACGAAATCAGGCAAGCGGCCAAGGCAGGCAATGCAGAAGCAATCAGGGAACTTGGCCGGGTTGTGCAGCGGGAAAGTCGCCTGGAGACTTTCGAACGCGACAAGCTGAAGACTATCGAACAGCTGCCGGAGTTACCCGACGCGGCCTGCGAATTCATCTGGGATATCGCGGAGGATGAGCACGACAAGTTTCAGGAAATCCGGATCGGAGATCGCCTGATCTGGCGGGAGCTGGCTTTTTGGGAAAACGGCACCCGCTTTGGCGAAATTGAGGAGCTGCTGAAACAAAAATACGGGGCGCGATTCACGAGTCTGACCCCCACGCCCGGCAGCGAGATGTGGCTGTGGGGTGATAAATTCCGATGAGACGCTTGACCCGCGAACGCTCAACAACGTGGCCTGCAACATCGCCAAGCCCCGGGCAACAACGATCAGGGTCTGCGGGCCATCCAGAACAATGCCGGGGGCTGCCCGCCCAAGCGCTAGAAAAACGCGATGGACTCAGGCGCGGCTTTGAATATTCCGACGCACTGGCCGGCCATGTCGGTGACGAGCCAGTTGTGACCGATAAAGGTCTGCTGTTCAAATCGACCGCCGGGCGGGAGATGTTGATAGGGGACGCGTTCGCCCTGGAAACCCAGCCAATAGATGTCGACCGGAGCCTCGCTGCGGTTGACGAAGGTCATGCCGGTGCGCTCCCTGGATGGTCGGGATGCGTAGTTGGGCTCGCTCGCGCAGTACCTGGCCGACGGAAGATCTTCGCAGGCGCGCATACCGCTCCCGGAACTTAATGAGCACGCGATGGCGTAGCCGGCGGGTCCATCAATGACACCGTGGGGATTTGCTTGCGGCCCGGCCGGGCTCGCAAGCTGCCCCGCGGCGATCGCAGGCAGCGCAAGTCCGAGCGTTAATACTAGAAAGAAGTGATTTCGTTGCACGACCAGACTAAAGCAGCCTTGTGCAACAGGCGTCAACGACGCCTGCCCGGAACGTGACGCACGGCTCAGCGCTGGTGGGAGCTAGGCGGAGGCGGGTAGTTAGCCGAAGGGGGGCGCAGAACTGCTGCCAGGGACGGGCTACATTTCGAGGTATGTATATTATTTAACATAATATACATTATGCGAAGTTCACTCATGGTGTGATCATCTCGACATAAGCTCGCTTCACGCCCGCCGCTGCGAAGCGAACACGCTTGGTTCAGCAAGCACTGCGTCGAGTTGGGGCATTGCTGCGCGTAGCCCTTCTTCCATGCCCGGAATCGTTTGCTCCATTGCTTCAACGCTTGAAAACCACGTGACGATCGTCATGCGCGATCCGGTCGGCGTGGTTTCGAAAGCGAACTTCATGGACGCCGGCATGTTCGGGTCGTCGGCGTTATCGTCGCCGTCGCGCGCCTCGAAGGAGCTGATTGGATTCACCGCGGTGAACTTCCAGGAGCCGCTCCACTTCTTTCCCTCCGGCAAAGTCAGGAAGTACTCGGCGCGACCGCCAACTTTGAAATCGTGACGCGTGAAGGTGGCCGGAAAGGCCGGTGGCCCCCAAAAGCGCTCGAGCTGGCGCGGGTCGGCAAAGGCGTCCCAAAGGCGCTTTTGCGGAACGGGATAGTCGCCCACGACGGTGAGGGTGAGCTTTGCGGCGTCTTTGGTGACAGAGGTAAGCGGCATAGTCATTTTCCTTTCGATAGAAGAACATCGTCGAGCTGCACCATGCGCTGGCGCCAAATGGATTCGAAGTAATCGAGGAGCTCGCCGGCGCGCTGCAGCCGCGCGTGGTTAGTGGAGACCAGTTGCTCGCGGCCGTTGGCACGCTTGTGAATGAGACCCGCGCGCTCGAGCACGGCGACGTGCTTTTGCACGGCGGCGAAGCTCATCGCGTACCGCGCGGCAAGATCTGACACCGACGGCGTTTCCGTGAGCGACCGCGCGAGGATACTGCGGCGCGTGCCATCGGCCAAAGCACGGAACAGCTGGTTGAGCGATTCTTCGCTCTCTTTTCTAACTACAACCATATGGTTGTACGTTAAACTCGTCCGATCGCTTTGGCAAGGGGTAGAGGCAAAAAAAGCGGACGTTTCAAGACGACCGCTTGGGGTCATCCTTACTCATTCGCCGTCAGCGGCGAAGTGAGTGCCGTTAATTCCGATTAAAGGCCGTCCTTGAATTTGATCGACGCATGCGTGCCGTCGCAAAACGGCTTGTTTTGGGACGCGCCACATCGGCACAGGGTGACGCGGTTGCGCACCTCGTAGAGAAACCCATCCGAACCGATCACCTGAATACCACCCCTCAACCATAAGGGTCCCGCACACTGGTTCGCGGGATCCTCGATGAGCCCGATCGATAATTCGTACTTCGGTTCGATCGGCTCTCCGGTGGAATTGTCCCAGGCAACCAATCGCCCTGACGGACACTCGCCAACCTGGCGCAGAAAATTCTTCCTGGCGCCCGGCTCGTCCGTTTCATTCACCAGATTCCACACCTGTCCGTTTGGGTCGCAGAAGCGCGCGAAAGCGCACAACGGCTCCGCATCCGTCAGCGACATGGTGGGGCCTTGCGTGATCTTGGCCTGGTCTCGATAAGGCTCGCGGCTGGCCGTTTCTGTGCCGTCAAACCCCACTTTGGCATGCGAGCCGTCGCAGTACGGCTTGTTCGCGCTCTGTCCGCAGCGGCACAGTGCATACGAACTTTGTGCAGGATATGGCTGTCCCTCGATCCATTTGACTGATTCGCCCGCGGAATTCGTGCCTATAGTTTGTTTTCTCAGCGGCAAGCCGCCGGTGACCATATAGGGACCATTCTTGGTGATTTGCACTTTGGCGCCCGGCGCTTTTTTTGTACTCATCCCCAGCTCCAATGGCGAACTCATCATCCACCAACGCGAACACTGTGATCGGGAAGACGCGTAAAGCAGACAGTAAGCCACCCAGTGACGCAGTCAAGTGCCGGCAAAATACGGTGCTTCGTTACCGCGAGAGCGTCCCCTCCTCTGCTATTACTATGCCGTATGGGCGCGTTCCTTAGCTCCGCTTTTCGTGTTCGAGTACCTGGAATTCTCTACGGGACTGCCTGGAAGAAGGCCGACACCGGGCGCCTGGTCAGGCTCGCGATTGAGACAGGCTTTCGAGGTGTTGACACTGCCTGCCAGCCCAAGCACTACGATGAAGCGGGAGTGGGCGCAGGCATCGCGGCGTGTCTTAGGGCGGAACTCAGGCGTAGTGATCTGTACCTGCAGACAAAGTTCACGCCTGTGTCGGGGCAGGATCCGGCGAGCATTCCGTACGATTCGCAGGCGTCTCTGGGAGAACAGGTGGCGCAGTCCTGTGCCGCCTCGCTTCGCAACCTGCAGACCGACTACCTCGACTGCCTGGTCGTGCACTCCCCGCTCCCGAGCCTCAAGGAAACCCTCGAGGTGTGGCAAGCGATTGAAGCGATCATCGATACGGGCAAGATCCGGCAAGCTGGAATCAGCAACTGCTATGCGTTGTCGACCCTTGAGCATCTGCACCGAAACGCTCGCTGGAAGCCAGCCGTCGTTCAGAACCGGTTCTACGCGCGGACCGGCTACGATCGCGAGGTCCGCGCCTTCTGCCGCGATCACAACATTATCTACCAGAGCTTCTGGACGCTGACGGCGAACCCGGTGCCGCTGGCGCACCCGACCATCACCGCGTTGGCGTCAAGCTACCGGCGGACGCCGGCACAAGTCCTGTTTCGGTATTTGTCGCAGCTCGGCGTTGTCCCACTGACGGGAACCCGATCCAAAGTGCACATGTGCGAGGCTCTCTCGATCTTCGATTTCGAGCTCAGCGCCGCCGAGCGCGACGCAGTCGGCGCGATCTTCGGCGGCTGACACTCAGGCCGCGGACGCTCGGTACGCCCATGCTGTGGCGCTCGCCCTCCGCGCAGGAGCGTTACAGCGCTTCTACCCACCCCGAGACGTGCCCGCAGGTGAGATAGATCTCCCGCCCGCTCATGAAATGCACGACCTCATCGTCGCGGTCGTCCTGCGAGGGGTCATAGCGCCGCACGTTGCCATCGCAGAGGCTGAGCATATAGCCCACGGTGTGGAAGCCCTGGTTTGTATAGGCGTCAGCGGCGGAGAAGTAGTTGGCGAACAGGCGGTTGTGCTGCGAGCAGATGTGCGTGTGGTAGTCCGCCACGATGCGCCAGCCATCCGGTCGCGCTTCGGTGTACTGCAGAATTTCCAGTCCGAACGGCTTGTAAGAGGTCAGCGGTGCACTCACCCGATAGTGGTGCTCTGCGTCCTCATAGATCACGCCGCCGCACTCGTAGTGCCGCGGGCAGTCCCGCGCAGCGGTAAGCGCGGCGATCGCGGCCGAGTCCATGTCCCCGAAGATGGCGAAGATGAGCGAGATCATCGGCTGTACTCCCACCCCGCTTATGAGGTTGATGTAACGCCGTGCGTTCAGGGCTCATTTCGCCATCTCCTGGCGCAGCGACGGCAGATGTACTTCACAACCTTGACCGCCAGGATGTGGACAGATTCCGCAGACTGGACACGTACCCACCCCGCGTGTGACCGGATGCACGCTATGCAACTGCCGATAATGGGCACCTGCCGGGGTCTTTCGCGGCACGCATAACTGATACCGAGGGGCTCGACGCGATGCTGAAGGCAGTCTGCAGGACGCTTGATCAGTACTTTCGGACGCTCTGGCAGGAAACCGCAGCGCTCAGGCGTAACAGTTCCACACCAGATTCCATGAGGTCACATCATGTTTTTTAACCTGCGTAATGCGTCCCTCATCATTGCGGTAACGATCCTGGCGTATGCGTCTGCGGTCGCCGCGCAGACACCTGTCGTTCGATCGGCGCAGGAGGTCAAATGGGGCGCACCTCCGCCGGTTTTCCCGCCCGGCGCGAAGTTCGCAGTGATTGCCGGTGACCCTGCTGCGACGGGCCTAGTCACCGTGCGGTTTGAAATGCCTGCGGGCTATAAAATTCCGCCTCATTTCCACCCGACCGATGAGCACGTAACCGTATTGAAGGGCTCGTTCTCACTCGGCATGGGTGATGTCATTGACAAGGCTCACGCTCTGACGCTCGCGGCGGGCGGCTATGCTGTTGCGATGGCGAACATGCATCACTACGCGTACACAACCACCGGCGCGACAATCCAGGTGCACATGCAAGGCCCGTTCGCGATTACCTACGTCAATCCTGCCGATGATCCAAGCAGGAAACACCCGCAATAGCGCTTAGGCTGGCGTCAGCACGTCAGCGGCTGCCGGAAGCGGACGCGCGCTACGCGGGGTTCGGCGCACCGCTGATGGCACCGGTTGCGACGACCGGTCCCGTGGGCTGCCCGGTTGGGGAGCCGCCAAGCGGCTCAACGGAAACGGCGAGAATGGCGCTCGGCCCGAGCTGCGCCAGCAAGGCGGGACTCAGACTTCAGCGTCGTGACGCCGTCCGCGGCAAAGACGCCGACGGGCACGGGCTTCTGGCCGTGCGGAATCAGCCACAACTCGGTGCTGCGATCCGGCGCAATGGCGCCAGGAGATGCGGGTACCACGATGATCTGCTTGCGCTGCAGATCCATGGTGGCCGTCCAGCTGGCGATGCCGTTTTCCTGCTTGATGGTCGACACCATCAGCCCGGCCGTCACGACACTGGGTGGCGGCTGCTGTCGCAGCGGCGTCACCACGAGCAGTACCAGGCAGGCGGCGGCGACGAGGGAGGTACCCGCCCCGATCCATTGCCACAGGCGCAGGTTCTCCCACAGCGACGGGCGTTGCGCTGGGGGCGTCGGCGCATCCAGCTGCAGCGCCTGACGGATACCGGACCACAGATAGGCCGCCGGGGTGATCTCGCCGATGTCTTCGGCCAGCGGCGCAAGCTGACGCTGCCACAGGGCCACGGCGGCTGCCGCCTGCTCATTGACGAGAATCTCCTGCGCGACGGCGGCACGCGGGTCGGCGTCCAGCACACCGAGTGCGTACTCGGCATAGCGCAGGTTGTTATTGTCGCTGTCGTCGGGTGTGTTCATGTGTTCAGGCACGCCCGCAGCTGCAGGAGGCCGCGGCGAATCCAGCTCTTCATGGTGCCGAGCGGCACCTTGGCGCGCGCCGCCAGCTCTGTGTAGGTGGCGCCACTGAAGAAAGCCTCGCGCACCGAACGACGCTGCTGCGCCTCAAGCTGCTCAAGACACGCCTGCAATCGCCGGTATTCCTCCCCGCGTTCGGCGCTCGCGGAGGGACCCGGCTGATCATCGATGATCGCGTCGATCTCACTGCCGTGATCGATGTGCGAGTCGTGGTGCTGCCGCAGCCGATCGATCGCCTTGTTGCGCGCCAGGGTCACAAGCCAGGTAAGCGCCCCGGCCTTGGCGGGATTGAAGCTCGTGCCGCGCTGCCAGACGGTGACGTAGGCCTCCTGCAGGACTTCCTCGGCTTCGCGACGGTCCGGGAGCATGCGATTGCAGACGCCGAAGAGTCTGGCCGAGGTGCGTTCATAGAGCTGGGCGAACGCGCGCTCATCGCCCTGGCCCGTGCGCATGAGCAGGCGATTCAGCTCCTCGTGATCGGCAGCGCTGGTCACACTCATGGGCACGCTGGTCCTGCGCTCATTCCGGTCACAAGGGCGCTACTGTGCCTGTCGGCAGCAAGGCATCAATCGGGGCGCGCAAAGCGGTAGTAGGCCAGCAGCCAATGGCGGCACGGGCCATCCAGCGACCACGCCGTCGCCGCTGTGGCGACGACTAACCTGCAGCAGGCCTTCACGAGACTACATACGGGCAGTCCCGGGCAACGGATGCAGACTGCCGTACCATGAGAGCCCATGAGTGCGCCGCTCGCCGGGATCCGCGCCTGCGTCTTTGACGCCTACGGGACTCTTTTTGATTATGCGTCGGCCGCGGCCCGGGCCAGCGACGTGCTCGGGGACAAGGTGGCGCCACTGACGGCGTTGTGGCGCGAAAAGCAGCTGCAGTACACGTGGCTGCGATCCCTGCAGGGGCGTTACGTGAGTTTCTCCCAGGTCACCTCCGAGGCCCTGGAATTTTCCCTGGCGGCATTTCGCCTCACTGACCCCGCGCTGCACGCGCGGCTCATGAGCCTCTACAGCTGCCTCGAGTGCTTTGCCGAGGTGCCCGCAATGCTGGCGAGGCTCAAGGCGGCGGGACTCAAGACGGCCATACTGTCCAATGGCTCACCTGACATGCTGGCTGCTGCTCTCGCCCACGGCAAGATTGCACACCTCTTTGATGCGGTGTTGTCCGTTGATGAAGTCGGTGTCTACAAGCCGCATCCGAAGGTCTATCAACTTGCGGTGGACCGGCTCGGCGTAGCGCCGGGGGCGATTTCCTTTCAGTCATCCAACGGCTGGGATGCGTACGCGGCCGCCGCGTTCGGCATGCGCGTCGTCTGGTGCAATCGCTACGGTCAGCCGCCGGAGCGGCTCCCGGGCAGGCCCGAGGTCATAATCCACTCCCTTGCCGGGTTGCCCGCGCTCGTGGGCGCGTAATCGGCGGTCGGACCGACCGCCCATACTCCCCTGGTGGCCGTCCGTCGGATCGGCCGGCTGATGTGACGCAGTGCCGCTTCGGCTGCCGGCCGCGTCCAGTACATTTCGCCCCTATGAAGCGGCAAACAGGTTTCAACCTGACCGAGCTGATGGTGGTGGTAGCGCTCGTCGCCATCCTCATGGGCATCGGCATTCCCTCGTATCGGTACGTGACGAACTCCAATCGCACGTCAGCGGAGGTCAACGGGCTGCTGGGCGATCTGATGTACGCGCGGGCGGAAGCCGTACGCGAGGGCACCCCGGTGGTCGTGTGCACGTCTGCGGACAGTCAGAGCTGCGCGGGCGCCGGCGTCACCACCTGGCAAGGCGGCTGGATCAGCTGTGTCGCCAATCCGGCCGGCACCTGTGACAACACCACGGCGGTGCTGCGGGTTCAGAAAGCCTTCACGAGCACGGACACCCTGGTCGGCAATGTCGCCACCATCACATTTTCGCGAGTCGGGTTTGCCACCGGCCTCCCCGCCCCCGCCGGCGCGACCCTGACTCTGCATGACAAGACCGTCAACTCCGTGTGGACGCGCTGCCTGTCGGTCACGACGGTCGGAATGCTGAGCGTCACGAACCACGTTGCGACCCCTGGATGCATATGAAGGCTGTGAACAATAATCCTGGCGTAACCGGCTTCAGCATGGTCGAGGTGCTGGTGGCCCTGGTCGTGCTGTCGGTGGGATTGCTCGGGATCGCCAAGATGCAGGCGCTCGGCATGTCGAGCACCTCCGTGGCGGGTAAGCGCGCGCTGGCCGCGACGCTCGCCGACAGCCTTGCCGCCGCGATGCATGAGAACCAGGCCTACTGGGCATCGCCGGCGCCCATCGGTACGCAGATCGCATCCACCGGGGCGGTCACTTCGTGCGTCTTCGGCGCGCCGGGGTTCCCGGCTCCCTGCAACCCGACACAGCTCGCAGCCTACGACCTGCAGGTCTGGGCGCAGAACCTGAACGGGCTGCTGTCCAACGCGACCGGCAGTGTTACCTGCCAGGCCGCGAATCCCAACACCTGCCTGGTGACGATTACCTGGAGCGAGACAACCCTCGCGATCAACACCCAGGGCCAGGCCGCGGCGCAGGCCGCCGGCGGCACCAACAATCCGACCTACACCCTCTTCGTCGAGCCATGAGCAACATTACTCAAAAGCGCAGACTCTCAGGCCGCCGCGCGCACAGCGGGTTGTCCCTGATCGAGATGATGGTCGCCGTGGCGATCGCCATGTTCCTGATCGGGGGACTCGTCAAGGTCCTGCAGAACATCCGCAATACCTCCGGGATGCAGACCCAGCTGGCGGGCCTGCAGGATGGCGAACGGCTCGCCATGACCATGATGGCCGGGGTGGTTGAGTCGGCGGGCTACTTCCCCAACCCGAACCTCAACACCGCCACTGCGACCATGCCCATCGGTGCTGGCAGTGCGTTCGTAACTTCCGGGTCGCCGGTGATCATCGGGGTCTCCAACTTCAACGCGCAGGGCGACAGCCTGACCGTTCGCTATGCAGCGGCACTCAACGACAACGTTTTCAACTGCCAGGGCGGCACCAACACCACCGTCGGTCCCTACGACAGCTGGGAGAACACTTTCTTTGTGCAGGTCAACGCGGGCGTGAGCCAGCTCATGTGCTCCACCTGGACGGCCTCCACTCAGAAAACCGTAACCCAGGCACTGGTGAGCGGCGTGACGAACATGAGCGTGCTGTACGGGGTGCAGACCAACGGCGGCGCCACCGGCACCTGCACGGACACCTACATGACAGCGGCGCAGGTGACCGCGGCCGCGGACTGGGGCAATGTCTGTTCCGCGGTGGTGACGCTGACGTTCCTCGATCCCACCTACCCGAATGCCGTAGTTCAGCCGCAGATCACGCGCGTCATGGCGTTGATGCAGACCGCGGGGGTCATATGAAGCGCACGCACCCCCAATCGTACCCGGCGCGTCCGCGCGCCGAGTCCGGCATGGCCCTGATCACCGGGCTGCTGATGCTCATGGTAGTGACCATCATCGGCCTGAGCATGTTCCGCAGCTACGGCATGCAGGAGAAAATCGCCGGCAACACGCGTGAAAAGGATCGCGCGCTGAACGCGGCGATCAGTGCCCAGCAGCTCGCGGAGAACTGGCTGGTGAGCGGCACGGCGCCGACTGTTGGCGGCGTCTGCACGGCAGGTCTCATTTCCTCCAATGTCGGCCAGGTGTGTAGCAACACGCCCGACAACGGCTTCGCCGCACCCTGGACAATTGGCGGCGGGGCGACCGGGGTGCGTGACGACAATTTCGCGGGCCAGACCGTCAGCGCCGAATGCCCCGACCCAGGCCACCTGGTACCAGCAGCCGCAGTATTACGTGACCTGGCTCGCGGGCGTTCCGGGCGGCAACACTTATTACCAGATCGACGCGGCTGGTTGGGGCGGCACCCCGAACAGCGTTGCGGTTGTTGAAAGCACCTACGAAGTTTTCCCTCCCGGCGCCGGCGGACCCCCTGGGGGCGGTGGCACAACCGGCGGTTCATTGGACAAGTGAGATACTTATGAAGCTCTCAACGGCACTCGTCGCACTCACCCTGGCCATTCCGGCCGGCGCCTGGGCGCAAGCGCAGCTCACCATTCAGGACGACTTCACGCAGGGCGCTGCCCAGCAGAACTGGATCACCTATGACGGCGCGTGCCTCACCGCCGGCAATGGTGGTGGCACCGTCCCGGCATGCGTTGGCCTGCCCTACTACACGGCCCAGGGCCCCCAGGCCTGGGTCGGCGGCGCCAGCGGCACCCTGCCTGATCCGATCGGTAACGGCGCGCTGCGCCTGACCAACGGCTGCACCAAGGGCTCCACCTGCGACGGGTCCTTCACGCACGGCTACAGGCAGGCCGGCGGCATCATTTCCAACTACACCTTCAACGCCGGCACCGGCGTCAACGTCATCTTCAAGACTGTCACCTACATCGGCGATTCCGGCGGCGCCGGGGGCGACGGCGCCGACGGCATGAGCTTCTTCCTCACGGATGCCACCAATCCTTACGACATGGGCGCCTTCGGCGGCAGCCTGGGATACACGTGCTCCAATCAAAACAACGACGGCACCCTGCGGGCGGACGGCACGCCGCGCGAGTACGACGGTCTGCGCAAGGGCTATATCGGGCTCGGCATCGACGAGTACGGCAACTTCCTTAACCAGGGCGACAACACCGCCTCGGGTTACGGCTACCAGCCCGGACGCATCGGTCTGCGCGGCGCCGGTAGCGTCGCCTGGTACTCGCTGAACTTCAATTATCCGGCGGACTACCCGAGTGCGCTCACCCTTGCGCAGCGGGCAGCGGCCGTGCAGAAGACCTGCAGCACCGGTGTTATCTGGAACTACACTAACCCGGCGTCGCCGACGAACACCGGGATCGCGCTCCCCGACTACGCGCCGATTCCCAATGCCTTTAAGATCCTCTCCGGCGTGCAGATTGCCAATGAGGCGGCGGTGACGCGCGCCCAGGCGGTGCCGATCGCATACCAGCTGAAGATCACGCAGGACGGGCTACTGAGCTTCTCTTACAGCTACAACGGTGGCGCCTACCAGCCGGTCATCACCAAGCAGAGCATCACCGCCGGCAACGGCCCCCTGCCCGCCACCCTGCGCTTCGGATTTGCAGGCTCGACCGGCGGCAGCACCAATATTCACGAGATTCTGTGCTTCCAGGCGAGCCCCTCGGATCTCGCGGCAACCTCGGTCGGCGTCAACGAAAAAGAGGCCACCAAGATCGCCAGCGGAACCCAGGCGTTCCTCGCCTTCTACTACCCGAATGACTGGACCGGCAACCTCACCGCCAGCAGCCTCCTGTACAACAACGCGACCCACCAGGTCACGGTGGCGAACATTGCCAACTGGGACGCCTCGTGCAATCTCACGGGCGTGGTCTCGCCCGCCACCTGCGTAAGCACCGGCGCCACCAGCGTGACCGCCCAGGCGCCCACCAGCCGTACCATCATCACCTCGAACGGCGCGGGCAAGGGCATCCCCTTTGAGTGGGCCTCGCTCACCGCCGCGCAGCAGACCGCGCTCGATCTGGGCGACGCCAGCCCCACCCAGTTCCGGCTGAACTACCTGCGGGGCGATCGCACCAACGAGATCAATAGCGCCGGCGTCGGGCTGTATCGGGCCCGGGACGCGGTGTTGGGCGATATCGTGGACTCGAGCCCGAGCTGGGTGGGCCCGCCAGTCAATCCCTACACGCTCAACTGGAAGGACCTGCTGTATCCGGCCGCGCCGGCTCTGGAAAATGGCGCGAACACCTATACCCAGTTCTCAACCACTCAGCAGACGCGCCTCAACGTGGTGTACGCCGGCGCCAACGACGGCCTGATGCACGGCTTCCGCGCCGGTGCGTTCGATGTCAACAACAACTTCCTCAGCGCCATGAACGATGGCCAGGAGGTCATGGCCTACATGCCGAATGCCGTGCTGCAGGTCATCCATCAATACAGCGCGATCAATCCGAATGCGGCGACGCTGGATTACTCGAACACCCAGTACGCCCACAGCTTTTACGTCGACGCCACGCCCACGACCGACGACCTGTACTACGCCGGGGCGTGGCATACCTGGCTCGCTGGCGGCCTCGGGGCCGGCGGCAGCGCCTTCTACGCCCTCGACGTGACCAACCCCGCCACCTTCAGCGAGGCGAACGCCGCCACTACCGTGATCGGTGAATGGACGCCGGCGAACATCACCTGCGTGCATGTCACCAACGTCGTGAACTGCGCCAACAGCCTCGGCAACACCTACGGTGTGCCGGTCATCCGCCGGCTGCACAACGGCAACTGGGCGGTGATCTTCGGCAACGGCTACGGCAGCACGACTGGGGATGCCGGCATTTTCGTCATGTCGGTGGACGCCAGCAGCGGAACGCCTTCGTTCTACTACATCGGCACCGGCGTGAAGGGCACCGCGGGGACCTGTGCGCCAGCTGCGCCGCCGTGCAACGGTATCGCCTCCGTGGCACCGGCGGACCTGGATGCGGACCACGTCACCGACTACGTGTACGCGGGCGACCTGCTGGGCAATGTCTGGCGGTTCGATCTCACGAGCAACGATCCCACGCAATGGGCGGCTGGCGCGACGCCGCTCTTTACCGACCCGTCAGGTCACCCGATCACCACCAAGCTGATGGTGGCCTGGACGTCGATGACCTCGGGACCGCCCGGCGTCATGGTCGCCTTCGGTACGGGACGCAAGATCCCCCTGACCAACACGACTCCGCAGACCTATGCGGGGGGCTCGCACAACCTGTACGGCATCTGGGACTGGAACATGACGGCCTGGAACTCCAAGTCCACCGTGCAGTACGCGAGTCTCGCGTCGATTCCCTCTGCCATCAGTCTGGCGACCCTGCAACAGCAGACGCTGACGCTCAATGCCGCCAGTGGCGCGCTCGACGACACCGCTAACACCGTGTGCTGGGCGGGCAGCGCCGGCTGCGCGGCGTCCCCGAAGTATGGCTGGTACATCACCCTGCCCGGCGCCAGCGAGCAGGTGGTCTTCAACCCGCTCGTCTACCTGGGCGCGTTGATTCTGAACACGACCATCCCGGCGAATAACAGCCTCCTGAACTGCAAGACCCTGACCGACACCGGCAACACCATCGGCATATCGATGGGTACCGGAGGTGTCATTCCCTCGTTCTTCCCCTACTTCACCGACACGTCGGCTGCGGGTGGACAGACGAACGGCACGGGCAGCCCCTTCATCGTGCTGGCGGGCGGCCAGGCTCAGGTCCTGACCCAGGCGATCGGCGCCGCCGGCGGGACGTCGGGTGGCGCTGGCCCCTTCCAGAGCCAGGCCTTGACGGGCGGCGGCTACCTTGATTCCACCACCATCAAGACCCACGGTCCGACGGGCAAACGCCTGACCTGGATTGAGAGGCGCTAAATGAACTGCAAACACCACCTGATGGCGGCGCAGGCCGCTCGCCCGACGGCGGCCGGCTTCACCCTCGCTGAGCTCATGATCACCGTGGCGATCGCGGCCCTGCTTTTGGTCGTCGCGGTGCCGAGTTACCAGGCCCAGGTGCAGAAGTCCCGCCGCACGGAGGCACGCACCGCGCTGCTGGACCTCGCCGGACGCGAGGAACGCTGGTTCAGCACGAACAATGCCTACACCAACGTCCCCGCGAACCTCGGCTACCTCTCGTTCACGCCCGTCGGCAGCGGCTATTACAACGTGGCAATCGTGGTAGTGGCTGCCAATCCCGCGAACGTGCCCCCCACGCAGGCGGGCTACACCATCACTGCGACTCCGATCGGCATCCAGGCGCAGGACACGATCTGCGCGAGCTTCATTGTCGACCAGACCGGAACCCAGACCTCGACCGGTACGGGTACGATAAAGACCTGTTGGGGCTAGAACAACACTAAGCTTTAAAGCCACTTAGGCGGTATACATGAAGTGATTTCGGCGTATGTGCCCTGCGCGCGCGCCGCTTGTTTGTTTTTCCTAGAGTCTGCGCTATATTTCCGGTCCAGCCGCTTGAGCGCGCTTGGATTCCAGTACTGACCGGACAACAACAAGAACTCACCGACGCCGCACTGCGCAGGCTCGAACCGGAACCATGCTGCGGACGACGTCCCATTGAGGCAGTGATGAGCACCACATGGGAACAGCTTGAGGGCGCAGTGTTGACACTGGCGCGCTCGGGCGCAATCAAAGATCGTCTCGCGGATGCATTCCGCAATCATCTCGCACAGCTGAACGCGGAGGACCTGCCCGATGCGCTGCGCGCTGAGTTTCGCGCCTGTCATAACGCGCTGACGCGCGAGCGGCCGTTGCGCGGCGAAGATGCGGTGCGTGCCACGGTGCGCAAGATGTCCAGCGAAGAGGCGGACGAGGTGGCGTGCGGCGTGGTGCGCATGTTTGGCGCCCTGGCACACGAGGGACAGTATGAGCACGCGCAATCGCAGGCGCTGGCGGCCGCGGCGCCCGAAGCGCCGGTCGGCGCTAACCTCATGAACGAAGCGCACAGCGCGCTGCTCAACGGCACGCACAACGACGTGCTCAACGGCGCCATCGCACTGAACGGCGTGCTCAAAGGCAAGCGCAAAGCGCCGAAGAGCGTGCCGCAGATCATTTCCCTGTACGCCGCGGAAGCGTAGCGCCCGCCCTCAGTCGAGTTTGAAGTCGATCGTGTCCCAGCGCGTCGTCTCCTCGTGACGCGCCTGCCGGCGCACCGCATCGACCAGCGCCCGCTCGTCCCATTCCACCACCTGGTCGGTGAGATCCAGGATCGTCTTGGGAACTTCCTTGCGCGCGCCGAAGGGCTTCATGAGCACCACCGGCTTGTGGTTCGCCTGCGCGTACAGCAGCTGGAACGTCAGGAGGTCCGGCTGCGTATCAAAAAGGCTCGATAGCGCGATGACCGCCTCGGTGGGCGTGATCTGCCGGCGCAGGTCCTCGCGCAGCGCCTCTTTGTCGCCCGTGGGACGTTTGTCCGGCGTGCTGTAGTTACGGTAGAAGAAATTGGCTGCGCTCTCCAGGTACTCGAACACCCGCAGGTAGTCATCGCTGGTTTCCCAGGCGTGCGTGACGAACAGGCGGATTGGGTTGGCTTGCGACACTTCGGTCGGGAGTCTCGCACAAGCGCGCGGATGGGGAAACTTGCGTGGATTCCAGCGGGGGAGCGCTGCCGCTGCGCCCTCTTCCGCACGGCCTGTGGCGGCACGTATAGAATGAGGGACCCTTCGGAAGTGCGTGTGCGAGGTTCGGAATCCGAAGGTGCGCCTGCTCGTCTACAACATCCGCTATGCCACCGGCACCGGACCTGCGTTTCACCTGCCACTGCCTGGCGCCGGCTACCTGCGCAGCAACCGCAAGGTGTTGAGCGCCATCACCGAGTTCATCCGCGCCGAGGGCCCGGACGTGGTGGGTCTCATCGAGGTGGATAGCGGCTCGATCCGCACCGGCCTGGTAAACCAGGCGGAGCATATCGCCGGCGAGCTCGGCCACTACTCCACCTACCAGTCAAAGTACGGGGCGGGCTCCCTCAACCAGTTCATGCCGATTGTGCGCAAGCAGGGCAACGCCTTCCTGTCGGCGCCCACGGTGCACGGCGAGCGCTTTCACTACTTCGACACCGGGATCAAGCGCCTCATTATCGAACTGGAGCTTTCGGAAGTCTGCGTGTTCCTCGTGCACCTGTCGCTGAAGTTCCGCCAACGGCAGTACCAGCTGCGCTCGCTCCATGACCTGATCGTGCAGGCGACCAAACCGGTCATTGTCGCCGGGGACTTCAATACCTTCTGGGGCACCCACGAGATCTACCTCTTCATGCGCGCGGCGGGCCTGCGCAGCGCCAACACCGCCGGCCTGTTCTCTTTCCCGGCGCGCGTGCCGCGCATCGAGCTGGACTTCATACTGGTCAGTGAAGGCATAGAGGTGACTGACTTTCGCATCCCGGATGTGCGCCTCTCTGACCACCGGCCGCTGGTGTGCGATTTTCGCGTCGACGCCGGCGTCACGCGCGCTTCGGCGGCCTGAGCTCCAACACGGGTACCTGCCTATGGCTGACGATACTTCCCGCTCCTGGAAAGCCGAACGCGACGCCGACGGCATCGCCTGGCTCACCTTCGACAAGCCCGGCACGTCGGCGAACGTGCTTTCCGCCGCGGTCCTCATGGAGCTCAACGCGGTGCTCGCGGGGCTGGAACAGGACCTGCCGCGCGGCGTGATCGTGCTCTCCGCCAAGAAGAGCGGCTTCGTCGCCGGGGCGGACATCAAGGAGTTCACCGGCCTTGCCAGTGAAGCGAGCGGCTATGAGCTGATCCGGCCGGGACAGCAGGTGTTCGATCGCCTCGAGGCCCTGCGCTGCCCGAGCGTCGCCGCCATTCATGGCTTCGCACTCGGCGGGGGGCTGGAGCTGGCACTCGCCTGCCATTACCGGGTCGGCGTGGCGGACGAGCGGCTGTCGCTGGGCTTACCGGAAGTGCTGCTGGGGATTCATCCGGGCTTCGGCGGTACGGTGCGCTCGGTGCGCCTCGTCGGCGTCCGGCCGGCCATGCAGATGATGCTCACCGGCAAGCCGGTGCGCGCCGAGAAGGCGCTGCAGCTCGGGTTCCTCGACCGGCTGGTGCCGGAGGCTGAGCTGCGCTCGGCGGCACGCGAGCTCGTGCTCCAGCCGCCGCCCCGGCGCCAGGCGCCGCTGGCGGAACGGCTGCTGAGCCAGCTCCGGCGCGGCGCTTCGTCCGCGGCTCCCTCATCGCCCAGGTCGCGCGGCGTGCACCGCGCGCCCACTACCCGGCGCCGTACGCCATCATCGACCTGTGGTCGCGCTATGGCGCCCACGGCCCGCAGGCCTTCGAGGCCGAGGCGCGCTCGATTGCGCATCTTTTCACCACCGAGACCTCGCGCAACCTGGTGCGCGTTTTTCTGCTCCAGGACCGCCTGAAGGCCGGCGGCGGCAAGAGCGCCGCGGAGGTGAAGCACGTGCACGTGGTGGGGGCTGGCGTCATGGGTGCCGATATCGCGGCGTGGTCGGCGCTGCGTGGCTTCACCGTGACGCTGCAGGACCGGGCGCTGGAACTCATCCAGCCCGGGATCAAACGCGCCGCGAACTGTTCGACAAGCGCGTGCGGGAGCCGGCGAAAAACGCTGCCACGCGCGCGCGCCTCAGCGCCGATGTCGAGGGCGCACGGCGTGCCGCAGGCGGACGTCGTGATCGAGGCGATCTTCGAGAATCTCGCCGCCAAGCAGGAACTGTACGCGCGGCTCGAACCGCGCATGAAACCCGGCGCGCTGCTCGCGACCAACACCTCGAGCATCATGCTCGAGCCGCTGGCGGCAAAGCTGGCGCGCCCCGAACGCCTCGTCGGCCTGCATTTTTTCAACCCGGTGGCGCTCATGCCGCTGATCGAGATCGTGCGCGCGGCGAATACCGACCCGCGTGCGGTTGAGATCGCGACCGGTTTCGCACGCCGCATCGACAAGCTGCCACTGGAGTGCCACAGCGCACCCGGGTTCATGGTGAACCGCGTACTCACGCCCTACATGTATGAAGCCATGCTGTGCGCCCAGGAAGGCACGCCGCCCGAACTGATCGACAAGGCCGCGACGCAATTCGGCATGCCGGTAGGACCGATCGAGCTGGTGGACATCGTGGGGCTGGATGTCGCATCGCATGTGGGCGAGATCATCGCGCGCGAACTGTCGCGGCCGGTGACCGAGATCAAGCGACTCAACGAGCTTCTGGCCGCGAAAAAACTCGGCCGCAAGAGCGGTGAGGGGTTCTACCCCTGGGCCGATGGCAAGGCCGTGAAGGCGCCGGCAGGCGCGGCGGCGCCCGCCGCGGATCTCACCGACCGTCTGCTACTGGTGCTCGTGAATGAATGCGTCGCCTGCCTGCGCGAGCGCGTGGTGGCGGACCCGGATCTGGTGGATGCCGCGGTGCTGTTTGGTGCCGGCTTTCCCCCGTTTCGCGGCGGCCCACTCAGCTACGCGCGCGCCCGGGGCGTTGCCGCGGTGGTGGCACGTCTGAACGAACTCGCAGCGCGATACGGCGCACGTTTTCAACCCGACGCGGGCTGGCAAATGCTCGCCGGCGCTAAGGCAGCGTGATCTGCATCCAAGGCGACCTTAAGACCCTGTGCTACCATCGAGTTATATCGCACTGCAGCAGATGCAGTGCCTGATGTGAACCAGTTCCTGTTCAGCGGACCCGACGAACCCAATGGCTCAGCCGCAAGAAACACCCGAAGGCCAGGAAGCTGCCTCAGTGCAGTTGCTGCGCCAGTTCGCCCCGCTCGATGGCATGAAGCGTGAAAATCTGGCGGCGCTGGTGCGCAAGGTGAGCGTGCGCACGCTGTCCGCCGGCCGCGCCCTGTTCTCCCAGGGGGACACCGACAAGCGCACGCTGTGGCTGATCAGCGGCGCCCTGGAAGTAAACGAGAACGACCGCAACGTGGCGGTGCTGCACGGCGGCACGGCCGAAGCGCGCAACCCGCTGGATGCCCACAATCCCCGCCGCAGCACCATGCGCGCGGTCGGGGACGTCAGCTACCTGGCGCTCGACTCCGACCTGCTGGATGTGATGATCACCTGGGATCAGACCGGCAGCTACGAAGTCGAGGAGTTGCAGGCGCAACTGCAGAACGCGGGCTCCGAAGACTGGATGACCACGCTGCTGCAGACCAACGCTTTCCACCGGATCCCGCCGGCCAATATCCAGGCGATCTTCCAGCGCCTGCAGCGCTTCCCGTCGCGTGCCGGCGAGGTGGTGATCAAACAGGGCGAGGAAGGCGACTACTTCTACATCATCGTGCAGGGCAAGTGCACGGTGACCCGCGAGACTCCCATGAGCCGTGAGGGCATCAAGCTCGCGGAGCTTGGGGTCGGCGACACCTTTGGCGAAGAGGCGCTGATCGCGGAAGCCAAGCGCAACGCGACGGTGACCATGCTCACCGACGGGGTGCTGATGCGGCTCAACAAGCAGGATTTCCGCGAGCTGATGAACGAACCGCTGCTGCAGTGGGTTACCCCCGAGCGCGCGACCGAGATCACCGCCGCCGGCGGGCTGTGGCTCGACGTGCGCCTGCCGAGCGAATTTCAGAACCTCGCCATCGAGGGCGCGCTCAACGTGCCCCTGTATCTGATTCGTCTGAAGCTCTCGACCCTGGATCGCACCAAGCCCTACGTCGTTTACTGCGATACCGGCCGGCGCAGTTCCGCCGCCGCCTACATCCTGGTGGAACGCGGCTTCGATGCCTTCGTACTCAAAGGCGGGGTGAGCAATGGCGGACTGCAGCTCACCCGCAATAGTGCTGCGGAAAAGCCTTAGTCGGTCGGATTCTTGAGATTCGTCGCCGTGACGCGATTGCGCCCGGCTTCCTTGCTGGCATACAACGCCGCGTCCGCGAGCTTGAGCATGCGCTCGGCCAGGCGACGCTCGCCAGCCGGCACGCGATCCAGCCCGCACAATCCGAAACTTGCGGTTACCCGAACGCTCGTCTTGTCGACCTTGAAGGCAGTATGAGAAAGCCCGGAGCGTAACTTGCGCGTGACGTTGAGTGCGGCCTCGTAGGGCGTCTCGGGCAGCACGATGGCGAACTCCTCGCCGCCGATCCGCGCCACCCAGTCACACCCGCGGCGCAGAACCTGCTGCAGCCGCGGGCCGAATTGCTGCAGGATCTGATCACCGCCCGCGTGACCCAGCGTGTCATTGATCTTCTTGAAATGATCGATGTCGCACAGCACGATTGACAGCGCGAGCCCGGAGCGCGCCGCGCGTTCGATCTCGCGCGGGAAGTGTTTGCCAAAGAAACGCCGGCTGGCGACGCGCGTCAGATCATCCGTCGCGGACAGTTTGCGGTTCTCCTCGAGGGTGATGCGCAGTACCGATTCGAGCTCCACGATTCGCCGCGCGGCCCCGATGCGCGCGTCCAGCTCCCGGTCGGTTACCCGGCGCCCGACGCACTCGTCGGCCCCGGCGGCGAGTCCCTGTTCGCGGTCCGCGGCCTCATCGAGTTCCGCCACGTAGACAATGAAGGGCGTCCGTCCCCCGGACCGGGATCGCAGCTTGCGTATCAGCTCCTGGCTGTCGGTGAGCACGATCGGGCGAAACTTGGCGGCAAAGCGCCGCAGCGCCTCCTGGTCGTCGGACACGGATTCGACGTCCAGCACATCCGGCGTGATGCGGCGCTCCACATACTGCCGCAGCACGGCGTCCTGAAAGACCAGCAGCGCCTTGGGAGGCGGCAGGACGCGGACCATGACCGCGACAGTCGCCGTGGTCCCCTCCTCGATCGTCGCAGGCTGAGCCGCCCGGCGCTCCAGGAGTCTCTGGATGACGGTTGTGTGTCCCCCTGATGCCATCCGATCCCCCCTACTGCCTCAGGTTGCACTTGGTGGGCAAGATTACAGCTATCGGTGAGGGATTGTCCCCCGGACGGTGGACCGAAGCGGTCCGCACGCTACATGGTGTGCGTGGGCTTGTCGCCCGAGAGCGCACCGGCGAGGTAGGTCTCGATTCTCTTCTGGGTCTGGCCGCGGTCCTGCTCACTGAACTGCACGCCGATTCCGGCGGTGCGTTTTCCCTGGTTGCCCTGCGCGCCCTTGGGGGTTACCCAGATCACGCGTCCTGCGACCGGGAGCTTCTCATCCTCGCCCATGAGGTTCAGCAGCATGAAGACCTCATCCCCCAGGCGGTAGTTGCTGTTGGTGGGTATGAACAGCCCGCCGTTGCGCACGAAGGGCATGTACGCCAGGTACAAGGCGCTCTTGTCCTTGATGGTCAGGGTCAATAGACCCGGTTTGTTCGCAGCGGTTCGCAAGTTCCTGTCCCCATCCAACCTTGCCGGCTGTGCATTCATCCTTGCGCCTCGCCGGCGCCCACCTGGGCGGGCGTCAACTGTCTGAAAAGAACCTCGAGGGCCAATCCCCTGTTCAAGGGTGCGTCGAGCGCCGCGCGCAGTTCCCGCACCCCGTCCATGAGCCCGTAGAGCTCACGTATATTCAAGAACGGATTGCCCGCTGACAAGTAGGGGGCGCTCCGCACTTCTGTTAAAAGGCCTCCGCCGGCCTGGGCCCGCCGGATGCGTTCTGTGAGCCAATTCTCAAAGCACACCAGCCGCAGCGCCGGCGCGGCGCGCGCCCAGCGCTCGGCGGTGGCAACAGGATCCGCGCCGCCAGCGGCGAGCGCGTCAAGTGTGCGCCGGCTGTCCGCGCCGATCTCCGCCAGCTCCGCCGCGTCGCCCTGGATGAGCAGCAGCGGCGTCTCACCGAGCGCATCGAGTGCGGCGTTCCAGTCGCCCGCTCCCCTGGCCGCGGCAAGCCAGCTTAGGCTCTGGGCGCGCTGCGGGGCGCGGATCCGCAGCCGCAGGCAGCGGCTGCGGACGGTGGCCGGCAGACGCGACGGCTGAGTCGCCACCAGCACGAGGAGTGTAGCCCCCGGCGGCTCCTCGAGTGTCTTCAGGAGCGCATTCGCGGCGAACCGGTTGAGCGCGTCTGCCGGAGTGATGATGGCGACCTTGTAGCCGCCCGCGTGGCTCTTGAGCGCGAGATCGGCGGACAGATCGCGCACCTGGTCGATCCTGATCTCGCGCGACTCGTCCTCGAGACTGATCCAGTTCAGATCCGGGTGCTGCCGCGCGGCAACCCGCCGGCACGCCGTGCAGCGGCCACAGGGCGCCTGCGCGCCCTGCTGGCACAGGACCAGCTGTGCGGCCCACGCCGCCAGCCATTCGCCGCCGGCGCCCGGGGCTTCGTGAATCAGAAGCGCGTGTGGCAGGCGCCCCGCCTTCAGTGCCTGCGTGAGCGCGGCGGTGTGCGCCGCGATCCACGGTGGCGCCGGCAAGGTGTCGGGCCCGCTCACAACGCACCCAGGATGTCACCGAGGGCGCGTTCAACGTCGGCGAGTGGCGCGGTCGCATCCACTATGCGGAAGCGCCGCGGTTCAGCGCGTGCAAGCGCGACATACCCGCTGCGCACCTTTTCAAAGAAGGCCAGCGTTTCCGCCTCGAAGCGGTCAGCCGCGGAGCCAGGCCGGCCGCGCGCGCGCGCCAGCCCCGCCGCCGCCGGCAGATCAAAGAGAACCGTGCAGTCGGGCGCCAGATCGCCATGCACCGCCGCGGCGAGCGTGTCGAGCAGGCGCGGATCGACTCCGCGGCCACTGCCCTGGTAGGCGCGCGTGGCATCCGTGAACCGGTCGCACACCACCCATTCCCCGCGTGCGAGGGCCGGCAGGATGACGTTCTGCACGTGCAGGGCGCGCGCCGCAAACATCAGCAGCGTCTCGGTGACGGGCGACACGAGCTCCGTGCCGCGCTCGAGCACGATCTGCCGGATGCGCTCGGCGAGCGGCGTGCCGCCCGGCTCGCGGGTCGCGCGCGCCGCCACGCCGTGCTGCTGCAGCCAGCTGAGCACGAACTGCGTGGCGGTGGACTTGCCAGCGCCCTCGATGCCCTCGAGCGTAATGAATTTTCCACGGCTCACGGATGGCCTGCGGTGGGTGGTGAGTTGTGCTGCGCGTGGCGCAGCCGCGCAAGATAGGTCTGCACGGCGGCATTATGCTCTTCGAGGCTTGCAGAGAAGTGATGCGCGCCATCCCCCAGGCCCGTCGCCACGAAGTACAGCGCGTCGGTCGCCGCCGGATGCATCGCCGCCAGGAGCGCCTCGCGTCCGGGCAGCGCGATCGGGGTCGGCGGCAGCCCCTCGCGCGTATAGGTGTTGTAAAGCGTGTCGGTGGTGAGGTCGCGCGTGTGGACGTAACCGTCGTACTTCTCGCCCAGCCCGTAGATCACGGTGGGATCGGACTGCAGCCGCATGCCCCTGCGCAGGCGGTTGACAAACACGCCGGCGATGAGTGCGCGCTCCGTCTTCAGAGCCGCCTCCTTTTCCACCATGGAGGCGAGAATCAGCCCCTGGTAGGGTGAGTCGAAGGGCAGGTTCGGCGCGCGCGCGGCCCACGCCGCGGCCAGCACGCGCTGCATGCCCTGGTAGGCCAGCTCAAGGATGGCCGCATCGGTGGTGTTGGCGGCGAATCGGTAGGTATCGGGAAAGAACTGCCCTTCAGCGCTCACGCCGGGGTGTCCGAGTGCGCTCATGATCTGCGCTGGCGACTTGCCCTTGAGCGTATGGGTGACGTGCGGGTGCTGGCGGAGCGCTTCGAGGAACTCGCTGAAGGTCGCGCCCTCAACCACCGTGATCTGGTCGAGGACCACCTTGCCCGCCTCGAAGAGCCCGATGATCTCTTCGGGGCTCGCGTGCGGCGGAATCTCGTAGACACCAGCCTGCATGCGCGGGTGTGCGCCGCGCAGCCGCAGATACCAGATAACCGCCCGGGAATTGCGCACATCGCCGAGTTTCTGCAGCTCGCTCAGCACGGCGCGCACGCTCGCGCCCGGAATCACTTCAATGCGGCTGAGCGCCGTTGCCGGACCTGCGGCCTGGAACTCGCGCTGCAGCCAGAAATATCCCCCCGCGGCGCCAAGTCCGAGCAGCACGAGGAGCGCGAACACCGCACCGAACACGCGCCCGCGCGCAGCGCTCCTGCCCCTAAGCAACCTCGTCTCCTGCGCGCCCGGCGCCGCGCGCCGCATGCTCGGCCAGCAGCCGCGTGAGCCCCGCCTGCAGAGCACGGGTCAGTGCTCCTGTGGTCCACGCCCTGCCATCCAGCTCCCGCACCGGATGTATGCCGATCAGGGCGTTGGTCACAAAAATCTCTTCCGCGTCCTGCAGATCCGCCGCGCGCAATACGCACTCCTGCATGGCGACGCCCGCCTCCGTGGCCACCTGCATCACGGCGCGGCGCATGACGCCCGCCACCCCGCAGCGATCCAGGCGCGGGGTTTGCAATGCGCAGTTTCGCACGATGAATACATTGGTCATGGTGCCCGAAACCAAAACCCCGGCGCTGCTGTACATGAGCGCGTCGGCAATCCCGGGATCCTGCCACTCGCCTCGCGCCAGCACCTGCTCCAGGCGATTGCAGTGTTTGAGCCCCGCGAGCGCCGGATTCTCACCCAGGCAGGTCCTCGCCGTACGCAGCCGGACTCCCGCAACGCCAAGCTGCGGATCCTCCGCCGGCCACGCATAACGCAACACGACGCGGTTCGCAGTTTCCGCGCCGCTCACGGCATAACCGCGCGCGCCGGCGGCGCCGCGGGTGACGAGCAGCTTGAGTACGGCGCGCGGGGTCTGCGCGGCCAGGGCCGTGAGCTCGCTGCGGATGTCGCGCGGCTCGGGGATCCGGATCCCGAGACGACGGCAGCCCTCGCCCAGCCGCTCCAGGTGCATATCGAGCAGCCGCGCATGCCCTGCGGTGCAGGCAATGGTTTCGAACAGGCCATCCCCGTAGTGCAGGCCGCGATCCAGTGCCGACACGTCGCCGAGCGCGCGTCCATTGACCCAGATGCCCTGCGGTGCGAGCACCTAGACACCCCCCAGGGCTGCCAGCAGGCCGCGCGCCTTGGCGCGCGTTTCTTCGAGCTCAGCTTCCGGATCGGAGTCCGCGACGATGCCGGCGCCGGCGCGAAAACTCAGCTCCCCGCCGCTCAAGGTCATGGTGCGAATGAGGATGTTCAGATCGAGGTCCCCGCTGAGCGTTAAATACCCGAGGGAGCCGGTGTAGGCGCCCCGCCCCGCTGCCTCGAGTTCCGCGATGATCTGCATGCAGCGAAACTTCGGGCAGCCGGTAATGGTTCCGCCTGGAAAGACCGCGCGCAACGCGCCGATGGGCGTCACGTCCGCCCGCAGCCGCCCGCTGACATTGGACACGATGTGGTGCACGTGTGTGTAGGACTCTATGGTCATGAGTTCATCGACGCGCACCGTCCCCGCCTCGCACACGCGTCCGAGGTCGTTACGCTCCAGATCGATGAGCATGATGTGCTCGGCACGCTCCTTGGGGTGGGCGGCGAGTTCGCTCATCTCGCGCAGATCTCCGCCCGGCTTGCGGCTTCGCGGCCGGGTTCCGGCAATGGGGCGCGTGTCGACGCACGTTCCCGCGACCCGCACCAGTCGCTCGGGGGATGAACTTAAGATCGTGATCCCCTGCCGCTGCGCGAGCGCGGCGAAGGGCGCGGGGTTGGCCGCGCACAGCCGCTCATACAGGACCGCCGCGGGTGTGGGTGGCGCTGGTGGCGCTGGTGGCGCTGGCGGCGCCGCTCGCCGGGGCGTTGATACTGACCTCCCAGGGCCGCGACAGGTTGGCCTGGTAGATGTCCCCGGCGCGGATGTATTCCTTGGCGCGATGGACGCGGGAAAGATAGGCCCGCGGGTCCTCTTCGCGAACCTGTCCGATGAGTGAGCCTCCGGCCGGCGCCGCGGCCGGCGCGATCGTGCCGGCGCGGGCCGCGGTCACGTCCGCCAGTAACTCCTCGAGCGCCGCGGCGGCGCCGTCTTGCGCAACCGCGCAGGCGCGTCCGCTCGTGAAGTCATAAACCAGCGCCGCGTGCGTGCGCACCGCGAAGGCGACCCAGGGCAGCGGAGTCTGCGGCAGCCGAAGCCGCGGCTCGATCTCTGCCGCGAGCTCATAGCCTAAGTAGAGCGCCCAGCCGCCCGCGAAGCGCAGCGCACCAGGCGCCGGCGCGAGCGGCGCCGCGGCAGGCTCACGCTCCATGCGCCACCAGTTCTCCAGCGCTTCAAGGAACGTCGTGCCGCGGGCGCTGAAGCCCTGCGCCTCCAGGTGCCCGTCGCGGTGCAGGGTAAGGGTCGCGCGCGGCGCGGCAAAGAGCACGCTCATTGTTCCCAGGGAACCGGTAGCGACGCTCTCGAGGAGCAGCGGGTAGCGCTGCGGCGCGCGCACCGCGAGCTGCCGCAGCAGCCCCGGTGGAACGTCAAGCTCGCGGACGAGAGGTGCGCGCGTGGCGGTCAGCCTGCTAAGGCAAACGAGTCAGGCGCTGAAGCGACGGAAGATCAGCGACCCGTTGGTGCCGCCGAAGCCGAAGGAATTCGAAAGGCTCACGTCAATCTTCATGCGGCGCGCGCTGTTCGGAACGTAGTCCAGATCGCACTCCGGGTCCGGGGTGCGGTAGTTAATGGTGGGCGGCGCCACGCCGTCGCGGATGGCGAGCACCGAGAAGATGGCTTCGACGACGCCGGCGGCGCCGAGCAGGTGTCCGGTCATCGACTTGGTGGAACTCACGGCCACGCGCCGGGCGTGATCACCGAAGGCGCGTTTCATGGCGACCGTCTCCGCCTTGTCGCCGAGCGGGGTCGAGGTTGCATGCGCGTTGATGTACTGCACGTCGGCGGCGTTCAGGCTCGCGTCGCGCAGCGCATTTACCATGGCAAGACGCGCGCCCTCGCCGTTTTCAGGTGGCGCGGTGATGTGGTACGCATCGCCGCTCATGCCAAAGCCAACGAGCTCGGCGTGAATATGAGCGCCACGCGAGCGGGCGTGTTCGAGCTCCTCGAGCACCATGGCGCCGCCGCCATCGCTCAGCACGAAGCCATCCCGGTCCTTATCCCAGGGACGACTCGCCTCCGCCGGCGCATCGTTGCGCGTCGACAGCGCCTTCGCCTGGCCGAAGCTGCCGAGGCCACAGCGGGTCGTGGCCATCTCGCCCCCGCCGGCGACGATCACGTCCGCATCCCCGTACTGGATGGTGCGCATCCCAAGCCCGATGGCGTGGGTCGAGGTCGTGCAGGCGGTGACCACGCCGAGGTTCGGGCCCTGCAGTCCGTAGCGTATCGAGAGGTGCCCGGCAATCATGTTGATGATGGTTGCCGGTACGAAGAACGGCGAGATCTTGCGCGGGTTATTCGCCTTCAGGTACTCGCCGTATTCCGCTTCGATGGTTCCGAGTCCGCCAATGCCCGCGCCGCACACCGCGCCGCAGCGCGTCGGGTCGGCCCTCGAGAAGTCCAGTCCCGATTCGGCAACGGCCTGCACGCCGGCAGCCACGCCGTAGTGCATGAATTCGTCCATGCGACGGGCTTCCTTGGGCGGCATGTACTGGCTGACGTCGAAGTCACGCACCGCGCCACCGAAGCGCACCGGAAAAGCGGACACGTCAAAGCGCTTGATCGGCGCGATACCGCTCTCGCCGCGCAACACGGCATCCCATCCGGACTGGACGGTGCTCCCGACCGGCGACACCAGCCCGAGCCCCGTTACCACGACGCGGCGCTTGCTCACAACGTACCTGTAGGCGCCTTAAGTTTCCGCTCAGGACTTACTGCGGCGCTCGTTGATGTAGTCGATGGCCTGGTGAACGGTCGTGATCTTCTCGGCATCCTCGTCCGGGATCTCGATTTCAAACTCCTCTTCGAGGGCCATGACGAGCTCGACCGTGTCGAGTGAATCGGCTCCCAGGTCGTCAACGAACGAAGCATCGTTCGTGACCTGCTCCTGTTTGACGCCCAGCTGTTCGGCAACGATGGCCTTGACCTGCTGCTCAACAGTGCTCATTAGCGGTTGGTCCTTGTGTAGGCTTGAAAATTGGTTTCCGACGTCGCTTCTGGCGACAGCGGGCGCGGTATTGTAGGGGAACACCCCTTAGGGTGCCACTCGCCTGCCGTTCCTGCGAGTTATTGTTTTTGCTGGTGAAAGTGCCTGGGCTTACCCAGGGAGCCGCGCGCGATGCCCTCCTCCCGGCACCATATGCATGCCGCCGCTCAAGGCATATGCATGCCGCCGCTCAAGGCATATGCATACCGCCGCTCAAGGCATATGCATACCGCCATCACGGCATGTACATGCCGCCATTGACATGCAGGGTCTCCCCCGTGATGTACGCGGCCTGTGGAGACACCAGGAAAAGCACCGCCGCCGCAATATCGGCCGGCGTCCCCAGGCGGGCCATCGGGATCTGCTGCAGGAGCGCCGCGCGCTGTTGTTCATTGAGCGCGCGGGTCATGTCGGTATCGATGAACCCGGGCGCGACGGCGTTCACCGTGATGCCACGCGAGGCGAGCTCAAGCGCCACCGACTTCGTAAAGCCGAGTACCCCCGCCTTGGCGGCGGCGTAATTGGCCTGGCCGGGGTTGCCGGTCACACCCACGATCGATGTCAGGTTGACGATTCGCCCGTGGCGCTCCTTCATCATGCGCCGCAGACACGCCTTGGTGAGGCGAAACACGGCCGTGAGGTTGGTCGCGATGACGCTGTCCCAGTCCTCCGGCTTCATGCGCAAGAGCAGCATGTCGCGCGTGATGGCGGCGTTGTTGATGAGGATCGTCGGCAGTTCGTTCGCGCCCTCCAGCTCGCTCAACAGCGCATCTATCGAGGCGGGACTGCTGGCATCGAGCACCGCACCGCGTCCCCTGGCACCGTGCGCCCTAAGATCAGCGGTGAATTTTTCCGCCCCGGCGGCGCTGGTGGCGGTGCCGATGACGCGCGCACCGGCGCCACCCAGAGCCAGCGCGATCGCATGCCCGATGCCGCGCGAGGCGCCGGTGATGAGTGCCACGTCGTTTTCAAGCATGAGCATCCCCCTGGGTCGCGCGCAGCGCGGCGCCGATCGAAGCCGGATCCTCGAGCGCGAGGCAGCTCAAGTCCGCGCGCTTCTCGATGCGCCGATTCAGGCCCGTGAGCACCTTGCCCGGGCCGCATTCGATCACCTGCGCGATGGCGCCCGCGCACACCGCGCGCAAGGTCTGCGGCCAGCGCACCGGACTTGAGATCTGCCGCACCAGCACGGCGCGGATGTCCTGCGGATCGCTATGCTCGCAGGCGTCAACGGCGCTGACGTAGCGGATCGCCGGGGTGCGCACTTCGAGCTCGCGCAGGCGCTCACCCAGACGCTCGCCCGCGCCGCGCATGAGGCTCGTGTGCGAAGGAACGCTGACGGGCAGCACCACGGCGCGCTTAGCGCCGCGCGCCTTGGCCGCCTCCATGGCGCGCTCCACCGCGGCACGCTCCCCGGCGATGACCACCTGGCCGGGTGAGTTGAAGTTCGCCGGCTCCACCACCGCGCCCTGTGCGGCCTCGCGACAGGCGGCCTCGACTGCTTCGTCCGCAAGACCCAGGATCGCCGCCATGGCGCCGGTCCCCGCCGGCACCGCTTCCTGCATGGCCTGTCCGCGAAAGCGCACCAGCTCCAGCGCCGCCGCGAAGTCCAGCGATCCGGCGCACACCAGCGCGGTGAATTCCCCGAGGCTGTGACCGGAGAGCACCGCCGGGGATGCGCCGCCCTGTGCACGCCACGCGCGCCAGGTTGCAACCCCGGCCGCGAGCATCGCCGGCTGGGTGCGCTCGGTGGCGTTGAGCCGCCTTCCGGACCCGCGCTCACCAGCTGCCACAGATCAAAGCCCAGAACCCCGGAGGCTTCCTCGAAGGTCGAGCGCACGCTCGCAAATTCACTCGCGAGCGCGCCGAGCATGCCGACCGACTGCGACCCCTGGCCCGGGAACACAAATGCAAACGACATGGCCACCCTTCTTAAAAGCGCGGGAAGTATAGCGGCTCAGGCCACCGGCTTAAGGAAGGCGGCCACGGCTGCTCCCCCGACCACCCCGTACAGGTGCGCATCCACCACCACCAGCGCCGCCGGCGAGAGGCAAGGGCCCCACGCAGTGCTCCCAGATGAGCTTCGCCGCCAGAAACCCCGCCAGTATCCAGCCGTCCGGCTCGCGTCGCCGCAGGTGCGCCAGCGCGCCCGCGGCCATGATCCCGTGCAGGGCGCCCGAGGAACCCACGTACCACTGCACGGTCGAATCCAGCAGCCACAGGCCCGCGTCGATCGCAACCACGGCGCCGAGCAGCACGAGGAGCCATTGCCGCCCCGTGTAGTCGCGAGCGAACAGCGCCCACATGAGAACAAGACCGCAACCGTTCAACAGCGCATGCCGCAGGTCCAGGTGAACCAGGTGCGCCGTCAGCAGCCGCCACCACTTGCCCGGCCGCCAGCGCCGCGCGGTCGTAGCGCAGCAGGATGCCGCCCGTGTTCCCCCGTAAGCCCGAGCAGGAGCAGCGCCCCACAGCTCGCGAGCAGCGCCAATCCCCATCGGCCGTCGCAATTGAGAGACTTCAGCAGCCTGTGCACGTCGGTTCACGGAGGTTAGCGGACTCCATTTGTTATGATCCCGACCCGTTTTATGGCTTCAAACGGCGGCCGGCCCCGCTAAGCGGAATAAGCATGAGCTACACACGATCCCGAGGTTAGCAGACGCCGCGGCGCACAGAACGCGCGCGGCTTCACCCTCATCGAGATCATGGTGGTCGTGATCATCATCGGTCTGCTGGCGGCGGTCATCGTACCGAAGCTCATCGGCCAGGTGGACGAGGCCAAGATCAGCAAGGCCAAGGCCGATATCCAGGCTCTCGAGACGGCGATCACCATGTATCGCATCGACAACTCCAAGTACCCGACCACCGAGCAGGGGCTGCAGGCGCTGGTGCAGAAGCCGAACGACCCGGCCATCAAGAACTGGCAGCCGGGCGGTTACCTGGAGCGCATCAGCAAGGATCCCTGGGGCAACGATTACCAGTACGCGTATCCGGGCACTCACGGCAAGGACTATGACCTGTTCAGCATGGGCGCCGATGGTCAGCCGGGCGGTGAAGGCCTCGATGCCGACATTGGCAACTGGAATCTCGGCGACTAGTCCATTGGCCGAAATCGCAGGAAGTCGATTTCGGCGGACAGCGGCTTCGCTTCCGCCGGCCAAAGGCGTGACTTTGGCCGGCTGCAGCCCCATGCGGCTGCGACGCACCGGCGGTTTCACCCTCATCGAGATCCTGGTCGTCGTTGCCATCATCGGGCTGATCGCGGCCGCCATGGTGCTGGCGGTGGGCCTGACCGGGCGTGACCGCGAGTTGGAAAGAGAGAGCAACCGGCTGTACGCGCTGTTCGATTACGTACGCGATCAGGCGGAACTTCAGACCCGCGAGTACGGCGTACTGTTCAAGGACGACGGCTATGAGTTCCTCACCTACGATGTGCGCAAGGGCGCCTGGCGCGACGTCACCGAGGATGAGGCGCTCGACACGCCACGCAAACTCCCTGACGGCCTCGGCGTCAAGCTCACCGTCGAAGCGCGTCCGGTGGTGCTGACCCGCCCGAAGAATGCCAAGGACAAGACGCCCCAGGTGATGATTTTTTCCAACGGTGACCTGACGACCTTCGCCGCCACGCTGGAGCGCGACGGCGGTGTGCGCAGCGTCACCATTACCCAGGACGACAAGGGCGCGGTGACCCTGCAGCCGATGGTGGAGCCGAAAACGTGAAGCGCATGCGTGGCTTCACGCTGATCGAGGTGCTGGTGGCGCTCGCCATCGTCGCGGTCGGCATGGCGGCCGTCATGCGCACGATCACTTCCTCGGCCGATACGATCTTCTACCTGCGCGACAAGACCTTCGCCCAATGGGTGGCGCTGAATCAGATCGCGAACCTGCGCATCACCGGTCAGACACCGGGGGTCGGCAACAGCGAGGGCGACAGCGACTACGCCGGCCGCAAGTGGCACTGGCGCCAGGAAGTGGTCGCCAGCGAAGTGCCGGGAGTGGAACGCATCGATGTCAGGGTGCGTCCCGCGGAGGTGAAGGGCGACGCCGACAGCGGCTGGTACACGACGGTGAGCGGCATCATCGGCGATGCGGTGGCGGCGCCGCGTGGCGATACACCTGACTGGGGCTCGCAGCTGCTCGCGCCCCAACAGGGCGGCGCGAAAACACCCAAGATCGGCACCCCCGGCATCGGCACCGCCCCGGGCATCAACCCCGGCACGATCACGACCCCGGGCACTAACCCGGTGCCCACGCAATGAACGCGCGCCGGCGAGGCTTCACGCTGGTTGAGCTGATGGTGGCGCTGTTCATCGCCGCCATCATGGCAGCGCTCGGCTACGGCGCCTTGAGCCAGGGGCTGAAGAATCACGAGAGCCTCAAGGAGCAACAGGCGCGCCTCGTGGCGCTGCAGACCACGGTGCGGCTGCTGGAGCAGGATTTCGTGCAGCTGGCACCCCGGCCGGTGCGCCAGGCGGTCGGGGATGAGCCCGCGCAGTCGGCGCTGCAGTCCGGCACCCCCGGCACGCCGCCGCTCGTGGCGCTCACGCGCAGCGGCTGGGCGAATCCTGCCGGGCTGCAGCGCACCGGTTTGCAGCGGGTCGCCTACCTCATCGAAGACGGCACGCTCAAGCGCGAGTACTGGAACGTGTTGGATCCGACGCTCGCCAGCGAGACCGTGAAGCGCGAGCTCCTCACCCACGTCAAGTCCCTGAGCATTCGCTACATGGATGCCAACCGGGTGTGGCAGGAACAATGGCCGCCACCGACGGTGGCCGGTGTCATCGCCCAGGAAACCAATCTGCGGCTGCGCCCGATTGCCGTGGAGATCACGCTCGACACCGAGGACTGGGGCACGATCGTGCGCCTCATCGAGATCGCCGGATGAGGAGCGCGACGCGCGGCGCCCAGCGTGGCATGGCACTGCTGGTGGCGATCATGCTGGTGGCGCTCGGCACCATGCTCGCGGCGGCCATGGCCTACGAGAACGCCATGACGGCGCGGCGCGGCGCGGCCACCTACTCCTTCGATGAAGCGCTGCTCGTACAACAAGGCGCCGAGGCGCTGGCGGCGTTCGGGCTGCGCGAGGTGTGGCGCGCGGATCAGCAGTACACCTACACCAACCAGGGTTGGGCCAAGCCCTTAGGTCCGATCGAGGTTGTGCCAGGCGTCATGCTCGAGGCTTCGCTCGAGGACCTGCAGGGGCGTTTCAATCTCAACAACCTCGTGAACGGGGATGGCAGCGCCGATGCCACGCAGGTACAGGCCTTTCAGCAGCTGCTTACCATGCTGGGGCTGGAACCGAAGTGGGCCGGTTACACGGTCGACTGGATCAGCCACAGCACCACGCCCTCCATTCCCGATGGGGCGAAGGACAGCGTGTACATGGGACAGAACCCGCCCTACCGCGCTCCCAACCGCTATATCACCAGCGCGAGCGAGCTGCTCGCGCTGCCGGGTTTCGGCCACGACCGCTATGAGCTGCTCGCGCCGTACGTCACCGCGTTGCCGTGGGGCCAGCACCTCAATATCTGCACCGCCTCCGGAGTGGTGCTCGACGCCTTCCTCGGACACGGCGACTTCAGTTCCGATCCGCAGGGGCTGGCGCGCAACCGCGAGTCCGCGCCGGGTTGTTTTCCGAAGATGAGCGATTACCAGGCGGCCTTCACCGGTACCAACCCGCAGGCCTGGGCGAACGTGCAGCGGGAAGTGCAGATCAATTCACACTACTTCCGCCTGACGAGTTTCATTTCTATTGGCAGCACCGAATTCAACTTGTACAGTCTTCTGTACCAGGATGGACAGAACGGCGGCGCTGTGCGGCCGATCCTGCGCAGCTACACTGCGGATTAACACATGACAAACCTCGCCCATGGCTGACTGGTTACTCATTCGTCTGCCGCGCGCGCCGGCAGAGAACGCCGCGTGGCTGATCGCGGACAGCCGCGGTACACAGGTCGGTCCGCCGCAGGAAGGGCCGCTGTCGCTCGCCGCAGCGCGTGCCGCGGGACGGCGCGTGTGCCTGCTGGTCCCGGGCTCCGACGTGTTGCTGACCGAGCCGGAGGTGCCGGTGAAGGCCGGAGCGCGCCTCGCGCAGCTGGTGCCTTACGCTCTCGAAGAGCACCTCGCCGATGACATCGAGGAGCTGCACTTTGCCCTCGGCAAGCGCAGCGGCGATTCCCCGCGGGCGCCGGTCGCGGTGGTGGCGCGTGCGCTGCTGCAGGAATGGCTGACGACGCTGCGCGCCGCGGGGATCGAGCCAGCCGCGATCTACGCCGACAGCGATCTGCTGCCGGAAAATCCCGGCCAGGCAGTCGCGCTGCTCGAGGCGGACGCCGTGGTGGTCCGGCCCCCCGGCGGCACCCCGGTGACGTTGCCGGCGGATGCGCTCGGGGAGGCGCTGGAGATTGCCCTGACGGGCGCCGAGGGCGGCGGCCGCGGACTCATCCTTTACACCGGGGCCGCTGAGTGGCAGCGGCATTCCGCGCAGATCGAGGCGGCGCGACCCAGGTTTGACGGCATCAAGGTGCAGCTGCTGACGGGCGGCCCCCTGGCGCTGTTCGCGCAGCAGCTCTCCGCGGTGACGCCGATCAACCTGCTGCAGGGCGCCTATGAGCCCACGGTACGCAGGCGGCGGGGCTGCGTGCCTGGCGCGTCGCGGCGATGCTGCTGGCAGCGCTCGTCGGCCTGCACGTCGCCGGGAAGCTGTGGCAACTGCACGTGCTGCACGACCGGGAGCACCAGGTCGATGCCTCCATTCGCGACACCTTCCACACCGCCATGCCCGGTGTGCCGAATGCAGCCGACGCCCGCCGCAAGATGGAGCAACGCCTGGCGAGCGCGCGCGGTGCCGGCCAGGGTCTGCTCGCGGCGCTGCAGGCGCTGGCCCAGGCACGCGACGCGGCTCCAGGCACGAGCGTGCAGGCGCTGACTTTTCGCGAGGGCACCCTCGACCTGAAACTCACGGTGCGGGATGCGGCGAGCCTCGATCATGTCAGCCAGACACTGCACAACAACGGCTGGCAGGCCAGCCTTACCGGCGGCAGCAATGCCGGCAACGGCTACGAGGGGCGCCTGCAGGTGCGCGCCGGCGGGAGTTAACAGCCCATGAAAGCCGACCTCACATCCCTGTCATTCGAATCCTTCTCGGCCCTGCCCCAGCGCCAGCAGCAACTGATCATGGGCGGCGTGGTGCTCGCAGTGGTGTTGTTCATCATCGCGGTGCTGGTGCCGCTCGATCACAGTGTCACGAGCGCGCAGCAGCGCCTGGCGAAAAAGCGCGCCGATCTTGCCTGGATGCAAGGCGTGGCGCCGGAACTGGCGACCGCGCCAGCGCCGCCTTCGGACAGTGGTGAGTCGCTGCTGGTCATCATCGATCGCTCGGCGCGCGAGTCGGGACTGGGAGGTTCGCTCACGGGCAGCGAGCCGGGTCTCGGCGGCAGCCTCTCGGTGCGCCTGCAGAAGGCGCCGTTCGATACCCTGGTGGCATGGCTGGCGCGTCTGGCGCAGCAAAACGGCGTGGTGGTGGATTCCGCCTCCATTGATGGCGCCGGCGCCCCCGGACTGGTGAACGCCGCGGTCGTGCTGCGCTCGGGCTGAAGTGAAGCGCGGTGGCTGGGTGGCGGTGGCTGCGGCGGCCGTGTTCGTGGTCGTACTCGTGGCGCGCATGCCGGCCAGCTGGGTGATCCCGACGAGCGGCGCGAACGCGCTGTGCGCGAGTGTCGACGGCTCGCTGTGGAGCGGCTCGTGCAGCGGCATGAGCATCGCGCATAACCCGCTGGGCGATGTCAGCTGGGAGCTGCATCCGCTGCGGCTGTTTCTCGGTCAGCTCGCCGTGCACGCCAGCGCCGTTCACGGCACGGCGCAGGCGAGCGCCGATGTTGAGCTGTCGTTCGGTCAGCGCATCACCGCGCGCAAGCTCGTGGGGGACCTGCCGCTTGATCCGGCCATCATTCCCGGCCTGCCGGCGACCTTGCGCGGCCACGCACACTTTGACCTGCCGCTGGCGCGCCTGGAGCACGGCATCGTCACGCAGCTGCAGGGCCGTATCGAGGTGCATGACCTCGAGGATCGCACTGGCGCGGCGACCGCGCTCGGCAGCTACGTGATCGAGTTTCCGGCGGCGTCGGGCGGGGAGCCGGTCGGCAAGCTCCACGATCTGGAGGGACCGCTGGCGGTCCAAGGCACGATGCGCCTGACACGCCAGCCGGGATTTGATCTGCAGGGCGAGGTTACCGCCCGGCCGGGGGCACCGCCGGCGCTCATCAACAACATCCGCTTCCTCGGATCTCCCGACGCGCTCGGCCGCCGGCCGTTTGGCATCAGCGGGACGCTGTAAGCTCGCGCAGTACACCGAGCAGCGGGAAATACAACGCGGCCCGCACCGGCTCCGGCCCGAGAGCGCCCGCCAGCGCCGCATAGGTGCGCAGCTGCGCCGCGTAGCGCTGCATCTCCTGCGCGAGGAACTCCTCGAGCCCCCCGCCCTCGTGGCGGCTGGTCTTGTAATCAATCACCCAGCGCGTGCCGCTCTCATCCACGAACGAGCGATCGATCACGACACTGCGCAGGCGTCCCTCGCTCAGGCCCGTCAGCGGCAGCTCGCTGCGTGCGTCGCGATGCGGGGCGAGAATCCAGCGGCCTCTTTCATCCGCGAACGTGCGCTGCAACGCCGTCGCAATGACGCCGGCCGCGCCGGGCCGCTCGGCGGCCGGGACCCCCTGGCGGCGCAATTCACCCTCGAGCGCGGCGCGCTGCGCGTCGATCGCGGCGGCGCTGGGCAGCACCCCGGAGTCCGCCGCGCGCGCGAGCCAGGCGTGAACGATCGTGCCGATGTGACGCTGCGTTTCCCCGACCCAGCTGAATTCCTGCACCTCGAGCGCGGCGCGCGCTAGCGGCAGGTGCAGGAGTTGCGGTGCGGGGGGAAGCTGCGCAGGTTGCCAGTCACGCCCCAGGCGGCGCAGCAGCAAGGCCGGGGCCTCGCGCGGTGTTGCCTCGCGCGCGGCGTCCACCTCGAACGCATCACTCACCGCCGGCCACACACAGGCGAGGAGGCTGCGCCGGTCCGGATCTATTCTGCCGTCCTTCCTGGGCTGCGGTGCCGCCGAGAGATGCAGCGTCGCGCGCGCGCGCGTCGCCGCTACGTACATGAGGCGCGTGCGTTCGTGCGCCGAGCGGGTTTTTTGCAGCGAGCGAATCAGTGCACTGAGCGGCTCGCGCCGGGCGCGTTTATCGTCCGTGGCCGGCGCCACCACCATCAGAAGATCGCTCTCCTGTCCGCCCCGCGGCAGATCAATCCACTCGAGCAGCGCCGCCTCGCCCGAGTCAGGCACGCGCTCGAGCGCCGGTACAAACACGTGATCGAACTCAAGGCCCTTGGCGCGGTGGATGGTCATGATCTGCACGGGGTTCGGCTGCGCGACGCGTGCGGCGCTGTACAGATCCGCCAGCAGCGCGGGAAAATCTGCGGGTCCCTGCCATTCCAGGGCCGCGGCCCGCGCGGCGAGTGCGCTGAAGAACGCGTGCGCATCCTGCAGATCCTGCTCGCCATACGCATCCGGGCCGCCGAGCCGGGCCCAGGTCGCCTCCAGCCAATCCGCCGGCGTGTCGCCGTCGCGCCGCGCGAGCGCTCCGGCCAACACGTCCCGCACGCGCAGCAGGCGCGGCCGGTCATCGGCAAGGCACTGCGCGAGCTTGCCTGAGTCGAACAGCGCCTCCCAGATGAGCTGCGGATCCTTAGGCCCGGAAAGCGCGGTCAGTGTCGCGAGCCGCGCCCCGCACCAGGGCGCGCGCAGCACGGCAAGCCAGGCGCTGCGATCAGCCAGATCGTGCAGCGCGCTGCCAAGCTGCACCAGGTCGCGCACGATCGGCCGCTCCGCGAGCGGCACCAGGTCCACCCCGCGTGGCTCGAGTCCCCGGGCCCTGAGTGCACTGACAATGGCATGGGCGTGCGCGCGTACCGCGACCAGCACCGCCACCCCGGCAGCCTGATCTGCGCTCCTGAGGCGCACGATCTCGCTCGCCACACTTTCAGCCTCGGCACGACGATCACCCCGAAAAAGCCGCAGTCGCGCACCCGTGAAGACGCCGCCCGCCGCGCCGCCGGCGGCTGGCACCGCGCGCGCCGCCACGCTCGGCGCGAACGTCACCGCTCCGGCGCGCAGGTCATCGGCTGGCGCGAGCACCCGTTCGAATACCTCGTTGGTCCAGGCGACCAGCGCCGGCGTGGCGCGAAAATTGCGCGTCAGGCGCAGTGGCGTCAGCCGTACCTCGCCGATGCCGTGCTCACGCGCGGCAATGAAGAGTCCAACCTCCGCATCGCGAAAGCGGTAGATCGACTGCATCGGGTCGCCGACCACGAACAAGGTGCGGCCGTCCCCGGCTTCCCATCCGGCCGTGAGCTTCTCGAGCAGCTGGAACTGCGCCAGCGACGTGTCCTGGAACTCATCCACCAGGATGTGACGCAGGGACAACCCGGTACGTAGCGCAAGATCCGTAGGCTCGGACGCCGCGCTCAGCGCCTCGCGGGCGGCGCCGGCGATGTAGGTGTAATCGACCCGGCCGCTCCCCGCAAACTCAAGGTGCAGCTCCGCGGCGGCGCGCGCCAGAACGCGCGACAGCGCTGCAATCGCACCGGCTTCGGTCGCATTCAACACCGGCGCCGGCAGCGGCAGCACGTCCCGCAACGCCGCCTCGAGCCCGGCGATCCCCGCCAGCAGCTCAATGCAGCTGCGCAGCGCCAGCCGCGCCGCCGGTTCTTCATAGCCTGCTCCGAGATCGCGGGCACTCAATCGCGTGCGCCAGCCGCGATCCGTCAGGGCGAGGCAGCCAAGGCGCTGCCAGGCGGGGAGATGCCGCGGATCAGCGTCCAGAACCCCGACACCCGGGAGCGCCGCGGCGCGCCCGGCCAGGGCGCGGGGCACGAGGCGCTGTGCCACCTGCAGGCGCGTGCCAATGATGGCGGCGAGGCTGGCGTTGATGCGCTCGCACAGCAGCCGCGGTTCGTGGCCGACGACGTAGCGCAGCCAGTGACTGCGTTGCTTCAGCATCTGGGCGAGCAGGCGCTCGAGCAGATTCCAGTTGTTGTCGAAGCGCTCGAACAGCAGTTCGATGTCCTCGGCGAGTTGTGCATCGGCCTCGCCATCCACGAGCGTGCGGCGCGCGGCACGCCGATACAGTTCCCCGGCAGCTTCCATCACGCTCAGCGTGCCGCCGGCACGCGCCGCCACCGGCAGCTGGCTGGCCAGCCAGTAGTCGAACGAGTCGATGGTCTGGATGCGCAGCGCCCCCGGATCCTGCAACAGCTGCCAGTCGCGCGCGGCGGCATGACGCAGCGCGTTCGCGGCCAGTTGCCGCAGCTCCTGCGCGCACGGCTCGCTGTCCGGAACTTCACCGCGCAAGGCGCGCAGCACGCGAGCACGCATCTGCGCCGCGGCCTTGCGCGTAAAGGTGATGGCGAGAATCGACTGCGGTTCGTCCACCGTGCACAAGAGGCGCAGAAAGCGTTGCGTCAGCACCGCGGTCTTGCCGGAGCCGGCCGGCGCCTGCAGCAGGATCGAGCATGAGGGATCGATCGCAGCGTCCCGCGCTGCGATATCCGCATGCAGCAGCGCCTCACTCATCGGCGCCCTCCCCGGCGAGAGCCGCGTCCTCGTGTTCGGCGATCCGGCAGATGTTGATGACGTGGCAGTTCCTGCAGGCGCCCGGCTTCGGGTCGACGGTCGCGTCCGCGCCGAGGAAGCCGTGGATCAGGCGCTCGAGCACGCCGCGCCAGGCATGCTGCTGTGCCTGCCAGGCGTCCGCAGGGGCAGTACCTGCCGCGGCGTGCGCGGCCCTGACGCCGGGCAGGAGCCCCGGCGCGCGCGCCACGCCGTCAAAGCGCAGGGTGCGCGAGTTGACCCAGACCGTCGCGAGCGCCGCCACGTCCGCGCCGAGCGCGGTGAGATAGGCGAGCAGCTGCGGGTGCGTCGGTCGCTCGTCGTACCAGTGGCCGCTCACGTGAGCGCCGGTCTTGTAGTCCAGGACCGCACGGCCGCCGGCGCCGAGCACGTCGACGCGATCGATGCGCATGACGACGCGCGCGCCCGCGAGCGCGAGCTGCGCCGGGTGCTCGGTGCTCTCCACCCGGAAAGGCGATCGTTCGCGGTCCAGCTCGCACAGAGCGCGGATCAGACGCGCCGCGCGGCGACACTCTCTCGCCAGCGCCTTCGGCATGGCGGCGAACATGTCCAGCTGACCCTGATCGGCCTGGCGGCGGCGGCGGGTGCTCGTGGTCGCCGCAAGCAGCGCCAGTGCCGCCCCCTCCACACTCTGCGCGATCAGGCGCTCGAGCGCTGGCGCGCCAAGCGCCGCGAGCGAATCCGAATCCCGCAGCTGTGCCCACAGTTTCTCCAGCGCCCCGTGCAGGAGGGTGCCGCGATCGAGCGCGGGGATTCCCGGCTCAGGGATCTCCGGACGCACACTCCCGAGCCGCAGTTCCGCGTAGGCGCGGAATGGGCAGGTGTTCTGCAGGTCGAGCGCTCGTGTACCGCGTGGCAAGGGCGCGGCGGCGTTCCAGGGAATTCCCGTGCTGTCCTCGAGAGCTTGCATGGCGCCGGCGCGGCGCAGGCTCGCCGGCAGCCAGCGCGCAGCCGCAGCGTGCGCAGGCGGCGGTGCCCCCCTGAGCAGCGGGCTCGCCGCGAGCTCCATATCCCCGGCGTGCGTCGGCGCCGAGAGCACCAATGCCTCGCTGCCCGCGTGCCAGGCGCCGAGGAGCCTGTGCGCCTGCGCCAGACGCCCGCCCGGACTCGCGGCCGGTACCCCGGCCGCACGCTGTGCAGCGATCGGCAGGAAGGGATCCGGCGCTACGGCCTGCGGCAGCACATCCGCGTGCAGGTGCGCAACCCAGATGCCGTCGTAACGCACGATCGGGTCGGCCAGCATCGGTGAGATCGTCACCGTGACATCCTCATCCGCGGGTCGGAAAGGGCTGCGCGCCGCGCGCGCTTCCAGCAGGCGCAACGCCTCCTCGCGCCCCAGGACCCCGGTGCTGGCGGAGAGTTCGCCGAACTCTTCCAGCAATTCATGCCAGCGCATCAGCGTCTGTTGTCCCGGACTATCCGCGGGCAGCGGCCCAGGCCAGCCCATGGCCTCGAGGGCCGCGCGGAAGCGCTCGGCCCAGGCGCGGGGGACTACGCGCGAGCCGCCAGCACCTGCAACGAGCGTCGCCGCTGCGCGCGTGAGTCGCGCGTCGCACTCGCGCGCGGGGAGTTGCAGATCCGCCTTCATGAGGCCGAGTGCACCCAGAAGCTCCCGCAGGCGCGCCGTCATGAGCTTGCTGTCACGCAACTTCAGATCCAGCCGCGCCCTGGCCGCCGCGGTGGGCGAATCCCAGTACGGAGCGCGTAGCCACGCGCCCAGGCGCGCGCCATCCAGCTCGCCGCCGCCAAGCAGCTCCAGGCTCGTCAGGGCATGCGCGATCAGCGGCACTTCGCTCAGCGGCACGCCACCTTCGATACTCACCAGCGCCTGCGAGCCGGGCGTCGCCTCGAGAAGGCTTCTCGGGTCGAGCGCCTGGCGAATGAGCGCGGCGAGGCGTTCGCGCGCGCCCGGCGCTCCGGGCAACATGATGAGCAGCCTCGCATCGGCTTGCCGCAGCACACGCTCGCGGCACCAGCCGGCGATGCGCTCCAGCTCTTCATCCTGATCGGCGCACAACAGCAGCTGCGGCGCGGGCCCGGGGCGGGCATCCGGGGCGCCGCGCGCTCCGGCCATGGCGGCCATGCGCGGCGCTAACGCATCAAATCCCCGTAGTTCGATGGCGGGCTGATTACCGGCAGCCGGGTGCTGCGCGCCCGCGAGCACGGCGTCAGCGCTCACCGCAGCGAGCGCCCGGCAGCGCTCAGCAAATGCCTGGCGCGCTTGGTAAAGCATGTGCGCCTCGCTCCCGAAAGGCGCGGCACGCAGTTCTATGGCGTACTCGTAAGCGAGCGTGCTGGCGCGTTGCAGGGAGTCCCCGAGCGTCGCGCCGTTGAGGAGCGGCAACCTTTCCGTGATCTCGCCGGCGCTCTGGCGCCACAGGAACCACTCTTCGGCGCCGCTGAGCACGCGCGGAGCGCTCGCAGGCGAGGCTTGCGCCGCAATACGCTGCGCTTCCCGGCGCAGCCAGCTGCCCGCCGCGAGCACATCCGCACTTCCCCAGACGCGCTCGCCGGCGGCAAGTCTTGCGGCGGACTGCGCCAGTCTCACGGCGTGCGCGCGTTGCCGGGTGGGCACGATGAGCGTGCCACCACGGCCCAACAGGTCGGCTACGTCGGAGTTAAGCCTAAACAAAACAGGCTATTACAGATCCTTTAGCGAAATTACTTCAAACGTGTCGCGACGTTCACGACATTCCCCGCTGCGCGCGGGCGACTGGCGTAGACCCCGAGCAACTCCTCGATCCGGCTGAATACGTCCCTGAGCATCGCGGCATCCGGGAGATTAGTGATGCGGAAATGATTGCGATACGGGACGTTGAAGCTCACGCCCGGCGCGACCAACACGTGTTTCTGTTCCAGCAGCTCGAGCGCGAACTGCTGATCGTCAAAGTCCGGCAGCTCCTGCGTGTCAACACCGACGAAGGCGTACATCGCCCCGCCGGGTGGCGCGAGCGTGAGGTAGCGGCTTTGCCCGGTCGCCTGCAGGATCGCCGCGCGCGAGTCGTGCAGCCGCCCACCGGGTGACACCAGTTCCTGGATGCTCTGGTGGCCGCCGAGCGCGGTCTGCACCGCCCACTGCGCCACGACGTTGCTGCACAGGCGCAGCGACGCGAGCAGTTCGAGCGCATTCAAGTACTCGGCGGCGGCGTGGGTGCGCCCCGAGAACGCCGCCCAGCCGACGCGGTAACCGCAGGCGCGGTACACCTTGGAAAGCCCCGACAAGGTCGCGCACAGCGTGTCGTGCACGAGGGTCGCCATGGGCACGAACTCGGCGCCGTCGTAGGTCATCTGGTCGTAGATCTCGTCGCTGAATACGATGAGGCTGCGCGACTGCGCGAGTTGCGCCAGTGCTTCCAGTACCGGCCGCGGATACACCGCGCCGGTCGGATTGTTGGGATTGATGACGACCATGGCGCGCGTGCGGGGCGTGACCAGCCGCGCCATTTCTTCCGGGTCGGGTACGAAACCATTCTCGGGTCGGCACGGATAGTGCACCGCGCGGCCACGGTTGAGCGTCACGGCCGCGGTCCACAGCGGGTAGTCCGGGCTCGGCACCAGCACCTCGTCGCCGTCGTTGAGCAGCGCCCGCAGCACCAGGTCAATGAGCTCGCTCACGCCGTTGCCGATGAACACTTCCTCGGCCGTGACGCCGGTGACGCCACGTGCCTGCTGCTGCATGACCACGGCCTCGCGCGCCGGGAAGATGCCCTTCTGGTGGCAATAGCCTTCCGCTTCGGCCAGGTTCTCGATCATGGCCAGTCGCATGGTCTCGGGCGTACGCAGGCCGAAGGCCCGCGGATTGCCGATGTTCAGCGACACGATCTCGTAACCCTGGCGCTCGAGCTCGTGGGCACGCCGTGCCAGGCGCCCGCGGATCTCATAGCGCACGTGCTTCAGGCCCTCGCTGGGGCGAATGCTATCTGCGCTCTTCATGCTGCGAAGGATAGCAGCCCGATCACCTAAAGCTCGCGCCACAGGTGACACGCCACGCGGCGCGCTTCAGCGGCATGCTCCCACGCCGGCACCTGCTCGCGGCACACGGCGACGGCGTGCGGACAGCGCGTGCGGTAGATGCAGCCGCTGGGCGGGTTCAGGGGCGACGGGGGTTCCCCGGGAAGCGCCCGGGCGAGCCGTGCCGGTTGCAGGTCCGGGTCGGGGATGGGCACCGCGGCGAGCAACTCGCGGGTGTAGGGATGCAGGGGCCGTGCGTAGAGCGCGCCGGCGGGCGCCAGTTCCATCATGCGCCCGAGATACAGGACCAGCACGCGCTCGCACAGGCGCCGCACGAGGGCGAGGTTGTGACTGACAAACACCAGCGTCAGGCCCGACTCGCGCTTCAGGTCCGCCAGCAGTGCGACGATCTGCTGCTGGGTGGGCGTATCGAGCGCACTCACCGGCTCATCGCACACCAGCAGGCGCGGCTTGAGAATCATGGCGCGCGCGATGCCGACGCGCTGGCATTCTCCGCCACTCAGTTCATGCGGATAGCGCTGCGCCAGGCGCGCCGGCAGAGCCACGCGGGCGAGCGCCGCGGCGACCTCCCCGGCCCGCGCGTCGGGCGTGAGCTCGCGCGCGTGCACCCGCAGTGGCTCCGCGACGATCTCAGCCACCGTCAGGCGCGGATCAAGGCTCCCCAGCGGGTCCTGGAAAATGATCTGCAGATCCTTGCGCAGCGCGCGCAGCTGCCCGGCCGCCAACTCTCCCAGCGCCGCGCCCATCCACACCACGCGACCGGAAGTTGGCTTCAGGAGCTGCAGCGCGGCGCGGGCGAGTGTCGATTTGCCGCAGCCGGACTCCCCCACCACTCCCAAGGACTCGCCCGCCTGCAATTCAAAGCTGACGTTGCTCAGGGCCGACAGGCGTGCGGCGCGGCGGAATCCGCGCGCCGCGACCGGAAATTCCATGCTCACGCCGGTGAGCGCGAGCGCCAGCGGGCGCCCGGGCGGCGCGCCCTGGGGCGGCCGCAGCGCAAGATCAAGCCGCGGCGCGCTGTCGATGAGTGAGCGGGTGTAGGCCTCACGCGGGGCTTTCAGGATGCTTCCCACCGTGCCCGTTTCAATCACGCGCCCGCCGCGCATCACCGCGACCCGATCGGCAACGCCCGCGACCGCGCCCAGGTCGTGCGTGATGAGCACCATCGCCATCCCCTGCTCGCGCTTGAGTTGCGCCAGCAGTGCGAGGATCTGCGCCTGGATGGTGACATCCAGTGAAGTGGTCGGCTCGTCGGCGATCAGAAGCTTGGGCTCGCAGGCGAGCGCGATGGCGATCATGACGCGCTGGCGCATGCCGCCGGAAAGCTCGTGTGGGTACTGTCCCATGCGCCGCGCCGGATCGGTTACCTGCACACGCGTCAGCAGCGCCTCGGCGCACGCGCGAGCCGCAGCCCAGGGCAGCGCACGGTGGCGCACGATGACTTCGGCAATCTGCTCCCCGACCGCCAGGTGCGGCGTGAGTGAGGTCATCGGGTCCTGGAACACCATGCCGATGGCGGCGCCGCGCAGCCGGTCGAGGGCGCGCGCGCCGGCGCCGATGAGCTGTGCGCCACAAAACTGCGCGCTGCCGGAAACCCTGGCGTTGGGCGGCAGCAGGCCGAGGAGTGCCAGAAACGACACGCTCTTGCCGGCGCCGGATTCACCGACGACCCCGAGGCACTCCCCGCGGGCGACACCGAGGTTCACCTCCTCGGCCGCCGACACGCTGCCCGCGGCAGTGGCGAACGAAACCGACAACCCCGCGAGGCGCAACACCTCGCTCGCGCCCGCCGCTGAGGCTTCAGCGCTCATGCGGGTCGAGGGCATCGCGCAGGCCATCACCGAGAAGATTCAGGCAGATCAGGAGAATCACCAGCAACGCCGCAGGCGTGAGCAGCATCCAGGGCGCGGACTGCATTTCCTGCGCACCGACGTTGATGAGATTACCCAGGCTCGCGTTCGGCTCCTGCACGCCCAGGCCCAGAAAACTGAGGAAGCCCTCGAAGATGATCATCTGCGGAATGGTGAGCGTCGCGTACACCGCCACCGGACCCAGAAGATTCGGGACGATGTGACGCACGAGAATGCCGGCCGGCGATACCCCCAGGGCGCGCGCCGCCTCGATGAACTCGCGCCGCTTCAGCGCCAGGGTCTCGCCGCGTACGATGCGCGCGGTGGTGAGCCAGCCCACGGCGCCGAGCGCTATCAGCAGCACGCGGATGCTGCCGCGCTGAAAGAGCGTGGTGAGGATAATGACGATGAACAGATACGGCAGTGAATACAACACATCAACGAAGCGCATCATCCAGCCATCCGTGCGGCCGCCGGCAAACCCCGCCACCGCACCCCAGGCAACGCCGATCACAAGGCTCACCAGCGTGGCGAGCACGCTGATGAGGAGTGACACGCGCACGCCGTAGAGAGTGCGCACGAAGAGGTCTCGCCCGAGGCGGTCGGTGCCGAACCAATGCGCCGCGAGCCGTCCCGGCGGCAGCGCCAGATGCTGCCAGTCAAGTTGATCGAACTGCCACGGGCTCAGGACAGGTCCCACCAGGGCCAGCAGCGTGATCAGGGCGAGCACCACTATGGCGACGCGCGTGGCCGTGCCGGCTGCGAGACGGCGGCCCGCCGCCCGCCACAGGCCGCCCCGCGTAGCCACCGCCGCTTCACTCATGGCGCACGCGCGGATCGAGCCAGCCATAGAGAAGATCCGCGATGAGATTGAAAACGAGCAGCAGCGCGCCGTACACGACGATCATGCCCATGACGAGCGGATAATCCCGATCGATGGCGCCCTGCACGAGGTAGCGCCCGGTGCCGGGCAGGCCGAAGACCGTCTCCACGACGAGGGAGCCGGTGACCACGTAGGCCAGCGCGGGACCCAGGTAACTCACGGCGGGCAGCAACGCCGGCCGCAGCGCGTGACGCCACAGCACGCGCGCCCCGCCGAGTCCGCGCGCCCGGGCGCTTCTGATCCAGGAACTGCGCAGTACCTCGAGGAGACTCGCGCGCGTCAGGCGCGCAAGATACGCCGCCACCGGCAGGGCCAGCGTCAGCACGGGCAGCACCAGATAGCGTGGTGCGCCCCGCTCCCAACCTGCTACCGGCAGCCAGTGCAGCGTGAGTGCGAACACCAGCGCGAACAGCGGCCCGGTGACAAAACTCGGCAGCGCGACCGCCAGCGCCGCCCAGGCGGTGAGACTGTAATCGGCGCCCTGGTTGCGCCAGACCGCGGCGGCGATACCCGCCGGAATCCCGATCAGCAGCGCGAGCAGGATCGCGCCCAGGCCGACCGTGACGCTGACCGGCAGGCCCTGGGCGATGAGCTCGGTCACCGTGAAATCGCGCTGGCTCAGGGAAGGCCCGAAATCCCCGTGCAGGAGACCTCGCAGGTAGCGCCCGTACTGCACCGTGAGCGGTTGGTCCAGCCCGTAGAGGCGATCCAGGTTCGCCCGCACCACGGGCGTGAGGGTCTGCTCCTGGTCGAACGGGCCGCCGGGTGCGAGCCGCACGATGCCAAAGGAAACCGTGATGATGACGAGCAGTGTCGGGATGAGCCCGCCGATCCGGCGGAGCGCGTAGCGCAGCATGCGCGACTTTAGGGAAGCCGCGTGTGTGGCGTCAACGCCTTCGCCCCAACACCATGTCCACAGCTGAGCCGCTATACTGCAAAGCCTATGAAACGCATTCTGGTCGGCATCAAGCGGGTGGTGGACTACAACGTGCGCATCCGGGTGAAACCCGATGGCAGCGGTGTGATTACCGACGGGGTTAAAATGAGTATCAACCCCTTCGATGAAATCGCCCTCGAGGAGGCGCTGCGCATCAAGGAACGCGGCGGCGCCGAGGAAGTGGTGGTGGTCACGGTCGGCCCCGCGGACTGCCAGCAGCAATTGCGGACGGCGCTCGCCATGGGCGCCGACCGTGCGCTGCATGTGCAGGCGGACGGGGTGATCGAGCCCCTGGTCACCGCGCGCGTGCTGCTCAAACTCGTCGAGCGCGAGCAGCCGCTGCTCGTCATTCTCGGCAAGCAGGCGATTGATGACGACAACGGCCAGACGGGCCAGCTGCTGGCGGCACTGTGGAACCGGCCGCAGGCGACCTACGCCTCCAAGGTCGAGCTGCACGATGGCGCGGCGCGGGTGACCCGCGAGGTGGACGCGGGCCTGGAAACCCTCGAGGTCGACCTGCCGGCCGTGATCACGACCGACCTGCGTCTGAACGAGCCGCGCTACGTGAAACTTCCCGACATCATGAAGGCGAAGAAGAAACCGCTCGACACCCTTTCCTTGAGCGCCGTGGGCGTGGAGCCGCGCGTACAGCTCAAGGCCGTGAGCTTCTCGCCGCCGGCACAAAGGCAAAAGGGCGTGCTGGTGAAAGATGCCGCGGAACTGGTTGCGGCGCTGAAACACAAGGGACTGCTGTGAGCACGAAGATTCTCATCGTCGCCGAACACGATGGCACCAGGCTCAACCCCAGCATCGCGAAGTGCGTAACCTGCGCCCGCGCCATCGATGACGCCGACATCACGCTGGTGGTGTGCGCGGTGGACGCCGCGGCGGTCGCGGCCCAGGCGGCACAGCTGGCGGGCGTAAACCACGTGCTCACCCTCGAGAACCCGGCCAACGAGCACGCGCTGGCCGCGGTGCTCGCGCCGCAGATCGCGGCCCTCGCAGGCCCCTACTCCCACGTGTTCGGGCCTTCGACCACGTTCGGCAAGGACCTCATGGCGCGCATCTCCGGGCTCCTCGATGCCCCGCAGGTGAGCGATATCATGGCCGTCGAGAGTCCGACGCGCTTCCGCCGCCCGATCTATGCCGGCAATGCGATTCTCACCGTCGAAGTGGCAGCGGGGTCGAAGGTTGTCGGCACGGTCCGCACCGCCTCATTCGCCGCGGCCGCTGCCGGGACGCCGGCGTCGATCGAAAAAGCAGCGGTGAATGTCGAGCTGCCCCGACACACCCGTTTCGTGTCCGTGTCGGCGGGCCGCACCGATCGCCCGGACCTGCAGAGCGCGGCCCGCGTCATTTCCGGCGGCCGCGCGCTCGGTAGCGCGGACGGGTTCAAGATCCTCTACGCGCTGGCCGACAAGCTCGGCGCCGCGGTCGGCGCCTCACGCGCCGCGGTGGATGCCGGCTACGCCCCCAACGAGATGCAGGTGGGACAGACCGGCAAGATCATCGCACCGGAGCTCTACGTCGCGATTGGCATCTCGGGCGCGATTCAGCACCTGACCGGTATCAAGGACGCGCGCACCATCGTCGCCATCAACAAAGACGCCGAGGCGCCGATCTTCGAGGTCGCGGACATCGGGCTGGTGGGCGACCTGTTCCAGATCATCCCGGAGATCGAAAAGCTGATCTAGTTAATTGGCCGAAAGTGGCCGGACGGCCCTTTCGGCGGGCCAACCAAACTGCTGTTTCGAGCCCGCCGGCAAAAGGCGCGGCTTTTGCCGGCGGATAGCAGGCCGGTTCCCGTCACTGAAATGATTCGACCCGCTACGCCTGCCGCGAGTGAATGACCCAGAGGTTGGCAAGGCGCTCGAGCGTCGGATCTCCCTTGACCTGCCTGAAGGTCTTCACTGCGTCATCCTTGTGACCCGCCTTCAGCTGCGCAATGCCAAGCAGGAGGCGCGTATCGGCGGCGTTCTTGAGCCCACCCTTGGTGAGCGCCTTGGTTAGCCCGGCGACGGCCTTGTCGTACTGCTGGTAACCGAAGTACGCCTGCCCGACGGTGGCGGCCGCCAGGCCGTCGGTGGCGGCATCCGCGGCCTTCTCCGCGTTGGGCAGGTTGGCCTGGTCTTCGGCAGCCTTCTTCTTAGCGCTCTCGAGCGCGCGCTGCGCGCGGGCCAGCGCATGGGCGTCGTTCGCGAACACGCCCCGCGCCAGCCCGTTCTCCAGGGCGTGCTGCGCCTCAGCCGGCGCGCCCTGGTCCATGGCGATCGACCCCATTTCACCGTAGGCATCAGGCTGCGTAAGCACGCCGACGTCGTTCATGAGCCGGTAGGCCTGCATCTTGTTGGTGTCGCCGGTGGCCTGACGCTCCAGGGAAACCAACAGGCCCTGCCAGTACTCGGGCTTGGGATAGTAGGACACCAGGCGCTCGAGCTGGCGCGTCTCGCACCCCCTGTCATCGAGCTTGACGCAGGCACTGCGGGTGATGGTGAGCAGGTCGAGCTTGGGCACCTGGCCCGCCTTGAGGAGCGCGTCGATGTGAGTCTCCTCAAACCTCACCGCGCCCTTGTAGTCGCCCTTCAGGTAATACGCCTGCCCGACGAGCACGCGCGTCTCCTCATCCGCGAAACCTTCTTTGATGGCGCGATTACCGAACTCGATCGCCTTGTCGTAGGTCTTGAGCTGAGTATTGATAGTGACCAACGCGCGCACGTTGCTCTGGATCTGCGCCGGGGTCGTGAAGCCGTCGGTGAGCAGCGCCTCGTAGGTCTTCTCGGCGCAGGCGTAGTCGTTGATGCGCACGCAGGAGTAACTCATCATCTCGTTGATGAGGTGCTGATCGTAAGGGGTCTTGCCCGGCGTGCCCTCGGCCACGCGCAGCTTCGCGATCGCGTCCTGGTACTTCTTCGCCTTGAAGCTGTCTGTCGCCGCCTGCAGCGGCTTGGCCAGGGCCTTGCTGTTCTTGGCCTGCGCGAGCGCATCCCCGCAAGCAAAGGCCAGGAAGCTTCCTACGGCGATGCTCAGGACGAGCGGCTGCGCGAATACTGCTTTCGAATTCATTAGGTGCTCACTTTGTGCGGCTGGCGCGGATATCTGTGTACCTACAGGAGCGCCAGTACGTGTTCAGCCGAAGAAACCTTGAACTGCCCGGGAGCCTCGATCTCCACCTGCGTTGCGACGCCGTCCTTCACGACCACCGCAAAGCGCTGACCCCGGGTGCCGAGCCCGTGTGCCTTGGCATCGAACTCCAGGCCCAGTGCCCGGGCGTACTCGCCGTTGCCGTCGGCGAGCATGAGAATCTTGTCACCGACGCCCGAGGCCTTGCCCCAGGCGTTCATTACGAAGACATCGTTCACTGCCATGCAGGCGATGGTGTTCACGCCCTTGGCAAGGATCTGGTCCGCAAGCTGCACGAAGCCGGGCAGATGCCTGGCATCGCAGGTCGGAGTGAAGGCACCCGGCACCGAGAACAGCACCACGCGCTTGCCGCTGAAGAGCTCATCGGTCGTGATCTCCTTCGGCCCCTCCTTGGTCATGCGCTTGAACTTGCCCGCAGGCATTTTGTCCCCTGCCTTGACTGCCATGGCTATGCTCCTTCGGAAAACTAATGTGACTTGTGCCGGGTGGATCTGCCGCTGCACGGCTTGCGCCGGCGCGGCCGCTGCTCAGGTCTGCTTCGCGTGAATCACCCACAGCGAAGCCAGGCGCTCCAGGGCCGGCGAACCATGCACACTCTGGAACGTCTTCACCGCGTCATCCTTGTGACCAGACTTCAGTTGCGCAATACCCAGATTCAGCCGCGTGTCGGCCTCGTTCTTCAGTCCACCCTTGCTGACCGCCTTCGAGAGCTGGTCCACCGCTTTGTCGTACTGCTGGTAGCCGAGGTAGGCGAGGCCCGCGCCGCCGTTCTTCACACCAGTGGCGGCGGCATTCGCGTCCTGCTCGACCCTGGGGAGCGACGTCTGATCGGTGGCCGCGGCTTTCCTGGCCTCGGCCGTGAGCTTTTGCGCCTCGGTGGACTTGCCCGTCAAGAGACCCGCATCGTTTCCCATTTGCAGCGCGTGCTGCGCATCGCCCGGGGAACCGCGAGTCATGGCCGTGTTGGCCATGTCGAGATAATCATCGCCGTTGCTCATCGCGCCCGTGTCGGCCATGAGCCGGTAGGTCTGCAGGGTCTCGACGTCCCCTTTGGGGCGCACCAGGGAGAGGATCTGCACCCAGGTCTCTGGCTTCGGGTAGTAAGTCACCTGGTATTCGAGCGCCTTGGCAATGCAGGCCTCGTCCTTGGCCTTCGCACAGGAGCTCAGATATACGTTCAGATCGTCCGACTTGGGGGTTTTGCCCCGCTTCACAACATCGGCGACGTGGGCGTCTTCAAGCTGTATCGCGTCCTTGAAGTCCTCCTTGAGGTAATAAGCAGCGCCGACCACCCCGTAGATCTCATCCGGCGCGGAGCCGCCCTTGATGGCGCGGTTGCCGTAGTCGATCGTCTTGTCGTAGTCCTTTGCCTGGAAGGCCACCTGCGCCACCACGCGGGTGAATTTCTGGTTGTCTTCGGGAGTAGTGAAGCCGTCGTCAATCTGCGCCTGCATGGCCTTGCCAACGCACGGCACGTCCTGGGTCTTGGAGCAGGCATACGCTGTCATCTGGCTGATCAGGTGCTGATCGTATGGCGCCTTGCCCGGCAGCGCCTCCGCAGCATGCAGCTTATCGAGCGCCTCCGGGAACTTGCTGGCCTTGATCAGCGCCTCGACTTCCGACAGCGGCTTTTTCAGCTCCGCACTCACGGCCGGCGCCGCCGGCGCCTTGGGCTGATCCGCGGCCAGCGCCGTGCCGGACGCTGTCCCGACTGCCACGAGCGCTACAAGGAGCGCTGCGTGTGTGGCGCACCGGGCGCCGGTTGCGTTGAAACTCACGGTGTTCTTTCCCACGGTTCGCAACTAGTCCTTGAACTCCGACACATTGACGAAGCCGATCTTCTTCATGCGGTTGCGCTGCGCCGCCGCCAGCACCTTGGCCACGACGTCATACTTCGCGCGCCGATCCGGTCGCAGGTGAATTTCCGGCTGCGGGTCTTTTGCCGCCTCGGTACGGAAGTAGCCTTCGAGCGTGTCCACGTTCGCAATCGGGGTACCGTTCCACACTACTGCGCCGTCGAAGTCGATCTCCAGATCGATCACTTCGGGGCGCTGATCCGGCGGCGGGGGATTGTTCGCCTGCGGCATGTCCAGCTTCACCGCGTGGGTCATGATGGGAAGCGACACGATCAAGGTGACCAGCAGCACCAGCATGACGTCGATGAGCGGCGTCGTGTTGATGTCGCACATCGCCTCGCCGGAAGCAGTGCCAACACTCATTGCCATGACTATTGACTCCTAGGTTCAGCGGTAGCCGCGTACGCCGTGGTCCGGCTCGGTGAGAAAGCCCACCTTCACGATGCCGCCGCGCTGCACCATGTACATGACCCGGCCGATGGCCTCAAAGCGCGTGTCCTTGTCGCCGCGGATGTGCAGCTCCGGCTGGGGCTTCTGGACTGCCGCCGACTTGATGTTATTCAGCAGCGTCTCCATGTTCGGGATGGACTTGTCGTTCCAGAAGACCTGGCCGTCCTTGTTCACCGAGATGGTGATGTTCTCCGGCTTGGTCTGGGTCGGGATGTTGACCGCCTTGGGGAGGTCGACCTTCACGGACTTGTTGATCACGGGAATGGTGATCAGGAAGATGATGAGCATCACCAGCATGACGTCCACGAGCGGCGTCGTGTTGATGTTGGACATCACGGAATTCCCGCCGCCACTGCCCGAAGGCATGCTCATTGCCATGATCGACTACTCCTCACATGGCGGCCCATAGCGAGCCGCCGCGCACTTACCTGATGACCGGGGTCGCCTTGGCTGCCGCCGGACGTGCCCCGCCTGCGGCGCCGCCGCTGTCCACGCGCACGCCACCTACCAGGAAGGCATGCAGATCGGCGGCGAAGTTCCGCAGCGCGTCCTGCAGGAGCTTGTTGCGGCCGAGCAGCCAGTTGTATCCCATGACCGCGGGCACCGCGACGAACAGGCCGATGGCCGTCATGATCAGCGACTCACCCACCGGTCCCGCCACCTTGTCGATGCTCGCCTGGCCGGCAATGCCGATGCTTACCAGCGCCTTCAGGATGCCCCACACCGTGCCGAACAGGCCGACGAACGGCGCCACCGAGCCTACGGTGGCCAGCAGCCCCAGGCCGTTTTGCAGCTTGCTGTTCACCTGGTCGACCGCGCGTTGCAGCGACATGGTGATCCACTCGTGCAGATCGATGCGATCCGTGAGCCGCCCGTCGTGGTGCGAGGCGGCGCGCAAACCGTCTTCGGCGATACCGCGGAAGTCATCGCCCTTCTTAAGGCGGTCCACGCCGTCCTTGATCGACGGTGCAGTCCAGAACTGCTTCTCAACGGTCCTGGCGGACTTCTTGAGCTTGCTCTGGTCCCAGAGCTTGGTGAGCATTACGTACCAGGATGCCAGCGACATGATCGCCAGCAGGATGAGCACGGAGCGGGCGACGATGTCACCGCCATTCCAGAGTGCTCCCAGGCCGTAAGGGTTATCGACGGATGCGGTGGGTTGGGTATCCATGTTTTCCTCGGATCAGAAAAAAATAGACCGCATGATCTGCGGCGTCTGCATTAATTACTTGAGCGTGAATCTGATGGGCAGCTTGCCGCAGGCCTCGATCGGCTTGCCTTCCACGGTCGCTGGCTTGAAGTGTCCCGAAGCGGCGTGGACGAGCTTCAGCGCCGCCTCATCCAGGCTCGCGGTCCCCGAAGACTTCTCGACCGTGGGCTCCTTGGAGAGCTTGCCGTCCGGTCCCACGCACACGGCCACCGTGGAGATGCCTTCCTGACCCAGGCGTCGTGCGCCGCTCGGATAGAAATCCTCCGAGTTCGGAAAGCCCCGGCCCTGTCCAAGCGGAGTTCCTGGAATCGAGGCCTTGGGCGGCGGTGGGCGCGCCACCGGCTTGTCGGTCACGTCCACGATCGCGGTGGAGGTCGTCTCCACCGGCATGTCAATGGTCACATCCGGCGGCGGTACTTCCACCGGCGGGTGTTCCAGCTCCGGCGGCGGCGGCGGCGGCGGCAGGTCCTGCTTCTTGATGTCCTCGACGATGTCGGCGGTGATCGGCGGCGCCACCAGCTCCATCGCGCGGCGCGCCAGGCCCGTGGCCAGCGCCCAGATGACGAACACGTGCAGGCCGATGATGGCGAGGAGCACCGCGCCGCGGCGCGTCAGGAACGTTGAATCTTGTACGTAGGCAGTCATGAGTTGTTAGCGATGAGCTTGTCTCTACACACCGGCTCCAGCTGGCGGCAGCAAACCAACAGTCTTATTCGTTGCCCTCAGCATGAAGGGACCGGACCCCTGTGCCGGCGGTACTTCCCGCCGGACTCCTTATCGCCTCACTGTACAGCACACCCATTTTCCAGCACGCGCCTCCCGGCGGGCGATTGAGTTGTATGAATCCCCCCGGAGTGCCACTCACCGCCTTGCGCATGAGTATGCCGCGACGAACTGTAACCGCTGCTCTTGGCACTGACAACTCCGGCGCGGTCTTAAGAAGCGCGCCGACGTGCCTGTATCGGTTCAGTCACCGCCCCCCGCGAGGCACTGCCGACCAGTTGCGCGTACTTGGCGAGCACGCCGGCAAGCGCGTAGGGCCTCGCGGGCTTGGCCGCGGCGCGACGGGCCCGCAATTGCGCGGCCGGCACATCGAGGCGGATCGCGCGCGCCGCTGCATCGATGCTGATGCGATCGCCGTTGCGCACCAGGCCGATCGGGCCGCCCACGGCGGCCTCCGGAGAAATATGTCCGACCACAAACCCGTGGCTGCCGCCGGAAAAGCGCCCATCGGTGATCAGCGCCACCTGCGCGCCGAGGCCCATTCCGGTGATCGCGCTGGTGGGACTGAGCATTTCCCGCATGCCCGGACCGCCGCGCGGACCCTCGCCGCGAATGACGACGACGTCGCCACGCTTGACGCGACCGGCGAGGATCGCCTGCGTCGCCTGCTCCTCGCCTTCGAAGACGCGCGCGCGGCCGTCGAACCGCACCCCTTCGTGGCCCGTGATTTTCGCGACCGCGCCCTCGGGGGCGAGGTTCCCGTACAGGACCACCAGGTGGCTGTTCTTCTTCAGGGGGTTCGAAAGCGGCCGGACAATGTCCTGTCCGCTCATATACATGGGAATGTTTTCCAGATTCTCCCGCAGCGTGCGACCAGTGACCGTCCGACACTCCCCGTGCAGAAGCCCCGCGGCGAGCAGCATTTTCATGAGCGGCTGGATGCCGCCGATCGCGACCAGCTCGGACATGAGATACCGCCCGCTGGGTTTTAAGTCCGCGAGCACCGGAACGCGCTTGCCGATGCGGGTGAAGTCATCCAGTGTGAGCCGAACCTGCGCATCGTGAGCGATGGCCAGAAGATGCAGCACGGCATTGGTCGAGCCCCCGAGCGCGATGACCACGGTGATCGCGTTCTCGAAGGAACGGCGCGTGAGGATGTCGCGCGGCTTCAAGCCCTCGCCCACCATGCGCACGACCGCCTCGCCCGCCCGGCGGCAGTCCGCCCGCTTGTCCTCACCGACCGCGTCCTGGGCCGAGCTGCCGGGTAAGGACAAGCCCAAGGCTTCGATGGCCGAGGCCATGGTGTTGGCCGTGTACATGCCGCCGCAGCTTCCCGGACCGGGTATGGCGGTGCGCTCGATCTCGAGCAGCCCCGAGTCCGAGAGCTTGCCGGCCGCGTGCGCGCCAACCGCTTCGAACACTGAAATGATGTCGCGGCGCGCGACCCCGGGGCGGATGGTGCCGCCGTAAACGAAAACCGCCGGACGGTTCAGACGCGCCATCGCCATGGCGCAACCGGGCATGTTCTTGTCACACCCCCCGACCGCGATGAGACCGTCGAAGCCGGCAGCCCCGGCCACGGCCTCGATCGAATCGGCGATGATCTCCCGCGACACCAGCGAGTAGCGCATGCCGGCGGTGCCCATCGAAATACCGTCGGACACGGTGATGGTGTTGAACAGCACGCTCTTGCCGCCGGCGGCATCCACGCCCGCACACGCCTCGCGCGCGAGTTCCCCGATGTGCATGTTGCACGGCGTAACGTTCGCCCAGGTGGAGGCCACGCCGATCTGCGGCCGTGCAAAGTCTTCGTCGCGGAAACCGGTCGCCCGCAGCATGGCGCGCGCCGGGGCCTGCTGCGCGCCATCCAGCACCAGGCGCGAATACCGGCGCGGGTCAACGCGCGGAGCAATTCGTTTTTTCACTCGGATCCCTTCTCCGGTGCGATCAGTTTATTCCCCGTCCCAGGCGCGACTTTAGCTCGTTTGACAATGCGGGCGGGGGTGTGCTCACATCGGGGACATCAGGTTTAGTTCGCATCCATGACATCCAACGCTTCCACGGCCTTAGAGCTTGCCGCGCTTTGCAGCGCCGGGCGGCCGTCGACGCTTGCGGGTCTGCCCGCGCTGCTGCTTCTTATTACAGAAGCAAGGTGCGGGGTATTCGCGAACGCCTGATCCAAGAAACCGGACACGAGCGACGCAAGACACCAAAAAACCCCGCACCGGCTCATGGCCGGCTGCGGGGTTTTTTATGCATGCCAACCGGCCTTTTCGATGCCGGCCACGAGGAGTGCCTTAGATGAAGCTGTATTCGCAGAAACACGTCGACCGCAAGGCCCTGAAGCGGGCGCGCATCGCCATACTCGGCTACGGCAGCCAGGGGCGCGCCCACGCGCTGAACCTGAAGGACAGCGGACATGACGTCGTCGTCGGCGTGCGCAAGGGAGGCGCGAGCTGGAAGAAGGCAAAGAAGGACGGGCTGCAGGTCGCAGAGCCTGCCGCGGCCGCGCAAGGCGCAGACCTCATCGCCATCCTGGTGCCCGACACGGCGCAGAAGGAGTTCTACAAGGGCATCAGGAAGAGCCTGAAGCCCGGCGCCGCGCTGCTCTTCGCGCATGGCTTCAACATCCATTTCCGCCAGATCAAACCCGCCAAGAACCTGGACGTCGTCCTGATCGCGCCCAAGGGCCCGGGGGACCTGGTGCGCCGCCAGTACACCCAGGGGCGCGGCGTGCCGTGTCTGCTGGCGGTACACCAGGACGCGAGCGGCAAGGCGCACGCGCGCGCGCTGGCCTACGCGCACGGCATCGGCGGCACGCGCGGCGGGGTGCTCGAGACCACCTTCGCGGAAGAAACCGAAACGGATCTGTTCGGCGAGCAGGCGGTGCTGTGCGGCGGCACCACCGAGCTGGTCGTCAAGGGCTTCGAGACCCTGGTCGAGGCGGGCTATCAGCCCGAGGTCGCCTACTACGAGTGCCTTCACGAGCTGAAGCTCATCGTGGACCTGCTGCACGAAGGTGGGCTCGCCAAGATGCACCAGTTCATCAGCGAGACGGCCAAGTACGGCGACCTGACGCGCGGACCGCGCATCGTGAACGAGCGCGTCAAGAACGAGATGCGCAAGGTCCTCAAGGAAGTGCAGAGCGGCCGCTTCGCGCGGCAGTGGATCAAGGAGAACGCGCAGGGGCGCGGCACCTACCAGAGGCTCCTCAAGGAGGACACCGACCGGCAGATCGAAAAAGTGGGCGCCACCTTGCGGGCCCGCATGCCGTGGCTGACGGAAAGTCCGCGCAAGGGAGCCAAGGCATGAGCGCCACTCCTGACCGGGTCCTGATCTTCGATACCACGCTGCGCGACGGGGAGCAGTCCCCGGGATGCAGCATGACGGCGCCGGAGAAGCTGCGCGTCGCCCGGGCGCTCGCCGAGCTCGGCGTGGATGTCATCGAGGCCGGCTTTCCCGCCGCCTCGCGCGGGGACTTCGACTGCGTGGCGGCCGTGGCGCGTGAAGTGCACGGCCCGATCATCTGCGGACTCGCGCGCTGCACCGCCGAAGATATCGACGCCGCCGCGCGGGCGCTGTCCGAGGCCCCGCGCCACCGCATCCACGTGTTTCTCGCCACCAGCGCGATCCATCGCCAGTACAAACTCAACATGGCGCAGGAGGAGATCCTGCGCCTGACCGCGGCCGGGGTCGCCCGCGCGCGCGCGCTGTGCGAGGACGTGGAGTTCTCCGCCGAGGACGCCTCGCGCACGGAACTGGAATTTCTTGCGCAGGTGCTCGAGGCGGCGATCGGTGCGGGCGCGACCACGGTGAACATTCCCGACACGGTGGGCTACACGGTGCCGGATGAGTTCGCGGAGCTGTTTCGTTACCTGCGCAAGAACGTGCGCGGCATCGAGAAGGTGCGACTCTCGGTGCACTGCCACGATGACCTGGGGATGGCGGTGGCCAACAGCCTCACGGCGGTGGTCGCCGGTGCCCGGCAGATCGAGTGCACCATCAACGGCATCGGCGAGCGCGCCGGCAACTGCTCGCTGGAGGAGGTGGTGATGGCGCTGAAGACGCGCGCCGCATTCTTCAATGTCAGCACCGGCATCCAGACCACCCGCCTCTACCCCACCTCGCGGCTCGTCTCCAGCATTACCGGCATGCCGATCCCGCGTAACAAGGCGGTGGTGGGCGAAAACGCTTTCGCGCACGAGAGCGGCATCCACCAGCACGGCATGCTCAAGCACCACTCCACTTACGAGATCATGCGGCCCGAGGAAGTCGGCCTCAGCCGCACGCACCTGGTGCTCGGCAAGCACAGCGGCCGGCACGCCTTCCGGGAGCGCGTCCAGGCCCTGGGGTTCGAGCTCGAGGAACCGGAGTTCAACCGCGTGTTCGATGAGTTCAAGGCGCTCGCGGACCGCAAGAAGGAGCTCTTCGATGGTGACATCGAGGCCCTGGTGCTGCGTGCGGAGGGCTCGGCCGCAGGTCCCTGGACGCTGCTGGATCTGACCACCGAAGCGCACAGCGGCGGCAGCGCGCGTGCGGTGGTGCGTCTCAAGCACGCCGACGGACGCACCGCGGAACACACCGCCAGCGGCGACGGCCCGGTGGATGCGGCCTTCAAGGCGATCGAAGCCGCGACCGGGATCAGCGTCGTGCTGCGCAAGTTCGAGGTGCATGCCGTTTCCGAGGGTGAGGACGCCCAGGGCGAGGCGCGCGTGTACGTGGAGTACAATCAGAAAAGCTATCGGGGCGCGAGCGTGAGCACCAATATCGTCGAGTCGGGCACGCGCGCGTTCCTCGAGGTGATCAATCGCATCGAGCAGGCGCACGAGCGCGGGCGTTCCCGCAAGGACCGCGCGGCCGCCACGCCCGCTTAAGGAGTCTCCATGCCCATTCCGGCCACGAAATACATCTGGTTCAACGGCAAGCTGGTGCCCTGGGAGAAGGCGACGGTGCACGTGCTCTCGCACGCCCTGCACTACGGCTCGTCGGTTTTCGAAGGCGTACGGGCTTACGAGACTCCCCGCGGCGTCGCGATTTTTCGCCTCCAGGACCACACCAAACGCCTGTACGACTCGGCGAAGATCTATCGCATCAATATCCCGTTCACCCCCGAGCAGGTGAACGATGCCTGCCGGCAGGTAATCGCCTCCAACGCACTCACCCGCGGGGCGTACCTGCGGCCGATCGTGTTCCGCGGCTACGGGGAGATCGGCGTCACGCCCAAGATCGAGCCACCGACGGATGTGGCGATCGCCGCCTGGGAATGGGCTAAGTACCTGGGCGCCGAGGCCGAGGATGCCGGCGTCGACGCGTGCGTGTCCTCCTGGCAGCGCATGGCCCCCAACACGCTGCCCGCACTCGCCAAGGCCGGCGGCAACTACCTCTCGAGTCAGCTCATCGGCGCCGAGGCGCGCCGGCTCGGGTTTGCCGAAGGCATCGGTCTTTCGACCGATGGCACCCTAAGCGAAGGCTCCGGGGAGAACCTGTTCCTGGTCAAGGACGGGGTGCTGCTCACTCCGGCACTCGCGCATTCGGCGCTCGCCGGACTCACCCGCGACACGATCATGCGTCTGGCACGCGAGCGCGGCATCGAGGTGAAGGAATGCGCGCTGCCGCGCGAGATGCTGTACCTGTGCGACGAGGCGTTCTTCACCGGCACCGCGGTGGAAGTCACCCCCATCCGTTCGGTGGATCGGCTGCCGGTGGGTAACGGCAAGCGCGGCCCGATCACCGAAGCCCTGCAGGGCGCGTTCTTCGGACTCTTCTCGGGCAAGACCGCCGACAAGTGGGGCTGGCTCGACTACGTGGACATGGCGGCGCCGCGCGCGGCAGCCTCCGGGTAGAATGGCGAGCGCACCACAGACGCTGTTCCAGAAAGTCTGGCAGGCTCACGAGGTGAGCCCTGAGAGCGCCGCGACGCCCGCGGTGCTCTACATCGACCTGCACCTGATCCACGAAGTCACCTCGCCGCAGGCGTTTACGCTCCTGCGCGAGCGCGGGCTTGGCGTGCGGCGCCCGCAGCGCGCGCTCGCCACCATGGATCATTCGACCCCGACGCTCACCGCGCAGGTGTTCGGCGGCGCACCCATCGCGATCGATTCCGCCGCGCGCCAGGTGCGCGAGCTGGAGTTGAATTGCGCTGAGTTTGGCGTCGAGTTGCTGGGGCTGACCCACGCGCAACGCGGCATCGTGCACGTCATAGGGCCGGAGCTCGGGCTCACCCAGCCGGGCAAGACCATCGTCTGCGGCGACAGCCACACGAGCACGCATGGCGCGCTCGGTGCCCTCGCCTTCGGCATCGGCACCACCGAAGTTGCGCATGTGCTGGCGACCCAGTGTCTGCTGCAAAGAAAGCCCCGCACGCTCGCCGTCAACGTCCACGGCCGCCTGGGCGCCGGGGTCACCGCCAAGGACCTGATCCTGGCGATCATCGGGCGGCTCGGCATCGCCGGCGGCACCGGGCACGTGATCGAGTATCGCGGCGAGAGCATTCGCGCGCTCGACATGGAAGAACGCCTGACGGTGTGCAACATGTCCATCGAGGCCGGCGCCCGCGCCGGCATGATTGCCCCCGACGAGACGACCTTCGAGTACCTGGCGCGCCGGCCGCGGGCCCCGCAGGGCGCCGCCTTCGAACGTGCGCTCGATGAGTGGCGGCGGTTACCCACCGATGCCGGCGCCCGCTTCGATCGCGAGGTGGACTTTGACGCGGCGACCATCGAGCCGATGATCACTTACGGCACCAACCCCGGCATGGTCATCCCGATTGGCGGCTCGGTGCCCACGCGCGCCGATGACGCGGCCTTTTCCCAGGCGCTCGCCTACATGGGTCTTAAGCCAGGCGCCGCGATCAAGGGTCAGCCCGTGAACGTCGTGTTCGTCGGCAGCTGTACCAACGCACGCCTCTCGGACCTGCGCAGCGCGGCGGCGGTGCTGCGCGGCCGGCACGTCGCCCCGGGGATCACCATGCTGGTCGTGCCCGGATCCCAGGACGTGAAGCGCCAGGCGGAAGCTGAAGGCCTGCACCAGGTGTTCCTGGACGCGGGCGCGCAGTGGCGCGAGTCCGGCTGCTCGATGTGCTTAGGGATGAACGGCGATCTCGTCGGTGCCGGCCAGTACGCGATCAGCACCAGCAACCGCAACTTCGAAGGCCGGCAGGGAAAAGGCGCGCGCACCCTGCTCGCAAGTCCGCTCACCGCCGCGGCGAGCGCGGTGCGCGGCCGCGTCACCGATCCACGCGAGCTGACTTAAATGGAGCCCTTCACGAGCCTGCGCTCGCGCACCGTGGTACTGCCGGCCGCCAACATCGACACCGACCAGATCATTCCGGCCCGCTTTCTCACCACCACGACGCGCTCCGGCCTCGGTCGCAACCTGTTCGCTGACTGGCGCTACGATGCCAGCGGCGCCCCGCGGGCGGACTTTGCGCTGAACCACACCGAGGCACGCGGCTGCCGCATCCTCGTGGCGGGGAAGAATTTCGGCTGCGGCTCCTCGCGCGAACACGCCCCCTGGGCGCTCGTTGACTACGGCCTGCGCGCGGTGGTGAGCACCCAGATCGCCGACATCTTTCGCAGCAATGCCCTGAAGAATGGCCTCCTGCCGGTGGTGGTGGACGAGCCCACGAGCGCGTGGCTCATCGCGCACCCGGGCGTCGAGGTGAGCCTCGATGTGGCCGCGGGCACGCTCACCCTCCCCTCAGGCGTCGCGGTGGAGTTTCCGCTCGAAGCGTTCGCGCGGCATTGCCTGCTCAATGGTGTGGATGAGCTCGGCTACCTCCTCGCCCGCGGCGACGAAATCACCGCCTTCGAGCAACGCCAGTGAGGGCCAGCATTGCCGTACTGGCCGGTGATGGCATCGGACCGGAGGTCACGGCCGAGAGCCGCCGCTGCCTCGCTGCGGTGGCGCGGCTCTTCCGACACGACTTCGAGTTTGTGGATCTGCCCTTCGGCGGTGCGGCGATCGACGCCCACGCGAACCCCCTGCCGGATGCGACGCTTGCCGCCTGCCGCTCGGCCGATGCGGTGCTGCTGGGTGCGATCGGCGGTCCGAAGTGGTCGGCGCCGGACGCGCCGCTGCGCCCGGAAAGTGGATTGCTGCGCCTGCGCAAGGAACTCGGCGTCTACGCCAACCTGCGGCCGGTGAAAGTTCACCCGGCTCTGGTTGACGCTTCCACCCTCAAGCCCGAGGTGGTGCGCGATGTGGACCTCATCTTCGTGCGCGAACTCACCGGCGGGATCTATTTCGGCGACAAGCAGCGCGACGCGCGCGGCGCACGCGATGTGTGTGTCTACGAGGTCGGCGAGGTCGAGCGCGTGGTCCGCGTGGCGGCGCGGCTGGCGCAGGGACGACGCGGACGGCTGACCTCCATCGACAAGGCCAACGTGCTCGAGACCTCGCGGCTGTGGCGGGACGTGACGCAGCGCCTCATGGCGCGCGAGTTCCCGGGCGTACACCTCGAGCACATGCTGGTGGACGCGGCCGCCATGCACCTCATCCACCGGCCGCGCGACTTCGACGTGCTCGTGACCGAGAACATGTTCGGCGACATCCTGACTGATGAGGCCTCGATGCTGGCAGGCTCGCTGGGTCTTTTGCCGTCAGCGTCGCTGGGCGAGGGCCGGCGCGGGGTCTACGAGCCCATCCACGGCTCCGCGCCGGATATCGCCGGATCCAACAGCGCCAATCCCTACGGCGCGATCCTGAGCGCGGCGCTGCTGCTGCGGCATTCCCTGCAGCTCGGGACGGAAGCCGCGGCGCTCGAACGCGCCGTGTCCGACGCTTTTGCCGCCGGCGCGCTCACGTCTGATCTGGCGCCGCCGCAGCGCCGCGCGCTCAGCACCACCGAGGCGGGCGATGCGGTGCTCAGCAGGCTCCAGCCGCCGCCCTGAGCGCCGGACGCGGCAGTACACTCGCCGCCCGTGCCAGTGCCCGCGCGAGGTCAGCGCGCAGATCCTCGAGCGCCTCGATCCCCACCGAAAGACGAATCAGCCCGTCGGCGAGGCCGGCGCGCGCGCGCGCCTGCGGGTCCATGGAGGAGTGAGTCATGGTCGCCGGATGCGCGATGAGGCTCTCGACGCCCCCTAAGGATTCCGCCAGCGAGAAGCACGTCAGACCCGAGACGAACTCGCGCACCGCGTCGTGTCCCCCATCGAGCTCGAGTGTCACGACGGCGCCGAAGCCGCGCTGCTGCCGCCGCGCGAGCTCGTGCCCGGCGTGTGAGCGCAGGCCCGGGTACCACACGCGGCGCACGTTGCTCTGGACTTCGAGCCACTCCGCGAGCGCCTGGGCGTTGCGCGCGTGGTGCTCCAGACGCGCATGCAGGGTGCGCAAGCCGCGCAGCGTCAGGAAACTGTCGAAGGGCGCGCCCGTGAGGCCGAGACAGTTCGCCCACCAGGCAACCTGCTCGTGTACCGCCCGCTCGCGCGCCACCACCGCGCCGCCAACCACATCGCTATGACCGTTCAGGTACTTGGTGGTGGAGTGCACGACCAGGTCAGCCCCCAGGGTGAGCGGCTGCTGCCAGGCCGGTGAGAGGAAGGTGTTATCGACGACCACCAGCGCCCCGCTCGCGTGGGCGAGCGTCGCCACGGCGGCGATGTCGGTGATGCGCAGCAAGGGATTGCTGGGGGTTTCGATCCACAGCATCGCCGCCGGACGCGCCAGCGCCGCGCGCACCGCGGCTTCGTCGCCGAAGTCGATGAAGTCCACCTTGCGTTCGCCGCGCTGCCGCCAGGCATCGAAGAGTCGATAGGTGCCGCCGTAACAGTCATGCGGAGCGACGATCCGTCCGCCCACGGGTACGAGGTAACCCACGGCGGTAATCGCCGCCATGCCACTGGCCGTAATGACTCCTCCGGCGCCCTCTTCCAGTTCGCTGATGGCCTCGCCGAGGAGGTCCCGGGTCGGGTTACCCGAGCGGGTGTAGTCGTACGCGCGCTTGTCGGCGAAGCCGCGAAACGCGAAGGTCGCCGACAGGTGCAGGGGCGGGACGACGCAACCGGTGGCATCACCGCATTCAATGCCGGCGCGCACCGTCTGCGTCACTAAGCTCGCCGCGTCGTTGGCGGCCGACTGGTTTCTGGGGGCGTTCATGCTTGGCTCCGCGTAAGTTAAGACCGGCTCACCGGCCTCCTGCAGAGCGCGCCTGCCCGGAACGGGCAGGCTTGTTGCGTCCATCCTTCTATGGTGTTTCGAAAACACCCCCGAAGGCCACGCTAACCGCTCATCTGTCTACCCCGAAGGGTTGCAGGAGTTGGCACCTTTCCAGGGTGGTTAAGCCTGGCGGTTGCCCCGGCGTCTAAGGGCCTTATCCCTCAGCCGGTCTCGATGAGTAGGGCAAGTTTATGTTGCCGGCGGCGGCCGGTGCAAGCGGAAATTGGGGCCCTAAAGGCGCGCGGAGCGCTTGTCAGAACCAACCGGCATCCGGTTTAACCCCCGCGTGTCGGTTGCGCCGCTAATTAAGTATGCTCGCACCGGCTTTGACAACATGAGGGTGGGGGCAATGCAACTCCGGCCCTGGATACTGGCACTGCCGGTGCTGCTGGTGCTGTGCGCTGTGCGCCCATCGAGCGCGCAGGTGGCCGTGCCGCCCGAACTGCGTGGCTGGGAAGACTGGGCGCTGCACGGTCACGAAGCGCATCGCTGTCCCTGGCTCGTACCCGGCGAGCCCGCACGCGACGAGCAGCGCATCTGCGCCTGGCCCTCGGCCCTCGACCTGCAGGTCGATGAACGGGGCGCTCGTTTCAGCCAGCACTGGCAGGTGGCCGCGGAAAGCTGGCTGCCCCTGCCTGGCAACACCGAGAACTGGCCGGACGCCGTCACCGCCGACGGCGCTCCTGCCGCTCTCGTCGCGCACGATGGCGCGCCGACCCTGCGCGTCGGACCTGGCGCCCACACTGTAGTCGGAGAGTTTCACTGGGCGCGCCGGCCGGAGCTCCTGCCCCTGCCCACCAGCGTCGCCCTCGTCACACTGACACTCAACGGCACGCGTGTACTCACCCCGCAACGAAGCAACGCCGGAGTGATCCTCGGCGCCGTGTCGGTCGCGCGCCAGGACGACCGTCTCGACCTGCGGGTGTTTCGCCGACTCGACGATGACCTGCCTTCCCTTCTGACGACGCAACTGCATTTGGCGATTGCCGGCGAGGCGCGGGAAATCCGCCTGCCGCGGATCCTTCCCGAGGGCTTCGTGCCGATCAGCCTGGAGAGCAGTCTCACGGCCCGGCTCGATCCCGACGGAACGCTACGAGTACAAGTGCGTCCGGGCGCATTTGAGCTCGCCGTCGAGGCTCGCGGCCCGAGTCCCGTTTCCGAGGTACGCCTGGGTTCGCGCTCCGCGCCCTGGCCCGCCCAGGAGGTGTGGAGCTTTCAGTCGGAGGATCGGCTGCGTGTGGCGGCTATCGAAGGAGTCGCGGCCACCGATCCGGCCCAGGCTAACGTGCCACAGGGATGGCGCGACCTTCCCGCCTATCGCCTGGACCCCAGCTCGGTTCTGCGCGTTGTCGAGCGCAGCCGTGGCCTGTCCGCGCAGGACGCAAACGAGCTGCAGCTGCAGCGCACGGCGTGGCTCGATTTTTCCGGCGCCGGTTATACCGTGGTCGATTCGTTGAGCGGGCGCATGCGCCAGGGCTGGCGGCTCGACATGGACACGCCTTACATCCTGCAGAGCGCGCGGACGCAGTCTGGCGAGTCACTGCTGGTGACAGTCGGTGCAGCCTCTGGCGTGTCAGGGGTCGAGGTACGCGAACCAAACGTCACGCTCAGCGCCGTCTCGCGCATCGCCCAACGCGGCGGCGCCCTTGCTGCGACCGGCTGGCGCACGCGCTTCGCACAGGTCGCGGGCCGGCTCGTCATGGCCCCCGGCTATCGGCTGCTCGCAGCTTTCGGTCCGGACTCGGCGCCGGAGGCATGGCTCGAGCGCTGGCGCCTGCTGGACATTTTCGCCGTGCTGCTGATCGGCACCGTTGCCTGGCGAATGCTCGGAGTGCGCACGGCCCTCATCGCCCTGGCCGCGGTCGGCCTCACCTACCAGGACGGTGGTTCACCGACCTGGCTGTGGCTCAATGTCCTCGTCGCGCTGGCGCTGCTGCGCGCGGCGCCCGCAGGGCGTTTGCACACTTGGGCCGCGACATACCGGCTGTTGGCACTGGGCGCCGTACTGCTGGCACTCGTTCCATTTGCAATCACCCAGGTGCGGCTCGCCGTCTATCCACAGCTCGAGGCGCTCGAGGTATCAATGCCCGCGCCCATGGCGCTCAAGGTAGCGGCCCGAGAGCGGGACGAACTGGCTCGACAGCAGAATTTCTCGATGCAGGCATCCACCGCGGTAGGCGGCATGCCGTCGGCTCTGGTCAACATGCCGTCGGCTGCCCCCAGTGTCACCGTGACCGCCGCCCGACGCCCGGCGGAGGAGGAAATGGCCGTTGCGCGTGAGGCCAGCCGCTACGAGCCCGGCGCCGTCGTGCAGGCGGGGCCAGGCCTGCCGGACTGGAGTTATCACGTCTACCACTACACCTGGAATGGGCCCGTGGAGACCGATGCGACCGTGCGCTTCCTCGTGAGCCCGCCGTGGATGACCCGCCTGTGGCGCGTGCTGGGTGTGATCCTGTCGGTGCTGTTGCTGTCCGAGCTCGCCTCGAAGGAGCTGCCGACGCTGCCCGCGTGGTTGCGCGGGCGGTTCCCGGCCGGTGCAGCGGTGGTCATGCTCGGACTCGCTCTCACGTTTGGCGCGGCGCCACCGGCGCACGCCTCGAGCACGCCGGACCCGGCGCTGCTGAAGGAACTGCAGGCGCGACTCCTCGAGCCACCCAGATGCACGCCCGATTGCGCCGACGTGCTCTTTGCGGACGTCAGTGTCGGTGCGGCGCGGCTCACAATCATACTGACCGTCGGCGCGCTCGACGGCGTGGGTGTCGCGCTCCCGGGGGCGGAGCCGAACTGGATCCCGGATCTGGTGCAGGTCGACGGCGCAGCGGCGGGCGGGGTGTACCGCAGCCCACAAGGCGTTCGCTACCTCACACTCGCGCGTGGACGGCACGTGGTGCGCATCGAGGGCGCCCTGCCCGCGCTCGATGCGCTCGCCCTGGCATTCCCTCTGCCGCCGCACCTCATCGATGTCAATGCGCCTGGCTGGGACGTGGGCGGAGTTTCCGAGCGGCACCTGGTGAGCGGAGCACTCGAGCTCGCACGCCGGCGCATCGTCGCGGACACCAGCGCAGCCGCGTCGCGCCAGGAGGAGTTTCCGACATTCGTCAGCGTCGATCGGCTGTTTCGTCTGGCGCACGATTGGGTCATCGAGACGACGGTTGCACGTGTGGCGCCAAAGTCCGGCGCCTTCACCGTCAGCCTGCCGTTGCTCGCGCAGGAGGCCGTCACCACGCCCGGCGTCAAGGCGGAAGGAGGCTTGGTCCCGTTAGGGTTGGCCGCCGGCGCGGCGAGCCGGACCTTCACTTCGATCCTGCCGCATACCAACACACTGGAGCTGGTCGCAACCGCCGCCCCGTCGTACACCGAGCATTGGCGCTTCGCGGTCAGTCCGAACTGGCACGTCGAATTCAGCGGCGTGCCGCCGGTGGTTCCGCAAGACGAGGGTGAGGGAAGCGACGGAGTCTGGACCTTCGAGTACTACCCCCGGCCGGGTGAGCGGCTGAAGCTCAACGTGACGCGACCCGCGGCGGCGGGCGGCGGCACGGTCGCCTTCGATCACGTGCGACTGGCAACCAGCGTCGGCAAGCGCTCGAGCGATACGGCGCTGGAGCTGCAGTACCGCAGCACGCAGGGCGGGCGCCAGACGCTGCGCATCCCCCCGAGTGCCGTGGTCACGCGAGTGCTGAGTGACGGCGATCCGATAGCCCTGCGCCCCGAGAACGGCGAGCTGTCGCTCTCGGCTTTGCCGGGGACTCACAGCTGGTCGGTCAACTGGCAGACGTCCACGGGTGAAAAGCTCATCACGCGCTCGCCGCAGGTCACAGTGAATGCTCCCGCCAGCAATCTGCAGCTGTCGATGCGACTGCCGGAGGACCGCTGGGTGCTGTACGTGTTCGGCCCCGGCGTCGGGCCGACCATCCTCTACTGGGGAGAACTGCTGCTGTTTGTGGGCGTCGCCTGGCTGCTCGGCCGCACCCGCCTGACGCCGCTCACGACGCGCGACTGGTTGCTGCTGGGTCTCGGACTGTCGACGTTCTCGTGGCTGGCGCTCAGTGTCTTCATTGTGTTCGTCGCCGTTTTCGAATGGCGCACCCGTCACGCGGCTCCCGCCGACGCCCAGCGCTTCAATCTGCTGCAGGTCGGCTCAGGATGCCTGGCTGTCATCGCGCTGCTGGCCGTCGTCACCGCCGTGCCGAAGGGACTGCTTGCGCATCCGGACATGCGCATCCTTCCGGACAGCGGTGAACTTGCGTGGTTTGTCGACCAGAGCAGCGCAACGCTGCCCTCGCCCGGGGTGCTGTCGGTGTCGCTGTGGTGGTACAAGATCGCGATGCTGGCCTGGGCACTGTGGCTGTCATTTGCGTTGACACGCTGGACCAGGTGGGCCTGGGGGGTGTTCGCCAGCCACGGCCTGTGGCGAGCGCCTGCAGCGATCACCTCGCCGTCGCCGACCGACCCGCCGCCCTCATCCTGAGGTGGCGACCTGAGCCGAGCGCGCCGGGTCAGCTTTCGATCAGCGCGGCGCCAAGCCATCCGCGCGTCGCGCGGCGTCCGCCGCCTCGCTGTTGCGCCCGCGCGCCTGCAGCGAATCCGCGATGAGGTGCCACGCGCTCGCCTGCGCCGCTGGATCACCGGTGCCGAGCGAGAGCGCCTTGCGGCCCATGCCGTCGGCCTGCTCCGCGTCTGCGGCACCCAGGCGCATCCGCCCGAGCTCGATCCACAGCAGCGGATTCTCCGGCTCGATCCGCAGCGCGCGCTCGATGGTGGCACTCGCCTGCCCGAAGTCACCGCCCTTCGCCTGCGCATGCGCCTGTGCGACCAGCGCACGCGACGCGGTGCCCAGGTGGAATTGCCGCGGCGCCGGTGTCGAGGGCTGTTCCGGCGGCGCCGGCTGAGGCTGCACTGGCACGGGGGGAGCCGGGCGCACGGTGCCAATCGCCTGACCCGGAGGTGGCGGCGGCAGGCGGCTCTCATCTGCGCCACGCAGCACGCAGCCGCTGAGCACGGTCGCCGAAACCACCGCGGTGGCGGCCAGGCGGTTCGGAAAGCGCAGCAGGCTCGGCCGCTTCTTTAACATCGCGGACATCATAGCTGCGTCAGTGAGTCAGGTTGTGGAGCCACTTCTGGGCGCTGTCGATGAGCGTGTTCACGGGGTTGCTCGCAGAGGTCTGCGCCATCGGGAACCCGCAGCCGGGCTTGGCGGGCAACTCAGCCCCGGCGGGCACGGCGACGGCAACAATGTCCTCGGCGCAGCCCGGCGCGACGCGCAGCCCGGTCGGATATTCGATCTGCACCTCCGCGAGCGACTCCGGCATGGATGCGTTCCACGAGGTCGTGCCGAGGCTCGCCATGAGATGCGCCCACACCGGTAGTGCGCCCGCGGAGCCGGTGAAGCCGGTGGGCTGGTCATTGTCATAGCCGACCCACACTATCGCGAGATGACTGCCGGAGAAGCCCGCAAACCAACTGTCACGATAGTCCGAGGACGTCCCGGACTTCCCCGCGACCTGAAGGTTCGGCGGTAACAGCGCCCGCGCCGGACGCCCGGTCCCATGATCCATCACGTGCACCAGCAGCCGATCGATCTGGTACACGACCTCGGGGGATGCGACCTGACTCACCTGCAGCGGGAACGCCTTGACCGTCTTACCGTCCTGGCTGATGACCGCACGCACGGCGCGCAATGGATTCCTGAAGCCGCCGTTCGCGAGCCCGTTGAAAAGTTGCGCGGCGTCGATGGGAGCGAGGTCCACGGCGCCGAGCAGCATGGCCGGCACCTGCGCCGGCGGCGCCGGCAGGCCAAAGCGCTGCAGCGTTTGTGAGACCTTGCCGATACCGACGCTCAGGCCAACACCGACCGTGGCGAGGTTCAGCGACTCGCTCAGCGCGCGTACCACGGGTACCGGGCCATAGACCTGATGAGTGAAATTCTCCGGCCGCCAGTGCGTACCGTTCACGAGCTTCACATCCACCGGCGCATCCTGCACGACGGTCGCGGCGTTGTAGTGCCCACTCTCGAGGGCGGTAAGATAAATGAACGGCTTGACGAGGGATCCCATGGAACGCTTCGCGTCCAGGGCACGATTGAAGCCGTCGTACCCCACATCGCGGCCGCCGACAATCGCGATCACATCCCCGCTCTGCGGGGCGGTGACCACCACGGCGCCTTCGAGGCGCGCGGGGTTCTTGTGCACGCGGTCGAGCCGCTCGAGCTCGCGCTCGAGGGAGCGCTCGGCCTCATCCTGGGCGCGCGGCTCGAGGCTGGTGAATATGCTCAGCCCCGCCTGGGTCAGATCCTCATCACGATAGTCGCGCCGCAGCGTGCGGCGCACGAAATCCAGGTACGCCGGGTAGTAGGCCCCCGCGGGTCGGGCGCTGACCGCCAGCGGGCGCTGCGCGGCGGCGCTCGCCTGGGACGCCGTGATAACCCCCTGGTCGGCCATCACCTTCAGCACCAGATCACGGCGCAGGCGCACGCGCTCCGGATGCCGCCGCGGATCGTAGTACGAGGGCCCGCGCACGATCGCGACCAGCAGCGCAACCTCCGACAGGTCCAGCTCCGCGAGCGGCTTGCCGAAGTAGAACTGGCTGGCGAGGCCAAAGCCGTGAATGGCGCGCGAGCCGTCCTGGCCGAGGAAGATCTCATTGATGTAGGCATTCATGAGATCGGCCTTGGTGAAATGCGCGTCCAGCGCGATCGCCATCACGGCCTCGCGCAGCTTGCGCGACAGGGTCTGGCGCGAATTCAGGAAATAGCTGCGCACCAGCTGCTGGGTGAGCGTGCTGCCGCCCTGCTCGATCTGGTGCGCGCGCACATTGACCCACAGCGCCCGCAGCATGGCGATGGGATCCACGCCATGATGGCTATCGAACTTGCGATCCTCCACGGCTTTGAGCGCCGCGGGCAGGAGCGGCGGCACCTCGTCCGGCGTGACGATGATCCGATCCTCACCGTGGCTCGGGAAGATGCTACCGATGAGCAGCGGCTCGAGGCGCAGCACCGGCACGTCCTGTCCCGCGCCGTCACGCAGCGACTGCAGGCCACCGGCGCCCACCGTCATGCTGAGCAGTGACGCGGGGCGCGTCTCATCGGCAAAGCGCGCGGCACGCAGCTGCACGTCGAGCCGCTCGCCGCTCAAGCGATACGTCCCGGGGTGATCGGGGCGATCGGCGCGCCGGTAATGCAGCCGCTGCAACTCACGCTCGAGCTCGGCCGAAGAGAGCGCAAGTCCCGCGTACAGCTCCAGGGGTGCGGCGTAGACCTGCGCCGGCAATGTCCAGCGACGCCCTTCGAACTGACGCGTGACGAGATGATCGAGGTACACGACGTACAGCGCGCCGAGAACTACTGCGGCGGCCAGTATCCCGAGAGTCAAGCGCCTCAGATGCACACTTCCGGCGCCGACGAGCGCAGATTGTAGTCGGAACTCATCACTTTGCCGTAGGCGCCGGCATTGGCGATCAGCAGCACATCGCCTTCGCGCGTCACCGGCAGGAGCCGGTCGTGGCCGAGGACATCGGCGCTCTCGCAGATGGGACCGACGATGTTGACCAGTTCGGTGGCCGGTTCATCGACGCGGCTCAAGTTTACGATCTCGTGATAAGCGCCGTAGAGCACCGGGCGGATGAAGGAGTTCATGCCGGTGGCGACGCCCACGAAGCGTACGCTGCCCTTGGACTTCAGCTGCGTCACGCGCGCGAGCAGCACCCCGGCCACCGCTACGAGATAGCGCCCCGGCTCGAGCCACACTTCCAGGTGTGGATGCTCGGCGCGCACCGCCATGAGCAGCGTGTCGAGCTGCCCAAGATTCACGCCCGGCTGGTCCGAGCGCTCCGGCACGCCCAAGCCGCCGCCGACGTCGATGACGCGCAGGTCCTCGAATGACTGTGCCGCGCCGCCCAAGAGGCGCGCCGTGTGCTCCCAGCTCGTGACATCGAAAATGCCGCTGCCCACGTGCGCCTGCAGGCCGGTGACGCGCACCCGCGCCTCGCGCGCCTGGCGTGCAAACTCCTTCAGGTCGCTGATCGGCACGCCGAACTTCGAGCGCGTGCCGGCGGTGCGCACGTGCGCGTGGTGGCCGCGGCCGACACCGGTGTCCACCCGCACGAAGATCTCGCGCTCGCGAAACAACTCCGGCCAGGCGCTGAGCGCATAGGGGTTGTCGACCGTCACCCGCACGCCACGCTCGAGCGCCCACTGGTATTCGGCGCGCGGCGCAAAATTCGGCGTGTACAGGATCCGCTCCGGATCCAGCTCAGGAAAGAGCTCCAGCGCGCGCTCGATTTCCCCACGCGACACGCACTCCAGTTCGATCCCCTCGGTTCGCAGCGTGCGCAACAGATCCGGGTGCGGGTTGGCCTTCATCGAATAGTGCACGCGGCCGAGGGAGCCCATGGCGCGCAGCGCGCGCGCCGCGGCGCGTACCGTATCGAGGTCGTAGACAAAGGCCGCATCGCGCGCGGCGAGTTCCGCGAGCAGCCGCTCGCGCTTGGCGCGCCACCAGGGGCCGGCGCGCACCTGCGCCGCCGGCGGCGGCGCGAACAGCTGCTGCCAGGTGGGACCGAGAATGCGGTCACCGGGCACGGGCCGGATGAGCAGTTCGTGCAGCTGCTCGACCAGGCGATCGCCCTGGGCTTCGTCCACGACGAAGGTGAAGTTCAGGTCGTTGGCGGCCTGGCTGACGAGGTAGATCTTCTGCTCCTCGAAGAACTCGAAGGCGCCGCCCAGCTGATGCAGGATCGCGCGGATATTGCGCCCGACCAGACTCACCGATGCGCACGGCCCGATCACCTGTACCCGGCACAGGCGCGACAGGTCCGCGACCAGCTCGCCCACGCGGGTGTTATCGAGGGAGTTCGCGGCCGGGTCGAGCGATACCGTGACGTTGGTTTCGGAAGTGGACACCAGGTCCACTGACATGCCGTGCTGCTTGAACACCTGGAAGGCATCGGCCAGGAACCCGACCTGGTGCCACATGCCGGGACTCTCGAGCGCGACGAGCGTGATGCCGCGTTTGGTGCAGACCGCTTTTACCTGCGCCGGGCCATCCTGCCCTTCGGCACTCAACACCGTCCCTTCAAGATCCGGCGCCTGGGTCGCGTACACGTGCAAGGGGATGCGGTACTGGCGCGCCGGCAGGATGCAGCGCGGATGCAGCACCTTTGCGCCGCTGGTCGCAATCTCCTGGGCCTCGTCGTAATGCAGGGCGCGCAGCAGGCGCGCCGTCGGCGTCGAACGCGGATTGGCGCTGAACATCCCCGGCACGTCGGTCCAGATCTCGATGCGCTGGGCGCGCAGCTTGGCCGCAAGGTAGGAAGCCGAGGTATCGGAGCCGCCGCGGCCGAGGAGCACGGTGTTGCCGTCGTCGTCGCTGGCGATGAAGCCCTGGGTGATGACGAGCGAGGACAAGGCCTCGAGCTGTTCCTCGAGCGCCGCGTCAGGCGCGAAACTGCAAACGGCTGAGAGCACCTGCGGACGCCCGGCTATGCCGCTGCCTTCCGCGCGCAAGAGAGTGCGTGCGTCCATCCACGCCGCGTCCAGCCCCTGCTGGCGCAGAAACCGCGCGCCAAGCTGGGTCGCCATGAGCTCGCCGCTGGCCATGACGCGGGCGCGTGTGCGATCGCTGACCTCGCGCACCAGCGCCACGCCGGCGGCAATTTCGCGCAGCTCCGCGAAGTAGCGCTCCACTTCCTCGCCCGGTGTTATGCCGAGTTCAGCGGCCAGCTGCCGATGGCGCTCCTCGATGGCTTTGAGTTCCTCGTCCTGCGCCTGGCCAATGGCGGCATCGAGCAGTCGTTCGAGGCGATCGGTGATGCCGCCAATGGCCGAATGCACGATCAATACCCGCGCCCCGGCGGCACGGCGTGCGGCGACAATGCGCGCGATGTTTTTCCAGTTGGCGAGCGTTGCGACGCTGCTGCCACCGAACTTCAGGACGATCCAGGACGAGGGCGTGCGGCTCACGGACGAAAGGATCTCCTAAGGGCGTGACATCGTTGCACGCAGCTTATCGCCACGCCCACGCTTCGAGGTTGGACTGTACCGGGGACGAGCGGTTCTACAGCTCGTCGTCGAAGTCCTTGAGATCCTTCTCCAGCTTCTTGTCGGCCAGGACTTCCTCAAGCTTGCTCCAGGCCGCCTTGCCGCGCTTGCCCTGATTGCGCACGCGCTTATCCACCCGGTCGAGCAGGCGGTCGTAATCGGTGCCGTCCTCCGGGGGACTGGTCAGGAATTCATCTTCGAGATCGAATCTCTCGTTGTCTCTTTCCGACATCTGGAGCAGAAATCCTGAATTAATTCAAAGGCTAACGGGCCAATATGGCACCGGACAAGGCGCGAACTATAGCGGATTCGCGCCGCCGATCAACTTTTGAGCATTGGGGCAGCGTTTCGCCCCCTCAAGCGGGTCGCAAACGGCCCGCCGGGGAGCCGTGCGGCACCCCCTCAGGGCTGGTCGGTTCGGCTGCGCACCACGACCGGGGCTCCCTGGCTCAGGCCCAGGCCCTCGGCGGCGCTTTGCTCCGCGCGGGCGATCTCCAGGACGCCAAATGAGTTGATGAGCGCCAGGTACTCCCCGGGGCGCGCGTCCCCATAGGTGCGCAGCAGGGAAAACGCGTGGTTGCCGGCGTGCACGATCGGCAGGCGAAACCGCTCGAGAAGCGGTGCGTCGATATTGGTAATGAGATTGCCAAAGTGATCAATGGTGATGACCATGCCCGTGACGCTGTGTGCGTCGATCGCCGGCTCATCGACCCATGCGGGCACGAGCGAATCCGCAGCTTCCCCCAGATCCCCTGGCACGCAGCGTCCGGCAGCGAGCTCCGCCGCGACCGGTGCGAGAATGTCCCGGCCATGGAAAGTGGCGCTGGGGCGGTTCACCCCGATGCGGGCAAGCTGAGCGGGCATGAGGCGCACGATGCGAGCCTCAGCGGTGCGGTTCACCAGCGGCGCGAGCAGGCCGTTATCGGGCGCGAGGAAGCAGTGACCGCCCGCCTCCACCGCGATAATGTCGCGGCCGGTTCCGACTCCCGGGTCGACCACGGCGACGTGCACGGTCCCGGGCGGAAAGTACCCGTACGCCCGGCATAGCCAGAAACCCGCTTCCGCGGGCCAGTGCGCCACGATCTCGTGCGTCAGGTCGATGATCCGCGCCGCGGGGAAGCGCGTGAGGATCACTCCTTTTATCACGCCGACGAAGGGACCCTGGTGGCCGAAGTCGGTGGTGATGGTCACCACGCCCGAAGGCTGCACGAGGCTCTCGCTCAACCGCGCGCGCTGCGGCCGCGCGCACCACCATCTGCCTCCGCACAGGTGCGGCAACGGTCGGTGCTGGGCACCGCGGCGAGCCGCTCCGGCTCGATGTCCCCGCCGCACACCGCACAGTGCGTGTAGCGCCCGGCGGCGAGGCGCCGCAGGGCCGCCTCCACCTGCTGCAGCTCCGCTTTTGCGGAGTGCGAGATTGCCCCGAGGACATCATCGTTCTCGCGCTGCGTGACCTGCTCGGCAAAGTCCGCCGAAAGCGGGTCCGCCTCGTGCCGCAGATCCGCAGTGGCCTCGGTGGCGCGCTGGCGCAGTTCATCCCGGCGTTTGAGCAGTCGCTCCCGTACGGCGTCGCTGTCCACGTGTGTCCCCCTACCCCTTCAAGGTTCAGGTCGCGGCGGGCCCGCGGCGCCGATCTTCGAGCCACTTCTGCAGCTTGTCGAAGGGCTCGATGAATTTCGCAACACCCTCCTGTTCGAGCTGTACCGCGACCGCATCCATGTCGATGTCCAGCCGCTCGAGGCTCTCGCGCGCATCGCAGCCTTCCGCGATGTGCCGCTCCAGGCGCAGCTCCGGCCGTCCCAGGCGCCGGTAGGCGTTGAGGGTTTCCAGCGGCATGGTGTTCACCGTGTTGGGAACGACCAGCTCTTCGACGTACTTGATCGGGCTGAAGGTCGGGTCTTTGGTGGAAGTCGACGCCCACAGCAGGCGCTGCGGTCGCGCGCCGCGCGCCGCGAGGGCCTCCCACTTCGGCGTCGCGAGCAGTTCCTCGTAGATTTCGTAGGCACGGCAGGCGCTCGCGATCGCAGCCTTCCCCCGCATGGAGCGCGCCGCGGTCTGGCCACGAGCGGCGAGGCCATCCAGAAGCTTGTCGACCGCCGTGTCGATACGGCTTAAGAAAAAGCTCGCCACCGAGGCTACGGATGCGAGCGGCGCGCCGGTGGCGGCGCGCGCGCTCAAGCCATCCATGTAGGCCTGCGCCACCGCGCGGTAGCGTTCCGGGGAGAACAGCAGCGTCACGTTGACGTTGATGCCGGCGGCGATGAGATCGCGGATCACCGGCAAGCCCGCCTCGGTACCCGGGATCTTGATGAGCGCGTTGGGGAGTTTCAGGCGCTGCCACAGGCGCTTGCCCTCCGCGAGACTCCCGGCGCTGTCGTACGCGAGGTGCGGGGAGACTTCCATGCTGATGAAGCCATCCGCGCCAGAGCTTGAGTCATACAACGGGCGCAGGAGCGCCGCCGCGTCATGCAGATCCTGAAGCGCCAGCTCCTCGTAGAGCGCCATGCCCGAGCTCACGCTCGGCAGCAGCTGCGCGATGGGCTGCGCGTACTTCGGGTCCGTCATGATGGAATTGGCGAAGATCGCGGGGTTCGAGGTCAGGCCCGCCACGCCGTCGTCGCGAATGAGCCGCGCGAGACTGCCGTCTTCGAGCATGCCGCGGCTGATATCGTCCAGCCACGCGCTCTCGCCGAGCTTGCGCAGTTCCAGCAGTGGATTGGGCGCGGGAGTATTCATGCAGGCGGTACTTCGCTCACCCGAGAGTAGCGCAGGTCGCCTTGGCAGTCTCGCGGTTTCGCGGCGGATATGCGTAAATCGCCGCTATGGAAGCCATCGACAACCTGAGCAGCGTCCTCGACACCGCCGTGTCGCGGCTGGGACACGCGGCCCGCGCGCTGGTGTGGCTGGCGGCGGCGCTCGTGTGCGCAATGGCCGCGGGCGTTCTGGGGATGACGGCGCTGATCGTGTCGCTGTGGGACAGGCAGCAATCCCTCGCGCTCGTCGCTCCCGGGATTGCGTTCGCGATCCTGGCAGCGCTTGTCGGTGTGTTCGCGGCGCGCGCAGTGCACACGCAGCGCCTCGCGGCAGCAGTGCCGCCGGCCTCGCCAGGCGCGCCCGACGCGCCAGCGACCCCCGGGTGGCGCCCGCGCCCGCTGACCTGGATGGTGGCGCTGCTGGGCCTGTTGTTTCTCGGCGGCTCGCGGGAACTGCTCGCGCTCGCGCTGCGATTTCGCGCGTTGCTTGCGCTCATCGCACATGCGCTGCACGTGCTGCAGCTTTTTTCGCGGCGGCGCGGATCGCGCCTGCCTTAAAGCAGGCTGTCTAGCGCCTGAGCGGCCCCGGACCCGCCGCCGAGGCCTGCGGCGCCGGCGCAGCCGCGTCAGGATTGTCGGCCGCTACACCCACCACCGTCGGAATGCCGTTGGCGGCCTGCAGCGTGGCACGGGCCAGATCCCAATGGATGGCCGCGCTGTTCTCGCCGAGGGCGTGATCGAGTTTTTCCGACAGCACCTGCAGGTCCGGTTCCACGCTCTGCCCTTCCTCGTCCACCGGCGGATGCGCCTCGAGCAGTAACTCCCCGGCTACCCAGGCGACTTTCACCGGCTCGTTGACCAGGCGCACCTTCGTGCCCACCGGTACGATTGCAAACAGCGCCGCCACATCCTCCGGGTACATGCGGATGCACCCGTGGGTCACCGACATGCCCACGGCTGTTGGGTTGTTGGTGCCGTGGATCATGTACTCGCCGTGCCCGGCTGCGAGCCGCAGGGCGAAATTCCCCAGCGGGTTGTCGGGTCCGGCGACCACGACCTTGGGCAGTGGGTCGCCGTGCTCGGCGTGTTCCTTGCGAATGGATTCGGGGGGATACCAGGCGGGGTTGCGGATCTTGGCGATCACCGCGGTCGCGCCCAGCGGGGTGCGCCAGTCCATCTTGCCGATGCTGACCGGATAGGTAATCACCACCGGCTTTTCGCGCCCGTGCGGTTGCGGGTAGTAGTACAGGCGGTGTTCGGGCAGGTTGACCACAATTCCTTCGCGCGGGCCGGGGGGCAGGATGCGCCTGCCGGGCAGCATGATTTCCCTGTCGGCGCCGGGCAACCAGACATCCACGTGCGGGTTGGCGCGAATGATCTCGTAGTAGCCCAGGCTGTAGCGGTGCGCGATGTCGGTGAGCGTGTCCTCGTAGGCGCTCTTGACGCTCGAATCCGCTCCCACGACCGGGGAGCCATCGGCGGGCAGCTCGTACACGCTCGCCCATGCGGCAGGCGTGGCGAGCCCGGCCATGAGCAGTGTTAGGAGCGGCAATCCAGACTGGGTTCGGTACTTCATGTACTTTGTAAGAAACTATCCTCAGTACGCCGATGTCGTAATCTTATTGTAGTGGATCCACTGGCGCGAAAACTTCCGCCGTCATTCTTCGCACGCGGCACGCTCGGCGTGGCCCGCGCACTGATCGGCGTGCACCTCGTGCACCGGCAGCGCGGCACGCTGCGCGTCGGGCGCATCGTGGAAACGGAAGCGTACCTGGGTCCGCATGATCTGGCCGCGCACTCCAGCCGCGGGCGCACCGCGCGCACCGAGGTCATGTTCGGCCCGCCCGGTTGCGCCTACGTGTACCTTATATATGGGATGTGGCATTGCCTGAATGTGGTCACCGCGCCTGCGGGTGCGCCGCAGGCGGTGCTGCTGCGCGCGCTGGAGCCGGTGGCGGGACTGACCGGGCGCACCTGCGGTCCGGGCCTGTTGTGCCGCGCGATGCGCATCGACCGGCGCTTGAACGCCGTCGCGCTCTGGGGCGATGTACTGTGGCTTTCCCCACCGGCCGCCACCGCGCGCCCGGTGCGCATCGGCCGCGCAACCCGCATTGGCGTCGATTACGCTGGCGCCTGGGCACAGCGCCGGTGGCGGTTCTTTGACCGCAATTCGGCTTGCCTTTCACGCCCGGCTACTTAGAGGAGAACTGAATGTTGCTTGGTACCTTTGCGTCACGACTCGCGTACCTCTTCGCGCTGCTTAGCCTCATGGCTGGCGCGCCCGTCGGGGCGCAGCCCGCGCCGGCCGCGGCGGGCCAGCCGTATCGGGAACTCGCCGCGCCGCAGCCGACAGCGAGTCCCGGCAAGATCGAAGTGCTGGAGTTCTTCTCCTACGGCTGCCCGCATTGCAATGAGTTCTACCCGCTCCTGAACGCCTGGCTGGCAAAGCAACCCAAGGACATCGTGCTGCGGCGCGAAGCGGTGGGCTTCGGGCGCCCCGCGTGGGTGAACCTGGCGCGCGCCTATTACGCGCTGCAAGCGACCGGGGATCTGCCGAAACTCGATGGCGCGCTGTTTCATGCCCTGCACGAAGAGCAGCTGCCGCTCAGCGATGAGCAAAGCCTCGCCGATTGGGTCGGTAAGAAAGGCGGCGACGCCGCGAAGTTCACGGCGGCCTACACCTCCTTCGGGGTGAACAACCAGACGGTCCAGACCGACGCCATGGTTCAGAGGTACACGGTCGAGGGGATCCCGGCCCTGATCATCGACGGGCGCTATCTGGTGCTCGGGGATACCCACGAGGAGATGCTCGCCAACGCCGACAAGGCCATCGCCGTGACGCGCGCGGCGCGCAAGGCGGCGGCGGCCAAAGCGAGCAAGCCGAAGTAGCCGGCCGGATTTTCAGCCGGCGCGGCCACGCTGCGCGCCAGCGCGAGCAGTTCGCTGCCCTCCGGCACGCGCGCACCCTTAGCGAAGTGAATGGTCTCCACGGTGCCGGCGTACGGGGCCGTGATGGTGTGCTCCATTTTCATCGCTTCGATGACCATCAGCACCTCCCCGGCTGCGACTGTCTGTCCCACGGCCACGGGCACTGACACCACGACTCCCGGCAGCGGGGTCGTGAGCCCGCCGCTCGCCACGCTCGCCGAAAATTCGCGGGTGCGCGGGTCCTCGAGCACAAAGTCGTATTGCTCCTGCGCCGCCCACAGGTGCACGTGCGCGCCCGACAGCAGGTAGCGCGCGTGGTAGCGCCGCTCATCGAGCTGCGCGGCGATGGTGTCGGATCCGGCCGTGACCCCGGCGAGCGCGAGGCGGCTGCGTCCCGCTACGCTGACGGCCACTGCCTTGCCGCCGGAGTATTCGAGCTCGACGGCGTGGCTTTGCCCGCGCCAGGAGAAACTGTAGCCGATGAGCGCCGGAAGATTCGGGGTAAACGCGTCGCGTAAATCCCAGGGACTCATTGCCGAGCGCGTCGGCGGGCCGTGATGCGCGGCGAGCGCCGCGAGGATCAACAGCGGCGGCGCGGGTGAGGCCGGGGCGGCAAACTCCGCCGCACTCTTGTCGAGCAGCGCAATGTTGTGCCGGACCTTCAGGAAGCGCGGCGAGACCAGGATGCGTGCCAGCCACCTTTCGTTGGTGTGCACGCCGGCGCTGTAGGTGACGCTGAGCGCCGCCGCGAGACGCGCCGCCGCCTGCTCGCGATCCTTCCCCCAGGCGATGACCTTGCCGAGCAGCGAGTCGTAGCAGTCCGGGACCGTATCGCCGGTGGCGAAGCCGGCATCGACGCGCACTGACTCCATCCGCGGCCACTCCAGGAGCTGCAGCTGCCCCGCGCTTGGCAGGAATCCGCGCTCGGGATCTTCCGCGCAGATGCGCGCCTCGATGGCGTGACCTTCGAAGCGCAGCTGCTCCTGTGTCAGGGGCAGGGGCTCGCCGGCCGCGACCCGCAGCTGCCACTCGACCAGGTCCAGTCCCGTGATCGCCTCGGTCACGGTGTGCTCGACCTGCAGCCGCGTATTCATTTCCATGAAATAAAACTCGTGCCCGTCGAAGAGAAATTCGACGGTGCCGGCGCTCACGTAGCCCACCTCGCGCGCGACCACGACGGCCGCGGCGCGCAGCCGCTTGCGCAGCGCTTCCGGCAGCGCCGGCGCCGGCGCCTCTTCAATCAGCTTCTGGTGGCGTCGCTGGATGGAGCAGTCGCGGTCGCCCAGGTGCACGAAGTTGCCGTGCGTGTCGGCGAACACCTGCGCTTCGATGTGGCGCGGCGCCGGCAGGTAGCGCTCCAGAAGCAGCGCGCCATCGCCGAAGGCGCTCTCGGCGAGGCGGCGCGCGGCGGTGAGCGCGGCAGGCAGTTGCGACTCCTCGCGCACGATCTGCATGCCCTTGCCGCCGCCACCGGCGGCCGGCTTGATGATCAGCGGCAGCCCGGCGCTCCGGGCCTCGCGCGCGAGATGCTCGAGGCCCTGCTCGGCGCCGGCGTAGCCCGGCAGGACCGGCACCCCCGCAGCCTGCATGCGCGTCTTGGCGATGATCTTCGAGCTCATCGCGTGCATCGCCTGCGCCGGCGGCCCCACGAAGATGATGCCCGCGTCCACGCACGCCTGCGCGAACTGCGGGTTTTCCGACAGAAAGCCGTAACCGGGGTGAATCGCCTGCGCGCCGCTGACCCGCGCCGCTTCCAGGACCCGTTCCATGTTCAGGTAGCTGTCGCGCGCGGCGGCAGGCCCGATGCGCACCGCTTCGTCGGCCTCGCGCGTGTGCTTAGCACCGGCATCCGCATCTGAATACACCGCGATGGTATGAATGCCGAGGCGGCGCGCGGTGCGGAAGATGCGGCAGGCGATCTCACCGCGGTTGGCGACCAGGAGGCTCTTAATCACGAGGGTCCTTTCGACATCGCCTACATGCGGAACACGCCGAAGCGCGTGGCTTCCTCGGGGGCATTGCGCACCGCCGCCAGCGCGAGTCCCAGCACGCGGCGCGTGTCCTGCGGGTCGATCACGCCATCGTCCCACAGCCGCGCGGAGGAATAATACGGGTGTCCCTGGCGCTCGTACTGCTCGCGGATCGGGGTCTTGAAGGCCTCCTCTTCCGCCGCCGTCCACGGCGCGCCCTTCAGCTGATCGCGCTTGACGGTGGCGAGCACACTGGCCGCCTGCTCGCCCCCCATGACCGAGATGCGGGCGTTCGGCCACTGGAACAGGAACCGCGGCGAATAGGCGCGGCCGCACATGGCGTAGTTGCCGGCGCCGTAGCTGCCGCCGATGATCACCGTGAGCTTCGGTACGTTGGCGCAGGCGACCGCGGTGACGAGCTTGGCGCCGTCCTTGGCGATTCCGCCGGCCTCGGCGCGCCGTCCGACCATGAAGCCGGTGATGTTTTGCAGGAACAAAAGCGGAATCTGCTCGCGCGCGCACAGCTCGATGAAGTGCGTGCCCTTGAGCGCGCTTTCGGAGAACAGCACGCCGTTGTTGGCGAGGATTCCGACCGGGTAGCCGCAGATGTGGGCGAAGCCACACACGAGCGTGGTGGCGTAGAGCTGCTTGAACTCATCAAGCTCGGAAGCATCCACAATCCGCGCGATCACCTCGCGCACGTCGTAGGGCTTTCGCAGGCTCGCCGGCAGGACCCCGTAGAGCTCCTGCGGGTCGTAGCGCGGCTCGGCGCTCGCCTGGGGAGCGGCGGTCGCGGGGCCGGTTTTCAGGCGCGTGACGATACGGCGCGCGATCGCGAGTGCATGGGTGTCGTTTTCCGCGTAGTGGTCGCAGACCCCGGACTCGCGGCAGTGCACGTCCGCGCCCCCTAAGGATTCCGCGTCGATGTCCTCGCCGGTGGCGGCTTTCACCAGCGGCGGTCCGCCCAGGAACACCCGGCCCTGGTTGCGCACGATCACGTTCTCATCCGACATCGCCGGCACATAGGCGCCGCCGGCCGTGCACGAGCCGTGCACCACTGAAATCTGCGCCACCCCGAGCGCGGACAGCGTCGCCTGGTTGTAGAAAATGCGCCCGAAATTGTCGCGGTCAGGGAAGACCTCGTCCTGCGCGGGCAGGAAGGCGCCGCCACTTTCTACCAGGTACACGCACGGCAGGCGGTTGTCGCGGGCGATCTCCTGGGCCCGCAGGTGCTTCTTTACCGTTACGGGATAGTAGGTGCCGCCCTTGACCGTCGGGTCGTTGGCGACCACCACGCACTCGCGTCCGCCGACCCGTCCGATGCCGCTCACCATGCCGGCGCAGGCAATGTCGCCGCCGTACATGCCGTGGGCCGCGAGCTGCGAGAACTCGAGGAACGGACTGCCGGTATCCAGCAGCACCCGCACGCGCTCGCGCGCGCCGAGCTTGCCGGCCGCGCGGTGCTTGTCGTTGGCGGCTTTGGAGCCGCCGAGCGCTGCGCGCCCCACGGCCCGCCGCAGCTCCTCGCTGAGGGCGCGCGAGGCGCGCTCATTGTCCTTGAATTGCGCTGACTGCAGCTCAAGGCGGCTGGTGATGCGGGGCATGGGCACTTGCCACGGTTACCTGTTTGTCCGACAATCATACGATTCTGTCTGCAGGGAACACAAGCCCATGACCACCCTCGAGTGCACCGACAGCGACTTCGGCCTCGGCGCCGAGCTTGAGGAAATCCGCCAGCAGGTGCGGCGCTTTGCCGCCGCGGAAATTGCCCCGCGGGCGGCCGAGATCGACCTGAGCAACCAGTTTCCGCGCGACCTGTGGCCGCAGTTGGGCGCACAGGGCCTGCTCGGCATCACGGTTCCGGAAGCGTTCGGCGGCGCCGGCCTCGGCTACCTCGCGCACGTCGTGGTCATGGAGGAGATCTCCCGCGCTTCCGGCGCCGTCGGCCTCTCCTATGGCGCGCATTCGAACCTGTGCGTGAACCAGTTGCGCCTGAACGGCAACGACGCGCAGTGCGAGCGCTATCTGCCGAAGCTCGTCAGCGGCGAGCACGTGGGTGCGCTCGCCATGTCCGAGCCCGGCTCGGGCTCGGACGTCGTCTCCATGCAACTGCGCGCCGTGAAGGGCAGCGACGGTTACCGGCTCACGGGGCGCAAGATGTGGATCACCAACGGCCCGGATGCGGACGTGGTGGTGGTTTATGGCAAGACCGACCCCAAGGCCGGCTCGCGTGGCATCACCGCCTTCATTGTCGAGCGCGGCGCGCGCGGCTTCAGCTCCGCGCAGAAACTCGACAAGCTCGGCATGCGCGGCTCCTCCACTTCGGAGCTCGTGTTCGAAGACTGTCATGTGCCCATGGCGAACGTACTCGGCACCGAGAACGGCGGCGTGCGCGTACTCATGAGCGGACTCGACTATGAGCGGGTGGTGCTGGCCGGCGGCTCACTGGGCCTCTTGGCGGCGGCGCTTGATGTGGTGCTGCCCTACATCCGCGAGCGCAGGCAGTTCGGTGAGCCGGTGGGCACCTTCGAGCTCATGCAGGGCAAGGTGGCCGACATGTATGCCGCGCTGAATGCCGCGCGCGCCTACGTGTATGCGGTGGCGCGCTCCTGCGATGCGCGCACCGTGCGACGCCGCGACGCTGCCGCCTGCATCCTGTTCGCGGCCGAGCGTGCCACGCACGCCGCCCTGGATGCCATCCAGGCGCTCGGTGGCAACGGCTACATCAATGACTACCCGGCCGGACGACTGCTGCGCGACGCGAAGCTCTATGAGATCGGCGCGGGCACCCAGGAAATCCGCCGCATGCTCATCGGCCGGGAACTGTTCGAGGCCGCCGCGTGAGCGTGGAATTTGCGCCGCTGGTCATGGAGCCCGCCTATCGTAAGGTGGCCGGCGCCATCGGCGCGCGGATCCTGAGTCGCGCGTTGCGCGAGGGCGAGCGGCTGCCGTCCGAGACCGAACTGGCGCGGCAGTTTGGCGTCAACCGCTCGACGGTGCGCGAGGCGCTGCGGGAGCTGGAAAGCCGCGGCCTGGTACAGCGCCGCGCCGGCTCCAAACTCATGTCGGTCAGCCGCCCGCATCACGAGGCGGTCGCCGAGGGCGTGAGCCACGCCCTGCTCCTGCACGATGTCACCGTGCGCGATGTGTGGGAGGCTTTGAGCATTCTCGAGCCGCCGCTCGCCCAGGTTGCGGCGCGCACCCGCACCAGCCACGACCTGCAGTGTATTGCCGCTGCCGCCGCGGCCTTCAGCACCGACCGGGACGACCGCGAGCAGGCGGTGCACCGGGTGGCGGAGTTCTTCCGCGCCCTGGGGCACGCCACCCACAACCCGGTGCTGGGACTGGCGCAGGAGCCGCTGCTGCAGCTGCTCGAGCCGTCGCTGCGCGTGATGATCGACAAGATCCCGCAGGCGCCGGCGCGCATCGCGACCGCCCAGCGGCGCCTGCTCGAGGCGCTCGAGGCGCGCGATGGCGAGGCCGCCCACGCGTGGATGACGCGGCACATTCGTGATTTCAGCAAGGGCTATGAGCTGGCCGGGATCAAGCTCGAAATGCGGGTTACGTCACGCCCGACGCGGCTTACGCGACGCGCCCGCGCGTGACCTGAGTCTCACGGCTGAGCCACGCGGCGCGCCGGCCGCGCGCGCTGACGGGTATGCTGCGGGCCGGGTGGCAAACCACCCGTTCACGGAGTACTGCCATGATCGCGGTGTTTGTCGTGCTGTTTCTCATCATCGCCCTCGTTGGGTACCTGATCGGCATCTACAACGGGCTGGTGCGCGTACGCGCCGCGGTAAAGCTCGCCTGGTCGAATATTGACGTGCTGCTGGTGCAGCGCCACGACGAGCTTCCCAAGCTCGTCGAAGTCTGCAAGCAGTACATGCAGTACGAAGCCGACACGCTCGAACGGGTCATGCGCGCCCGCGCCGGCGTTGACGCCGCGCGCAGCTCCGGCAACCTCAACTCCCTCGGCGCCGCGGAAGCGCAACTGCGCACCGGGCTTACCGGCCTGTACGCCGTGGCCGAGAACTATCCGCAGCTCAAAGCGAGCGAGCCGTTCAGGCACCTGCAGGAGCGCATCAGCGGCCTGGAGACTGCGATCGCCGACCGGCGCGAGGTCTATAACGACGCGGTCAACACCAACAACGTGCGCATCGCGGCCTTCCCGGACGTGCTGGTGGCGGGATTGGGAGACTTTCCTCCCGCCCAGCTGCTGCACTTCCAGGCCGATGAGAAAGCGGACGTCGACCTGCACGCGGCGTTCTCGCGCTAGAGAATGCACTACGCCGCTTCGCAGCGCCGCTAAGCTACTTCCGTGCACGCGCAGCTGATCGCCGCCGGCTCCGCCGCGGTCGCGCTGTTCGCGCTGTGGCGATTCTTCGTGCACCTGCAGCGCGACCGGGTCGTCGCCGACACGCCGACGGTGCGCATTCGCTCCGCCGCCCAGGGCTACGTGAAGGTCGCCGGCCGTGCCCTGGCCGCCGGGGCTGCGCCGACGAGCGCTCCCTTGAGCGCCCGCCCGTGCGTGTGGTGGGACTTCAGGATTGCGGAGCAGCAAACCGATTCCCGGGGCAACAGGCATTGGCACGAGGTCGAACATGCCACGAGTGTCGAGTTGTTCGTGCTGGAGGACGACGATGGCGCGCGCTGCCTCGTAGGCCCGGTGACGGCCGAGGTCACCCCCACCGTCAAGAATGTCTGGTACGGCTCCCTGCCGCGACCTATCGGACCTCTGCCCGAGGCTCACTCACTGCTGGACAGCGGCGAGTGGCGCTATACGGAACGGCTGCTGGATGTCGGCACGCACTTGTGTGTGATGGGCGAATTGCGCTCGCATTCCGAGGTCGGTGACGTCAACGCGACCACGGCGCAGAAGCTTCGGGAATGGAAGCAGGATCAGCAGAGCCTGCTGGCACGCTTCGATACCAACCACGACGGCCGCCTTGATGCCGCCGAGTGGGAGGCCGCACGGCGCGCGGCCGCCAGCGAAGCGCAGGCGCAGACACTGGGATCGGACATCGCGCGTGTCAGCGTGATCTCCGAGCCGAGAAACGGCGAGCCGTTCCTGATTTCGCCCATGAGCTCGGTGGAACTCGAGGATCGCGAGCGGGCCTATGCGGCCTTGTATTTCGTGGTCGGACTCATCGGCGTGTGCACGTGCGCCTGGGCCTTAAGTCACGTGCTTTAGTGCGCGAGCTGCAGCTGCGCGAGCAGGCCGTCGACCTGCCGCGACAGCATCGCGGCATACAGCGGCCGCGCCTGATCCAGTAGCGCCGCCTCCAGCACCTTCAGGTCCTTCGGTGGCGTGAAGCCGACCCAGGCCTGCACTTCGTTGCCGCCCCACTGCCGCGCGCCAAGCTCCGCCCCCTTCGCAGCCGGACGAATCAGCAGCAGCTCCGTTAGGTTCAAGAGCGATGGGGCGCTGCCGGCCGCGCCCTCGCCGCTCACCAGGCACCAGCCCCGCAGGTACTCGGGCAACTCCTTGTGTCGCCCGGCGGCGAAATGCGCGGAGTTGTTGAGCCCGGGGCCGAGCACGATGAGCGCATCCACGTGGTTGGCGCTCGCAAACTGCCCGAATGGCTGGCGGCATTCTTTCGGCAGCCCCTTCGCCAGCGATGCGTTCAGGAAACACGCCTCGCGCGCGTCGCGCAGCGCGAGGTTCGCCTCCAACACCACCGGCGCCAGGCCGAGCTGCGTCAGGCGCGCCTGCAGCGCCTGGGTGAGCATCGTCAGCACCGGCCAGTTCACGGTGTAGGTCTTGAGGAAGCTGTTCTGCAACGCTTTGGCCGCATGGAAGTGCGTGACCTCCGGGTCGAGCAGATTCACCAGCCCGACGTGCGCTCCGGCGGGCAGTGGAACGACCGGCGGCTCGCTGGCGGCGAGCGCCACAGTTGCCGGCAGGGTCAGCAGCACGGCCAGCCCGAGAATGCTCCCCCACCCTGCTCTGGTTCTCATTGCTGTCATACCTGGCGAACTGCCGCCGGCGGGAGTCTAGCGCGAGGAGTAGCGCGCGAACATGACCGCGGCGCCATAACGGGCTCTTATAAGTGCATGCCCCGATACATCCTCCAATCCGCGGCGCGCCCGCTAGGATTCCTGCTGGCAGGTTTTTCCTGCGCGAGGAGAGCTCTTGGCGGCAATCGGTTCGGAACGCGTGCTCGCGGTGCGGCATTGGACCGACACGCAGTTCACCTTCACCACCACGCGGGATCGTGGCCTGCGCTTTGAGAACGGCCAGTTCGTCATGGTCGGACTGCAGCTGCAGGATCGCCCCCTGCTGCGTGCCTACAGCATTGCCAGCGCCAACCACGAGGAGCATCTGGAGTTCCTCAGCATCAAGGTGCCCGACGGTCCCCTGACCTCGCGGCTGCAGAACGTGCGCGCGGGTGATGAGGTGCTGGTCAGCCGCAAGCCCACCGGCACCTTGTTGCTGCAGGATCTGAGGCCCGGCAAGCGGGTGTACCTGCTCAGCACGGGAACCGGCGCGGCGCCGTTCATGAGCGTGATCATGGATCCGCAGACCTACGCGCGCTTCGAGCGCGTCATTCTCGTGCATGGCGTGCGCTGGGCGAAGGAGACTGCGGTCGTGCGCCACCGGATCGCAGCGCTGCGCGAGCACGAGATCCTGGGTTCGCAGGTGCGCGAGAAGCTGTGCTACTACCCAGCCGTGACGCGCGAGCCGCACGTGAATCGCGGCCGTGTGCCGAGCCTGATCGAGTCCGGCCGGCTGGCGCGCGACCTCGGGCTGCCGCCGTTGCATCCGGCGTGCGATCGCGTCATGGTGTGCGGGAGCCCGGCGATGCTCGCCGACACCTGCGCCCTGCTCGACGCGCGCGGCTTCGTGGCTGCGCCACACATCGGCACCCCGGGCGATTACGTGATCGAACGCGCGTTCGTGACGCGTTAGGGCGTGGTGACACTGCGCGCCCCAGCGCGAGGCACCGCCGCAGCCGGCCAAAGCCACGCCTTTGGCCGGCGGAAACGGAACCACTGTCCGCCGAAATCGCTTCCTGCGATTTTGGCCAATGAATTAGTGGCCGCCCTCGACCAGGATCCCCGCGTCCGCCAGCGCGCCCGCCAGCTCACCCTCGAGGTGCAGCGCCTCCGCCCGCGCAACCCGCTGCAGGTGCAGCACCGGCCCGGTCAGTACTTCGATGCCACGCTTCAGAACACTGCCGGCGGCGTGAATACCCGCTTTGTGCTGGTCGAAGCGCTGCGCCGGCGTGTAGCGGCTCATCCCGACATACACGCCATGCGGGCCGCGCGTGCGATCCGCGAAATCCAGCAGCACCAGGTACAGGTTGGACCGGCCCTGGCGGCGCGCGCGAAATTGCAGCGCCACCTCATAGGCCATGGGCAGCCAGTCGATATAGTGCATGGGCAGCCAGTCCGGGACCGAGGCCGCGGCGCTCTGCCACAGCGCGGCGAGCGCGCTCTCGATGTGCGCCGCAAACTCCCCGCGCATCCATAACTCGTGTATGCAGTGCGCGCCCGCGGCGCCATCGCGCTCGTGGAGCGCGGCTCGCAAGTGCGTCGCGAGCTCGCCGCCGGGCACCGTGGCCAACGGCCGGGTTGCCGGTGACGCCGAGGAATCAAACACCCCACCGCGTGGTCGCGCCACCGACGCGCGCGTTTTCGCGGCTCGCCCCACCCTTCAACCCACCGCCGCGGCCGCCGTCCGGCCGCTGACTCGCGCCGCCACCAGCCACACCAGACCCCCGATGGCGACCGCCACCGGCACCACGAGCACCGCCTGGCCGAGGGACGAAGCATCCGACAGGCTGCCGATCAGAACCGGTGACGGCACGTCCCCGAGGAGGTGAATCGCGAACATGCTCAGGGCGACGGCCGAGGCGCGCTCAAAGGGCGAGACCATGTTGACGATGGCGGCGTTGATGGGCCCCGTCGACATGAAGAGCAGAAGCTGCGCGCACACCAGCGCCGGGTAAAACACGGCCGGCGCACTGGCGGTAAGCGACAGTACGACGAACGGCACGGCCAGCAACGTCGCCGCGCCCGAGAACCACAGGTACGCCTGGCGCGAGTATTTAAGACCGTAGTCACCGAGCCAGCCGCCGACGAAAGTGCCGACGAATCCTGTGACCACGACGATCGCGCCAAATCCGGTCGTCGCCTGTACTTTCGGGATGCCGTGCACCCGCTGCAGGAAGGCCGGCATCCAGAACGCCAGCCCGCCGAGGGCGAACGTGTAGGCGGCGTAGCCGAGCAGCAGCAGCAGGTAGGGCGCGCGCTTGAGAAGGTCCAGGTACACCGCCAGCGGACTTTGAGCGCCCGGCGCGGCTGCGCCGCCCGTGCGGCGCGTCGGCGCGTCCTGGCTGCCGCGCGGTGGGTCCGGCAGCCACAGTACCGCCGCCGCGAGCACGAGTCCGGGGGCACCGGCCACAAAAAAAGCCGCGCGCCATCCAAAGTGTTGACTGACCAGGCCGCCCAGAATGTAGCCGAGCGCCGACCCCACCGGGATCGCCATGTTGAGCACCGCGTACACGCGGCCGCGGCTCTCGGCCCGGAAACAATCCGCCAGCAGCGCCGGCGCGATCGCGACGTACGCCGCTTCACCGATGCCGACCAGCGCCCGTCCCGCCAGCAGTTGCGGGTAGCTGCGGGCGAGACCGGAGGCCATGGTGGCCAGGCTCCAGATGAACACCCCGATGGCAATCGGCCGGGTACGCGAACCGCGATCGCCCCAGGAACCGAACACTGGCGCCGTGACCATGTACACGATCATGAAAGCCGGCACGAGCCAGCCAAGCTGCGTGTCGGTGAGGCCCATGGCGACTTTCAGGTCCGGCACGATGGGCGCGACCACGTAGCGATCGAGGTAATTGAAGAGGTTGATCGCCGTCAGGACGATGAGCGCGCGCAGCGCGCCGCGCGAGGCAATGCTGTCGGCGTTGCTGCTCACAGGCGCGCGCGCACCAACAGCATGAAGGACGTGGGGTGGGCGCCGTAGACCGCATCGAGCGCCCCCGGAAAGCGATAGACGCTGAAAGATCCGCCCACGCCAAAGTTTATCGATTGCAGGCGCATGAAATCGTGGATGTAGCCGAGCGAGAGCTTGTTGATGGTGAAGCTGTCATCGTAGAACGCCGCGACCGGAAGAAACAGCTCGTCCTTGGCGACCCGCTCGATGCGGCCGAAGAAAGTGTGCCCGGCTACGGGTTGCGCGGCTGACTCCAGCAGCCAAGCCGCGCTCGCGTGTCCCGCGGACGGACTGTTGCGTCCCCACACCAGGGTGGTTTGCCACCACTGACCGAGCGGCGCGTTGTAGCTCGCGGACGCGGTCGTGCGCCGCTCATTCACATCCGGCTGCAGCTGTTCGGGGCTGACGAGGTGCCCGCTGCTCGCCTGCAGCGACCAGTCACTCGTCGGGTTGTAGGAGAGGCGCGCCGCATAGGACTGCAGCGGCCGAACTTCGATGTCGTAGCGGTACTCATCCGGCTCGCGGCCGTTGAAAGCGGACGCTTCGAGCTTGAACTCGCGCCAGATGTAACCACCGGTGACGACGCCATATGACACGTGAGTCGAGTCGAGCCAGTGGTGCGTCAGGGGCGCCTCCGGGTTGTCCTCGCCGGACAGACGGTGCATGAATGCCACGGGCCCGAGCGCGGGCTCCCCGGCAAGGCCCGCATACACAAACGCCGAACTCCCGGCAGCCAGCGAACGGCTATAGGTCGCTGCCGCCTCCATCAGCAGGTTGTGCGGATGCTGCCGGTCAATGAGGGGCGTGCGGCCGTTGGCCGTCTCGCCGGTCTGAAAAAGGAGCGGGTAACCGCTCTTGCCCATCGGCGGATCGCCCGAGACCATCAGGCGCAGGCCGAATGCCCCGTCCGTGAGGTCGCGGCGTGCCATGAACATCAGCATGCCGGTTGTGAAGGTCTGATCGTTGCCGCGTGGACCACCCTGGTGGTCGTACACGACATCCGCATAGCCGTGCAGCATGGTCAGCCACGCGCCCGTCATGCCGTGGATGCCAGCCATGGGTGTCGAGTCCGGCTGCCAGCTGGTGCCGGAAGCCTCGCGGGTCATGTCGTACCCGCCGTACATCCCGGACATGCCCATGGACTGCGGCCCGGCCTCCTGCGAGCGCGCTACCGGGGAGAGCGCGCACGCGCCATAGGCGAACGCGGCGACAAGACACACACAGTGATGGCGGAGCGGGCGGCGCGGGCAAGGCATGTGCCGTCGATCCTACCCGAGGGGGTCAGCGCACACCTCGCGGGGAACCCCAAAAGCACAAGGGCGGCCAATGGCCGCCCTTGTGACTTCTTCGATGCGAAGAGCGGACGCCTTAGGCGGCCTTCTTCTTCGTGCGCGTGGTGCGGGTCGCACGCGTGGCGCGCGTCGCACGGTTCGCAGCCTGGGCGGCGAAGCTGCCGACGGTCTGCTGCACGTCAGCGGCCATGGCGGAGAACTCTTCCGCGCGGGCCTTCAGCTTGTCGCTGAGCTCGGTGCCGAGATCGGCCTGCTTCTGGAGCAGGTCGGCAACGACGTTCGTGCCTACGGCAACCTTGGGCGCCAATGTGGCCTTCGCCTGCGCGATGCCAGCCTCAAGCACATCACCGGCAACCGAGTAATGGAAGCGCGCGAAGCGCTCAAGGGCCTTGAAAGACTCCTGCTGGGCCTTGCCGAAAGAGCTGAACGCTTCTTTGTAGGTCTCCATCCAGGTGTTCAGGTCGAAAGTACGGTCGTTCATATAAAGCTCCTGCGGAACATCAGTGGGGATCGATGGACCGTATTGTACACGAGTTTGTATGCAGTGCAAGAGGATTAAAGGTAACCGCTTAGGTTGAACCTATATTACTGATTTTCAGAATGTTATTTATCAGTCTTATCACAGCTATATGTATATTATATTGCAGTGCATACGCTCTCACCGAACCCTATCAGACGCCTATCACAGCCCGCTCAAGCACCCAAGCCTCATGGGTCCGCGGTTGGTAAGATCCCTCTCAACAGGGGGCTCGCTCCATGGCGCCATGACCAGCTGTTCACGCTCCAGTGTGGCCGTGCGGTCGCAGGCGACCAAACGCCCCGCGCCGCCCCATAGCGCGGGGTCCGGCCCGTTCGCGACGCAGATACTCCTCATTGATGGGCATTCGATCCGCGTCGGGCGCCAGGCCGGATCAGGCACCGGGATGCCGCTGCTTCTCTTCAATGGCATCGGCGGCAACATTGAACTGCTCGGGCCCCTGGCGCTGCGCATGCCCAGGCGCGAGCTCATCACGTTCGATGTCCCCGGCGTCGGGCATTCCGAACTCCCCGGCGTGCCCTATCGGCTGCCGGGCCTGGCGCGCATCGCGGCCGGCATTCTCGATCACTTTGGCCACCCGCAGGCGGACGTCTGCGGTATTTCCTGGGGCGGCGCGGCTGCCCAGGAATTCGCGCGCACCTGCAAGGAGCGCTGTCACCGCCTGATCCTGTGTTCCACGTCCGCAGGCGCGGTCATGATGCCGGCGAGTCCGCAGGTGCTGTGGAAGATGGCGACGCCGCTGCGCTACATGCGCCGCGACTACGCCCGCCAGGTCGCCGGGGACATCTACGGCGGCGACTTTCGCAAGGACCCGGACCTGGCGCTGGAACTGTTCCGGCACGTGCGCTGGCAGTCGCGCCTCGGCTACTACCTGCAGATCGCGGCGGTCATGGGCTGGACCAGCATCCACTGGCTGCACCGCCTGACCCAGCCGACCCTGATCATGGCCGGCTTCGATGATCCCTTGGTGCCGATCCTGAACGCGCATATTCTCAAGACGCTGATTCCGCACAGCGAGCTGAAGGTGTTCAATTGCGGCCACCTGTTCCTGCTCACCCGTGCCGACGAGACGGTGCGGGTGATGAATGAATTCCTCGATCGACCCGACATGAACGGACGGCAGCGATGAGCGGCAACCAGATGCCCGTGGCGGACTTGGCCCGGCACGTCGGCGAAGAGATCGGCGTGTCGTCATGGATCGTGCTCGACCAGGCGCGCATCAACGAGTTCGCCCATTGCACCGGGGATCACCAGTGGATCCATGTCGACGCCGAGCGCGCGGCCCGCGAGAGTCCGTTCGGCGGCACGGTGGCGCATGGGTTTCTCACCCTGTCGCTCCTGGCGCCGACCGCCTTCGAGGTGCTGCTGACGCGCATCCGACCCAAGTCGGTGGTCAACTACGGCCTGGAGAAGGTGCGCTTCGTTGCCCCGGTGCGCTCGGGCAAGCGGGTTCGCAACCACATCAGGATTGCCGCGGTCGAGGACAAGAGCGCTGGCCGCTATCTGGTGACGACCGACAACACCATCGAAATCGAGGGTGAGAGCAAGCCGGCCCTGAGCGCCAGCGTGCTCGCGATGCTCATGGCCTGACAAACACCGCCGGATTAGCGTTCCGGCGTCGGGGGATTCGTGGCGACCAGGAAGAAAGCGAAGGCGCGCTCGCGCAGCTCTAGCACCGTGCGCCGCGCCCGCAAGACCGTACGCCGCGCCGCAGCCACCGCGCGCACGGCCGGCGCCACGGTCGCCGCCGCCGGCCAGGACGCCCTGCAGGCTGCCGCCGGGCTCAGCGAACTCATCGCGGAGGCGAGTCAGAATACCCTCGCTGCCAATCCCCTGATCGGCATCCAGGGCAGCGATGTGGCGGCCGCCGCCCGCTCGCTCCTCGGGCTCATCGCCGTATCGCCGCAGCGCGCGACGCTGCATTTCGCCAGCTACATCAAGGAGCTCACCAGCGTCGTCAAGGGCGATTCGACGCTGGCACCGGATCCGAAGGATCGCCGTTTCGCCGATCCCGCCTGGCAATCCAACTTCATCTACCAGCGCCTGATGCGCAGCTACCTCGCCACCCAAAGGGAACTGAGCGAATTCATCGCCCACTCCTCCGCCAGCACCAGGGAGAAAGGACGCGCGCAGTTCTTCGCCTCACTGGTCACCGATGCCCTGGCGCCGAGCAACTGGGTGCTGGGCAACCCCGCCGCGGTACGCAAGATCCTCGACACCGGCGGCCTGAACCTCGTGAAGGGCCTGCAGAACCTGGTGCACGATGCGCGCCATAACAACATGCTGCCCTCGCAGGTGGACGCCAGCGGCTTCAAGCTGGGCGTCAACATGGCGACTTCACCCGGTGAGGTCGTGCATCGCAGCGAACTGTTCGAGCTGATCCAGTACACGCCGGCCACGGCGCGTGTGCGCAAGCGCCCGCTCATCATGGCGCCCCCGCAGGTCAACAAGTTCTACGCCGTCGACCTCTCCCCCGAGAAGAGCCTGGTTAAGTTCAACGTCGAGAGCGGCGTGCAGTTTTTCATCATCAGCTGGCGCAACCCCACGCCGCGTGAACGGCACTGGGGACTGGAACAGTACGTGCTCGCGCTCGACGAGGCGGTCGACGTGACCCGCGCCATCACCGGCAGCCCCGATGTGAACATGTGGGGCTCGTGCTCGGGCGGGATGACCCTTGCGGCGTACCTGGGGTATCTCGCCGCGGGCGGTGAAACCAAGGTCGCCAACAGCGCCTGGGCCGTGTGCGTGCTCGACGTCAACAAGGCGCTCGAAGACACGACGCTGGGCCTGTTCAACTCACCGGGCGCCGTGCGTGCCGCCAAGGCGCGCTCGCGCGGCAAAGGCGTGATCGAAGGCTCCGAGATGGCGAGCATGTTCGCCTGGCTGCGGCCAAACGATCTTATCTGGAACTACTGGGTCAACAACTATCTGCTCGGCAACAAGCCCCCGGCGTTCGACATCCTGGCCTGGAACAACGACACCACGCGCCTGCCCGCACAGTTCCACAGCGACCTGCTGGATCTCATCGAACACAATCCGTTCGCCAATCCCGGGGCACTGGAAGTGGCCGGTCGCGCGGTGGATCTCACCAAGGTAAAGACCGGCGCCTTCGTCATCGGCGGCATCACCGATCACATCACGCCCTGGAAGGGCTGCTACGGCACGGCGCGTCTGTTCGGTGCCCAGGCGACGTTCGTGCTCGCCAACGCCGGGCATCTGCAAAGCCTGATCAACCCGCCCGGTTCGCCCAAGGCGTTCTTCTTTACCGCGCCCGCGAACGTCGACAATCCGGACGAGTGGGCGAAGCACGCGAAACGCCAGGACGGCAGCTGGTGGCCCTACTGGCGAGAGTGGATCCAGGAGCGTTCCGGCGCGGAAGTGGCTGCACCGCAAACGCTCGGCTCGCGGTCCCATCCGCCGCTCGGTGCTGCGCCCGGAACCTACGTGTTCGAGCGCTGAGGCAAGCCGCGCTCACCGGGCAGCCTCAATCTATGACGCCGCCGCCGCATCTGCTGGCGATTGACCAGGGCACGACCTCGACACGCGCGGTGGTGTTCGACGGCGAGGCGTGTCCGCTCGCCATGGCGCGACGCGAACTGCCACAACATTACCCATCTTCCGGTTGCGTCGAACATGACGCGGAAGATATCTGGCGCGCTACCCTCGCAACGGCGCGCGAGGCGTTGGCGCAAGCGCGCGTCGACGCGCGCAACATCACGGCGCTCGGCATCACCAACCAGCGCGAAACCACGCTCGTCTGGGAGCGCGCGACGGGCAAGCCCATTCATCGCGCGATCGTCTGGCAGGATCGGCGCACCGCCGCTGAATGCGCCGCTCTGAAGGCCGCGGGTGCCGAAGCCCTGGTGCGGCAGCGCACGGGGCTCGTGCTGGATCCCTACTTCTGCGCCACCAAGATCGCCTGGCTCCTCGACAACGTCCCCGGTGCGCGTGCGCGCGCCGCGCGCGGGGAGCTTGCCTTCGGCACCGTTGACACCTTTCTCTTATGGCGCCTCACCCAAGGACGGGTACACGCCACTGACGCGACCAATGCCTCGCGCACCCTGCTCTTCAACCTGCACACGCAGGACTGGGACGAAGAGCTGCTGCGACTGCTGCGCGTGCCGCGCGAGCTGCTGCCCGAGGTGCGCGACAGCAGCGGGGATTTCGGCTGCACCGCAGCGCCGATCCTGGGTGCTGAAATTCCAATCCGGGGTATCGCCGGTGATCAGCAGGCGGCTCTCATCGGCCAGGGCTGCTTCAGGCCCGGCATGGCGAAGTCCACCTACGGCACAGGTTGTTTTCTGCTCCTCAACACGGGCGAGGTGGCCGTCCCCTCCCAACACATGCTCACGACGGTGGCCTATCGGCTCGGCGGACGCGCCACCTACGCCATGGAAGGGTCGATCTTCGTCGCCGGCGCCGCCATCAAGTGGCTGCGCGATGGTTTGCACCTGCTGCGCGACGCGGCCGAATCCGCCGCGGCCGCGGCCAGCGTTCCCGATGATCACGGCGTGTACCTGGTGCCGGCGTTCGTTGGGCTCGGCGCGCCGCACTGGGAGCCCGAGGCGCGCGGACTCATCTGCGGACTCACACTCGATGCCACGGGCGCGCATCTCGTGCGCGCCGCGCTCGAGGCGGTCGCTTACCAGACGCTGGACCTCACTGCGGCCATGGCGCGTGATGGCGCGCTCAGCGCGAATGCCATTCGCGTTGACGGCGGCATGGCGGCCAATGACTGGTTCTGCCAGTTCCTCGCTGACGTGCTTGATGCGCCCGTCGAGCGCCCGGTCGCGCTTGAGGCCACGGTTACCGGCGCGGCTTATCTTGCCGGCCTGGCAGCCGGCGTGTGGCCCGACCTGCCCGCGATCGCGGCCAGCATCGGAACTGCTGCGGTTTTCACTCCCCGCATGAATCCCGAGCGGCGCGCCAAGTTGCTCGCCGGCTGGCGCGATGCGCTGGCGCGTACCCTCCCCGCCAGGAGGATGGCGGTTGCAACAAACCCGTAGCTAGAATACGCCGGCTTTTTTCCCCGTTGAGCTTTCACGGCACAAAGAACGTAAGGGAGACACAAAAATGGCAAGTCCCGGTGGCGACTCCGCCGCCGCCAGCGGTTCGCGCTGGCTGGTGCCGCTCGCAATCCTCGGCGCGGTCATCCTCGCCTGGCTATTGTTTCGCTCGCTGAGCGGTCCGAGCACGCCGGCGGTCACCGCCCCCGTGATCGCGACTGCCGACACCGCCTGGGCTGCGCTGGGCGAGATGACCAGGATGAAGCTGCCCGATGGCACCGAGCTGAACGCGCCCGCGAACGGGGTGGAATCGAAACTCATCGCCTACCTGAACGATCCGAATTCGACGCTGAGCGATGACAAGTGGTTTGACTTTGACCGCCTGCTGTTCGACACCGGCAAGGCAGCGCTGCAGCCGGCTTCCCAGCAGCAGCTCAACAATATCGGCGCCATCCTCAAGGCGTACCCGCAGGTGAAGATTCGTCTTGGCGGTTACACGGACAACACCGGCGACGCAGCTGCGAACCTCGCGCTCTCTGACGCGCGTGCCAACGGCGTCATGGCGGAACTGGCGAAGCTGGGCACCGACGCGGGTCGCATGAGCGCCAAGGGCTACGGTGAAGAGCACCCGGTGGCGGATAACGCCACCGAGGAAGGCCGCGCAAAGAACCGCCGCATTTCCTTGCGGGTTACCGAGAAGTAACGAGTCGCCAGCTCCTGGACCGTTGAAACCAGGCCCCGTGCGGCATTCCCGCACGGGGCCTTTTTCTTGTCAGTGGGAGGCGGCGTCGGTGCCCGGATTCTTGTCCGGGGCGTCGCTGATCAACACCTCCGCGCGCAGCCGTGTTCCGCCGGCGGACAGCTGGTGCGGAACGCAGTTTGAGCTGTACTCGACATTGCGCGTGCTGAAGACCGGCAGGATGCTCTGCTTGATCTGCTCGATGAGCTCGCAGTCGCCGCTCTCGGACAGCGCATCGCGGTTAAGGCGCAGATCTACCATCTTCCAATGTGCGGCAACCGCCGTCGCATCCGGCGCTGCCGCCGTGCGGGTGAGCGGCGTCAGCACCTGCATTTTGATGTTAACCCCCGGGAACGGGTCAGGCCTGCCGGGCGGAGACGAACACGCACTCTCGTGCACGCTCAGATCCTTACGCGCGCCGAGCGCGAGGAGCGCGCTGCGCACCTTCTCGCGCAGCCCGTCGCACGAATAGCGCGCGGTGAATCCCTGGTAGACGAAGCGCAGTTCCTTCGGCGTCCAGGCGGCAAGCTGCGCGTTGTCGGCATCGGGCGCGGCGGCCCAGGCCGCCGGCGCGCACACCCCCGCCAGCGTGGCGAGCAGCGCGGCAATTGTGATCCGGGAACATGACCTGGCCACGCGATTCTCCTGGCACCTGTCGTTGAGCCGTTAGACGACTGAGCTGCGCGACGGTTCCATTACGCGCCCGCCTCCTCCGCCACGCAATCCCAACGCTGCTCGCTGGAGCGGGGAACATGGCTCATGGCATGTTCGGTGAGCGCAGCGATACTGAGGCTGGGATTGACGCCGAGGTTGGCGCTCAAGGTCGAGCCATCGCAGATGTACATGTTGGTGTAACCAAATACGCGACCCCTGGCATCGATTACGCCGTGCCGGCGGTCGCGTCCCATCACCGCCCCGCCCATGCAATGGGCCGTCATCGGCACATTGAGCAGGATCTCGGTCAGCAAGGTCATCGGCACCCCGCCGGTGACCCGGGCAGCGCGCATCGCAAAATCATTGGCCGCGGAAATAAAGCTCGGGATGCGCTCCCCGGCGCTCGCGAGATGCAGCGCGAAGGGCCAGTACCAGCGCCGTTTCAGTCGCATGGTGAGTTCGCCCTCGAGGGTCTGCATGCACAGGAGAATGACCGTCTCGCGGGCCCAGCGGCGCGGTGACAACACCCGTAGCGTCGCGAGCGGGTGAGTCAACATCATCCTGAGCAGTGTGCCGAGCCAGGTGAAGACCCGTGTCCACCCTGGACGCCCCAGGGTCATGACGGTGCTCAGCAGGCCCATACTGTCGGACCCGGCCGGATAGCGCACCGCTTCCACGTGAGTGTGCTGATCGATGTAGACGCCGGAGCCGATGGCAACTCCCCGGGACAAGTCCTGCGTCGAGCCGGGAAAGCGCACCCCGATGAGGGATTCCGCGTTGGTGCGCACGCCGTGGCCGAGAGCGTCCGAGAGCTTCGGCAGTGAGCCGCGCGCCTTCAGGCGCAACAGCAGGTCCTGGGTGCCGAGTGAGGATGCGGCAAACACGACTCCGTGGCAGGTGATACTGCCTGGTGCGCCCTGCGGGTCCCGGGCGAGCGACACGGTCGAGACCTCGTAGCCGAGTGCGCCGTCGGGGTCGGCCCCAAGCGGACGCACATCCACTACGCGGGTCTCGGCGCGCACCTCCGCACCGCGTCGCTGCGCCAGATACAGGTAATTCTGGTCGAGCGTGTTCTTGGCGCCGTACCGGCAGCCAATCATGCAACCACCGCAACCGATGCACGAGGCACGCGGCGGCCCCTCGCCGCCGAAGTACGGATCGGCGTACACCGTGCCGGGCGGGTCCGTATCGTCGCCGAAAAAGACCCCGACCTCGGTGGGATAGAAAGTGGAGTCAACTGCGTTTGCGCGCGCCATCTCCCGCAAGCGTTCATCCGCCGCATCCAGCCGGCGGTTGGTGGTCACCCCGAGCATCCGGCGTGCCGTGTCGTAGTGCTGCGGCATGACGCGCTCCCAATCGGCGAGTCCCGCCCAGCTGCCCTCGCGCCACACCGACGACGGCGGCGCCAGCAGCGTGTTGGCGTAGGTGATGGAACCGCCACCCACGGCGTTGCCGTGCAGGACGACCACGTGACGAAAGAAGCGCATGCTGAAAAAGCCACGCAAGCCGAACGCCGGATTCCACATCCACCGGCGCAGGTCCCAGGTGCTGTGCGGCAAGGTTTGCGGCGTCCAGCGGCGCCCCTGCTCGAGGACGATAACGCGATAGCCTTTTTCAGCCAGGCGCAGCGCCGACACGCTGCCGCCGAAACCCGAGCCGATCACAACGAAATCGTACTGCCCGGGCACTGCGTCCTTAAAGCTACTGCGTCGGCTGCGGAGCCGGCCGCGTTGCGGGCCGCGGGTTAGCCTCATCCGCTGCTGGCCTTCCCGTGTTCGGTGTCGGCCTGCTGCCGCCCGGCGGTCGCGTTGTGCCCGCGGGGGGCCGCGTTCCTCCCGATGGTCGCGTTGCGGCTGGCGGCGGCTGCGGACGGGGTGGGCGAATTCCGGGCGATGGGCGCGGCGGCGGTCTCACCGCCGGTGGGCGCGGACGCGGCGGCGGCGGTCTGCCGTGCGGGTAGCGGCGGAAAATCGGGTAGTAACGCGCCCGCTGCGAATACCACGGACGGCCACGGTAGTAGTTGCCCCAGTACGCATCGAGCACGAACGTGAGCACCGGGAGGGCCAGCACGACACCACTGTCGGCGACAATCAGCGGACGCCCACCCGCGTACATCTGCAGGTACGCGGCATCAACCCAACCGCGGTTGGGTCCGGCCTGCACGTCACACCACGCGTACGCTTCCTCGCAGCCGTACACCTCGAGCGGCGTGCCCGGCGCCAGCAACGCAAACGCCGGATACTCCGTGGCGGGACCCGCGCGCAGGTGCACGGTGGCAATAACCTCTCCGGGAGCCGCCAGCGCGGCCGGAGCCCACGCGGTGAGTGCTGCGACGCTCAGCGCCGCCAGTGCGAGGCTGACGCCCGCGGTTCGGGTACGGTGCTCGCTCATGACACGCTCCTTATCTTGGCGAACGGCCTACTTCAGCGTGGCCGCGCCGAGTTTGCACGCGACTTCGTCCTGCGAACCCGTGCCACCGGAACAGCCGATGCCGCCAACGATCTTGCCACCCTCGATGAGCGGAATGCCGCCCCGCGATGCGACGATGCCGTCGAGCGTCATGACGTAGTAGTTCTGCTTCAGCTGGATGGCGTCCTCGAATACCTTGGTTTCGCGCCGGAAGGTCGCCGCGGCCCGGGCTTTGTGCTCGGACACCTGGATGGAGGCGAGCTGCGCGCCGTCCATGCGCTGGAAAGCTACGAGGTTACCGCCGGAATCCACGACCGCTACGTTCAGCTTCCAGTCGTGCTTTTTCGCCTCGGCAACGGCCGCGGCAATCGCCACCGACGCGCGTTCCAGGGATATCGGGGCACCATAGGGGATATCGAACGGCATCTTGTCGGGCACCGTATCAAGGGGATTAGCGGGGGCGCCTGCTGCGTGCGGCCTGCCATGCTGGCGAGCAATGCAGTGCCGAGTACGGCAACCATCAAGACAGATCTGCCAGCCATCATGGTAACTCCCTGGATGGATCGAAGCGGACCGCGCCTGCAGCACCAATTGAAGCGCGAATCAGCACACGCGGGCAAGTGAATCCGCCGCGCCGGCCGCTCAGGCGGCGGGCACTTCGACCCGGTGCTGGCTGACGGACTCCCCGTCGGTCGCCCTAAGACCGCGGAAAACGATGGTCGACACGATCGTGGCAACACCGAGCACCAGGAACGCCTGGTGGATGCCGTGAATCATATCCGGCGCCAGGGTATGAAAGCGGTCAGGGACGAAGAGCGCCGCCACCAGCGAGGCGGTCGCGACACCGAAGCTCAAGGACAGCTGCTGCGCGGTGCTCGCAATGGTGCTGGCGTTGCTCGCCGCCTCGCCGGCGACGTCCGCGTAGACGAGCGTGTTCATGCTCGTGTACTGCAGTGACGACACAAAGCCGTACGCGAACACCTGCATCACGATGAGCCACACCGGCGTAGCGGCGCCAATGGTTGCAAACGAGAGAATCAACATGCCGAGGATGGTGGTATTGGAAACCAGCACGGCGCGGTAGCCGAAGCGCGTGAGGATGCGCGGCATGAACATCTTCAGGCTCATGGCGGCGAGCGCCTGCGGCACCATGAGCAGGCCCGATTGCACCGGCGTGTAACCGAGTCCCACCTGGTACAGCAGCGGCAGCAGGAACGGGATGCCGCCGACACTGATGCGGGTAAAAAAGCTGCCGCCGACGGCGGCGCGAAAAGTGCGGATGCGAAACAGCGCGAGGCGCAGCAAGGGCTGCGCCGCCCGCGCGGCGTGCACGCCGTAGGCGGCGAGCAGCAGCGCGGACACGGTGAGCAGCGCCAGCACCATCGGCCCGTTCAGCCGATGCTCGCCGAACACCTCCAGCACATACGACAGGAGCGCGATACCGGAGCTGAACAGGACCAGCCCGAGGATATCGAGGGCCGGGGTGGACGCCTCGCGGTAGTCCGGCAGGTTCCGGTACACCAGGTACAAGCCCGCAAGCCCGATGGGTACGTTGATGAAGAAGATCACGCTCCAGTGCAGGTAGGCGGTGATCAACCCGCCTGCCACCGGGCCGAGCATCGGACCCAGCAGGCCCGGGATCGCCACGAAGCTCATGGCGCGCACGAGCTCGGATTTCGGAAACGCCCGCACCAGGGTGAGCCGTCCGACCGGCACCATCATGGCGCCGCCGCAGCCCTGCAGCACCCGGCAGGCCACCAGCACATGAATGTTGCGGGACACACCGCACAGGAGCGAGCCTAAGGTGAACAGTGCGATCGCGCCGCTGAACACGCGCCGTGTGCCGAAGCGATTCGCCATCCAGCCGCTGATCGGGATGAACACCGCGAGACTGAGCGTGTAGCTCGCGAGCACCGCCTTGATGCTTAAGGGTGCGACCCCCAGTGCGTGGGCGATGCTCGGGACCGCCGTGTTCAGGATCGTGGTATCGAGCGCCTGCATGAAGAACGCGACCGCCACGAGCCACGGCAACAGCCGGCGGGGAAGCGTGCCCGTGGCCGGCTGTTCGTCCGCAAGCTCATTCATCCAATCGAGTATAGGCGGCGATTACGCTGCCTGTCGCAGTCCCCATGCAGCGCTCGTCAGCGGTTGCGACCGGTACGCCGTTGCGTGCAACATGCGCACGCTGCAGGCCCGGTCATCTGGCGGAGAAGCAACATGTGCGACCACGATTCGATCGACGACATCCTCGAATACCAGCTCAGGAACCCCGGCATGTCGCGGCGTCGCTTTGGCGCGCTCACCCTCGGCACGGGACTGATTTCACTGCTGCCGCCCGTCGCCGGGGCGGTCACGGTTCAGGATTCCGAAGTCGACATCAAGACGCCCGACGGGACCGCGGATGGGTATTTCGTGCACCCTGCTACGGGCACGGCGCCCGCAGTGTTGGTTTGGCCGGACATCTACGGCCTGCGGCCGGCGTTTCGGCAGATGGGCAGGCGGCTGGCGCAGTCAGGCTACTCGGTGCTGGTGGTGAATCCCTTTTACCGCGTGAAACGCGCGCCGACCGCACCGGAGAATCCGGATTTCAACGATGCCGCAACGCGCACGACCCTCATGGGGCTGATGGGCGCTTTGACACCCGAAACAACCGTCACGGATGCGCGGGCGTTCGTTGCCTGGCTCGACGCCCAGCAATCGGTCGCGCGGAAACGAAAAATGGGTACGACCGGTTATTGCATGGGCGGGCCGCTCACGATGCGCACGGCCGCGACGGTTCCCGATCGCATCGGCGCGGGCGCCTCCTTTCACGGCGGGAGCCTGGTGACCGACAATCCCGACAGCCCGCACCTGCTGATCCCGAAAATCAAGGCGCACTACCTGTTCGCCATCGCCGAGAACGACGACCAGCGCCAGCCGGACGCCAAGACTGTGCTGCGTGATGCCTTCGCCAAGACGAAGGTGCCGGCCGAGATCGAGGTGTATGCCGGCACGCTGCATGGCTGGTGTCCACCGGACTCGCGTGTCTACAACGACGCGCAGGCAGAAAAAGCCTGGGCGCGGATGCTCGCGCTGTTCAAGTCGGCGCTGGCGTAGGCAACGCCCGAGTCGCGCCGGCGGCGAATCGACGCGATGCCCTCATCAGTCCGCGCTTCAGGCGCCACCATTGCGCTCGAGGACTCGGGCGCTGGCAGCCCGGTGTTGCTGCTGCATGGCTTTCCGGCCACGCGGCGCCTGTGGGCGCGGGTTGCGCCATCCTTGAGCGACGCGGGGTTTCGGGTATTGGTTCCGGACCTCGTGGGTTACGGCGATTCACAAGCCCTGGCCGGCGTGCGCGTGGACATGGCGAGCCAGGCGCGCTGGATGTTTGAGCTCCTGGATGCACTCGGGATCGAACGCATCACCATCCTCGCCCACGATGTCGGCTCGGCGGCTGCGCAACTCATGACGGTGAGCGCGCCGCAGCGCGTGCGCGGACTGGCGCTGCTGGACGGGGTTTATGCGGGTGAATGGGCGATGGACTCCATCGCCAGCATCCGCAGCTGGGACCCATCGCAGGCGCAGCGGCTGTGCCCGCTGCTCATGCGACGCCTGGGCAACACGGACGCGATGCGCGACATGCTGCGTGCCTACGAGGGTGAAGCGGGCGGACAGCGCCTGATCCGCGCCGCCTGCGATCTTGACCCGGGGCAGACCGAGCATATCAGCGCAGCACTACGCGCCAGCGCTGTGCCGGCGGTGGTTCTGTGGGGCGAGCGCGACCAGTTTCTCCCCATCGACACGGTCGCGCGTCCGCTGGCGCAGCTTCTTGGCGCCCCGCTGGTGCTACTGCCGGGCGCGCACTTCACGCCGCTGGATTGCCCGGCGGAAGTTGCCGCAGCGCTGCGGGATTTTCTGGGCAGGCTGCCGTAACCCCTCAGGCGCGCGGCTCGACCAGCAGCTGCACCCAGTAGAGCCCGTGCCGCGACGTGCGACCGGCGGAATACGCGATGCCCATCTGCGCGAACCGCGGGTCCATGATGTTCTCGCAGTGACCGGGACTGTCGAGCCAGCCCTGCACCGCCTCTTCAACCGATCCGGGTCCGTAGGCGATGTTCTCCCCGACCAGTTTCTCCTTGTATCCGACCGCGCGAACGCGGTCCGCGGGAGACTTGCCGGCCAGGTCCACGTGCTCAAAGTAGTTGTGCTCGGCCATGTCGAGTGCATGTCCGGACGCGACCCCTGCCAGCGTCCCGGACAGGCTCATCGCGGGCGCGGGCGCGAACGAGCGCGCGCCGCACTTCGCTCCGCGGGCGCGCGCTTCGTTCACGAGTTGCAGCGCACGGGAAGCGAGCACCGGCCCGGGGATCCGGGCAGCGAGCGGCGTTTCCGCGGTCGCGGTTCTGGCAACTGTCAGCGGCGTGTCCGGCAACCCCGAACCACCTGCGAGCACCAGCCAGTTGTCGGGTCCGCGACGATAAGCGCCAATCTGGCGCAGGCCCGGCCTTGCCAGCGCGCGGCAATCCGAACGCCTGAGGAGCTCGAGCAGGGATGACTCCGGCCCGCTGACATGCACGCCGGTCGTCGCCTGGGCGCGAAAGGCGCTGCGTTGCGCCGCCGCCGGCAGCGAGCTCCCCGCAGCCCACTCCTGCGCCACCTGATCCAGTAGCGCGCTGCGCACGAGTGGCCGGGCAGCCGGCACCACGCCGCCGCATCCGCCTTCCCTCAACACCTGCACCGCAGACAGCGCATCGGCGCGCGCAAGGGAAGCGACGCCAAGTCCGGCGCACACGAGCGCAACTCCCCACTGAACTCTGGCGGACAGGCGATTCATCCCGCGCTCCTGAAAAAGACAGCTGCTGGCAAACGCTGCGAGCCTACGCAAATGAACGCGCCGCCGTCGCGGCCGATGACCCCAAAACGGAATCCCATCACAGAAATTGCTCGGACAGGCGACCGCCGCAAAGCCGCTGGTTCAGGGCGTCCGCGCGGGGTACCGTTTCAAGTCATGCGGAATGAAGTAAAGCTGCGCCTGCCCTACCGCCCTCCCTACGACTGGGCGCACCTACACGCCTTTCTCGCCCGGCGCGCGATTCCAGGCATTGAGTCCGTGACCGCCGGGGGGTATGCGCGCACCGTGCGTACCGCCCGCGGCTATGCGCTGGTGCAAGTGCAACCGGCAGCAAGCGCCAACGCGCTTGAACTGCGGGTGCGCGGCGATGAATCAATGGACATTGCGGCGTTGTGCGTGGTCGCCCGCCGGATGTTCGACCTTGATGCAGATCCGGGGCAGATTGCCGCCGCCCTGCAGCGCGATCCGCAGCTGCGCGCACTTGGGAAGCGCCGCCCGGGGATACGGATCCCGGGTACCTGGGACGCGTTCGAGAGCGGTGTGCGCGCCATCATAGGTCAACAGGTCAGCGTGGCGGCGGGACTGACGCTCCTCACGCGCGTCTCCGAGCGCGCTGGCGAAGGGCTCGAGCCCCCGCGGACAGAGGTTTCTCGCTTGTTTCCGACGCCCGGGGCCCTCGCGCGGTGCAATCTCGAGGACTTCGGGGTCCCGCGAGCGCGGGCCGCAGCCTTACAGGGCTTCGCGCGTGCCGTGCGGGATGGCGTCGTTGCCTTCAATGAACCCCCCGAGCGCGTGATGCGCGCGCTCGTTGAGTTGCCCGGCGTGGGTCCGTGGACCGCAGGCTACGTGGCGTTACGTGGCTTAAGCGAACCTGACGGCTTCCCTGCAGGGGACCTGATCCTTCGGCGACAGGCGTCGTCCAACGGCGACGTCCTCAGCGTCCGCGAACTCAACACCCGCGCGGAACTGTGGCGTCCCTTCCGCGGTTACGCCGTGATGCATCTGTGGCAAGCCAGCGCGGACAGCCCCTATCGCGGCGCCGTGCGCGTGAACTGAAACCACACGGCGTCGCGGCGGCCCGAAACCCGGAACCTTCGGTTCGGTTCCCGCCCTCAGCTACCCTCTGGCTTCGGACCCTCGGGCTTCACAGCCTCTGGCTCTACGCGGTCGGCGATGGATTCCAAAGCTGAAGCCGCGACCCGTCCGGCTTCCTGCGCGACCTGTTTCACCCCTTTGGCCGCAGAACGCGCACCGCGCGCAACGACCTTGCGTCCTGTTCGGGCCGCGCGCTCGGCCCCGGCTCTCGCAGCCTTGGCCGTACGAGCCAGCACGCGCCTGGCAGCCGCTTTAACTGCGGGGCCACGAGCACGCTTGCCGCTCGCGGTGCGACGCCTGGAGCGCGCGCTGACCTTTTTCGTGGCGACCTTCCTGGCAGCAGTCTTGCCGGGCCGACGACGTTTCATTTTCGCCATTCGTTCCTCCGCTCTCTGGAGTATGCAGCCGCAGGTTCCAGACTCGATCCTAAGAGTCTGGCTGTGTTTAGGGAAGTGTCCTGCGGGTATTGCGAGGCCGCACGCGGCATTTTCAGGACTCAGCCGCCGCCGGCCAGGCCGCGGTACTCGAGCAACGGTCCGATCTGCGGGCCCCGTCCATAGAAGTTCCTGAACAGCTCCATGGGCTCGGCCGTCCGGCCGCGTGATAGGACCGTCTTGCGCAGGTAGTCCCCGTTCGCGCGCGTCAGTCCGCCATGCGCATGCAGCCAGGCCCCGGTGTCGCGGGCATAAACCTCGCTCCAGAGGTACGCGTAGTAGCCGGCCGAATAGTCGTCAGCGAAAATGTGATGGAAGTAGGCCGAGTGATAGCGTGGCGGGACGAGCGGGTAGTCAAGGCCCGCCGACTTCAGCGTTGCCGTCTCAAAGGCGGACACATCGCCCGCCGCCGGCACCTGCGCGGCACGCAGCTCATACCAGGACAGATCCAGCAGCGCCGCGGCCACATACTCGGTCATCGCATAGCCTTCATCGAACTGCTGCGCCGCGATTACCCTGGCAAGCAGTTGCGGTGGCATCGCTTCCCCGCTCTGGTAGTGATGCGCGAAGTGCGCGAGCACCTGTGGCTCGCGCGCCCACATCTCGTTGTACTGCGATGGGTATTCGACAAAGTCCTGTGGTGTTTCAGTCCCCGACAGCGAAGGGTAATTCACGTTCGAGAGCATCCCGTGCAGCGCGTGACCGAACTCGTGGAACAGTGCCGTCACGTCCTCGAAGCTAAGCAGCACCGGCTGGCCCGGCGCGGGCCTGGGGAAGTTCAGATTGTTCGAGACCACGGCCTTTAATCCCAGCAGCCGCGACTGCTCGAGGTAAGAGTTCATCCACGCCCCGCCCTGCTTGTTGTCGCGGGCGAAGTAGTCAGCGATGAACAACGCCAGTCCCTTACCATCCGCGTCGAACACTTCGAACACCCGCACCTCGGGCCGGTAGACGGGCAGGTCCTTGCGCTCCGTGAACGTCAGGCCGTAAAGCTCATGCGCGGCGTAGAACACGCCGTCCTGCACGACGTGGTTGAGCTCGAAGTAAGGCGCGACCTGCGCCGCATCGAAGTCATAGTGCGCCTTGCGCACCGCTTCCGAATAGAACTCCCAGTCCCACGGCTGCAGCGCGAAGGCGGCCGTGCCGCGCGCCGCGGCCTGTGCGTCGATCACTTTCTGCTGCTCGGCTGCTTCGGAGCGCGCCCGCGCCAGTGCCGCCGGTATGAGCTGGGTGAGCATATTGCGCGCCGCCGCGGGAGTCCCCGCGGACTCATCCTCGAGCATGTAGGCCGCGTGACTCGGGTACCCGAGGAGCACCGCCCGCTCGGCGCGGGCCTTGACCATGTCGGTGAGTACCCGCGTGTTGTCAGCGTCGCCCCCGAGGCAGCGCTGCACCGAGGCGCGGTAGATACGCTCGCGCAACGCGCGGTTCGTGAGTTGCGCCAGCACCGGCTGCTGGGTGGTGTTCTCAAGCGCGATCAGCCACTGGCCCTTCAGTCCCCGCGCCTGTGCCGCCTCGGCAGCCGCGCTCACCTGGGCAGGAGACAGGCCGTCAAGATCCGCAGCCTTGCCGACCACCACGGCACCGTCGGCCGTGGCCTTCAGCAGGTTTTGCCCAAACTTGGTGGTCAGCGCGGCAATCTTCGCGTTCAGCTCACGCAGCCGCGCCTGATCGGCAGCTCCGAGACGCGCGCCCGCACGCACGAAGCGCGCATGCCAGCGCAGCAACAGCTGCTCGGATTCCGGCTCGAGCTTAAGACTCGCGCGTTTCGCGTACACGGCATCAACCCGCTGCCACAGCGCGTGATCAAGGTAGACCGCGTCTTTATGCGCGCTGCGCTTGAGCGCGTACTCGGTGTCGAGCGCCTGCATTTCGGGGCTGGTGTTGTTGGCGTTGAGTTCATCGAAAAGAAAACCCACCCGCAGCAACAGCTGTCCGGAGCGGTCGAGCGCGACGATAGTGTTCAGAAAGCCCGGCGCGTGCGGGTCGTGGGCGATGGCGGCGACCTCGCGCAGCTGCGCCCGCATGCCGGCATCGAACGCCGGCGCGTAGTCGGTGACCCGGATGCGATCGAACGGTGGCATCTGGTACGGCAGGGTGCTTGGCTGCAGCAACGGGTTTTCGGACTTCGCGGCCGTTGCTCCCTGGGCGGATATGACAGGCACGATCGCCAGGATCGCGGCCAGAATCGTTCTCATGCAGTTCATTCTCCGTCCGCAGTAACGCGTAGCGAGTCTAGGGGGCCGAAGGGTAGCACCGCATTCCACTTTGCTGCGCAGCACTTTTGTCGTCCGGGCTGGCACCAATGTTCCCCACCAGCGTCTAATAAATGCGTATGACCAGACCCCGGACGCTTTTCTTATGTGCGTCGGCGCTCGCCCTGACCGGCTCCCTTTCCGGGTGCACCGTGTACCACACCTACGAGAAATGCGGCTTCAAGGGCTGCCCCGGGGATGCGCAGATCACCGCGCAGATACAGTCACAGATCGATCAGCGTCCGGACCTGGAGACCACCGCGATCACGGTGCAGACGCTGGATCACACTGTGTATCTCTACGGCGTGGTGAGTTCGGGCCTTGAGATCAGCGATGCTGAGGCCATTGCCCGCAGCGTTCCCGGTGTCAGGCAGGTCATAAACTCGATGGCGATCACTCAGTCCCGGTAGCAAGCCTTAAGCGTTACGGCACCTGGCCTTCAGGCGTCCCTCTCGAGAGCACATCAGGCAGTGATTTCCCCTGCTCGGTGAACGACAGCGACACCGAGTTCAGGCAGTGACGCTCACCGGTGGGCGGCGGCCCGTCCGGGAACACGTGACCTAAGTGGCTGCCACAGCGGGCGCAGACCTCCTCGACGCGCCGCATTCCATGACTGGCATCGGTAATGCGCCGAATATGGGTTTCATCGTAGGGTTTGAAGAAGCTCGGCCACCCGGTCCCTGAATCGAACTTGGAGCTCGAGCCGAAGAGCGGCAGGCCGCAAAACCGGCACGTGTAGATTCCGTCCTTGTGGTTGTCCAGGAACACACCACAGAAAGGAGCCTCGGTCCCGTGCTGCAGGAGTACCCGGCGCTCGTCCTGAGTCAGACCGGAAGCGATCTTTGCGCGTTGCTCATCGCTCGGTGGGCGTAAGTCAAAACGGCTCATTGCGGTCATAGTAATGCGAGCGTGTCGCGCCGCCAATCCACGTCCTGCCAGCTCCCAAAGTCACGCAGCAGCTCCGGCGTGCTCGCCTGCCGTACCAGGGCGAGATCATCAAGCCGCAACTCCTCAAAGCGGCGGCGAAATCCTCCGCTCTCCCTGACCTCGCGTGCTACCAGCAAGCGCCTCGTAGCGGGCGCGAACCCGGCAAACTCGACGTAGCCTTCCTCAGGATCGCTAAGGCCAGGTGAAAGCACATCGATGCTCCAGGCGCCCGCGCTTTCATGGAACACCCACAGCTCGCGCCAGCTCTCCAGCGGCTGCACCGCAAGCACCAGCGCCTTAGCGTTTGCGATCGACCTGGCCGAGGCCATCCACACGATTCCATACGTGCAGCGGCGCACGAGTGGCGCATCGCGCCGATCCTGCGTCTGCCGCAGCGTTACACAGGTCTGGCCCGGTTCACCCGCGGCCGTGGTGAGAGTCAGCGGACCCGACGGGGGTGCGGGAGTCACCGCGGCCCAGCGGATCGCGCCCACCCGCACCACCGCATCCCGGTACTCGGCCCGGCGGTCCTCGCCAAGATCATCCGCGCGCACCGCCAGAAGCTCGGCGAGCGCCCGCTGCGCCGCCGCCGCCGCCGGCTCACCGCGGCGCGCCTGCTCAAAAGCAATGGATGCCCAGACGGTGGCGCGTCGCATGTGCAGGCGGCTGCGTGTCAGGGCACGCAACTCCCGCTCGTCGACCCCGTCGATGAGCTCGCGACGCAGATCATCCAGCGATGCACGCAGCGCGGGACCTAAGTTCGGATCGATGCAATCCGGACGTGTGAGACCCAACGCCGCGTGTGCGCGCTCCTCGGGGCCGGCGCCGCGCAGGCTAAGCACGCGCCGATAAAGCTCGCCCTCGTAACACACCTGCATGCGGCCGTTGCGCTCGAAGCTGCGCATATGAACACCGAACTGCTCCACGACCTCCAGGTGCGCAGCAACGCCCGCAAGGCGATAGCCGCTGGCTGAGGCCTCATCGGCCAGCCGCTCGGCCATCAGGGCAATCGCATCGAGGGGCTCGGCGGTGAGTGATCGCGTCGGGACGGCCTTGAGGTACGCGGCGCCGTAACTCACGCCCAGCGCCTCAGCTCCAGGGCTGTCGCGCAGGAAGCGCAGCACCGCGAGGAGCGCGGGAGCCTCCGCCTCGGTGAGGCCTATCGAACGGGCGGCCTCGCTCTTCAGGTAGCCGCCGCGCTCGCGCCGATAGTCGTAGACCTTAAGATACCCGGGCCGCTCGCCGCGAACCTCGAGCACGTCCCCCTGCCACAGCGTCGCCAGCTCCGCCGCGCCCGAGCTCGGCGCCGCGCGCAGCGCGGCGTGATCCTGCACCACGATCGCGAGCGTCGCCGCAAGGGCGAGGATCACTAGCGGCTCTCCACCTTGCCGGCGGCGCTCGGCGGGCTGCGTACGCCCACGAGGTTGGAGCCGATGAATTCCCCTGCCGCCGGCGTGGGGGCGATGATGACCTGCACCTTATCGGAGAGCTTGTCGGCGAGGGTCTTCTGGATCAGCAGCGGGTAATGCGCCAGCAACGCGCCCTCGCGCTCCATCTGACCGGCATTGGCCTTGCCAACGAGTTCGAGCCGGTAGGCTTCCGCGTCGGCGAGCTTCTGCCGCGAGTCCGCTTCGCCCCTGGCCTCGATGCGGCGCGCCTCAGCAGCACCCTCCGCGGTGCGGATCCGCGCGACCTTGTCAGCCTCGGCCTCGAGCTGACGCTGCTCGATCTGCTTCTGCTTGAATGGCAGGATGTGCTTCATGGTTTCCTCCTGCGCGCGTGCCGCGATGACCAGCTCCTGACCCGCAGCTTCGGCCGCCTTTTGCCGCCGCGCCTTGTCGGCCTCACCCTCCAGCTGCGTCTCCTTCACCATCGCCTCCTTGAGCTGCAGCGTGTAGCGAACCTTCTCGGTCTCGAGTTCCTCGGCCAGCAGTTTCTCCATCTGCACGCGATAGTCCTGCGGCAGATCCACCTGCCCCATGTCCACGCCACGCAGCATGAGCCCCATGGCGGCGAGCTTCGGTCCAAGTTCGGTCGTGATTTCCTGCTGGATCGCGGCACGCTGACTCGAGAAGATCTCCCGTACGGAATGTCGGGCAAGCAAGGGGTACGCGACCCCCTGCACCGCCGGGCCCACGAGGTCAGCGTTCAGGTCGTCCGGAAACTGCTTTGACAACTGCCCGATGCGCGCGCGGTCGATGGCCCAGCGCACCGTCAGATCAACGCCGATCGACAGACCCTCGTTCGACTGGAACGGCGCCTTGCCAGTCGCGCTTGCGCCTTCGATCGGCCGGTAAATCTGGTCGCCCGTCGGATAGCGGCGCACCTGGTGGATACCGGGCACAACCAACACGGTGCCCGCCGTGTAGGCGCTCGTCGAGCCGTCGAACAGGTTCATGCGCACCAGTACCTCGCTGCGGCGCACGGTGGCGAAGGGTGGATGGGCGTAGAGACTGTAAGCGAACAGGGCAAGAAGCGCTGCCATCACGAGGCGCGTGCGCAAGCGGTAGCCGGCCATAAAGAAGCTGCCCACAGCCGCGCCTGATGCGACTCCAATGCGACGCAGGAACTCAAGCAGAGCGTCCAAGCGAGCAGACATGCGCGGCTCCTGATGAATGTTGAAACGCCTCGAGGACAGGAGTCTCGCCGCCACTTGTGGCAAAGCTGTGGGGCAATCGTGGCGTGTGGTGGTTGGCGGAGCGCCCGCCGCGGAGCGACCGTGTTTTGCGATCAGGCGAACGCGCACGGGGGGCGGACGGCAGTACACTCCCGAGCAGGGATCAACGTGCCGGGGGAGCCGTGAAACTGCGTTATAAAATCCTGGGCGTTCTCGGAATCCTTGTGGCCCTGGGGGTGCTGTCGCTGGCGCTCGCAATGAGCCACACCTCGGCCTGCGGCCCGGCGCCCTCACCGCCTGCCGGCGCCACACTGATGAAGGGCATCGTCTATCGTTGCTACGGTTCACCCGCCGTCCTCAGGTATGAGGACATCCCCAGGCCCACCGCGGCGGACGATGAAGTGCTGGTCAGGGTGCACGCGGCATCCGTCAATCCGCTTGACTGGCACTACCTGGAGGGCACCCCGTACATGGTGCGCATGGACGCCGGCTTCGGGAAACCACAAAACCCGCGACTGGGGGTCGACTTTGCGGGGACGGTCGAGGCGGTCGGCAGGAAGGTCACGCGCTTCAAGCCCGGTGACGACGTGTTCGGCGGGAAATTCGGGGCGTTTGCCGAGTATGTAGCTGTGCGCGAGGATCGGGCCATCGCGCTGAAACCAGGCAATGTGACGTTCGAGCAGGCGGCCGCGGTACCGATCGCGGCACTTACCGCGCTGCAGGCGCTGCGCGATAAGGGACACATTCGCGCCGGTCAGAAGGTTCTTGTCAATGGCGCCTCGGGCGGCGTCGGTACCTTCGCGGTGCAGATCGCCAAGTCATTCGGCGCAGAGGTGACCGGCGTATGCAGCACACGCAATGTCGAGCTGGTGCGCTCAATCGGCGCTGATCATGTCATCGACTACACCCGCGAGGATTTCACCACCGGCACGCAACACTACGACCTGATTGTGGACATCGTTGGCACCCATTCGCTGCTGGAGTACAAGCGCGTCCTGAATCCAAAGGGCACCCTCGTCATGATCGGCTCGACCACCCCCGGATATTGGTTCGGCTGGCTGAAGGATCCGATCCAGGCCCTGGTGCTGTCGCCGTTCATGAGCCAGAGGTTCAGCATGATTCTCACCGACCTCAACAAGGAAGACCTGACCGCCATGGGCACGCTCATGCAGTCCGGCAAGGTGAGATCGGTCATCGACCGGCGTTACAAGCTCAGCGAAACCCCCGACGCGCTACGGTATCTGGAAGCTGGTCACGCGCGAGGGAAAGTGGTGGTGACTGTGGAGTAGGCCCGGCTGCCGCTTACGCGGTGCGGGAACTGAATCGCCGGCGATAATCGCTGGGCGAGACGCCGAGGGTCACATTGAAGGCCCTGCGCATGGTTTCCTCGGTACCAAAGCCGCACCGATGGGCAATCTGCCCTACAGGCAGTTTGTTTTCTTCAAGCTTTCTGCGTGCAGCCTCCAGCCTCGCGTTGCTGACGTAATGCGCCGGGGTCACGCCGACAACCCGGGTGAAATGGCGCGCGAAATTTCGATCGCTCATGGCAATACGCGCCGCCAGCCTCGGCACCGAAAGATCCCGTTCCAGGTGTTCCTGCACCCACAGTTGCAGCTTGCGAACCTTATCATCCTCGCAAAACTGCGCCGCCAGGTATTCACTGAACTGCGATTGGCCGCCCGGGCGGTTCAGGAACATCACCAGGGTGCGGGCGACCGACAAAGCCGCATTCCGGCCCCAGTCCTCTTCCACCATGGCAAGCGCCATATCGATGCCGGCGGTAACGCCAGCGGACGTGTGATATTTCCCGTCGCGCACATAGATGGCATTGGTTCGCACGGCAATGCAGGGATGTTGCCTGGCCAGATCAGCTGTCTCGGACCAGTGCGTGGTAGCCGCGCGGCCGTTGAGCAGCCCGGTTTGCGCCAATATGAACGCTCCGGTACATACGGCACCCACGCGCTCTGCGCCGGGGCTCATGTGGCGGATCCACTCCAGTAAGGCCGCATCCCGCAGCACGCGGTGGCAGCCTCTGCCACCGGCGATCAGCAACAGGTCTGCACTCCGGATCTTGCGATATGCACGTTCTGCTACCAGGCGCACTCCGGAGGTGGTGGGAAATGGTCCCGCGCGAAGACCAACAACCTCCATGGTGTACGCGGGCTCGCGCGTGAGCTTTTTTGCAAGCAACAGACGGGTCGCCTCGCTGAATACTTCCAGGGGGCCGGTGATATCCAGGGCCTCGGCGTCCGGAAACCCGAGCATGACAACCCGCCGCGTGATGGGGTGCGATCTGGCAGACGCGGTAAGAGCGGCAGCTTTCTTACGATTTGTCTTAGGCCGTTCCGTCATCCGCTATCAGTAAACCGAGAGCCGCTAAACCTCAACGCGGGCTTTTCCACCCGGTCCCCTGGTACTCCATGTAATCAGCAGTCTTTTGTGCGACGTCATGCCCAAAGTAGCCTTCCACGATGTGAAGCGCCAGGTCGATGCCAGAGGTCAGGCCACCGGCGGTATAGATCGTGGGGCCAGATTGAACATAGCGCATGGATCGCTTGACCTGCACCTTGGGGAATGCCGCAGCGAGTTTGTCGGTGTAATCGTGGTGAGTCGTGGCGGGCAGACCATCGAGCAGACCCGCCTGCGCGACCTTAAAGGCGCCGGTGCACACTGACAGGATGATTTTGTTGTCCGCGTGCAATTTCTGCAGCCACGCCGAAAGCCCGGCGCCGCCGGTTTGCGCGCCGATAACAATCAGATCGGGTTCCGGCGCGTCGGCAAACGTATAGTCCGGGGTAATTGACAGCCCGTGGCTGCCATTTCCGGACGTGTGGATCGCGGCCTTCGAGGGAGCAACCGTGTAGAGCTCAAAGGGGATCGGAGTGTCCGCGTCCTGGAATACCTCCCAAGGACCGGTGAAGTCGATCACGGTCGCGCCTTCGCTCAACACGAACGCCACTTTGATGGCGCCGTTCTTGGGAGGGGTTAAAACGGTAGCAGCCAGCGCGGGCACGGTAAAAAGTGCGAACCCGCCAAGCAGTACGCTCATCCTCAACGCATGTTTCACTGCTGCCTCGCTCCGAATGTGATGCTCGTGAAATACTACCTCAGGCGGCCGGCTGCCAAAATGACAATGTCCCCACAATTTCTGCCACCGCCATCGGTCTGCTCAGCTCGCAGGTTTGGCGTCCCCGCAAACATGGGTACCTACGTTGAACTTGTTGGTGAGCCAGAAAACGTTGAACGGCCGGACTTGCGCCTGGAATACATGGGCCCTCACGGCCGGGTCTGCCCGTACGATTGACTCAGCTTCTTCGGACGATGCCGCTTCAAAGACGATCAGCGCGACGTTGTCCCAGAAGTCGCCATCCATCGCGCCCGCGGTAATAGCGTGCCCAGCCTTCAGCTGTTGAGCCCAATACATCGAATGCCCGCCGAGAGCCTTGTCGGCTTCTGGCTCAGCCGGCCACACGCCCGTCTCTTTCCACTTGGCGTAAATGTCCCCCCGCAGTCGCAGTAGCACAACGTACGCGGAGATCTTTTCTTTGTTAGCTTTACCAATGCAACTGTTTGTCATGTTAGGGGTATTCGACTGCGCGGGCTGACCTGCCGCCGCAAGCACGCTGCAACAAAGACAGATCACGGCGACAAACTTACGCATACACTTCTCTCCGTGCTGGCAATCCCGTCAAGTGCACCTTCCCTCGGCGCTCAAATACGGGCAATGAACAAGCAATTTCAGACATGGTGCTCGGTTGAGGCAAGCTGAGCCCTGACTGCTACTGGCACACGAGATGAGTCTGCGGCTGCCTGAAGGCGGCAGGCGGCGCGGGATCCTGGCTCGGAGGCCATAGCTACGAAAAGCTGATCGCCGGCGCGATCCCTGGAACGCTGGACGACTATCGAATCCCGGCGGTGGCCATCGCAAGCGTGAAGGACGGGCAGGTTCCAGGAACTCGTTGCGCGCGCTCGATGAAAACAAATAGCGCTCTTGTCAACCTCCGCCGCCGGCTGGAAACGCCGCATCCAGGGTCTGCAGGTCTTGCGGCGTGAGGGCCAGGGAAAGCGCCAAGGCGTTTTCCTTGACGTGCTCCGGGGAGCCGGATTCAGGAATCGCGATAACGCTGCCGCTGCGAATCACCCATGCCAGCGCCACCGCGGCGGCCGAGCAACCATGGTTAGCGCCGATCTGCGCCAGCGTGCGGTCACCTATGACGAGGTTATGGTCGCCGCCGAGGGGCGAGTACGCCATGACCGGCAGGTTGTGCTGCTTACTCCACGGCAACATATCGCGCTCGATGCGACGGTTGTTGAGACTGTAAGGGACCTGATTAGTGGCGCAGCGATGGCCGTCCGGAACGCGGAAGAGGTCCTCCATCTGACTAACATTAAAATTGGATACGCCCCAGGCACGAATCTTCCCGGCCGCGCGCAGATGTTCAAATGCCGCCACTACGCCGGGGAATTGCGCGCTGGGAATCGGCCAATGCAGCAAATAAAGATCCAGGTACCCGCTGCCGAGACGCGCGAGGCTCGCTGCGCAGGCTCGCGCGATGCCATCGCCGGACACCTGATCACCCTCCACCTTGGAGACCAGAAATATGCGCTCGCGTTGAGCGGCAATCACGTGATTAATGAATTGCTCGGAGCGGCCGGCGCCGTAGTTTCCCGACGTATCGATCAAGGTCAGGCCGAGCGCAATGCCTGCGCGCAGCGCCTCTTCCTCGACAGCCAGCGGATGCCTTCCCTGGCCGAGGTGCCAGCAGCCTTGACCGAGCGGCGGGACGCTAGTGCCGTCTGGAAACTTCACGGCACGCGCGACAGGCTTCGACGCCGCGCCAGCACCAGGAACCTGTGCAGCCGCTTGCGGCGCGCTCACTGCACTCAAGGCGGGAAACGATAAGCCGAAGGCCGCACAACGCGCACTAAATTGACGTCGGTTAAGCAGACGCTTGTTCATACTGTCGTCTCCTTCCGCTGCTGCCCCATTGTCCCCTTCCGGGCGGCCAATTTCGACAGGCAACCGTGTAACGACGGACTTTCAGCCTGACCGCTATTTGCGATCCAGCTCCGAGGAGCGACCTGCCGTCACGCTACAGCTGCTTCGGGCTGCGCCGTGGCCGCGGGGCGCGCCACTTCAGGAAGCAACCGATTCATCTCGCTCTTGACGACCGCGTAGCACTCGCAGGCGCGGGACTGCAATCCGATCCGGTCCAGCACATTGATGTGCCCGCGCCTATAGCGGATGAAGCCGTCCTGCTGCAAGCGCCCCGCGGCCTCGGTAATGCTTTCGCGGCGCACGCCGAGTAAGCCGGCGACCAGCTCCTGAGTCATGGTCAGTTCCTGCGAAGGCAGTCGATCCACGCTCCACAAGAGCCAACGACTGAGCTGCTGCTCAACCGAATGGTGGCGATTGCAGGCCGCCGTCTGACAAATCTGCACGATCAATGCCTGCGTGTAGCGCAGCAACAGCCGCTGCACTGCGCCCTCCCGCAGAAATTCCGCGGCGAGCACGCGACGCTCCAGCCGATAAGCATGCCCGGCCGTGCGCACGATTGCGGAGCTCGGCGTGGTGTCGCCGCCCATGAACAGCGGAATACCGACGATGCCTTCAGGGCCCACACCGGCCAATTCCAATGCTCCACCCGAGCGCGTCACGTAGTACAGCGAGACGATGGCCGTGATCGGGAAATAAGCGTGCTGCAGTTGCCGGCCAGGCTCATAGAGTGCGTCGCCGAGACCCATGGGAACCAGTTCCAGCGCCGCGGACAAGCGCTCGAACTCCACAGCCGGAAGGGCCCCGAGCAGATGATTGTGAGTGGGATGATGAATTACGGACAACGTCGATGTTCCCAACATAGCGGCCTAGTCCTTGCCGCTCACTTCAACGCCGATTCCGCGGTAGCCGAGAAAACGACAGGCGGAGTTGAACATGGGCTCGCCGCTGACGCGAAACTGCTGGCGTGAACCGTCGGGATGGGCGCGACTCAAAGCGAGGTCCAGAAACGGCTGACGAGCGCCGATCCTGGCCTGCAGCTCCTGGCGCTGCGTCTCATTCCAACCATCTGTCGAGGTAGGGGACGTATCGCCCGCCAGTGTGTCGACACGCATCCCGAGCATCTCCAGCACCGGCCCGGAAACCTTGGTAAATCTACCGCGCTCGTCCTGCTCCCAGTACCAATCGGAGGCGAGTTCGGTGAGACTGCGATAGCGCGCTTCGCTCTCGCGCAATTCGGCCGTGCGTTCCCGCACAGTTTGTTCCAGGACAGCGTTGAACTCTTCGAGCTGCCGGTACAGGAGCCGTACCTCGATCATGTTGTGTATCCGGGTCTTCACCTCCACGAGATCGAAGGGCTTGCTGATAAAATCCTTGGCACCGGCCTGCAGGGCGCGCAGCTTGTGGCCCGGCTGCGCCGTGAGCACGATGACCGGCAAGTAGCCGTCCGTCGCGTTCGTTTTGAGACCTTCCATCACCTGAAATCCATCCATGCCCGGCATCTGCAGGTCGAGGAGGATCAGGTCATAGCGGTTCCTGCGATGCAGAGCGCAGACCTCGAGCGGGTTCATCGTCGAGGTCACGTTGCGATAGCCCGCCTCCTGCAGCATTCGCGCGAGCAGCTGCACGTTAGCGCTCTGATCGTCGACGATGAGAATGCGTCCAGCGAGAATGTCCGCTGCATCAATCATCAATCGTCCCGCAACGTGTCGGCATGCCCCAGCTGCTGTTTCACAACGGCCAATGCGCTATCCAGTGTCTCCATGAACTTGTTGACCTTGATCGGTTTGGTGAGATAGCGGAAGAAGCCGGCCGCCAGACCTTTCTCGATGTCCTCCGGCATGGCGTTGGCGCTGAGGGCGATTACCGGAATAGCCGCCGTTTCCGGATTCTCCGCGAGAATTCCTAGCGCGATGAGCCCGCTGATCCCTGGCAGGTTGATGTCCATCAGAATGACATCGGGTCGCGCAGTGCGTGCCATCTCGATGCCGCGTATGCCGTCTTTTGCCACCAACAGGCTGATATCCGGCCGTCGCTCCAGGAGCTTTTCAACCAACAGCAAGTTCGCCGGGTTGTCCTCGACGCACAGCAATGTATGTGTCGGCGGGTCCGTATGCGGCGCCGCCGGCAGGACCGCCGTGAGCTCGCTCGCCGCGGCGACGAGTCGCGGCGCACCGGTTGAGTGTAGTTCGATCCAGAACACGCTGCCGACGCCGACCGTGCTTTGCGCGCCGATATCGCCGCCCATCAATTCGACCAGGCGCTTGCTCACCACCAGGCCGATGCCCGTTCCCTCCTCGCTGCCGGACTCCTGCCCGAGGCGATTGAAAGGCTGGAACAGCTGCGCGAGCTTTTCCGGCGGTAATCCGTTGCCGGTATCCCGCACGCTGATGCGCGTGCGATTGGTCGCATTCATCGTGCAGGACACTTCCACCGTGCCGCCGGCGCGATTGTATTTGATCGCGTTGGTAAGCAAATTGATGAGAACCTGTTTGACACGGGTCCGGTCCGCTTTGATAAAGGGCGTGTCGTCGAAGCGCGGCAGGGTCAGACCGATGCCGCTTTTCAATGCCAGGGGTTCGATCATGCCCCGGCAGTCGCTCAGCACGTCGGCGAGTGAGATGGGCTCCGGCGACAAGGACAACTTCCCCGACTCAATCAGCGCGAGATCGAGGATCTCATTGATGAGTTCCAGCAGGTACCAGCCCGCTTGCAGGATCTGGGCGATGCTTTGCTGTTGGGCCGGCGTAGGCGGCGGCGTGCCCGACTCCATGAGCTGGGCAAAGCCGAGAATCGCGTTCAATGGCGAGCGCAATTCATGACTCATGCTGGAGAGGAAATCCGACTTCGCGAGGTTGGCCCTTTCCGCCGCCAGCTTGGCACCCTGCAGCGCCTGGTCGAGAATCCTTCGCTCAGTGATGTCTCGAGCCGCTGCAAATACTCCTTGCAGCGTGCGGTTGCGATCGTAGAACGTGGTGGCGTTGTACGACACCACCGTTTCCTTGCCGTCCCGGGCGCGCGCGGTGAGTTCGTAGTTGGTGAGCTTGGTTTCGCTCAATACGCGTTTGATGCCCGCTTCGGCACGCTCGGCGTCGGTAAAATAGTTCTTGAAGGGCGCACCGATCAATTCGTCGCGCGTACAGCCGGTGAGCGCCTCCATCTGTTTATTGACGTCCGAGATGATACCGGACGGATCTGTCGCGATGAGCGCATCGACGTTCGATTCGATGAGGGAGCGGGTATAAAACTGCTGATCGCGCAGACGTTGATCGAGTCGCTTCTGTTCGGCTTCGAATCGATTACGCAGCGTGTTGTCGGTGCCGATGAGGAGGTAGCCGATGATGGCGTCCCGTGCGTCGCGCAGAGCCGTGACGGACACCATGGCCGGAAATCGGCTGCCGTCCTTGCGGATGTAAGTGAGCTCGTAGATGTCCTCGATACCGCGCGAAGCCTTGAACACCAGGGCATCGAAGCCCGGTTCGATCGGCGTGGCCAACTCCATGCTCAGGAGTTTGGCTCGCGCGATTATTTCCAGAGGATCGGAAATGTCTGCCGGCGTGATCTTGTTGATGACCTCTGCGGCCGTGAATCCCAGCATGCGTTCCGCGCCGACGTTGAAAATCTGGATGACGCCCTTGGCATCGGTCGCGATACTCGAGAAATTGGCGCTGTTGAATATCGCTCGCTGCAGGGTGGGGGCGATGTCGAGCCGGTCCTGCGGAGGGGCGTCCAGCACGACTGCGGCGCAACCGACCTCGTCCGCGCCCCTGCGGGTGCTTGCTGCTTTTTCCATCCGGCGTCCGTGTGACCAATAGTCGAGGGCAGGAGCGGGCTTTCGCCCGCTCCATTGACTGTGGATGGTCGCCTGTAGATGACGGCGCGTCCGTGCGCTGACGTACATTGGCCAGCGGTCTGGCAACCTCGCCGTGGCACTTCCTCGATGGCGCGCTGATTCGGTGCAGACGATCGGTCTCTAAAAAAATGCTTTGGTATCGGTCGGGGCGCCGAGATTTGAACTCGGAGCTCCTTGCACCCTATACCAATGTAGACATATTGACATACTCATAGTATGCTCTGACGCATGAGAACTACAGTACGCGTGGATGAAGCGCTGCTTGAGCGCGCCCGTGCAGAGGCGGCCAAACGCAAGACTACCCTCACCTCTCTCATCGAGCAGGGGCTCGAGCTCGTGCTGCGGCGGCCGATGAAGCGGGCGGAACACCGGCCGGTCGCGCTGCCCGAGTGCCGCGCCGGCGGCGGTACATTGCCAGGTGTCGACCTGGACGATAGTGCTTCGCTTCTGGAACGGATGGACGGCCGCGATTGATCCTCCCGGACGTCAATGTCCTCATCTACGCTTTTCGCACGGATTCCAAGGACCATGAGCAATACAAGCAGTGGCTGGAATCAGTTATCAATGGGCCCACCGCTTACGGAATAGCTCCGCAGGTGCTCGCGAGTGTCGTGCGTATCTCCACGCACCCGAGGATCTTTGCTCGTCCGAGCTCTCGAACAGACGTATTCGAGTTCTGTCGAGCGTTGCTAGAGCAGGCCAATGCGACCGTTACGGTACCAGGGCCTCGACATTGGTCGATTTTCGAAGACCTCTGCGGCAAGGCAAAGGCCACCGGCAACCTTGCGCAGGATGCCTGGTTCGCCGCGCTCGCCATCGAATCCGGATGCGAGTGGATCACAACGGACAGAGACTACGCGCGTTTCCCGGGGCTTAGCTGGCGAGAGCCCTTGTAACCACCGCCTCTCGCGGCGCAACGCATCGCGATGCCCCCCTCCACATCCGCAGGGTATGCGCGTCCGGACAGCGAAGTCCCAAGCGCTCGATATCGGTCGTCATAATTGTCCCAAGCCAGCGTCCTGTGACGCGAGGCCGCCGATCGCGGCCCAATCGAGGCGGTCACCGCCTTGCGCGAGCAGCCGCAGAAACCGGTCGTGCAGCAGGCTTCCGAGCGGCATCGGCACGCCCAGACTCTCAGCCGCCGCCAGCGCGAGACGGATGTCCTTGAATCCCAGCGGCGCGGCGAAAGCGGCCGGTTGAAACCTGCTTTCGGCGATCAGGTCACCGTAGATCTTGTAAGCGGGCGCCGGAAAGATTGTGGAAGTGAGCAGATCAACGTAGGCACGCCGATCGACGCCCGCCTTGCCCACGAGCGCGATGGCCTCGCCCAACGCCTCGATTGCGGCGGCGAGCAGAAAGTTTCCGCTGAGCTTGACGAGATTTGCCGCCGTGGCCTCCGTGCTGATGGCAAAGGTCCTCTGCCCCAACGCGTCGAAGAGCTGCCTGCAGGCTTCGACCGGAGCGGCCTCCCCCGCGGCAACGATGAAGAGCTTGGCCGCTGCCGCCGCGTCCGGACGACCAAATACTGGTGCCGCGACGAACCGCTGTCCGGCGTGTGCATGCGCCTCCGATAACTGTTTCGAGAGCGCAACACTGATGGTGCTCATCGAGAGATGGATCGCGCCCTTGCCAAGGTTTTCGACAACGCCGTCCTTTGCCAACACCACACCTGCTACCGCGGCATCGTCCGCAAGCATCGTGACAACTACCTCTGCGTGACAAGCATCAGCAACGCTGCCTGCCTCGTGTGCACCCAGCTCGAGGAGCGCACGACGCTTGTCTGGGGTGCGATTGAACACCGTGACGTCGTGCCCCGCCTTAACGAGGTTCGCCGCCATAGCCGAGCCCATGTGGCCCAGCCCGATAAATCCAATTTTCATTTCTTCAACTCCTTAGCCCATAAACCCCCAGCATCAGCCCATAAACCCCCAGCATCGTTGCAGGGGCGCCATGAACTGTCGGGGTAAATCCAGTGCCTGCCGGGCGAGACTACTGGATACGAACGACCAGGGCGCTGCGTAGACTAAGATACGGCGGTGATCGTTCACCTGATCGACGGTACTTACGAGCTCTATCGTCACTTCTACGGCCTTCGTCGCTTCGATAAAGGCGAAGATCGACCCTTCGGGGCGGCGGTCGGAGTCCTCAACACGGTCCTGCAGATGATCGAGGAAGGCGCTACGCACCTCGGCGTGGCGACCGATCACGTCATCGAGTCCTTCCGCAATGATCTGTGGCCGGACTACAAGACCGGAGACGGCATCGAACCGGCGCTCTTTGCTCAGTTTCACCCGCTCGAGGAGGCATTAGCGGCCATGGGTGTCGTGGTCTGGCCGATGGTCGAGCTCGAGGCCGACGATGGGCTCGCCTCCGCCGCGCGGATTGCTGCAGCTGACTCGCGGGTGCAGAAGGTGTGCATCTGGACCCCGGACAAGGATCTGGCGCAATGCGTGTCGGGCGATCGAGTCGTACAGATGGACCGCAAGACAAAGCAGCTTCGCAATGCAGACGGGGTGCGGCAGAAATTCGGGGTGGAACCCGGCTTGATTCCGGATTTTCTCGCCCTCGTCGGTGATAGCGCGGATGGCTATCCCGGGCTCTCCGGGATTGGGGCGGTGACCGCCGCACGCTTGATCGGAAAATACGGCGCCCTTGAGGATTTTCCGCCGACAGTGCTCGGCGAGCGTAAGGAACAGGCACTTCTATTCAAGCGGTTAGCGACGCTGCGGTCGGATGCTGAGCTGTTTGGCGATGTTGACGAGTTGAGATGGCGTGGCCCCGCCCCCGAATTCTCGGCAAACGCGGCGCAGCTGAGTGACCCTCGGCTGCTCGTTCGAAGCTGTAAAGCTCCCGTTTCCTGATTCCTCGCAGCGCGGAGAATCCCTTCGCCGCAAAAGTGTTACCCATGTGTCCGGAATGGACCATCAGACTATTGGTCGGAGCGCCGAGATTTGAACTCGGGACTCCTTGCACCCCCATGGAATCCAGGCGTGCGACAACCTGCAACGGCCCGCAACACGCTGAGTGCATAAAGTGCTGTGATTAAAGGCACTTGAGCGCATGCTTGCGATTGCGTTCCTTTTCACTATGATGCACCCCGTTGCAGCCAAAAGGGACCACCGTGGGACCACTCAAGAACGTTGCACGGTTGGCAAGTGGTCGCGTGGAATCGCTGAAGGCACGGGACCACCGGTACGAAATTAATGATCCCTCGTGCGCCGGATTGCAACTCCGGGTGTCCGAAACGGGAGCGAAATCCTGGCACTGGCGCTTCTACTGGCATGGCAAGCGGGCGCGTCTTGTGCTCGGCACCTGGCCGAAAACAACCCTCGCTAACGCGCACGAGAAGGCCGAGGCCGCGCGCGCCCTCCTCCGCCGAGGTATCGACCCGCGGCGTGCCGGGATCACAGTCGCGCCACGCGTAAAGCCCGACAAGCCAACCGCAGACGGGCCGCCGGGGCATTCGGTCGAACATTTGGCCCGCGAGTTCATGACGCGACATGTCCAACGCCAGCGACGGCGGCCGGAATACGTGCAGCGGATCCTGGATGCGAATGTGCTGCCGCGCTGGGGCAGCCGCGACGCCCGTACGATCAAGCCGCGCGAAGTCATCGAGCTGCTGGATGAGATCGCCGACCGTGCGCCGGTCATGGCCAACCGTGTGGCAGGCATTCTCTCGCAGATGTTCCGCTTCGGAATCCACCGCTCGATTGTCGAGGCGACCCCCGTACAGCTCCTCTACCGCCCAGGGGGCAAGGAAAAGCCCAGGGCGCGAGTGTTCTCAGAGCCGGAACTCAAGGCCTTCCTGGCGAATCTGGACGACGCGTGCCGTTTCCAGCGCCTGCCGCACGTACTGCGAGTGCTCCTCCTCACCCTGCAGCGCCGCAGCGAGCTCGCTCTCGCCGAATGGCGCGAATTCAACTTCGCTGAGAAGACCTGGACTATACCCGACGAGCACTCCAAGGCCGGCAAAGGCCACGTGCTTCCACTGTCCGAATGGGCGATCGCAGAACTTCAGAAGCTCAAGGTCATGGCCGGCGCGTCGCGCTACGTGCTTCCAAACGCCGACAAGTCAGGGCCGGCCGATCCGAAGTACATCACGCGCAGCGTGGCCCGCTGCCTCGAGCGGTTCAAGAGACACGGCGTCGGCGCCTTCACTGCGCATGACCTGCGTCGCACCGGCCGGACCGGCCTTGCGAGACTGGGCGTGAAGGTCGACATCGCCGAGCGGGTGTTGAACCACGCGCGCGAGCGAATCGAGGCAACATACGACGTCCACGAGTATCTCGACGAAAAGCGCGCCGCGCTTGAGAGGTGGGGAAAGCACCTGACGGAGCTGCGCGATGCCGCTCTATCGTCCAAGGAACAGAATCACGTTTCATGAATAGAGTTAAGCCCGCAGACTCCGGCGAAACGTCGTGAATGCGATCAGTGCCAGAGCCCTTGTTGACACGAGACTCGCGCGCGGGGACAACCTGGCCGCGTGCGTCCTGTGGTTTCTGTGGCAGTGTATTCGTCTGCCGATGTTTCTCTTGGGCTCGCTCGCGTTACTCGGCGTACTAACAGCGTTCTTCTGGAGGTTTGTCGGCCCCGCGCATTTCCCGTTTCTTTTGGTCCTTGGCGTTTCTCTCGGCTTCGAACTCGTCCTCATCCTCTACCACAAGCTCCTAGCCTTTCTCAGCCGTTACCGACCCGGTGCGGTCCTTCATGAACGGCTGCTTTCAGGCAGGTCGCCGTTCATCTGGCAGAGCTTCGCTTCGCCTTGCGCGGCAACTTATTGAAGCGCGGGACGACGCGTCAGCGCGGCGCCCGCGCGCCTAACCACGAAATCTCGCGTGATCGAGGCGGCGGAGGGCGCGCCCCGGTGGCCGGCCGATTTATCCGGAAGCGACCGCTGGCGCCAGTCAATGGCCGCTGCGTGAGGACGGCGCGGCCACGGTCAGCAGAAGAATGAAACTGGTAATACCGGCCTGACTGCTTGCCGTGACCGTATAAGGGGCCAGCGTACTCGCGGCGCTGGGCGTACCCGCGATGACGCCGGTCGCGCTGTCGATCAACACTCCCGGCGGCAGGGCCGGCGTCACAGCATAGCGTTCGACGGCGCCTGCGACTGATGGAACCCATGGCCCGAGGGGCATTCCCACAGTACCTGCGGCCGGGTTGGGGTAAGACAAATGGTTCGGGGGTTCGGTCACGCTCAGCACCAACGGGAACGAGGCGCGCACTCCGGCGCCACTGGCGTTCACCAGGTAGGTCGTCGACGCACTGGCCTGCGTCGGAGTACCGGAAATGACGCCACTTTGTCCATCGAGCGAGAGGCCCGGCGGCAAAGGGGGACTCACCGTGTAGTGGCCGACCGTCCCGGACACTGCGGGCGTCAGAGCGATCGGCTCGCCGATCACCGCCGGAAAAGGGTGTGCCCCATTGTAGGACACCACCGGCGTCGCCAACGAAGCCTGCCTGCCCCCGCCGCAGGCGACGAGGGCACACAAGCTCATGAACGCGCCGGTGAGCCGCATCGATCTAGCCCAGGCCGAACTGGAGCCAGGCTCCAAACCAATCAAGCGGCCGGTGATCGATGCGCTGCTCCGCATTGGAGTTTCTCCGGGCTTTCAAAACGTCGCGATGAATTCCGGGTTCTTGCCAGCCGGAAAGGGTGGGCCGGACATAGGGGTCAGCGCGCCGGTCGAGGCGTCCAATCTAAAGCCCTTAATATTTGCCGCGCCGTCGTCGGTGACATAGAGAAACCGGTTGGTGGGATCGACGGTTATGGAATAGGCATCCACGCCGACAGTGAGCGGGAACCCCCGCAGCGGCGTAAGCGCGCCGGTGGTCGCGTCGATGCCATAGCCGACGACGCTCGTGCCCGAGGTGACATACAGGTAGGCGCCGGTTTGATCGGTGGCGATGTAATGGCTTACCGAAAAGAGAAATGGCGAACCACTGAGCGGCGACAACGCCCCAGTATTCGGGTCGATACTGAAGGCCGATATGCTTGAGTTCGCCGCGTCGGGGTTTGCCGAGAAGAGAAAATTGCCCCCGGCCCCGAGCGCCAGACTAAGGGGGTTACCGCCAGCGGGGAACGGCGATCCGCGCACCGCGGTCCCGTTGGTATCGAATGCCGAAATGTCGGTGCCGCCGTGATTCGCTACGTAGATATATTGATTGATGACAACCGACGTCGGGCTCTTGCCCGTGGCAGTGTTGCTGGGGGGGCCGATCAGTGCACCGGTACTCGCATCGATGTTGTAGGCGGTAACGTTGTCAGAGTCTGCATTCGCAACGTAGAGGGCATTCGAACCATAGAGCGCCATGGCCTTGGGGCCGGTACCGGCGGCGGGAAAGGGGGAGCCAACGGCGGTCAATGAGCCAGTTGCGGGGTTGACGGCAAAGGTGGAAACGTCATTGCTGATCTCGTTGCCGACGTAGACATATCTCTTCGCTGCGCTCAAATTCAACCAGCCACCCCTGTCCTCGCCGATTTCCAGACCGACGATTGCGTTAGGAGACTTGCCCGTGGGGGTCGGCGTGCCAACGGCTGCTAGTGCACCGGTGGTTGCGTCGACGCTATAGGACGAGAGCGTATTGTCCGCAGCATTGGTGACGTAGGCATACTCCGCGCAGGACACCGTGATGCCAGTGTCATTGGCGTTTTGAATTCTGATCGTTGTGGTACTGAGTACGCAGTTCTGCGTGGGTGAAGAAGGCTGCTGGGTAATGGAGACGAAGTCGGGGCCCAAGTATCCCGCGGGATAAGCAGAGTCCAGGGTGAACACGCCGTTGGCAGCGACCTGCAGCGGCCGGGGGCAAGATGGGGGAAAAACGCTACCGAAATGCTGTCGGACCGGTGTGCAAGTGGCAAGTGTCAAACCTGAGCCCACCAGCCCCGATACCGTGCCTCCGACCGTATAACCGGTCCCGCAGGTCACTGTCACGTTCGTCACATTCGCTGCTGCGATTGTTCCTGCGCCGTTTGCGACTTGGCAATATTGAGCGGGCGATGACGTGGGTTGACTCAATACCCGGACGTTGAATGCAGTGCCATCCGGGAGTGGTGTGCTGAACGTGAATAAGCCGGAAGCGCTGACCGCCAGACCACCGTTAAAACCGTCATTCCAATTCAGTACCAGGCCTGAGCCGGAAAGTCCGGTGACCGTGCCTCCGAGCGTATACCCGATGGGCGGCGGCGGCGGTGGGCTCGAGGCGCCGCTGGTGCCACCTCCGCTGGTGCCACCTCCGCCCCCGCACCCGACCATGAACAGAGCCAGGAACGTCACGGATCCGATTAAGCGCAACATGATGATCCCCTTGCAGTGGTTTACCGATGGGGGTCATTTGTCGCCCAAAGCACCTGGGCGTGCATGAACCTGGGTGAAGAGGGTTCCTGTTTCCGTGAAGATTCATGAACGACGTCGGGCATCGTGGTCGAGGGCGCCGCGAACCATCGTCGGACAGACTCGAACCTGGCTTACCGCCCCCAGCGCTTCACAACCTGCAGGCTGACTTGCCTGCCCAGCAGACTGGCCGGTTGCCCCTTCGTCGCCTTCGCCCCCGCAGTGGCCGCGCGTCAAAAGTTCCTCGTGAGGGACAGCCCCAATGTACGGGGTCTGATGAACATCGCGCCCTCGTTGTTGGGCGTCGTATAGTAGCGGTTGTATACGTAGAGCACGCCGCGCTGATCGGTGAGGTTGTCGGCAAACAGGCCTGCGGTCCACAGCCCCCAGCGCAAATCCGCATGCAGATCAAGCTTGGTATAGCCCGGCAAGTCCGGCTCGCGCGGGGCTCCTCCGGTTGAAGGCGAAGTCGGTGGCGCGCGACCCGATGTAACTGCCCACGGCCCCGAAGGTCGCCGTCAGCCCCTGCCCCACAGGCGTACTCTCTTCGATCGAGATATTCCCGGAGAAGCGGGCGGCGTACGGCAGTCTGTCGCCCGACACGCCGACCGCACCGCTGTTGGCCGGGAAGCCCTCCTTCAGGACCGCATCGTTCCAGCTGACCCAGGCGGCAAGCGTCAGACCCTCCGCCGCTCGCCATTGGCCTGAGAGCTCCACTCCCTGACTCTTAGCTTTGCCTGCGTTCGCAAAGTAGGAGCTATTAATAATTGGGTTGGTCAGCGAGATCTGTATGTCGTTCCAGTTGATGTAGTAGACCGACGCATCAAGGGACACCCGACGATCCGGCGAGCTGAACTTAAGCCCGAGCTCGTAATCGACCGAGGTATCGGCCTTGTAGGCACAAGGGGCGGGAAAGAGCGTGCAGGTATAATTCGGGCCGCCGGGTCGATAGCCCGAGGCGACCCGGGCATAGGCCATCAGATCGTCCGACCAGCGATAACGCGGCGTAACAAGGAAGGTAGACGAGTTGTCAGTCGTGTGTACGACGGGGCTGCGTCGCAGAGAACGCCGGCCCGGTGAAAATCTCTTCGTAGCTCTGCTGGTTCTCACTCTTGCGCCCGCCCAGCTGAACATCGAACTGAGGGGTGAAGTGCACGGTCAGATCGGCGTAAGCGGCGCGCTCGGCGAAGGTGGTGGGAAATGCGTCGCTCAGAAGAAACGCCGCCACCGCTCCGGTCGGCGGGTTCTCTGCGTAGTTGATGGACCCGTCCTTACTGTCATCCTCATGGGTGTAGAAGAGGCCGGCCAGCCAGTCAAAGTGCTCCAGAAACGAGCCCGACAAACGCACCTCCTGGGTGAACTTGTCCGGCCCACCGATATCATATTGCGCCGACCCATGCACCCCATAGAGCGTATCGGGAAGCATGCCAAAGGCGTTGGTCGTATCGAAGCTGGAATGGGACTTGGCTATGTTGTAACTCGTGATCGAGGTAAGGGTTACCGGCCCCATGAATCCGGTTACGGTGCCGACATAGGACTGATTGCGCTTGGTGTAGGCACCGGCGCCCCGAACGGTCAACAGCTGGTCCAGCGGGTTGATGCCCGGCTCCAGCGTCCCGTCGTTAGATCCGCTCGAGCGGATGGTCTGAAACAGACCGCTGAGCTTCACACTCCAACTGTCGCCGAGTTTCAAAAGCGCGGCGAATCGGCCGCCGTAGGCATCCACCTTGTTGACGCCCTGGAGGTTGTAGAGCGGCACGTCGAGGTAACCGGGATCCTGCCGGGCAAAGGCGCTTGCGCGGATGGCCAGCGAATCGGTAACCGGAATATTGACCGCGCCGCGGATCGCACCGCCGAGCCCATTGCCGTGTTGGGTTCCACTGCCGTCGGTCTCGATCTGGCCGCTGAAGCCGGCCGTGGAAGGGTCGACGGTCACGAACTTGATCAGGCCGCCGATGCTGCTTGCGCCGTAGAGGGTGCCCTGAGGACCCCTCAGGACCTCAATGCGGGCAAGATCACTCGGATCGATATCCGGTGCCCCGGTAAAGTATGCGCCGGAAGCCGTGCTGGAGCCGTATGGGGCATCGTCGACCACGACACCCACGGTCGGGGTACTGACGCCACTGGAGCTCATCAAGCCGCGGATCGAGATCCTTGCGTCGCCGAACCCGGTGGTCGTGAGACTCAAGCCCGGCACACGGGTGTAGTAGTCCTGAATACTCAGCTGGTGGTGTCGACGAGGGTCTGGGCATCGATGGCGGTCACCGCCAAAGGCACGTCCTGAAGACGCTCTTCCTTCTTCTGGGCGGTAACCACGATTTCCTCAAGCCCGCCCGTAGATTCCTGAGGCGTCCGGTTAAGGGTCGACTTGTCCTGCTCCTTCTTGACGGGTTCTTTATTCGCTTCCGCGCGCTTGAGCACCACGGTTTTCTCATCCACGCGATCCGCCTTCAACCCGGTCCGCACTAGCAACTGCTGAAGGGCTGCGCCAACAGTCAACGTTCCACTGACGGCCGAAACGTTGATATCCTTGGCTAAAGCCGGCTCATACACGATCTGTACGCCAGATTGGTCGCCCAGCCTGTCCAGCGCATCGGCTAGATCACCAGCGGGAAGGATGATTTGCGCTGACTCATCCGCGACCTCGGCAGCGGCGGCGTTATTGCCGCCCACCATGCAAAAGAGCAGAAGGGGTATTGGCGCCCCCCTTAATATCGACGCCGTCCGCTGGTGAATCGTGCGTCTTGTCGTGCGGACGCGTACCGACATCGGTGTTGCTCCCCGGTTTCCTGGCCTATGAAGGACCCCTGCTAGCCACTCGCTCCCTGACGCTGGCCATTCACGAGCGTCAGCGTCGCACCGCCACGCAGGCCTAGCAATTGCACCTCAGCCCCGTGATGGAGGTTGTAGAACCCTGAGTCGGATGAATCGCTAACCGCTGCATTCGCCCGATTGAGTTTCTGCGCCACGGTTGCCAACACGTCCTCAACTCGGCCGTAGCCACTGGCATCGATCCGCTCGCGGCCGATGACGATCAGTTTCGATCCGGCGGCGTCCGATCCGCGAACGTGACTTCCGGTCACAACGATTTCTTCGAGGTCGTCTGCGGCTGCGTTGACCGCAGTCACCGTACCCAGGCTCAGCATCAGCCCCAATCCTGCGGAGCGAAGGCCAAGTACGATATCGCTCACGGACACGGCTGCCCCGCATCAATGCGCAGCGGCCGGGTCTTCGCGCCTCGGCACAGCGCCCTGCCGACGCAGCGCCTCGAGCTGGCTGCGCTGTGCGTCGACATAGCGCCGCACGTCGGTTGCGATGGCCTGGAATCGCGCGTCGCCGTGCAGCGGCAGCCACAAAGGATCGTAGTTTATGGTGTACCACCAATGCGCGTAGTATCCCAAACGGAAAGACTCCGCCAGCTCGGCGAGCGCCGCGTCCTGTTTGCCGTCAAGCAGCAGCACCCCGGCGCGCACGCGGTGTGAATCGCCCAGATACTTGGCCTCGTTGGCATCGTTCCACGATGACGCGGCACGCCGCAATGCGAGCGCCTGGTCGGTTTGGCCGGCCGCGGCCAGGAGCTGCGAGAGATAGACGGCGGCGCGGACAATTGCACACATCTCAAGTGTTCCGCTGGAGCGTCGCCCAGATAGAACTTCAATTTGATGAACGCAATCGCGCGGCTCAACTCTCCGGTCTTCAACGCATAGTCGCGCAGCGCTTCGCCCTGCCATAATTCGCAGATGTCGGTGCCGCGCGTCCAGCCCTCCTCATCGTATGCCGAGAGGCCCGCACGCCGCCAATCACCGTCGTGCATCGCGAGCAGTCCCACTGCGCGCGCGCTTTGCGGCATTCCGGCGACTACCGCGCGTGCCGCCTTCGCATCGCCCAGATCGAGATACACCGCCATGGCGAAGTGACGCGCCAATGAATTATTCGGATCGAGCGCGATGGCATGCTCAAGTGATCTGGATGGCTTCGGCCAATTTTCCCTCGATCTGCCAACGGATCCATCCATACCACAGCAGCGCCGGAACGAAGTTCGGATCGAGTTCCAGCACCTGCAGCGTCTTTTGCTCCCAAGTCTTGGCGCCGCTATCCGAGAGACTAAACCCCGCATCCGCGTAATGCGCACTGGGCGACATCGGATCGACCCACAAGGCGCGCTTTAGAACGCTTTTGCCTTCCTCGGGCCGTTGCAGATCGTTATAGAGAAACTCGGCGTACGCCTCGAGTCCGCGCCCGTTGCTCGAATCAAGTGCAGCGCCCTGGCGAAAGTCGCGCTCGCGCGCAACGATCAACGGGTTGTCCGATGTTGCGCTCGCATCATATGGCTCATCTCCCCACATGGCACGCGCAAAGTACGCGGCGCCCAACTTGGGATCCAGTTCAAGCGACCGATCGATCAACGGACGGTAGCGCTGCCTGGCCAGCCTCAAATTCTCGCGGCGTTGATCGGCCGCTTGCATCCTCGCGTCGTACAATGAAGCGTAGGCGGGCGCGAAAGTGGGGTCCAACGCAATCGCTCTCTCAAAATACGGCGCCGCGGCTTCCGAGTCGGCGACGGTGAAGCGTCCCAGCAAGGTACGCCCGCGCAGGAACGCGAGATACGCCTCCAGATTTGCACTACGGGGCCCTGCCGCGGGTTTGGGTTCACGCTCCCCAAGGCGCACCGAGAGCGCGCCCGCGATTTGGTCGGCAACCTCATCCTCGATACTGAAGATGTCGTGCAAGCCGCGATCAAAATGGGCCGACCAAACGAGCGTACCGGCGGCCGTATCGACGAGGTGCACGGCCACCCGCAACCGATCCGCCTCGCGTTGCACGCTGCCGCCGATCAGGTATCCGGAATTGAGACGCCGGCCGATCTCGCTTGAATCAATGTTTTTGGTTGGAAGTGCGAATGAGGAATTGCGCGCGATGACCGACAGCCCCTCAATTCGAGACAGGCGGTTGAGAATCATTTCCGGAAATCCCTGCGCCAGATACGCGTCGGCGGCATCTGCGCTGATATTGTCGAACGGCAGGACGGCCACCGTGCGGGCGCGCGCTCCGATTGCCGTAGTTTCGCGCAGCGGATTCTCAAGTTGCGGTTGAGTGCCCACGGAGCGAGCTCTATTTATCGTACGCATACCTATAGCGACTGCGAAAATGACCGCCAATAGGACCGACAACACGAGCCACCAGATCCGGCGCGGCTTGGCGGTGACTGTACGAGGTTCCGTTGCTACCGTGTCTCCAGGCGACAACTCATTAGGTTGCGTGACGACCACCGGCGGCGCCGGACGTACGGCGGGAGACACGGTCGCAACCAGCCGGTAACCGCGACCTCGCACCCCGGCGATGTAGCGCGGCTCGTGCGCGCTGTCTCCCAGCGCCACGCGCAGCAAGTTGACTCGCTTGGCTACGGTCTCCGGGGTCACGATCTGTCCGGGCCACACGCGTGCCATGAGCAAGTCGTTGCTGAGGAAGTTGGGCGCGACTCGAATCAGTGCCAGGAGCAGCTCAAACGATAGATTGGGCAGGGCGATTTCGATGCCCGCACGCGTGACGCGCTGCTGCCCGACTTCGACGCGCAAGTCGCCGACGAGAAACACCTCGCTGTCAATGCCGTGCATTTCGTTTGGCATGCGGGTCATCGGTCTGATACGACGATCTCAAGTGTCGTCGCGGCAGACTCTGCGTTGATCGTTCACAATTCTCGATGAGAAATTCAAGGCCCGCCGCCGCATCGAAAATGAGTGAGTCGGTAGTCCCGGCCGCGCTTCGCGAAACTTATTGCAGAGGTATTCGAGCCACGGCCATTTGAATGAACTCCCAAATAGTTCGTTCGTGGTCAGCGCCGGAGCGCCGCGCAAACGGCGCCTCGGCTCGCTTCAAACTCAGCTCTCTCTGCCCTCCTTTCGCGGCTCGCGGTTGCCGCTGTTGAGAGGTGAAGTTTCGTCTGATTCTGGGGGGAGCGGAAGACCAGCGGCCGAGCGACCAACAGACTCACCCCAAACACTCACCCCGATGGTTTTTCTCGTCCGGGCGGTTGAAGCGTAAGTCTCGGTTTTTCTTGGTCGGAGCGCCGAGATTTGAACTCGGGACCCCTTGCACCCCATGCAAGTGCGCTACCAGACTGCGCCACGCTCCGACACGATGAGACTCAAAAACCGCGCGACCGGGGATCTGTCGCGGGGCCGCCATAATACAGCGATTCAGCGCTGAAGGGCGCGGACGGCGCGACCCGCGGAGCCCTTAGGCTTCAGCGCCGCAGGATTTTCATTACGTCTTCGAGCTCGACCCGCAGCTGCTTGACGATCTGCTGGCTCTGCGTCACGTCGGTGCGCGCCTCTTCACCGCCGAGCTTGTTGCGCGCCCCGCCGATGGTGAAGCCCTGGTCGTACAGGAGGCTTCTGATCTGGCGGATGACGATGACGTCCTGGCGCTGGTAGTAACGGCGGTTGCCGCGGCGCTTGACCGGCTTTAACTGCGGGAATTCCTGTTCCCAATAACGCAGCACGTGCGGCTTGACGCCACACAGCTCGCTCACCTCTCCGATGGTGAAATAGCGCTTGCCGGGAATCGCCGGCAGCTGCGCGTTATTCTTTGGCTCCAACATAGGCTTCGACCCGTGCCTTTAGTTTTTGCCCTGGGCGGAACGTCACGACGCGCCGTGCGCTGATGGGGATCTCTTCGCCGGTCTTCGGATTGCGACCGGGTCGCTGGTTCTTATCGCGCAGATCGAAGTTTCCGAAACCGGAGAGCTTCACTTGCTCGGCGGCTGACAGCGCGGCACGAACCTCCTCGAAGAAAAGATCCACCAGCTCGCGTGCTTCGCGCTTGTTCAGCCCGAGCTGATTGAACAGCGCTTCCGCCATCTCCGCTTTAGTCAGGGCCATTTCTTTTATTCTCGAATTCTGGCGTTCAAGTTCTCGCGCAAATCCGTCACTACCGAGGCCATCAGGCGCTCCACATCTTGCTCGGTAAGGGTGCGAGAAATGTCTTGAAAAATCAAGCCTAAAGCCACACTTTTTCGACCTTCTTCGAGCCCCGGGCCCCGATAGACGTCAAAAATGCGCAGACTGCTCAGGAGACTTGATGCCACTAAGGTTACACGCTCGGTGAGGGTACTTAAAGTCACCGCCTCATCAATGACCACCGCGAGGTCGCGGCGCACCTGCGGATAGCGGGAAATCTCGCTGGTACGGGGTCCGCTGCACTGCGATCGCAGCAAAATCGAGCTCGAACAGCATCGGCGCATATGTAAAGTCGAGGCTCTTCACCAGCAGCGGGTGTAACTCGCCGAGCCATCCCACGATCATCCCGCGCCGCAGCACGCGCGCCGTGCGCCCCGGGTGCAGAGCCGGCCGCGTGCCGGCTTCAAAAACGAAGCCCGCCGCGTCTCCAGTGGCAACGAACAGCGCCTCAAGATCGCTCTTCACATCATAGAAGTCCGCGGGCCCGCGCATCTGTTTGGTTACGCCCCACTGCTCCGGCAGGCGCCCGCCACACGCGATCCCTGCGATGGTGTCGATTTCGCGCGTGTCGTCGGCCGCCGGCTCGAAGCGCGTACCGTGCTCGAACAGGCGAATCCGATCCTGGTGGCGGTGTTGATTTTCCTGCGCCGCGCGCAGCAGTCCCGGCCACAGCGACACCCGCATCACCGCAAGATCGCTTGCGATCGGATTTGAGAGCGCGAGCGCGAAGGCGTCCGGAAACAGCCGCTCCTGCAACTGCGGATCCACGAACGCGAGCGTGATGGCCTCCTGGTAACCGCGCGTCGCGAGTGCCTCGAGCACCGCCGCTTCGGCAGGATCCTTTTCAGGCAGCGCGCGGAAATACTGCGGGCCCTGCGCGTGCGTTTCGGGAATGGCTTCGAAGCCTACGATGCGCGCGACCTCCTCGATGAGATCCGCCTCGATCGCGATATCAAAGCGATATGCCGGAGGGGTGACCTGCCAGCCCTCGGCGTTCGGTGTGACCTGCATCTGCAGGCCCGCGAGCGTGCTCGCCACACGCTCGCGCGGCACTTCCCAACCTAAGAGACGCGTTAACTGCTTCGCACGCAGCGTCACGGGCTTTTGCATGGGGCAGATGCTGCGGCGGACTGGGTGACTTCCACCGGACCTGCGGCGCCGCCGGCGATACTTCGCAGGAGCACGAGCGCGCGCTCGATGGCACGCGCCTGCTGCGTGGGATCGACGCCGCGCTCGAAGCGCTGGCTGGCATCGGTGACGAGACCAAAGCGCCGCGCACGCCCGAGCACTGCCTCGGGCGAAAAGAAGGCCGACTCAAGGAACACATCCGTGGTCTCGGGCGTGACGGCGGTACGCTGGCCACCCATGATGCCGGCGAGTCCCACCGGACCTTCCGCGTCTGCGATCACGAGCACGTCGGCCCCGGCCGTGATGGCGTTGCCGTCGAGGAGCGTGAGCGCTTCGTCAGCGTGCGCCAGACGCGCGCTGATCCCGCCCTTGAGTTTCGCGAGATCATAGGCATGCATCGGCTGGCCCAGCTCGAGCATGACGTAGTTGGTGACGTCCACCACCGGGCTGATGGAGCGCATGCCGGCGCGCCGCAGCCGTTCGCGCAGCCACACGGGAGCGACCGCGCGATTGTTGATGCCGCGCACGATGCAGCCGGCGAACTTCGGACACGCCGCGGGCGCATCCAGCTGCACGGGGAATCTTTCCAGGTGCGCGGGCGCGGTCCGGACGGCGGTGGGACCGGTCAGCTTCGTGCCCGTGAGCGCCGCCACTTCGCGCGCGATGCCGATGACCGACATGGCATCGCCGCGGTTGGGCGTCACGTTGACATCGAGCACGGCCTCATCGAGCTTCAGGTAGGTGCGCAGCGACTGCCCCAGCGGCGCATCCGCGGGCAACTCCAGGATGCCTTCCGCGGCATCCCCGAGTCCCAGCTCCTTCGCCGAGGACAGCATGCCCTGCGACTCCACGCCGCGCAGTTTCGCCGCCTTGATACTGAGGTCTCCCGGCAGCTGCGCGCCGACCACGGCGAGCGCGCTCTTGAGTCCCGCGCGCGCGTTGGACGCGCCGCAGACGATCTGCAGCGGCTCGCCGCTGCCGGTGGACACGCGGCACACCTGCAGTTTGTCGGCCTGGGGGTGGCGCTCCGCGCTCAGGATCTCCGCCACGACGACACCGGTGAAGGCCGGCGCCGCCTGCTCCAGCGCCTCGAGCTCGAAGCCCGCCATGGTCAGGCGCGCGCCAAGTTCGCTCGCCTGCCACGGCACCGGTACCCATTCAGCAAGCCAGGAGTACGGGACCTTCATGCGCTGAAGCGCCCGGAACTGCCGCAGGAACCGCAGGTCGTTCTCGAAGAACAGGCGCAGGTCGTTCACGCCATAGCGCAGCATCGCGAGCCGGTCGATGCCGGCGCCGAAGGCGTAGCCGGTGTAGCGCTCCGGATCGACGCCGCTGGCCTTGAGCACGTTCGGATGCACCATGCCGCAGCCGGAGACCTCGAGCCAGCCGGTGTGCTTGCAGATGCGGCAGCCCGCGCCGTCGCAGAACACGCACGACATGTCGACTTCGGCGGACGGCTCGGTGAAGGGAAAGTACGAAGGCCGCAGGCGCATGCCGACGTCGCGCTCGAAGAACGCCTGCAGGAAGCCGTGCAATGCCGCCTTCATGTTGGCGAAGCTGATGTTCTCCCCGACCACCAGCCCTTCGAGCTGGTGGAACATCGGCGAATGGGTCATGTCCGAGTCGCTGCGGTAGACGCGCCCCGGCGCGATGACCGCGAGCGGCGCGCCGCGCTCCTGCAGCGCGCGGATCTGCACCGGCGAGGTGTGCGTGCGCAGCAGCCGCCCGTCGGCGAAGTAGAACGTGTCGTGCATCGCCCGCGCCGGATGATCGGGCGGGATGTTGAGCGCGTCGAAGTTGTGGAAGTCGTCTTCGATCTCCGGACCCGAGGCGACATCGAACCCGGCGCGCCGGAACAAGCGTCTCGATGCGCAGGCGCGCCTGGGTCACCGGATGCAGGCCGCCCTGCTCCTCGCCGCGACCCGGGCAGCGTGACATCGATGCGACCGGCGGCGAGCTGCCGCTCGATGGCCGCGCGCTCGAGTGCCGCGCGGCGCGCCTCGATAGCGCGCCTGCACCTGCAGTCTTCGCCTCGTTGATCGCGCGCCGGCAGCCGGCCGCTCGGCGGCGCTGAGCGCCGCCAGGGCTTTCAGCTGCTCGGTGAGCGTGCCCTTCTTGCCGAGCCAGCGCACGCGCGCTTCCTCCAGCGCCGCGAGATCGCCGCACGCGGCGATTTCGCCGAGCGCCTGCGCGGTGAGAGCCGTCAGGTCCGCCACGAGACGCACGCTCCGGTCAGCTGATGCCGAGAGCGGTCTTGGCCTGCTGCGCGATCGCGCCAAACGCCGCCGTATCGTGCACGGCGATGTCGGCGAGCACCTTGCGGTCGATCTCGACGCCGGCCTTGAGAGGCCGTTGATCATGCGGCTGTAGGACAGGCCATACAGGCGCGCCGCGGCGTTGATGCGCGCGATCCACAGCGCGCGGAACTCGCGCTTCTTCTGCCGCCGGTCGCGGTAGGCGTACTGGCCGGCCTTGATGACGGCCTGCTTGGCGGCGCGATAGACCTTGCGCCGGGCGTTGTAGTAGCCCTTCGCCTTGCCCAGAACTTTCTTGTGACGGCGCCCGGCCGTCACGCCACGTTTGACTCGTGCCATGGTGGTGCTCCGCTTACTTGTGATTGGGCAGCAGCTGCACGAGACGACCGACGTCGCTCTTGTGCACCAGACTCGAGCCGCCGGAGCGCGCCTGGCGTTTGACCTTGCGGATCTTGTGACCGAGGTTGTGGCGGCGGTTTGCCGCGTAGCCTTTGAAGCCTTTCGCTGTCTTGCGAAAACGCTTCGCCGCGGCCCGGTTGGTTTTCAACTTGGGCATCGACATAACTCCTATTTTATAGCTACCGTTCGCAAGGCGCCGCTTGCGGCGCCCGCTTGCGGGCGAACGCTCACAAGGCCTTTCAGGCCCGTTGAGCGTTACTTCTTTTTCGGTGCAAACACCATGATCATCTGCTTGCCTTCCATGAGCGGGTTCTGCTCGATCACCGCGTGCGGTGCCAGGTCAGTCGAAACCCGCTCCAGGAGGCTGGCGCCCGATGTCCTGGTGCACCATCTCGCGGCCGCGGAACCTCAAGGTCACCTTGGCCTTATCACCCTCGGTCAGGAAGCGGATCAGATTACGCAGCTTGATCTGGTAATCCCCCTCTCCCGTGCCGGGACGAAACTTCACTTCCTTGACCTGAATCTGCTTCTGCTTGCGCTTGGCCGAGTGGGCTTTCTTGTTCGCTTCGAACAGGAACTTCCCGTAATCCATGATGCGCACGACCGGCGGTTCCGCCGTCGGCGACACTTCAACCAGATCCAGCTCGGCGGCCAACGCCATTTGCAGGGCGTCGTACCGGGACATCACTCCGGCCTGCGACCCATCCGCCGCGATCACACGCAGTTGCGGCGAGGTGATGTCCTCGTTGCGCCGGACGCGCTTTGTTGCACTAGCGATACGTCAACCCTCCACATTCGGCGCCCGCGGCTGTCGAGCTCGACGCGGAGTCGTTCGGCGAACGTCTCCGGGGTCATCGTGCCCAGATCCTTGCCGCTTCGTGTGCGCACTGAAAACAGATTCGCGGCCACTTCCTTGTCGCCCGCGACCAGAAGATACGGAACACGCTGAAGCGTGTGCTCGCGAATCTTAAAGCCGACCTTCTCGTTACGCAAGTCGGACTCGACCCGAAACCCCTGATTTTTCAAGGATTCCGTAACACGCCGGACATACTCGTCCTGCCGGTCGGTGATGCTCAGGACCACCGCCTGCGTCGGCGAGAGCCAGGCCGGGAGCTTGCCCGCGTGGTGCTCGAGCAGGATCGCGAAAAAGCGCTCCAGCGAGCCGAAAATCGCCCGATGCAGCATGACGGGCGTGCGCTTCGCGCTGTGCGCGTCGATGTAATACGCCCCCAGCCGCTCGGGCATGTTCAGGTCGACCTGCAGCGTGCCGCACTGCCAGTCGCGGCCGATGGCATCGCGCAGCACGAACTCGAGCTTCGGGCCGTAGAAGGCGCCCTCGCCTGGGTTCAGGGTGTACTCGATGCCGGCGGCGGCAGCCGCGGCCTTCAGTGCCGCTTCCGCCCGGTCCCAGATTTCGTCCGCGCCGACCCGCTTCGGGGGCCGATCGGCGAACTTGATGTGCACGTCCTCGAAGCCAAAGTCCCGGTAGATATCGAGGATCAGCTTGGTGATCGCCACCGATTCTTCGGTGATCTGCTCCTCGGTGACGAAGACGTGAGCGTCATCCTTGGTGAAGGCGCGCACCCGCATCAGTCCATGCAGGGCGCCGGAGGGCTCGTAGCGATGCACCTTGCCGAATTCGGCGAGTCGCACCGGCAGCTCGCGATAGCTGCGCAGGCCGTGCTTGAAGATCTGCACATGGCCCGGGCAGTTCATGGGCTTGATGGCGTACAGCCGCTCATCGGGGGTGCGGGTGAGAAACATGTTCTCGCCGAACTTCTCCAGGTGCCCGGACTGCTGCCACAAGCTCGCGTCCATGAGCTCCGGCGCGCTGACTTCCTCGTAACCGGCCGCGCTCTGGCGCTCGCGCATGTAGGCGATGAGCGTCTGGAACACGGTCCAGCCCTTCGGGTGCCAGAACACCGCGCCCGGCGCCTCCTCCTGCAGGTGGAAGAGATCGAGCTCGCGGCCGATGCGGCGATGATCGCGCTTCTCCGCCTCCTCGAGCCGCTGCAGATACGCATCGAGCTGCTTCTTGTCCGCCCAGGCGGTGCCGTAGATCCGCTGCAGCATCTCGTTGCGCGAATCGCCGCGCCAATAGGCGCCGGCGAGCTTGGTGAGCTTGAACGCCTTGAGCTTGCCGGTGGAGGGCACGTGCGGGCCGCGGCACAGGTCCACCCAGTTGCCCTGGCCGTAAAGGCTGATCTCGTCCTGGTCCGGAATGCCGGCGATGATTTCCGCCTTGTAGAGCTCGCCCATGTTGCGGAAGAACTTCACCGCCTCATCGCGCCGCATGACCCGGCGGGTGACCTTCTCGTCCGCCTTCGCGAGCTCGGTCATCTTCGCTTCGATCGCCGCGAGATCCTCCGGCGTGAAGGGTCGCTGGTAGGCGAAGTCGTAGTAGAAGCCGTCCTCGATCACCGGGCCGATCGTGACCTGCGCGTCGGGGAACAGCTCCTTCACGGCCTGCGCCAGAAGATGCGCCGTGGAGTGACGGATCACTTCCAGGCCGTCGGGGTCCTTGTCCGTGACGATGGCGAGCGTGGCGTCGTCCGCGATCATGTAGGAGGTGTCGACGAGCTTGCCGTTGACGCGCGCCGGCGAGCGCTGCCTTGCGCAGGCCCGCACCAATGCCGCCCGCGACCTCGTCCACCGTTACCGGGGATCGAAGCTCAGCTGCCTGCCATCGGGCAATGTGACAACGGGCATGTTGCAACTCAAAGCATGATCCAAAACAAAGGGCGCTCCGGCTCTTACCGCGAGCGCCCTCTTCTTATCTGGTAGGCGCGAGTGGGATCGAACCACCGACCACCACCATGTCAAGGTGATGCTCTACCACTGAGCTACGCGCCTGAATTCAATTCCGGCAAGGTAAGGGGCGCGAACGATACAAGAGTGATGGGGGCGAAGCAAGCTAATCCGTGACATTCCAAGCACTTACGTCTGCGTTGTCGGAGTGGGAAACCCGAGTTCCAGCTGCTTTAAGCGCTCGATCTCATCGCGCAGGCCCGCCGCCTCCTCGAACTCAAGATTGCGCGCTTTTTTGAGCATCTCAGCCTGCAGCTTCCTGATCTCCTTCACCAGCGCCTCCGGTTTCAGTTCCGCAGCCGTGAGGGGCTTGCCGCCGCGTTTGCGCCCGCCCGGCATCGGGGCAGAGCTCCTCGCCCCTTCCATGATGTCGGTCACCGCTTTCTGGATACCCCGTGGGGTGATGCCGTGCGTCGTGTTGTACTCGACCTGCCTCTTGCGGCGACGGTCGGTCTCCTCGATGGCGCGCTGCATGGAGCCGGTCATGCGGTCGGCGTAGAGGATCGCGCGGCCGTTGATGTGGCGCGCCGCGCGGCCAATGGTCTGGATGAGGGAGTTATCCGAACGCAGGAATCCCTCCTTGTCCGCATCCAGGATCGCGACCAGCGACACCTCCGGCATGTCGAGGCCCTCGCGCAAGAGGTTGATGCCCACCAGTACGTCGAACTTGCCCAGGCGCAGGTCGCGGATGATCTCGGTGCGCTCGACCGTCTCGATGTCCGCGTGCAGGTAGCGCACGCGCACGTCGTGCTCACTTAAGTAGTCGGTCAGATCCTCCGCCATGCGCTTGGTGAGGGTGGTGATCAGCACGCGCTCGCCAACGGCCGCGCGCTTGCGGATCTCCGACAACACATCGTCCACCTGCGTGCCGACGGGGCGTACCTCGACCTCGGGGTCCACAAGCCCCGTCGGACGCACCAGCTGCTCGACCACCTGGGAAGAGTGCTTGGACTCGTAGCCGCCCGGCGTTGCCGATGTGAAGATCATCTGCGGCGCGAGCTGCTCCCACTCCTCGAACTTCAGCGGCCGGTTGTCGAGCGCCGAGGGCAGCCGGAAACCGTACTCCACCAGCACTTCCTTGCGTGAGCGATCGCCTTTGTACATGGCGCCGAGCTGCGGGATGGTCTGGTGGCTCTCATCGACAAAGAGCAGCGCATTCTTCGGCAGATAGTCGAAGAGACACGGCGGCGGCTCCCCGGGCGCGCGCCCGGACAGGTAGCGCGAGTAGTTCTCGATCCCGGCGCAGTAACCGACTTCCTTGATCATTTCCATGTCGAACAGGGTGCGCTGCTCGAGGCGCTGCGCTTCCAGCAGGCGCCCGGCGTCGCGCAGCTCCTTCAGGCGCAGGCGCAGGTCGTCGCGAATCTGATCCACCGCCCCCACCAGCCGCTCGCGCGGCGTGACGTAGTGCGTCCCGGGATAGACCGTGAAGCGCGGGACTTTGCGCGCCACGGCTCCCGTGAGCGGATCGAAGAGCGTGAGCGAGTCGATGGTTTCATCGAAAAGCTCCACCCGCACCGCTTCGCGCTCGGATTCGGCCGGGAAGATATCGATCACATCGCCGCGCACCCGGTAGGTGCCCTGGGTGAGATCCAGCTCGTTCCTCGTGTACTGCATGTCGGCGAGCCGGCGCAGCAGCTGGCGCTGATCAAGACGATCGCCGCGCTTCAGATGCAGCACCATGGCGAGGTATGCCTGCGGGTCTCCCAGGCCATAGATGGAAGACACGGTGGCGACGATGATGGAGTCGGAACGCTCGAGCAGCGCCTTGGTGGCCGAGAGGCGCATCTGCTCGATGTGCTCGTTCACCGAGGAGTCCTTCTCGATGTAAGTATCGGAGGACGGCACGTACGCTTCGGGCTGGTAGTAGTCGTAATACGAGACGAAATACTCCACCGCATTGTGCGGGAAGAATTCGCGGAACTCCCCGTAGAGCTGCGCGGCGAGGGTCTTGTTGTGCGCGATCACCATGGCCGGGCGCTGCACGCGTTCGATCACACACGCTGCGGTCATCGTCTTCCCGCTTCCCGTGACGCCAAGCAGCGTCTGGTGCGCGAGCCCTTCGCTGAGTCCCTCGACCAGCCTCTCGATCGCCTGGGGCTGATCGCCGGCGGGTGCGTAGTCGGCTTCGAGCTTGAAAGGCTGCTGCTCCATGCGCGATGAGTCGTGGCGTGAGCGTGTAGCGAGGCGTCCGGTTTCTATGGTCGGGCTGGGCACAATCTCTTAATATAGCGGGGCGGTTCGATCTCAAGCGAACGACAGGAAATTAAAGTGACCTTCTCCGTTTCGCGTCGCGTCCAGCGCGTCAAACCCTCCCCCACACTCGCCGTAACGGCGCGCGCCGCCCGCCTGAAGGCCCAGGGACGGGACGTCATTGGCTTAGGCGCCGGTGAGCCTGATTTCGACACCCCGGAGCACATCGCCCAGGCGGGCGCGGACGCCATCCGCAACGGCTTTACCCGCTACACCAATGTCGAGGGGATCGATGAGCTGAAGGACGCGATCATCGCCAAGTTCGCGCGCGACAACCAGCTCACCTACGAGCGCTCGCAGATCCTGGTTTCTTCGGGCGCCAAGCAAACCATTTACAACCTGTGCATGGCGCTGCTGGATCCGGGCGATGAGGCGGTGATCCCGGCGCCCTACTGGGTGTCATACCCGGACATGGTGCTGCTGGCTGACGGGCTGCCTGTCATGCCATTTGCCGGCATGGCGCAGGCCTACAAGATCACGCCACGGCAGCTCGCCGCCGCCATCACGCCGAAGACGCGCCTCTTCCTCCTCAACAGCCCCTGCAATCCCACCGGCGCTGCCTACACGCGGGCGGAACTGAAAGCACTCGGCGAGGTATTGCTCCAGAATCCGCGCATCATCATCGGCACTGATGATATGTACGAGAAGATCTACTGGGGTGATGAGCCGTTCTGCAGCCTCGTCACCGCGGTGCCCGAGCTTTACCCCCGCACGGTGACCATTAACGGCGTGTCGAAGGCCTATGCCATGACGGGCTGGCGCATCGGCTACTGCGGGGGACCGAAGGAACTCATCAACGCGATGAGCACCATCCAGGGCCAGTCGACCTCCAACGCGTCAAGCATCTCGCAGAAAGCGGCGGTCACCGCGCTCACTGGCGATCAGGCTTGTGTTGCGAAAATGAACGAGGCATTCAAGGCACGGCGGGATTTTGTCGTGCGGGCGCTCAATGGCATTCCCGGCATCAGCTGCCTGCCGGGGGCGGGAACCTTCTACGCGTTCGCCGACGTGTCGCGTGCGATGGCGACCCTGGGCTGCCGGGATGACGGCGAGTTCGCGGAACTCCTTCTGAATGAGGGCGGCGTTGCCTTGGTGCCGGGCTCAGGCTTCGGCGCGCCGGGCCACGTGCGCCTGTCCTTCGCCTGCAGCATGCAGACCCTCGAGATGGCGCTCGACCGCATCGCCCGGGTGCTGGCTGCGCGAGTCGTAGCGGCCTGAGCCGCGCCTCAGATCCACACGTCGTTTTGTGCGGTCCGCGCGCCGCCCGCCTCGCCGGTGTTGAGAACGCCGCGGGGCTCGATCAGCAGCACCTTTACCTCATGCTCGGCGTAGGGCTTGTGCTCGACACCTCTCGGCACCACGAACATCTCGCCGGCTGCTAGCTGCACGGCGCCATCGCGAAAATCGATGCGCAGCACCCCATCGACAACGATGAACGTCTCATCGGTATCCTTGTGGTCATGCCAGATGAAATCGCCCTGCAACTTCACGAGCTTGAACTGATAGTCGTTCATTTCCGCGACCACTCGGGGTTGCCATGGTTCGCCGATCAGCGCGAGCTTCTGCGCAAGGTTGATTGCCTGGTAAGTCATTCCGGTCTCCCGTTTACGAGTCCCCGCCCATGAAATGGTCGCTGCTCGCCGATGGCGTCGTCGTCATCCATTTTACCTTTACCGCATTCATCATCTTCGGCGGCTTTTTAACCTGGAAGTGGCCGCGGCTCATCTTCGTGCACCTGCCGGCGCTCGCCTGGGGCATCTGGGTGGAGGTTTCCGCCACAGTCTGTCCCCTCACGCCGCTGGAGAACCACCTGCGCCATCTCGCCGGGGAGTCCGGCTACGGCGGTGGCTTTCTCGCGCACTACCTCACGGCGGTGCTCTATCCGCCGGGGCTGACCTGGCACATCCAATGGGTGCTGGCGGGGATCCTTCTGGCCCTCAACGCCGTCGCGTACGGTCGGTTTTTCAGGCACCCCCGCCGGCACCGGACGCGGATTCCTTGACCCTTTGGGCCGGTTGCCTGAGAATTCGCGCCCTTCTCAAAGGCCTGCCTGTTCCCCGGTAGCTCAGCGGTAGAGCGTCGGACTGTTAATCCGTTGGTCGTTGGTTCGATTCCAACCCGGGGAGCCAATTAAACAATCACTTAGCACTACTTCTTCAGGTTCTGCGGAGTCGATTGTTTCCCGTTTGTTTCCCACGTCTGAGAGTCCCGCCAGCGCGGCGATCTTGTCAGCCGAGCCATCGCGAGTGCGGCGCATCGAGTGCGTGTAGATCGCGAGCGTCGCGCGCTCATTGGCGTGGCCGAGAATCTCCTGGGCACGCTTGAGCGGTACACCTGCCTCGTGCATGAGTGTGCCGGCCATGTGGCGCAGGTCATGGAAGCGCAGCCGCGGCAACCCCGCCCGGCGCAGAGCGCGCCGCAGGACGTGGCGCAGCAGAATGTCGGCATCGATCGGGCCGCGCTCACCTCGAGCATCGCTTTCGTGACTGCGATGCCATGCCAGGCGATTGGCATGGTCTGTCAGCTCCGTCATTGGTCCGAGCGGTGGGTTGGGTGCCTCAGGCGAATTGTGGCAAGGTCCAGGACCAGGAAGACAAGGGCGACTGTGACGCTTTCGATGAGGCGGAGCCCCAGTGGGCGTCCCAATACAAGGAGCGGTACAAGCGCTTCGGGTAGTTGGTCCAGCCCTGGAATTTCGGTCCCCGGCTGGAGTCGAAGGCGGCGCTTGATGAAGCTCGACGCCGTATCCGCTGCGAGCGCCAAGCTGCCGAACGCGATGCCCAGGAACGGCGAAAGTTGGAAGAGCCATGCAACTATACCGCAGGCAAGCGCGCCTACGATCAGACCACGCCAAGTCTTGTGGTCGCCGAGGACGCGCGTCCCGTCGGCGAGCATCGCCCCGCCGTCCAAAGGCGTCCGCCAAAACCTCGACAGGTACCGACCGACCGCCCACGGTGCGACATTCGCCACGATGACGAGAAGCAGCGCACCGAGCCAGTGACTCGCGTCAGGCACGCGGGTGATGTCGCACGTGCTTCACTGAGCGGCACCTCGCTACGCCTGTGCGGCGGTGCCAGGGCGGCGTCAAAGTCACGGCCACAGCAGCGGCGTCCACATCGCGAGCGCAGTAAAGAGCAATCCCCCCGCCACACGCGCGCCATAGGCGAGGCCCCCTGCGCTCACTGCGGCTACCAATTTGCTCGTCGTATTGGTCGTGAAAGCCAGCAGCACGGCCGTCACAAGCTCAGCCGGCGGAATCTCAGCGGCCGCCCCAACAGACAGCACGGATGTCGCCGCCGCGTGCACGTCGAAAAAACCGGAGAGTGCAGCGCCCAAGGGCAGCGCCAACTGACCAAAGCGAGCCGTGAGATAGGCCATCGCGGCCGTGACCCCCGAGAGCAGCACCGCAAAGCCGATCGCGTAGAGAAGATTAAACGCTCGTCCGCGCCCCACCTCCTGGCCAGCCGTGCCGGGCCGATGCCGCAGGCTCAAACCAGCGACGGCGACGGCCGCAATCAACCCGGCGATGAGCGAGGGACCGAGAAGACGCAAGCCGTCTGGGTTCACAGTCGCCGCCACTACGGCGAGCAGTACGACCGTCGCTACCGTCGAAAACAAGGCTCCCGAGACGCACGCACCGGCCAAGTCGGGCGCCTCTCGAGCCCGCGCGCCGAGGGCTGCAATCGTGGCGGTACTCGAGACAAAGCCGCTCGCGAGCCCGGACAGCGCGAGGCCCAGGCGCGGTCCGGACGCGCGCAGTGCCACGTACCCCAACGCCTGCAGTCCCATGAAGAGCACGACCAGTCCCCAGAGACGACGTGGATTGACGGCCGGCAACCACGTGGCGCCTTGCTCCGGCAGCAGCGGCAGGACGACCAACGCCGCACCGCAGAAGAGGAGTCCGTCGCGAAGTTCCGAGTGACTCAGCACATCGACCGAAAACCGATGCAGCGAACCTCGGCTCGCGAGCAGCGTCGTGACGACCACCGCTCCGCCTGCGGCCAGGGAGGGCCGGCCCACTGCGACCACACCGATGACATAGGTGACAAAGAGCGCGACCTCGGTCGTGACCCCGGGGTCGCGGGACCGCTCGCGCCAATACCCGATAGCCGCTAGAGCAACAATCAACCCGGCGCCGGCGACGACGAGCCAGGGATAGCCAGTCAATTGAGCGCCGGCGCCTGCCACGGCCGCGAGTGTAAACGTCCGAACACCGGCGAGCGCGCGATGGGGCCCGGTTCCCTTGCGGCGTTCACGTTCGATACCAATCAGCAGCCCGGCGCCCAGTGCGGCCGCGAGCCCCAGCAATGCGCCTTCAGTGATCATTCTAGCAGCGCGTCCGTCCAATCGGACTGATTGACCAACGCTGGACGAGGCTTCCCGTCATCGTCGTTCGGCTCGGCCGCGGATTCGGCCCCAATTCTGCACGGGTCACAGCCTGCTGCCCGAAGCGCGCTGCGGTGCCTCTTTACGCGCTCGGACACACGGGTCCAGTGAGTCATTGTTCGGTAGCTTCATATTTGCGGGTAAACCTTATCAGAGGAATCCGCTCTTAATCGCTGTAACCCGTCGTTAGGTCCACGCTCAGGGATCGGGACTACAATGCGTTGCAGCGCTGCAACCATGTGGGAACTACGCGTGAATCGACTCTGCGTCGCCTCAGTCTCGACGCTCCTGCTCCTGGTCGGATGCACGCACGGGCGAGGCGCTGCGCGCCCGCCGGGGCCTCACGTCGCAACGATTCCGTCGACGCCGGCACCACAGCCGCTGGACAACTCCGGAGCTTCCGCTGCGCTTGAGGCGCAGCCGTCCAGCCCACCTACTGCTGCGGTGCCCCCGGTCAACCTGCCTGAGACCATCCCGGCTCCGGACGCCGCCGCTGCGCCAGTCTTGCCTAAGACCCGCTCGCAGGCAGGCGCCGTACGATCCAGCCCATCATCCCGAAAGACCTCGCAGCCTGAGATCGCCTCAACGTCCGCGGCTGCGGAGGCGACACACCCGTCCTCACCGCCCGTAGCGCCACCGCGAACCGCCATTGCCGCAACCCCGGCGCTGGATCTGACTGGCCTGGAACAGCGCCTGAGAGATACCCGCGCCATAGGCCTGTTCACCAAGCTCTCGCTGAAGAATCAGGTCGATGATCTGCTGGCTCAGTTCAGATCCTTCTACAACGGCAACTCCGAGGCGTCTCTCGCCGGGTTGCGACAGAAATTCGAACTACTGCTATTGAAGGTAGTGACTCTTCTTCAGGATGATGACCCCGCCCTGGCCACCGCCGTCTCCTCCTCGCGGGAGGCGATCTGGGGCGTTCTGAGTGACCCGAAAAAGTTTGCCAGTATCTGATTTCAACAACCGGAGTTGTTATGGGCCAGCGCTTAACTGTTCTTGCTGTTCCGCTGCTGACGTTGCTCGGCTCAACAGAGGCAATTGCGGCCGACGATCAGGCATTGGGCAGGGATCTCAAGGCCACGATCGCCCTGCAGGGATTCCCGTGCGATCAGGTGGTTGATTCAAAGCGTAACGGGGATAGTGATTACACTGCCTCCTGCAAGGACGGCAATCGCTATCACGTCTTTGTGGACTCAGCCGGACGCGTCGTGGTCAAGAAGCTCTGATCTGAGCCCGGCGATCGCTGTGACACCGAGTGTCCCACCGCCAGCCGAGAGCGAAAAAGCCAGTGCATGCACCGTCCGTTCGCGTCTAACGTGGATTGTCCTGATAACATATTTGCACACTTGCTGCCTCAAAACGGCGGCAAATGCAGCGAGGCAACACTTGGGGATCCCTGCGATGTTGTTCGGAGGTCGGATGCGATTGCGAACGCGGGCCGGCACGCAAGTGCTGCTGCTGCTCCCAGTGCTGATCCTGGCAGCGATTGCGTCGGCCGCGCCGCCGGCGGGAGCCGCACGCGCCAAAGAGGAGCTGCACGAGGTTCTGGGCGCGAGTGCAGACACCGCGCACGGCGCGCGATCATTCGCCATTTGCACCGAGTGCCACGGCGCTCACGGCGAGGGGAATGCGAGCGGCTGGCCGCCGCAGATCGCCGGTCAGCATGCCCGGGTGATTGCCAAGGAGCTCATCGACTTTCGTACCGGGGTGCGCTGGTACGACCCGATGCAGCGCATCGCGGGTCGCCACGTGCTGCAGCGGACCCAGGACATAGCTGACGTAGCCGCTTACGTGGCCGGGCTCGCTCCCTCGGCCGCCACGACCCCGGGCCCGGGGCGCTGGCTCGAGCAGGGCGCTGAACTCTACGCGCGCCGCTGCGAATCGTGTCACGGCGCACACGGCGAGGGGAATGACGAGCGCTTCGTGCCGCGCGTGGCGGGGCAACAGTACGAGTATCTGCAGCGCCAACTGCAGGACACGCGCGAGGGACGGCGGCCGAACATGCAGGCACAGCACTCGCGCCTCATTGCGAGTTGCTCGACGGACGAGCTGGCAGGTCTTGCGGACTACATGGCGCGCCTCGGCCGCGCTGCACGGCCGTAGCTCATGGACGACTGGCAGGCGGGCTTGAGCAGTTGGGTGTGATTTAACCTGCGATGCAATAAAAATGGGGTTCCGCGGACCCGACCTATCACGGTCTCAGCAAGCTCAGGTCGCTAGCACGTGGTTCTGAGCCGCGGACAGCACGCACGCGAGATTTCAGGAAGACGTGCCTTCAGGCCCAAAACGACCTTGGTCCTTAGGTGCGAGCACAACATGGAAATCAAAGGTGCAACCCTTTTGTACACATTGGCCGGCCTGATGATCACGTTCGCGGGGTTCTCGGCGCTCTTGTTGACCCTCCGCCCAGCCGCTGGAGCGAGGTTGTCACTGCTTGACAGATACCTTGCAAAAATGGTCATGACACACATTTTCGAATTGACGGCGGGAGCGACTGCTGCCGGCGCTATTTGCGCTCTACGACATTCAGGAAAAGTGGATTTGGCGAGGCTCTGGTGTGCATTTTGCACTACCGATTCTGTCTCTTCAGGTCACCTACCCACGCCGACGCCGCAAGGTGGTCGGCCAAGGACCGCCGCCCGCAATATTCGCGGTCTTCGTTGTATTCGGCTCCGCTGTGACACTGGCGATGCTTGGCTACGTTTTAGAAGGCCTCCATTAAAGCGCCGCAGCCTACATCACGGCGTTGACGATCGACTTCTTTACGGTCATTTTCGGCTTCGTAATCGCGCTCGATGTCATGCTCTCTTTCTCGATTACCCAGCGATTCCGAAAGACCGCAACGTCCTTGGGGCTAACCTGGCCGTCCGCTCCCCGCACCGCCAGGATTTCCGGAGGCGTTTGCGTTCAACTTGCTGAGGCCGCTCGGACGCGTGCAGGTGTCATCGGCAATCGATACAGTCGGGCGCCGGTCGCGTCGAAGATCGCGTTGGCAATCACCGCGCCGGTCGTCGTAATCGGAGGCTCCCCGCCGCCCTGCGGCGCCAGATCGTCATTCCTGACCAGTACGGCGTTGATCTGTGGAACCCAGGAGAAGCGCGGGATCGCATACGACCCGAAATTTCGGTCGAGAATATGGCCGCCGAGGAAGCGAAGCTCCTCGGACAGGGTATATCCGAGGCCCATGATTATTCCACCTTCGATCTGCATCTTGGCGCCTTCCGGATTGACGACGATTCCCATGTCCTGCGCACACACCACGCGCGCCACTTTGACTTGTCCGGTCGTCGAATCCACGTTGACCTCGGCCATCGTTGCGACGTAGGTGCCGGCATCGATGTTGCACGCTATGCCGAAACCCCTCTTGCTCGGCGCAGCGCCGGCCTGCCAGCCAAAGGCCGCGGCCGCGGCCTGCAGCACTTTGCGCATTCTCGGATCAGTCAGATTGCGAAGCCTGAAGGCCAGCGGGTCCTCACCGGCGGCGGCCGCCATCGTGTCGATCTGAGACTCGATGGCAAAGGTATTCATGTTGGCGCCTGGTCCCCTCCAGGGTCCCACGGCAAACGGATGTAAGGTGCCCTGCGGACCGGGCGGACCGTAGGAAGCACCCCCGCTCGAGCGAAACCGGGCATTCGGTATGGCGTAGCAGGCCACCGCACCGCGTTCACCCGCAGCGTAGACGATCGAATCCCATAGCGAGATCGTGCCATTGCTTTCAAGGCCCGATACGATCTTCACCACCGAAGCCGGATCAAAGGTGTCGTTGAAAAATTCCTCTGCGCGAGACCAGGCAACCTGTACCGGCTTGCCCGTGATCTGCGCCAACCGTGCCGCCTCGATTGCCTGAGCGTCCGCGCTCTTGCCGCCAAAGCCGCCGCCCAGAAACGGGGTAATGACGCGAACCTGCGTGGGGTCAAATCCCAGTGCCTTCGCCACTCGATCCCGTGTGGGGAATGGCGTCTGCGTGGATGCCCACACCGTCGCTCTTCCCGCCTTGACCTCGGCCACGGCGGCATGTGGCTCGAGGGGGGCATGTGCGACGTAACCTTTCTGGTAGCTCGCCTCAAACAGGCGCGCGGCACTCCCGCGCGCAGCGGGCAGATCGCCGCGCTGTGCCAGGATCTTCGGCGTACCCGCATGCGTCACGAGATGTTCTTGGATGGTGTCTGGATCGAGCTTCGATGTGGATGCGAGCCAGCTTGCCTTGATGCGCCCCGCAGCCTCGTCCGCGGCCTCCGGGTCGGCATGCAGCACTGCTACCAATCCGTCCTGGTTAACGAGCATGACGCCAGGCAGATGCTCCCCCGCAGAAGTGTCGAGCTGCCGCAATGTTGCACCATGCGCTGTTGGCCGCAGCAGCCTCGTATACAACATACCCGGAATGCGGATGTCCGCGGCGTATTTGGACTTCCCGGTGACCTTCTCCAGCGCATCGAGCCGCCTGGGTGAAGTTCCCATCACTTCAAAATCCGCAGCGCTGCGCAAGACGGCGTCGCTGTGAACGGTGCGGACGATTCTCGCGCCCTGCGAAAGCTCGCCGTAGCTCACGCGCCGATCAGGCTGCCCGGCAACGGAAATTATGCCCTGCTTGACCAGCAACCTCTCCGGCACAACTTGCAACCTTCGCGCAGCCAGCGCCAGCAGCTCGACGCGCGCCTGAGCGGCTGCGGCGCGCAGTGCGGGCCCGAACATGCGTGTGGTCAGGGAGCCAAAGGTCCCCATATCGGTCGGACATCTGTCGGTGTCGCCCAGCACCATATCTACCGAGTCGAGAGCCACGCCCAGCTCTTCGGCGACCATTTGCGCCTGCGAGGTCAACACGCCCTGGCCCATCTCGATCTTGCCGGAAAACACCGTGACGCGGCCGTTCTTGCCGATCACGAGATACGCGTTAGGATCCTGCGGATAGAGGCGGCTCGCCTCTTGGGCGGACGATTCCGCCGGCCCGAGTGCCACGAATACGACCACACCTCCGCCAAACAGCTGTAAGAATCTGCGCCGGCTGAGTGCCTGAGAATGACTCACGACAACACTCGTCCCTTGCCCGCGACAGATTCAATGGCGGCGAGGATTCTCTGATGCGCGCCGCAGCGGCACAGGTTACCGTCCAGGCGGGAGACGATCGTCTCGCGCGAGGGGTTTGGCGTTTCGCGAAGCAATGCGAGCGCCGTCAGCAGGATTCCCGACGTGCAGTAGCCGCACTGAAAAGCCCCATGATCGATGAATGCTTGCTGTAACGGATGCAATTCACCCTTGTGGGCAAGCCCCTCAATCGTGAGCACGCTCTTGCCCGCAATGTCCTTGAGGCTGGCCAGACAAGAACGCAAAGCCTTACCGTCGACGATCACCGTGCACGCGCCACAGTAGCCTGCTCCACAACCATACTTGGTGCCGGTGAGCGCAAGATCAGTCCGCAGCACCCACAGGAGCGTGCGATTTTCATCGGCGTTCAAGCTTACGTGTCGACCGTTAAGGCAAAAGGCGATCATGCGTTGCATAACATCAGCATTACAGATTCATGTTCCGCGAGCTATAACTAGTAGTCCTCCGCTCATCATGCGGCGCGCCACTCAGGCCCTCCGGCCGCCCCCAAGGTTGATCCTCAGCGGGCTGCGGCAGCTCCTCGTGCAGAGCGTTACCCGGCACACATTAAGGTAAAGCTTCGGAGCCAAACAACGGTTGCGGCGCAATTCCTCTGCGCAGAAGAACGCCCGGCGCTCAGCCGAGCGCAGGTCGAAGAACGGAAAGCTGACGGGCTTCTTCAAGGCGAACTCGCCGGTAAGAAACACCCAGGAAAGATGGGTTTCGAGGCCGCGCACGGCGCTCACCGCGTGGGGATAGGCTGCGGAGTCCAGCAGCGCCGTCACCAATCGCTCACAGCGGTGTCGAAAGCTCGGTCTGTTGGTGCAGCTGATCGAGATTCTTGAGCAGACGCGCGTGCAAGTGCAGGTCGTGTCCGCCGCGCAGATAGCGAGCCACGTCCGCTCGTAAGGACTCCAGCAGCACGTTGCGTTCACGCAGGTGCAGCAGCGCAGCCTCGATCCCCTCGGCAGCAGCGCCGTTTAACATCGCGGATTTTGCCGCTTCGATGGCGTGACGCATCTCCATATCGGTGAGCTTGTGACTCGCATCTGGTCGCGCCGCTACTGGTTTAATGCCGATGCCATGCAGAAGTGCCTGCATGACATCGGTGGTGGTGACGATTCCCACCAGCTTGTTGCCGTCGTTGACGACCGGCAGCGCATGTACCCCGTGCGTAACCATGCGTGACGCTGCCTCGGCAATCGTGTCGTCCAGCTTCGCTGTAATGACGGGGCGACGCATCAAAGTATCGACCTTGAACCGCTCGTTCAGCAGCGCCGCGGATCCTTGGATGCCAGACTTTGGAATGAAGTGCTCGAGCTTGAGCATGTCTGCAGAACTGAGCATGCCCTTGACCTCCGCGCCATCGACCACCGGCAGATGGTGCACGGGATAGTTGGCGAATATCCGCAGCACCTCGACGACCGGTTCTCCGACATCGATCCAAACCACCGCTTCGGTCATAATGTGGCGCACACGCTCGTTTTGCATCATCTCACTCCCGAGGCGGCGCGTTGCCGCACACGGTGTCTTTGTACCTTCATCTGTCTTGTGCGCCAATCCGGGTCAATACCTAACAACCGAGCGCTAAGCATTCGCGGGCGCTCTGACCGCCGACAGCGCCCCCGAAGAACGCCCCGGCGAATTTGCCGACACTGGCGATCAAAATCAGTCCGATGGTCAAAACGAAGAGGGTCGAATTCAGCAGGTGCGTCAAATCGCCATGCAGGCCGGCAAGCGAAAAGAAGGTGGGCATGAACAGAGCGATCACCAGGCCTCGCAATTGTTCGTCGATGTGGCGGGTCAGGATCGGCGACTCGCCGATGAGGATCCCGGCGACGAAGGCACGCAGCACGGTATTGACGCCGATCAGATACGTCGTGAGTGCCATCGTGCCCGTGATGACGACAATTGCGTCGTTGGTCCAGCGGATGATGCTGAAGACAAGACGCCGGCCGAGCGTAAAGCTCGCGACGAGACGGCCGTTCCGAGCACGCGCTCACCCACGGCAACTGTGTCCACCCGTCCGTGAGCCGCCAGGCCGGAAATGATCGCCACGATGACCCATCCGATCGTGTCGTCGACGATCGCCGAAGCGATTAGCGCCATTCCAACGTTTCGACGCACTTCGGCGGGTCTACCCATTGCCTGATCTTTCGGCCGGGCGTGTACCTCGCGTTTGACCGTCACGGTCAGACACCCGGTCTTCACTCAAGAAACATTCACGTCAACTCCAGAATTGCCACCGTCGTAGCGAAATGACGCCATGCGGCATTGACGGGCTCGTTGCGCGCAGTTACCCGCCCTGCCAATGAACCCCGCGCATGAGCGAAGCAAACGCATGCCCCTGCAGCGCAACACGTATGCGCGGGGATGCAGCGGTTCAAACGGGCTCTGGCTGCACTTCTGCTTTCTTTTGAATGGCCGACAGCAAGTGCCGGTGGAACAGGTGGCAGATGATGGCTTCGACCGGCCGCCATAGCCAGCGTGGACCGCGTTCGCTTACGTACCGCGTAGTCACCGCGAGCTCGGTGCGGCTCCCTGGCAATTCCCGCAGCATGTAGGAACCACCGCAGAGAAGCACGCCCCGGGGAAGGGCGAGCTGCTGCTCGACCACGGCAAACTCATAAAGCCGGCTCGGTTCGATCCGAGTCACGCGTTTCAGCAGGTGACCCCCCTCGTACAGGCACCGCGCCTGACCGTCCACGGTCAGTTTCGAGCCGTCGGTGCGGATCGGCAATGGCAGCAGCAGTCGCAGGTGCAGCGGCGGCAAGTCCTCGATCTGCTCGTAGAACATCAGGTTGTGCCAAACCTTTGCCGCAGGAGCAGTAATCTTCCCGCGCGTAACGACCGAGGTTTGCCGCTTCATGACAGACTCGCCGCCGGCCCCACGTCCACGATGCCCCACAGCATCGCGCGATCGTCCGCCGCTCGGTTAGTGCCAAGGTTGCCGCGCCCTTCGCGAAAGCTGCGCATCACCACCTGCGCGTCCGGGCCAGCGGCGCGTCTGACGGCCGCGATGAGCCGACTGCGATACTGCGACGCGGCGCCGTCGAGGATGTTGGAAAGCGCGAATCCGCCAAAGCTCCCTGCCGGTTCGCGCTCCAGGAAGCCGGCGGCGTCGGCGTGGACCAGTCGGATGTTCTGAGCTTCCGGCGGTGGCGAGTCATCGGGCAGCTCGCCCAGCAGCAGCGCCCGCGCGTAGGGGTTCGTGCGGTTGGCATGCAGGGCAAAGCAGCGCTCCATGCGGCGGCGCATGATTGAACCAAAGTGAAGCGGCAGGAAATCAAGGAACGGCGCGGCGTAGACTGTGCGCAGGGCGGCGAGCGACAGCAGCCCGTCAAACGCCGTGCGAAATCGGGCCGTGTCGAGATGCTCCCGCCAGAACGCGCTCTGTTCAGCGGGGTCCCAAAGGTCTAGGAACGCCCGCAAGCGCGACCGCCGCCAGCCCACGAGCGCCGCGAAGCTGCGGGCGAACGCCAGAAAGCGCTCGGCCGTCCCGCGCTCACTGCGCCGGCCCGCGAAACGCCCGGCAGCGTAGGCCAGTTGGACGGGATTGATGTCGACCGCCACCACCTCGTGCCGCGGCGCGAGCGCCATCGCGGTGCAGCCCGCAGAGGCGATGCAAAACACGCGCCCTCCGTGGGGAAACGCATTGAGCTCGATCGAGGCATCTTCATACATGCGGCCGAACAGCAGCGCGCCGGGACCGCGCCGGGCGTCGAAACGGCCACGGTTCCAGGCGGTATCGGCGATCGCTGTAGTCATGGCCTCGCGGGCAGGCTCGCGCCGACCCACACCAGCACCAGAAATGCGAAATTCTTGACGATCATTCCCGCCGGATCGTGGATGATGTGGCGGGCCCAGAGCAGCCCGCCGCCATTGAGCGCGAGGAGCAGCAACGTCTGTGCCACCGCGCATTGCAGCGGTGCGGCAGCGCTGAGCGTCCACAGCGCCAAGGCGACCTCCGCGACACCGAGCGCTCGCAGAAGAACTGCCCCGTCGGCCGGGCCAAGGCGGGGCACGGCTGCAACAACCTTGAACTCGTGCGGTTGGCCGCGCAGCAGCTTGCACCACAGGCCCTCATACAGCCACACGGCTGCCACCGCCGCACGAATCAACCAGAACGGTGGCAAGAGTATGGACGTGGCGTTACTCCAAGGGTCGACCCAAAATTATCAATTAACCGTCGCGGCGTACATATAGACGGTTGGCACGAGCCTCAAAGGCGCTAATGGCGCCCTCGATGGATACCGGCAGGACCTGGTTCACGACGTGCTGCAGCAAGCCGGACTGCAACTCCAGGTCGACCGTGACGCTGAGGTTACAGAACACGACGGAGCCCGGCGCAAAGAGCCAGGTCAACCGGTAATGGCGAAAGGGCCGGTCGGATGAGGTCACGTCGATTCGCTCCGGACGATGCAGCACGGTCCGCGAGTCGAATCTCAGGCGCACCGGGCCGATGCCGAGGACCTGCTCGACATGGAGCACATTGTCCTCCCGCGTCACAACCCGCGCCGATATCCAGCCCGGCAGGAACTCGGGGTAGCGCTCGACATCGGCGGCAAGATCGAATAGCTGCTCGCAAGTGAAGGGCAGCAACCGGGAAACCTTATCGATCTTCATGGCCGGAATCGTTGTCGAAGTCGCCGCGCGGATTGAGCTTGAGAATATGAGGCAACCGGTTGCAGAATATATTTACCTTGAGCTAGCTTGCACAGGCTCGACGCCTCGCCGCCGAACTGAACGGGAGTCATCGGGACAATAACTTCAGCCTGCACCCCGGGGAGGCACTTTGAATATCTCTCGCCTGGTTCTCGTGACCGCACTTCTCCTGCCTGCTGCGAGCTACGCAGCCGTGGACGCCAAGCTCGCCGCATCCTGCGCCGAGTGTCATGGGGATAAGGGTGCCAGCACGGCTCAGGATGTACCGACCATTGCCGGCGTCTCCGCCACCGTTCACAGCGATGCGCTCAAGGCCTACCGCGCCAAGACCGCGCCCTGCCCAAAGGTGAACTACAAGCGCGGCGATACCAGCCGCACGGGTGATATGTGCACCGTGGCGAAGGATCTGAGCGATGCACAGATTGCCGACCTGGCTGACTCTTACTCAAAGCTCCCCTACGTTGCCCAGAAGCAACCCGCGGACGCCGGCAAGGCAGCCGCCGGCAAGCTGCTGCACGAGCGCGACTGCAAGAAGTGCCATTCCGCCGGCGGCAAGGACCCGTCCGATGACGCCGGCATCCTCGCGGGCCAGCCGCTTCCGTGGCTGAAAGCCAGTCTCACAGCGTATCAGCAGGGCAAGCGGGAGCAGCCGAAGAAAATGCAGGACGTGACCGGCAAGCTGAGCGCCGCGGACGTCGAGGCGCTGGCGAATTACTACGCGAGCGAACCATAGCGAGCGGCACGGAAGGCACTCGTGAACCAGCCGAGCGGAGACGGACCGGGCAGCGCATGGGGGCGCATGTGTGCGCGAGTGTGGGCGTCCCCGAGACGCAAGTGGCTGCTCGGAATTCCTCTGGGCGGCTTGCTGTTCTTCGTGCTCGGCCTGGCCTTCTTTGCCGCCACTGACAAGTTCCTCGAGGCGACGAGCACCGCGACGTTCTGCAGCAATGCCTGCCACGAGATGAGCGCGTTCGCCGCGCCCTCCTGGCACAACAGCGCTCACTACAAGAACCCCTTCGGCGTGCAGGCCGGTTGCGGGAATTGCCACGAACCGGGGCCGGCCGTGCCCATGCTGATCCGCAGGGTCCAGGCGCTCGGAGAAATCTGGGGCCACCTGACCGGCGAGATCGACACGCAGGCGAAATTTGACGCGCAGAAGACCCGCATGGCGCGCCACGTCTGGGCCTACATGAAGGCCAACGACTCGCGCGAGTGTCGGGCCTGCCATAACGCGGCGGCCTTCGACCTGAGCGCCCAGGACCACTCGGCACAGAAGAAGCACGAGCAGATGCAGGCGAATGGCAAGACCTGCATCGACTGCCACAAGGGTGTCGTGCACGAGGTCCCGCTGGGCGCCGACGAAGGGCCGTGAGGGGCGCGTCCTGAAGATCGGGGCGCGGCTCGCTGAGAGTCTGACAGTGACGAATTACCGCTGCGGGATCTACCTACGGTAGCAGCGGGCCGCGCACGATATGCTGCGCCTAGTATGAAAGTCGCGCCCCATGACTCCGGCGCTTAAAGACGAGCAGGCAGGGCCGCTGGCGCTGGGCATTCCCCATTATCTGCGACAGGTGTACTGGTGGGCCTACGTCCACCCGCGCGCTGTGCGATTGTTTGAGCGCGACTGGCTCGTCAACCTGATCCTGTTTGGCAACTACGCGCGGCTGCGCGACGCCGCGCTCGCCGAGCTGGGCGCAACCGTCAGGGGTCGAACGCTGCAGGTAGCGTGTGTGTACGGCGACCTGACGGTCAAGCTCCACAGGCGTCTCGAGGCGGATGCGCGTCTCGACGTGGTCGACATCCTGCCGATCCAGCTGAAGAATCTCGGCCGGAAGCTGCCGCCGGACGCGGGTCTCACTGGTACACGGCGACTCCTCGTTGCTCGCCTGTCCGGATGCCAGTTACGACCAGGTGCTGCTGTTCTTCCTGCTGCACGAGCAGCCGCGGCACGTGCGCTCCTCGACGCTCGCCGAGGCGGTGCGGGTGGTCCGGGGGCGGTAAGATCATCGTCGTGGATTATCATCGGCCGTCCGCTGGCATCCGCTGCGGCCGCTGATGCGGGCCGTGTTCCGCCGGCTGGAGCCCTTCGCGATGGATCTGTGGACGCACCAGATCAGCGAGTTTATGCCGGATGTGCCGCAGCTGGCGTCCTGGTCGAAACAGACCTACTTCGGAGGGCTGTACCAGAAGCTGGCTTGTTGGTGCGCTAGCGCGCATGGACACCTTCACGGTCGACGTCGCGATTGTCGGCGCAGGCGGTGCAGGCCTGCGCGCCGCGATCGCGGTCGCCGAGGTCGGACCCAGCGCTCACCGTTGCGCTGATCTCCAAGGTCTATCCGATGCGCAGCCACACCGTGGCGGCCGAGGGCGGCGCGGCGGCCGTCACGCTGGCGCACGACAGCCTGGAAGATCATTTCCACGACACGGTCGCCGGCGGCGACTGGCTGTGCGAGCAGGACGTGGTCGAGTACTTCGTCGCGCCACGCGCACGAGGAAATGGTGCAGATGGAGCACTGGGGCTGCCCATGGAGCCGCACGGCCGACGGCCACGCCAATGTGCGCGCGTTCGGCGGCATGAAGATCGAGCGCACGTGGTTCGCCGCCGACAAGACCGGCTTCCACATGCTGCACACGCTGTTCCAGACCTCGATCAAGTATCCGTCGATCAAGCGCTTCGACGAGCACTTCTGCGTCGACCTGATCGTCGATGACGGCCGGGTGCAGGGCGTGCTCGTCGATCGAGATCGCCAGCGGCGAATTCACGCTCATTCAGGCCAAGGCCGTGATCATCGCCACCGGAGGCGCGGGCCGCGTGTTCCGCGAGAACACCAACGGTGGCATCGTCACCGGCGACGGCATGGCACTCGCCTACCGCCACGGCGTGCCGCTGCGCGACATGGAGTTCGTGCAATACCACCCGACCTGCATGCCGGGCACGGGACTGCTGTTCACCGAGGCCTGCCGCGGCGAAGGCGGTTTCCTGCTGAACAAGGACGGCTACCGCTATCTGCAGGACTACGGCCTCGGGCCGGCCGAGCCCACGCCGCGCAACAAGGCGATGGAGCTGGGTCCGCGCGACCGCCTGAGCCAGGCCTACTGGCACGAGAAGCAGAAGGGTCGCACGATCGCGGGCCCGCATGGCGAGGTCGTGCAGCTTGACCTGCGCCACCTGGGAGAAGCTCAAGCTGCGCGAGCGCCTGCCGCAGATCTACGAACTGGCTGTGGAATACCTGGGCGTCGATCCGGCACATGCGCCGATCCCGGTGTTGCCCGCCGTGCATTACACGATGGGCGGCATCATGGCCGACGGCAGGACGGCGTCGCCGCTGCCCGGCCTGTATTCGGTGGGCGAGTGCTCCAGCGTCGGCATCCACGGCGCCAACCGCCTCGGCTCGAATTCGCTGACCGAGCTGCTCGTGTTCGGCAAGGTGGCCGGCGTCGAGGCCGCGCGCTACGCGCAAGCACGGCATCCCACGGCGACTCCGACGGCTGCAGGCGCTTCGCCGAAGATGCGCGAGGCGCGCGCGCTGGAGCTGCTCGATCGCACCGCGAGGGCGGCACGGAGCGCATCGCGACGCTGCGGAAGCGAGATGGCCGCAGAGCATGGAGGACGGCTGCGGTATCTATCGCACGCGGCGCGGACGATGCAGGCCACCTGCGACAAGCTGGCGCGAGTTCAAGCAGCGCTACCGGCGTGTGCGGGGTCGACGACCACTCGCAGCGCCTGGAATACCGAATGGCTGCTCGCCATCGAGCTCGGCTACCTGCTCGACGTGGCGCAGGCGATGGCGCACTCGGCGCTCGAGCGCCGCGAATCGCGCGGGTCGCACCAGCGCCTCGACGGCTTCGAGCAGCGCGACGACGCCGACTTCCTCAAGCACACGCTGGCCTTCTATGCGCGGCGACGAGCGCCGCGCATCGGCTACGGGCCGGTGAAAATCACCCGCTCGCAACCCGGCACGCGCGCCTATGGCGCGGCGGGCGAGGCGGTCCCGACGCGGGCGGAGGAGCTGCGCATGGCTGAGCCGCAAGCCATCGAGATCCGGGTGCTGCGCTACCGACCCGAGCAGGACGAGCAGCCCGTCGTGGCAGAGCTACGACGTGCCGTTCACGCGACGACATGTCGGTGCTGCAGGGTCTGCAATACATCAAGGACGAGCTCGACGGCACGCTGAGCTTCCGCTGGTCGTGCCGCATGGCGATCTGCGGCAGCTGCGGCATGATGATCAACGGCAAGCCGCGAGCTGGCGTGCGAGACGTTCCTGCGCGAGCTGCTGCCGGGCCCGGTGCGGGTCGAGGCGCTGGCGCACTTGCCGATCGAGCGCGACCTGGTCGTGAGCGTCGACGATTTCGTCAGCAAGCTCGAGAGCATCAAGCCGTACCTCATCCCGAGGGAGCCGCGCACGCTCGTCGCAGGGCGAGTACCTGCAGACGCCCGCGCAGCTGGAGCTGTTACGAGCAGTTCAGCGTCGTGCATCAACTGCATGCTGTGCTACGCCGCCTGCCCGCAGTACGGGCTGAATCCGGATTTCATCGGTCCCGGCGTGCTGGCGCTGCTGCATCGCTACAACGCCGATTCGCGCGACGGCGGCCGCGCCGAGCGGATGCCGGTCCTGAACGCCGAGGAAGGCGTCTGGACCTGCACGGCGGTCGGGTTATTGCTCGGAGGTGTGTCCGAAGCGGGTGGACCCGGCCAACGCGGTGAACCAGAACAAGGCCGACAGCGCCGAGGACTACTTCCTGCGCTTCCTGGGCCGCAAGCGAGGGCCGGCATGAGCTACGTGGCTGGCGGCCGGCGGCCGTACGTACGACCCATGCGCGGCTGGTGGCGCCGCGATCCGTTCTTCGTGCGCTACATGCTGCGCGAGGCGACCGCGGTCGGCGTGCTGGTCTACGCCATCATACTGACGCTAGGCGTCGCGCGGCTGGCCCAGGGCGAGGCCGCGTGGAACGGATGGCTGGCGGCGCTGCGCTCACCATGGTCGGTGCTGCTGCACCTGGTGCTGCTCGGCGCAATGGTGTTCCACGCAGTAACCTGGTTCGAGATCATGCCAAAGACCCTGCCGGCGATGTTTATTGGCGGCCGGCGCGTGTCGGCCGCGACGATCACCCGCAGCGGCTGGACTGCGACCGTGGTGGCTTGCGTTGCGTTCTTCGCGCTCGCCTGGTGGTGGCGGCCGTGAAGCGCTCCAATGCACCGGTCTTCTGGGTGCTGTTCGGTGCGGGCGGGATGCTGGCAGCGCTGTTGGGCCCGATGTTGGTGCTTCATCACCGGCATCGCCGCGCCGTTGGGCGCAGGGCTGCCTGCGGGCCTGCTCGGCTACGCACGCCTGCTCGCATTCGCCCGAAACGGCTGGGGCAAGGCATGCCTCTTCATGGTCATAGCACTGTTCGCCTGGCATGCGATGCACCGCATCTTCCACAGCCTGCACGATCTCGGCCTGCGGACCGGCGCGCTCGCAAAGCTCGCCTGTTACGGCGGGGCGCTGACGATTACCGTCGTCACCGCGATCAGTCTGCTCTCCCTCGGCTTCTAACGGCACCCGGTTCTCGCCGGCGCGGGCCGATCCTTCAGGGTCAGTCGGTCGAGGCCCGCGGCGTGTACGGCGCTTCGAAACTGTACCTCACCGTCAGACCGATGAGGTTGACGTCGTGGTTGTAGAGATTGCGCCCGACGCTCAGCTGATTCGGCAGCGTCGCTGGCCCGACGCCTGCGAGCGCCCAGTCGCTCGTGTCGTACTTCTCGTACGCATAGCGCAGGTGCACCGACAGCGCGGAGGTCCAGTGGTAGCGCAGGTCAAAGCGCACCGAATCGAGCGTGGTCGTGTTCTCGGGGAAAGCCTGCGCGAGTCCGCCGACGAGGGTGTCGCTGTTCGCATAAGACGGCGCGTGCGTGTAGTCGAGATTCAGGTCCCAGCGGGCGCGCAGCACCAGGTGCAGCCCCGCGCTTGTGCTCCAGAAGCGCTCGGCATTGATGACCGCCCAGGGGGCGGTGAAGGCGCCGGTGAAACCGCTCTGCGCAAAGTCGAGCGTCTGGTAGCCCCCCTCGATGTAGAGGCTCAGGCGCTCGTGCGGTGCGTAGGTGAGCGTGCTGGCGGCACGACGCTCGTGCGCGCTCTGCAGGCCGAGGGCCGACAACGGGTAGTCGTCGTTCGCGATGAACCCCTCGAGCGACCAGGTCATCGTCGGGCTGATCGCCCAGGCTCCAGTCAACGAGTAGAAGCGCTGGTCGCGGGGCGCGATGTCGTACTCGCGAATCTGCGGGTTTTCGAGCACCGGAAGCGCCAGCACGTTGAAGGGCGGGGCCTTGCGCGTATCACCGCCACCTTTGAGCGTCAACGTCACACCCGCGTGCGGCGTGACGATGGCGCGCCCCCAGCCCTGGCCGTCCTGGCTCCAATCGACGACCTGGCCCGGCGCGTAATGCACCTCCTGGTACTTGCCGCCCACGCCGAGGCGCAGCCAGCGGGTTGCGGTGAAGTCGGCGCTGCCTTCAGCCCTTGAGCGATCCTGGCCGTAGCGCAGCGCTGTGGCCGCTCCTCCGGGGAAGGTGTCGGTCACGATATAGGACGGCACCGTGATGACCGGAGTCTGATCGTCCCGCCCGTCATAAGTCGCCGTGCCGCGCAGGTACAACCGCGACAGCGGGCGCGATGACAGTCCGATCGAGTAATGGCTCAGGCGCAGGTCGCCATCGAGCGACCCGATCCCGAGTGTGGGCGATCCGGGCAGCGTGCTGAGCGGCAGGAACGTCTCATCCTGACTCAGCCGGCCGACCGAGGCGGCGAACGTAAGTGTCGTCGCCAGCTGCGGGAAGTGGATATCTCCCGAGGCGGCAACCCGCTGCAGGTCGTTGCTCGGCGGCAGCGCCAGCTGGCCGCTGGTGGAGCCGGGAACGATCGGCGGGTAGGGATTCACGAAGCTGAGCGAGTCCGTGTTGTCATCGAACCACGAGCCGCTGTACTCCAGCCGCAGGCTCGAGTGCTCGCCCGACCAGCGTGCACCGGCCTCGAAGTCCGTGGTCACATAGTCGATGGGCGCCGGCAGCTCGACGGCCTGTGTCAGGAAGCTCGCACCGATCAGGTCGATGCCCTCCTTTTCCTGGCGGCTCAGCTTGCTGTAGAAAGTCCAGGCGGAGCCCAGGAGGTAGCGACCCGAGAGCGTCACCGTGCGCCGGTCGTAGCCGAGATCGAAGCGGCCGAGGCTTGAATCGAGGTCGGTCATGGCGGCGGTCGAGCCCGCATGCACCCAGCCGTTCGGTAACGTGAGCATTCCGCTGCCAACGCCGCGGAACGGCGTCACGGTGTCGTCGTAGAGCCGGTTCGGCTGGCCGTCGTAGGCGAGCGCGATCCCATAGCGCCCGTCCTGGCCGGCCTCGATGATCCCGTCGCGCGATGCAAGGCCGAGGTTCTGAAGATCGTACTTCAGGTAAGTGCCGTCGGCCTTTTGCAGCGCGCCGCTCGCCGCAGCGTCAACGTACACGTGACCTGCATCGACGCCGGTGAAGCGGCCGTAGCTGTCGTTTGCCCCGCTCGCCCCAAAGGCGCCGATCTCGGCCACGCCCTCGTAGCCGCTGTAGAACGGACACTGCTCGCACTTCCAGTTGCTGGTATCGACCTCAGGCTCGGCGGCCACGGCGCCGCCGGACGCGAGGCTCGCCGCTACGGTCAGGGCGAGCGGGCGGAGCAGTGCGGGTCTGTCTCGCTTCATGCCATGGCGCCTAGCGCATCAGTGCCTGTCCGGAGGGATGATTCGAGCCGTGGACCTGCGAATGACAATTGAGGCAAGCGCTGCCCACCAGGAATTGACTCGGCGTGCCGCCGCCCGGCAGCCCCTGTGGCGTCATCGGCGCGGAAGGGTGGCCCTGCCCTTCGTGGCATTGCTGGCAGAGGAACGGCGTGCGGACCTTGAGGAGCGCTGGCTGCACCGAGCCGTGCGGCTCGTGGCAGTTGTCGCAGTCCTCGCCCACCGGCTGATGCTCCCAGAGGAACGGCCCGCGGTACTCCGCGTGGCACATCGTGCAGGTCTCGGTGACGGATTCCCTGACGAGGCTGCTCGGCCCGTTCGAGCCGTGCGCCGCGTGACAGGAAGTGCAGGCCATCTTGCCTTCGTGCAGCGGGTGATGGAACGGCTTCAGGAGGTTGCTGTGCTGCGATTCGTGGCAGCCGCTGCACACTTCCGGCTGTGTCGCAACCTGCCGCACCGGATCAAGCGCCGCGTGTGCGCTGTGACAATCGGCGCACGCAACCCCGGCTGCCGCGTGTGCGGTTGTGCTCCACAGGTGTGCTGTATTCGTCTGATGGCACGCGAGGCACTTGCCGTTCTGCACGGCGACGCTGCTGATGCCCTTGTGGCTGAAGTCGACGATGCCCGCGGGTTCCTTGCCCCGGGCCTTGGCGTGGGCATCACCAGGCCCATGGCAGGACTCGCACTGCAGACCTCCGTGCCCGAAAGGCGCACCCGGGATCGTAGGACGGCCGTGCTTGGTACGGAACAGCCCCATCAGCGACGCGTCGTCGTGGCACCCCAGGCAGGTGTCGGCACCCTTGTGGCTGTAGGCGGGAGCCGGCGGCGCGGGCGGCGTATCGGCGACGGCGCGGCACACGGCAAGGGCGGCGATGAGCACTGCGACGCCAAGCCGCACGACGCGTGGGATCGGACCAAACTCACAAGCGTGTGCGATCTCCCGCCCGCTCGGTGCTGACACGGCAATCCTCATCACTCGCTCCCCTGACACCGATCGCAAGCGGCCAGTCTTCAGGGTTGTGACGGTATGACGTTGTGCACCTTCGCCACGTCGGCGACCCCACCCGGGCCGTGACAGACGGCGCAGGTCTCGACACCGGCCGGGTTAGAGGCCGGAATCATCCGTCCCTCGGCATCCTTCAGCACGCTCGTCGAGCCGCCATTCTGCTCCATGTGCGAGATCACAATGCTCGCCTCGTGGCAGCCGGTGCAGGCGGCCATCGTCGGCGTCGTCGAGATCGGGTTGCCGGGCGAGCCGGGCGCGGGCGGGGCCGGATTCGCCGGGTTCTTCGACAGCCCGGTGTTGGTGGTCATCGCCTGCATCAGCGCGTCGCCCGGGTAGAACGTGGGACCGCTCGGCGGGTTGGAGTGGCACGCATAGCAGTTGCCGACGTCCTGCGGGAAGACGACGTCACTGAAGTTGTTCACGCCGCCGCCGAAGCCATAGATGATCCACGGCGTGTAGTTCGGCTGCGTCTGCCGGAACGCATCCGAGTGGATCTCGTGAATGTGGTGCTTGAAGTCAATGGTCTGCTCCCACAGCCCGTCGACCCCGGGGGCCACCAGCGCCTGCCGCTGGCTGACGTCGGTCGATCCCGGGTTGTGGCACACGACGCAGGCCTGTGTGCTGTCATTGCGGTTGTTGCCGTGCAGTTGCAGCACGCTGTGGCAGACATCGCACTTGGCGATATCGACGATCGTGCGGCGCGGCACGGGCGCGGCACCGGCGGTGTTGCCGTAACCGACCGCTGTGGTCACGCCGACGCGGTCAGCGGGGGCCGGCCCGGGCGGCGAAACAATGCTCGTGACAACACCGGGATGTCCCTCCAGCACCGCTACAGCGTTCTGGATCGGCGCGCACGCCGTGCCGCTGCCTGGCGGGCACTGCGCCGCCGGCGGCGCCGGCAGTGCCGCAGCGACGATCGTGAAGCTGCCGTTCGCGAGCGGACCGTAGAGCGTGCTCGGTGCCGGTATCGCCGGTACGGAAGCGCCACCGTAGGCGAGCGTCGAGGCTGAACAGCCGGCCGGCACGCTGCCCGCGCCCGGCACCAGCGGATTGATCGACACCGGCTGACCCCAGCTCGAGGCCGCAGGCGCCGCGGCGCTGTCCCAATTGGTGTAATCGCTCGTGTCCCAGCCGATGTCGATCGCCAGGCGCGAAGATCCGCTCTGGCACACGGGAGTCGCCGTTCCGACGGAGGGCTGCGTTCCGCCGAACTGCTGGTTGGCCAGGATGCCGTTGCCGACGAACGTCGGCTCGGTCAGGAGGTTGTAGGGCTGATTGTTGTTCGTCGGGTCCGTGACCGAGATATTGACTACCGGATAGGTGCTGCCGCCCTGAACCGAGAAGGTCACGGTGTTGACGTTGAACTGGTATCTGCTCGCTGCGACCACATCCGGTATCACATGCGCCGCGGCCACCTGCAGCTGGCCATTGTCGAGGTTCGAGCCTGGGCCATGGCAGGTCACGCACTGCGTGTCATTGGCGACGATCATGGTGCTGTGGTTCGCGCCGGTGGTGAAGTTCACGTTGTCGTGGCAGGCGCCGCAGGCCTCGGCCGTCGGCACCGAGGCGTAGTTGCCCGCCTCCGTTGCGCCCGCGAGGTTCTGCACGTGACAGGTGTGGCAGTTGCGGGTGTCCTGCGGAAACAGAACCGTGTTGAAGTTGTTCAGGGACTCCATGAAGCCGACGATCCAGTAACCCTGCCCCAGTGTCGGGGTGGTGTTCTGGGCGGGCAAGGCAGGCGGGTTGATGCTCGGCAGGTTGATACCGGTGTGGATCTTATGGATCATCTGCTTGAAATCGAGTGGGTTGCCGCTGTAAGGATCCGTGTTCTGCGGGCTGTGGCACATCACGCAGTAATGCACCTCGACGCGGGCGCCTCCGTGGGCATTGAGGAAGCCATGACAGTTGTCGCAGGTCGAGGTCTCGACGATTTCGCGGCTGAAGATATTCGTGGTAGCGCCGGTCGAGGGTTGAAACGTGTACGCGCCATTGTTGGCCTGGGCGAGTCCGCGGATCTCGAACGCCACCCGATGTGTCAGGGTCGCATCATAGGTCACGAGCGGATCGGTCGTGATGTCCTTGTTGAACGTGTAGACGTAGGTGCCGTTGCCGTTGTCGACCAGCTTGCCGCTCGCCCCGCTCTCGGTGGTCGGCTGGGTCGCGGGCGCCGTGTCGCACGAGCTTACCCCCGTAGGGCAGCCGCTCGGCGTCACGGTGTGGTAGAGGTATGAGGTCCAGTAGCTCGACATGCCGTTGGTGCCCGGAGTCAGTTTTGCAATGCCGAAGCTGATGTCCGCGGCCGGCAGGCCGCTCAAAGGTGCGCCAGTCTGACCTACGAGTTCAAAATTGACGACCGGCGGTCCGCTGACGGTGACACCCGTGATAGTTCCGGTGATGGCCGTGGCCGTCGTGACGTTGAGCCCCGTCACCGGCCCGGTCGGACCGCCGGGCCCGGTCGCACCTGTGGCGCCGGCCGCGCCGGCCGGGCCCTGTGCTCCGGTACTGCCGCTGCACCCCGCAAGCAGTGCCGTAACCATCACACCAGAACTCAGAGCGGCACATATCCGACGCCGCGCATCGGTCCCCAGGCTCGTGCGCATCGCGCTCCCCTTTCTCCGACGGTCTGAAAGCCGCTTGACGGGTAGACGATTTTCTTTTTTTAGTTTGGCACACAGGGTCGCGTTGAACAACGCCATAGTTTCCTTCACACCAGCGTCATGTTCAACAATCGTTGATCAACCATATGATTGTGGCTGTGCTCTGGGTGAAGCTTGTTTAGTCGCCGCCCGACTCGTGACCTGCGGCAACCGGCGCCAGGGCTGCCACGTTCCTTCTGGCCTGAGCCCGACTACAATTCGTGATGTGGCGCATCCCGATGTACAGGGCTATTTCTGGAGGAATTTCGGAGCACGGGACGTGTTCTGGCTTCTCTCGGGAGCCTTGGTTGCCGTTGCCGCCTCGCTGGTGATCTATCCGTGGCTGCTGATGAGGCATGCCGCGTCGGCCCCATCGGCGACGGACGCTGTCGCCGCGCATGTCAACGGCAGCGCGCAGTCGGGACGGTCCATGGACGGCGCCATCGCCGCGCTGGAGCAGCGGTTGGCCAAAGGCGGGGGCAGCGATGCCGATTGGGAGCTTCTAGCCCGCTCGTACGAGTTCGTGCAACGCCCGGAGGCCGCAGTGGCCGCCCGGGAGAGACGCCTGCTACCGGGTGCCGATGCAGCGCGTGCTCCGAATGCGCCCAGCGAGCCCTCTGCGGCAGCACGCAAGCTGATCGCGAGCGCGCAGGCCGCGCGCAGCAGGCGTGACCTTGCGGCAGCGGCTGCCGATTATCGGCAGCTCGCTGCCCTGCAGGAGATGACCGCGGACACCTGGGCGGACTACGCGGATGTCGCCGCCGGCCTCAACGGCAACTCCCTCGTCGGGGAGCCCGAGAAATATCTGCAGACCGCCCTGAGCCTCGATCCGCGGCACCCGAAGGCCCTGTGGCTCGAGGGAAGTCTGCAGCACGAGACGCGGCAGTACACCCAAGCGGTGACGACCTGGCAGAAGCTCGCCGGGGTTATCGGGCCTGATTCACCCGATGCAAAGGTCATTGCGGCCAATTTGGCCGAGGACCAGCGCCTTGCGGGTCCTGCGCCTGCCACGGTCGCGACGGCGGGCGCCGGTGGCGTTGCGGTGCGCGGCGAGGTGTTGTTATCGGATGCCTTACGGACACGTGTATCCTCCGGCCTCACGCTGTTCATAGTCGCCAAATCCGTTAACTCACCTGGGCCGCCGGTCGCCATACTGCGCACGACGACCGGCAATTGGCCGGTCAGCTTCGAATTGAATGACGCACTCGCCATGATGCCGGATCGCAAGCTTTCGACCGCCGGCCTGGTCACGATCGAGGCGCGCGTGTCGAAGTCCGGGCAGGCAATGCCGCAGAGTGGCGACCTGCTCGGAGTGACGACGCCGTTGGACCCCGCGGCTGGCAAGCCGGTGCGCATCGTCATCGAGCGGGTGATCGGTTCGTAATCCGGACAGCGACATCATGGCAAACGATGCATTCATCAGGGAGTTGCTGGCGACGATCGATGCCAGGGACGCGAAGGCGTTTGCCGGGTTCCTGACGAGCGATGCGAGTTTCCGCTTTGGCAACTATCCTGCCGTGGTCGGGCGCGCCTCGATCGAGGCGACAGTCGGGGATTTCTTCAGGGCGATCAAGAATGTGTCCCACCGCCTGGAAGAGCAATGGTCGTTGCCGGAGGTGGCCATCTGCACCGGTATGGTGACCTATACCCGTCACGACGGCAGTACGCTGCAGGTGCCCTTTGCCAACATTCTGAAGCTGCGGCCGGCGGGCATCTGCGACTATCGGATCTTCGTCGACAATTCCGCGCTGTTCGCGCCTAGAGGCATCCGTGGAATCGTCTGCCTCAGCCGAGCAGCAGCGCCACCGCGAACAAGAGTAACGCGACGTGGATCATCACCACGTTAAGACCCATGTAGGGAATGAGTCGCGGCAGGTTTTCAGCCTGAGCGTATACCAGCCGCGCCAGGAACAGTCCCAGCGGCAGGGGCAGCAGACCCAGCAGTGACAGGCGCGGCAGACTTCCGATGGCCACGCCGATGCTCGTCGCGGCAAATGCCGCGATGACCAGTACGCCAAACACCACGGCACTGGGACGTCGGCCGAGCACGATGGGCAGATGCCGGCGGCCCACCTGGCGGTCTGCATCGATGTCCGGAAACTGATTGAGCAGCAATAACTCACTCACCAGGAACATCGGCGGCAGCGAGGCAAGTGCGGCGTTCCACGAATAGCGTCCGGTCAGCACGAACGCGGTGCCCATCACCATGAGCGGACCGAAGCCGAGGCCGGGGGCAAGGAGACAAAGCACAGGTTGGCGAGTCACCCGCGGGGTATAGGCCACCACTAGCAGCAGCCCGGCGAGACCGAGTGGCAGCAATGCCACGCCCCTTTCGTGGACGAAGTACAGACCGATCGCAGCCGTGGCGGCCAGGCAGAAGAGCCCGGCGGCCCGCACTGCCGCTGCCGCTTCCGGATGGGCAGGGAGCGTGCCGCTGCCGCCACTGAACGGCGTTCGCACGGTCAGCGCGTCCAAGCCGCTGCGGAAGTCATCGTACTCGTTGAGCAGATTGACGCTGAGATGCGCCGCCAGCGCCCCACACAGCACCAGCAGGCACTCCGCGACCGACACGCGGATCCCCATCTGCACGGCGACGCCGATACCTATCAGCACGCAGATCGGCGTCAGCGTCAGGAAGTTGGGTCGCGCGGCGCGCAGAACCGACCCGAGGATGACGCGTTCCATCAGCCGACTGTCCCTGATGTCCGAACCACGCGCGCGCCCTGCCGCCGGCGCAGCAGCCAGGCGATGGCACCGAGGCAGAGAAACATTGCGGTGACGAGAAGTCCCATCGTGGAGCTGTCGACCAACGTCAAGGACAGCAGCCCGCGGATCCGGCTACCGCCAAGATCGATCCATTCGTGAAGGGCAACGGCCAGAGCGAGGCACACCGAAAGGGCGGTGATCAGTGTATTGAGACGCATCGTACGATCGTGGTCCGCGATCGCCCAATCGTAGAGACGCAGCATCAGCAAGCTTTCCAGGGTATCCATCAACGCCATTCCCGCGGTGAACAGCAGCGGCAGCAGCATCACCCCCCAGAGTGGAATGCTGCCATCGTGCGCCGCGGCGACCGAGATCGCGAGCAGCGCGACCTCACTGGCGGTATCGAAGCTCAGACCAAACAGCATGCCGAGCGGGAACATCTTCCAGCTATGATCGACGCTGTGCCCGGCGCGATCCAGGCCGAGCGGGTGACGGTGCCGCGGGTCTGCGTGATGCTTGCGCAGCCGCGCGGCAAGCAAGCGCAGGTTGGCAAGGCCGATCAGGGTCAGAAAGGTGGCGGACACCAGGCTCCCGAACAGCGATCCCCAGGCCGACAACTGCGGCAGCAACGTGCCGACGTGGCGCGCTGCAACCACCGCCACGGCGGTAAGCAGCAGCACGACCATCGAGTGGCCCAGCGAGAAGAACAGGCCGACGCCCACCGGGCGTTCCCCTGCGGCCCGCAGGCGCCGTGTCACATTATCGATTGCCGCGATGTGGTCCGCGTCGAAGGCATGACGCACGCCGAGCAGGTAGGCGATCATGCCTGCCCCGGAGCCGGCGACCCCGAATCCACCGAGCGACAAAGCTCCACCGACCGCCAGGAGATTCAAGAGCGCCACGGCGCCAACGACCCAAGGCAGGCGCCCGCGCACTCTCACCGCCTACTGCACTTTGATCCGCAGCAGTTCCTCGCCTTCCGGATCGACGAGGTGGACTGCGCAGGCGATGCACGGATCGAAGCTATGGATGGTGCGCAGGATCTCGAGCGGCTGTTTCGGATCGTGCAGGCTCTGGCCCTTCAGTGCCGCCTCATACGGACCGTCGGTCCCCGCCGGCATCGCGCGGACCTGCATTCCACGTGCTCGGCACCACCGCCTGGTAGTTGGAGATCCTGCCATCATCGATGACGATCCAGTGCGCCAGAGCCCCGCGGGGCGCCTCGACGAATCCCACTCCCTGCGCGTGGCGCGGCCAGCTCGATGGCTCCCACAGCTTCTCGTTGAAGGTATGCACATCACCCGCCCGGATGTTCGCCATGAGGCTCCCGTACCATTGCGGCAGCGTATCCGCGAAGATCTTGCATTCGAGGGTGCGGGCCGCCGTGCGACCCATCGTCGAAAACATCGCTGCCAGTGGCAGATCGAGCTGCTTGAGTGCCTTGTGAGCCAGCTCGCGGGTCGGCTCGTGACCACTCGCGTACAGCATGAGCACCCGGGCCAGCGGGCCAACCTCCATGGCGTGGTTCTTCCAGCGCGGTGATTTCAACCACGAATAACTCGCCGACGTATCCAGATGCTCGTAGGGGGGCTTCGGACCTGAGTAGCTCAGGTGTGTTTCGCCCTTGTAGGGGTGCAAGCCGGCATCCTTGCCGCTCGTGTAGTCGTACCAGGAATGCGCAACGAACTCCTTGATGTCTCCGTCCGCATTCAGATCCACCTCCTCCACGTGGGACAGGTCACGATTGAGAATGGCGCCGCGCGGCACCAGGGAGGTCTTCGGGTCCGGTATCCCGGTGGTGGGAAAGTCCCCGTAGGTCATGAAATTGCCCGTACCTTCGCCCTGGCCGGTCTTGAACCAGTCTTTGTAGAACGAAGCGATCGCCAGGGTATCCGGCACATAGACCTGATCGACAAACTGGCGCATCTGCTCAATGATCTGCGCCACCTTCTGCAGCCCGACGGCATTAACAGCGGTGGAACCCGTCCCCGCGCCCGAGTGCACGCTGATGGCGGATGGGGCGCCGCCGACCAGAAAGTTCGGGTGCGGGTTCTTGCCGCCGAAGATGGTGAGCAGCTGCGCCACCTGGCGCTGCCAGGCAAGTGCGTCCAGGTAATGGGCCACCGCCATCAGGTTGGCTTCCGGCGGCAATGCATAGCCGGGATGGCCCCAGTAGCCGCCCGCGAACAGGCCCAGCTGCCCCGATTCCACCAGCTTCTTGACGCGCCCTGGATGTCAGCGAAATACCCGGGCGATGAGCGCGCGTAGGGGGAGATCGACTGTGCCAGTGTCGACGTCGCCTTGGGATCCGCCTTCAGCGCCGATACGACATCGACCCAGTCAAGCGCGTGCAGGTGATAGAAATGCATCACATGGTCGTGCACGAACTGCGCGCCGATCATCAGGTTGCGGATCAACTGCGCGTTGGCGGGGATCTCGTATTTCAGGGCATCTTCTACCGCCCGGACCGAGGCGATCCCGTGGACCAGCGTGCAGACCCCGCAGATGCGCTGCGCAAATGCCCAGGCATCACGCGGATCGCGGCCGCGCAGGATGATCTCGATACCGCGGACCATGGTGCCGGAGCTGGAGGCGCGGGTGATCACCGAGCCGTCGAATTCCGCTTCGATCCGCAGATGCCCCTCGATCCGTGTGACCGGATCGACGACGACGGTCTGCGCGCTCATGGCCGATTCTCCACGCCGCCACCGAGCAGGTTGTCGGCGACGAGCTCCAGCAGGCTGTGCGGAGATTTCTCCCACTTGAAGTGCGCCTGCGCATCATCGAAGGTGCGCCGGCAGTCCGAGCAGCTGGTAAGAAAGGTCTGCGCCCCGGTGTCGTCGATCTCGCGCAGCTTATTCTCCATCGCGCGGTAGCGCAGCGGCGCGGCACGCTCGATGTCGAGCACCCCGCCGCCCCCGCCGCAGCAGAAACTGAAGCCGCCGTGATTCTTCATTTCGTGCAGCTCGATACCCATGGCCTTCATGAGCGCCCGCGGCGCATCGTTGACGCCGCCCTTGCGCACCAGCTGACACGGATCGTGGAACGCGGTCGCGCCGGTCGCGGGCCGGCCGAGTTTCAGGCGCCCGGCCTGCGAGTTCCTCCGCCAGGAATTCCGTGACGTGGCGCACCTTGAAGGGTAGCGGCTTGCCGTACAGCTCGGCTGCTTCCCAGCGCAGCGCGGTGTACGCATGACCGCACTCCGGCACGATGAGAACCTTGGCCTTGCAGGCGATCGCCTGCTCGATCAGGCGCCGGCTGATGTCCCGCTGCCAGGCCTTGCCGCCCGCGTAGTAGCCGTAGTTCTCCGCCACCAGCCCGTCGCTGCGGAACGTGCACGACGCGCCCAGATGGCGCATGACCCGCGCCAGGGCTGCGACCGCCTGAGGATAGTGCTCGATGTCGGTCCGCGGCACGCATAGCATGAGATCGGCCTCGGGCCGATCGAGCGGGATCGCGTACACTGAAGCGGGTGCCGATCGAGAGCAGCTGCTCCCGGTAAGGCTCCGCACTCGCCTCCGGCTGACCAGTCTCGCGCTGATGCGCCGCCTTGCGATAAAGCTCCTGCGGGGCGAGCCCAGCCTCGAACATGGCGTGGCGCGCCTGCTCGATGAGGGCTGCGACGTCGATGCCCATCGGGCAGATGAGGCTGCAGCGGCCGCACATGTTGCAACTGTCGAACAGCAGATGTTGCCAGTGCGCAAGCTGGTCGGCGGTGACTTCCTTCTTAAGCCCCAACAGCCTGAAGAGCGGCGCGAAGGCACCGGCCTCACGCTTATAGGCCTGTTTGAACGGCTCGACCTTCCAGATCGGGGTGTATTGCGGATCTTCGGTGGCGATGTAGAAATGACAGGCGTCCGCACACATCCCGCAGTGAATGCAGGACTCGAGCCGGAAGGCGCTGAGGGCGCCGATCTCCGTGGCGAAGCCACGCATCGCGCCGGCAACCCGTTCCGCGGGAGTTCCGCCTGCCCGGGGGCGATATTGGCGTCGACGGCCATCGATGGTGCTGCTCATGAGACCGCCCCTTTGCGTGACGAGCAGCGAGCCGTTGATCGCGCGCGACGGAAAGATGTAGAAGGCGTGCATCAGCTTGCCGAACGGAAACCAGATGAGCAGCGCATCGAAGCTCAGGATGTGCAGCCCGAGCAGCGTCTCGTAAGGGCCGCCGACATGAGCGGTGGCCGCAAGACCCGTGACGATGACCAGCGTGGTGATGAACCAGCTGAAGTAGTCGTCGAAATTGGACAGCATCCGCAGCACCCGGTGGGTCAGGCGCCGGAACAACACCGCCAGCAAGAGCGTGAACGTCAGCACCGAAATCACGGTAATCACGCTGCTCGGCAGCGCCGGCCAGGTGACCCCAAAGAGGCTGCCGAGGAAGGATACGTGCGGCGCGAACAGCAACATGACCGCAAACAGGCCGATGTGGTAGCTGTAGCCGAGTGCTTCGCCAGCGCCCGTGCGGCCGATGAATTCCGGGTGCGGCCAGGACCGCGATCCCACCGCCAGCAGGCCGCCGCCTAAGGATTTCAGCACCGAGGCGCGCGGCTCGTTCAATTCTGGCCGCATGCGCAGCAGGGCAAATGAGACGATGCGCCACGCCACGCCCAGGCAGAACACGATGAGTGCGAGCTTGAGAGCCGGTCCGCGCGCAAAAGCTATCAGGTCCATGATCAACCTCCTTTGGGCCCATCGCTCGACAGGCGGCTGCTCCTGCCGGTGCTGCCGGCCGCGAGCAACCGCGGCAGAGGCAACACCGAGCACGGCCCCCGCCGCGGCGGCAGCTCCGGCGACTTCGAGCACCTGCAACGGTGAGGTCTCGCCGGCCTTGCCCCACGCTGCGGCCGACAGCGGCGAGTAAAAACTGCCCTTGTCCCAGAATCCTGGCTCGGCACAACCCAGACAGGGGTGTCCGGACTCGATCGGAAAGCTCGTGGAGCCATTCCACTTGATGGTCGCGCAGGCGTTGTAGGTGGTCGGCCCCTTACAGCCGAGCTCGTACAGGCACCAGCCATTGCGGGCGCCTTCGTCATCGAAGGACTTGGCGAATTTGCCCTGGTCGTAGAACGGTCGGCGGTAGCAGCGGTCGTGAATCGTATTGCCAAAAAAGACTTTGGGGCGCCGATGCTCATCCAGATCCGGTACCTGCCCGGTGGTGATGAACTGCAGCAACGTTCCGGTAATCACCTCCGGCATGGGCGGACAGCCCGAGACGTTGATAATGGGCTTGTCGCCCACGATGCCCGATACCGGCCAGGCTTGCGTGGGGTTCGGATCGGCAAAGGGAATGCCACCGAAGGATGCGCAGGTCCCGACGCATACGATGGCCGCAGCTCCCTTAGCCGCTTCGCGCAGCGTGTCCACGGCGCTGTGACCACCCGCCGTGCAGTAAGCTCCGCCCGCTCCGGTCGGCACGGAGCCGTCGACGATGAGCACGTACTTCCCGAAATTGTCTTGCATGGCCTTGGTGCGCGCGCTTTCGGCGGCCTCGCCCGCTGCAGCCATCAGGGTGTCGTCGTAGTCGAGCGAGATGATGTTGAAGATCATGCTCTCGATGGTCGGGGAAAAAGATCGCGTCAGTGACTCCAGACAGCCCGTGCACTCCTGAAACGACAGATAGATGACGGACGGACGGCGGGCGTTACGCAGCTGCTCGGCCATCGCCAGTCCCGCCAGCGGCGGCAACGCCATCGCCGAAGCCGTCGCGGTACAGAACTTGATGAAGCTTCGCCGGCTGATGCCGTGTCGGCGCAGCATCTCACCCACGGTCAGATCTTCGTGTTGGCTTGACATCATGGTCTCCCCTGGCGTGCGTTCGCCGTCAGGCTCACGAATCTGCTCGCGGAGGGTATGCGCACCCGCGGCGATCTCATCCGCGGCACTCGTTAGAATGTCCGGCACACGCGTGACCTCGAGCAACTCCGCGATCAGTTCGCCGTGCCGATCGCGATGCTCGACCCACCACACCCCTGGAATGCGTGTTTCGCTGACGGTCGAGATCCCTTCCAAGTTCAAGGTCGCCCGCACCTCGCCTTCTCCGAGGGCGCGCCGCAGCTCCGCCCGGTCCCGCGGAATTCATCGGCAGGCTGCGCAGGTCGATCGCCGCGGGCTCGCCCAGGCTCGCCAGCCTCTCGAGCAGCGTAACGATCTCGTGCAGCACGGCCGTCACACCGCTAACGCCCAGCCCGTCGACTGCGGCCAACGGCTCGACGCGGATCGGGATTTCGCCGAGGCGACTCATGATCTGCTCCACCGCTGCAGCAGTGCCAGTGCCTGGCGGGCCGCCTTGGGCATAGCCGCGGTGACCGGTGGCGAGAGCGTCTCGCTCCAGTCGATCGGTAAAAGGCTGAATGCACAAGAGCGCACGGCGGTCCGGCAGGCAGCCCTGCAGGCGCGCCATGTCGAGCAGCTCAATCAGACTCACTTCGTGAACGGTGCGTCGGCGGGTTGTCACGGCCAGGAAGCGATCCATGGCAGGCCCTTCGAACAGTGCGATGGTGCCCGGAGGCGCTGCCGAGATCCGCGGCATCGATCGCCAGCATTGAATCGGTCGATTCGATGTAGGAGAGCAGGCTGAAGCTCAGCGTGCCGCCATCAATGAAGCTGGCGACATCGGCGGCACAATCGTCGCCCCAGCCGCTCGGCCAGCCTTACGCCGGCGCCGTCGTCGCCCAACAGAACGTTACCAATACCGAGTACCAGCGCGGGGCGCGCCGCCCGCGCCACCGACTCCGGAGCCGCAGCCCCGATCTGCGGTATCACCTCATGCCTCCCAACCCGCACCTGCGTGTCGTTTGTAACGCGCGGCGGGACGCGGCCGCAAGTAGTACAAGTGCGCATGGTTAGCGCACGATCGACGCGAGGGCGCATGATATTCTTTTTTTGAGTTCGCAAGCGAGCACTGAGCGTGCACGAGTTGTCCGTATGTCAGGCACTGCTGACGCAGGTCGCGCAGATCGCGGCGGCGATGGAGCACATGCCGTCGAGCGAATCACGGTGGAGGTGGGGCCTCTCTCGGGCGTCGAGCCGGCGCTGCTCGTGAGGGCATTCGAGTTTGCGCGCGTGGGCGGCTGCGCGGCCGAAGCCGTGTTATCGATCAAAACCCTTGAAATCACCGTGAGTTGCCGCGAGTGCGGTGCCGAATCACCCGCGCAGCCGAATCGCTTGATTTGCGCGGCATGCGGCGCGTACCGTACCCGGGTGGTGCGTGGCGACGAGCTGCGCCTGCGTGGCGTCGAGTTGCGCGTGTCGGAGCCGTTGCCGCCCACGACCGCCTGATCGATTCAGCGGAGTACTCCTGATGTGTCGAAACCTGCGGCTGCACCCTTACCCGGAAAGCGCTCATTTCACTGCCGCTCAGCCGAGGCATACCGGGTCGGCCGTCGAAGTGCTGCAGGATCTGCTCGCGGCCAACGATCGCACTGCGGTGCACAACCGCGAGCATTTCGATGAGCATGGCGTGCTCGCGATCAATCTCATGTCCTCGCCCGGCGCCGGCAAGACCGCCTTGCTGGAAGCGACGATCGTCGCGCTTGCGCGACCGCTACCGCATCGCCGTCATCGAAGGTGATCTGGAAACCGACAACGACGCGGCTCGTATCCGGGCGCACGGCGTACCGGCGGTGCAGATCACGACCGGCACCGCTTGTCACCTCGATGCGCATCTGGTGCATCGGGCATTGCACGATCTGCCGCTCGCGGGACTCGACCTGCTGTTCATTGAAAACGTGGGCAATCTCGTCTGTCCGGCCAGTTTCGATCTCGGCCAGCACCGCAACGTCACCCTGCTCTGCGTCACCGAGGGTGATGACAAGCCCGCGAAATACCCGGTGATGTTTCGCGCGGCAGATCTCGTGGTGCTGAGCAAGATGCGATCTGCTGCAGGTGATGGATGATTTCGACCCGGCGCGCGCCGCCGCAGCGTTGCGGGCGCTCGGCGGCGATACGCCGATGATCCGGAGCGCCGCGCGCCGCGTCACAGCGCTCGAGCCCTGGCTGTCCTGGCTCGAGCGGGAGCTGAGCGAGCACCGGGCGGCCGTGCCAGCAGCCGGCGGCGCACGCGGCTGCAGCTGTTACGGCCTGACGTATGTGCCTCGCGGTCCCGGTCCGAGTCGCTCGCTCCTCGCCGGATGAATGGGTCGAGATCGAGGTGGGCGGGATTCGCAGCCGGGTATCGATCGCGCTGATCGAGGGGGTCGCGCTCGGGGACTATGTCATCGTCCATGCCGGCTTCGCCATCACCCGCCTCGACGTCGAGGAAGCGGAAAAGACTCTGGCCTTGTTCGATGAGATCGCCGCTCACCTCGGGGAGCCCGCCGATGCGCTACATCCGCGGCTTTCGTGAAGGTGCCGCGGCGGCGGCGCTGGCGCAGCTGCTCGACGCGGAGGTCGACCCGCAGCGCGAATATCACCTGATGGAGTTTTGCGGCGGGCATACGCACGCCATCTTTCGCTATGGCGTTGAGGATTTGCTGCCCACCAACGTTCGTCTGGTTCACGGCCCGGGCTGCCCGGTCTGCGTGCTGGCTGTGCCGCGGCTCGATGCGGCCATCGAGCTGGCGCGCCAACCTGAGGTCACCCTCGTCAGCTACGGCGACATGCTGCGCGTGCCGGCATCGCGCCGGCGCAGCCTGCTCAAAGCGCGCGCGCAGGGCGCGGACGTGCGCATGGTGTATTCGGCGCTCGAGGCGCTCGAGATCGCCGCGGCCCATCCCGACCGGCAGATCGTGTTCTTTGCCATCGGCTTTGAGACCACGACGCCGGCAACGGCGCACATCATCCTCGAAGCGCAGCGGCGCGGCCTCGCCAATTTCAGCGTCTATTGCAATCATGTGGTGACGCCGGCGGCGATCCAGAGCATCCTCGACTCGCCCGAAGTGCGCGAATGGGGGCAGGTGCGCGTCGACGGCTTCATCGGCCCTTCGCACGTCAGCGCCGTGATCGGCAGCCGGCCGTATGAGTATTTCGCCGAGGAATATCAGCGGCCGGTCGTGATCGCCGGCTTCGAGCCGCTCGATGTGATGCAGGCAATCCGCATGCTGGTGCAGCAGCTGAATGCCGGCCGCAGCTGCGTCGAGAATCAGTTCACCCGCGGAGTCACCCGCGAGGGCAACGCCAAGGCGCAGCGCCTGGTCGCGGAAGTGTTCGAACTGCGGCCGAGCTTCGAATGGCGCGGCTTGGGCGAGCTGCCCTACAGCGGACTGCGCATCAAGGCCGCCTATGCGAAATTCGACGCCGAGCGCCGCTTCGCCATCGAGGTGCGGCGGTGCCGGAGAACGCGGCCTGCCAGTGCCCGGCGATCATCCGCGGGGTCAAGAAACCCACCGACTGCGCGATCTTCGGCACGGTGTGCACGCCGCACAATCCGATCGGCTCGTGCATGGTGTCCGCAGAAGGCGCCTGCGCCGCCTATTATAAGTATCGTCGCGGCGCGCTGCGGGCCGGCAGCTGATGCGCATCCTGCTGCTGGTGCACAGCTTCAACAGCCTGTCGCAACGGCTGTACGTCGAGCTCAGCCAGCGACGGTCACGAGTTGTCGGTCGAGCTCGACATCCACGATCGCGTGACGCGCGAGGCCGATTGACCTGTTGAGGCCCGACGTGATTCTCGCGCCGTTCCTCAAGCGCGCGATTCCGGCGTCGCTCTGGCAGCGGCATCTGTGTCTCATCGTGCATCCCGGGCCGCCCGGCGATCGCGGCCCGTGCCGCGCTCGACTGGGCGATACTGCGCGGCGTCCACCACCTGGGGGGTCACCGTGCTGCAGGCGGATGCGGAGTTCGATGCCGGGCCGGTCTGGGCCAGCGCCACGTTTCCGATGCGCAGCGCGCGCAAGAGCAGTCTGTATCGCAACGAAGTCACCGAAGCCGCGGTCATCGCCGTGCGCGCGGCGCTCGCGCGTATCGCGGCGGGTGACGGCCCGCTGCCGGATGCGTGCGGATCGGCGCACGGGCTGGCAGCCGCCGCTGCGCCAGGCGCAGCGCGCGATCGACTGGGTGCACGACGACACGCGCGACGGTGCTGCGCAAGATCCACTCCGCCGACGGCTTTCCCGGCGTGGAGGACTGTGCTGTTCGGTCGGCGCTTCAGACTGTTCGATGCACATCCGGAAAGCCGCCTGACCGGCGCACCCGGCGCGCTCATCGCGCGCCGTCAGCGAGGCGATCTGCCGGGCCACCCGTGACGGCGCGGTATGGATCGGGCAGCTGCAGCCGATGGACCTGGCGGCGCGCAGCTTCAAGCGTCCCGCCACTGTGGCTCTCGGCACGCTGGCGGATGGGCTGCAGTGGAGCGAGGAGACTCCGCCCGAGGAGCCCGAGGCGTGCGGCTATCGGGAGATCCGCTACGAGGAGCGCGGCCCGGTCGGCTATCTGCATTTCGATTTCTACAACGGCGCGCTCTGCACCGCACAGATGCGAGCGGCTGCGCGCCGCCTACGCCGCGGCCCGTGCGACGGCCGACGCGAGTCATCGTGCTGATGGGCGGGAGCGACTTCTGGTGCAACGGCATGCACCTGCACTGCATCGAAGCCGCTGACAGTCCCGCCGATGCCTCCTGGGCCAACATCAACGCATCGACGATCTCGCTCGCGACATTCTCTCGACCGACACGCATCTGACAATCGCCGCGCTGCAGGGCAACGCCGCCGCCGGCGGAGTGTTTCTGGCGCTCGCCGCCGATTGCGTACTGGCGCGCAGCGGCATCGTGCTGAACCCGCACTACCGCAACATGGGCAATCTCTACGGCTCGGAATACTGGACCTATCTGCTGCCGCGCCGCGTGGGCGCCGAGCAGGCAAACGCGCTCATGGCCGGCGCCTGCCGCTCGGTGCGGCGGAAGCGCGCGCCCTCGGACTGATCGACGATCATGCGGGTCCGGAGGCCGCCGACTTTCGCGCACTGCGTCGAGGAGCGCGCCGCCGCCCTGGCACAGCCGCAAGCGGTTCGCGCAGGCCTTGGCCGAGAAGCGCGCAGCGCCGCGCGCGCGACGAGGCTGCGCCGTCCGCTCGCAAGTTATCGCGCCGAGGAACTGGAGCGCATGCGCCTGAATTTCTACGGCTTCGATCCGAGCTATCACATCGCACGCCATCGGTTCGTCCACCGCACGCCGCACGCGTGGACGCCGCTGCATCTGGCCCAACACCGCCAGCTGGGTTTCGCGCCGCGCAACGCGCCGGCGCATGCATGAGCACCGCGACTCTTAAGTCCCCCACGGGAGCGGTGACCGCCGCCGCGGCGCGGCGCTGGCGAATCGGCGGGCCGGGTGCAGGGGGTCGGCTTCCGGCCGTTCGTCTATCGCCTCGCGCACCAGTTCGAGCTCACCGGCTGGGTGCGCAACAGCGGGGGCGAGGTCGAAATTCACGCGCAGGGTCCGGCGAGCGGCTGCGGGCTTTCGGTGAAGCGCTGCTCGCGCGCGCGCCGCCCGCGGCGCGCCCGCGGCTGCTCGATGCGCAGGCGGTGCAGTGAGGTGGCGACCGCAAGGCTTCCGCATTCTCGCGAGCGCCGCCGGCGCCCAACAGCTACGTCCACGTGCCGCCGGACCTGTTCACCTGCGATGAGTGTCTGGCGGAGCTGCGCGACCCGCACGCCCGCCGCTACCGCTACCCGTTCATCAATTGCACCCAATGCGGGCCGCGCTACACGCTGATCCGCGCAATGCCCTACGATCGGCCGAACACGACGCTCGATCGCTTCGCGCTCTGCCCGGACTGCGCCCGCGAATATGCCGATCCGCTCGATCGGCGCTTCCACGCGCAGCCGCTGGCGTGTCCCGCCTGCGGTCCGCACTTTGCATGGGCGGATGCCGACGGGCGCACAGTCTCTGGCAATGCACCGGCTCTCGCGGCCGCGCTCGCGGCGCTGCGCGACGGGCGGATCGTCGCCGTGCGCGGTATCGGTGGCTATCACCTGCTGTGCGATGCGGCCAATGAGAACGCGGTCGCTCGGCTGCGCACCCGCAAGGGGCGGCCGGCGAAGCCGCTGGCGGTGATGGTGCCGTGGCGCGGCAGCGACGGCCTGGACTGCGCGCGCGAGCTGGCGCAGCTCTCGCCGCTGCGAGGCCGCGGCGCTGCGCGATTCCGTGCGGCCGATCGTGCTGGCTGCCAGCCGCGGGAACGCGGCACTGGCCGCCAGCATCGCGCCGGGACTACGGGAGCTCGGACTGATGCTGCCCTACAGTCCACTGCATCATCTGTTGCTCGAGGACTTTGGCGCAGCGCTGGTGGCGACCTCCGGGAACCTGAGCGGCGAGCCGGTTCTGACCGAACCCGGGGAAGTCGAAAACGCGGCTGGCACACGTCGCCGACGGATTCCTGCACCATGACCGCCCCATCGCGCGGCCGGCGGATGATCCGGTCGTTCGCGTGGTCGCCGACAGCGCACGCGCCCGTGCGACTCGGCCGCGGCACCGCACCGCTCGAACTCAACCTTCCCGGAAGGATTCAGGTTCCCACGCTCGCGGTCGGCGCATATATGAAGACCACCGTGGCGCTGGCCTGGGACGATCGTCGTCGTCGTGTCGCCGCATGTCGGTGATCTCGGCAGTCCGCGTGCGCGGGAGGTATTCGCGCAGGTTGCCCAGGATCTGCAGCAGCTGTATGGCGTGCGCGCCGAGCGCATCGCGCACGATGCGCATCCGGACTTTCCCAACACACGCTGGGCGCGCGACTCGGGGTTGCCGACCCACGCGGTCTGGCATCATCACGCACATGCCGCAGCGGTAGCGGGTGAGTACCCGTGCGAAACGCCACTGCTGTGCTTTACCTGGGACGGCGTCGGCCTCGGCCCGGACGGCACCCTCTGGGGCGGCGAGGCACTGCTCGGACGCCCTGGCGCGTGGCAGCGCGTCGCGAGTTTCCGTCCGTTCCGATTGCCCGGAGGCGAGCGCGCCGGCGCGCGAGCCGTGGCGCACGGCGCTGGCATTGTGCTGGGAGAGTGGTCAGCCCTGGCCGGATGGCATGCAGCTCGCCGACCCGCTGCTGCGCCAGGCCTTCGACTCCGACCTGAATGCCCCGTCGACGACGTCGGTCGGGCGGCTGTTCGACGCTGCCGCGGCGCTGCATCGGCCTGTGCCGACAGGTGAGCTACGAGGGCGAGGCGCCGATGCGCTTGGAAGCGCTCTGTGAGGAGGATGCTCCGCCGGTTGCATTGCCGCTGCGACGCGACGCGCTCGGCATCTGGCGCAGCGACTGGGCGCCACTCGTGCCGGCGCTGCTCGACAGGCGACGCACGGCAGCGGCCCGGGCCGCGGTGCTTCACGCGAGCCTGGCGCAGGCCCTGTGCGATCAGGCGCTGCGCGGTGCGTGAGACCTGCGGGGTCGCGCGCGTGGGACTCGGCGGCGGCGTTTTTCAGAATCGCGTCCTCACCGAACAGGTGCAGCGCCAGCTGACCGCGCAGGGGTTTGAAGTCCTCATACCCGAGCGCCTGCCGGTCAACGACGCCGCGATCAGTTTCGGCCAGCTCATCGAGGCAGCCGCCGTGCAGGCGCCTCACTGACGTCGATGGCGCGCACCAGCGCATTTCGCGACGACTCACGTCAGTCTCGCGCACGGCAACGGCGGACGGCTGATGCGCGAGCTGATCGAGGAGCTGTTCGTGCCCGCGCTCGCCAATCCGTACCTGGACACGCGCGTCGACGCTGTTGCGCTGCCGACTCGCACCGACGAGGAGCTGGTGGTGACCACCGATGGGTTTACGGTGCAGCCGCTCGAGTTCCCGGGCGGCAACATCGGCTCGCTCGCGGTCCACGGCACCGTCAACGACCTCGCCGTGAGCGGCGCGATCCCGCGCTACATGACCTTGAGCGTATTTCTCGAAGAGGGTCTGGAGATCGCGCTGCTGCGCCGCGTGATCGACGCCATCGCCCGTGCGGCGCGCGACTGCGGAGTCGCGGTCGTCGCCGGCGATACCAAGGTCGTCGGCCGCGGCGATTGTGACGGGATCTACCTGGCGGCGACCGGAGTCGGCTTCCGGCCGCCGGCACGCGCCTGTCGCTCGATCAGGTGCGCGCCGGCGACCGGATTCTGGTCAGCGGGCCGATCGGTGATCACGGCGCCGCGGTGATGCTGGCGCGGCAGGAATTTGGACTACGCGGCGACTTGCACTCGGACGCAGCCAGCGTTCTGCCCGAGGCGCAAGCCCTGATGCGAATCGGCGGCGTGCGCTTCATGCGTGATCCGACGCGCGGCGGGTTGGCGACGGTAGCGCATGAGCTTGCGCGAGCCGCCGGTGTGACGGTGCATCTGTCCGAGGCGCGTATTCCGGTCAATGACTCCGTCCAATCCGTGTGCGAGCTGCTCGGCTTCGATCCGCTTTATCTGGCGTGCGAAGGCCGCGTCGTCGCGGTGGTCGCGCCGGAGGCAGCGGAGGCTGCACTCGCCGAGTTGCGCACGGTCGCACCGGGCGCGGCGCTGATCGGCGAGTGCCGTGTGGGTGCGCCGGAAGTCGTGCTGGCCACCTCGTTCGGGGGCCAGCGCGCGCTCGATGAACTGGAAGATGATCCTCTGCCGCGCATCTGCTGAGGCCGTCGGCAATTAGCCGGACGGCGAACCGGCAGATATCAGGAAGACGGGCGGCAGTCGCGTCGATCAGGTCGACGCGGGGAGCGGGTCCGGCCGATCGTGCGGTCACACTCGAGGGCACGCTCGAGTTGAATTAGCAGCGCGATCTCGCCGAGGACGCGGTGCGCAGCGACAAGGGCGTCTCCTGCCTGATCAACGCGATCACCCTGACGCTGGGCACGCAGCTCCTGGATACGCACTGATACGGATTCGATCAGACCCGAAACAGGACTAAGCTTCGCGTGCAATAAAGGGTAAATGGAAAGTAAAGAGGAGGATTTATGAACCTCAATCGTTGGGAGCCATTCAGCGGAATGGACGAGATGTTTAATCGGTTCCCGAGCCTGTTTGCGCGCTTTCCGCGCTATGCAGGGTCGGGTGATGCAAACTATGACTGGTCGCCCCCGGTAGACATCAGCGAGACCGGCGAGGAGTATCTGATTCGTGCGACGCTGCCTGCCGTGAAGAAAGAAGACGTTAACGTCACGGTCGAGGACGGCATGCTGACGCTGGCCGGCGAACGGCACCAGACAGAGGAGCTGAAGGACGAGAAGTTCTACAAGGTCGAGAGCTTCTATGGCAACTTCTCGCGCAGCTTCGCACTGCCGGAGTATGTGAACGAGACGGGGATCACCGCCGATGCAAAGGACGGAGTGCTGACGGTACACATCCCGAAGACCAAGGTCGAAGCGACGAAGCCGACGACGATCAAGGTCCAGTAGAGGAAGTCTGCGATTCCGCCGCGGGGGCGATCGTTCGATCGTCGCCCGCGGTCATCTTTCTTTTTATGAACCGCCGGACGACCGGCCGGGACCGTGTTACCTCCTACCGGAGAGAAATCCCGCGCCATCTTGCGGGCGCCTGCCGCGACGCCTGCAAATTTTCACGGCCCAAGACGCGACAAGTAGTCGGCGACGCCGACAAAGTCAGGAAGCTCGAAGCGCTGCAACAGGCGGATATGCTCGCCCGGAAAGTTAGGCCGTCGACCTTCCACGGCATCGTGCAATTGGCGCAGCAGGTATTCGTAGTGCTGGCCGGCCAGCCGCGGATAGCCTCGCCGATTGTCACCTTCGGCCGCTGCTCCGTGGCACGAGGCGCATTTCCGTGAATAGACTTGCGCGCCCTTTGCCAAATATTCGCCGCTGCCTCGACCCAAGGAGCGCGTGGCGGGCACACTACTGATGTATGCCGCCACATCGGCAATATCCTGGGCACCGCTCAAGTGATGCTCGTCGGTGAAATGCTCCATGCGCTGGTCCCAGCGCTTATCGTGTCGATAGTCGACGAGCTCGCGCGCAAGGACGCGAAAATGTTGCGCAGCAATCGCCGGTACCGTGCCATCTGCTACCCCCGCGCCGTCAGTCCCGTGGCAGGCTGCACAAGTCTCAAACAGCTTCGCGCCGTGTAGCAGATCCGCCTTACTGTGCAGAACCGAGTCATACTCTTGCTGCGTGATCGAAGCGCCGTAGGCTACAAACGGCAAGACTGCCATAATCACCCACTCCAGCGGACGCAGTTTGTTAGATTTCAACGGCGTGCTCCTTTTCTCGCAATGGACTGCACTGAGTGGACGTGGGGCGCACCTCCGCTCGCCTTCTGGTCGCCGCAGCCGTCCGTCATTTCCAACCCCCCGCCGCTTCTAACGCATCGTCACGGATGCATTACGGCTTGGCAACCAGAGCGAGTGCGGAGTCGGCAAACGACCGCTTCAGGGAAACGCAATTCGATGGGCCAAACGCCAGGTTCTGGCCTTGGGACCGGCTGTCCCAGCGCATCTCACGCGCGATCGTCACAGCGCACATTTCGCCGGGTAACGCTCAGGGTAGCTCGATCGCCCAGGTCGCACAATTCTCAGGTAGTCAATGACTTAGGAGATTCCTCGGGTCCAACCCGGGGAATAAAGCAATCCCTTACGTGAAGCTAAATAAGCTCACGCGGCAAACCAGCAAGCGCTGAATTGAACGCCGGACCTACCGATCAGCCGGTCTGATCAAGAGGGGCTCGTCGAACTCCAGGTGATTCACGTAGGGCGCAACGGGGTGACTGACCATCTGAGTGTGCGGATACGGCCGCAGCAGCTCGTTCGCCTGGCTCACTCTGGATGAGAGCCACGCGTTGTAATCCTCCGAGCGGAGTATCGCAGGCATCTGCCTTGTCGCGGGGTCGATTTCAGTCAGCAACGGGTTGGCATCGACGGTGATAAGTGCGCAGCTTTCGATGACTTCGTCATCGGTTTCTGCGCGCTCCCAGAGCGCTGCGACACCAAAGACCGGCCGGTTCACCAAGCGCACATAATAAGGCTGATCATAACCAGCTGGCGCGCGTTGCCAGACGTAAAAGCCCGCAAGGGGCACGATCCCGCGCTGGCCCTCTACCCACATTCTGCGCAGGTCCTGCGCAGACTTCAGGGCATCGGCGCGGACTGAGCCGCAGTCGGTGAAATTGATGGTGCCGCGTGCGGTCTTCTGCGCCAGGCCCCACCTCATCATCACGCCTTCCAATTCGCGTTCGTGCATCCGCGCTACTGGAATGCTCTGCGAGATGGCAACGTTAAAGCGCACAGAAAATTGCCACCAGGCACGCGCGACCGAGAGGTCAGCGTCGACTTCCTCTCGACTTGGAATCACGAGTCGTTGAACCATTCGCAAAAGCATACGGCTCGTAAAACGTTAGGAGAATCTGTCCGCCCTGTGCGACACACGGCGAGCTCGGGACTGGTGTCCCAACGCATCTCACGCCAGCGTGCGCTGGCGTACCGACAATCGCGAACAAGCCGCGCAAGCTATTTTTCGTGGTAACTACACTTTATCTTGCAGACTAACAGGGAGGTAGCTTTCCATGACCGAAGCCGACTACCGCGCGATGGCCAGCGAGATTCGGGACCTCATCCCCTCGCTATTGCACTCTAAGTCTGTAGCAGACCTGCGCTTGCTCGCAGATCGCTACGAGAGGCTGGCGCACTGTCTCGCAGGGTCCCCGGCACACCGCTGATATTCGCTGGTGCGGATTCGTCGGGATGCCTCGTGGCCTGGGCCTCGCTATTCCCTGCAGGAGCCGACGCTGTATGTGGTGTACGTCGGCTGCAAGCACCTGCCCAGGTGATGGCATCAGAAACCCAGCCGCCCTGAAGGCGGCCGGCTAAGCCGCCAGGTTCGGCTCGCTTTGAGTTGCGAGCGTTGTCGTCTTTCCCGTCCCGGTGCGTCGATAGATGCATTCTATCGCCATCAATCACCTAATCGATTGGATGTATCAACCTCGAGGCGCTACCGTGACGCCGAGGGTTAGAGCACGGCATACCAATCGGAGAGCACATGGAAAGCGAGAGCAAATGCCCGTTCTCGGGCGACGCGCGCAAGCACACGCTGGCTGGCGCCCCATCGAACGCAGACTGGTGGCCCGATCAACTGAAGCTGGGCATCTTGCATCAGCACTCCTCCAGGTCCGATCCCATGGGCGAGGAGTTCGACTACGCAGTGGAGTTCAGGAGCCTTGACCTGAACGCGGTCGTCAAGGACCTCCATGGCCTGATGACGGATTCACAGAGCTGGTGGCCCGCAGACTTCGGTCACTACGGACCTTTGTTCATTCGCATGGCATGGCACAGCGCCGGCACCTACCGCACGGGCGACGGCCGCGGCGGCGCCGGGAGCGGCAGCCAGCGCTTTGCTCCCCTGAACAGCTGGCCGGACAACGCCAACCTCGATAAGGCGCGCAGGCTCCTGTGGCCGATCAAGCAGAAGTATGGCCGGAAGATCTCCTGGGCCGATCTGATGATCCTCGCTGGCAACGTCGCTCTGGAATCGATGGGATTCAAGACCTTCGGATTCGCCGGCGGACGTGCGGACACCTGGGAACCGGAAACTGACATCTACTGGGGTGCGGAGCAGACCTGGCTGGCGGACAAGCGCTACTCCGGCGACCGGCAGCTCGAAAATCCGCTCGCTGCCGTGCAGATGGGGCTGATTTACGTCAATCCGGAAGGCCCGAACGGCAAGCCCGATCCGCTCGCAGCGGCTCGGGATATCCGCGAGACCTTCGCTCGCATGGCGATGAACGACGAGGAGACGGTGGCGCTCATCGCGGGCGGCCACAGCTTCGGCAAAACCCACGGTGCTGGCGAAGCCGCGCTGGTGGGTCCTGAGCCGGAAGCTGCCGGCATCGAGGAGCAAGGCTTAGGCTGGAAGAGCCGCTTTGGCACCGGCAAAGGTGGTGACACGATCACCAGCGGCCTGGAAGTGACCTGGACCAGCACGCCGACGAAGTGGAGTAACAACTTCTTTCGTAACCTCTTCGGCTACGAATGGGAGCTGACGAAGAGTCCGGCCGGTGCGCACCAGTGGAGGCCGAAGGGTGGCGCGGGTGCCGGTACTGTGCCGGATGCCCACGATCCCTCGAAGCATCACGCGCCCGCCATGCTGACGACCGACCTCGCTCTGCGCTTCGATCCCGCCTACGAGAAAATATCGCGGCGCTTCTACGCGAATCCGGAGCAGTTCGCAGACGCTTTCGCTCGAGCGTGGTTCAAGCTGACCCACCGCGATATGGGTCCTCGGTCACGTTATCTCGGTCCGCTGGTTCCCGCGCGAGCAGCTGCTGTGGCAGGACCCCATCCCCGCGGTGAATCACAAACTGATCGACGAGCAGGACATTGCCGTCCTGAAGGCCAGGATCCTGGCATCCGGCACTTTCTATCTCTCAGCTGGTCAGCACGGCCTGGGCGTCAGCCGCAACGTTCCGCGGCAGCGACAAGCGCGGCGGAGCAAACGGGGCGCGCGTACGCCTGGCGCCGCAGAAGGATTGGGAGGTCAACCAGCCGGCCGAACTGGTCAAGGTCCTGGAGAGGCTGGACGTCGATCCAGAAGGAATTCAACAGCGCGCAGTCCGGCGGCAAGAAGGTCTCGCTTGCTGACCTGATCGTTCTCGGCGGCTGCGCAGCCGTCGAGGCAGCTGCGAAGAAGGCCGGCCACGAGATCAAGGTTCCCTTCTCGCCCGGGCGCATGGATACCTCGCAGGAGCTGACCGATGTGGACTCATTCGCCGTACTGGAGCCGCCCGCAGACGGGTTCCGCAACTACGTCCGTCAAGGGACTGCAGGGATCGGCGGCGGCAATGCTCGTGGATAAAGCGCACCTGATGACGCTGACCGCCCCGCAGATGACAGTCCTGATCGGCGGCCTGCGCGCCCTGAATGCAAACTTCGGCCAGTCCAAACACGGTGTTTTTACCAAGCGGCCCGAAACACTGACCAATGACTTTTTCGTGAATCTCCTTGACATGAGCACGAAGTGGCAGAAGTCCGCCAGCTCTGAGGCCGTGTTGGAAGGGCGCGATCGGGCGACGGGCGAGCTCAAGTGGACCGGCACCGTCGTCGATCTCGTATTCGGTTCCAACTCCCAGCTCCGAGCCCTCGCGGAGGTCTACGCGTGTAGCGACTCGCAGCAGGCATTCCTGCGTGACTTCGTGGCAGCCTGGAACAAGGTGATGAACCTGGATCGCTACGAGCTGGCGTGAGGGCACACCGAGGGCGCTCTATGCGGACCAGGGTAGCAACACAATCTTGCCGCCAAGTCCACCCCTGTCGATGCGAGCATGGACCTCGCTTGCCGATGCGAGCGGCAGTCGCTCGATCACGACCGGATGAATGGCGCCAACGCGCAACAGCTGGAACAGCGTCGCCATGTCGGCCTTGAATTGCTCCGGGTGAATCGATCGACGGGCCGTTATGCTGTAGAAAACGGCGCTGCGACGGCTGAGGAGGAAGCTCAATGCGCTCCACAGCTTGAGTCTGGCCAGGCCGAGCCCCGCGGCGATCAGGCTCTCGCGGCCCACTGCCATCGTTTGCGACCCGTAACCAACGAGCAGTCCGCCCGGCGCGAGGCACGCAAACGAACGCCCGAAGTGCGCTCCGCCAATCGCATCGAAGGCGATATCAACGCCGGCCCCGCCTGGGGTCAGTTGGCGCACGGACGTAACGAAGTCACCGGCCCGATAGTCGATCGCCGCTGCCCCGAACCGCTCAATCACCGCCAGATTCGCCGCGGAACACGTGCCAATCGCCTTTAGGCCGAGGTGGCGCGCGAGATCGAGCAACGCCGTACCGACGGTGCCCGAAGCGCCTATGACGAGAATTGTGGCGCCGGATGAGAGGTTGCGGCAGCGAGTCAGCATCTGAAAGGCGGTCAGGTAAGCAAGAGGGATGCAAACCGCCTCGGCCGGATCGATGCCGTCAGGGAGAGACACGAGAAAGCGCGACGGCCGGATCGCATACTGCGCATAGCCACCCACGACGCACAAATCAGCCACTATCTCGCCCGCTCGCGGTGCTATCACGCCGGCACCAGTCTTCTCGATGACGCCAACGATCTCGTAGCCAGGCGTGAACGGCAGCGGCCCCTTGAAATCCGGATACCGCCCGCGCCGAATCATCGTATCCGTAAAACCGGTCCCGGCGGCGAGCACCTTGATGCGAACCTCCCCGGGCTCTGGCTCAGGAATCGCCGACTCCTCCACCACTTGCAGGACTTCGGGACCGCCGAATCGCGAAATACGCAAGTGTTGCCAAGGCATTCGATCAGCATAGGCACATGGTCACTGCGCGTCGAGCGCTGTCCCGGTCCGGCGCGGGTCTGATAGGCGGTCGAGCTCTCGCACGCCTGGAAATAAACTGGTTCAAGGATATCGATTTAGGCCCATCCCGAACGTCTGGTAGATGAGCGGTAGAATTGCGTATCCGGCACTCAACGAGACATCCGGCAAGGGAGAAATCGCCATGACGCTTCCGATGACCCCTACCATTACTGCCTTTGAACACTCGCCCGATCGCGGCAGGGGGCTGGCGCGTGATATGCGCGTTCGCTGGGCGCTTGAAGAAGTGCGCCAACCTTACGAGGTTCGTCTTGTTTCGTTCGGTGCGATGAAGGAACCCGCGCATCGAGCGCTTCATCCTTTCGGGCAGATTCCGACCTATGAAGAAGGCACCCTTGTCCTGTTCGAATCGGGGGCGATCGTGTTCCATATCGCAGAGCGTCATAGCGGCCTGTTGCCTGACGATGCCAATGCCCGGGCGCGCGCGATCACATGGATGTTTGCCGCGCTCAACACGGTTGAGCCGCCGATCCTTGATCTGCAAACCACCAAGTTCCTGGAGGGCGACAAGCCCTGGTACGAGCAGCGCCTGCCTCTGGTCAAGGAGCGCATCCGTGATCGGCTGGGCAAACTTTCCGCTCGCCTTGGCGATGCCGACTGGCTCGATGGAGCGTTCAGCGCGGGCGACCTGATGATGGTGGCGGTGCTGCTCAGGGTGAAACCATCGGGTATGCTCGACGATTATCCGAACCTCTCCGCCTATGTCGCCCGCGGCGAAGCGCGGCCGGCCTACAAGCGTGCTTTCGAGGATCAATTGGCGGTTTTCACTGGCAAGCCACCGACCCGCTGAATGAAGGTCAGCCAGCGTTCGGAAAGCGGACAGCACGCGCGCACAGCAGATTAAAACGATGGCCTCCGGGCGGATTTGTCGTAACAACAAGAACGCGCCAAAAGACCTTGGTTCTTAGGCGGGAGCAAAACATGGAAATCAAAGGTGCAACCCTTTTGTACACCTTGGCTGGCCTGATGATCACGTTCGCGGGGTTCTCCGCGCTCTTGTTGACCCTTCGGCCGGCCGCTGGAGCGAGGTTGTCACTGCTTGACAGATACCTCGCAAGAACGGTGATGACGTACATTTTTGTATTGACGGCCGGAGCGCTGCTGCCGGCGCTACTTGCGCTCTACGGCATTCAGGAAAAGTGGATTTGGCAAGGCTCTGGTGTGCTTTTCGCGCTACCGATGCTGTTTCTTCAGGTCACCTATCCACGCCGACGCCGCAAGGTGGTCGGCAAAGGACCGCCCCCCGCGATATTCGCGGTCTTCGTTGTATTCGGTTCCGCTGTGACACTGACGATGCTTGGCTACGTTTTAGAGGGCCTCCAATACAGCGCCGCGGCCTACATCACGGCGTTGACGATCGACTTCTTTACGGTCATTTTCGGCTTCGTGATCGCGCTCGATGTCATCATGCAACAACCAATGGAAGTGTCGGAGCGGCCGACGCCGCACTAGCTTCGGCGTCAGTAGATGTTGAAAGGCAGGGCCGGCAGAATCACGGTGGAAGTATGGCCCGCAGACTCCAGACGGGACCACAGATCCTCGTCGGCGGATTGTTGGCTGCTCAGTACTCCTCGCAACGCCCGTATTACCTCGGCATCAAAGGTGATGCCCGCGCCCCGATCAAGTTCCTGCAGCGCTGCATGGCGGCCAGGTGTGGTGCGGTAAGGACGATCCTCGCTCATGGCCTGGAATACGTCGGCGACAGCCACGATGCGCGCTTCCAGGATGATCGCCGTTGCGGTCAGTCCTTTGGGGTAGCCGGAACCGTCGAGGCGCTCATGGTGCTGAGCGACAATCGCATGAATGGGCCAGGAAAAGGTCACGTTCTGCAGGATGTTGCAGCCGGCCTGGACGTGAGTCTTGACGAGCGCATATTCCTCCGCCGTCAGGCGGGCGGGCTTGCTCAGCAGTTCGGAGGGGATGGCTACCTTGCCCAAGTCGTGCACCAGGGCGCCGAGATAAAGCCCCTCCAGCTGGTGAGTATCCAGGCCGAGCTCTCGTCCAATACTCAGAGCGAGCGTCGCGGTGCGGTGTTGATGCCGAGCCGTACTAAGGTCACGGTGAGCGGCGACGGAGCTCATCGCGTGGATGGCTTGGATCAGGGCATGCCGGGTCCGGCGCAGCCCCTCCTCCAGCTCAAGCTCCCGTTTTCCCTTCCTATCCATGGGATCGGGTGATTGTGCGCTCCGCTGCGGCCCGACGAAACACCGGAGGAAACTCAGGCCAGACGGCGGCGGGGACGCGCGGCTTGCGCTCGACTACGTGTTAATTCGCTCGTGGGCTCATCATCTCGAGCAATGCCGTTATATCGACTCGCGCGTCACGCAGAGCCGCGGCCGCTTTGGGATTCGTGACCTGTTCAACTCCGCTCTTGATCTCAGCGACCCACAACGGCCCGCGCGTCAAATCACGCATGTCGCCCACGAACATATTCATGAGGTCGTCGGCCCGCCGCGCCGCCGGTTCCAGCCTGTCGCGATCAAGACGATCGTCTTTGAAGTGCATGAGCGCATCGCGCGCCTGCTCAAGACTCGTACGGAGCGTTCGCAGGTGAGCTCGCACCTTGGCGTGCTCCGCGCGCGTTAAGCTTACATCTGTCACGGATACCTCCCGACAGGGGTCGCGGGGTACATTGTACTCTTACAACCGTGCTCGAGCCGGCGACCACGGCCGAAGCGTCTGGCACGATCGAATGAGCAAGCCCAAGTCATCAAAAATCATCCTGGTCGCTGTGAGCGCCCTCGCTGCGATGGTGGTCCTGCTCGCGAGCGTAGCGGCTCTGGTTTTGCGTGTGAATGCCAAGCCGCGGGTGGAAGCCATCGCCTCGGAGGCCCTGGGGATGCAAGTCCACGTCGGCGGCCGCCTCACGATCGGCTTCCTCCCGGGCTTGCACGTTGCGCTGGCGGACGTGCATCTGCGCCAGCGCGGTGCAGAGGTTGCTTCAGCAGGCGAGGTCGACCTTGGCATCGAACTTCTGCCTTTGCTCCATAAAGAGCTCCGGACCGGAGGGATCAAGCTCAAGCGACTGACGATTGCCCTTGAACGCGACCACGCCGGCAGGCTGAACAGTGACGCATCGTCCGAAGCTAACGGACCACTCCCCCCGCTGGACGTGGCGCGGGTGTCAGTCTCGGACGCGACTCTCGCGTATGTAGATAAGCAGTCGGGCAGACAGTTCGAGGCCGAGAGCTGCAATGCGGATGTCAGCCGCCTGCGGCTCTCCGGTGGAGAGCGCTCGGGCTTGCTGAAGAACCTGTCCTTCGTCGCGAAGCTCGCCTGTGGGCAGATCCGGACCAAGGACTCCGCGGCTTCCGATTTGAGGCTCTCCGTTGATGGACAGGGCGGGATCCTGCGTTTCGACCCGGTCACGATGCAGCTCTTCGGCGGCCACGGATCCGGCACCGTTCGCGCAGACTTCACCGGCTCCATACCCATTTACCAGGTCCGCTACCACCTCACGCAATTTCGCCTCGAGGAGTTCTTCAAGATCCTGTCGCCGAAGAGTATCGGGGAAGGCTCGATGGATTTCTCTGCAACGCTGTCGCTGCGCGGAAAGACCACGGACGCGCAATTGCCAACCGCGGCAGGTGTGGTCTCCCTTCGTGGCGACAACCTCAAACTCGCAATCGGCGACCTTGACGAGAAGCTCTCACGGTACGAGTCCACGCAGAGTTTCAACCTCATCGACGTCGGCGCGTTTTTCTTCGCCGGCCCACTGGGTCTGGCCGTCACCAAGGGCTACAACTTCGCGCACATCTTCCAGGGAGCACAGGGCACGACGACCGTTCGCACACTCGTTTCCGAGTGGCAGGTCGAGCACGGCGTGGCGCAGGCGAGAGACGTAGCCATGGCGACGCGGGCGAACCGGATCGCCTTGCAAGGAGGTCTGGATTTCGTCAACGGACAATATGATGGGCTCACCGTGGCGGTCATCGACGCCAAGGGGTGTGCCACAGTTCAGCAGAAAGTCCACGGCCCATTCCTGAATCCGGTCGTGGAGAAACCGAGCGTCCTGGGAACGCTCACCGGACCGACGCGCACGCTGCTTCGGCAGGCCAGGGGTCTGTTGGGCGGAAAGTGCGCCGTGTTCTACTCAGGTTCAGTCGCACCGTCGTAGCGATTCGCAGTCCCGCAGCTCCAACGATTCCTAGAGCGCGCGCAGGAAGTTGATGATGTCCTGCCGTTGTTCCACGTTCAGCCGCTTGAAGGCCTCGATGGTCTGGTTTGCCTCGCTGCCAGGGCTGCTGTGGTCCTCAATTGCCCTGACGAGGTCGGTTGTGCGCCCATCGTGTAAGAAAAAAATGCGCTGCCCGACGCCCCAAAGCGGCGCGGTCCGAAACTCATCCGGACCTGCACTACCCTGCGTAATGCCGTCGGCAAGGTTCTTGCCCATGTGGTGCACGAGCAGGTCGGAAAACAAGCGCACCGGTTGGTTGGACAGCGCGGCGCTCGGTAGCGTCGCGGAGCCGCTGGCGATCCCCTTACCAGTGCTCAACGCAGGCGTGTGGCAGTAGGCGCAGCCCACCTTGGCGAACAGCGCCCGTCCTTTCACCGTGGACGCGGTATCGGGCGCCGCAGTTGGCGGTGCCAACATGCGCATGAAATTGGCAAACGCCTCAATGTCTGACAGCGCCGCGGTACCGGGGTTGGAGGTGGGCGTCGAGGTGGTCGTGAAGTTAGAAGTGTCCTCCGGAGTTGGGTTGAAAGTGCAGCCTGGGGTTTCATCACGCTCCTGGGGGAAGAGCTGGTTCGTGACCCCCATCTCGACGTTGTAGGCCTCGCCCGCGAACAGCAGCAGGGACTTGTTCTGTGCCTTCCAGCCAAAGCGCGTGATGGTCCCGTCGTTAGCACTGCGGTTCGCATTGCCGCTCAGGTGCGCGTTCGGGTGACCGGAAATGCCCATCGCCTTCTTCACGGTGGTGTCGGCCTTCACATTCGCGAGAATCGCCGCGTCGGGTATTGACTCGATGAGCCCGGCACCGAAGACCGGCGTCGGAATGCGGAAGATGATGTTCGGATTTCCACCCTGTCCGGTTAGTGGGTCGCCAGCGGGCTTGAAGTTTGGTTGGACGAGGTTGCAAGCTGCCGCGTCGCTGCGCCCGGTGACGACGAACAGGTTGTGCACACCGCCGTCGTTGGTTCCGTCCGCACTCAGCCTAAAGCGTGGCTCCCGGATAGGGCCTTTTTGCGTAATGAACCAGGGCACTACGTTCTTTGCGCCCAGTAGGGTGGCGATCACGATCTCCGGGTTAGCCGCGGGACTGGATCCGCCGACACTCGGCTGCGCGTGGCATGACAGACAACTGTTTGAGTTGAAGCGCGGACCGAGGCCGTTGTTCTTGCCTCCGGTCACGGACTCGACTGCAGCGAACCTGCTCAGCCCATCCTGGAAGAACGCCGTTTCGTCCGCGGTCAGGCCCGTTAACGGCGCGCCGGCACCCGCAGCGCCCGCGCGCACCCCCGGATCTACCGGCGCTCGCGCCGCTTGACCCCAGGCACACGTCGCCAATGTCGCGGCGACAAATGCGGCGAAGACCTTACAAGCGGCGTGTTGGCTCCTGGTCATAGTGGTTCCTCACTATCCATCACGGTTCGAGCGGCTCGCGGGCTGCACCCGGGCGCGTGCCGGTTATATCGCGCACCCAGCTCAGGCCCCTCATCGCTTGCGACCAACCCACCGCGGTGATGGCGAGGACGGCGACGTGCTCGAGTTCCTCCGGATTGATTCCCTCGGAACTTGCTCTGCGTGCGTGCGAATGCGTCGCACCTTCCGAGCCGACGGCTATAGCGAGTGCCAGGTGAATCAGGCGTCGCGTGCGGCCATCGAGCGGCCCTGCGCGGCTCGCCGTCTCGCCCAGATGCTGGAAGGCCTCCCACACCTCGGAGTGCTCGCGGGCCATGTGCAGGGCCGCGCCCGGCAGCCTGCCGCTGGCTGCGTCGGAAGCTGTGCTCGGCGGTTTTTTGCGTGCCATGAACTGCTCCCCGTCGTCCACGGAAGATGTGATGCCCTTCGGTGCACCCTGTCAACTGCTCTGCAGCTCGACGCCGCGCTCAGCTCATTCCCTCCCCCTAAGACGCCCACACCGTGCCACGTCCGCGCTCCAGCGTACAATCCACTGAACAAATTACGGCCGAAGCCGCAAAAGCAGGCAGCCACAGGAACTTCTCGATGAGCAAGCAGGTTGGCCAGAACACCCTGTGCGTACACAGCGCACACACCCCCGAGCCGGCTACCGGCGCGCTCTCACAACCGATCTATCTCACGACCACCTTCGAGCGCGACGCGGATGGCGGCTATCCGCGCGGCTATCGCTACAGCCGCGAAGGCACACCCAACCGCAGCTCGCTCGAAGAGTGCATCGCGGCCCTGGAAGGTGGCATCGGTGCGGCCGCGTTTGCCTCGGGGCTCGCGGCTAACATGGCGGTGCTGGAGCTGCTAAACGCGGGTGATCGCCTGGTAGCACCGCTCGAGGCTTACTACGGCTCGGTCAAGCAGTTCACCGAACATGGCAGGCGTCGCGGCGTTACCGTGGAGCTTGTTGACTTCACCGACCTCACGGCGGTTAGGAATGCCGTCGGCGCGCAGGCCCGCATGGTGTGGATCGAGACGCCGACCAACCCGCTGCTCAATATCACCGATCTCGAGGCGGTTACTGCCATCGCCCATCGGGCAGGAGCGCTGGTAGTCTGCGACAACACCTTTGCTACACCTGTCTGCCAACGGCCCTGCGAGTTCGGTGTCGACCTCGTCATCCACAGTGGCACCAAGTATCTTGGCGGTCACAGCGACGTACTGAGCGGGCTGGCAGTGGTGCGCGAGGATCGCGCGCTGCTCGAGCACCTGCAGGGGTGGCAGCGCACCGCCGGCTCGGCGCTGGCGCCCTTCGACTGTTGGCTGCTGAGGCGCAGCATCGCAACCCTGGCGCTGCGGGTTCGCACGCAGTGCGCCGGAGCATTGCAGTTGGCGGAATTTCTCACGGGCCATCCGGCCATCGAGCAGGTGTTCTACCCGGGGCTGCCGCGGCACCGGGGTCATGCCACCGCCGCGGCGCAGATGCCGGGGGGCTTCGGCGCGATGCTGTCCATGTGCGTCTCGGGAGGGCGGCAGGCGGCGCTCGAAACCGCCAGTCGCACGCGCCTCTTTGCACGGGCGACGAGTCTCGGCGGGGTGGAGAGCCTCATCGAGCATCGGGCCTCGATCGAAGGGCCGGAATCGCGCACACCGCAGAATCTGCTGCGCCTGTCGGTCGGGATCGAGGAGCCGGCGGATCTGATCGCCGACCTGGAGCAGGCGCTCGGGTGAACCGCGTCGTCGCGGCCACCGCGTTTGCACTCCTGGCGTTCGCGGCCAACTCGGTGCTGTGCCGAATGGCGCTGCGCGACGCGCACATCGACCCCGCGAGCTTCATGAGCATCCGCCTGATCGCCGGCGCGCTCACCCTGTGGCTGCTGGTACGCATCGGCCGACCCGGCCAGAGACTGGGCGGCCACTGGCGATCAGCGCTGGCGCTGCTCGCTTATGCCGTCGCCTTTACCTTCGCCTACGTCGGCCTCACGGCAGGCACGGGGGCGTTGCTGCTGTTCGGCGCTGTGCAGGTGGTGATGATCGCCGCTGGGTTCGTCGGCGGCGAGCGCATCGACCGTACCGTTGTCCTGGGCTGGCTGCTCGCCGTGGCCGGACTGCTCCTGCTGCTGTCTCCGGGGATCACGGCACCGCCGGCACGGGATGCGATCCTGATGCTGATCGCCGGCTGCGCGTGGGGCGTCTATTCACTGCGCGGGCGGCGCTCGGTAAACGCGCTCGCAGACACTGCCGGCAACTTCGCTCGCTCAGTACCCGGCACACTACTCATCAGCGTACTTCTCTGGAGCCATCGCTCAGCCGACACCGAGGGCATCGCACTCGCGGTGCTGTCAGGCTCGATCGCCTCAGGGCTCGGCTACGCCGCCTGGTATACGGCGCTGCCCAGGCTTGGGGCCATCGCGGCCGCCAACGCGCAGCTCAGTGTGCCGGTGATCGCCGCTCTCGCCGGGGTCGTCCTGTTTGCCGAGCCCATTACCTTGCGGCTCGCCGTCTCCTCTGTGCTGGTGCTCGGCGGGACCGCGCTCGCGGTGCGGCGCACGCTTACCTTCAAGACCGCGCGGGTCGCCACCGACCGATAACAGCCCGCGGGCCTGCAGAGCGCCGCCGGCACAGCGCACGCGGGGCTCGCGTTAATGCTTCCTGTCGAAAGCTGCTTCCCATGGGTGCTCACGGGTCAGAAGCACGTTCAGCAGGTTGTCCTGAAAATTAATGTTGCCCGTGAGCCGCTCGTGGTTCTCGCACAGAAAGAAGGCGTAGGCGAGCGGGAAGAACAGTGCCTCGTTACGTGGCGCGACCGGATTGAGCGCCTGGCGCGCGAGCAGCGACGGCTTCGTTACTTCGCCGTCCCCCGGCTCCAGCATCAACCGGGTGTAGTCCACGCCAACTACCTTGTGCCGCACATCCTGTGGAAACAGGCGTGCCTGCGAGCGACCTGCCTGTGGCTCGATCACGATGCGCGCTGGCGTCAACACACAATCGCCGCCAAACACTACGAATTTGACCGAGGAGGCTGGCTCCTCGAAAGTCACCGACCAGATGAAGCGGCGCGCGCGCTCAAGATTGCGGGCAAAGTAAGCCTGCAGCGCTAAGATGTAGGCATCAGCCTCAGCAGGGCGTTGGAAGCGGGCTCGCAGGCGGCCAATTACGTTCGGGTCGAACACAGACCATTGCAGACGCTTCCAGGTCGTCACGTCATAGAGGTCCAGATCCAGATCCTTGCCGGCAGGATCCACTGACCAGTCAGTCAGAGGATGCGGCAAGAGCTCGTAGATACTCGGCATGGTCGCCAGCACCTCCGGCTCAATCCGGCGCAGGCCGACTGTGTGACCCAGGATCATGCTTTGCAGCGAGCTCAGCGCCCCTAAGTTCGGCGTACCCAGCAACACGACGGTGCCGATTTTCGCCGCACCGCGCATGTTGATCGGAAAGTCGCCATCGCCTTGCAGCGCATCGACCGTGCCGTAGCGAAGGTAATAGCGCGTGACGAGGCCGCCCATGCTGTGGGCGATCACATTGACCTTCAAAGTCGGATCGTCATAGTCGCGACGAAGTTGCTCGATGAGCGCATCAAGCCGCTTCGCGGTCGTTACGTTGTCTTGCCGCCAGTCGTACGCGAATACGTAGTAGCGTCGCACGCGCGGATCTGCATGCGCGCCGAGTTGTCCCGGAACGAACCTCCCCGCTTGCCGCAGTGTGCGCAGGATCGCGCCGTAGAAGTCGGCGTTCAGCACCTCTTCAAAGAGCCCGCTCGCTTCCAGGCCGTCATCGACGGGTTGCAGAGTGAGCCGGTCAAAGGGCAGCACCAGGTCTTGTTTGGAACCGGCCAACAGGTGCAGCGTCGAGCCCGGCCATACCTCGCTGCGCTTTTGCTTGTCGAAGAGTCGCGAGCCGAGAGCTCCGGGGATCAAAATGACGGGCGGCGTGCGCGCCTCTTCTTCCATGCCGGAGGCATACAGCCGGCTCAGATCCGGTGCCGTGTCACTGTGGCATGCGACAGCCAACGCGGCGAGCAACAGCGCCCAAGTTCGTCGCGACGCGAAATTCACGGTGGCCATTTCGCCCCGGGTCAGTCGACTTGAATCTCGATCAATGTTGGCGGCGTTCGCGCCGCGGCTTGCTGCAGCAGCTTGGGAAGCGCTTCGGGCCCGTCCGGGCGCTCGCTCGCCCAGCCGTAGGCGCGCGCGATTGCCTGAAAGTCCGGCGTGTGCAGATCGACCCCTACCGGCTCGATGCTACGGGCAAGCATGGCGCCGCGGATTTCACCGTAGCCGCGGTTGTTGAGCAGGATAACAATGAGCCGCGCGCCGGCCTCGACCGCGGTGCCAAGTTCCGCGAGCGTGAATTGCAGTCCCCCGTCCCCGACCAGGCACACAATCGGGCGCCCGGGCGCCGCCAGGCTCGCCCCAATTGCCGCCGGCAACCCATAGCCGAGTGCGCCGAACCCGACCGAGGCGTTAAACCACCGCGTCGGTCCCGCAGCCGCATAGAACAGGTTGCCCGCGTAAACCTGCCGGGTTGAATCCCCGACGATCAACGCCTCAGGCAGTGCATCGCGCACGCTCTCAATCAGCGCAACGTCCTGGGCACTGCCGGCATCGAGAGCCGCGCGCGCGCAGCGACGCGCCTCTCCTGCCCGCACTGCACCGTCGCCCGGCGTGCGTTGCGGCAGGAGTTGGCTCAGCGCCGCGCAGGTCGCGCCGGCATCGCCCACCAGCCCGAACGCGGCCGGATAGTTGCGGGCGATCTGCTCGGGGTCGATGTCGACCCGGACGAGCTGTGGCATTGAAGGCAGACCGCCCTCCTCATAGATATCGAAGTCCGTGGGGCCAAGTTCCGTGCCCAGCGCCAGTACCAGATCCGCACTGGCGAGAAACTGGCGCATGGGCTTGAGTGACGGGCTCGCCGCTATCCCTAAAGGATGGCTCGGTGGCAACGCCCCGCGTGCGTTGATGCTCATGACAACCGGCGCGTCGAGCCGCTCGGCCAGGCGGCGGACACTGTCGGCCGCCCGTATGGCGCCGCCGCCCACCACGATCAGCGGTGTTCTGGCAGCCCCGATCAGCTCGGCTGCCCGGGCGAGCTCCCGCGCCGCGGGTACCGGCCGCGCCAGTCGCACAACCGAGGTCGGCAGCGATGCCGCCGGCAGGGCCATCACGTCTGTCGGAATCTCGATGTGCACGGGCCTGGGGCGAGCCGCGTCAAAGAGGGCGAAGGCGCGCGCGATGACCGGCGCAAGTTCCTCGGCTCGAAAGACGGTGTGACTGAAGGCGGCGACGCTGCGCGCGAGCGCCCGCTGGTCGGGGAGTTCATGAAGAAAGCCAGCGCCGGAATTCATTTTTCCGGCGGGGTTCACCCCGGAGATCACCAGCAGCGGGATCGAATCCGCATAGGCCTGTGCCATCGCGGTCGCCACGTTGGTAAGACCGGGACCGGTGATCACAAAGCACACGCCGGGCTTGCCACTGACGCGCGCATAGCCGTCCGCCATGAAGCCGGCGGCCTGCTCGTGGCGCGCCGTCACGTGACGGATGCGACTGGCTGCGAAGCCGCGATACAGCTCGAGCGTGTGCACGCCCGGAATTCCAAACACGAACTCGACGCCGTAGGCCTCGAGCAGCCCGAGCAGCCCCTCGCCGACCCTCGTCACGCGTGCTCCTTCATGAGAGCTTCCGGCAGGGAGTCGACGAAGCCGAGAATCCGCGCACAGGCTTCGGCAAGCCGGTCATTGCCGTTGGCGAAGGAGACGCGGATGTAATCCGCAGCGCTCGGCCCGAACGCGCCAGCGTCGAGCACTGAAACACCCGTCGCCCGATAGAGGCGCCGCACGAAGGCATCCGCACTCAGGCCGGTACGCGTGATGTCGACCAGCATGAACATGCCCGCCTCGGGCCGCAGGCAACGCAGCCGCCTGCTGACCGCAAGACGCTCGAGCACCAGGTCGCGCCGCCCGCGATAAGTCTCGCGCATGGCCTCCTGCGCCGCGCGACCCTGCTGCAGGGCGGCTAACGCGCCTGCCTGAACAAAACCCGGCAGCCCGTAGAGCGTGCATTGTGCGATCCGCACCAGATGCTCGATCAACGCCGCGGGACCTACAGCCCAGCCGGCGCGCCAGCCCGCCATCGCATGGGACTTGGAGACCGAACTCACGGTGACGGTGCGATCTGCCATGCGCGGCAGACTGGCGATGCTCAGGTGCGGCCGTTCGAAGGTGATGGTGGCGTAGACCTCATCGGCCACCACCCACAGGTCGCGGGCAATCGCGAGCGCCGCAATGAAATCCAGTTCTTCGCGCGACATGACCACGCCGCTGGGATTGTTGGGCGTTGCGAAAAAGATCGCCCTGGTGCGCGCTGTCACCGCACGCGCCAGAGCATCCAGGTCCAGTCGCAGCCCGAGCGCCGGCGGCTGTGGAACCGGCACCAGCGTCGCGCCGGTGAGGCCGATGCTCGCTTCATAGGTCAGGTACATGGGCTCGGGGACGAGTACCTCGTCACCGCGCTCGAGAATGGTGAGCGCGACCGCAGCGAGCGCGTTCTGCGCGCCGGCGGTGAAGATCACATTCTCCGGGCCGACAGCCTGCCCCGAAACCCGCTCGTGCTCGCGCGCGATTGCCTGGCGAAGCTCCGGATAGCCGGCGAGCGGGGTGTAGTGCGTATCACCGGCACGCAGCGCGGCGACAGCCGCTTCGACTATCGGCCCGGGCGTCGGGAAATCCGGATCACCCACGCTCAGGACGATGACATCCTCGCCGCGGCGCGCCGCCGCCATGGCCTCGTAATGGATATCCCAGGCCGATACGCTGCGGCCGCTGATCCGGCCTGCGAGCGAGGAAAACCCTAACGGATGATTCAAACGACCTGCCTCTAGAGTCATCCCGAGGTGAGCGTGCGCCTGACTGCGCCCGCCAGCTTCTCGATGAGTTCCGACAGCTCCGCTTCGCGGGCATTGTACGGGGGCGCCACGATGATGGTGTCGCCCATAAGACCTCCCACGTTGCCGGCGCACGGAAAACAGATCAGTCCGTCCTCGAGCGCCTGAGCACCGACCGCACGGCTGAGCCCCCGCTCCGCCGGGAAGGGCTCCCGGGTGGCGCGGTCGCGGACAAATTCGATGCCGATCAGATATCCCCGGCCGCGCACGTCGCCGACTTCCTCGAAGCGCTGCAGCGCCCCCTGCAGCTCGCGGCGCAGCGCTGCGCCGCGGATACGCACCTGGGACACTAAGGACTCACGCTCGATGATGCGCTGAACTGCCAGCCCCGCAGCGCACGCGGCCGTGTGCCCGGAGTAGGTGTGTCCGGTGAGAATCGCTCCCTGCCCGGAGAGGATCGCGTCGCCGATTTCCTTGCGAAAGATCGTCGCCGCCAGCGGGATGTAGCCGCCGGCGAGTCCCTTGCCGACGGCCATGATGTCAGGGACGACTCCATCATGTTCCAGAGCGCGCCACGTGCCGCAGCGCCCGGCGCCACACATCACCTCATCGGCGATCACGAGTACCTCATGCCGGTCACAAACGGCGCGCACCGCCTGCGCGTACCCTTCAGGAGCCGGCACCGCCCCGCCCGCGGCCCCGACCACGGGCTCAAAGATGAATGCCGCAACGTGCTCCGGGCCGAGCGCTGTGATGCGTGCCTCCAGTTCGGCGGCCAAAGCACCAGTCAGCGCAGCTCCGGCCAACCCGTGCAGGGGGCGGTAAGCGTTGGCGGCAGACACGAACGACACCTCGAGCAGGCTGCCCTCAAAGGGCCGCCGGCGCTCGAGGTACCCTGACACGGACAGCGCGCCCAGGGTATTGCCGTGATAGGAGCGCTCGCGGGCGATGAAACGCTTCTTCGCCGGCAGGCCGCGCGCGTCCCAGTATTGCAGCGCCACCTTCAGCGCCGACTCGACCGCTTCGGAGCCGCTGCCCGAGTACACGATGTGTTCGAACTGCGGTCCGCAGCGCGCGCGCAGCAGGCGCGTCAGCTCTTCGAGTGGCTCGCTCGTGAACAGATACCGATAACCGCACGCCACCTGTTCAAGCTGCGCGGCGATCGCCGCGTTGACCTCGCGGTTGCCGTGACCAATGCTGAACGCGACGGGGCCACCGGAGCCGTCCAGATAGCGCCGGCCACTGGCGTCGTAGAGATAGCTTCCTTCGCCTCTGACGATGCGCGGCAGCGCGCCCATCCCCCAGCCAATCGCGCGATTTGCACTCATTCGTCCACCACTGCGCAGCCCCGACAGTCGCGAGCATGCAGCAACGGCGCGTGGAGGTCGATGCCCGGTGCGCTATGCTCGCGGCATTGCGCATCCGCAACGGAGGCAGTCGTGTTAGCCAGTGCGGTCTTTGTCACCTGCGCCGTCACGGGCTCGGGCGATTCGGTCAGAAAAAACCCCCACGTTCCTGTCACACCCGGTCAGATCGCCACCGCGGCGCTCGAGGCGCATGCCGCCGGCGCCGCCATCGTGCATCTGCACGTGCGTGATCCGGTATCGGGCGCCCCGAGCCGCGACCCGGCGCTTTTCCGGGAGGTCTGCGAGCGGATCCGCGGCAAGAACGCCGAGGTGATTATCAATCTGACCGGCGGCATGGGCGGGGACCTGGTGCTCGGACCCGACGATGCGCCCCTGAAGTTCGCCGCCGGCACTGATTTTGTGGGTCCGCGCGAGCGTATTGCGCACATCACCGATTTGCTGCCCGAGATCGGCAGCCTCGACTGCGGATCGCTGAACTTCGGTGAAGCCCTGTACGGTACGACGCCCGGATACCTGCGCTACATCGCCCAGGAGTACCGCAGCCGGGGCGTTCGCCCCGAGATCGAAGTCTTCGAACTGGGTCACATCGAGCTCGCCCGGCAACTGATCGGCGAAGGCCTGATCGATACGCCGGCCTTATTCCAACTGTGCCTCGGCATCAGGTACGGCGCGCCCGCCACGACCGCGGCAATGAAGGCGATGCGCGACGCCCTGCCGCCGGGGGTTCACTGGTCGGCCTTTGGTGTCGGCCGGATGCAGATGCCCATGGTCGCCCAGGCGACGCTCCTGGGAGGCAACGTGCGGGTAGGCCTGGAGGATAATCTCTATCTTGAAAAGGGCGTGCCCGCCAGCAACGCTCAATTGGTCGAGCGTGCGGTGGCGCTCGTGGAGTTGTTGGGTGCGCGGGTGCAATCCGCCTCCGAGGTGCGCACGCTGCTCGGACTCGCCGCGGCCCGCGTCCGCTGAGCGCGACCGCCGCCAGTGCGGCTAGGCGTGGATGCGCTTCATCTGCGGGTCGTACAGCGGCCGGGCAGACACGCCGGCCGGATAAAGTCTCCCCGCGATCTCGACCTGCCACTCTCCGCTGCCGAGGTAGGCCGCATCGACGGGCGCCTTCGGTTCGATCATCGCCAGCCCCACGGCGCCCCCCAGCGTATGGCCGTAGGATGCGGCGCGCACGTAGCCGACCGCGACGCCGTCGCGCCTCACGACCTCGGCGTGGAACATGAGCGGCTCGGGATCCTTCACCAGCACCTGCACGAGACGGCGCTTCAGCGGGCCCTTGGCCTTATTCGCGAGCACCGCTTCCTTGCCGATGAAGCCCCCCGCTTTGTTCAGATCGAGGGCAAAACCGAGACCGACTTCGTAGGGCACATCGGTGTTGTCGATGTCGTGGCCGTAATCGCGGTAGCCCTTTTCCATGCGCAGACTCCCGAGCGCCTTGAGCCCGGCGTGCTGCAGAGCGAATTCGCGTCCCGCCGCGACAATGCGGTCATAGACATGGGTCGCCTGCTCGGCGGGCACGTAGAGCTCGTAGCCGAGCTCGCCCAGATAGGTGATACGAATGCACAGTGCGCGTGCGAAACCGATGTCGATCTCGCGGGCGCTGCGAAACGGGAACGCCTGGTTGGAGAGATCCGTGGTCGTGAGCGTCGCGAGCAGCGCACGTGAATTCGGACCTTGCACATTGAGCTGGCCGTAGGCGGAAGTTACATCGGTGACGAAGGCGTGCGCACTTTCGGGAATATTGCGCTTCATCCAGGTCTCGGCGTGCCGCACCATGGTGTCGGTGACCACCACCAGGTATTTCTCGGGGCTCAGCTTGGTCACCGTGAGATCCGCTTCCAGCGTACCGGCCTCGTTCAGCCACTGCGTGTAGGTGATGACCCCCGGCGCGCCATCGACCTGGTTGCCGGAAATACGATTGAGGCAGGTTCCGGCATCGCGGCCCTGCACGAGGAATTTACCCATGAACGACATGTCCATGAGGATCACATTCTCGCGCGCGGCCTGATGCTCCTGCTGCCAGCGCGCGAACCAGCTCGGCCGACCCCAGGTCAGAGGACCTGGGTCGGGGGTCGTGCCGGGCGTGCCGTACCAGTCGGGGCTCTCCCAGCCACTCACCTCCTTGAAATAGGCGCCGGCGGCGGCGAGGCGATCATGGAATGGGGAGCGGCGCACGCCCCGCGCGCTGCTGAGAGACATGGCCGGGTAGTGACACTTGTAAACCATGCCGAGGGATTCGACCGTGCGCTGCCGGCGGTACTCGGGATTTGCCTGGGTGACGTGGAGCCGATCGATGTTGAACCCGGTAACGTCAACATCGGGATTCCCGGTGACGATCCAGTGCGCGAGCACGCGGCCCAGGCCACCGCCGGTGAGAACGCCGACGGAATTTAGGCCCGCCGCGACGAAGTAACCGGTAAGCTCCGGCGCCTCCCCGACGATGGGACGCAGATCCGGGGTGAAGCTCTCCGGTCCGCAGAAGAGCTTTTTCATGCCAACTTCCGCCGTGATCGGCACGCGTGACATGGCGCGCTCGAGAAACGGCGTCATGCGTTCCCAATCGGGCGGCAGCTCGCCGAAGGAGAAATCCTCGGGAATTCCCTCGACGCTCCACGGTGCGCAGACCGGCTCGAACAAGCCGACCATCAAGCCCGCCGCCCTCCTCGCGGTAGTAGCCGTAGGCGGCCGGATCCTCGAGCACCGGCATGTTCGGCGGCAGATCCCTGATCGGCTCGGTGATGAGGTAGTAGTGCTCGGCGGCCTGGTTGGCGATCGTGACGCCCGCGAGCGCGCCGAACTGGCGCGCCCACATGCCGGTGCAGTTGACGACGATATCGGTCTTGATGTCGCCGGCAGCCGTGCTGCACGCCGGTGACGCGCCCGCGATCCTGCAGCACCCCGCTCACCGGCACGCCCTCGATGATCTTCACGCCCCGCAGGCGTGCGCCCTTGGCGAGCGCCATGGTGACGTCCACCGGGTTCACGCGGCCGTCTTCCTTCACGTAGAAGCCGGCGTCGATGTCATCTACCCGCGCCAGCGGAAAAAGCTCCTTTACTTCGCGCGGCGAGAGCTCGTGCACGTCCACTCCGCAATAGCGGTTGAACGCTGAGACCCGCCGGTACTCTTCGAGCCGGTCCTGGTCGGCAGCGACTTCGATGAAGCCGATCGGCGCGAATCCCGTGGCCTGGCCGGTCTCCGCCTCCAGACGCGCGTACAGGGCGCGCGAGTATTTGCGCATTTCGGTCGAGGTCTCGGAGGTTGAGCCGAAGGTGACCATGAGACCCGCCGCATGCCAGGTCGTGCCGGAGGTGAGCCGGTCCCGCTCCAGCAGCACGATGTCCTTCCAGCCCATGAGCGCCAGGTGATAGGCCACCGAGGTGCCGATGATGCCGCCGCCGACAACGACGACGCGGGCGTGGGCGGGAATCGCTGCCCCGGTCGGACTGGCAGCGGTCAGGATCCCTTGCCCCAGCGGTAATTCAGCCGTAAGCCGAAGACGCGCGGCTCGTTAGTGGTCTGGCGCAGGTCGAAGTTGCCGGTGTTGGTGTAAATGATCGCGTTTTTGTCAGCGAGGTTGGTGATGTAGAACTCCGCGCCCCAGCTGCTCGCCCTCGGGATTCACCCCGAAGCGCAGATTCATGAGGCTGTATTCGGGTTGCAACATGCGCGGGAAGCCGTTAGACCCCACGACGTGCAGGTCGTCCCACATGTCGCCCTTATGAGCCACGTCGAACTGCGCGTAGCCGCGCAGGTTGGCGGCGAGCGGATGCTCGTAGCGCAGGTTCAAGCTGTAGTTGAAATACGGCACGTACGGCAGTCGCTCGCCAACATTGGCCTCGAAAGTCGTATAGTTGCTCGACGTCAGGTGCGCATCCGTATAGCTGGCGGAGGCCTGCAAACGACCAGTTGCCGTTTATCTTGTAGTCGACGTTCGACTCGACGCCGTGGATGTGCGCGTTGCCGACGTTGGCGTTGAAACTGCTGGGGGCGCAGATGTTGACGTCGTAGATGAGTGTCTGCAGGTCCTTCCAGCTCATGTCGTAGACTGCGCCGTTCCACAGAGATGCCCGGCAAGACTCGTCGTCTTCCAGCCGAATTCGTAGTTGTTGAGCGTGTCGGGGGTGTAGCTCTGCGGCACTCCCTTGGCATAGCAGACGCGGGGTCGCCGGAATTGGCTGCCGCCGTCGCGGAAGCCCTGGCCGTAGTCTGCATACAGCATCACCGTGTCGGTGACCTTGTAGTTCATGCCCGAACTTGCTGTTCCACTTATGCGAGGAGCCCTCGTCGAGGGCCGGGGTGACGTGGCTACGTAAGCGAACTGGCCAAAGGGGCTGAAGTACTTGAAGTCGGAATGGAAGTGCACCGTGCCCAGCTTCGACGTTGAGCTTGTTGGTGATGTCGAAGTTGATGTCGCGAACTCGGTCGTCTGCAGGTAATCCGAGCGCGTCATATAAGCGTACCACTGCCCCGGCGGCAGCGACGTCGAGCCGCGGGGGTGTAGTTATAGGCGTTGTAGTACTGGAACGCGGGCTGTTGGTCCTCAGCCCCGGCATGAAGTAGGTGCTGCCGGAGTTCTTATCGCGTGGTCTTCTCCCAGTACAGGCCCGCGAGCCAGTGGAAGCGTCCGCCGGGCTTGGACACGAGCCGCAATTCGTCCGACCAGCGCTCCGGATTGGTGTGGTACTCGTAATACTGCAGCCGGCACATTACATCCGGTGTAGGGCCCGGTGCCGTATACCGGGTCGTTCAGACAGGTGACACCTTCGTTGGAACCCGGAACGCCGAAGAACTGCCCCCCGTTGAAGTTCTCCATGTACTGCGAGTACTCGTTCAGCTGGCGCGTCGGCAGCTCCCACTAGGTGCTCGCGAACACCAGGTCTGCGATGCCGACGTCGCCGTCCACGTGCAAATTCGCCGATCTTGGCTTCGTTGGCGTGGTCTTCAGGACCGAAGCGCTCGACAGTCCGCGGCCGCGTAGGTTCGGATCCTCGTCCCAGGCGCCGAGTGCAGACTGGCGCTGATAGTCGTAGGTGAAGTAGCGCGCTCCAGGCGTCGTTGAGGACTGCCTTGACGGCAATGCGTCCGCCCTCCTGGTGCTCGCGGTTGTAGTCCTCGCGCGCCCACTGCGAGTTGTTCGACACCGCGCCGTTGACCCAGGTGCGCGTGGTGAGCTGATTGGTGATGAAGCCGCCATGGGAGGCGCTGAACGCGGACAGCCGCAGGCCCAGTGTGCCGTCGATCAGGGGCGCGTTGAGGAACGCCTCTTAGGTCCAGTTCTCCTGTCCGCCCTGGATCTTGCCGCCGTCGAAATCGGCCCCGACGCTGAAGCCTTGAGGTCGGGCTTGTTGGTGATGTAGCGGATCGCGCCCGCCATCGAGCCGGCGCCGAAGGTCGTACCCTGCGGGCCGTTCAGCACCTCGATGCGCTCAATGTCGTAGAGGTGCAGGTCCGGCTGCGTGCCGAACCAGCTGAGGGATGTGTCGTCGAGGAAGAATCCGGTCGCCGAGGTGTTGGCGTAGTTCGGGTTGCTGCCGTCGGAGACGCCGCGCAGGAAGAACACCTGCGTCCCGGGGCCCACGCTGATGAAGGAAATCGACGGCACCTTCGCGGCATAGTCATCGAACTGCACGATGCCGAGGTTCTGAATGTCCTTCTTCGTGAACACGTCGATGCTCACGGGCACGTCCTGCAGGTTCTCCTCGCGCTTGCGTGCCGTGACCACGACTTCCTGCAGCGTCCCGCTGCTCGAGGCGTCCGCGACCGCAGCCGAGTCCAGCGCGTGCACACGGGGTGCGGCGGCGGTCGGCAAGTGCCGCGGCGACGGCGAGCGCGATCCTGGAGCGTGTGCCGGCAGGCCCGCGCAGGGTTGCTTTTCGAGAATCTACGGCCGTACGAACTTCGGACCCAGTGCCCATACGCTGCCCCTCTGTTGTTCGATGTTCGCACAGGTGTGCGACCTGCGGTCCTGCATCATCCATTGGGCGTCAGTGGGTCGTCAATACGCCGGCTCGTGCCGCTCAGTCGCTCGGCGCAAAGCGTGCAAGGCTGTCGCCGAGCGCCTGTCGCAGCGGCTCGAGCTCCTTCTCGAAGTGTCGCCAGTAGCCCACGCCGGAAGTGTAAAGGGGCTGGCGTACCTGCTCTGCGCTCGCCGTGCGCACCGGCCGGCGGGTCTCATGGAAGCTAAGACACGCGGCCTCGAAGGCCAGCCCGCAGTGCTCGAGCAGGCGGCGGATATTCGCCTCCGGATCGCGCACCAGATCCTCGTACTGAACGTGGAGCACCTTTCCCGGCAGCACGGCATCCCAGTGGTCCATGAGCGATAGGTAGCAGCGGTAGTAGCGGCCGAGGTCCTCGAAGGTCGTAACTGAAGGTCTGTCCTTCGGCGAAGTGCTGCTTGAAGGTGCTGAAGCAGGAATCCATGGGATGGCGGCGCGCGTCGATGATGCTCGCGTGCGGCAGGATCGTGTGGATGAGCCCTACGTGACTGAAGTTATTGGGGAGCTTGTCCGTGAAGTGCTCGCGCCCCGAGCGCAGCGGCGCGGTCTCCTCCAGGTAACGACTGCCGAGTGCGCCGAGGAGCCCGGGCGGGGCGCTGCCCACGCTCTCGGGGTAGCCATCGCGGTCGGCCGCCATGTCTTCGAACTCGTGCGCGATGTTGATGATGTTCGGCAGCTCCATGGTGCCTTCCACGCGCGAGTGGCTGGCGAGGATCTGCTCCACCAGCGTGGAGCCGGAGCGCGGCAGGCCGACGATGAAGATCGGCGCGCCGCTCGGGTCGCCCCCGCCGGCACGCCCGGCAAGGAACTTCGCATCGAAGAACGCCCGAATGCGCGCGCAGCGGCGCTCGAAGTTCTCGATGTCGAATGGCGCATCCAGGCGCCGCAGCGCGTTGCCCTGGGCGTAGTGCGCGAATGCCTCCGGATACTAGCCGGCGCTGCTCGAAAGCCTTCCCGAGCGCAAAATACAGCTGCGCCTCATTGGAGCGCTCACGCTTATCCGCTCGCGAGCAGACGCTGCATGGCAGCGACCTCGGCATCGCTGAAGACGTAGTTCTTGAGGTCCGCGAGGCTCCAGTAGGCCTCGCGCAATCCCGGGATCCATAGCCAGCGCCGCCTTATAGGCGGCCTCGCTCTCGCGCCGCCGCCCGAGGGTCTTTTGCACGTGGCCGATGGACATCCGCAGCCGCACTTCCTCGGGCTTCAGCCGGGCCGCCTGCTCGTAGGCCTCGAGCGCTTCCTCCTGGCGCATGAGGCGCAGTCGCCACGCGCGGCGATCGTGATCCAGGTCTGCGGGTTCTCGGGCTCGATCTTCAGGAGGTGGCGCGCGGCCGCATCGGCCTCTTTCGAGGCGACCCGAGAGCCAGCAGCGCAGGCACCAGTCCCCGCCAGGCGAGCGGGATGTGCGCGGACTGCCGCAGGGCATGGCGCAGCAGCCGCTCGGCGTCGTGCGGGCACGTCGGCCGCAAGCGACAGCGCCGCAAGGCCGCACAGCGCCGCCACGTGACTCGGATCTTGCTGCAGGATTTCACGAAAAATGACCTCGGATTCTTTCGCGGTCGTCGGCGACCAGCGCCGCCGTCGCCTCCTCGACGCGCGGCCGCTGCGGGTCCGTGAGCCGAGCGCGCTCGAAGGCGACGCGGGCGTCTTCGTACTGACCGAGGTCGACGAGCGCATCGCCATACGCCAGCCAGGCGCGATGGTGCTGCGGCAGTCTTTTCCAGCACCCGCCGCACTTCGCTCGCGCGCCTGCGCAGCACGGCCGTCACGACGGTAAGCACGCGCCAGATCCACGCGCGCGTTCGCAAAGTCGGGCGCGCGGCTGAGCACGCGCTCGAGCGTGTCGATGCTCTCGGGAATCTTGTCCTGCTCCAGCAGCGCCGCGCCCAGGAGCCACAGGCAGTTCAGCTCGCCCGGGAACTGCGCCTCGAGCGCCCGCAGCCAGCGCTTCTGCGGTTGCCGCCTGCCCGGCGCGCAGCGCGGCGTGCGCCCGGCGGCGGCTTTCTTCGAATGCGGCTTGTGGGTTCGGCCTGCTCATGGTGCGCGGTGTCATCAGCAGTTTGCCTCGACCGCGACCTCTCACGCTACACTCCGCCCGCCCGCGGGCCACACGAAAGACCGCGAACGTGAAGCGACTGCTGCCGATCTGCATTGCCCTCCTCGCCTGCCTTACGCCGCTGACGGCACAGGCGGGACGGCCTTTAACTCCCGAGGACTGGTTTCGCTTTCAGGATGTGTCGGATCTTAAGATCGCCCCCGACGGCGGCAGCGTCGCGTATCTCGTGACCAGGTTCGAGAAGGAATCCGACGAGAGCCGCAGCGCGCTGTGGATGGCCGACTGGGCGGGCACGCAGAGCGTACAGCTCACGCGCGGTGAGAGCGTGAGCGAGCCGCGTTTCAGCCCCGACGGGCGCTACCTCGGCTTCCTGTCGGCGCGGCCCGCGGAGAGCAAGGCCCAACTGTGGGTCCTCGATCGTCGCGGCGGGGAGCCGCGGCAGCTCAGTCACGTCAGCGGCGAGGTCAGCAGCTACGAATGGTCGCCCGACGGCCACAGTGCCGTGCTCGTGATGCATGCGAGTGAGGATTCGAAAGCGCACAAGCCCTGGGTTATCGACGCGCTGCACTTCAAGGCGGACAAGGACGGCTATCTGACCACGCAGTCGCGTTCCCACCTGTGCCTGCTCGATGTCGGCAGCGGCACCTGCACCGCGCTCACCTCGGACCCCGAACGCGCAGACTCGCTGCCGGCTTTCTCACCGGACGGGCGGCGGATCGCCTACGTCAGCAACCGCAGCGGCGCGCCGGGCGAACTCGGCGTCGACGAGGTGTATCTCGTGGCCGCCGCCGCTGGTTCCAGGCCCCAGCGGCTGCTCGCGACGTGGTCACCCAACAAGCAGCGGCTCGAATGGAGTCCCGACGGCACGCTCATCGCCTTCTTGCAGGGCAACGAACTGAAGTACAACGCCTACATCATGGACACCCTGGCGGTGGCAGAGGTCAAGTCCGGGCGAGGTGCGCGCCCTGACCGGCAGCCTCGATCGCGCCGTCCTCTCACCCACGTTCAGCGCCGACGGCCGTTCGATACAGTTCGCGGTCGAGGATGACGGCACGCAGTACCCGGCGCAGATCACCCTCGCCGGCGGTGCGATCCAGCGCCTCGCTGCGCCCATGGTCGTGCACGAACTCGCCGCGGCGGCCGGGCACACGGCGGTCCTGGTCTCGAGCGATCAGACACCGGTGGAGGCGTATGCCCTTGAGGAAGGGCGGCTGCGTCCCCTGAGTGCCCACAACCGCCCGCTGTTCGCGGAACTTGCGCTCGGTTCGGTGCAGGACATCGCCTTCAGGAGCCGCGATGGCACGCAGATACACGGGCAGATCGTCAAGCCCCCGGACTTCGTGTCCGGACGCCGCTACCCGACGATCCTGTGGATCCACGGCGGACCCAACGGCCAGGACGATCACTCGCTGCAACTGGAGGGCTACGGGCCGCCACTCGAGCGGCAGCTGTTCGCCACTCACGGCTACGTGGTGCTCGCCATCAACTATCGCGGCGGCACCGGTCGCGGCGCGAAGTTCGCGCGCAGCATCACCGCCGACTGGGGCCACAAGGAAGTCGAGGACCTGCTGGCCGGTGTCGATTACGCGATCGCGCAGGGCATCGCCGATCCGAAGCGCCTGGGCGTCGGCGGCTGGAGCTACGGCGGAATCCTCACTGATTACCTGATCGCGAGCGACACGCGCTTCAAGGCGGCCATCAGCGGCGCGGGCAGCGGCAATCAGCTCTCAACCTACGGCACTGATGAATACATCGTGCAGTACAACGCTGAGCTCGGCCCACCCTGGCGCAGCACGGCGCTATGGCTCAAGGTGTCTTACCCGTTCTTCCACGCGGATCGGATCCGCACGCCCACGCTGTTCCTCGGTGGTGACAAGGACTTCAACGTGCCCGTCGCCGGCGGTGAACAGATGTACCAGGCCCTGCGCACCCTGGGGGTTCCGGCGCAACTCATCGTGTACCCCGGCGAGTACCACGTGCTGACCCGGCCGAGCTTTCTCGTCGACCGCTCGGAGCGCTACCTCGCCTGGATGGGAACGTATCTCAAGGACCAGCCCCAACCGGCGGCGCAGCCGCCGCCGCGATGATTCATCGCAGTGCCGTTCATTCGAGGCGCTCGTACACGGCCCGGGCATCCTTGAGCTTTTGCAGCACACCGGCTTTCTCGGCGGCCGAGTTCCAGTCCGGGTAAGCGGTGGTGGTCGCGAGCAGATGATCGATCCAGGCCTCGAAATAGCGCGCGTCCGCGGGCGAGCGCGGCTTCTCGCCGCGGACTGAGACGTAGATCGGGCTGGTGGTGGCGTAGACGAAGTTGTCGAGGACGGGGTATTCCGCCTTGGCGGTGAAGGCCCGCAGCACACACCAGCCGCTCGAGCTGATCGGCAAGGTGCCGCGTCACTGACAACACGTCGCGACGAGTGCCGAGGGCCAGTTCGCGGATCAGGCGGCCGTTACAGATGACCTGCGCATGATCGACGGGCACGATGGAGCGCAGCCGTGCCGTAAAGGGCACATCCGCCCCACGCTCCAGGTGCAGCGTGGCGCCGATAGGATTGCCGGCGAGGGAGAAATCGAGCAGTGGTCCGTTGGTGGCGAAGGTACGTCCCTGTCGCAGGGCCTCCAGCCACGCGTCGCTGTCGAGCGGGCCGTCGGTCACCGAGGCGTAGACGCGGTTCAGACCCACCGGCCCGCGCAGGGTTGCGTAGTTGGCCATCGCATCGGTGCCGCCGGCGGCCGGGATCCTGAAATCCCAGGTTGAGCAGCCGGTACCACACCGCAGCGGCTGCCTGGTGATCGGCAAACGAGACGATCTCCAGATAGTCGACCTTGCCCAGGGCAATATCGACCGGCAGCTCGTCGGCGTCGGTGTGGGCCGGTTTGGTCAGCGGCCGCGGCTCCTCCTCGAACGGATGCACAAACCCGACTAGCGCGCCTTGCGCGTGCGCCATGTCCGCGACATCCGCATCCATCGGAAAGAGGCTGGCCGCCGCGGTGTTCGGGTAGCCGGCATAGCCAGGCAGCAGGATGTTGCCGCGGATGGCGAGCAGGCCCAGGTGGCCCCAGTAGCTGGTATGGAATTCCTGGCCGTGTACCACGAGCGTGCCGGGCCTGGATGCCGGGTCGACCCCGCCCCCGCTGTAATCGATGTCCGGTATCGGCTGCTCCTTGTTCACGATCAGGTTCTCGACAATACCCAGATCCTCCGCCTGCGCCTGCAACACCAGGTGCGCGGGTGTGTTGCGGTAGTGGCCGCCGTAATTCATATGCACGTGCACGTCGGCGCTCACCCAGCGCCGCCCCGCAGCGTCGGGCCACGGCCGCGCGGGCATGACGACGGCCAGCTGTGCGGTCGTGCCGGCGCTCACCTGGACCTGGCGGCGCTCGGGGGTGCGTTCCAGGCCCTTCATCACCTCGACGCTCACGGTGCCCGCGGGCACTTCAACGAGATCATCCCCGGAGGTATGGAAGTAGCGCGCCTCGAACGGGCGCTCGTTGCGGTCGAACTCCGCGTGGTGCATCCACGCACGGTCGGGGGCGTAAAACCGTCCCGCCGCGTCAGTGACTACGGCGCGCGCTGGCGTCGGCAACCCCTGCTCGTCGCGCACCGTCAGATGCAGGATGCCGCTCGGGCGCAGCCAGTGCCGCTGCGCAACCTCAAGTACCCGTGAGCTGCCGCCGGGAAAGCGCAGCAACCGCAATTGCGTGCCGCCGTCACGATTTGAAACGAAGGCGATCTGTTGCCCGTCCGGTGACCAGCGCGGGCTGGTCTCGTCCCAGTCGCCATAGGTAAGCGCCAACGGCTCGCCGCCGCCGGCAGGCAGCAGCCACAGTTGCAGCCAGCTGCGTCCCAGGTAGGAGCTGTAGACGATTCGCTGGCCGTCGGGAGAAAAGTCCGGCCGCGCCCGCCAGTTGGTCTCTTCGTAATGCAACTCGACCGCCGCCGCACCCGGTTCCGCCCGCATGAGCCACAGTCCGCCGGTGCCGTAAATGCGGCCGCGATTGGAAATGAAGAGGATCGACTGCCCGTCGCGCGTCCAGGTCGGATTGATCTCATGGTCGTAGGCGCTGTAGTAGTAGCGCGGCAGCGGGCTTTTGTTTTCGCCAGTGAGGCGCAGCGGCTCACTCAGCTGCGTGCCGCGCAGCTCCGCGACGAACACGTGAAAATGCCGATGGTAGGCCGTTGATACGAACAGGATCCGCCGCCCGTCCGGCGACCAGCGTGGCTCGAGGTTGACCGCACCGCCGTGGGTGAGTGGCGAGGCCTGGCCTGAATGCAGATCCAGCAGCCACAGTTCGCGCGCCTCCCCCGAACCTGACACATAAACGATGAAGCGACCATCCGGCGACCAGTCCGGCTGGTAGTCGTAGCCGGCACCGTCAGTCAACTGCTCAGCGATGGTTGCATCGATCCTTTGGCGCCATAGCGAGCCGGCCATCGAGTAAACAACTTCGCGCGAATCCGGCGACCAGGCGAGGCTGCTCGGGCCGCTCGTCAGCTGCGGCACATACATCTCGTTGTAGTAGTACGAATGCGGCAGATCGATCGCGGGGGGCTGCGGCTGCGCGCCGAGCCACCCGCTGACGAGCGAACCGAGCAGAGCCAGGAAAAGTTGCCTGCGCACTACCATGCGATAACTCCTAAGCGACGCCGCCCGGCCGGACTGACAGATTGCGCTCGATGTTGCGGGCGCCGGCGCGTAGCTCCGGCAGCACCTTTTTCAACGCATGGGTTCGCGCGCCAACCCGGAACGGCATGCCGGCATTGAGCGCCGCGATGGTGTTGCCGCGGTCATCGCGTACCGGTACGGCGACGGAGCACAGGCCCTCCTGCAGCTCCTGCTCGACGTAGATGTAGCCGTGCGCACGGGCGCGCTCGAGCGCCGTGCGCAGCTGCGCCTTATCCGTCACTGTGAAACGCGTCCAGGCCTGCGGTCGCAGGCCGCGCAACCAGCGCTCCAGAGCATCCTCATCAAGGCCGGCAAGCAACACCCGACCCATGGAGGTGCAAAACGCCGGCAGTCGCGCGCCGATGCCGAGCGTGATTGACATGACCTTGCGCACCGCGACGCGCTGCACGTAAACGATGTCGTAGCCATCCAGTACCGCGAGCGAGCACGACTCGTCGATCGCGTGCGCCACCTGTTCCATAAACGGCTGCGCGAGCATCGCCACGGTCAGTGAAGACAGGTAACTGAAGCCCAGCTCCAGAATTCGCGGCGTCAGGGAAAACTGCCGCCCCTGCCGTGTGACGTAACCGAGATACTCGAGCGTCATCAGGAGACGGCGTGCCACCGCACGCGCCAGGCCGACGCGCGCGGCGACCTGCGACAGGGTGAGCGCCGGATGCCCGGCGTCGAACACCCGGATCACCGCCAGGCCGCGCTGCAGCGACTGCACGTGATTCGGGCTGTCGGCAAAGGCGGGCGCGCCGCGGCTCGCGATCTCAGCTGGCACCATACCCCCCGAAAATGGGCCCTCACCGCCTGAGCGGTGCGTTGACGACCGGACGACTAGCGTCTAATGTCATTCGCAGAGCGAATTAATGTTCGATAATAGCACAAAATGAGTTTCAAACTCACGTACGCGACGATGTTCAACCCGCCCGAGGAGCTGCACGAGCGCTTCGAGGCCGCCCTGTCGCGGGTTCTGGATAAGCTCGGTGCCTATCACCCGTTGCACGTCGCCGGAAAAGAGCAGCGTACCGAACACGCGATACGAAAGCTCAATCCCGCCAACCAGGAGCAGGCGCTGGGTGAATTCGCTGCCGCCAGCGCTGCCGACGCGGACGCGGCGCTGCGCGCCGCGCACGACGCGTGGCCACAATGGAAGCAGACCCCCATCGCAAGCCGCATGCAGCTGCTGCGCCGCGTGGGACAGCTCATCGAGGAGCGCGTTTATGACATTGCCGCGGCGCTCACCCTGGAAGTCGGCAAGAACCGCATGGAAGCGCTCGGTGAGGCGCAGGAAGCGGCCGACTTCTTCTACACCTATTGCGACGATTTCGAACGCCAGCAGGGCTTCGAGCACGTATTGCCCGCCGATCCTCTGACCAGCCACGTCTCACGCAACCGCAGCGTGCTGAAGCCGTACGGCGCCTGGGTCGTGATCACGCCGTTCAACTTCCCGCTGGCGCTGGCGGCCGGCCCGGTGGCTGCGGCGCTGGTCACCGGCAACACCGTGGTCCTGAAGGGTGCGACCGCGACCCCGTGGGCCGGGCGGCTACTCGCTGACTGCATCCGCGATGCCGGCCTGCCATCAGGAGTGTTCAACTACCTGAGCGGTTCCAGCGCCGAGATCGGCGCGACCCTGGTGGCTCATCCGCTCACCGCGGGCGTGACATTCACCGGCTCGCATGATGTCGGCCGGCAAATCGCGCTGCAGCTGCAGGCCGGTCGGTATCCGCGCCCCTGTATCGCGGAAATGGGCGGCAAGAACGCCTGCATCGTTACCGCGGCGGCTGACCTGGAGCGCGCCACCGCGGGAATCGTGCGCTCGGCATTCGGCATGGGAGGTCAGAAGTGCTCTGCGCTCTCGCGCCTCTATGTGCATCATCAGGTAGCCGACGCCCTGCTCGAGAAGCTGCTGCCACAATGCACGGCGCTGCGCATCGGCGATCCGGCGCGCCGCGAGAACTGGCTCGGTCCGCTCGCGACCCAATCCGGCTACGACGACTACCTGCGCTACGCAGCGCTGCTGCGCGCCGATGGCGCGCGCATTCTCACCGGCGGCGAGCAACTGCGCGACGGGGCGCTGGGGCGTGGCTTCTTCGTTGCGGCGACGCTCGCCGAGGCGCCCCCGGAACACGCGCTGTGGCAACAGGAAATGTTCCTGCCGATCCTCATGCTCCACAGGGTATCTTCCAACGATGAAGCCATGCGCCTCGCCAACGCCTCAGCCCTCGGGTTGACGGCGGGATTCTACGGCGCCAGTGACGAGATCGACTGGTTTCAGCAGCACATCGAGGCCGGCGTAACCTACGCGAATCGACCGCACGGGGCGACGACCGGCGCGTGGCCGGGGTACCAGCCGTTCGGTGGCTGGAAGGGCTCGGGTACGACCGGCAAAGCCATCGCCTCTTTCTACTATCTGCCCCAATACCTGCGCGAGCAGTCGCAGACCGTCGTCGAGTAAGCCAGTGCAAGTGCTACCGTTGGCCGAGGCGATCGCGACTCACGTGCGCGACGGCCAGAGCATTGCACTGGAGGGGTTCACACACCTGATTCCCTTTGCTGCCGGCCACGAAATCATCCGCCAGCAGCGGCGCAGCCTGCATCTGATACGCATGACACCCGATCTGATCTACGACCAGTTGATCGGCATGGGGTGCGCCGAACGGCTGACGTTTTCATGGGGCGGCAATCCGGGTGTTGGTTCACTGCATCGCCTGCGTGACGCGGTCGAGAACCAGTGGCCACGAGCATTGACCTTGTCTGAGTTCACCCATGCGGAGCTCGCGGTCGCCTATCAGGCGGGCGCCAGCGGCCTGCCGTGTGGCCTGCTGCGCCAGCATGCCGCCACGGATCTCTCACGCGTGCCGGGGGCGAGCGTGCGCACACTCCGCTGCCCGTTCACGGGCGCGGACCTGGCGGCGGTGCCGGCGATCAATCCGGATGTCACCATACTGCACGCGCAGCAGATCGATGCCGACGGCAACGTGCTGATCCGCGGCATCCTCGGCGCTGCCAGGGAGGCGGCCATGGCGGCGCGGCGGGTGCTGGTGACTGTCGAGGAGCGGGTCGAGTCGCTGCGGGCAGAAATGAACGCCATCGTATTGCCCTCCTGGGTGATTACGGCCGCGAGCGTCGTGCCGGGCGGCGCCTACCCTTCCTACGCCCAGGGCTACTACCCGCGCGACAACGCTTTCTATCGCGGCTGGGATGAGATCGCGCGCGACCGGGACGGGTTCCTGGCATGGATGCAGCGCAACGTCCTCGGGGTGCGCGACCATGCCGGACTGCTGCAGGCGCTGGGAGTGGCCGCATGAGCTCCCCGGACTACAGCCGCGACGAAATCATGACGGTGACCGCCGCCCGGCAGCTGCGCAACGGCGCGGTGTGCTTCGTGGGCATCGGCTTGCCGAGCGCCGCCTGCAATCTCGCCCGCATGACTCACGCCCCGGATCTGGTCCTGATCTATGAGTCCGGCACGGTGGGTACCCGCCCCGTCGTGCTGCCGCTGTCAATCGGCGACGGCGAGCTCGCCGAGACCGCGACCTGCGTCGTGTCGCTGCCGGAGATCTTCGCGCACTACCTGCAGCGCGGCCGCATCGACGTGGGCTTTCTCGGGGCCGCGCAGATCGATCGCTTCGGCAACATCAACAGCACCGTCATCGGTGACTATGCGCACCCGAGCGTGCGTCTGCCAGGGGCCGGTGGTGCACCGGAGATCTCCACCCACGCGCGCGAAGTGCTGGTGGTAATGAAGCAGTCGCCGCGCAGCTTCGTACCGCGGCTCGATTTTCGTACCTCGTGCGGCTATCTGGAGGGTGGCGGTGCCCGCCGCGCCAGCGGCTGTCCGGGTGCGGGCCCACGCGCCGTGATTACTGATTTCGGGGTGCTGCGACCCCATCCCGAGAGCGAGGAGCTGCAGTTAACCGCGCTCTACCCGGGTGTGAGTGTGGCAGCCGCGTGCGCGGCGACCGGCTGGCCGCTGCAAGTGGCCGATACGCTAGAGGACGTGCCGATCCCGCAGCCTGCCGAGCTTGCGACTCTGCGGGACCTGCATGCGCGCACGCGCATCGCACACGCCAGTCCCGTACACATCAATTTATCCGCCGTCAGTCATCGGCCCTGAGGATTTAAGACATGCTCTCACCCCACATTCGGACCCCATTGCCCGGCCCCCGGGCACAGGCGCTGCTCACGCGCGACCGGCCCGTCACCACCCCGTCCTATCCGCGCGACTATCCGTTCGTGATGGCCAAGGGGCGCGGCGTCGAGGCGTGGGACGTGGATGGCAACCGCTTTCTTGACTTCATGAGCGGTATTGGTGTCTGCAGCACCGGTCACGCGCACCCGCAGGTCGTGCAGGCCATCAAGGACGCGGCGGATGATTTCCTGCACATCAGTTCCGACTATTGGCACGAGCGCATGACGCGCCTGGCGGAAAAAATCAACACCCTGGATCCCTTGCGCGCGCCGGCGCAGGTGCTCGCCTGCCAGAGCGGCACGGAAGCGGTCGAGGGCGCGCTCAAGCTCGCGCGCTACGTGACTGGGCGACCGCGATTCATCGCCTTTCTCGGCGGTTTTCACGGCCGCTCGATGGGCTCACTCGCGTTCACCTCCAGCAAGTACACCCAGCAGGCGGGATTTTTCCCGACCATGCCGGGGGTAACCCACGTGCCCTACCCCAACCGCTACCGTCCGCTGCTGGCCGGCGCCGACCAGGGCCAGGCCGTCATCGAGTACATCGAGACCGTGCTGTTCCAGAGCAACGTGCCGGCGCAGGAGGTCGCCGCGATCCTGGTCGAGCCCATCCAGGGCGAAGGCGGATACCTTGTGCCCCCGGACAGTTTCCTCTCCGGCCTGCGGCAGCTGTGCGACCGGCACGGGATTCTGCTCATCTTCGACGAGGTGCAATGCGGTATCGGCCGCACCGGCAAGATGTTTGCCAGCCAGCACTGGGGCGTGGCGCCGGACATCATGACGCTCGCGAAGGGCCTGGGCTCCGGGCTGCCGATCGGCCTGGTCGTGGCGCGCCGCACGCTCATGGAGAAGTGGAAGCGCGGTGCGCATGGCAACACCTTCGGTGGCAATCCGCTGTGTTGCGCTGCGGCCCTCGCGACCCTCGAACTGGTGGAAAACGAATACGCGGCCAACGCCGCCGGCGTCGGTGAGTATTTTCTCGGCAGGCTGCGGCAGCTGCAGGAGCGCTTCGAGTGCATCGGCGAGGTGCGGGGCAAGGGACTCATGATCGGCATGGAACTGGTGACGGACCGCTCGACGCGGGCACCTGCCAGGGTGCTGTGCGAGGCCGTGCTGACCCGTGCTTTCCACAATGGCCTGCTGCTGCTGTCCTGCGGTGCGAGTACCGTGCGCTTCATTCCGCCGCTCATGATCAACCGTGGGCACGTCGATGAAGCCATGGGACTCATCGACACCGCGCTGACCGAAGCGCTGGCGCTGAGTCAGTGAGCCCTGCCACCGTGCGCCCCGCCGCCAGCGAGACCCGCGTCCTGGGCGTGTTGATGTGTACCGCGCTGGTGGTGGGCAACACCATCGGGATCGGCATCTTCATGATGCCGGCGGCGCTCGCCCCCTACGGCGTCAACGCGATTCCTGCATGGCTGATCACCGCGGCCGGCTGCACTTGCGTGGCATGGGTATTTGCGGGGCTGGCGCGCAGCTTCCCGGACGACGACGGACCGTACGCCTACGCCAGTCGCGCGTTCGGCGGCGGCGTCTCATTCGTGATGCTGTGGAGCTATTGGGTCGCCACCTGGGTCACCAACGCGGCCATTGCGATCGGCGTGGTCGGCTACCTGTCGATCTTTTTTCCGGTGCTGGGCCTGAATCGCTGGCTCGCCGCCGTCACCGCGCTGTCGCTGCTGTGGCTGTTCGTACTGATAAATCTGCGGGGTGTGCGCCTCGCCGGCTGGGTACAGCTGCTCAGCACCGCGCTGAAGCTGCTGCCGCAGATCGGCATCATCGCCCTGGGCGCGTGGGCGCTGCTGGCACCGCACGCGACGCAGGTGGTGCACGTACCGCCGACCCCGCTGTCGCTCAGCGCCGTGATCGCAGCCTCCACCATCGCGCTGTTTGCGATGCTCGGCGTGGAATGCGCCGCGATGCCCGCCGGCAGAGTGAGAGATCCGGGCCGCACCATCCCGCGCGCCACCTTCGCTGGCACACTGATCGTTGCGCTCATCTACATCTGCATTTCGCTGGTGCCGATGCTGCTGATCCCGCAAACCGAGCTCGCGGCCTCGAATGCACCATTCGCCGACCTGTTCGCGCGCTTTCTGGGCTCCGCATCCGGGAAGCTCCTGGCGGCGTTCGTGATCGTGAGCGGCCTCGGCGCGCTCAACGGCTGGACGCTGGTGCTGGGGGAAATCACCGTGAGCTTCGCCAGGCACGGCGCCTTCCCGGCACCCCTGGGCAAGGTGAATTCGCACGGCGCCCCCACGCGCGCGTTCCTCCTGACGGGCGCCGTGGCGAGCGTTACGCTGCTGATGAACTACGACGACTCGATGGCGGGCGCATTCACCTTCCTCATCGTGGTCGTGACCGCCGCCAACCTGCCGCTGTACATCGGTTGTTCGCTGGCGGTACTGACCTTGTGGCGGCGCGGTCAGATCCCCCACCCGGGGCCGCGTGAGGCACGCTGGTTTGCGGCCGCGCTCATCGCGACGCTCTATTGCGTGTGGGTCTTCATTGGCATCGGCAGCAAGCCGCTGCTGTGGGCGTTCGCGTTGAGTGGCGCCGGCGTGCCGGTCTACTGGTGGTACGCTCACATGCGGCGCGCCGCGCTGGCGACCTGACACAACACCGACGGGCAGACACCTCATGCCACATAAGTTTATGGCTCTCCTCGCGCTTGCACTCCTGGCGTGGATCGCGAGCACGGCGGCCAGCGGCGCGGATGCCACCAGGCCGAGTCCGCGCGCCCGGGATCTGGGTGTGCCTTTCGACGGCACCCCCGGCCCGCTGAATGCCATCACCGACGTCGACGGCGTCCTGGTTGGCCATACGACCCTCATCAGCGGCAGCGGCAAGCTCATAGTCGGCAAGGGACCGGTGCGCACCGGGGTCACCGCCGTTCTGCCGCGTGGCGCCGCCTCCATACAACACTTTTCCTTCGCCGGCTGGTACACGCAGAACGGCAATGGCGAGATGACCGGGACGACCTGGGTGGAGGAATCAGGCTTTCTGGAAGGGCCGGTGATGATCACGAATACTCATAGCGTGGGCGTGGTGCGCGACGCGGTCATCGCCTGGCGCGTGGCGCACGGACCGGCGGATGCCACGGACTCGTGGTGGTCGCTGCCGGTCGTTGCCGAGACCTGGGACGGCTGGCTCAACGACATCAACGGCTTCCACGTCAAGCCGGAGCACGTGTTCCACGCGCTCGACAACGCGCACGCCGGACCCGTTGAGGAAGGCGCCGTGGGCGGCGGCACCGGCATGGTCTGCAACGGCTTCAAGGGCGGCATCGGCACCTCCTCGCGCAAGCTCCCCGACAAGGCGGGCGGTTATGTGGTCGGCGTCCTCGTCCAGTGCAATTACGGTACGCGGCAGAATTTGCGCATCGCCGGCATTCCGGTGGGGCGTGAAATTCAGAGCGAGGATCCTTATGCGTGGGTGCCGTCCGAGCTCGCCGAACGCGGCTCGATCATCGTCGTCGTAGCCACCAACGCGCCGCTAATGCCCCACCAGCTCAAGCGCGTCGCGCGCCGCGTGTCGCTCGGCCTCGGCCGCAACGGCAGCATCGCCGGCAACGGCTCGGGCGACATCTTCATCGCGTTCTCGACCGCCAACCCCAGCGCGAGCGATGCCGATCATGTGGTCGATCTGAAAATGGTGCCGAACGATTCCCTGGACACTGTGTTTGAAGCGACCGTGCAGGCGACCGAGGAAGCGGTCGTCAACGCCATGGTGGCGGCGCAGGACATGACCGGCATCGACGGTCATCACGTGCGCGCACTGCCGCACGATCAGCTGCGCGCCGTTCTGGCCAAGTACAACCGACTCACGCCCTGACGGGCCCAGTGCGGCGCGCTCAGATGGCCTGACTCAGCTGCTTCATCAGCCGGTAGGTGAACTCGACGCTGGAGTAGAAGTTGCCGATCTCGTCGCGCTCGTCACGGCCGTGCATGCGGTTATCGTGAATATCACTCCAGCCACCGCCGATCACGTAACTGGGCATCCCCGCCTGGCGCGTGTAGAGCGAATCGGAGGATCCGTCTGACATGTAGGGAAGGACCATGACGCCCGGCCACATCGAATGCACGACCCGTTGCACCGCGGTCATGAGGCTGGGCGTGGGCGGCGATTCGCCAGCGCCGGTTACCGTGCCGAGCGGCGTCACCGTGATACCGGGATCCGCGACCGCGGCTTCGATCGCCGCCCTGGTGGCCGCCATCGTTTCGTCCGGCATGATCCGGCACTGCACGGTCGCCGTGGCGCTTTGCGCGAGTGCGTTTTCCTGCTGACCGCCGGCGAGCATGGTCGCCACGCAGGTGGAATGCACGAGTGCATTAAAGCTCGGCTCCACGGCGACCCGCCTCACCGCGGCCAAATCAAGTTCCGGCGCCGCCAGCGCCTGCATGTCGGCGCGCATCTGGCCCGTTTGCGCGAGCGCTTCCTTGGCGAAATAGTCGCGCATGGTCGGGGTGATCTTGAACGGGAACTCATAGCGTGAAAGGCGCACGAGTCCATTGGCGAGCTGGTAAATCGCGTTGTCGGCCCGGGGTTCCGAAGAGTGCCCGCCGCGGTTGACTGTTGCGAGCGTGAAGGTTGCGTAGGTTTTCTCGGAGGTCTCGACTTTGAAATCGAGGCGCCGGCCGCCCTCGATTTCCCCTGAGGTGTCGTCGGGGTTGATCGCGATCGCTGCGTCGACCAATGGCTTGTGCTCGCGCAACAGGTACCACATGCCGTCCTGCTCGTTGCCGACTTCCTCATCGGCGGTGAAGGCGACGATGATGTCGCGCTCGGGAACAAACCCCTCCTGCTTCAGGCGTATGAGTGACGCGGCCATGGCCGCGTCCTGATCCTTCATGTCGGTCGTGCCACGGCCGTAGAAGTAGCCGTCCTTCTCGGTGAGCTGAAACGGCGGCAGTGACCAGTCTTTCGGGTTCGCTTCGACCACATCCAGGTGGCCGTGCCAGAGAATCGGTTTACCCTTTCCCTTGCCCCTGAGCCTCACGACGACGTTTACCTGGCTTGGATACGCCTCCTCCGGCAGTACCTGCAGATCCGCGTCGCTGAACCCGCCAGCCCTGAGGTAACGCACCAGAATGTCCGCGACCGCCCGGGTGCCGACGTCGTGCACCGAGTGCACCGCCACCATCTCCTTCAGAAGACCGTACGCGAGCTGGCGATTGGCAGGCGGCGGCACGGGCCCCGGGGGCGGCAGGCTGGCAGCGGCAACGCCGCCGCTGATCAGAAGCGACGCGACGGTGAGCAATGCAGTGCGAACGGTGATGGTCATGATTCTCACTCGTCAGGGCCCTGCCACAATCGCCCGCCAGTTGATGATTGCGTTCCACAGCAGGCGCTGATCACCGCGGTTCAGGTCACGGTGCAGCGGATTGAAATTGAACGTGATCACGTGTCCCTTGCCTGAGGGCAGGTCCATAATCGCCGCGCGACCGATGAGGTTCTCCTCTCCCCAGGCCTGGCCGCTCACCACGAACGGCGCGCCGCCCTGATCACCCCACTCGAGCACGATGCCGCGGCGATCGATCGGTCCGTCCAGACAGACGGTGCAGTACGCCATGCGCAGCCAGCGGCGTGGGATGGAATAGAGCGCGAAGTTCTGACGGAACACCCAGGTGTGGGGTCCATAGCCGTACGCGATCGGATGCTCGGGACGCGCGAAGGAAACGCGTACATGCGCGCCCGGTGTCCGGGTCTCGGCGTTCTGCGACGCCGCGGCCGCCGCCGCACCGCCGCCCTGCGTGCTGCGTGGGGCGCCGCCCGCCTCGCGACGCACGCCGCGCACCAGGCCGCTCTCCAGCGGCAACATGGAGCCGTTACCGAGCGTAATCAACAGACCGCCTGCATCGATGAACTTCTGCAATTCGGCAAGTCCGGCGTAGCCGATGCCGCCGGTGATGTCATCGGAAGCCGCCGGCGTGCCCAAGCTCGGCGTCGCGCTCGTCTTCTTGAAGGCCATCGGCCCCCAGGCCTTGTAAAGCCCCTCGATCTGCTCGGCGAGCTCCAGGTCGACGTGCGGATAAACCAGCACGTCGTACTTGTCCTTGAGCCTGCCGGCGCGAATATCCTCGTCGCGGACATATATATAAGGTATGTGGCGCTGATCGAGCGTGTAGCGCGCCCAGCCAGCGGTGTCCGTGTCTGCCCAGGGAATCCACACACCCAGGCGTGGTACCGGAGCTTCGTGCCTGGCCACATCCGGAACCGCGGCGCTGCTGTTGAATTCCAGTCCAAGCGCGGTTGCGGCAGCGCGCACCGCCGCCGCAAGCTTCGGCTGTGGCGCAAGAATCCACGAGCCCGCCGGATATTGCGTGTCAGCGACGCTGAAAGCGCGCTCGGCAATAGCTACGTGAAATCTTGCGAGCGCATAGCGCGCCTCGAGCAGCCCTTCCTGGCCGGAGTCCTGCAGCAGAAAAACCGGACCGGACCCGGTAACCGTACCCTCGACGTGCGGCGCCTGGCTGAGTCGCGTAAGTTGTGCGCTGCGCACCCGCGGATCGGCGCTCGGGATCACCGTCAGGTGATAGTGGGCCGGAAAAGACCACGAAACATCGTCATAGGCTTCGGGTGCATCTTTGGGATATTGCTGAGCAGTTAGCAGATCCACTGCGTAGTTGCGGTATGGCTGGTCGAGCCGCACCACGTAAGTGCCGGCCGGGTACGTGCCCTCCTGCAGGACCAGCGGGGAACTGGCCCGATGCACTTCGATCCCGAGGGACAACAGTCGCGCGACGAGCTGTGCGACACGCGTCGGGTCGCCTTGCCCGTCCGGAATCACGAAACCGAAGGGCGCTTGCTCGAGGCCGCGGCGGTAGGAATGCAACCCCTTCAGGTAGTAATTCCTCAGCAGGGTCTTCGCCTGCTGGGCGGTGTCATCGAGCGCCGCCAGCATGGCGGTCTCGTTGTAATTGACGTTGTCGCGCGCCGACCAGAGGAGCGGCTGCGGCGGTGCAGGCATGGGCCGGTACCACTGCACGCTGCTCGTACGATCGGAATCGGGTTGCACGGTCCGCATCGTCTCGGCACTGCCGTTGCCCCAGGTTTCATAGCCGCGACCGTCGGAATTGTGGTTGGTGGCGATCGAATCCAGGTACAGGTGCGCGAAATCGTCGCCGAAATTCCAGGTCCACACTCCGGGCATACCAAACCCGGTGAGCGTCTGCACCTCATGGAAGCTCAGCTCGAGCCGCTCGGCGTAGGTGAGCGGATCGGCGTACTCGTTGACGGGATTGGTGCCGTTCCAGGTCATCAGCAGAGCCACGCTCTCGTGCAGGTCATGAATCACCTGCGGGTGCCAGTCAAACATCATGCGAAAGACCGCCTTGGTGGTCTCATGCACTTGCTGGTGCGCATCGCGGTTGATGTCCACGAATGCGTATTTTGACCAGTAGGGTGGCGCCTGCCGCGGCAGGCTTGCCTGCTCGGTCTTGCCCTTCAGGTAACGGTAGAACCACTCGACCTGCTTGTCGCGCCCGTCCGGATTGGAGACCGGGTTGATCAGCACCACGAGATTCTCGCGAATGCGCCGGATCATCGGCTGCTCCGAGACCGCGAGGCGATAAGCGAGCTCCAGCACCGACTCCGTGGAACCGGTTTCGTCCGAGTGCAGGCCGGCATTGAAGTAATAAATGAGACGGGCGTCGGCGAGCGTCGCTTCAGCGGCGGCGGAATCGGTCTGGCGCGGATCCGCCAGCGCCGCGGTCGCGGCTTTCAGCCGCTCGAGGTTTGCGATACCGGCTTCATCGGCGATCGCGAGCAGCACGATGTCACGGCCCTCCTCGGAGCGCCCGATGGTAAACAGGCGCACCCGCGGCGAGGACGCGGCGAGTGCGCGGCAATAGGCATAGGCCTGCGCCGAGTTCACCAGCTCCCCCGGCGCCCCCGGAATGCGGTGCAGAAAGGTGCGCGGTGAGACTACGCTCGCGGAGGCCGGCAGATATGACACCCAGGGTGATAAAAAGCGCGCCTCGGTGGTCGCCCGCGCGATCTCGGTCACCGAACCGGCTTCAGCCGTGTCCGGCCCGAGCGACTGCGCGCAGGTTGTGCGCGGCGCCAGGGCGATGACAGCCAGCAGGACCAGCCACTTATTGCGCATGCATTACTCCTCGCGGCCGGCCGCGGACTTGCCGACAGTGGCAAGCATAACGGGTCGATGCGATCATCGCCCGATGAAGCTGGATCTCGAGTTTGTTCGCCAACAGTTCCCGGCGTTCGCTGAAGCCTCGCTCGCGCGCCACGCCTTCTTCGAAAACGCCGGCGGCTCCTATGCCTGCGCACCGGTGGTGAGCCGGCTTACGGAATACTACCGGCGGCTCAAGGTGCAGCCCTACTACGCGTTTCCCGCTTCCACCGAGGCCGGCGAGTGGATGGACGCGGCGCGGGAGCGCCTGGCCGAATACCTCGGTGTCACCGCGCAGGAGGTGCATTTCGGCCCGTCGACCTCCCAGAACACCTACGTGCTCGCGCAGGCCTTGCGCGCGGTGCTGAAACCCGGTGATGAGATTATCGTCACCAATCAGGATCACGAGGCCAACAGCGGCTGCTGGCGGCGACTCGCCGCGCAGGGAGTGATCGTGCGGGAGTGGCGGGTGGATCCGCAAACGGGCGCGTTGGAGGTAGCGCAACTGGAGCGCCTGCTGGGCGACCGCACGCGGCTGCTCACCTTGCCGCATGCGTCGAATGTTGTGGCCCACATCAATCCGGTGGCGCAAATCGTCGCCCGGGCACGTGAGGCAGGCGTCATCAGCGTCATCGACGGCGTGGCATGGGCGCCCCACGGCTTGCCCGACGTCGCAGCATTGGGCGCAGACGTTTATCTGTTCTCCCTGTACAAGACCTACGGCCCTCACCAGGGATTGATGGTCGTGCGTGCTGACCTGCTCAGCCGGCTCGCCAACGAAGGCCACTACTTTAATGAAAAAGAGGCGCTGAAGCGCCTGGTGCCCGCCGGACCCGATCATGCCCAGGTGGCTGCCGCGCGCGGCATAGCTGAATACTTCGACACCCTGGACGCGCACCACGGTGAGCCGACTCCCCCTACTACCCCAGCCGGCCAAGCTGCCCGCGCCGAGCGCGTCCGGCAGATGCTGCGCAGCGCCGAACTGCCGCTCCTCACGACCATGCTCGAACGTCTGGCGGCGCGCCGGGACATCCGCCTGCTCGGGCCGGCCACGGCCCAGGATCGCGCCGCCACCGTGTCCTTCGTGACCAATACGATTGATCCGGGGCAGGTGGTGCGGGCGCTGGCCGAGCGCGGCTTCATGGCCGGCCACGGCAACTTCTATGCCGTGCGCCTGCTTGAGGCCATGGACGTGAACCCGGATCGTGGCGCCGTGCGTCTGTCGCTGGTGCATTACAACTCGCCCGGCGAGGTGGCGGGGGTCATGGAGGCGCTCGAGCAGATCCTCGCGCAGCACGCGCGCTCGTCATGACCCGTCCTGCCATGGTGCGCAACCCGCGGTACGATGTCCTGTTCGAGCCGGTAAAGATCGGGCCGGTCACGGCCCGCAATCGCTTCTACGCGGTGCCGCATGCCGCCGGCATGACCAACGCCATGCCGCACATGCGCGCCGCGTTCCGCGAGACCAAAGCCGAAGGCGGCTGGGGCGTGGTCTGCAGCGGCTATGTCTCCATTGACCCGAGCTCCGACGACTCGCCCCTGCCCTTCGCGACCCTCTGGGATGACGACGACATCCGCTCCCACGCGCTGATGACCGAAGCCGTGCATAAGCACGGTTCGCTCGCGGGCGTCGAACTGTGGCATGGCGGCGGCTCGGTCATGAACCGCACCAGCCGTGTGGCACCGCTGTCGCCCTCCGGCACTTCGTGGATGGCCACCCACGTCAATTTCATGGGTAACCAGCGGCCGCGCAGTATGGAGAAGCAGGACATCCGCCAGGTGCTCGACTGGCAGGCGCAGGCGGCGCGCCGGGCGCAGCGTGCGGGATTTGACATCGTCTACGTTTACGCGGGCATGGGCTACCTGCCCTACGAATTCCTGTTGTCCGACTGGAACCAGCGCACCGATGCCTACGGCGGCAACGTGGAGAACCGCGTGCGCTTCGTCAGGCAGCTGCTTGAGGTCACGCACGAAGCGGTGGCCGGCAAGTGTGCGGTGGCGCTGCGCATCAGTCTCGAAGAACTGCGCGCGCGCCCCAGCGCGGTCGCGCCGTCCGAGGCGCACGAGGTCGTCGGCCTGCTGGCGCAGCTGCCGGACCTGTGGGACGTGAAGCTCGATTCCTCACCGACGGACTGTTCACCCTCGCGCTTTTCCGCGGAAGGCAGCCACGAGCCGGTCATCGAGTTCGTCAGGAAGCTCACGACGCGGCCGGTGGTCGGGGTCGGGCGTTTCACCTCTCCGGATGCGATGGTCGGGCAGATCCGGCGCGGCGTGCTCGACCTGATCGGCGGCGCGCGACCCTCGATCGCGGATCCGTTCCTGCCGCGCAAGATCGATGAGGGGCGTGAACAGGACATCCGCGAATGCATCGGCTGCAATATCTGCATCTCCAGCTGGCACGACAGCGTGCCGGTGCGGTGCACGCAGAACCCGACGATCGGCGAGGAATGGCGCCGCGCCTGGCATCCGGAGCGTATCGCGCCCGCTGCCAGCGACGCCTCGATCCTCATCATCGGTGCGGGACCGGCGGGCCTGGAGTGTGCGCTTTCACTGGGTCGGCGCGGCTACACGGTGAGCGTAGCGGAGGCCGCGCAAGAGATCGGCGGACGCCTGCGCTTCGAGACCCGGCTGCCGGGGCTCGCCGGCTGGGGGCGCGTGCTTGACTGGCGTCGCGGCCAGCTCGAACAGCTGCCGAACGTCACCATCTACCGCGGCAACCGCCTGTCGGCGGACGACATCCTGGAGCTCGGCAACACCCACGTGGTGATTGCGACCGGAGCGCGCTGGGCACACCTGCTCTACTCCCCGCTCGAGCTCCCCGTGGGCCGGCTCGAGGCACCCAACGTCTACACCCCCGACGACGTCGCCGACGGCGCCAAGATCGAAGGACCCGTGGTCATCTATGATTTCGACAACTACTACATGGGCAGTGCGCTCGCCGAGCACCTGGCGAAGGCGGGCCAGCAGGTAAGTTACGTGACGCCGGCCGGACACGCCTCGGCCTGGGCCGTCATGACCAACGAGCAGCCACAGGTTCATCGCGCGCTATTCGCCGCCGGCGTTGCCGTGCGCACGCTGTCGCGGGTTGCGAACTTCCAGAACGGCGAGCTCACGCTCGTCAATCAGTTCACCACTGCCGAACACCGGCTGCCGTGCCGGTCGCTTCTCATCGTCGGCGCACGCTTTGCCAATGACTCTCTGCACGCGGCGCTTGCCGCGCGGCAAGACGACCTCAGGCGCGCCGGCACCCTGTCGGTGACACGGGTCGGCGATGCGGCGGCTCCCGGGGCGATCGTGCACGCGGTCTACAGTGGCCATCGTTACGCGCGTGAACTGGACGCCGATCCCGCAAGCCTCACCTGCCGGCGCGATGCGCCGCTGAACCGCCACAATGAGTCCGCTGCCGGTACCATGGGAAACCGCACATGAACGCGCACGTCCCCCCCGCGGTTGCAGGTCTGGAGCCCACGCTGCCCTCCAGCTGGTACAGCTCGCCGCAGGTGTTTGCACTGGAGAAGGAGCGCATTTTCTGCCGCGAGTGGATCAGTGTCGCCCGCGAGGAGGAACTGGCCGCGCCCGGGGCCCACCGGGTGCTCGACATCCTCGGTGAAAGCATCCTCGTGGTGCGCAACCGCGAAGGAAAGCTGCGGGCCTTCTACAATGTCTGCCGGCACCGCGGCTCGCGTCTGTGCCGCGATGCCCTGGCGAGCGCTCCGCCGGCCGCACTGGGTGGTGGCATCGCCGGCGGCCGGATCACCTGTCCCTACCACCAGTGGACCTACGACCTCGACGGTCGCCTGATCGCCGCCCCGTATCTCACCGGCGAGCCGGGCTTCGACAAGTCGCTCTTCAGCCTGTACCCGGTGGGCGTCGAAACCTGGGGCGGCTTTATTTTCCTGAACCTGAGTCCCGCCAAAGCCGTGCCGCTGTACGCGCAGCTCGCGGCCATCCCCGGACGCCTCGCGCGCTACCCCTTAAGCGAGCTGCGCATCGGGCGCACGATTCGCTACCAGGTCGCCGCCAACTGGAAGGTCATCTGCGAGAACTACAACGAGTGCTACCACTGCGCGGGCGTGCATCCGGAGCTGTGCGCCCTGGTGCCGGCGTTTCGTGACCGTGGCGGCGCCAACCTCGACTGGGAGCGCGGCATTGCGCATCGCCCCGGCGCTTACACGTTCACGAGCTCCGGGGTGACGCGGCGGCGCGCCTTTCCGGGTCTCGACGCCGACGAGCAGGTACGTCACAAGGGTGAGCTCGCCTACCCGAATCTTTTTCTCAGTCTGGCCTGTGATCACGCCGCGGTCTTCATTCTCGAGCCGCGCAGCGCCACGCGTACCGACATCGCGTGTCATTTCCTGTTCGAACCGTTCGAGATGGCCAAACCTGATTTTGATCCCGGCGATGCCAGTGAATTCTGGGACCTGGTGAACCGTCAGGACTGGGCGATCTGCGAAGCGGTGCAGCAGGGCATCAGCGCCCGCGTGCACGAACGCGGCTACTACGCGCCCATGGAAGACTTCAATCTCGACATCCGTCGCTACGTGCTGGAGCGCATTGGCGACGTGGTCGATAGCGCGTGACGGGGTCCTCTGCCGCCGCAGTCCCGCTCCCCGCGCCGCCGCGCGTGCGGGCGCGCCTCCCGGTGCGGTGGAAGATCTTCGCGTTCATGTTCGCATACGGTGTGTTCGCGTACATGCAGCAGAAGGGTCTCGCTGTCGCGGCCCTGCACATGATGCCGCAGCTCGGACTGACGCAGCAGCAGATCGGCTGGCTGCAGGCCGCCTTCATCGCAGGCTACACCGCCATGCAGTTTCCCGGCGGCCTCCTCGGCCAGCGCTTCCGCCCGCGTCTCGTGTTCGCCGTGCTCGGCTTCGGTGCCTGCGCCGCCGCTCTGGTGGTGCCGCTTGCGCCGCTCGTGCTCGCGGGAGCGCCGCTCTTCGGGACGCTGCTCCTCGGGCGGGCGATGCTCGGAGCGCTGCAGGCGCCGATATTTCCGGTCACTAACGGAGTCTTCGAGGCGTGGTTTCCGCCGCAGAAGTGGCCGCTGGTCCAGGGCCTGTCCGCCGCATGCCTAGGCGTGGGGCTGGCGATCACCGCGCCGCTGGTCGCGACTCTTATGCTGGCGTCCAACTGGCAGCGTGCACTCCTCTGGACGAACCTGCCCATGCTCGTCCTCACCTTGCTGTGGGTCTGGTACGGGCGCAATACTCCGGCCGAGCATCCATCCGTGAGCGCGGAGGAGCTGGAGGAGATCGGCCCCTGCGCGAGCGTCCGTCACGAGTTCTCGTGGCCGCGCGTGGGGCGGCTTCTGTTGAACCGTGACGTGCTGGCGCTGACCTTCTCTTACATCTGCGCCAACTACGTGTTTTATTTCATCGCCGACTGGTGCTTCCTGTACCTCGTGCAGGAGCGGCACTTTCAGGCGCTCGAAGGCGGCTGGCTGACCGCGGCTCCCGCCGTGGTCGGCGCGGTCGGCGCCGGCCTCGGCGGCTACCTCGCCACTTATCTGGGAACCCGTTTGGGCGTGCGCCGGGGCCTGCGGCTCATCCCTGTCGTCTGCCTCCCGGCCTGCGCGCTGCTGTTACTGGGGGCTGAATCGACTGGCAGCGGCTATGTCGCTGTGGCGGCGCTCGCGCTCGCCTTCGCCTGCGAGCAAGTGAACGAGGGTCCCTACTGGGCCGCGATCATGCATGCCGCACCCGCCGACACCATGGCCGCGGGTGGACTCCTCAATACCGGCGGCAACCTCGGGGGACTGATCGCAGCCCCCGTGACAGCGTACTTTTCCGGTCACGGGGCGTGGACGCCTCCGTTTCTGATCGGCAGCGCACTCGCCCTGATCGCCGCCGCCACCTGGCTGATCGTCGATCCCGCGCGTCACGCGGCGCGAGCGCTCAGCTGAACTCGTTCAGGGCGCGGGCGCCTCCGCGACCACGACCTTGCCGCCCAGGCTGCCGCGCACCCTCGCGCGCGCCCGGGCCACGCCCTCCGGCCACTGCACTTCGAGCTTGCCGCGCTCGCCCTGCGGTGCACTCAGCTCCAGAACCGCGCGCACCACGCCCGTGCGACCGGGTGAGTCGATTTCACCCGACACGGCCACGTCCTCGGTCCAGCGCACTTCGCGCAGCGTCAGCCGATAACCTGCCCGCGCCTTCGCGACGCTGAACGTACCACCGCGCAAACCGACCCCGTCACCGGCGCCGTTCTCCGCGGCGCGGACAATCAGGTCTTCGCAGGTCAGCAGTGCCGCGCTCACGACGCGCAATTGTTCCTCTGAGGCGCGGTTGGCCGCCGACCCCTGCGCTGGGGTGAGCTCACGCGCCTGGCGCGCGAAGCGCTCCACGAGACGCACCTCGGGTACTCGCGCCGCGCAGCTTTCATCGCCGCTCGAGAGGTTTTCCATGAACCGGCGCACCAGAACCGCCCCACAGTCACTGCGTGCGTGAGGCAGCGCGTTGACGTGAAAACTGCTGGCAATGACGACGTGGTGAGCGCGCGGGAAATGGGCCGCAACCACGTCCCCATCCGCCACGCTGGTCATGTTGTCGAACTCTCCGGATAGCACCAATACCGGAACGTCCGGATACTCCGAGGCGGCGAACACCAGCGGCGAAGCGGGCGAGCCGGGCGCGGCAACCGGCCACTGCACGCACGCATCGATGAATGCATAGTCGAGAGGCATGCCGCGGTATTCCTCGATCGTGAACGGCGCATAGGTGTCCGGCTGCTCGCGCGTGCGTTTCGCGATCAGCAGATCGCGCGCCGCGATGCGCTGCGCAGGCGCGAGGCGCATGTCGAAGATCTGCGGCGGGTCCTGGCAGGACACGGCGGCGGCGAGACCCGCGCTGAACTTGGCCGGCGAGTGGGTCGGGTCGCGCGAATCCACGCTCGCGCGCGTCTCTGCCATGAGCCGCAGCAGTGGCACCGGGTCCGCGGCGCTGAACGCGCGCGCCGCCGCATCCAGCTCGCGCACCGTCGCGTAAGCCGGCGAGCCCGCGAACATCACGATCGCCAGCTGGGTGGCGTTGGCGGTGAAATTCATGACGCGGCGGTTGCCGTAGTGCACGTGCGCCGCGAGCGGCTTGGCGCGCAGCAGCTGCAGTGCCGGAGCGATGTGCTCCATGCGAGCTGCCCGCGATGGCCTTGCACCCCGGGGCGCGCTCGCAGGCCAGGTTGAACTTGGCGCGCATGGCGGGCGCATAGTGCGGCCACCATGCAAAGTCGGGGCCATCGAGCGCATCCGCCCCATCCAGCACCAGGGCGCGTAGCTTCGCCGCGTGACGCAGCGCAAAGACCTGCGCGAAGTAGGTTCCATAGGAATTGCCGTACAGGCCTATGCGTTCGATCCCCAGCGCGTCCAGGACGGCGGCGAGATCGTCGGTTGCCAGGGCGGTACCGTACAGCGGGGCCGTACGCCCCAGCGCGCGCCCACAAGCGCCGATGTTGGCCTCCGTGAGTTGCGGGGCGTTTTGCAGCTGCCTGCAGTTGACGGCAGCGGAGCGCCCGGTGCCGCGGTTGTCCATGATCAGTACGTCGTAGCTGGCGCGCAAAGGCTCGAAGAGCGCCAGGTACTCGTCCCGGGATTCGGTCGCGGGATAGCCCGGGCCGCCCTCGGTCGCAACCAGCGTACCGGCGGCCGGCCCCGTTGCCGAATGCGGGTAGTACTCGAAATAGACCGCAACTGTTCCCGTCACCGCGCCACCTGGGTCAAGCGCACGCACGAGTTCCCCGCACCAGGGCGCCGGCGTGTCGCAACGATGCAAATGCACCTGTCCGACCGTAACGGCAGCGACAGCGGCGGGAGCGGGGACTGCGGCAGCCTGCGGCGCGGACCAGAGAACCGCTAAGAGCACCGGCAGCAGACGATCGTGGTTACGCATGGCTGTGCGCGAAGATATGCGGACAACGCACTCGCCAGCAAGGTCTCAGCGCAGCTGACACCCGGGCCGGCGGCGCACATAATCGTCGCTCCCTTTCCGCCCAGGACAGCACAGGATTTCACGATGTCACGGATCACCCGCTGGAGTTGGTGCATCGGTCTGTTTGCGTTGCTCGCCTGCCAGCTGCCCGCCAGCGCGCAGACCGGAGCGCTCAAGACCCGCAACGTCGTGCTCATCGTCAGCGATGGTCTTCGCTGGCAGGAGGTCTTCACCGGCGCCGACCCCACGCTGCTCAATGAAAAGGACGGCGGCATCTGGGACAAGGAGGCGGACCTGCGCCGCGAATTCTGGCGCACTGACGCGAGCGAGCGCCGCAAGGCACTGTTCCCCTTTTTGTGGGGCACGGTCGCCGCGCACGGCCAGCTCTTCGGCAACCAGGCCCGCGGCAGCATCGCCCGCGTCACCAACGGACTGGCCTTCTCCTACCCCGGCTACAACGAAATGCTGACGGGCCACCCTGATGCGCGCATCAACTCGAACGAGTTCGGCCCGAACCCCAACATTTCCGTCTTTGAATGGCTGAACACTCTGCCGGACCTGCACGGGCGTGTCAGAGTGTTTGCGACCTGGGCAACGTTCAAAGACATCTTCAACGTGCGCCGCAGCCAGCTGCCGTTACAGGTCGGATGGGACCTGCCCTATCAGGGCGCGCTCAACCCCCGCCAGGAGCTCCTCAACCAGCTCTACCAGACCACTACGCGGCTGGACAACGAGGACGTCTACAACGCGTTCCTGCAGATCCCGCTGCTGGATTCCGTCGCAAAAGATCAGCCGCGCGTGCTGTTCGTCGGCTACGGCGAGACGGATAACTGGGGGCACGCCGGCCGCTACGATCTGCTGCTCCACAGCGCGCATCTGTTCGACCAGTTCGTCGAGCAGCTGTGGACCACCTTGCAGCGTCTGCCGGCGTATCGCGATCAGACCACCTTCATCATCACCACCGATCATGGCCGCGGCAGCGGCTTGGTCGAGTGGAAGGAACACGGGGTCGAGCAGAAAGGCTCGGAGAACATCTGGATCGCGGTGCTCGGCCCGGATACCCCACCGCTCGGCGAGCGCAGCCAGGTCGCGGAGGTTCACCAGGCGCAGATTGCGGCAACCGTCGCCGCGCTGCTCGGCAAGGACTACCGTAAGGCCATACCGGCCGCCGCCGCGCCCATCGCGGAGATCCTGGGCAAGGGTGCGTCCGTGGGTTCCCGATAACCGCAGCGCATTGCTGCAGGACCGGGCCGCCCGGAGGTCGCCCTAAGGCCGTTGCTTCCCATGCCGTGTCGCAGCGCGTGCGCTACCCTGCATACACGATGCGCGTCCTGCTCGTCACACCCCCGATGATCCAGCTGAATACTCCGTATCCCGCGACGGCGTATCTCATGGGCTTTCTGCGCCTGCATGCAGCCGACCTCGGGCTGGAGCTGACACAAGCCGACGCCTCGCTCACGTTATTCCTGCGGCTGTTCTCAGCGCCGCTCGTCGCGCGCATGGCCGAGGAGCTGCGCCAGCGCGCGCGGACCGCCGCGAAGCGCGCACCGGTGCCGCCCTCGATCGCTCACTTTCTCAAGCATGCCAGGCGTTACGTAGCCACCGTGGAGCCGGCGATTCGGTTCCTGCAACGCCGCGATCCCAGCCTGGCGTTTCGCATCGTCGGGCGCGCGTTTCTGCCCGAAGGGCCGCGCTTCGGGCATCTGAGCCCGCCTCCCACCGACGAGCATGCGGCGCTCGATGAGCAGCTGCTGTCCGCGTTCGGCACGCTCGGCACGACGGAGCAGGCTCGTTACCTCGCGAGCCTGTACCTCGACGACCTCGCCGACGTTTGGCGGATCGGCATCGACCCGCGTTTCGAGCTGGCGCGCTATGGCGAGCGACTCGCCGCCAGCGCCACCTCGTTCGAACCGCTACATGCGGCGCTGACGGGCGAGCCCACACTCGTCGACACGACGCTCGACGAGCTCACGCGCGCGTTAATTACACCGCCACCTGAGGTCGTCGCCGTGACCGCGCCCTTTGCGGGCAATGTCTACGGCGCATTTCGCATGGCGCGCACGATCCGCGCGGCGGCTCCCAAGACAACGCTGATTCTCGGCGGCGGCTGGGTCAACACGGAGCTGCGTTCGCTGCGCGATCCGCGCGTGTTCGACTATTTCGACTACCTGACTCTGGATGACGGCGAGCGGCCGCTGCTGAATCTGCTGATGCGGCTGCGGGGCCGCCTGGCACCGCTCGTGCGCACGTATGTGCGCAAGGGCGCGGCGGTCGTGCTCGAGAACGACCTGACCCAGCATGACTTTCCACAACGCGACACGGGCATCCCGACGTACGAGGGCTTGCCGCTCGGTCAATACGTGTCCGTCATGGAGATGCTCAACCCGATGCATCGCTTCTGGTCGGACGGCCGCTGGAACAAGATTACCCTCGCGCACGGCTGCTATTGGAAGAAATGCTCGTTCTGCGACGTCTCGCTCGACTACATCGGCCGTTACGATCGGCCGGGCGAGGACCTCGTCATGCAGCGCATTCGAGCGATGATCGCGGAGACGGGCGAGACCGGCTTCCACCTGGTCGACGAGGCCGCGCCGCCGGCGGGCATGCGGGCGCTCGCGCAGCGCCTCATCGACGAGAAACTCAGCATTACGTGGTGGGGCAACATTCGCTTCGAGAAGACCTTCACGCCCGAGCTGTGCCGTCTGCTCGCCGCAGCCGGCTGCGTAGCCGTGAGCGGCGGGCTTGAAGTGGCGTCGGATCGATTACTTAAGCTCATGCAGAAGGGCGTCACCGTCGCACAGGTGGCGCGCGTGACCCGCGCTTTCAGTGATGCCGGCATCATGGTGCACGCGTATCTGATGTATGGCTTCCCGACGCAAACCACGCAGGACACGATCGACGCGCTCGAGCGCGTGCGCCAGCTGTTCACGGCCGGCTGCATTCAATCGGCGTACTGGCATCGGTTCGCGGCGACCGCACACTCACCCATAGGCCTGCATCCGGAAAGGTACGACATCACGCTGCGGCCGCCACGAGGCGTTACTTTTGCGCATAACGACATCGAATTCGACGACCCGGTAGGCACCGATCATGACTTCTTAGGTCATGGCCTGCGCAAGGCGCTTTACAACTACATGCACGGCGTCGGCCTCGATGCCGACGTGCGCGAGTGGTTCGAGCCGCGCCCGCAAAGCCGTCGTCGCGGCAGCCGCCAGCACGGTCGCCGCGCTTCACTGCATTCCGTGCCGGTCACCACAGTGCCGCCAGACTTGATCGAAGGCTTCCTCGGCTAAGTCTCGTGCTGATCGCTTTCAACAAGCCGTACGGTGTGATCTGCAAGTTTAGTCCCGAACCCGGCCGCCGCACCCTTGCCGACTACATCAAGGCTCGCGAACGTGTACCCCGCGGGCCGCCTGGATACCGACAGCGAAGGTTTACTGCTCCTGACGGACGACGGCGCATTACAGGCGCGCATCGCCAACCCGCGGCATAGGCTCGCGAAGCTCTATTGGGTGCAGGTCGAAGGCGCGCCGACCGCGACGGCCCTGACCCGGTTGCGTAACGGCGTAGACCTCGGGGATTTCACGACCAAACCCGCCGGCGCGCGGCTCATTGACGCGCCCCATAATCTTTGGTCGCGCGAGCCACCGATCCGCCATCGCGCCAGGATTGCGACGGCGTGGCTCGAACTAACGCTGCACGAAGGCAAGAACCGCCAGGCTCGCCGCATGACGGCACGCGTCGGCTTCCCGACGTTGCGACTGGTGCGGGCCGCTATCGGGCAGGTCAGTGTGCACGGCCTAGCGCCTGGCGCCTGGCACGAGATCGACGCGGCGGCGCCGTGGGAATGCACGTCAGGCGAGACAGGAACCGCTCAGACTGGCGCGCCGCCAGCACTTGCTTGACTTGCCGCCACGGGTGGCAAACCATGACCGTCCGACCACAATCGACCGACTAGAACAATTTCAAGGTTCGATCGGGCGGCTCTCATGAAAATTACAAGGCTTTTGCCGACGCTGTTGCGCCTCGCGGATTCCCTGCGCCAGTAGGCGACCTGGATTATGGATGCGATTGTCAGCGGTACGGTCAGCCTCCTCGTCGTTTCAATTCTGGTCGCCATCGTCGCCAGGCGGTTGTCGCTACCCTATACGGTCGGCCTCGTCGTTACGGGCATTGCGCTGGCACTGGCGCATTTAAAGACAACTCCGCGACTGACTCATGATTTCATCTTCGATGTTGTTCTTCCGCCGCTCTTGTTCGAGGCCGCCCTCCATATACGCTGGAGCGAGCTGAGGCGAGACCTGCTGCCGGTGCTGACGCTCAGCGTACTGGGCGTTGTGCTGTCGGCGTTGGTTGTAACGGCCGGAATGGCCTATCTGCTCCACTGGCCGCTCGCGCCCGCGATTGAATTTGGCGTGCTAATAGCCGCGACCGATCCGGTCGCCGTGCTTGCCATGTTCAAGGACACCGGCATCAAGGGCCGGCTGCGACTGCTGGTCGAAAGCGAGAGTCTCTTCAACGATGGGGTCGCCGCGGTCCTGTTCGCGCTGGTACTTACCTGGGCGTCGTCGTCAACAGCCACGACCGCCAGCTCTGCGTCCATCGTACTGTCGCTCAGCCTCGCAACCGGCGGTGCCCTGGCTATCGGACTGGCGGTCGCGGCCGTGACCCTCGTCATCGCCGGTCGCACCACCGACCACCTGGCTGAAACCATGCTCACTACCGTCGCCGCCTACGGCTCGTTCTTGCTGGCAGAAGAGCTGCACTGTTCCGGCGTGCTCGCCACGGTGGCGGCCGGCCTCCTGACCGGGAATGTTGCCGTTCGCAACGGCGCCAGGTGGAAGATCCTTTCTGATGAGGTTCGTGAATTCCTGGTGGAATTCTGGGAATTCGGCGCGTTCGCCGCCAACTCCTTCGTCTTTCTGATGATCGGCATGACGGTCGCAGGGATCCCATTCCAGGCGCTCGGCATCACGGCCCTTTTGATCATAATCGCTTTGGTGCTGGCGGGACGGCTGCTGACGGTCTATCCCCTGTGCCTGCTTTTCTGGCGCTCGCGTTGGGCGATCTCGGTGCGTGAGCAGCATGTGATTGGCTGGGCCGGGTTGCGCGGCGCCCTGGCGCTGGCCCTGGCGCTGGCCCTCCCGCCAGCCATGACGTACCGCAACGAAATCCTCGTTGCCGCATTCAGCGTCGTGGTCTTCTCAATTATCGTCCAGGGACTGACAATGAAGCCGCTGCTGCGTGGCCTTGGGCTGCTCGCCAGATCAGCGCGGATGCAGCCACGAGGGTAGGAAGGAATACGCATCGAGATGCAGATCCCGGTCGTATGGGACGTGATGCTTGTCGAGCAGCGCCTGCAGTCGGCCCTCCTTGTGAGCATCGAAGACATCCGTGCAGCCGCCGATGAACTCCCCGCCGACGAAGATCTGCGGAATCGTGTTGACTCGCGTGCGGGCGCTCAGCGCCTCTCTGATCTCGCCACCGCGGTTGGCCGGCTGATACTCGACCGAGTCCAGATCAACCGAGCGGTAGGCAATCCCGTGGCTGGCGAACATCCTGCGAACCGACCAGCAGAACTCGCACCACTCGAGTGCGAACATCACGACCGGCTGCGCCGGGTCCGCGATGACGCCCGCTACAAACGCCTCCGCGGTGGCTGCGACCGGCTGCGGTGCGCTGGCGGCCGGCGGCGCGGCCGCGGTTACCGGCATATCAAAGCGATAGTTCGGGGTGGAGTGAGCGATCGACACCTCCTCCTCGGTCATATCCACCGGAATCTCACTGAAGAGCGGCGTACTCAGATAGCGCTCGCCCGTGTCGGGTAGCATGCACAGCACATTGGCGCCGCGCGCCGCAGTGCTGCAGACCTCGAGTGCGCCCGCCAGGGTGGCCCCGGCTGAAATGCCTGCGAAAATGCCCTCCTGCCGCGCCAGTTCGCGGGCCAGTTTCAGGGCCTGCGCACCGTTCACCGCAACGATCCGGTCGATCAGTTTCAACGCCACCGCGTCCTCGGTTAGCTTCGGAATGAAATCCGGGCTCCAACCCTGCATCAGATGCGGACGGAAGTTCGGATGGCTGCCCGCCGGTGAGCGATCGGCATTGTGCGGCTGCGCAATGCCACTGCCGAGCAGCTGCGAGTTATCCGGCTCGCACACCACAATCTGCGTTGCCGGGCTGCGCTCACGCAGCACCCGCGCCACGCCCTTGAGCGTGCCGCCGGTGCCGAAGCCGGTAACGAAATGGTCAAGGCGTTCGCCGGCGAAGGCCGCCAGGATCTCCGGCGCGGTGGTGCGCGAATGCGCATCGGCGTTTGCTTCGTTTTCGAATTGCCGGCACAGGAACCAGCCGTGCTGCTGCGCAAGCTCGACTGCTTTCGCCAGCATGCCGCTGCCCTTAAGGGCTGCCGGCGTGAGGACGACCCTGGCGCCGAGAAAGCGCATCAGCTTGCGCCGTTCGACGCTGAAGTTTTCGGCCATGGTCACGACCAGCGGGTAGCCCTTCTCGGCACACACCATGGCGAGCCCGATCCCGGTGTTGCCACTGGTGGCCTCGATGACCGTCTGTCCGGGCTTCAGAGCGCCGCTACGCTCGGCATCCTCAATGACGCCCAGTGCGAGGCGATCCTTGACGGACCCCATTGGGTTGAACGCCTCGATCTTCACGTACAGGTTCACGTGCGCGGGCGCGAGCTTCTTGATCCTGACCACCGGCGTGTGGCCAATGGTTTCAAGGATGCTGTCAAACCTGTGCCTGGAGAGATTCATGCGCAGCTCCCCCTTACAAGCGAGTTTCCGGCACGCCATTAGACGGCGTGGCGGTTGCCGGGGTCAAAAACCGCTGTCCGGGCCGCCGGAGTACTATCATCGCGCAGCGGCCGCATTCAGTCCCTGATGGAGAGGAACCAATGAGCGGAAGCTCCAGTCGATGGCGCGCCCAGGGCGTGAGAATCATTCGCTCCGACGAGCTGGACGATGCCACCGCCCAGACCCTCGGCATGCAGCGGCGCGCGGCGGTGACCACGCAGCGCACGGGCGCGACGAAACTGTGGGCGGGCACGGTAACTATCGATGCCAACGCCAAGACCGGCGCGCACCATCACGGGGATCTTGAGAGCGTCATCTACGTGGTGAAGGGCCTGGCCCGCCTGCGCTGGGGCGATCACCTGGAATTCGTCGCTGAGGCCGTGCCGGGGGATTTCATCTACGTCCCGCCCTACGTGCCGCACCAGGAGATCAATGCCAGCCCGGATGTTCAGCTGCACTGCGTGCTGGCGCGCAGCGGTCAACAGGGTCTCGTGGTCAATCTCGACATCACGCCCGTCGAGGTTCCGGAACTCGTGCGCTGGATTGACGATCTGCACAAATAACGGCTACGGAGCAACGCCCATGAAATGGCCCGCAGTTGCCTTTACGACCCTGATTGCGGCGTGCGCGAACGCCCCGCCGGTGGACAATCCATCAGCCCCAGGCGCCTTCCGTGCCCCGGTTGACGAGCGGCGCGAAGCCCGCGCGCTCGAGCAGGCCGAGGCAGACTGCGCCCGTCAGGGCAAACACGCGGTGGCGACACGCGACCAGGGCGAAACACTGTTCCATTGCGAGGACAGAAATTAGTCCGTCGTGGCAGGGCTGGAGTGCCTGCGCGCAGCGGTCCAGGCGGCGGCGGCGAGCACCAGGGCATTCGCGGCGATCACCGGTTTCGAGTCGATGAGAAATCCGTAAACGATCCATAACAGCGCGCCTGCCATCTGGGCCGCACGCAGCGACGACGCGCGGGTAAAAAAGTAGGACGCGACGAATACGCAGGTCGCGACCCATCCCAGGGTCTGCGTTGCGGCGCCGCTCAGCAAGATCAGGCGGGCTCCGGCATGGGCGCTTCCCGAATCATCACCCGATCGGTGCGGGCTCGCTCCCAGTCGTGCAGCATCAGCCCGTTTGATTCAAACAGTGCGCGGATCTCGGAGGTTCGCATCCCCAGCACCTGGTCGAGGACCGGGACCAGAATGCTGAAAGCATTGTCACTGAGGACCGTGCTCTTTGCGATCCGCGCCAGCTGACTATTCTCGGACACGGCGATCGTGAAGCCGTCGGCGTTGTTGACGTGCAACATGACGTGTACATCCGAGCTGCCGTCACCGACGTAGATAATCCGGTCCGGCGCCACACCAAGCCGCTGAGCTAATTCCTCGAGCACGGCGACCTTGCCGTAACCGGCCGGGACGCGGGTGATGGCACGCACTTCCCCGGAATCCGGATCGTAGTCGAATTGCGTTCCATAGATGCGCTCGGGTGGCACGATGCCCGCGAGCGCCGACACCACAACCTCGCGCGGCGCGGCCGAGACCACGCAGAAGCAGAAGCGGTAGCCGTCGAGCCCGCGTTCGAGAAAGTCCACCAGGGCTGGCAGCGCGGCTTTGAGCCGCACGCGGCGACCCGTTTCCAGGAGGTGCTCACGCCGCACGCCGCGAAAGTCCGGATCGTGGCGGATGAGATAAGCGAGCTCCCCGCCCTGCTGCACCAGGTTGCTGCGGGCGAGGCCCGCGACCTTTTGCTCAAAGCCGCGCACACCGAGCAGCTCACTCAGCACGTGGCCGGAGTCGTTGAAGCTCAGCGTCTGATCGAAATCCGACGCCAGCAGATAGTGTTTGTGCGCGGTTCGCAATCCATGCCTCCTCGACAGCCACGGCGAGCCAAGCCTGTCGCCACGGCGTCAGCTGCGCGCAGACCCTAGCAAAGTCCGCGCGGCGAACAAGCGAATTGCATTGCTCGGATGGTTGAGTGTTTTTCACTCTACTTGACGAAGAATACAGCCCGGTGTCATCGCCGTTCGCCGGCCGCACGCGGCGGCGAGCTGCTGCCAATTCGCCCGTCTTGCCCTGCTTCATTGGGGCATCACCTCAGGCCTTCAAGGAGCGCCAAACGCGGTCCCCGGCGGGCTTGAGTGCGCGTTCATGCCGTGCGCGCCGCCACCCGTGACATGCTGTAATCTACGGGCACAGCCATAACAGCCACCAGGAGGTTTGATGCGTCCGCCAAATTACCAGGAAATGAAGAAACGCCGCGAAGCGGCCAAGAAGAAAGCCAAGCAGGAGAAGCTGGCCAAGCGTCACGGTGGTGAACTACCCGAAACCACGCCGAAGGATCCGCCATGAGCAAAGGTATGGACCGCAAAAAAGAAGCGAAGAAGAAACCAGCCAAGAGCCTTGAAGAGAAGCGCGCCGCCAAGCGGGAAAAGCAGGCTAACCGGCGCTGACAGCGGCCAGGCGGCGCAAGTCAGTGCGCGGCGTAGCGCTCGCACCTGAGGCGCAGCGGTAGATGAAATCCCTCGGCAAAAAGCCGGGTGGAGCACGGCTGGAACGCATCAAGGCGTCGCCGCGCTGGACGGGCGAGCAGTTCCGCAACCTGTACCCGATTGCGCCGGGCCTGCGCGACCCGACCGCCTCGATGCCGACGCTCACCGACTTTCTGTGCGCGGGCGGGCGGCGGGTGCCGCGCGGCGCTCTGCCCTCGATGAACCCCCTGGATAGGTGGCGCAAGGCGCCGGCCAGCGGGCTGCGCGCCACCTGGCTCGGGCATTCCACGGTGTTGCTCGAAATCGACGGCCTGCGGGTGCTCACCGATCCGGTGTGGGGAGCGCGCGCGTCGCCCTCGCGGATCGCCGGACCCAAGCGCTTCCAGCCGGTGCCCGTGGCGCTTCGCTCCATGCCGCCGGTGGATCTGGTGATCGTCTCCCACGATCACTACGACCACCTCGACTACCCCACTATCGCTAAGCTCGCCAGGCTCAACGTCCCGTTCGTGACCTCCCTCGGAGTCGGCGCGCACCTGGAGGCGTGGGGTGTCCAGCCCGAACGCATCGTCGAGCTGGATTGGTGGGAATCGCATGCGCTGCCGAACACGGGCCTCACCGTGACCGCCGCGCCTTCGCAACACTTCTCGGGCCGCACCATCAGGACTCGCAACACCACCTCGTGGTCCTCGTTCGTCATCCGCTCAGCGCGCCACGCCGTGTTCTTCAGCGGCGATACCGGGCTGACAAGCGAATACGCCGCGATCCGTGAACGTCTGGGACCCTTCGACCTGGTGATGCTGGAGGTCGGTGCGTGGCATCCCGCCTGGGGCGACATGCACCTAGGTCCCGAGCATGCACTCGAGGCGTTCGAGCTGCTCGGCAGCGGTGTGTTCCTGCCCGTGCACTGGGGGACGTTTAGTCTGGCCATGCACGCCTGGGACCAGCCGGCGGAATCGCTGCTCGAGTTAGCTCCGAAGAGGGGCGCGCAGATCGTGATGCCGCGCCTCGGTGAACCGGTCGAGCCCGCGCATGCGCGGGCCATTGAACCGTGGTGGCGCGCCGTTGACAGCTCCCTCGTCGCGCCTGTGCCAGACGCGCAAGGCAGCTTGCCAAAAGCCATGTCCTGGCCCCTCGACTAACTGATGACGCCAACCCTGTATCTCGCCTCGACCTGGGTGATCCCGGTGCTGCTCGCCATTACCCTGCATGAGGCCGCCCATGGCTTTGTGGCCCATCACTTTGGCGACGACACGGCCTGGCAGCTCGGGCGGGTCTCCTTGAATCCGCTGAAACACATCGATCCCTTCGGCACCGTGCTGCTCCCCGGACTGCTGCTATTGAGCCATGCCCCCTTTCTCTTTGGTTACGCGAAACCGGTGCCGGTTAAGTTCGGGCAGCTGCGAAACCCTAAGCGCGACATGGTGTGGGTGGCCGCCGCCGGCCCCGGCATGAACCTGCTGCTCGCTACCGCGGCGGCACTGCTGCTGCACACGGTGAGCTTGCTGCCGGCGGGCGCCGATCAGTGGGTGCTGAGGAATCTCGTCAACGCCACCAACATCAACGTGATCCTGGCGGTCTTCAACCTGATCCCGCTGCCGCCGCTCGACGGCGGTCGGGTCGCCGTGGGTGCGTTGCCGAACGCGCTCGCAGTGCCACTCGCGCGCCTGACGCCCTACGGCATGGGGATCGTCATCGGCGCTTTTTTTATTCTGCCGATGCTCGTCCACGTCAATCTCTTTGCCACGCTCGTGCAGCGGCCGGCGGTGGCGATCATCAACGCCATCCTGCGTCTGACCGGCACCGGTTAGCTTTATCAGAGCCGCTCGATGATCGTGACGTTGGCGAGGCCACCGCCTTCACACATGGTCTGCAGGCCATAGCGTTTGCCGCGCTCCTGCAGCGCGTGAATCAAGGTGGTCATGAGCTTGGTGCCCGAGGCGCCGAGCGGATGCCCCAGCGCGATGGCGCCGCCGTGCACGTTGAGACGGGTCGGATCGGCGCCGGTGACCTTAAGCCACGCCAGCGGCACCGGCGCAAACGCCTCGTTGACTTCGAACAGGTCGATGTCGTCGATGTTCATGCCGGCCTTCTTCAGCGCCAGCTGCGTCGCCGGAATCGGCGCTTCGAGCATGATCACCGGATCGTGACCGATGACCGTCATCTGGTGTACGCGCGCCAGCGGCGCTACGCCCAGGCGCTTCAAACCCCGCTCGTTGGCGAGCATCACCCCGGTCGCGCCGTCGCAGATCTGACTCGCGCTCGCGGCGCTCAGCCGGCCGCCAACGGCGATCAGCTTCACGCTCCTGATGCCCTCCAGGGTGCCATCAAAGCGGATGCCCTCGTCGATGGTGTGCAGCTCGCCCGGCACCGAGCCATCGGCGAGGCGCGCCTGCACCGCAACGATTTCCTGCCTGAACTTGCCGGCCCTGGTCGCAGCAATCGCAAGCTGGTGGCTGTGAAAGGCGAACTCATCCAGGCGCTCGCGCGGCAGCTCGTACTTGCGGGCGATCATTTCCGCGCCCGCGAACTGGCTGAATGCGATGCCCGGATAACGCGCTTGCATTGCAGGGCTCATGTAGCTGCCGAAGCCGTTTTTCTCCGCCAGGCTGGCCGGCAGTCCCATGGGCACGCGGCTCATGCTCTCCACACCCGCCGCAATGACGACATCCATGGCGCCCGACATCACCGCCTGGGCGGCGAAGTGGACCGCCTGCTGCGAGGAGCCGCACTGGCGATCCACGGACGTCGCCGGCACTGATTCGGGCAGGCGCGACGCCAGCACGGCGTTGCGTGCAATGTTGACGGACTGTTCGCCAATCTGCCCGACGCATCCCATGATGACGTCTTCGATCAGGACCGGATCTGCGCCGCTGCGCTCCAGCAGCGCATTGAGTACCTGGCCGGCAAGATCGGCCGGATGCCACCCGGACAGACGGCCGCCCTTGCGGCCCCCGGCAGTGCGGGCGGCGGCGACGATATAAGCTTCGGCCATGTGTATTCCTAGCGGCTGAGCGCGCGCGCGATGTCGGCCCGCTCTTCGACGGACATCGGCCAGTATTCATCACAGCTGCTGCAGTAGGCTTCAATCTGCGCGCCGCAGCTGAGCAGCTGCAGCAGTTCGTCGCGGGAATATCCGGTCTGCACCCGATCGCGATTGCAGTTCGGGCATTCGGAAACGAATGTAGTGGAGTCGCTCACGTGCTCACCGGCAAGCCATGCTAACGCATGCCGGTGCGGCAGGTTAAGGCACGCCGTTGCGTCGTTGGGAGCGGGGAGCTTCTTCAGGCAACGCCGGCGCGGCGCCGGCTGACTGACTCGAGTGCCTTGAAGCGGCCGGTCGCGGTAAGCCCCTCGCGCGCCGCCTGTGCGTTCCACAGTGCGTTGCGGCGGGCCACGAACGGGCTGTTGGTCAGCTCCTCGAGCGGCGCGGCCTTGGCGAACAGGAAGCCCTGGCCGGCGACACAGCCGAGCGCGAGCAGCGCCGCCACTTCCGCTTCGACCTCAATGCCTTCGGCCACCGTGTCCAGACCCAGGGTCTCGCCGAGTGTGATAACGGCGCTCGCCAGTTCCGGGCCGTTGTCGGAGTTGGTCAGGCGGCTTACAAACGAGCGATCGATCTTCAGAATGTCGATCGGGAAGCGGTGCAGGTACGACAGCGATGAGTAGCCGGTGCCGAAATCATCGATCGCGAGCAGCACGCCGAGCGCCTTGAGACGATGAAACCGCTCCAGGTTCGCATCGGTGTTGGACATGATGGTGCTCTCGGTGAGTTCAATGACGAGGCTGCCGGGCTCCAGTCCGGATTCATGCAGCGCCTGCGAGACGTCCTGCACCAGATCGCCGTGCTGCAGGTGCCGCCCCGAGATATTGACGGCCAGGCGCAGCCCGGCGCCGCCGGCGACGGCGCTGCGCCACGCGCACAGGTCGCGGCATGCCTGCCGCAGAACCCAACGGCCCAGCTTGTCGATCTGGCCACACTCCTCCACCACCTGGATGAAGCGCGCCGGCATCAGGACACCGGCCTCCGGATGCTGCCAGCGCACCAGCGCTTCGACGCCGATCAGGCAGCGGGTGCCCAGATCGATGATCGGCTGGTACTCGATGAAGAACTCCTCCTGCGCCAGCGCCCGGCCGATGTCCGCCTCGAGTCGCAGGCGCTCGTGCAGCATGTCCTGCATCTGTGGCTGAAAGGTAATGTGCCGGTTCTTGCCGGCGGCCTTGGCGTGATACATCGCGTTGTCCGCGTTGCTGAGCAGCGTCTCCGCGGCCGCTTCGGGCGTTGAAAAGGCCACGCCGATGCTCGCACCGACCCGCACCTGCATGCCGTCAAACGGGAATGGCACATTGAGGGTCTCGATGAGGGCATCGGCGAGCCGTTGCGCTTCGGTGCGGGTCGCGATGCCCTCGACGAGAATCGCGAACTCGTCCCCCCCGAGCCGCGCCACGGTGTCCGATGAGCGCGTGGTCTTGACGATGCGGCGCGCGACCGCCTTCAGCAGCCGATCGCCGGCATCGTGGCCGAACGAATCGTTGATGTTCTTGAAGTTATCGAGGTCCAGGAACATCACCGCGATGGAACTGTGCTCGCGTTGCGCCAGGGTGAGCGCGTGATGCACGCGGTCGCGGAACAGGTTGCGGTTGGCGAGCAGGGTGAGCGGATCATGGAACGCCAGCTGCCGCAGCTGCTCCTCGAGCGCCTTGCGCTCGCTGATGTCACGGAAGTTCAGCGCCAGCCCCCGCACCGCAGGATCCAGCGTCAGGTTGCTGCCCACGCCCTCGATCACGTGCCGGGTCGTGGCGCGCTCGATCCGCAGCTCCACCGGTCCCACAGTTCCGGAGGGTGCGGCCGCGACCTCCGCCAGGAAGCCCTTCAGCTTGTCGGCGTCTTCCCCGACCCATATGTCGGTGAGGCGCTTGCCGGTGATGGCTTCGGGCTTGAGCCCCAGCATTCGTTCAGAAGCCGGCGACACGAACCGCAGAACGCCGTCCGGGGAGACAATCATGATGACGTCGGAGGCATTCGCGATCAGCGATGCATAGCGCTCCTCGACGAAGCGTGCCGCCTTGCGCTCGCGAACCAGCGCCTCGCTGCGCAGCACCACGCCCTGGCGCACCATCAGCATGATGGTGAGCGTGAACACGACCATGGTCATTACCGGGGCCGGGCCGCCAAAGTCGCCATGGCTGAAATACAAAAGCAGCAGGAACGCCGCCAGCATCGCCGCGTGCGGCAAGGCGCGTGCCAGGGTATCGGAGGTGTCAGAGGCCTCACGCGGCGGTGCCGCGAGGCTGCGCATCTGCTCACGCCCGGCGGCAGCCAGTGGCGCCCACGAGCACAGGTACAACACGTCCTGGAACTGCCCGGGCAGATAGTAGCCACGGACCTTGGCGAGCGACCATAGAATATCGCCGAGAAACATCGCCGCGAGGCCGCTCAGGATCAGAAGCGGAACACGCCGGCCACCGGCGCTGCCGGCGCCCGCGAGCAGCAGCACCCCGAACATGAGCAGCACGCCGCAGTCGAGGATCACGTACGCCTGGCTCAAGGCTTCCTTGAGGAACACGACGTGGGTGTGGGAGGTCTCCGGGCGAATCACCAGGAACCAGAAAAAAGCGCCGAAGCCGACGTTGAAGATTGCCGCGTCGAGGGACAAAAGCACCCAGGGCACGCGCACGGCAGCCGCCCGGATCAGGAACAACGCCGCCGCCGCTATGGTCGGATAGAAGGTGAAGTAGAAAACATCAGCGGGCCCCGGAAACGGGTCGTGCTCGAACAGCCAGGAAACTCCGCCGATGACGACGCCGATGAAATACATCGCCAGGGCGCTCGCGAGCAACCACCATGCGGTACGCAAGGGACCGCGCGCCACGTGGCGCGCCGTGGCGACGGCGATGATGACGCCCACCAGCGCCGCCGGCGCGTCCGACAAGAGTCCCACGTAATGGGTGATCTGCGGGCCGCCTAAGCCGGTTAGCATCCACGCCGCGCATAGCGCGACGTAGATCACGAGCCCGATAAAGAGCGCGTTGATCCGCTTGGGCGTGTCGGCGGTGCTGCTGGACGTTACGGCCATGGCGCGTGTTGAACGTGGAACCACAAATTTGCGGCCAAAACGCCGTGCCGGCCAGCGAAAAACGCCGCGGCGTGACGCAGTTCTCGCCGACGTCAAAGAACCGCGCAGTCCGTTCACATCCGTGCCGGACTTTGCTCACCGCATGAGTGCCACCGCCACGGCAGCCCACAAGGCAAGCGCCGCCAGGGCCCACAGGCCAAACAGCACCTCGGCGCCAAGGCGCAGCCCCCGCGCGAGCCGCGCATGGCCGGCGGCGCACCGCGGGAAGTCCAGCCGCGGCACCGGCTGCGGCCGAGGAGCACGCCCCTGTGGATAAGTCTGCGACGTGAAGCGCCGGGGCGCGCGCAGGGCGGGCAGTTGCGCAAACTGAAACTTCCGCAGGGCGGTCATGACGCTCTCCTCCACAGGCTCAGGCAGTGGTGCCCGCGCCTTGCGGGGAGGTCAGCTGGCCTTGGTGCCACCCGCCGCTGCCTGGCCGTCCGCAGCCGCAAGCCCGTCTCATCAGCAATGGAACTGGGTCGCATAAATTCGCTGGCTGGAACCTGCAAAAATGGGGCGCGACAATAGGCCGGCATGGCGCCGAAGTAAAGCTTTATATACCATACCCCCTACCCTATAAGAGACTCGCAAGCTTCACCGCATGTCGCACCCGCAGCACAGTTCCCGCCAGCACCGCCACGAACACGGGCTTGGGCACGAGCATGGGCACGGCGCCCATCGCCATGACGCCCATGCTCACCAGCACACGGGCGGCGAACGACGCCTGCTGCTGGCCTTGTTGATCCTCGGCAGTTTCACGCTGGTGGAGGCGGTCGGCGGCTACCTCGCCAACTCGATCGCGCTGCTCGCGGAAGCCGCGCACATGCTGGCCGACTCCGCCTCGCTGCTGCTGGCCGTGTTTGCGTTGCGCGTCGGACGGCGGCCGGCCAACACGCGGCGCACCTACGGTCATCGGCGCTACCAGCCTCTGGCGGCCTTCGTGAACGGCCAGGTATTGCTCGTCCTGACGGCGTGGGTCGTGTACGAGGCGCTGGTGCGCCTGGCGCACCTGCCGCAGGTCAACGCCCGCCTGATGCTGGCCATCGCCCTGGCTGGCGGGGTCGCCAACCTCGCGGCCTTCCTTGCGCTCGCCGGCGCGCGCTCGCTCAACGAACGCGGAGCGCGCGCGCACGTACTGAGTGATCTTTTGGGCTCGGCGGCGGCGAGCGCCGCGGCCATCGTGATTCTCACCACGGGATGGACGGCGGCGGATCCCTTGCTGTCGCTGGTCGTATCGGCGCTGATCCTGCGCTCCGCCTGGGCCATCACCCGCGAGTCCGCCGATGTGCTGCTCGAGGGTGTGCCGCCAGGATGCGACGTCGAGCGCATCGAGGCGGAGCTCCTCGGTCACGTGCCGGGCCTCGCGGGCGTTCACCACGTGCATGTGTGGTCGATGACCGGCGAGCGACCGACGGTCACCCTGCACGCCAACCTGCTGCCGGGCACGCGGCACGGCGAGGCGATCGCCGCGATTCACGCGCGCCTGCGCGAGCAGTTGCACGTCGAGCACTCGACCGTCCAGGTCGAGGAGGAAGGCGCCTGCGAGACGCCGGCGTGTGGCCCTTAAGCATTGCTTACAGGTGCTCTAATACGCAGTACATGCGCACCTCGTTGAACCGGACTATCGGTATCGCCGGGCTTTGCGGCGCTCTTGTGGCTGGCGGCTGCAACGGCACGTTCGGTGACGCCGCGGGCAGCGGCACGACCACCCCGGCCTCCGCAACCGGAGTCTGGAGCGGCAGCGACTCGGTGAGCGGTCTTACAGTGATCGCGCTGATCAATGCCGCCGGCCAGGCGACGTTCATCCGCGGCGACGGCCTGCAGTTCACCGGTCCGGTGCAGGTGTCCGGCACCACGCTCGTAGCCGCCGTCGCCGGCTACACCGATTTCAGCGCCACTTTCGGCGACGGCTCGACCTACGGTATCGGCACGCTCAATGGCTCGGTCGCGACCGGGGACTCGATCACGGCGAGCCTGAGTTTCACCAGCAATGGCGGCACGGCCGTCAGCGGCTCCTGGTCACTCACCTTCCAGGGGCTCTCGAACAACGCCTCATCGGACAGCACCATCAGCGGTAACTACACCGACGTGGTCACCGGCGCCGTGCTCTCGATCACGAGCCTCGGCGTCATGAGCAGCCAGAATCCCGCCAACAGCTGCGTCCTGAACGGCTCGCTCACCACCCACGACACGGCCCACGACCTCTACGAGGTGTCCTACAGCTTCGGCAACTGCACCAGCACCTACGCGGCGCTCAACGGCGTGCAATTCACCGGACTTGCTACCCTCAATACCAATGTCTCGCCGGCGCAGATCACCATGGCGGTTATTGGCACCTCCACCGCCGGCAATCAATACGGAATTGTGTCGACTCTGAACGGTAGCTGACGAGTGGGCCTACGCGGCCGGATTTATTTCGGGCGTGGCCGTGGCGCTCGCGCCACGGCAATCGGCAGCGCCTCGAGTGCGCGCATGTCGGGAGTGTTGAAAGCCTCCGGGTCCGCGACATAGTCGAGCGCCATATCCATGGCGTCGTGGCCCCAGAAAAACTCCTCGCCGATGACGAGTGTCGGCACCCCAAACACCCCGCGGCCAATCGCCCAGTTGGTGTTCGCACGCAACCGCTCCTTGACCTGCGGATTACTGAGCGCCGCTTCGGGATCGGCGACGCCGAGCTTCGCGGCCAGCTCGGCGATAACAGTACGGTCCGCCACGTCGCGGCCATGCCTGAACACCGCATCGAGGACGGTGCCCACCGCGCGCGCATCGCTGCCGGCGGCAATGATCAGGCGCAGCGCGGCGAGCGGATTGAATGGATGCGCGGGCGGCATGCGCAGCGGCACTCCCATGCGGCGCGCACGCCACAGGACAAAGCGGTAGGTAGCGCGCCGCTTGGAGGGAATCTCTGCAGGCCCGAGCTGCCCGAAGTGCCCGAGCATGCCCGCAAACAGCACCGGTACGAACTCGAGCTCGACGCTCGATGGCAGGCGCGCGAGCTGCCCGAAGGCGAGATACGCGAACGGCGAGATGACATCGAACACCCAGGACGCGCGCACGCGCTCAGCCACCGCGCATGAACTCCACTTTTACCCCCGGCGGGAGCGGCGACTCCGGGGACACGAACAGGTCCCCGATCAGGGTGGCGGAAGCATCGACGCTGTAGGGCGCGAACTCCCGCACCCCGGCTGCGTAGAGCACCGTGTCGTCTATGAAGAAGTTGCCGCTGCACTCGCGCGCCGGCTTGTTGAGGATGACGTGCGCGGCATCCGCCACGATCTCAGGCTTGCGCGAGCGGCGCATCATGGCTTCCCCGCCGAGCGCGAACTCCACCGCCGCCGTGGCGATGGTGGTGCGTGGCCACAGGGCATTGCAGGCGATGCCGGCCGCACGGTACTGCTGCGCGAGCCCCAGCATGCACAGCGACATGCCGTACTTGGAGAGCGTATACGCGAGGTGATCCGCAAACCACTGCGGGCGCAGATCCAGCGGCGGGGACAGCGTCAGGATGTGCGGGTTCGCGGCCTGTTTCAGGAACGGCAGGCAGGCGCGCGAAGTCACGAAGGTGCCGCGGGTGTTGATCTGGTGGATAAGGTCGTAGCGGCGCATGTCAATCTGCTCGGTGGAGCTGAGATTGATGGCCGAGGCGTTGTTGATGCAGATGTCGATGCCGCCGAACCTGTCGGCGCACTGACGCACCGCGGCGATGACGCTCGCCTCGTCGCGCACGTCCACCACCAGCGGCAACGCCTTGCCACCGGCGCGCTCGATATCCTCGGCGGCGGTGTAGATGGTGCCGGGGAGCTTTGGATGCGGCTCGGTGGTTTTCGCGGCCACCGCGATGTTGGCCCCGTCGCGCGCCGCGCGTAAGGCGATGGCGTGGCCGATGCCGCGGCTCGCGCCGGTAATGAAAAGCGTTTTGCCTGCAAGACTCACCTGCGGTTTCCTCTTTTTCGGTGGGTGATTCTGGGCATCCTACTCCTTCGCATTGCTGGCGCTGGCGGTGCCCACTGGCGCGGCCGCTGAGTATGCGGTATAGGTTCGCAGCATGCGCTGGGACGACCTTCGCGAAAGCACCAACATCGAAGATGCGCGCGCCACCAGCGGTGGCGGTGGACCGGGCCTGCGCTTCGGCGTCGGCGGGACCCTCCTCGCGCTCGCCGCGTCGTACTTCTTCGGCGTCGATCCGCGCCTGATCATGGGACTGATGAGTGCGGTGCCCTCCTCGCAGCAATCCGTGGGCGCGGCCGCACGCAGCGGCACGCCACAGGACGAACAGGGCCGCTTTATTGCGGCGGTACTCGGTGAGACCGAGGACGCCTGGGGTGCGATCTTCCAGGCGCAGGGCCTCACGTACACGCCGCCGACCCTGGTGCTGTACCGCGATGAGCTGCCTTCCGCCTGCGGTTCGGCCAACGCCGCGGTTGGACCGTTCTACTGCCCGAGCGACCGCAAGGTGTATCTGGATCTCGGCTTCTTCCAGCAGCTAGCCGATGAGTTCCAGGCGCCGGGGCAGTTCGCGCAAGCCTACGTGCTGGCGCATGAGGTCGGGCACCACGTGCAGAACCTGTTAGGGATCGGCGCCAAAGTGCGCGCCGCCCAGGAGCGTGCCTCCGAAGCGCAGGCGAACCAGCTGTCCGTGCGGCTGGAACTGCAGGCGGACTGCTTTGCGGGCGTGTGGGCCAAAAACGGGGACGCTGCCAGGCACTTTCTTGAACAGGGGGACATCGACTCGGCGCTGCGTGCCGCCTCCGCAGTGGGGGATGACACGCTGCAAAAGCGCGCCCAGGGCTACGTCGTGCCCGAGTCCTTCACCCACGGCAGCTCCGCGCAGCGCATGAGCTGGTTCAGGCGCGGCTTCGCAGGCGGCGCGATCAGCAACTGCGACACCTTCGCGACGGACAGCGGCGGCTAGCGCTTGGCGCCTAGGCCTTGCCGGAGTAATGCCCGTCGAGGTAGTCGAGAATTTCCTTTGACTCCTGGTCCGTGATCGGCGCTCCGAAGCGCTCCTTCATTTTCTGAATGGTCTTCTGCCAGCCGGCGCGATTCATCGCCGGCGCGTTGCTCGGGATGTATTCAATGCTGTGGCAGATGATGCAGCGGCCGATGGTCAGATCCCGCCCCGGCCCATCGGCAAGCGCCAGCGGTTCGTCCGCCGCAGGCGCGATCCGCGGCGCAGCAGCGCTGAGCGCTGCGACCGTCAGCGCGGCTGCAATGAGCGCGCGCTTCATGCCACCTCCAGCGTCACGGTTTGCACGATGTTGTCGTGATAGCCGGACGGATTGACGGTGAGCGTGTCGGGCTGCTTCGTGCCATTGCGGCTGCGCGCGCGGACCGCGACGTTGAGGGCTCCGGCGACCGAGGTGTCGAGCGGCACGTGAAACTCCCGCCACGCGTATCGCCCGAGGTCGCGCCCGAGGGTCGCCTCGCGCCAGCTGCGCCGCCCGTCGGTGGAGATTTCAACGCCCTCGATGCCGGCGCCATTGTCCCACGCCTTGCCGGAAAGCTCGGTGCGCGCGCCACGGCGCAGCCGCGTACCCGATTCGTGGCTCGTGATCAGTGAGTTGACCAGGATCTCGGTGATCGGCGTCGTTTCCTTAGTCTCCTGGGAGGCGAAACGGTAGCCCGGAAAGGCACCGGTCGGCAGCCGGTAGGCTGACTTCATCCAGAAGCCCTCGAAGGCCTGCGGCTCGACGCTGATGTCGGTGAGGTGCTTCACCCAGTAGGTGCCGGTCCAGCCCGGCACGACCAGCCGCGCCGGGGCGCCATTCCAGTGCGGCAACGGCCGGCCATTCATGGCGAACGCGATGAGCGTGTTCTCATCCAGCGCCCGCTCGGCCGGCAAACTCTTCACAAAATCAGGTGTGGCGGGCAGCACCGGCGTGTCTGCGCCGTTGAACACGACTTCCAGTGCATCCGCTGCAATCTGCGCACGGCGCAACACATCGCGCAGGCGCACGCCGCTCCACAAGGCGTTGCCCATGGCGCCGTTGCCCCATTGCACGCCGGGAACCCGCGGGACGAAAAGACCGCGCCGGTTGCCCGAGCACTGGTTGACGGCGGCGAGCTCGACCCGCTCGAAGTCGTGCTGCAGCTCGTGCAGCGACAAGCTCAACGCCGCGCCGACGCTCGGCCCGCCGACGCTCAGGCGCCAGCTCGCAGGGTCAATGCGCGGAATCACCGCCAGGTGATAGCGGACAAAAAACACATCGTTGGGAGTGAACGCCGCGGCCAGCTCGCGCCAGGGCGTTTCGAAGTTCGGGGGTCGAAAGGCATGCTGGATGAGGGGCTTCTTCCCGGCCAGCGTGCCGAGCGTGCCGACGCCGCCGGGCACCGCCAGCGCAGCGCCCGCGAACCAGCCGCCAGCCGCACCGAGCAGAAGCTCCCGCCTCTTGAGCATGTCAGCTCACTCCAGCCGCGAGTCCCTTGGGCCGTGTGAAATAAAAGGGTGCGCGCGCGCCCGCGAAGGCACGCGCGCACCCGATCACTTTACGAGCAGACCTTGCCGCGGGCCGCGCGAGCGCCCTTGGCCCTGGCATCCGCTTCCGTCATGTAAGCGCCGGCCTTGGTCTTGCCGTACCACTCATCGCCCTGGCAGTGGTACACGTTGTCCTTGGTGTTGACCCACACCTGTCCCGCGCCACCGCCCGGGGCCGCCTGCACCGAGGCTGCCGGACCTGCGGACTTCTTGGTCGCCGCCGCCGGGGCTGCCGCAGCGGCTGCCGCAGGCGCTGCAGCTGCTGCCGCAGGCGCTGTTGCAGTGGCTGTTGAGGCAGCCGTCGCCGGCGCTGCCGCGGCTGCACCACCGGCGGCCGACTTGTTCACGCCACCATGACCACGGCACGCGCCGCGCCCGCCCTTGTCCGAGGTCGTGCCGTCCTTACAGGTGACCGGGCCGCTCGAGGTGCTCGAAGTGCTCGAGCCCTTCGCAGCCGCAGCGGGCGCCGCCGCGGCAGCGCCTGTAGCAGGAGCCGCAGTGCTCGCGCCCGCATCCTTGTTGACACCACCATGGCCGCGGCACGCACCGCGACCGGCCTTGGTGGCCGTCGTGCCGTCCTTACAGACCGGCAGTGGGGCAGCGCTCGTATCCTGTGCCAGCGTAATAGCCGGAGCGGCCAGGAGCGCGGCTGACAGGAACACACCGCAAATCAAACTATTGAGCTTCGCGAGATTCATCTGCAGTTCTCCCTTGGGACACCGCTTTATTTTGGGGCGCCAGAATACCCCAAAAGCGAGCCGGGGCGGAACCGCGGCCAGTCCCCTAAAGCGTAGTACGCTCAGACGCCATGAACACGCGCACGCTTTACCTCCTGCTCGCCTTGATTCTCAGCGCTGCCCTGCCGCCGCCGGTGTCCGCCGCCTGGCTGGATCGTGAGGAGGCGATCATGGGGACGCGCGTGTACGTGCAGCTGTGGGCGGACGATCCGGCACAGGGGGATGCGGCCTGTGCGGCCGTCATGGCCGACATGCGCCGCATCGACAACCTCATGAGCCACTACAAGCCCGAGAGCCAGTTGTCGCAGATCAATGCCCGCGCCAACATCGAACCGGTGCAGGTCGACAAGGAGTTGTTCGACCTGATCAAGCTGTCCACGCACTACTCGCAGATCACCGAGGGCGCCTTCGACATCACCTACGCGAGCGTCGGCTACCTGTATAACTACCCGGCCCACATTCGCCCGACCGAGGCGCAGATCAAGGCGGCGTTGCCGGCCGTGAACTGGCGCAACATGCTGTTGGATGAGGCGCACCACACCATCCGCTTTGAACACCCCGGCATGCGCATTGACCTGGGCGGCATCGGCAAGGGCTACGCGGTGGACCGGGCCATCGAGATTCTCAAGGCGCGCGGTATTCACCATGCGCTCGTGACGGCCGGCGGCGACAGCCGCTTCATCGGCGATCACATGGGACGGCCGTGGCTCGCGGCGATCGCCAATCCCGACGACCCGCATAACCCGGTCAAGGTCGTAACGCGGATCCCGCTGAGCGATGCGGCCGTTTCAACATCCGGGGATTACGAGCGCTACTTTGATGAGAACGGCGTGCGCTACCACCACATTATCGACCCGCATACCGGCCACTCCGCGAGCAAGGTCCGCAGCGCCACCATCATCGGGCCGACCGCGACCCAGACCGATGGCATGTCGAAGACCGCGTTCGTGCTCGGACCGGAGCGGGCCATGGAAATCATTAACCGCATGCCCGAATACGACGCGGTGTTCGTGACGCCCGACGGGCGCCTGCTTTACTCCAACGGCTTGCGACCCGCAGCGCCGCGCCCGCCGGGGGCGCCGACCGCGCCGCCGGACCCACGGGTCTCGCCCCCTACCCCTATTGTGACGAGCCCCCGCGCGCAGCCTTGAGCAGGGAATCGATCTCAACTTCCGCGGCCAGCCAGTCCTCGGCCTCCCGGCCCGGTGCAAAGCCGCGTCGTTCGGCCCGCAGGTAAGCGCGCTGCGCGATCATGGCGCGGCGCGCCTCGGCGCTCACGGTGCGGCTACCCGCAGGGGCGGCGCCCTTGCGAGTCACGGTGCGTCGCGCGGCGGGCTTCACCGCCGGTGTGTCAGTGGGGCGTCGGTTTGTCATGCATTCCTCCTGTGCGTCCGGCGTGCCGGCTTGTGAGCCGCGAGGTCGAGCTTCTGCAGGTACTTGCGAAAGTCGCGTCCAAGATCCGGGTGTCCGAGTGCGTACTCGACCGTGGCCTGCAGGTAGCCGAGCTTATTACCACAGTCATAGCGCTTGCCGCTGAAGCGATAGGCATACACGGCCTCCTCGCGCATGAGCGCGGCGATGCCGTCGGTGAGCTGGATCTCCCCGCCCGCGCCGGAGCCGATCCGCTCCAGGTGCTCGAAGATCGCCGGCGCGAGCACATAGCGGCCGACCACGGCGAGGTTAGAGGGTGCGACCGCAGGCTTGGGCTTTTCCACGATGCTGCGCACGCGACTGGTGGCGGATTTATCGGCTTCCACGGCCACGATGCCGTACTTGTCGGTCTGGCTGTGCGGCACGACTTCAACAGCCAGCACGCTCGCGCGCTTGGCCTCGTAAACTTCGGCCATCTGCGCCAGACACGCGACTTCGCTTCTGATGAGGTCATCCGCCAGGTGCACGAAGAAGGGTTCCGCGCCCACCGCCGGTTGCGCGCACAACACCGCATGCCCAAGGCCTAAGGGCGCCGACTGCCGGATGTAGATGCAGGACGCGTAGGACGGCAGAACGCTGCGCAGCTGCTTGACGAGGTCGCTCTTACCCTGACGGTCGAGCATGGCCTCAAGTTCCGAGTCCGAGTCGAAGTGATCCTCGATGGCGCGCTTCGACGCGCCGGTGATGAACACCAGCCGCCGCGCGCCCGCGGCGAGCGCCTCCTCGACCGCGTACTGGATCAGTGGCTTGTCGACGACCGGTAGCATTTCTTTCGGGCTCGCCTTGGTCGCCGGCAGAAAGCGCGTGCCGCGGCCGGCGACCGGAAATACGGCAGTCCGGATCATCGACTTCGGACTCATCCTCATCCGCTTGCTCCTGGGAATTTCTTCACGACGGGTTCCCCGCCTGGTCAACCCGTTCCGCCCACTTGAATACCGCCGGGCGCATGCTGTCCCAGCCGTGGCACTTCGGGCAACGCCAGTACCAGCCGACGCTCCCGAGTCCGCATTCATCGCATTGATAGCGCCCGCCGGCATCCCCGATGCGGGTCAGGAGCGCGCTGAGCGACGAGGCCTCCGCGGCCGACTGCACCCCGCCGCCTGGCTCCCCCGCCACCTGGGGCAGGAGCGTGCCGTCCTGCGGCGGCGCCGCCGTCGCCAGCAGCCACGCCACCTGTCGCGGCGTCACCCGGCCGCCGTGTCGCAGCCGCTTGCCGAGTTCGTTGATGGCCGTCGCGCTGCCGGTACGCCGCGCGATGATGAGCACCGCCGGGATGATCTCCAGCGCCAGCCCCGGGGATACCTCCAGCGCCTTCAGATACATAAGGAGTGCGCCAGGGGAGTCCCCGGCATTCTCGGCGAGGCGCGCGGTCAGTATGTCGGCGCGCGGCAGGTCCGGGTAGTGGTTGCGGGCCTGGCGCACCAGGGTGCGGGCGCGCTCGGCGTCGCCTTGCACCAGCGCGTGTTCGGCGAGTTCGCACAGGTAATGGGCCGCGATGCGGCCACGCTCTGCCTGCACCGCGGCGGGCAGCTCATGGAAGACTTTCAGCGCCTTGGCCCAGTCGCCCTGGGTTTCGTAGATTCCGACCAGCTGATCGAGCGCGATGTTGCGGTACTCGCGCGAGGCCGCCAGCTCCTCGAGCACGCGCTCGGCGCGGTCCATGAGTCCGGCGCTCTGGTAGTCGAGCGCCAGGGCAAACGCGGCTTTGTCGGCCACCGCGCCGGGCTGCTCGCGCAGGCGCGTGTGGATCGCGATGGCGCGCTCGACCTCACCGCGGCGGCGAAAGAGGCTGCCGAGCGCGAACTGGATTTCGGTGGCATCGCCGTCGGCTTCGGCCATGCGCGCGAACACTTCCGCGGCGTGATCAAAGCGATCGTTGATGAGGTGATCGAGGCCGACGTAGTAGTCCCGCGGCAGGCGCACGGTGCGGGCGGCGCCATTGCGGCGCCCGAGATACCAGGCCGCGAAGCCCACCAGGATGAAGGCGAGCCCAAGCAGCAGTGGAGGCAGCTCAAACACGCGCCGACGATATCAGGTCCGTGTGCCCGACGATAAGCGCGGCGAGCCTGAGGCGTCAGTGGGATTCGACCACCGGCAGCTTCCAGTCCCCGTCCAGGCCCGCGCCGAGCTCGAGGTAGTCGGAAGGGTCCCGGTGGCAGCTCTTGACGGGCTTCGGATCCAGGGTCCGCAGGTCCGATGTCCAGCAGTCCCCGACGATCGAGCAGTAGCAGCCCTGGAAGGTGAGCGCACCGCGGGCGGCGGAGAAGCGCTGCCACAGCTCGACGTTGGCGGAGGTGCGCTGCAGTTTCAGCATGGTGACCTTCTCGCGGGCGCGCAGCACGCCGATGAGGCTCGACTCCTCGAGCGGGCCGATGTTCTCCAGGTCCGCCTTGGTAACCCCCTGGGGGAGCCCGCAGCATGCCTGCAGCAGCTCCACGTAGCCGCGGATGGGCTTGCCCTGGTAGCGCACGACGAGCGACTTGAGGATCGCGGCTCCGGCGCCATCGTTGCCGATACCGACCGCAACCATCTGCGTGCCGTTCTCGTTGCTGGACCAGCTCGCGAACTGCACGAACGGCCAGGAGTTAGCCGCCACCAGGCGCTGCTGCACCTGACCTAAGTGAACGGCCACTCCGAGGGAGATCAGCGAGATCAGGATCGCGGAGCCTGCGATCGCGAAATCGAGCAGGCGGTGACCGGTGCGGGGTGGCTCGAGGCGCACGCCGTCCGCGTCGGCGCTCAAGGGGCTGTGCGGCTGGTGCACCCCGGGCTGCGCATCCGGCGGCCGCGGCAACTCGGGCGTCGCGTCCCCGGGCGCCTGTTCCACGCTCAGTCCCTGATCGGCCGGTCGGCGCCGTCGTTGACCCGCTCGCGCAGGTCCTTGCCGGGCTTGAAGTGCGGTACGTGCTTGCCCGAGAGCGCCACCGCCTCGCCGGTCTTGGGGTTGCGTCCCTGGCGTGGCGGACGGAAGTGCAGCGAGAAACTGCCGAAGCCGCGGATCTCGATGCGCTCTCCTTGCGAGAGCGCATCGCTCATGATCTCCAGGATCTGCTTGAGTGCAAGCTCAACGTCCTTCGCCGGCAGATGCTTCTGCTTGGCGGTGATGATCTCGATGAGTTCCGACTTGGTCATGCGCTTAGCCCGCGCTCTTCTTAGTTACGCTCACCGCCGCCGATCTGCTCCTTCAGGAGGTCTCCCAGGCTCGTGCCCGAGGAGGTGCCGGTTTCGGAACGGTAACTGGATACCGCTTCGGCTTCCTCGTGCATTTCCTTGGCCTTGATCGACAGCGAGATGGTGCGCGACTTGCGGTCGACGCCGGTGAACTTCGCCTCGACCTCCTCGCCCACCTTCAGCACCGTGCGGGCGTCTTCAACGCGATCGCGGCCGAGTTCGGAGGAGCGCAGCTGGCCTTCGATGCCGTTGCCGAGATCGATGACCGCGCCACGTGCGTCGACTTCCTTCACCACGCCCCGCACGACCGTGCCCTTGGGGTTGTCGGCGATGTAGGCGGAGAACGGATCCTTCGCCAGCTGCTTGATGCCGAGGGAAATGCGTTCGCGCTCCGGATCGATCGACAGCACCATGGCCTCCAGCTGCTGGCCTTTCTGGTAGTTGCGCACCGCTTCCTCGCCGGGCATATCCCAGGAGATGTCCGAGAGGTGCACCAGGCCGTCGATGTTGCCGGGCAGGCCGATGAAAATGCCGAAGTCGGTGATGGACTTGATCTGTCCGCCGACCTTGTCGCCGCGGTTGTAGTTCTCGGCGAACTCTTTCCAGGGATTCGCCTGGCACTGCTTCAGGCCTAAGGAGATACGGCGGCGCTCCTCATCGACGTCGAGCACCATGACCTCGACTTCCTGGCCGGTGTGCACGACCTTCGCCGGATTGACGTTCTTGTTGGTCCAGTCCATTTCCGAGACGTGCACCAGGCCCTCGACGCCGTCCTCGATCTCGACGAACGCGCCGTAGTCGGCGATGTTGGTGATCTTACCGAAGACGCGCGTGCCGGCCGGATAGCGGCGCGCAATGTTCTCCCACGGATCCGCGCCCAGCTGCTTGAGCCCCAGGCTCACGCGCGAGCGCTCGCGGTCGAACTTCAGGATCCGCACTTCGATCTCTTCGCCCACCTTCACGACCTCGGACGGGTGCTTGACGCGCTTCCACGCCATGTCGGTGATGTGCAGCAGGCCATCGATGCCGCCCAGGTCGACGAACGCACCGTAGTCGGTGAGGTTCTTGACCGCGCCGCGTACCACCGCGCCTTCCTGCAGGTTGTCCATCAGCGCGCTGCGCTCGGCGGAGAATTCCTGCTCCACCACGGCGCGGCGGGACACCACGACGTTATTGCGCTTCTGATCGAGCTTGATGACTTTGAATTCGAGTGGCTTGTTCTCGAGGTACGAGGTGTCGCGCACCGGGCGCACGTCCACCAGCGATCCGGGCAGGAATGCCCGCACGTTCTCGATTTCAACCGTGAAGCCGCCCTTGACGCGACCGGTGATGACCCCGGTGACGATCTCGGCCTTGTTGAAGGCCTCTTCGAGGCGGGTCCAGGTGCGCGCGCGCTTGGCCTTCTCGCGCGACAGGCGCGTCTCGCCGGTGCCGTCCTCGACCGAATCGAGTGCCACCTCGACGGAGTCCCCGGCCTTGACCTCGACCTCGCCGCGTTCATTCTTGAACTGCTCGAGGGGGATCACGGCCTCGGATTTGAGACCTACATTGACGATGACGACGTCATCGGTGACGTCGATGATCAGTCCGGTAAGAATCATCCCCGGACGGATGCGCTGATTGGCGAGACTCTGCTCGAAAAGCTGGGCGAAACTTTCTGTCATACCTTCACTTCGCACGCCTGTGGCGTGCATGGACTGAACCCTTTCCATCTGGTCCAGGTAAAACTAACGGGCAGGCGCGTCCTGCACCTGCAACCTCAAAAACGCTCGCGCTTCCACAGGCGCCGGGCGACACCCAGCTCCAGCACCCGCTGCACTACCGCCCCGACCCCAAGACCGGTCGAATCGATCACGCACGCGTCCGGGGCAGCCTTTAACGGGGCGACCTGCCGGGTTTCGTCCCTCAGGTCCCGCTCGGCTATCTCACGCGAAAGGCCGGCAAGGCTAACATCGGATCCCTTGTCTTTCAACTGCTTATGGCGGCGCAGGGCCCGTTCCTCGGCGGTCGCGGTCAGGAATATCTTCAGGGGTGCCTCGGGGAAGACCACGGTGCCCATGTCCCGACCGTCCGCCACGAGTCCCGGGGGTCTGGCGAAGGCCCGTTGCCGCTTAAGGAGCGCCACGCGAACTTGCGGCCAGGCAGCGACCCGGGAGGCTCCCTGGCCTGCGGTTTCCGAGCGGATCTCGCGCCCGACGTCCTCGCCATCGAGGAGCACCCGCTCGCTCCCCTGCGCATCGGCGCCGAAGCGCACGTCCATCCGGGCCGCAAGCTGCGCGTGCCCCAGGGGATCATCGGCTGCGAGCCGCGCGCGTGCGCCGGCGAGTGCGACCAGGCGGTACAGCGCCCCGCTGTCGAGCAGGTGCCACCCGAGCTTTTGCGCGACCGCGCGACTGATGGTGCCCTTGCCCGAGCCGCTCGGGCCGTCGATGGTGAGGATAGGACAGTCGGTCAGCGCGGGCATCGAAGCGCAGTGTCCGTCAAAGCGCCTCGACCGCCAAGCCGACCGAACGGGCGCTCGCCACAAAGCCCGGGAAAGACGTCGCGACGTTGGCGACGTCCTCGATTTCGATGGCGGCGCGCGAGCGCAGCGCTGCCACCGCAAACGCCATCGCGATCCGATGATCGCCGCGGCTGTCGATGATGCCGCCGCTCAAGCTTTCCGCGCCCCGGATCCACAGCCCGTCGGGCAGGAGCTCGTGCTCCACGCCCAGGCTCGCAAGCCCGGTGGCCACCGCTTCCAGCCGATCGCTCTCCTTGACGCGCAGCTCGAGCGCCCCGCGTACGAGCGTCTCGCCGTTCGCACAGGCTGCGGCGATGAAGAAGACGGGAAACTCATCGATCGCCAGCGGCACCAGCGACTCAGGCACGCTGATGCCGTGCAGCGCGCTCTTGTGCACTTCGATGTCCGCTACCGGTTCGGCGTGCGCCGCGCCCGGCTCGCTGCGCGGGTGCACGCGGATGTCCGCACCCATGCGCTGCAGCAGTTCCAGCAGGCCCGTGCGCGTCGGATTCACGCCGACGTTCTTGAGCACGAGACCGCGCTCGGCGGCGAGGCACCCCGCGACCAGGAAGAACGCCGCCGAGGAAAAATCCGCCGGCACCTGCACATGTGTGCCGCGCAGGGACTGTCCGCCCTCCAGGATGATGCTGCGCCCCTCGTGTTCGAGCTTCGCGCCAAAGGCGCCGAGCATGCGCTCGGTGTGATCGCGCGAGGGCGCCGGTTCGGTGATATGCGTGCGTCCCGCGGCGTGGAGCGCGGCGAGCAGCACCGCGGACTTCACCTGCGCGCTCGCGACCGGCAGGCTGTAATGGATCGCGCGCAGGCGCGGCGTGCCGTGGATCTCAAGCGGCGGCCGCCCCTCGTGGGTGCGGATCCTGGCGCCCATCATTTCCAGCGGCGCGACGACGCGCTGCATCGGGCGGCGCATGAGTGAGGCATCGCCGATGAGGGTTGAATTGAAGCGCTGCGGGGCCAGGAGTCCCGTCAACAGGCGCATGGCGGTGCCGGCATTGCCCAGATCGAGGCTCGCCTGCGGCGCGGTGAAGCCGCGCGAGCCCACCCCGTGCACGAGAACCTCGGTCTCCCCTGGCCGCTCGATCGCAACGCCGAGTGCACCGAGCGCGCGTGCCGTGGCGAGGCAATCCTCGCCGGCGAGAAAGCCGCTGATGCGGGTGTCGCCGCTCGCCACGCCCCCGAGCATGAGTGCGCGGTGCGAAATGGACTTGTCGCCCGGCACGGTGAGTTCGCCCGCGAGCCGCCCGCCCGGGGCTACGCGAAAGCGCGTGCCGGGCGCCCCCGTCACGCCATTCACTGCACCGCCCGGGGGTAGGATCCCAGCACGCGGTAAAGGGAGGCGCGCTTTTTCAGCGCCGCCAGCGCGCGCGCCACCTTCGGGTCGGCGGCGTGGCCTTCAAGATCGATAAAGAAAACGTAGTCCCACTTGCGCCGGTGCGAGGGACGCGACTCGATGCGCGTGAGACTGACGCGATGGCGTGCGAGGGGTTCGAGCAGGCGGTGCAGCGCGCCGGGGGCATCGCTGCGGCTCACCGAGACTAAGAGCGTGGTGCGATCCTCGCCGCTCGGCGTGAAGAGCTTGCGCCCCAGGACGAGGAAGCGCGTGGTGTTGTCGGCGCGATCCTCGATCTGCGCCGCCAGTACCTTCAGCCCATACACTTCCGCGGCCGTGTCCCCGGCGATGGCGGCACTGCCCTTCTCATCGCGCGCCCGGCGGGCGCCCTCGGCGTTACTGGAGACCGGAACCTGCTCGACCCCGGGCAGATGCGCATCGAGCCAGCCGCGGCACTGCGCGAGCGACTGCGGGTGGGAGCAGACGCGCTCGATGCGCGACAGCGATCCGCTCAGCCCCATGAGGTGGTGGCGGATGCGCAGTTCCACCTCGCCGCAGATCTTCAGCGGTGAGGTGAGAAAGCGGTCGAGGGTGTGGTTGACGGTGCCTTCGGTGGAATTCTCAATTGGCACAACGCCGAAATCGGCGCTCGCCGCCTCGACCTCGTGGAATACCTCGTCTATGGAGCCTAACGGCAGCGAGCGCACCGAATGGCCGAAGTGGTTCAGGACCGCGGTCTGGGTGAAGGTCCCTTCCGGACCCAGGAACGCCACCTTCAGGGGTTCCTGCTGGGCCAGGCACGCCGACATGATCTCGCGGAACAGGCGCAGCACTTCGGCGTCTTTCAAAGGACCGGTATTGCGCTCGCGTGCCAGGCGCAGCACCTGCGCCTCGCGCTCCGGGCGGTAGAAGTCCACCGTGCGCCCGGTTGCGGACTTGGAGATCCCGACCTGCTGTGCGAGACGCGCCCGCTCGTTGATGAGGCGGTGGATCTGCTCGTCCACCGCGTCGATGCGCCGCCGGACCTCTTCGAGCTGTGGCCGCAGCGCGCCCCTGCCGGGTGCCGGCGGCGCGGGCTGCGGAGCGGATCGTTTGCGCCTGGAGCGAGCCATATGTGTCTTAAGCGACGCTAACCCTCACACCAGGCGCGCGCTCTGCACTCCGTCGATATTGCGAATCGCATCCAGCAGCCCCTCGCCGACCGCCCCGTCGGCGTCGATCAGAGTATAGGCGAGCTCGCCGCGTGACTTGTTGAGCAGGTCCGCGATGTTGATTTTCTGCGCCGCGAGGCAGGTCGAGATCTGGCCCACCATGTTGGGCACGTTGCTGTTGGAGATCGCAATGCGCGTCGTGTTCGGCACCCGCGGCAGCACCGCCTCGGGGTAGTTCACACTGTTCTTTATGTTGCCGTTCTCGAGGAAGTCGCGCAGCTGCTCGGCCACCATGATCGCGCAGTTCTCCTCCGCCTCGCCGGTGGAAGCGCCCAGGTGCGGCAGGGTGATGACCTTGGGGTGGTCGATGAGCCCGCGCTTCGGGAAGTCGCACACATAGGCGTGCAGGCGCTCGGCATCCAGCGCCGCGAGCACCGCGGCATCATCGACAATCGCGGCGCGTGCGAAGTTGAGGATGGTGGCGTCCGGCTTCATGAGCGCGAGGCGGGCGGCATTGACGAGCTTGCGGGTGTGATCGTTCAACGGCACGTGCACGCTGATCGCATCGGCGCGCGCGAACAGATCCTCCATGGAAAGGGCCTGCTCGACATTCGAGGACAGCTGCCAGGCGCGCTGCACCGTGATCTGCGGGTCGTAGCCTAAGACCTTCATGCCGAGGGCGTGCGCCGAGTTGGCCACTTCCACGCCGATCGCGCCCAGGCCCACGACGCCGAGCGTGCGCCCCGGGAGTTCAAAGCCGACGAAGGCCTTCTTGCCCTGCTCGACCGCCGCATCGATCGCCTCGTCGTCGCCGCTCAAGGAGCGTGCGAACAGCCACGCGGGGCCTAAGTTACGGGCGGCGAGCAGCAGGCCCGCCAGCACCAGTTCCTTGACCGCGTTGGCGTTGGCGCCAGGGGTGTTGAAAACCGGGATGCCCCGGCGACTGAACTCGGCGACCGGAATATTGTTCACCCCCGCCCCGGCACGTCCCACGGCGCGCACGCTCGGCGCCACCGCCACGCCGTGCATGTCGGCCGAGCGCAGCAGGATGGCATCCGGGCGGGCGATATCCGCGCCGATTTCGTAGCGCTCCCGCGGCAGTCGCGCCAGTCCCGTGGGACTGATGTTGTTGAGCGTGAGGATGCGGTAGGTCATGGATGTCAGCCGTAGCGACGCTGGAATTCGCGCATGAAGCCGACCAGGGCGGCCACGCCCTCGTGCGGCATGGCGTTATAGATGCTCGCCCGCATGCCGCCCACCGAGCGGTGCCCGGCGAGGTTGGTGAGCCCGGCGGCCTGCGCCTCGGCGAGAAATCTCTGGTCGAGGCCGGGGTCCGCCAGGGTGAACGGCACGTTCATCCACGAACGGGCCGGCACGGCGACCGGATTGGCGTAAAAGCCGGAAGCATCGATCGCGCCGTAGAGCAGTTGCGCCTTGGCGCGGTTGCGCGCGCCGACCGCGGCGAGCCCGCCTTGCGCCTTCAGCCACGCGAATACCAGCCCGGCGAAATACCACGCGAAGGTCGCCGGCGTGTTGAGCATAGAGCCCTCGTCCGCCATCGCCTTGTAGTCCCACACCGACGGCGTGCCGGGACGCGCCTTGCCGATGAGATCCTCGCGCACGATCACCACGGTCAGGCCCGCGGGGCCGATGTTTTTCTGCGCGCCCGCGTAGATGAGGCCGAAGCGGCTGACGTCGATCGGCCGCGACAGCAGGGTCGAGGACATGTCCGCCACCAGCGGCACCGCGCCACTGACCGGGACGTAAGGAAATTCCACCCCGCCGATGGTCTCGTTCGGCGTGTAGTGCAGGTAGGCCGCATCTGCGCTGAGCTTGAGATGCTGCGGATCCGGAACCGTCGTGTAGCCGGAGGAGGATTCATCGGCGCCGATATTGACGCGCCCCACGAAGCGCCCGGCCTCGCCGATCGCCTTCTTCGACCAGGCGCCGGTGTTCAGATAGTCGACGCTGGAGTCTGCCCGCGCGAGGTTCAGCGGGATGGCGGCGAATTGCCCGGTGGCGCCGCCCTGCAGGAACAGCACCCGGTAGTTTGCGGGGACGCTCAGGAGTTCGCGCAGCAGCGCTTCGGCCTCCCCGGCCACGGCCATGAAGGCCTTGCTGCGGTGGCTGATTTCCATGACCGACATGCCAGAGCCGCGCCAGTCGGGCAATTCGTCACGGGCTTGTTCCAGGACTGGGGCGGGCAGCATGGCCGGCCCCGCGGCGAAATTAAATACGCGCACGAGTTTAAGGTTCAACCACCGGCGGCTCCTCCGCACTGGCTTCCGGGCCTTCCCCGGCGACCGCGCCCTCCTCGCACGCCTCCAGGCTCTCGACGCGCTCGATGCCAACCAGGCGCTCGCCTTCGCCTAAGCGGATGAGCCGCACGCCCTGGGTATTGCGCCCCTGCACGGAGATCCCATCCACCGCAGTGCGCACCAATGTGCCGGTGGAGCTGATGAGCATGATTTCCTGGCCGGCCATGACCTGCAGCGCCGCGACCGTGTCGCCGTTGCGGTCGGAGGTCTGCAGCGCGATCACGCCCTGGCCGCCGCGTCCGTGGGGCGGGAAGTCGGCCAGCGGGGTGAGCTTGCCGTAGCCGCTCGCCGAGGCTGTCAGCACGTGGCCATCGCCGACCACGATGAGGGCAATCAGAGCCTGGCCGTCCAGGAGACGAATACCGCGCACGCCGGCCGCCTCGCGACCCATGTGGCGCACTTCGCTTTCGTGAAAGCGAATCGCCTTGCCGCCGCTGGATACCAGCACGACCTCGCGTTCACCGTCGGTAAGAGCCACCCCGACCAGCTGGTCGTTGTCCACCAGGTCGACCGCTATGATGCCGGTGGAGCGCGGCCGCGAGAACGAGGCGAGCGGGGTCTTCTTCACCGTGCCGGCGCGGGTCGCCATGAAAACGAAGTGCTGCTCGTCGTACTGCTTCACCGGCAGCAGCGCGTTGATCTTTTCGCCCTCCCCGAGGGGCAGCAGATTCACCATCGGCTTGCCGCGCGCGCCGCGCCCGGCCTGCGGCAGCTCGTAGACCTTGAGCCAGTAGACCTTGCCGCGGTTGGAGAAGCACAGCACGGTGTCGTGGGTGTGCGCCACGAACAGCTTCTCCACGAAATCCTCATCCTTGACCGCGGTGGCGGTCTTGCCGCGTCCGCCGCGCCGCTGCGTCTGGTACTCGGTGAGCGGCTGGGACTTCGCGTAGCCGGCGTGCGAGAGCGTCACCACGACGTCCTGCGGCTCGATCAGGTCCTCGGTCGTAAGATCCAGGTGATCGCGGTTGATCTCGGTGCGGCGCGCGTCGCCGTAGGCTTCACGCACCTCGAGGAGCTCGGCCCGCACCACCTGGGTCAGGCGCTCGGGACGGGCGAGGATGTCGGTGAAGTCGCGGATGTTCTCGAGCAGCTCGCGGTACTCGGCGATGATCTTGTCCTGCTCGAGTCCCGTGAGACGGTGCAGGCGCATATCAAGAATCGCCTGCGCCTGCGCTTCCGAGAGGTGATAGCCGTCGGCCTTGAGCCCGAATTCCGCCGCCAGCGTCTGCGGGCGCGTGGAAATGGCGCCGGCGCGCTCGAGCAGCGCCGTTACCGCGCCCGGCGGCCAGACGCGCGCGAGCAGCGCGGTGCGCGCTTCGGCCGGGGACTGCGCCGCCTTGATCAGTGCGATCACCGCGTCGATGTTGGCGAGCGCGACCGCGAGTCCTTCGAGAATGTGGGCCCGTTCGCGCGCCTTGGCGAGGTCATAGATGGTGCGCCGCGTAACCACTTCGCGGCGATGCCGGATGAAGGCCTCCAGCATCTCCTTCAGCGACATGAGCTTCGGCTGGCCGTCCTGCAGCGCCACCATGTTGATGCCAAACACCGTTTCCATCGGCGTCTGCGCATACAGGTTATTGAGGACGATCTCAGTCACTTCACCGCGCTTGAGCTCGACGACGATGCGCATGCCGTCCTTGTCGGACTCATCCCGCAGGCCATCGCTCGCGATGCCATCGATGAGCTTCTCGCGTACCAGCTGCGCGATGCGCTCGATGAGGCGCGCCTTATTCACCTGGAAGGGAAGCTCGGTCACGACGATCGCCTGGCGATCACCCTTGCCGACCGCTTCGATGCTGACGCGGGCGCGCACCGACAGCCGGCCGCGGCCGGTGCGATAGGCGGTGGCGATTTCCTGCGCGCCGTTGATGATGCCGCCGGTCGGGAAGTCCGGTCCCGGCATGTGCTGCATCAGCGTCGCCAGCGGCACCGCCGGATCATCCAGCAGCGCCAGGCACGCGTTCACCGTCTCGGTGAGATTGTGCGGCGGGATGTTGGTCGCCATGCCGACCGCGATGCCGGTCTGGCCGTTGATCAGAAGGTTCGGCACCCGCGTCGGCAGCACCGAGGGCTCGTGCTCGGATTCATCGTAGTTGGGCGTGAAATCGACGGTGTCTTTCTCGATATCCGCCAGCAGCTCGCTCGCGATGCGCGACATGCGCACCTCGGTGTAGCGCATGGCGGCCGGCATATCGCCGTCAACCGAGCCGAAATTGCCCTGGCCGTCGACCAGCAGGTACCGCATGGAAAACGACTGCGCCATGCGCACGATGGTGTCGTACACGGCGGTGTCGCCGTGCGGGTGGTACTTGCCGATGACATCGCCGACGACGCGCGCCGACTTCTTGTACGGCTTGTTCCAGTCGGTACCCAGTTCGCGCATCGCGTACAGCACGCGCCGGTGCACCGGCTTTAAGCCGTCACGAACGTCGGGCAGTGCGCGCCCGACGATGACACTCATTGCGTAGTCGAGGTAGGAGTGGCGCATCTCCTCTTCGAGACTGACGGGCAGGATTTCGCGGGCGATATCAGCCATTTAGCAAGGGGCCGGAATAAAAGGCGAAGTTTAGCATGAAGGCTCGCCCCAGCCTTCGAAGCCTGACCCCACACGACAGGACCGCCGTGCGCATCCCGCTCCGTCAGTCCTCGCCCTCCCTATGCGTCGCGTGCGGCGTTCGCGCTAGCGCCCGCTGTCGTCCGTGCGACGTTCGTTGCCGCGCTGCTCCTTCTGGTCACTGCGCTGCTCTTTCTCGTTGCCGCGCTGTTCCGGCCGGGCCTGCGGCGCCTGCGCCTCGCGAATGTTGCCCGGGCGCTGCTGCACCGCTGGCTGCTCCTGCGCCGGCGCGGAGCGCTGTTGACGCCCGCTATCGGCACGCCGCTGAGCCTCCGGGTCGCTGCTGAGCCTCGGGTCGCTGCTGAGCCTCGGCCCGCTGCTGCTCCTGCGCTGGTGAGCGTTGCTGCTGGGCCTGCGCCCGCTGCTGCGCCGGGGCCTGCGGACCACCCTGCGCGCCCGGTCCGCGCCGCGTGTCGACCGGACCGCCCGCGGCCCGCGCCGCCACCAGGCCGGCGCCGGACAGCTGCGCGGGCCGTGCGGTTGCCGCGATCGCCGGCTTGCCGGCATTCACGGAGGCACGCAGCTCGCGGTTCTGCCGCGCCATGCTCTGGTGGCGCGCCTGCTCGGGCGTGGGCGCCACGTGGTGCGCACGCTCGGCAGCGACCTGCTGGGCGGTCGGCTGGGCGCTGACACCACCCTGACCGCCGTTGTAGCTGACGTGGTTGACGGTGACGTTATTCACCACCGTCTGGTTATAGACGTTAGTGATGTTCGTCTGGCTGGAGAGGTTGTTGGCGGCACGATTGTAGTAGAACTGGTTACCGCGCCAGTAGCCGCCCTCGTAGCCACGGCCGGCGTACCCGTAGCCGTAGTTGATGCCGCCGTAGAATCCGACCTGCTCGGCCCAGTAACCGTCGTGCCAGTAGTAGGCACCGCCATTCCAGCCCCACCAGCCCGGCGTCCACAGCAGCCCCGCCATCGGCGCGAACGCCCAGGTCGCGGGAACCCAGTAGTAGTCCCCGTCGTCCGCGTCCCAGCTCCAGTACCCGGGTATCCAGATGTAGCCCGGCCCCGGCAACGGTGGCTGCTCGTACACCGGCAGCGGCGGCGGTACGAGGTTGACCGCTATGCCGACGCTTACCTGCGCGTTGGCCGCCGGCGCCAGCGCCAGCAGCAGCGCCGCGAGTAGCCCCCCGAAGAATGTGCTTCGCATAAGGCACCTCCTGTGCCGCTGATTGCGCTACACGTTTTGACTGACGACTCGCGCTAGGGTGCGCTGAGCGGTTACTGAAATGTTGGTTTTGTGCAGTTCTTTGTCGATGCGTGTGGAAATGCCGACAGTGCCAGCGCGGACCACGCTCCTGGCCGCAGCATGAATAGTCACGCGCCGATATACTGCCGCCAGCTTTTCTGCTAGTCAGGCCCCCATGACGATGACCGCCTCGACCACCACCAACGCCGATCCGGATGAGCTGCGCAAGTTCGACGCGCTGGCGGCGCGCTTCTGGGACGCCCAGGGGGACTTTCGTCCGCTGCACCTCCTGAACCCGGTGCGCTCGCAGTTCATCGCCAGCCACGCGCAGCTCGCGCGTGCCCGGGTGCTCGATGTCGGCTGCGGCGGCGGGTTGCTCGCCGAAGCGCTGGCGCGCGCCGGGGCACGCGTGACCGCGGTTGATCTGGCGCCGGGGATGATCGAAGTGGCGCGCCTGCACGCAGCCGAATCGGCCCTGAGCATCGACTACCGGGTCGCGGCGGCCGAGGAACTGCTGGCCGGCGGCACGAGCGGCTTCGACGTCGTCACCTGCATGGAAATGCTCGAACATGTGCCGCAGCCGGCCCGCATGCTCGCGACGCTGGCGAATCTTGCGCGCCCGGGCGGCGCACTGTTCGTCTCCACGCTCAACCGCAACCTGAAGTCCTTCCTGCTGGCGATCGTCGGCGCCGAGTACCTCCTGCGGCTGATCCCGCGGGGCACTCACGAGTATGAAAGATTCATCCGGCCGTCGGAGCTGGCGAGCTGGGGCAGGAGTGCCGGACTTACCCTCCAGGGGTTGTCGGGCATTGCACTGAACCCGCTCACGGGACGCGCCTCGCTCAGCGCCGATGTCGACGTCAACTATCTCGCCTGCTTCGTGCGGCCGTGAGTACGCTCATCATTTTCATCGTCGCCGCGGCCGCCCTGCTCGCCGGGGCGGTGCTCGGCATGCTGGTGGGGCACATCCGCGCCGCGCAGCGCATCGAGGGGCTGCGCGTCGCGCTCACCGCAGCGCAGACCCGGCTCGAGGCGAGCGTGCTCGCGGACCAGGACCGGGTGGACCTGCTCGAGCAGTCGGAGACCCGCCTGCGGGTGGCGTTTGATTCGATTGCCGGCGCGACGCTGCGCAGTAACAGTGAGCTTTTCCTGCGCCTGGCGCGCGAGGCCCTCGGCCGCGACCAGGCCGTGGCCCAGGGCGCGCTCAAGGAGCGCGAGGCGGCGATCGCCCAGCTCATCGAGCCGCTGCGCACCGCGCTGCAGCGCACCGAGGCGCAGGTGCAGGAGATCGAGCGCGAGCGCCGCGACGCGTTCAGCACCCTGCGCACCCAGATCGAGACCCTCGCCGGTGGCCAGGTGCAGCTGCAGAAAGAAACCCGCAACCTCGTTACCGCGCTGCGCCGCCCGGAAGTGCGCGGGCGCTGGGGGGAGATGAGCCTGCGCCGGCTGGTGGAGCTGGCGGGCCTGAGTGAGCACTGCGACTTCACCGAGCAGCCCCAGGTGCTCGGCGAGGAAGGCGCGACGCTGCGCCCGGACCTCGTCGTGCACATGCCCGAGGCCCGCGACCTCGTCATCGATGCCAAGACGCCCCTCGACGCATACCTCAGCGCGATCGATGCCGGTACGGAAGAGGAGCGCCAGCAGGCTCTGAAACGTCACGCACAGCAGGTCGAGGCACGCGTGCGCGATCTCGCCTCCAAGAGCTACTGGGCGCAGTTCGCTCACAGCCCCGAGTTCGCCGTGTTGTTTCTTCCCGGCGATCAGTTCCTCTCGGCAGCTCTCGCCGAACGCCCGCAGCTCATGGAGACCGCGCTCACCCAGGGCGTCATCATCGCGACGCCCTCGACGCTCATCGCGCTCCTGAAGACCGTCGCCTACGGCTGGCGCCAGTCGGCCGTCGCGCACAACGCGGCGCTCATCCGTGACCTCGGCCAGGAGCTGTACCGGCGCCTCGGCACCTTCGGCGGACACCTCGGGCGCATGGGCCAGCGCCTCGGCGGCGCCGTCGACGCGTACAACGCCGCGGTCGGCTCGCTCGAGCGCCAGGTGATGTCGCAGGCGCGGCGCTTCACCGAGGTCGGCGTGACCGCGGATGCCTCGCTGCCGGAGATTGAGCAGGTGACGCAGCTGGTGCGCAGCACCGGTGCGCCCGCGGTGGTCGAGTCGCCGGCGCTGCCGGAGGGTGACGCGACAGCGGGCAGCAGCAATGCCCACAAGGCCTGAGCTGCCGCCCACGCGCGCGCTGGTGTGGCTGTATACCCCGGCGGCGCAACGCGAAACATTCGCCGCCCTATGCGCCATCGAGGCGGAAATCTGCGCCAGCCTCAACCCCAGGCTCGAGCACCAGGTTGCGCACGCGCGGCTCGCCTGGTGGGGCGAGGAATGCGCGCGCACGGCGCTCGGCGCACCGACGCACCCGCTTACCCGGGCGCTGGGCGCGAGCCTCGCGGGCAGCGAGCTCACGGCCCTCGCGGGGCTTTCCGGCCTGGTCGCGACCGCCAGCTGGGATCTCGCGCGCCGCGACCTGTGAGACGCGCGCGCAGCTGCGCGCGTATTGCGAGCGCTGGGCGGGTGCCATGATCGCCCCGCTGGTGCCGCCCGCGCTTGGCGCCACGGCGGGCAAGCTCGGCGCGACCCTGCACGAAATTGAGCTGCTCGCGAACCTCGCGGCCGATGCACGCCTGGGGCGCCTGCGCGTGAGCCTGGCGGACCTTGCCGCAGCCTCAGCAGCCGCGCAGGATCTCGCGCAGCCACCGTGGCCGGCGGGGCTCGCCCGGGTCCTGCGCCTGCGCCATCAGCAACTGCGCGCCGCACTCGCCGCTCTCGTCGGCGAACTGCCGCGGCAGGCGCAGCCGACTCTCGCGGGCGCTGCTCGTGTGGGTGCGGCTCGCCGCTGAACACTCGCGGCGAGCTGAGCGCGCCTTGCCTGACGCCCTCAAGGCGCGCGACCATCACGGGCCGCTCGATTCCTGGCGCGCCTGGAACGCGGCCCGGCGCGCGGCAGGCGGGCGCTTTGCACTGAAGGAGACGGCAGTTTGAACGCTGCATTTGATCCGCGCGGGTATGTCGCCCGTGCGGATGAGCTCACCGGCCGGGTCATCGCCATCACCGGCGCCAGCAGCGGCATCGGCCGCGCGGTGGCGCTGGCGTGCGCCCGGCACGCCGCGCAGGTGGTGTTGATTGGCCGCAATGCGCAGAAGCTCGAGGCGGTGCACGCGGAGATCGCCGCCGCCGGATCGCCCGCGGCCAGCATCGCGGTGCTCGACCTGGAGCGGGCCCTGGCGCGCGACTACGACGAGCTCGCGGACGCACTCCTGACACGGTACGGGCGTCTCGACGGACTACTCCACAACGCCGGCCTCCTGGGCACGCTCACGCCGATCGAACACTACGACGTGCCGACCTGGTGCCGCGTGCTGCACGTCAACCTCACCGCGGCGTTCGCGCTCACGCAGGTGCTGCTGCCGGCCTTGAAAAAATCCGCCGACGCCTCGGTCGTGTTCACCGCCAGCGCGGTCGGGCGCGAGGGGCGTGCCTACTGGGGTGCATATGCGGTGTCGAAATTTGCGATTGAAGGCTTATCGCAGGTGTTGTCGGCGGAGCTCGAGGGCATCAGCCACGTGCGCGTCAACACCCTGAACCCCGGGCGCGCGCGCACCGCCATGCGCCGCCAGGCGTACCCGGCCGAGGACCTGGAGACGCTGCCCCAGCCCGCGCAACTCACCGCGCCGTATCTGGCGCTCCTGGGCCCCGCGAGCCGGGGTGTGACGGGCCAGGCTTTCGATGCTCAGCCGCCCGCGGGCGTCGGGACTTGCGGCAGCAGCGCTGACAGTTCCTCAGGCGTGACTTCGCGGAACTGACCGCGGCCGAGGGAGCGCTCGAGGGTCACGGGACCCAAGTGCGTGCGCATGACGCGACTGACCAGCGCGCCCTGGCGTTCGAACAACTGCCGCACCTCCTTGCCGCTCGCGCCGCGCGCCGCGAGCGTGTACCAGCGGTTGGCGGCCTCGCCGCCGGCGCCCGTGCAGCGTTCCACCGGCAGCTGCGCGCCACTGTCGAGGATGCCGGCGAGTACGCCCGCCAGCTGGGTTTCGTTGAGCTCCCCGCGTATGCGCACGCCGAACTCGCTCACGAGATGACGCACGCCGCGTTGCAGGCGCGCCGCGAGTTCCCCGTCCGCGGTGACCAGTTCCAGCCCGCCGTCAACGCGCGGCATCGGGCTTATGGTGATGAAGCGCCGGCCGGCGCGTCGCGGCAGGCGTTGCAACAGCGCCGGCCGCGCCGCGGCACTTTCCGGGTCCCCACCGCTGCCTCCGGGAGCCGCCAGCGGTTCGCCCGGGGAGCGGTGGCATACAAATGCGCGCGCCTCATCCGCCCCGGCGCGGGAGCGTACCAGCCGCCCGTCGAGGCGCACCTGGTCTTGGGCGCTGACGCGAAGCCCAAGCGTCGCGACTTCACCATTGACCGTGAGACGGCCGGCGCGGATCCAGCCTTCGGCTTCGCGGCGCGAAGCCAGGCCGGCGCGCGCCAGTAATTTTTGCAGCCGCTCGGGAGCGTGCGGGAGCGGCGCGACCGGCGCGACGGCGGGCGTCTCGCGAGTGGCACGCCTGCGGGCCGCGGCGCGGCGGCGCACCGGCGCGCGCGGCATCAGCCTTCCAGGTCGCGGGGACCTGCGACCAGTTCGCGGCCCGCGCCCGCTCCCGGCTCAGCCGTGAGGCCCTCGTCCTCGGATCCCTCGTCGGTATCGGGTGCCTCGGAAGTGGACATGCCGGTGTGCACATCGCTCGCGCCCGCCAGCCCGAGCTGCAGGTTCGCATCCGTCATGGCCTTGAGCTCCGCGAGCGGCGGCAGCTCATCGAGACTCTTAAGACCGAAGTAGTCGAGGAACTCGCGCGTCGTGCCGAGCAGCTCCGGATGCCCGGGGAGGTCGCGATGCCCGACGACCCGCACCCAGTTGCGCTCGATCACCGTGCGGATGATATTGGGGTTCACCGCCACGCCGCGCACCGCTTCGATTTCCGCCCGTGTCACGGGCTGGCGGTAGGCGATCAGCGCCAGCGTCTCCAGCAGTGCGCGCGAGTAGCGTGCCGTGCGTTCCGGCCACAGGCGGGAAATCGCGCCCGACAGCTCGCGCCGCACCTGGATGCGAAAGCCGCTGGCGGTTTCCTTGAGCTCGATGCCGCGCCCGGCGTACTCCGCCGCGAGGGCTGCGAGGGCTGCGCGCAGTTCCTGTGGCGCAGGAGCCCTGCCCTCCTCGAACAGGCGGCCGAACTCGCTCAGCGGCACCGGTGCGCCCGCGGCCAGGAGCGCCGCCTCGATCACGTTTCTGATGTCGGTCTCGTTCATTTCGGCCCTCAGGCGGTCGGCGGCACGGTGGGAGTGTTGTCGGCGACGACGTGCAGCGTGCGGCCCGGAGTCGCGGCGCGCACGTGCAGCGGCGCGTAGGCTTCCGCCTGCACGATGTCGATCAGGCCTTCGCGCATGAGCTCCAGGATCGCGACGAAGGTGACCGTGATGCCCATGCGGCCCTCCTCCGCTCGAAACAGCTGCATGAACGGCATGAAGCCTTCGGAGCCTAAGGCGGCGAGGATGTCGCTCATGCGCTCGCCCACCGACAGCCGCTCGCGCTCGATGTGATGGTGGGCGAACATCTGCGAGCGCGCCACCACCTCCTTGAAGGCGATCAGCATCTCCTGCAGCGTGACCTGCGGCAGCGTGCGCACGACCTGCCGCTCCTTGAGCTGCGCGGAGGTTGGCCACACGTCGCGCTCGAACCGCGGCAAGGCATCGATGCCTTCCGCGGCGCGCTTGAAGCGCTCGTACTCCTGCAGCCGCCGCACCAGCTCCGCGCGCGGATCCTCGTCGCCCTCGGCCCCCGGCAACGCCGGGCGCGGCAGGAGCATGCGGGATTTGATCTCCGCCAGGGTCGCCGCCATGACCAGGTACTCGCCCGCGAGCTCCAGCTGCAGGCCCTCCATGAGCTCGATGTACTGCATGTACTGGCGCGTGATCTCGGCCAGCGGAATATCCAGGATGTCGAGGTTGCGGCGCCGGATCAGGTACAGCAGCAGGTCGAGCGGTCCTTCGAATGCCTCGAGGAACACTTCGAGCGCCTGCGGTGGAATGTACAGATCGCGCGGCAGCTGCGAGAACGGTTCGCCGTTCACCATCGCGAACGGCATCTCCACCTGCTCGGGCTGCGCTTCCACCGGCGGCGGCGCGGGCGCGGCGTTGGACACCACGATCTTGAGTTCCGGCTTGAGCTTCATGGGTTCCCCGCCTTAAGCGTCAGTCGGCGCGCAGGTGCATGGCGCGGCGCACCTCCTCGAGGGTCTGGCGGGCGGCCTCGCGGGCTTTTTCCGCGCCTTCCGCCACGATGCCGCGCACCAGCTCCGGATTATCTTCAAATTCCTGCGCCCGCCGGCGCATGCCGTTCACTTCCTCGACGATGCGCTCGATGAGCGGCTGCTTGCAATCCAGGCAACCGATGCCGGCCGTGCGGCAGCCCTCGAATACCCACTTGCGCGTCGCGTCGTCGGAATAGATCTTGTGCAGATCCCAGACCGGGCATTTTTCCGGGTCACCCGGATCGGTACGGCGCACGCGCGCCGGATCAGTCTTCATGGCACGCAGCTTCTGCACCACCACGTCCGGCTCCTCGCGCAGGCCGATGGTGTTGCCGTAGGACTTCGACATCTTGCGGCCGTCGAGGCCCGGCACTTTGGGCGTCGCGGTCAGGAGCACCTGCGGTTCGGGGAGAATCGTGACGCCGGTGCCTTCCAGGAATCCCAGCAGCCGTTCGCGGTCGGCGACGGTGATGCGGGTGTTGGCCTGTACCAGCGCCTGGGCGCGTTGCAGCGCCTCGGCGTCGCCGCCCTCCTGGTAGCGGCGGCGCAGCTGCCGGTAGTTGGTGGCGTTGCGCCCGCCCAGGCTCTTCACCGCGCGCTCGGCCTTGGCTTCGAAGTCGCTCTCGCGACCGTAGAGATGATTGAAGCGGCGCGCGGCTTCGCGGGTCAGCTCCACGTGCGCCACCTGGTCCTCGCCCACCGGCACGAAAGCGGCGCGATACACCAGGATGTCGGCGCTCTGCAGCAGGGGGTAACCGAGGAAGCCGTAGGTGGCGAGATCCTTTTCTTTCAGTTGCTCCTGCTGGTCCTTGTAGCTCGGCACGCGCTCGAGCCACCCGAGCGGGGTGATCATCGACATCAGCAGGTGCAGTTCCGCGTGCTCCGGCACGTGCGACTGGATGAAGAGCGTCGCCACGCCCGGATTCAGGCCCGCCGCCAGCCAGTCGATGAGCACATCGCGGATGTGCTCCTGCAGCTGCGAGGTGTCCTCGTAGCCGGTGGTCAGCATGTGCCAGTCGGCGACGAAGAAGAAGCAGTCGTACTGGTACTGCAGCTCCACCCAGTTGCGCAGCGCCCCGTGGAAGTTGCCGAGGTGCAGCCGCCCGGTGGGCCGCATGCCGGACAACACGCGCCGCGCGGGCGCGGGCGAACTCACGGGACGATAACGCGGTGGCTCACCGGCGAATTATAGCGCACGGCCGGTGATCCGGCCGAGCGGGCCCTTGCCCTGGCGCACGATGAGCGGTGGATTTACCGACAGATCGACCACGGTGGTTGGTTCGATGCCGCAATCCCCGCCGTCGAGGATGGCGTCGATCTCGTGATCGAGTCGCGCCTGGATCTCGCGCCCCGAGGTCAGTGGCTGTGCATCTGCCGCCACCAGTAAGGTCGAGCTCATGAGCGGCTCGCGCAGTTCGGCGAGCAGCAGCCGCGGTACGGGGTGATCGGGGATGCGCACGCCAATGGTGCGTCGTCGCTCGTGCTGCAGGCGCCGCGGGGTCTCGCGCGTCGCACGCAGGAGGAAGGTATACGGGCCGGGCAGGCAGGCACGCAGGATGCGGAACTGCCAGGTCTCCAGGTGGGCAAAACGGCCCACCTCGGCCAGATCCGCGCACACCACCGTGAAATGATGATGGCGATCGGCCTGGCGGATGCGGCGCACCCGCTCGAGCGCGCTCTTGTCGCCGATGTGCCAGCCGAGGGCGTAGCAGGAGTCGGTCGGGTAGGCGATCAGCCCCCCGCCACGCACCAGCTCCGCCGCCTGGCGGATGAGCCGCGGCTGGGGATCGACGGGGTGAAGCTCGAGGTACTCGGCCATGGCATGGGCGCAGGCGCGCCTTAATGGAAACTGGGCGCGGCGCGTGACAATATACGCGGCCGTTTTGCCCCGTATAGGGTTCCATGCAGGCTCTCGCCGAGTTCGCGCCGCTGCTGGCGTTCATCGTGACGTATTACCTGCGCGGGTTGTACGCGGCGACCGCGGTGCTCATGGTCGCCATGCTGCTGCTCGTCGCGGTGGATTGGCTGCGCCTGAAGCGCGTGCCGCCCATGCATGCGCTGTCGGCGGTGTTGGTGCTGGTGTTCGGCAGCGCCACGTTGCTGCTGCACAACCGGCAGTTCATCCAGTGGAAACCCACGGTGTTCTTCTGGTTAGCGAGCGGCGCCTTTCTCGGCAGCTTCTGGATCGGCAAGCAGACCCTGACGCAGCGCTTCCTCGGCGCCGCGCTCGGCGAGCGGCTGCAGGTGAGCCAGGCCCTGTGGCGCCGCCTGAACCTCTGGTGGACCGCCTTTTACGCCGCCCTCGGCGCCTTGAATCTCATCGTGGCGCACTACGCGAGCGAGCGTGCCTGGGTGAATTTCAAGGTGTTTGGACTCACGCTCCTCACCCTGGCGTTTGTCACCCTGCAGATCGTGTGGCTCAACGGCCGCGCGCACCTGGTGCACCCGCAGTCATGAACAGCGCCGTCGCCGAGCAGCTGCGCGCCGCGCTCGAGCAGGCCCTGATGCCGCGCTCGCTCGAGATCATCGATGACAGCGCGCGCCATGCGGGGCACGCCGGCGCCCGCGCCGGCGGCCATTATCGCGTGACGCTGGTGGCGGAGGCCTTCCGCGGCCGCTCGCGCCTCGAACGTCATCGCCTCGTTTACGATGCGGTCGCGCCGCTCATGCAGGACGGCGTGCACGCACTCAACATCGTCGCGCGCACGCCCGACGAAACCTGAAAGCGTCCGACCCCTTTAGATCCATTCAACAACCCACCGGAACTCAAACAGCATGAATTACTCTCGTGTCCTCCCCCTGGCCGTCGCACTGGCGGCGCTCGCCGCCTGCCAGCCCAAGACCGCCACGACCGTCGCCGCCCCGACCTCCCCGCCGGTCGCGACCGTGAACGGCGTGCCGATCAGCCGCGACTTCTACGATTTCTACATCAAGGGCATCAGCGGCAAATCCTCCGCGGAGCTGTCCCCGGAGCAGCGCGGCCTGGCACTCGACAACCTCATTCACGCCGAGCTCGTCGGCCAGGACGCTGAGAAACAAGGTCTCGACAAGAGTGGCGACACCGCCTATCTCATCGAGATTTCGCGCCTCAACGTGCTGCAGCAGGCAGCTTCCGAGCGCTACCTGAAGGACAAGAAGCCGACCGACCAGGAGCTGCGCGCCGAGTACGACACCCAGGTCGCGAAGCTCCCGAAGGAGGAATACCACGGGCGGCACATTCTGGTTGCGACCCAGCCGTTCGCGCAGAAGATCGTCGAACGCCTGCAGAAGGGTGAGAAATTCGAGGACCTCGCCCGCACGCAGTCCATGGATTCCTCCGCCAAGCAGGGCGGGGACCTGGGATGGTTTGGCCTCGATCGCATGGTGCCGGAGTTCTCCGCGGCCCTCACGACGCTCAAGCCCGGCGAATACACGCACACGCCCGTTCAGACCCAGTACGGCTGGCACGTGATTCAGCTCATCGCCACGCGCCCGCTCACGCCGCCGCCTTTCGAGCAGGTCAAGCCGCGGCTCGCGCAGATGGTGGAAGCGAAGAAATTCCGCGCCTACATGGATGATGTGGCGAAGAACGCCAAGATCGAGAAGTTCCTCGATCAGCCGGCGGCAGGTTCCGCGCCTGCGGCCGCCGGCGCGCCCGCAACGGCTGCCCCTGCAGCGGCTGCGCCTGCCGCTGCCGTACCGGCGGCTGCCGCGCCTGCGGCTCCGGCGTCCAAGAACTGAAACGCACTGAAAGATGCTGCGCCGGCGGGCCTTAGCTTCAGGGCCCGCCGGCTTGCAGCAGCTTGAGGAACTGCTGCTCGTCGAGCACCGGTACGCCCAGCTCCTGGGCTTTGGTCAGCTTCGAGCCCGCCTCACTCCCCGCGACGACGAAACTCGTCTTACGCGACACGCTGCCCGCCACCTTCGCGCCGCGCGCCAGCAGCGCTTCCTGGGCCTCCTCGCGCGACATGCTGCCCAGGGTCCCGGTGACGACGAACGTGCGTCCGGCGAGAGCCTGCGCGGCGCCGGTCGGCCGCTCGACCTTAGGCCATCTCACACCTTTATCTCGTAACGCTTTGATAACACTGCGGTGTTCCGTCGAATCAAAGAACGCCGCAACGTGCGCGGCCACCACCGGGCCAATATCCGGGACCTGCTGGATCTCATGCTCGCTCGCTGCCATGAGCTCCTCGAGTCCGCCGAAGTGCCGGGCGAGATTGAGCGCCGTCGCTTCGCCTACTTCGCGGATTCCCAGCGCGTACAGAAACCGCGGCAGCGTCGTCTGCTTACTCTTCTGAATTGCAGCCACAAGATTCGCGGCGGACTTCTCGCCCATGCGCTCAAGGTCCTGAAGCTGCGCCGCACCGAGTGCGTACAGGTCCGCAGGCGAACTCACCAGTCCCTGCTCCACGAGTTGTTCGATGATCTTGTCTCCCAGGCCCTCGATGTCGAGCGCCCGGCGGCTCGCAAAATGCCTGAGGCTCTCCTGGCGCTGCGCGCGGCAGGTAAAGCCGCCGGTGCAGCGCGCCGCAGCCTCCCCTGCAACGCGTAACACCACCGAGCCGCACACCGGACAGTGGCTCGGGAGCACCACTTCGGTCGCCGTGGCGGGGCGCTGCTCGCGTACCACGCTCACCACTTCGGGAATCACGTCCCCGGCGCGGCGCACGATCACGGTGTCGCCCACGCGCACATCCTTGCGATGCAGCTCGTCGATGTTATGCAGCGTCACGTTGCTCACCGTCACGCCGCCGACGAACACCGGCGCGAGCCGGGCGATCGGCGTCAGCACCCCGGTGCGCCCGACGTTGAACTCGATGTCCTTCACGAGCGCGGTGGCTTCCTCGGCGGGAAACTTGTGCGCCACCGCCCAGCGTGGTGCGCGCGACACGAAACCCACGCGCTCCTGGTCAGCGCGCGCATTAAGTTTGTAGACCACACCATCGATCTGGTACGGCAGCGTGCTGCGGCGTGCGCCGATGTCACGGTAATAGGCGAGGCAGCCCGCGACGCCGCGCACCGCGCGCACCTCGGGGCACACCGGCAGCCCGAGGGTGCGCAACCACTGCAGCAGCTCGCCCTGCCCCGGGGGCAGGCTCGCGCCCTCAACCGCACCCACGGCGTAGAAAAACATACTCAGGGGACGCGCGGCGCTCACGCGCGGGTCGAGCTGGCGCAGGCTCCCGGCCGCGGCGTTGCGCGGGTTGACGAACACCTTCTCGCCACGCGCCGCCGCGCGCGCGTTCATGCGTTCAAAGCCAGCCGTCGGCATGAACACCTCGCCGCGCGCCTCCAGGATTGGCGGCGCCTGCCCGCGCAGCGCCTGCGGCACAGCGCGGATGGTGCGCACGTTGGCGGTCACGTCCTCACCGCTGACGCCGTCGCCGCGCGTCGCGGCCTGCGCCAGAGCGCCGTCCCGGTAAATCACCGTCACCGCAAGTCCATCGAGCTTCGGCTCAGCAACGTAGTCAAGCTCGCCCTCCACGCCCAGGCGTTCATGCAGACGCCGATCGAACGCCATGACGTCGGCGTCCGCAAACGCGTTGTCGAGCGAGAGCATCGGCACCTGGTGTACGACCTCGCCGAAGGCCGCGCTCGGAGTGCCCGACACGCGCTGGGTCGGGGAGTCAGGTGTAATGAGCTGCGGGTGCGCGGTTTCAAGCTGGCGCAGCTCGAGCATCAGCCGGTCGTATTCGGCGTCCGACACCTGCGGGTCATCGAGGACGTAGTAGCGGTAGTCGTGTTGCGCCAGCTGGGCGCGCAACTCGGCGGCGCGCGCCGCCGCCCCCGCCGTCACTAGCGCGACTCGCTGCTGAGGCGCTCGCGCAGCAACGCGATGCGCGCTGTGGTGAGAGGACTGCCGCGCTCATCCTGCAGCACCCCGTGCAGCCGGTCGTTCAGGTTACGGGCGGCACTGATCAGCTCTTCGAACGCCTGCGGCGCAGGCCGCGGCCCTGGCAGCACCGCGAACAGCGACAGGCCACCGAAGTGCTGCGAGTCCATGGTATCGGCGTCGAACGTGCCGGGGCGCGTGAGGCTCGCCGCGCTCAGCACCGCGCGCTGCTCGTCGTCGGGCTTGTGGAAAATCGCGAAGCGCCCGAGCACGAAACCTTCGGCGGCGAGCGCCTGGCGCAGCGACCGGCCGACGAAGCGCTCGGTGGTGGCCACCAGGCGCAGCGAGACGATCTGCCGCTGCGCATCCGGGGGCCACTCGACCACCGGGGAAGGACCAGCCGGAAGTCGCGGCAGCTCTTCGCGAACCGCCGCGGGCGGCTGCGCGTCTGCCGCTGCCGGCGCGACCCCGGCACCGGCCGTGAGCGCCGCCGCCATGCCCGCAGGCGCCAGCTCCGCGGCGGTTTGCGCCTCGTGCGGCGCGTCGGCGCCGGGCAGCGCCCCCGGCGTTTCATCATCCGCGGCGTCGGGGCTGCGCGCGACAGTGAGCGGCGCGAACGGCGACAGCACCGGCACCGAGGGCAGATCGCGCGAGGCTTCCACCAGCGGCAGGTCCCGGTCCGCAAAGGAATCGCGGGCGCGCATTTCAGGCAGCGCAAGCCCCGGCTCACGCGGCGGCCGTGCCGCAGCGGCAGCGTCCGGCTCGCGCGAACCGAAGCGCTCGGCGCCATCGGCGTTCGCCTGCCGCGGCCGGCGCCGTTCCCACCAGATCAGCGCGGTGATGAACACCACGCCGGCAACGAGGAGCGTAAGGCGCAGTTCTGACATTACTTCACACCGCCACCATGCGCACCGCCGCGTCGACGTCCACCGTGACCAGGCGCGAGACGCCCGGCTCGTTCATGGTTACACCGATCAGCTGCGAGGCGAGTTCCATGGTGCTCTTGTTGTGCGTGATGAAGACGAACTGCACCCGCTGGGACATCTCGCGCACGATGTCGCAGAAGCGCCCGACATTGTGTTCGTCGAGCGGCGCATCGACCTCATCCAGAAGACAGAACGGCGCCGGGTTCAGATCGAAGATCGCGAACACCAGCGCCACGGCGGTCAGTGCCTTCTCCCCGCCCGACAACAAATGAATGGTGCTGTTCTTCTTGCCTGGCGGCCGCGCCATCACCGTTACCCCGGCGGTCAGCTTGTCATCACCCGCCAGTTCAAGGTACGCGTGTCCGCCACCGAAGAGGCGTGGAAATTTCTCGCGCAGACCCACATTAATACGTTCGAACGTGTCCTCGAAGCGCGTGCGCGTCTCCTTGTCGATCCGCCGCATGGCCTCATCCAGCGTGTCGAGCGCGGAGCTGACATCGGCGAACTGCCGGTCCAGATACTCCTTGCGGGTCGTGTGATCCTGCAGCTCGTCGATGGCGGCAAGATTCACCTGGCCGAGCTTCTCTATTTCCACGCGCGTCGCGCCCAGGGTCTCTTCCCAGGCCGGCACCTGCGCCTCCGGCGCGAGCCGCGCCAGCAGCTCGTTCAAGTCGCAACGCGTCTGCGCGAACTGCTCGGCGAGCGCTGCCCGGCGCACGTGGGTCTCCTGGGCGGCGAGACGCGCTTCATCCAGGGCCTCACGGGCGCTGTTGACGTGCTGTTGCGCCGTGAGGCGGGTTTCATCCAGTGCCCGCAGTGCGCCTTCGGCTTCCTCGAGCGCGCCGCGCGCGGCGCTGAGCTCCGCCTCCACCCTCAGGCGCAGGCCCAGGGTTTCATCCAGCCGTGCCCGCGCCGCCAGAATCGGCGCGTCTCCGCAAGCCAACTCGTGGTTGAGCTCCGCGCGTCGCCGTGACAGCTGCTCGCGCTGCTCGCCCATGCGCGCCACGCCGACCGCGACCGAGGTGGCGGTGGAACGGCGCCCTTCCGAGCGTACGTGCAGATCGCGCGCGCTGAGCTGTGCAGCCTGCGAACGCGCGCGCGCCTCGAGGAGCGCGCCGCGCGCCGCCTCGCGCCCGCTCTCGAGAGCCGCGCGAGCGCCCTGCAGCCCTTGCGCCGCGGCGAGTCCGCGGGCGAGTTCGGCCCGCGCGCGCGTCAGTGCTTCGTGGGTCGCGTCGTGATCGCGGCTCACCTCGTGCGCGTCCTGCTGCAGCTGCGCGCGGCGCGCCTGCGCACCCTCGGCCCGGGCACGGGCCGCCTCGAGCGCGCCCAGGAGGTCCGCGTGCGTGCGATGCGCCTGGTGAATGCCGGCCTGGGCCTCATCGCGGCTGCGTTCAGCCTCGGTAAGCTGCGCGCGCGCGGCGCTCAGGTCCCGATCGCGTTGCGCGGCGTAGCTTTCCGCTGCGGCCACCGCCGCGCGCAGGCTCTTCAGGCGCTGCTCACGCTCGATGACCCCGCCGCGCTGCTCGGCGGCGCGACTCACCCGCAGCCAGTCCCGTCCGACCCACTCCCCGTCGCGGGTGATCCGCGATTGCCCCAGGGCGAGCGCAGCGCGTCCGCGCAGCGCTTGCCGGAATGAGTCCGCGGTCAGCACGCCGGCGAGCCGCTCGAGCACCGCTGCCGGACCCTGCACGTGCGCCGCGAGCGTCCCTGCGGATACGCCGCGCGCGGACTCGCCGGCCTGCAGCAGCGTCACCCTGCCGGCGTCGAGGGTGCCGAGGACGCCGACCGCGGCGTCGAGCTCCTCGACGCACACGGCTTCCAGATATTCACCGAGCGCGGTTTCGACCGCGCGCTCCCAGCCGGCATCCACTTCGAGTGCCGCGGCGAGCCGCGGCCGCGCCGCAAGTCCTGCCGCACTCAACCAGCCGCTGGCCTTGCCCGCATGATCCGAAAGGGCCGCGGCCTGCAGCGCTTCGAGGGAGGTGAACTCGGCCCGCGCCGCCTCGCTCGCGCCGCGCGCCTCCTGCAGAGCCGCCTCGGCCGCAAGCTGCGTGCCACGCAGGCTCTGCACCTGCTGCTGCGCCGCCTCGTGCGCGCGCGTCAGGGCCTCGCTCGCGGTGCGCGCCTGCGCTTCCTGGCGGGTGAGCTCCTGCAGATGCTGAGCGGCATCCTGCATGCCCGTGGTGTCGTGCTCGGCGGCCAGGCGCTCGGCCTGTGCCGCGAAGCGCTGCAGCTGCGCCTCGAGCTGCTCGATGCGGGCGCGCTCGACCTGGGTCGTCTGCTCCGCGGCGCCCTGCGCCCGGGTGTGCTCTTCCCAGCGCTGCTGCCAGTCCTGCACCGCAGCCTCGGCCGCTTCCAGGGCCGTGGCCGCCTGCAATTCGCTCGCCTGTGCGGCAGCGAGCTGCGGCGCGAGGGATTCGATTTCCGCCTGCACGGCCGCCAGCTGCTCTTCATCGCGCGCGATGTGCGCCGCAAGATCGGCCAGGGTGGTCTCGGTCTGTGCCAGATCCGCAACCTGGCGCTCGCGCAGCTCGCGCGTGTGCTCGATGCTCTGCTCGAGGCGCGAAATATCGGCGCCGACCTCGTAGTAGCGGCCCTGCACTGCCGAGAGGTGTTCGCTATGCCCGCCGTGCACGGCGCGCTGCTTCTCGATCGCCGCTTCCGCGGCGCGCTGCGCGCTCAGCTGCGCCTGCATCGCCAGCTCCCGCTCGCGCACGGCGGCGTCGTGGACCTGGCCACCGCTGTCCAGTTCACGCAGGCGCAGTGCCAGCACCTCCGCCGTCAGCCGGCGCTCTTCGTCCTTCAGAGCCTGGTAGCGGCGTGCCGTAGCGGCCTGGCGCTGCAGGTGGCGGATCTGCTTATCGACCTCGTCGCGCAGATCCTGCAGGCGCTCGAGGTTTTCGCGGGTCTCAGCCACGCGCACCTCGGTCTCCTTGCGCCGCTCCTTGTAGCGGGAAATTCCCGCCGCCTCCTCGACGAAGGCGCGCATATCCTCGGCGCGCGCGTCGATGACGCGCGAGATCATGCCCTGCTCGATGATGGCGTAGCTGCGCGAGCCCAGGCCCGTGCCGAGGAAGAGGTTGGTGATGTCCTTGCGGCGGCAGCGCCCGCCGTTGATGAAATACGCCGAGGTGCCGTCGCGCGACACCTGGCGCCGCAGTGAAACCTCGCTGTAGCTCGCGTAGGCGCCGCCGATCTTGCCGTCGGCATTGTCGAACAGGAGCTCCACGGAGGCCGTGCCGACGGGTTTGCGCGCCGACGAGCCGTTGAAAACCACGTCCGCCATGTTGTCGCCGCGCAGGTGCTTGGCGGACAGCTCCCCCATGACCCAGCGCACCGCGTCGATAACGTTCGACTTGCCGCAGCCGTTCGGGCCTACGACACCGGTGAGATTACTGGGGAAGCTGATTTGGGTCGGATCGACGAAGGATTTGAAGCCGGCGAGCTTGATCTTGGTCAGCCGCATCTCTAGTTTCTTCCCCGTGCCGTCCCGTACAGAATCTGCGCAAGAGATTCTGTCCAATGAGCTAGTGTAGTGGAATATGCCGACCACGCCCACAACTGAACTGGAGACTTTTCAGAACCCGCAGGTCGGACGTGACTACACGATCCGCATGCAGATCCCTGAATTCACGTGTCTGTGTCCGCGCACCGGCCAGCCGGACTTCGCGACGCTCGAACTTGAGTACGTGCCCGACCGGCTGTGCGTGGAACTTAAATCACTGAAGCTATATATCTGGTCATTCCGCGATCGCGGCGCGTTTCACGAGGCCGTGACCAACGAGATTGCGGACCATCTGCATGGCGCGGTGCAGGCACGCTTCCTCAGGCTCACCGCGCGCTTCAATGTGCGCGGCGGAATCTACACCACCGTTGTCGCCGAGCGACGACAGGCGAATTGGCAGCCGGCGCCGGTGGTGACGCTGCCCTAGCCAGCCTGCCGAAAAAGCGGGCATTTCCGGGCTCCTGTGGGAACACCTGTACAGCGCGAAGTCGGCCGGTATAATCGCGCGTTCTTCAAAAGGGCCACCCCTTCCAGGAGCGATTGAATGTCGGCTAAGAGACCCGCGCCGAGGGCCGCCAAGGGCAAGAAACCGGCGAGCCGCGCGAGCGCGAGAAAGACCGTCGCCCGGGCTAAGCCCGAGGCCGCTGCGCGCATGAGGTCCGCAGCCACACGCGCTCACAAGCCAGTTGCGGCGCCGAAAAAGGCTGCCTCTCACGGGCACGCGCACGCCGCCGAAGCCGCCGAGGCGAAAAAACCCCTGCGACCGCCAGTCCCGGCTGCCAGGGTGCGCAGCGCCACAGCCGTGCCGATGCCCCGCTCGCCGGTTGGCGTGGTGAGCGCCGACGCCGAGGACAGCGACGAGCCGGGGAGCCTCCTGGCAGGCCCGCGCAACGTACAGCCGTACATCGTCAAGCGCGGCGAGTTGTACATGAGCAAGGCGCAGCTCGAGCACTTCCGCACCATTCTCAACAACTGGAAGCGTGACCTCATGGTCGAGGTCGATCGCACCGTCTCGCACATGAAGGACGAGGCGGCGAACTTCCCCGATCCGAATGACCGGGCGACCCAGGAAGAAGAATTCAGCCTGGAGCTGCGCACCCGGGACCGCGAACGCAAGCTCATCCGCAAGATCGATGAGGCGCTTAAGCGTACCGAGGACGGCTCCTACGGCTACTGCCTGGAGACCGGCGAGGAGATCGGCATCAAGCGGCTCGAGGCCCGTCCGGTCGCCACCTTGAGCATCGAGGCACAGGAACGGCGCGAGCGGCGCGAGCGCCAGTACGGCGATCGCGACGATCGTTACCGCTAGGGGCTTAGCTTCAGCCGTACGGGCGTGACCGCACGCGGGCGGGCGTACGTCGGGCGCTTCGCGCCCTCGCCAACCGGCTCCCTGCACTTAGGATCACTGCTGGCAGCGGTCGGCAGTTTCGTGGATGCACGCCACCATGGCGGGCGCTGGCTCGTGCGGATGGAGGACCTGGATACCGCGCGCGTGATCCCCGGTTGCGCCGATGAGATGCTGCGCACGCTCGAGTCCTTCGGCCTCAACTGGGATGGGGCGGTCGAGTACCAGAGCCGGCGCACGCCGCACTACCTGCAGGCACTCAGCGAACTCACCGCCCGCGATCTCACCTTCCAGTGCAGCTGCAGCCGTGCCGAGCGCTCGCCACCGGGCGGGTATCCGGGCACCTGCCGGGCTGGCCCGCGACGAGCTGGTCCCACGGCCACGCGCTTTCGGGTCGCGGATCAGCGTGTCGGATTCGAGGACCGCATCCAGGGTGAATGCACCTTTGACCTGCGCCAACTCGGAGACGTCGTCGTGCGGCGCCGGGACGGCGTCTTCGCGTACCAGCTCGCGGTGGTCGTGGACGATGCCCGGCAGGGAGTGACGGATGTGGTCCGCGGGGCGGACCTGCTGGACAACACGCCCTGGCAGCTCGCTCTGCAGGCGGCGCTGGGCTTGCCGACCCCCCGTTACGCGCACCTGCCACTCCTCGTCGAACCGCGGCGGGGAAAGCTCGCGAAATCGCGCCGTTCGCTGCCCCTGGAGCCGGCCCGTGCCAGCACGCTGCTGCACGAGGTGCTGAGGCTCCTCGGTCAGGAGCCTCCCCTTGAGCTTAAGCTTGAGCTACCCGGGATTCTGCTCGCCTGGGCCGCACAACACTGGCGTGCGGCTGCGATTTCAGGTGTTAGGGAGGTCCGCGCTCCGGCACCGACCTGAGGGATCAAGGCAACTTCGACAACCGAAGTTGGGTTTGCGCCGCGGTTGTAATAAGGTGTGCGCCGACACGTACGCACTAGGGAAGGTGCATAACTCATAGTGAAGGACGTGCGATGAATGAACCGCGGACTATTAAGAAGTATCCGAACCGGCGGTTGTACGACACGGTCGAGAGTCGTTACATAACCCTCGACGACATTCGCGCGCTCGTGCTCGAGCGTGTGGACTTCGTGGTCATCGACAAGAAGACCCAGGGGGATATCACCCGCTCCATCCTGCTGCAGGTCATAGCCGAGCAGGAGCACGGCGGCGAGCCGCTCATGAGTCGCGACTTCCTGTCGCAGATGATCCGTTCCTACGGCGGCGCCATGCGCGGCATGGTCGGCAGCTACCTGGAACAGAGCCTGAAGCTGTTCGCCAACCAGAACGGACACGGGCCGCCGCCGACCTGACCCGAGCCCTGGGGTGATGATTGGCCGAAATCTCCTGGAAGCGGTTTCGGCCAAGTCAACTTGGCGCCCGGAACCGGCCTGACACTCGCCGGCAAAAGCGACGCCTTTTGCCGGCGAGCGCGATACAGCTGTTTGGCGGGCCTGCCGAAAGGGCCGTCCCGCCACTTTCGGCCAATTGACTAGGCGGCGTCGACGTCGCGCATGGACAGGCGGATGCGGCCCTGCCGATCCACCTCGAGCACCTTGACGCGGATCACATCGCCTTCCTTGAGCTTGTCGCTGACGCGCTCGACCCGTTCGTTCGAGATCTGCGAGATATGCACCAGGCCGTCGCGGCCCGGCAGGATGGTGACGAAGGCGCCGAAATCCATCAGGCGCGCGACCTTGCCCTCGTAGATCTGGCCTACCTCGACGTCGGCGGTGATGAGCTCGACGCGCCGCTGCGCTTCGCGCCCCGCGGCGCCGCTCACCGAGGCGATCTTGACGGTGCCGTCGCTCTCGATGTCGATGGTCGTGCCGGTTTCTTCGGTGATCTGCCGGATGACCGCGCCGCCCTTGCCGATGACGTCGCGGATCTTCTCCGGATCGATCTTCAGAGTGATGATCGAGGGCGCCCACTCCGACATCTTCTCGCGCGGCGCGTGGATGACCTTGTTCATCTCATCGAGAATGTGCAGCCGCCCGGCGCGCGCCTGGTCGAGCGCCACGCGCATGATCTCCGGCGTCACACCTTCCACCTTGATGTCCATCTGTAGCGCGGTAACGCCGTCCCTGGTGCCAGCTACCTTGAAGTCCATGTCGCCCAGATGATCTTCGTCACCAAGGATGTCTGTGAGTACCTTGAAGCGCGCGCCTTCGAGCACCAGGCCCATGGCGACCCCGGCCACCGGCGCCTTGATCGCAACGCCTGCGTCCATGAGCGCGAGCGAGGTGCCGCACACGCTCGCCATGGAGCTCGAGCCGTTCGATTCGAGGATTTCCGACACGATGCGGATGACGTAGGGGAAGGTGGCCATGTCGGGCATGACTGCCTTCAAACCGCGCCGCGCCAGATTGCCGTGGCCGATCTCACGGCGCTTCGGCGACCCCATCATGCCGGTCTCGCCAACCGAGAACGGCGGGAAGTTGTAATGCAGCATGAACGGTTCGCGCCGTTCGCCCTCGAGCGCGTCGATAAGCTGCGCGTCGCGGCCGGTGCCGAGCGTCGTCGCCACCAGCGCCTGGGTCTCACCGCGAGTGAACAGCGCCGAGCCGTGCGTGCGCGGCAGGACGCCTACCTTGACCGTTATCGGACGCACCGTGACGGTGTCGCGGCCGTCGATGCGCGGCTCGCCGTTGAGGATGCGCTGGCGGACGAGCTTGCTCTCGAGCTTGAAGAGCGCGTCCTCCACAGCCTCGGCCGTGAACTTGGGTGCCTCGCCGCCGCTTAAGGTCGCGAGCGTCTGGGTCTTGATCTCAGCCAGGCGCGCGTGGCGCTGCTGCTTTTCAGTAATCGTATAGGCCTGGGCGAGCGCGGTCTGCGCATGCAGCGCGACGGCACTCGTGAGCTCGGCGTTATCCGCGGCCGCCTCCCACTTCCAGCGCGGCTTGCCGGCCTCGGTGGCGAGTTCCTTGATGGCGCGAATGGCGACCTGCATCTGCTCGTGGCCAAACACCACCGAGCCCAGCATCACTTCTTCCGAGAGGCCCTTGGCCTCGGACTCGACCATGAGCACCGCGTGCTCGGTACCCGCGACCACCAGGTGCAGACCCGACTCGGCCAGGTCCGAGGCCTTCGGGTTCAGCAGGTACTTGCCGTCCTTCCAGCCGACGCGGGTCGCGCCGATCGGACCACTGAACGGAATGCCGGAAAGCGCCAGTGCCGCCGAGGCGCCGAGGAGCGCGGGAATGTCGGCGTCAATTTCGGGGTCGAGCGACAACACGGTCGCGACCACCTGCACGTCGTTGTAGAAGCCATCCGGAAACAGCGGCCGGATCGGACGGTCGATGAGACGCGAGGTGAGCGTCTCCTTTTCCGTTGGGCGTCCTTCACGCTTGAAGAAGCCGCCGGGGATGCGGCCCGCGGCATAGGTCTTCTCGATGTAGTTGACGGTCAGGGGAAAGAAATCCCGCCCCGGCGTGGCGGTGGTCTTGGCGCAGGCGGTAACCAGTACCACGGTGTCGCCCATGGAGACGCGCACCGCGCCTTCGGCCTGGCGGGCCATCTCACCGGTCTCAATGGTTACTGTGTGCGGTCCGTAAGGAAATGACTTGCTGACTACGCTCAAGGGCTCGATCCTCGAAAAGTTGGAAGTGGCGGGCAAAAACACCAAGGCCGCGCGTCGAAACGGCGGCCTTAGGTTTTTTTAGCGGCGAAGACCCAGGCGCTCGACGAGCTCCTGGTACTTGTCGGGTTGCACGGCTCTGAGGTAGTCGAGGAGCTTGCGGCGCTGGTTCACCATCTTCACCAGCCCACGGCGCGAGGAGTGATCACGCTTATGGGCGGTGAAATGCTCACCGAGTCCATTGATGCGTTCGGAAAGCAGCGCGACCTGAACTTCGGGTGAGCCGGTATCGGCTGGTCCGCGGCGGAAATTCGCGAGTATTCCGCCCTTTTTCTCGGTGCTTAAAGCCATTGCGCGATTGTCCTAACTACTTGCTTCTATAGAGCCTTTTGGTAAGCCGCGCATTGTACCCGGCTTCCGCCTTTGGCTTCAAGCGAAGAACCTGCCGCCAAGATGGCCCGCGGGCTGCGAAAAGTCGCGGTCTGTCGGGGAAAAGCGCGCCACGCCAGGGGAACCGCGCTGCGTTCCTGCAGGTCAACCATGCGTTCTTGTGCCCGTTGACTGATGGGCATAGGCTCGTCCTTAAGGTGATTGCCATGTGGAAAAATACCGTCATTACCGCCGCCCTCGCGCTCTGCTTAGGCGCCTGTGCGACGCAGCCCGCAGCGCAGTCCCCGCCCGCCGCCGCGAATGCCGCCACGGCCGGCTGCGCCAATAATGACCGCAGCCCAAGCGCCGACAAGGCCTGCGCCTCCCCCGGCGCGACTTACACGCAGGATCAGCTGCGCAGGACCGGCGTAGTCGATAACACCGCCGAGGCGTTGCGCAGGCTCGACCCGTCTATCACGGTGCGCTGAGGGCAGGGTCGGCGGCCTTGAGGAGTCGGCGCGGCTGGACGCCGCCCGACGCGTCGCTCGTCCCGATCCCTAAGAATTCCCCGCCTATCTCATATAGCCGCACGCGCGTGCTTTGCACCGGCACGTCCGCCGCTACCCGCTGACCGTGCCGCAGGCGCTCCGCCGCCACGGCTGACAGAATCACGGCTGGCAGGTGCATGAGCGCCGCGTCGGCCGGCAGCAGCGCAGGTCCAGAGCCCGCGCCGCGCGCCTCGCTGAGCGACTCGAGCGTGTGCATCGGCTTAGCTGCGAAGGGCTCGACGTACAGGCGCCGCAGCTGCGTCACGTGCCCGCAGGTGCCCAGGGCCGCGGCGATGTCCTGCGCCAGGACCCGTACATAGGTGCCCTTGGAGCACAGCACCTCAAGATCAAGGGCCACGTCCGACACCAAAAGCACGGTGAGCGCAAAGAGCTCGATGTCGCGAGCGGCGCGTTCCACGGTCACACCGGCGCGCGCCAGCCGGTAGAGCGGCTGACCGTCGCGCTTGATGGCGGAATACATGGGCGGCACCTGGGTTTGCGGACCGTGGAAGCGCGCCAGCACCGCCGCCAGGTCGCCCGGCGTGAACGCCGGCACGGCGGCCGTGGCGATCACCTCGCCCTCGGTGTCCCCGGTCGCGGTGCTCGCCCCGAGTGCCACCGTGAAGCGATAGCACTTGCGTCCGTCCAGCACATCGGCGGCGACCTTGGTGGCCTCCCCTAAGCAAATCGGCAGCATGCCGGTCGCGAGCGGATCCAGACTGCCGACGTGGCCGGCTTTCTCCCGGTTGTAAAGCGAGCGCACCCGCTGCAGGGCGGCGTTTGAGGACAGGCCACGCGGCTTGTCGAGCAGCAGGATTCCGCTCGGCATGCGCGTGAATGTCAGCGCCGCGGAATATCGGCGTCGGCGGCTGCCTCGCGGGGTGCGTCGGCGGACTCCCCCGCGGCAGGGCTCACGGCGTGGGCGCGGTCCGCCGCCACCGCGCGCTCGATGAGACTTGCGAGGCGCTCCGCGCCCACCGCGCTGTCGTCGTAGACGAACTCCAGCCGTGGCGCGTGCCGCAGTCCCAGTCGCCGGCCCAGTTCCCCGCGCAGGAAGCCCGCGGCGTGCGTGAGCCCGAGGCGCACCTGCTCGGGCGGGTTCAAAGAGGCAAACGGGGTGAAGAATATCTTCGCCGTCGCCTTGTCGGCGGCGACGCTCACCGCGGTGATGGTCACGTTGCCCACGCGCGGGTCCTTGACCTCGCGCGCGATGAGCGCGGCCAGCACCCGCTGGATCTCCGCTTCGATGCGTTGGTTGCGGGCCTGGGGCATTACTGCAGCGTTCTCGCCACCTCGACGCGCGAGTAGCACTCGATCTGGTCCCCGACGCGCACGTCCTGGTAGTTCTTCACCCCGATGCCGCACTCGGTGCCGGCACGCACCTCGCTCGCTTCGTCCTTGAAGCGGCGCAGTGACTCGAGCGCACCCTCGAAAATCACCACGCTCTCGCGCAGTACCCGGATCGGGTTGTTGCGCCTGACCATGCCCTCGGTCACGAGACATCCGGCCACCACGCCGAACTTGCTGGAACGGAACACTTCGCGCACCTGTGCGACGCCGACGATCGTCTCCTTGATCTCCGGCTGCAACATGCCGGACATCATCTGCTTCACATCATCGATGGCCTCGTAAATGACGCTGTAATAGCGCACCTCGACGCCGGTCTCCTTGACCGCGTCGCGCGCGCCGCCGTCGGCACGCACGTTGAAGCCGATGATCAGCGCCTTGGAGGCCGCCGCGAGCTGCACGTCGGAGACGGTAATGGCACCTAGGCCGGAAGCGATTACCTTTACCTGCACCTCATCGGTGGAGAGCTTGTTGAGCGACTCGCGCAAGGCCTCGGCGCTGCCGCGCACGTCGGTCTTGATGAGCACCGACACCACGCCCGCCTTGGCCTCGCCCATCTGCGAAAACGCATCCTCGGCACGCGGGCTGTGACGCGCGAGATTGGTGTCGCGGAACTTCCCCTGCCGGTAGAGCGCGACTTCGCGCGCCTTGCGCTCGCTTTCCACCGCCAGCAGTTCATCACCGGCATTGGGCGCGGTCGAAAGTCCCAGCACCACGACCGGCATGGAGGGAGCCGCCTCGGTCACCGCTTTGCCGTTCTCATCGAACATGGCGCGCACGCGCCCGAACTCGGAGCCGGCGATGATCGGATCGCCGGTGTGCAGTGTGCCGCTCTTCACCAGCACGGTGGCCACCGCGCCGCGGCCCTTCTCGATGCTCGACTCGATCACGACCCCGGAGGCCAGGCCCGTGCGCGGCGCCCGCAGCTCCAGCACTTCCGCCTGCAGCAGGATCGCCTCCAGCAGCTTGTCGATTCCCTGGCCGGTGCGCGCCGAGACGTTGACGAACATGTTCTGCCCGCCCCACTCCTCGGAAATGACTTCCTGCTTGGACAACTCGGTGCGCACGCGCTCAAGCCCGGCATCGCCCTTGTCGATCTTGTTGATCGCCACGACGATCGGAACGCCGGCCGCCCGCGCGTGCTGGATCGCCTCCACCGTCTGCGGCATGACGCCGTCGTCGGCCGCCACCACCAGCACTACCACGTCCGTCGCCTTGGCGCCGCGGGCGCGCATGGCGGTGAACGCCGCGTGACCCGGGGTGTCGAGGAAGGTGATGGCGCCCTTGGGCGTCTCGACGTGATAAGCGCCGATGTGCTGGGTGATGCCGCCCGCCTCACCGGCGGCCACCTTGGTGGTGCGGATGTAGTCCAGCAGCGAGGTCTTGCCGTGGTCGACGTGACCCATGACGGTCACGACCGGCGGACGCGGCTCGCCTTGCGCCTCGGCGGCGTGACTCACCTCACCCTGCAGCCCCTCTTCGATCTGGTTCTCTTTGACCAGCTTCGGGGTGTGTCCCATCTCCTCCACCACCAGCACCGCCGTGTCCTGGTCGATGGCCTGGTTGATGGTAGCCATCACGCCCATGTTCATGAGCACCTTGATGACCTCGGTCGCCTTGACCGCCATCTTCTGCGCGAGCTCCGCCACGGTGACGGTCTCGCCAATGCCGACCTCGCGCACCACCGGTGCGGTCGGCATCTCAAAGCCATGGCGTCCCTCGGCGGCCCCCTGCGCGGGGCGCGCCTTGGTACGGCGCTTTTTCTTGTAGCGCGAGCTGACGTCACTGGTGACGTGCAGCTCCTTACGGCCGTAACGCGTGGGCTTGTCATCCGCCACGGCAGCGGGCGCGACGGCCGGCACGCGCTCACGCGCCACGGCAGGTGTGGCCGCGGCCTGCGGCCGCTCGCGCTCGCCGCTGCGCCGCTCCTGTTCCTCGCGTTCGCGGGTGCGGCGCGCCTCGTCGTCACGACTGCGCTGCTCGGCCGTGCGGCGCGCGTCTTCCTGGGCGCGACGCTTGGTCTCCTCTTCCTCCACGCGGCGGCGGTTTTCCGCCTCGACGCGCTCGCGTTCGCGCCGCTCAGCCTCGGCGCGCTCACCTTCGGCGCGCGCCGCGTCCTCGGCCTGGCGGTGGCGCTGATCGATCTCATCCTGCTGTACGCGCGCCTGCTCCTCGAGCACGTCGCGCTTGATGTAGGTGCGCTTGCGACGCACTTCGACGTTGACCGTGCGCGCGCGTCCCTGCGTGCTCGCCAGCTTCAGCTCGCTTTGGGTCTTGCGCTTGAGGGTGATCTTGCGCGGCGCGCCGTCGCTTTCGGCCTCGCTGCCGTGGCTGCGGCGCAGGTGGGTCAGGAGTTCCAGCTTGGCATCGTCGCTGATGCGCGCGTCGGGTCCGGACACCTTGATGCCCGCCTGGTCGAGCTGCACGAGCAGCCGGTCGACCGGCACCTTCAGTACCTCGGCAAACTGGGAAACGCTTACTTCCGCCATACGCTTGAACCCTCGTCCCGTTTCAGTCAGCTACCCGCCTCGAACCACGGCGCGCGTGCCGTCATGATGAGCTTCGCCGCCTTGTCGGCGGCCAGTCCTTCGATATCCGCGAGCTCATCCACCGACTGCTCGGCGAGATCCTCGCGGGTGCGTACGCCGCGCCGCGCCAGGGTCAGCGCCAGGTCCGGGCTCATGCCCTCGAGCAGCAGCAGGTCATCCGCCGGCATCGACTGATCGAGCGTCTCTTCGCTCGCGATCGCCTGCGTCAGCAGCATGTCGCGCGCCCGATTGCGCAGCTCCTTGACCATGTCATCGTCGAACTCGTCGATGGCGGCGAGTTCCGCCTGCGGCACGTAGGCGATCTCCTCGATAGTGGAAAAGCCCTCCTGCGCCAGGATGGTCGCGACGTCCTCATCGACGTCGAGCTGCTTCATGAAGTTCTGCACCAGCTCCTTCGACTCGGTCTCGCTCTTGGCCTCCGCGTCCGACTCGGTCATCACGTTCAGGTCCCAGCCGGTGAGCTGGCTCGCGAGGCGGATGTTCTGACCGCCGCGGCCGATGGCCTGCGACAGCTTCTCCTCCGTGACCGCGATGTCCATGCTGTGCGATTCCTCGTCGACCACCACCGACATGACCTCGGCGGGGGACATGGCGTTGATCACGAACTGCGCCGGATTGGCGTTGTGCGGGATGATGTCGACGCGCTCGCCGGCGATCTCGTTGGAGACCGCCTGCACGCGCGAGCCGCGCATACCGACGCAGGCGCCGACCGGATCGATGCGCGGGTCGTTGCTCTTGACGGCGATCTTGGCGCGCACGCCGGCGTCGCGGGCCGCGCCCAGGATCTGGATCAGGCCCTGGCCGACTTCGGGCACTTCCAGCTTAAAGAGCTCGATCAGGAACTCAGGCGCCGTGCGGGTGAGAAACAGCTGCGGCCCGCGCGGCTCGGAACGCACTTCCTTCAGGAACGCCTTGATGCGGTCCTGGGGCTTGGCCTGCTCGCGCGGAATCATGTCGGTGCGCGGCACGAAGCCTTCGGCGTTGCTGCCGAGGTCGATGTAGATGCCGTTGCGATCGATGCGCTTGACCACGCCACTGACCAGCGTGCCGACGCGGTCGCGGTAGGCTTCCACAACCTGGGCGCGCTCCGCCTCGCGCACCTTCTGCACGATCACCTGCTTCGCCTGCTGCGCGGCGATGCGTCCGAAGGCGGCCGACTCCATCGGCTCCTCGACGTAGCCGCCGACCTCGGCCCTGGCATCCATGTCGAGGGCATCCTCGAGCCGCAGCTCCCGCTCGGGCACCTCGAGCTCAGTGGAGTCGTCGGCGAACACCTTCCAGCGACGGAAGGTCTCGTAGTCGCCGCTCTTGCGGTCGATCGCCACGCGCGCGTCCCACTCCTCGCCGCCGTGCTTCCTGCGGCTCGCAGAGGCGAGCGCGGCTTCGAGCGCCTCGAAGATTACTTCCTTGTCGACGCCCTTCTCGTTGGAGACGGCATCGACCACCATCAGGATTTCCTTGTTCACAGTCGCATCTACCTCAGGCTCGTTACTGTATGCGCGCGCCTTTTATTGGGGCGCGAGCCTTGCCTTGCAAATCTCGTCAAACGCCATTGCCACCCGCTGGCGGTCGACCTCGAGCGCGACTCCGGCCTCATCGGCGCCGACGAGCGTCCCGGTGTAGCGCCGACGGCCCGCACGCGGCTCCTTCAGCTCCACGAACACCCGCGAGCCGACGAAGCGGCCAAAGTGCGCCGGGGTGCGCAGTACGCGGTCGAAACCCGGCGAGGACACCTCCAGCGTGTAGGCGACCGGAATCGGGTCCGCCGCCTCCAGCAGTGCCGAGGTCTCCCGGCTCACCTGCGCGCAGTCCTCGACACCCACACCCGCCGGCGCATCTATAAAGAGCCGCAGCTGCGCGCGCGAGTGCCCGGCACCGTACTCGAGCTCCACCAGCTCGTAGCCGAGCCTGCCGAGCACCGGCTCGATCAGCTCAATCAACCGCTCGCGCGTCGTCTGCGTCACCGTCGAAGGCCCTACAAACAAAAATGGGCCTTAAGGCCCACCCAAAAAACAAAAAGCCCCGTAGGGGGCTTTCCGGTGATTTCACTTTCGGGGGCACCGTGCATCCCAATCCTTAAGGATCCGCAGCGCCAGCCTCCCGCCCCCACCCGACTTGCGCCTTGTGAGGGGCCGCGCATTCTACCCAAACCGGGCGGGCAGGGAAACTGTCCTTTCCTTAGCTATCATTCACGCCCATTCACGAGGTGCCCCATGCCGGATTCCGCCCGCCCCGCCCTGCGCGCCCCGCACGGCACCACCCTGAGCTGCCGCAGCTGGCTCACGGAAGCCCCGTTGCGGATGCTGCTGAACAATCTGGACCCGGAAGTCGCCGAACGCCCCCAGGACCTGGTCGTCTACGGCGGCATTGGCAAGGCGGCACGTAACTGGCAGTGCTTTGACCAGATCGTGGACGCACTGCGCGCGCTGGGAGAGCAAGAAACGCTCCTCATCCAGTCCGGCAAGCCGGTCGGGGTGTTTCGCACCCACGCGGACGCGCCGCGCGTCCTCATCGCCAACTCCAATCTCGTGGCGCGCTGGGCGGACTGGGATCACTTCAACGAGCTTGATCGCAAGGGCCTGATGATGTTCGGCCAGATGACGGCCGGCTCCTGGATCTACATCGGCAGCCAGGGGATCGTGCAGGGCACCTACGAGACGTTCGTGGAAATGGGCCGCCAGCATTTCGGCGGCCAACTCGCCGGCAAATGGATCCTGACCGCAGGCTTAGGCGGCATGGGCGGCGCGCAGCCCCTGGCTGCGACCATGGCGGGTGCGTCCATGCTGGCGGTGGAGTGCCGTCCGGAGCGTATCGCCAAGCGCCTGCAGACTAAGTACCTGGACGTGGCGGCAAAGAATCTCGATGAAGCGCTGGAGATTCTCCAGCGCTCCCGAGGCAGCGGCAAACCCGTGTCGGTCGGCCTCCTCGGCAACGCCTGCGAGGTGCTGCCCGAACTGCTGCGTCGGGGCGTGCGCCCGGATGCCGTGACCGACCAGACCTCGGCGCATGATCCGGTCAACGGCTATCTGCCCGGCGGCTGGACGCTGGAAAAGTGGGACCGGCTGCGCGGCGCGGATCCGAAGCAGGTTGCCAAGGAAGCGCGCGCTTCGATGGCGCGGCACGTCGAGGCGATGCTGGCGTTTCAAAAGGCCCGCATCCCGGTATTCGACTATGGCAACAACCTGCGCCAGGTGGCGTTCGATGAAGGCGTCAGGGACGCCTTCGCCTTTCCCGGGTTCGTACCCGCCTACGTGCGACCGCTGTTCTGCCGCGGCATGGGGCCGTTTCGCTGGGTGGCGTTGTCGGGTGACCCGCAGGATATCGCCCGCACGGATGACAAGGTGCGGGAGCTGCTGCCCGAGGACACCCACCTGCACCACTGGCTCGACATGGCGCGCGAGCGCATCCAGTTCCAGGGCCTGCCGGCGCGCATCTGCTGGGTGGGCTTGGGCGACCGGCACCGCTTAGGTCTCGCCTTCAACGAGATGGTGGCGCGCGGGGAGCTCAAGGCCCCGATTGTCATCGGCCGCGATCATCTCGACTCAGGCTCCGTCGCCAGTCCTAATCGCGAGACCGAGGCCATGCGCGATGGTTCGGATGCGGTCGCCGACTGGCCGCTCCTCAATGCTCTGCTCAACACCGCCAGCGGCGCGACCTGGGTTTCGATTCATCATGGCGGCGGCGTTGGCATGGGCTATTCACAGCATGCCGGCGTCGTCATCGTATGCGACGGCACCGAGGCGGCGGCACGCCGCATCGAGCGGGTGCTGTGGAACGATCCGGCCACCGGGGTCATGCGGCACGCGGACGCGGGCTACGAGAGCGCGATCGCCTGCGCGCGCGCGCAGCACCTCAACCTGCCGTTCCTCGGCAAGACTGCCGGTTGAGCGCGGTCCCCATGCCCGAACCGCTGAAGATCTGGCGCAACGCGAAGCTCGCCACCTGCGACGCCAACGCGCGCCGCATCGAGCGCGGCGCACTGCTGACACGCGGCGCACTCATAGAATGGGTCGGGGAGGAAGTGGCGCTGCCGGCGGCCCTCGGCACTGCCGCCGTCGCACAGCAACACGACCTCGACGGCGCCTGGGTGACCCCGGGACTCATCGACTGCCACACCCACCTGGTGTTCGCCGGCACCCGCGCCGGGGAGTATGCCGAGCGGCTGCGCGGGCGTTCCTACGAGGACATCGCGCGCAGCGGCGGCGGAATTCTCTCGACCATGCGCGCGGTGCGCGCGGCGAGCGCCGCGCAGCTGTTCGATGAAAGCGCGCCGCGCCTGGCGGCGCTGCTGGCCGAGGGCGTGACGACCATCGAGATCAAGTCAGGGTATGGCCTCACGCTTGAGGATGAGGCCAAGATGCTGCGCGTCGCACGCGAGCTCGGCCGCGCATTCCCGGTGACGGTGCGCACGACACTGCTCGCCGCGCACACCCTGCCCCCGGAATATTCCGGCCGGCCGGACGCCTATATCGATGACATTGCGCTGCAGTGGCTGCCGGCACTCGCAGCGGAAGGCCTCGTGGACGCGGTGGACGTGTTCTGCGAGCGCATCGCCTTCAGCGTCGCGCAGGCGCAGCGCCTGTTCGAGGCGGCGGCCGCGCTCGGGATCCCGGTCAAGGCGCACGCGGAGCAGCTGAGCAACCAGGGCGCGTCGCTCCTCGCCGCGCGCCATCGGGCGCTCTCGTGTGATCACCTGGAATATGCGGGCGCGGCGGAAGCCCAGGCCCTGGCGCAAGCCGGCAGCGTGGCGGTGCTCCTGCCGGTCGCCTTCTACTGTCTGGGCGACACCCACAAGCCGCCGCTGGCCGAGCTGCGCGCAGCCAACACGGCGCTGGCGGTGGCGAGTGATTGCAACCCAGGTTCTGCTCCCGGGACCTCGCTGCTGCTCGCCATGAGCATGGCGACGCGCCTGTTTGGACTGACCGCCGAGGAAGCCCTGCTCGGGGTGACGCGCCACGCCGCCAGAGCGCTGGGTCTGGCGGCCGAGCGCGGCTGCCTAGCCTCAGGCCAGGCGGCGGATTTCGTGGTGTGGAACGTGCGCTCGCCCGAGGAGCTCAGTTACTGGATCGGATTCAATCCGCGCCGCAGCGTGGTGCGCGCGGCAGAGGTGCAGCGATGGCCGAATACGAACCCCTGAAACTCGGCGTGCGCGCGCTGCACCTGGCCGACCTGCGGCGCGTGTACGCAGGACCCCTGAGCGTGCAGATCGACGCCGGGTCTTTGGGTCCGCTGCGCGAGGCGCACGCGGTAACCATGCGGCTCGCGACCGGGGAAGCACCCGCCTACGGCATCAACACCGGCTTCGGCCTGCTCGCCCAGACGCGAATCCCGGCCGCGCAGCGCTCGCTCCTGCAACGCAACATCATCCTCTCGCACAGCAGCGGCGTCGGTCCGCTCTTGGACGACGCGATCGTGCGGCTGGTGCTGGTGCTGAAGCTCGCGAGCCTCCTGCAGGGCTTCTCCGGGGTGAGCGAGGAGCTGGTGCGCTTCCTCGAGCGGCTGATCAACGCCGGCCTGTATCCGTGCGTACCCGCGCAGGGCTCGGTCGGCGCGAGCGGCGATCTGGCGCCGCTCGCGCACCTGTCCTTGAGTACCCTGGGACTCGGCAACATCCGCCGGCACGGCGAGATCCTGCCGGCGGCGGAAGCACTCGCGCAGGAGGGCCTGGCGCCGCTGACGCTCGGCCCCAAAGAGGGGCTCGCGCTCCTCAACGGCACCCAGGTGTCCACGGCGCTCGCCCTGGCCGCGCTCTTCGAGCTCGAAACCGTGTTCGCGGCCGCGGTGGTGAGCGGCGCGCTGGCGCTTGATGCCCTGCAGGGCAGCGACGCGCCGTTTGATCCGCGCATCCACCACGTGCGCGGCCACGACGGCCAGGCGCGCGTCGCGCAGGTGTACCGGGAGCTGCTCGCCGGCAGCCAGATCCGTGAATCGCATCGCACCTGCGAGCGCGTGCAGGATCCGTACTCGCTGCGCTGCCAGCCGCAGGTCATGGGCGCGTGCCTGGACCTGATGACGCAACAGGCGGCGACGCTCATCACCGAAGCCAACGCGGTCACCGATAATCCGCTCATCTTTGCCGATACGGGCGAGGCGTTGTCCGGGGGAAATTTCCACGCCGAACCGGTGGCATTCGCGGCCGACATCCTCGCGCTCGCGTGCGCGGAAATCGGCTCGATCTCCGAGCGGCGGGTGGCGCTGCTGGTGGACCCGAAGATGAGCGGCCTGCCGCCGTTTCTCGCTCCCGACAGCGGCGTGAACTCCGGCTTCATGATGGCGCAGGTCACCGCCGCCGCGCTGGTGGCGGAGAATCGCATGCTGTGTCATCCGGCGAGCGTCGACAGCATCCCGACCTCCGCCAACCAGGAAGATCACGTCAGCATGGCGACCCACGGCGCGCGGCGCACGCTCGCCATGACCGGCAACGCGCTCAACATCATCGCCGTGGAGTTTCTCGCCGCCTGCCAGGGCCTGGATCTGCGGGCGCCGCTGAAGACCTCGGTGCGCCTGCAGCGCGCTCACGGAGCGCTGCGACTGCAGGTGCCGTTCGCCCAGAGCGACCGGCTGCTGGCGCTCGACATTGAAGCCGCCGCACTCACCGTGCGGCTCGCCGAAGTGCAGTCGCTCGCCAACGAACTGGTACCCAGCCGGCGCTGACACGAATCCAACATCGCCGGACAACAAGGGGCCGCGACCGCTTTAGTCGCGGCCCTTGGTTTTTATTGGGCGCAAGCCTCAGGCGGGAGCGTACTCGGCAGCCTTCTGAGCCTGGTCCGGCGCATCCGGGGACTCCGCACGATCAGGCTGCTGCTCGCGCTTGATGCGCTCGTAGATCTCTTCGCGATGCACGGCGACACTCTTTGGTGCATTAATGCCGACGCGGACCTGATTTCCCTTAACCCCCAAGACCGTGATGGTGACGTCATCGCCAATCATCACTGTCTCACCAACACGTCGTGTGAGGATCAGCATGTCCTTCCTCTCTCATTGTTATAGATGTACGCACCCCCCGGGCGGGCATCAACAACGCGCTACTTCCGTCCTCTCCGAGGACTCGCTAAAAATTTAAACCATCGTATAGAAAAATTGAACGTCTATATAGTAGTGGCTTGGGCAATCACCCGGCGCGCTAGCTCTTCCCGGCCGCGCTGCAGCAGTAACCTCACCGCGCCCTTGCAAGCCGCACGGCTAGGACGTCGCCTGCGCCAGCAAGGCCGCGACGCCGGCGCTCATCGCCGTTCCGGTCAGCAAATGCACGCATCCGGGTCCAGGCAGCGCCACACCGCGCAGTCCCAGGTCCAGAAGCGCCACACGATTCACCCGCGCAGCATCGCCTACGCTGACGCGAACCCTTCCCGCGGCCGCTTCCGCGCTGAGCACATTGGATCGCCCCCCGAGGGCTGCCATGAGTGCAGCACCATCCGGTAGATTATTACCAATTGTAAGCACCGCCCCCTGGGCCCCCGCCGCCGGAAGGGGTGCGGGCGGCGGCGGGCCGGCCGGGGGCTGTGCGAGCCCGGTGGGGGCCGAGCGCTGCGCCTCCCGGATCTCCCCGGCGAGCTGGTCCGCGACGGTCCCCACCACGACCTGCAGCGCATTCGCCGAGGGACGCACGAGGCCCAGTGACCCGAGCCGGGTCAGCGCACCCGCATCCACGGCCGACTGGCTGGCCACGGTCAGGCGCAGCCGCGTAGTACAGGCATTCACCGCCTGCAGATTCGCAGCCCCGCCGAGCGCTGCGAGCCATTGCTGGGCGCGATCCGCGGTCGCTCCCGCGGGCGCGGCCGCGCTCGCTGCAGCCTGGGTGGGATCGCGCCCCGGCGTCTTCAGGTCAAAGCGCACGATGACGAAGCGGAACAGGGTGTAGTAGAGGGCGAAATACCCGACACCCACGGGCAGGAGCCACAAGGGACGCGTGGCGCGGTTGAAGTTCAGCACGTAATCGAACAGCCCGGCGGAGAAACCGAACCCGAGCCGCACGTGCAGCGCGTTCATGACCACGAAGGCGATGCCGGTCAGGAGCGCGTGCACGGCGTACAGCGCCGGCGCGAGAAAAATAAAAGTGAACTCAATGGGCTCGGTCACGCCGGTCAGGAGCGAGGTCAGCGCGATCGAGCCAAGGAGACCTGCGACCGCGCGCCGCCGCGCGGGAAGCGCGGTGTGGTACATGGCAAGACAGGCCCCCGGCAATCCAAACATCATCACCGGGAAGAAGCCCGACATGAACGCGCCGGCGCTCGGGTCGCCGGCGAAGAAGCGTTTCAGGTCACCGGTGACGCCGTGATAGTCCCCGAGCAGGAACCAGGCGATGTTGTTGATGATGTGATGCAGCCCCGTGACGATGAGCACGCGGTTGAGCACGCCGTAGGCAAAGAGGCCAAACGCTCCGGCATTGAGCACCCAGTGACTCAAGGCATCCATGCCAGCTTCCAGGTGCTGCCACTGCGTGCCGAATGCCAGCGCGAGCAGCAGCCCCGCAAAGCCGCTGACGATCGGCACGAAGCGTCGTCCGCCGAAGAAGCTCACGTAGCTCGGCAGGCTGATGTTGTAGAAGCGGTTGTAGAGGGCGCTGGCCGTCAGTCCCGAGAGAATGCCCACCGGCACGCTGAGCTTGGCGAGCTCCTGCGCCTTGTAGGCGGCGCTAGCAAGATCGCGGGCGCGCCCCGTCAGGTCGGCGAGCTCCGCTGGCGGAACCGCGATCAGCACTTCCGCGCCCTTGGTGGCGACGAGATAGGCGACCACGCTCGCCAGGCCCGCCGCACCGTGATTCTCGCGCGCCAGGCCCACCGCGACGCCGATGGCGAACAGCAGCCCGAGGTTCGAGAAGATCGCGAGCCCCGCGGCCGCCATCGAGGCGGAATCCAGCAGGTCCGGCTGTCCGAGACGCAGCAGCAGGCCCGCTATGGGCAGCACGGCGATCGGCAGCATGAGCGCTCCGCCCACTTTCTGCAGCGCCGGCAGCACCCCCTTCATCATGCAACCACCCCCGCCTGCGGCTGCCACCGCGCCAGCAGCGCGCGCACCGCGGCCGCCGTCTCGCACTCGAGCGCCTGGCTCGCAAGCTCGCGACACTCAGCCATCGCGACGCTGCCGATGCGCGCCTTGAGCTGCGGTATCACCGCCGGCACGGCCGACAGCTCGTTCACGCCGAGGCCGATGAGCAGCGGTGCCGCCAGGGGCTCAGAGGCCAGGCCGCCGCACACCGCCGTGTGACGACCCTGCGCGTGTGCGGCTTGCGCGGTGCGGGCGATGAGGCGCAGCACCGCCGGATGCAGCGCGTCGAGTCGCGCCGCGAGCTGCGGATGGCCGCGATCCATGGCAAGCGTGTATTGCGTGAGGTCATTGGTGCCGATGGAAAGAAAATCGGCCTCCCTGGCGAGGGACTCGGCGAGCAAAGCCGAGGCCGGCGTCTCGATCATCACCCCGATTTCAATCCCACCGGGAACTGCGAGCTCGCGCCGGACGTCATCGAGGATGGCGCGCACCGCGTGCAGGTCTCCGACGTCGGTGATCATCGGCAGCAGCAGCCGGCAGCGTGCCCGTGCGCGCAGCCCGAGCACCGCGCGCAATTGCGTGCGCAGCAGCTGCGGGTAGGCGAGCCCGGTGCGCACGCCGCGCAGTCCGAGCGCCGGATTCTCCTCGGGCGGCAGCGGCAGGTACGCGATCGGCTTGTCCCCGCCCGCATCGAGCGTTCGGATAGTGAGGGGCCGCGATCCGAGCGCGCTGGCAATCGCCTCATAGGCGGCGGCCTGTTCAGCCTCGGTCGGCGCAGTTTGCCGATCGAGGAACAGGAACTCGGTGCGCAGCAGGCCGCAGCCCTCCGCGCCGTTTTTCACCGCGGCTTCGGCTTCCGCGAGCGAACCGATATTGGCGAGCACCTCGATGCGCACGCCGTCGGCGGTACGGCACTCGCGTTGCGCCGCAGCCTGCTCACTTGCGCGCCGGGCGATGAAAGCCACGACCTCGGCGCGTGCACCCGCGAGGCGCTCCGCTGTCGGACGGGTCTCCAGCACACCGCGCCTGCCGTCGAGCACGACTTGGGTGCCAGCGGCAACCGCGAGCACCGCGGGCCCCAGGGCGACCAGGGTGGGGATGCCCATCGCCGCGGCAATAATCGACACGTGCGAGGTCGCCCCACCCCCGCTCAGGCCGATGCCCGCCACGCGCGAGCCGTCGAGCGCCAGCAGTTGCGAGGGCAGGAGTTCCCGCGCCAGCACGATAGAGTTCGGACGCAGCCCGGCCGCGACGCTGCCGGACCCGCCCTGCAGCGCCACCAGCACCTGCGACTCAAGATCGAGGAGGTCATCGGCGCGCTCGCGCAAGCGCGGGTCGGGCAGCTGCCGCAGTGCGTCCGCCGCGGCGCGCAGCGCGCTGCGCCACGCGAAGCCTGCGCTTTTTCCCGTACCCATGAGTGCGCCGGCGCCGCTCAGGAGCTCCGGATCATCCAGCAACTCCAGGTGTGCGGCCGCGATCTCGCGTGCCGCATCACTGCCCGCCCCCGCCGGCGCCTGTGCCGCCCGCTCGAGGCGCGCGCGCACCGCATCGCGCGCCCGGGTGAGGAGCGCCGCCTCGGTCACAGGATCTGCCCCCGCTTCGGGTACCTGCGGCTCCGGCCGGCGCAGCTGTACGGCCTCCCCGACGCCAAGGCCCGCCGCGGCGATGACACCGGGCAGCACCCCGTCAGGGGGCAGCGTCACAGTCGCCGGCGGCGCGCGCTGCGCTGGCAGTGCGGCAGCGCCGGGCGTTGCCCCCGCGGTGACGGCCGCCGCCGGCGTTGCCAACACGGCGGCCATCGCCTCCAGGACTCTTCCGGCGTCCCGCCCCGAAGCGCGCAGCTCGATCTCATCCCCGTGCTGCACGCCGAGCGCCATGAGCGCGACGGCGCTGCGCGCATTAGCTTGCCGGCCGCGCGCGCTTACCCGAACATCGGCGTCGGCATTCTTCAGCGCGGCCGCCAGCAGCGCCGCTGGACGCGCGTGAATGCCGTGCTCGAGTCGCACCCCCACGCGCCGTGTCAGCGTGGCCGCGGGGGCCGGCGCGGCGGCCAGCGTCGACGACGCCGGCTCAGCCTCGCCCGCAGGACCGACCTGCATCAGGAAGTCCCCGACGGCGACGGCGCGGCCCTGGCTCTGCCGCAGAACGCGAAAGCCGCACTCCGCGGGGACGATCACCGGTGTCAGCAGGCTCTTCGCGCGGCGCGCAACCAGGTCCAGGTCGAAACTCAGCAGTTCGTCGCCGGCACGCACGCGGCTGCCCAGGGCTGCGTGTACCTCGAACCCCTCGCCTGCGAGTCCCACCGTATCGATCCCGACATGCAGCAACACCTCGCAGCCGCCCTGGGTGCGCAGGGTCAGCGCGTGCCGGGAGGCGGCGATGACGACGACTTCGCCATCGCACGGCGCGTGCAGGATCCCCGCCGTCGGATCGATCGCGACTCCATCCCCGAGCAGGCGCGCGGCAAATACCTCATCCGGCACTTCGCTAAGCGGCGTGCTCCAGCCGGCCAGCGGAGCGAGCAGCGTGATCGGGTCCGTCGCGCCCGGGTTGCTCATGGCACGAGCTGCACCCAGTCGATCGCCCACATGGGATCAAGCCCGTGCTGTGCGAATTTGAAGCACAGCTGGTGCGACCCCGTGAGCCGCGGCAAGGCAATCGCCGGCAACACCGTCACCGCATCGTTGTCCGCGGCCGGGGCGAGCGGCAACACCACCAGCGGCGCGCCTTCACACTGATCCAGGCGCACTTCCAGTTCGCCCTTGGCGCTGTGGGGAGGATTCAGGCGGATGGACTCGACGTCCTTGCCGAGCTGGAAGTTAAACGGCAGCTGCCCGACCGCCACGCTAAGTCCCGTCGCCTGCGACAGATCAGTCGCGGGCAAGAGCCAGCACGGATCCATGATGTCGATGAGAAACACCGCGCGCCTGCCCTTCACCGGCGCATCGTCCTCGAGATTCAGTCCCAGCTTGTTGCTGCAGCTTTTGAGGTCCTGGCTCATGTGCCGATCGAACGGCTGAAGCGCGCGCGGGGGTGCAAACACATCTTCGGAATAGGAAATGCCGAGCATCCGGTAGCGTTGAAACTCGGCCGGCAGGCGCTGCAGGAATCCCTGCCACCCGATCCGCTCGGACGGCGACCAGGCAACTTCCGCGAGCGCCGCGGCCCGCGGCCAGGTCATGTAGGCCGCGCGCTCCTCGGTGCGTACGTGCTCGGTCCACAGGCTCGCCTGCACGCCCAGCAGGTGCTGCGGATCTGCCGCGAGTGCCGCCGGCACCGGATTGAAGCCGTAGACATCCTGCAGGGATTCTACTGATGCGCGGCCCGGCGGCTCCCCGGGAGACATGCCCTGGCGGTGATCCAGGTACAACACCGGGTCGGGCGCCAGCACCGCATCGTGACCGGCGCGCGCGGCGCTGACCGCGCCCTCGACGCCACGCCAGGACAGGACCGTCGCATCCGGCCCTAAGCCCGCCTGCACGATCTCGTCCCAGCCGAGCAGGCGCCGTCCATGGGCCGCAAGGTAGTGTCCGAGGCGCCGCTCGAAATAACCCTGCACGGCGCCCACGTCGGTGATCTTAAGTTCCCGCATGCGCGCCTGTACCTGCGGGGAGTTCTGCCATTCGTCGGTGACGACCTCGTCGCCGCCGACATGGATGTACTGACTGGGGAAGAGCGCCATCACTTCATCGAGTACGTCATCGATGAATCGAAACGTGGTTTCGTCGATGTTGCACAGGTGCTGGTAAATGCCCCAGTCAGACGGCACCGCTGCCGGCAGATCCGCAGCGCGCGCGGCGAGTGCGGGGTAGGCGACCAGTGCCGCGGTGGCGTGCGCCGGCAGGTCGATCTCGGGCACGATGCTCACGTAGCGCTGCGCCGCGTGCGCGACGATGCGGCGCACGTCTTCCTGGGTATAGAACCCGCCGTAGCGGCGCGGCTGGCCGGTCTTAGGATCAATGTCGCGCTGCGCCGCCCGGCCCGCCGGTACCCGCCAGGCGCCGATACGAGTCAGGCGGGGGTATTTTTGGATCTCGAGCCGCCAGCCCTGGTCATCGGTCAGGTGCCAGCCGAGCACGTTGAGCTTGTGCAGCGCCATCCAGTCGATGTAATGCAGGATGAATTGCGGTGACTGGAAGTGCCGCGCGGAATCGAGCATCAGGCCCCGCCACCGGAAGCGCGGCGTGTCTGTGATCAGCATGGCGGAAAGGGTGATACCGCCATGGCTCAGGACCTGCGCGCTGCACAGTTGCCACAGCGTGACGGCCCCGTAGAAGAGGCCCTGCGGATCGCGCGCTGACACTACCGCGCCCACCGCGGACACCTCGAGCTGGTAGCTCCCGGCCTGAGTTCCCGGCGCCGCCGGATCGAGCCGGAACACGATGCCCTGCGCGCCGGGAGTCGCGGCCGCGTTCTGTGTCACCTTGAGCGCCAGACCGTGGCTGGCACGCAGGAGCTGCGTGAAATAAGTGCCGATGCCGGCCGCTTCCCGACCGGGCGCGACGAAAATCTGCGTACCACCCTCAAGGGTAAAATTGCCGGGGCGCGCCACGACGCTCGACGGGGCTGGTATTACGTTCGCATCCGGGGCCGCCACGGCCTGCGCCTGCGCGGCTGCGGCGGCTAGCCCTAAGACGCATACCCAGGCGCAGGATGACGCGCGTGTCACGCTCATGTCTTCAGGCGCTGCGCCAGTGCCGCGCGCACTCGCCCGATGTCCTCCGCCGTCAGCGCACCGAGAACTCCCTGCCGCTCCCGCGGGATGTGTTCGGTCACGCCATCCGGTGACCCGAATACGTAGTACTCAAACAGTGCCGCCCAGGCAGCGCGGTCCGACGCCGACAGCGTTCGCAGGTCCAGGATCGCGTGCAGCAGCGCATCAAACCCGGACGCGACCCCGATGTCGGGTCCACCCGCCGCATGCCACCAGTAGTTGACCAGCATGTTGACCGGCTCGAGAGACTCGACGTGGTGCCACCACAGGGGCGGGATGAAAAGCGCATCTCCAGGCCCGAGCTCCGCCGACACCGCGGCACCCAGTGCTGCGTGAAATTTCGGAAAGCGGCCGAAGTCCGGAGCGTGCAGCTGCACCAGGCTCATCGGCGCGCCGGTGGGGGCAAAGTCGAGCGGCCCGATGTAGAGGTTGCCGATCTGTCCCGGTGGAAACAAGGTGAAGCGCCGGCGTCCGCACACCACACAACCGATGTTGTTCCACTCATCGAGGTGCGTCGGTGTGGTGATGGCGTTGCCGAGCCAGATCCTCGGTTGCACGCGCGCATCCAGCAGTGCCAGCGGATTTTCGGCGGTAAAACCCGGCAGGCATTCGGCGATGAGCGCGCTCTGGGCGGCAACCGCCGGCGGACGCTCGAACTGTGAATAGCGCAGCACCTGCTCGGCGACTTTCGCGATCGGCAACCGATTGCGCAGGAAATTGAAGCCGGTCACGCTGTCGTTGTAGAAGATGCGGCCCGCAACTTCAGGCGGCGTCATGATCGCATCGACCGGTTTGCCGCTGTCGAAGCGCGCGAGGTACTCAACGAGCGCGGCCGGCGAACGCCGTCCCGCCGCCACCACCGGCCAGTCCGCGACGAGGCCGCGCAGGACGCTCGGGATTCCCGCGCTCAACACCTCGCGGCGGATCGCCGCCGCATCCGCTGCCGGGAACTCACGGATGGCTGCGGGGCTGGGAGACATCGCGCTGCGGATGCGGCCGCGCTACCAGAAATAGATCTGCAGCGACGGAGCGACGCGCCGCGGCGCGATGCGCTGCAGCGCCTCGGCGTGGTCGGGATAATTCGTCACGCTGCGATCGAGCAGGTTATCGATTTCGGCCATGTTGTAGCGCGCTTCCTGGCTGCTCGGCGCGCGCAGCGCCTGCGACTCGGGAAATATGCCCATGCCGGCCATGAGCGCATACCAGGAAAACACCGGGTAACCGCGGCCGATCACCTGCTGACCCACCCCGGGCGCGATGCTCTTGCCTGCCATCCACAGCGAATACAGCTTCTTCAGGTCATCCGACAGGTTGAGGTTTGCAGCATTGGCGCGCCAGTACTCGGTGTCGCCGCGCGTGTTGGTCTTGTAGTGCGTGACGATGTAGTCGCGGATGCCCTCAAAGTGCGCGTTGGCCATGTCGTTGAAGCGTGCGTGCGCCTGCTCGCCGAGATCGCCGCGCTCCAGGAACTCGACAAAAGTGGTCGCGGTCTGCTGGATGAAGAGCAGCGCCGTTGCCTCCAGCGGCTCGATGAAACCTTGCGACAACCCCACCGCCAGGCAGTTCTTGTTCCAGTGCTGGGCCACGCGCCCGATCCTCATTTTCAGGTGGCGCGCCGGCACCTCGGCATCCATCAGCCCCAGGTGCTGCCGCAGTTCCGTCTCCGCATCCTCCGCTGAGCAGAACTGGGTGCTGTAGACGTAGCCGTTGCCGAAGCGGCTGGTCAGCGGGATTTTCCAGGCCCAGCCATGCTTCAGGGCGGTCGATATCGTCTGCGACGGAATGCGCGCCTCGATCGGCGATGGCAACGCCACCGCGGCGTCATTGAACAGATTGTTGGCAAAGCTCACGTAGGGCGTGTGCAGCGCCTTCTCGATCAGCAGGCCCGCAAAGCCGCTGCAATCCACGAACAGATCCGCCGCTATCGTCTCCCCTTCCCTGGTACTGACCGAAGCGATCGAGCCGTCCTCGTTGAGGTTAGCGTGCGTGACGTGGCAGCTCTGGTGGCGTACGCCGCGCTCGAGCGCCTTCTTGTGCAGGAATTGTCCGAGCAGCACGGCGTCAAAGTGATAGCCATGCCAGACGTCGAACGGGAAGCTCTCGCCCGCCTTGGGCGCGCGCCGGCCCGCCGCGAGTCGCGTGGCGATGAAAAACCGGTCAGGGTGCGCGTACACATCCACGCCATTGATGCGCGCTTCAACGTTGTGGACGAATTGCCTCATAGTGAGGTTGTCCAGCATCGAGGCAAACGGGTGGAAATAGCTCTCAAAGCCGGGCCTGGTCGACCAGCCGTCGAAGGTAATGCCGCACTTGTAGGTCGCGTGGCTCGCGGGCATCCACTCCGACTCCTCGATGCCGAGGCTGTCGAAGAAGCCCCGCAGCCAGGGCGTCGAGCCCTCCCCCACACCAATTATGCCGACCGCGGGAGATTCGAGGAGCGTGATCTGCACGCCGCGATCAATCAGGGCGCGGGCCAGGATCAGGGCCGTCATCCAGCCCGCCGTACCGCCCCCCACGATGACCACGCGCCGTACGCCGGCGGGCAAGGGCCCCGAGGGCCGGGCGGTGCTCGGGCTGTAGGAATAGTTGAAGAGTGTGGCGGTCGTCATGGGCCCTCGCGTCGGCCGAACGTTACTCGCCCGGCCGGTCGGCCGCCAACTGTGACGCACCGCGGTGCCGGTGCCGCAGGCGGCGCAGCGAATGCTGCGCCGCCTGCCATCGGTCCGCCGTGCCTTAGAACTTGGCGTGCAGCGTGAGGTAGTACTGCCGGCCGTTCTTGTAGAACGCGCGGGGCTGGTCGGTGTTCAGCGCGTAGTACTTGAGGGTCGGGTTGTTCAGGTTCTGACCGTCGAGGTTCACGCTCAGGTTGTCATTGACGATCCAGGCAAGCGTGGCCGCCAGGGTGCCGACCGAGTCCTGCGAGAACGCCGTACTGCGATCGAGTCCACTGTAGAAGGCCGAGCGGTAGTTGTACGACACCCGGGCACTCAAGTGCGCGTCCTCGTAGTAACCGCCGATGTTGTAGGTGTTCTTGGAAGTCCCGAGCAGCCGGTCATCGGTTGGCGGGGGTGTCCCCGGAGCCTGCGGTCCAAAGGAAGTCTGCTTGCCATCCGTGTAGGTGTAGTTGGCGTCAATACCCCAGTGCTCGAAGAACGACTGCTGCCAGCTCGTCTCGATTCCCTGCGCCCGTCCCGTGGCGTTGACCGGAACCGTCAGCAGGTAGGGCACGTTTACCAGCCCGGGAGGAAAGCCAGCGGCCGCGGACCCGGAGGTGGGGTAGTTCAGAAGCTCACTGCCGTTGCCGATGAAGTTCCTCAGGTCCATGTAAAACAGCGTTGCCGACAGCAGTGAGTGCGGCGCGAAGTACCACTCGAGGCCGGCGTCGTAGTTATAGGAGCGGATCGGCTTCAGGTACGGATTGCTACCCGAACCGCTGCCCTGGTTCTGGACTCCTCCCGATTCAAAGTTCCCCGGCGGCGTGAGGCTGGTCGTGCCAGACAGCGCCGAGTAGTCCGCACGCGTCATGGTCTCGGCGACCGCGACACGTCCGATCAGCTCCTTGTCGAACTCCCACCTGAAGTTCGCGCTCGGCAGAAAGTCATTGTAAGTTTCGCTGACGGGCACGCCGGCGAACGCGCCGAACAGCGAGCCGACGACCAGATTAGGCGTATTGGCGGGGCAGGGATTCGGCGACGCCGGGATCGAGGCGGTGCAGGCCAGCGGCACATAGCTGATCGTATCTTCGCCGGTGCGCACATACCGCAGGCCGACATTCGCCGTCCAGCGGTCCCCCTTGAAGTCACCCTGCACGTACGCCGCGGTGTCTTTCTCCGTCAATCCGAACCAGTACGGCGGGTAGGCGCGCTGGACCGGATCGCGCTGCGTGTTACCGCAGCAGTCGTAGACGCCCAGCTGCGCGGGCGTCCAGTACCAGACCCCGGTCGGAATCTGGCCGCCGAAGGTGTTGAAGTTGCCCGGATAATTCGAGTACGTGGTGGGGTAGTTCAGCGGGCTGACACCGCCGGCACCACTCGGCCCGCCCGAGAACGTCGGCCCCTGCGCGATCGAGCCGATCGAATTGCGATCATGCTCGGTATAGCGCACACCGAACCTAAGATCCTTCCACGCCCCCGAATCCGGCATCGCGAAGGTCGCGTCGAGCTTGCCCCAGCTCTCCTTGTCGTAGGTGTCCACGTCCTGGGCGCCGAAGATCCAGCCAAATGTCAGGGCGCTGGGGTTGCCCGGCGGGAAGGGCCGGGTGTTGTTCACACCGATGAGGTTGAAATTCGGTCCGCTGCTGATGCCGTTCAACTGCCAGTAGGCGCCCGCACCGGCGCCGGGTGAGGTCTCAGATACGTCCTGCGTGGGGCTCCTGCCGTGCCCCTTCGAGGTACCGGCCTGGGCGTCCAGTCTCAGCCGGTCGCTGAGGATGAACTTGCCGTCGAGATTGATGAAAGCCGAATCGGCGCGCTCGTCCGGACGGGAGATCTGATCGTAAATCCCGTAGAGCGTTCCGGGGACACCCGTGAAGTGCGCATTCGTCAGTGTGTTGTTGACTACCGTGTAACCCGGGTCCGGCGCCTGACCGGCGCCAAAATTAATGTAGTGGGTGTCCCACAGCAGGTAGTTGCGATTGTAGTTGGGCGCGTCGAGGTCCGAGTAGAACCCCGACAGATCAAAACTGACCGCATCGCTCGGCTTCCATTGCACGTTGACAAGGCCGCCGGTGCGCTTGCGCTCCTGCGTGAAGAAAGCCGCGCCGATATCCGTCGGGTACTGCACGTTGGCGAGGTTGGCATGCGGAGTGAGCGTCACTGGACCGGGAGCGCTGCAGCCGCCGCCTGTGAGTGGCACCCCCTGACCACCGCTGGTGCCGGTCACGACCTGGCTGCAGGCCCCGATGGTGTCGTAGCCCAGGAGCTCGACGCCGTCGCGACGCAGGTGACGCTGCTCGTAAAAGCCCTGCAGCAATACCCCGAAAGTCGAATCATTGTTCTTGATGTTCAGGAGCGCGTTGAACTGCGGATCGGTCTTCGAGGGCAGGTCCGCGTACACAGCACCCGCGGAGGCCTCGAAGGTGAACGGCCTGCTGAAGTCGAGGGGCTTGCGCGTAATGATGTCTACCGTACCTGCGACGCCACCCTCGACGAGGGAGGCCTCGGAGCTCTTGTGCACGACGACCTGGCTCACGAGTTCAGAGGGCAGCAGGGTGTAGCTGACGCTGCGGCCGACGGTGCCGGTCTGGTCGAGCACGAACCAGTCGCCCGAGGCGAGGTTATGGCCGTCGATCAGGGTCTGCGTCAGGCTCGGTCCGGTGCCACGCATGCTGATGCGGTCGTTTTCATCGAAGCCGCCTTCATTGGCGCCAGCAGAACTGGCGGTGACGCCCGGCACCCGCTTTAATGAATCCGCAATATTCTTATCCGGCATCTTGCCGATGTCCTCGGCGGTGATCACATCGACCGCGGAGGTCGAGAGGCGCTTCACCTCCAGGGATTCCTGCAGCGAGGCGCGGATGCCGGTTACCACCACCTCCTGCAACTCGTTAGTGTTGTTGGGGGTCGTTGCGGCGCTGTTCGGGGTCGCTGTCTGCGCCCGCACTGTCTCGTTGCCGCCAAACAGGGCCATCGCGACTGCTGTTCCAATCAACGTCGACCTTGCAATTCTCATGAGTTACTCACCCCTGGTGTTGTCATTTGCTGCTGCCACTTCGCCGCAACCCCCGCTGCGAGACCCTTCATTAAGGGAGCTACCCGCTGGGACCACTTAGGTGCCAATATAGTACCAGTCACATGAAATTTACAACTCCTGTGATACCAATAGATTCCCTGGTGTTTTTATTACGTAGAAACAATAGCTTAATCTCTGACTAGTATCTTGCACGCAACAGACTGGTACTCTAGTGGTAATGTACGTTGTCGCTAACCTCGACGGAGTGAGCCGGTGACACCACTGTCACACAGCGTGGGAAGACTCGACGAAGCGAGCCGGCTGCCGCTTTATCAGCAGCTGCAGCGCGCGCTGCGCCAGGCGATCGAGTCGCACGTGTTAGGTCCGGACGATGCGTTGCCGCCGGAGCGCGATCTGGCCGCGGATTTCAGCGTTTCGCGCATCACGGTGCGCAAGGCCATCGAAGGTCTGGTCGGCGAAGGGATGTTGGTACGGCGCCAGGGATCGGGAACTTTCGTGTGCGCACGCGTGGAGAAAAATTTCTCCAAGCTCACTTCCTTCTCCGAGGACATGCGCGCCCGCGGCAGAAATCCGCGCAGCGTGTGGCTGCGCAAGGCCGCCGGCACCGTGACGCCCGAAGAGTCCCTCACCTTGCGCTCGAGTCCCGGCACGCCGGTGTATCGCTTCCATCGCATCCGCTTCGCCGACGATGCGCCGATGGCGCTCGAGTACGCGACCATTCTCGCCTCCTGCCTGCCCTCCCTCGAAGCGGTCGAGTCCTCGTTGTATGCGGCGCTCGAGCAGGCCGGCAACCGCCCGGTGCGCGCGCTGCAGCGCCTGCGCGCGGTGTTGTTCACGGCCGAACAGGCCGAGCTCCTGCAGGCAAAAGAAAAGGGTCCGGGCCTGCTGGTCGAGCGGCTCGGCTTTTTGCAGGATGGCCGCGCGGCCGAATTCACCCAGTCATTCTATCGCGGCGACATCTACGACTTTGTCGCCGAGCTCAGCCTCGCCACGTGAAGAGCGAAGCCGCGGGCACGCGCATGTTTCGTGAGGCCGCGGCGGCGCCCCACGCCGTGCGCGAGCAGCTGCTCGCCAACGCCGTCCGCATCGAGCGCCTCGCGCAGCGGCTGCGCACGAATCCACCGCGCGCCGTCGTCACCTGTGCGCGTGGCAGCTCCGATCACGCCGCCACCTTCGCCCGTTACCTGATTGAAACGCGCCTCGGGCTGCTCACCTCCTCCGCCTCGCCGTCCGTGAGTTCGGTGTACGACGCGCGGCCGGATCTTGCCGGCACCGTGATGCTCGCGATCTCCCAATCGGGCGCGAGTCCGGATCTTCTGGCCACGGTGAGCACCGGCCGCGCGGCCGGCGCGCGCATTGTGGCGCTGGTCAACGCCGAGAGCTCCCCGCTCGCGCAGCTTGCGGATGATGTGATCCCGTTGCACGCCGGACCCGAGCGCAGCATCGCCGCCACCAAGTCCTACATCACCTCCTTGAGTGCCATCGTGCACCTGGTCGCGAGCTGGTCGGGCGATGAACCCATGGCCGACGCCCTGCAGCGCGCCCCGGAACTCCTGTCCCAGGCGTGGGAGCTCGACTGGAGCGCGGGCGTCAGCCACCTCGTCGCGGCAAACAACCTGTTCGTCATCGGCCGCGGGCTCGGGCTTGCGATCGCGCAGGAGGCGGCGCTCAAATTCAAAGAAACCTGCGCGCTGCACGCCGAAGCGATCAGCGCCGCGGAGCTGCGGCACGGGCCGATGGCGCTGGTGCGCGCCGGGTTTCCGCTGCTCATGTTCACCCAGAACGACGCCAGCCGCGCCGGCGTTGCGCAGCTGGCGGAGGAACTGGCGGCGCAAGGCGCGGCTGTCCTGATCGCCGGTACCGGGGCTGCCGGTGCCACGCGCCTGCCCACGCAGGATGCCCATCCGGTGATCGAGCCCCTGCTCTTCGCGCAGAGCTTCTATCGGCTGGCGAACGCCCTGTCGCTGGCGCGCGGCGGCGACCCGGACCACCCGCCGCACCTTAATAAGGTGACCGAGACGGTCTGATGAGCATCGCTCTCGTCAACGGCCGCGTGCTGCGCGATGACACCCTGATCGAAGGACAGTGCGTGCTGCTCGAGGGCGCACGCATTGCCGCCATCGTGGACGCCGACGATCCGCGCTGTCGCGCCGCGCAGCGCTACGACCTCGGCGGCGGCCTGCTGCTGCCGGGCTTCATCGATTCGCAGGTCAATGGCGGCGGCGGCGTGCTGTTCAACGACTCCCCGAGCGTAGAAGTCATCCGCGCCATCGGCGCCGCCCACCGCCGCTTCGGCACAACCGGGTTCCTCCCGACCCTGATCAGCGCTGATCTGGACGTGGTCGCGCGCGCCATCGCCGCCGTGCGCGGCGCGATCCAGGCAGGCGTGCCGGGCGTGCTCGGCATTCACATCGAAGGGCCGTTCCTCAACGTGGCGCGCAAGGGCGTGCACGATCCGGCGAAACTGCGCGAGCTCGACGCGAGCGCACTCGGACTCCTCACCTCGCTGCACGAGGGCCGCACGCTCGTCACGCTGGCGCCGGAGATGACCACGCCGGAAATCATCGAAAAGCTGGTGGCGGCCGGGGTGGTGGTCTCCGCCGGTCACACCAACGCGACCTACGCGGAAATCGAGCCGGCCCTGCGTCACGGGCTCACCGGTTTCACGCACCTCTTCAACGCCATGTCGCAGCTCACCGGCCGCGAGCCCGGGGCGGTGGGCGCGGCCTTGAGTGATCCGGGCAGCTGGTGCGGCATCATCGTCGACGGCGTGCACACCGACCCGGTGGTGCTGCGCATCGCGCTCAAGTGCAAGCCGCACGAGCGCTTCATGCTGGTGACCGACGCCATGCCGAGCGTGGGCACGCACAACGGCTCGTTCGAACTGCAGGGTCGGCGGATCACCGTCAGCGGCAACGTCTGCGTGGACGAGGATGGCACGCTGGCCGGATCCAACATCGACATGGCGAGCAGCGTGCGCAATGCGATGTCCATGCTCGGCCTGCCACTGTCCGAGGCCGCGCGCATGGCGAGCCAGTACCCGGCCGAGTTCTTAGGGGTGGCGCGGGACCTCGGGCGCATCGCCGCCGGTTACCGTGCCAACCTGGTGCTCGCCGATGAGGAGCTGAATGTGCTCGAGACCTGGATCGACGGACGGCCGTCTACGGCGACTGGAACCCCTGCGCGCGGTAAGTGATCACGAGCGTGTCGCGCGTGCCGGCGACGCCCTGCGGCTGGATTGGCGTCGTCTCGTGGATCACGCGCGCATCGTCCATCAGCAGCATCGACCAGGGCTCGCGCATGGTGAAGCGCACGCCCGAGGCGCCAGCGGCTTCGAACACCCGCGTCTCACCACCACGCACGTGGCGGCGCGCGACCAGCACCACCGCCACGAAATCCACCCCATCACGGTGCGCGCCCTCCGGCGTCGGCCGGCCGATGCCATCGGCGGTGTCGATGCGGAACTGATGCGCCTCGATGAACCAGCGCGGGACGCCGTGTAGCTGCGCAAACACCTCACCGATGGCAATTAGCAGCTGCCGCCAGGCGCGCGCGCCGCTCACCTGCGCGTCAATGGGTTCGAACCAGCGCGTCAGCCCGCCGTGCAGCGCGTTATAGGAAGTCGGCTGCCAGTGCGGCCGGTGGGGAACGGCTTCGAGCCCCGGTGGCATCAGCGTCTGCACGAAGCAGCTGTGCCGACGGGCACGATAGCGGCCGCCATCGCGCAGGTATGCATCCCGCGGCAGCCGCTCCCAACTCTCGCGCAACGCCTCGAGCCCGGGAACGTCGAGCTGCAGAGTCGCGAGCGCAGCAGGGGCTGGCAGGAACACATAGCCCGCCGTACGCAGCTGCGCGACGATTTCCGGGCGCTCGGTGGTCATGGCCGCTTGTATCATATCCTTCGAAAGGCGTAGGCCGGCCCGGCCCGGAAGAATTCGCCGCGCCGGCACCCACAGGTGCGAAGCTCGCGACTTCGATTTCTCGCAAGGCTGGTACATGATCGACCTGTATTACTGGACCACCCCCAACGGCCACAAGATCACCATGTTCATGGAGGAGACCGGACTCCCCTACAACATCGTGCCCGTCAACATCGCCACCGGCGCGCAGTTCGCCGCGGACTTTCTTGCCATCGCGCCCAACAACCGCATTCCCGCGATCGTCGATCACGATCCAAAAGGCGGCGGCGCGCCGTTATCGGTGTTTGAATCGGGCGCGATCCTCATGTATCTCGCCGAGAAGTGCGGGCAGCTGCTGCCGGGGGATTTACGCGCACGCGTCGCGGTCACCGAGTGGCTCTTCTGGCAGGTGGCAGGCTTAGGTCCCATGGCCGGGCAGAACCATCACTTCACCCGCTACGCCCCGCAGAAGATTCCGTACGCCGTCGACCGCTACGTCAGGGAAACCAACCGCCTCTACGGAGTGCTGAACAAGCGCCTGGCCGACCGCGCGTTTCTTGCCGGTGACTACTCGATCGCGGACATCGCCTGCTATCCGTGGATCGTGCCGTACGAAAGGCAGGGGCAGAGCCTGGAGGACTTCCCGAACCTGAAGCGCTGGTTCCACGCCATCCACGATCGGCCGGCGACCCGGCGCGCTTATGCAAAGGCCGCCACCATCAACACGCAGACGGCCCTGACCGAAGAAGCAAGGCGCGTGCTCTTCGGCCAGACGGCGCGTTGAAATACTGGTGCGTATGCCGCGCCACCGCGCACCTGCCCTGAACGCCGCCGCCGCGAGCGTGAGCGCGTGGCTTTTCATGGCGTGTCCGGCGTGCGCCGCCGCGCCCGCGGCGCCGGCCACCCTGACGGTTGCGGGCGCGGTGATTGACGTGGAGTTCGAGCCGGGAGAATTTTCCGGCGGCGCCGTGCCGCTGCTCGAGTGGGTACGGCGTTCCGCGAACATCGTCAGCGGCTACTACGGCCGCTTTCCGACCGCGCGGCTCGAATTGCAGCTGCAGCCGCAAAGCGGCGCCGGCGTGCAGGGCGGCCAGACCTTCGGCGGGCGCGGCGCGTTCATGCGGGTGCGCGTGGGCCGTGAGGTCACGCCCGCACAGCTCATCACCGACTGGGTGTTGGTGCACGAGATGACACACCTGGCGCTGCCGGACACAGGCAGTGAACACGCCTGGCTATCGGAAGGCATCGCGACCTACGTCGAAGGGATGGCCCGCGTGCAGGCCGGCAACCGCACCGAGACCGACGTGTGGGCCGAGGAGCTGCGCTCGATGCCGCGCGGACTGCCGCAGGCGGGAGATGCGGGCCTGGACCACACCCACACCTGGGGCCGCACCTATTGGGGTGGTGCGATGTTCTGCCTGCTTGCCGATGTCGACATCCGCGAGCGCACCCACCTGCGCTTCGGGCTGCAGGACGCGCTGCGCGCCGTCGCGCGCGCGAGCGGCGGCCTGACGACGGAGTGGCCGATCGAGCGGGTGTTGCGCACCGCAGATGCGGCGGTCGGCACCACCTCGCTCGAGGATCTGTACGCGCGCATGAAGGACTCCCCGGTCGCGCCCGATCTTAATGACCTGTGGCGGCGCCTGGGAGTGACGCCGGACGGCGCCACCGTGCGACTCTCGGATGAGGCGCCGCTCGCCGCCGTGCGGCACGCGATCATGCGCGCGCCCTGAAGGCGTGGGCGTTAGACCGGCCGGCGCGCGCGGTGGGACGGCGCGGAAGACTGACCGTGCGATTGCGACCGGCGTCCGGAGTGCCAGCCGCCGTTCGAGCGCCGCGGGTCGCCGCGATGAGCGCCGGCGTTGTGGGATCTCGGGGCCTCGGCGCGAGCAGCCGGAGCCGCGGCGGCTCCCGGAGCGATCGGAAAGGCCGGCAGCGCCGCGACCGGCAGCTGATGTCCCAGCACCCGCTCGATGTCACGCAGCATCCCCGACTCATCGGGGGCGACCAGCGACACCGCGGCGCCGCTGCCGCCGGCACGCGCGGTGCGGCCGATACGGTGCACGTAGTCCTCCGGCACGTTGGGCAAATCGTAGTTGACCACGTGCGGAAGTTCCTTGATGTCCAGGCCGCGCGCCGCGACTTCGGTCGCGACCAGCGCGGTCGTGCGGTTCTCCTTGAAATCCTCGAGCGCGCGCACCCGTGCCGCCTGGCTCTTGTTGCCGTGGATGGCGAGCGCGCGAATGCCATCGGACTCGAGTTGCTGCGTGAGGCGGTTGGCGCCGTGCTTGGTGCGCGTGAAGATGAGCACCTGGTGCCAGTTGCCGCTGAGGATCAGGTGCGACAAGAGTGAGCGCTTGTGCTCCTTCGGCACCTTGTAGACGTGCTGCTCGACGCGCTCGGCCGCGGCGTTGCGCCGGGCGACCTCGATGGTGAGCGGATCGCGCAACAGGCGCGATGCCAGCGCACGAATGTCATCGGAGTAGGTCGCCGAGAACATCAGGTTCTGACGCTGCGCCGGCAACAGCTTGATGATCTGGCGGATGGCGCGGATGAAGCCCATGTCGAGCATGCGGTCACCCTCATCGAGCACCAGGCACTTGACCTGGCTCAGATCCAGCAGCCGCTGCTGCGCAAGATCCAGGAGCCGCCCCGGGGTCGCCACCAGAAGATCGCAGCCGCTGCGCAGCGCGGCGATCTGCGGTTTGTCGCTGACGCCGCCGAAGACGACCACGGTGCGCACGGCCGCGTACTTGCCGTAGCTGCGTGCGCTCTCGGCCACCTGGGCCGCGAGTTCACGCGTCGGTGTGAGCACCAGCGCGCGCGGCGTCTTGCCGGAGCCTTCGCCGAGCCTCTGCAGGATGGGCAGCACGAAAGCGGCGGTCTTGCCGGTGCCGGTCTGCGCGCCCGCCAGCACATCGCGGCCGGCGAGCACGGCCGGAATGGCTTCGCGTTGAATAGGAGTAACGGTGGTGTAGCCCTTTTCGGCGACAGCACGCAACAGCTCGGGCTTAAGCCCAAGTTCGGTAAATGACATAAGTAAAGAAACCTCAAGTTAAGAGCTCGCCCGCAGCATCCGCCCCTGGAGTTTCGTGACGTCAAGGTCACGCGCCAGATTCGGTTTCAATTGCTGCGGCGGTCAGGCGCGAAGCGTCGGTTAAGAGAATCGAAGTGCGCCAAACGACAGACTGCGAGCGAAACTCAAGGCGCTGACCGCGCACCGAAGGGTGTTTCGC
>CAWCBV010000004.1:0-1095915 GCA_963793895.1 uncultured Gammaproteobacteria bacterium
ACCGACCAGAAATTCAATCTGCTGGTCGGGCGCACGCTGCAGGAAGCCTACGGCCAGGAGCCGCAGGTGGTGCTCACCATGCCGCTGCTCGAAGGGACCGACGGCGTCAACAAGATGTCGAAGTCCCTCGGCAACTACATCGGCATCACCGAAGACCCGGACAGCATGTTCGGCAAGCTCATGTCGATATCCGACGACGCTCATGTGGCGCTACTTCGAGCTGCTGTCGTTCCGCCCGCTCACCGAGATCGCGGCGCTGAAGCGAGCGGCAAGCGAGGGCCGCAATCCGCGCGACATCAAGCTCGAGCTCGCACACGAGATCGTCACGCGTTTTCACGACGCCGCGGCTGCTGAGCGCGCGCAGAAGAACTTCACCGCGCGCGTGAGTGAAAAAGCGGTGCCGGATGATCTGCCGCTGAAGGTGATCCAGGTGGACGCCGCGGGCCTGCGGGTCGCGAATCTCCTCAAGGAAGCCGGGCTTGCCGCCAGCACCTCCGAGGCCAATCGCAAGATCGAGGAGGGCGCGGTGCGGATCGATGGCGCAAAAGTCACCGACCGCGGGCTCACCCTGAAAGCCGGGGCCGAACACGTGTTCCAGGTGGGCGCCGCCGCTTTGCCAGGCTTAAGCTAGAGCTGAAGCCTTAGCGGCGGGGGTCCGCGGGCCTTTATCCAGGCCCCGCGATTCCCATATATAAGGAGGTACCCGGTGCGGCAGGGACCTTGGCGCCGGGCCAATTCAGCCCCCATCCGCCCGCGTTCGCCCAGGTCAAAAACCGACCTCCGCGGCGAACGTGACAATGCGTTGACAAGCCCAATACCGGGGCTATACTGCGCGCCCCTTGCAGCCTAAGGCCGCCTTGCGGCGAGGGCGCAGGTTCGTGGGCGAGTCATTCATTTGACGGAAGGAAGCGGATCGCTATACTTCCCGGCCCTTTTTCCCCAAGCCAATAAGCGCTGCGGGGTGCTCTTTAAAAGTTCGGCAGATAATTTGTGTGGGGACTCGCGTCTTTGGCCTTTAGTGCAAATGACCGAGTGACCAAATTGAAGTCCAGCAGTGAAGTTGGAGCCATTTTGATTACTCTTTTCGATTGTTGATGTTCAAAATCTTCAAGTGAAGAGTTTGATCCTGGCTCAGATTGAACGCTGGCGGCGTGCTTAACACATGCAAGTCGAGCGGTAACAGGTGTAGCAATACATGCTGACGAGCGGCGAACGGGTGAGTAATGCTTCGGAATCTACCCAATGGTGTGGAATAACCAGCCGAAAGGTTGGCTAATACCGCATGAGCCCTACGGGGGAAAGCAGGGGATCGCAAGACCTTGCGCCGATGGATGAGCCGAAGTCGGATTAGCTAGTTGGTAGGGTAACGGCCTACCAAGGCGACGATCCGTAGCTGGTCTGAGAGGACGACCAGCCACACTGGGACTGCGACACGGCCCAGACTCCTACGGGAGGCAGCAGTGGGGAATATTGGACAATGGGGGAAACCCTGATCCAGCGACGCCGCGTGTGTGAAGAAGGCCTGCGGGTTGTAAAGCACTTTTAGTGGGGATGAAAAATTCAGGGCTAATATCCCTGGGTCTTGACCTAACCCAAAGAAAAAGCACCGGCTAACTCTGTGCCAGCAGCCGCGGTAATACAGAGGGTGCGAGCGTTAATCGGAATTACTGGGCGTAAAGCGTGCGTAGACGGTTAGATAAGTCGGGTGTGAAAGCCCCGGGCTCAACCTGGGAATTGCATTCGAGACTGTTTAGCTAGGGTACGGAAGAGGGAAGCGGAATTTCAGGTGTAGCGGTGAAATGCGTAGATATCTGAAGGAACACCAGTGGCGAAAGCGGCTTCCTGGTCCAGTACCGACGTTCAGGCACGAAAGCGTGGGGAGCAAACAGGATTAGATACCCTGGTAGTCCACGCCATAAACGATGAGAACTAGACGTTGGGGGGGTAAGCCTCTCAGTGTCGCAGCTAACGCGCTAAGTTCTCCGCCTGGGGAGTACGGCCGCAAGGTTGAAACTCAAAGGAATTGACGGGGACCCGCACAAGCGGTGGAGCATGTGGTTTAATTCGATGCAACGCGAAGAACCTTACCTGGCCTTGACATCCCAGGGACCCTGAAGAGATTTAGGGGTGCCGTAAGGAGCCTGGAGACAGGTGCTGCATGGCTGTCGTCAGCTCGTGTCGTGAGATGTTGGGTTAAGTCCCGCAACGAGCGCAACCCTTGTCCTTAGTTGCCAGCATTTAGTTGGGCACTCTAAGGAGACCGCCGGTGACAAACCGGAGGAAGGTGGGGATGACGTCAAGTCATCATGGCCTTTATGGCCAGGGCTACACACGTGCTACAATGGTAGAAACAGAGGGAAGCCAACGCGCGAGCGGGAGCCAATCCCAGAAAATCTATCTTAGTCCGGATTGGAGTCTGCAACTCGACTCCATGAAGTCGGAATCGCTAGTAATCGCAGATCAGCATTGCTGCGGTGAATACGTTCCCGGGTCTTGTACACACCGCCCGTCACACCATGGAAGTTTACTGCACCAGAAGCAGGTAGCCTGACCGCAAGGGGGGCGCCTACCACGGTGTGGTCAATGACTGGGGTGAAGTCGTAACAAGGTAGCCGTACGGGAACGTGCGGCTGGATCACCTCCTTTCAAGAGAACCGCACCATTGTTCGAGGGCGCGAGTTCCCAGCACAAATTATCTGCCTGACACACGCGGGGCGGCGGCCCATCGGCGCGAGACTTAGGGGCTGCGGAAGATTGGGTCTGTAGCTCAGTTAGTTAGAGCGCACCCCTGATAAGGGTGAGGTCGGGGGTGCAACTCCTCCCAGACCCACCAGTTCATCGGGGAGGGGCCATAGCTCAGCTGGGAGAGCGCCTGGTTTGCAACCAGGAGGTCGCCGGTTCGATCCCGGCTGGCTCCACCAGCTCCTATTTATCTGCCCCGGAGCTTACGACGCGTGATGACGCGAGCTCATGCGAACCAACATCAAACGGTTCGAAACATGTGCTGGCGTGATCGCGCGATTCGTCGTGTGGTCAAAGGGTGATGCCTAGCGCATCACTTGCTCTTTAACAATCTGGAAAGTTTTTGTTTTGACGCTAAGTTTTCAAGCGAAAGTGATTTGATTTGATGATTTGTTTCTTTGACTCAAGCTTGAGAAATGTCGCGTTCGCAATGTGAATCAGCTAAAAATGTAACACCCAAACTTCTTGGGGTTATATGGTCAAGTGAATAAGCGCACATGGTGGATGCCTTGGCGGTAGAAGGCGATGAAGGACGTGGTAGCCTGCGATAAGTGTCGGCGAGCTGGCAAACAAGCTTTGACCCGGCAATTTCCGAATGGGGAAACCCACCTCGCAAGAGGTACCGTGCACTGAATAAATAGGTGTACGGAGCGAACCCGGTGAATTGAAACATCTCAGTAACCGGAGGAAAAGAAATCAACCGAGATTCCCTTAGTAGTGGCGAGCGAAAGGGGAACAGCCCAGTTGTGGTAATCAGGTAAGTGCTAGTGGAACAGTCTGGAAAGTCTGGCCATAGAAGGTGATAGCCCTGTAGACGAAAGTACGAACCTGTGAGCAACAAAGAGTAGGACGAGACACGTGAAATCTTGTCTGAACATCGGGGGACCATCCTCGAAGGCTAAATACTCTCTACCGACCGATAGTGAACTAGTACCGTGAGGGAAAGGCGAAAAGAACCCCGGAGAGGGGAGTGAAATAGAACCTGAAACCGTGTGCGTACAAGCAGTCGGAGCCTCCGCAAGGGGGTGACGGCGTACCTTTTGTATAATGGGTCAGCGAGTTATTTTCAGTGGCAAGGCTAACCGCATAGGGGAGCCGTAGGGAAACCGAGTCTTAAATGGGCGCCACAGTCGCTGGGAATAGACCCGAAGCCAGTCGATCTATCCATGACCAGGATGAAGACCAGGTAACACTGGTTGGAGGTCCGAACGAACCACTGTTGCAATAGTGCGTCGATGAGTTGTGGATAGGAGTGAAAGGCTAATCAAGGCTGGCGATAGCTGGTTCTCCCCGAAAGCTATTTAGGTAGTGCCTCGAGTGAACACTCAGGGGGGTAGAGCACTGTTTGGAGAAGGGGGCCATCTCGGCCTACCAACTCCATGCAAACTCCGAATACCCTGAAGTGATACTCGGGAGACACACAGCGGGTGCTAACGTCCGTTGTGAAAAGGGCAACAACCCAGACCATCAGCTAAGGTCCCAAAGTTTCGGCTAAGTGGTAAACGATGTGAGAAGGCATAGACAGCCAGGAGGTTGGCTTAGAAGCAGCCATCCTTTAAAGAAAGCGTAATAGCTCACTGGTCTAGTCGGCTCGCGCGGAAGATTTAACGGGGCTAAGCCGAGCACCGAAGCTATGGGTGTGAGTGACCTTCGGGTCGTTCACGCGGTAGGGGAGCGTTCTCTAAGCCTGCGAAGGTGTGCTGCGAGGCATGCTGGAGGTATGAGAAGTGCGAATGCTGACATGAGTAACGTTAAAGCGGGTGAAAAACCCGCTCGCCGAAAACCCAAGGTTTCCTGAGCCACGTTAATCGGCTGAGGGTGAGTCGGTTCCTAAGGCGAGACCGAAAGGTGTAGTCGATGGAAAGCAGGTTAACATTCCTGCACCGATTCCAACTGCGATGGGGTGACGGAGAAGGCTAGATCAGCGGCAGCAGTGCCGTTCAAGGCCGTAGGTGGATCTTCCTGGAAAATCCGGAGGGTCATTCAACACCGAGAACTGAGTACGAGGGGACTTCGGTCTCCGAAGTGATCGACGCCACGCTTCCGGGAAAAGCCTCTAAGCTTCAGGTTGGAATTGACCGTACCGTAAACCGACACTGGTGGGTGAGGAGATAATCTCCTAAGGCGCTTGAGAGAACTCGGGTTAAGGAACTCTGCAAGTTGATACCGTAACTTCGGGAGAAGGTATGCCTCCTGTTGTGAGTGGATTTACTCCACGAGCAATAAGAGGTCACAGGTAATCGGGGGCTGCGACTGTTTACCAAAAACACAGGACTCTGCTAACACGTAAGTGGATGTATAGGGTCTGACGCCTGCCCGGTGCCGGAAGGTTAATTGATGGGGTCAGCCGCAAGGCGAAGCTCTTGATCGAAGCCCCGGTAAACGGCGGCCGTAACTATAGAAGTGAAAGCAACCTCGATGTAATGCAGAGATTCCAGGACCAAATGTTGTAGTTACGTAAATAAACCTGGCCATATGCTGGAAACTCCGAGAATCCTTCAGTACTCGCAGCAGCCGCTGCAGTGAAAATCTGTAAGGTGCGGACAATCAGCAGGAAAGGCTCTTGCTTCGGATGACTCGATCATCGAGTTGTTTGAGATAAGAGAATCCTCAGAGACTACACGCCAGGCCTCCAGATGTTCTCAATCTGGCGGATGATATAGTCCGATCTGCATAGCGATATGCAGGAAGCGATCAGGTCCGAAGCCTGATTTGCTTCGCGAGCGATGCAACGAGCATCGATCGAAACACCAAAGAACGGTCCTAAGGTAGCGAAATTCCTTGTCGGGTAAGTTCCGACCTGCACGAAAGGCGTAACGCTGGCCCCACTGTCTCGACCCGAGACTCAGTGAAGTTGAAATCGCTGTGAAGATGCGGCGTAGCTGCGGAAAGACGGAAAGACCCCGTGAACCTTTACTACAGCTTTACACTGAACTTTGACCTTGTCTGTGTAGGATAGGTGGGAGCCTTTGAAGCAGGAGCGCTAGCTCTTGTGGAGGCAACCTTGAAATACCACCCTGATAATGTCGGAGTTCTAACCTTGGTCCGTAATCCGGATCGGGGACACTGTATGGTGGGTAGTTTGACTGGGGCGGTCTCCTCCTAAAGAGTAACGGAGGAGTGCAAAGGTACGCTCAGCGCGGTCGGTCATCGCGCATCAGAGTGCAATGGCATAAGCGTGCTTAACTGCGAGACTGACAAGTCGAGCAGGTGCGAAAGCAGGTCATAGTGATCCGGTGGTTCTGTATGGAAGGGCCATCGCTCAACGGATAAAAGGTACTCCGGGGATAACAGGCTTATTCCTCCCAAGAGTCCACATCGACGGAGGAGTTTGGCACCTCGATGTCGGCTCATCACATCCTGGGGCTGTAGCAGGTCCCAAGGGTTCGGCTGTTCGCCGATTAAAGTGGTACGCGAGCTGGGTTCAAAACGTAGACAACACTGCGTTGCCAGGAAGTAATTCCTGGAATAAATTTAACTGGCTCATATCGGTGAAACCCTCCTGAAGTTGCAAACTGACTTCAAAGGGCAATACCGAGGGAAGGCTGGTAACAATGGATCCTACAATCCTTGCGTATATCGCAGGATTCCTGGACGGTGATGGCAGCATCTTCTTTCAGCTAGTGAGAAAGAAGGATTACTGCCTCGGGTTCCAGATTAGAACTTCAATCGCTTTCTATCAGAAGACGGAGAATGAAAAGATTCTCCTCTGGCTGAAGGAGCAGTTCTTATCTGGGTATATCCGACGCCGGAAGACAGGAGTCAGCGATTACACGATTGTAGAGTCGCAGGAAGTCCGCAGGATTTTGGAGCTACTTCAGCCTTATGTGCGGCTCAAAAAGGAGCACGTGAGTCTGGGCTTAGAAATCCTGAGCAAACTTCCTCTGGCTACCGATGCGGCGCGATTGATCGCGTTGTCTCGGATGGTCGATAGATTTCGTGAGCTCAACTATTCAAAGAAGAGAACTGTCACTTCTGAGATCGTTGCGGCGCATCTGAAGTCACATAGTTACCTTGCCCCTGTAGAGACTGATCCTATATGGAGAGAGTCGCTGGGATGAACAGCGGCTAAGACGCCAGTCCCCTCTAAGCAAGTGGAGGGTGAAGGTATAGTCCATGCCACTAGAAATAGTGGGTAAGCATGCGTGAGACAGTTTGGTCCCTATCTTCCGTAGCCGTTGGAGATTTGAGGGTGAGCTGTCCTTAGTACGAGAGGACCGGGATGGACGCACCTCTGGTGTTCCGGTTGTCACGCCAGTGGCACTGCCGGGTAGCTATGTGCGGACGGGATAACCGCTGAAAGCATCTAAGCGGGAAGCCCCCCCCAAGATTAGATCTCCCTGGGAACTCGATTCCCCTGAAGGGCCCACGAAGACTACGTGGTTGATAGGCTGGGTGTGTAAGGCCAGTAATGGCTTCAGCTAACCAGTACTAATTGCCCGTGAGGCTTGACCATATAACCTCAAGTGGTTTGTTCCACGCGAGGCTTGATGCCGATGGATGATTCCATCGTGAACGCGACAAGCGTCGAAACAGAAACTAACCGGATTGGAGAGGCGTGGGGCTGCACCGCGAGGTGCGGCCCCATGAATCTCAAAAAGTTTGCCTGGCGGCCATAGCGAGTGGGAACCACCCGATCCCATTCCGAACTCGGAAGTGAAAACGCTCTGCGCCGATGGTAGTGTGCCTTTCAGGCATGCCAGAGTAGGTCACCGCCAGGCTTCCAACCAAAAGCCCCTGAGGTCGAAAGATCTCAGGGGCTTTTTCTATCTGGGCGTCAGAAAAGTGCCGTCGGTGATGTGCGTCTGTCACTAGGGGCTTGAGCACGCTCCGGCGCGGCACACTTGACCGCCGGTGCAAACAACGCCGCAGGCACCGCAGTTCCTCGGTGCAATCGCTGTGTTTACACAGCGCCCGCCGCACAGGGTCTTTGGCGCGTTGCAACTCGTACTCGCGTTGTTGCTTGCGTTGGCATTTGCATTCGCGTTGCCGGGTCCGCCGCACACTCCCTTCGCACACTTTTGACCGGCTTCGCAAACAACGCCGCAGGCGCCGCAGTTCCTCGGTGCAATCGCCGTGTTCACGCAGCGACCTTCGCACAGGGTCTTTGGCGCGTTGCAACTCGTACTCGCGTTGTTGCTTGCGTTGGCATTTGCATTCGCGTTGCCGGGTCCGCCGCACACTCCCTTCGCACACTTTTGACCGGCTTCGCAAACAACGCCGCAGGCGCCGCAGTTCCTCGGTGCAATCGCCGTGTTCACGCAGCGACCTTCGCACAGGGTCTTTGGCGCGTTGCAACTCGTAGTCGCGTTGTTACTTGCCGTGGCATTTGCATTCGCGGCGCCGGCTCCGCCGCAGACGCCCTTCGCGCATGTTTGCCCGGCTGCGCATACAACACCGCAGGCACCGCAATTCCTCGGTGCGAACTGTGTGTTTACGCAGCGCCCGTCGCACAATGTCTGACGCGCGTTGCAGGTCGGAGTTGCGCCTGTACTTGCGCTTTACTTGCGCCGTACTTGCGCTGTTACTTGCGGCGTTACCTGCGTTATTTACGGCGTTATTTACGGCGGTACTCGCGGCGGTACTTGCGGCGTTATTTACGGCGGTACTTGCGGCGGTACCTGCGGCGTTACCTGCGCTACGTACGGCGTTACTTGCGGCGTTACCTGCGCTACTTGCGGCGTTACTTACGACATTACTTGCGCTACTTGCGCCGTTACTTGCGCCGGCATTTACGAACGCACTTAGGTTGCTGGTTCGGCTGGTTCCGCTGCACACCCCGTCGGAGCACGTTAGGCCGGGCCCGCAGACGACACCGCAAATGCCGCAATTATTTGCATCGCTGAGGACGTTCCCGCAATTGGAGGACCCCTGAGCGCGCGACTGAGGCGGCACCAGCACAAAGAGCAACGTGGTAATCAACGCCGTCAGATTGACGGCCCGCGCGAACAATCTAACCATGTTATGGCTGCGCTCGCAGGCACGGCCGAACGGTGGGAAGCCGGGGCGGGGGCGGAGCCACATATCGATGCTGATGCTACGCATAGAATCAGTCCTCATGTAGGCAGTAGCGACGAGTGCCGCGATCGGCGTCGCCATGGATGCTTATATAACGAAAAGCGGTTCACGCGCGAATGTATGCGAGTCATCAGCGCACTGGCGGGCAAGCGAAAGCAGCCGCGCTTCTTCACATCACGATGTCGATGGAATCGTGCCCGATTGGTGCGACGCACCAGCGGCCCTGTTGCGCCGCAGCTTGAAAGGCAGTTCCTAAACTCGCTGGCTGCGCTGCGAGTGTCGCTATTGCGGTGCCGCGGTGTGGCGCCTAGCATTCAGGCCTCGCTCGTGCATCACCTCCGAGGATTGCGATGGAGGATGTGCTGTTATTTGCCGGTCGTCTGCTACTGGCAGCCGTTTTCGGGGTAGCCGGATTCTCTAAGCTGGCCTCCGTCGCGCGCGCGCGCGATGGCATCATTGAGTTTGGCGTTCCAACGGCCCTGGCGACCCCGATTACGGTTGCGCTGATTTCCGGCGAGCTTGCCGTAGCCATCGTGCTACTGCGCAGCGCGACGCTGTGGTACGGCGCAATAGGCGCCCTCGTCCTGCTGTCCATCTTCAGTGTCGCGATCGCAGCCAATCTGCTACGCGACCGCCGGCCCAACTGCAACTGCTTCGGGCAACTGAAGGCTGCACCGATCGGCTGGCCGACTTTCGCCCGCAACCTCGCGCTCGCAGCCGTTGCCGTGCTGGTCATCGCCTATGGTCGTGATGCCCCGGCGCACGTTGCCTGGACGGTTTCACTCACCGCTGCCGAATGGCTTGCGATGACCGCGGTGCTGATCCTCTTCGCCCTGCTCGGGGTCATCGCCGCACTGCTCGCGCAGGTCCTGCGCCAGCAGGGACGGATGCTGTTGCGTTTCGAGGGGATCGAAGAGCGTCTTGGAATTGCAGTCAGGCGCGCACCGGCTCCGGCGCGCGCCGGCCTGACTCCCGGAACGCCTGCCCCGGCATTCGCTCTGCCGGATCTCGAGGGTATATCGAGGAGCCTCGGGCACGTTCTGAGCGCGAAGAAGCCAGCGTTATTCTTGTTCTCCAATCCCGCCTGCGGTCCGTGCCAGGCACTGCTGCCGGAGATTGCCGGATGGCGGCGCGAGATGCGCGACACCCTCACGATCGCTGTGATTACTGAAGACTCGGCGGACGCGAATCGCAGCTACGGGCCGGTTGTCGGCGCGGATCTGGTGCTTCATGCAAGGCAAGCGCGAAGTTGCGGAAGCCTATGATGCTAACGGCACGCCCGCGGCTGTGGTCATAAGCGCGGACGGGCGTATCGCGAGCTTTGTCGCACAAGGTGCCGAGGCGATCCGACGGCTGGTGCAGGCGGTCCGCGCGGGCGAGCTGCCGGTGCTCACAAGTCCGCCGCCCGTAGTTCTTGGTGAGCCAGCTCCCGACTTTGCGCTGCCGACGCTCGCCGGAGGCCGAATCGCTCTCGCCGACCTGCGTGGCGCGCCGGCGCTGCTGCTGTTCTGGAATCAGCATTGCGGCTTCTGCCAGCGAATGCTGCCGGAGCTGCGGGCGTGGGAAGCCAACGAGGCTGCCAACGCCCCGCGATTGATCGTGGTATCCGACGGAAGCATCGAAACCAACCGCGGCCTTGACTTAGCCGCGACGGTCGGCCTCGACGAGGGATCGCACATCTCCCGGGCGTTTGGTGCTAGTGGAACGCCGATGGCGATACTGCTAAATAGCGAAGGACGCATCGCTTCGGCGCTGGCGGCCGGCGCGCAGGCGTTCTTCGCGCTCGCTCATCGAGAACTGTCCTCCGGCGACACTGTCCGCATGACCGCAACTGTAGGTTCACTCGCATGAATCACTGGTTCGACGACCTGACGAAGCAGCTGGCCACGGACACGCTGTCGCGGCGCTCGGTCCTTGCTGCCGCCACCGCGACTTTGACGGCCGTCGCGACCGGCACGGGTTGGCCGAGGTTGCTGTCTGCGGCGGCGCTTAAGACGCGCGCTACTCCGAACGGCTATAAGGGCGTGCCCCCGGCCCCAGTGAAACTCAAGTATGGACCCTGCACGCTGACCAGCACCGGAGCGGCCCTCAAGCATGAAATGACCAGCCAGACGACCTCGGGTGGCAAGTCGGTGGTGTTGCACGCAACCCGCGCGTCGGATCTGAAGGGAATGACGCACAACAAGACGGTGCTGATTAACGGCAAACAGCAGTTCCAGATCACCCACGTATCGACGGAATCCTCGAAGGCGGTCCGGGTGACGATCGGCGATGCATTCGGTTTCAAAGGAGCCCAATTGACGACCGTTGACGGCGGCAAGACGCTGACCGGTCAGGTCGACGGCCGGGCGATCGTTCCATTCGTGCAAGGGTCGAGTAAGAAGCTGCAGTTTGCCGATGGCAAACCGTGGAACGTCAAGGAGCCACCCGGCGCGCGCGATGCCGTCAAAGCGGCGATCACAAAAGCCCGCCAGGACTCCGAGCTGTGCGGCTCGCAGTCGGACAGCGCCACACCCGACACTGCGTCTGGCGAACGTCACGACGAGCCGCAGATAACAGCGGCGATCGTAACCGCGATTGCAACAGCCACCGGAACGGGAACTGCCAGAGCGGCGCCCGGATACAGTGAGTACCCCGCCGAGGGCGGGAAGCAGATCTCCTCGATCAACTTGAACGCCTACCTTAAGCCCGCCTGCCGTAGGTGCGGCAACAAATGCGATCCGGGCGCATTTACCGGCTTCGTCGATGCGGTCGAATGCGTTTTGTCCATCATCTTTCTCTACGACCCCGGTCCGTGTTCGTCCTGGGTCAACCTGACGAGCGAGCAAGAAAAGTGCTTCGAGAAATGCAACGCGGACCCGGCGTGCCTCGGGCAATTGTGTATCCCGAAGCCTCACACCGCAGTCGCGGCGATCCCGACCTGCAATAAGGGCGACATTTGCCTCCAGGACGCCCGCGGCTACTGCTGCCCGGACGGCTATCCGAACGTGTGCCTCGGGGGCTTCAGCACCGACTGCCCGAGTTGGGAGGCCGGCTGTCCTCAGGAGGATTACAACAACTTCTGCTGCGCGCAGGACTCGGTGTGTCTCACAGACTCATCGCCCGCACTTTCCTTCAATGCCAAGGGCGGCAGCATCGCATTGTGCTGTCCAAAGGAGCGCGTTTGCGGCACCAAGGTCGTGAATCCGCCCAACGCGGCCGGTTGGATGCAGGTGGGCACGGTTTATGAAGGGACCTGCTGCCCCCCCGGGCTGGTCTGCGCAGAGGGGATGGGCGGTCATCGCGAGTGCTGTGAGTCAAGCAAAATCCGCAACGGCAAGTGTTGCGCTGGCAAGTGGTGCGGCGACCAATGTTGCCAAGGGGAGTGCAACGGCAACAAATGCGGCACCCTTTGCCTGAACGGCTACACGACCGATGGCAAGTGCTGCCCGAGCGGCGTGGCATGCGGGAACGTCTGCTGTTCGAACGGCTGCGCCGACGCGGCGACTTCCAGGTGTGGGTCGAGCAGTCTGCCGGCGCCGAAATAGTCGGTTGGATTCCCAGGGCGGCATTAACGAGTGCGCTCGCGGAGACGTCGTGTAAGTCGGGGGGTCAATGCCGATCCGACAGGGCGCGGATTTTCGCCTCGAAGACCGCATAGGGTTGGGCACCGACGATCATCGTTCCCACGAAGGGCCCATCCCTGACCGTCGGGCCGAGCACGAAAGAAGGAGTTCCCGTTATACCGATCCGCGCTGCGTCGGCGGCGTCGCGCTGTACGGCTGCATCGTATTTGTTCTGATCCAGACAGCGCGTGAACGCGGCCATGTCCAGATGCAGCGAACGCGCGTAGGCGAGCAGGTCGGCATGCTGCAGCCGGCGCGAATTGACGATCAGTACCTGACGCATCGTCCAGAATTTCTGTTCGTCGCCTGCGCAGCGTGCAGCAGCAGCCGCTTGAGTCGCATGCTCGTGCATGGGCAGCGGCAGGTCGCGGCTGATGAAGCGCAACTTGCCGGTATCCACGAAGTTCTTCTTGATCTCTTCGAACACGCCCGTGTGGAAACTGCGACAAAACGGGCATTGATAGTCGGTGAATTCGACCAGGGTGAGCGGCGCGTCGGCGCTTCCCAATAGCGGCGAATCACCCAGCGTCATCGAGACTCGTTCATCGGCGGGGGCGGCGACCGGCGCGGCCGCCGGCGCGTTTTTTTCCAGTAGCCGATGTATTGCGCGCAACTCAGAGATGATCTCATTCGCCTGCGCGGATGTGATAGCCGGTTCAGTGGCCGGCTGCGCGTGCGCGGGTGCCAGCGCCGCGGCTAGTATCAGAAGACTGCTGGCGACGATCCGGCGGGAATTGGCGCTCAGCATGCTGTGGGACAGTAACTCACGGCGCGACTCCCAGCAACGCATCCCACGCCGCCCCCGCCCTATCTGACGGAGCGCAGATGCGCCGTGGCGAGGTAGATCACGGCGCGGTCAGCGAGCGTTAAGGATTGGAGAAGCGTGGGACCCGATCGCATTCGGAACTCGGAAGTGAAAACGCTCTGCGCCGATGGTAGTGTGCCTTTCAGGCGTGCCAGAGTAGGTCATCGCGAGGCTTACAACCAAAAGCCCCTGAAGATCGAAAGATCTCAGGGGCTTTTCTATTGCAGCGCTCGGCTGCCATCGGATTGCCAGAAAAATACCAGCCCGCCGGCTAGGAATTCCCTGCCCCGCCGCAGGCAGCCTTGCGCCTGTCAGCGGACTGCGCGGGGTGCTCATCATGTGGGGTTTCAGGACGGTGCATGCCGGGCACGCCCTCGCAGGCGCTCTCGCGGTCGCTCTCCTGGCTGCGGGGTGCGGGAAGCACCAGAGCGCCCCCGCCCCGATCTCGCCACCAGCTACCCTGCAGCCCGAGACGGCCCGCTCCAGCACGGACGAGTCCGCCGGCGATCGGTTCTTTGACCGGAAGGAGAACCCAGGTGCGGTGGTCGGCGTGCCCCTCGACCCGCACACGCTGACCCCCTCACAGCTGCAATACGGCATCGCGCCCAAGCACGACCCGCGTGTCACCTACGCGCCCGACGTGATCCTGATGGAGGAGGGCGACAAGGCTATCCGGATGGCCGCAAGCGACGGCATAACCTGGGTGTTCGACGCCTCGGCTCCGCACGTCAACGAGCTCCAGGAGGGCAAGATCGTGTTCGCCACCGGGCGCGCGGTCGGCCGCATCGGCCAGATCACGCGCGCAGGCGGCACGGTCACCGTGAAACTGGCACCGGTGCAGATCACCGAGGTGATCCATCAGGGCCACTTCCTCATCGACAGCAACTTCAATCCGCAGGACCTGATCGTCTATACCGCGCCGGACTTCCCATCGGTCCTCGATCTGAGCGCCCCGCCCTCGGCCAAGCCCACGACGGCGTGGAGCGCTGAAGACGCGATCCCCCATCTGGTGCGCACGCTGTTCGCGCCTGTGCCCGGCGCGGCTCCGCCCTCGCCTGCGACCGTGGCGAACGCAGCGGCCGCCGCGCCCGGTGCCCTGAAGTCTGCGCCGGCGCCCAGCATCGGCAACCCGCAACCCTTCAATCTCAACGACGCCTTTAAGGTGTATCCGCTGGCGGGCTCCGACGGCTCCCTCGGCCTCGAATTCGACTACAACGCCAAGGGCCTGTTCGTGAAGTCGGAGGGCAGGCTGCGGCTCGGGCAGGCGAAGGTCCGCTTCGTGCTGGACATCGAGGATGCCGCGATCAAGAAGTTCGGCATGGACCTCTCGGGCGCGGCGGCCATGACGTTCGAGTTCACCTCCTCGGCCGCCAAGGAGGGCTTCGTCAACGCGCACCAGCTCGGCGAGCTGCCGATGGACCTCACGCTCCCCATTCCGATCGCGGGCGTGCCGCTCGCGCTCACCGTGCATACCAAGTTTGTGCTCAACACCGGCTTCAGCGCCAAGACCTCCACCCTGTCCGCCAACGCCAAATACACCCTGACCGGCGAGCTGTTTATCGGCTGGGACGGCGGACCCGCGGTCGAACCGAGCCTCAAGCCCAAAGCGGAGACGGATTTCGGCAATACGGCGGACGGGGTGTCGGTCGGCATCAACTCGATGGCGCTCGATTTCATGGTGCAGCCGATGGTCGGCATCGGCGCCTTCGGCTTCAACACCGGCATTTACGTCGGTCTCGACTTCGGCGGCAGCGTAGTGAAGCAGTCGAGCATCGCGTTGACGGCCTGCAAGGCCGGCTACATGAACGGTAAGGTGTTCTCGGGCGTCGGTTACCAGCTCGCTGGTCCGTTCGTTGCCGTCGTCAATACCGTGCTGTCCGCGTTCACCAAGTACCGCATCGACCAGTCCGGGACTCTCATCAAAGGTCCCGAGGCCACGATCCTCGACGAGTCCACGCAAGCGCCACCCGGCTGCGCGTCAGCCGCCAAAACCTGAACCAGGAGGAACCCCATGAATCCTAGCAGCAAGATCCCGCACGCGGCCGGAAACGCTCGCGCGCCGGCACCGCACGGCAGACCCATTCGCTGCGCAGTGCTGTGCGCCGCGCTGCTGATCGCCGCCGCCGCGGCCCAGGCCGCACAGCAAAGCAACACCGGCGGCGGCTCCGCCCCGGCCGCCGCTCCCAACCTCGGCGACGCGCTGGGCGGCTTTTTGAATTCCGTGGGCGCGTCGATGGGCGGCAGCCAGCCCGTGGCTCCGGTCGACTTCCATTCGCTGCAAGCGCTGCTGCCGGCGCAGCTCCCCGGCATGAAGCGCACCAACGGCGGCGGCTCCAATTCCCAGAGCATGGGAGTCAAAAGCGCCTCCGCGCACGCCGAGTATCACGGCGCGGGCAGCCAGTCGATCAAGGTCAGCATCACCGACCTGACCGGCGTCGCCGGCATCATGGGCATGTCGGGCATGATGCCCAAGGACACCGACTCGGAGAGCGATGACGGCTACGAGAAGGACGTGACCCTTGGCGGGCGGTCGATGCATGAGAAGTTCACCAAGGCAAGCCAACTGGGCTCGCTGCAGGTGATCGTCGCCAGGCGCTTCGAGGTCGATGTCGACGGCACCGGCGTCAGCATGGACACGGTTCACGCGGCCATGGGGCAGGTGGACCTCGCCAAACTCGAGGCCATGAAGTCGCAGAGCGCCCCGGCGCAGGCGGCGCAGAAGTAGCGCCATGTCAGCCACCCCTGCAGTTCCGGGCGCGCCGCCTGCCGGCGCGGCAAACGGCATGAGCCGCCGTGAGCGGCGCCGCTGGATCGTGGCGCTCATCATCGCGTTCGTGCTGGGGTTCCTGCTCGCCTGGTACCAGCTGCACCAGCAGCCGCCGGGGTGCACGAAGCGGGCGGCGACGCAGGAGGGCGGACAGCAAGCCTCGCACGGGTCCTCGGGCAGTCGCGGCGCTCCCGATAAGGGCAGTCCGGTACATCTCGGCGCACCGGACTCGGGCACCTCCGACCGCAAGGGCTCCAGCAGCACGAGCCCCGCAGAGGGCGGTGGTGGGGGCGGCGGCAAGGGCGCAGGCGGCGACGGGGATTTGGGAGGCGGCCACAAGTGGCAGGCGCACGGGGATGACGAGACCTTCAGTGGCAAATCCGGGAGCAGTGCTGACAAGGCGGCGGACGGGAGCGACGCGACGGGGGATGCGCCCGACGGTAGCGGCAAGGACGACAAGCTGGCACCTCCCGCCCACGGGAAGCCACCGGAACAGCAGATGGGCACGGGGCTCGTCCCTCAGGGCCCCGGCGGCGAAGGCACCACAGGCGTCGCGCCGCCGCCGCTTGATCTGCCGAACGTGACCAAGCCCGGGTCGGACGGGGTGCGGGCGCTCGATTTCCGCTACGACAGCTCGGGGCTCCCCCGCTACGCGAACGCCGTGACCAAGGTTGGTAGCGGGACGGGCCTGCTGCCGGGGACGAAGACGGCGGATCCGAATGCCAGCGTCTCGGAGATCCTGACCACCGATCCGCCCCAGACCGTGGCCGCCTGGTATCACGAGCGGCTGCCGGCGAACTGGAGCGAGGTAAACGTCGGTCAGCTCATCATGTTCTGGCCGCCGGATCGCAAGGCCGACCCGCGCACCGTGTGGATCATCGTCGATCCCAAGACCAGCCAGACGGCGGCCGTCCTGTGGAAGACAAAGAAGGGGACGCCTTGAGCCCGCCACGCCATCCCGACCGACAACACCTCAACAAGACCTCGATCGAGCTCTTCAAGCGCAAGAACGCGCCGCAACCCAAGACATAGCGAGGCGGCGCGCCCGCGTCCAGCCTTGGTCTTCGACCAGAGGAAGCGAATCAGAATGGTCTTGCCGTTGAAAATGTCCTGGGCGTAAAACTCACCCACGTCAGCCTTGAACTCACCGATCTGCGGCACCACCAGCAGGCCGTCGTTGCTGTTGGCCCAGTAGAGTCGCCACTGGTGACTCTCGGAGTTGTAGGTGCGCAGCGTCAGGCCTTCGATGTGATCGGTTGTGGCGGTGGTCTCGAATTCCTCGATCTGGGCGCGGCCATTCCACAGCAAGCGGGTCACTGAGGTGCCATCAAACTCGAACCAGGTCTTAGAACCCGTCAAGGGATGCACTAGGCGCTTCAGGTGAATTCGCCAGTGACCGGCCTCGAAATCAAAGTCATGCTGTCCGTCGCGCTCGGTCGCGGCTGCCTGTGTGGGCGTTGTGGCAGGCTCGGCCACCGCCGCAGCGGCTTGCGATGCCATGAACGTCGCCGCTGCGATGGCGCCAAGAGCTATCCGTCCACGTGCTGTCATGATCTTGCTTCCCTGTTAGTGGCATCGCCGTCCACTGGAATCGCAGTCATCGCAGTCCGCACCGATTGGCGCTGCGCAAAATAGGCCACGATGACTCCAAAGAGCAGCATGGCGAGCAGGTTGGCAACAAACTCCCCCACGGAGAAATGCCGCATGGTGTGCCAGGCCGAGAGCGGCACGACCACGTAATTCATGACAAAAAAGATGACCACGCCATACGCGAGACCTGCCCGGATCCAATAGCGTCGCAACGCAGGCATTACACGGGTGGCGCTGACAAAGACGGCGGCGATCACAATTCCCATGGCCTCCTGCAGCAGGGCGCCCAGGATTGCCGTGCGCATGCCGCCCGAGAAGGACTGCTCCGCCAGCAAGCCCCCGGCTATCGAGTGCAATATGAAAGGAACGCTGCGCCAGTTGATCAGGCAGGCCGCCCCGATGTCGATAGTCCCGGCGATGATTCCGCCCGCCACAACGGCGACGACAAATTCCCGAGGTCTTGCGTTCATAAGCTCCTGTCTCACAGATTCGGGTACAGACATCGGCGCACTTTAGCTCAGGTCCGCAGCAGCGCGCGGGGGCGCCTCGCCGAGCGCAAACGCGTGGCAATCCACCCCCTGAGCCCGAAGCCGACCCAGGCGAGCCGGGTCGTGCTTGGGAACGCGCTGGGCTGGCGGTTGTCATTAGGCGGGGGCTCTTCTATGGCTATCCCGGCGGGTGCATCATGCAAGATCACATCGGGCACCCGCAGGGCACGGAACGAAAGACTCAACATGAACAGGTCTCTTGCACTCATCGCCCTGGCGCTCGTTGCCTGCACCGCCAACGCCGCGCAATGGCCGTACAACGAAAAGGCGGACGCCGTGGCGGACGTGAGGCACGCGCTTAGCGTCGCGCAGGCCGATCACAAGAAAGTGTTGCTCGTTTTCGGCGCCAACTGGTGCAAGGACTGCCGCGACCTGGACAAGGCGCTGCAGGGCAGCAGCCGGGCCCTCATCGAAGGCAAGTTCGAAGTGGTGAAAATCGACGTCGGCAACTTCGACAAGAACCTGAGTCTCGCCGAGCACTATGGCAATCCGATCAAGATGGGGATTCCGGCGGTGGTGGAACTTAGCGCCGATGACCAGGTGATCTACTCCACCAAGGGTGGGGAGCTTGCCGATGCGCGCAAGATGGGCGAGCAGGGGATCTACGATTTCCTGTCGGCAAAGCTCGCCGTCACACCCTCGGGCGCCGCCGTCACGCCAAAAAGCGCCACCGTCACACCCAAAGGCGCCACCGTCACGCCCTCAGGCGCGGCCGGCGGGCAGCACCTCATTCCTATGTCGCGGGCGAGGTTCTGGGGCTGGTAGGCTACCGCCGACGCGATGCCCCCGCTGCATACAACTTTGGTGTTTGAACGCGAGATCTCAGCGTCACCACGGGCTGTATTCGCCGCCTTCGCAGACCCGGTTGCGCGCGTCAAGTGGGGAACACCGTCCGACACGGCCGTGCTGATTTACGACGCGGCGGACTTTCGCGAAAGCGGGCAGGATCGATTTCGCTGCGGTTCGCGGTCGAACCCTAACATTCATGGTCTCACGCACTACCTGGACATCGTGCCCGACTGCCGCGTGGTATCGAGCGAAACCATTACCGTAGACGGCAGACGCCTGTGCGTTTCCCTGACCACACTTGAACTGGCCCCAGATGGTGAGAATACCCGGCTCAGGAACACGACTCAGCTGGTGTCTTTTATCGGCGAAGACATGGTCAAAGGTCACACGAGCGGTACCGACGCGTCGCTGGATAACCTGGTGCGATATTTCGCGATGGGCAGGGCGAACAGCGCCGCACGCTAACCCCTCATGGCTTGATCCCGAAGCCCGCAAAGCGCTCGGCGACGTGCGCGTCGAGATCGAGCGCGGCGTGAATGTCAGCGTCACCTCCGGCGCTGTCGCCGTTGCGCCGCTTCGCGACACCGCGCCCGTAGAGCGATACGGCCTGCGTGGGACGCGCGCGCAGCGCAGCGTCGTAGGCGGCAATCGAATCCTTGTAGCGTTGCATGCGCAGCAGCACCAGGCCGCGGCTGTCGAGAAAAGTCGCATGGCGAGGCTGAGCCGTCAGGGCGGTATCGCAGGCGCTAAGAGCGGCTTCGAGCTCAACTCCCGCAGTCGCCAGCGTCCAGCCAAGGTTGTTGAGCGCGATCGGCGACTTCGCCATGGCACGCGCCGCTGCGACGTCCTGGTCGGCAAGCGCCGCCTGGTCGCTGCGCGCGTACATGGTCGCACGCTCGGCGAGCAGCCACTCCGACTCGCCGTGCCGCGATATCTCGGTGTTGATGGTGGTGACAGCATCCGCGTATTGGCCGGCATCCGCCTGCACGCTGGCGAGCAGCCTGCGCGCGAAGCGGTTACCCGGATCAAGCTTCAGTGCCGCGTCTACATCAGCGCGGCGGCCCGCGAGGTCCTCGGCAGGCCGATAACCAGCGCGCACGTTGAAGGCGCGGATATTGGGTGCGATGGCGAGCGAGCGCTCCAGTGCCTGCCTCGCCTCGGCGTCCTTGCCCGCGGCCTCATAGATCTCGGCCGCGCCCGCGTAGGCGTCGGCGCTTTGAGGATTAGCGGCGATAAGGTTGTCCGCCTCGTGTGGCGCCTCCTGCGGGCGGCCGCTTTCGCGCAACTCCGTCGCCCGCAACGCGTATCCTGAGGGGTCTGAGGGGCGCGCCTGGATCGACGCGCTGGCGTCCGCGAGCGCGTGCTCATAGTCACCCATCTCTTTGTAGGCCATCGAGCGCCAGAACAGCGTGAACGCACTGTTGGGCTCCTGGCTTAGAGAGGCCGCGAAATCGCTGACCGCCTCGGAGTACTCCCCCTGTTTATACGCCAGCACGCCGCGCGCGCGTGGCACCACAGGATTGCGCGGATTAAGCGCCGCGGCGGCGTCCAGATCCTGCAAAGCGGTGACGGGCTCCTCCTTGTGGACGTAAGCCAGTCCACGGTCAGCAAGCGCCATGGCGTTGCGGGCATCCAATTGCAAGGCGTGGTCGTAGTGGATAATTGCCCGGCTGAAGTCACCCCGATCCATTGCGAGGTTGCCTTCACGGATGAATTCCGCCTCGGCGGCGTCTTTTGCCAGGCCGCTGGCCGCGCCCGCAGCCGGCATGCTCGGCGGCGGGGCCGCGACCGCGCGTGAGCGCGCCCTTACATATAGGCCCGCTTCCCCAAGTTCTTTCAGCTCGTCCGACGCCTTGATGGTCGCTGCGAACGGGATCTCTGGCACCAGGCTGCGGCGGCTGATCTCAGCGGTCAGCGTGCCGTTCTCGATCCGCGCCTGGCGCAGGAACTCCAGCCCCGCAATCGTGCGTCTGACGTCGCCACCCTCGAGGGTATAGGGTGCAACGACCGGCGGCAGCGTCATGACCTCGCGAACCCGGATGTAGCTCGGAAACTGCACCACGAACGGCGCGTCTTTGTGGGGACCGTCCGCACGGGCGAAGTCCTCTTTGGTGGTGAATTTCAGTCCGGGCGGTTCGAGGCGGCCGTCGCTCCAGCTGAGCGGCACCGTGCCATCCATGAGCATGTGCTCGAGACCAGTGTGTTCGTCGTAGCTGGCCGAGACGCTCTCGATCTTCACTTCGCCCAGTCTTTCGTTCCACACCTTGCGCATCGTCTGATCGCGATCCGCGGGCGCGAGGTTGCCCATACTCATTCTCACGAGCAGCGCCGACCCGCCGCGCATCACCCAATCGGCGTGCACCGGCGCGGATCCGGGTATGCCTTTTGAGGCATCGATGTGCACGGTCACATCCTCGATCGGACGAGTCAGCGGCTCGGGTTCGATCGATACGAGTTCACCACCCGCTACCAGCGGCAGGCCGTAGCGGTACGGCGGCGCGGTCAGGTCCGCGAGTTCCCGGTCACCGCTGCCGGCGCCGTCTAACCAATAGACCTTGCCGCCGATGTGTGCCCGCACCAGCACGTGGTTGAACGCGGCGACCATTGGTAGCGCGGTGCCGATGCTATCGCCCGCGAGCGTGTTGACCGCAACAGGCTCCGCGTCGATGTCGAGCGCGTGCAACAGTGCAACGAGCAGCGCGCTCTTGCCCTTGCAGTCGCCGAAGCGCCGCGTCCAGGTCTCTTCTGCATCCGCGGGCACCAGGGCGCCTTCGTTCATTCCCAGAAACACATAACGCACCTGGTCCTGCAGGAGCGCGAGTGCCGCCACAGCGCGCGTCGCTGGGTCGGTGCCGGCGGCGCGGATGCGGCTCACCTCGCTTTGCAGTGTCGATTGTGGCGCGAGCGTTGCTGCGTGCGCATACAAAGGCGCCAGACGGTTGGCGAGATCTGTCCAGGACGTGAAGCTGCTGAACAACACCTGCCGACCGGTGCGGAAACGGCTCGGCGCCAGGTTGGGCAGCGCCACCGGCGCCACAGCATCAATCGTCGCCGTGACTTCCGTTTCATCCTGGTGATGCGATTCGCGCACCCCCTTCATGACATCGCTCGCCTGCCAGCGCATCACCGTCGGTGCCTTCCAGCTGGCGCGCAGGCGCAGCTGCGAGATCGGCAGATTTGGCCAGCCGCCCACGACCCATTCTGAAGTTGGCGCGAGCACCGGGTCGTGGCGTGTGATCGTGAATGCCAGATCGATGACATCGCCAACCTGCAGCCCGGCGGGCTGCAGCACCGCCGTGAGAATGCCGTTGAGCATTGCGTATTCCAGACTGTTCTCACGCCGCAGCACCGCGAAGCCCGGCCCGTTCGCCAGCAAGTCGATTACCTGCGCGCCGCGCACGATGTGCACGTGATGCACCGTGAGCTTGCTGGTTGAAGGGTTCCATGGCAGAGCGATAGTGCCCAGGGCGGCGAGCCCCTGCGGCGTCTGCACGCGCACGACATTATTGAAGTAAGCCTCATCGGCTGAAGTCGAGAACCGGACCTGCCAGTCGGTGAGCAGGAACTTCATCGCACCGTCGTCGGCGGGACTGTGGTCGGCGGGCAGTGGCGTCGGCCGTACCCAGGGCGGAACCGCCCCCACTTCGACCTTATCCGCAGCCGCGGCGCCGCTCGGCCACACCAGCGCGCCTAGCAGCATCCCCGATAGCCAGATAACCCGCGCAGTATTCCCCTCACCAGCCAATTCCGTAATCCTCGCCGTGGTTGCTCGATCCGCCCCACAGCGTGCCGTGCGCCTGGTCCACGAAAATCGCATTGATCGGCCCTGAGCTGCGCTCCTCGAACTCGAGCGCGTAACCCATGCGCGTGAGTTCCTTGCGCACCCAGGCAGGCGTCGCGCTGTTGACCGTGAGCCGTCCGGGGAAGGACTGGTGCGCGCCGAATGAATCGCGCAGCTGGTAGCTCGTGATGTTGGCGGCCTCGGTCGCCTCCTGCACGCTCATGCCGAACTCGACGATATTGAGGAAGAACTGCAGCAGGTTCTGGTCCTGGGTGTCGCCTCCCTGGACCGAAAAGACCAGAAACGGCTTGCCGTCCTTCAGCGCGAGCGAGGGGGTGAGCGTCGCGCGCGGCCGCTTGCCCGGGACGAGCACGTTGTAGGGGTTCTCACGTGCGTCGAGCACGAAGGACTGCATGCGCTGGCTCAGGCCAATGCCGGTGCGGCCGGCGATCACCGCCGGCACCCAGCCACCGCTCGGGGTCACCGAAACCGCCCAGCCCTTGTCATCGGCGGCTTCGACGCTCGTGGTGCCGAGGCGGAAGGTGCGGTCAAATTCCGCCATGCTGGTGGGCGTGGCTGCTGGCATGGTCGTGTGCCACTGCCCGAGGATCGAAAGAAACGGGTTCTTGCCGCCCTCGAAGGGATAGGGGTCGCCAGGCCGGATGTCCGGATCGTTGTGGTCCGGTCGCACGAGTCTCGCGCGTTCACGCGCGTAGTCCTTTGAGAGCAGTCCCTTGATCGGCGGTGCGGGCGAAAAATCCGGATCGCCGTAGTAGAAGTCGCGATCGGCATAGGCGAGGTTCATCGCCTGGTAGAGCGTGTGGATGTATTGCGCGCTGTCGTAGCCCATCGCCTTGAGATCAAAATTCTCGAGGATGTTGAGCGTCTGCAGCATCACCGGCCCCTGCACCCAGGTCGTGAGTTTGTAGACGTCGACGCCCTTGTAGCGTGTGTGCACCGGTGCTTCGATTTTCACTTTCCAGCGGGCGAGATCCTCCGGCGTGAACAGCCCGCCGAGATCGCGCACCGCACTCACGAGCTCGCGCGCGATGTCGCCGCGGTAGAAACGCTCGTAGGCCGCGTAAATCGCCGCCCTGCGGTCCTTGCCGGCGGCGCGCGCCTGCTCTTCGGCTTCCACGAGCTTGCGCAGCGTCGCGGCAAGATCCGGCTGGCGGAAGATCTCGCCAGCTTCGGGCGCTTCGTGCTCCTTACCCAGGTGCACCAGCATGACGCGCCTGGAGTCCGGCCACTTCTTCAACTCCGCCTTGTAGTGCTCAATGGTGCTGACCAGCTCCGCTTCCATCGGATAGCCGTCCGCCATTTCGATCGCGGGTGCGAGCACCTGGCTCAAGGTCATGGTGCCGTACTCGGCGAGCATGGTCATGAGTCCGCCGGGGGTCCCGGGGGTGACGGCGGCGAGCGGGCCGAACTCGGGCGGATATCGCATGCCGAGCTTGTGGAAGTACTCCGGGGTCGCGCCCGTGGGCGCTACCCCCAAAGCATTGATGCCGATCACCTTGCCGGTGTTGGGGTTGTAGATGAGCGCCTGGGTCTCACCGCCCCACGACAGCGTGTCCCACATGGTCGAGGTCGCCGCGATCATTGCGCACGCTGCATCCACCGCGTTGCCGCCCTGCTCGAAGATCCTGGCACCCGCGGTCGCGGCGAGGGGCTTGCCCGTGACCGCCATCCAGTGCCGTCCGTGCAGGGCGGGTTTCTGGGTGCGCCCCTGCGCCTGCGGACCACCGAAAATGACGCTGGCACTCACCATGGCTGTCATCGCGCCACGCGCGATGCCGCCAGCGCTGGCGCGCTTCTTATTCGTCTTCTTGCGGATCGGCATGGACGCTCCCTCATTTGCCGTCGGGGTGCATGTGGCGTCAATGAGCATATGGCAGACTTCCGGGCGTGCCAACGGTGAGCGCTCTGTACGTCTACCCGGTGAAGTCCATGCGTGGCATTGCCCGCGCGCAGGTGCTCCTCGCCGCCACCGGCTTGTCGTGGGACCGTCAGTGGATGGTGGTGGATGCGAAGGGCACGTTTCTGAGCCAGCGCACCCATCCGCGCCTGGCGCGCATCGTGCCCGAGATCACCGCGCACGCGCTGGTACTGAACGCTCCCGGCATGCCTGGCCTGCAGGTCCCGCTGACAGCCAGCGGTGAAGAGGTGGCGGTGCGCGTCTGGAAGGATGCCTGCGTTGGCGTTGAGCAGGGCTCCGCCGCCCACGAGTGGGTGAGTCGGGTCCTTGGCCGGCCGGTGCGACTCGTGCGCGTGGCGCCTGGCATGGAACGCACCGCGAACCTTGAGTTTGCGGGGAGCACGCCGGCACCACTGACTTTTCCGGATGGTTACCCCGTGTTGGTCTGCAACGAGGCCTCGCTCGATGACTTGAATGATCGCTTGCGCGAGCGGCTGCCGATGGAGCGCTTCCGGCCCAACATCGTGCTGCAGGGGCTGCCCGCCTGGGCCGAGGATCGCATCGACACGCTGACCATCGGACCGGTGACGCTGCGTCTCGTAAAGCCCTGTACCCGTTGTGCGATTCCCTCGCTCGATCACCTCACGGGCGAGCCCGCGACCGACCCGCTGCCGGTGCTGCGCAAGTTCCGCTTCAGCAAGGCGCTGCGCGGCATTACCTTCGGCGAGAATGCAGTGATCGTGGCGGGCGGTGCTGGTGCGGCCATCGAGCGTGGCGCACCGTGTCAGGTCAGCTTCGAGTCGGCCTGACCGGTCTGTGCCCCACGGCCCCCCGCGGCGGGCCCCAGCGTGCACCGCCGTCACAAGTTAAGACCCGAACTGTGCGCGGCGCACGACTGCCCACCGGGCCTTTCCGCCAGACTTTGTGGAACTCAGCCCAGGGAAAAGTGTGAACCAGTTGGCATTCGCTCTTGGCGCGCTTGGCGGCGTCGTCTGCGCCAGCCTCGCGCTCGCGCTCGTGTGGCGCCTGCGGCCACAGGGTCGGCGCTGGCGGGCGCGCGATGCCACGCAGCAGGACGCCTTCGAGCAGTGGCCGACGAGCGCCCTGGTCGTGGACGTGACCACCCATCAGATCGTGTCGGGCAATCCCGCCATGATGCGCAGCGTCGGCTACACCTTCCAGGAGCTGTGTGCGCTGCACCTGTCGGACGTGCTCACCAGCGACGGGGTGGACGCGAAGGGACTGCTCGAGCAGCTGCAGTCCGCGACCTTGCGCACGCCGGTGGAGATGCACCAGCACTGCAAGGACGGTTCGGTCCGTAACGTCGAGGGGACCTGCCATCGCATGACCCTCGGTACCCGTGAGGTGGTCGCACTCGGCGTGCACGACGTCACCGTGCGGCGCCGGGCCGAGAGCAGGCTGCTGGAAAAGCAGCAGCAGCTCGACCACCTTGCGCACCACGATCATCTCACCGGCTTGCCGAACCGTCTGTATCTGGCGGCGACGCTCCCCGGACTGATCGAGGAGGCGAAAAACAGCGGCACCATGCTGGCCGTGCTGTTCCTCGACCTCGACCGCTTCAAGCACGTCAACGACTCGCGCGGCCACGATACCGGCGACAAGCTCCTGAAGACGGTGGCGCAGCGCGTGCGCTCCACGGTGCGCGCCCAGGATCTCGTGGTGCGCATGGGCGGCGATGAATTCGTGGTCATCCTGCGCGGCATCACCGGCAACGAGACCGTCAGCGACACCTCCAGCCGCATTACCGAGGCGCTGTCGGCGCCGATGGTGGTCGATGGGCGCACGCTCGTGACCACGGTCAGCATCGGCGTCAGCCTCTACCCGCGCGACGGCACTGACATGGGTGAGCTGCTGCGGCATTCGGACACGGCGATGTACCAGGCCAAGGACAAGGGCCGCAACAACTTCCAGATGTTCAGCCCGGCGATGGACAAGCGCTTGAAAGAGCGCATCGCCATCGAATCGAGCCTGCGTACGGCGCTGCAAAGCCGCCAGCTCGAGGTGCATTACCAACCCATCGTCGAAATCGAAAACCAGCGCGTGACGGCGCTCGAGGCGTTGTTGCGCTGGAAACATCCCAACCATGGCTACGTGCGCCCGGAACGCTTCGTCACCATCGCCGAGGAGGCCGGCCTCATCGTGCCCATCGGCGAGTTCGTGCTGCAGCGCACGCTCGAAGACATGGCGCAATGGCGCCAGGCCGGTGGCCAGCTGGTGCCGGTCGCCATCAACGTGTCGGCGGTGCAGCTGCAACGCTCGAATCTCGCGGAGTCGATCTCGCGCCTCACCAAGCAGTACGGCTTTGAGCCGGCGATGCTGCAGGTCGAACTCACCGAGAGCGCGGTGTTCGAACGGCGCGAGGCGCGCGCCCGCGAGGCGAGCCAGGATGCGGTCGGGAGACTGCGCGAGCTCGGCGTGCATATCGCCATTGACGACTTCGGCACCGGCTACTCGAGCCTTTCGTACCTGAAGCGCTGGCGGGTGGATACGCTCAAGATCGACCGCAGCTTCGTGCGCGATCTCGTCACCGACATGAGCGATCTGGCGATCGTCAGCGCCATCATCGCCATGGCGCGGCATCTGCACATCGAGGTCGTCGCCGAAGGCATCGAGGGCTGGCCGCAGCTGGAGAAAGTCCGCCAGCTCGGCTGCACCTACGCGCAAGGGTATCTCTTCGCCCGGCCGGCGCCGGCCGCCGACTGCCTCAGCTACCTCTCCGGGCAGCCGCTCGATCTCACCCAGCGCCTGCCGATGCTCGACCTCGAATCCACCGGTAGCGGTGAACGGGTGCAGGCGCTGCGCGCTTAAGTGTTTCGGCCCCGGGTTCGCACTTTGCGGACGTGCGAGAATGGGCCATGCCGCAGACTCCCGCCGACGGCCACAAAGCTTCCGCTGCCGGTGCCGCCCAGCAGTGCGCGGACGCGGTGCTCATGATCCGTCCCGCAGCCTTCGGCTATAACGCCGAAACGGCCCTCACCAACACTTTCCAGCACCAGCAGACGAGCGACCCGGCGGCGACCGCGCAGCTGGCGCGCGCCGAGTTCGAGCAGCTTGCGCACGCGCTTAAGAGCGAGGGCGTGCAGGTGATCGCGCTCGATGACACGGCCGCGCCGCCGAAGCCTGATGCCGTGTTCCCCAACAACTGGGTGAGCTTCCACGCCTGCGGGACGGTGGTGCTTTACCCGATGCAGAGCGCCAGCCGGCGTGCCGAGCGCCGCCAGGACGTCATCGAAGCGGTGGCCAAGGCGGGCGGCTTCAAGCTGCTACGCCTGCTGGATCTCACGCACTACGAGGCGCGGGGGAAGTTTCTGGAAGGCACCGGGAGCCTGGTGCTCGATCACATCGCCCGTGTCGCCTACGCCTGCGCCTCCGCGCGCACGCACCCGGAGGTGGTGGCGGATTGGGCGCGCGAGCTCAACTACGAGCCGGTGATTTTTCAGGCTGCGGACGCGGGCGGCATGCCGCTCTATCACACCAATGTCCTCATGTGCATCGGCGCGCGGGCGGTCGTCATCGGCAGCGAGGCGATCGCCGCTTCCGACCGCGAGCGCGTGCTGGCACGACTCAGCGCGAGCGGACGGGAAATCATCGAGGTCGGACAGGCCGGCATCGGACAGTTCGCAGGCAACATGCTGGAGCTCGCGAGCTGGGACGAGGCGCTCGGCGATTGCCGCGTGCTCGTGATGTCGCAAAGCGCGCGGCGCGCCCTCGGGCCCGAAACCTTCGCGCAGCTTTCCGGGTGCACGGATGCCGTGCTCACGGTTCCTGTGCCTACCATTGAAGCAGTGGGCGGCGGCAGCGTGCGCTGCATGATCGCCGAGGTGTTCAGGCCCTCGTGATCGAGCTCATCTTAAAGGCAGCGCTGTCGTACCTGCTGGGCTCGGTCATCGGTGGCCTCGTCATCGGGCGCCTGAAAGGCGGTGTCGACATTCGCAAAGCCGGCAGCGGCAATGCCGGCGGCACGAATGCCCTGCGCACCCAGGGCGCGGGGTTTGCGTTCTGGGTGATGCTCATTGATATCGGGAAGGGATGGTGTGCCACTGCCGTTCTCGCGCCGGCCCCGATGCCGGCGCTGCTGCCGACGCTGTTGCCGGGGGTCGTGGAAACGCCCCTGCACGCCTGGTGCGTCGCCTTGTGCGGTATCGCAGTTCTGCTGGGGCACGTGTATCCCCTGTGGTATGGATTTCGGGGCGGCAAGGGCGTGGCGACGCTCCTCGGTGCGGCCGCCGGCATTGCCCCCTGGCTGCTCCTGCCCATGCTCCTGACCTGGCTTCTCGCCGGGGTGCTGTTCGGTTACGTGGGGCTCGCGTCCATGCTGGCCGCCTGCGCTTTGGCTGTGGCGATCTCAGTCAGCGCGCTGACGCCGCGTGTCCCGCTGGTGAGCTTCGGGATCGTGAGCGCGGTCCTCATCGCCTTTACCCACCGCGCCAACATCGCCCGCATGCGCGCCGGTTGCGAGCCGCGCGCCATGCGGCTGTGGCTTCTGGGCGCGGGTGGCGGAGGCGACCTCCCATGAAAGCACCGGCCGTTCCCCTCGTTGCCCGGGTGTTCACTGCGCTCTCCAGTGGCGAGTTCACCTCCGGTGAGGCGCTGGCGGAGCGTCTCGGGGTGAGCCGCAGTGCCGTGTGGAAGGCCACCGGAGCGCTCAAGAGTCTGGGTGCGACGCTGCACGCGGTACGCAATCGCGGTTACCGCCTGGTGACGGGCGGGGAGCCGCTCGAGGCGGCGCGCGTCCGCGCGCGACTGCCGCCGGAGCTGGCGCGGCGCGTGCGCCAACTCGATGTCGCCTGGTCGGTGGATTCCACCAACACGGCGCTGCTGTCGCGCCCCAATCCGCCGCCGGGTTTCGCCGAGGTTCTGCTCGCTGAATACCAGACTCACGGGCGCGGGCGGCGCGGGCGCAGCTGGATCGCGCCTCCAGGCGGGGCGATCTGCCTGTCGTTATCGTGGACGTTCCAACAGGCGCCCGAGGACCTGGGTGCCCTGGGACTTGCGATTGGCGTGTGCACCTTGCGGGCGCTCAACGAGTTCGATCTTCGCGGAGTTGCGCTCAAGTGGCCGAACGACATCCTGATCGACGAGCGAAAGCTGGGGGGAATTCTCATTGACCTGCGGGCGGAAGTCACCGGTCCCGCATGCGTCGTGATCGGCTTGGGGCTCAATGTCGCGCTGGGCTCGACGCTGTTGCGGAAGATTGCGGCGACTGGTCTGCCGGCCACGGATCTCGTGACGGCAGGAATTGAACGGCCTTGCCGCAGCGCGCTGGCCGCCGCGGTGATCGCGGCCTGTTTGCGCGGGCTGCCCGAGTTCGAGCGGCAGGGGCTGCGTCCGTTCGTGGAAGAATGGCGCAGGGCGGACGTGCTGCATGGGCGCCCGGTCGATGTGCACGCGGCGGATGGCGTCGCGCGCGGTCGCGCCCGGGGCATTGACGTGCACGGGGCGCTGCTGATCGAGACTGACCAGGGCGTGCGGCGATTCATCTCCGGGGACGTGACCGTGAGGCCTGCCTGATGGCGGTGCTGCTGATCGATATCGGCAATACGCGCATCAAGTGGGCGCGTTTTGACCAGGGGCGGCTTGGCGCGCGTCGCGCCGCGACCCACGCCGGCTGGCAGGTGGAGGATTACGCCCGCCGCGTCATCGGCTCCGCGCGGGGCATCACGCGGATTCTCGTGGCGAGCGTCGCCGGCAAGAAGATCGACCGGGCATTTGCCGCCGCAGCGCGCAGCGCAGGCATCAAGGCGCAGTTCATATCCGTACCGCGGCGGGGTGGGGGAGTCACGGTCGGCTATGACGAGCCCTGGCGGCTCGGCGTCGACCGGTTCGTGGCGGCCGTGGGTGCACATCACCTCTTCAAGGGCGTGCCGGTGTGGGCGGTGGGCGTCGGCACCGCCATGACGCTCGATCTCATTGCGGCCGATGGCAGGCACAAGGGAGGGGTGATCGTTCCGGCACCTGCTCTCATGGTGGACACGCTGCTGACCCGCACCTCCGGTATTCGCCGCCGCGCGCGCGGTGGTGCGACCGGCGCCAGGGGGCTGCTGGCGCGCTCAACCCGCGCCGCCATCCGGCAGGGCGCCCGCTTCGCCGCCGCGGCGCTCATTGATCGCGCCGTGGCGGAGGCGGAAGAGCTCACCGGCAGGCGGCCGTTTGTGGTGGTGACGGGTGGGCAATCCGCCGCGGTACGCCCCTTGCTGAAGAGTCCCGCGGCAGGCGTTCCGGACCTTCTGCTCAAGGGACTGGCGGTGTTGGCGCAAGAGCTGCCGGCGTCCCGTGGGCGGCGCTGTTGAACTAGAATCCTCACGTGCGCCACGTCCTCTTCGCGCTCCTGTTCGCGAATCTCGCCTACTTCGCCTGGTCGCAGTTGGTCGATGCGCCGCGCCCCGTTCCGGAGAACGCCGCGTTCGCGAAGTTACCCAGGCTGAAAATGCGCAACGAGGTGGTGCAGCCGACGCCGGGTGCGGCCGCCGGCTCAGCGCATAAAGTCGCGCAGAACATGTCCGCGGGAGCCGGCAGCTGCGTCTCCATCGGACCGTTCGGTGACATCGGCAGCAGCGCGCGCGCGGCGGCAGTGCTCAAGGACAGGGGATTTGATCCGCAGCAGCGCGCCGTCGCCGGCGAGACCTCTAACGGGTTCTGGGTGTACGTCGGGGGACTCAAGACCGACGACCAGGTCGAGCATGTGCGGCAGGACCTCGTCTTTCACGGAATTACGGACGCCCATGCCCTGGCGGACAGCGGCGCTGCGGACCGGCGGGTGTCGGTCGGTCTTTTCAGCGAACGCGAGCGCGCCGACAAGCGGGCGAAGCAGGTGCAGCACCTGGGCCTGAAGGCCGAGGTCGCCGAACGCAAGCTCCCGGTATCGATGTACTGGGTGGACGTGACCCCGCCGACGGAGAATTCGAGCGTGCCGATTGACGATCTGCTCGCCGAAGGCGTCGGTTCCAAGGTCGGCGTGCAAGCCTGTCCGGCAGCGTCCGCTGCGCCCGCCGTGACCCGGTCTCCCGCCGCCACGGCGTCCGCCTCATCCCCGCCTGCGGCCGCCGCCGCGACACCGAAACTGCCCTGACAAAAGCGGGCCGGGTACAATCTGCGCCCGCGCGATCCCGCCAGGGACGCAGCATCGATGCCGGCTTAGCTCAGTGGTAGAGCAGCGGTTTTGTAAACCGTTGGTCGGGAGTTCAAATCTCTCAGCCGGCATAAAAATCAATAAGTTACATTTAGAATGGCCTATCTGGCACATTTTTGGCACACTTGAAAGTGGAAGTGCATTTAGCGAACCCTTTGAAGGTGCCTCATGGCAACCATTAGAGAGCGTATTAGACGCGGCAAGACAGTGTTCCATGTGCAGGTGCGCATGACAGGGTTTCCCGCACGCACGAAGAGCCTCCCGACGCGTCGGCTCGCCGTGAGGTGGGCAACAAAGATCGAAGCGCAAATGATTGAGGGACGGCACTTCCGCGATCCGCAGGCACGCAATCGGACGCTGGCCGAGACAATAGATCGTTACGTGGCCGAGGAAGTACCGAAGAAGCGGAGTCGTACGAGTGGCGCAACTCTGCAGTGGTGGCGAGACAAGCTTGGACACCTGAAACTGAGCGAGATCGCGCCGGCCATCCTGGTTGAATACCGAGGCAAGCTTTCACGTGAGCCGTTTACGCGGGCAAGACCGGAGTCACCGAAGTCGATCGTCAAGGGCGCGGCGAGGCAGTTCAATCGCAGCCCCACAACGGTCAACCACTACCTCGCTAGTCTAAGCCACGTTTTCACCATCGCGATGCGCGAATGGCACTGGCTCGAGCGCAATCCTATGTCAGCCGTGGGCAAGCTCCCCAGGGAAAGGGTCGCATTCGATATCTAAAGGAAGACGAGCGTGCTCGACTGCTTGCCGAGACTGCGACGGACCCGACGCTGCACTTGCTGACCGTGCTGGCCTTGTCTACGGCAGCGCGTGCTGGCGAACTGCTAAACCTCACTTGTGATGACGTAGACGCTAAGGAACAGCGGCTCCTGTTTCGTATCACAAAAAACGCAGAGCCGCGTGTTGTCTGGATCCATGGAGATACGCTGCGACTCGTGAAGGAACACGGGAAGGTTCGAAGGCTCGATGGCCGCCTATTTACGAGTCCGAAGGGCCGTAAGTACGACTATGCCAAGCCCTTCAAGACAGCATGTGAAGCGGCCAAGTTGACGGACTTCCGGTTCCACGATCTTCGGCACAGCGCCGCAACTTACCTTGCCCATGAGGCGCTAGTGAACAGCAGCTCAAAGCGATCGGCGGTTGGAAGTCGAGCGTCGTCAGCCGGTACGTGCACATCGCGGCCGAGGATGTCAGGGACGTGTTACGGAAGATGAACGAGAGGATTCTCGGGAAATAGGTCGCGCCGTGGTAGGCAAGTTGGAGCTTCAGCGCAGGACCGTGAAGAGCCGTCACGCGGTCCTTAAGCGGCAGTTCGACGCGGTCCTTAAGCAGCCGATCCCGACGACATGGACATGCGTAAGCGTGTTGCCGAGGAAATCGAAGGTGCCCGGCAATTTCGGGCCACGCATCCGACGTCACCACCCGTGAAACCAGCGAAATATCTGCGCGAACACGGCTTGATTTCGCGTCTCAAGGGCCTGGGACTCAAAACGAAACAGTTGAATGCAGTCCGGTTTCAGAGGGATGAAGGTGATTCGTTCCGTGAGTGGCGTGTCAGATCATCCGAAGACTGGCCGATCAATCTCCTCCACGAAATGCAAGTCTGGTGCACGTTTCGCTGGCTGATTCTGGACAACCCGCCATCATCTCCTGACCGTGATGATGCCTGGAAGTTCGTCGGTAGCTACCTGGCCGAGCCGATCTACGAAGCTGGTCGAAAGCAAATACAAAACCTCGCCGCGGGGCGCCAGAAGCCGAACAAGAACCGCGAAGTCAAAGCGGACGAGAAGGCGCTTGCTGCCTTCCAAGAGTGGCAGCGGCGCGCGCAAGGGGCACTGACGACCAATGGCGTCGCGATGACTGCCGCGGAGCGAGTTAAAAAATATATCAAAGCTCGGGGTCAGAAACTTCGCCGCTGGGATCGAGAGCGCATCCGAAAGCTGCTCTGTCTAGGGAAAATTCCCACTTCGTAGCCCTATCGTGCTGGGGCCAGGCCAGGCCCGACGTAAATCAACGTGTAGGTTGTCTCAACGCCGCACCACGCGGCACCGGAGGACCGCACGTGACCACGCCCACCCTTGTTCCCTTGACCGACCTCGACTCGCTGCGCAACGCGGGCATTGCATATCCGAGCAGCGTCCATGCGTGGCGCTGGATCTATCGCCATCGTGTCGAGCGCGGCCTCGATAACGCATTCCGACGCGTCGGTCGTCGGGTGCTTATCGATGTTCCTGCGTACTTGGCGGCTGTGCGCTCGCAGCGCACTGAAACTCGTGTCGCGTGAGTTCACGACCCCCGCAAGATGAGTCCGCTGCGATTGAAGCGGGAGTCGGGAGCATTAACGCCGCCTGTGAGCAAGCCGTGTTGGGCAGTTTGTTGCTCGATGCGGAGGCGTGGGCAAAGGTCGCGTCGGTCGTTCAAGCTGACGACTTTACCCGACCCGACCATCGGCTCATCTTCCGGGCGATCGCAGCGCTCGCCGCGGACGGAAAATCTTGCGACGCGATCACCGTAGGCGAGCAGCTCGCGGAAAACGGTGAGCTCGACGCAGCGGGCGGACTCGCCTATCTGTCCCAACTCGCGCGCGAAACCCCGACAGCCGCGAACATTTCGACCTACGCGAGTTACCTTCGCGGTCACGGTACCAGATTGAACGGACATACCACCACAGCTGTGAGTGCGGTAGCGCTCGAATCCTGGCCCGATCCGGTAAACCTCTTCGCTGAACTGAGCGCCACTCCATTTGAGGACAAAGAGCTGCCGGAGGAACTCGCGAGCTATCCCAACTTGTACGCGCAGCAAACGGGGATCGATGCCAGCATCGCACTCTCGGCGGCCGTGGTATCTGCCGCTGCAGCGATTCCCGATCAGATCCAAATCTGCGCCGATTCCAGTTCGGAATGGTCGCGCAACCGCGAATTTGGTTGTTGGTGATAGGTGCCCCGGTGCCGGTAAATCGCCAGCCCAGCGAGCCATGCTCGCGCCGCTGTGGAAGTTGCACGCTGAGCTCGACGCGCGATGGCGCGATGCTCTGAAGTCCGCCCCGGAAGATGAGCCCAAGCCGCCTCGGCCTCGCGTGATCGTCGGGGATGCGACGCTCGAAGCCTTGAGCGACGTACTCTCGGACAACCCTCGCGGCGTATTGGTTGCGACTGATGAATTCGAGGCGTGGCTGGGCACCCTCGATCAGTACAAGAGCGGGGGCGTCGGCCGCGATCGCGGCGAATGGCTGCGGCTCTTCGACGGTGGTCCGCACTCGATCGAGCGCGTAAAGCGCGGTACCGTGTTCCTCCCGAACTGGGGCGCCTCAATCCTTACGGCAACCACACCGGCTGCGATGCGAAGGCTCACGCGTCACTTGCCGGAAGATGGCCTCATCCAACGTTTCGTCGTGGTACTCGCGCAGCGGCAGCAGATACGTGCCGAAGCGCCACAACGAGCCGAGATTGAAGCAGAGCGCGAACACTACGCTGAGACGATCCGTAGACTCTGGAATCTCGCACCGCGCGCCCACAAGGGCATCGTGCCGCTGTCAGGGGAGGCCGCACAGCGCTTCACGGCCTGGCGCTCCGAGAATCTTGAGCTGCAGGAAGCACTCGGCAGCCTGGACTCAGCCCTCGAGGCGCACGTGGCGAAGTATCCAACACTCGCCCTGCGCCTCGCTCTCGTGTTCCATTGCGCGCACATCGTGAACCTTTCCGACGAGAGGGCGCGCGATCCGGCCGCGTGGCCAATACCCTCGAAACGCTAAATGTCGCGCTCGCCTTTCTTCGCCGCGCCAGCCAGCACGCGGTCGCACTCTACCTTGGGCGCAAGGGTGGTTCCGACGTCTACGAACTCGCCCGCGGCATCGCGCGATTCATCCTAGCCAGATTCGCCCTCGACAACGCCAGAGGACTGCAGCGCCGCGATCTGATCCAACGGATCAGCAGCTTCCGGGATGCCGACGAGGGCGTACAGGCGGCCGCGCTGCGGCTCCTCGGCGATCTGGCATGGGTGCGCGAATCGGAAGGCGGCTACCAGAAGGCGCAGCCGACACGCTTTACCATCAATCCGCGCTTGCACACGCGGTTCGCAGCCGTCGCTGAAAAGGAACGACGACACCGCGTCCTCGCGCGCGAACGCATAAAGGAAGCCGCCGAGAGCCGCCGCGCTGACCGTGAGGGCGCCAAATGTTGAAAATGTTGTATGCGCACACGATGAGTATGGGAAGGAAGGGGGGGATCGCCTCTCTACTTCGTGCACGCATACAACAATCACAACAAATTGGACGCTACGAAAGCCGCGGCAAGCTGAAGCTTCACATGGGTCTTGACGCCAACGAGCTACACCCGCGTAATTCTCTGGAGCACCGCACTATGACTGCTAACAGTGAACATCAGCGACGCCGTGGTCGAGGCCGGCCGTGGCGGCCGGGACAATCCGGAAATCCGTCGGGCCGGCCTGAAGTCGTACGCGAGATCCGTGGGCTGGCGCGTGCTCGCGGTGCTGAGGCCATTGCGACGCTAGTGACCTTGATGCGCACGGGCGTCCACAAGATCCGCCTTGAGGCCGCGCTGGCGTTGCTGGACCGGGGTTACGGCCGGCCGGCGCAAGCCGACAACGCGCCCCTCGTTAACGTCGCCATCAACAGGGCTCCGCGGAGGCCACTTACAGGAATGGATCCGGGGGAAGCCATACGCGCGTACTTGGCACTCATGAATGGGGACGACACGTACACCGGGCAAGACGCCGGTGAATGAGCGACGTACGCTTAACCCACCACCTGGGGAAATATCATCAGTCCTTCCAGAATCCCTTGAACCGGTCGGGCGCCAGTTCCGTGTAGCGCACCGAGAACCCCTCCATGCGCGGCCCCATCGAGAACACCGCCAAGCGCACCGCGGCGCTGGCGGAGAAGTTCGAAGCGTGGCGAAACAGCCGGAGGTAGACTCCCGACAAGGCGTTCTCGGACGGCCTCAAAGGAAACGCGCCGCAGCGTAGCCGAAAAAAAATGACAATCTGGCGATACATGAGCCTTGCGAAATTTATGTCCGTGCTGTTCCGGCGCGGCCTCTATTTTGCGAATGCGCCTAGCCTCGGGGATCCCTTCGAGGGCTCGGTCCCGGTTAAGTTCGCTCAAGAGAGACCGAAGCTAATGGCGAACGTAAAACCGGAGCATGTTGCCATGGTCACGAAGGCTAGTGGCGACGCACTTCGCTGGTCAAGCCAGTTTGTGTACGTGAACTGTTGGTTCGGCGGTGAGCATGAGTCGGCAGCGCTATGGCGCTACTACACCGACGGCGACAATTCACTCTGCATTAGGTCCGATTTGCAGCGGTTACGCTGTCAACTCCCTCCTGGAATCAAGATCGTCACCGTAAAGTACATCGACTTTGTGAATGAAGAAATTCCGGAGCTCGCCGTGCAAGGTTGGACGACTGATCTGCTCTTCGAATACAAGCGCAAGTCGTATGAACACGAGCGTGAAGTCCGCGCTCTCTATTCCAGGAACCCACCCCTTCATCCCAGCGGCCGAGGACAGGTAATTGATATCGACGCCCCCCTTCCGCACCGCGGTGAGGTAGTGCCAGTGGATTTGAACGCCCTTATCACCGAGGTCCGGATCTCGCCCAGTGCGGATGATTGGTTTCTAAAGCTCGTTCAGGACGTCTGTACTCGCTTTGATCTCACCGCGCCCGTTCGCCGATCCGACATGGCGACGGACCCCGTCTACTAGTCTTGAGTCGCTGGCCATCCGCCCCAGCCGACCGACGCGGTGCCTACGAACATGGATATTCCTGGCTTCACCTAGAGCTTCGGGCGTCATTATGTGAGGCACGGCGCATGATTCCTTCCGGCCCTGCTTGACGCCGCACCACGACCCATGATTATCATGGGCTCATGGCAAAGGAGCAGCCCCCAGTATCTCAAGCGCCTCGAGACTCATCTAACGTCGTTTCGCTCGACAAAGCGATACTGCGGCGGCGGGTGGTTGCTGCAATTTACGCCGCACTCGAGCGATGGGCGCCGATTGCCACGATCAATGCCGCTGCTGAGATGGTCGCTCTCGACATCAACATCATGCAGATCATAAACGGTGTTAAGTGGGCGGAAATCATAGAATTTTCGGAGGACACCAAAAACGGTCGGCTCCTGTTCACCGCGAAAATAATTAGTGCGGGTGAAGAGTTCTTTGTGAACGCCGCGGTGGAGCGCGTAGTCCCATTCCCAGACAGTCACGTAGTTATCAGGCGCGTCTGGCGCTGACACGTACAAGTAAAACCAACATGACAGTGCCATACCAGTACAAAGAATGCGGGCTGGATTACGTATACCTATGTAACGGCTTTGCGCGGAGGAAGACCGCAGACGGGGATGAAGTCGTTGTAATCGGCGATGTTACCGGACTACATAAGGCAATCCGGGCTGGAGTGGTCGGTTTGCCGCGTGACCTCACTGCGAAAGAATTTCGGTTTCTGCGCAAGGAGATTGACGTCTCACAAAAACGGCTGGCCTCTGTTGTCGGCGTTGACGAGCAGACCATCTCCCATGTGGGAACGGGGCAACTCGCCCATACAGAAATCAGCGGAGCTTCTATTGCGCGCTTGGGTCAAGGAACACGATAGCGATAAGCCCGCAGTGCGCGAAATGACGGAACGATTCAACGCACTTGATCGTGAGATTCACGGGCGCGATAGCCGTCTTGAGTTTAGTCGCAAGGGGTTGACCTGGACTCAGAAGAAGGCTGCCTGATTCTCCCCGCACCGGCGGCGGCAAGCCTCCAACTGGATCAGGTAAACGTGCCGCATGTTTGGGTTTGGGAAGCAGGCGAAGATTACCGCGATCTTTGCGCAACTAAACCAGTTTAGGAATTCGATTGGGCTAAACAAAGCGGAATCAGTGATTTCGAGGGCCGACGTCGAGTCTATCCTCGAGCTAAGCGGTGACGTGCGCACGACAGTTGAGTTGGTACGACTGTTCTGGGAATCAATGCTCGCGGAGCGCATGGCAGCGAGCGCCACATATGATGCGATCGCTCGCGATTTCGTCGACGTCGCCACACGGGATGGTAAGAACCCAGACGCGCTGCTCAGTACGGAAATCGATGGACTGGTAGAGACAGCGAAGCTGTATGGCGAAAACGTCGCGCAAATGTTTGATCGTGGTGAGATCGTCGACAATCGCAAGGTGCGGCAATTTGCGGCCGAGAAGGCAACAACGATGCTAGCAGCCTGGCAGTTGTATCGCCTGCGATTGCGTTCCGCCTATGAGACAATCAGTCCTTGCAAAACTCCTTGAAACGCCCCGGCCTTCCCGGCGAACGGAGCCGCGCACGCCGCTTACCGAGGGACTGCGCTCCTTGGACGCAAGCACATGGCCGCCGGGATGCGGCGCGCCCCATAACGCTCGACGGTCAAGACAATCGGACGCGGCCAGGCGGCCTGAATCCGTTCAGCCGGCGCCGGACGCGGTGAAGCGCTTCACCTCCTGCCTGCTCGCCTGCTCGAGCAGCCGGATCGCCTGCCGGAGAAGCGCCGCCGCCTGGCCGATTTGAGCCGGTCAGCCCTCAAAACTGAACGGGCTCAGTCTCTCCAAAATCCCTTGAACCGATCGGGTGCCAGTTCCGTGTAGCGCACCGTGTGCGTGATGTTCTTATGCCCGAGGTAGTGCTGGAGCGAGCGGGTGTCGTGCCCGTCATTGGCGAGCTTGAAGCCGGTCGATGGCGCAGCATGTGCGGGTGGATAGGGAAGGGCAGGCGCGCGCGCAGCACCGGCGCCAGCGACCAGCTTTCGGACGTTGCTTGCGGTCATGGGACCGCCGCGTTCGGATACGAAGAGATACGCACCGTCCGGCCAGTCCCGGCGCAGCTGTCGCAAAGCCCGAAGCTCTGGTCCCCGCAAGGGGTGCGTCGAGGGCACCCCATGCTTCAGGCGCTGCACGTGCAGGAGCCCGGCCTTCAGGTCCACCTGGTCCCAGCGCAGGCTGACTGTTTCACTGACTCGCAGGCCGTGCCGGAACATGAGCAGGAAGAGGCGCGCGGTCGCGTGCGCCATGCCGGCCCGCGCCGGCCTGCGGCGGTGAGGAGGACGTTCGACTTCATCGGGCGTCAGGTACTCTCGACTGCGTAGCGCCCAATTCGGCCGGCGTCAGCGGAGGGACTTTCCCATTTTACGGCGATCGGGGCTTTACGCAGGCGCTTCGGCAGTTCAATGACTTGAGCCATTTCGGTCTCTCTATCTTTCCCGATAAGGTACATTTTAGGGAGAATAGCCCCATCGATCCCAGCCGGCAATCGCCGTTCTGATGTCTCGCCACGACGGGCCAGCTCAACTCGGCGGGGGGCTGAATGGACGGGGGAGGGGCGGTTTGCGCCAAGACGCAGCCCGCCTTTTGGGGGGTATCCGGGTACCGTTCCTCTTAGGCAAAAGCGGGTCCACGAATTGCCCACAGACCCAACACTGAGCATTGGTTCTCATTCGCCATCAAGAGAAAGTGATGCGCTGCCATTAGCTGGGCAGCCAGGCATCAAACGCCAATTAATTGCTAAATCGCTCACGGATGATTCTTCTTATAGCAAGTAAAAGCTACCGGATGCTCGGATTCTGCTGGGCGTTCCTTGGGATGGTCAGTCTATGAAAACGCTAGTTGTCTTGTTTGTACTTGTTATTGCCGCTGCAACTTCAGCATGTTCCATCAATCGCGCGCTCGATGAACCACACAAAAAGGACTACAACGTTCTGCAGCCCGGTACCAGCCGAGACTTGGTGCGCGCTGAACTTGGCCAACCGCTAGTCTCAGTCAGCCACGACGACTGCGATGTGTTTTCTTTCCAAGAAGGTTCTAGCGGTTGGAAGTACATGCGCGCGGTTAGTTACGGAGTTCTTGACGTGGCGACCTTGGGTGCCGCTGAACTAGCCACGAACCCCACGGAAGCCGCAGTAGGCAAAGACAAGTTGCGGGTCAGGGCTTGCTATGACGCAAGGCAAAACGTTGTCTACAGCGAGCGCCTTGAAGTGGGCAAGAACGCCAAGTTGATGACTGGCGCTCTATCCGAATCGGTAAACTTGTTGTGCGGGTGTAAGCTGCTCCGCTGCGGTCCGGCAAAGGATTGCGGCAAACAGTGGCCGGGCCGGGAAAAGACATCGCACTTCCAATTCCTTGCCAGGCGCGTCCACTTGGCTTGGTCAGGGGGTCTCGAAGTACCGGGAGGGACGGTTTGCCTCAGGAAAGCCGCCCGTCTTTTGGTTCCCCGGTCCTTCGGGTTGCGTGCTCAACGTCATTCGCGGGCTCCTCGTGACCCATGAGTGATCATGTCTACTTTTGACCGGTAGTTGACCGTCGACGACCATTGAGCGGCAGTACAGGATTAAGTTAACGACACCGTTTGCGGACAGGTTCCTGACAGTCCTCGGTGTTTGATCCGCACAAACTTCAACACGGTGGCTGTGACGAAGTCTGCACACTATGCCGTAAGTCGTGTGCGCCAGTACGCGGACGATGATGCTCTGCGCACCACAAACTGCTCCACAACGCAAACCTATCGCGACCGCTGTGCAGACGATCCATATGAAATCCTTCGTTGCATGTTCGACCTTAGTGTTGCTATCTGGCTGCGCGACGCAACTGGCCTCGTATGCACCGACAGCAAACCAGAGTGTCACGTACGATCAGGGAGTCGGCGCGGTTACTTGGGAAACGGCTGATGGCGGTACTTACGATCTATCCGACCTTCAGATATCAGTCCCCGTCCGACATTCCGACGTTCACTCTGATGGTTCAGAACAAGACCAATCACAACGTCGACTTCGATCCGGAAAGCATTCACGCCTATCTCGATGGCCACGAGTGTCACGTGTACACCTTGGAAGAGCGTGTCGGTTGAGATCCGATCTCGGCAAAAAGGAAGCAGATCGCGCTGGCGGTCGTCGGAGGCTTAGCTGCGGCAGGCGCGGGATAGCCGTGCCTCACCAAACCGACGACGTACTCAGTTACGCAACGAATCGGTCGGTCGACGTCAGGATCACAGCAGCACCATCCAGACCTATGATCCGGCTGCAGGAATTTTGGCGGGCGCTGCGGTGGGAGCGGCGACCGGGGTAGGGATTCATCAAATCGCAAAGTCCGCGGGCTATGAAGAACAGGCGGCGGAGGCGATCTTTCAGCACAGCACAATCCGGCCGGGCACGACTATCGTCGGTCAGGTGATGCTGAAGCCGGGCGTCGGCGACTTTGCCACGCTGCGATTGGACGTTCCGGTCGACGCCGCGCCATCGACCTTCATGTTCGCTGAAGAGGACGACCAGCGGCTAGCTGGCGCAACACACTAGGGGAGCCACAAACGCGTCCCTTGACTAGGACCACGGTTCGGGTGCCCCAGAGCCAAAAATTGTTGGGATCGTCGTGGGCAGCACGCCACCGGTCTCCTTCGCTTGCCAGGTGTGCGGCACCCGCCTTGAGGGTCCCGCTGGTCAATATGTCGAGGCGGCGCACGTTCGTCCCCTAGGGCGGCCTCACAACGGACCGGACACACCAGACAACTTGATCTGCCTCTGCCCGAATCACCGCTATCTATTCGACGGTGGAGCATTGGGATTCGCACCGACCTGAGCTTATTGGCATTTCGGGAACGTTAGTTGTCCACAAGAAACACCAGCTAAACCCTGAGCACCTGCGGTATCACCGCCTGCATTTTGGGTTAATCGACGAACTCGAAGACTTAGGTGGCAACAGCGGCGCGATACGCGGTGAGGTAGCCGATTTCCGAGCCCGGGAGTAACGTGCGCCTCCTATGGAGTCATCGAAATTGCGCCCGCTGGTGATAACGGTTCTCTCGACCAGTGTGCTTGCGGCATGTTCGAAGTCGCCTATCGAATCCACCGTAGATGCCGCTAACACTGCTGCTACTAAATTGCTGGCACCGCTCGTTGAAAAGGATGCCTCGAGACAGACTGAGGGGCTCATCCGCACGATCGACGCCCGACAGAGTTGCGAAGGCTACATTCAGAGCCTGCGAGAGGCGGGCCGTGGATCACCGTCTAACGGTGCGACCCAGTGGGCCATAGCCCACACCTACGACGCGGCGGCGAAGGCAGGCTGTGTCAAGGAACATTGAGAGAACGGACAAGCCCCTGGCCAATTGAATGGATTCTTTGAAGCTGCTCAACCACCTACTGGAGCGGCGACGACACCTGGATCTTGGCGCACGGTGCGCGGCTAGACAAACGCAAGACTTGGGCGGGTTCAGGGTACGGAAATCCTACCTGGTGACTCTCAAGTCCGGCGGCTGCTAACTCAATGACTTGCGAGCAAGTGATCTCGGGTACGGAATACAGTTGATTCCCGTACCTCGATCCCGTAGCCTATCCGCACTGAACACTAGTGAGCCAAGACCACGATGCCGAAGTCCAAGCGCGCCGCGATCTACAGTCGCGTATCTACTTCAGGACAGACCACAGCAAACCAGCGGCGCGACCTGGAGACGGTCGCCCGGCAACGTGGCTGGGAGGTCGTCGAGGTGTACGAAGACAAGGCCATCTCGGGTGCCAAGGGACGTGACCAGCGGCCGGCCCTGGACCGACTCCAGCGGGACGCCGCTCGGGGCTCCTTCGAGGTTGTCATGGCGTGGTCCGTGGACCGCATTGGACGTTCCCTTCATCAGCTCGTGGGCTTCATGGCGGAAATGGGCGACCTCGGCGTCGGCCTTTATCTCCACCAGCAAGCGCTCGACACTTCGACACCGGCAGGTAAGGCGATGCTAAACATGTGCGGAGTTTTTGCGGAGTTCGAGCGGGAGATGATTGTGGAACGTGTCAACGCGGGGCTGCGACGTGCGCGAGCGCAGGGCAAGCGTTTAGGGCGGCCCAAGGTCGGCGATCATGTAGAGGCGGCAGTCCGCCGACTGCGCGGACGCGGCAGTGGGATCAAGGCAATCGCGCGTGAGTTGAACATCGGTGTTAGCGTGGTGCAGCGGGTGGTCCACGCGGGGTAGCCGGGTCTAGTCCACTAGGATCGGTAACCAGCGATGAACCACAGCGAGATCGTCAGCTTCATCTGGGGCGTCGCGGACCTGATCCGCGACACGTTCAAGCGCGGCAAGTACCAGGACGTGATCCTGCCGTTCACCGTCCTGCGGCGGCTCGACTGCGTGCTCGCGCCGACCAAGGCAGAAGGTGCTCGAGACGCAGGCCAAGCTCAAGGGCAGAAGCTCGAGAACCTCGACCCGCAGCTGTGCAAGGCGTCCGGGTTCGCCTTCTACAACACGTCGCGATACGACTTCGAGAAGCTCCTCGCCGACGCGCCGCACCTCGCCGCGAACCTGCGCAACTACATCGCCGGCTTCAGCCCGAACATGCGCGAGGTGCTCGAGAAGTTCGACTTCGACAACACGATCAGCAAGCTCGACGAGGCCGGGCTGCTCTTCCAGGTGCTGGAGCGCTTCAAGAACGTCGACCTCACCCGGACAAGATCGACAACCCGACGATGGGCACGATCTTCGAGGAGCTGATCCGGAAGTTCAACGAAGCGCTGGACGAGAACCCCGGCGAGCACTTCACGCCGCGCGAGGTGGTCCGCCTGATGGTCGACCTGATGCTCGCCGGCGACGAGAACGAGATCCGCGCCAAGAAGGCGATCCGCACCGTCTACGACCCGTGCTGCGGCTCTGGCGGCATGCTCACGATCACCAAGGAGCACATCACGGTCGGGCTGCGGAAGAACGGTGATCTCACTCCGGCCCGCGATCAACAAGGACGCCGACATCCACCTGTTCGGCCAGGAGGTGAACCCGAGACCTGCGCCGTCTCCAAGTCGGACCTGTTCATGAAGGACCCGACGGCCGCGACGCCGACAACATCGCGTTCGGCAGCATGCTGTCCAACGACCGCCACGCCGGCCAGCACGTTCGACTACCTGATCGCCAATCCGCCCTACGGCAAGGACTGGAAGCTCGACGAGGACGCGGTGCGGGCCGAGCACGAGCGCGGCGCCGCAGGCCGGTTCGCGCCGGGCTGCCGCGGATCAGCGACGGCCAGCTCCTGTTCCTCAGCACATGCTCGGCCGCATGCCAAGGAGCCGAACGAGGGCGGCTCGCCGCGTCGCATCATCATGAACGGCTCGCCGCTGTTCACCGGCGACGCCGGGAGCGGCGAGAGCGAGATCCGCCGCTGGATCCTGGAGAACGACTGCTCGAAGCGCTGATCGCGCTGCCGCGAGCAGCTCTTCTACAACACCGGCATCGCGACCTACGTCTGGGTGCTGACCAACCGCAAGCCGCCGACGCGCAAGGGCAAGGTTCAGCTCATCGACGCCACCGTCGTTCTGGGTCGCCGATGCGCAAGAGCCTCGGCGACAAGCGGCGCGAGATCCCGCTCGAGCGATGCGCAAGACATCCTGAAGATCCTTGCCGACTTCAAGGACGGCGACGACGCGACGGTCATCGAAGGACGGCAAGGCAAGAAGAAGTCGTCGTCAGCAGGATCTTCCCGACCACGCACTTCGGCTTCCGCAAGATCACCGTCGAGCGGCCGCTGCGGCTGAATTTCCAGGCCAGCCCGGAGCGCATCGCGCGGCTGGAAGAGGAGAGAGGCGTTCCAGGACCTGGCGCAGCGAAGAAGAAGGGCGCCGCGGGCGCGAAGGAGCAAGCCGAAGGGCGCGCGCTGCAGGAGGCGATCCGCGAAGCTCGTGCGCGCGCTCCCGGACACGCTCTTCAAGGACCGCGACGAGTTCGAGCGCGCTGCTCGACGCGCGCCGCGAAGAAGGCCGGCGCTGAAGCTCCCGGCGCCCGCTCAGGAAGGCCATCCTCGTCCGCCCTGTCCGAGCGCGACGAGACGGCCGCGATCTGCCGCGACAAGGACGGCAATCCGGAGCCCGACCCCGAGCTGCGCGACACCGAGAGCGTGCCGCTCGCCGAGGACGTCGAGGAGTTCTTCGAGCGCGAGGTGAAGCCGCACGTCCCCGATGCCTGGATCGAACGAGCCAAGCGCGACCCGAAGGACGGCGAGGTCGGCCTCGTCGGCTACGAGATCAACTTCAACCGCTACTTCTACCGCTACAAGCCGCCCCGCCCGCTGGAGGAGATCGAGGCCGACATCCGCGGCGATCGAGCAGGACATCCTGCGGATGCTGGCAGAGGTGACGGGCGGGCGGCCCGGCTGATGGCGCAGGATCTTCGGCATAGCCTCCGCTATCGCAGGCGCTTGGAAATCGTTGCAACGGGAGAAGTCCGCATGATCGGCGCCAGCTTCGACAGCACCAAGACGCCGTTGCAGGAACCTCTCACACGCGCCGACAAGGGCAAGCTCCAACTTCCGGACTTCCAGCGCGGCTGGGTCTGGGATGACGATCGCATCCGGAGCCTTCTTGCAAGCGTCTCGGTTTCGTTTCCGATCGGCGCTGTGATGCTGCTCCAGACGGGCGGCGAGCATATCCGCTTCAAGCCGCGGCCGCTCGCCGGTACGCACCAGCGACTGCGAGACATCTCGCCCGGAAACGCTGATCCTCGACGGTCAGCAGCGCCTCACCTCGCTCTATCAGGCCCTGATGAGCACGACAGTGGTCGAGACCAAGGACGCCAAGGGCAAGCCCATCCGTCGCTGGTATTACTTCGACATGAAGAAGGCGTCGGGGCCGATGATGACCGCGAGGACGCCGTACTAGGCATCCCAGAGGATCGCCAGGTCAAGGCGTTTGGTGGCGAAATCATGCTAAACGTGACCACGCCGGATCGTGAGTACGCAGCAGATCTTTTCCCCGCCCACCGGATATTCCAAAGCGCCGAATGGCGCCAGGCATACAACAAGCACTGGAAGTACGCACCCGAGAAGATCCAGCTATACGACGCCTTCGAGCGCGAGGTCATCAAACGCTTCGAGCAGTATCAGGTGCCAGTGATCGAGCTGAAGAAGCAAACCCCAAAGAAGCCGTATGCCTCGTCTTCGAGCGCGTGAACACCGGCGGCGTGGCGCTCACCGTGTTCGAGCTGTTGACCGCCTCGTTCGCCGCCGACAACTTCCAGCTTCGCGACGACTGGAATGCGCGGGAGAAGCGCCTGAAGAGCCAGCACCCGGTCCTGCGGAACCTCCAGAGCGACGACTTCCTCCAGGCAATCTCGCTGCTCGTGACGCAGACACGCCGCCGCGAGGCGCTGCGGGCTGGCATCACCACCGACAACGCACCCGGCATCAGTTGCAAGCGCAAGGACATCCTGAAGCTCGAGGTCGCCGACTGGCAAGCTTGGGCCACCGCGTCGAAGTTGGCTTCGTACGTGCCGCGCGCTTCCTTACGGACAGAAGATCTTCAAGGCACGGGACCTGCCCTACCGCACCCAGCTCGTACCGCTCGCCGCCATCTTCGTGGACCTCGGCAAGGACGGCGAGACTGAAGGCGCACGCCAGAAGATCGCCCGATGGTACTGGTGCGGGGTCTTACGGGCGAACTCTATGGCGGTGCCATCGAAAGCCGGTTCGCCCGCGATCTGCCGGAAGTGGTCGGGACATGGTGCGGGGTGAGGCGGCGGAGCCGGTCACGATTCAGGAGTCGAGCTTCCAGGCCAACCGGCTGCTCACGCTGCGCACCCGCAACAGCTCGGCGTACAAGGGTCTCTATGCGCTGCTGATGCGCGACGGCGGGCGCGACTTTCGCACCGGCGAACCGATCGAAGCGCAGACCTTCTTCGACGACAAGGTCGACATCCACCACATCTTCCCCGAGAAGTGGTGCAAGGATGCCGGGATCGACCCCGGCGACCTACAACAGCGTCATCAACAAGACGCGACTTGCGGCGCGCACCAACCGCCAAATCGGAGGTACGTGCGCCCTCGAAGTATCTGCCCGCGATCGAAAAAGCCGCCGGTATCGAGCTCGGAGCGGATGGACGAGATCTTGCGCTCGCATTGCATAGCACCGCGGAGCTGCGCGGCGACCGCTTCTGGGAGTTTTACGCAGCGCGGGCCGAAGAGCTGCTCCAGCGCATCGAGGCCGCGACCGGCAAGAGCATCACTCGCGAACCGGAACTGTTCCCTGCCGGCGTCGTGGCCGAGGCCTATGACGAGGGCCCGGAGGAGTGGGACACAGCGGAGCCACTGGAGGGGGCCACGTCTTGAGCAGTGTGCGGACACTCGAATGCGCCGAGGTGCTGCGGCGCTTTAAGCCATATCCGGCCTACAAGAACTCCGGCGCCGAGTGGCTGGGGGAGATTCCGACGGGATGGAGCCGGAGGCGGCTCAAGACTGTAGCTGACGTGCAGCTCAGCAACGTCGACAAGAAGTCACTCGATGGGCAGGAGCCGGTACGCCTCTGCAACTACACGGACGTCTACTACCACGAGCGAATCACGGCCGACCTCGGCTTCATGTCGGCGACGGCGACGACTGAACAGATATGCAAGTTCACGCTCCGAACTGGTGACGTGCTCATCACCAAGGACTCGGAGTCGTGGACCGATATTGCCGTGCCAGCGGTTGTTGCGGAAGATCTGGAGGGCGTGCTGTGCGGATACCATCTCGCGCACATCAGGCCGAAGCGCCACTGTCACGGCCCGTTTCTGGCAAGAGCCTTCAGTGCGGTTGGCCCTCGCGATCAATTTCAAGTGGTAGCCAACGGCATCACGCGTTTCGGCCTCGGCGGCGATGCGATTGCAACCGGAGTATTCGCGATCCCCCCCGAACCCGAGCAACGCGCCATCGCCGCCTTCCTCGACCGGGAGACGGCGAGGATCGATGCACTGGTGGCGAAGAAGGAGCGGCTGATCGAGCTGCTCCAGGAGCAGCGCACCGCTCTCATCACCCGTGCCGTCACCAAGGGCCTCGACTCGCACGCACCCATGAAGGACTCCGGCGTCCAATGGCTGGGGGAGATTCCGGGCATTGGGAAGCTGAGCGAATCAAGTGGGCGGCCCGGATGGTGAGTGGGCACACGCCGGACAAGAAAGTTGAATCGTACTGGCAGGGTGGCGATATCCCTGGGTGTCACTCGCGGACACCGGGCAACTGCGCGAAGTCGACTACATTGGAGCAACAGCGGTCGATGACGACGTCCGATGGCATTGCTCATTCGTCCGCTCACGTCCTGCCTGCAGGCACGGTCGTCTTCTCACGTGACGCAACGATTGGATTGTGTGCGATCACGTGCGCGCGGCATGGCAGTGTCCCAACACTTTATTGGATGGATTTGTGGCTCGCGTCTCAGACCGGAATATTTGCTTTTCGTCTCTGAGGTCGATGACACACGAGCTTGATCGTCTCACGATGGGCGCGACCGTCCGGACGATTGGTATGCCGGACGTTGAGAGCCTTGCCACGCCCAATCCCGCCGTTGTCAGAACAGGACGAGATAGTTCAGCCACGTGCTACTCTAGACGCGCGCAGATCGATTCGCTGGTTGCCAAGGTCCGCGATGCAATCGAGCGTCTCAAGGAGATCCGCACCGCTCTCATCTCCGCCGCGGTGACCGGCAAGATCGACGTGCGGGAGGAGGCCGCATGAGCCCCGAGGTCTCCGAGCGCTCCTTCGAGGAAGCGATCGAATGTGGCCTGCTCCAGCACGGCCCGGACGCCTGCGCGGGCGACGCGAGCGCTGTCCGCGAGACGCCGCCGCCGTACGGCGACGCGCCGCCGGGCGGCTACCGCAAGCGCCAGCCCGAGGACTACGACCGCGCGCTCTGCCTTCTGCCGCGCGACGTGGTCGACTTCGTCCTCGCCACGCAGCCGAAGGAGTGGGAGAAGCTCAAGCAGCACCACGGCGCGGCCGTCCGGGAGCAGTTCCTGAAGCGGCTCGCCGCCGAGATCGAGCGGCGCGGTGCGCTCGACGTGCTGCGCAACGGCATCAAGGATTCGGGCTGCAAGTTCCAGCTCGCCTACTTCCGCCCGGCGAGTGGCCTCAACGAGGAGACGCGGCGGCTCTACCCGGCGAACCTGTTCGCCGTCGTGCGCCAGCTCCGCTACAGCGAGAAGAACGAGAACAGCCTCGACCTGGTGCTGTTCCTGAACGGCATGCCGATCTTCACCGCGGAGCTGAAGAACCCGCTCACCGGCCAGGACGTCGAGGACGCGATCACGCAGTACAAGACCGACCGCGACCCGCGCGAGCCGCTGTTCGCCTTCGGCCGCTGCCTCGCCCACTTCGCGGTCGATCCGGACCTGGTCTACGTGACCACGCAGCTCGCAGGGCCGAAGACGCGCTTCCTGCCGTTCAACCAGGGGCAAGTTCGGCGGCGCCGGCAATCCGCCCGTGCCGCCCACTCGGCAGGGCTTCGCCACCGGCTACCTGTGGGAGGAGATCTGGGCGCGCGACAGCGTGCTCGACCTCATGCACCAGTTCGTCCACGAGGTCGAGGAGGAGGACGACAAGGGCGCAAGACCGGCAAGCGCTTCCTGATCTTCCCGCGCTACCACCAGCTCGACTGCCGTGCGCCGGCTGGTGGCCGACGCGCGCGAGCATGGGCGCCGGGCAGCGCTACCTGATCCAGCACTCCGCCGGCAGCGGCAAGAGCTTCACTCGATCGCCTGGCTCGCCCACCAGCTCGCGACGCTGCACGACGCCAGGCGACCAGCGGGTCTTCGACTCGATCGTCGTCATCACCGACCGGCGCGTCCTCGACCGCCAGCTCCAGACCACGGTGCGTCAGTTCGAGCAGACGCTCGGCGTGGTCGAGAACATCGACACCACCTCGCGCCAGCTCAAGGAGGCGCTCGAAGGCGGGCAAGACGATCATCGTCACCACGCTGCAGAAGTTCCCGGTGATCGCGAAGGAGATCGGCGAGCTGCCCGGCAAGCGCTTCGCCGTGATCATGGACGAGGCCCACTCGTCGCAGTCGGGCGAGAGCACCAAGAGCCTGCAAGGCGGTGCTCGCGCTCGAGTCGCTGGAAGAGGCGGAGCGCGAGGAGGCAGGGGCCGAGACGCCCGAAGAGGACTCGAAGACACGATCCTCGCCGAGATGGAGAAGCGCGGGCGGCTGCCCAACCTCTCGCACTTTCGCCTTCACCGCCACGCCCAAGCCCAAGACGCTCGAACTGTTCGGCACCAAGCGCGCCGACGGCAAGTTCGAGCCGTTCAGCCTCTACAGCATGCGGCAGGCGATCGAGGAGGGCTTCATCCTCGACGTGCTGGAGAACTACACCACCTACAAGGCCTACTGGCGGCTGCTCAAGAAGGTCGAGGACGACCCGCGCTACGACCGGAAGAAGGCCGAGTACCTGCTCAAGTCGTTCGTCGAGCTGCACCCGCACGCGATCGGCAAGAAGGTGCGGATCATGGTCGAACACTTCGCCGCGCAGGTGCAGAACGAGATCGGCGGCAAGGCCAAGGCGATGATCGTCACCCGCTCGCGCCTGCACGCGGTGCGCTACAAGCTGGCGGTCGACAAGTACCTCGCCGAGAGGGCTATCCGTTCAAGGCGCTGGTCGCCTTCTCGGGCACGGTCAAGGACGGCGGCAATCGACTACACCGAAGCCAGGCATGAACGGCTTCCCGGAGGCGCAGACCGCGAAGACGTTCGAGCGCCCCGAGTACCGCTTCCTGATCGTCGCCAACAAGTTCCAGACCGGCTTCGACCAGCCGCTGCTGCACACGATGTACGTGGACAAGAAGCTCGGCGGCGTGAACGCGGTGCAGACGCTGTCGCGGCTCAACCGCACGCTACCCCGAGCAAGAAGGACACGATGGTGCTCGACTTCGCCAACGAGGCGGACGAGATCAAGGCGGCCTTCGAGCCCTACTACGAGACGACGCTGCTCTCCGAGGCGACCGACCCGAACCTGCTCTACGAGATCCAGACGCGGCTCGCTGCCTTCCCCGTCTACACCGAGGCCGACGTGGACGGCCTTCGCCAGGGTCTACTTCGACCCCAAGGCGACGCAGGACCAGCTCTACGCCGTGCTCGCGCCGGTCGTGGACGCTTCCAGCGGCTCTCGCCGGAGGAGCAGCACGACTTCCGCGGGCAGCTCACCGACTACGTGCGGCTCTACGCCTTCCTTGCCAGGTGCTGACCTTCGCCGACGCCGACCTGGAGAAGCTCTACGTGTTCGCGCGGCATCTCCGCCGGCTCCTGCCGGCCGACCCGGCCGAACTGCCCCGCGAGGTCCAGCAGAACATCGACATGGAGTCGTACCGGATCCAGCAGACCGGCAGCGGCAAGATCGCCCTGGAGCGCAGGCCCGGCGTGCTGGAGCCCATCAGCGCGAAGCAGCGGATACGCCGTCGCACCGGAGGAGCTGGAGACGCTCTCGCGCATCATCGCCGAGCTGAACGAGCGCTTCGGGCTCAATCTCGGCCCTGAGCACCGGGTGACGCTCGGCCAGATGATGGAGAAGCTTGACGACGACGCGGCGCTCGACGCCGCCGCGCGGGTCAACACGCGCGAGAATGTGCGCCTCACCTTCGATCAGAAGGTCGAGCACGTGATCCAGGAGATCGTCGACTCGAACTTCGACCTCTACAAGCGCATCACCGACGACCGCGCGTTCGGCGAAGCGATCAAGAACTTCCTCTTCGATCAGTACCTGCGCGCCCACCGCAACGCCGAGGAGCTGATCAAGCCGGCGAATCGAAGACGCTGGAGTTCAAGTCGACCCTGCGCTGGAGCCTCAAGGAGGACCGGCAGGACGACAAGGGCGTGACGCACGCCGTGCTCAAGACCATTGCCGCGTTCCTGAATACCGAGGGCGGCGATCTGCTGATCGGTGTCGCGGATGACGGAGTCGATCGTCGGAATGGAGAAGCGACCAGCTCGAGAGCGACGACAAGTTCATGCGGCACCTGGCGCAGGTAGTGCGCAACGGGCTGGGCGACAGGGCCGGAACTTGCATCGACCCGAAGACTCAGATCGTCCAGGGGAAGACCGTCTGCGTGGTGAGCTGCCAGCGAAGTCCCGAGCCGGTATTCCTGAAGTGGAAGGGGATGGAAGCCGTGGCGGAAGGCGATTTCTTCGTCAGGAGCGGCCCCGGGACCGTGAAGCTTCCGCCGGATAGTGCGCGCGAGTTCATTCGGACGCGATTCGTTGGTAGCAAGAGCGGGCAACCTCCCGTGCCGCCCAACGAGCCCACCGTTTGCTAGGCGGGCAGGTGCTCTCTAAGTTCATTCATCGCGCGGGTTGCCCAGGAGCCTGGCAATCGACCGTCACGAGTTGCCCGTGAACCGAACTCGATGCGCCTCGTTGCCGTTGATCAGCAGGACAGCTTCGTGCTCGTCTCGTTGTGCTGCATATACGCTGGACGGGTCCCACCAACGGTGATCGATCCGCACTGTCTGCCCATCGACCGCACCCACGTAAATGGCTTTGGTGCCGATTTGGCGAAGATTGTATTTCGCGATAAATGCCGCCAGCCCCTCTTCCGAGCCAATGACAGCAAACTCTGCCTGGAAATTGTGACTCATTGAAATCCTCGTGGGGCCCGGCGCATGAGCCGAGGTGTCTCTGGTGTTCGCGCGAGCACGAAGTCATTCCGCCGATACCAATCTTCAAGCACCTGGTCTCTAAGTCCACCGGGCTCGACACACCGAGGTATGACCTGCAGTGGCATGGCTGACTCATCGCTCAGGCGCAGAATCAGCTCCAGCACTCTGCGGGCAATGCCTTGTCCCCGCACACTTGGGTCCAACCGGATGAGATCGAACGAGACCGCGTCCCCACTGGGGGTTGAAAGCTCCACCTGCACCCGTGGCTCACCCAAACCCTCACGCTCCAGCGTCGAAAGAACCTCCTCAATAAACTCGTCGCGCGACATTATGGGAACGCGCGCGCTGGGATGCGCGGTCACAGGAATTTCAGTACCTCGTATCCAAGCTCGGTGATCCTGACCGCCATTCCAGATGACTTTGCCAGCTGCAGCTCGATGAGGTGCGCCACAGCAGCCCGGTCGTGCGCCAACGCTTCGTTCGTGCGTAGGCCCCGGTCCAGCTGCTTTAGCTCCGTCACATCGGCGGGTAAGAGGCCGTAAGCGACCTGTCGGACGTTTGGTGTTTCCATTGAGCAAGCCTCCAGTGGTGCGAGGCGCTCACAGCCGGGCCGATTCCCGGCGACGCTCTACTCTCGTTGGGTAATTCTATCGAGACCTCGGCACGCATTCTATCGCAGTGCCTCGCGTCGCCGCATATACAGTGGTAACCGCCCAACTGTACTGTATGAATGCGCGCGGCGGTCGCTGAGCCGCGCGGCGGAATCCCATCATCGAGCAGCGCTTCTGGTGAGCAGAGGATGATCGCCCAAGAGCCGAGGCGCTATCGCCGTCGGCCCCGATCCCGTGTCAGCTCAGACTTGGATTTGACGTCCTGAAGGCGAAGCGTCTGGCGAAATACTGGATGGATCTCCCAAGAATGTCCTTCGTCAAGGTTCGTAGTGACCCGGAGCAAATTGGGTCGATCCCTAAATGCGAAGTGTTCGTATCGTCCGTCGCTAGAGTCGCGCCGGGCCGAAAGAAACCCGATCTGGAAGAGAAATTGCGCGACCTCCCTGTGTATAGGTCGCGGTCCAAGCCCGACAATCGTCGGGTGAACTTGCTGCAACACGCGGTTCTCGATGGTCTTAAGCAGGTCGCCTGTGCTGTAGCGTTCATTGTGCCCTGAGAAAGCGAAGATCAGTTGCTCGATCTGTGGGCACTGCGACGCGAACTCCGCGACCATATCCTCGATGCGCTTTTTTCCAAAGGTCTCCAGTTGACTGACGACATCCTCCAACAGGATCAGCGGGTGTTGCTTGCGGTAGGCCTCCGCTGCAGAGACCTTGCACAGTTCGATCAGCCACCTAGGACGATGGCAGGAGAGTGTGTGCAAGGCGACGTGCATTGGCCGCTTGGTCCCGCCCCAAAGGATTGGCGACTCGAACAGGAAGCCTTCAACCTTTTCATATCGCGCCGTGGTCGCGGAGCCAGTGCCGGACAGCATACGCTCGGCCGTCTGCCATTGATTTGTGCGTTTCAGGTATCCCTCGATCCGGCGCTCCACCAGATCCAGAAACATGCCGCCGGACCACGGTAGATCAACCATGTACTGTTCGACATGCGACAGCGCCTCAAACTCGCGTTTAATAATTGACCAGACGTTTGGGCGAACTGCCAAGCGGAATTTGATTTCAGGGATCTGCGTAAATATCTGCCTGATCGCGATGAAGCATGTCGCGACCTTGAGTTTTGCCGCGGGTTCGTTCTTGAAGTTTTGATCCAGGTCATCGATGAACACCCAGACGACACTCCCTTGCTCTAGCCACCGTTTCAAAAGAGGCTGGGGATCTGCTATTGCAATGCGCTCGCGCTCAATCGCCGCATCCTTTAACTTCAGTCGATCCGTCACCGTCGACACGAAGGATCTCGACCTGAAACCGTTCCGCTCCGCTTCTTCGACCAACGAGATCGCGTCGTCCGAGTAGGCAAACGACAGTCTTGAGCCAATTTCACATGCGATGCGATGGAGAATCTTGCGCATCCATTCTCGAACCCATTGATCGGAGTCAGAGGAGTCGATTGACGGGGAGATCCCCTGTCCAGTCGTCTTTATGACGATCGGCGGGTGAGCGTCTCTATTTAGGCTGCTTTCCACCAAGCGCAGCAGCGCCGATTTGCCTTCACCTTTGTACGCCCGCGCAACCTGGACAGGCTTGGACACGTCCTTGAAGCTAGTGATCTCATCTCGATACATCGCATACGACTCGAAAACTGTATCCGGCTCATCTTCGGCAGCATCGTTGCCGAACACTGCTGCCGGGTCGTTTAGCCGGAATGAGAGTTTTGTCACTGAGGCCCCCTGACGCTACGCGAATCTTGCTACTCCGTGCCGTTGCGAACAAGCGGCCTTCGGTGGCTCCTGTGGGTGACCTTGATGGTTTTCGCTGTCTTCGCGATCAGCCGGTCGACTGCCCCGAAGGTCACCTTCACGACCTCCTTGGCCAGCTGCTCGGCCGGCAGGCCGTGGCTGTAGCTCGCCCCGGGTGCCCCGGTAAGTGATGCTGCCGCGGCGAGAGTGCCCGACCAATAGCTGCGCGGTGCTCAGGGGGATGCCGCGCTTCTTGAGGTCTGGCTCTGGCTGCGGGTGCCTGGCACTCTCAGCGCCGCCTCACCAGGTGAACATCCGGTAGATCAATAGGTAGCACGCCCGGGATTTGAACCTGCGAACCGCACATCACGTACTGGCCTGTGGGCATCGAAATTGGCTGTACGCACGATACTCGCTGTTCCCTGACTTGTGTCCGTGCACACTTAGCCATCGACCCCGACACCGCCGCGACTCTGGAAAAGAACCGAGTGGTTGTGGGATCTGGTGATCGAAACCTCAAGTTCTTGGCACACTATTGGCACACTTACTGCCTCAAATCGACTCAAAGCGCCGCAATCCGGCTCCACTAAGTCTTTGAGTTAGTTGGTGGTGGGTGGTGTTGGTTTGTGATCTAACTCGATTTGTAAACCGTTGGTCGGGAGTTCAAATCTCTCAGCCGGCACCAACATTCATAAACAACATCAGCACGTTTCTTTCGCCTCAGAAACACGCTTGTGGGAGTTTTGTGGGACTTTTGGTCGTCACACACCTTCTCCGCCGCCGCGATCAGGCTCGCGAGCTCGGGCCCCGAATAGTGCGTCGTGATCCGTGCACTCTTGTGGCCGAGGAGAGGCCTGCTCGGCGGCAGCGACACGCTATCCGACGATTAGGCTCGCGAGAACTAACGCGCAAGCGTCCACACTCGATGACGTCACCCTCCGGACGACATCCTTTACGAGGGCAATGGCATTTGGCTGGCGAAAACGCCGGTAAGCGCGACGCCGCCAGTCGTGGTTACTCCGATGTTGGAGTCTTTGCTGGGGCTGTCGGGGATTTCACATCGGGCGTGGCTTGACTGTCGGAAGGCGCAACTTCCGTGCTTGTTCCCATCTTCTGTGCGTCGGCGGGCGGGCTGCCGGTGGCCGGCGACCCATCCGCAGCGGGGGCGGCGGGAGCCTGGGCAACAACAAATGGGGTCGGTGGGGGAGGGGTCTGAGCGACCTGGGCAGCCTCGTGCGAGCGCTCCGTGAATACTACGAACAGGGCGCCGACGACGACGGCCATGCCGCCGGCGACGATGATTTTGCGAGAGGTCTCAGAGTTCATGGTGAGCAACTCCGTTGGCTTAAGTATGGGTGGAATCCGTTCCCTGGCGCACTTAGTCTCACCTATTGTTGCGCGCGGGACGATGTGTGTCTGCCACACGACACCCCCGCCTGACCTGGCGCTTGCTTGCAACAACCGTTGCTGCCCGCTGGCAGCCGCAACGAGGAATTCGCATGACCTTGCTGCAGCGCGGTACTCGCGCTCTCGTATCGCTCGAGGCGCTTTTCGAAACGCAGCGCGGCATGGCGCTGCCATTGACTCCAAACCTCAAGCGCCTGTACGGCAGTTTGCGCATGCCGCGGCCACGCACGCGGCCTTACCGCAGGCACAGAATTGCCAAAGCGCTGCGACAGGCCGCGCCGCTTCGAATCAGAGTGTCGCCGCCGCCTGAGCGGTGCACCAACACCTCAAACCGCACAGTGGTATCGGACGACGATGGCGCGGGGCGTTGAACGCCGGGGTGCCCGTTAGGTTTGCGCGGAACCGTCAGGGATGGCGCGCGTCCCTTGCCGGACTCTTAGCCTTCTTTGCGAGCCCCCGTCACGCGTCTTGCAGCTCATCCCGGTGGGCTTCGCCCCTGGGTCCATCGTTACTCGGACGCGGCCGGCCGGCGGCAGGAAACCTACCTAGGGACGAATGAGGATCAGGCAGTGATCGCTCAGTCGGCAGGCGGTGGCGATCAGCATCATCCCGCTCGGGGAGTTGGCCCCGAAAGTTGCCGGCACGAACATCTGCCTCAACAAATCCTCCACTGATGTCAGTTTGGCTCAGTACGCATCGAACGCACTTCACGGCCCCTTGATGCAAGGTCGCGGAAGGTCCGGGGGGCTGCCCGCCGCCGGGGCAGCGAGTGCGGGGTATAATTTGCGGGCGCAAAAAATCTCGAGGAGCTTTCGCCGTGCCGCTAAAAATCCCCGTCCCGTTTCTAGTCCTCTGCCTGTTCAGTGGTGCCGGCTACGCCGGCGTCGAAGTGATCGACTCGCAGGCCAGCTACCCGGAGGGTCCACTGTGGGATCAGGGACGACTGCTCTATGTCGAGTACGCCGCCAACAACATCAAGTCGTGGGACGGCAGGCAGGCGAAGGTCTTCTGGCACAGGGACAAGTGCGGCAACAACGCGCTCATCCATTTCCGCGGCGACCACATCCTGGTGGCCTGCTACGACGGCAATAGTCTCGTGGAGCTGGATGCGCAGGGTAAGGAGCTGCGCACCATTACCCTGGACAGCGCGGGCCACACCTTCACCGGACCGAACGATTTCGCCGCCGACGGCCACGGCGGGATCTACTTCTCCGCCTCGGGGGTTTACGACACCAAGGCACCGATTACCGGGACGGTTCTGCATATCTCGGCCGACGGGCAGCAGATCCACGAGCTGGCCAACACGATCCACTATTCCAACGGACTGATCCTCTCGCACGACGGCAAGCAGCTGCTGGTCGCAGAAATGCTCGCCGGCAGAATCCTCTCCTTCCCGATCCAGGCCGACGGCAGCTTCGGTCCGCGCGTGGTCTGGGCGCGCCTGCAGGATCTCGCGCCCGCGACGCCCGACGAGGATGCCTACAACGGCCCGGACGGCATCAAGCTCGGCTCGGACGGCAACTACTACATCGCACAGAACGGCTCGGGGCGGGTGCTGGTCGTGAGCGAACAGAAGAAGCTGGTCCGCATCATCAGTGTACCGACGCCGTATGTGACCAACGTGGGGTTCGGCCCGAGCGGAGCGGATACGGTATACATCACGGGCGCGTTCGAACAGTGGAAGCCGCCCTTTCCGGGAGCCGTCTACCGCTGGAAGCCCTGAAGGATATGGCCGGTTCCGGACCCGTGACGGTTGAAGCACACCGCCTGATGCACGCCGGGCGGCTCGACGAGGCGCTGCGCCTTGCCGAGGGCGCCGTCGCGGGCGCTAGGGTCTGCCTGCCGGGGCATGGCTTCCTCGCTTCGGTTCTTCTGAAGCTCGGACGTGTCGAGGATGCAGAGGGAGTCGTCATCCGGGCCCTCGAGCTCGAGCCCGGCAACGCTGATGCCTACGATGGGCTCGCCTATATCTCGATGGCGCTCGGACAGCATGAGCGCGCCAATGCCCTCTACCGGCGGGCCACGCAGGTCGCGCCGCAGGATCCGCGCTTCTGGTACAACCTCGCCTGCAGCGAGCGCAGTCTCGGCCGGCTCATCGAGGCCGAGGCGGCGTGTGATCAGGGCATCAGGCTCGAGGCCACGCAGTACCCGACTTACCTCCTGCGCTCGGAACTGAGGGTACAGACTCCCGGGGCCAACCATATCCAGGAACTGGAGGCGCAGCTTACGCGCCCGCAGGCGGACTATCGGGCGCGCGTCTTCTTGGGCTACGCACTCGCTAAGGAGCTGGACGATGTGGGGCGCTTTGACGAGGCGTTCCACTCGTTCGCTGCGGCTGCGAAAACGCGGCGCGAGCGACTGAGCTACGACGTCGCGATCGATGAGAGGAAGCTCCAACGGGTCGCGGAAGTGTATCCGCGCGGATCCGCGGAGCGCCGCGCACGCCGCCCAGGGTCGGTGGACTCCTCCCGCCATCTCTTCATCGTGGGAATGCCCCGCTCCGGGACGACCCTGGTGGAGCGCATCCTCGGCAGCCTGCCGGACGTGCGCTCCAACGGCGAGACCGACAACTTCTCGCGTGCGCTGCTCGCGGCCGCTCACGGGGAAGGCGATGTCTTTCAGCGAGCCGCGGCCGCCGACCCGCAGGCTGTGGCGGCCGGCTACGACCGCCTTGCCGGCAGCGGCGGGCACGTCATCGAGAAGTTGCCGCTCAACTACCTCTATCTCGGTGCCATCCACCGCGCGCTCCCCGACGCGAAGCTGCTCCTGGTGAGACGTTCACCGCTCGACAGCTGCTTCGCCATGTACCGGACGCTCTTCGCACAGGGGTATCCGTTCAGCTACGACCTCGCGGAGCTCGGCCGCTACTACGCCGCCTACCAGCAGCTCGCGAACCACTGGCGCGATAGTCTTGGGGAGGCGCTGCACGAGATCGTGTACGAGGACCTGGTGCGCGAGCCGGAGCGCGTCGGGCGTGACCTGGCTGAACTCTGCGGCCTCGAGTGGAACGCTTCAGCGATTGAGATCCAGAACAACAGGTCCGTGTCCCTCACGGCCAGTGCGGCTCAGGTGCGCCGCCCGATCTACGGCAGCTCTTCGGGTCGCTGGCGCCACTACCGCGCCCACCTCGGGGCGCTGGTGGAGACGCTGCGCAGCCGCGGCGTCACGTGGCCGACTGAGTCCACGCCCTAGAAGAAATATCCCAGCCGGACGCCCACTTCCCGGGGCGGACTGACAAGATAGTCATTGGTCAGGTTCTGAACCTGGTTCGGCTGCGAGGGCTGACCGAGAATCGCCTGCTTGTCGAAGAGGTTCAGCATGTACACCGTCACGCGCCACGCCTTGTGGTTCAGGACCGCGTTAAGGTTCATCACCTCGTAGCTCGAGGAGTGCTGGATCGTCGTCAGGCTCAGGCTCGGGGCTACCTGCAGCGCCACCGCGCTGCGGTACACGCCGTTGGCGGAGAGCGTGAGGTCGTAGCTCGGCGCGAGGCCGATATCGTAGATGAGAGCCGCACTGACGCTCGTCCTGGGGCTGCCCGGCAGCTGCTCGCCGGATTTCCCGGATAGCAGGCCCGGGACGATAGTCCCGGTGCCGTCATTCGCCGGATACGAAAAGTCGCTGGTCAGCTTGGCATCCGCGTAGGCAAAGCCGATCGAGTAGCTGAGCTTCGGTGCGAGGGGACCGATGGATTCGAACTCGATGCCCTTGGATTCCGCGGTGTTGGCGTTATACACGGCGAGGTTGCCGGACGGGAGGCTTGAGGAGATCTGCGGCTTGTCCCACTTGATATAAAAGAGTGCGATCGTGTACGACAGGCCGTTGCTGAAGCGGCCCTTGAGCCCCGCCTCGTAGTTGTTCGTCTGATCCGGCGCGTAGTTCCTCAGCAGCGGGCTTTCCTGGAAGATCCCGGTCGCGGGCACGGAGTTGGCGCCACCGCGTCGGAATCCCTGCGACCACAGCGCATAAACGAACTGGTGGTCCGCGTACTCGTACGACGGATTGATCTTGCCGACCGTCTTCGAGGCCGGAGTGTCGTAGGGAATCGGCGGGACCACGACGTTGAAGGTGAAATCATCGTAGAGCTGCGAGTCGGTGAACTTTTGACTGAAGTGCCGCACGCCGAAGGTGATCTGGCCGTGCGGCATGACGTGCCAGGTGAGCTCGCCGAACACCGAGCGGTCCTCGAAGACCTGAGTGTCCACCTGCTCGAAGGTCAGATCGCCCGGGCCGCTCACCAGCAGGCAGTTTGGCGGCACGAGTCCGACCCCGGTACACCCTTCAGCCACCGCGCGCTCGGGCGAGCCCGGATTGGTGACGTACCAGGCGCCGTGACGCGTCTGCTTCTCGTAGAAAACTCCCGCCACATAGTCGAACAGCTTGGACGGGTCGGTCTTCGAGACCAGCCGCAGCTCCTCGGTGAAGGTGTGCGCGGAGTCGGTGAACTGGAAGGGATAGATGAACCGCGGGTTGGTCGGCACACCCGCGTAGTAAGGCAGGAAGGCGCCGCCGGCGAAGCCCGCGTAGTCGAAGGTCGAATCCTGGATCAAGGAGCCCGAGGTCGTGTGGTACGAGCTCGTCGAGGAGAGCGTCGCGAATCCGGCGTCGAAGCTCAGATCGAGACTGGTCAGGTTCGTCGTGCGGTTGAAGGGCTCATCGACCAGGGCGAATTCCTGGAAGTGGCCGCCCGCGGGATAAATCGTCTTCGGATCCAGCGGCGAGACCCCGCCGGCGAAATCCGGGTTCACCTGCGGGCCGCCGTCCCCGGTTACGTGCGCGTTGAGGACTGCGAGCTCCGCGCTGAACACTTCGCTGGGCTTGAACAGCAGGCTCGCCCGGCCGCTGAAGGTGCGTTGCCAGTTCCAGTCGTCGCGGCTCGAGTAGATACCCGGGCTGTTGACCGGGTCGGCGGGATTGGCGAGCAGCGGGGTGCCGTAGATACCGTTATCGGTGCGGGCGAGCTGGCCGAAGACCCGGATCCACCCGGGCTCGTAGGCGTACTTGGCGGAGGCCCGGAAAGCCACGGTATCGCCGAGCGGGACGTTCAGCATGCCGCGCACCGAGTAGTCGTTGCCGTCCGAGTGCGCAAGCTTCGAGCCGCTCGCTTCGACGAGCCCGCTGAAGGTGTTGAGAACCGGGGAGTTCGGAATCAGCCGCAGCGCACCGCCGAGGGCGCCCGCGCCGTAGAGCGTGCCCTGCGGTCCGCGCAGGACCTCGACCCGCTGCAGATCATCGAGCTGGAAGTACCCGTCGATCGGCGAGTTGCCGACGTACGTGCCGACCGGGTCCTGCTCGAAGGTGCGAAAGCCGCGCGCGGGACTCCCGGTCGCGTTGATGCCGCGGATGATCGGCGCGGTGGCCCCGGCGAAGCGCGCGCCGTAGTCGTACATGCTCAGGCCCGGCACGATGGTCGAGAGCGAGGCGATGTCGGTCGCGCCGAAGGCGCTGATCTGCTCCGCGCTCACGACCGAGAGGCTGTACGGCACCGCTTCGAGCGCCTGCGCACGGCGGGTCGCGGTCACCGTGACTTCCTGCAGCACGTCGGAGGACTGTTCCGCGCCTTCGGCCGCGGCGAACCGCGGTGCGCCGTAGAGGGCGAAGCACACCGCCGCGGCGATGCTGCCGGCCACGGGTATGCAAGAGCGGGGCTCCCGCACCGCCTGGGTCTGGGAGCGTCGAGTTTTCATGCGCTTATCCCCCTATGGTCGCTGCCCGATGCGTCGCCGGGCCAGGGCTTTCATGCCCGTTGGCGAGCGTACCAATATTCTCGACGAAAATGTTCCCACCGTCCCCCGCTACCATACTGAGTCGATGGTCTTTGTCGTGGTCGGCAATGTCAGGCTTTTTGAACGACAGCGACATTTGTCCATGAGGCGCTACACGATCGGCCGGGCGTTGGCGCGAGCGCGCTCGGGCTCGCACTCCTCGCGCCCTGACAGCAGGGGGCAATGGCCGTGTCGGGCCGGGGCGAGCGGTGGCTGATGGGTCGGCGTAGGTTCGAATCCTGCAGCCGGCATTCGTTATTTAAAGAGCATCAGTACGTTAGCTCTGCGGGTTCATACCCGACGGCTGGTCGACAGGGCGGCCCGCATCAATGCGGGAATTTGTGGATCATGCCCGCAGGCTCCCGGGGCGTTGCATCGCTGCCTCGAGTGCACCGAGGCTCGCGACTTCGAGCGGCATGCCTGCGCGCTTTGCGGCGAGCACCGCAGCTCCGGCATCCGGTGGCAGTCGCGCCTGGAGAAACCGGTAGCGGCGGTCGCGACCGCCAATCGTCCTCTCAAACTGCGCGAGCAGGAGATCACGTAACTCGAACAGTCCCCCGGAACACGAGACCGCAAGCTCCACTTCCGCGGGCACGTGCAACTCATCACGCACGGCGTCCACCATATCCGCAAGCTCCGTGGCCGCCCGTGCAAAGAGTCCCTGCGCCGCCGGATCATCGGTCCGCGCGGCTTCCGCGATCAGCCTCGACAGCTGCGCGAACTGACTGCGCCGGCTCACACTCTGGCCGTAGATCGAAGCACAAAGATCCAGATCGTCTCGAAGCGAGAAGTGGCGGCGAATGAGCTCGTACAGGGGGCCGCGTGGTGAGCGGCCATCGCTCATGCGTGAGAACAGCGTAAGTCCCTCGCGTGCGAGCCAGTAGGCGGAACCTTCGTCGCTGAAGAGCTCCCCCCACCCGCCGGCTCGTGCGCTGCGGCCCTCGTACTCCCCGTAAGCAATGGAGCCGGTGCCAGCCACGATGTTGATGCCGTCGGCACCGGCAAGCGCACCGGCCCAGCCACATACCATGTCGTTGCCGCAGCGGTAGCGTCCGGGCGGCAGAACGGAGGCAGGGGCGGCATCGAGCATCGGCACGATGGTGCGGTCCTCACCGTAGGCCGGGAGCCCGAAGAACGCGAAAGTCAGGGCCGACGGCGTGACATTGCCTTTCTGCAGTGTCTGCCCGATGCCCCGCGCGAGCATGCTTCTGAGTGCGTCGAGCCCGATCTCAAGGTAATACGCCGGTCCTTCGGTGTGCGAGGCGAGCACGTTGCCGGTCTCATCGATCAGAAGGAAGCGTGTGTTGCTGCCACCGCCGTCCGCCCCGAGGTAGGTCTTCATCAGCGGCCGTGGGGGTAGATGGAGACACCCTGGACCACACGGTTCACGGTGCCCGCCGCGTTCGGGTTGTCGGGGGAGAGCCCGAGCGACAGCGAGCGCAGCATCGCGAGCGCCTGCGCGAACACCGCGTAGGGCAGGCAGAGGGCCAGATCCGCGAGAGTATCCGTTCCTGGGGAAGCGACCGTCTCCGGGGTGCCGCCATCGTCGAGTATCAGCGTGTCCGGATGCTCAGGGACACCGGCGCGATTCGCGAGCGCAATCACCCGTCCCGCTATGCCATCGCGCCGCAACTCCGCGAGCAGGTCGAGGTCGTAGCGGCGCGTACACGGGTCATTGCTGAGGAACACTACGACCAGTGTACTTCCGTTCACGATCGTCTTCGGTCCGTGCCGGAATCCGAGTGGAGCATCCGCAATGCAGACCACGCGCCCATCCGTCAGCTCGAGCATCTTGAGCGACGCCTCGCGCGCGAGCCCCTTGAGTTCACCGCTGCCTAAGTACACCACACGGTCAAACTGCGCGCGAACGAGGCCGGTGATCACCGGCAGGCAGGAAGTCATGGCCTGCGTGCCGATGCGCGCGAGGCGGGCAGCGTGGGAGTCGTCCACAGACAGCGCCCGAAGTGCGATTCCCGCGGCGAGCAGCATGCCGGTGAAGCTGGAAGTCATCGCGAAGCTCTGATCGTTGCAGGCTTGCGGGAGCAGCACGGCGTGCGAGTGCCGCAGGCTGCCGGCGCTCCGGTAGAGGGCACCTTCGGCATTGCACGTGACGATCAGGTGCGAGCAGGTCTCGATCCGCTGCTCGGCCAGATCCATCGCTGCCACGCTCTCCGGGCTGTTGCCCGAGCGCGCGATGTGAACCATGAGTGTCGGGGTCCCCGGCGCGAGCGCGCTTTCGGGGCTCGCCACGATATCCGTGGTCGGCACGGCATCCGCGCGCCGCGCGCCCGAGCGCGCCAGTGCCGGCGCGAGGCATTCGCCGACGAAGGATGAGCTGCCGGCGCCGGTGAGGACGATGCGCAGCTTCGGACCGGCTAGTAGCGGTGTCAGGAACGCGCGCAGTGCCGCATCGCCGGCAACGAGTTGCACGATCTGCGGCCAAAGGAGCGGCTGCTGGGCGATCTCGCGTGCGGTCGCGCCTGCGCCTCGCGAGGCGAGCTGCGCCGCCGTGAGTCCGAGTGCGGCCATGGGCTCTCTCATCTGCCTTCCGCTCAATAGTGGTAGGCGGCCCCGAGGACGTAGGTGCGCCCGTAGGAGCTGTAGCCGATGCCGGTGCCGCTCAGGCTCTGCCCGACATTCTGTCCAGGTGCCCAGGGGAGCAGCGGATTGCCGTTGAGGTAGCTGCGTGCGATTGAGTTGGTGAGGTTCTTTCCTTCGGTGTAGATCTCGAAGCGGCCCCAGTGATAATGCAGGCTCGCCGTGACCCAGTCGAAGGCATTGGTGATCGCGGGCCACCCGGGCACGTCGGTGCACTGGTTGCACTCCGCCTCGAAGCTCGACTGGTGGTCCCAGTTGACATCCGTGGCCCAGGGTCCCTTCTCATAGAGCAGTCCGATCGAGAACGTGGTCGGCGGCGCCGCATTGATGGAGCCGACAAAGTTGCCGAACTGATCGTAGCTGCGGCTGCGGGTCGCGGTGAACTGCATGCGCGCCCCGAAGCCATTCTCCATGACGTGCTGCCAGGTGAACTCGACGCCCGAGTAGGTGCTTTGGGCGCCGTTGGCCGGCGCTGTCACCGTCCACAGGAAGGGGATCGCCGGATTGGTCGCCGGATTCGACCCGGGTGGACCGTTGTTGTATTGCAGCGTCCCCAGGTTCACGTTCGACTCCACGGCCGAGTAGATGTCGTTGAGGATCTTCTTGACGAATACCGCGGCGGTGAGCGCGGCGTGCGGGCGGTAGTACCACTCGAGCGACAGGTCCGCCTGCTTGGCCTTGACGGGCTTCAATCCTGCGGTGCCGTTGTAAGAGAGCTGCGGTTGGCCGTTGATCGCGTTATTGGACGAGGTCGGCGCGAGCTCGCTCAGGTCGGGCCGCGCCATGGTCTCGGCGAGCGCCACGCGCAGCTGCAGCTCACGCGGAACGAGCCAGTAGGCGAGGTTCGCGGATGGCAGCGCCATCGTGTAGCTGCCGTTGGCGCCGATGGGTTGCTGGCCACCGTATTCGACCTGGTAGGTCACAGTGGAGGAGTTGATCGAGTTCGTCCACAGCGACACCGGGGCGGCGGAAGCGGTGTTGGCGGTGGTCGTCGTGTGCACCACCCGCACCCCAACGTTTCCGGACCAACGACTCGCGGCGAACCCCGCCTCGACGTAGCCGGTGAGCGTTTTCTCTGTCACCTCGTAGGAGTTGTAAGGGTTCACCTGCGGGAGCGTGAGCGCGAAGTCGAAGGGCGGCAGGGGCCCGGTGCACGGGTAGCTCGTGCAATAGAAGGGATTCGGCTTGCCGTTCAGGCTTTGCAGGAACGCGAGCAGCTGCGGGACGTTGAGCTGCGGCAGGATCATCGGGTAGGAGCCGCCGGCCCCCTGCATGAAGTTCGGGATGTGCACCATCGAGATGACGTTGAACCCCTGAGAGCCGAAGGAGTAGGGGTTGCACTGCACCGGGCAGCCGGCCGTCTGGTAGAGCGTGCCGTACTGGCCCGAGCCGTTGGTCCAGTCGTTGCTGCTGTCGTAGCGGCTCTTGTCGCGACTGGTGTAGCCCGCGCCAAAGAGCAGCCGCTCGAAGAACCCCTTGTTCACGTTCCACGCGCCATCCAGCGTGAAGCCGTTGATCGCATCGTGCACCGAGTAGCCGTTGAGCCCCACGTAGTGGGTCGACCAGTCGTTGTTGTTGTTGAGGAGCCCCGAGTTCATGAGCGCCGTGTATGAGCAATAGCCCGCATTGGTCTTGCTGGCGGTGCCCGCGGGACAGCTGGAAAGCCCCAGCTGGCTCGGCGGAATCACGACGTTGATGTTCGGCAGGCTGTTCGGCACGTCGGCGAAATTGAGGATGTCCTCCGCGGTGGGGGAGTTGTTCACGAGGCCCGCGGTTACGAACGCGTCCGCGCCGCCCTCGGGGCGGCTCGCAGTCGAGCGGTAGGCGTCGATATCGAAACTTAAGCGATCGAGCGGCTTCCATTTGGCGTGCAGCCCGAACTCGTAAGTTGTGACCTGCCGGTCGGTGGTGTTGTTCACCATCTCCGGCTGGAAATTATCGACGGTGACCGCGGTAATGATGCCGTTCTTCACGACCGCGTTGTTCTCCCACGGGGTGCCGTCGGGGTTGGCGGCGAAGTAGTACGACTCGTTGTAGCCGATCTGCGGGTCGTTGAGGTGCGTCCACAAGCCGTCCGCCTTGATGCTGAAGGTCTCGCTCGGGCGCCACTCCAGGCTCCCCGAGAGCGCATCGCGCTTCTTGTTATCGAAGATCGAGCCGAAGGTGATGCAGCAGGGGGTCGCGATGAGCGGCACGGAGCCCGGAGGGGGTACGAGGTTCGGACCGGTGGGGTACGGATAGCTGGCCGGGCCGTAGATGTTCTGGTTGTAGGCGTTGAGCGAGTCGGTGCGGTTGTTGGCGTTTGAGTGCACGCCCCCCAGCACGAAGCCGAGCGTATTGTCGGCCATCGTGTTCTCGACGAACAGCGAGTACTTGCTGCCGTGCAGATACGACATGTCGTTGTAGTCGCCCTCGGCGTGGGCGCCGGCGTGCAGGCCGGGGTTATCGAAGGCGCTTGGGGTGTGAAGATCCACGGTGCCGCCGATCGAGCCCTCGACCGCGGAGGCCTGCGGCGACTTGAGCACGTCCGCGCCGCTGATGAGCTCGGAGGGCAGCACGTCGAAGGCGAGATCACGGCTGTCGTCGTCGCTCGCGAGGATGCGATTGTTGAGCGTGACGATGTTGTAGCCCTTGCCGAGGCCCCGCACCGAAATCGCCTCGCCTTCGCCGCCCGTGGTGCGCTGAATCGTGATGCCGGGCAGATGGCTCAAGGAATCGGCGACGTCGTCGTCCGGGAAACGCCCGAGCTCGGTCGAATCGATCGAGTCCATGACGACCGTGGCCAGCTTCTTGGTCTCGATCTCCTTCTCGAGGTTCGCCCGCATGCCGGTGACGACCACCTCCTGCAAGGTCGGCTGCACTGTCTGCGTCGTCGGCGGGGTGTCCGTGCTGGCACTGGTCGCGGCCGCCGTATCGTCCGCCTGGGCGGTGACCATGCCGGCGAGCTGCCAAGTCACGAAGAGCAGTGAGCCTTTGAGAGCGATCATCGACCGGGAACGCGTATTCATGGTCTTAGTCCTTCTTCGTCCGGTGCGTCAGCGGTTCTTCACTGCAGGCCCTCGAGTAGTCGCTGAGGACCCGCCGGATGTGACGGATGAGGAGATTCCGCGCGGTCAGCTTCATGTCCCCCGCGCGCAGCGCAGCGGTCTCGGCCGGTAGGTACTCGTGCAGGAGTGCCATTGGAGGAGTCGCGGTATCGAACGAGACCTCGAGGCGAGTGAGTGCCTGCGCGACCGCGGGCATGGGCCAGTAGTAGCGGATGCGATCGCTCAGGCTGTATTCGAGCTGCAGCTCGAGCGCGTGTCCGGTGCTGTAGTAGTACTTGCGCCAGTGCGAGGGGTCTGAGCGCATGGCCGCAAGAATCGTCTCGCGCACGCGCGAGCTCTTGTCCTTTCCCAGCCACTCGCGCTCGATGCGGTCCAGCGCCCAGACCGCTTCCCGCAGCGCAAAGGTGAGCGCCGGGCCCACTTTAAGGATCGCGAAGTGATCGTGCACCAGGGCTGCGAGCGAATCGAGAGTCTGGTAGTCGGTCGAGTGCGCCTCGAACACGAGTCCCGGGGTTCCCTCGAGGCACTCACTCAAGCGCCGCGCCTTTTCCGGGACGTAGGCGACGACCGCGTCATGGTCGAACTCCACCCCCGGTTGAACGACCAGCCCGATGACGCGCTCCCAGGCCGCATCAAGGCCGTGCTTCGAGAACGCTTTTCGGTGAGCCGCGAGCGTAGCGAGCGCTGCCGCCGGCTCGGTGACGGCCAGATCCTGCAGTGTCTCCTGTGCGCCACCGGGAACCGGCACTTCCGAGCCGATGATATAGACGGGGGGCTCGCCGCCGCGTCGATGCCAGGCATCTTCCGCCAGGGCGCAGAGCATCGCCGTGCGCTCGGCGATGACTTCATCCGACAGCCCGCGCGGGTCCCCGCTCAAGGACATGGAGCAGTCGAGATGGATCTTGGAAAAGCCCGCACCGACATACTCCGTGATCATGACGCCGGCACGCTTGAGCGCGGCCTCCGCGGGCTGCGCCTGCCAGCAGTTGGGCCCCAGATGATCCCCGCCCAAGAGCACGCGATCGCGCGGCAGCCCGACCTCGTCCGCCATGCCCCACACGAGATCGCGGAACGCCCCCGGACGCAGACCTGTGTAGCCACCGTCCTGGTTCACCTGGTTGGAGGTCGCTTCGATGAGCGCGTGGGCACCGGTGGCACGGGCGTGCTCGAGCGCCGAGCGCAGCACGAGCGGGTGCGCCGAGCACACCGAATAGATCCCGACCGGGCCGCCTGCGCGGTGGCGCCGCACTAGATCGAGCAGCGGCTTCATGCGCGCTCCTCCGGCTCGATGGCCAGGAGCGCCGCGGCGAGGAACGCCAGCACGATGCCCACGACCTTCAAGGGCTGAGGGACGATCCCTAGGAGCGCGAGCGAGAGGAGCGCCGTGATGAGGGGTGCGCCGGCATTGGTGAGCGGCGACACCACGATTGCCTTACCGTAGCGGAACGCGTAGACCAGGGTGAGCGCGCCGACAGAATTTAAGATCTGCGTGATGGCCGCGAGCCAGGGACCGCCTAAGCCATAGTTGATCGGCTGCGAGAAGTCCGTCATGTAGAGCGCCAGGGGGATGAGCGCGAGCCCCATGAGCGTCATGTAGAAAAAGATGCTCTCGGCGCTCATGGTCTCGTTTGCGAGCTTCATGAAGAAGGCCTGTACGCCCCAGGCGACCAGGATGATGAGCGAGTAGAGGAACCACGCTACCCCGAAGCCGTGAGTCGCACCTCCCGGCTCGTAGTCGAAGAGGGGGAGCGCCAAGAGCGCGAGCACGATGCCAATGCCGCCGATCCAGCTCACCCGCTCCTTGAGCCACCCCACCGACATGGTGATGGTCACTATCGGCGACAGCGCGATGAGGGGGAAAATCAGATAGGTCGGACCGGTGTGCACGGCGTGAAAGAGGAGCATCTGGCCGCCGGCACCGGTGAGCCCGATCAGGACGCCGAAGAGAATCGAGCGGCCGTCGTGCTCGAGCGTCATGCCGGCACGGGCGAGCGCATAGACGGCCGGGGGAATCATAGTGAGCGCCCAGACGACGTACACCAGCGTGTCCGGAAATCCGTGCTCGGTCGGGCGCCCCGCGAAGGCTCCCCAGACGCCCCAGAACGCGGTCGTCACGAGCGCGAAGACGAGCCCGGCCCGTCGGTTCATGGGCGCGTTTCCACGCCTTTTGACCCACCCGGCGCCCGCAGCGCGAGGGCTCTCATGGACTCGATTGACATCTCCCATTATGTAATTCGAAAATAAACGAAAGCCAAGACCTAGCGCTTGCCTTTATCTTTGTATGCCAGACTATTTCGAATGCTTCCGTTTCTGTCAAGATTCCTGTGAGCGGTCAACCGCGCCAGGCCGGCGGCGGGGCAGATTCGGGCGATGGAATGATTAGATAGACTCGGGCCGAGACGGAGGTCCCAGGGACTTGAGCAACGATTTAAGCAGGCGTCGATTCCTCCAGCTCGTAGCGGGCACCGGTGTGGCCTCGCACGCGCTTGCCGGCATGGATTCGCAGGCCGGCTCAGCGGTGGCGACTTCGGGCGCGAGCATCGGCGACGACGCGCTGCGTCTCGAGTTCGACTCGCAAATGCGCTCGCGCGCTTGGCACGTGCAGGGGAGAGGGAAGTCGAGCATCGCGCTCACCACGTGGGCCGAGACCGAGTACCTGCTCCTCGCCGATGGCAGCCGGGTGGGGCACTTTCAGCTGAGCCATCAGGAGCGCGAGCCCGTGCACGATCCGCACGGCAACGGCACGCGGCTCACGCTGACCGGCGTCTCGCGGCAGATCGAGAAGATCGTGCGCATCGAGCTGCACGAGCACTATCCCGGTTTTGCCTTCTACCGGGTCTCGTACCGCAATCTCTCCGCGCAGTCTGTCGCGCTTGCCGGCTGGCGCACTTGCGAGGTGCAACTTGTCGAGAGGGCAGGAGAGGGTGCAGAGCCTAAGTTCTGGTCCTACTGCGGCAGCACGCACGAGGACCGGCGCGACTGGGTGCAACCGCTGAAGGCGGCCTTCTCGCAGGAGAACTACATGGGCATGACCGCCTCCGACTACGGTGGCGGCACACCCATCGTGGATGTGTGGCGACGCGATTGTGGCATCGCCGTCGGCCACCTGGAGCGCGTGCCGCGGCTCCTATCGCTGCCCGTCAGCCGTACCGAGCACGGCGCGAAGCTTTCGATTGCGGGTGCGCTCAAGTGCACGTCGCTGGCACCCGGGGAGTCGTTCGACACGCCCGAGACCTTCGTCGCGACCCACACGGGAGACTATTTCCAGACGCTGGATGCCTATCGCCGCATCATGGCCGAACGCGGCCTCGTGTCACCGCACTCGCCGCAAGCCGCCTACGAGCCCATCTGGTGTGCATGGGGCTATGAGCGCACGTGCACGCCGAAGCTCATCGAGGACACGCTGCCGAAGGTGAAGGATCTGGGTCTGCGCTGGGCCGTGATCGATGACGGCTGGCAGACCAACGTCGGCGACTGGCGCCCCGATCCCGCCAAGTTCCCGCGCGGCGGTGTCGACATGCAAGCCCTGGTGCAGGACATTCGCGCGCATGCGCTCAAGCCGCGGCTGTGGGTGGCGCCGCTCGCCTGCGCGCCGGGCTCGGATCTTCTGCACGATCACACGGACATGCTGCTCCTGGACAGGGAAGGGGCGCCGCAGAACGTCTCGTGGTGGAACAGCTTCTATCTGTGCCCGGCGTACCCGAAGACGATCGATTACACGGTGGCGCTGGTGCAGCGCTTCATCGGCGAGTGGGGCTTTGCGGGGCTCAAAGTCGACGGCCAGCACTTGAACGGCGTGGCGCCCTGCTACAACCCGGCGCACAAGCACGCCCGTCCCGAGGAGTCGGTGGAGAAGCTGCAGGACTTCCTGCACGCCATGTACGTCACCGCCACCCGGATCAATCCCCAGGTGGTCATGGAGCTCTGCCCCTGCGGAACCTCGTACTCCTTCTTCAACTTCGCCTCCATGAACCAGGCGCCGGCGTCCGACCCTGAATCCTCCTGGCAGGTGAGACTGAAGGGCAAGACGCTGAAGGCCCTCATGGGACCGAGCGCAGCGTTTGCGGGTGATCACGTGGAGCTCTCCGACGGGGGCGATGATTTCGCATCCACCGTCGGAATCGGCGCGATTGTCTCAACCAAGTTCACCTGGCCGAGGGATCCGAAGCCCAAGGGCTCGTTCCTCCTGACGCCCGAGCGCGAGGCACTCTGGCGCAAGTGGATCGCGCTCTACAACGAGCGGCTCCTGCCGGAGGGCACCTATCGGGGCGAACTGTACGACATCGGCTTCGACAAGCCCGAAGCCCACGTCGTGGAGAAGGGCGGGCGGATGTACTACGCCTTCTACGCAAAGAGCTGGAAAGGGCCCGTGACGCTCAAGGGGCTCAACGGGGGCCGCTACCGCGTGCGCGATTATTTCAACGGGCAGGATCTCGGGGAGGTCGCAGCGCAGGGCGGTCCGCTGCAGCTCTCGTTCGAGCGCTTCGCGGTTCTCGAGGCTATACCCGTCTGATGTCTGCCGGCGAGCGGGGTCTTCTGGTCGGTGAGCGCAGGCGGCGCATCTGCGAGCTGCTGCGTGTGGAAAGCAGCGTCAGGGTAGATGCGCTTGCGGCGCGCTTCGGTACGTCCGAGGTCACGATCCGCGCGGATCTCACCATGCTCGAGTCGGACGGCGCGCTCACGCGCACCCATGGGGGGGCGCTCAGCGTGCCGGAGGGCGATCAGCCGCTCAACGTCAAGCAGCTGCAGCATCATGCCGAGAAACTGCGTATTGCCGAAGCCGCCGCGCGGCTGATCCGCGATGGCGAGACGATCATCCTCGACTCCGGCACCACGACCGCGGAGATCGCCCGCCGCATCCGCGCGCTGGAGCTTAAGTCGATCAACGTCATCACCAACGCGCTCAATATCGCCGCGCTCCTCATCGATATTCCCTCGGTGCGGCTCATCATGCCGGGCGGCATCCTGCGCCGGGAGTCCAACTCCCTCTCCGGTCCCATGGCGGAAGCCGCACTCGGGGCGCTCACGGCCGACCGGCTGTACCTGGGCGCGGACGGCGTGGATCCTCAGATCGGCGTCATGACCCCGCACGTCGGGGAAGCGGAGCTAAACGCCAAGATGATCGCCATGTCCCGGCAGGTGGTCGTGGTCGCGGATTCCTCCAAGTTCACGCGTCGCAATATCTCGCTGATTGCACGCGTCGAGCAGCTGCACATGCTGATTACCGATCGGGACGCGCCGGCGGAAGCTATCGATCAGCTGCGCCAGCGGGGCGTCGAGGTGCGGCTGGTGTGAGGGCGAGGCGCACGCAAGCCGGCTGCTCGCTCGCGCTGCTCCTCGCCCTGGCCGCGGCCGCCGGCGCCGTGACAGACAAGCCGGCCGCCGAAACCCACTACACGCTGGAGGACTTCCCGCACGTCGAGAAGATCGACGCGCACGTGCATGTGCACGGTGCGGCGGACCGCTTCATGGCGCAGGCGATCGCGGACAATTTCCGCATCCTGACCATCGACGTGGATTATCCCGATTACCCGCCCATCGCCGAGCAGCTGCGCGATGCGATATCACTCCGCCAGCGCTATCCCGGACGCGTCGCGTTCGCCACGACCTTTTCGGTGGCGGACTTCGGCTCACCAGACTGGAGCAACCGGGTCATACAGGGCATCGATGCCGACGTCGCGCAGGGCGCGGCGGGCGTCAAGATCTGGAAGAACATCGGCATGACGCTGCGCGATGCCGACGGTCACTACGTGATGCCGGATGACGCACGGATCGAGCCGGTCATCGCGCACCTGGTGAGTCACTACATCGTGCTGCTCGGACACCAGGCGGAGCCGCTCAACTGCTGGCTGCCCCTGGAGAAGATGACCGTGCGCGGCGATCGGGACTACTTCCGCGAGCACCCGCAGTACTACATGTACCAGCACCCGGACATGCCATCGCACGACACCATTCTCGCCGCCCGTGACCGGATGCTGAAGGTGCATCCGGCGCTGCGTTTCGACTCGGTGCACCTGGCCTCGCTCGAGTGGGACGTGGACAAGGTGGCCGCGTTCCTGGATCACTTTCCGCACGCGCGCGTGGATGTGGCGGCACGCCTGGTGCACCTCGAGTACCAGGCCACGACGAATCCTGACAAGGTGCGACGCTTCATCATCCGCTACCAGGACCGCATCCTCTACGGGAGCGACGATGCTTATGGGCCGGTCGACTCAGACCCGGCCGCCGTCAAGGACGTGCACGACGGGTGGCTTCAGGACTGGCAGTTCCTCGTGACCTCCGACCTCATGCACTCGGAGGACTTCGAGGCCTCATTCCACGGGCTGCAGCTGCCGCGCGAGGTCGTCGACAAGATCTATCGGCGCAACGCGGAAGTTCTCTTTCCGAAGGCCTGGGACAAGAAGTCTCAGGCCGCACTACCAGCGCAACCCCAACTCCCGGAGCAGCACGTCCGTATCACGGCTGTAGTCCGTGACGATGCGGTGCCAAATGAAGTGCGTGTCCAGATGCCTGATGAGTCGCAGGCTCAAGGTGGCCGAGCCGATGCCGGACACGTGACTTCTCGTTGACACCCGGTACTTGTCGATCCGGGTGTTGAGTTGTGACCTAACTCGATTTGTAAACCGCTGGTCCCGTGTTCGAATCACGGAGCCGGCATTCTTTATTTTCCGGGTTCAAAGAATTCGCCAGCCCGGGCTGGTCCCGGGCCGGCGCGGCATCGCGAAGAGCCGAATCAGCCTCTACTCTTTATTTGTCGGCTCTGCATCAGCGCAGCCGTGTGCAGCATGAGGAACAACGGCACGAGGAATGCCGGAATCAGCAGCAGCGGCAGTGTCGACATCGGAGCGGTACTGATCTCTCCCGGGGCCCCCGTGGCTAGTGTGGCACTCAGGGTTCCAATGCTGACGGCTATGACGAGATCGAGTATGCCAAGCACATTCCAACGGATGAATGCGGCGCTGGCGGCGAAGTCAGGCTGACGCACCAGGGCAAGGATCATCCACGGGGCGGCGAAACCGATGGCCATGTCTCCGAGGCCTGCCGGCAGGGCGAACATGGCGGGCAGCACTTTGTACGCATAGAGGGAGAGGAAGCCCAGACCCGCCCACCGCCACGCCTGGATACCCGCGATGAGACGCAGATCGAGCGAGAGAACGAAGTCACGGAATGAATGCGAGAGCCACAGCCACGCAAAGAACACTAGCAGGGGCGCTCCAACCCCTATCGCCATGGCGAACGGCGGCGTCCCCGGACGACCAACGAATGCGCCGGCGGTACCGAGTGACGCGACGAGCAGGAGCCAGACGCTCAGGACGAGGGTGACGCTCAGGGGGATGCCGCTAAGCCCGGTGGACCGACGCTCGGCCGGGCGGGGAAGGACTGTGGTTGTCATGGCGCTCTCCTTGTAGTAACTTGCTTTTTGCAAGTTAGTGGACCGTAGCATAGTCACTTGCACTCTGCAAGTATCTGGGCCCTTGAAGCCATCGAGAACCGGACAATGAGTACCGCGAACCCTTTCACACGCTCCGCCTGTGCGGTCGCCAATTCGCTCGACATCGTTGGCGACAAGTGGACGCTGCTCGTGGTGCGCGATCTGCTACATGGAAAGCGCACCTATGGCGAACTCGCGGATTCGCCAGAGCGCATTCCGACCAACATTCTTGCGGATCGTCTCAGGCGCCTGGAGGGTGCCGGCATCATCGCCAGCACGCCCTATCAGGAGCGTCCGGTGCGGTACGCGTACGCGCTTACGGCGAAAGGCAGGGCTCTGGGCGATGTGCTGCTCGCGTTCGTGCGTTGGGGCAAACAGCACATACCAGGTACTGTGGCACTGAACCAGGGTTCAGCGAACGCCAGGCCAGCAGTGTCGGCGGCGAGCACACGCCGCGCGCGCACAAGGCGCGGGGGGTGAATTCGATCATGCCCCCGAAGTCGCCGCCGTTACGTCCGCAGAGTCCGGCCGGGGGAACGCCGCTGCCATCTCACGCAGCCAGGCAAGGAGCTGCTGCACTTTCGGCATCGTGACGTACATCTCCGGGCACACGAAGTAATAGGCGCGCGGACACGGCACGATGCGCTCACTGGCCTGCATGATGCGGCCGGTTGCCAGGTCAGGCGCCGCGAGCGACCAGCGCGTCAGTGCCAGGCCTTGTCCCTGCTCGGCGCCGGCCAGCACGGTCAATGAGTCGTCGTAGGCAGTGCCGCGCTCCTGCCAAGCCACCGTGACTCCGGGGTGCAGCCATAGCGCCCATTCTTCGTCGGAGGAGTGCAGCAGGGGAAAGCGCTGCAGATCCGCCGCGTCGCGCAGCGGACCGTATTTCGCGAGCACCTCACGCGTGCACACAGGCACAAACCACTCATCCATGAGTTTCTCGCTATAGAGGCCTGCGCTCGGGCCGGTACTCATGCGCACGGCCGCATGAAAGTCGCTGCTCGCGAAGTCGACCGGCGTGCGCGAAGTGTGAATGCTCAGCTCGATCTCAGGATGGCGGTCATGAAACTGCGGCAGACGGGGCAGCAGCCATTTCTGCAGGTAGGAGGCCAGCGTGCTGATTCTGAGCGCACCGCTCAGCCGGTCCTGACGCAGATGCTGCATCGACTGCTGCAGCGTACCCAGTCCGCGCCGCACGCCCGGGAGCAGCACTTCGCCTTCGGCGGTCAGGGTGACGCTGCGTCCCTTACGTCGGAACAGCGGTACGCGCAGGTATTGCTCGAGGGTCTGTATTTGCATGCTCACCGCCGCGGGCGTCACGTGCAGCGCCTCCGCCGCCTCCGTGAAGCTCAGGTGCGAGGCGACGCTTTCGAACACCCGCAGAGCGTTCAGGGGCAACCTTTCGAACCCCGGTAATCGTTTAGGTTTTCTTAACCTTCTATCAGACATCGCGTTTGCTGATCGTGCGCCTGGCGCCGATTATGTACACCATCAAGTAGGAGGTATTCCTCATGAAAACCAGTAACTTAGTGATGCTGATCATAGCACTGATCATCTCGACCGGAGGATTTGAGGCGATCAATTTTCTCTTCACGCATGCTTCAAGCGGCCATGAGCGGCCATCCGCGGCGCTGATCGTGCGCCGCTAAGGAGGGCTGCCATGGCAGTACGCGCCGAAATCGAATTTCTCGCCCCTGGGACCGAGCGCCCCTTTACCTATGCGCACGAGACGCCCTCCGGTGCCGAACCGGAGACCGCGCGCTTCGTAGGCCACGCGGTAGAGATCCGCGACCTGCGCGGCGGCGAGGTGCTGCGGCTCGATGAGCACGGTGGGACGCTCGGGCGTTGGCCGACGCGGGTGCGACGCTTCGATGACGACGATTACATACGCGAGCGCTACTACCCCGAAAGCGCCGAGATCATCCAGGCCGCCCTGGGGGCCAACCGCGTCGTCGTCTTCGATCACAACGTACGTCGCGGCGGATTGTCTGGTCCGCGGGCCGACGGACACGCCGTCGGCCGGCCGGTGCATCACGCGCACACCGATTACACGCCGCGCTCGGCGCTTGATCGTCTGCGCCACGAGTTGGGGCCGCATGCCGAGGCGGGACTGTCGCGCTATCTGCAGATCAACCTCTGGCGGCCGATCCGCGGCCCGGTGCGGGATGCGCCGCTCGCGCTGTGCGACGCTAAGCGTAGCAGAGATGCCCTGCGCGCCGTCGAGCTGCGCTACCCGGAGCGCACCGGCGAGATCTACTACCTCATGCACGAGCCCGCGCAGCGTTGGTACTTTGTCTCGAATATGACGGTCGATGAGGCGTGGCTATTCAAGAACTTCGATTCGGCGCCTCCCGGACCGGGCCGTGCCGCGCCGCACAGCGCGTTCACAGATCCGCGTCATCCGAACGTCCCACCGCGCGAGAGCATCGAGGTCCGCGCACTCGCGCTCTTTCAGTGAAAGAGCAACCCGCACAGGTCATCGGGTCTGTAAACCGTTGGTCGGCAGTTCAAATCTCTCGGCCGGCAAATAGAGAAATCCAGCGGCGATTGCAGTTGCCGCTCTCAGGTCCGGGCCGGCATCATCTGCAAGGGGAACTATGAGCAACCGGAACCGACTGTGAAGCGTCGTGAGTTTCTCAGATCAGCAAGTGCTGCCTCAGCAGGGCTTGCGTTGTCGCAGGGGTTTGCATTGGCTGATGCATCAACCAAGACCCCGTCTCAGGCGACGGATTGGGAAATGCTCGACCATCTGCGGCGCAGTATCGTCGGCTATTGTCGCAATGAGTCCAACCCTCGAAACGGCCTGATCGCGGATGAACCCAGCCTGGATCGCCTTCGAGCATCGCCGCTGTTGGAATGGGGCTCAGCGTCTATATCGTGGCAGCAGCACGAGGCATGCTTTCACGAGCGGAGGCAGTCGACCGGACACTCACGCTTTTGCGCTTCCTTCATACCAGCCATCAGGGTCCGGAACCGGATGCCACGGGATACAAAGGGTTCTACTACCACTTCCTCGACATGCAGACTGGCCGCCGCGCCATCGCAATGTGAATTGTCCACCGTTGACACTGCCATATTGATGGCAGGTGTTCTGACGGCGGCAAGCTATTTCACCGCGGACAATCCCAGGGAAAGCGAGATACGCAGACTCGCTGAAATTCTTTACCGACGCATTGACTGGCAATGGGCCCTCGATGGAGGGACGACGATCTGCTCATGGTTGGACGCCGGAGTCGGGAGTTTCTTCCCTACCGATGGGACACGGGCTACAGCGAAGCGGTGATCCTCTACGCACTGGCCCTGGGATCGCCCACCTTTCCCATCGATCCGCAAGGCTACAAAGACTGGATCTCGACCTTTGAATGGAAGAAGGTCTACGACATTGAATACCTGTACGCCGGACCACTATTCATTCATCAGATGTCTCATCTGTGGGTGGATTTTCGCGGCATACATGACGACTTCAACAGGAAGGTAGGGATTGACTACTTTGAGAACAGCCGGCGGGCCACATACATACAACGGCAATATGGGATCGAAAATCCACGGGGGTTTGCCCACTACAATGAATACGTGTGGGGGCTGACCGCGAGCGACGGTCCGGGACCTGCCGTCCTTGAGGTTAACGGAGTCCAAAGGGTATTCTTCGGCTATGAGGCGCGAGGGGCTCCATTCGGCCCCGATGACGGCACCGTCTCACCCTGGGCGGTAGCGACATCTCTGCCGTTCGCGCCCGAGATCGTGATCAAAACGATCCGTCACGCCATCGAGCGTCTTAAATCGTTAGGAAGCAGTCCGTACGGATTGGTTGCCAGTTACAACCCAACCTATCCTGACACCAGCAATCTGCACGCCTGGGCGTCGCCGTGGATCTTCGGATTGAATGAAGGCCCGATGCTGATGATGATTGAGAATTTTCACACCGAGCTTATCTGGAAGACAGTCCGGCGATGTTCCTACATCGTGAAGGGCCTGCGACGCGCAGGTTTTAGCGGCGGTTGGCTTGACCGTTGACCGTTCTCAAATCCTGGAGCGAGCTTCTGGGCCGTAACGCGCTCGCACACAGAATTTCAATGGGGCTGTCGAAATAGTCGTGTGTGGTTCGTCGTATCTTCAGCAACGACGCTCAGCCGGAGACCTCTCATGAACAATCAGTCACAGCGTTTTCCGCTCGGTCGGCGTGTCGCGCCCCTGATAGTCGCGACCCTCGCCCTGGCAAACGGCCTTGCCCTCGCGGCCGTGACCGCGGGAGCGCCGCCACCGCCACCGGCGCCGCCGCCTGCCGGCGAATACCAACTCGACAAGTCCCACGCGAGCCTCGTGCTGCGCGCCAATCACCTGGGATTTTCGACCTACACGACGCGATTCAGCCGCTTCGATGCAAAACTCACCTTCGACCCCAACATCGCCCGCTCGACAGTGGTGACGACAATCGAAGCCGCATCCTTCGAGATGGATGCTGCGCCGCAGATGTGCCTGGACATCATGAAGGGGCCGCAGATGCTGGACACCGCGAAATTCCCGCAGATCGTCTTCAAGTCGCAGAACGTGCGGATGACCGGCGCCAGGTCCATGGAGATCTCCGGCACGCTGACCCTTCACGGGGTCACGCGACCGATGGTGCTCGAGGCTAGCTACAACGGCGGTTACGCGGGTGTGCCAAACATGGATCCGCACGCGCGCGTCGGGTTCTCGGCGCATGGTGCGTTCAAGCGCTCAGATTTCGGCATTTCCTTCGGGGTGCCCGCCCCCGGCACCACCATGGGCGTCGGCGACACCATCGACTTTTCGATTGAAGCGGAGTTCACCGGACCGGCTTTGCCGGTCTCACCTGACACGTCCCATTGATAGAACACCGTGACGCCTCATCTGGCTGGTGTTTGGGCAGCTTCGCTCTTTGCCGTGACTTCGAAGTGATCCGGCTCGCTCCAGGGATGGCCGGTCTGATCGGCCGCGTCGAAGCGCACCATCGTGCCGGTCAACCGGTTCGTTTGGAGAGTGAAGCGCAGGTAGTGGAAGTTCACCGAGGTCCGAAGCTGTGACAGCTCGCCGAACATTCGCAGATCCGGCATCGGCCTGGCGCCGCCACCACCACTCACCAGATACACGACTCCATCGCGGCTGCGGCGTTCGTAGTTGTGCACGTGGCTGCCAATGACCACCACCTTAGGCGTGAGGGACTTCGCGTGCTTTGAGAAGTAACGCGCGACCTCGGCCTCATCCTTTGCCCGGGGGAAGATGGGATCGCGCACCGGCGGGTAGTGCAGTACCACGAGGATGAACTTCACTTCGGGGCCGGCGCCCGCGATCTCGCGTTCGAACCAGCCGCGCTGCGGGCTCCCGGGCCTGAGCGCGGAATTCGAGTCCAGGACGAGGGCGAGGATCCCTGGGCCGATCCTCACCGAGTACCAGCGGTACGGCTTCAGGTGCAGGATCTGGAACGCGTTCCACCAGTTCGTGAGACACAGGTCCTGGTCATCCGCGTGGCAGCCGCTGAATTCGTGGTTGCCGAGCGCCGGGAAAAGCGGGAACTTCCGCTCGGCCCACTCCGCCGTCTCCTTCTTATATGTCGCGTAGTCATCCGGATCGCTGCCCTGGTACACGAGGTCGCCGCCGATGAGGATCGCCGCCGGGCTCTCGCTCGCCAGCTTCGCGACCAGCGCCCGTCGTGCCACGCGGTTCGCGACTTCGTCGCGCTCGGTGAAGCGGGTGTCGCCGTAGGCGACGAAGGTGAGGGGCGCGTTCGGATCCGCCACCGGCACCTCGAAGCGCGGCGGTTCGCCCGGGGGTGCGGCCAGGGCGGCGGCGCAGAGCGCAAGGCACAGCGTCAGCCCTGAGGCGGCGAGCCGCTTTGGTCGTTTTCCTTTAGGGCCAGGGTCCACGCGCGTCCTAGCCTACCTTAGCGCAGCCCGTCCTGGAGGGCCTAAGCTTCCCTCGTCGGGTTCCATGTCTTATCGTCTCGGGCAGTAGTGGGGGAGTTGCGTTTGGCACCGAATCCTTCCGCAGCCCGGTGGGCGAGGTTGCCGCGAGCGCTCGCTCTTGTGGCGCTGGGCATTCTCGCGGCGGGCGTTGCCGGCTGCTCGCTGATCTCGCTCAGGAGCCCCGAGAGGCCCTTGTCCACGCGCGACCTGAACGCGCGGATCCTGACGCATGAGTACTCGGCGCGCTTCATCACCGGCGTCGCGCAGACGGCCGACCAGATCGCCGCCGCGAGCGATGCGACCGACGTGCGGCTCAACGCCCTGCGCTGGAAGATCGCCGCCGCGGGGGCGAGCGAGCACGCCGCGAGTCAGATGGCGCCCACGCTGAGCCTCCTGGACAGCTGGGCGCTCGCGGAGCAGATGCGCGATTTCCTCGCCACCGGGGCGGGGCAAACGCTCTTCGGAGCGCAGCAGCCGGCCGCGGTGAGTCTCGCCGTGACGCTCGCGAGCGAAGCGCACGACATGGCGCGCACGCTCTCCACGCCCGGCGAGTTCGCCGCCGCGCAGCGCTTCATCGATGATTACGTCACCGCGCATCCGATCACGGGGCTCGATTTCGCGCGCGCCTCGGTGGTGGACCTGTGGGCGCGGCAGTCGGGCACGCAGGTGAAGCTGGTGGACACCCTGGGGACTATTCCCGAGGCGATGTCCGAGACCGGCGACCTGGTGCGGATGTACGGCGACACCCTGCCGTCGCAGGTGCTGTGGCGGGCGCAGCTTGCCGCGCAGGAGTCCGGCATCAACAGCGGCGAGCTGCAGACCGCCCTGCGCGAGCTGAACGAGCGCATCGCGAAGCTGTCGCAGATGGCGAATGAAGCGCCCGGGCGCTTCGCCGACATCACGCGCGAGACGCGCGCCAGGTTCGACGAGTCCTGGCGGGAGCTGATCCACGCCATCGACAACACCGGCACGATGCTCTCGAGTTCCGCCAGTACCGAGCGCGGGGAGCTGGTGAAGGCGGTCGATGCCGAGCGTGCCGCGGCGACCGCGGACGCGCAGCGCGTGGCGAGCGAGCTGATCAGGAGCGCGGGCGAGGAGGCGCGCCGCCTGGTGCGCGAGGCGGCACTGCTGGCCATCGTCGTGGCGCTGGTACTCTTCGGGCTGCCCTTTGCCGCCGGTTACTATGTCGGACAAGCGCGCGGGCGGCGCCGCACCTCTTCCACCCATGCATAGGCCTTAAGCTTATGAGTGACGACCAGGATCTGACCCCGCCAACGAGTCACCCGAAGGGCAAGGAGGGCCGACGGCTCCCGATACAGATCCCGTACCTGTCGTGGCGGGACCTGGCGGTCGGGGTCTGGCCGCTCGTCATCCTCACCATCATCGCCTTCATCGTGACGCTCAGGTTCGTAAGTCCCGCTCCGCCCCACAAGCTCACGATGGTCACCGGACCCGCCGATAGCACGTTCGCGCGTGTGGGCGAGCGCTACAAGAAAATCCTCGCCCGGGAGGGCATCACGCTGACGCTGCTGCCGTCGCAAGGCTCGGTCGACAACCTCAACCGTCTCGCGGAACCTAAGTCGAAGGTCGACATCGGACTGGTGCAGGCGGGGCTCACGACCACCGACACGAGCGAGCTGGTTTCCCTGGGCAGCATGTTCTTCGAGCCGGTGGAGCTTTTCTACCGGGGCAGCACCGACCTGCAGCGCGTCTCCGAGCTCGCTGGCAGGCGCATCGCGGTGGGTCCGGAGGGCAGCGGCGTGCGGGCTCTCGCGCTCGCGCTGCTGAAGGCGAACGGGATCGAGGAGCAGGGGCCCATCCAGCTTTCGAACCTGGAAGGAGCGGCGGCGGCCAAGGCGCTGATCGATCACCAGCTGGATGCGATCTTCCTCACCGGGGACTCGGCCTCACCCCAGGCCGTGAAGGAGCTGCTGCACACCGAGGGCGTGCGCATGTTCGCTTTCGCGCGCGCGGATGCCTACGTACGGCGCTTCCCTTACCTCAACAAGATCCCGATACCCGCCGCCGCCTTCGATTTAGGTCAAGGCCTGCCCGCGAACGACATCAACATGCTGGCGCCGACGGTGGAGCTGGTGGCGCACCCGGAGCTTCACCCGGCGCTCGTCGACGTGCTGCTGGCCGCGGCCTACCAGATACACGGCCGCGCCTCGGTCATTCAATCCGCCGGGGAGTTCCCGAACCCGATGGCCTATCTCTTCCCGCTCGACCAGGAAGCGGAGCGCTACTACAAGACGGGCAACAAGAGCTTCGTCTACCGCTACCTGCCGTTCTGGCTCGCAAGCCTCGTCAACCGCCTGCTGGTCGTGCTCCTGCCCGTGATCGTGGTGGTGATCCCGGGACTGCGCCTGTTGCCGCAGCTCTACCGCTGGCGTGTCAACCGCCGCATTCACAGCCGCTACAGCGAACTCATGTCGCTCGAGAAGGAGACGCTGCACCCCGACGTCACGACGCAGCGGCGCGCGGAGCTCCTGCAGCAGCTCGAGCACATCGAGAGGCGCGCGATCAGCGAACGCACGCCCGGCTCGCACGCCGATCAGCTGTATCTGCTGCGCGAACACATCGAATTCGTGCGCGAGAACCTGGCGCGTGAAGGCGCGCCGCCAGCCACTGCTGCACCCATAAAATAATAAAAGCCTGCACGGAACTGAAGGTTCCGTGCAGGCATTGCAGGCTTAGCGTTGCCGAACCGGACTTACCACCACAAGTGGTACCACGGCTTGCGCTTGTTCTGCTCATCCGTCGCCTTCTTGTTGTTAGCGGCCGTATTGCTGGCGAGGGTCGAGGCGTTCAGCGAGGTTCCCACACGCCGCTGGTCGACCGACGCAGAGCCGCGGGCCGAAGTATTGCTGCCCGCACTCGCGTTACTCGCCGTGTAGCCGTCGTGGCGCAGGTCCTGACGGTCCGCACGCAGGTCCTGACGGTCGGCACGCAGGTCCTGCCGGTCAGCGCGGATGTTGTTCGCATCCGTATGGATGTCGCGGCGGTCCTGCGCGATGTCGCGATCATCCGTGCGGATGTTGCCGCGATCCGTGCGGATTTTGTTCGCGTCCGTGTGGATAGCGCTGCGATCCTGCGCAATATCGCGACGGTCAGTCTGGAGGTTGCGCTGGTCGGTGCGGATGTTGCCTGCATCCGTGCGCATAGCACTGCGATCCTGGGCCATGTCCTGGCGGTCGGTACGCATGGCAGTGCGCGCCTGATTGATCGCGCTCTGCTCATTCACACCCGCACGCTGCTCAGCGTAGTCATGCCGCAGATCGCCCCGTTCGGTCCGCATGTTCGCCTGGTCCTGGGCGATATCCTTGCGGTCGGTGCGGATATCAGCCCGGTTCTGGGCGATGTTGGCCTGGTTGGCGCGCAGGTTCGCCTGATCCTGGGCGATGTCCTTGCGGTCGGTACGGATATCGGTCCGGTTCTGGGCGATGTTGGCCTGGTTGGCGCGCACATTCGCCTGATCCTGAGCGATGTCCTTGCGGTCCGTACGGATGTCAGCGCGGTTCTGCGTCATGTTGCGTTCATCCGCGCGGATATCACGCCGGTCAGCACGAACGTCGTCCCGATCCTGCCCGCGGTCGCCTCGGTCGCCACGGTCGCCTCGGTTGGCGCGCTGGTCATCGGCACCCTTGTGCCCGCGGTCGCCTCGATCGCCTCGATCGCCACGGTCGCCACGGTCGCCTCGGTCGCCCCGGTCGTCACGATCGCCTCGGGCGCCCCGCTCCTGCGAGGTGCCTTGCGCATTGTCACCCGTATGCCCGCGGTCGCGCCGGTTGTCGTCATCGGCAGGTGCGGGACCGGCCTGGCCCACCAGCGGCGCAGTGGTCTGCGGCGTGCTGGGACCCGCCTGCCCCACCGCCAGCGGATTTGCCTGCGGCGTGGTCTGCGGGGGCTGTTGCGGATTGTCGGAGCTGACGACGCCGGCAGTTTGCGTCTGCGCGTATGCGCCAGGCACCGCCGCCCCCATGATGGCTCCAACGGCAATTGCGATCAGCGTATTGCGCTTCATATAACTATCCTCCTTCGTCACCTAGCAAACGTATGAAAACGGTAGTGGCCGGGAGCAAATCCCGGTCCTCGGCGCAAGCCATGCGCCTACGGATTCGAGCCGCCCGCGGGTTGCGTGGCTCGCGGCAGCGGCGCGGCCACCGGCTGGTTGTCTGGCGGCGGCGCACCCTGCGCCATCCGTTCATTGGGCACGGGCGGCGCACCGTTCGCAGCGGACGCGGTACCCGTGCTGTCAGTCGCCGGCCGCGAACTCTGCGCAACGCGCTCCTGCTCCGCGTAGTGCTGCACCAGGGAAAAAAACTGACTGTAGAAATTCGGGTCGGTGACGGTGGCGCGCCGTACCGTTCCCAGCACTTCCGCCGAGCCGGACGGCATGGTCAGGGTCGCAGGACCCACACCCATACTCGTCGTCTGCTTCATCTTCTGCAGCCGACTCTCCTCGCGCGTTGCCGTCACGAACACGATGCTCGTCCCGTTGCGGTTGTCGGCGCAGCTCGTCTGCAGCCGGATCGTCACGTTCAACTTCGGCTGCGGTTGCTCGTCACGCGAGCCGGTCAGCACGCCGGCATCGTTCGGGCGATCGAGCATGTAACCCTGACTGAGCAGCGCCCGCTTCACACTCCAGCACACCGCATCCCCGGAGCCGGAGAAAGTACGACTGAAGGGCGCGTCCGCCGTGAACTGCGGCGCAGGGCGGTGCGAGGCGCAGCCCGCCAGCAGCGCGACCGCGGCAGTAGCAGCGAACGCACGCGCGGCACGCGTTGATTTGCGATTGCGCATACCAGTCTCCACCTTGACCGTTACCCATCGGTGTCACCAGTATGACTTTGCGCAAACCGGCACGGTTCCCCACGGCCCCGTATTGGCCCGTCCGCCTCGTCCTATTTGACTGTGAGTGCGCACCGACGTCGCCGATCGCCAACACGATCTGTTGGCGAATCCCGCGCAGTGCGTACGTGTTGATCACGGGCGACAGCCGCGACGCACTGTCGCCACCGACAGACGCCTGACTAGGCCGCCTCCTTCGCACGCGCCTGGTCGCGGCAGCGGCGCACAGCTCCCGCCCGATGCACGGGCGAGCCGTCGGTCGCCTGCGTTACGATTGAGCTACTGGCCTTCTCCAACACGCCGCAAGGAGCAAACCTCATGACCGCCATACCGGTAGGGGCCAGCGGTTCATTCACGCTGGTCGTAACCGTTGAACACCTTGCCAATCGTTTCAAAGACGCTATGTTGCCGCCGGTGTTGGCGACTCCGGTCATGATCATGGCCATGGAGAACGCCGCTCTCAACGCGATCAAGCCCTTCCTTGCGGCGGGTGAGAGTGCCGTGGGCACGCGCGTCGACGTGCTTCATCTGGCGGCAACACCTGTCGGGCGGCAGGTGATCGCGACAGCGCAGGTAAGCAAGGTGGATGGCCGCCGCGTAGAGTTCAAGATCGAAGCGTCAGATGGGGTCGCACCCATCGGCTCCGGCACTCACGAGCGAATGGTCATTGACATGAGGCGTTTCATCGAGCGTCTGAACCAGAAACCCGCTGGCCCGGGTTCTTAAAGCCGACCTTCCACCTGCAGGCGCCTGCCGATTTCTGCGATCTTTGCCTCGCCTTTGTCGAGGGCCTGCTTGTGAGTGTGAACGGAGTGGTAACCCAAGAACGAATTCGTGCGGGTATTTGACAGAGGAACCGAGAATGAAGGCTGCGTCTTCCTGGGCCTTAAATTCTAACGCGCGATTCGACTTTTCGAACACAACCAGTTCGCCCCTGTCCACAGTCGCTGGTGCCGCGAGCTTCCCGGCATGTACAGCAATCCAGGCAACGGTGTGATTGTCCGGCGGCTGGTAGCGCCATTTCTCGCCTTGTTTCAGCGCAACGTCCAGGTAGTTGATGGTTCGTGGCGCTGAGACCTTGCTCGCGAATTCGCGGTGGCGACCGAGAATCACGCGCGCCGGACCTTGCGACTGGAATTCCTTGCGTTCGAGGTACTGTGCTTCAGCTTCTGAAGTCGCCCCAGCGCGCATCTGAGCACATTCACATATCTCGCCCGCAGCCAGCATATGTCCAATAACGAGTGGACAGGCACCGCCTGGCGCTATGCTGATCCCGCCGACGTGGCCAGTTGGATAGCGCCGGGGAGCGCCCTCGGTGACGGCGCGTCAGGATTCAGGGGAAGCGTCATGGAATACGCTGTCAGAGAAATTGCGCCTCAGGTGTGGCGCGTCGATATTGCGGGTGTGGTCCGCATTGTTCGCTATCGGCCCGACAGCGTGACCTTCTCGCCTTGGGACGTCAGCACTGCAGAGGGCCGCAGGGTCTGGTCAGCGACATCGCTCGGGTCGGCCTTCCGCTGGATCGAGGCACGCACCGGTCATCCAGTGCAAGCCCTCCTGGTGGACAGTTTGCTCGAGCAGGCTGCCGCGCACCCCGCGTCGCCGCCTCTTAAGGTCCCCGACAACCTTCCCGGGCACGAAGAGCCGAGGACCGACGACGCTGTTGCAGGGCGGCGAGGTTAGCCAGGTCGCCCACTTTCAGTGGTCCAAAGCGGCGTTGCGGGGATTAATTTGCCGGTCGGAATATCCAGATGGCAGCAGGTCGTTCACGGCCCCGAACGGCCAGAAAAAGCCGATCGAGTTGAGGCACCCAAAGCGACGTCCTCGCACCTGCTGCCGTTGCGAGATGCGCGACCCTGACGAAGCCAGTCGCTCGCACGGCGAAGACATCCAGAAACCCCTCGCCGCAACTGATGTAAATCTGGCTCCGCTTTGCGTCAACAAACAGGTCATCTGAATCCCCGCAAGCCTCGACAGCATGCGTCATTCCACCTTCCCGCATATTGAAGGCGCTGAGCTTTGCCGGATGCCGAAACACGGCCAAGACCTGCTGGCGCTCCAAGTCGATTGCGAGCGGGAAGTTAGCGTGCAGATTCTCAGTCGGCCAGGCGCTTGTTTGTTTGCCAGTGACGAGGTCGAGTACCGCAATCTCATTGGCATCCGGGACGTTTACGAAAAGCCGACCTCCCTGCGGCTCCACCTGGAAGCCCTCAGGATGCGCTTTCAAGCGAAAGTCGGCGATCTTCTTACGGCGCACCGGGTCAATGACCGCAAGGGCTCCGTTTCCATAGCCCACGAGGACGCGATGCGACGACATGTCGATCCGAATATTATCGGCATCTGCCCCAATCTCGATGGCTCCCGCTGACGTCAAATCCTCTGCGTGCAAGAGGCGCACCGAGCCATCGGCCGCGTTGGCCACATATACGATGTCGGTAGATGGCTCGTAGGCGATGCCCTGAGGCTCGCGAAATCCAGGCAGGGTCCGCAGCAGCCTGCGTTCCTTGAGATCCACCACGCCCACGCTGTTATTGCCCAGTTCCGCGACATACAGCCGTTGCCGAGTGGTATCCACCGCGAGGTGATCAATGCGTCCGCGCACCTCTCCGAGCGTGACTTTCGACTCCAGCACGAGTGGCGTCGGCACGATCGCGGCCTCTCCGAACGCGCCCGTTGCGCAGCCGATCGCGATGCAAGCCCAAAGACTGCGTCTCATGCAGTGATCCCTTGCCAATACAATGCGGCGGAAACGGTCAGGACTCCCGTGACTTTCGGTGGTCCAGCGCGTCGGCTTAGTCGGTCGAATCTATTCGCCCCCGCCGGATAGCGCGAGAATATTGATAGGACCGCTCCCCCTCGCGGTGTTTACCCGGTGCCGTATTTCCTCCAGGTGACTAACGAAGAAACGGCGGTCTGAGCCAAGCGAGCGCACCGTCGCGGGAAAGCCGGTCGGCGCCGCGGGTCCCAGCCGGGTCGGTGCTGCCGGTCTGCGAGGCCCTGCGGCGCAGGCAGTCACCGACAGCGCGGCGAGCAAACACACGAGTCGGGCCGTTCGCGCCCCGAGGGCGGCTTTCATCGTCACAACTCGGTTGCCGGCACCGGCCTGCGCACTCAAGAACCGCTTACTCCAACTCCGGCGGTGACCCAAGGATAATTGTTCGCAACCGTTCGCGCCTGCTCTAACGGGGTCGCATCGCGACGCACAGACAAAATGAGCTATAAAGGCCCTTGCCGCTCCGAGGCAAAGCAGCCCAGCAAAGCGAAGGCGTAGCTCATGATCATCACCAATGAATAGCGAGGCGGGCACAGGCCGCCCGACAACGACCAGGGGCGCGCGGGTACTGCAGAATCCTTTCGTCCGGATAGTCGTGGCGTTGCTCTTCGTCGCTATACCGTTCGCCGCTGTCGCAACGCCCTTCAATATGTTCGTCTCGGACAAGTCCCTGAAGCGGCTGGGAGCGCTGCTGCTCACGGTGATTGTCCTCGGCGCCTACTCGAGCTACGTGCGCATCATCGAGAAACGCCCGGTCGTTGAGCTTGCACGCCCCCGTATGCTCCGCGAGTTCGGTGCCGGCGTGTTGCTCGGGGCGCTGCTCTTCAGTGTGACGGTTGGCCTGCTCGCCGCGCTGGGAGTCTTTCAAGTCACCGGCAGCAACGGCTGGGCAGCGATGCTCGCAACCGTGCCCGGTTTCATCCTCGGCGGGGTACTCGAAGAAGTCGTCATGCGCGGAATTGTGTTTCGAATACTGGAGCGCTCGCTCGGAAGTTGGATTGCTCTGGCAATCTCGGCCGCCATTTTCGGTCTGCTTCATCTGCTGAATCCCGGCGCGACGTTGCTGAACGCCGGCGCCATTATGGTGGAGGCGGGAGTGCTGCTGGCGGCGGCCTATATGGTGACGCGCAGCCTGTGGTTCTGCATAGGCATCCATATCGCCTGGAACTTCACCGAGGGCGGGATCTTCTCTGCCGCAGTCTCCGGAGGTGACACCAAGGGTCTGCTGCAGACAAAGCTGACCGGCGCGGACTGGCTGACCGGCGGGGCATTTGGTGTGGAAGCCTCGGTCGTTGCCTTGGCGATTTGTGCTGCCGCGGGGTCCTGCTCGTGGCCAAAGCCATGAGGAAGGGCAATATCGTGCAACCCTTCTGGTCGGCTAAGGGCTCCGCGGGGCGAACTGCGTGACCACCGGGCGCAAACAATGGTTATTCGTCGCACTGGCACTGATCGCTCTGCCGGCTAACTCGAGTGCCGCCGCAGCGCTGGCGCTGACGACGTCTGGCTCAGTCTCCGGTGTGCGCGAGGGCGGGGTGAGCGTCTACAAGGGCGTCCCGTTCGCCGCCCCGCCGCTGGGTGAATTACGTTGGCGACCGCCCGAACCTCCTGCTGCATGGACGGGTACGCGCAACGCGACTGCGTTCGCCCCGGCATGCATGCAGGAAGGCGTGTCCATGCCGGGCGAGGTGCCACCGTCGGTCAGCGAGGACTGCCTGTATCTGAACATCTGGACTCCGGCGAAACGCATCAGCGAACGTCTGCCGGTGATTGTCTGGATTTATGGCGGCGGTTACCGCAACGGATCGGCCTCAATGCCGCTGTATTGGGGAGATCAGCTCGCGCATCAGGGCGTGGTCGTCGTCACCATCGCATACCGATTGGGGCCGCTGGGATTTCTCGCGCTCCCGGCACTGACGCGCGAATCCAAAGATGGGTCGTCAGGGAATTACGGCCTCATGGACCAGATCGCCGCGCTGCGGTGGGTGCAGCACAATATTGCGGCGTTTGGCGGGGATCCCGAGCGGGTGACGATCGCGGGCCAATCCTCCGGCGCCATATCGGTCAGCATACTGATGGCTTCGCCGCAGGCCAAGGGGCTCTTTCAGCGCGCCATCGGCGAGAGTGGCGGTCTGTTTGAGCCGCTGCAGCTCGCCCCCAACTACTTACTGGCCAATGCCGAACGTGATGGGGAGAAATATGCCGCCACGCTGGGCGTGCATTCGCTCGAGGAACTGCGCAGGCTTGCGGCGACCAGGCTGCTCGGTGGCGATAATGCCGGCGGCATCACCCACCCGGTGATTGAGCCTGACGTACTCCCGATGGCGCCTTATGCGGCGTTCGCGGCAGGGCGGCAGAACGATGTCCCACTTCTCATCGGTTCGAACGCCGAGGAAGCGCGTTCACTGACTGATGTCACCCACGTCAAGGCGGCTAGCTTCGAGGCCGACGTTGAGCGCAGTTTCGGCGCACTGCCGCCTGCGATTCTTGCCGCCTATCCCCACGCGAGCGACGAAGCCGCGCAAAGGCACGGCTTGACCTCGAGCGCGATCTTCGCTTCGGCTGGGACATGTGGGCCTGGGCGAGATTGCAGGCTGCATCCGGGCACAGTGCCGTGTATTACTACTCGTTTCGACAGCGGCCGCCATTCCCGACTGACTCGTTGTACGCCGGGTGGGGCGCAAGCCATTTTGCCGAACTGTGGTACGTCTTCGATCATTTGAACCAGGAGCCGTGGCGCTGGAGCAAGGCGGATCGCACGGTGGCGCAAACCATGTCCCGGTACTGGACCAACTTCGCACGATCGGGCGACCCAAACGGCAAGGGGCTGCCTTCGTGGCCGGCATTCACAAATACCAAGGGTCGGGTTTTGTCATTCGGTGATCCGATCAAGGTCGCAGATGTAGCCAATATCAGCAGCCTGACCGTCCTCGATTCTGTGTACGCGAGCGTGCGCGCAAGCCCGGCACCGAATTAGTTGCCAGCGGGCCCGGTAGGTGGCGGAATTTAAGACGCGCGAGGCCATCGGGCCGCAGAGGACCAACCCAAGATCTTTCAGGACGTGTTTTCTAGAGCGCGTGGCGACGCATGGACGCCGGCAAAGCGGTCGAGGGGGAAGTCCGTCCGCCTGCAGCGCTGGTGCTCCCTCATTACAAAAAAGGCCTGAGCTGCCGGACATCGCCTGGCCTCGATGGATCGGCCGCAGCGGTATCCGGTCAGTGGCGTGTTGGCTGCGCCGCCTGTGGGGCGAGCTTCAGTTGAGCAACGGCGGGCGCTACCAGCCTCAGTCGTCGACCTTGATCTTCAGCGCGCTCTTGACCGTGCGTACCCCTTGGGTCGCCCGTGCGATCGAAATGGCGCGATCGGCGGCGTCCTGCGTGGGAACTTTGCCCTTCAGAGTCACGACACCATGATCGTCGGTGTCGACATCGATGCGCGACAGACCCTTGAACGGGTCGGAGGCCAGCTGCGCCTTGATCGAGGAGGTGATCGAGGAATCCTTGATCACGAGCGTCGGCTGCGCGGTGTCCATGTCCGGGGCGGCAGTGGCGAGTGCGGCAAATGGCGCGAGTGCGGCGAGCGAACACGCCATCGCAGCGGTGAGCGTAGGTGTCTTCTTCATGATTGTGTCCTTGGGTGGGGTGCAGCAATCCCTTGGTAGGGTCTTCGGCGCCTCAGAGGCTCGCGAGAATCAGCGCGGAACCGTCTACGCTCTTGACGTCCTTGGCTTTCCCGGCGACATCCTTGACGTGATCGATGGCGCTTTGGCTGACCAGGGTGCCGGTCAGCGCGACGACGCCGCGAGTCGTGGTCACTCCGATGTTGGCGTCCTTGCTGAGGCTGTCGCTAGCGAGCTCGGACTTTACGTCGCTGGTGATCTGGCTGTCGGAAGCGGCCAGCTCCGTGCTCGTTCCCACTTTCTGGTCATCGGCGGGCGAGCTGCCGGTGGCCGGCAGGGTCGTCGACTCATCGGTGCTCTTCACGTGGTCAGCGCTGTTGGCCATGGTCTCCGCTGCGGGTTTCTCGCTGCTGTCGGCCGTCGACTCGGTACGCGTGGCGTTGCCGGTGCTGGCAGCTGCGTTCCTGTCCGTCTTGGCCGGATGCCGGTTACGAGCTAGCTTGGGCTCGAGGGCAGACGCAGTCGCGGCGTCGGCGCGTGTCGTGCCGACGTTTTCATCATGCGGGACTGCGGCAGGGGCGTCCGGGATCTGAGCAACCGTGGCCGGGGCGTCCGGAGCCGGAGCGACCGTGGCGGGGGCGGCAGGAACCTCAGCAAACGGGGTAGGTGGCGGAGGGGGCTGAGCGGCCAAGGTATCGTGGTGAGCATGCACCGCGAATATTGCTGCCACGAGGACAGCGGCCAGGCCGCCGGCGACGATGATCTTGCGGGAATTTTCGGAGTTCATATTGAGATTCTCAACTTGGCTTAGCGACTGGTCGACGCAGCGAACCGTCATACCGGAGGCTCGAACGTACGCGTCAAGAACCGGGTCGTCCGTTCCCTAGCGCACTTAGCCGCACTGATAGATTTCCTGCCCTGTATCGCCAAAAGGCTTGTCTCAGCGGGGTGCTTCGTAGTCTCGAATCGTTCAAGACGCTTTTCGAAGCGAAGCGCGGCAGGGTGTTGCCATTGACGCCGAAACTGGCGCGCCTTTGGACCCGGGTGTCCAAGTAAATACGGCCCCATCAGCCACTTAGACGGGCCATCAGCCACGTGGCCGAGCGGAGGCGCACAAGCCATGAATCAGGATCGGGACTGAGATCGTGGCATCCCGAGTCGGCTTTGTCGTCGGCGACAGCGTCTATTTGTACTATTCGGGCTTCGATCCGGCCTGGGCGCGTTACAGCGTAATGACCACTACCGTGGCTGAAGCGCTTAAGTACGCGATCGCGCATCGCCTCACGACAGTTAATCTGTCGCTCACCGGCGAACAGTCAAAGCTGCGCTGGCGTCCGTGCCTGGTGGAGTTTCACTCAGCGCTGGTGCAACGCGAAGCCTTGAGTTCGCGAATCGTGCGTACGGCTTATCGTGTAGCCATGACCAGAAATGGCGCGCCTGCGAGGCTACTGAAGAGTCTTTTCTGGCCCCATCGCGATTGGAATTGACCCGCACGGTCTAGCACTTCGGCAAGTTCTTCACCTTCCAGTCCTCGCCCCGATGCAGGCAGGGCTTTGGTCGTACGTTAGTGGCCAGTGACACTGACCGAGGGGTCGAGCAGGCGCAGCGCCTGGGCTGCGTCCGTCGCCCCGGTCGTCCTGATATCTTGCTCTGTCCAAACGCGACCGAAGGCCGCGCACTCAGCACGGCTCATAGGGATAGCCGTATCCGATACGCATCCCACCGGCGGCAGGTTGGACGTCGCAGCCGCCTTGGACGTTGCCGCACCTGGGCTCGAGGGAGTGCTCGCGCAGGCTGCGACGCAAAGGCTAATCCCCGCGCCGATCAAGTACTTCTTCCACATAACATCACCTCCGCATCATCCTAGGGCTGCGGGCACAGCCGGTGCAAGGGCACTCGCCGTTGCATTTCACCGAAAGTTGGTGAGCGCAAATTCGGCAGCCTGTTCGTCGCGGCAAGGGACCGCTTAGGCTGAAAAAAACCTGCTGCATCGCAAAGCTAAGGCAAGCGGTGCAGCGAACCGTGAAATAGAAGTACGCCGACCCATCGCGACACAGCTGGCGGGCAACGGTGCGGCCGAGTGGCTACTCCGGGTGCCACGCGCGCTGTTGTGAGCGCGAGACGAAGAGTCCGCGCTTCGCGCGAGCCTGTCTGTTCCACACGCGAAACGAAATTCCACGCGTTGCGACCCGCGTCGCCACGCAATTCACCTCGACAGAATACCGCTTCGACGTCGATTTGGTCCCCTGCACCGCAAAGGTGCCTGGGGCTTGCCACCGGCTTTTAGAATCGGTGCGAGTCATCGATTGGTACGCGTCGATCGCAGAGGCGCCGGCGAGTGTCACGAAGCAACAAGTCTGCAGAGCGCAATCAGGGGAGACATCTAATGAGTCATTCGTCATGGGTCAGCAAAGCGACTGATTCGCTGATCCTTCGAGCGTCAGTGATCAACGCTATGCGCAGGGCACTGCTGGCAAGTGCGGTCGCAGCATCGTTTGCATTCGTCAGCCATGAAGCAAGCGCGCAGCAGCAGAAGGCGGACGCGGCCGCGGATTCCGAAGTGCTACAGGAAGTCGTCGTCACGGGCTCCATGATCAAGAGGACCAATGCCGAAACCGCGGAGGCCATCACGATCCTCAAGGCGGACGTCCTCAAGGACCAGGGCATCACGAATGTGGAGCAGGCGCTGGACCAGCTCACCGCAGCAACCCCGTCGATAAACATCGCCACAATCCGTAGGAACGTTTTCCGGAGGCGGTACTTACGCCAACCTGCGCGGCCTGGGCACTGGCCGCACCCTGGTGCTGCTGGATGGCCAACGGCTGGCCCCCAATGCCTTCGATGGCGCCGCCACTGGCAAGCGGGTCGACCTGAGCGGCATTCCGTTCTCGGCCATCGACAGCATCGAGGTGCTTCGGGAAGGCGCCTCGGCGCTGTACGGCTCGGACGCGATCGCGGGCGTGATCAACTTCATCACCAAGAAGAATTACCAGGGCCTCGCATTCGACGGCCAATTACGACCAGCCGCAGGAAGCCGGCGGCAGCTCGGGCCAGCTGATCGTCACCTTCGGGCACGGGGATCTGGCGAGCGACGGCTATAACTTCATGATCACTGTAAGTTACAGCAAGCAAAACGAGCTCCAGGCGAGCGCAGCGGGGGTTTTCCGCCGAAGGCTTTGATCCGGCGCGGGGCTATAACGCTACGAACAATCCGGGATCGTGGCCCGGGAGTGCAGTCGATGGCAACGGCAACCTCTGGCAGCCGGGCTATCCGGCCTGCGCGGGCAATCCGTAACTGACCACCGCTTTCGGCGACTGCTCATACCGGTATTCCGCCGCGACGGATCTGCTCCCGGAGTCCCACGAGATTTCCGGGATGGTGTCCATCACCAAGGCGCTGCCGGCCAACAACAGCTGCAGCTGCAGTACTTCTATACCCAATCCGAAGTGAACGGTTGGTCCGGTCCCGATGTTCTATCCTTTCGGGATGGACCCGGCGAGCCCCTACTTCCCGACAACGCCTGGGCCCGAGCCTGACCTCGCTGACATGCCTAGCGAACCTCGCACCGGAGGCCCCTGCAGCGCGCCGGATTTTACCGGTCGCGACCGGACATGCGTTCTGGACCGACCCCAACAACAACCGCTACGGCGGCAACCTCAATACCGAGCAGAGGGCTTCTGTTGACGTTCTCCGGCAGCAACGCCGGTTGGGACTACGCCGCGTCTGTCAATTACAGCAAGAACAACAACGACAATCGCTGGACCGGGGGCTATACCCAATGAGGCCGTGCTTGCGCCCGGCGGCGTCCTCAGCGATCTGATCAACCCCTTCGGTCCCCAGAGCGCGGCCGGACAGGCTTTGATCAACTCATCGTACATAAACGGCATCTACTCGCTCGGCGAGGATACACGCTGGAGCGTCGATGGCCATGCCAGCCACCCGCTGGGCGATGCTTTCAATGCGGGCACTCCGGCGACCGTGGCGCTCGGCTTCATGGTTGGCAGGTGAACACTTCGACGTACGCGACCACGCCCTATAACACCTCGTGCAGGCCGCCACCGGACTTACGGACAGTGCAGTCGAAGGGAGCTCGCACGGTACCAGGCGGCTTTCATCGAGCTGGACGTGCCGATCACCAAGGGCCTCGATCTCGACGTCTCGGATCGTCAGGACCGATACAGCGATTTCGGCACGACCAACAACGCGAAGATCCAGGCTGCGCTGTCAGCCGGCCAGTTCCTGACCTTCAGGGGGACCGCCTCCACCGGCTTCCGGGCGCCCACGCTCTTCAACCTGTACACGCCGAATTTCCTGGCAGCCTCGACCGGCGGCACCATGGGAGCAGGAAACCCGGACTGCGTGAACGCCGGGCCACTCCGCCCCCGCACTGCGCCGTTTACTCCAGCAACCTGCAACACGCAGGGACTGGGGTTGTACGGCGGAAACACGAACCTGACGCCTGAAACATCGCAAAACTTCGATCTCGGTGTCGTCATCCATCGCCGATCAAGGATATGGGCATTACGCTGGACTATCTACCGAATCCTGCTCAAGAACACCATTCAGCCCGTTCCGGCCTCAGGCCATTTACGGCAATCCCACCACGTTCCCGAGCCTATACGTGACTGAACAACCCGGGGACACTCACTCCGTCGATCGACAGAGGCCAGCGAGTGCCATCCCTTACACGGCACCGACCTGCGGATACATCATGCAGAACTTGCGAATACGGGCAGGATCACGACCGACGGGATCGACCTGAGCATCCAATACCCGCAGCACACCCCGATTGGAACGTTCCGCGAGGACCTGGAAGGGACCGCGGTCACGCAGTTTCTGGAGCAGCAGTACACCGGCGGACCCGCAGCTCAACCTGGTGGGCTGGTACAACGAGCTTCCGCCGGCGTACCGGTGGCAGCATAACCTCAGGGTCGACTGGACGAGCCCGGAGAGCATGTGGGGTGCCGGACTGGGCAACCGCTTCTACTCGGGGTACATCGACCAATTCACACGCGATCAACCGGCAAGCCCCGGCAACTGGTCCCCGCTCAGCGGAACGTGGGCAGTTATTCGCTCTGGGATGGCTACGTCGTCCGTCAAGCCGGCCAGCAAACTGAGCCGTGTTGTTTGGAATCAAGAATCTGTTCGACGCAATCCGCCGTACACCAACGCATCTCAGGGCAACTTTGCGTGCCGGGTACAACGCGCTCGTTGCCGATCCGACGCAGCGGAGCTTCTATCTGAATGCGAAGTTAGACATCTTCTAAATCCCTCCGGGAACACGTTCGTAAGCGTCCGGTCTGGGCCGCATTGCCAGCCTGATCAGGCCCCAGCCTGATCAGGCTACTTGGTGAGACGGCGGTTGCTGAATGCGTAGCACACGTGTCGCTGCGGATCGGGAATTGCGCTGCTTCGAGGTGAAAAGTGCCGAAGCGACCATCGAACATCGCCCGTTCGGCGCTCTCGACTCGAAATCCCTGCCGGCGCCCGTTCTCATCATCGGTTCTTTAGAGCTTCCTTAGATCGCGGTATGACACGGTCCAATGTGGGAGTTCTTTGAACTCCAGCTGCGCACGTACAGCGGACGGCAGTGAGCACCGCCATGCAAGATACGAGGAGCGGGCAGTGGCCATCTTGACGGCATACCGACCGGTTGGTATGTTGAACGTCATGCGATCTCACGATGCGAAAACAAAGCTGTTGGACGCGGCCGTGGATGTCATCCGCGCCCGGGGTTACTCGGCAACCACGGTCGATGACATTTGCGAGGCCGCCGGCGTGACCAAGGGCGCATTCTTCCATCACTTTGAGAGCAAGGAAGAGCTGGCGGTCTCGGCAGCCCGGTACTTTTCGTCGATGTCGGACCACCTGTTCTCCACCGCACCTTACCGGGTGCTGGTTGACCCCGTCGACCGACTCCTAGCCTATGTGGAATTTCGCAAGGCGCTCCTGCAAGGGGAGCTGCCCGAATTCACTTGTCTGCACGGCACCATGGTGCAGGAGGCTTACCGGACGCATCCTGCAATCCGGGCAGCCTGCGAGAGGGGCCTCAGCGAACACGTCGCCATGCTCGAATCAGACATCGCGGCAGCGCTGCGCACCTACGGCGGTGATGGACAATGGAGCGCCGAGAGCCTCGCCGTATATATACAAGCGGTTATCCAGGGCGCCTTCATTTTGGCCAAGGCACAAAAAGGACCTGCCGTTGTCGCTGCCTGCCTGGATCATCTGCGCCGCTATATTCAGACGCTTTTCACCCATCCGAAGAAAAGGCAACAACATGGTCGCCAAGAGGATCGCAATTCAGGTGCTGGCGGTCGCTGTCTTGTTCGGCGCGGCGGGGCAGGGATACGCACAGGAATCGAAAGCAAATTATCCCAGTATGGCGCCAACGGATCAATACCTCATAAGCGATCAACAAGCGGAGATCGTCCTGGCGCGTAGCGCAGCACCGGCGGAGGTATCCCGGGACGCGACGATCCTGGTGCTCAAGGAGCACGGGTACGAAACAGCGGTGAAAGGCAAGAATGGTTTTGTGTGCGTCGTGGAGCGCTCATGGATGGGTGCTGTTGACTGGCCCGAGTTCTGGAATCCAAAATGCGGGGTCCGGTTTGTTTCAATCCGCCCGCCGTTCGCTCGGTTTTGCCGATTACTTATAAGAGGACGCAACTTGCTCTTGCGGCCTATCCAGGACGCAGCTCATTGCCAGCATGCAGGACGTGGTAAGAAAGAAAGAACTGCCGGCACTGGAGGCGGGCGCAATGTCCTACATGATGTCGAAGCAAGGCCAGCTTGGCGATGCGGTCGGGCATTGGCACCCACATCTGATGTTCTATTCTGCGAGATCGGACGGCGCTGATTGGGGTGCGGACGTGCCGGGCTCCCCGGTCTTGCTCAATCCGCAGTTTCAGGGTGCTCCGGAACCGCTGGCGACTTTCATCATTCGAGTGCCCGATTGGTCGGACGGCAACGCCTGGAACCGGGGCACATGCACTGACGTGCGAGTCATCCTCCATCGGCACTCTCCCCGCTGACGCTTGCGTTTCCGTCGTTCCCGTCGGCGCCGCCGTCCTGGTGGAACCTGATCGTGGATTGGGAAATTTTCCCGGTGAAGCGGACCAAAAGTGCGACGAAACGGACCGCAACCCGGTCCGGAATACATGGCACCCGGGGTCGTGCGCTAGACTCTTTGTTCCGCGACATGGCGGATCTTCGACCATGCCACCCTCGCGCCGACGGGACGTATATCAAGACCATAACTCGATAAGCCTCGCCTCGGGCAGGACACTTTCCAAAGCGACGCTCTTTAACGTGCTTCACTGGGGAGGCTGGTTTGGCTTGGCGCTACATTTTGCCCACTCAACGTTGCCCGGGAATGGTGCGTTGCCGGCAATACTGGACGTCCGCTGTGGGCCGTAGGCGGATGTACCGTCACCCTCGGTTTCGCCATCGTCTTGCGGCGGGCGCGCTCGGCGCGGCTGGTCGCTCAGGTCTTCGGCCGTGCTGGTACTGGCGTTGAGCGTTTTTGGCGCCGCGATCTGGTACGCGCTCAGTCTGCGCTCAACGCGCAGGCCTCGCGGCGTGATGCGAATCCCGGGCCTCGCTGCAATGTTTGGGAAATTTGCAGCCGAGCCGCGCCAAGGAGCCGTGGTTGATTCCACCGCTGGATACTGGTACTTCTTCGCCTGCATCGCTGCTGACGTGGTCTGCTTTGTACTTCGGCATCAACGCCATGCTGGACCTGGAGATCGAACGTGCGCGCTCAGTCCACGCGCTGAAACTTGCCGACAGCGCGCGGCTGCGCGCGTTGCAGTCGCAATTGAACCCGCATTTCCTGTTCAATGCCCTGAACGGCATCGCGACGCTGATTCGGGAAGGCGAGCGTACCAGGGCCGCTGACACGGTCGACACGCTGAGTGACTTCCTGAGATTGACTCTGCAAAAGCTCGACTCACCGGAAATCCCCGTGCGCGAGGAGCTCGCATTTGTCGAGCAATATTTGCGCATCCAGCGCCTGCGGTTTGGCAGCTCCCTTCGCGCGACCGTGGACGCCGACCCTGAAACGCACGACGCACTCGTTCCGACGCTCATTCTGCAACCACTGGTGGAAAACGCCGTGCGGCATGGGGTCCTGGCGCGCGCGCAAGGCGGGGCGCTATCCGTATCGATACGCCGGCGCGACGAAGTGCTCGTGATAACAGTCGAGGACGATGGTCCGGGACTCGGAGACGCAAGCGCGCACCCTTATGGCGTGGGATTAAAGAACTCGGCCGAGCGGTTAGCCGCACTGTACGGTGATGACGCACATATGTCCGTCGGCGCACGACCATACGACGAGGCTTCGTGGTGGTTGTCTTCCTGCCATTTCGCAAGGCGCCCGGGCTGCCCGCTATCGCGGCACGAGTGGCGGTCGCGGTATGAACATGCGTGCAATTATTGTCGATGACGAGGAACTTGCGCGTCGCGGCATTCGCGCCCTGCTGAAGCGCGCGGGGGATGTCGAGATCGTATCGGAGTGCGGCAGCGGCGAGGAGGCTATCAGGGCGATCAGCGCGGCGGAGCCGGAACTCGTGTACCTGGACATCCAGATGCAGGGGAAAACCGGGTTCGATGTCATTGCGGCGCTGCCTAAAACCAAATGCCCGCATGTGATTTTCGTCACGGCGTTTGACCGCTTCGCGGTGCGGGCGTTCGAGATACACGCGCTCGACTATCTGCTGAAACCGGTCAATGAAGAGCGCTTCAACGCCTCGCTGGCGCGCGCTCGCGCCGCCGTTGCGGGTGCGCGTGACGACTCCATGATCCGACGCTTCTGGCAAATGGCGACGGAGTTGCGCGCGTCGCCGGGTCAGGACTCGTCGCCGTCGATGACGGATCGAATTCCAGTGAAGACACACGGTCGCGTCATGATTGTAAACGTCGCCGAGATCGACTGGGTTGAAGCCGATGGTGATTACGTGTCAGTGCACGTCGGGGCCAAGAGCTGGCTGCTGCGCGAGACTATCGCGGCTGCGGAAGCGCGCCTGGCGCTTTCCGGTTTCGTGCGCATACATCGCTCTACGTTGGTCAACATCTATCGCGTGCGGGAACTGCTGCCGTTGTCGAAGGGCGAATTTACAGTCGTGCTGCTCGATGGCACGGAACTGAAGCTGAGTCGCAATTACCGGTTCGCCCTGGAGCGCTTGTTGGGGAAAACCCTGTAGACCGTCAGCGAAACGACAGCTGCACGGTTCGCGACCGCACCACGCCCAGGCGGGCGTTGCCGCGCAAGTGCGGCACGCGCCAAAACACTTTATCTCCGCGTCGGGCGATATGGAGACGGACCGGGCGCATGGCGCAAGGCGTCAAACGCCCTGCGGCCACTCCTCAAACTGAACGAAGTTGCGCGTTCTCGGCGCTGCGCATCGTGCCGTTCACGGTGCGGAGCGCGCCAAGACGGGGACGTGCCGCCTGGCGCCGCCGCAATGCGATAACTCAGACCTCTCACTCCACGTCGGTGGCAATATCGTGGCGTGCTTACGATCTTAGCGCGGTGCAGTAATGACGAAACGCGGCATTCTCAGGGCCGGATTGTGGGCCCTGGCGGTCGTTGTCCTGTGCGTCGGGGCAGCCGGAGGTTTCGCACTGTGCTTCCTTCACAAATTCAGTCCCGATCCGCCGTCCAACGATTTTCCCAGGCCTGTCAACGCGCTCGAAGCGCAACAGCAGGACATCGAACAATTTTCTCGCCTGCTTGCCATGGATCGGGCATTTTCGCCTGCAGCGCGTGCCGAAGCCAACCGCCAGATCGCCGAACTGAAATCCGAACACACGCCGCTCGACCGGGGAAGGTTCCATGTTGCGTTGTTGCGCATCACGGCTCTCGCCGACAACGGTCACACCAACCTCTACTACGGTAAAAGCGGCCTGCAGAACTACACCCCGGTGCGTGTCGGGCTGTTTGCCGACGGGCTGTATGTCCTGCGGGCAAAATTGGCGTATGCGGATCTTCTGGGCGCGCGCGTCGAGAGCATCGAAGGCAGGCCGACGCGCGACGTGATGGCAGCGCTGGAACAGCTGCATGGGGGGACGGAGGGCTGGCGGCGCACCCAGGCTGCGATCTACGTCCAGTCGCCCGAAATTCTTTACGGCGATGCGATTGGTTCGCGCCCCGATCAGACGCATTGGACGTTGCGTCTGCCTGACGGCAGCGAGCTGACGCGCACGCTGCCAGGTGAATTCTCCGGGAAGAACGAACCACACGCGGAGATGACGCGCTGGCTGTCGCCACAAAAGATGAAAGGCGAGCCCTCGAATTGGCGCGCGCTGCTTGCCAGTGACGCGGACTTGCCACTGTCGCTGCGCGACTTCAACAGCGCCTTCCGCCGGTCATGGATCGATCACGGTTGCACACTTTTCATACAGCTCAAGGCGATCGCGGATGTGGACAGGCAGCATATCGGCGACTTCCTCAGCGCCACGACGGATGAGATGCGTGCGCATCGGCCCTGCAACATCATTTTTGATATGCGATTCAATACCGGAGGCGACTATACGAAGGTGGCTCGCTTCGCATCGCACCTGCCGGATTTCGTGCCGCCAAGGGGACGAATCTATCTTCTGACGAGCCCGCAGACCTTTTCCGCCGCTATTACGACGACAGCCTTCGTCAAGCAGGCGGCCGGATCTCGCGCAATCATCCTTGGCGAACCGGTCGGCGACCGGCTTACCTTTTATGGTGAGGGCAACGCGGGATGTCTTCCCCATGCAGACCTTTGCCTGCACTACGCAACCGGACTGCATGACTATGCGCACCGCTGTGACGACTGGGACAGGTGCTATTGGCTGAATTGGATCTTTGCGGTGCAAGTCAAATCGCTGGCTCCGGACGAGACCATCAAGATGAGCTTCGCCGATTACACGGCGCAGCGCGATCCGGTCTTCGAGCGGGCTGTCGCGCTGGCGGCCGATTAGTCCTGGACAAATGCGCGGAAAATCTCCGGGCGATTTCTAAACCGCTGGTCGGGAGGTGCGTGCGTGTCCGGTCGGTTCGTAACTTCTTATTGACGTGCGCCTGTGCACTGGGCTTCGGCAACGCGGCAAGCGGCAGCGACGGCGGACCCTTGAGCACCGTGGTCGTCACGGCGACCCGCGTTCCGGAGGCGGCCGAGCGTGTGCCGGCTGCGATTTCGGTTATTTCCGGGGAAGAACTGCGTGCCCGCGGCGCTTCTGACATGGCGACGGCCCTGAGCCTGGTGCCGGGAGTCGAGGCGCCGGCCGGCGGCGATGCGGGGCCTTCGAGCGCCGTGCCTTCGTTCTGGGGTCTGCATGAATTCGATGCATTCCTCCTCGTGGTGGATGGCGTGCCCTGGGGCGGCGCTTTCAACCCGGCGATCACCACGCTCGATTTCACCGACACCCAGCAGGTCGAAGTCCTGAAGGGTGCGGCGCCGGTGCTGTACGGCGCGACCTCCTTCGTCGGAGTCGTCAACGTCATGCACTACCCGGCGGGAGAAGCGGCCGACGAAGCCGATCTCGCGTTCGGCACTTACGGGTCGCTGCGCGGATCAGTCTCGCTCGTGCTGCCGGGGCTGGATGGCTACCGGCAGTCACTGGCAGTTGACGGGCAGAACCTCGGATTCGCCGACGCCCGCGAGAGTGTTGCCAACGAACACATCCTTTACCGCGGCGCGCTGGAGGTAGGCTCCGGCACCTGGCGCCTCGATGCGGATGCCAATGAGTTCCGCGACAAGCCGCCGAGTCCGGTGATCCGCAGCGGCACTTTCCTGACGACCCTCACGCCCGGCAATGCGAATTTCAATCCTGGCGATGCCGGCATCGACGAGAACGAGTACCACCTCGCCGTCGGCTATTCGCAACCCACTCCGTGGGGCGCATGGGACACACAGGCCTCGTACGCCGCCTCCAACGTGACGGATATCCGGGCCTTTCTGCACCCGGACTTAAGCGGCACGGCTGACAGCCAGAACCAACGCCGCTTCATCGGCGATGGGTACCTGGACAGCCACCTGACGAGCACCTGGCTGCGCGACCTGACACTCATCCTCGGGGCAGACGCGCTTTACGGACACGGTGCGCAGACGACCCTCAACGGCAACAGCGCGTTCACCGTGCCGTTGAACGGTTCGGTCGTGCCGCCGCCGACCTCCAGCCTGCCGGTCAATGAGATTGGCGTGCTGAATGACAAGCGGCTCTTCGCCGGCCAGTACGCGCAGCTGGACTGGCAGCCTGGATCTCGCTGGGACGTTATCGCCGGCGTGCGCCTGAACGAGGCCTGGGAACACAAGGACTCGAGTGACGTGATTCTCCCGCCGCCGCAGCTCGCATCCCTGGACACCAGCAAGACGATCAGGCGGCTTACTGAAACCATCGGCACGAGCTACCAGTTCTGGACGCGGGGCAAGGACGAGGCCGTCGTCTATGCCGACTATCGCAACGCCTTCAAGCCCGCCGCGATCGATTTTGGGCCCGATTACACGCCGGAGCTCCTGCGTCCGGAACAAGCGCAGAGCTACGAGCTGGGCTTTAAGGGCAGCGCAGGCGAGGGGCGTTTCAGCTATCAGGCGGAAGTCTTTCGCCTCGACTTCGCCAATCTCGTGGTCGCGACGAGCGCCGGGGCGCTGGCCAACGCCGCTGGAGAAAGCTTAGCCGGGATCGAAGCGGAGGTGCGCTACGAGGTCGCGCCGGACCTGGCTCTGGCAACGAGCGCCGCCTGGCACCACGCGACTTACACCAGCTACCTCTTTTTCGACGGCACCTCGAACGTCGACGTCGCCGGGCGGCAACTGCCGTTGTCGCCGCACGTGCTCGCTGCGGCGGGCGTGCTCTACACCCCCGGGCGCGGCTTCAACGCGACGGCGGTTATTCGTTACGCGGGACGCCGTTATCTCGACGAAGAGAACCTGGCTCCAGTGGGCGGTTATGTCACCGAGGCTGTAACGTTCGGCTACTCGTTCGGCGCCACCCGGGTGACACTCGAAGGCACCAACCTCTCCAATCAACGCGCGCCGGTCACGGCGAGTGAGTTCGGCAGTCAGTCGTTCTACCTGCTGAACGCCCGGATGCTGTGGCTGCGTGTTGGATATTCCTGGCGCTGAACGAACGCGAACTTTGCCTTCGCGGCCACGATGCGCAGCAGGTACTCGAACGAGAACACGACAACTACGATGAATTCCTCCACGCGCAGCGCAGGGGTCACCCAGCCGGGCAGCGTGGGGATCGCTTCCACGCCGATGGAAGCGACGCTCAGCACTATCAAGCCAAGGATGAGATTCTCGAAGGCGCGGGCGTACGGACCCGGGCGCACCAGCAGCAGTTCCGCCAGCCGCTGCACCGGCCCGGTCGCGTGCTGAGCTGGCTGCAGCGCGCCTGCCAGACTCATGGGGCGCGCTCCGACGGCTGCCGTTGAGGTGGCTTTGGCCACTGTCTGCAGGCGGCCACTTCCGTCAGCCCCGGCCGGGCGGTTCATGTTCGCGATGAAACCGATGGATAGTCCACAGGTAGCTCTCCATCAGCGAGTCCTTGCCGAGCGCGGCGAGGATCTCGAGGCGGCGGTCCGCGGCAACCGTGCGCGCCAGCTGCGAACGCGCGCGGGAGAAGTGCTTCAGCTGATTGCGGTACTGCCACAGCAGCTCGCGGTTCGCCATCTTGTTCTGGTGCAGTTCCCAGGATGCGAGCGTGACGGCTGCCAGCCCCATAATAAACGTCAGTTCATTTTCGAGCGATACGCCAAAGACGATTCGCTCGCCGCCAGACTTGCCGAGCCACAACAGGCTTAAGACCACCACGAGAATGATGCCGAACAGGGCGCGCTTCAGCCACTTGGTACGCATCTCGCTGCGGTGCAGCTGCGCCACCTTCCTGATGAAGTACTGGCGCTGATTCTCGATCCAGACCAGATAAACCGCATCTTCCGGCGCCGCGGTGCTGGGTCCGGGATAGACGCCGGTCGCGGGAGATTCAAGAGCGATCAGCACATGGCCGATCCAGCCAAAACCGTGGAAGCGGTTTACACCCGAGAGCGACAGCACCTCCTCGGCGTCCAGCAGGTGCTCAGCTCTGGCGAGCCTCAGGTAGAACTTCACACGCAGCGTTTCCGCGAGTGCCCGGCACATCAGGTGCTTCGCGAACCAATGGCGCGCGTGCAATACGTAGTACAAGCCGGCGCTCGAGGTGAGGATGATCAGGTACATGAACAACAACGCGCGCGTGGCGAAGAGTTTCTCGTACCACAGATACGCCAGGCCCATCGCAAAGGCGACGAAGTTGAAGAAGGTGAACAGCCGGTCGGAGTGCTTCTGGAAGTAGACGGCGAGCGCGTCGGCCTTGCCGTACTGGGCATCAATCCGCTCCAGCGTCGGGCGGTCGCGGTCGCTCAGCGCCGTCGTCGCCGGCAAGCCGCTGATGAGGCTGTCGGGAGCGGCGCGGCGGCGCCAGCGATTCCTGAGGCGTTGGTACTCACGGTTATAGACGTTCAGCGACCACAGGTGCACTTCGAGCCGGTGCGGCATCGCGGGCAATCGCAGCAGGAGGTTATCGCTGAACCCCGCGAGAAAGCAGGGCGAGCCGGGATCCGGGACGGGACCCGCCTGCGCGCGGGCCACCGGGATCCAGTACACGAGCCGGGCGGGCAGGTCGTGATCGGCGGGCGCCTCCGTGATTTGCAAGCGGGGGTCGTCCTTGTTGCGGTCGGTGCGCACCCCGAGATAGCGCAGCACCGTGTCCGCAGTACCACCGGGCAGCAGCGATGGTTCTCCGTCCCACAGCGCGAGCAGCAGACTGCAGCCGCGCGTGAGGGTCCGGGTGAGCGCCACGTAGCGTGCGTCGCGCAGCGAGATACCCGCGGCGGTCGCGCTCTCCTCGACCGGTGCACTCAGCGGGATGGCGAAGCTGCGGACCGCGGGGTGCGCCAGCAGCGTCTTTAGCAACGCGAACGAGTCAAGATCGAAGTCTGCCGCGTACTGCTCCAGCCGCATGGGCAGCATGGCATCCACGCCAAACCCAAGCTCGAGGGCAGTTTGCACTACCAGCAGATCGGCGCCGGTAGCCATGCCCGCCATGATCCGCACCTCAGAGTCCGGCAGGCGCTGTTTGAGCTGCTGCAGAATCTCCTCGAGCGCCCGGCGCAAATGTTGCAAAGTGTCCGGGTGCAGGTCCCGGTGCCCGGAAACGCCGACGACAAACGGCGACATGGTGTTTTCGGCCGGTCGTGGCGTCGCCGTTGGGCTCAGGAGGGAGATCACCGTTGGATTGTGGGGCCTGCGGCCGTGCCGGACAACGCTCTGCGTGACAGCCAGCCAAGGGGGTGCAGGCATTGTGCGCCCATCGAGCCACGGTTTCGCAGTGCACCGGGCATTGGATTACACTCCTCCGACGCCTTTTGTACCGGTAAATAACAATGGGAGCTACGGCCGGGTAGCATCTCCGGAGGAGGACATCACCTTTGGACGCCCCGAAGTACTGGGCGTTTCTCAGCTATAGCCACGCCGACACGAGATGGGCGTCCTGGCTGCACCGGGTGCTGGAGTCCTACCGTCCCCCCAAACAACTGATCGGTACTGCCACGGCATATGGGCCCGTGCCGAAGCGGCTCGCACCGGTGTTCCGCGACCGCGAGGAGCTCGCCTCCGCGACCGACCTCGGCGCCGTGATCAACGCCGCGCTGGAGAAATCTGCCACCCAGGTGATCGTGTGCTCGCCGCGCGCGGCGAAGTCGCGTTGGGTGAACGAGGAGATTCTCGCCTTCAAGCGGCTCGGCCGAGAGGACCGCATCTTCTGTCTCATCGTCGACGGCGAGCCCAACGCCTCCGAAGACCCGGCGCGTGCAGATGAGGAGTGCTTCCCGCCCGCGCTGCGCTACCAGCTCGGTGCCGACGGCAACCTGAGCAACATCCGCACCGAGCCGATCGCCGCCGATGCGCGCGCCGGCAAGGACGGCCGCAGCAACGCCAAACTCAAGCTCATCGCAGGAATTCTCGGCGTGGGGTTCGACGCCCTGCGCCAGCGCGAGCAGGTGCGCCGGCAGCGGCGCCTGTTCGCCATCGCTACAGCATCCATCGCCGGCATGGTACTGACCACGGGGCTGGCCGCCGCCGCGCTCATCGCACGCGCAACCGCGCAGCGGCAGACCGTGATTGCGCGGCGTGAGGCCGAGACGGCGCGCCGCACCACGGAGTTTCTCGTCGACCTGTTCCGCATTTTCGATCCGAGCGAAGCGCGCGGCAATGCCCTGACCGCCCGGGAGGTGCTCGACAAAGGCGCCGCGCGGGCGCAGACGCAGCTCACTGAGCAGCCGGAGGTCCGGGCGACGCTCATGGACACCCTCGCGACCGTGTACATGGGGCTGGGCCTGTACTACGAGGCAAAGCCGCTCCTCGAATCCGCGGTTGCGACGCGCCGGGCATTGACGCCTGCGCAACCGGCGCGGGTGGCGGAGTCCCTGAGCCACACGGGCGATCTCCTGACCTACCGCGCCGACTATCCGAGCGCGGATACCGCGTACCGCCAGGCGATTGCCATGCAGTATGCGTTGCCGCTCGAGCGGCGCGACGAGGGCGCGCTCGGCAAGAGCCTCTACGGTCTCGGCAATGAGCTGGAGAACCGCGGCAAGTTCGCCGAAGCCGAGGACACGTTGCGCAAGGCGCTCGCCCTCCAGCAGCGGCTGAGACCGGGGGCGAACGAGGACACCGCCCGCACCCTCGGGGTACTCGCCTGGGCCGTCAGAGAGCGCGACCTGAACCAAGCCGTTCCGCTCATGCGCGAGGCGGTGGCCATGCAGCGCAGGTTGTGGGGAGCGCAGCCCTATCCCGATTACGCCGGCGCAGTGAATGACCTGGGGCTGATGTATCGCGACCAGGGTGACTACGGGCAGTCGGAGACACTGCTACGCGAATCGCTGAGCATGCTGCACCGTCTGGTCGGGGATAAGCATCCCGACGTTGCGCAGGCGCTCAACAATCTCGGGCTGGTGCAGCAGCGCAACGGCGATCTGACCGGCGCCGAAACGACTTTCCGGCAGGCGCTCGCCATGCAGCGCGAGCTGCTGGGCGAAGTCCATCCGGATGTCGCCAATACACTCAACAACCTCGCCTTCGTAATCGACGCCAAGCACGACGTACACGGCGCGCTTGCCACCGAGACTGAGGCGCTGGACATCTATCGCAAGATCTTCCCCAACGACAATCCCGACGTCGCGCGCGTCATGAACCGCATCGGCTACTGGTACGTCCAGACGGGGGAGTACGCGAGCGCCGAGCGCTGCCTCGAAGACGCGCTCGCGATGCGCCGGCGGCTCTTCGACAAGGATCATCCGGAGATCGCGAGCAGCCTCATGCATCTCGGCGTTCTGCAGGTGGCGACCCACCGGTACCAGGAGGCGCTGGAGTCCTCGCGCACCGCCGCGCAGATCTACACGACCGCGATGTCGGCGACGAACTGGCGGACGGGGGTCGCGGAGTCGGTCAGCGGCGCGGCGCTCGCCGGCCTCGGGCAGTACGCGCAGGCCGAGCAGCAGCTGGTGCACGGCTACACAATTCTTAACAACGACGCCGGCGTGCTGCCGACGTATCGCGCTCTGGCACGCCGCTACCTGCAGGACCTGTATCGGCGCTGGGGACGTCCGCAGGAGGCGCAGCGCTACGCGGCGCGCTGAGCTGGCACACGACGTCAGCTGGGGGATCCCCGGCGAAGGTTATGAGGCGCGAGGGCACGCTGCGACGCACGAAGCTTAAGTAAACAGCGCGTGACGTCTCGCAGGGAGCGTGCTAGGTTCGCGCGGCTGTGAGGAGCAGCGGTAACAGCTGCCAGTCTTCAAGGGTTGAGTCACGACCAAGAATTAACGGCCGCCTGTGGCCACAACGTCGCCGGGGGACCTTATGGGGATTCCAACATTCAGGGTCACACTGCGCGCGCTGTTTACGGGCCTCGCGCTGCTCGCGGTGGCTGCCGTTCACGCGCAGAACATCAATGTTACTGCCGCGAATGCCATCAATGGCCGCGTGTTCAGCCTGAACTTCACCGGCTCGGGCATCACGACGACCGTTCAGAACAGCGACTATCGCTCGTTCTTGAGCATCGAGTCGATGGCCTTCATCGTGAACCCGGCCACCACCGCGCTTGATCTGGTGGTGGCCGACGAAATCTCCGGGAGAGTCGCCGTCTATCCCGGCGACTTCAGCAAGGAACCTCCCGCCTCACCCACGACCGCCACCGTCATCTGGCAGCCCTCGATGGGCGGCCCGGTCATCCCCAACGGACTGTCAGTGGATGCCTCGGGCGACCTGTGGGTCGTGAACCAGCTGTTCTTCAGGCCGCAGCTGTGGGTGTTTCCGGCAGCCGGTACCAACGGTTGCGCGCCGCTCGCCGCGTACGCCGCGCTGTGCGCGCCGGTGCTGGTGGACGCAAACTTTCCGAGCGCCCAGCTGCTGGTAGAGACCACCAGCGTGCCAACCGTCCCGGCAGGGGGCGCTGCCAACACTGGTGACCTGCTGGTGCTCACCTTCAATCCCTCGACAGTGATCGATTACTCGTTTCCCACCCCAGGGAGCTTCGCTTTCAATCGCAGCACCCTGATCAACCTGCCCACCGGGAGCACCCCCGCCGGAATGGCGTTCTGGCCGCTTGATGACAGCCTCCTCATCAGCAACAGCGCGGCCAACCAGATCCTGCGCTACAGCTGTTGTAGTGCGCCGGCGCAGATGTTCGACTTCGCCAATGCCCCGGGTGGCCCCGGCAGACTGTTGTTCAAGGTCAAGACTGGCTACCAGAACGGTGCCCCGTATGCCTTCGTGGCACAGACCGGATTCGTGGGCGAGCTGCTGGAGTTTGGCGAGGGTGCCACCGTGTCAGGCCCCGGCGTCCTGCTCAACACCGTTACGCAGAACGTCAACGAGCCGGTGGGCCTTGCGGTAGGCAACGCGGCGTTCGCGGCGGCCAACACCTGCACTTCCGCGAGCGGCGGTTGCAACCCGACCGGCCTGCTTTCTCACACTGTGCCGGGCTCAAACTCACCCAACCTGGTCGAAAACGTCTGCGTGGTGCCGGTCGACCCGCGCGTGACTGTCAATGGGACCACCTGGAGTTGCAACGGCCAGCCTCTGCCCGTCAACAGCGTGTGTCCCGGTTTCGATACCACCGGCACGGGCATGTTCATTCCGGGCTACATGTGCGGCATGTCGGGCGATTCCGCGGCCTCGACCCCGCGGGGCTTCACGCTGATCAAGACGTTGACCAACAATAACGCGTTCAACGGGACGATCGTCGAGAACGTGACCGAAAACGTTGCCAACGAGCCAGCCTGCCTTCCGGGCGGGACGCTTCTGTGGGCGCCGGTTGCCGGCGAGGGCACCTTTGTCGCCGACCGCAACATCAATGAGACACTGGAGTTGACGGACGGCTGCGGCACCATCCACGGCGGGAGCTCGGGTGGCTCGCTCTGGGGAGAAGGGCTGGCGCTCAATACGGCATTCTTCGCGGTCAGCACCTCGACGGCGCTGGCGATGCTCGCCGACCACAAGTACGTGGACCTGCAGACCACGATCCAGTCGGAGCTTGCTGCAAACATCAGCCCCAACGTGGCCGGGCAGCTGGCATCGACGGGCGGCACCGGGTGCGTGCCGCTCAGCAAGAGCTACTTCGACTTTGCGCAGTTCGAGACCGGCTCGCAGCAGGGGCTGCAGGATCTGACGATTGCTGCCGACCTGCTGTCGAACGCGGGCGCGAACACCTGCGACACCATCGTTACCACCAATATTCTGAACGGCTTCACTCAGACTCCCAGCAGCACCCCGCCAGTCTTCAATCCCTCCGGTCAGGTGCGTTCGAGACTGGCGAGCCTCTACTTCACGCTCAATTCGCGCATCCTCGGCAACCCGCCGAACGCGTCGGCGCCTTCCTGGCCACCGAGCCCGCAGCTCGCGGCGCCACCCGGCCCGTTCACCAACAACGCGTGCGTGGCGCCGAACCAGGCGAGCGAGTACCCGCCGCCGGGCGGCTGCCCGATGATCGGCGTTATCCCGGCCAGCGTTCAGGCCGGCGGCAACGTGACGGTCGCGTGGAGTCTATTCGGCTCGACGCCCTGCACGCTCAACAGCGGCGGTGGCGACAGTGTGTTTGCCGGTGGCGCCGTGACCGGCACCAGCGGCAATCCGACCAATGCAGGCTCGCAGTCGGTCACGGCCACAGCGACAGCCGGGACCTACACTTACACGCTCGCCTGCTCCGGTCCCGAGGCGTCGTCGGTCACGGCCCAGCTGACCGTTACGGCGCCGCTACCAGTACCAGTCACTGTGATTGTTAATCCAACCTCTGCGAACGATGACGGTGTCCGGGTGCAGATCAGCTGGACTGCGCCGAACGCGGCCATGGGGTGCAACTTAACCGGCAATGGTGCCGGCAGACTCGGAGGCATTACTACAGGCAACGGCGGCGCCACGCATGTGGCCTATTACCACACCGCTGAATCTGATGATCGAAAGACGATTGTGTTCACGGCGACGTGCACCACAGGCGCATTGCCGGGTTCGGGCACTCTGCGTGTTAGTGGTTCGTGAAGAATAGAATCTGGTTACGCCCGGCGGACGGGGCAGGCTACTGATACAACGCGGCGTTGACCGTCTGAGCGATGCTCTGCGGTTCGAACACCGGATTCGAGCAGGTACTTTGCGTGCAGGCGAAGGCCGCCGCACGCGCCAGCTTCGGGTACTGAATTTCCGGGTTCGGCAAAGGACCTTCCGCCCGGTCCCACCAATCCACCTGCAGATAGCCTGCCGGAAACCCTAACGCGGCGGCGTGCAGTGCGCCGGCGGCAGGATCTGCCTTGCCGCCGACGACCGTGATGTGAATCGGGGCGGCCGCGAGCTCCCGATCCGCGAGCAGCACTTCCGTACGGGGCGAATCGAGCCCTGCGGTCGCTGCCCCGAGGAACTTTGCCGCGTGCAGCGCCAATTGGCGATAGCGCGCGTCGGCGGTATAGCGGTTCAGCAGGTTGGCAAAACGCGCGACCTCTGCGTTCTCTTCAATGGTCCGCACCGGAACACGGAACACGCCGGTCGCACCTGCCGGCGCCGGCGCAGCAGCGAACCCGCCGCGGGCATCGCGAAATTCCGTGCCGATGTAGTCCATGGCGGCGCGGGCATCCGTCAGCCAGCGCCGCTCGCCGCTCGAGCGATACAGGGCGAGCAAGGCCTGTCCCATGGAGAGCGTGTCGTCGAGGTACGGGCCGCCGGCATCCTTCGCGTCATGGCGGAAGCCCCCGCCAGGCAGCGTACGGTGCGCAATCACCCAATTCGCGGAACGGACGGCGGCGGCGAGCGCCGCCGTGTCACCGGTGACGTCGTAGACCTTGCACAGTCCGCGGATGCCTAAGCCGTTCTCGCGCGCGTATTCGTGCGTGTCGACGCGGGGGATGCCCAGTCGCCGTCTGGCGGCGGCATCGTGTGCATAGTATTCGTGGCCCGTCACCGCCTGGGAAAGGTCCGCGTCCTGGCTGACGTAGAACGCCCCTTCGGCAGAGGTGAGGAACGACGCAACATAGTGTTGCAGGGCCTGCGCGGCCTTCAGGTACCGCGCATCGTGCCAGCGTGCGTAACTTTCAGCGTAGATCCGCATGTCATCCGCCTGGAACGCGAGCAGTTTCTCATAGTGGGGTGAAGCCCAATCCACGCTTTCCGAATACTGGTAGACACCGCCCCACACCGGATCGATGAGCCTGAGGTTCGCGTCGAGTGTCTGGCGCGCGCGCCGCGCGGCCAGCGCATCGCGTTCGTCGACGATGAGCATGAGCGTGTACTCCATGGTCGGCGCGTCGATGAACTTCTGACCACTCCCCCAGCCGCCGTGTTCGGCGTCGTAGGATTCGTCGTACGCCTTTCGCAACGCCGTACGTTGCGCGTTGCTCACCAGGGAAAGCCCGGCGGTCACCACCGGCGCGGCACCCACCGAGGGGCCGGGCGTCGGATCATCGATGATGGCCTGCAGGAGTGAGGCCATTTGCTGCGGCGGAATGAACCCGCGCCGCTTGACGATTTCAGTGCCGTCGGATGCCAGCACGATGGTCGCGGGCCAGCCCCAGTCACCGTAGCGACTCGCGAGCGCGGGATCCGAATCGGCGTCGACGCTGACTGCGACGTAGCGTTGCCCGATCAGCGTCCTGACCGTGGGATCGGTGTAGGTTTTCTCGTCCATGACGTGGCACCAGTGGCACCACACGGCGTGCAGATCGAGCAGCACAAAGCGGTGCGCACGGGCGGCATCAGCGAACAGCGATTGATTCCACTGCGTGCGCCATTGAATCGGTGCGGGCGTCGACGGTGCATCCGCCGCACGCGTCGCAGCCACGGGGGCGCACCAGAGCAGCGCGACGGCAAAGACGAGGGTGGCGGAGCGCGGGAGGTTCGACATGCTGAGACCCTAAGGTGACCGATGCGCCGCTTTGGTGCGACTACCGTGTCATATACGGGCCGTCGCAGCACCCGGATGCGTTCGCGAGGGCCCGTGCCCGCGGTGCAGCTTGCAACGAGCTTCGCGCCGGGTTATAAGAAACTCACAAGTAACTACTTGTATATAAAAAGGAAGCGTTCCATGTGGCTCATTATCGGGATTTTCGCAGTCGCCGTTGTAGTCGGACTGACCATGGCGCTCAGCGTTTTCCAGGGTAAGTTTCCCCCCGTGGCCAGTGCCGTCATCCACGGCGCACTCGCCGCCACGGGTCTGGTGTTGCTGCTCATCGCCGTGCTGGCGCACGGCGTGACCGGGCCGGCGCGCTGGGCGCTGGGATTCCTGCTGGTGGCCGCCGTGGGCGGATTCGTGCTGGCGCTGGGGTTCCACGCCCGTAAGAAAAACCTGCCGGCCGGTTTCGTGGTGGGCCACGCGGCGCTGGCGGTCATCGGGTTCCTGTTGCTGCTCGCCGGCGCCCTGCACCTGATCTCATGACCTCACCAGCCTTGGCGCACCCGCTGCATCCGGTGCTGGCGCATTTTCCGCTGGCGTTCTGGCTGGGCTCCTCGGTTGCGGACCTGCTGGCGCTGCGCAGCGGGGATGTGGTGTGGTGGACGATCGCGCACCACGCGGTCGCCGCCGGCGACCTGGTTGCGGTGCTCGCGCTGCTGGCAGGATTGCTGGAACTGTGGCTGAGAAAGCTGCCGGCGGCGGCGGTGAGGTGGGTCAGCGTGCACGCCAGCCTCATGGGCTGCGCGCTCTTGTGTTTCCTCGTGAGTCTCTCGTGGCGCAGCGTGACCCCACCGCCGCTCGCGGCGGTGGCGCTGTCCTTTGTGGGTTCCGTGATCGTTCTTGCCGGTGGCTTCTGCGGCGGTACGCTGGTGTATCGATTCGGAGTGGGTGTGTCGTGGCGCGCACAAGGTCACCAGTAGCAAAGCGTAAAAGCGCCGAGCCCGCTCCTTCAGCGCTCCTCAGGGCGCTGAAAGTGGGTGGTCCCATGACCGTGCGCGCGCTCGCGGACGATCTTAAGATCACCTACGAGGCGGTGCGCCAGCAGATCGCGGAACTGCTGCGGTCGGGGTGGATCGCGCGCACGGACCGGGATGCATCCGCGCGGGGAGGGGCGGCCGACGGCAAGCGCGGACCTGCCTCTCGCGCCTACCGCCTGACTGCTGCCGCTGAACATGTGTTCCCCAAGCACTACGACGAGTTATCGGCGGAGCTCGTGCAGCAGGTTATGGAAACATTCGGCGGCGCGGGAGTCGTCAAAGTCCTGGCGCGCATGACCGATGCGCGCGTGCGGCAGTGGGCGCCACAGCTGAAATCCATGGACCTGAAGCAGAAGCTCAGTGCGTTGTGTTCGCTGTATGTGGACCAGGACGCCTACATGGAAGTCGAGTGGCAGGAGGGGGCGCCCGCCCTCATCGAGCGCAACTGCCCCTTCCTCAGCGTCGCCCAGAAACATCCCGCGATCTGCAGCGTCTCGGTCAACACCCTGGAGCGGCTGCTCGGTTATCAGGTGGTGCGTGAGCAGCGCTTCCAGTCCGGACACGGACGCTGTGTATTCAGGGTGCGTCTGGATCAGCCGCGTCCACAGGACGAGGCGTTCGCGCTCGAGCCGTAAGCAATGAGACAATGGCGGCAACGGCCGGCGACACGGACTCGAAAGCGGGAAAACACTACATGGACATGAAATCCGGCAATCCGGCTCTCTCGACCAAGACGTTCGACGGTCTCGCGGCGTCCGACAACCCGATGACCTTATCGGGAACGATCAACAAGACCGCGATATTGCTGGCTCTTGTTTTTGCGGGTGCCGGGTGGGTGTGGAATATCTACTTTACGTCGCATCGCGTCGAGGACGTCCTTCCTTATCTGTTGGCGGGCTCCATCGGGGGTTTGCTGCTGGCGTTCGCCACGATCTTCTTCAAGCAGGCCGCGCCCTACACGGCCCCCGTCTACGCTGTGGTCGAAGGGCTCGCGATCGGAGGGCTTTCGGCACTCTATGAGGCACGCCAGCCAGGCGTTGCCATTCAGGCAGTGGGGCTCACCTTCGGCATTCTGATCGTGATGCTCGCAGCGTATCGTCTGCAACTCATAAAGGTCACCGAGCATTTTAAGGCGGGGGTGGCGGGCGCCACCGGCGGAATCGCGATCCTCTACCTGGTCGATCTGGTACTCATGGGTTTCGGTCATCCGGTCACGATGATTCATGACGGTGGCGGATGGGGAATTGCGTTCAGCCTCTTTGTAATCGTCATTGCGGCCTTGAACCTGGTCATGGATTTTGACTTCATCGCGACAGGCGTCGCGCAGCGCAGTCCGAAGTACATGGAGTGGTACTCGGCATTCGGTCTGGTGGTAACGCTGGTCTGGCTGTATCTGGAGATTCTGCGGTTGCTTGGCAAGCGTCGCTAGCTCACGGGGCAATGGCAGCCAGTGTCTCGCGCGCGCGCCTGGTGCGCGAATTCTCCGGCCCCAACTCCTTGTTCAGGACACCCACCGCATCCTCCAGCAGCGGCCGCGCTTCGCCGCCGCGATGCTCCGCCACCAGCACCTGCGCCAGGGCCGACTTCAGTTCGCCCGGATACCAGTCAGGTCGACGCGCCAGCGCTGATCCGAGTGTGAGATTTTCGCGCATCAGGGCTTCGGCCCGCCGCGTGTTGCCGGCATGCAGGTAAGTGTCCCCCAGCGCGGCGCGCAATCTCAGCGACAAGGGATCACCTGCATCCCCCGTGCCCACAGCGCTCGCCAGCGCGCGCTCCCCAACAGCCAGTCCATCGGCAGTCTTGCCCGCTAGCGCCAGCGCGTCGGCCAGGATGAGGTTGCTCGTCAGCAGGTCCGCCTTGCTTGGGTTTTTCTGATGTCCGATGCCGTCGATGGCCCGCTGCGCCACCTCCACGGCGCCGGTAAAGTTGCGATTATCGATCAATGCTTTTGCCAGATCGCGTTCGGCGATGGTCGTGAACTGGCTGTCGGGTCCTAAGGTCGTGTTGAAGTCGCGGACCACGCCCGCGTTAATCGGCAGCGCCTCCGCGAATTTGCCGTTGGCGTCCAGCGCCCAGGCGAGAAAGCGCCGGCAGCTGGTAAGGCGGCGGTGCTTAGGACCATAGTGAAGTTGAAATCCGGCACAGGCATCCCGCAGCCGCGGCTCCGCACGGTCCTCCTCGGCGGAGAACAGCAAACTGACGCCCAGCAGCCACTCCATCTCCTTGGTGGTGAAGCTATCCGGCCCCAGCCGTTGGCGGGCGTCTTCGTAGAAGGGTTGCACCACTTCCCCACAATGGCTGAACCCGATGACGGCGGGCGCTTTGGCGACGCACGGAATCCACGCGAGCATCACCTGCGCGCGGTAGGCCGGCTGCGAATAGGGTCTGCCGGCGGCCTTCTCCGCGGCCGCAATCCGCCCGGAAACCTCGTACAGATGAGCGATGTCGATGTTCCCGGTATACAGATCCCACAACGCCATGCGGGCGTTCTCAGTGTCCACAGCCGTGTCGCCCAGCGACCTGGATAGTCCCTGCTCCGCCGCCAGCAGCAGCCCTTCGGCCTTTTGGGTTTCAAAAATAGCCGCATAGCCTTCGCCCATGGCGCCCTGCAGCTCCGCGAGCACCGTCGGCTGGCCTGCGAATCGCGCCTCCAGCCGGGTGGAAGCCGCATCGAGCAAGGGGCGCAGTTGCACATCGCGGGTACCCGACACCAGCGGGTTGGCCGCCGCCAGGATGTCGTTGATGAGGAAGCCCGTGACCGCGCGCGCTTCGTTCGCATGCTCGACCGCCTCGCGGCGCGCGTGCTGGGCGGAGATGGCCAGCCAGGTGCTGATCGCGGCACCACCGATAAGACTGATGCCTAACAGTGTGGTGAGACTGACAGCGATAGCATTGCGCCGCGCGAATTTTGCGGCCCGCAGCCACGGCGAAGGCGCACGCGCTTGAACCGGCAGATCATCCAGGTAGCGCTGCAGGTCGGCCTGCAGGTCCGCTGCCGAGCCGTAGCGCCGCGCCGGATCGCGTTCCAGGGCCTTCTGCAGGATGGCATCCAGGTCACCGCGCAGTTGCCGCGCCTCGCGCTCATCGCCGCCCCGCAACGTCACCGCCCGGCTCGCCGGCTCCGCGTCGCGCTGCGTGATGGCGAGGAGATAATCAACCGGGCCCTTGGCGTCGGAGTAGGGCACCTGCCCGGTCAGGAGGCGAAAGCCCAGCGCACCTAACCCGAAAACATCCGTCGCCACCGTGATTGGTTCGCCTGAAACCTGCTCCGGAGCGGCGTAGTGCGGCGTGAAAAGCCGGCCCACGTCGAGCGTCGGCAGATGTTGGCCGCCAGCATCCTGCAGCGTCGCCGCGATCCCGAAGTCGATGAGCTTCGGTAACCCATCGGCCGTGACCAGGACATTTGCGGGCTTGATGTCACGATGCACCACCAGCATGCGATGCGCTGCCGCCACCGCGGATGCCAGCAGCACCAGCAGGCGCACGCGCTCGCGCACGTCCAGCTTGTTGGCTTCGCAGTACTCATCGATGGGCCGGCCGCGGACGAACTCGAGTGCGATCCACGCCCGGCCCGACTCGATTCCGGCATCGATCAGGTGGGCGATGGCCGGATGCTCGAGCCTCGCGAGCACCTGCGTCTCGCGCTGGAATCTCTCCTGGCCCGATCCGGCCAGCTCCCTGGCGATGAGCTTGATCGCTACCGACTGCTGCAGCCCGTCAGTGCGCTCAGCACGATAGACGACACCCATGCCGCCCTCGCCCATGAGTTCGACCAGCCGAAAATGCCCGAACTCCCTGCCCGTCAGGCTCTCGGCCGTGCCCGACGCCGCACCCAGCAGCGCACCGGTGGCGTCGCCGTCTTTGGCCGCGACCGCGAGCAGCGCTTCGACTTCGGCCCTAAGCGCCGCATCATCGCCGCAACTGTCGCGAACAAACTGCGGCCGCGCAGCAACGTCGACCCCCAGCGCCTGCTCGAATACCTGGAAGGCCCGGGCGCGATCGAAGGAGGCGCTCACTGGCGGGTCAGCTCACGCGTCAGCCACGCCTTGCCGGCCGCCCAGCGACGATTCACGGTGGCGACCGAGATCTCCTTGGACTGCGCGACCTCTTCCGAGGGCGTCGTAGCGCTCGAGCTCGGCCAGAAGTTCATCGACGTCGAGAGCGTCGTAGAGCTGATCCGGTGCACCGAGATTGGTATCCGTGAGGGTGACCTGGTCGCCGCCGTCGCGCTTGCCGGCGCGCCGGCGCCGCGCTTCGTCCACCAGCGCCTGGCGCGTGACGCGCGCCGCCATCGACAGGAAATGTGCCCGATCCTGCAGACGGATTTCACGCAGCGAGGCGAGCCGAAGATACGCCTCATGCACGAGCGCGGTTGGCCGTATGGTGCAGTGGCGCTCATGGTTGAGTTGCCGCACGGCAATCGCGTGCACATCGGCGTACAGGTGCCTCACGAGTTCATCCAGCGCACCGCGGTCCCCGCGAGACCAGCGCTCGAGCAGGACCCCCAGCGCCTCATTGGTCGACATCGATTCGGTCATGGAAAGGACTCTTGTTCTTATGCCGGCAAATATAGCCCGAAAAGCCGGCGGCGAAACCTCGACTGCCCTTGAAATCCCCCTCAGAACGGCGGCCCGTGGGCGGCCGCCAGCGCGCTTCGAGCCCCGGCTGCCGTTCCCGGCGACCAAAAAATCGCGGTCCGAAGTCGATTCCGGGGTGGCTCGTTCGTCGTAGAGACATAAGACCCCCTGAAACACTGTTCCCGCAAAGGAAGGAGACGCAAATGCGAGTCATGGTGATTGTGAAGGCGAATAAGGATTCGGAAGCGGGCGTGCTCCCGAGCGAGGAGATCCTCACCGAAATGGGCAAGTTCAATGAGGAGCTGGTCAAGGCCGGAGTGCTCCTGTCGGCCGAAGGGCTGCATGCGAGCCGCACTGGCGTGCGCGTCAAATTCGGTGGTAGCGGCAAGAGCATCGTCACCGACGGGCCGTTCAGCGAGTCCAAGGAGCTCATCGCCGGCTTCTGGCTGTGGCAGGTCAAGTCGGTTGCCGAGGCGGTGGAGTGGATTCGGCGTTCGCCGTTTAGAAAGGGCAACGAGGAGATCGAAATCCGGCGCGTGTTCGAGGCCGAGGATTTCGGCGATAACGCGACGCCTGAGCTACGGGCGCAGGAAGCGCGGCTGCGCGAACGCGTCGCTACCAAGAACTGATCGCGCTCAAGTGAACGCATTGCGACATCAACACAAGGAGTCAACATGAAAACCGCCCCGCACCTGCATTTCAAAGGCAACTGCGCCGAAGCGTTCCGGTTCTATGCTGAAGTCTTCGGCGGCAAGATCGTGTTCGCGATGACCTACGGCGAATCCCCTGCCGGGGAACAGACACCCAAGGACTTTCGCGACAAGATCATTCACGCCCGGCTCGATTTCGGCGGGCAATTTCTGCTTGGTTGCGATGCGCCCGCCGAGCGCTTCCAGGCGCCCCAGGGCTTCAACGTCATGGCGGCGATCGAGGAACCGCAAGAGGCCGCGCGCGCGTTCAAGGCGCTGAGCGAGGGCGGCACGATCACCATGCCGTTCGCGGAGACCTTCTGGGCACGGGGCTTCGGGATGTGCACCGATCGGTTCGGGATCCCGTGGATGGTGAACTGCGAGAAGCCGCTCGAAAACGTGGCGGCACCGGCTCGCAAGAGCGCCTGAGCGTCGCGCCATCGCTCACTGAGCACCCCTGGACGCCCTTGGCTTGCACAGTCCCTCTCCCGATGGTGTCATCCGTGGCCATGACGGCCACGGATACCCATCGCACCATCGAGGCGGTGTGGCGGATCGAGTCCGCCCGGCTCATCGCCGGCCTCGCCCGGGTGGTGCGCGACGTCGGACGTGCGGAGGAGCTGGCGCAGGACGCGCTCGTCACCGCGCTCGAGCAATGGCCGCGCACGGGCATTCCGGACAATCCCGGCGCATGGCTCATGGCCACCGCGAAACACCGCGCCATCGATCACCTGCGGCGCGAGCACATGCTCGCCCGGCAGCACGCGGTGCTGGCGCGTGAGCTGGAGACGGAGGAGGGCTTGAACGGCGCGAGCGTCGAGGCGGGAGCCGACGATGAGATTGGCGATGATCTCCTAAAACTCATGTTCACCGCCTGCCACCCGGTGCTGTCACGTGAGGCGCGCACCGCGCTCTCGCTCAAGGTGCTCGCCGCGCTCACCACCCGGGAGATCGCGCGCGCGTTTCTCGTGCCGGAAGCCACCATGGCGCAGCGCATCGTGCGTGCCAAGCGCACCTTGAGTGACGCGCGGGTGCCGTTCGAGATTCCGTGCCGCCAGGACCTCGCCGCGCGCCTGTCCTCGGTACTGGAAGTCATCTACCTCGTCTTCAACGAAGGCTACTCCGCGACTGCCGGTGAGGACTGGATGCGGCCGGCGCTGTGCGAGGAAGCACTGCGCCTGGGCCGCATCCTCGCGGAGCTCGCCCCGCATGAGGCCGAAGTTCACGGGCTCGTCGCCCTCATGGAAATCCAGGCGTCGCGCATCCGCGCGCGCGTAAACGCCGGCGGCGAGCCGATCCTGCTCATGGAGCAGAACCGGGCGTGCTGGGATCGCCTCCTCATCCACCGCGGACTCATCGCGCTCGCCCGCGGCGAGACGCAGGGGTCGGCGCGTGGCCCGTACCTCCTGCAGGCCGCGATCGCGGCCTGCCATGCACGCGCCATCACCGCCGGCGACACCGACTGGGTTTACATCACCGCGCTCTATGACGAGCTTGCGCGCACCGCGCCAACGCCGGTGGTGGAGTTGAATCGTGCCGTCGCGGTTTCCATGGCCTACGGGCCCGCGGCGGGACTTGAGCTCGCCGACAAACTTGCGGCGGACGGGGCGCTCGAGTCCTACCACCTGCTGCCGAGCGTGCGCGGGGACCTGCTGAAGAAGCTCGGCCGCTACCAGGAGGCGCGCGGTGAGTTCGAGCGCGCGGCGCTCCTCACCCACAACACCCGCGAGAGCCGCCTGTTGCTCGAGCGCGCCGCTGCCTGCGTACCTCAATCCTAAGGAGACTCCATGCCGTTTCTGCTCTTGATCCTCGAACCCAAGGGCCTGCGGCGCGTGCGCACGCCCGAGGAGGGCCGCGCCGTATATGCGCGCATGGTCGACTACAGCGTAAAGCTGAAAGAGCGCGGAGTCCTCATGGCGACCAATTCACTGCGCGAGGATGCCGTGAGACTCAACACCGAGGCCGGGCAGAAACGCGTGGTGGATGGCCCCTTCGCCGAATCCAAAGAGCTCATCGGCGGCTTTTTTCTCCTGAGCTGCGACACGCGTGAGCAGGCCCTGGACTTCGCCGCCGACTGTCCCGCCGTCGAATGGGCCACCGTTGAAGTGCGCGAAACCGGACCGTGCTTCGATTGAAGCGCATTTCGTTCATCGCAGCACCGGGGTAATCACAGCCCGAGTGCTTGAGCACCCCATCGGCCCAACTCTGACGCAAAATGTCGGCACCGCAGGCCAGGGTGCATACATTTTGCGTCACAAGCTCGCGGCCGCACCTGCTGCGCTCGGTACTGTTTGGTTCAATGGCGGAGTTACGGCCCCACACCGGGGTCAAACATCGGTCGCACCTCCGACTCCCCGTCGAATCCGGGCCAGTACTTGCGATGCAACTCCATAAACTCAGTTGCAATGCGGACGGCTTCCGCTTTCGAGTCCGTCTGCAAGATCGCCCAGCCACCGATAACTTCCTTGCTCTCGGTGAAGGGCCCGTCCGTCACGGTGATCTTGCCGTTGGCGAGGCGCACACGAACGCCGTCCTTGCTCGGCAGCAGACCGCCGGTATCAGCAAGGACTCCGTCCTTAAGGGACTTCTCTACGAACTTGCCCATCGCCTCCATGAGGGCGGCCGGCGGCCCGGACTGGCGATAGGACTCGGCATGGCGAATGAAGGTCAGATATTTCATGGCTCCTCCTCGGGTTTCCAATTACACGACGAACCAGCCCGGGCGAGATCGACACGCCAGCCATTTTTTTCGTCGGCCAAAAGAATTCATTAAAGTGCTTACTCCAAAGACCACCAGTGGCGACGCGACGCGACTCCGAGTAAAGGCAAGAACTACCGGTGTCGTCTACTTGCTCTACTTTGTGACGGCAGTATCCGACGAGGTCTTCGTTGGCCGGGAACGGTTGCAGGTATTCGACGCCGTCAGCCTCCTCGCATACGCCTTCTACATCGCGGTGACGCTGCGCTTCTATTACATGTTCAGGCCGGTGAACAGAAACCTCTCGCTGCTCGCGGCGATTTTCAGCCTGGTGGGATGCGCCAATGATGTTCTCGGCCTCTTTGACCGCGCTCCTTACAAGATCAGCAGCCTGGCATTCTTCGGGCCCTATTGTCTGCTGATTGGCTACCTCATCTTCAGGTCGACCTTCCTGCCCCGATTTCTAGGCGCGCTGATGGCGTTAGCCGGTGTGGGTTGGTTGATCGTTCTGTCCCCGCTCGCAAGCCCGCTGTCCACGTACCTCGAGATCCTTGGCTTCGTCGCGGAAGCCACGCTGATGCTATGGCTCATCGTCGTCCCTACAGCTGCGCCGCCCAGGATGAGCACCAGCCGGCGGCCTTGACCGCCCTGCCGGGGAACAGCTGGCACGGGCCCTGCGCCGAACCGTTCGCGCCCTGGTACAAGCCACAGTTGGCGCAGCTGCTGTCCGGCACTTTGTCCGTCGCCTGCTGGGCGTTTTCCACGTACTTCACCGCCTTCGCTTCTGGCGCATCGACGGACAGCAGCGGCAGGGAGGCCGCGTCGCCGGCACAGGCCTGACGCAACGCCGGCGCAATCGGTGCCAGTGCCATGCCCAGCGCGAGGCGCGTGAGCATGACGCGCCGCGTGAGGTATTTGCTTTCGGTCATACCGGGCTCTCCTTTTCTCGCGTGTCGATAGACTGTCGGACCACGAGTTTCACCACAAATTTCAAGGAGCCATGCGCTATTGCCGCGCGCATCCCTACGGAGCAAAAGACGCACCGCGTATTGTGCGAAGGCTTCGACGGGGAAGTACGAGAATTTCGCCCGCGGGGCCAGGTGCGGGCTATCACCACCCGGCGCGCGCTGAGGATCAGTTCGAGGCTTGCGCGAAGCTCTCCATCATGAGTCCCGTGCCGCCGCGCGAGACGTGCGCGACCACGGCGGTGCGCCGATGCAGTTTGGTGATGACGCCGAGGTTGATCGCGAACGAGAGGACCACCTGCTGGCCCTTGCGCAGACCCAGGTTCGTCGTCTCGATAAACACGCCGGTGGCAGACAAGTTCATAGCCTTGCAGAGCTTTCTGCGGCCGCCCGGCACGTTGATGTAGACGATCGTGCGTGCGCGATGCCTTGTATGCAGTCGGCGTTCCACTGCTGACCCTTACGGATTTCGTTATTGTATTGGCGGCCTTGCGCCATTATGCCCTGCGCCCTGGCGGCCCGCCGTGACCAGTGAACTTAATGCTCGAGGAAAGCGCGGATCTCGGCCCCGAAAGTCTCAAGATCGACCAGAAAGGCATCGTGTCCCTCGATGCAGGACAGGGGCGCAAAGCGCGTCGGAATCGCGGCCGCCGTGAGCGCGTCCGCAATTGCCCGCTGCTCATCCACCGAGAACAGCAGATCCGTTTTCACACCGATGACCAGGGCCTGCTCGAGTCCCGCGCCGCGAAACAGCGCCAGCGGCTCCCCGTGCGCGGCGAGGTCGAAACGGTCCATGGCGCGCGACAGGTACAGGTAGCAGTTGGCGTCAAAGGCGCTGACGAAGCGCTGCGCGAGGGATTCCATGTACCCCTGCACGGCGAACTCGGACCTGAATGGCCCGCCGCGTTTCATATCCGCCCGGATCGGCTCGCGGCCGAAGCGCTGCTGCCACTCCGCGGCCGAGCGATAGGTGATGGTGCCGAGCTTTCTGGCCAGGCCCTGACCTAAGGCGGGCGGGTGGTCGGCGTCGTAGTTGCCGTTCGCCCACGCCGGATCGTTGGTGATCGCTTCGCGCTGGATGGAACGCAGGGCAATGGTGAACGGCGCGGCCGCCATCGTGCCCGAAATGCACAACAGGCGCCGCGCGGCGCCGGGAAACATCGCCGCATAGGCGAGCACCACCATGCCGCCGAGCGAGGGACCCATGACGGTATCGAGGCGGCTGATCTTGAGGGAACGCGCGGTCTCGTAGCCGGCGCGCGCGATGTCCTCGATGGAGAGGTCAGGGAAGCCGAGCCGGTAAGGGTTACCCGTGGCAGGGTCCTCAGAGGCCGGTCCCGCGGAGCCAAAGCAGCTGCCGAGGGAGTTTACGCACACGACGAAGAAGCGCTCGGTGTCGATCGCGAGCTTCGGACCCACCATGCCCTCCCACCACCCCTCGCTCCCATCCTGCGGCGATGCCGCCGCGTGCGCGGGCGGCGAGAGACCGGTGAAGAGCAGCACCGCATTGTCGCGCGCCGCATTGAGCGTTCCCCACGTCTCGTAGGCGACACGCGCGCCATGCAGCACGCCGCCGCGCCACATGGGGAACGGGTCGGGGAGCGATGCGTAGTGACGCGCATCCATGAACGGCGGTGCGACCTGTCGGGCCTTCGGCTGCGGTGAACTGCGCGCAGCTTAGCGCAACGGCTCAGGGTTCCGGGTCGCCGCCTTCGGCGATGCCCTCGAACAGTACCGTCGAGACATAGCGCTCGCCGGTGTCCGGCAGCATCGCGAGGAGCACCGAGCCCTGCGGGGCCTCGGCGGCTACTTTCAGCGCAGCCGCGAACGTGCCGCCGGAGGAGATGCCACAGAAGATACCTTCACTGCGCGCCAGCTGCCGCGCCGTCTCGATGGCCTCCGTGTCGGCCACGGGCACGATGCGGTGCGCCACCCCGGGCTTGAGCACTTCGGGGATGAAATCCGGCGTCCAGCCCTGAATTTTGTGCGGCGCCCAGGGCTTACCGGAGAGCAGCGACGCCCCGGCCGGTTCCGTGGCGATGATCTGTACGTCCGGGCGTGCCAGCCGGATCATTTCCCCGGCGCCCGTGAGCGTGCCGCCGGTGCCCCAGCCGGTGACGAAGAAATCGAGCCGCCTGCCGACGAAGTCCTGGATGATTTCCGGCCCGGTCGTGCTGCGGTGATAGGCGGGATTGGCCTCGTTCTCGAACTGCCGCGCGAGGAACCAGCCGTTTTTCTGCGCCAGTTCCGCGGCCTTTTTCACCATGCCCGTGCCGCGTTCGGCGGCGGCGGTGAGGATGACCTTCGCCCCCAGTATGCGCATGATCTTGCGGCGCTCGACCGAGAAGGTCTCGCTCATGACGGCGACGAAGGGGTAGCCCTTGGCCGCGCACACCATGGCGAGCGCGATGCCGGTATTGCCGGAAGTTGCCTCCACCACGGTCTGCCCGGGCTTGAGCGTGCCGCGCCGTTCGGCATCTTCGATAATACCGATGGCGAGCCGGTCCTTGACCGAGGAAAGCGGGTTGAAGAACTCGCACTTTACGTACATGGTCACGTGCTTGGGTGCGAGGCGCTGGATGCGCACGACCGGGGTTTTGCCGATGGTGCCGAGGATGCTGTCGTAGATCATGCTGTCCTTCTACGCCGCCGGCTCACCGTCACACAAGAACCGCCGGGGTATCTGCTTAACACGCATCGTTATGATCGCATGATCAGATTGCAGAAGCTGCTGGCGGGGGCGGGCCTCGGTTCCCGCCGCACCGTGGAGGAATGGATTCGTGCCGGGCGCGTGAGCGTGGCCGGACGGGTGGCGCAGCTGGGCGATCGCGCCGGCCCCGGGGATGACGTACGCCTCGACGGCCGCAAGCTCACCCTGAGCGCGCCGCATTCGAGCACCCACGAGCTCCTCCTTTACTACAAGCCGGTGGGCGAGGTGACCACGCGCGCCGACCCCCAGCGCCGCCCGACGGTATTCGAGCGGTTGCCGAACCCTGCCAGCGGGCGCTGGATCAACGTCGGTCGCCTCGACGTCAACACCTCGGGCCTGCTGCTTCTCACCACCGACGGGGATCTGGCTCACCGCCTCATGCATCCCTCAAGTGAGGTGGAGCGTGAGTACCTGGTGCGCCTGCGTGGCCAGCCGGGTCCCGGGGTCATCCGGAAACTTCTGGCCGGGGTTGAGCTCGAAGATGGTCCGGCGCGCTTCGATCGCATCATCGTTGAGGATCGGGAGAGCGGGGACGACGCCAGTCACAGCACTTTGCGGGTGGTGCTGCATGAGGGGCGCAATCGGGAGGTCCGGCGGCTCTTTAACGCCCTGGATTTCGAGGTCAGCCGCCTGCTGCGCATCCGCTACGGTCCGGTCGAGCTGCCGCGGGATATGCGCCCGGGCGCCTCGCGCCGGGGCGAGCCGGCGGTGCTTGAGGCCCTCCGTGCTGCCGTTCAGAGGGCGGGCGAGGGCCGCTAGCCTAAGGCCGCCGGGCCGGGGGCCCACATATATAAGGAGTGCCCGGTGGCCGGCCCCCGACCGGGCTGGCATGGGCAAGCAAATAACGGGCCAAAGACGCATTGACACTCTGCCACCCCGAAATCACAATACGCGGCTCGTTTTGCGGAGGGGTACCCAAGCGGCCAACGGGAGCAGACTGTAAATCTGCCGGCTTACGCCTTCGAAGGTTCGAATCCTTCCCCCTCCACCATTGACGGTCGAGGGGAGGGAATCATCCTCGAGGGACCGGCCGGCAGATGGGACGTCGTCAGCGGGTGTAGTTCAATGGTAGAACCTCAGCCTTCCAAGCTGATGACGTGGGTTCGATTCCCACTACCCGCTCCGGTGTTAGCCCATGCGGATCTGAAACCGACGTAGAGCCCATGTAGCTCAGTTGGTAGAGCACGTCCTTGGTAAGGACGAGGTCACCGGTTCAATCCCGGTCGTGGGCTCCATTCGACCGGGAAGGCCGGTCACGAGTTGAAAGTTGGTTTTGAGGAATTTTCGGCGCCGCGCCGTTAAAGAGCGGGCGTCACTTCGAGGAACACGCCATGTCCAAAGAGAAGTTTGAGCGCAGCAAGCCGCACATTAATGTGGGGACGATTGGTCACGTGGACCACGGCAAGACGACGCTGACGGCGGCGTTGACGAAGGTGATGGCCGAGACCTACGGCGGGACGTTTGTGGCGTACGACCAGATTGACAAGGCACCCGAAGAGAAGGCGCGCGGGATCACGATCTCGACTGCGCATGTGGAGTACCAGTCCAAGAACCGCCACTACGCGCACGTGGACTGTCCGGGACACGCTGACTACGTGAAGAACATGATCACGGGGGCGGCGCAGATGGACGGGGCGATTCTGGTGGTATCGGCGGCGGATGGGCCGATGCCGCAGACGCGCGAGCACATTCTGCTCGCCCGCCAGGTGGGCGTGCCGTACATGGTTGTGTACATGAACAAGGCCGACATGGTGGACGACAAGGAGCTCTTGGAGCTCGTTGAGATGGAAGTGCGCGAGCTTCTGACCGTCTACAAGTTTCCTGGGGATAAGACCCCGATCGTGATTGGTTCGGCGCTGAAGGCGCTGGAGGGTGACAAGAGCGAGATCGGGGTGCCCTCGGTGGTGAAGCTGGTGGAGGAGATGGACAAGTACATCCCGATCCCGAAGCGCGAAGTGGACAAGCCGTTTCTGATGCCGGTGGAGGATGTGTTCTCGATCTCCGGGCGCGGCACTGTGGTGACGGGGCGCATCGAGCGCGGCATCGTCAAGGTGAACGATGAGGTGGAGATCGTAGGCTTGAAGGCCACGGTGAAGACCACCTGCACCGGGGTGGAGATGTTCAGGAAGCTGCTGGACGAGGGGCAGGCCGGGGATAACGTCGGGGTGCTCTTGCGCGGAACCAAGCGCGAAGAAGTCGAGCGCGGCCAGGTGCTGGCCAAGCCCGGCAGCATTACTCCGCACACGCATTTTGAGTGCGAGGTGTACGTGCTGGGCAAGGAAGAGGGCGGGCGGCACACGCCGTTCTTCAAAGGCTACCGGCCGCAGTTTTACTTTCGCACCACGGATGTGACCGGGACGATCGAGTTGCCGGCCGGGGTGGAGATGGTGATGCCCGGGGACAACATCAAGATGACGATCGACCTGATCAGCCCGATAGCGATGGAAGACGGGCTGCGCTTTGCGATCCGCGAAGGCGGCAAGACCGTCGGCGCCGGCGTCGTGACGAAGATCCTGAAGTAGGCAACGGAGTAATGAAATGGCGCAGCCGGCAAAACCTAAGCTTTTTGCCGGCGGCAATCGGAGTGATGTCTGCTGAAAGCGCCCCCTCCGGGGCGAGTTTCAGCCAATTAACACAGGCCAGTAGCTCAATTGGCAGAGCGGCGGTCTCCAAAACCGCAGGTTGGGGGTTCGATTCCCTCCTGGCCTGCCATTGGTTGATATGACAGACGAAAGCAAAGTTCAGGACGCGGGCACCGCGGACCAGGTGAAGCTCGGCGCCGCGATCCTGATCGTGATCGCGGGCGTCGCGGCTTACTACCTGCTGCCGAACGCCTCGAGCTGGTTGCGCTGGCTCGCGGTCGCCGTGAGCTTAGGTCTTGCCGCTCTCGTGGTGTGGTTCTCCTGGTACGGCACGCAGTTCAAGCAGTTTGTGGACCTGGCGCGCATCGAGCTGCGCAAGGTCGTGTGGCCCAACCGCCAGGAGACCGGCATGACGACCCTCGTCGTGTTCGCCTTCGTGGTCGTGGCCGGCCTGTTTTTCTGGGCGCTGGACTGGGCGCTGGCGCTCGCCACGAGATATCTGACGGGGCAAGGGGGTTGAACGTGGCGCTGAGATGGTACGTCGTGCACGCCTACTCGAATTTCGAGCACCGGGTCGCGCAGTCCCTCAAGGAGCGCATCGCCCGCGCCGGACTCGAGACGCGTTTCGGCGAGATCCTCGTGCCGACCGAAGAAGTGGTCGAGATGCGCGATGGCCAGAAGCGCAAGAGCGAGCGCAAGTTCTATCCCGGCTACGTGCTGGTGCAGATGGAAATGGACGAGGAGACCTGGCACCTGGTGCGCGATGTGCCGAAAGTGCTGGGCTTCATCGGCGGCTCGCCGGAAAAGCCGGCGGCGATCACCGACAAGGAAGCGAACCAGATCCTGCGCCGCGTCGAAGAGGGCGTGGACAAGCCGCGGCCGAAGGTGCTGTTCGAGCCGGGCGAAGTGGTGCGTGTGGTCCATGGGCCGTTCAATGATTTCAACGGCGTGGTCGAGAGCGTGAATTACGAAAAGAACCGCCTCAACGTGGCGGTGCAGATTCTCGGGCGCTCCACGCCCGTGGAACTGGATTTCTCGCAGGTCGAAAAGGCCTGAAGTGAGGCGCAGCAGGCAAAACCTAAGCTTTTTGCCTGCGGGCTACAAAGTGATGTCCGCTGAAAGCGCCGCAGGCGACTTTCAGCCAATGGACGAGGTCGGCGCAAGCCGCGTTTTTTGAGCTACGTCCTTTTAAAGGGAGCCGTCACAGGCGCTGGAACCTTAAGGAGAGGTATCAATGGCTAAGAAAGTATCGGGCTACGTCAAACTGCAGGTGCCGGCAGGGGCTGCCAACCCTTCGCCCCCGATCGGGCCGGCACTGGGCCAGCAGGGCGTGAACATCATGGAGTTCTGCAAGCAGTTCAATGCGCAGACCCAGAAGCTGGAAAAGGGCTTGCCCATTCCGGTGATCATCACCGTGTACAGCGACCGCAGCTTCACCTTCGTGATGAAGACCCCGCCCGCCGCGGTGCTCATCCGCAAGGCGATCGGGATTGAAAAGGGCAGTGGCACCCCCAATACCGCCAAGGTGGGCAAGATCTCCCGCAAGCAGCTCGAGGAGATTGCCAAACTGAAGCAGCCTGACCTCACCGCCGCCGATCTGGACGCCGCGGTCCGCACCATTGCGGGCAGCGCGCGCAGCATGGGCGTCGACGTGGAAGGAGTCTGACCATGGCTATCCCGAAGCGAGTCAAGGCCTGGAAAGACAAGATCACCCCAGGCAAGCAGTACCCGGTCGAAGAAGCCCTGAAGCTCGTGAAGGAATTCGCGACCGCGAAATTTGCGGAAGCCGTGGACGCCTCCGTGAACCTAGGCATCGACGCCAGCAAGTCCGACCAGCAGGTGCGCGGCTCGACCGTGATGCCGCACGGCACCGGCAAGACCGTGCGGGTGGCGGTGTTCACCTCCGGCAAGAACCAGGAGCTGGCCAGGGCTGCGGGCGCCGACATCGTCGGGCTCGAGGATCTGGCGGCGCAGGTGAAGGCGGGCGAGATCAACTTCGATCGCGTGATCGCGAGCCCCGACGCCATGCGCGTCGTCGGCCAGCTGGGGCAGATCCTGGGCCCGCGCGGTCTGATGCCGAATCCCAAGGTCGGCACGGTGACGCCGGATGTCGCGACGGCGGTGAAGAACGCCAAGTCGGGCCAGGTCACCTACCGCGTCGACAAGGCCGGCATCGTGCACTGCACGATCGGCAAGGCGAATTTCGAAGTGAATGCGCTGAAGGAAAACCTGCATGCGCTCATCGCGGACCTGCAGAAGGCGAAACCCGCCACGTCGAAGGGTGTGTATTTAAAGCGCGTCACGCTGTCCTCGACCATGGGTCCGGGCGTGATGGTGGATCAGGCGACACTGAGTTAATTGGTTTGATGCGGGCTGGCGTGCTTGCCGACGCCAGCCATCATCGAAGACCGCAGGCGAGGGAATCGGCCCTCTTAATGGACCGCCTGCGCAGATGGTGAACCGCTTTTCGCATCGAGGAACTCCTCGAGGCGCGAAGGTCACCGTCGAAGAGGGGAAGCGCACGAATGTAAAGAGTGCGCTTCGTTAGTGATCTTCGCAGTTGAGAGGAGAGATGAATGGCACTCAAGCTGGAAGACAAGAAGGCGCTGGTAGCGGAAGTGGCTGCGGTTGCGGCGCACGCCCAATCGGTCGTGGCCGCCGAGTACCGCGGGCTATCGGTCGGACAGATGACCGAACTGCGTGCCAAGGCGAGAAAGTCTGGCGTGTACATGCGTGTCGTGAAGAACACGCTGGCGCGCAAGGCGCTCGTCGGCACGTCGTTCGAATCGGTGGGACCGAAGCTCAAGGGGCCTCTGGTACTCGCCTTCTCGAAGGACGATCCAGGCGCGGCGGCGCGCGTGGTGAAGGACTTCGCCAAGGTGAACGAGAAGCTCGTGGCGATGCTCGTGTCTTTCGGCGGGCAGGTTCTGCCTGGCGCCGAGCTCGATCGAGTGGCGAGTCTGCCGACCCGCGAACAGGCGTTGTCGATGCTGCTCGGTGTGCTGAAGGCGCCGATCCAGAAGTTCGTCCGCACGCTCGCCGAGCCGCCGGCCAAGCTCGCCCGCACCATCGCCGCCGTCCGCGACCAGAAACAGGCCGCGAGCGCTTAACTGTCTTAAGTAAATTTCAGGAGACTCAAATGGCTGTCAACAAAGACGAAATCCTCGATGCAATTTCCAAGATGACTCTGATGGAAGTCGTCGAACTGATCTCCGACATGGAGAAGAAGTTCGGCGTCACCGCAGCTGCCCCGGTGGCCATGGCCGCTGCCGGCGGCGCTGCCGCTGCTGCCGCCCCGGCTGAGGAGCAGACGGAGTTCACCGTCACTCTGAAGGAGTACCCGGCGGACAAGAAGGTAACGGTGATCAAGGTGATCCGCGAGATCACCGGCCTTGGCCTCAAGGAAGCGAAGGACCTCGTCGAGGGCGCCCCCTCGACCGTGAAGGAAGCCGTTTCCAAGGCCGATTCCGAGACCATGAAGAAGAAGCTCGAGGACGCCGGCGCGAAGGTCGAGGTCAAGTAGGACCGCCTGGTGCCGTAAGCCCTCTCCGTCCAGCGCTGCGAAAGCGCGCGCCGCTGGGCGGGGAGGGCGTGTTTTGCGACTGCTTTGATGACGCGCGTGATTTTTTGCTGATCTTCGCCGGTTAAGTGGCGGGATCGAACCTGAGGTGACCACTCGATGGCTTATTCCTTCACCGAGAAAAAGCGCATCCGCAAGAACTTTGGCAAGCAGGCGAGCATTCTCGACACGCCGTACCTGCTGGCCATTCAGCTCGATTCGTATCGCAAGTTTCTCCAGGTCGACAAGCCTGAAGAAACCCGCGACCGCATCGGGCTGCACGCCGCGTTCAAGAGCGTGTTCCCGATCTCCAGCTACAGCGGCAACGCTTCGCTCGAGTACGTGAGCTACCGGCTCGGCGAGCCGGTGTTCGACGTCAAGGAGTGCCAGCTGCGTGGCCTCACCTACGCCGCCCCCTTGCGCGTCAAGGTGCGCCTCATCGTTCTCGACAAGGAAGCCCCCGGCGCCAAGAAGCCGGTCAAGGACGTGCGCGAGCAGGAGGTCTACCTGGGCGAGCTGCCGCTCATGACCGACAACGGTACCTTCGTCATCAACGGCACCGAGCGCGTCATCGTCTCGCAGCTGCACCGCTCGCCGGGCGTGTTCTTCGATCACGACCGCGGCAAGACACATTCTTCCGGCAAGCTCTTGTTCTCGGCACGCATCATTCCTTACCGCGGCTCGTGGCTGGATTTCGAGTTCGACCCCAAGGACTGCGTGTTCGCGCGCATCGATCGCCGCCGCAAGCTCCCGGTCACCATCATCCTGCGCGCGCTCGGCATGAACGAAGAGCAGATCCTGGCGACGTTCTTCGATACCAACACGTTCTACGTGAGCGCCGACGAAGTGGCCCTGCAGCTCGTGCCGCAGCGCCTGCGCGGTGAAACCGCGACCTTCGAGATCCGTATCGGCGATCAGGTGATCGTCGAAGAGGGTCGCCGCATCACGGCGCGCCACGTGCGCCAGCTGGAAGACGCCAAGGTCACGCGCCTGCGCGTGCCGCGCGAGTACGTCTACGGCAAGGTGCTGGCCCACGACGTGGTGAACACCGACACCGGTGAGATCCTCGCCAAGGCCAATGAGGTGCTGACCGCGGCATCGGTCGAGAAGCTGATCGAGACCGGCATCGCGCAGGTCAACACCTTGTACGTCAACGATCTGGATCGTGGCGCCTACATGTCGGACACGCTGCGGATCGATCCCACCAAGACGCGCCTGGAGGCGCTGGTGGAGATCTACCGCATGATGCGTCCCGGCGAGCCGCCCACCAAGGACGCCGCCGAGAACCTGTTCGGCAACCTGTTCTTCAATCCCGAGCGCTACGACCTGTCGGGCGTCGGCCGCATGAAGTTCAACCGCCGCGTGGGTCGCAAGGAAATCCTCGGGCCCGGCATTCTCTACGACCAGAAGTACGCCAGCGGCCGCACCGATGAGCTCTCCAAGCGCCTGGTCGCCCAGTACGGCGATATGTCCGACATCATCGACGTGCTCAAGGTCCTCATCGATATCCGCAACGGCAACGGCCAGGTGGACGACATCGATCACCTCGGCAACCGCCGCGTGCGCTCGGTCGGGGAGATGGCGGAGAACGCCTTCCGCGTCGGCCTGGTGCGTGTCGAGCGCGCCGTCAAGGAGCGTCTGACAATCGCCGAGACCGAGCCCCTGATGCCGCAGGAGATGATCAACGCCAAGCCGGTGGCGGCCGCGGTCAAGGAGTTCTTCGGCTCCTCGCAGCTGTCGCAGTTCATGGACCAGAACAACCCGCTGTCGGAAGTGACCCACAAGCGCCGCGTTTCGGCACTGGGCCCGGGCGGACTCACGCGCGAGCGCGCGGGCTTCGAGGTGCGCGACGTGCACCCGACCCACTACGGTCGCGTCTGCCCGATCGAGACCCCGGAAGGTCCGAATATCGGTCTGATCAATTCCCTGTCGGTGTACGCCCGCACCAATAATTACGGCTTCCTCGAGACGCCGTACCGGCGCGTGGAAAACGGCCGGGTCAACGATCGCATCGATTACCTGTCGGCGATCGAGGAAGGCGAGTTCGCGATCGCACAGGCGAACGCGGTGCTCGGATCCAAGGGCGAACTCACCGATGAGCTCGTATCCTGCCGCTTCCAGAACGAGTTCACGCTCATGCCGCGTGAGCGCATCAACTACATGGATGTGTCGCCGAAACAGATCGTGTCGGTGGCGGCCTCCCTCATCCCGTTCCTGGAGCATGACGACGCCAACCGCGCCCTCATGGGCTCGAACATGCAGCGCCAGGCGGTGCCGACGCTGCGCTCGGAGACCCCGCTGGTCGGCACTGGCATGGAGCGCCCGGTGGCCATCGACTCCGGCGTGGTCGTGATCGCCAAGCGCGGCGGCGCGGTCGACTCGGTCGACGCATCCCGCATCGTGGTGCGGGTGAATGACGATGAAACCCTCGCCGGCGAGCCGGGCGTGGACATCTACAACCTCACCAAGTACACCCGTTCGAACCAGAACACCTGCATCAACCAGCGCCCGCTGGTGAATGCCGGGGACAGAATCGCGCGCGGCGACGTGCTGGCCGACGGCCCGTCGACGCACTTAGGGGAACTGGCGCTCGGCCAGAACCTGCTGGTCGCGTTCATGCCCTGGAACGGCTACAACTTCGAAGACTCGATCCTGATTTCCGAGCGCGTGGTGGAAGAGGACCGCTTTACCACCATCCACATCGAGGAACTCACCTGTGTCGCGCGCGACACCAAGCTCGGACCCGAGGAAATCACCGCCGACATTCCCAATGTCGGCGACACCGCGCTTGCCAAGCTCGATGAGGCGGGTATCGCCTTCATCGGCGCGGAAGTGAAGGCCGGGGACATCCTGGTCGGCAAGGTCACCCCGAAAGGCGAGACGCAGCTGACGCCCGAAGAGAAACTGCTGCGGGCAATCTTCGGCGAGAAGGCCTCCGACGTGAAGGACACGGGCCTGCGCGTGCCGCCCGGCATGGACGGCACCGTGATCGACGTGCGCGTGTTCACGCGCGACGGCGTGGACAAGGACAGCCGCGCGCTGTCCATCGAAAAAGCCGAGATCGAGCGCGTCCGCAAGGACTTCCTGGATCAGCAGCGCATCCTCGAGGATGACCTGTTCCAGCGCGTGCGCGACATGCTGCTCGATCAGGCCGCAGCCGGCGGTCCGCACAAGCTCAAGAGCGGTGCGAAAATCACCGCCGAGTACCTCGATGAGGTGCCGCGCGAGGAGTGGTTCGAGATTCGCCTCGAGGGCGAGGACGCGAACTCACAGCTCGAACAGGCCTCCGAGCGCCTGAAGCTGCAGCGCAAGGCGTTTGAAAAGCGCCTCGACGACAAGAAGGCCAAGATCACCGCCGGCGATGACCTGGCTCCCGGGGTGCTCAAGATGGTCAAGGTATATCTGGCCGTGAAGCGCCGCGTGCAGCCGGGTGACAAGATGGCCGGCCGTCACGGCAACAAGGGCGTGATATCGACCATCGTGCCGGTGGAAGACATGCCGTACCTGGAAGACGGTACGCCGGTCGACGTGGTACTCAATCCGCTCGGCGTGCCTTCGCGCATGAACGTCGGCCAGGTGCTGGAGACGCACCTGGGCTGGGCGGCGAAGGGCGTGGGGCTGAAGATCGGCCGCATGCTCGAGAGCCAAGCGGCGGTCGCGGATCTGCGCGGCTTCATCAAGCAGGTCTACAACGAGACCGGTGGCCAGAAGGAAGACATCGACAGCCTGAACGACGGGGATCTCAAGGCGCTTGCCAAGAACCTCACCAACGGCGTGCCGATGGCGACGCCGGTGTTCGACGGCGCCAGCGAGACCGAGATCAAGCGCATGCTGAAGCTTGCCGACCTGCCGTTGAACGGCCAGACGTGGCTGTTCGATGGCCGCACGGGCGAGCGCTTCGAGCGCCAGGTCACGGTCGGCTACATGTACATGCTGAAGCTGAACCACCTGGTCGACGACAAGATGCACGCGCGGTCCACCGGACCCTACAGCCTCGTGACCCAGCAGCCGCTCGGCGGCAAGGCGCAGTTCGGCGGCCAGCGCTTCGGCGAGATGGAAGTGTGGGCGCTGGAGGCCTACGGCGCCGCGTACACCTTGCAGGAGATGCTGACCGTCAAGTCAGACGACGTGAACGGCCGCACCAAGATGTACAAGAACATCGTGGACGGCAACCACCAGATGGATGCGGGCATGCCGGAGTCCTTCAACGTACTCGTGAAGGAAATCCGCTCGCTCGCCATCAATATGGAACTGGAGCAGGACTAAGTTATGAAAGATCTACTGAAACTGTTCCGGCAGCACGCTCCGGTCGAGCATTTCGACTCGATCAAGATCGGACTGGCGTCGCCGGAGATGATCCGCTCCTGGTCGTACGGCGAAGTGAAGAAGCCCGAGACCATCAACTACCGCACCTTCAAGCCGGAGCGGGACGGGCTGTTCTGCGCCAAGATCTTCGGTCCGGTGAAGGACTACGAGTGCCTGTGCGGCAAGTACAAGCGCCTCAAGCACCGCGGTGTGGTGTGCGAGAAGTGCGGCGTCGAGGTGACCCAGTCCAAGGTCCGCCGTGAGCGCATGGGGCACATCGAGCTCGCGAGCCCCACCGCGCACATCTGGTTCCTGAAGTCGCTGCCGTCGCGCATCGGCCTCATGCTCGACATGACGCTGCGCGAGATCGAGCGCGTGCTGTACTTCGAGGCCTTCGTGGTCATCGACCCGGGTATGACGCCGATGCAGCGCGGCCAGCTGCTCACCGACGAGATGTACCTCGAGGCGATCGAGGAGCACGGCGATGAGTTCGACGCCCGCATGGGCGCCGAGGCCGTGTACGAGCTGATGCGCACCATCGATCTCGCCGCGGAAGTGGTCAAGGTCCGCGAGGACATGGCGGCGACCGCGTCTGAGACCAAGTTGAAGCGCCTTTCCAAGCGCCTGAAGCTCATCGAGTCTTTCGTCGAGTCGGGCAACAAGCCCGAGTGGATGGTGTTGACTGTATTGCCGGTGCTGCCGCCGGACCTGCGGCCGCTGGTGCCGCTGGATGGCGGCCGCTTCGCGACCTCGGACCTGAATGACCTGTACCGCCGCGTCATCAACCGCAACAACCGCCTGCGGCGCCTGCTCGAACTCAACGCCCCCGATATCATCGTGCGCAACGAGAAGCGCATGCTGCAGGAAGCAGTCGATGCGTTGCTCGACAACGGTCGTCGCGGTCGCGCCATCACCGGCACCAACAAGCGCCCGCTGAAGTCGCTCGCCGACATGATCAAGGGCAAGCAGGGGCGTTTCCGCCAGAACCTGCTTGGCAAGCGCGTCGATTACTCGGGCCGTTCGGTGATCGTCGTCGGCCCGCAGCTGCGCCTGCACCAGTGCGGCCTGCCGAAGAAGATGGCGCTCGAGCTCTTCAAGCCCTTCATCTTCCAGAAGCTGCAGCTGCGCGGCGAAGCCTCCACCATCAAGGCCGCCAAACGCCTGGTGGAGCGTGAGGGACCGGAAGTGTGGGACATCCTCGAAGAGGTGATCCGCGAGCATCCGGTGCTCCTGAACCGCGCTCCGACCCTGCACCGTCTGGGCATCCAGGCGTTCGAGCCGCTCTTGGTCGAAGGCAAGGCGATCCAGCTGCACCCGCTGGTCTGCACGGCGTTCAACGCCGACTTCGACGGCGACCAGATGGCCGTGCACGTGCCGCTGTCGCTCGAAGCGCAGCTCGAAGCGCGCGCCCTGATGATGTCCTCCAACAACATCCTCTCGCCGGCCAACGGGGATCCGATCATCGTGCCGTCGCAGGACGTGGTGCTGGGCCTGTACTACATGACCCGCGAGAAGATCGGCGCGGCGGGCGAAGGCGCCTACTTCTGTGACGTCGCCGAGGTGCACCGCGCTTACGAGAGCCGTGGCGTCGACCTGCAGGCTAAAGTCCATGTACGACTGCGCGAGACCCTGCGCGGCGAAGGCGGGACGATGACCGAGAAGCTGCGCGTGGTCGCCACGACCGTGGGACGGGCGCTGTTGTTCGAGATCCTCCCCAAGGGCTTGTCCTTCGATCTCATCAACCAGGACATGACCAAGAAGGCGATCTCCGCGACCATCAACGCGTGTTATCGCGCGCTGGGGTTGAAGGAGACCGTGGTGTTCGCCGACCAGCTCATGTACACCGGCTTCCACTACGCGACGCGCTCGGGCATGTCCTTCGGCATCGACGACATCGTCATCCCGGAGCAGAAAACCCGCATCGTTGCCGCCGCCGACACGGAAGTGAAGGAGATCCAGGACCAGTACGCGTCCGGTCTCGTCACCAACGGCGAGCGCTACAACAAGGTGGTCGACATCTGGTCGCGGGCCAATGACCAGGTGGCGAAGGCCATGATGGAAAAGCTCGGCTCGGAGGATGCGGTCGACCTGCGGGGCGCGCATCACAAGCAGAAGTCGTTCAACTCGATCTTCATGATGGCCGACTCCGGCGCCCGCGGTTCCGCGGCGCAGATCCGCCAACTCGCCGGCATGCGCGGCCTCATGGCCAAGCCCGACGGCTCGATCATCGAGACGCCGATCACGGCGAATTTCCGTGAAGGCCTGAACGTGCTGCAGTACTTCATCTCCACGCACGGCGCCCGCAAGGGACTCGCCGACACGGCGCTGAAGACCGCCAACTCCGGCTACCTCACGCGGCGCCTCGTCGACGTGGCGCAGGACCTGGTGGTGACCGAGGTCGACTGCGGTACGGTGAACGGACTGGCCATGACCCCGCTGGTCGAGGGCGGTGACGTGGTGGAAGCGCTCGGCGAACGGGTGCTCGGCCGCGTAGTGGCCGAGGACGTCGTCAAGCCCGGCGCCAAGGAGGTGTTGATCCCGGCTGGCACATTGCTGGAAGAGAAGCTGGTGCGGCTGCTCGAGACCGAGGGCATTGACCAGATCACGGTGCGCTCACCGATCACCTGCCAGACGCGCTACGGCGTGTGTGCGTCCTGCTACGGGCGCGATCTGGCGCGCGGCCGGACGATTTCCATCGGCGAGGCCGTGGGGGTCATCGCGGCGCAGTCAATCGGCGAACCGGGCACGCAGCTCACCATGCGTACCTTCCACATCGGCGGTGCGGCCTCGCGTGCCGCGGCCGCCAGCAGCGTGGAAGTGCGCAACAAGGGCCAGATCCGCTTCCATCACGTGAAGACCGTGCAGCACGAGAAGGGACATCTGGTCGCGGTGTCACGTTCGGGCGAGCTCGGGGTCGTGGATGACTTTGGCCGCGAGCGTGAGCGCTACAAGATCCCGTACGGCGCCGTGATCAACGTCAAGGAAAGCGCCATGGTGGCGGGTGGCCAGGTCATCGCGACCTGGGATCCGCATACCCATCCGGTCGTGACCGAGGTGGCGGGCTTTGTGAAGTTCCAGGACTTTGTGGATGGCCTCACGGTCACTTCCCAGGTCGACGAAGTCACGGGCCTCTCCAGCACCGTGGTGCTGGACACCAAGCAGCGTGGCGGCAAGGACGTGCGCGCCACCATCAAGCTGGTGAACGGCAAGGGCAAGGAACTGACCTTCGCCAACACCGAGATCCCGGCGGTGTACACGCTGCCCCCGGGCGCGCTCGTCAGCCTCGAGGATGGCGCGCGCGTGTCCCTGGGCGATGTCATCGCGCGTATCCCGCAGGAGTCCTCCAAGACCCGCGACATCACCGGCGGTCTGCCGCGGGTGGCGGATCTGTTCGAGGCGCGTAAACCGAAGGACCCGGCGATTCTTGCCGAGAAGTCCGGCACCGCGAGCTTCGGCAAGGAGACCAAGGGCAAGCGGCGCCTGATCATCACCAGCGACGACGGTGAGAAGTACGAGGAGCTGATCCCGAAGTGGCGCACGCTCAACGTCTTCGAAGGCGAGACCGTGGAGCGCGGCGAAGTGATCGCTGACGGCGAGCCTAACCCGCACGACATCCTGCGCCTGCAGGGAATCGAGGCGCTGGCGAACTACCTGGTGCGCGAGATCCAGGATGTCTACCGTCTGCAGGGTGTGAAGATCAATGACAAGCATATCGAGGTGATCATCCGCCAGATGCTGCGCAAGACCGAGGTGCAGGAAGCGGGTGAAACCGCGCTGCTGCGTGGCGAGCAGCTCGATCGCGCGCGCGCGCTCGACATCAACGACCGGGCTCAGCAGGGCAACAAGAAAGCTGCCCGGCTGCAGCCGGTGTTGCTCGGCATCACCAAGGCGTCGCTGGCGACCGAGTCGTTCATCTCCGCCGCCTCGTTCCAGGAGACCACCCGCGTGCTGACCGAGGCCGCGGTGCGGGGACTCAAGGACGACCTGCGGGGCCTGAAGGAAAACGTCATCGTCGGCCGGTTGATCCCGGCGGGCACGGGCTTTGCGGCCCATGCCTCGCGGCGTCGCAAGCTCGAGGGAGCCGATCGTCGCAGCTTCATGGACGTCAGCGGCGGGCTGCCGGACGCGGAAGAGGCGAGCGTCGGTGAAGAGCCGGAGAGCGCGGCGGGCTAAGGAGTCTGCTTCAGCGTTGAGTTGGAAACCGGCCGGCGAGCCTCTCGCCGGCCGGTTTGTTATGGCCTGGCCTCTTTGTGCTCGCAGCTCTTCAGCTGCGCGTCGTTGTTCGGCAGCAGGGCCGCCTTCACCGCTGCCGTCCACAGGACGTAGCCGGCGGGGGTCATGTGCAACCCGTCGGGGCCGAAGATGTTCTTCGGCTGGCCGCTCTCGAGCATCAGCGGCACGACGTCGATGAAGTGCAGGTCGGAGCGCGTTGCGGCGCGCGTGCGAATCGCGGCGTTGACCGCAGTTTGCTGCGGCAGCTGCTTGAAGCGCGCTTTGGACGGCTTGAGGGAGATGAAGTAAACGGGGGTGTCGCCCAGCACCTCGGACTTGCGCGCCATGAAGGTGTCGAAGTCCGCCACCACCTGGTCCACTGACTTGCCGGCGTTGAGGTCGTTCTCACCGGCATAGAAGACAATGGCGCGCGGATGGTAGGGCGCCACGATCTCATCGAACCACAGATTCACGTGCTCGATGTAGGAGCTGCCGAAGCCGCGATTGATCACCGGCAGCGGCGCCATGTCTGCGGCCAGACTCTGCTTCCACACCACTATGCTGGAGGAGCCGACGAACAGCACCTGGCAATGCGCCGGCGGCGCGGCCCGATCGCTCTGCACGTAGCGGTCGATCTCCTTGCCGAGCGCGCGCTTGAGCGCCACGGCGTCGGTCGGCGAGTCGCGCGCGCAGCCCACCGCGAGTGCCAGCCCCAGGGCGCAGAGCGTGAGCTGGCGCAGCACGCCGGACCGGCATTGGATCGCCATGGTCAGTATCATGCCTGTGTAACAGCAGCAGGAGCGAGTGTGAGTCCGGATTACCCCGTGCTGAGCGGCAGCCACGTGCGCCTGGAGCCCCTGGAGATGAGTCACGTGCCGGGGCTGGTCGCGGCCGCCGGACAGGATCTGGCGCCGTACCAGTGGAGCGCCGTGCCGCGGGGCACGCTCAAGATGACGCAGTACGTGGACACGGCGCTCGCCGGGCACGAGCAGGGGACCGCCCTTGCCTATGCGATCGTGCGCATTGCCGACGGCGTCGCGATCGGCTCGAGCCGCTTTTTCGACCTCGAGCGCTGGCCCTGGCCCGCGGGGCACCCGGGTGGCGAGCGCGGCGCGCCAGATGGCTGCGAGATCGGTTACACCTGGCTTGGCGCTGCTGCTATCCGCACCGCCGCCAACACTGAGACGAAGCTGCTGATGCTCTCCCACGCCTTCGAGACCTGGGGGATGTATCGGGTGTGTTTCCATACCGACGCGCGCAATGAGCGTTCACGCGCGGCACTGGCGCGCATTGGAGCGAAGTTCGAGGGGATCCTGCGCGCACACCGCCTGGGCACGGATTTGAAGCCGCGAGACTCGGCACGCTTCTCCATCACCGCCGCGGAATGGCCGCAGGTGCGGCAGGGTCTGCGCGAAAGACTTGCCGCGGCTTAAGCCGGTTCGCTGCGGCTACTTGCCCTGCCAGATCTTCAGCATGTCGGCAGAACCCTGCGCCCGCACGCTGTTGTCGGTGAGGATCTCCTCGGTCGCGGCGACGGTCTGCGCGCGGGGGAACACCAGCGCTTCACCCGTCAGGTTGTCGAAGTCGATGGTGACGAACTCGTCCTTGAGATCGCGCAATAGAGTCACCATCTGTGCCAGGCTCTTCACCGGCGTGCCGTTCACCGACTTCACGATCTCCCCGGACGGATTGCCGTAGCCCTTCGAGAGCGCGTGCGGGAACAACGGCGATGCGACTATCACCAGCTCATCATGCCCGGCATCCGGCGGCTCCCCGAGACGAGCGACGAGTGGGCTGCCGAGCGCGGCGGCAGTTGCACCGCCCTTGACGCGCAGCAGTTGCAGCGATTCGATCGACGCCCGCGACAACACCAGCGGCCCGTAGATGAAGTACGGCGGATAAGCGCCCGCCAGAAAATCCACGAGCAGCGGCCGGTGCTCGCTTACCGGCATGCGGATATTCAGCGACTTGCCGGCGCGCACGATGGTCAGGGGTACGGCGCCGTCGTGCGCCACCTTCTGCAGCAGGTACCCGAACCCGAGACGCAGGTTGTCACCGACCTGGATCATCCCCTGGTCATCGATCGGCGTGTCGGCAATGCGGGTGATGACGTCCCATTGCTTCAGCGGCGAGGGCCCGGCCCCTTCAAAGGGACGGTAAACTACGGCGCCGCGCACCGAGTCGTCGAGCTTGAGGAAGGCACGCAGCGCCGGATTCTCCAGCGTCTGCAATTCGTCGTAAAACGTCGGTTTCCCGTAGGGGCGGCCGGCAGCGACATCCTTCAGGAACAGGTCGATTTCTTCGTTCGGAATGATGTAGCCGATGTTCTCCGAGCCCACCAGGTGGCTGAACACCAGCCCGATCATCCTGCCGTCGGCGATCGCAGGACCGCCGCTGTTGCCCGGATTGATGGCGGCGTCGATCTGGATGCGCAGGCCCGAGACCCCGATGTTGTAGCTCACGAACTCAATGCGCGACACGATGCCGCGGGTGATCGATAAGGATTCGCCGCCGGTCGGGAACCCATACGTCAGCACCGCATCCTTGATCTTCGGCACCCGACTCGCTCGCGGCAGCGGCGGCCGCTTGGCGAAGAACGACTCGTCGTCGAGCTTCAGCACCGCCAGGTCGATGCCCGCGGCGACCGCCACCACCGTCGCCGACAGCTTGTCGCCGGACTGGTTGGCCTGCACCTGCACCTGGCTGGCGTATTGCACCACGTGGGCGTTGGTGAGGATGCGCCTGCCATCGATGATCACGCCGGTGCCGGAGACCTCTTGCGGCGGCGCCTTGGCCCAGGGCCGGGACAAATCCGGGTAGGCCGCTTTGGAGAACACCTTGACCACCGCATTCTCGGTGTCGTGAGGAACCGCAACGTCCGCGGCGGGAACGGCGGCCCCGGCGCCCGCAGCGCAGCTCGCGAGGAGACAGCCGTGCAGGAAGGCGTGAAATCTGAGCGTCATGGCGTGGTTTTTCTTGTAGTGGGAACGCAGTTGGCGCGCTGGATTCTGGCACAGAATCCTCCTAGAGTGCGGCAGGCCACACGCGCCCTTATGTCAGGAGCTCCCCATGAAACCCATCACGCTCGCCATCGGATTGGTCAGCGCCACGCTGTTGTGTGCCGGCGGCCAGGCGCGCGGCATCGTGCCGGATCATTCCATTACCCGTGCGGTGGCGGATCCTACGCGACCCGAAGCTGATCGTGCGCGCGATGCCGAGCGCAAACCCGCCGAGAGCCTCGCGTTCGCCGGGGTACATGCGGGCGAAAAAGTCGCGGAGCTGTTGCCGGGCGGCGGCTACTTCACGCGTCTTTTCAGCCTGGTGGTGGGCCCGAAGGGCAAGGTGTATGCGCTGACGCGCCCGCGTCCGCCGCAGGCGGCACCTGACGCACCGGACCCCGGTGCCCCGATCCAGGCGCTCGCCACGGATCCGCACTACAGCAACCTGGCGGTGAGCCCGATGAGCATCAAGGAGCTGTCGCTGCCGGAAGCCGTGGACCTGGTGTGGACGTCACAGAACTACCATGACCTGCACAACATTCCGGATGGCGACGTCGCCAGTTTCGACAAGGCCGTGTTCAATGCCCTGAAACCCGGTGGCGTGTTCATCGTGCTCGATCACGTCGCCGCCGCCGGCTCCGGTTTCCGCGACACCTCCACGCTGCATCGCATCGATCCGGAGGCGGTTAAGAAGGAAGTGCTGTCCGCCGGCTTCAAGTTCGAAGCCGAGAGCGCCGTGCTGCACAACGCCGCCGATGATCACACCCTCAAGGTGTTTGATCCGGCCATCCGCGGCAAGACCGATCAGTTCATCCTGAAGTTCAGAAAGCCCAATTGAAGCACTGATCCGGCGTGGCTGCGGGCGGCTAGCGTTTGCGAAACACCAGCGCAAACCGGTCGGTCTTGCCCACCATCGGTCCTTCGTAGGTGAGCGCATCGCGCGGGTCGTCCGCACGGCGCAGCACGTCGCTCCCGGTGACGAAACTGAAACCATGTTTCTCGAAGTCGGCCCGCGCATAGGCCTCATCGATGCGATGCAGGGTGCCGGCGTCGGCACTGCCGGTCCCCGGCTTGGCGGAGTGATCGACGAGCAATAGCGTGCCGCCGGGCTTCAGGACCCGGGCGATCTCATTCAACACCGTGTTGGGATCCATCTTCGGCCACTCGTGGTCCTTATCCACCCAGTAGAAGTCGTGATAGACCTTGATCAGAAGCACCGCGTCGAGTGAGTGATCGGGAAGATCGAGGTGCTCGACGTCGATGGTGCGGTGCTCGACATTGGGCAGGCGTCCATTCTCCAGGCGACCCTGCCAGCGTTTGCCGCTCCATTTCTCGTACGCCTCATTGTTGAGGAGCAACACCTGGCCCTTGGGGCCGACGATGTGACTCAGCATCTCGCTGTAGTAGCCGTTGCCGGCGAGAAAGTCCGCCACACGCATGCCAGGCTTGATTCCCGCCAGGCGCAGAATCTCGGCCGGGTGATCGATCGCGTCGCGTTTCTGGTCTGCGGCGCTGCGGCCCGGGTCTTCGACCGCGGCGCTGTAGAGGTCGGCCGCCGGCGCATTGCCGCACGCGAGCGCGGCGACGCCGAGCAGGGCGGCAAGCAGCCAGGTGTCGTGACCTCGCAGTTTCAAGGCAGGCATGGGGCACTCCTCACGCAAGGGCTGACCGGGACGGGAGTATGAGCCGGCCTGAATCCCCGGCAGCAGCGCCTGCGACGGACCGATGGATAGTTGGGTACGAACGGCTTAGCGTTTCAGCGGCTTGTCCAGCAGCTGATAACCATCGCGCGCCGCGAAGCCCTGGCGCTGATAAAACGCGCGCGCCTGGTGATTCGCGACGCCCAGCTGCAACTCCAACCGCACGCAGCCGTTGCCGGCGAGCGCCGTTTCCAGCGCGGCGAGGAGCGCGGTCCCGATTCCGCGCGAACGCACCTCAGGCAACACGAAGAACTCGTCGATCTCCCCTATGAGGCCCTGGTGCTCGAGGCTCAGGACCTGCACCCCGACGGCATAGCCCAGGAGCTGCGGCTTCGCCTCCGCCACCCAGGCCGCTCCCAGGTCGGGCGTGACCAGGAGCCTTCTGAGCAGCGATTCGACCTGTGGCCCCTTGAAACGCGCGATTCCCTCGAAATCCCAGTAGAGCTGGATCAGGGCCAGGAGCTGCGGGACGTCGGCGGCCACCGCGGGCCGGATGCTGATCGGAGGGGGCGGTGGCTGCTGAGGCCTGAAGGGTGGCATCGTCCGCTCCTTACTTATAGGGCTTATCGGGTAGGGGACTTAGGACAGTATGACTTCCCCGTCCAGGCCGTGCCGCTGCGCGCCCTCGGAAGCCGCCGGGCGGGGCCTGTTACAAGCGGTTGACACCCCGAGGGTGGGTACCTAGAATCGCCGGCCTTGTCGGGCCGGCCTTTTCACACGCCGGCACCGGAAACAGCGACTTACGAGACCCGGGCCGCCTCACGCAGGCGGCCCGGTGGTCTTCGCAGGTCGCTCATCGCGTGAGTAGATGCTCCCGCACCGATCGGAGACCAGGAAAAAAGATGGCGACCACGGGTCAGCTCATCCGGCAACCACGCCGGACGAAGGCGGAAAAAACCAAGGTACCGGCGCTCGGGGCTTCCCCCAGAAGCGCGGCGTCTGCACGCGCGTCTATACCACGACGCCCAAGAAGCCCAATTCGGCGCTGCGCAAGGTCGCGCGTGTGCGGCTCACCAACGGTTACGAAGTCAGCAGCTACATCGGCGGCGAAGGCCACAACCTGCAGGAGCACTCGGTGGTGCTGATCCGCGGCGGCCGCGTCAAGGACCTGCCGGGTGTGCGATATCACACGGTGCGCGGCACCCTCGACTGCGCCGGCGTCGCCGAACGCAAGCAAAGCCGCTCCAAGTACGGCGCCAAGCGCCCGAAGAAGTAAGGGGTAGATAAGCCATGTCCCGCCGAGCTCAAGCTCCGGTCCGCAGCATCCTGCCGGACCCGAAGTTCAACAACGAGATGCTTGCCAAGTTCATGAACGTCATCATGAAGAGCGGCAAGAAATCCGCCGCCGAGCGCATCATTTACGGTGCGCTTGACCGTATTGCCGAGAAGACCGGCAAGCAGGGTGGCGAAGCGATCGAGGTGCTGTCCGTGGCCCTCGACAACGTCAAGCCCGTGGTCGAAGTGAAGTCGCGGCGCGTCGGTGGCGCCACTTACCAGGTACCGGTTGAAGTTCGCTCGACGCGTCGCCAGACACTGGCTATGCGCTGGGTCATCGAGGCCGCCCGGGACCGCAGCGAGAAATCCATGGCGTTTCGCCTGGCGCACGAGCTGATGGACGCGTCCGAGAATCGCGGCGCCGCCGTCAGGAAGCGCGAGGACACGCATCGCATGGCCGAGGCCAACAAGGCCTTCGCCCACTACCGCTGGTAAGACTCCGAAGGATATTTGAACTGTGGCACGCGCGACGCCCATTGAGCGTTATCGGAACATCGGCATCTCTGCGCACATCGACGCGGGGAAGACGACTACGACCGAGCGTATCCTGTTTTACACCGGCGTCTCGCACAAGATCGGTGAGGTCCACGACGGCGCGGCCGTGATGGACTACATGGAGCAGGAGCAGGAACGCGGCATCACCATTACGGCCGCGGCGACCACCTGTTTCTGGAAGGGGATGGACGGCAGCTTCCCCGAGCATCGCATCAACATCCTCGACACCCCGGGGCACGTCGACTTCACCATCGAGGTGGAGCGTTCGCTGCGCGTGCTCGACTCCGCGGTGGCGCTGTTCTGCGCCGTGTCCGGCGTGCAGCCACAGTCCGAGACCGTGTGGCGGCAGATGAACAAGTACGCCGTGCCGCGCATCGCGTTCGTCAACAAGATGGACCGCGCCGGCGCCAACTACTTTCGCTGCCTCGACCAGATCAGGTCGCGCCTGCGCGCCAATCCCCTGCCGATCCAGCTCCCCATCGGCGCCGAGGACGGCTTCGAGGGCGTGATCGACCTGATCCGCATGAAAGCCATCTACTGGGACATGGAAACCCAGGGGATGAAGTTCGAGTACCGCGAGATCCCGGCGAACCTCAGGGCCGAGGCCCTGGAGCACCGCCAGAAGATGATCGAGTCGGCGGCCGAAGCCAACGACACGCTCATGCACAAGTACCTTGAGCATGAGGAGCTCTCCGAGGCCGAGATCCGCCAGGGTCTGCGCGAGCGCGCGATCCGCAATGAAGTCGTGCTGTGCATGTGCGGCACCGCCTTCAAGAACAAGGGCGTGCAGGCGCTGCTCGATGCGGTCATCGAGTTCATGCCCGCGCCCACCGAGATGCCCGACGTCAAGGGCGTTAACGACGACGGCGAACCGGCCACGCGTAAGGCAAGCGACGATGAGCCGTTCGCCGCGCTGGCGTTCAAGATCCTGAACGACCCGTTCGTCGGCAACCTGACCTTCTTCCGCGTCTACTCGGGGGTGCTGAACTCCGGCGACACCGTGTACGTACCGACCAAGGATAAGAAGGAGCGCATCGGGCGGCTGCTGCAGATGCACGCCAGCGAGCGCACCGAAATCAAGGAAGTGCGCGCCGGCGACATCGCCGCGGCCGTGGGACTCAAAGACGTCATCACCGGCGACACGCTGTGCGATCTCGAGAAGATCATCACCCTCGAGAAGATGACATTCCCCGCGCCCGTCATTTCCGTGGCGGTGGAGCCGAAGACCAAGGCCGACCAGGAAAAGATGGGCCTGGCGCTGCAGCGGCTCGCCAAGGAAGACCCGTCATTCCGCGTGCATACCGATCAGGAGTCGGGGCAGACGATCATCTCCGGCATGGGTGAGCTGCACCTGGAGATCATCGTCGACCGCATGAAGCGCGAGTTCAAGGTCGATGCGAACGTCGGCAAGCCGCAGGTCGCCTACCGCGAAACCATCCGCGGCAAGGTTGAATCGGAAGGCAAGTTCGTGCGCCAGTCGGGCGGGCGCGGCCAGTACGGTCACGTGTGGCTGAAGCTCGAGCCGAACGAGCAGGGCAAGGGCTACGAGTTTGTGAACGGCGTCGTCGGCGGCAGCGTGCCGCGCGAGTACGTGCCGGCGGTGGACAAAGGCATCAAGGAAGCGGTCGAGACCGGCGTCATCGCCGGCTACCCGATCGTGGACGTGAAGGTCACGCTGTTCGACGGTTCCTACCACGACGTCGACTCGAACGAAATGGCGTTCAAGATCGCCGGCAGCATGGGCTTTAAAGAAGGCTTCCGGCGCGCCAAGCCGGTGCTGCTCGAGCCGATCATGAAGGTCGAGGTCGTCACTCCCGAGGAGTATTCCGGGGATGTCATCGGCGATCTGAACCGCCGCCGCGGACAGATCACCGGCATGGATGAGACGCCCGCGGGCAAGTCCATCGCGGCCGACGTACCGCTGTCGGAAATGTTCGGTTACGCGACGACCGTGCGCTCCATGAGCCAGGGCCGCGCGACCTTCACCATGGAATTTTCCAAGTACGTGGAAGTGCCGCCGAACATCGCCGATGGCATCATCAAGAAGTAATTTTCAGGTTAAGAGTCAAGAGTCGAGGAACACGCCATGTCCAAAGAGAAGTTTGAGCGCAGCAAGCCGCACATTAATGTGGGGACGATTGGTCACGTGGACCACGGCAAGACGACGCTGACGGCGGCGTTGACGAAGGTGATGGCCGAGACCTACGGCGGGACGTTTGTGGCGTACGACCAGATTGACAAGGCACCCGAAGAGAAGGCGCGCGGGATCACGATCTCGACTGCGCATGTGGAGTACCAGTCCAAGAACCGCCACTACGCGCACGTGGACTGTCCGGGACACGCTGACTACGTGAAGAACATGATCACGGGGGCGGCGCAGATGGACGGGGCGATTCTGGTGGTATCGGCGGCGGATGGGCCGATGCCGCAGACGCGCGAGCACATTCTGCTCGCCCGCCAGGTGGGCGTGCCGTACATGGTTGTGTACATGAACAAGGCCGACATGGTGGACGACAAGGAGCTCTTGGAGCTCGTTGAGATGGAAGTGCGCGAGCTTCTGACCGTCTACAAGTTTCCTGGGGATAAGACCCCGATCGTGATTGGTTCGGCGCTGAAGGCGCTGGAGGGTGACAAGAGCGAGATCGGGGTGCCCTCGGTGGTGAAGCTGGTGGAGGAGATGGACAAGTACATCCCGATCCCGAAGCGCGAAGTGGACAAGCCGTTTCTGATGCCGGTGGAGGATGTGTTCTCGATCTCCGGGCGCGGCACTGTGGTGACGGGGCGCATCGAGCGCGGCATCGTCAAGGTGAACGATGAGGTGGAGATCGTAGGCTTGAAGGCCACGGTGAAGACCACCTGCACCGGGGTGGAGATGTTCAGGAAGCTGCTGGACGAGGGGCAGGCCGGGGATAACGTCGGGGTGCTCTTGCGCGGAACCAAGCGCGAAGAAGTCGAGCGCGGCCAGGTGCTGGCCAAGCCCGGCAGCATTACTCCGCACACGCATTTTGAGTGCGAGGTGTACGTGCTGGGCAAGGAAGAGGGCGGGCGGCACACGCCGTTCTTCAAAGGCTACCGGCCGCAGTTTTACTTTCGCACCACGGATGTGACCGGGACGATCGAGTTGCCGGCCGGGGTGGAGATGGTGATGCCCGGGGACAACATCAAGATGACGATCGACCTGATCAGCCCGATAGCGATGGAAGACGGGCTGCGCTTTGCGATCCGCGAAGGCGGCAAGACCGTCGGCGCCGGCGTCGTAACAAAGATTCTGAAATAAACTGAGATCAAGGCCATGGCGAACCAAAATATCCGCATCCGCTTGAAGGCGTTCGACCATCGCCTGATCGACAGCTCCGCGCGTGAGATTGTTGAGACCGCGAAGCGTACAGGCGCCACGGTCAAGGGGCCGGTGCCGCTGCCGACCAAGATGGAGCGCTTCACGGTGCTGGTCTCCCCGCATGGCGACAAGGACGCGCGCGACCAGTTCGAGCTGCGCACCCACAAGCGCCTCATGGACATCGTGAACCCCACCGACAAGACGGTAGACGCCCTCATGAAGCTCGAGCTTCCGGCGGGCGTGGATGTGCAGATCAAGCTGAATTGATTGATTGGCTGAAATCGCAGCAAGCGATTTCAGCGGACATCAGCTTCGTTTCCGCAGGCAAAAGGCGTGGCTTTTGCCTGCTGCGCACTGCGGGTCCTCCGCGGCGATTTCAGCGGACATCAGCTTCGTTGCTGGGCGGTGCCGACCTCAAGACGCTCAGAGCTTGGTAGCTGCCTTGCCGACCTTGATGGTCTTGACCAGCCAGTGCCCGTGCACCCGCTCGAGGGTCATGTCGGAGAAGGAATGCGCGCCGACCGCGTTGGTGTCGGTGTCCATCCACAGGCACTCGAAGTACAGCGTCGCCCGGTTTCCATCGACCTGGGCATGCATGCGCATCGCCGGGGTGTAGCCGATCCAGTGGTGCTCGGGCCGGAACGGGCCGCTCACATCCGCCCAGTAGCTGCGCACCTGTTCTTTGCCCTTGTAGAGCTTGTTGTCGTGTGCCGTGTCCGTCAGCTCGGCGTCATCGGCATAGATGCTCATCATGAGATCGAGGTTCTTCTCGGGCAGCACGCTTCCTGCGGTATGGAACGTGACCTCGACGTTGCGGACGGCCAGGATGTCCGCCGGAGGACCGCGGTCCGCCTGCGGCGCGGCGCCGGCAGGCAGGCACAGCAGCAACGCGATAGGGACGAAAAGACGGTTCATTTTTTTCTCCCGGGCGGGCGCCAGATTCGGCGCGCGGACAGTTTACGCGGCGGCACCCAGGCTTGCTTACAACGGGCGTCGCGCCAGTTGATTCGTGCGGGGTGCCCGCCTATACTGCGCGCCCTTTTGGCCCCGGGGCGTTGCCTCGTGGGCGGTCGCGTAAGCGGCATCGGGCGAGGTTGGAGGGGCCCTTCTGAGGGCCGGAACTCCAAGACCACTCGAGACTAAGCGCACCCTACCCGTGTGCGTGAATCTCCTGTTGTCTCAATGACTTAGCCCATGCCCTGGGTCTTGCAGGCGCCAATCGTAGTGCCTGCGAGCGAGCTTTGTGAGGACAGAAATGGCTATCGGACTGGTCGGCCGCAAGGCCGGCATGACGCGCGTTTTTACCGACGCCGGCGAGACTGTGCCGGTGACCGTGATCGAGGTTCTGCCGAACCGCGTCACGCAGGTGAAGGCGCAGGACAAGGACGGCTATCGCGCCGTGCAGGTCACTTACGGCACACGCCGCCCGCAGCTGTATTCCAAGGCGCTGACGGGCCACTACGCCCGCGCGAACGTCGCTCCCGGCAAGGCGCTGGTGGAGTTTCGTCTGAGCGACGCCGACAAGACCGAATTCACGGCCGGCACCGAGATCAAGGCGGACCTCTTCAAGGAAGGCGAGAAGGTGGATGTCACCGGCACTACCATCGGCAAGGGCTTTGCCGGCACCATGAAGCGTCACAACTTCGGTGGTATGCCCGCGACCCACGGCGTGTCCCTGACGCACCGCTCGCCAGGCTCCATCGGCCAGCGTCAGACGCCGGGCCGCGTCTTCAAGGGCCGGCGCATGGCCGGTCATATGGGCGTACAGCGCCGCACCACCGAGAACCTGAAGGTGGTGCAGGTTGACCTGGAGAGAAACCTGCTTCTCATCCGTGGCGCCGTGCCCGGTGCGGAAGGTGGCCAGGTCATCGTGCGTTCCTCGCTCAAGGCCGCGCGCCGCGCCAAGCGCAGGACACTGGCGCCGCTCAAGGCAGGCTCCGGCCCCTCGAAGGATCCGGCCAAGGCGGGAAAGAAGTAAGCCGTCATGCAACTCAAATCAGTCAACGGCGATGCCACGCTGCAGGTATCGGAAGCCACCTTCGGCGGCAAGTTCAACGAAGCCCTCGTGCACCAGGTGATCACGGCGTATCGCAACGCCGGCCGCTCGGGCACCAAGGCGCAGAAGTCGCGTGCCGAAGTGCGCGGCGGTGGCAGAAAGCCCCACGCCCAGAAGGGCACGGGCCAGGCGCGCGCCGGTTCCAGCCGCTCACCCATCTGGGTCGGCGGCGGCAAGACCTTCGCAGCCAAGCCGCGTGACTTCGCACAGAAAGTGAACCGCAAGATGTATCGCGGCGCCCTGCGTTCGATGCTCTCGGAACTGGCGCGCACCGAGCGCCTGCTGGTCACCGACGGCATCGCGCTGGAAGCCCCGAAGACGCGCCTGCTCGCGAACCAGCTCAAGGCCTGGTCGCTGTCCTCGGTGCTGATCGTGGTCGAGGCGACGGATGAGAAGCTGTATCTCGCCGCGCGCAATCTCATGCACGTCGAAGTCATCGAAGTGACGGCGCTCAATCCCCTGTCGCTGGCCGCTTACGACAAGGTGTTGATGACGGTCGGTGCGGTGAAGCTGATCGAGGAGCGCCTGCAGTGATTTCGCTTCTTAGCTACATGGACGGGGTTCGCGTAGCGAACCCCGTGAAGAGTTGGCCGGAGGCCATGGTATGAACCGCGAGCAGCTGATGAGCGTACTGATCGCGCCGCACGTGACCGAGAAAACCTCGCTCGCGATGCAGAACCACAACCAGTACACCTTCCGCGTGCGTCGCGACGCGACCAAGACCGACATCAAGAAGGCGGTCGAACTCATGTTCGAAGTCAAGGTCGCCGGCGTGCAGGTCGTGAACGAGCCGGGCAAGACGCGCCGCTTCGCCAAGACGCACGGTCGCACCCAGGACTGGAAGAAGGCGTACGTCAGCCTGATCTCCGGCCAGACGATCGACTACGAAGCCCGCGCCAAGGCCTGACAGGACGAATCGCAATGGCTCTCATCAAATACAAACCGCGAACCCCGGGTCAGCGCGCGGTGGTCAAGATCGACCGCTCGCACCTGCACAAGGGCGGGCCGCTCGAGGCGCTCACCAAGCACCAGAACAAGACCGGTGCGCGTAACCATTTCGGCCGCATCACCACGCGCCACATCGGCGGCGGCTCGCGGCAGAAGTACCGCATCATCGACTTCAAGCGCGACAAGGACGGCATCGCCGGCGTCGTGGAGCGCCTGGAGTACGACCCGAACCGCACCAGTCACATCGCCCTCATCAAGTACCCGGACGGCGAATGGCGCTATATCCTCGCCACCAAGGGCATGCAGCCCGGTGACGAGGTGCGCTCCGGCGCCGACGCCCCGATCAAGTCGGGCAACGCCATGACACTGCGCCACGTGCCGGTGGGCTCGATCATCCACAACGTGGAAATGAAACCCGGCCGCGGCGGCCAGCTGGCGCGCAGCGCCGGCTCCTCGGTGAGCTTCACCTCGCGCGAGGGCATCTACGCGTACCTGCGCCTGAAGTCCGGCGAGACGCGCAAAGTGCACGTCGACTGCCGCGCCACCATCGGCGAAGTCGGCAACGACGAACACAACCTGCGCAGCTACGGCAAGGCGGGCGCGAAGCGCTGGAAGGGCATCCGTCCCACGGTGCGGGGACTCGCCATGAACCCGGTCGATCACCCGCACGGCGGCGGCGAGGGCAAGTCCGGCCAGGGCAACCCGCACCCGGTGTCCCCGTGGGGCCAGAACACCAAGGGCCTGAAGACGCGTCACAACAAGCGCACTGACAGCATGATCGTCCAGCGCCGCAAGAACCGCATCCGCTGACCTTTAAGAGCGACAGACACACATGCCACGTTCACTGAAGAAAGGCCCGTTCGTCGATCTGCATCTTGCGAAAAAGGTGCAGGTGGCGTCGGCCCGCAACGACCGCAAGCCGATCAAGACCTGGTCGCGCCGTTCGATGGTGGTGCCGGATATGGTCGGGCTCACGATCGCCGTGCACAACGGCCGTCAGCACATCCCGGTGCTCATCACCGAGAACATGGTCGGCCACAAGCTGGGCGAGTTTGCTCCGACGCGCACCTTCAAGGCGCACTCGGGCGATCGCAAGGTCGAGGCTGCGGCCACCTAAAGGCGCGAGAACCATCCCATGCAAGTGACCTCAAAACTGCGTTACGCGCGCATCTCCCCGCAGAAGTGCCGGCTGGTGGCCGACGTCGTGCGCGGCCAGCCCGTCGGTAACGCCATCGCGACCCTGAAGTTCATGCCGAAGAAGGGCGCGGACATCGTGCTCAAGGTGCTCGAGTCCGCGGTCGCCAACGCCGAGCACAACCACGGCGCTGACATCGACGAGCTGAAAATTGCGCTCATCCAGGTGGACACGGCGCCGTCGCTCAAGCGCTTCGCCGCCCGCGCCAAGGGGCGCGGCGCGCGCATCGTCAAGCGCAACAGTCACATCACCGTCGGCGTCAGCGACGGCAAGAAGGATTAACGCATGGGTCAGAAGGTCAATCCGATTGGCATCCGGCTCGGCATCACCCGCGACTGGACCAGCCGCTGGTACGCCAGCAAGAAGCAGTTCCCGGCACACATCCATACCGATTACCGGGTGCGCGAATTCCTCACGCACAAGCTCAAGGATGCCTCCGTCAGCCGCGTACTCATCGAGCGTGCCGCGCAGAAGGTGAACATCACCATCCAGACGGCGCGTCCGGGCATCGTCATCGGCAAGAAGGGCGAGGACATCGAGAAGCTGCGCCAGGAGACGGCCGCGCTGCTCGGGATGCCGGTCATCGACGTGCGTCTGAACATCGCCGAGATCAGAAAGCCCGAGCTCGACTCGAAGCTGGTCGCGGATTCCATCGCGCAGCAGATCGAGAAGCGCGTGATGTTCCGCCGCGCCATGAAGCGCGCGGTCATGAGCACCATGCGCAGCGGCGCGCTGGGCGTGAAGGTGCGCGTCTCCGGGCGCTTGAACGGCGGGGAAATCGCCCGCACCGAATGGTACCGCGAGGGCCGCATCCCGCTGCACACCTTCCGCGCCGACATCGACTACGGCCTGTCGGAAGCGCAGACCACCTACGGCGTCATCGGCGTGAAGGTCTGGATCTTCAAGGGCGAAGTGTTCGACAAGGCCGAGCTCGCACCGGCGGTGGAGGCCGAGGCTGCGGCGGCGCCCGCCGCCCCGGTGGCTGCCACGCCGGCAACGCCGGCGGCTGCTGCCGAAGCCGCGCCGCACTCTTAAGGGCGTAACGCATGCTGCAGCCAAAACGCACCAAGTATCGCAAGCAGTTCAAGGGCCGCAACGCCGGCCTTGCGCAGCGCGGCGCCAACGTGTCCTTCGGCGAATTTGGCCTGAAGGCGACCAGCCGCGCGCGCATGACGGCGCGCGAGATCGAAGCCGCGCGCCGCGCCATGGCGCGCTACGTGAAGCGCGGCGGCCAGATCTGGATCCGCGTGTTTCCGGATGTGCCGATCTCCAAGAAGCCGCTGGAAGTACGCATGGGCAGTGGCAAGGGCAACGTGGAGTACTACGTGGCCCGCGTGAAGCCCGGCAAAGTGTTATTCGAAATGGAGGGCGTGGATGAAGTCACGGCCCGCGAGGCGTTTCGCCTGGCAGGTTCGAAGCTCTCCGTGTCCACCTCGTTCGTGAAACGGCAGGTTCGCTAGATGGAAGCCAAAGAGCTGCGCGCCAAGTCGGCCACCGAGCTCGCCGATGAGCTCCTCAAGCTGCGCAAGGAGCAGTTTGCGCTGCGTATGCAGCGGGCCACCGGCCAGCAACCCAAGCCCGATCAGTTCGGCAAGGTGCGGCGCAATATCGCGCGCCTGAAGACGGTGCTGCGTCAGCAGCAGGCGGCAGGCAGCGGAGGCAAGACCAAATGAGCGCACAAGACAGCAAAGTGGAATCCAAGGTGGAAGCCAAGGGCGCCCGCACCCTGACCGGGCGCGTGGTGAGTAACAAGATGCAGAAGACCATCGCGGTGGAGATCGAGCGACTGGTGAAGCATCCGCGCTACGGCAAGTTCGTGCGTCGCACCACCAAGCTGCTGGCGCACGACGAGAGCGGGGATTCGAAACAGGGCGATCTCGTGACCATCACCCCGTGCCGGCCGATGTCGCGGCACAAGTCGTGGCGGCTGCTCGCCGTGGTGGAAAAGGCCTCGGGTACCTGAACCATGATTCAGATGCGCACAATGCTCAATGCCGCCGACAACAGCGGCGCCCGCACCCTGATGTGTATCAAGGTGCTGGGCGGCTCGCGCCGTCGCTACGCGACGGTCGGCGATGTCATCAAGGTGAGCGTCAAGGACGCCATCCCGCGCGGCAAGGTGAAGAAGGGCGAGGTTTACGACGCGGTGGTCGTGCGCACCACGCATGGTGTGCGGCGCGCCGACGGCTCACTGATCCGTTTCGACGGCAACGCGGCGGTGCTCCTGACCAACAAGCTCGAGCCGATCGGCACCCGCATCTTCGGGCCCGTGACGCGCGAGCTGCGCAACCAGCAGTTCATGAAAATCATTTCGCTGGCCCCGGAAGTACTCTAAAGATGAAGAAGATCCGCAAAGGCGATCAGGTTGTCGTGCTGTCCGGCCGTGACAAGGGCCGGCGCGGCGCCGTGATCCAGGTGCTCGCCGACGGCCGCGTGCTCGTCGAGAGCGTGAACATGGTGAAGAAGCACCAGAAGCCGAATCCCCAGGGCGGCAAGCAGGGCGGCATTATCGAGAAGGAAATGCCGCTGGCGCGCTGCAAGCTCGCGATCTGGAATCCCTCCGCCAAGAAAGGCGAGCGCATCGGGGTGAAGACGCTCAACGACGGCAAGCGCGTGCGCTTCTTCAAGTCCAACGGAGAAATGCTCGACGCTTAGAAAGGCGTGAGCATTTAAAAGAGCAGTTATGGCAGCCAGGTTACATCAGTTCTATCGCGACACGGTCGTGCCGCGTCTGCGTTCGGACCTCAAGATTGAAAACGCGATGCAGGTACCGCGCATCGCCAAAATCACGATCAACATGGGCGTGGGGGAGGCGGTTGCCGACAAGAAGGTGATGGACGCGGCGGTGGCCGACCTCACCAAGATCACCGGCCAGAAGCCCCTGGTCACGAAGTCGCGCAAGGCCAATGCCTCCTTCAAGCTGCGTGCCGGCTTAGCCATAGGCGCCAAGGTGACGCTGCGCGGGACGCGCATGTACGAGTTCCTCGACCGCCTCATCAGCATCGCGATGCCGCGTATCCGCGATTTTCGCGGCGTGTCGGCGCGCGCCTTTGACGGCCAGGGCAACTACAGCCTGGGCGTCAAGGAGCAGATTATTTTCCCCGAAATCCAGTACGACCAGATCGACCAGATCCGTGGCATGGACATCACCATTACGACGACGGCAAAGGATGACCGTCACGGCCGAGCGTTGCTCGAGGCATTCAGCTTCCCGTTCCGGAAGTAACAGGACCTTATAAAGTTATGGCGAAGACCAGCATGGTCGAGCGCGAGAAACGTCGCGCCGGGATCGTGAAAAAGTACGCGGCGCGGCGCGCCAAGCTCAAGGAGCTGATCCGCAGCCCCAAGAGCTCGCCCGAGCAGCGGCTGGCTGCGCAGGCGCAGCTGCAGGCCATGCCGCGTGATGCCAGTGCCACCCGGCAGCGCAATCGTTGCGCCATCACCGGGCGCTCGCGCGGCGTGTACCGCAAGTTCGGCCTGTCGCGGGTGAAGATCCGCGAAGTCGCCAACCGCGGCGAGATTCCAGGGCTCGCCAAGGCGAGCTGGTGAGGCATACCGCATGAGCATGACTGATCCGATTGCTGATCTCCTGACGCGCATTCGCAACGGCCAGACCGCTGGCAAGGCCGAAGTGCAGCTCGCGTCCTCGCGCGTGAAGACCGCGATCCTCAAGGTGCTGAAGGATGAGGGCTACATCGCTGATTTCCGCCTCGACGCGGATGGCGGCAAGCCGCGCCTGACGGTGGCCCTGAAGTATTTCGAGGGGCGACCCGTCATCGACCGCCTCGAGCGCGTCAGCCGTCCGGGCCTGCGCATCTACCGCGGCAAGGACGAGCTGCCGAAGATCCTGGGCGGCATGGGCACGGTAATCGTCTCCACGCCCAAGGGCGTGATGACCGACCGCCAGGCGCGCGCGAGCGGCCAGGGCGGCGAAGTCCTGTGCATCGTTACCTAACCGCGAAACTGACCATCATGTCGAGAATTGCCAAAGCTCCGCTCGAACTGCCCCAGGGCGTGACCGCGACCATCGCCGCGCAGGCCGTGACCATCAAGGGCGCCAAGGGCTCCTTGAGCCTGCCGCTCGGTGCGGGTGTGTCGGTCGTGCAGACGGAGAAGAAGCTCGAGATCAAGTACTCGGATCCCGGGCAGGCGCGCACCCAGGCCGGGGCGACGCGCGCGCATCTTGCCAACATGGTGAGGGGCGTGACCAAGGGCTACGAGAAGAAGCTCGAGCTCGTGGGCGTCGGTTTCCGCGCGGCGGTGCAGGGCAAGAGCCTGAACCTGACGCTCGGCTTCTCACACCCGGTGAACGTGGCGATCCCGGACGGCATCCTCATCGAGACCCCGAGCCAGACCGAGATCGTGGTGAAGGGCATCGACCGGCAGAAGGTCGGCCAGGTCGCCGCCGAGATCCGCGACATCCGCCCGCCGGAGCCCTACAAGGGCAAGGGCGTGCGCTACGCCGGGGAAAAGATCACCCTGAAAGAGGGCAAGAAGAAGTGATTATCACCAAGAAGCAGCGCCGCCTGCGCCGCGCCCTGAAGGCCCGCACGCACATCCGCGCGCTGGCCGTGGCGCGCCTCACCGTGCACCGCACGCCGAATCATATCTACGCACAGGTGACCGATGCCGATGGCGCCAAGGTGATCGCGGCGGCCTCCACCGTGCAGAAAGCCGTGCGCGGCGACTTGAAGAGCACCGGCAATGTCGCGGCGGCCAAGGCGGTCGGGCGGGTCATCGCCGAGCGCAGCAAGGCCGCCGGCGTCAGCAAGGTCGCGTTTGACCGTTCAGGTTTCCAGTTCCACGGGCGCGTGAAGGCGCTCGCGGATGCGGCCCGCGAAGCGGGTCTTGAGTTCTAGGCAGGACACACAAATATATGGCGAGACCAGAAAAAGGCCAGCCGGCTGACGAGTTCATCGAGAAGCTCGTGGCCGTGAACCGCACCGCCAAGGTCGTCAAGGGCGGCCGGCAGTTCGGCTTTACGGCGCTCACCGTGGTCGGGGATACCTCCGGGCGCGTCGGTTATGGCTTCGGCAAGGCGCGCGAGGTACCGGTGGCGATTTCCAAGGCCATGACCCAGGCGCGCAAGAACCTGATTAACGTCGCGCTGCGAAACGATTCGCTGCATTACGCGGTCATAGGTACTCATGGAGCCACGCGCGTGTACATGCAGCCGGCCTCCGACGGTACCGGCGTCATTGCCGGCGGCGGCATGCGTGCGGTGCTCGAGTGCGCCGGGGTCCGCAACGTGCTCGCCAAGAGCTACGGCTCGCGCAACCCCATCAACGTGGTGCGCGCGACCATGAACGCGCTGGCGAAGATCCGCTCGCCCGAGGAGATCGCGGCGAAGCGCGGCAAGACCCTGGAAGAGATCACGGGTTAGAAAGTCATGGCGGATACCAAACTGAAAATCACGCTGGTCAGGAGTCTGCACGGGCAGCTGCACAGCATCGCCGCGTCCGCGCGCGGCTTGGGGTTGCGGCGCATCCGTCAGAGTGTGACGGTCAGGGACACGGCCGAGAACCGCGGCATGATCAACGCTGCCGTGCACCTGTTGCGTGTTGAAAAGGGCGCGTGAAGTTATGCGACTGAACACATTGAAACCGGCAGCGGGAGCCAGGCGCGCGCGTCTGCGCGTCGGCCGCGGCGCCTCCGCCGGCCAGGGCAAGACCTGCGGCCGCGGCACCAAGGGCCAGCGCGCCCGCAAGGGCGGCTACCACAAGGTCGGCTTTGAAGGCGGCCAGATGCCCATCCAGCGGCGCATGCCGAAGGTCGGCTTCCGCTCCGACATGAAGCGCAGCCGCGCCGAGGTGCGCCTCGATGAGCTCGCCAAGGTCGAGGGCGCGGTGGTGGACCTGGCGGCGCTCGTGAAGGCGCAGGTGGTGCCGGCGGGCACCGAGCGCGCCAAGGTGATCCTCTCGGGGCAGATCAAGAAGGCCGTGACGCTCAAGGGCATCGCGGTCACCAAGGGCGCGCGCGCGGCGATCGAAGCCGCCGGCGGCACGATCGAGGCCTGATGGCAAACACCACCTTCAGCAATCCGGCCGCCGCGTTCGGCGAAGCTGCCCGCTTTGGGGAGATTCGCACGCGCCTGCTGTTCCTGATCGGCGCGCTCATTGTGTATCGCATCGGCACCTTCATTCCGGTGCCCGGGGTGAATCCGGCGGAAGTGGCGCGCTTCTTCGGCGACCGTTCCAACACCATCCTCGGCATCGTCAACATGTTCTCGGGTGGCGCGCTGTCGCGGCTGTCGATCTTCGCTATGGGCGTGATGCCCTACATCTCCGCCTCCATCATCATCCAGATGATGTCGATGGTGGTGCCGACGCTCATGGAGCTGCGCAAGGAAGGCGAATCGGGGCGGCGCAAGATCACCCAGTACACGCGCTACGGGACCGTGGCGCTCGCAATCGTGCAATCCTTCGCCGCCGCCGGGGCGCTCGACAAGGGCGGCATGACCTTGTACACCGGCTGGCCGTTCCTCATCACCGCGACCATCACCATGACCACCGGGACCATGTTCCTCATGTGGCTCGGTGAGCAGATCACCGAGCGCGGCATCGGCAACGGCATCTCGATGATTATTCTGTCCGGCATTGTCGCGGGCTTACCGGGCGCGGTGGGCAACACCTTCGAGTCGGTGAGCTCGGGTGAGATGCAGGGGCCGTTTGCGCTCCTGCTGCTGATCGTGGTGCTGGCGACGACCTTCTTCGTGGTGTTCGTCGAGCGCGCGCAGCGGCGTATCCCGGTGGACTACGCCAAGCGCCAGGTCGGGCGACGCATGTACGCCGGCCAGTCCAGCCACCTGCCGTTCAAGCTCAACATGTCGGGCGTGATCCCGCCGATCTTCGCCTCGAGCCTGCTGCTCTTCCCGGCGACGCTGGCGAGCTTTGCCGGCAGCAGCTCAGAAGGCTGGTTCGCGACCATCTCGCAGAACGTCGCCGCGGCCTTGGGCTACGGGCAGCCGCTGCACCTGACGCTGTACGCGGTGCTCATCATCTTCTTCTGCTTCTTTTACACCGCGCTGGTGTTCAACGCGCGCGATACCGCCGACAACCTCAAGAAGTCCGGGGCGTTCGTGCGCGGCATCCGCCCCGGTCAGCAGACGGCCGAGTACATCGATCACGTGCTCACGCGGCTCACCTTGTGGGGGGCCCTGTATGTCACCGCGGTGTGCGTGCTGCCGGAAATTCTCATCTCTTCGGGGAGCGTGCCGTTTCGCTTCGGCGGCACCTCGCTCCTCATCGTCGTGGTGGTGGTGATGGATTTCATGGCGCAGCTGAATGCCCACATGATGTCGCATCACTATCCCGGGTTGCTCAAGAAGGCGAACCTGCTCGGCTACGGCCGCACAGGATCGGGTGGTTAATTATGAAAGTACGTCCGTCGGTCAAGAAGATCTGCAAGAACTGCAAGATCGTGCGCCGCCGCCGCGTGGTCTACGTCATTTGTACAGACCAGCGTCACAAGCAGCGTCAGGGTTGAGGTAAGACACATGGCACGCATAGCCGGCATCAACATCCCGATGAACAAGCACGTGTGGGTCGGGCTCACGCACATCTACGGCCTGGGCAAGTCGCGCTCGCGCACGGTCTGCATCGCCGCGGGTGTCAACCCGAGCACCAAGGTGAAGGACCTCACCGAGGTGGAAGTCAACGCCATTCGTTCGCAGATCGCCAAGTTCGCGGTCGAGGGCGACCTGCGACGTGAAGTGTCCATGAACATCAAGCGGCTGATGGACTTAGGGTCGCATCGCGGCATCCGTCATCGCCGCGGACTGCCGGTGCGCGGCCAGCGCACCCGCACCAATGCGCGCACCCGCAAGGGCCCGCGCAAGCAGGCGGTCAAGCTGAACGCACCTCCCGGAAAGGCATAACGAATGGCTGACGAGAAAGCGAAACAGGGCGGCGCGGAGCCGGCGGCGGCAGCAGCAACAACAGCTGCCGCGGCAGCGGGCGCGAAGAAGCCCAAGAAGGCGCGTAAGAACGTGCTCGATGCGATCGCGCACGTGCACGCGTCCTTCAACAACACCATCATTACCATCACCGATCGCCAGGGCAACACCTTGTCGTGGGCGACCTCGGGCGGCTGCGGTTTCCGCGGCTCACGCAAGAGCACGCCGTTCGCGGCGCAGGTTGCGGCCGAGAAGGCCGGCAACGCCGCGCAGGAGCACGGCGTGAAGAACGTGGAAGTACGCGTCGGCGGGCCCGGACCCGGCCGCGAATCCGCCGTGCGTGCGCTTAACAATTGTGGACTGAAGATCACCAGCATCTCGGATGTGACGCCAATTCCGCACAACGGTTGTCGTCCGCCGAAGAAGCGCAGGGTCTAAGGGCTAACGAGGACAATATGGCGCGTTACATAGGACCGAAGTGCAAGCTCGCGCGTCGCGAGGGCACGGATCTGTTTCTGAAGAGCGGCGTGAAGCCGCTCGAAAACAAATGCAAGTTCACCGTGCCGCCGGGCGGCATCAAGGGTGAGCGTCGCCAGCGGCTGTCCGACTACGGTCTGCAGCTGCGCGAGAAGCAGAAGCTGCGCCGCATGTACGGCGTGCTCGAGCGCCAGTTCGGCAACTACTACGAGGCGGCGGCCAGGAAGGCGGGCGCCACCGGCGAGAACCTGCTGAAGCTGCTCGAGTGCCGCCTCGACAACGTCGTCTACCGCATGGGCTTCGCGTCCACGCGTGCCGAGGCGCGCCAGCTGGTGAGCCACAAGGCGATCACCGTGAACGAGAAGGGGGTGACCATCGCCTCCTACCAGGTGAAGGCCGGGGACATCGTCCAGGTGCGCGAGAAGTCGCGCAAACAGCTGCGGATCGCGAGCTCCCTCAACGTCGCGCAGCAGGTGGGCCTGCCGGACTGGGTGGAAGTGAACGACAAGGAATTCCGCGGCGTGTTCAAGTCGGCGCCGGGCCGGGATGACATCCTGCCCGACATCAACGAGAACCTGGTCGTCGAGTTGTATTCGAAGTAAGCGTACCGGCTTGCAAAGGGTGGCCCGCGCACCCATGTAAGCAGGTCCCGTAGGTTTCTTTTTTGCGCCGGTAAGAAATGCCGGCAAGGGTGAGACTGCAATGCAGGGATCCGTAACCGAGTTCTTGAGACCGCGCGTGGTGAAGGTGCAGCCGATAGCCCCGCGCCAGGCGCGCGTGGTGATCGAGCCGTTCGAGCGGGGCTTCGGCCATACGCTCGGCAACGCGCTGCGCCGCGTGCTGCTGTCGTCCATGCCGGGCAGCGCCATCACCGAGGTTGAGATCGACGGCGTGCTCCACGAGTACACCAGCATCGAGGGCGTGCAGGAGGACGTAGTCGACATCCTGCTGAACCTCAAATCGGTGGCCCTGCGCAGCCACACGCGCGACAGCGCGGAGCTGCGCCTGCACAAGAAGGGCCCGGGCCCGGTGACCGCCGGCGATATCCAGACCGATCATGACATCGAGGTCGTGAACCCGGAGCTGGTGATCGCCAACCTGACCAAGGCTGGTGAGCTGTCGATGGTGCTGCGCGTCGAGCGCGGCCGCGGCTACCGCCCGGCGGTGACCCGTGTCGCCTTCGAGGAGCAGACCCGCCCGATCGGGCGCCTGCAGCTGGATGCCTCGTTCTCGCCGGTGCGGCGCGTGACCTACTCGGTCGACGCGGCACGCGTCGAGCAGCGCACTGACCTCGACAAGCTGATCATCGACATCGAGACCAACGGCACCATCGATGCCGAAGAGGCGATCCGCCGTGCCGGCAGCATCCTCAAGGACCAGCTGTCGGTGTTCGTCGACCTGCAGGGCGAGGAAGAGGCCGCGACCAAGGTCTCGGAGATGCAGTTCGATCCGATCCTGCTGCGTCCGGTGGACGAACTGGAGCTGACCGTGCGCAGTGCCAACTGCCTCAAGGCCGAAAACATCCATTACATCGGCGATCTCGTGCAGCGCACGGAAGTGGAATTGCTGCGCACGCCGAACCTGGGCAAGAAGTCGCTCACCGAGATCAAGGAAGTGCTGCAGAGCCATGGACTCATGCTCGGCATGCGCCTGGATGGCTGGCCGCCGGCGGGCCTGAAGCACGACGAAGAGCGCGACGTCATCTGAAGTTGATGCAAGCTTGCTGCGAAGTTAAGGGTTAATTTATGCGTCACCATCTCTCCGGGCGGCAGCTGTCGCGTAACAGCTCGCACCGACACGCCATGCTGCGCAACATGTCGGTGTCGCTGCTGCGTCACGAGACGATTCGCACCACGCTGCCGAAGGCGAAGGAACTGCGCCGGGTGGTCGAGCCCCTGATTACCCTCGGCAAGTCCGATGGCGATGCCAACCGGCGGCTGGCATTCGCGCGTCTGCGGGATGCGCAGATCGTCGAGAAACTGTTCGTGGACTTAGGTCCGCGCTTCAAGGCGCGCCCGGGCGGCTACACCCGCATCCTGCGCATGGGGCCTCGCCCCGGGGATTCCGCTCCCATGGCGCTGATGCAACTCGTGGACGGCCCGGTCGCGGTCGCCGCCGAAGAGCCGGCCGAAGGCAAGAAGGCGACCGCACGGGCAAAGGCGAAGGCCAAGACTAAGGCTAAGCCGGCCGCTAAGAGTGCTGCCTCGGAAGCCGCACCGGCCGAGGCGCCCAAGAAGAAGACCACCCGCAAGAAGAAAGTCGCGGCCTGAAGCCCTTTTCGGTAGGCTGCGGGCGCTTGCCGGCGGCCGACCCGGCGCTTTAGGGGAGGAAAACGACCATGAGCCTGGCGTCAGAATTCAAAGAATTTGCAATGAAGGGTAGCGTCGTCGACCTGGCAGTCGGTGTCGTCATTGGCGGAGCGTTCGGCAAGATTGTCGCGTCCCTCGTCGGGGACGTGGTCATGCCGGCGTTGTCGCCGATCCTGGGTAGCGTGAATTTCAGCGATCTGGCCGTTCAGATCGCAACCAACGCAGCGGGCAAGCCGGTACTTCTGAAATACGGCTCGTTCCTGCAAACGCTCTTCGAGTTCATCGTGATCGCCCTGTCCATCTTCGTGGTCATCAAGGGCATCAACAAGATGAAGAAGCCCGCACCAAATGCGCCGCCACCTGCGCCGAGCGCGACCGAGACATTGTTGACGCAGATAAGGGATCAGCTGGCCAAAAGATAGCCATTTGTCTCACTGGTGATACAAACGGGGGCCGAGTGGCCCCCGTTTCCCTTTCAGGCCCGCCGCTTACCCGGCTCGCTTCGACGGCATTAGACGCGTCCGTCAGCACGAAATTGGCGGAGCCTTCGGTAAGATCGTCGCGTCCCTCGTCGGGGACGTGATCATGCCGGCGTTGCCGCCGGTGAGAGACAGGATCCTGACGAATTTGAAACCAGAACGTCTATAGACCAACAAAAAAGGCCGATTGGCCGGGAGGGAAACATGAGCTCGCGCTTTCAGCACCTAGTGTGGACTTCGGCGTTGATATTGGGGGTTTGGGGCTGCACCCCAGCCGCGGCGCAGGAGCCGACCGAAGCCGAGATGAAAGACGCCCTGCTGTACGCCATGAATCACCCGCCCGGCGTAACAGTCTCCGATCCGGTGAGCATTACGTTCTTCAAGAAGGAGGCTTGCGACGCACCTACCGGGCAGGGTTACCACTGCACATACGACTTGCAAGTGTCATCCCGCAACCAACTTGCGGGCATGTGGGCGAACGTCCCGGGCGGGTTTTTCTACCGCGACAAGGACCGCGGCGGGAAGTGGAACATGCGGCCACCATTCTGACAGTGCGGCCCGGCAGGCCCGCGGCCAGGCGCCGCGGGCCTCACTGCAGCGAGTCGAAGGCGTCCCGGGTCAGGTTCTCGCACCCGCTCGCCGTCACGGCCAGGTCGTCTTCGATCCGGATCCCTCCGAACTTCAGGAAGCCCTCGACCCGCGGCCAGTTGATGCGGCTGCCGAGCGGCTGGGCGCGCGCGGCATCGAGCAACTGGGGGATGAAGTAGATTCCGGGCTCCATCGTCACCACGAACCCGACCTCGAGCGTGCGCGTCAGGCGCAGGTAAGGATCGCTTGGCGGCGGCGGCAGCTCCCCAGCTTCCGCCGAAATCATGAAGCCACCGACGTCGTGCACGTTAAGGCCGAGGAGGTGCCCGATGCCGTGGGGCAGGAACACCCGGGTCACGCCGGCCGCCACCGCCTCATCGGCGCTGCACCGGGTAAGGTCCGCGTCGTGCAGCAGCTCACCGGTCAACTGGTGCGCCCGGGCGTGCACGTCGCGCCAGTCCACCCCGGCGCGCACGCCGCGGCACAGCGCCTGCTGCATGCGATCCATGCGTTCGATCAGCGCGCGAAAGCCCGCATCCTCGCGCGAGTAGGTGCGGGTGATATCGCTCGCGTAGCCGGCGAACTCGGCGCCGGCATCGATGAGGAGCGAATGCCGCTCTGCGGGACTCACTTTCTCCAGCACCTGGTAGTGCAGCACCGCGCCCCAGCCGTTCAGCGCCACGATGGGGTTGTAGGGCAGCTCCTGCTCCCGCAGGCCGGAGCCTTTGAGGAACGCGAGCTCGATGTCGAACTCCGAGCCGCCGGCGCTGAAAGCCTCGTGAGCCGCGAGGTGGCCGCGGGCGCCGAGGCGGCTCGCCTCGCGCAGGCAGTTCAGCTCGTAAGGGGTCTTCGCCGCGCGGACATAATCCAGCCTGCGCATCAGCGCCTTCGGATTCACCGCCTTCAATCCCCAGCCCGGCAGTTCCGCGAAGACATCGCCGATATAGGCGGCTTGCGCAAGGGAAGACGGCAGGGCAGCGCGCGCCGCCGCGAAGTCGCTCACCAGGCGCACGTCAAAGTGCCGCACCCAGTAGCCCGCCGGCGGATCGGCCGGCTTGTGCCAATAGTCCTGCGGCCGATGAACCAGGAGCCTCGGGGGCGAGCCGGGCTCGAACCACACAAAGGAGTCCGGAACATCGCTCAAGGGCACCCAGACCTTAAAGGGCCCGTGGGCCTCGAACGCATGGAAGCGATCGTCCTCAAACACCGGCAGCAGCGATCCGGAGTGCACCAGGAGGCCCGAGTAACCGCTGACGGCAAGCGCGCGCGCGGTGCGCTCGCATACGGACTTCAGGTGCGCACTAAACGACTCTTCGAGGCTCGCCGCGAGGGCGGACGCGCCGTTGACGCCTGGCATGACATGTTCCTTTGCTTACAGACCTTTTAATGTCGCTTACAACCGACAGAAACACCGGGCGACAGTTTCCAATCGTACCGGGACTTCTATAGAATTCGCCCTCCGCGGTCCAGGAACGGGGCGCGCGGTCGGCCTGACGGCCGCAGATTTATCCACACAACTCTTGCTTCTCGGGGTACCGATCGATGAACACCAAACTTGCTCTTAGCGCAATTGTCGCCGCGCTGATGCTGACGGCCTGCGCGAAGCAGGAATCTGCCGGCACCGACGCCGCCGCTCCTCCTGCTGCTCCCGCTGCTGCCATGGCGCCGGCCGCCGACGCTGCCAAGGACGCTGCCGCGTCCGCTGGTCAGGCTGCGGATGCTGCCAAGGACGCCGCCACCGCGGCTGGCTCCGCTGCGACCAACGCGGCTGACGCTGCGAAGTCCGCGGCTCCCGCCGACCAGGCTGCGCCGCCGGCGAAGCAGTAAGTTCGAAACTTACCGCTGAAAACACGGCCTGGACGGTTCGCGCGCGCGAGCCGTCCGGGCCGTTTCTTTTTGCGCCTCTGAAGGCTATGTGAGCGGCCGCGGGCCACCGGTCGATGTGATAGGCGGCGTAACCGTCAGCGTGCGCGATGCACGCGCGACGCCCGCGGATCGACTGTGGATCCAGAGCGTTTACCGCGACTACCTCGATGACCTGAATCCCGGCACCGGCCTCTTTCCGCGCCTGCCGGAGGTCGGCCATCGCGAGCCGGACCAGATCGCCCACTGGTTTGGCGATCCCAACACCTACCCGCTGGTGATTGTCAGGGGCGCCGAGGCGGTGGGGTTTGCCCGCGTGCTGCGCGCGCAAAGTTCCGCCGCCCAGCCACGCGTCGATTACCGCATGGCGGAGTTCTTCGTGGCGCGCGCCCGACGGCGCTTAGGGGTCGGGGCGAGCGCGGCGCACCTGATCCTGAGTCGCTTCGGCGGGCGTTGGGAAATCAGCGAATACCTGCGCAACGCCGCCGCGGTGAATTTCTGGCGCCGCGTGGTTGCCGGCTACACCGTTGGTGCGTACCAGGAGCGCATCGTCAACGGCGAAGTGCACCAGGTGTTTGATTCCGCGAAGCCACGCCCGGCTTAGGTCCGTGGGCCGCATCCGCGCTGGAGCAGCCGCCGCAGGCGAGCGTCGACTGCGCGAGCAGGCGCTGCCGCAGACGCCCGAGCCAGGCGGAGCCGCCGGCGCCCGGCACGGCGTTCAGTGCATCGAGCAGGCGCAGCCGCCAGCGCGCCGACAACAGCCGCCAGGCGCTGAACACGATACCGGCCGAGACCAGCAGCCCCACCAACACCTGTTGCACCGCCAGGTTCATGCGACGGCGCCGGCGCCGAACATGAGCGCCACGCGGTAGGTTGCAAACGCGCCCAGATACGCCAGCGCAAACAGATACGCCGCCATGTACAAAGGGTAACGCCAGGAGTTGGTTTCGCGCTTCACCACCGCGAGCGTCGACAGGCACTGCGGTGCGAACACGTACCACGCCAGCAGCGACAAGCCGGTGGCGACGCTCCAGCTGCGCGCAATGACCGGCGTCAGCGCGCCGGCGATGTCATGCGATCCGGACATGGCGTACACGGTGCCGAGTGCGCTCACCGCCACCTCGCGCGCCGCCAGTCCCGGCACCAGAGCGATCGAGATCTGCCAGTTGAATCCTAACGGCGCGAACAGCCATTCGAGCCCGCGCCCGAGGTAGCCGGCGATGCTGTACTGAATGGCCGGACCGGTCGCCCCCGCGGGCGGCGCCGGGAAACTGGCCAGGAACCACAGCACGACCATGAGCGCGAGGATGATGGTGCCGACACGGCTCAGGAAAATGCGCGTGCGTTCCCACAAACCCAGCAGCAGGTTGGACAGGTGCGGCATGCGGTACTCGGGCAGCTCCAGCAGCAGCGGCCGCTCTTCGCCGCGCATCATGGTGCGCTTGAGCACGAAGGCCACGCCCAGAGCGCTCGCGACACCGGCGAGGTAGAGCGCAAACAACACCAGTCCCCGCAGATTGAATATGCCGAGCGAGCGCTGCGGGATGAAGGCGGCAATGAGCAGCGCATACACCGGCAGGCGCGCCGAGCAGGTCATGAGCGGCGCGATCATGATGGTCGCGAGGCGATCGCGCGCCGAAGGAATGGTGCGCGCCGCCATGATGCCGGGAATCGCGCACGCGAAGCTCGACAGCAGCGGAATGAAGGCGCGGCCGGAAAGTCCCACGCGTCCCATGAGGCGATCGAGCATGAAAGCGGCGCGCGGCAGGTAGCCGGAGTCCTCCAGCGCGAGAATGAAGAAGAACAGGATCAGGATCTGCGGCAGGAACACCAGCACGCTGCCGACACCGGCGATCACGCCATCGAGCAGCAGCCCGCGCAACGGGCCCGCCGGCAGCACCTGGCCGAGCCACGCCCCGAGCACCTGCACGCCTGAGTTGATGAGGTTCTGCGGTCCGCGAGCCCAGCTGAATACCGCCTGGAACATGAGGAACAGCACCAGGGCGAGGAGCACGGGTCCTGCGACCGGATGCAGCACCACCGCGTCCACTTTTGACAGCAGCGCCAGGCGTGCCGGCACGCGGTAGCCGCTCTCGTGCAGCACGCGGCGCACTTCGCGCTGTGTGGCTTCAATTTCCGCAGCATTGGTGACGGGCGCATCCAGTCGCGTAGCCGGATGCACGCCCGTGGCTGCGCTGAAATCGAAGCGCTCGATGGCGTCCACCAGCTCGCGCTCACCACCGGAGCGTACCGCCACGGTCGGGATGACAGGTACGCCGAGGGCGCGCGCGAGCGCCTGTCGATCGAGCTGGTAGCCGCGCTGCTCGGCGACATCCGACATGTTGAGGGCGACGATCATCGGTCGCCCGAGGCGTTTCAGTTCGAGCACCAGCCGCAGGTTGAGTCTGAGGTTGGTCGCATCCACCACGCACACCAACAGATCCGGTGCGGCGTGCGCCGCGTGCCGGCCAAGCACCACGTCGCGTGCAATGGCTTCATCGAGGGTGGTGGGTTCCAGGCTGTAGGCACCGGGCAGATCGCTGATACGGTAGATGCTGCCGCTGCGCGGTCCGACGAGGCGGCCTTCCTTGCGCTCCACTGTCACGCCCGGATAGTTGGCGACCTTCTGGCGACTGCCGGTGAGCCGATTAAAGAGTGCCGTCTTGCCGCAATTCGGCACACCGATGAGGGCGACGTTGAACTGCGGCGCGGCAACGGCCGCCACCGCCGGGGCGTTCATGCTGGCAGACCGGAACCCAGTGCCTCGCGGGCTGATGCGATGGGTCCGGAGTGCTGCACTTCGACCCTCTCGCTCACGCCACTCACCGCCTCTGGGGGTGCCGTGGCGGACTCGGAGTGCTGCACTTCGACCCTCTCGCTCACGCCACTCACCGCCTCTGGGGGTGCCGTGGCGGACTCGGAGTGCTGCACTTCGACCCAGATGCTCTGCGCCTCGCGCCGCCGCAGCGCCAGCGTCGTGTGTCCGATGCGCACCACGAACGGGTCGCGCCCGGGGCGTGCCTCGGCGAGGATTTCAACCTGCTCGCCGTTCACGAACCCGAACTCGAGCAGGCGCCGCTCGAGCGCGGAGAGCGGCGCGGAGGGGTGGCCGGAGCCAACGCCAATCACCCGCCCGCTCGTGCCGGGCGAGAGTGCCGCGAGGCTGACAAAACCAGGGTTAAGTGCGAGCCCGAAAGGGGCAGCGGCGGCGTCCATGAATGCAATTATGGATGAGAACGGTTCGCATTTGCAATCGCATTTGCGAGAAGCGTGGACTGCGTCGTGCTGGAGGCGGGATCACTCCCGCCGGTCATAGAATCTAAATTAAATCAGGCACTTGCCGCAGGCGGCAGCAGCTGCCGCGAGAGGAGCGGAGTGAGATATTTTCCCGTCCAGGAACGTGCGTTTGCCGCGATCGCCTCCGGCGTCCCGGCAGCGATGATCTCGCCACCGCCTTCGCCCCCTTCCGGGCCCAGATCAATCACCCAGTCCGCGGTCTTGATGACATCCAGGTTGTGCTCGATGACGACGATGGTGTTGCCTTCATCGCGCAGGCGGTGCAGCACGTTCAGCAGCTGCTGCACGTCATGGAAATGCAAACCGGTCGTGGGCTCATCGAGGATATAGAGCGTGCGTCCGGTGGCGCGCTTGGCGAGCTCGCGCGAGAGCTTCACGCGCTGCGCCTCGCCGCCGGAGAGCGTAGTGGCGTTCTGCCCCAGGCGCACGTAGGAGAGCCCCACGTCGGTCAGGGTGTGCAGCTTGCCGGCGGCTGCGGGCACGTTCTGGAAGAAGCGCGCCGCGTCCTCCACGGTCATCTCGAGCACTTCGTGGATGTTCTTGCCGCGGTAACGGATCTCGAGGGTCTCGCGGTTGTAGCGCTGGCCCTTGCACACATCGCACGGCACATACACGTCGGGCAGGAAATGCATCTCGACCTTGAGGACGCCGTCCCCCTGGCATGCCTCACAGCGGCCGCCCTTGACGTTGAAACTGAAGCGTCCCGCGTCATAGCCGCGGGCGCGCGCCTCGGGCACCGCCGCGAACAGCTCGCGCAGCGGGGCGAAGAGTCCGGTGTAGGTCGCGGGATTGGAGCGCGGCGTGCGTCCGATGGGACTCTGGTCAATGTCGATCACGCGATCGATGTGCTCCAGTCCCTCGATGCGCTCCGCCGGCGCAGCCGCGACCCGCGCGCCGTTCAGGAGCGCGGCGGCGTGGCCGAAGAGCGTATCGACGATGAGTGTTGATTTGCCCGAGCCCGACACGCCGGTCACGCAGGTGAACAGACCGAGCGGAACCTCGGCGCTGACGTGGCGCAGGTTGTTGCCGTGCGCACCGACGATGCGGATCATCCGCGCCGGATCCGGCCGCGCACGCAGCGCGGGCACGGCGATGCGCCGGCGGCCTGACAGGTACTGGCCGGTGATGGAGGCCGGGTTCGCCTTGATTTCGGCGGGCGTGCCTTGCGCCACCAGCTGCCCGCCGTGCACGCCGGCGCCGGGACCTAAGTCCACCACGTGATCGGCTTCGAGGATCGCCTCCTCGTCATGCTCCACCACGATCACGGTGTTACCGAGATCGCGCAGCTGCCGCAGGGTCGCGAGCAGCCGGCGGTTGTCGCGCTGGTGCAGCCCGATCGAGGGCTCATCGAGGATGTACATGACACCGGTGAGCCCGGAGCCGACCTGGCTGGCGAGGCGAATACGCTGCGATTCACCGCCGGAAAGCGTCTCGGCCTTGCGGTCGAGCGTCAGGTAGTCAAGTCCGACGTCGGACAGGAAGCGCAGCCGTTCCACCACGCCCTTCACGATCTTGGCGGCGACTTCACCGCGCCAGCCGGCAAGATTGAGCGCGCCGAGAAACTCCAGCGCCCGGCCGACCGTGAGCGAGCTAAGATCCGGCAGGGTGCGTTCCGCCACGAATACGAAGCGCGCCGCGCGGTTCAGGCGCGTGCCGCCGCACTCCGGACACGGCCGGGTTCCGAGGTAGCGCGCGAGCTCCTCACGCACCATCGCGGACTCGGTCTCGCGGTAGCGCCGCGTCAGGTTCGGCAGGATGCCTTCGAACGGGTGGCGCCTGCGCGACTTGCGTCCCGCCTCCTCGCGATAACTGAATTCAATGGCTTCCTCGCCGCTGCCATGGAGCAGCACCTGCCGCACCGGTTCGGCAAGCTCGGTCCACGGCGTCTCGATGTCAAAGCCGTAGTGCCGCGCGAGGGACTGGATGAGATGAAAGTAGTGATCATTGCGCCGGTCCCAGCCGCGCACCGCGCCGCCGGCGAGCGACAGATGCGGATGCAGCACCACGCGCTGCGGATCGAAAAACTCCTGTACGCCAAGCCCGTCGCAGCTCGGGCAGGCGCCCGCCGGGTTGTTGAACGAAAACAGTTTCGGCTCGAGCGGCGGCACGCTGTAGCCGCACACCGGGCAGGCGTGACGGCTGGAAAAGGTGAGCTGCTCGCGCTGAGGCTCATCGAGGAAGCTGAGGCGCGCGAGTCCGCCGGACAGACGCAGCGCCGTCTCGAACGACTCCGCGAGTCGCTGCGCGCCATCGGACTTCACGCGCATGCGGTCTACGACCACCTCGATGGTGTGTTTTTTCTTCGGCTCGAGCTGCGGCAGCGCCTGCATCTCGTGAATACGCCCGTCGATGCGCACCCGCACGAAGCCCTGGCCGGCCAGATCCTCCAGCAATTGCAGGTGCTCGCCCTTGCGATCGCTCACCACCGGGGCGAGCAGCGCCGCCGCCGTGCCTTCGCTCAGCTTCAGCACCTGGTCGACCATCTGGCTCACGGTCTGCGCGGTGAGATCAATACCGTGGTCAGGACAGCGCGGCGTGCCGGCACGCGCGTAGAGCAGGCGCAGGTAGTCGTAGATCTCGGTGACCGTGCCGACCGTGGAGCGCGGGTTGTGCGAACTGGACTTCTGCTCGATGGCGATCGCCGGCGACAGGCCATCGATGCCATCGACGTCCGGCTTCTCCATGGTCGAGAGGAATTGCCGCGCGTAGGCGGAGAGGGATTCGACGTAGCGGCGCTGACCCTCGGCGTAGAGCGTGTCGAAGCAGAGCGAGGACTTTCCGGAGCCGGACAAGCCCGTGACGACGATCAGCCGCTCGCGCGGCAGCTCGAGAGTGAGGTTCTTCAGGTTGTGGGTGCGCGCGCCGCGCACGCGAATTTCGTGCATTGAACCGCCAATGGTACGTGCGGGGGCCACTCGGACCCAAACCCCCAAAGGTGGATGCGATGAGCGGGGGATGACCTGTTTGATTATCTTTGAATATATCGTAAGATATATCCGACAACATAGAGGAGGTGCTATGCATCATCATTTCTTTCACCGCAGCCGCGGGTGTCTCCCCGAGGAAGTGCGCGAGTACTACCTGGGTCGTCACGGACGTCGTTTTGGCCACTTTGCCGGGGGATTCACCGGCGGCATGGGTATGGGGGGACGGGCGTTTCGCGCCGGACGCAGGCTCGCCTCAGGGGACCTGCAGCTGGTTCTGCTCGCGCTGCTCAGCGAGCGGCCGAGCCACGGCTATGAATTGATCAAGGCGCTGGAGGAGCGCTCGGGCGGCTTCTACAGCCCGAGCCCCGGCATGATCTACCCGGCGCTCACCTGGCTCGAAGAGGTCGGCTACGCGAGCGTCGCCGCCGAGGGCACGAAAAAGCTCTACAGCATTACCGACGCCGGGCGCGAATACCTCAGGGACAACCAGGACGCAGCCGAAGCCATGCTCGGTCAGCTCGAGCACATCGGCCGCAAGATGGGCCGTGTGCGGGAGATTTTCGGTGGCGCTGACGAGGACAGTGCCGCGGGCGAATCGGCGGAAATCGACGCCGCCCGCCGCGCGCTCAAGCAGGCACTGCGCGATAAACGCGGCGCGCCGGCCGAAGAACAGAGCCGCATTGCGGCGATCATGAAGAACGCAGCCGACCAGATTCGCGGCAAGGGCTGAGCGGCGGCGCGTGCCGCGGCGCCTTCTAAGCCGCGGTTACGGCGTCATAGACGAGTCGCGCAGCGGCGATGTCTTCCACCGCCAGTCCCAGTGACTTGAACACGGTGGTTGCTTCAGGCGCTGCGCGCCGCGTGCCCGCGAATATCTCGCCGGCTTCGGCAAATATCGCGGCGCGCGACAGGATCACGTCTCCGGACTCCTGCAGCGCAGCTTCCCGGGAGTCCACGATCAGGGTGTTTGCGGTCAGGGCCGCGTCATCCAGTTCGCGCCAGGTCGGCAGGCAGGCACCGACCGCGTTTACATGCGCGCCGGCCTTGAGCCACTCGCCCCGCAGCACAGGCTCGCGAGCGCTGGTCGCGGTCACGATTACGTCGGCGCCGCGCACGGCGTCCTCGAGGTCCATGGTGCGGGCGCCGTGCCGGGCCGCAAACCGCTGCGCGTGCTCGCTGGTGCGGCTCCAGATTCGCACTTCCTCGAAGCGACACACGTGACGCAGCGCTTCCAGGTGCGCCTGCGCCTGTACCCCGCTGCCGAGGAGGGCCAGCACTTTCGCGTCGGCCGGCGCCAGGTGGCGGGTCACGGCAGCCGACACCGCGGCTGTGCGCATTTCAGTGATGAGGCGGCCGTCGAGTACCGCGAGCGGGCGTCCCGTTTCAGTCTCGAACAGCATGATGGTCGCCAGATGGGTCGGCAGTGCCGCGGCGGCGTTCTTGGGATAGAAACACACGAGCTTCGCGCCCATACCCTCGGGCGTCACCGCCGGCATCACGCCGAGAAAGCGCTGCCCCTCCTCGACCGTGAGGATGGTGCGCACCGGCTGGACGGTCTCGCCGGCCGAAAACGCGATGAGCGCCCGCTCCATCGCCGGGATGAGCTTCGCGTAACTGAGCACCCGGGCAACTTCGGCCTCGGAAATGCTGCGCAACATGCTTAAGTCTTTCGTCGGGGCGGCCTGGGGGCGCTATCTTCCCTTACTGCGCGATTGCATGTGGATCTTGGGTTCACGCCGGCCGTGCGCCTCCACTAGAATGGCGCTACGACAGCGGCGGGCGCAGCCTGCGACCCGCCTTTTCATTCGCTACCCCCAAGGACTCTCACCATGGCGCGCGGCATTAACAAGGTCATTCTCATTGGCAACCTGGGCGCGGATCCGGAGACACGCGCCATGCCCTCCGGCACCACGGTGGCGAACCTGCGCATCGCGACGAGCGAGAGCTGGCGCGACAAGCAAAGCGGTGAGCAGCAGGAGCGCACCGAGTGGCACCGGGTCGCGCTCTTCGGCCGCCTGGCGGAGATCGCCGGTGAGTACCTGCGCAAGGGCTCACAAGTGTACATCGAGGGGAGCCTGCGCACGCGCAAGTGGCAGGACAAGCAGGGCAACGAGCGTTACTCCACCGAGATCATCGGCAACGAGCTGCAGATGCTCGGGGGCCGCGGCGGTGCCGGAGCTGGCGCCGGCGGGGGCGCCGAGGGCGGTGCGCGTGCCGGGGGTGGCGCAGGTGCCGCCCACGCCTATGCGGAAGAGTCCGGCGGCGGCGCCAGTCAGGGCGGGGGAGCCAGTGCAGGCGGCGGATCGAAGGGCGGCTCGGGCGAGGAGTTCGACGACGATATCCCGTTCTGACCGACCCGGATCAGCGAAACGACGCGCGTGATGGGGCGGCGCCGGACGGTCTTCGAGCGCGGCTGCCCAGCCTCAACTAGCGGTCGTATTCGTCGTGACGGCGTACCCAGTACGGCCCCCGCCCGCCCTCGTCGCGACCCTTGGGCACGAGGTCCAGGTACTGGTAGTCGACGCTCATCATATCGATCCCGCGCGCGTAGGTTGAATACGTGTGGAACACCTTCTCATCAGCGTCCTTGAAAAAAACGCTGATCCCTTCGCGCTCCGGCGCGTCGGGGTTCTGCACGACGAAGTTATAGAACCCGCTGTGCGTTTCCATCTCCGCCGGCGTGAATGACACGTGGTAGTCGAAGTTGAAGTCGCTGCCGAAAGATGACAGCCACCTGAAACTCCAGTCCATGCGTTTTTGGTAGGCGGCGAGCCGGGCGTACGGCGCGCGCGACACCGCTACCATCGTCACGTCGCGATGGTTCAGATGCACGATCGCGCGGTTGAAACTGTCGGCCCAGCGCGAGCAATGTGGGCACCCGGCGCCCCAGTCGGGGTGGAACATGAAGTGATAGATGATGAGCTGGCTGCGCCCGCTGAACAGCTGTGGCAACGTTTGCCCGCCGTCCGATCCTTCGAACACGTAGCTCTTGTCGACGGCTTCCCAGGGCAGCTGCCGTCGCTGCTCGCTCAGGCGGTCGCGCAGGCGCGTGAATTCTTTTTCGGCTGCCAGGAGCTCCACGCGCGCCTTGAGCCACTCATCGCTCGAAACCACCCGCTGCGGCTGCGGCAAGGAATCTCTCCTTCAATGGCGTGATCGGGCGAGCATAGCTCACCCCGCGGCGCCGGTTCACCGGCCAGGCGGCCCAGCCAGAAACGAGGACTGCACGCGACGGCGCTCATCCGCTGTCAGCGCCGATGAACCTCAAGTTATTGAAGTAACTGGGTTTTTGTGATTTATCGACACCCGACGCCGCATCAGTCGTGCGACCCCGCGGCCAAGACCGTAAAATTCCGCGTTTCCATTCCTATGACCCGCCGCTACTTCATCAAGACCTTTGGCTGCCAGATGAATGAGTACGACTCCGCCCGCATGGCGGACGTACTCAGCGCTGGCGCGGACCTCACTGCCACCGATGACCCGGCGCAGGCGGACGTGCTCATCATGAACACCTGCTCGGTGCGCGAGAAGGCGCAGGAAAAAGTGTTCTCGTTGCTGGGCGAATGGCGGCTTCTCAAGGCCGAGCGCCCCGACATCATCATCGGCGTCGGCGGCTGCGTCGCGAGCCAGGAGGGTGATGCCATCACGGCGCGCGCGCCGTTCGTGGACCTGGTGTTTGGACCGCAGACCCTGCACCGCCTGCCGGACATGATCGCGCAACTGCGGCGCACCGGGCGCTCAGTGGTCGATGTCAGTTTCCCGGAGATCGAGAAATTCGATCACCTGCCGGCGCCGCGTGCCGAAGGCGCGACGGCCTTCGTATCGATCATGGAAGGCTGCAGCAGGTACTGCAGCTTCTGCATCGTGCCGTACACGCGTGGCGAGGAAATCAGCCGCGGCTTCGACTCGGTTCTGGAGGAAGTGCGCACGCTCGCAGCGCAGGGGGTCGCGTGAAATCACGCTCCTCGGTCAGAACGTCAACGCGTATCGGGGGCCCATGGCCGATGGCGCGCCGGTGGATCTGGCGACGCTCATCCATCATGTCGCCCGCGTACCCGGAATCGAGCGCATCCGTTTCACCACCTCGCATCCTTTGGAATTCGGCGCCAGCCTGATCGAGGCGTACGCGAACGTGCCGCAGCTCGCCAATCACCTGCACCTGCCGGTGCAGAGCGGCTCCGACCGTGTGCTCGCGCTCATGAAGCGCGGCTACACCGCGCTCGAGTTCAAGGACAAGGTGCGACGCCTGCGCGCGGTGCGTCCCGACATCGCTGTTTCGACGGACTTTATCGTGGGCTTCCCGGGTGAGACCGAGCGCGACTTCGCCGCAACCCTCGCCCTGGCGCGCGATGCGGGCTGTGATCAATCATTCAGCTTTCTTTACAGCCGCCGTCCCGGGACGCCGGCCGCCTCGCTGCCGGATGAGGTCGGCCACGAGGTGAAACTCGAGCGCCTCGCACGCCTGCAGGCGCAGCTGGAAAGCCAGGCGCGCGCGATCAGCGAGGCCATGGTCGGCACGCGTCAGCGGGTACTCATCGAACGGCCGGCCAGGAGAGACGCGCGCGAGCTCGCCGGCCGCACGGGGAACAACCGCTGGGTGAATTTCGCAGGTCCCGCGACGCTCATCAACCGCTTCGTCGATATCGAGGTCACCGAGGCGCGCGCCCACAGCCTGCGCGGGCGGCTGGTTGAGGCAATCTGCGACGGCCACGCGCAGAGCGGATCATCGCGCGCGGCGCTGTTGCCCGCGCTCCTCGCCGCGGTCAGCGGCTGAAATGCCCGTGGCCGCACCAGCGTCCGGGTTCCAGCGCGAATTTGCTCTCGAGCCGGCGGATAACGCCCGGCTGGCGAAGCTGTGCGGGCCGCTCGATGCGAACCTGCGCCTGCTCGAGTCGCGACTGGAGGTGCGCATTCAGCGCCGCGGCGACAGCTTCCGCGTCAGCGGCGCCCAGGCCGCCAATGCGCAGGAACTGCTGCGGGAGCTGTTTCTGCTCACCGCCACCGAGGAAGTGACGCCCGAGCGGGTGCATCTGGCGCTGCACGAACGCGAGTCCGGACCGCCCGCCGCGGGTGAGGATCCGCGCGAGCAGGGCGTGCGTTTGCCCCGCGGCATCCGCGCGCGTGGCGCACACCAGCGCGACTACCTCGAGCACATCCGCAACCGCGATCTGACCTTCGGCATTGGACCGGCGGGCACCGGCAAGACCTATCTCGCGGTGGCCTGCGCGGTGGAGGCGCTGCAGGCCGAGCGCGTGCGGCGGCTGGTCCTGGTGCGGCCGGCCGTGGAGGCGGGCGAGCGCTTGGGGTTCCTGCCTGGGGATCTGACGCAGAAAGTCGATCCGTATCTGCGGCCGATTTACGACGCGCTCTACGAGATGATGGGTTTTGATCGGGTGGCACGCTTCATCGAGCGCAGCGTCATCGAAGTCGCGCCACTGGCCTTCATGCGCGGCCGCTCGCTCAATGATTCCTTCATCATCCTCGATGAAGCCCAGAACACCACCATCGAGCAGATGAAGATGTTCCTCACCCGCATCGGCTTCGGCTCACGGGCGGTCGTCACCGGCGACATTACCCAGACGGACCTGCCGGCCGGCCGGCAGTCGGGCCTGAGTCACGTCGTGCAGGTGCTGCGGGCGGTGGAGGGCGTGGCGTTCACCTACTTCGACGCGCACGACGTCGTGCGCCACCCGCTCGTGCAGCGCATCGTGCAGGCCTATGAGTCGCGCGGGAGTTCATCGTGAGCACGGCGGCGCGGCGCACACCCCGCAGTCTCGTGCAGCTTCAAATGCAGCGCCGCGTCAACGCCTGGTCACCCTCGCGGCGCGAGCTTGCGCTGTGGGTAAGCACGGCGGCGGGCCGACGCGCGGCGGGCCGTGAACTGGGACTGCGCGTCGTCGGGGCCCCCGAAAGCCGGCGCCTGAATGCCCACTACCGCGGCCGTGACCAGGCCACGAACGTACTGTCGTTTCCGCCGCCGCGGCTGCCGCGAGCGGCGGCGGGCGCTGTGCCGCCGCTCGGGGATCTGGTGATCTGCGCGCGCGTGTTGCGCGCCGAGGCGCGCGCCCAGGACAAGACACTCAGGGCCCATTGGGCGCACCTCATCGTGCACGGGACGCTGCACCTCGTCGGCTACGACCACGAGCGCGACGCCGATGCGCAGCGCATGGAACGGCGCGAAGTCGCGGTGCTCAGGCGCCTCGGCTTTGCCAACCCGTACCGGAGCCCGTAAGCGTGGCGAAGGATCTGAACACCACCGGGCGCTGGCTGAAACGTCTTACCCAGGGACTCGCGACCGAGCCCCAGGATCGCCAGCAACTGCTCGGCGTGCTGCGCGAGGCCGGCGAGCGCGGCGTCCTCGACGCTGATGCGCTCACCATGCTCGAAGGGGTGCTCGGGGTCGCGGATCTGCAGGTGCGCGACATCATGGTGCCCCGCGGGCAGATGGTGGTGGTGCGGCGTGCGACGCCGGCGGCGCAGATCCTCGCGGTGGTGGTCGAATCCGGTCACTCGCGCTACCCGGTCATGGACGAGGACCGCGACGATATCGTCGGGATCCTGATGGCGAAGGACCTGCTGCGCCTGCCTGCCAGCACCGCGCAGCGCTTCGATATCCGCGAGTACATGCGGCCGGCGCAGTTCGTGCCCGAGTCCAAGCGCCTGAACGTCCTGCTGAAGGAGTTCCGCCGCAACCGCAATCACATGGCGATCGTCGTGGATGAGTACGGCGGCGTCTCCGGGCTCGTCACCATCGAGGACGTCATCGAACAGATCATTGGTGAGATCGACGACGAGTTCGACGTCGAGGACGTGGAGAACATCCGTCGCGACGGCGAGCGTAAGTTCACGGTGCGCGGCGTGACCCGCATCGATGAGTTCAACGAATACTTCGGCGCGCGGCTCTCCGAGGAGCAGGGCTTCGACACCATCGCTGGCCTGCTCATGAAGCAGCTCGGGCGCCTGCCGCGCCGTGGCGAGACCGCCGGCATCGACGGTTTTGAATTCCAGGTGATGCGGGTCGACCGCGGCCGGATCGACGCGCTGCGGGTGGTCGCGCCGCGCGACGTGCCGCCGCCCGCAGAGCCCGCCGCCGGCGGCGGCACCTGAGCCGCGTGGACGCGCCTCGCGGCACCGCGGCCCCGCTGGCGGGGCAGGCGCGCTACGGCCTGCGGCGACCCTCATCCGCGCGCACGCGCGCGCTGCTGGCGCTGGGCGCCGGCGCGGCGCTCGCGGCGTCCTTTGCGCCGCTGAACCTGTGGCCGCTGGCGGTGCTGTGTCCGGCGCTGCTCATGTGGTTGTGGCAGGACGCTTCGCCACGCGAGGCCGCGCGCCTCGGCTTCTGGTTCAACGCCGCGACCTTCGCGGCCGGCACTTACTGGCTGTACATCAGCATCCACGGCTTCGGCGGCGCGCCCATCTGGCTCGCGTTGGTCCTAATGCTCGGCCTCGTCGCCATCATGGGCCTGTATCACGCCGCGCTTGGGCTTGCGGTGGCGCGCTGGCTGCCGCGCCGCGGCGTCGCGCGCTGGCTCGTCGCCGTGCCGGCGGGCTGGCTGCTCATCGAGTGGTGGCGCGGCTGGTTCCTGTCCGGTTTCTCGTGGCTGTCGCTCGGTTACTCGCAGACCGACTCGTGGCTGGCAGGCTTCGCACCACTCGTCGGCGTTTATGGCATCAGTGCGCTGTTGCTCGTGAGCGCCGGCGCCCTCACGACGCTCGTGCTCGGCACGCGCCGCTCGCGCCTCATCGCCACCATTGTCCTCGTGGTCCCGTGGCTCGGCGGGGCGGCCTTAAGGCAAGTGTCGTGGACGCACGCCAGCGGCCCGCCAGTTTCGGTGGCGGTGATTCAGGGCGCGATCCCGCAGGACCAGAAATGGCTCGACAGCAACAAGGACACGACCCTCAAGCTGTACCAGTCCCTCACCGAGAAGGCCCTCGGCATGCCCCTGATCGTGTGGCCGGAGTCCGCGCCCGCCGACATCGCCAACGATTTGCTGCCGTACCTCGACAACCTCTACGGCGAGGCGCGCGCACATCATTCGGCCCTGGTGCTCGGCGTGCTGCGGGCGGAGGGCGGCGGGGGCGCGGGCAGCGCGCAGGAGACCCGCTACTTCAACTCGGTGCTCGCCATGGACGACACGGTGAGCTGGTACGACAAGCATCACCTGGTGCCCTTCGCCGAGTTCTTCCCGGTGCCCCATTTCGTGCGCTCGTGGCTGCGGCTCATGAGCCTGCCGTACTCGGACTTCACGCCCGGCGCGGCTGAGCAGCCGCCGCTCGCGGCGGCGCATCTGCACCTGGGAGCGACGATCTGCTACGAGGACGCCTACGGCAGCTCCATGCTCGCGGTCCTGCGCCAGGCCGATGCGCTCGTCAACGTCACCAACGACGCCTGGTTCGGGCGTTCCACCGCGCGGCACCAGCATTTTCAGATCGTGCGCATGCGGGCGCTGGAAGCCGGCCGCTACCTGGTGCGGGCCGCCAACGACGGCATTTCGGCGGTCGTAGGTCCCCACGGCGAGGTGGTGGCGCGCGCCCCGGAATTTCTGGCGGTGGTGCTGGTGTCGAAGATCGTGCCCCTTAAGGGCCTGACGCCGTACGCGGTGGTGGGAAACTGGCTCATCGTAAGCCTCGCCCTATTGGCGCTGGCGTACGGAGTATGGCTGCGGCAATGTAGAGACCGACCCGGCGTGGAACCCTCCCCATGAACCCCATGTTCGACTCCTGCTACCCGGCGCTGAAGCGGCTGGTTGCCGTGCTGGCGATCGCCGTGGCGCTGGCCGCCTGCTCCAGGGACCTGAGCGCCCAGTCCGGGCCTGGCCCGGCCCCGCCCCGGACGGCGTCCATCCTGCCGGCGGACACCGGGCTCGCCAGCGGCGCCGCGACGCGCGTGAGCGATCCTGGCTCCCCGGCCGCCGCGCCCGCGACCCCGGTGGAGGGCGTGGTGCGCGCGCTGCCTGACTTCACCCAGCTGGTGGAGAGATACGGGCCGGCGGTCGTCAACGTGGAGGTCCTCGAAAAGACTCCCCCGGGCGGCCCTCCGGGCTTGTCGCCGAACGATCCGTTCTATGATTTTTTCAAGCGCTTCGGGGTTCCCGCCCCGGGACAGGGTCCGCGTGGCAACCAGCCGCCGGCCAGGGGCGCAGGTTCGGGCTTCATCATCAGCCCCGACGGTTACATCCTGACCAACACCCACGTGGTGGCAAACGCGGAAACTGTGACGGTGCGGCTCACCGACCGGCGCGAGTTCCAGGCGCGGGTGCTCGGCGCCGATGAGCGCACCGACGTCGCGGTGATCAAGATCAGCGCGACTAACCTGCCGACCGTGCGCTTAGGGGATCCCACGCGCATCAAGCCTGGCCAGTGGGTGCTCGCGATCGGCTCGCCGTTCGGCTTCGACAACAGCGTTACCGCCGGCATCATCAGCGCCACTTCGCGCTCGCTGCAGGGCGAGAACTACGTGCCGTTCATCCAGACGGACGTGGCGGTGAATCCGGGCAACTCCGGCGGCCCGCTCTTCAACATGTCGGGCGAAGTGATCGGCATCAACTCGCAGATCTTCAGCCGCACGGGCGGCTTCATGGGGTTGTCGTTTGCGATCCCGATCGATGTGGCCAAGAACGTCGAGGAGCAGATCATCAGGACCGGCCGGGTGGTGCGCGGCCGCATCGGCGTGACCATCCAGGACCTGAACGCGCAGCTCGCGGAGTCCTTCGGTCTTGACCGCCCGCGCGGTGCGCTCGTGTCCTCGGTGGAGAAGGACAGCCCGGCGGCGCGCGCCGGTGTGCAGCCGGGCGATGTCATCCTGAGCGTTGGCGGACACGCCATCGAGCACTACGGCGAGCTCTCGGGCGCCATCGCGACCATGAAGCCCGGCCAGGATGCGACACTGCAGCTGTGGCGCGGCGGCCGCCAGCAGGACGTCACAGTCAGGATCACCGAGCTCAAGGATCAGCCGCCGACCGCCGCCAACCCGGCAACTCCACCAGGTCACGGCGAGAGCAGCCACGCGAGCGCGCTCGGACTTACCGTGCGCGCACTCACTGCTGCCGAGAAGACCCAGGCCGGCGCGCCGCAGGGGGGATTGCTGGTCGAGGAGGTCACGGGACCCGCCGCGGCCGCCGAGGTTGAGCCCGGAGATGTGATCCTGGGTGTCAACGGCAAACGCGTGCACACCACGCAGGAACTGCAGGATGCGGCCAAGTCCGCCGGCAAGAACGTGGCGCTTTTGGTCCAGCGCGAGGACGCCCAGATTTTCATCCCGCTGCGCCTGCCGTAAAGAACCATGCAAGACAGCTACGATCACGCGGCCGTCGAGCGCGCCGCGCAAAAGCATTGGCGCGAAGCGCGCGCCTTTGAGGTGCGCGAGGATCCCTCGCGGCCGAAGTTTTATTGCCTGTCGATGCTGCCGTACCCTTCCGGCCGCCTGCACATGGGCCACGTCCGCAACTACACCATCGGCGACGTGCTGGCGCGCTACATGCGCATGCGCGGATACAACGTACTGCAGCCGATGGGCTGGGACGCGTTCGGTCTGCCGGCCGAAAACGCCGCCATCACCAACGGGGTTGCGCCGGCGAAGTGGACGCGGCAGAACATCGCCTACATGCGCGGCCAGATGCAGCAGCTGGGCTTCGCGATCGACTGGAGCCGTGAGCTGGCCACCTGCGACCCGTCCTACTACCACTGGAACCAGTGGCTGTTCCTGCGCATGCTCGAGCGGGGCATCGCCTACCGCAAGACCGGGGTCGTGAACTGGGATCCGGTGGACCAGACCGTGCTCGCCAACGAGCAGGTGATCGACGGTCGCGGCTGGCGCACGGGCGCGCCGGTCGAGAAGCGCGAGATTCCGACCTATTACCTCAACATCACGCGCTACGCCGACGAGTTGCTGGCGGCGCTGGCCGGGCTTGGCGGCTGGCCGGAGCGCGTGCGCGTCATGCAGGCGAACTGGATCGGCAGGAGCGAAGGCTGCGAGATCGAGTTCCCGTACGCGCCGGATGCGCGCGCCGCCGCGGGCGTTGACGGCACGCTGAAGGTTTTCACCACCCGCGCCGATACGCTCTTCGGGGCCACCTTCATGGCGATCGCGGCCGAGCACCCGCTGGCGCAGGCCGCGGCCAGGAGCAGCGCCGCACTCGCGGGCTTCATCGCCGAGTGCCGCCGCGGCAGCATCATGGAAGCCGACGTCGCCACCCAGGAAAAAAAGGGCATGCCAACGGGACTGCACGTGCTGCATCCCTTCACCGGCGCGCCGCTGCCGGTGTGGGTCGCCAACTACGTGCTCATGGGCTACGGCGAAGGCGCCGTCATGGGTGTGCCCGCGCACGACGAGCGTGATTTCGAGTTCGCGCACTCGAACGCGCTGCCAGTGGTGACGGTGGTGCGTTCCGCCAGCGGTGCCTATGAAGAAGTGCGCGCGCCGTGGATCGCCGCCTACGCCGACTACGGCGTGACGGTGAACTCCGGTGCCTTCTCAGGCCTGGGCTTCCAGGCGGCGGTGGACGCGATCGCCGCGGCGCTGGAGAAACACAACCTCGGGCGCAAGCGCGTGCACTATCGGCTGCGGGACTGGGGCATCTCCAGGCAGCGCTACTGGGGCTGCCCGATCCCGATCATTCACTGCGGGCAGTGCGGGGAGGTGCCGGTGCCGGATGAGCAGTTGCCGGTGGTGCTGCCGGAGGAGCTGGTGCCCGACGGCAGCGGCAATCCGCTCGCGAAGTCGCGCGCCTTCTACGAGTGCACCTGTCCTGCGTGCGGCAAGCCGGCGCGGCGCGAGACCGACACCATGGACACCTTCGTGGACTCGTCCTGGTACTTCCTGCGCTATGCATGCGCGGACGCCGCGCGGGCCATGGTGGATCGGCGCGTCGATTACTGGCTGCCCGTGGACCAGTACATCGGCGGCATCGAGCACGCCATCCTGCACCTGCTGTATTCGCGTTTCTGGACGCGCGTGATGCGCGACATGAACCTGGTGAAGCTCAGCGAGCCGTTCGCGAAGCTCCTGACGCAGGGCATGGTGCTCAACGACATCTATTCGGCGCAGCCCGCGGGCGCGCGCAAGCGCTACTTCAACCCGGCGGATGTCGATGTGCGTCGCGGTGCGGATGGCGCGCAAGTTTATGAGGTTACTACCGCCGAAGGCACGCTCACGGTTGAGCACGAGGGCCTGGGCAAGATGTCGAAGTCGGAGGGCAACGGGGTCGATCCGGAAGGGCTGATCGAGCGCTTTGGCGCCGACACTGCGCGGCTCTTCACGATGTTCGCCTCGCCGCCGGAGCAGACACTCGAGTGGTCCGATGAAGGCGTGCAGGGCGCCTCGCGCTTCATCAAGCGCCTGTGGCACGCCGTCTATGAGCACGCCTCCGCGGGCGCGGCGCCGCGCCTTGACGCCGGCGCACTCAGCGACGCGCAGCGCGAACTGCGCCGCGCCGCGCACCAGGCGCTCGCCAAGGCCACCGATGACATCGGCCGGCGCCGCAATTTCAACACCGCGATCGCGGCGGTGATGGAACTGCTCAACTCGATCAGCCGCTTCAGCGATGTGAGCCCGCAGGGGCGCGCGGTGCGACAGGAAGCGCTCGAGATCGCAACCCTGGTGCTCGCGCCCATCACGCCGCACGTGTGTCACGCCCTGTGGCAGGGCCTGGGCCACGGCACCGCGCTGGTCGATGAGCGCTGGCCGGCCCCGGACCCGCAGGCGCTGACGCAGCAGGCGGTCGAGATCGTGCTGCAGGTGAACGGCAAGCTGCGCGGGCGCATCAGTGTCCCGGTCAACTCAGATGAGGCGGCGGTGCGCGCGGCGGCGCTGGCGCACGAGCACGTGCGCAAGTTCGTGGCGGACCAGCCGGTGCGTCGCGTCATCGTCGTGCCCGGCAAGCTCGTGAACGTGGTGGTATGAGCCGGGCTGCGGCATGGCTCCTGGCCTCGAGCGCCGCGCTGCTGCAGGCGGCCTGCGGTTTTCACCTGCAGGGCCACAACCCGCTGCCCGCGGCAGTGAAGACCCCCTACGTGGAGGCGCAGGACCGCCAGAGCATTTTCACGCAGAGCCTGCGGCATGCGCTCCTGTCCAACGGCGCGCAGCTCGCTGACGCCAAAGACCACTCCTCCGCCGTGGTGCGGATCATCAAGGAAAACTACAAGAAGCGCGTGCTGTCGGTGTCGGCGACCAATCAGCCCAACGAGTACGAGATCACCTACACCATTACCTTCGCCGTCACCGCCGGGGATAAGGACCTGCTGCCGCAGGAAGACATTTCCGCGATTCGCAGCTACAGCTTCGACGAGCGGCTGCTGCTTGCGAAGGGTCACGAAGAGGATCTGCTGCGCGCCGACATGGCGCGCGATCTCGCCGACCGGGTCATGCGTCGCCTGGCGAGCCTGTAAGCAAGGTCTGCGGTGGTGCTGCTGCTGAATGCCACCGACCGCCTGGCGGTGGCGCTGCTTCTGAATCGTTTCGGCCTGGCGCTCACCCTCACCGCGCCCGGGCAGGTCATCCCTGGCTCTTACTGGGGGGAGAGCGAGGCGGGCTTAATGGGAAACCGCCTGTACGCGCGCCTCGATACGCCGCTGCATTCAGTGTTGCACGAGGCCAGTCACTTCATCTGTATGACGCCGGAGCGGCGCGTGGGTCTTGACCGCGACGCGGGCGGGGACGACGCGGAGGAGTCCGCTGTGTGTTATCTGCAGGTGCTGCTGGCGGGTGAGTTGCCGGGCGTCGGCCGGGCGCGGCTGTGGGCCGACATGGATGCCTGGGGTTATAGCTTCAGGCTTGGCAGCACGCGCGCGTGGTTCGAAAGCGACGCCGCGGATGCACGCGAGTGGCTGCTCGAGCACGGGATCACGGATGGTGCCGGCGCGGTGACGAGCGCGGTCAGAATATGACGTCCCGCCGCCAGCGCGCCGCGTGCGTGGCGCAGCGGCGCCCTAAGGTTGCGCATGCACCAGCTGCAGCGCGAACAGCTGCAAGCGTCGCGGCGTTAGTTTGCGGGCGGCGTCTGCGTCGCCTTGATGACCGCCTGCTTACAACTGTCTGACACCTTGTCCTGGTGCTCCTTCAGGCAGGCGAGGATCCGCCCGCCGCCGGGCTGCACGCTGGCGCACAGCGCCTGGACGTCAGAGTTGCACGCCGCCTGCGCCGCATTGATCGCATCCGGCGAGGGTGCGGGCGGTGGCTGCGTCTGCGCCGCCTTCATGACCGCCTGCTTACAAGTGTCTGACACCTTGTCCTGATGCTCCTTCAGGCACGCGAGGATCCGCCCGCCGCCGGGCTGCACGCTGGCGCATAGCGCCTGGATGTCCGGGTTGCACGCTGCCTGCGCCGCATTCATCGGGTCCGGCGAGGGTGCGGGCGGCGGCGGCCAATCCGCGAGGGCGAACTGCGCCGCAGCGCCAAGGCAGATGCTGACCAGCAACGCTGAACTCTTCATTGTCCGATCTCCAGGCTGAAATGGGCCATCCGGATGCCACCAACGGCACCCTCATGCATCTAAAGGCGCATTTCGGGTGCGGTTCGTATCATAAGTCTGACTGGCGCTGGTCGGACGGATTTCTGCGACGGGCGTCCTTCGGTATGTGCGGCGTGCCCAGGAAATGGGCGGCGCGACGCGCTAGACTTGCGCTGCTCTATGCGGCCCCTTGTTGTAAATATGCGTCGATTGTGTCTCTCGTGGGTGCTGTCGCTGTCGCTGCTGCTCGCCCAGCAGGGCGCGCTGCTGCACGAGCTCAGCCACCTGACACATGCTGGCCACAGCGCCGGCGCGGCGCTGAGCGCGCAGCTGCAAGCTCCTGAAGGCGGTCTGTGCCCGACCTGCGAAGCATTTGCGCAGATTGTAAACCCAGTGGCCACCGGGGTGACCGACCTGGCGGTATGTCCGGCCGCACTCATTCCCGCCCCCGCTCCCTGCTTCACCATCGTCGGCACTGACGCGCCGACCCCCCGCAGTCGCGGCCCTCCGCAAGCCTGAACCGACCTTTCGTTCCCGAAAGATGCAGCGCCCGAATGTGGTGCTGCCTGAGGTTTCAGTTCTTGTGGAGTAGCTCATGGTTAATTCCCTGTCCCGGGGCACCGCGCTTGGCGCGGTCGCCATAGGCGTTTTTCTCAGCGCGGCCGGACTGTTGGCGGCGCCCGCGGTTCAGGCCGCCGACAATTCTGCCGCTGACAGCGCGTCCGGCAGCGCCGCAACTGCGGCACCGTCCGGCGAGCTGGCGGAAGTAGTGATCACGGCGAGGCGACTCAACGAGGCGCGCTCCGAGATCGAGACCCAGACCGGCGCCTCGACCTACACCATCACGAGCGATGCGATTGCCGCGACCCCCGGCGGGGATAATGTGCAGCTCAACCAGGTGCTGCTGCAGGCGCCGGACGTGGTGCAGGACTCCTTCGGGCAGCTGCACGTGCGCGCCGACCACAACGATCTGCAATACCGCCTGAACGGCATCATCCTTCCCGAAGGCATCAGCGTCTTCAGCCAGACCTTGAGCCCGCGGCTGATTTCCTCCCTGAGCCTCATCACCGGCGCGCTGCCGGCGGAATACGGCCTGCGTACCGCCGGGATCATCGACCTCACCACCAATAGCGGCCTGCTGCAGCCCGGCGGCGAGGTGTCGGTCTACGGCGGCAGCCACGGAACCTTGCAGCCGGCGGCCGAGTACGGCGGCAGCTCCGGCGGTTTCAGCTACTACGTGAGCGGCGACTATAAGGTGAACGATCTCGGCATCGAATCGCCGGACGGCAGCGCCAACCCGCTGCACGATCATTCGACCCAGGGTCACGGCTTTGCCTACTTCGAGGAGATCCTCGATCCAGGCAACCGCGTCTCACTGATCCTCGGCACCTCCGACGACGCATTCCAGATTCCGAACCAGCGCGGCCTGCAGCCCACCCTGGGCCTGGACATTCTCGGCCAGAGCGCGTTTCTCAGCGATGATCTGAACGAGATCGCAGCACGAGGCGGCACAGTACGCCATCGTCAGCTGGCAGCACTCGCAAGGGGCTCTCAACTGGCAGACCTCGCTTGTCGGCGCGCTACACCAGCCTGCACTTCGCGCCGGACTGGACCGGCGATCTGCTCTACAACGGCATCGCCCAGAACGCGTTCAAGGACGACACCGCCTTCGGCTGGCAAACCGATGGCTCCTACAAGGTCGAGCGACGCACACACGGTGCGCGCCGGGTTCTACTTTCAGCACGACAGCGCCAGCAGCGATACCACCTCGCAGGTGCTGCCCATCGATGTCGCCGGCATGCAGACCAGCAACGTGCCGCTGACCGTCCTCGACAACGGCCCACAGTCACAAGCCGATCGAGAGCGTCTATCTGCAGGACGAATGGCAGGCAGCTGGCGCCGTTGACGATCAACTACGGCCTGCGCTTCGATCACTACAGCGCCTATTCCAGCGGCAGTCAGCTCAGCCCGCGCCTCAACTTCGTCTGGAAACTCGAATCCGGCACAACCGTGCACGGCGGCTACTCGCGTTACTTCACCCCGCCGCCGTTCGAGCTGATCGGCAGCGAGACCTTCACGAAGTTCGCCGGCACGACCGCCCTGCCACCCGGCTCGGTGACGCTCGACAACGCGCCGATTGCCGAGCGCGCCAACTACTACGACTTCGGCGTGCAACAGAAGCTCCTCGACAACACGCTCACCTCGGGCGTCGACAGCTTCTACGAGCAGGCGCAGCATCTGATCGACGAGGGACAGTTCGGCGCGCCGATCATCCTCACGCCGTTCAACTACCGCTACGGCCTCATCGGTGGCGTGGAATTCACCGCCAACTACACGGTCAAGGATTTCTCCGCCTACGGCAATTTCTCGGTTCAGGCCGCCCACGGCAAGGACGTCGAGTCGTCGCAGTTCAATTTCGCCGCGGACGATCTGGCTACATCTGCTCAGAACTACATCCACCTCGATCACGAGGGACGCGTGGCGGCTTCCGGCGGCGTCTCCTACCTGTGGCGCGGGACGCGTTTCAGTGCCGACATGGTGTTTGGCACCGGGCTGCGCGACGATCTGCAGCTGCCGGACGGCAGCGTCATCCCGAACGGGGATCACACGCCCAGCTATACCCAGGTGAATCTGGGCTTGAGTCATGCGTTCCGGCTGGCCGGCTCGGGCCGCTGACGGTGCGCTTCGATGTCATCAACGTGCTCGACAAGGTCTACGAGATCCGCAGCGGCACCGGCATCGGTGTCTTTGCGCCGCAGTACGGGTCGCGGCGCGGATTCTTCGGGGGACTGGCCTGGCAGTTCTGAAGGCTCGGCGGCCGCGGGGGCGCCGGGTCGAAACCTGACCCGGCGCCCGTCGATGGTTGATAATGACCTTAAGGACGCGTCTAAGCGGACGCGCCACGATGAGGTCCTTTGAAGCTCACCTCCGACTCGCTTAGCGCCCACCTCGGGGAACGCCTGTTGCCGGCGTATCTTGTGTCCGGCGACGAGCCGCTGCTCGCGGGCGAAGCGGCTGACGCCGTGCGCGTGCGGGCACGCGCCGCCGGGTTCACCGAGCGCGAGGTGCATTTCATCGAGCGCGTCACGGACTGGGATGAGGTGCGCGCTTCCGCCGCGAACCTGTCGCTGTTTGGCTCGCGACGGGTGTTGGAGATCCGCCTCGCCAGCGGCAAGCCCGGCGTGGCCGGCAACGCCGCGCTGGTCAAGCTCCTGGGTGCTGCTGATCCGGACACCCTGTTTCTCATTCTCGCGCCGCGCCTCGAGCGCGACGCGCACAACGCCGAATGGGTGCGCGCCGTGGAGACTAAGGGCGGCTGGGTGCAGGTGTGGCCCGTGGATGCTGCGCGGCTGGTCGGCTGGCTCAAAGGCCGCAGCCGCAGGATGAACCTCGAGGTGAGCGATGAGGCGCTCAAGGTGCTGGCGGCGCGCACCGAGGGAAACCTGCTGGCCGCACACCAGGAACTGATGAAGCTCGCGCTGTCGGCGCCCACGCAGCTGATCACCCCGCAAGAGGTGCTGGCGAGCGTCGCCGACAGCGCCCGCTTTGATGTGTTCCAGCTGGGGGAAGCGGCCCTCTCAGGGGACACGCCGCGCGCGCTGCGGATGCTCGCGGGCCTGCGCGCCGAGGGGACCGAACCCACGCTGGTGCTTTGGGCGCTCAACAAGTCGCTGCGCGATGTGTGGCAGGCCCGCGCTGGCGGCGGCGCCCGGGCGCCCGCCTGGCAACGCCAGGGTGCCGCGCTTGAGCGGGCGGTGCAACGCGCGCCGCGTCTGCCGTTCGCCGCGCTCGCGCGGCGTGCCGAGCGCGCCGACCGCATGATCAAGGGGCGCGCTCCGGGGGACGCCTGGGATGAGCTGGCGCTGCTGGCGGCCGACATATGCGCAACGCCGGCGCTGCCGCCGCCGGGCGTGGCGCGGGCCGCGGCGCGCTAGCGATCCATGCAGCCCATCGGTCTTTTCGGCGGTACCTTCGACCCAGTCCACTGCGGGCACCTGCGCACGGCGTTCGAGTTGTGGCAGGAGCTGCAGCTCGCGGAGGTGCGGTTCCTGCCCACCGGTAACCCGCCGCACCGCGAGCATCTGTACGCGGACGCTCAGCAGCGCCTGCAGATGGTGCGCGCCGCCATTGCTGATCAGCCGCGCTTTGTGGTCGATGATCGCGAGGTGCGCCGCAGCGGCGTTTCCTACTCGGTGGATACGCTCGCGGAAATGCGTGCCGAAAACCCGCAGGCGTCCCTGTGCCTGCTGCTCGGGATGGACGCGTTCCTCGGCCTGCCGGGCTGGCATCGCTGGCGCGAACTACTCGACCTCGCGCACATCGTTGTCGCTCACCGGCCCGGTTGGCGTGCACCGACCATGGGTCCACTGGGTGAACTCATGGTCGATCACGGCACGGGTTCCGTGCGCGATCTGCACGACCGGCCCGCCGGCTGCCTGTACGTGCATGCCGTTACACAGCTGGAGATTTCATCCACGGAATTGCGTGCGCTCATTGTCGCGGGCCGCGACCCGCGCTACCTGGTTCCCGACCCGGTGAGGCAGATCATTCTCGAAACGAGGTGCTATGCTCCACGCGGGGGCCCATAAGGGCCGCCGAAACTTAAAATGGCCACAGGAGAATCCACGTAAGCACATGATCACCCGCAAACGCCTGCGCCCCGCGGAGGAGCGCGCCTCGCCGTTGCAACAAGTGGTGACGACCGCGCTCGATGACATGAAAGCCGTGAATATCAGGGTGCTCGACGTACGGGGGCTCACCGATATTGCCGACACGATGGTTGTCGCGAGCGGCAACTCCGACCGCCACGTGCGCTCGATCGCCGAGCGCGTCGCGGCCAAGGCCAAGGCCGCCGGGTTCCGGCCACTCGGAACCGAAGGCACGCGCGACGGGGAATGGGTGCTGGTGGATCTGCAGGATATCCTGGTGCACGTGATGCTGCCGCGGGTGCGCGAGTTCTACGGGCTCGAACACCTGTGGGACAACGGCGCTGCCGCGCCCGTTGCGGCCGCCGCGGCGGTTGCCGGCGCCTCCGCACGCCGGCGGCGCAGCGCGCGCTAACCCTCCCTTGCCATGCGGCTGCGCGTAATCGCCGTCGGCACCCGACCGCCGGCCTGGGTGCGCACCGCTACCGGGGAGTACCTCAAACGCCTCGCGCCGCTGTCGGCCGCCCTCACGGAAATTCCGCCCGGCACGCGCAGCGCCCGCGGCACGTCGCACCAGGCAATCGCCGCGGAAGGCAAGCGTCTGCTCGGTGCGCTCAAGGCCGAGGAACACGTCACGGCGCTCGATGAGCGCGGCCGCGAGCTGTCGACGCGCGAACTTGCCGCCTGGCTTGGCCAGCGCATGCAGGACGGTCGGGATCTTGCGTTTCTGATCGGTGGGCCGGATGGCTTTGCCCCCGAGGTCCTGGCACGCAGCGACTTCACCCTTTCACTGTCGCGCCTGACGCTGCCCCATGCCCTGGCGCGGGTAGTGCTCGTAGAGCAGCTCTACCGTGCGCACAGCATACTGGGCAACCACCCCTATCACCGCGACTGATGAAATCCGCTCCCCCCGCCGCACTGTGCCTGGCCTCGGTCTCACCGCGGCGCCGGGAGCTCTTGACCCAGATTGGCGTTCGCTACCTGGTCGAGGCGGCGGACATCGATGAAACGGTGCGGCCCGGGGAGCGGCCTTGCGATTACGTCGCCCGCATGGCGCGCGACAAGGCGCTCGTCGTGCGCGCCCGCGGCATGACCCTGCCGGTGTTGGCGGCGGACACGACGGTCGTCGTCGACGAGGTGATCTGCGGCAAGCCGCAAGGCGAGGCTGATTGCGTCGCCATACTGCAGCGGCTGTCAGGCCGCACGCACCAGGTGCTCACCGCGGTCGCGCTGGCGGGTGCGCAGGGCGTGGACGAGCTCTTAAGCACCAGCGCGGTGCGCTTCCGCGCCTTGAGCGCCGCCGAGTGCGTCGCCTACTGGCGCGGTGGTGAGCCGCGCGACAAGGCCGGGGGCTACGCCATCCAGGGCCATGGCGCGGTCTTCATCGAACACCTGAGCGGCAGCTACTCCGGCGTCATGGGGCTGCCGCTGTTCGAGACCGCGCAGCTCCTGCATGCGGCCGGGGTCGCGTGCGGACAGCGAGCCGCCGACGGCGGGGAGGCCACGTGAGCCTCGAGATCCTGGTCAACGTCGCGCCCCGCGAGACGCGCGCGGCGATCCTCGACAACGCGGTGGTGCAGGAAATCCACATCGAACGCAGCAGTCGCCGCGGACTGGTGAGCAATCTGTACAAGGGACGCGTATCGCGCGTGCTGCCAGGCATGCAGGCGGCGTTCGTGGAGATCGGGCTGGAACGCACCGCGTTCCTGCACGCCGCCGATATCGCGGCGCGGGTATCGGACGACACGGTGCTGAGCGCCCCGGCGGCCGTGGCGGCCATGCAGGACATCCGGCGTCTGGTCAATCCCGGCGATGAGATCCTGGTGCAGGTGATCAAGGACCCGATCGGCAGCAAGGGCGCGCGTCTCACGACCTTTATCGCGCTGCCGTCGCGCTACCTCGTCTACATGCCGCGCGGGGAAGCCATCGGCGTGTCGGCGCGCATCGAGGACGAAGCCGAGCGTGCACGCCTCAAGGCGGTGCTCGGCGAGCTCGTGGACGCCGACAGCGCGGGGGGCTACATCGTGCGCACTGCGGCCCAGGGTGTCGCGACGCAGAGCCTGCGCGAGGACATGGCGTATCTGGCGAAGCTGTGGGGACACGTACGAGAGCGTGCCGCGCAGGTCAGCTCAGGCGCGGTGGTGCACGAGGACCTGCCGCTTAGCCTGCGGGTACTGCGGGACGAGCTGACCCACGGCGTCAGCCGCGTGCTGGTTGACTCCCCGGTTGAACACACGCGCATGCAGGAGTTTGCCGCCGCCTTCATGCCGGAAGCGGCGCCGGTGATCGAGCTGTACAGCGGCGCGCGGCCGATCTTCGATCTCAACGGCGTCGAGGAGGAAATCGCCAAGGCGCTCGACCGCAAGGTGCCGCTGAAATCCGGCGGCCACCTGGTGATCGACCAGACCGAGGCGATGACCACCATTGACGTCAACACCGGCGCCTACGTCGGGCACCGCAACCTCGAGGAAACCATATTCCGCACCAATCTGGAGGCGGCGGTGGGCATTGCGCGTCAGCTGCGCCTGCGCAATCTTGGCGGCATCATCATCATCGACTTCATCGACATGCGCGATGAGCCGCATCGGCGCGCGGTGCTGACGGCGCTCGAACGCGCGCTGGCCGGCGACCGCGCGCAGACACACATCGTGAGCCTCTCCCCGCTGGGCCTGGTGGAGATGACTCGCAAGCGCACCCGCGAGAGCCTGGAACATCTGCTGTGTGAACCGTGTCGAAGCTGCGAAGGGCGCGGCTTCATCCGCACACCCGAAACGGTGTGTCACGAGATTTTTCGGGAGATTGTGCGACAGAGCCGACAGTTTGCGAGCCGTGAGCTGCTGATACTCGCTCACCAGGACGTCGTGGATCGCCTGCTCGACGAGGAGTCCGCCACCCTGGGCGAGCTTGAGGCGCAGGTCGGCCGTCCGATCCGCCTGCAGGTCGAGGCGCTCTACGGCATTGACCAGTACGACGTCGTACTCGTTTAAGGCATGACCGTGACTGTTACGCCACCAGAGCCGGCTGCCGGGCCGGCGTCCCCTGCCGCCGCGCGCGCGAGGCGGCCTGAGTGGCGCTGGCTGGCGGTAACGCTGGGCTGCATGTTCAGCCTGGTCACCATCGTGTGGCTCGTCTACGAGCTGGCGGTGGCGCGCCTCCCCGAACATCGCGCCGCGCTCGAGGCGCTGGTGCGCGATGAAACCCGCCTTGATCTGCGCTTCTCCAGGCTGCGGCTGCGCTGGGGCTGGTACGGTCCCGAATGCGTGTTCCGCGACGTGGAGCTTGGTGAGCCCGCAGCGGGCGCGTTTCTGGTGCGTGCTCCGGAACTCGTCGTCGGGCTCGACCTGTGGCGGATGCTGCGCACCGGCCAGCCGGAAGCCGGCCGCATCACCCTGGTGGCGCCGGATATCGTGCTGCATGCGGACGCCGACGCCGGCAACTCCAGCGCCGACCCGGCGAGTGCGCCTGGCCCGGACGCGCCGCTGTGGGCGGCGGGCGCGCAGGCGCTGTCGCGCTGGCGCGGCGGCCGCATCGACATCGAAGGCGGCACGCTGCACTGGCCCACCGCGGCCGCGCCGGTGCCGCTCAGCCTCGGACTGCGGCACGTAACACTGCGCCGCCTGGGCGCACAGTGGAGCGCCGATGCCGACCTGCAGCTGCCGGAGAGCCTGGGAGCGAGCGCGCACCTGACCTTGCTCATGCAGGGCGATCCGGCGCAGGCCGGGAACACCAGCGGGACGTTCCGGCTGCAAGCGCAGCGGCTGGAATCAGCGCTGTGGCGTAGCGCATTTGCAGACTCCGCGCTGACGGATGTTTTGCCGCAGGCGGGGATCGCCGACATCGACATGCAGGTGCAATTCGCGGCCGGGCGCCTGGTTGCAAGTGCGGGCAACGTGAATGCCGCGGCTCTGGAGTGGACGCCGCGCGCGCTCGGCGCCGCCGCGCTCGTGCTGCCGCGGCTGCGCGCCGCGTGGCAGCTCGCAACACCCGCCGGCGCGTGGCACCTGAGCGTCACCGGTCTTGAGCTGGATCGCTCACCGCAGCCTGCATCGCTGGTCCTGGATGCGCCGGCAGATATGCACAGCGCCACTGGCGCCGTGCAGCAGGCGCCACTCGCGCTACTCGTGGGCATCGCCCGCTGGCGCGACGCCGGGCTGCCGTTGCGCGAACTCGACCTGGGTGGAATGGTAACGGCGCTCACGTTCGACTGGAGCGCGCGGCGCGCGCCCGGCGAGCGCCTGCAGGCTGCCGCGCAGCTCGACGCCCTGTCGCTGGCGACCGTCGGCGGCAGCGCCATCCTTGCCGGCCTGGCCGGCCGGGTAGCGCTGAGCGACGCATCGTTCAACGCCGATCTGCGCGCCGAGGATGCGCAGCTCACGCTGCTGCGCGCGCAACCCGTCAGGCTTGCCGGGCTCAAGGTTGCCGCGCACGTGACTGGCGGCGCAACCGCCGGCGGCTGGCAGCTCAGGAGCGACGATGTACGCATCCGGCAAGGGGACGCGAGCCTGCTCGCATCCGCAACTCTCAGCGCGCATCCGCAGGATGCGCATCCCGGGATCGACGCCAGGGCGACGCTGCAGCAGGCCGATGTGGCGTTGCTCATGCAGCTCCTGGCTCCGGCGAGCGTGTTCGGCGCCTCCGGGCCGCATCTGACGGCGGGCCGCGTCGCCGACGCGCAGTTCACGCTGCGCGGCCCGTTGGATGCCGCGTTGCCGTGGAGTGACCACGGCGTGTTCCGCGGCACGCTCGAGCTGCGCGACGCCGGCGTTGACGCCAGCGACACCTGGCCCGAGGTGCACGGCCTTGACGCGCACCTCGAGTGGCGCGGCCCGCACATGCACGCGGCGCTCGAGTCGGCAAGCGCCGGCAGCTGGCGGTTGTCCGCCGCGAGTCTGGATTGGGACGCGCTGGGTGCGGGCGGCGTGCATCTTAGGGGGCGCTTCAATGGCGCCGCCGAGGAGGCCCTCGCCTGGATGCGCGAGCGTCCGCGGCTCTACGCCGCCGCGCCGGCTATCGGGAACCTCGATCTGTCGGGCGAGGCGCTGCTGGATGTGGATGTCACGATACCGGGCGGGGCCGCGCCGCTGGCGCAGCCGCGCGTGCGCCTCACCGCGCTCCTCGACGGGGTGCGCCTGACCCCGCTCGCGGGACTGCCGCCGATCCACGATTTGTCGGGCACGCTCGCATTCAGCGACGGGCGCGTGCGTCGCTCGACGCTCACGGGCCAGTGGCTCGGGGGTCCGGTCGCCTTGAACATCGCCGAGCATCGCCAGCACGGCGCGAGCGGGCTTTTGATCTCGAGCCGCGGCCTCATGAACGCGCGCGAGGCGTTGCTCGCTGCCGGCGGCAGTGTCGAGGCGGCGCCGCTGCAGGGCAATGCCGAGTGGAGCGCGTCGCTGGATATTCCCGCGGCGACGGATCCACGCCAGGTACGCTGGCGGATCCGCGCCGATTCGAACCTGGTCGGCGTCAGCAGCCGCCTTCCCGAGCCGTTTGCCAAGGCGCAAGGAGCGGCGCTCGCGCTACGCCTTGATGCCCAGGGCAGCACCGACCACGGTCAGTTGCGGGTGAGCCTGGGCGAGCGCTTACGCGGTGTGGCCGCCGTCACGCGCAGCGGCAACACCTGGCGCATCGAGCGCGGCGCGGTGCGCTTCGCCGCCAGCGTCCCGCCGCTGCCGCAGCAGCCGGTGGTGCTCGTGGAGGGCGCCGTCGGCCGGCTTGATCTGCCGGCGTACCTGGCGTTGTGGCGCCAGGCTGGCGCCGACGCGGCGCTACCGGCAGTGCAGGGACGCTTCACGTCCGAGCAGCTCCTCATCGGCAGCCACAACTACGCCAATGTCACGCTGACCGCGGATGCTGCGCACGGCGGCGGCCAGGTGCAGATCCAGTCGACCGAACTGTCAGGTCTCGCCCGCTGGCCGGCGCCAGGCACCGCAGCCGCGGTGCACTTCACGACACTCAACGTCGCCCAGCTCACCGACGTCGCACTCGGCGCCGGCGTCGTGGACGCCCTCGGGGCGGACGTCGCGGTCTCGGCAGACGAGCTGCAGTGGCAGGGGCGTCCGCTCGGCCGCTTTGTGGCGCGCGTCAGCGTGACCGGCGAGCGCCTCGAGATGCGGGACCTGGAGCTCATCGGCCCGAGCGAGCGGACCCTCGCCAGCGCCCGCTGTCAGGGCGGCGAGTGTGGGGTGAAATTCTCCCTGGAGAGCTCGGACGCCGCGGCGACCCTCAGCCGGTTCGGGCTGCGCCCGGACTTAAGCGCCAGGCACGCCCAGCTGAGCGCAGATGTGCACTGGCCACAGGGGAGCGAGGCGGCCCTTGCAGTCCTGAACGGTCGACTCCATATGCAGCTGGTGGACGGTGAAACCCGGGCCGCGAGCGCGTCGGCGCCCGCGGGGGAGTTCGCGCTGCTCGCCGTGCCGGCGCTCGTCAGGGGTCTTGGCACCTCCACGCGCGCCGGGCTACAGCCGCAACTGCGGTTCGCGAGCCTGAGTGCAGATTTTTCGCTGCACGACGGACAGGCGGATACGTCCGATCTGCACTGCGATGGGGACGCGGAGATTCTCATGCGCGGGCGGGTCGGGCTCAGCGCCCGCAACTACGACGCGGAAGCCTGGATCTTAAGCGGCGAGGATCGTCTGCCGGCGGCGCTGCGGGGCCTTGGGCCGACGCCGCGGGTCGCGGCGCTGTGGATGTCGCTGCGCGAGCTCTTCACCGGGTCTGCGGCGCAGCGCGCGGGCGCGGCGGCGCTGCGCCTGCAGGGCACGTGGGATGATCCGGTGGTGGTGTCCGCCGACTGAGGCTGCGATTAGCAGGAAAGCACATGAAAGTTGCCGCGATACAAATGACCTCAGGCCCCGACGTGAGCGCCAATCTCGAGCAGGCGCGGGAGCTGCTTGAAGAGGCCGCGGCGCGCGGTGCGCGGCTCGCGGCCTTGCCTGAGAACTTCTCTTTCATGGGCCTCAAGGATGCGGACAAGCGCGCGGTCGCCGAAGCCGACGGCCAGGGACCCGCGCAGGATTTTCTTGCCGGCATCTCGCGGCGGCTGAAGCTGTGGATCGTCGGCGGCACGGTGCCAGTGCGCGCCGACGCCGCCAGCGACGGGCGGGTTGCCGCCGCCTCGCTCGTGTACGACCCGGATGGCCGGCGTGCCGCCCGCTACGACAAGATTCACCTGTTCGATGTCGACATTCCCGGTCGCATCGAGGCCTACCGCGAATCGCGACACGTGGCCCCCGGGGCGGCCGCGGCCGTGGTGGATACAGCGGCGGGCAGGCTCGGACTGTCGGTGTGCTACGACGTGCGTTTTCCGGAGTTGTACCGGCATTTGAGCGCCGCGGGCGCGCAGCTGCTGGTGGTGCCGTCGGCGTTCACCGCACCCACCGGGCGCGCGCACTGGGAAACCCTGTTGCGCGCCCGGGCCATCGAAAATCTGTGTTATGTTCTCGCGCCCGCGCAGTCGGGCTTCCATCCGGGCGGACGTGAGACTTACGGCGACAGCATGATTGTCGACTACTGGGGAAGGATCCTGCAGCGCGTGCCGCGCGGCCGCGGCTGCGCAGTCGCGGAGGTGGATCTTTCGCGCCAGGCCGCAGTTCGCGAGAGCTTCCCGGCGCTCGCGCATCGGGCCTTCGCCAACAACACCCATGAGTGAGACACCCGACAACGATCCGTTGCGCCTGGCGCGCGATCTGATCCTGCAGCCGAGCGGACTGGACGAGCGGCGGCTCGATCAGGTGTTCGGCGAGGTGCTCGCGCACTCGGTGGATTTCGCCGACCTGTACTTCCAGCTCACGCACCAGGAGTCCTGGGCGCTCGAAGACGGGATCGTCAAGGACGGCACCGCCAGCATTGAGCAGGGGGTGGGCGTGCGGGCACTTGCCGGTGAGAAGACCGGCTTCGCTTACTCCGATGAGATTCTGGCTCCCGCGCTCGAGGAAGCCTCGCGAGCGGCGCGCGCGATCGCGGTGCACGGCGGCGAACGCCGCGTGCAGGCGCTGCGGCCCCAGGCGGGCCATCAGCTCTACCTGCCGGTGGATCCGGGCGTGTCGCTGGCGGCGCAGGACAAGGTCGCCTGGCTCGAGCGCGTGGACAAAGAAGCCCGCCGCGTCGACCCGCGCGTGGTGCACGTCACCGCGAGCGTGGTCGCGGTGCACGAAGTGGTGCTGATCGCCACCAGCGACGGGGAACTCGCCGCGGATGTGCGGCCACTCGTGCGCATGAGCGTATCGGTGCTGGTGGAACAGGCAGGCCGGCGCGAGCAGGGCTATGCCGGGGCGGGCGGACGCTACACCTTGAGTGAGCTCGTCGCGGGAGATCGGCCGCTGGCGCTGGCGCGCGAGGCCGCACGCCAGGCGCTGGTGAATCTCGAGGCGCGCCCTGCGCCCGCCGGCACCATGACCGTGGTGCTGGGGCCGGGCTGGCCCGGAATCCTGCTGCACGAGGCGATTGGTCACGGGCTCGAGGGGGACTTCAACCGCAAGGGCACTTCCGCGTTCGCCAACCGCATCGGCGAGCGTGTCGCGGCGCCGGAATGCACGGTAGTGGATGACGGCACGCTCGCGCGCCGCCGCGGCTCGCTCAACATCGACGATGAAGGCACGCCGACCCAGTGCACCACCCTGATCGAGAACGGCGTGCTGCGCGGCTACATGCAGGATCGGCTGAATGCGCGCCTCATGGGCGTGGCGCCTACCGGCAACGGGCGGCGCGAGTCATTTGCACACCTGACGCTGCCGCGCATGACCAACACCTACATGCGCCCGGGACCGCACGCCCCCGAGGACATCATCGCTTCCGTAGAACGCGGCATCTACGCCGTCAACTTCGGCGGCGGCCAGGTGGACATCACCTCGGGCAAGTTCGTGTTCTCGGCGAGCGAGGCCTACGCCATCGAGAATGGCCGCATCGGCGCCCCACTGAAGGGCGCGACGCTCATCGGCAACGGTCCGGACGTGCTGACGCGGGTCTCCATGGTCGGCAACGACCTGAAGCTCGACGAGGGTATCGGCACCTGCGGCAAGGAAGGGCAGAGCATTCCAGTGGGCGTGGGGCAGCCGACGCTGCGCATTGACGCCCTGACGGTCGGCGGCACGGGCTGAAACACGCGATCACGCGCTGTTCTTCTGCACTCATGCCACCGCCAACAAAAAGAGCGGCCGGAGTGTAACTATCCGGCCGCCCGGCGCCTGTCAAAGGCGCGTCCCTCTAGTGGGAAGTGTTGACGGAAGTCCGCGCGGAAGTGTTCTCCGACGCTCCGACGGATACATTACGCGGCGTCGCGCTCGCATCGCCGACAGCTGACTCGTTCAGCCCCGCCCGCGTGCTTGGCCCGGTCGGCAGTGACGTCAACGGCTGCGACGGTTTGCCAGCCGGCGCCAGCTTGTTGTTCGCCGGAGGCGTACGGATCGCCGAGGGTGTGCGGGTCGAGGAGGGCAGATTGCCCGTCTCGCGAGTGCTTATCGCGCTCGCCCCCGCTGACTCAGCAGCGCCCACGGCGATACGGCCGTCGCCAGCGCTCGTACCGGCAAGGGTCTGGGCCCCGGTCACGGCCGAGCTGGCGGCACCACGCCCATCGGCCGCAACATGTGAGCCGGCGCGCGCGCCGGCGTCGACGCCGTTCTTCAGGGCACCCGCCGAGGCGCGGGTCGTCGCACTCTCGCGTGCGGTCACGCCGCTCGTGCTGGCGGCGGCATGCGCCCGCTCGAATTCGCTCACCTGGGCGCCGCCGAAACGGCCGCCGATGGCGCCGGCCGCACCAGCGTGAATCCCGCCGCCCAGCCGCTGCGCATGGGCCGGCAGGGCCACGACAGACAGCATGCTGATCGCGACGCTCGCGAAAAGAAGATTGGTCCTCATGGTCGTCTCCTCTGGAGGCCGCGGACTATCCGCGACCCTTCGATGAGTACTACGACCGGGAGTTGCGAATTCTTCCTCGAGTTAACTTAGTCCGTGCCAAGGCTCGCCAGGGTCGCCGGTGGGCGCAGATCCGCGCCCACCACCCCGTAGCCGTAAGCCGGATCGATGCCCGCCGACCCGTGGTGCTGGGCTCGCGTTGCGAGAGCCTGGATCGCCTGCTGCGCCCCGGCCGCGTCCGCCGCCGGCAGCTCGAGTGCCAGGAGCGCCGCGACGATCGGCGCGGCGAAGGATGTGCCGCGGACCAGGGCGTACCCATGCGGCGGCCTGGCCGCCGCCATGTCGGCGCCGGGCGCGGCGAACTTTACCTGCGGGCCGCGCTCGGCCTCGGGCAACACCCGCCCCCGGGTGTCGACCGCCGTGACGCCGATGACACCAGGCCAGGCCGCCGGATACAAAGGCGGCGCGGCCGGGACCGTCGTTGCCGACCGCCGCGACCACGAGGTAACCGCGCGCGACGACGTTGAGCACGATGCGCTCAAGCGTGCGGTTGGCTGGCCCAACGAGACTCACGTTGATCACCGGCACACGCTCGGCGACCAGCCACGCGAACGCCGCGGCCACTGCGTCCACGGAGCCGCCGGTCGGAAGACCACAGAACACGTCCGCCGCGTAGAGCTCCGAGCCGGGCGCGGCCCCGTGAAAGCCGCCCGTGCGTCCCACCAGGAGCGAGGCGACGGCCGTGCCGTGGGCCGCCGGTATCACCGCCCCCGCGCAGCCGTGTTGGTGAAGTGCGAGCCCGTGGAATGCCCCGTGGCCCGCGTCGACGCCGCTGTCGATGAGGCCGATGCGGGCTACCGCCCCCGGCGCGCCGGGATTCGCTTCCGGCCGATTCGTGTCGCCGGCGGCGTCGGCCGCGGACCGCTGCGCGCCGGGAAGAGCGCCGCTGTCGAGATAGACATGATTGAAGTCGTAGCTGCCGGCGGCATCGAGCGCCTGCAGGCGCTGCAGGGCGCGCGCGGTGTCGCCCGTCACATGCAGCACGACGAGCCGCGTGCCGAGCTCGGGGAAGCTCTGCTCACGCGCAATCGTGAAGCCCGCGCCCGTGGCCGCCTCGAGCGCCGCGGCATCCGGCGCCAGCGCCAGCACCTCGCCACGCACGATGAGCTCGCCGTGAGGATCGGCCTCGAGCATGTCGCGGTGGCGGCGCAGGAGCTCGCGCACCCGCAGGTGCCGCAGCTCGCGCAGCTGCCCGGTATCGAGCGGCGCCGTGGCCGGGTCGGTGATGCCCGGGAGCACGCCAGGGACGTTCACCGCAGGCAGGCGCACCGGCGGCAAGCCGAGCTGTGCGCCGGCGGTCGGTGCGCAGCACAGCAGCAGTGTCGCCAGCAGAACGCGCATGCGATCACCATAGTCGAATGTGGCGGTGCGTGGAAGAAATGGAAGAAAATGCACGTCATGATCGTACTCAGGTTATAGCGCGTGTCGGTCGACGGCTTGCGCGCGGAGCTCGTTGAGCTGCTGCCGCGGCTGCGGCGCTTCGCGCGCGTGCTGACGAGAAACGTCCACGATGCCGATGACCTGGTGCAAACCGCGATCGAGCGCGCGCTCGCGCACGCGGGGCAACTGCGCAGCGGTGCACCGGTCGCCGGCTGGGTGTTCGGCATTCTGCGCAACGCGTGGATCGACGAGCAGCGCGCGCGCGGACGACGGACCGTGCTGCTCGCGCCGGCGGAATCCGGCGAGCACGTGCCGGACCCGTCGGCCGGCGAGCAGCTCGGACGCACTCGCGGTACAGGACGCCGTGGCGCGCCTGCCGGAAGAGCAACGGCTGGCGGTGGCGCTGGTGCTGGTGGAGGGTCTGTCTTACAAGGAGGCGGCCCACATCATGGAAGTGCCGATCGGAACTCTCACGAGCCGCCTGGCGCGCGCCCGCGAGGCGCTGCAGGCGATGCTCGGTGATCATAACGGAGCGTAGCGCATGACTTTCAGCGACGAGACCTTGAGCGCGTACGCGGACGGGGAGCTGGACGCGGCAACGCGCGCGGCCGTGGAGGCCGCGATGGCGAGCGACCCGCATCTCGAGCAGCGCATTGCAGACTATCGCGAGCTGCGGGCGCGGCTCCAGCAGGCATTCGCGCCGGTGCTCGCCGAGCCGGTGCCGGAGCGGCTGCTCGCCAGCGCGCGTGGCACGTCGGCCCGCCAGCGCCCGGGCAACGTCATCGAACTGCAAAGGCGGTCGCGTGCGCGCTGGTCCTTGCCGCAGTGGGCGGCGATGGCGGCCAGCCTGGTGATCGGCGCGCTGCTTGGCCCATTACTATTACGCTCACCCACGGGCAACACTCCAGTCGACACGCGCGGTGGACAAATGTTCGCGCACGGGACGCTGGAGCGCGCCCTGTCGGAGCAGCTGGCCAGCGCGCAGCCGGCCGCAGCAGCAGTGCAGGTCGGGGTCAGCTTCCGAGCCAGAAGCGGCGCTTACTGCCGCACCTTCGTCATGCGCGATGAGAGTCAGCTCGCCGGACTTGCCTGTCGCGAGCACAGCGCCTGGCGCGTCGAGACACTGGCACGCACCGACCCAGGTCCCAGCGGGGCGGTTTTGCGTTCCGCCGGTTCCGCCCTGCCCCCCGCCGTGGCCGGAACGCTCGATGAGCTGATCGCGGGCGAGCCGCTCGACGCGGCCGCCGAGGCCGCGGCGCGCGCCCGCGGTTGGAATCGGTAGCCCGCTGGAGGCAGGGGAAGCCTACTTGGCAACGTTCAGGAACGGGGCCACCCTGGACGGGTAACGCTCGAACTAAGGGTCTGCACCTGTCCTGACAGGGTAGCCGGCCTCGCGCCAGGCCTGCATGCCGCCGTCCAGTGCCACCGCACGTTGAAATCCCATGGAGCGCAGCGTTGCGGTTGCCAGCGTGGATATCCGACCTAACTCGCAATACGCAACAATCCTGCAAGTCGGATCGGGAAGTTCCTGGTTGACCCGCAGTTCAAGCTGTCCCCGCGGCAGCAGCTTCGCTCCCGGAATGTGCCCCGCCTCGTAGTCATCGCGCTCGCGGACATCAAGGACCAGCAACTCCTGCGGTGCATTCGCGGACCGGACTTTCAGCTCCGCCAGCGACATGAAGGGCACGTTCGCCGCCGCTTCGGCCAGCATCTGCGCGACGGTCTTGCCGCCACTCATGTTGGTACGCAGCGCCTCGGTAATGTGCGTCGGCATTTTGAGATTCAGATTGCGCATCATCTCGACAAATGCACTGCGTTCACGAACCTGCAGGCGTGGGTTCTCCGCAAATTCCGCTCCGATCGTGGAGTGACCACGTCCCTTGTATTCGTGCGCGGGGTGAACCTTGAGCGCCGGGTCCAGGTGCGCGACACGATCGAACAGACTGTCGAACAGTGCATTGGGGTCCCCGCCCGGCAGGTCCGTGCGGCCGGTAGCGCCGATCAACAATGTGTCGCCCGTGAAAACGCGGTCCTCAACGCTCAGACAAAGCGAGTCGCGGGTGTGGCCCGGCGTGTACAGCACCTGCAGGCGAAGCTTGCCGATCGCGAGCATCTCGCCATCGTCAAGTTTCAGTGTGACAAAGGGTGCCGGGCTAGCGCGGTGCATCGCGACGGGGACCGCGAGCTGTCGCGACAGCTGCTGCGTCGCTGACAAGTGGTCGGCATGCGTGTGAGTGTCAACAAGATAGCGGATTCGCAAGCCGTCGCGCGCCGCCAGCGCAAGGTAGCGGTCAATCAGCGAGATCTCCGGATCGATGAGGGCGGCCGCGCAGCTCTCGGCGCAACCAACCAGATACGACTGACAACCCCCGACGCTGAATTGTTCAAAAATCACCGTGTCCCTGCCTGTCCCTTGCCGCCAATTGGCCGGCGAAGGATGCACCGCGGGGCTGTGGCTCGCAACTAAGCGAACCGTGGTCATTCATTTCTCAACAGACAGGGTAGTAATGCCCCCTTGCGACTGGACCCGGGGGATCTACCCTGCCACGACGGGCGGGGCAGGCAGCTCCCGCGTGCGCAGGCAGGCGCAGCCCGGTCCCCCTCCTTGCTGCGATTGCCGTGCTCCTCAGGATCTGCGGCACTTTGCCGCCGGCGCGCTGTCCGTAAATGAGTACCGCCGGAGAACCCAGGGAGGGTTGTCTGGTCTTGCGTCGGTGCGCACCTACACGGAGGACTCCTCATGATCCAGCCGGCAATCGTTCTTTCCGAGCTTCCCTATTCACGCAACGCGCTCGAGCCTTACATGTCGCGCGAAACGCTGGACTATCACTACGCCAAGCACCACAAAGGCTACGTCGAGAAGGTGAACGCCCTGATCGCCGGCACGAAGTTCGCTGAGGCGTCGCTGCAGGAGCTGGTGCTGGAGGCCGACGGCGCGCTCTACAACAACGCTGCGCAGGTCTGGAACCACGATTTTTTCTGGAACTGCCTGTCGCCGCGACGGCAGAGCCCGGGGAAGGAGCTTAGCCGGGCGCTTGAAACCTTCGGTGACTCAACCTCATTTCAGGCGCAGTTCGAGAAGGCCGCACTCGAGCAGTTCGGCTCGGGTTGGGCGTGGCTGGTGAAGGATTCCGCCGGCACGCTGAAGATCGTGTCCAGCTCAAATGCCGATACGCCGCTGCGCGCAGGCCACATTCCGCTTCTCACCTGCGACGTGTGGGAGCACGCGTACTACATCGATCACCGTAATGACCGCGGGGCGTACCTGAAGAACTTCTGGCAGCTGGTCAACTGGGAATTTGTGACGGCGAATCTGCAGGCGAGCGGGTCGTAGTGCCAATGTTATGAGCCGCGTCCGCTGGTAGCGGGTTTGCGCCAGGCCAGCAGCACCGAGACAATCCCCAGCACCGGCAACACCACGGCTGACAGGACTGTGGGCGCGCCCACGATCGCTGACGCAATGATCGCGGCAGCCCAAAGAACAGCGTTTGCGATGAGATACTTGCGATCCATAGGGACTATCCGCCCGTGAGTGCGATGAAGTCAGCGCTGTCGCGCAGGGGAGTCAGGTCCGGGTCATGCCGCATCCATTGGAAGTTCACCTGGCCCTTGGCAACCGCCTGCCGCAGCATTTCCATCGCGCGCGGGTACTCTCCAAGCCGCGAATGCAGGCAGGCGCAGTTATAGAGCATCATCGGGTCATCGCCGCTGATCTCCAGAGCCCTGGAACTCTCGCGCAGCGAGTCATCTTTTTTGTCTATCAGAGCGAGCTCGATCGCGTAGATCATCCGTGCCCGCGAATCATCCGGATTCTGCAGAAGATAGTTTGGCAGCAATTCCAACACCCGGTTGCGCGTAGCCCGGGACTCGTCCCGGCGCCCAAGCTGATCGCAAGTCTGTGCCAGGTCTTCATAACCAGAAACGAACGTGGGCTTGAGTTCGGTTACGCGCCGGAACAGATCGTATGCTTGCTCGAACTCGCCATTCGTGAAATGGATACGCCCCAGGGTCCAGTGCGCGATGAAATCCTCGGGGGCGAGTTCGATGGCCTTGCGGCTCGAGGCGCGGGCTTCCTCGAGCTTGCCCCAGAGAAAGTAGGACAGTCCCATCGCGGTGTAGGCTTCCGGCAGGTTGCCGTCATACATCAGTGCCTTGAACGACAGTTCCTGCGCCCGGACGCGATACTTTTCATCGCGCGCGAAGTACTGATACATCTGCCCGTAGGCGCTCGAACAGGCCGCGTACGCCGCCGCATAACGCGGGTCGAGCTCGATCGCCTTTTCGAAAAGCTGGATCGCATTCTCGACGCCGCGCTTCGTCAGCTGATACAGATAGTCCTGGCCGCGCAGGTACAGATCGTAAGCCTGCGCATTCACGGTCTGACGCTTCGTCAGGGAAACTTTCTCGGAGAACGACAGCTTGAGCTTCAGCGCCTCGACGATCTGCTGTGCCACCTGCTCCTGGATATCGAATATGTCGTCAAGCTTGCCCTTGTACGTATTTCCCCAGATCTGGCGGTTAATGACCACGTCGACAAGCTGAACCGTGACGCGGACCGAGTCATGGAACCGCCGCACACTGCCACCCACGATGTAGCGCGCACCGAGCTCGGCACCGATGGCACGCACATCGTGCTTGCGCTCCTTCAGTTGCTTGGAGGCCCAGCGCGACACCAGATCGATCTCGCTGACTACGGACAGCCGTGCGATCAGCTCCTCGGTCAAGCCGTCGCTGAAATAGTCTGTTTCCTGATCAGAACTGATGTTGTCAAACGGCATCACGGCCAACGCACCGCGTTCGCCGGGTGTCGAGGGGTGCGCCGCCGGCGCGGTGGATTCCTCGGGCGGCGCGTTCGCTTTCATCGCCGGCGACGGTGCGAGCGTGACTCCGATTCGCTCCAGCGCGCGCAGGATCGCCTTCGCGCCAGCATCGGCATCGCCACTCTTGAAGTACTCGATGTGCTGGATGCCCGCCAGCTGGTATTTCAGGGTTGGCGGAATCACCGTCGGTTCAAGGTGCACGGGCAGGATGTGCCCCTTGCGCTCACTCACCAGCATGACCTCCTTGGCCACGTTACTGGAGTGAACCGCCGACTCCGTCACCATCAGCAGCAGGACTTTGGCACTGTCCAGCGCGTTTACGATCTGCTCGCTCCACAGCGAGGCGGCGTCGAGGGCGCCCTGGTCGATCCACAACGACACGCCGAACGCGCGCAACTTCGCAGCCACAGCAAAGACCCGCTCTTCGTCATCGCGCGAGTAGCTTACGAATACCTCTGCCGACTGGGTCATGGCCGATTCTGGTTGTGGCTCGAAAACAGCTTGTCGATCGAGGTTATAGCGATTGCAGCGAGTTTGTTCATCAATCGGCGCGACCGGTCTGGTTGGTCTTGTTGCGCGAGATGGCTTGAGTCCTGCGTCGCCTACCCAGCTCAGTTGCTAAGTTAACGCCGCGGCCCAGGTTATGCCAACGTCTGAACAGCGGCGGGGGTCGTCGGTACCTGACTTGTGTCCTGGAAAGGCAGAAGGCCCGTCGATGTGACGGGCCTTCTTCCTATTGGCTGGGGGACTAGGATTCGAACCTAGGTAAACGGAGTCAGAGTCCGTTGTCCTACCACTAGACGATCCCCCAAAGCACCACCCGCGAAAGCGCGCTTTGTCACGCTCAACCGGCCCGCGCGGTCAATGAAGACGCGCGCTTTCGCGGGGCCCGGTACGTGGCGGGATGCGCAATCGCACGGCGAACCGGAACCTTCAAAGGCTCCGGTCCACCGCAGATATTAACGCTTCGAGTACTGCGGTCCGCGGCGGGCTTTGCGGCGCCCGACCTTCTTGCGCTCCACTTCGCGCGCATCGCGCGTCACGAAGCCCGCATCACGTAACGTCTTGCGCAGGCTCTCGTCGTACTTGAGCAGCGCGCGCGTGATGCCGTGGCGGATCGCGCCGGCCTGGCCGGTGATGCCACCACCGTCGACTTTGACGGCGATGTCGAACTTGCTGACGAGCTTGGCCGCTTCGAGGGGCTGGCGCACGATCATGCGTCCGGTCTCGCGGCCGAAGAACTCATCGAGCGTCCGGTCGTTGACCGTGATCAGCCCGCTGCCGGGCTTGAGGTAGACGCGCGCGGTGGCGGTCTTGCGACGGCCGGTGCCGTAGTGACGATGCTGGGTCGCTGGCATATCGATGCGGTCCTATTGAATCTCAAGCGGCTTGGGCTGCTGCGCCTGGTGCGGATGCGCACCGCCGGCAAACACGTGCAGCTTCTTGAACATGCGCCGCCCGAGGGGGTTCTTCGGCAGCATGCCTTTTACAGCAAACTCGATCGCCCGCTCGGGGTGCTCGTCGAGAAGCTTCTCGAGTGCGATCGACTTGATCCCACCGATGTAACCGGTGTGGTGGTAGTACATCTTGTCGGTGAGCTTGCGCCCGGTGACGTGGATCTTTTCCGCGTTCACCACCACGATGTGATCGCCCATATCCACGTGCGGGCTGTAGTCAGCCTTGTGCTTGCCCTTGAGGCGATGGGCAATCTGGGTGGCGAGCCGGCCCAGGGTCTTGTTGCTGGCATCGACAATGAACCAGTCGCCGCGGACGGTGCCGGGCTTGGCAAATACAGTCTTCATAGGTCACTCGTGGCTGCGGCCCGTACCGCCGGGGGTCACCCCCGCAAGGCAGTTTGGGGGCCAAAAAAGGCGTGGAAGTGTACTCAAGCAGGTGCCCCAATGCAAAGGCACCGGTCGTGGGGTCCTAAGAGCGGCCAGGCCGAGGTATGCCCGCTGGAATTGCCCCTTATAATAGAGGCCGCAGATATGGAGTCAGGCCGCCCTCTGGACTCGGTTATTGCCGCCGTCGATCGTGCACTGCGCGCCGTCTTTGCGCCGGCGAGCGCGGCGCGGGCGATGCCGGGTCCTGCCGCCCCGACGCCCAACCCCCTGAGCGAGCCTGCGCGCCGTGAAAGCGCGGCCCTCATGCGCGTCAATCATGCCGGTGAGCTTGCCGCCCAGGCGCTCTATCACGGCCAGGCCCTGGTCGCGCGCTCCGCGAGTACGCGCGCCATGCTCTTGTCGGCGGCGCGCTCCGAATCCGACCACCTGGCGTGGTGCGAAGCGCGCCTGCAAGAACTCGCGGCACGCCCGAGCCTGCTGAATCCCTTGTGGTACGCCGGTTCCTTTACCATCGGCGCGCTCACGGGGCTGTTGGGAGATCACGCGAGCCTGGGGTTTGTCGCGGAGACCGAGCGTCAGGTGGAGGGGCACCTGGATGAGCACCTCGGTAGACTTCCGGCGAGCGATACCCGCAGCCGTGCCATACTGGAAACCATGAGGTCAGAGGAAATCGCGCATGGCGCAGCAGCCTCCGCCGCCGGCGGCACGCGCCTGCCAGCGCCGCTGCCCGCGCTCATGCGGGCCACCGCGCGCATCATGACGCGCACAGCATATTGGCTCTAACGAAGGTTCTCGGGGGAACCCGTAATGGAAGAAAACATCAAGCCGCTGAGTGAGATTCCCGCCATCAACCGGTTCCTGAGTTACTGCCGGATCCGCGCGGTGCCATCGAAAACCGTCGTCATCCACGCCGGTGACCTGCCGGATGTTCTCTACTACATCATCAGCGGCTCGGTGGAAGTAATGATCGAGGACGAGGAGGGCAACGAAATGGTGCTCGCCTACCTCAACCGCGGGCAGTTCTTTGGCGAAATGGGCCTGTTCTACGAGCAGCCCACCCGCAGCGCCTGGGTGCGCACGCGCAACCAGTGCGAGCTGGCGGAAATGACCTATCCGCGCTTCCGGCAGATCGCCGCCGAGAGTCCGGGACTGGTATTTGAACTCGCGACGCAGCTTGCCACCCGCCTCGACCGTACCAACCGCAAACTCGGCGATCTGGCCTTCGTGGACGTGACCGGGCGCGTCGCCCACGCGATCATGGATCTGTGCGGCGAGCCGGATGCCATGACCCATCCGGAAGGCATGCAGATCAAGGTGAGCCGACAGGAACTCTCACGCCTCGTGGGCTGCTCGCGCGAAATGGCGGGACGCGTCCTGAAGGTGTTGGAAGAGCAGGGCCTGTTGCGCGCCACCGGCAAGACCATCGTCGTCTTCAACGCCCGCCCGAAGATGAAGACCCGCCCGGTCATCGTGCCGGCGAAGCCCAGTGGCGCCGTCGCGGCCAACCGGATGAGCAGTCAGGTGGCCCCGGATGATGACGACGATGATGACGAGGACGACGACGAGTAGGAGCGCGCCAAAGCTAACCCGGGCGCCGGCGCGCGCCAGCCACAGCAGCGGCAGGTGACGCCGCCGCTATCTCTTTGCGCATCGCGCGCATGGTCGCCGCATAGTCTTCGCTGCCGAAGATCGCGGATCCGGCGACGAAGGTGTCCGCCCCGGCCTCGGCCGCGGCGCGGATGTTGTCGATCTTGATGCCCCCGTCCACTTCCAGGCGCACCGCGCGCCCGCTGGCATCAATCCGCGCGCGCGCGTCGCGCAGCTTGCGCAGTGAAGTCGTAATGAACTGCTGCCCGCCAAAGCCCGGGTTCACCGACATGATGAGCACCATGTCGATGAGCTCGAGCGTGTAGTCGAGGTAGTCGAGCGGGGTGGCGGGATTGAACACCAGGCCCGGGCGGCAGCCGTGCTCGCGGATGAGCGCGATGGTGCGGTCGACGTGCTCGCTCGCTTCCGGGTGGAAGGTGATGTAGGTGGCGCCGGCGGCGGCGAAGTCCGGCACGATGCGATCCACGGGACTTACCATCAGGTGCACATCGATCGGCGCCTTGACGCCGTGCTTGTGCAGCGCCGCGCACACCGCAGGTCCGATGGTGAGATTCGGCACGTAGTGGTTGTCCATCACGTCGAAATGGATGAGGTCGGCGCCGGCGGCGCCTACCGCGTCGACTTCCTCGCCGAGCCGGGCGAAATCGGCGGACAGGATCGAGGGGGCAAGCCACGCGGGTGACATATCTGCAGTCTAGCCGATCGCGATCAGACTCTGCCGCTGACTCCAGGAGTGCTGATCGAGGCGCAGGGTCACGGCCGCAAATACCATCCACGCCAGATGAAACACCACGCCCGCGGCCACCACCACCGCGCCGGGGATGGGGCCGACGGCGGCCCGTGCCCACAGCTCGGAGAGCGCCGTGAGCTGGGTCGGGTGGATAGCGAGCTTGGCGTAGTAGGCAAGCCCCTGGATCAGGAAGATCCACGCATAAGTGCGCCGCAGGCGCCGGCCCGCGGCGCGCGCCAGACTCACGTGGTAGCGCGGCTGGCACAGGTCCTTGGCGAGCAGCTGGCTCCAGGCGGCGTTCATCGCCACCGGCTCGCCGCGCAGCATGGGCGTGTAAAAGTCGGTCTCGAGCAGGCGCGCGCGGGCTCGCCAGATGTTGAAGTAGCGATAACGACGCGCCTCGAGCAGCAGGAACATAGTCACGATGAGGCCGACCAGGGCCATGGGCAACGGTGAGGCTGTGGGGGTACTGAAGGTGGCGGACAGGGCGATGCCGGTAGTGACCACGGCCCAGTTGGTGGTGCTGTCGAGCCGCGTGCGCCACACCGTGCTGCGGTAAATCTCGCCGCGGTACAGGTGCGCGATGGCGCCGATTTCCGCTATCGAGCAGGTCTTGAGCGGCGGCGCCGCAGCAGGCCCGTCGTCGGGCGGCACGTTCGCTGTGGTTGTCATGTGGTGTGAACGTGGCGCGTCAGTCGCGCCAGGGCTTCGCGGTACTTGTCGCTGGTGCGGGCGATAACCTCCGCCGGCAGTTTCGGTCCCGGCGCTTTCTTATCCCAGTCGAGCGTCTCCAGATAATCGCGCACGAACTGCTTGTCGAAGCTCGGCGGACTTGCGCCGACGCGGTAGGTGTCGGCCGGCCAGAAACGCGAGGAGTCCGGTGTCAGCGCCTCATCGATAAGGGTAAGCGTGCCGTCGGCATCCACCCCGAATTCGAACTTGGTGTCGGCAATGATGATGCCGCGCCGGCGGGCGTGTTCGGCGGCAAAGCCGTAGAGCGCCAGCGCCGTATCGCGCACCGCCGTGGCGAGCGGCGCGCCGATGAGCCGGGCGGTTGCATCGAAGCTGATGTTCACATCGTGCGCGCCGCTCGCCGCCTTGGTGGCGGGCGTGAACAGGGGCTGCGGCAGCGCCTGCGCGAGCTTCAGTCCGGCCGGCAGGCGGATGCCGCACACGCTCCCGGTTGCCTGGTAGTCCTTCCACCCCGAACCGATGAGATAGCCGCGCACCACCGCCTCGATGGGCAGGGCCTGCAGCCGCCGCACGATCACGGCACGGCCTTCGAGCAGGGCGCGCTCCTGCGCATTGTGCACCACGCTCGTGAGCTCCCGGCCGGTGAGGTGGTTGGGCACCAGGTGCCGCGTCTGAGCAAACCAGAAGTTGGAAATGCTGTTGAGCACCCGCCCCTTGTCCGGAATCGGATCGGGCAGCACGACATCAAAGGCCGACAGGCGGTCGGTCGTGACGATGAGCATGGTGTGCGCATCGAGCTCGTACAGATCGCGCACCTTACCCGCGTGGATCTTTCTCAAGCCGGTGAGGTCGGAGCTGTAAAGACTGGGTGTTGGCATGCGCTTGGTACTATAACGTCCATGGCGGTGGGCATGAAATGGATCGGCAAGGCCCTCGGCGCCTTGCTGGGAGCGGTCGCCGCGGGCCCGGTCGGCGCCGCTATTGGTGTGCTGCTGGGCCACCAGTACGACGTGCTCGCGCAAGCCGATCAGGAGGCGCTGCCACCCGGGGAAGTGGCCGGGATTGCCGAGCGCTTCTTCCGCGCGACCTTCCGCGTGATGGGTTATCTCGCCAAGGCGGATGGACGCGTAACGCCGCTCGAGATCGCCGCGGCCCGCGGGGTGATGGCGGAGCTGCGCCTCACGCCGGCGCAGGTGCAGCAGGCGATCGCCTGCTTCACTGAAGGCAAGCAGCCGTACTTCGACGTCGGCACCGAGCTCAGCGCTTTGCACCAGGCCTGCCGGGGTCGGCCGGACCTGATGCGGGTGTTCCTCGAGATCCAGGTGCGCGCCGCGCTCGCCGGCAACAACCTCGAGGGAGCGGTGCGGCCGCTCCTGAACCGCGTCGCGGCCACGCTGCGGGTCTCCACCCTGGAGCTGGCGCAGATGGAGGCGGTGCTGCGCATCCAGCGCGGCAGCTTCAACGCCGGCGCGGGCCCCGCGAGTGCCGCCACCCGCGGCGCCGATCTCGCCGCGGCGTACAAGGTGCTCGAGACGGCGCCGGGGGCGAGCGATGCAGAGATCGTCAAGTCCTACCGCCGGCAGTTGAGTCGCCACCACCCCGACAAGCTCAAGGCCAACGGACTCCCCGAATCCATGCTGGCCCACGCCAAGCAGCGCACGCAGCAGATCATCGAGGCTTACGAACTCATTCGCGCACGGCGCGGAATGAGCTGACGCCGATGGACTAAGCGCGCGCCGCCCACTCCAGGATGATGGCCTGGATTGCGCGTACCCCGTCGGTCAGCGCCGCAGGTCCCGGCTGCAGGATCAGCGAGGACTTGATCTCGCGCACGAAGCCATCGCGTACCGCGGGCACCGCCTGCCAGCCGGCACGAGCCGCCACCGCCGCCGGCTGGAATTTCTTGCCGCACCAGGAGCCGAGCACGATGTCCGGTGAGCGACGCGGGACTTCCAGGGGATCCGCGATGATGCGGTTCTTCCCCAGCGGCTCGCGTGCGAGTTCCGGGAAGCAGTCCTCGCCGCCGGCCGCCTGCACCAGCTCCGACACCCAGTGAATGCCGCTGATCATGGGCGTATCCCATTCCTCGAAATACACCCGCGGGTGTCGCGGCAGTCCTGCCGCCCGTGCGCGTACCTGCGCCAGCCCCGCCTCAAGGGAATCGCTGAGCTCACCCGCCCTGGCTTCGCAGCCGATCATGCCGCCGAGCGTGCGGATCATGCGCAGGATCTCTTCCACGCTGCGGTGATTGAAGACATGCACCTCGAGTCCGGCGCGGATGAGTTCGGCGGCGATGTCGGCCTGCAGATCGGAGAAACCGAGCACCAGGTCCGGCTGCAACGCGAGGATGCGCGCGGTCTTGGCGCTGGTGAACGCCGACACGCGCGGCTTCTCGCGCCGGGCACGCGGCGGGCGCACCGTGAATCCGGAGATGCCGACGATGCGCCAGTCCTCCCCCAGGAGGTATAACGTCTCGGTCGTCTCCTCCGTCAGGCACACGATGCGTTGTGGGAATGCTGATTTTCGGGACATCGGCCCACCGCGTTGACTGCGGCGCACTGTATCCTTAAGCCATGTGGACGCGCATCTGGGCCTTCCTCGACTGGTGCTTTTTCGGCCCGGCCTCCATGCGTGTGGGACTCGGCGGGGGAGCGCTGCGGGTGCTGCGCTACCCGTATGCGGTGGTGCGTGATCTGTTGCGCGGGGAGATCAACCTGCGCGCCATGGGCCTGGTCTACACCACGCTCCTGTCGCTGATCCCGCTCCTCGCCTTCAGCTTCGCGATCCTGAAGCTCTTCGGCGGCCACCGTGATCTTGAGCCGATCGTGTACGAGTTCTTCCGCCCGGTCGGCGGGGCCGCGGCGACCGAGCTCACCCGGCGCGTGCTGCAGTTTGCCAACCACGTCAGTAGTGGGATCGTCGGCTCGCTGGGATTCGCGCTGCTCGCCTGGACGCTGGTCGGCACCATCAAGAAGGTCGAGGACAGTTTCAACTTCCTGTGGCACGTGGAGCAGCCGCGCAGCTTCGCCCGGCGCATCGCCGAGTACACCACGCTCCTGATCGCGGGACCGGTGCTGCTGGTGGGCTTCATCAGCCTGACGAACTCCGCGCTCGGCAGCGCGCCGGTGCAGGAAGTCGCGCGCTGGCCGCTGCTGCAACACCTGCGTGGCACCGGGATTGCGCTGGCGCCCTACGCGATGGTGACGGCGTTCTTCACCGCGGCCTACATAATGATTCCCAACACGCGCGTGCACTGGCGTCCGGCACTGACCGGGGCGCTGGTGGGCGGCGTGTTGTGGGCGGCGGTCGGCAAGATGTTCACCGCCTTCGTGGTGTACTCCACCCGCCTCACCATCGTGTACGCGGGCTTTGCGTTCGTGGTCGCGGCGCTCCTGTGGACCTACTTCGGGTGGCTGATCCTGCTCGCCGGGGCGCAGCTGTCGTTCTACGTGCAGAACCCGGCGTACCTGCGGCTGGGGTTGCAGCAGCTGCGCCTCTCGAGCGTGGAGCTCGAGCAGCTATCGCTGAAGCTCATGTACTTCGTCGGCCGCACGCACGTGGCGGGCGGGCGGCGCTGGACGGTGAATCGGCTGGCGACGGAGCTCGGGCTCCCCGGCATCGCCGTGGCGCAGATGGCGAGCGCGCTCGAGCGCGCGGGCCTGGTGATCGTGACCGACTATGACGAGCTGGTCCCGGCGCGCGACATCGGCCGCATCGGCGTCTACGAGATTCTCGAGATCGCCCGCAACCAGCGCAGCGGCCACGTCGCGCCGCGCGACGCGCAGATGCCACCCGTCGACCGCATCCTGACGAACCTTGATGAGGCGCGTCGCCGGGCTTGCGGTGAACTGACCTTACGCGACCTGGTGGACGAGGCGCCGCGACCGGCGCTGCACCTCACTTCGCGCCACTCGTCATTGCGCTGAAGAAGCGCTACTGCGGCCTACTCCCCGGCAATGGTCATCTCGCTGAGGAGCACGGAGCCTACGCGTATGCCGCCGCGCGTATCGATGTCGGCGCCGAGAGCCACGATGTCCCGGTACATCGGTTTGAGGTTACCCGCGATGGTGATCTCGTGCACCGGATAGGCAATGGCGCCGTTCTCCACCCAGAAACCGCTGGCACCGCGCGAGTAGTCGCCCGTCACGCCGTTGACGCCCTGGCCCATGAGTTCGGTCACCAGCACGCCGGTGCCGAGGCGCTTCAGAAACGCGCCCCACTCGAGGCCGCCGTCTTGGCTGCTCACCAGCAGGTTGTGCAGGCCGCCGGCATTGCCGGTGGTCTTGAGCCCCAGGCGCCGGGCGGAGTAGCTGCCGAGCACGTAGCCGCCGACCACGCCGTTGTGCACCAGCTCGCGGTCGTGCGTGGCCGCCCCTTCCTGGTCGAAGGGGCTGCTGGCGAGGCCTTTGAGGATGTGCGGCCGCTCCTGCATCTGCAGGAACGCCGGAAACAACTGCTCGCCAGCGGCATTGAGGAGAAATGAGGACTTGCGATACTGGCTCGGGCCGCTGATCGCACCGATAAAGTGCCCGAGCAGCCCGCGCGCCAGATCCGCCGCGAAGGCCACCGGGGCCTTGCGGGTTGAAAGCCGGCGCGCGCCCAGGCGCGCGAGCGCCCGCTCGCCGGCGATGCGGCCCACGGCAGCCACCGCCTGCAGATCCTGCGGGTCACGCGCGACGCTGTACCAATAGTCGCGCTGCATGTCATCCCCGGCCTGGGCGATGAGCGAGGCACTCACCGAGTGGCTGGTGGAGGAGAAGCCGGCGAGAAAGCCGAGCGAGTTGCCATAGACGCCCGAGTGGCGCTGCGTGCCAACGGATGCGCCTTCGGAGTTCGCGATGCGTGCATCCACGGCAAGTCCTGCGGCTTCGCATTCCCGGGCCAGCTCGATCGCCCGCTCGGGTGGCAGGTTCCAGGCGTGATCCAGGTCCAGGTCCGGGATTTCGCGCGCCATCGCTTCGGGTTCGATGAGCCCCGCGTAGGGATCTTCGGCCGTGTAGCGCGCGATCGCGCAGGCTTTTTCCACCGTCTCGCGTACCGCGGCGCTTCCCAGGTCGGCCGTGCTCGCGGAGCCCTTGCGCTTGCCGAAATAAACGGTCACCCCGAGGCCCCGGTCGCGCTGGTACTCGACGGTGTCCACCTCGCCGAGGCGCACGCTCACCGACAGGCCCTGGGACACCGAGGCGTCGGCCTCGGCCGCCGAGGCGCCATGACGGCGCGCTTGCGCGAGGGCGAGGCTTGTGATGTCTTCAAGTTGCCCGCCGGGGGCAGGTGTGACGGCCGTTTGCATCAGGTTAAATTGTAGCAGCCTAATCATGAGAACCCCCGTGACGCCCCCAGCACCAGAGGACTCCCCGGACGACGCCCGCAATCCGCAACGTCCGAGCAAGAGTGCACGCAAACGGGCCGCGCACGCCGCCCAGGACCTGGGCGAGGAGCTCATCCGGCTGCGCGATGCGCAGCTCGACGCGCTCAATCTCCCGGAACCTCTGGTGGATGCCGTGCGCGAGGCGCGCCGCATCAGCAGCCGTGCCGGTCTCGCACGCCAGCGCCAGTTCATCGGCAAACTCATGCGCGACATCGATCCTGGGCCGATTCGCGCGCTGCTCGATGCGCGCAGCGCGTTTGATGCGCAGGAGACCGAGCGCTTCAAACGCGTCGAGAACTGGCGCGAGCGGCTGATCAGCGAGGGCGCGCCGGCGCTCGCCGAACTACAACGCTGGCGACCGGATATCGACGCGGACGAATGGGCGCGGCGCATGCACGCGGCGCAGGCCGAGCGCGAGCGTGCCGGTGTCGGCGGCGCGGCGGCCAAAGAGCTGTTTCGTGCTTTGCGGGCGTTGTTCGCTACAATGCCCTGATGCAAGCGCTCGTCGGCATCATCATGGGCTCCGCGTCCGACTGGGAGACCATGCAGTCCGCCGCCGGACAGCTGGATAAGCTCAACGTCGCCTACGAAGTGCGGGTCGTGTCAGCGCACCGCACCCCGGACCTGTTGTTCGAATATGCCGCGGGCGCACGCGCGCGCGGGCTCGAAGTGCTCATCGCCGGCGCCGGCGGGGCGGCGCATCTGCCGGGTATGGCGGCCGCGAAGACCATTCTGCCGGTGCTCGGCGTGCCGGTGCAGTCGAAGACCCTCGGCGGGCTTGATTCGCTCCTGTCCATCGTGCAGATGCCGGCTGGGGTGCCGGTGGCGACGTTTGCGATCGGGGCAGCGGGCGCGGCCAACGCGGCGCTGTGCGCGGCGGCGATCCTGGCCAACAAGTACCCGGCCATCGCCACGGCACTCGAGGCGTTTCGCGCCGCACAAACGCAGAGCGTTCTTGGGGCTCCCGATCCGCGCGCGAATCCGCGCCCATGACCGTCGGGATTGTGGGCGCCGGCCAGCTCGGCCGCATGCTCGCGTTGGCAGGCTACCCGCTGGGACTGGATTTTCTGTGCCTGGACCCGGCGCGCGATGCGCCGGCCGGGCAGGTCGCGCCGCTGCTGCACGGCGCCTTTACGGACCGGCGCCTGCTCGGGCGTCTCGGGCGGCGCTGCGAGGTGGTTACTTTTGACTGGGAAAATGTCCCGGTCACGAGCCTGCGCGCGATCACGCGCGCACACGGCGCGCGCATCGCCCCGTCCGCGGCGGCGCTGGCGACCGGCCAGGACCGCGTCGCCGAGAAGCGCCTGTTTGAGCGCTTAGGTATTCCCACGACGCGCTGGCGCGCGGTGGACTCACGGGCACAACTCGAGCGCGCCATCCGCGCGATCGGACTGCCGGGCGTGCTCAAGACCCGGCGCTTCGGCTACGACGGCAAGGGCCAGGCGATCCTGCGCGCCGCTGCGGATGCCGAGCCTGCCTGGCGCGCACTGGGCAAGGCGGCGCTGCTGTACGAAGAGCGGGTGCCGTTTGATTGCGAGGTGTCGATCATCGGCGCGCGCAGCACGCGCGGTGAACTGGCGTTCTATCCCCTATGCGGCAACGTCCACGGCGCCGGCGTCCTGCGGCTCACCTGCGCGCCCTTTGGGCCTGCCCGCTGGCAGCGACTGGCGGCGCGCTACCTGTCGCGGCTGCTCACTCATTTTCGCTACACCGGCATCCTCACGGTCGAATTCTTCGTGCGCGACGGGCGGCTCATCGCCAACGAGATGGCGCCGCGCGTGCACAATTCCGGGCACTGGACCATCGAGGGTGCGGCCACCAGCCAGTTCGAGAATCACCTGCGCGCGATCCTCGGCCTGCCGCTGGGCGCGACGCGCGCGCTCGGCCATAGCGCCATGATCAACCTCATCGGCCAGATGCCCGCCAGCTCAAAGGTGCTCGCGCTCGAAGGCGTCCACCTGCATGACTATGGCAAGCGCCCCCGCCCCGGGCGCAAGGTCGGCCACCTCACCGTCGTGGAGCCGACTGCCCGGGCACGCGACGCCCGCGCGCGGCACCTGTTGGCTGATTTGGCCGTGAGCGCGCGCATCCCGTAACATCGACGGGGCGAGCCAACAGCATGTACGTTGAACCCTTCAAACTTCGGGAGTTGCCGTTCCGGCTCAGTCCGGACCCGCAGTTCCTGTACCTGTCGAAGCAGCACGCCCGCGCCAAGGCGTACATGGAGTCGACCATCTGGTTCACGGACGGTTTCGTCGTGATCACCGGCGAGATCGGCTCGGGCAAGACGACCCTGATCGAGTCCTTCCTCAAGGAAGTGCCGCCGGATGTGGTGGTTGCGCAGATAAACCAGACGCAGGTCTCGGTGGTGGATTTCCTGCAGGCGGTGCTGGTGCAGTTCGGCTTCTCGCCCTTCAAGATGCGCAAGGCGGAGCTCATCAGCACGCTCAACAATTTCCTCATCGAGCAGTACGCCGCCGGCCGCAAGGTGCTGCTGATCGTCGACGAGGCGCAGAACCTCACCCTGCGTGTGCTGGAGGAAGTGCGGCTCCTGTCGGGCGTGGAGACCACCAAGGACAAGGTGCTGCGCATCATTCTGGCCGGGCAGCCGGAGCTCAACGAGAAGCTGAACGCCCCGGAGCTGGCGCAGCTCACGCAGCGCGTGCGGCTGCGCTTTCATCTGCAGACGCTCTCGGAAGCCGAGACCCAGGCCTATATCCAGCACCGCCTGGAAGTGGCCGGCGCGGGCGACCGGGAGATATTCACCGCCGACACCTTCCCGGTGATCTTCCGTTACTGCGGCGGGGTGCCGCGACTCGTCAACACCCTGTGCGATACGGCGCTGATGGCCGCTTTCACCGCCGAGCGGGACACGGTCACGCGCGCCGACGTCATGGCCGCCGTGGACGAGCTGCGCTGGCTCGAGTACTCAGCGCGCAAACAGCAATACCCGCTTCCCGCAGCCGGCCACGCCGGCAAGGTGGCGGGCGCGGATGCTATTCAGGGGCACCCGCTCGGCAAGCTGCTGGTGGCGACCGATGGCCGCACGGTGCAGGAGATCCCGCTGTATATCGGGCGGCTCATCGTCGGGCGCACGCCCGACAACGACGTGTTCATCGACAGCCGCTTCGTGAGTCGCCATCACTGCCAGGTGATCACCACGTCCCACGCGTGCGTGGTCGAGGATCTGAACAGCACCAATGGCATTTTCGTAAAGTCCAACCGCGTGCGGCGCCACTACCTCAACGACGGCGACGTCGTCCTGGTGGGCAAGCATGAGCTCATTTACGTGGACGAGCGCGCGGCGCGTGCCCGCATCTCGAGCGCCGATACGGTACCGAGGATCCAGGCCGCTGGAGGAGCGGCGGCGCCCGATCCGGCTGTGGACAGCGGGTAGCGCGGCCCACCTTCAAAGGCGCTATGGCTTGTCCTCGCGCGTGAGGGCGTCCGGATCAGCGTACTGCGAGCGTAGCTCGCGATAGTCCCGCCGCCGCAGCAACACCACAAATCCGCCGATCAGCACCACCAGGCCAAAGAGGCCCACGATGAGGCTCAGCGCCCCGTGTGCCGCGAGCCAGTAACTGCCGGCGAGCGCGAGCAGTCCGCTCGCCATGTATATCCACGGCAATCCTTCGTAGAGGGGACGGGACAGGTGGTGGCCGGGACGCTCCATGCGTGCATCCTAGCCTGCCCGGCGCCGGTCAGACGAGCCCCAGCATCCTCGCGAGACGCTCCATCAGCGTCGGTTTCCAGCCCTCGACTCGAAAATCGGTCCGGGCGGTGCCGCTGCGCCTGATTTCTGCCACCAGGTCGGCAGGCAATTGAAGCGTTGGGACTTCGGCCGTGGGTTCAGCGGCGTACATGCGGCACTCCTGAGCTCAGAGGTTCGTCGTTACCTGCACGTTACTGAACTTGCGCAGGTGGCAGGCGTGTGCGACCTCACAGGCTTGAGGTCCGCGCTGCGGATTATGTCGTGCACGGCATCACCCGCCTGGCCGGCGGCGGCCAGGCGGGTGTCCGGCAACGGCGCAGCTCAATCGTTGAACACGGCAGTCACAGTCCCACCGCGGTGCGCGCTGTGAATCGCGCTGAGGAGCGGCGCGTCCACGGACGTGACCGCCTCCGCGATCGCTCCGTCGTTGCAGCTTCTTACCTGTGCGAGTGTCGCGAGGGAGTGGTCAGGGTATCCGCACACCATACGAGCGGCTCCCTGGATGCGGTGATACAGCGTGCCGGCACCGGCTGCGCTCCCGAGGTCCAGGTCCGCGTAGTGGACCGCAACAGAGCGCGTTTCCATCGGCGCCTCAGCCAGCACCGGGGTCGCGCCGAAGAGGCACGCGAGCGCTGCGAGAGCCACGGGCCAGGGGGAGGATGAATGACGATCCGGTTTCACTGTGTTCATGGCGTTCTCCGAGGTGAAGTGAATATCACCCCGGTTTAGATGCGCAGGAACGCGCTGCGATTGTGTGAATGCGTTCAGATGCCGCGCACGCGCGCCGTGCTGTAAGGGAACGCGCCGGGGCGTTTCGTCAGCGGGTCAGGACCGCCTGTGCGGTGCCGATGAGCAGCACGTCCGCCGGGCGGGCGGCGAACAGCCCGACCGTCACGACACCCGTGATCTGGCTGAGCTCCCGCTCGAGCCCCACCGGATCGGTAATGGTGAGGCCATGAACGTCGAGGATGTGGTTGCCGTTGTCGGTCACGAATCCCTCCCGCCACACCACTCGGCCGCCGGCCGCGGCGAGCTGCCGGGCCACCAGGGTGCGCGCCATCGGGATCACCTCGACGGGCAGCGGGAACCTGCCGAGGGTCGGGACCAGCTTGCTGTCATCGATGATGCACACGAAACGCCGGGCAGCTGCGGCGATGATCTTCTCGCGCGTCAGGGCGCCGCCGCCGCCCTTCAGGAGGCACCGCTCGGCCGTGGCCTCATCGGCGCCATCGATGTACAAATCGAGGTCCTCGAGCTCATTCAGGTCGAGCACCGCGACGCCGGCGGCGCGCAGCCGCGCGCTGCTCGCCTCGGAACTCGAGACCGCCCGCTGCACACGGCCGGGATGCGCGGCGAGGGCCGCGATGAAGAAATTCACCGTGGAACCGGTGCCGACCCCGACGGTGGCGCCGGTGGCGATGAGGTCCAGCGCCGCCTGCGCCGCGCGCTGCTTCCGGGTATCACCGTCTGCCGCCATCGCCGTCCCCCAGAAATGACTGTGCCCGCAGTAGCCGCGGGCACAGTGTTCGAATTCGACTCAGCGGCCACTTACGTGGCCGCCGAGATAAGGCCACTATTTCTTCTTAGCAGCTTTCTTCTTGGCCTTCTTCTTTGCCTTCGCCATGTTAGATCTCCAAATTGACGGGTTAGTCCGGGGTCCGAGTATATACACGCGAATGTAAATTACAAGCGAGCGAGGGGCGAAGTGTGCTAGGCGACTCGCGCGCGCGCGGTGCGTGCTGAGCAGGCGTGCGTCATGGCGCGCGCGCCTGCGCGCGGTGCGCGGCTCACTCGAGCGTGAGAATGTACTTCCAGTGCGTCGCTTCCACCGGCGTGATCGACAGGCGATTGCCCGGCCGCAGCAGCACCATGCCCTTTAGCTCCCGGGCCGCATGCTGGCGCAGTTCTTCGAGCGTGATGACGCGCCTGAGGCGACGCTGCAGCTGCACGTCCACCATGAACCAGCGCGGGTTCTTCGGGTCGCTGTCCGCATCGTAGTGATGATGCTTGCGCTGGAAGGCGGTCGCGTCCGGGTAGCCGCCCTTCACGACCCGCATGATGGCCGCTATTCCCGGCACCTCGCAGCTGGAGTGGTAGAGGAAGGCCTCATCCCCGCGCTGCATCTCGTCGCGCAGCATGTTGCGCGCCTGGAAGTTGCGCACGCCGTCCCAGGGGCTGGTGCGGCGGGGCGCCGCCGCAAGGGTGTCGACGCCGAAGGTCTGCGGCTCGGTCTTCATCAGCCAGTAGCGCATCGCCTGATCCCCTCTTCGGTCACCACTGCATCCATGAGTACGTCGTGCGCCGCCGCCTCCAGGTGCGCAAGCTCCTGGAAGGCGTAGCCGAGTCCGACCAGGCGCGGCGCGTGCCAGACGCGGCGCCAGCGCCGGAAGGCGAAGGCGCGATCGTAGAAACCCCCGCCGGACCCCAGGCGCACGCCGCGCTGATCAAAGCCGGTGAGGGGCAGGAAAACGAGGTCCAGCCAGCGCGCGCTTAAGGTAGCAGCGCCCTGCGGTTCTGCGATCCCGAGCCGATTGATGCGCAGTGCGCCGCGCATCTCGACAAAACGCATGCCGCGCGCGCGACGCGCGCGGTCGATGCGCGGCAGGTAAATCAGGCAGCCGCGCTTGGCAGCCAGGGCGATCAGCGGTGCGGTGTCCAGCTCGTGGGGTAGGGCGGCGTAGATGGCGATGCGCTGGCCGGCGGCAAGATGCAGCGCGCGGTCGACGTTCAGGGCGAGGCGTTGCGCGGCGGCGGCGCGTATCTGCGCCGGCAGGCTGCGCCGGCGCGCATCGAGCGTTGCCCGCAGCGTTCTGCGGGCAGCACTCAAGGCCGAATCAGGAAGCGCCACCCGCAAGTGCCGGTGCGGACCGTTGCTCTCGAACCAGAGCAACAAGTGGGACGAGCTGCGGCAGGTAAGGCTTTCCGCTCCAGGGCGGACCTGCACAGCGCTGCGCGCAAGCCCAAAGTCCCGAGGGTGTTTCCATTAGGGTCCGAGGTAACCCGGTCCGCTTATCGAACACCGCAGGCGACGCAAGCTGCACTCTACACCAAGACGGCTGAGGGCCGTGCGCCGCAAATCACAGATCGAGTTGCTGAGCTTTGCCGAGCGCGCTCTCGACACGTTCACGCAGCACGCGGACCCGCTGGCCCGCGCCGCTGTCCACTTTCGATTCGCGCTCCTTGATTCTGAGGAACTCGTGCGCCAGGTTGAGCGCCGACATGACGGCGATGCGGTCGAGGCCGACGACCTTGCCGGTGTCGCGGATCTCGCGCATGCGGGCGTTGAGGAATTCCGCCGCGTCCAGCAGCGCCGAACGCTCATCGTACGGGCAGGCCACCACGTACTCTTTCTCCATGATCCGCACACTGACGCGCGCCTGGTCCTGGCTCATGCGCCGTGCTCCAGGGTCTTCAGGCGCCCGATCATGGCTTCGACGCGGGTGCGCACCTGCTCGTTCTTGTGCACCAGGGCCGCGCGCTCGCCGGCGAGGCTCTCGTGCCGGGTGCGCAGCGCCCGGTTCTCTTCGCGCAGATGTTCCAGGGTCGCCAGCAGTTCTTCGACGCGCTTGGCGAGGCGCGCGAGCTCCAGGTCGAGGTGTGTTTTTGTGGTGTCGCTCATGTCAGGAACTATAGGGCCGCGCTCTTCTGCCGGTCAATTTATACTGGCGCCAGCCATGCACCACCCGGACTTTCCACATATCCAGCAGCTGCTCACGCAGGAACACGCACTCGCCGAAGCCTCCGAGGCGCACGGCACGCTCGCGGGGTGCCTGTGCGGCGCGGCCGGCTATAAGTTCGAGGACTGGCTGCGGGAGATCCTGCCCGAGGGGCACGCGGATCCCGGAGCGTCCGAGACCTTGCGTGACGTGTACACCGCCACGCTCGACGCACTGGAGCAGCCGGACATGGGCTTTGAGCCCCTGCTGCCGAGCGATGCGCAGCCGATCGAAGCCCGCACCAGCGCGCTCGCCGAATGGTGCCAGGGTTTTTTGTACGGCCTGGGCGCGGGCAACATTCCCGATGCCGGCCGCCTGCCGGGGGAGGTGGGTGAGATCGTGCGTGACTTCGCCGAGATCACCCGCGCCGGGGTCGATGGGGCTGAGACCGAAGAATCAAATGAAAGCGCCTACGCTGAGCTCGTCGAGTTCGTGCGCGTGGGCGTGCAGCTCCTGTTCGAGGAGCTCAGCGCCGCCCGCCGCGCTCCCGCGCCTGCGCCGGACGACGCGGCGCCCCTGCACTAGGGGCGCCCCGGCAATGCTGAGAGACGAGTTTGCGCGCCGCCGTAAACAGTTGATGCGCCTGATGGGGCGCGATTCGATCGCGGTGCTGCCCGCGGCTCCCATTCGCCACCGCAATAACGACGTCGAATACCCGTTCCGCCAGGACAGCGACTTTCAGTACCTCACCGGCTTCGGCGAGCCGGATGCGGTCGCGGTGCTCGTCCCCGGCCGCCGCCAGGCCGAGTACATCCTGTTCGTGCGCGATCGCGACCCGGAGCGCGAAACCTGGGACGGCCGCCGCGCGGGCCCCGCCGGGGCCGCGCGCGTCTACGGCGCGGACGATGCCTTTCCCATCACCGATATCGACGAAATCCTCCCCGGCCTGCTCGAGAACCGCACGCGGGTGTTCTACACCATGGGCGCGTACGCGGACTTCGACCAGCGCGTGGTGGGTTGGGTGAATGGCCTGCGGACCCAGGCGCGCAACGGCCGCCACCCGCCGCAGGAGTTCGTGGCGCTCGATCACGTGCTGCATGACATGCGGCTCTACAAGTCCACGCGCGAGATCGAACTGCTGCGCACCGCCTCGCAGATCGCCGCCCGCGCGCACCAGCGGGTGATGCGCTTCTGCCGCCCCGGCGCCACCGAGTACCAGGTGATGGCCGAACTGCTGCACGAGTTCCGCCGCCATAACGCCGATACCGCCTATGCGCCGATCGTGGGTGGCGGTGCGAACAGCTGCATCCTGCACTACCGCGACAATGACCAGCCCCTGGGCGATGGCGACCTGCTGCTGGTGGATGCCGGCTGCGAGTTCGAGTGTTACGCCTCCGACATCACGCGTACTCTGCCGGTCAACGGCCGCTTCACGAGCGAGCAGCGCGCCGTCTACGAGGTGGTTCTCGAGGCGAACCGCGCGGCGATCGACAAGGTGCGTCCCGGGAATCACTGGGATGATCCGCATGCGGCCGCGGTGCGGGTCATCACCCAGGGGCTGGTCAGGCTGGGTCTGCTCAAGGGGCGCGTGGCGCAACTCATCCGTTCCGGCGCCTACCGGCGCTTCTTCATGCACCGCACCGGCCATTGGCTCGGGCTCGACGTGCACGATGTCGGCGACTACAAGGTGGGCGACGAATGGCGGGTGCTCGAGCCGGGCATGGCGCTCACCATCGAGCCCGGCATTTACCTGCCGGCTTCTGCGCGCGGCGTCCCGAAGCGCTTCCGTAACATAGGAATCCGCATCGAGGACGACGTGGTCGTGACCCGGCGCGCGCCGGAAGTTCTGAGCGCGCGCGCGCCGAAGGCAGTGGAAGAAATCGAGGCATTGATGGCGCGCGGCTGACGCCAAGCGCCCTCGCAGGCCCGCATGGCCGACACCAGCACCGCACCCGCGCCCCACGATACCGACGTCGCCATCATCGGCGGCGGTATGGTCGGCGCCAGTTTCGCGCTCGCGCTGGCTGGCACCGGCGTGCGGGTGTTGCTGGTGGAGAGCACCTCCTTCGATTCGGCGGCCCAGACGAGCTTCGATGAACGCACCACCGCGCTCGGCAATGCCAGCCGGCGGATTTTCGCCGGCCTGGGCGTCTGGGACGCAATCGCGCCCGTTGCCGCCGCGATCCGTGCCATCCATGTCTCGGATGCGGGGCGTTTCGGGTTCTCGCGCCTGCAGGCACGCGAGCAGGGTATCGATGCGCTCGGCTATGTCGTGGCCAATCGTGCCATCGGAGCGGCGCTCTGGGGTGCGCTCACCCGCGCTCACGGCATCACGCTGCGCGTGCCGGCCCGCGCTGAAGAATTCGACATCAGCGCGGCGGGCGTCGGATTCACCGTGACGGACGGATCAGGCAGGCGCGAGCGCGTCGCCGCACGCCTGGTGGTCGCCGCCGACGGCGCGCATTCGCAGTTGCGCGTGGCCGCCGGGATCGACGCCGCGGTGGAAGATTACGCGCAGGTCGCGGTGGTGGCGAACGTGGCTGCGGAGCGTGCGCATCAGGGCATCGCCTACGAACGCTTCACGCCCGCCGGCCCCCTCGCCGTGCTGCCGGTGCACGACGGCAGCTACGCGGTGATCTGGGCCTGTCGGCCCGAACGGGCGCAGGAGCTGCTCGCGCTCGGGGAGGCCGGCTACCTTGCCAGCCTGCAGGCGCAGTTTGGCTGGCGCGCCGGGCGCTTCGTGCGCGCCGGTCGTCGCGGCTCATATCCTTTGAAGCTCACGCGTGCGGTGAGCACGGTCGCGACCCGCACCGTGCTGATCGGCAACGCGGCGCAGGCGCTGCACCCGGTCGCGGGCCAGGGATTCAATTTAGGGCTGCGCGATGCGGCGATGCTCGCGGAACTGATCGCGAACGCCAGCGGCGATGTCGGACTGCCCGCGCTGCTGCGCACCTTCAGCGACTGGCGGGCGCGCGATCGCGAGGGCGTCACGCGCTTCACCGACTCCCTGGTGAAGCTGTTCGCGGATACGCGCCCGGGCGTGCCGCTGCTGCGCGACCTGGGACTGCTGATGTTCGATCTGGCGCCACCGGCAAAGAGCGCGCTGGCGCGCGTCAGCGCCGGGTTTGGCGGACCCACTCCCAGGCTCGCCCGGGGACTGCCGGTGCGGCATGTATGACGTCCTGATCGTGGGCGGCGGCCCGGTCGGTGCCTGTGCGGCAGCCCTGCTCGCGCGCGGCGCGGGTGGCGCGGGACTGTCCGTGGCGCTCCTCGAGCCCAAGCCGCCCGCGTCGCTCCCCGTGGGTGCGGCGCTCGAAGCGCGCGTCGTCGCCGTGTCGCGCGCCAGCGAACGCACACTGATAAGCGCCGGGGCCTGGCCCGGGATACTCGGGCCACGGCTGTGTGCCTACGAGCGCATGCGCATCTGGCACGAAAGCGTGTCGCCCACGAGCGCGGCGGTGCTGGTGTTCGACGCGGCCGATGTCGGTGAGCCGAACCTCGGCTACATCGTGGAGAACCGGCTGCTGCAGACGGCGCTCCTCGAGGCGTTCACACGCTCAGGCGGCCGCCTCGAGCCTGCACAACTCTCAGCTCTGCGCATTGGCGAGGACGCGGTGGAGGTGCAGACGTCCCGCGGCACCTTCAGCGCGCGCCTCATCGTCGGGGCCGACGGTGCCCAGTCGGCGGTGCGCGAGGCAGCCGGCCTTTCCGCGCAGGTCGGCAGCTACGGCCAGACGGCGATAGTCGCGACGGTGGCGACCGCCCGCTCGCATGAGATGACCGCCTGGCAACGCTTCATGAAGGCCGGGACGCTCGCCTTTCTGCCGCTCGCCGACGGCACGAGCTCCATCGTGTGGTCGGCGGATGAGGAGCTGGCGCCGGGCCTCATGGCCGCGAGCGACGCGGACTTCGCCCTGGAACTGGACCGGGCCTCGGATCTCGCGCTCGGGGCGACGCGGCTCGTGAGCGCGCGCCAGTCCTTTCCGCTGCGGCGGCTGCGTGCGCCGCGCTACGTGGCACGGCGGGTGGCGCTGATCGGGGATGCGGCGCACGTGGTGCACCCACTCGCCGGTCAGGGCGTGAACCTGGGCTTGCTCGACGCCGCGGCGCTTGCCGAACTCGTGCTCGCGGCAAGCGCTGGCGGGGAGGATCCCGGAGCGCTCGGGGTGCTGCGCCGCTACGAGCGCTGGCGCAAGAGCGAGCTCGCCCTCATGAGTGCCGCGATCGACGGGTTCGACCGCTTCCTGGCACACGGTACCGGACCGCTCGCGCGCCTGGCGCAGCAGGGACTCTCGTGGGTGAACAGCGCACCGGAGCTGCGGCGCGTATTTATCCGCCGCGCGCTGGGCATGAGCGGGGAGTTGCCGCGGGCGGCGCGCTGAGGGTTCGCTGAGAGTGGTGTGGTGCCACCCAATTTCCTATAGTTAAGTAAATGCTTAACTATCGCGCTTTGGATGCTCTCTTCCGCGGGCTCGCCGACCCCACCCGCAGGTTCATTCTCGAGCGCCTCAGCTATGGGGACGCGTCCGTGAGCCTGCTCGCGGAGCCGCTGCCGATGTCCGTGGCTGCGGTGCTGCAGCACCTGCAAGTGCTGGAGGAGACTGGCTTGATTCACACGGAAAAGGTCGGGCGCGTGCGCACCTGTCGTCTCGAACCCCAGGCGCTTCGCCTGCTGGATCAATGGGTCAGGCGGCAACGCAGCTTGTGGGAGCGCCGCCAGCTGCGCACGTGAGATCGAACTACTGCAGCGGGATCAAGTCCACCTTCGCGGCACACACGAAGTCGTTCTCCGACAGCCCCCGGATGGAGTGCGTCGTGAAGGTGACGCGGCAGTAGTTGTAGCCGACCTCAAGATCCGGGTGGTGGTCCTCGATGTTGGCAACATGCGCCAGCGCGTTCACGAAGCTCATGGTGCGGTAGAAGTCCTTGAAGCCGAATTTGCGCTGCAGGGCGTGCGCGTCCTGCGTTAGTGTCCACGCGGAGCAGACTTGCGCCAGGTACTGCTGCGCCTCGGCCGGAGTCAGCGGCAGTGTGCCGCCCTCACAGGGTTTGCACTTGCGCTCCGCCAGAGCACTCATGGACTCTCCCTGCGTGCGTAGGTGCGTGCGACGTATCGTTCGACGATTTCCTGGAACTCCGCGGCGATGTGCTCACCCTTGAGCGTGACCGTCTTGGCGCCGTCCTCGTAGACCGGCGCCACCGGCCGCTCACCGGTGCCCGGCAGGCTGATGCCGATGTTCGCGTGCTTGCTCTCGCCCGGGCCGTTGACGACGCAGCCCATGACCGCGACGCTCATGTCCTCAACGCCTGAGTACTCGCGCGCCCACTGCGGCATGCGCGTGCGGATGTGGGACTGGATCTGCTGCGCGAGCTCCTGGAAAAAACTGCTGGTGGTACGCCCGCAGCCCGGGCAGGCGACCACCATCGGCGTGAACGCGCGCAGCCCCATGGTCTGCAGGATCTCCTGCGCGACGATAACCTCCTGGGTGCGATCCCCGCCCGGGTCGGGCGTAAGCGACACGCGGATGGTGTCGCCGATTCCTGCCTGCAGCAGCACCGCCATGCCGGCCGTGGAGGCGACGATGCCCTTGGAACCCATGCCGGCCTCGGTGAGCCCGAGGTGCAGGGGGTAGTCGCAGCGTGCCGCGAGATCACGATAGATCGCGATCAGGTCCTGCACTCCGCTTACCTTCGCCGACAGGATGATCCGGTTCGGCGGCAGTCCCAGCTCCACGGCGCGCTGCGCGCTCTGCAGGGCCGACAGCACCACGGCACTGCGCGTGACCTCTTGTGCATCGCGCGGTTCGGGCAGCGCAGAATTCTCGTCCATGAGGCGGGTGAGCAGGTCCGCATCCAGGCTGCCCCAGTTCACGCCGATGCGCACCGGCTTATCGTTGCGACAGGCGATCTGGATCATTTCCGCGAACTGCGGATCGCGCTTGGCTCCGCGCCCGACGTTGCCGGGATTGATACGGTACTTGGCGAGCGCGGCGGCGCACTCGGGATGCTCGCGCAGCAGCTTGTGACCGTTGAAATGGAAGTCCCCGATCAGGGGCACTCGTACCCCGGCGCGATCGAGTCGCTCGCGGATGGGAGCGACCGCGGCGGCGGCTTCCGTGGTGTTAACCGTCACGCGCACGAGCTCGGATCCGGCGCGCGCGAGCGCCTGCACCTGCCCCACGGTGCCGTCGATGTCCGCGGTGTCGGTATTGGTCATCGACTGCACCACGATCGGGGCGCCGCCCCCGACGCGGACTGCGCCGATGACGACCTGGACTGATGAACGGCGCGGAATGCTCATGTGAACTGCACTGCCTTCGGAATGCGCAGATTCTACTTCGGACTGCTATCATGACGCGCCCCGAATGAAAGTCTGTTCGGAGAGAGTCCGGCGCTGACGTCCCGGGCCGCCGAAGGCGCAAATTCCGCCCGGAAACGCTCAGGCACAAGAACGGCAGACGGCGGGACGCGCGAGCGTCCTGCAGGGGCTTCTGGAGAGCGGCGGGTCCTTACTCTTGAGGGTCTGCCCACCGAAGGGGAGCGGTACGCCTGAAGCGCACCTGATCTCTCAGGTCACAGGACAGAAGGGCGGCAGGCGCACCTGTACTGCAGGCGCCTGCCGCCTTTTTTATTGGCTGGAGACGCCGTATGGGACGACAGACCCCGTTGTTCAGGCTGCACCAGGAACTGGGCGCCCGCATCGTGGACTTCGGCGGCTGGGACATGCCGGTGCAGTACAGCTCGCAGATCGGGGAGCACCACGCGGTGCGGCGCGCCGCGGGTGTATTCGACGTCTCGCACATGTGCGTGGTGGACCTGAAGGGTGCGCGGGTGCGGGCATTCCTCCGGCACCTGCTTGCCAATGATGTGGCGAAACTCAAGCTGCCTGGCAAGGCGCTCTACACCTGCATGCTCAATGCGCGGGGCGGCGTGCTCGATGATCTCATCGTGTACTTCCTCAGCGAGTCCTGGTTTCGCCTGGTGGTGAATGCCGGCACGCGCGACAAGGATCTCGCATGGATTCGCAGCCAGGCGGGCGCCTTCGGAATAGACGTTACCGAGCGCGATGATCTGGCCATGCTCGCCATCCAGGGACCGGAAGCACGTGCCAAGGCCGCGCAACTGCTCAAGCCCGCGGACGCGCAGGCGGCGCTGGCGCTCGAGCCCTTCGTCGGGCGCGAGCTCGGCGGCTGGTTTGTCGCGCGCACCGGCTACACCGGCGAGGATGGCTTGGAGATCATGATGCCGGCCGCGGACGCGGTGCCGGCCTGGCGCAAGCTCAATGAGCTGGGCGTGGCTTCCTGCGGACTCGGCGCACGCGACACGCTGCGTCTCGAAGCCGGTATGAACCTCTACGGCAACGACATGGACGAAAACACCCACCCATTCGAGTCAGGGCTTGCCTGGACGGTGGCGATGGAACCGCAGGAACGCGCCTTCATCGGCCGCGAAGCCCTCGCCGCCATTAAGAAGAGCGGCGCGTCGAAGAAGCTCGTCGGCCTCCTGCTCGAGGATCGCGGCGTGCTGCGCAGTCACCAGAAAGTCATGGCGGGCGCGGCGGGCGACGGCGAGACCACCAGCGGGACTTTTTCCCCGACGCTCGAACGCTCGATCGCACTGGCGCGCGTGCCGGCCGCCACCGGCGAGCGTGTGCAGGTCGACATTCGCGGCAAGCTCCTGAACGCGCGGGTCGTGAAGCCGCCGTTCGTCCGTAACGGCAAGGCACTGGTTGGAGTTACATCATGAGCACTGTCCCCGCTGATCTTAAGTACACCAGGTCGCACGAGTGGGTGCGGACACTCCCCGACGGCACGGTTGAGATCGGCATCACCGATCACGCCCAGCACTCCCTCGGGGATCTGGTGTTCGTCGAGGTCCCCGACGCGGGCCGTGTCGTCAAGGCCGGGGAGGCGTGCGCGGTGGTGGAATCCGTCAAGGCGGCCTCCGACGTCTACGCGCCCATCGCCGGCGAGGTCACCGCGGGCAACCCGCGGCTTGCGAACGAGCCGGAAGCGGTGAACACGGATGCTTACGCGGCGTGGCTGATGCGGTTACGTCCCGCACCCGGGGCGCTCGCGGCCGCTACCTTCATGTCAGGGGCGGACTACGAGAAATTCCTGGCGGCGGAGGGCTGAGCCGTGGCCTTCATTCCCCACACGCCCCCGGACGTCACGGCGATGCTCGCCGCGATTGGCGCCAGGCGTATCGAGGACCTGTTCGACGAGATCCCGCAGAACCTGCGCGTGAAGTCCCTCGCGGGCATCCCCGAGGAACTCAACGAAATGGCCATCGGGCGGCTGATGACCGAGCGCGCCCGCCTGGACGGCGCGCCGCTGAATTTCATTGGCGCCGGGGCCTACGAGCATCACATCCCGGCGGCGGTGTGGGCGGTCACGACGCGTGGCGAGTTCTACAGTGCTTACACCCCCTACCAGGCGGAGGCGAGCCAGGGCACCCTGCAGGTGATCTACGAATTCCAGAGCATGATCGCGCGCCTCACCGGCATGGAGGTCGCCAACGCCTCGATGTACGACGGCGCCTCGGCCATGGCGGAAGCGGCGCTCATGGCGGTACGCGCGAATCGCAAGTCCAGGTCCCTCACGGTACTCGTGCCCGCGACCGTGCATCCGCACTACCACCAGGTGGCCGTCGCCAGCGCGTCCAACATGGGGCTGAAGTTCCTCGAGCTCCCGTACTGCACCGAGGAGGGCATCACGCCGGCGGCGTCGCTGAAGAAATACGATGGCCAGGACGTGACGGCACTCGTCATCCAGCAACCGAACTTCTTCGGCCGGCTGGAGGATGTCGATGCGCTCACCGACTGGGCACACGCGCGCAATATTTTCGTGATCGCGGTGGTCAACCCGACCTCACTCGCGCTGCTGAAGCCCCCGGCGCAGTGGGGCACGCGCGGTGCGGACATCGCGGTGGGCGAAGGGCAACCCTTAGGGGTGCCGCTGTCGTCCGGCGGCCCGTATTTCGGCTTCATGACCACGCGCATGGAGTACGTGCGCCAGATGCCCGGGCGCATCGTCGGCCGCACGCTCGATCTGTCCGGCCGCGAGGGCTTCACGCTCACGCTGCAGGCGCGCGAGCAGCACATCCGCCGCGCTAAGGCGACTTCCAACATCTGCACCAACCAGGGGCTGTTGATGACCGCGGCGACGATCTACCTGTCGCTCATGGGTCCGCAGGGACTGGCGCGCACCGCGGCCGCCGCGCACGCGCGCACGCGCGAGCTCATCGCGGCGCTCACCCGCGTGGCGGGCGTGCGACTTGCGTTCACCGGCCCGTGTTTCCACGAGGCCGTGCTGGTGCTTGACCGTCCGGTGGCGCCGGTGCTGAAAGCGCTGGCAGAGCGCGGCATCCACGGCGGCCTGGATCTGGGCGGCTACTTCCCGGAGCTTGGTAACGCGCTCCTGGTGTGCGCCACGGAGACCAAGACCCCGGCCGATATCGAGCGCTACGCCGCAGCGCTCGCTGAGGTGATTCACACGGCCCGCGCGGCTTGAGGACGACATGGCTGCCCGTGAAAAAGTGATTTTCGAGTACTCGCACGCGGGACGTGGAGCGAGCGACCAGTGGCCGCAGGAGACCCCGCCCGCAGTGCTGGCGGATCTGCCGGCGCAGCTGCGCCGGAGCAGCGCCCCGGAGCTGCCGGAGGTGGGCGAGCTGGAAGCGGTGCGCCACTTCACGCGCCTCTCGCAGCTGAACTTCTCCATCGACACGCACTTTTACCCGCTCGGGTCGTGCACGATGAAGTACAACCCCAAGGCCTGTAACCAGTACGCCATGCTGCCGGAGTTCCTGGGCCGCCACCCGCTCGCTCCCGAGTCCCACGGCCAGGGCTTCCTCGCCTGCATGTACGAACTGCAGGAGATGCTGAAGGAAGTGACCGGCATGCAGGGCGTGGCCTTGAGTCCCATGGCCGGCGCCCACGGGGAGTTTGCCGGCGTCGCCATGATCCGCGCCTATCACCGTGCCCGCGGCGATCTGCGGCGCACCGAGATCATCGTGCCCGAGGCGGCGCACGGCACGAATCCCGCCTCCGCGACCATGTGCGGCTGCGTGGTGCGCGAGATCCCGGTCGACGCGCACGGCGACGTCGATGTCGAGGCGCTCAAGGCCGCCGTCGGCCCCAACACCGCCGGCATCATGCTCACCAACCCCTCGACGCTCGGGGTGTTCGAGCGGCGCATCGAAGAAGTCGCGCGCATCGTGCACGAAGCCGGGGGCCTCCTTTATTACGATGGCGCTAACCTGAACGCGATCCTCGGCAAGGTGCGTCCCGGGGACATGGGTTTCGACGTCATCCACATGAACCTGCACAAGACCTTCTCGACGCCGCACGGCGGCGGCGGGCCGGGAGCAGGGGCGGTCGGGGTGGGCGCGCGCCTCATGCCTTATCTGCCGCTGCCCATCGTCGCTATGGAAAGCGAGCGATTCCGCTGGCTCACCCAGGCCGACCTGCCGCACTCGATCGGACGCTTGTCGGCGTTCATGGGCAACGCCGGGGTGCTGCTGCGCGCCTATATCTACATGCGTCTCCTCGGGCGCGACGGCATGCGCCGGGTCGGGGAGTACGCAACCCTCAACGCCAACTACCTGCTCGCGCAGCTCAAGGCCGCCGGCTTCGATGCGGCCTACCCCGAGCGGCGCGCCAGTCATGAGTTCATCGTCACGCTCAGGCGCCAGGCGCGTGAGCACGGCGTGACCGCGATGGATTTCGCCAAGCGCCTGCTGGACTACGGCTTCCATGCCCCCACAACTTACTTTCCGTTACTGGTCCCGGAATGCCTGCTCATCGAGCCGACCGAGACCGAGAGCAAGGACATCCTGGACGCGTTTGTGGCGGCCATGTCACAGATCCAGAAAGAGGCCGAACAGGAACCCGAGCGGGTGAAGAGCGCACCGCATACCATGCCGGTGCGCCGCCTGGATGACGTTCGGGCGGCCAGGCAACTGGATCTGACATGGAAGCCGGCAGCACAGCCGTAGACCGCTATAAACCCCGTGGCGCCACGCGCGTGTTGCGCGCGTTGCGCTCGAGCGTGCTTGGACTGGCGGGAGCCTTCCGCGAAGAGGCTGCGTTTCGCCAGGAACTCGCGTTCGCCGTGCTCGTCATACCTTTAGGGCTATGGCTCGGACACAGCGGGATTGAGCGCGCCCTCCTCATCGGCCCGGTGCTCCTTATTCTCATCGTGGAACTCATCAACAGCGCCATCGAGGCGACCGTGGATCGCATCAGCTTCGAACGGCACGCACTCGCCGGCCTCGCCAAGGATATCGGCTCCGCCGCCGTGCTCATGTCCTTCGTACTGCTGGTTGCCGTGTGGCTCCTGGTGCTGGTTGGCCGTTAGGAACCCACCCTAGATGCGATTCTCGTGCGTGCTGCGGCTGTGCCTGCTTGCGTGGTGCGCCACCGTGCAGGCGGCCGATCCGCCGCGCGCCGCAACTACGGCGGCTCCTGCGCTGCCGCCCACGCCGCCAGGCGAGACGCAGCCCGCGCCCGCCGCGCCGCCGGCAGGCGCGCCGCCGTCACTGCCGGCGCCTCCCGCGGCTGCGGAGGCCAACCCGGACTGGGCGGTGACGCTCGGGCGCATTGCCGGGAGCGTAGTGTCGATTGACCTCGACGCCACCCGCGCCTTCGACACGGAGTGGAACGCAACGGCGCAGGCAACCGGTTTCGTCGTGGACGCCGAGCGCGGACTGATTCTCACCAACCGGCATGTCGTGACGCCGGGTCCCGTGACCGCCGAAGCCACGTTCCTGGATCGTGAGGAGGTGCAGCTTTACCCGGTGTACCGCGACCCCGTGCACGACTTCGGGCTCTACCGCTTCGATCCGAAGAAACTGCGATTCATCGCGCCCAAGGCACTGCCCTTGTACCCGGAAGGAGCGCAGATCGGGCGCGAGATCCGTGTCGTCGGCAACAACGCCGGCGAGCAGCTGTCGATCCTCGCCGGCACGCTGGCGCGCCTGGACCGCGACGCGCCCGACTACGGCATCGCGCAATACAACGACTTCAACACCTTCTACCTGCAGGCGGCCTCCGGGACTTCGGGTGGTTCCTCCGGCTCGCCCGTCATCGATATCCATGGCCGCGTCGTCGGGCTCAACGCCGGCGGCGCCAGCAGCTCCGCCTCGAGCTTTTACCTGCCGCTCGGGCGCGTACGCCGCGCGCTTGGACTTATCCAGGAGGGCAAGCCGGTCACGCGCGGCACGCTCTACACGGTGTTCAACTACATGCCCTACGACGAGCTGGCGCGGCTCGGGCTGGATGCCGGCACCGAAGCGCAGGTCCGCAAGGCCTTCCCGCGCAACACCGGCATGCTGGTCGTGACCGAGGTGCTGCCGGGCAGTCCGAGCGAGAACCTGCTGCAACCCGGGGACATCCTGGTGCGCCTCAACGGCCGCTACGTGACGCAGTTCGAGCCGCTGGAGGAAGTGCTCGACGACGGCGTCGGCGCGCAGGTGGATATGGAGCTGGTGCGCGGCGGCAAGGCGGTGACGGCGCGGCTGCCGGTGGGCGATCTGCACGCCATCACCCCGAGCGCCTACGCGGAAGTTGGCGACGCCGTGGTGCACACGCTGTCGTATGAGCAGGCGCGCTATTTCAACCGCCCGACGCGCGGGGTTTACATCGCCAATCCCGGCTACCTGTTTGGTGCCGCCGGTATTGCCCGCGGCGGCGGTCATCATGGCGCTCAACGGCGTGCCGACCAACACGCTGGCGGATTTTGAAGCCGGCATTGCGCGTCTCGGCGATGGCGATCATGCGACCGCCCGCTACGTCACGATCGACGATCCGAACGGCAGCCAGCTGCGCGCCATCCGCATGGACCGCCTGTGGTTCCCCGCGAATCACTGCAATCGCAACGACGTCGAGGGCTTGTGGGATTGCAAAGCCCTGGCCGCCGGCCCGCAGCCGTCGCCGCCCGCGGTGAGCGCCACGACCTTCCCGCATTTCAAGGATCCGCGGCTGGATGCGCTGGCGCCGGCGCTCGCCATGGTGACCTTCGACATGCCGTATTCGGTATCGGGCATCACCGAGCACAACTATCACGGCACGGGACTGGTGGTGGACGCGCAGCGCGGACTCGTCGTGGTGGATCGCAATACCGTGCCGGTGGCGATCGGCGACGTTACCGTGACGTTCGCCGGCACCGTGCAGGTCCCGGGTCGCGTGGTATACATCCACCCGCAACACAATTTCGCGGTGGTGGCCTACGATCCGAAGCTCATCGGCGCCACCCGGTGCGCGCGGCGAAACTCGTCGCCGCGCGAGTTGCGCGCCGGTGAGACGGTGTGGGTCGTCGGCTTAGCCGGCGACAGCGAAATGCACGCGCGCAGCACCGAGATCGCGAGCATCGATCCTCTGGAGTTGCCGCTATCGCGCACCATGCGTTTCCGCGACAGCAACATCGAGACCGTCCAGCTAGTCAATCCGCCGCTGGAGTTTGACGGCGTGCTCGCCGATGCAGCCGGCGGGGTGCTCGGCATCTGGTCGAGCTTCGCCTACGAGAACGGCGCGCGAGATTGCCCAGGATAACCGCGGCGTGCCGATCGAGCTGGTGGCGGACATGCTCGACCGCGTGCGCGACAACCGGCCGCTGCATTCCCTCGAGGCGGAGCTCGCCGCCGTGCCGCTCGCCAATGCGCGGCAGATCGGCCTGCCGGAAGCCTGGACGCAGCGCCTGGCGCAGCACAACGCGACGCACCGCCAGGTCCTGTCGATCGTGCGCATGGTGGGCGGCTCGCCGCTGCGCAGCTCCTGCAGCAGGGGGACCTGCTGCTGGCCATCGACGGTCGCGTCGTGACCCGGATTCGCGAAGTGGAGCGGGCGGCGGCTGACAAGGACCACGTCGCCGTCACCGTGTGGCGCGGCCAGGGCGAGCAGTCACTCGAGGTGCCCACCGCCGAATTGCCCGGCATGGATGTCGACCGCCTGGTGCAATGGGGTGGGGCGACGCTGCAGGCGCCGCATCGGGCCATGAGCGTGCAGCGCGGCATCGCGCCGCTGGGCGTGTACGTGGGCTATTTCGCCTACGGCTCGCCGGCGACCCGCTACGGACTGTTTCCGGGCCGGCGCATTGTCGAGGTTGACGGCATGCCGACACCGGATCTGGACACCTTTCTTAAGGCGGTGTCGGGCCGCCCCGACCGCTCTTCAGTGCGCCTGCAAGACCATCACCTGGAACAACGCACCGGAAGTGATCACGCTGAAACTCGACCGGCACTACTGGCCCGCCTACGAACTGACGCGCTCACCCAACGGCACCTGGCAGCGGCGCGCGCTCGAATAGCTGCCATAGGCAGCGCTTGCGTCGGCGGATCGCGACAGCCGCGTCGGCAGATCACGCCGTCTTTTCCAGTGGCATTTCCGCATGCTGTGACGCAGGTGCGGCTTTGGCGCAACACGCGACCGGCGCTCGCCAGCGCCTTGCTAGAATCGCTCTTAACTATGGTCCGTGTAGTCAGAGCAACCCAGGTAGAAATCGAGAGCGCCGTGCAGGCCCTGCGCGACGGTGAGCTCGTGGCTTTCCCCACCGAGACGGTCTATGGGCTCGGCGCGAACGCGCAGAACCCGGCCGCGGTGCGCAAGATCTTCGAGGCCAAGGGACGTCCGTCGACTCATCCGGTGATCGTGCACCTGGACGATCCGCGCTTTCTGCATCGCTGGGTGCGCGAAGTGCCGCAGGCGGCGACCCGCCTCGCCGAGGCGTTCTGGCCCGGACCCCTCACCATGGTGATGCCGCGCGCCGCCCACGTGCATGACGTCATCACCGGCGGCCAGGACACCATCGCCATCCGCGTGCCGGCGCACCCGATGGCGCAGCAGCTTCTGACCGCCTTCGGCGGCGGCATCGCCGCGCCCTCGGCCAACCGTTATGGACGGCTTTCGCCCACCCGCGCCGAGCACGTGCGCGAGGAACTGGGCGATGCGGTGCGCGTCATTCTGGATGGTGGCGAGTGTCAGCTTGGCCTCGAATCCACGATCGTCGCCTTCGAGGGCGACACCGTGCGGTTGCTGCGTCCGGGCGGCATCACCGCCGCACAGGTGCGCGCCGTCGCCGGCGAGCTGCTGGTCGGCCCGGGTGCGCAGTCCTCGCGCGTCCCGGGAGGCACTCCCACTCACTACGCTCCCACGACGCCCATGACACTGGTAATGGCCGGGGAGATCGATGCACAGGCGGACGCCGCCTCCGCGGGTGGCCGGCGCGTTGCGGTGCTGGCGCAGCGCCTGCCGCTGCGCGCCCACAAGTACGTCACCTGGATCAACGCGGGCCGGCGACCCGAGAGTTTCGGCCGCGACCTGTACGCGAACCTGCGCACCCTCGACAAGGCGGGCTGCCAGCAAATCCTCGTGCAGACCGTCCCGGACGGGGAGCGCTGGGACGCCATCCGCGATCGGCTGCTGCGCGCCGCGAGCAATGTCGCCGAGAGCGACGATGTCACGGGCACGATGGCCGTATTGCCATAGACTGCGCGGGTGCGCCGCCCGCGATTCATCGATCCGTTCGAACCGGCCGAAGTCCGCCGCCTGGTGCGCGAGTTTGGCTCGCCGCTTCTGATCCTGGATTGCGAGCGCGTACGCGCGCAGTGGCGCGCTTTGAGCAAGGCACTGCCGCGGGTCGCGCTGCACTACGCCTTGAAACCCATGCCGCATCCGGCGGTCGTGCAGGCGGTCATCGCCGAGGGCGGCTGCCTGGATCTGGCGACCACCGGTGAAGTGCAACTGGTCGAGCGCCTGGGAGTGGCTCCCGGGCGCTGCATCCATACCCACCCGATCAAGCGGCCCCGGGATATCGCCAACGCACTTAAATTCGGCGTGCGCACCTTCGTCGCCGACAATCCCGACGAGGTACGCAAGTTCGCGCAGCTCGCGGGTGAGGTGCAGTTGCTGCTGCGCGTGTCGTTTCGCGCCACGGGCGCGGTGTGCGATCTGTCGCGCAAATTCGGCTGCGACCCGGAAGACGTCCTGCCGCTGGCGCGACTGGCGGCGGACCTCGGCATCGACGTGCGCGGCCTGTCCTTCCACGCCGGCTCGCAGGCCTCTTCGGCCACCAAGCACGTCGAGGCGCTGCAGGTGTGCGCGCGACTCCTGCGGGTGGGCCGCCGCGAGAAACTCGGCTCGCTCGATACGCTCGACATCGGCGGCGGCTTTCCGATCAGCTACGCGCAGCCGGTGCAGGACATCCAGCGCTTCTGTGCCCCGCTGCGCGCGGCGCTCGCGAAGCTGCCGCGGCGGGTGCGCGTGCTGGCCGAGCCCGGCCGCTACGTCGTCGGTCCCGCCGCGATCGGGGTCGCCACCGTCATGGGCCGTGCACGCCGCGAAGGGCACTGGTGGTACTACCTCGATGATGGGCTCTACGGCAGCTACAGCGGTCAGCTGTTCGATCACGCGCGCTACCCGGTGGAAGTGTTGCGCGCCGGCGGCGAGCTTTTGCCCTCGGTGCTCGCCGGACCCACCTGCGACAGCATCGACGTGATCGCCGAAAACCTCATGCTGCCGGCGCTGAAGATCGGCGATCTGGTCATCGGCCGCGCCATGGGCGCGTATACCTGGGCGAGCGCCTCGGAATTCAACTTCTTTCCCAAGGCGACCGTGGTGACGGTCAATACCCACCCGGGCGACAGCGGTGGCGTCATCGCGCCATGAATCCGGTGCCGGGTGCTGTATATTTCGTGTTCCGGTCGCCGGGCGCGCCATGAAGAACGAAACCGCAGCGGAACCGCTGACCGCCATCCATACCCAGGTGATCGCCGCCCGCGACGGCCGCGATCCGCGCGTGATCGCGCGCCTGTTCACCGGCTGGGCGGTGTTCGGCGAGCGGCAGTTCGTGCGCGGCTACGCGCTGCTGCTGCCGGATCCGGTGGTGCCGGACCTGAACTCCCTCGGGGCGCGCGAACGCATCGCGTTCCTGTCCGACATGTCGCGCCTCGGGGATGCGCTCCTGAAGGTGACGGGAGCGGCGCGCATCAACTACGCGATCTTCGGCAACCAGGAGCCGGCGCTGCACGCGCACGTCATCCCGCGCTACCTCGATGAGCCGCAGGCATTGCGCAGCGCGCAACCCTGGGCCTACGACTGGGCCGCGGCTCCCGCGTTCGAGCGCGCGGGCTGCCAGGACCTGGCTGACGGGGTGCTGCGCGAACTCACACGCCTCGGGGTGACCAAGCCCATGCGCTTTACTCCCGGCGCCAACGCCGAAGGCTGAGCCCGCCGCCCGCGCCCGCCCCAAGGGGCGGCCGCTACTGCCCCTTGACGCTCAGCAGCTCCACATCGAACACGAGCAGCGAGCCGGGCGCAATCCCGCTGCCGGGCGGTGGCTGCAGGTCATAGGCCAGCTGCGGCGGAATGAACAACTGGTACTTGGCGCCGGGCTTCATCAGCTGCAGCGCTTCCGTCCAGCCGTGAATGACGTGATCGACCGCGAAGGTCGCCGGTTCCCCGCGCTTGTAAGAGCTGTCGAACTCCGTGCCATCCAGGAGCGCCCCGCGGTAGTTCACGACCACCTCATCGGTCGCCTTGGGCGGGGCGCCGCTGCCGGCGGCGAGTACTTTGTACTGCAAGCCGCTCGCGGTCGTGACGATGCCCTTTTTCTTGCCGTTCTCGGCCAGGAACGCCGCCGCGGCGCGGTGGTTGGTCTCGCCCGCCTGCTCGTGCGAGCGGCGCAGGAGCCCGGTAATGTTCTGCTGATCCTCGGGCGTCGTTTTGACCTTGCCGGTAAGCGCATCCTGCGCCCCCGCGGCCAGACGCTCGCCGCTGACATCCTGCGGCGTGACGCCTGAAGCGTGCAGCTGGTTACCCATCGAAACGCCGAGGCTGTAGCTATCCGCACTGCTGTTGTGAGGGGTGTTCGGTGCCGCGGCGTTGGGCGCGGCCGCCGGCTCGTGCGCGCGGCGCAGCAGGCCGTCGATGTTCTGGCGATCTTCGGGGGTCAGTTTGACCTTGCCGGTGAGCGCATCCTTTACGCCCGTGGCCAGCCGCGCGCCGCTGATATCCTGCGACGTCACGCCTGAATCGTGCAGCTGCGAGCCCAGCGAAACGCCCAGGCTGTAGCTGACGGCGCCCTTGGTGGGTGCGGCGCCGGGCGCCGCCGCGCCTTGCTGTGCGGACACCGGCAGGGCGCCGGCAAACCATGCCGCGAGCGCAGCCGCCTGGATGCTGCGGAGCGTTCGGGCACGGCGTGGCGCTGACAAACTCATGCGGACCTCTCGAGCATGCAATGCGGGCGCGCAGTTTCGCCGATCGCGCGCCGGCACGCTGCGGTTTTTAACTCAGCAGCTGGTATTCCCCGCCCGCCTCGAGTGCGCGCTGGTAAGCGGGTCGCTCGTGGATGCGGCCGAGGAACTGCCTGGTCCTGGCGCCCAGCTGCCCGGCCGCGCGCGCCGCCGCGCCTTCCAGGGGGAAACTCATCTGGATGTCCGCCGCCGTGAACTCATCGCCCGCGAACCACCGCGACCTGCCCAGCTCATTTTCCCAGTAGCTGGCATGCGCCTTCAGTTGCGGATCGATGTAGCTCTGCTGGACGCGGCTGGCGACCGCCCTTACCACCGGGCGGATAACGAAGGGCATGGGTCCCTTGGGCAGCCGGCTGAAAATGAGCTTCAACAGCAGCGGCGTCATCGCCGACCCTTCCGCGTAATGCAGCCAGTACGTATAACGCCGGCGTTCGGGCGTGCCCTCTGGCGGGCGCAGGCGGCCCTTGCCGTAGGTGTCGACGAGATATTCGATAATTGCGCCTGACTCGGCGATGGTGTCGGCGCCGTTGGTGATCACCGGGGACTTGCCGAGGGGGTGCACGCTGCGTAACTCCGCCGGCGCCAGCAGCGTCTGCGGATCCCGCTGGTATTTCCTGATCTCATACTCGCAGCCGAGTTCCTCGAGGAGCCACAGGATGCGCTGCGAGCGCGAGTTATTGAGGTGATGGACCGTGATCATTCAGGCGTTTCTCCACCGCCAGGCTCGCCGGTGGCGAGGTACGCAAGCTCCTCGTCGGTGAACTGGCGCTGGTCCATGAACCAGCGGGCGCGGTACAGGTGGGTGGCGTCGACGTAGATGCGCGAAGGCGCCGCCTGTCCCAGCACGCTGGCGTCCGACATGACGCGCGCGACAATGCCGTCATCCATCAGTACTTGCGCCAGCGATTGCGCGGAGGGCAGGTCCGGCAGGGTCGTCAGCAGACGCCATTCTGTTTCGCTCACGGTGCTTAGTACAGTGCCAAACAGGGGCTGTTTGCACAATGCGGCCTCATGTCAGAAGCGCGACCGCGCGGGAACGCGCGGCGCATGGAGCCAGGCAAGTGAGCACTGGCGAAGCCACGGCCCTTGTCCGATGATGTGTAACCCAGCGGGCAAGATGCCCCAACGCCAGGACGGGAGACGATCATGAGACGTTCATTTGCAGCGATCCTCGCTTCGCTGTTGGTCGCGATTCCGGTTTACGCGGCGCTGCCGGATGGCGCCAGGGCGCCCGACTTCAGCACCAAGGCGACGCTTGCCGGCAAGGAATTCAACTTCGCACTGGCCGATGCGTTGAAAAAAGGACCGGTGGTGTTGTACTTCTACCCGGCGGCGTTTACCCCCGGCTGCACCGTAGAGGCACACGAGTTCGCAGAGGCGACCCCGAAGTTCGCGGCGCTTGGCGCCACGGTGATCGGCGTTTCGCACGATCCGATTGAGAAACTCGACCGCTTCTCGGTGAGCGAGTGCCGCAACAAGTTTGCCGTGGCCTCCGACGCCGACGGCGGCATCATGAAGGCTTACGACGCCGTGCTCGCGGAGCACCCGGACTATGCGAACCGCACCTCTTACGTGATCGCGCCGACGGGGGAGATCATTTATTCCTACACGGCCATGGATCCCGGCAAGCACGTCGGCAACACGATGGCTGCCGTGAAGAAGTGGCAGGACGCGCATAAGAAGAGCTGAGCGGGTAATCCGCCGGCGAGGTCAGGCGAGATCAGCGAGCGCGGCGGGCACGTTCCGGCGCAGCAACAGGTTCTTCGCCTGCCATTGTTCCGGCGGCGCCAGGGTCTCCAGGAAGCTGACCTCACCGCCCGCCAGCAGCGCCACCGGCACGCCATCGCGGTACAGCAGCCGGTTGCCGCTTAAGGAAGGCAGGCGCGCGCCGGGCGTGATGATCCCGACGAGGTTCAGAGGATCCGCTCCCGAGAGCGACAGGTAGTGCCCCTCGCGCGGCTTGCGGCGCGCTTCCCGCAGCAAGGCGATCGCCTCGGGAGCCGCGTACTGCTCGCCGGTGAAGCCGGCGATGAAACGCCCGCCGCGAATTTCACCACGCGCCTCGAGTCGCCGGCAGCACATGAGAAGGTCGCGCCATGGCGGGAGCCAGTCCGCTTCGCGCGCCAGCAGCCGCCAGAACACGACCCCCCAGCGGCGCAGCAGCGTACGCACGACGTGCTCCACGGCCTCCTCCTCGGAAGAGCGGCCTGCGGCGTCGCGCTCGGTGCCCGGTGGAGCGCCGGCGCCCAGGGGCTCGGCGAGTCCGAGTCCTGCGGATTTACCGGTGCGTGACCAGCGCCCCGCCGCGTCCATGCCGAAGAGCGCGACGCGGCGGCGCCGGCGGCCACTCGCGGCGGAGCCGCGGCGGTCGGCCGGTACGAGCAATGCGCGTAAGCCCGCGAAACTGTCGGAGTTGATAAGACCAAGCGCCACCAGTTCGGCGAGCGCTTCCTGTGCCTGCGAGGGCAGCAGAGCGGTGCCGGCGGCGATTTCATCGAAGAAGGACGCGCCGTGCCGGCTCAGGTGCTCAACCGCGCGCTGCGCACCCGCGGAGAGTTGCCGCCGGTCTGCAGGACCGGTAAACGTGGACCACAGGCGCAGATTCCGCCGTGCCAGCAGCACGATCGGTGTGGCGCGCACCGGGGCCGCGCCACGCTCCGGATCGCTGTGGCGCGCAGCGAGACGTGTCCACACGAAGCGGCCTGCGAGGCACTGCTCATCGAGCCAGGCAGGTTCGTATTCGCTGATGCGGTGGGGCAGGACTTCGGTTTCCCAGGCACTGGCCGGGGCTTCGAAGCCTTCAAGCTGGGCGAGGATCGCGCCGACGGCATCCGGGCCCTCCATGCGCAGCGCCGGGGTGACACGCTGCCATTCGAACAGGAACCGCAGGAAGTCCCGCGCGTCGATGGGCTCGATCTCCGCCCGCAGGCGTTTCACGGTGTAGCGGTGAATGCGCGCCAGGAGCCGCCGCTCGCACCATTCGTTCGCCGACGCCGCCTCGTGGGTGAAGGCGCCGCGCATCGCGAAGCCTTCCGCCTGCAGCGCGGCCAGGGCAGCCTCAACGCGCGCGACCGGCAACGCCAGCGAGTCGGCCAGCGCTTGCGCGGTGACTGGGCCGAGGCCCTCCAGCCGCCCGCGAATCACTTCCACCAGCGCGCCTTCGGCGCTGAGGGTTTGCGCATGGGCCGCCGGAGTTACGACTGCGGGCGTGCTGTGCGCGTCGGGGAAGATGGCGGCAAACATCGGCAAGCGCTCGGCCGTGACCCACAGCCGCGCCGTTCCGGCCGTAAGAAGCGTAATCCGCCGCTGCGCGGCGAGTTCGGCGAGCAGCGCGGACCAGCCTGCGGTGCCTTGACTCTCCGGGTCGGTGAGGAAGCACAGCCACAGCAGCGCATCGTGCAGCTCATCGGCGTTGATCGCGTCCGGCCAGGCTTCTTCGCGCACCCGCTGGATGGCCTGCGGGTCGAGCTTGCCTAAGTCGGCGGCGCTTTGCGGATCGAGCCAGCGCCGGCTGATCACCGCCTGGGTGCGCCGCTCCTCGAGCGGCGCGTCGTCGAGGAAGGTGTACGGCCGGGCGGAGAGCACTTCCAGCGCGAGTGGGGAGGGCTCGGTGAGATCCCGCGCGACGACACTGATCGCTCCGGATTCCAGTCCCCTGAGCACTCGCTCGAAGCCATTGATGTCCATCGCCTCTTCCAGGCAGTCACGGATGGTCTGGCGCACCAGCGGATGGTCGGGAATCTCCAGCTCCCCGGGGAGGTTCTCCGCGCACGCCACCTGGTCGGGGAACACCGCCGTCAGCAAATCCTCCGCGGCCATGCGCGCCAGCGGCGCCGGCACTTTCTTGCCGCCGCGAAAGCGCGGCAGGGCGAGCGCGATCGAGGCCGCCCAGCGCCAGCGCACCGGAAACATCGGCGCCGCGCACAATGCCTGCACCAGGAGCGGCCGCACCGTGTTGGAATGCAGATAGCGCGCGCAGTCTGCGAGCTCGAAGCTGTGCGCGGTGGTGAGCGACAGGATGATGGTGTCCTCGGTCGCCGCCGCCTGCAGCTCGAAGTTGAACGAGCGGCAGAAGCGTTTGCGCAGGCTAAGGCCCCAGGCGCGGTTGACGCGGCTGCCGAAGGGCGAGTGGATGACGAGCTGCATGCCGCCGGCTTCGTCGAAGAAACGCTCGAATATGATGGTCTGCTGCGTCGGCAGCGCGCCGAGGGCGGCGCGCGCCGCCGCCATGTAATTCACCAGCTGCAGCGCGGCGGGACCGGAAATTCCGGATGCGGCGCACAGCCAGCGCGTCGCCGCTTCCAGGCCCTCATCCAGGTGCGTCTGGAGCTCCTGGCGCAAACGCGACACGCTCAGCGATAACTCATCGGTGCGCCCGGGTGCCTCACCGAGCCAGAACGGAATGGTGGGCGGTTCCCCGCGCGCGTCCTCGACACGGATGCGTCCCTGTTCCACGCGCAGGATGCGGTAGGACACGTTGCCGAGCTGGAAGACATCGCCTTGCAGGCTCTCGATCGCGAAGTCCTCGTTCACCGTACCGACGAATTGCGCCTGGGGTTCGAGGATGACCTGGTAGTCGGCCGTGTCCGGGATGGTGCCGCCGGAGGTGATGGCGGTGAGCCGTGCGTTGCGACGCCCCTTGACGAGATGGTTCACGCCGTCGTGGTGTACGAGCGCGCCGTGACGCCCGCGGCGCGTGCTGTAGCCCTCCGAGAGCATGCGGACGACTTCATCGAACTCAGCGCGGGTGAGGTCCCGATACGGCCAGGCCCCGCGCAAGAGCGCGAACAGGCCGTCCTCGTCCCACTCGCGCGCGGCCGATTCGGCCACGATCTGCTGCGCCAGCACGTCGAGCGGCTTGCCCGGCATAACGAGCCGGTCGAGCTCGCGGCGGCGCACCGCACACAAGAGCGCCGTGCACTCGAGCAGATCATCGCGCGACAAGGGGAACAGCCGCCCCCTGGGCGTACCGGTGAGAGAATGACCGGAGCGTCCGACGCGCTGCAGGAAGGCGGCGATGGAGCGCGGCGAGGCGATCTGGCACACCAGATCCACCTCACCGATGTCGATGCCGAGCTCGAGCGAGGCGGTGGCGACCAGCGCGCGCAGCTCACCGCGCTTCAGCCGCGCCTCCGCATTCAGGCGCGACTCCTTCGCCATGCTGCCGTGGTGCGCGGTGACCTGTTCAACCCCTAAGCGCTCCGCCAGGTGACGGGCGATGCGCTCGGCCTGGCGCCGCGTATTGACGAACACCAGCGTTGTGCGGTGCTCGCTCACCAGCTGGGCGAGGCGGTCGTACAGCTGGACCCAGACGTCCCCCGACATCACCGCTTCCAGCGGCGCGGCCGGGATTTCAATCTGCAGGTCGCGCTCACGCACGTGGCCTGCGTCGATGACGGTGCAATCGGCCGTGCCGTCGGCGCGCAGGTTGCGCGTGCCGACGAGGAAGCGCGCCACATCCTCGATGGGCTTCTGCGTGGCCGACAGACCCACGCGCGTGAGCTTGCGGCCGGCGAGCGACTCGAGCCGCTCGAGGGTCAATGCAAGGTGCGCGCCGCGTTTGGTGCCGGCCATGACGTGGATCTCGTCGACGATGACCGTGCGGGTCGTCGCCAGCATCTGCTGGCCGGACTCGGAGCCCATGAGGATGTACAGGGACTCGGGCGTCGTGACGACGATGTGCGGCGGCCGTCTGAGGCTCGCGCGGCGCTCATGCTGCGGTGTGTCACCGGTGCGCACGAAGGTGCGGATGCCCGCTTCCGGCAATCCGAGCGTGCGCAGTTCAGCGCTGATGCCGGCGAGCGGCGCCTCGAGATTGCGGTTGATGTCGTTGGAGAGTGCCTTGAGGGGTGACACGTACACCACCCGCGTCTCATCTGTCAGCGCGCCGGATACGACGCTTTCGCGCACCAGTTCATCGATCACCGCAAGAAACGCCGCCAGGGTCTTGCCGGAACCGGTGGGGGCGGCGATCAATACGTGGCGCTGCGCTGCGATCGCCGGCCACGCCGCACGCTGCGCATCCGTGGGCGCTGCGAACGTGCGCTCGAACCAGCGCGCGACGGCCGGGTGGAAGGTGGCGGGCATGGTTTGAGGATTGAAGCACAACCGGCAGTGGGCGAGGAACCTCAGGAGCGAGGAATTAACCCAACGTACAGCAGGCGCCAACACCCCCCGCTGTATGGGAAAACAAAGGGGAGTAAAGTCGCCTTCTTTTCGCGCGCACCCGCAGAGGTCCTGGCATGTGGGAAGACGATCTGGAGAAAGCAGCCCGCAGCAAGGTGGTGTGGATCGCCGCGGCGGTGACGGTCGCGGTGGTCGGGTTCGGCGGCTGGCAGTGGTATGCCGCGCACTATCGCGTCGCGGCGCCCGCACCGGTGTCGCCGGCGCGCGCCGCCGCCGCGGTGAACGCAGCGCCCGCAATCTCGCATCCGATCCCCGCCGACGCTGTGGGGGCGGCGGCCCTGCCGGCCCTCGCCGACAGTGACCAGCTCGTGCAGGACTCCCTCGCCGGGGTCCTGGGACGCGATCCGGTGACGCGGTTTCTCGTGCCGCAGAACATCGTGCGCCACCTGGTCGTCACCGCCGACAACCTGCCGCGCAGGAAGGTCGCGGTAGAACTTCGCCCCCTGCGGCCGACCGCCGGACAAACGCTGACCGCGGCGCAGGGCGAGGTGGTGACGCTCGGCGAGGCCAACTTCGCACGCTACGCCGCGCTGGTGCGCGTCGCGCAGTCGGTGGACGTGAAGGCGCTTGCGGTCGTCTACCAGCGCCTGTATCCCCTGTTCCAGCAGGCCTATGAGGATCTGGGCTATCCCGACAAGTACTTCAACGACCGGCTCGTGGAAGTCATCGACCACTTGCTGGAAGCGCCGGAGGTGCCGGCGCCGATCGCGTTGGTCCAGCCGAAAGTTTTCTACGAATATGCCGACGCCAGCCTCGAAGCGCGCTCGGCGGGGCAGAAGCTGCTGGTGCGCATGGGGCCAGCCAACGCCCGCATCATCAAGGCGAAGCTGAAAGAGTTCCGTGCGGAAATCATCAACCGAAAATAAGCCCCACGAGGGTGAGTCATGAACGAGGTTCCAGGCGCGGCCGAAGCGGATGTGAGCGGGCCGCTCGCACAGCTGCACTCCGTGTTGATCGCCGGCGAGACGCTGGAGGCGTGGGTCATCCAGCGGCGCGTCTACGCACTCACGCACCGCCGGGTTCTCATCGCGGCCACCAGCGGCCGCCTCATCGTCTTGACCCGGCGCCTCCTCGGCGGCTTCGAAGTCACTTCCATCCGCTGGCAGGATCTGGAGGAGGTCACGTTGCGGGTCGGCATGCTGGCGGCGGAGCTGTACGTGCGCGCCGGCAAGGCGACCGATCTTGCCTCCATGGGCGCGGCGGGCGCGCAGCGCGTGGAATTCCAGGGGCTGCGCAAGAGCCAGGCGCAGGCGGTCTACCGCATTTGCCAGGCGCAGGACCAGGCGTGGCGGGAGAAGCGGCGCGTGCGTGAACTCGAGGAGCTGCGCGCGCGCTCGGGAGGCATCCAGGTCACCTCCGCACCGCTGTCTGCTCCGGCCGGATTCGAAGGCGACGCGGTGCGCCGGCTCCAGGAGGCCAAGCAGCTTCTGGACGCGAAGCTCATCACCGACGCCGAGTACGAGGCAATCAAGGCGAAGATCGTCTCCTCCTGAGCCTTGTTGCGGCGCGGCCTTAACTAAATGGGGCCCTGCCGGCTGCTATGCACAGGTAATCCACAGGCCATCCACATGGCAAGTGCGCTAGGCTTCCTGCATGGCTATCCGTATGGCAATGCGTCTGCGCCGTCGCCAGAGGGTCGAGAACGAAGTGCTCGGGACGTACAGCTTCCCGAGCCGCACCGTGCAGGTGCTCAAGACCGGCGACGACCGCATCCTGTGGACGTGCGATTGCGACAAGTTCCGCCGCCAGGAAGGCCAGCGCGAACCACTGTGGTGCAAGCACATCGCCAAGGCGGCAGCGCGGCGCGCGCTCGAGCGCCTCACGCGGCGTGTGGCCGTCGGCCGCGCGCCCGATTAATAAGACCCACGACATAATGCGCCCGAGATTTTGCCTCACCGGGCGAGATCCGCTATCTTCGCTGCTCGAACCAGGAGTAACTATGCGTTGGGAAACACCTCAAGCGACTGATTTCCGCTACGGAATGGAAATCACGCTGTATATCGCGCGCCGCTGAGCGCGCTGCGAAGCGGCGCGGTGTCTTCGCACTGTCGAAGCATCCCGTGAGTCCTGATGCGCCGTGAAAATCCGCGTCCTGGGGTCGGCTGCCGGCGGCGGCTTTCCGCAGTGGAACTGTAACTGCCGTAACTGCGCCGGGCTGCGCGACGGCTCCTTGCGCGCGCGGGCGCGCACCCAATCCTCGATCGCCGTCAGTGGCCACGACCGAACGCAGTGGGCGCTCGTCAACGCCTCCCCGGACATCCTCGCGCAGCTTAAGGCGAACCCCGTGCTGCAACCGGCGCGCGCGCCGCGCGATACCGCCATCGCCGCCGTCGTGCTGGTGGATGCGCAGATCGATCACAGCACCGGCCTTCTCATGCTGCGCGAATCCAGCCGGCCGCTCGAGGTGTGGTGCACCGACAACGCGCACCAGGATCTGACGCACGGCAATCCGATCTTCCAGGTGCTGTCACACTACTGCGGTGTCGAGCGTCGCGAGCTGAAGTCCGACGGCACCCGCTTCACGATCGGTGGCATCGAGGGCGTGCACTGGCGCGCGCTCGCTGTCGCGAGTAAACCCGCGCCGTTCTCCCCGCATCGTGAGGCGCCCGTGCCTGGGGACAACGTGGCGCTGGTGATCGGCGACGCCGCGAGCGGTGCGCACGCGGTCTACGCGCCGGGACTGGGCACGATGGAGGCGCCGCTGTGGCGCGCCATGCAGTCGGCTGCCTGCGTGCTCGTCGACGGCACGTTCTGGAGCGATGATGAGATGCTCGCGATGGGCCTTTCCAGCAAGCGCGCCCGGGACATCGGCCACCTGCCACAAAGCGGCCCTGGCGGTATGCTCGAGTGGCTGGACAAGCTGCCCGCCGCCACCCGCAGGATCCTCATCCACGTGAACAACACCAATCCAATCCTCGACGAGAGTTCCCCCGAGCGCGCGGAGCTTGGCCGTCGCGGCGTCGAGGTCGCGTGGGACGGCATGGAGCTTGAGCTGTGACGCCGACGCCGTGGACGCGCGCCGAGTTCGAGCAGCAGCTGCGCGAGCGTGGCCGGGCCTACCACATTCATCACCCCTTCAACATCATGTTGAATTCCGGCCAGGCGACCCGTGAGCAGATTCGCGGCTGGGTGGCGAACCGCTTCTACTATCAGGTCAATATCCCGCTGAAGGATGCGGCGATTCTCGCCAACTGCGAGGAGCGCGCGGTGCGCCGCGCCTGGGTACAGCGCATCCTCGATCACGACGGTTACGGGGATGATCCGGGCGGCATCGAGGCGTGGCTGCGGCTCGCCGCGGCCGTGGGGCTCGAGCGCGAGCAGGTGGAGAGCCTGGCGCAGGTCCTTCCCGGCGTGCGTTTCGCCGTGGACGCCTACGTGAACTTTGCCCGCCGTGCGCCCTGGCCGGAAAGCGTGTGCGCCTCGCTGACCGAGCTGTTCGCGCCCGAGATTCACAAGCAGCGCCTCGCCGGCTGGCCCGCGCACTACCCGTGGATTGATCGCGCGGGCTTAAGCTACTTTCAGAGCCGCGTGACGCTGGCGCGCCGCGACGTCGAATTCGCCCTGGCGACGACCCTCGAGCGCTTCACCACGCGTGCCGCGCAGGAACGGGCGCTGCAAATCCTGCAGTTCAAGCTTGATATCCTGTGGCAGATGAATGACGCGATGGCCAGCGCCTACGCAAGGGATGCCAGGTGAGTGATACCGCGAGCGACATCCCGCTCAGCGCGCGGCCGGCGATCGCACGCGGCATGCGCCTGCAGTGGGAGCCGGCCCAGGAGGCGCACGTGCTGCTGTATCCGGAAGGGATGGTGAAGCTCAACGGCAGCGCCGGGCAGATCATGAGTCGCTGCGACGGGGTGCGTACCGTGGCCGACATCGTCGCGGACCTGGAGCGTACCTATAGCCAGAGCGGGCTCACCGCGGATGTGGTCGCGTTCGTCGCGCTCGCGGTGCAGCGGCGCTGGCTGGAAGCGCGTCCGTGAACGCTGCGGTTCCTGTCGGGCATGCACTGGCGGCTCCTGGCGCCGTGCCCGGTGGCGCCCGCGCGGGCACGCGATCCACGCGTACCGCGGGGCCGCCCTTGTGGCTCCTGCTGGAGCTCACCTACCGCTGCCCGCTGCATTGCGTGTTCTGCTACAACCCGACGGACTTCGCCAACACCGGACCTGAGCTTGCGACCGCCGACTGGATCCGCGTGCTGCGCGAAGCGCGTGCGCTGGGCGCCGTGCAGCTGGGGCTGTCAGGCGGGGAACCGCTGGCGCGTGATGATCTGGAGGAGATCGTCGGCGAAGCGCACGGGCTCGGGTTCTATATCAACCTGATCACCTCCGGCGTCGGCATGACCGAGTCGCGCATCAAGGCGTTGAAGGCCGCTGGTCTTGATCACATCCAGCTGTCCTTCCAGGACAGCACGCGCGAGATGAATGATTTCCTCAGCAGCACCCGTACCTTCGAGTTGAAGGCGAAGGTAGCCGGGCTAATTCGCGCCTACGATTACCCGATGGTGCTGAACGTGGTGCTGCACCGGCTCAACATCGACCATGTCGGTGAGATTCTCGCCATGGCTGAGCGCATGGGTGCGCAGTACGTCGAGCTCGCCAATACCCAGTACTACGGCTGGGCATGGCTGAACCGCGAGCAGCTGCTGCCGACACGCGCGCAGCTGGAGCGCGCCGAAGCCGCCACGCGGGCGTTTCGCGAGCGCGTCGGCGGGCAGATGCAGATCTACTTCGTGGTGCCGGACTACTTCGAGACCCGGCCCAAGGCCTGCATGAGCGGCCTCGGCTCGGTGTTTCTCGCCATCGCGCCCGACGGCACGGCCCTGCCGTGCCACGCCGCCCGCATGCTCCCGGGACTTGAGCTTCCCAATGTGCGCGGCGCGGATATCGGTTCGATCTGGTACGACTCGCAGGCCTTCAACCGCTTCCGCGGCGACGCCTGGATGAAGGAGCCCTGCCGCAGCTGTCCGGAAAAGGTGAAAGACTTCGGTGGCTGCCGTTGCCAGGCGTATCTCCTGACCGGGGACGCGGATAATGCCGATCCGGTGTGTGACCTGTCACCGCACCACGGCCTCGTGACCGAGGCGGTGGCGCGGGCCGAGCGTGCGGCCGCAGCGTCACCGCAGAGCTCGCGCCCGCCGGGGCTGAGGTTCCGCGACCACCGCGTGTCCATCCCGGTAGTGATCGAGGAGAAACGCACTTGACCTCCAGGCGAAGCTTTCTGGGTACGACCGCCGCAATGACTGTCGGTGTCGCCGGCGCGAGAGCAATGGCCGGCAAGTACAGCGGGCCGCACGAAATGCCGGCCAATGTCACCCTGCTGTCCATGCGGGGCGCCGATGGTTCCGAGACCCTGGGCGTCAAATTGGACGGCGATGCCGTGCTGGATGTGCGCACGGCCAGCCAACTGCTTGGCATGGCAGCCCCGTTGACGCTCGAGGAGTTGCTCAGGGAAGGCAACGCCGGCGGGCTCAACAAGCTTATCGCGGCCGCACAGACCTCGCGCCGGGCCCGGGCTGCTACGGTGAAGGAGTCCGCCATCACCTTCGGCAGGTTATTCAGGAACCCAGGCAAGATCGTGTGCATCGGGCTGAACTACCGGGCGCACGTGCAGGAAGCCAACATGAAGCTTCCCAGCGTGCCGATCCTGTTCAACAAGTACAACAACGCGCTGGCGGCGCACAACTGCACGATCAAACTTCCACCGCGGGACGTTGCCTACAAGTTCGACTACGAAACGGAGCTGCTGATCGTGATCGGCAAGCCGGCCCGCAACGTGTCTGAAACCGAGGCACTGAACTATGTTGCCGGCTATTGCACCGCGCACGACTTCTCCGCGCGCGATCTGCAGCTGGAAACTCCCAGCGTGCAATGGATGATCGGCAAGACCCTGGATGATTTCGGCCCCATAGGGCCCTACTTTGTGTCGGCGGACCTGGTCGGGGACCCCAACGACCTGAAGCTCGAGACGCATGTGAATGGCGAGCTGCGGCAATCATCCAATACCAGCCGCATGATCTTTAACCCGCAAAAGCTGCTCGCCTACATCACCAGGATGTGGACCCTTGAGCCCGGTGACATCATCTGGTCGGGGACGCCCGAGGGCGTCATTCTCGGCTACCCTAAGGAAAAGCAGGTGTGGCTGAAGGCCGGCGATGAAATCGTGAGCAGCATCGAAAAGCTCGGCGCGCTGAAGTTCAGGCTGGCGTAGCTTAAGGATGGCCGTCCGAGCGGTGCTGAAGATGGGGGAGCCGCTGCTGCGCGCGGTGGCGGCTCCAGTCACGCAGTTCGACGCCGAGCTCACGGCCCTCATCACCGACATGGATGACACCATGCGGGCATTGAATGGCGCCGGCATTGCCGCGCCGCAGGTCGGCGTCAGCGCCCGCGTCGTCATTTTCGAGCTCAAGGACAACCCGCGTTACCCGCACCTCACGCCGGTACCCTATACGGTGCTGGTGAATCCGGTGCTCACCCTCATCGGCACGGAGCAGGATGAGGGTTGGGAGGGTTGCCTGTCGGTGCCGGGGATGCGCGGGCTCGTGCCACGTTCGCGGCACCTGCGTTATCGTGGCTTCGATGCGCACGGGGCACCGATTGACCGCACCGTCGAGGGATTTCACGCCCGCGTGGTGCAGCACGAGGTGGATCACCTTGATGGGATACTGTTTCCACAGCGGGTGCGTGACCTCGCCAACTTCGGCTTCGAGGATGCGCTCGGTGGACAGATGACTGCGATGCCGGATTGAACCCATGCGGGGAGACAAGCCCATGAGCCAGCACGTCAGCGGACCCTTCGACGTAAAAATCACTCCGCAGAAGCCGGACACCCAGATCGCGCGCGCCGCCAATCTCGGCCGTCTCACCATAGACAAGCGCTATCACGGGGACCTGGAGGCGATCGCCAAGGGCGAAATGCTCGCGGCGCAGACCGAGACGAGGGGTTCCGCCGGCTACGTCGCCCTGGAGCGGGTTACTGGCAAGCTGAAAGGGCGCAGCGGCAGCTTCGTCCTGCAGCACAACGGCATCATGACCCGCGGCACAGCGGAGCTCTCCGTCACCGTGGTGCCGGATTCCGGCGCCGGAGAGCTGCGGGGCTTGAGCGGCAAGATGCGTATTGTCATCGCGCCCGATGGCGCGCATTCATACGAATTCGACTTCAAGTTCGAGCCTGCGACGGCGGCGTGAACGTACGACCGCTGCCGTGTCAGGGGGCGCTCTGGCGGGCTCCCGGTGCCGCCGTATGCGGGTCGCGCACGTCGCGCTGCATACGGATAGCCGCCTCGACGCCCTGGTAGTAGCCGGGAATCTGTAGCAGCTCGCGGTAACCGAGCGCGGCGTAGAAGGCGCGTGCACCCTGGTTTTCTGCCCGCAGTTCCAGTCCGATGGTGAAGGTGCCGGCGGTGAGCGCGGACTCTTCCAGCCACCTGACCAGGCGCCGGCCGACGCCACGGCGGCGGTGCCGGGGATCCACCGCCAGCAGGTTCAGGTGAGCGGTGTCATCGGCGTAGCGCATGATCGCGAAGCCGGTGATTACGCCGCCGTGGCGCGCGCCCAGCACGATGCTTTCGGGGTGGCGGATGTGCCCGCGGATGCGCTCGCTTCCCCAGGAGGGCCGCAGCCCGGACTCCACCAGCTGCCGTGACATCGCCGCCAGCAACGCGGCATCGGCGAGGCGGGCGGGTTCGATGCGGTAGCTGTCCACGGCACGCATTTCAGGCGAGGGTGTGAAACACCTGCTGGACGTCGTCGTCCTGCTCGAGCCGATCGATCACCGTGAGCACCTCGGTGGCCTGGGCTTCCGGGAGCTGTGTCGGCACGGTGCAGATGTACTCGTGACTTGCCGACAGCGGCGCGAGTCCACGCGCTTCGAGCGCCTCCTGCAGCTTGCCGAAATCGGCGAATGCACAGCGGATCACCAGCTGCGGCTCGCCCTTGTCGCCGGTACTCTCGCCCATTTCCTCCAGGCCGTGATCCATCAGGTACAGCTCCAGGTCATCCTGGTCGAGGCCCTGGGGGTTGAGGCGGAACACGCCCATCTTGCGGAACAGGAAGCTCACCGAGCCGTTCGTGGCAAGGTTGCCGCCGCCCTTGGTGATGATGTTGCGCACCGCGGCGACGGTACGCGTCGGGTTGTCCGTGGCGGTCTCGACCAGCAGCGCTACCCCGTGCGGGGCGTAACCCTCGTACAGCACCTGGCTGTAGTTGGCGGCGTCACGCCCGGCCGCGCGCTTGATGGCGGCTTCGACCTTGTCCTTGGGCATGTTGATGGCGCGCGCGTTCTGGATGGTCCGCCGCAACGTCGGGTTGGACGCGGGATCTGCACCGCCTGACTTCACCGCCATGGTGATGTCCTTGGCGACGCGCGCGAACTGCTTCGCCATGCGGTTCCAGCGCGCGAACATGGTGTGTTTGCGGACTTCGAAGATGCGTCCCATGGCCAACATGGTGCACCAAGCACGCAGGGCGTGCCAAACGCAGGGCAGTGAGTTGGCCAGCGGCAAGGGGAGCCGCCGAAAGCGATCTTTTCGCCGGCAAGAGTCACGCCTCTTGCCGGCGAGTCGGAACGCAGTGGATGGCTTGGCTTGACGCAAGGGCCATGGGCCCTTGCGTCCAATCAAATTACGCGAGCTGCCCCTGCAGTACCCGCATGCGCCGCAACTGCAGGCTCAGGCGGCGCTCGATTTCCTGGAACTTGCTCTGCAGGTCGACCTGCTGCCACTGCTCGAGCACCGCGCGTTTCTTCTCTTCGAGCCACTCTTCCTTGACGCGCGCCCAGTCCGCCAGCGCCGCAAGGAAATTCTCGTACTCGTGGGCGATGCGCGCACGCAGCGCCTCGAGTTGCGCAGCGCCGCTCGGCGGCAGAGTTGCCAGCCGCGCCTGCGCGCGGTTGAACTGCTGGGTGAGGAGTGCACGCTGGATCTGGAACACCGGCGTACGCTTGAGTTTCCAGGTGAGTCCGGTGTACTCCAGCGCGCCGATCAGCCACTTGCTCGGGTCCCACTGCCACCAGCGCACGCCGTTGCGGTAGTCGTGCGTGAAAATATGGTGGAAGTTGTGATAGCCCTCGCCGTAGGTTAGGACCGCGAGCACCGGGTTGTCGCGCGCGGTGTTCTCCTCGGTGTACGGCCGGCTGCCCCACATGTGGGCCAGCGAGTTGATGAAGAAGGTGACGTGGTGGCTCCACACGAGGCGCAGCACCCCGGCGAGGATCAGCATGCCCCAGACATCGTGGAACAGCAGGCCGGCGGCGAGCGGCAAGCCGAAATTGGTGGCGAGCGCGAGCGGCACATAGTAGCGATGCTGGAACGCCAGCATCGGGTCCTTCTTCAGGTCCGGGATATTGCTGAAATCGGGCCGCCCGCTCGGGTACTCGCGCAGCATCCAGCCGATGTGCGAGAACCAGAAGCCGCGCCGGGCCGAGTAGGGGTCCTTGTCTTCGTCGTCCACGTGCAGGTGGTGTGTGCGGTGCCCGCTGCACCAGGCGAAGGCGCTGTTCTGCAGCGACATGGTGCCGAAGATCAGAAACAACACGCGCAGGCTCCAGTGCGCCTCGTACGTGCGATGCGCCCACAGCCGGTGGTAGCCCGCCGTGATCGCCATGCCGTTGGCAACCAGGAAAAACACAAAGACGCCGAGGTCCGCGCCCGAGAACCCGTGGGTCAGCCCATACCAGGGCACCAGCACTGCAGCCGCGAGGGCTGTCAGGACGAACATCAGGGTGTTCGTCCAGATCAGGGGAGGTTTGGGCGCGTTTCGGGTCGCTTCGGACATGCGTTCCTGCTTAGGGGGTGCCAAAGGCTCCGTAACTTATCATGTCGGGCCGCCACCTGTGGGACTTGCGTCCCGTGTGGGGGTTTACCCTCCCAAGGCTATGATTCACAAGGTATGTACAAACTTCCTGCCGCGCTCCTGCTTGCCGCCGCTGGCCTCGCCCTGGGTGCCCCGGCGCAGGCCGCCCGCGCCTATGTTTCCAACGAGGATGACGGCACCGTTACGGTGGTCGAGGTCGAGCGCCTCGAAGCCGTCGCGACCATCGAAGTCGGCAAACGCCCCCGGGGTATGGTGCTCAGTCGCGACGGCAAAGTCCTGTACGTCGCGGTCAGCGGCATGCCCAAGTGCCCGCCGCCGATTCCGGACGAGGAGTGCGCGAAACTGCCGCGCGACCGGCAGGCAGACGGTGTCGCCGTCGTCGATACCGTGGCACTGAAGCTCGTGCGACGTCTCGGGGGCGCCTCCGACCCGGAGCGCGTGGAACTGAGTCGCGACGGCCGCCAGCTGTTTGTGACCGATGAGGATGACGCGCGGCTCACGGTGCTCGACCCCGGACGCGGTACGGTGCTCGCCCGGATCCGCGTGGGTCGCGAGCCGGAAGGCGTGCGCGCATCTCCTGACGGTCGCTGGGTGTTGGTGACCAGCGAAGACGATAATTCCGTCAGCATCATCGATGCGCACAGCCATGTCGTGCGGCGCACGCTGCCGGTCGGCGCCCGTCCGCGCGATCTGGCATTTACGCCCGACGGCCACAGTGCCTACGTGCCGGGAGAAGCCGACGCGTCGCTCTATCGCGTTGGGCTTGCCGCGGGCACTGCGCCGGCGCGGGTGCTGCAATTTCGCAAGGAAGCGCGCCCGATGGGCATCGCGCTCGATGCCGCGCGCGAGCGGCTGTACGTGAGTACCGGCCGCGGCGGGAGCGTTGCGGTGATCGCCCTCCCGGATGCCACGCTCGAGCGCGAAATCTCCGTCGGCGGCAGGCCCTGGGGAATCGCCCTGAGTGCGGACGGGCAGCGCCTGTGCACGGCAAACGGTCCGGCAGGCGATGTTGCGGTCATCGATGCCAACACGCTGAGCGTGCTGGGCAAGGTCAGAACGGGCCACGGCCCATGGGGAGTGGTGCTCGGCCCCTAGCAGTGTGCTGCGGGGAGTACCCGCGTGCTACCTTGAGCAGCGGGCGGCGGGGCAAAATCTGCTCGGTAATTTTCGGAGTCAGGCGATGTTTGAGCGGCTCGAACCCATCACTGTCGACACGATCCTGGGATTAATGGCGGCGTATCGCGCCGACCCGGATCCGCGCAAGGTGGATCTGGGCATTGGCGTCTACCGTGATGACCGTGGCGAGACCCCGGTACTCGCGGCTGTGCAGCGCGCGGAGAGCGCCCTGCTGGCGAGCCAGACGACCAAGGCGTATGTGGGGCCGACCGGCAGTCCGGGCTTCAACCAGGCCATGGAGCTGCTGGTTTTTGGCGCCGGGCATCCGGTGCTTGGCGCCGGCCGCCTGCGCACCGTGCAGGCGCCCGGGGGCTGCGGGGCGCTGCGCCTGGGGGCGGAAATCATTCGCACCGCATCCTCAGGATCAGTCGTGCACGTACCGACGCCGACCTGGGCCAATCACACGCCGCTCTTGTCGGGCGCGGGCCTGAAGCTGGAAAGCTATCCGTACTTCGACGCGGCGAGCGGCGGGGTGCAGTTCGGCCCGATGATGGCGGCGCTCGAGCGGCTGCCGGCGGGCGCGGTGGTGCTGCTGCACGCCTCCTGCCATAACCCGACGGGTGCGGACCTTTCGCAGGGGCAGTGGCGTGAGATCCTCGCTCTGGTGAAGCGTCGGCGCCTGCTGCCCTTCATCGACATGGCATACCAGGGACTCGGTGACGGACTGGATGCGGACGCGTATGCCATTCGGCTCTTCTGCGCCGAGCTGCCCGAGGTGTTGTGCGCGGTGTCGTGCTCGAAGAACTTCGGCCTGTACCGCGAGCGCACGGGCGCGCTGCACGTGATCACCGAGACCGCGGCCGCCGCTGACGCCACGCTCAGCAACCTGGTGCGCATCGCGCGTGGCATCTGGTCGATGCCGCCAGACCACGGCGCCGCCGTCGTGTACGGCATTCTCAATGACGCGGCGCTGCGCGAGGTCTGGGTGGAGGAGGTCGCGGCGATGCGCGGCCGCATCGGCGCGTTGCGCGGCGCCGTGGTACAGCAGCTGCAGCAGCACTGCCCGCAACGCGACTTCGGCTTCATTGCCAGGCAGCGCGGCATGTTCTCCTATTTCGGCATCAGCACCGCGCAGGTACGCGAGCTGCGCTCCCGCCATCACATTTATATGACGGATGACAGCCGCATGAACGTCGCCGGGCTGCGGCAGGAGAACCTGGAGTATTTCGCGCGCGCGGTTGCCGACGTTCTTGCGCGGACGTAACGATGGCTGCGACGCTCGCCGGACAGGTTGACGCCCGGAGCGAGACGCCGGCGCTCGAGGCCCTGCGTGCGCAGCTGCGCGCCGCCAGCCTGCGTCCGGAAGATGAAGCCATCGCCGCGATGCTGGCCGCCTTGCGGCCCGTGCATGCCGTGCTCGAGGCCGGGCAGGTGCGCGCCAGGCGCTGGGTGCAGGTGGCCCGTGCCGATGAGCGCTCGCGCCCCCTGGTGGACACCATGCTCGAGCAGTTCCCGCTCGACAGCGCCCAGGGCAAGGCGCTCATGAGCCTGGCGGAGGCGCTGCTGCGCACGCCGGATCCAAAGCGTGCCGATCAACTCATCGCCGAGCGCCTCGCGACCGTGCGTGCCGCCGGCGTGCCGGGCAACACCGACTTGCTGCTGCGTACCGGATTCGCCCTGCTGGGTGTCGCCGGTCGCATGCTGCCGGATGTCTCCGGGGAACTGTCGGGGGACTTCTCCGCCGCCAGTATCACCAAACCGCTGATCGCGCCCATCGTGCGCGCGGCGCTGCGCCAGTCGATGCATCTGCTCGGCGATGCGTTCATCGTCGGTGAAACCATCAATTCCGCGCTGGCGCGCGGCAAGTCGGACCCGGCGCTCGCCTTGTGCTCCTTCGACGTGCTCGGCGAAGGTGCTCGCACCGATGCGGACGCGCTGCGCTACCTGGATGCCTACGCGCACGCGATCGAGGCGCTCGCGGCGCAGCCGGCGGGCGCGACCCACGCGCGCTCGGGGATTTCGGTCAAGCTCTCGGCGCTCGAGCCGCGCTACACGCTGCTGCACAGCGCGCGCGTCGCCGGCGAGCTCGGCCCGCGCATGATCGAGCTGGCGCACGGCGCCGCGCGCGCCGGCATCGGCTTCACCATCGATGCGGAGGAGGCCGACCGGCTCGATCTGTCGCTTGATATCGTGGAGATGCTGGCGCGCGACACCAGCACGCGCACGTGGGATGGACTCGGGCTTGCCGTGCAGGCCTACGGCCGCCGCGCACCACTGGTCCTGGAGTGGGTGGCGCAGCTCGCGCGTGAGAGCGGACGGCGCATGTCGGTGCGGCTGGTGAAAGGCGCGTACTGGGACAGCGAGATCAAACGTGCGCAGGAGCGCGGTCTCGCCAGCTTCCCGGTGTACACCACCAAGGCGGCGACCGACGTCAGTTACCTGCAGTGCATACAGCTCTTGTTCGCCGCGCGCGATGTGATTTATCCGCAGTTCGCGACCCACAACGCCTACACCGTCGCGGCCGTGCTCGGACTTGCGCCCCCGGGTGCCAGTTACGAATTTCAGCGCCTGCACGGCATGGGCGACGCGCTCTACGAGGCGGCGAGTGCCGAGTTGCCGGGGTTCCCGCCGATCCGCGCCTACGCACCGGTGGGCACGCACGAGGACCTGTTGCCGTATCTCGTGCGGCGGTTGCTTGAAAACGGCGCCAACAGTTCATTCGTTCACCAGTTTCTCAACCGTCAAATCCCAGTGGAGCAGGTCGTGCGCGATCCTATAACCTCCGTGTCCGAAGAACAGGCTGCGCCGGCAACGCGCATCCGCGAGCCGGGCGCGCTGTTTGCTCCCGAGCGCACCAATTCCGCGGGCGAGGACTTCGGGGATCCGGCGACACTCGCGGCGCTGGAGCAAGAGCTGCGCTTGCACGCGACCGAGACTCACGCCGGCGGACCGATCCTGAGCGGCCGCCTGGCCCCGGATGCGGACCTGCCGGTTACCTCGCCGGCCAATACGCGCGAGGTCGTGGGACTGACGCGTGATGCGAGCGCCGCGGAAATCCGCACCGCCATGGAAGCCGCCGCCGCCGCGCAGCCGCAATGGGACGCGACCCCGGCCGCAGAACGTGCCGCGTGTCTTGAGCGGGCCGCGCAGCTGCTTGAGCAGCGGCGGGGGCAGTTCCTGAGTCTGCTGGTGCGCGAAGCGGGCAAGACGCTTCCCGACGCCGTGGCGGAAGCGCGCGAGGCGGTCGATTTCTGCCGCTACTACGCGGCGCAGGCCCGCGAGCTGTTCGCCGTGCCGCAGGCGCTGCCCGGTCCGACCGGGGAGCGCAACACCCTTTCTATGCACGGGCGAGGCGTGTTCGTGTGCATCAGCCCCTGGAACTTCCCGCTGGCGATTTTCAGCGGCCAGATCACGGCGGCGCTGGCGGCCGGCAATGCGGTGGTCGCGAAGCCGGCACCGGCGACACCCCTCATCGCGCATGCCATGACGCTGCTCCTCCACGAGGCGGGCGTGCCCGCCGCCGTGCTACAGCTCACCCCGGCGGAGGGTCCGGCGTTCGGCGACGTCGCGCTCACCCACCCGGCGCTTGCCGGTGTCGCCTTCACCGGTTCGACGGCCACCGCAGCCACCATCAACCGCACGCTGGCGAACCGCCCCGGGGCGATCGTGCCGCTGATCGCCGAAACCGGCGGTGTTAACGCCATGGTGGTGGACGCCACCGCGCTTCCGGAGCAAGTGGTGGATGACGTCATTACCTCCGCGTTCACGAGCGCAGGTCAGCGCTGCTCGGCGCTGCGCGTGTTGTATCTGCAGGAGGAGCTCGCCGAGCGGGTGATTGCGATGCTCATCGGCGCCATGCGCTGCCTGACCATCGGCGCTCCCGGGGATCCGGCCACGGATGTGGGGCCGGTCATCACGGAGGCCGCGCGCGCGCGGCTTGCCCGGCACGCGCAGCGCATGGGCCGCGAGGCGAAGCTGCTCTACGCCTGCGAGGCGGATCCGGCCCTCACCGCATCCGGACACTATTTCCCACCCCACCTCTTTGAGCTGCGCAGCCTCGATCAGCTCCAGAGCGAGGAGTTCGGCCCGATCCTGCACGTGGCGCGTTACCCGAGCGGTGCGCTGCCCGAGGTGCTGGCCGCAATCCGCAGCACCGGCTTCGGGCTCACGCTCGGCGTCCACAGCCGTCTGGAAAGCGTGGCCGAACACGTGTTCCGCTCGCTGCCGGCGGGCAACACCTATGTGAACCGCAATATGATCGGCGCGGTCGTGGGCGTGCAGCCCTTTGGCGGGCAGGGGCTTTCGGGCACCGGGCCCAAGGCCGGCGGCCCGCACTACCTGCCGCGCTTCGCCAACGAGCGTACGCTCACCATCAACACCGCCGCCATCGGCGGCAATGTCGAATTGCTCTCCTAGAACAACATTCAGTCCGGAGGATGATCATCATGGCCGAATACAAGGCGCATTGCTTTTGTGGCGCAGTGGAAATCACCGTTACCGGCGAGCCCGCGGCGATGGGTTACTGTCACTGTGAGTCATGTCGTCACTGGTCGGGTGGGCCGGTCAACGCTTTCACGCTGTGGCCACCCGCTGCCGTCAAGGTCACCAAGGGCGCGGACCAGATCGGCACCTACAACAAGACCCCGGTCAGCTACCGCAAGGCGTGCAAGCTCTGCGGCGGACACGTGCTCTCAGACCACCCGCCGCTGAAGCTCACCGACGTCCCCGCGGCGCTGCTGCCCCGCGCGCTCTTCAAGCCCGCGGTGCACGTGAACTACCAGGAGACCGTGCTGCGCATGCGCGACGGCTTGCCGAAACTGAAGGACTTCCCGAAAGAGTTTGGCGGCTCGGGCGAAGTCGTGGCGGAGTAACCGCCGGCCTACGCGCTCGAGCGCAGCGCTGCCTGCAGCGCGCCGGGAGATTCCAGCGGTTCGCTGCAGAGACTGCCGCGGCACAGGTACGCCACCGTTGCGGGCCGCGGCGCCTTGTCCGCCAGTGCCGCTGGCAGGTTGATTGCGTCGGCAGGGATTGCCAGCACCAGGCGTCGCGGTGCGAACACCCTGGCAAGCTCGCGGCTCCAGGAGGCGATGGCGTCCGCGGCGCCGCGGATGATCACCACTTCGCCCGGGGACAAGAGCTCCTCGAGCGCGGCGAGCACGCTGACGTGCGCCTGCGGGTGTTGGATCAACGCGGGCCAGGCCGCACGCAGCGTCGCTTCCGTGGCCGCCAGGTAGCGCGGCTCACCGAGCAGGTGGCCCATGCGTTGCAAGACCAGTGCGGCGATGCCGTTGCCGGCCGGCGTGGCATCATCGCTGAAGGATTTCGGACGCTGGATCAGCGTCTCGTGGTCATCGGAGGTGAAATAAAAGCCGCCGGCCGCGCGGTCCGGGAAATGCCGTAACACGACCTCCACGAGCTCGCGCGCGAATGCCAGCTCGTCGCTGCGGAAGCGCACCTGCTGCAGTTCGAGCACGGCATCGGCGAGGAACACGTAGTCGTCCAGATAAGCGTTCAGGTGCGCCCGGCCATCCATGGCGGTGGCGAGCAGCCGCCCATCGCGCCACAGCTCGCGGCGGATAAAATCCAGCGCCCGGGTCGCGGAAGCAGCCAGCTCGTCGCGCCCGAGCGCGCGCGCAGCGATGGCCATGCCGCGGATCATGAGCGCATTCCACGCTGTCAGGATTTTTTCATCGCGCGCTGGAGGAACGCGCTGCGCGCGAATGGCGAGGAGCTTCGTGCACGCGGACTTAAGCAGGGTGGCCGTTTCCTCCGCCGTGCGACCTGCCGCCCTGGCGACGGCCTCCCGGGTGGCGCATACGCGCAGGTGCCAGTGGCCCTCGAAGTTTGCGGGCTGGTCGATCCCGTAGTACGGCGCAAACACCGCGAACTCATCCGCGGTCAGCGCGCCGGCAATCTCCTCCCGGCTCCACACATAGAACTTGCCCTCATCCCCTTCTGAGTCGGCATCCAGGCTCGAGTAGTAGCCGCCCTGCGGTGACTGCATCTGCTGCTCGGCCCAGCGCGCTGTCGTGAGCGCCACGTCCGCATACAGCGCATCGCCACTCGCGAGCGCCGCCTGTGCATAAGTCGCCAGCAGCGCGCCGTTGTCGTACAGCATCTTTTCGAAGTGCGGGATCATCCAGTACTCATCCACCGAGTAGCGGCAGAAGCCGCCGCCGAGCTGGTCGTTGATGCCGCCCTCGGCCATGCGGCGCAGCGTGAGGCTGGCCATGTACAGCGCCTGCAGATCCGGCTCGGCAGCGGCGTTGCTCGCACGCCAGTCGCGCAGCAGACGCTCGATGGTGAGCGGGTGAGGGAACTTGGGTGCGCCGCCGAATCCGCCGTTGTGCTTGTCGAAGCTGCGCGCCAGGCGCTCACGGCACGCCCTGATGGGCGCGTCGGTGAGCTGGGTGTCGGCTGCCGCCGGCGGTGGATTGATCGCTTCGAACGCCGCCATCAAGGCGTCATTTTGCTTGCGCAGGTCCGCGGCATGGTCGCGGTAGTACTCGGCGACGCGCAGCAGAATGTCCTTGAACGCCGGCAGACCGTGGCGGGCCTGCGGCGGAAAATAGGTGCCGCCGAAAAACGGCCGCTGGTCATCGTGTGTCAGGAACATGGTGAGCGGCCAGCCGCCGCCGCGCTGGGTGAGCATCTGCTGCGCGATCTGGTAGATGCGATCGATGTCGGGACGCTCTTCGCGATCAACCTTGATGTTGACGAAGTGCTCGTTGAGGAGACGCGCGGTGGCTTCGTCTTCGAAGCTCTCTCTATGAAGGACCCAACACCAATGGCAGGCGTTGTATCCGACACTCAGATGAATGGGCTTCCCTTCCCGGCGTGCGCGCTCAAGCGCCGCGATGCCCCAAGGGTGCCAGTCAACAGGATCGTGTGCGTGTCGACGGAGGTAAGGGCTTGTCTCCGCGGCGAGATGATTCGTGCGGGGCGTGCCGTCGCTATTCAAATGCGAGGTCTGCGTCATGTTTCCAGGTCCAGCCTTTATGGCTTGGGCGCTTTCCACTCTTCAGCTCGTGCATGTGGCACACACACAAGCCGCAAGCACGGCAGAAGGCTGAAAGATTCGTGATTCTAGTGTGGGCTCCGCCCGGGGCGATAAAGCCCTTGTGCACCAAGGGCGCCAACCTCTTCCTGCCACTGACGTGTGTCCACCCGCGATGCGACACGATGCGTTGCCCCGCGACGGCAGCCATGTGTGCCGGCTCAAGTCCATGATCTCGGCAAAACGCCGCGAGGTTCCGTATCGGCGCAGTGGGTTGTCCCTGCGGATCGATAAACCCGTGATGCGTCTTGATGTACTCACGCTGTCGAACGCTGTTTGTGTGTGTCCAGCCCTTGTACGACTTCAGCTTGCTTTCACCCTTCGACAATCGGTGCATCGAGGGAAAATCCAAGCGATTGCGTCGACAAAAGTCCGACAGGTTGACGATCGTGACAGGATTGCCGCCAGGGTCGTGAAACCCTGCCCAAGTTTGGCCGATTCCCTCGCCAGCGCTTGTTGCCTGCACCCGTATGTTGAAACCAATCCGGTGATCGGTGCAGCCCGTCAGCTCGATCCACCTTTGCTCCGCGATCAACAACTGGGGCGAGGCGACACATTCAAGGATCGCAAACTCAAAACCGGCCTCGCCGTGCAGGTTCCACGCGCTTTGCAAATGGGGGTTATGGTGTACTCCGTTGCAAAGATCGCGCCTGTGCACGCGCCAGCGCTCGCGAAAATTTACTGCGCTGCCGACATAGATTTTGCCGTTGCGCTTGCAGCGTATTTGGTAGACGCCCGACGACTTTGGGAGCTCTTGTGGCTGCTTCCGTGCAGACATCGGATCACCTCACGCGAGGATCGCACACCGATAAAGTATAGCGACTTTTCGCTGTGGGGGCCGCGCGGAAGCACGTGTTTCGCGCGGGAATTCTGGCCAGATCTGTATACTCTCTGCCCTCATTTTCATGCCATCGGGTTTCACCTTGACCCCTGCCGCCCGCAAAGTCGTCCCTGCAGTCGGGACTACGCCTGTGCTTCGTCTCAAGCGCGGCGAGGACCGGCGCCTCGCCAGCGGTCACCTGTGGGTGTTCAGTAACGAGATCGACACCGACGCTACGCCGCTGACCGCGTTTGCGCCCGGCGCGATTGCGCAGCTGCGCTCGCACCGCGAGGCGTTCATCGCCTATGTCTGCGTCAACCCGCACGCGCTCATCTGCGCCCGCATCCTCTCGCGCGACGCCGCCCAGCCGGTGGATGCGACGCTTATTGAGCGCCGGCTGCGCGCCGCACTCGCGCTGCGCGACCGGCTGAGCTCAAAGCCGTACTACCGCTGGGTATTCGGTGAATCGGATCAGCTGCCCGGACTCGTGCTCGACCGCTACGCTGATCTCATCGTCGGACAAATCGCGACCGCCGGCATGGAGGCCCTCAAGCCCCTGCTCGAGAGCGCGGTGCGCAAGGTGGTGGCCCCGCACGGCCTCTTCTGGAAGAACGATTCGGGCGCGCGCGAGCTCGAGAACCTGCCGCGCGTCGCCGAAGTTGCCTTCGGTGAGGTGCCGGCGGAAGTCGAAGTCGCCGAAGGTGCGCTCACTTTTACCGCGCCGCTGGCGGCAGGGCAAAAAACCGGCTGGTTCTACGACCAGGCGGCCAACCGCGCGCGCCTGGCGCGTTATGTCGCACCCGCTGCGCGCGTCCTCGATGTCTGCTCCTACGCCGGGGCGTGGGCGGTCACGGCACTGCGGCAGGGCGCAGCCCACGCCTGCTGCGTGGACTCATCCCAGACGGCGCTGGATTTTGCGCAGGCGAATGCGCAGCGCAATGGCGTTGCGATCGACACGCTGCGCGCCGATGCCTTCGATGCGTTGCAAGAGTTGGGGAGCCAGGGCCGGCGCTTCGACGTCGTGGTGCTGGATCCACCGGCGTTCATCAAGCGCAAGAAAGATATCCCGCAGGGCCAGGCGGCGTACCGCAAGCTCAACCAGCTCGCCCTGCAGGTGCTCGCCGATGAGGGGCTGCTGGTGTCCTGCTCCTGCTCTTATCACCTGAGCGCCGAGGAGCTTGTCAGCGCGATCCAGGCTGCCGCCCGTCACAGCGGACGGTTTGTGCAGATCCTGGAGGCGGGCGGCCAGTCCCCCGACCACCCGATGCATCCGGCCATACCTGAAACACGCTATCTGAAGGCGTACTTCTGCCGCGTGACGCGCACGGTCGGCTAAACTACCGCGCCTCATGCTTACCTTCCCCGGATTCAACAGGGTTGCCTTCCAGATCGGCCCGATCAAGGTGCACTGGTACGGCATCATGTACCTGCTCGGTTTCGCCGCGGGCTGGTGGCTCGCGCGCCGGCGGGCGGCGAAACCCAATTCGACGTGGAAGCCGAACGACGCCGATGATTTTGTGTTCTTCAGCATGGTTGGTGGAATTCTTGGCGGCCGCATTGGCTACGTGCTGTTCTACGGGCTGAAATTCTGGGCGCTCGATGCGTGGTACCCGCTGCGGATCTGGGAAGGCGGCATGTCGATCCACGGCGGGTTCATCGGTGGCATCGCAGCGATCAGCCTGTTTGCCTTACGGCGCGGTCGACACCTGGGCGACGTGTGGGACTTCGGCTCGCCGCTCGTCGCGCCGGGGCTGTTTTTCGGCCGTATCGGCAACTTCATCAACAGTGAGTTGTGGGGCAAGGTCACCACGGTGCCGTGGGGGTTCCGCGTCGACGGTCAGGTGCGCCATCCCTCGCAGCTCTACGAGGCCGGCCTGGAAGGCCTGCTGCTGTTTATCATCATGTGGTGGTTTACCTCACGGCCGCAGCCGCGGCTCGCACCGTCGGGGCTGTTTCTCCTTATCTACGGCAGCGCGCGTTTCCTGGTTGAGTTCGTACGCATCCCCGATGAACACATCGGCTACCTGGCGGGCGGCTGGTTCACGGAAGGGCAGCTGCTGTCCGTGCCCATGATCATCGCCGGCATGGCGTTCCTGGCCTGGGCCTACAGGACGCGAGTCCCCTCAGGCAACTTCACCGCGGCGAAATGAATCAGTACCTCGATCTGCTGCGGCACATCCGCAGCGCGGGCGTGCGCAAGGCCGATCGCACCGGCACCGGCACGCTGTCGGTGTTCGCGCACCAGCTGCGCTTTGATCTCGCGGCCGGCTTCCCCCTCGTCACGACCAAGAAGATTCACCTGCGCTCGGTGGTCTACGAACTCTTGTGGTTCCTGCGTGGCGAGACCAACGTCGCCTGGCTGCGCGAGCACGGTGTCAGCATCTGGGACGAGTGGGCGGACGAACGCGGCGAGCTCGGGCCGGTGTACGGCAAGCAGTGGCGCGCCTGGCTCGCCGCCGACGGCCACACCATTGATCAGATTTCCCAGGCGGTCGCGAGCCTGAAGAGTAACCCCGACTCGCGCCGCATTATGGTGAGCGCCTGGAATGTCGGCGAGCTTGCGCACATGCGCCTGTTGCCGTGCCACGCGTTCTTTCAGTTTTACGTGGCCGCCGGCCGCCTGTCGTGCCAGATCTACCAGCGCAGCGCCGATGTGTTTCTCGGCGTGCCGTTCAACATCGCAAGCTATGCGCTGCTCACGCACCTGTTCGCGCAGCAGTGCGACCTGCAACCGGGCGAGCTCATCTGGACCGGCGGCGATTGCCACCTGTACCTGAACCATCTGCAGCAGGCGGACCAGCAGCTCAGCCGCTCGCCGTTGCCGTTGCCAAAACTTGCGATCCGGCGCCGGCCGGCGAGCATTTTTGAATACCAGTACGAGGATTTCGAGTTTGTGAATTACCAGCATCACGCGCCCATCAAGGCGCCGGTGGCGGTGTAGCGTGGCTAAGCCGGTCGCATCACCGCCCCTCATCGAGGTGCGCGATTCAGCCCTGCACGGCAAGGGTGTGTTTGCCGTGCAGCGCATCCTCAAGGGCACGCGTGTCATCGAGTACCGGGGCGAGCGCGTGTCGCACCGCGAGGCGGATCGCCGCTACGACGACAAGGACGCGAACGACAACCATACCTTTCTTTTCATCGTCGACTCGCGCACCGTCATCGACGCCGGCGTCGACGGCAACGAGGCGCGCTTCGTCAACCACGCCTGCGAGCCGAACTGCGAGTCCGTGATCGAGGATCGGCGCGTGTTCATCGACGCGTTACAAACCATCGAGCCGGGCGAGGAACTCACTTACGACTACCAGATCCAGCGCGAAGCGGATGATCCGCCGCAGATCGATGAGCTCTTCGCCTGTCGCTGCGGCTTCGCGGGCTGCCGCGGCAGCATGTTGTGGCCGGAAAGCGCGGCGCCGCCCGTGAAGCGGCAGTTGCGGGCGCGTAAATAACGTGAACAACGCGCGACGTTTCAGTCTCCCGGCGGTCGTGGGCGCGACCGGCATCGTGTACGGCGACATCGGCACGAGCCCGTTGTACGCGCTGGAGCAGACACTCAGCGCCGCCGGCGGCTTCAGCACTGAGGCGGTGCTGGGCGTGCTGTCGCTCATCTTCTGGAGTCTGGCGATTTCCGTCACGCTCAAGTACGTGACCGTCATCATGCGCGCCGACAACCAGGGCGAGGGCGGGATCCTGGCGCTGTTCGCGCTGGCGCAGCGGCGGCTCATCCACGGCAGCACCTGGGCCAAGGTCGCCGTGGGCCTGGCGCTCGCCGGCACCGCTACTTTCTTCTGCGACGCACTGATCACGCCGGCGATCTCGGTCTTGAGCGCCGTCGAGGGACTCGAGGTGCTCAATCCGGGTTTCAAGAGCTATGTCATCCCGGCCACCATCGCCGTCATTACCGTGCTGTTCGCGTACCAGCGTCGCGGCACGGCAAGCGTGGCAAAGCTCTTCGGGCCCATCATGGTGGTGTGGTTTGTGTTGATCGCGGTGCTGGGCGCCATTCCCATCAGCCGCCACCCGCAGGTGCTGCAGGCGCTGAATCCGTACATGGGCATCAGCCTGCTCTTCCATCGCCCGCCGGTGGCGCTGGCCATCATCGGCGGCGCATTCCTCGCCATCACGGGCGGCGAGGCGCTGTATGCGGACATGGGGCATTTCGGCAAGACGCCGGTGCGCATCGCCTGGTTCGCCCTCGTGGGGCCCGCACTGGTGCTCAACTACTTCGGCCAGGGGGCGTTACTGCTGGAAATGGGCAAACCCGCCGAGCACCTGTTGTATCACCTGGTGCCGGCGCCAATCCTGCCGTGGCTCGTGGTGCTCGCCACCATGGCCACCGTCATCGCCTCGCAGGCCACGATTTCGGGCGCCTTCTCGATGGCCCGCCAGGCAGTGCAACTCGATCTCTTGCCGCGCCTGCGGGTGCTGCAGACCTCGGCGGTGGAACAGGGCCAGATCTACGTGCCAATCGTGAACTGGCTGGTGTTCCCGGCCGTCATTCTGTTCGTGGTCGGCTTTGGTTCCTCGGACGCCCTCGGCGGTGCTTACGGTGCGGCGGTGGTTGGCACCATGGTCGTGACCACCATCCTCGGGGCGTTTGTGGCGGCGACTCAATGGAACTGGCCGAAGTGGCAGGTGGCAGCGCTGTTCGGCCTGATGCTCATCACGGATCTGGCGTTCGTGGCCGGCAACATGACCAAGGTGCCCTCCGGGGGATGGATTCCGCTCACGCTCGCCGGCGCCCTGTGCCTCGTCTTCATGACCTGGCGCAGCGGGCGCATCGAACTGCGCGCCGCGCTTGCCAAGCTCGCCGTGCCGCGTACCGAGCTCACCAAGCTCGTCGCCGGCGTGCACCGCGTGCCCGGGACCGGGGTGTTCCTGGCGAGCAACGCCGCCCTCGTGCCGTCCGCACTGATCCGCAACATCGAGCACAACGGCGTTGTGCACCAGCGCGTCATCATCCTAAACGTCGAGATCGCCGACACGCCACGTCAGGACCCGGCGCGCCGGCTCAAGTTGGAGGAGGTGGCACCGGGGATTCACTGGATCACCGCGCGCTTTGGGTTCATGGAAACCCCAGACGTTGCCGAGGCGCTCAAGGCGTGCCGCGCGCGCGGCCTGCGCGTGTTCACCGAGGACAGCTCGTTCTTCGTTGGCCGGCACGTGGTGCGTGCGCGCCCGCTGCCGGGACTGCGCGGGGTACAACGGCGGCTGTTCGCGCGCATGCAGCAGTACAGCACCCAGGCGGCGGAGTTCTTCCGCATGCCGTTCCGCGACGTCGTGATCCTCAACACCGCGGTGGAGATCTGAGGAGCGCGTCTCCGAGCGTTTCGCTCATCGTCGCGATGGCGCGCAACGGCGTGATCGGGCGCGGCAACGCCATGCCGTGGCACCTGCCGGCGGATCTGAAGCGCTTCAAGGCGCTCACTCTCGGCAAGCCCATTCTCATGGGGCGCAGAACCTACGAGTCCATCGGTCGGGCGCTCCCCGGGCGTGACAATCTCGTCCTGACACGCGCGCGCGATTGGCGCGCCGCGGGCGTGACCGTCGTGCACTGCGTGGACGAGGCCCTGCAGCGCTCGGCCTCGAGCGCTGAGCTTGCCGTGATCGGTGGCGCTGAGGTCTATCGGCTGACAGTGCCGCTCGCCGGGCGCATCTATCTCACGCAGGTGCTCGCCGATGTGGAGGGCGACACGTTTTTCCCGGAGTTTTCCGTGAATGAATGGCGCGAAGTCGAGTCCAGTGACCACGCCGCCGACGAGCGCCACGCCTACGGCATGAAGTTCGTGACGCTCGAGCGTCGCGGGGCGGGCGATGGCATACCCTCTGCACAATTCTGACGCAAAAGGTATACATGCTGGGCCGGCGTGCCGACATTTTGCGTCAGAATTGCGCGGCAGACCTGGCAAACGAGCGTCTACATACTTCGCCGCGCGTGCGCCGGCGCCGCTAGCGCGGCGACGTGATCGGCTCGAGGAACTCGGCCACCAGCTTTTCCGCCAACGCCGAATCCGCGGCGGCTGCCGACCCCGCGCCCTCACCGTCTTGCGCAGCGTCGAGTTCCGCAAGAATCTGCGCTTGCACCCCGCCGCGTCGCAGGGCTTCCGCGTACGGGATTTCCGGGTGGAACATCACCATGGAATAGCGCGGAATGAAGCGCCCCGGGAAGCGCCGCTCGAGCCCCATGGCGATCGACTTGCGGCGCAGGTAGCGCGCATCCAGCACCGTGTCGCGCATCTCGGTGTAGTTCTCCACGGCCATCTGCGCTATCGCGGCGGCGTTCGGCCGCCGCAGCGCTTCGAACTGCGCGAATAGCGCCTCCCAGCCTTCGTGCGCATCGATCAGGGCATCGAGCGCCAGGCAATCCTCGAACGCCGCGTTCATCCCCTGGCCGTGAAATGGCACGATCGCGTGCGCCGCGTCGCCGAGCAAGAGCAGCTGACCCCCGAGGTGCCAGGGCGCGGCGTGCACGCTGCCAAGCTGACCTTGCGGGTGAGCGGCGAATTCAGCGCGCAGCTCGGGCATGAGCGGCACGACGTCCGGAAATTCACGCGCGAAGAACTGCGCCGCTAGCGCCGGCGTCGTGAGCGCGGCAAAGCTGGCGGCGCCACCGCTGCGCGCCAGAAACAGGGTCGCGGTGAAGCTGCCGTCGGTGTTGGGGAGGGCGATGAGCATGAAGCCGCCGCGTGGCCAGATGTGCAGCGCTTCGCGCTGCAGCGCGTGGCGGCCGTCGGCGGGGGGAATCGTGAATTCCTTGTAGTCGTGGTCGAGCCATTCCTCGCGCACGCTCACCAGGGCCCGGGCGGCGAGGCTCGCGCGCACGGCGGACCCCGCTCCATCGGTGGCGATGGCGGGCGTGAGCGCCACCTCCCGCTCGCCACCGGTGGGCTGATCGCGCAGGCGCAGCACATTGCGCGCCGGATCGGCGCCCAGGCACTGCTGGCTGAAGTGCACGGACACGCCCGGATGACGCGCCGCTGCTTCGATCAGCAGGCGGTTCAGCTCGCCGCGGCCGACCGAGTAAATCACCTCGTCCTCGCGTTGCCCGTAGGGCTGCAGCGTGACCTTGCCCGATAGCTCATGGACCATGCGGCCGCGCATCGGGATGAGCAGCGGACGAATGCCTTCCAGGACGGTGGCGCGCTCGAGCGCGCGCATGCCGCGCGCGGCGAGGGCGAGGTTGATCGAGCGGCCGCGCTCAGGTTTTGACTGGCGTGGGTCGGGGCGCCGCTCGTAGAGCGCGATGCTGTAGCCGCGCCTGGCGAGCAGCACCGCGAGCAGCGCACCGGCGAGTCCTGCGCCGACGATGTTGATGGGCGTATCGGGCGCGGGTTTCACGCCCGCCCCTGCAGGATCTCGCCCAGGGTCTGTGCAAAGTACGCGACGTCCTCGAAGCGGTTGTACAACGGCACGGGCGCCGCACGGATGATGTCCGGCGTACGCCAGTCGCACACCACGCCGCGCGCAAGCAAAGCATCGAACACCGCACGGCCGCGCTCGGGCCCCGCGGCGATGCGGATGGACAGCTGGCAGCCGCGCGCCGCGCTGGTACGCGGCGTGAGGATGTGCACCCGCGGCTCCAGGCGTGCTACCTGCGCGTCCATGAAGTCCGTAAGCGCCACGGACTTCGCACGCAGGCGCGCCATGCCGGCCTCCATGAAGATCGCGAGCGAGGCGATGAGCGGCGTCGCCGACAGGATCGGCGGGTTGCTGATCTGCCAGGCGCTCACGCCGTCGGCGGCGCGAAACTGCGGCGCCATCAGGAAACGCGTTTCCAGCTCGTGGCCCCACCAGCCGGCCAGGCGCGCACCGGGCACCCCGCCGCTGTGCTGGGTGCGCGACTGCGCCTGCGTGTGCCGCTCGTGGATGAAACAGCCGCCGATCGCGCCGGGTCCGCCGTTCAGGTACTTGTAGCTGCACCACACGGCGAAATCCGCCCCGCTATCGTGCAGCGCGAGCGGCGTGTTGCCGACCGAATGCGCGAGATCGAATCCCATGACGCAGCCCCCGGCGTGCGCGGCGCGGGCAATGCGCGCCAGGTCGAACGCCTGGCCGGTTCGAAACTGCACGCCCGGCCAAAGCACAACCGCAATCTGCGTGCCATGCTCCTCAAGGCACGCTTCGATCGCGGCCTCGGTCACCAGGTCCTCGCCGGCGTGCGGCGCGAGCTCGATGAGATGCGTCGCCGGATCAAGCCCGTGCCAGGCGATCTGCGAGGCCACCGCGTGCCGATCGGAAGAGAAGGCGCCGCTCTCGATCAGGATCTTGGTGCGCCGTCCGGCGGGCCGGTAGAAGCTCGCCAGCATCAGGTGCAGGTTCACGGTGAGGGAATTCATGGCGATGACTTCGCCGGTCCGCGCCCCCGTGAGCGCCGCGAGTCCCGCGGTCAGGTTCTCGTGGTAGGGAACCCACGGGCGGCGTCCGTGCTCATGCCCCTGCACCGCGAGTCGCGACCACTCGTCGAGTTCCTGGGAGAGCAGCTCCCGCGCCGCCAGCGGCGCAAGCCCCAGCGAGTGCCCGCTCAGGTACACCACCTGCTCCCCGCGCTCATCGCGCGGCAGCGCAAAGCGGGCGCGGAACGCGCGCAGCGGATCGGCGGCGTCGCGCTCGCGGGCATCGTTGAGGATTGCGGCGTTACTCATGGGGTTCCGCGGGCAGCAGTGGATACAGGAGCGGACGGCTCGGCACGGCATCGCCCGCCAGCGCAGGTACCTGCAGTTGCAGCAGGTAGGCGCCATCGGCAAGCGCGTCCGGGATGAAAGCGAACTCGGTGACGGTGGCGTCCGGTCGCGCCGCGGCCTCGAGCTGCGCTGAATCCGGCGGCAGCCCGAAAAAAATCCGGTGGGCGGTGAGCCGGCCTTCATCGTACGTGCGGTCGAGCGAGGGCACATCGACGATGAGGTGCCGGATGCCACGACTGACCAGAAACTGCGCCGCCTGCCGCGACAGGTACGGCGGGCTGCCGAGCGTGTAGTCGCGGGTCGCCTTGTCGGCGGTGTTGGGAAGGGTGCGAATGACGAGCGCCTGGGCCGCGAACGGCGCCCCGGCCGGCCAGGCGGCCGCGAGCGCCGCCGCGCTGATCAGCAAATCCCCGGCGGCCGGAGCGGGAACGGTGCTCTCGCCGCTGACGGCGGCGGCCAGCGGCGTGACGGACAGCAACACCGCCGGCAGCAGACCTGCGGGCACGACGCGATACGCGTCGAGCCTGCCGCGCGTGAGATGGCCGGCGCACTCGGTATGCGTGCCCTGGCAATGTGGAATCAGCGTGATGACCTCGCAGTTGCAGCTCGCGCCGCTGGCGACGGCGCCGGAGAACCCCGGCGCCTCGAACGGCCGGGCGCTGGCGCGCGGCGCGCCGAAATGGCGCGGCTGCGGTCCGTCGAAGTCCAGGATCAGGGCGAGGCTCACGGGACGCGCGAGGTCAACGTGCACCTCGCCGCCGGCCAGCGCGATCCGCGCGTTCACACCGGGCGTTCCATCACCGTGCCGCAGTGTCGGCAGGTGCGCGCCGCGCGGTTCGAGAAAAAGCGCTCGAACACCGGCGGAAATTGTTTCTCGATGTCGGTGAGTTCGAAGAACTCCTCGTACAGGCGCTCGCCGCAGCGCTCGCAATACCACTGGAAGCCATCGAGTTCCCCGGCACGCCGCGCGCGCTCCACAACCAGTCCGATCGTGTGCGCCGGGCGTTGCGGCGAATGCGGCATGTTGGGGGGGATCAGCAGCACCTCGCCGGCACGGATCGGCACATCCACCGGCCGTCCGTCCTGCATGGTCTTCAGCACCATGTCGCCTTCGAGCTGGTAAAAGAACTCCTGGCCCGGATCGACGTGGTAGTCCTTGCGGGCGTTCGGCCCGCCAACGACCATGATGATGAAGTCGCCGTCGTGGAAAACGCGCTTGTTGCCAACCGGGGGCACCAGCTGCGCGCGGTTGGCGTCGATCCACTGCCGGAAATTGAATGCTTGCAGCGACGGCATGTGTGCTCCTTGCCTTTCGCGTATGTTACCCGCTGCGGTGCGGCTTAAGGAGAGCGCAATGTCCGGCAGGGCGGTGATACAACCCGGCACGCGTGCGGCCACGGCGCTGTGCCTGCTGCTCGTCGGCGCCTGCGGCCACTGGCCGTGGCATCACGCACCAGCGGCGCCGCCAGCCGAGATTCACGAGCTCGACATCAGCGGCGCAACGGCCTCGAGCGTGCGCCAGTTCTGGAAGCGCAACACGCTGCTGGTTGACTTAAGTGCCGCGAGCGGTTCCGGCAGCATCGTGCTTAAGCCAGGGGCGGCGGGCTGGCCGGTGCGCCTCGCGCTGCGCGTCACGCCAGGGGCGGTCGGTTTTCTGCAGGTGCAGGCGGACAAACGGCTGAGCCTGCCGATCACCAGCGCTGCGGCCAGGCCGGTTGATATCGAGCTCGTCCCCGGGGTCTACGGCCCGCACACCGCTCAGGTGAGCGTTTCCTGGGGCCCAGCCCCGCTGGTGCCGGAGCTGCGTTAGTTCAATTGCTAGGCCGCGCCGATGAGCTGGTGCGCGCCGCAGGCGAGTGAGATCGGCGCGCGCTCACGGTCCAGGTCGAATGCGGTGAGGGTGCCGCCCCACACGCAGCCGGTATCCAGCCCGACGACGCCATCGCGCTGCACGAAGCCGAGCGCCGACCAGTGGCCGAAAATGATGCGCGCGTCGCGGCTTTGCCGGTTCTCGATCTCGAACCACGGGCGCAGCGGCGACGGCGGTGGCGGCGGCTCGCCCTTCATGGTGAGGTCGACACGGCCGGCGGGGGTGCACACGCGCAGCCGCGTCAGCACATTGATCACGAATCGCAGCCGCTCCTCGCCCTTGAGCTCATCACGCCAGCGGTCCGGCTCGTTGCCGTACATGTGCGCAAACAGCGCCCGCGGGTCGCGCGCCAGCGCGGCTTCCACTTCGCGCGCGAGGCTGAGCGCCTGTCGGGCGGTCCACTGCGGCACGAGGCCGGCGTGCACCATGAGATCGGAACCTTCCGCGTGCGCCAGCGCGCGGGTGCTCAGCCAGCCGAGCAGCGCATCGCGGTCGGGCGCGCTCAGCAGCGCGTCGAGGGTGTCGGACTTGCGTTTGCGCTCGGCCCCATGCGCGACCGCCAGCAGGTGCAGGTCGTGGTTGCCGAGCACCACGATCGCGTTGTCGCCGAGCGCGCGCACCAAGCGCAGCGTCTCCAGCGAGCCGGGCCCGCGGTTGACGAGGTCGCCCACGAACCACAAGCGGTCGCGGTCCGCGGAGAACTTCAGGAGTTTGAGGAGCGCCCGTAGTTCCTGGTCACAGCCTTGCAGGTCGCCGATGGCATAACGGGTCACTGCAGGATGCCGGGCATCGCGAGCCGGAAGGGTTGTATGGGCGCATCGAAGTGCGCGCCGTCGTCGGCGAGCATCTGGTAACTGCCCTGCATGGAGCCCACCGGTGTCTCGAGCACCGCGCCGCTGGAGTAGCGAAAGCCCTGTCCCGGCTGCAGGTACGGCTGCTCGCCCACCACCCCGTCGCCGCGCACTTCCTCGACCTTGCCGTTGGCGTCCGTGATGACCCAGTGCCGGGTCAGCAGGCGCGCCGGCACCTGGCCTTCGTTGCGGATGGTGATGGTGTAGGCAAAGACGAAGCGGTGCTCGCGCGGATCAGATTGCTCATCCAGATAGCTGGTCTCGACGTCGACCCGGATACTGTGGTCGGCGGAGGTCACGGTCAGCTGCGCTCCGGCCGCATCGCCAGCACGTCGCAGGGCGCGGCGTGCAGCACCGTGTCTTCCGTCAGGTTCACCAGGATCGACAGTCCGTGGCGTTCGCGACTGCCGAGAATGATGAGATCCGCCTGGCGCTCGCGCGCCACGCGCACGATCTCCCCTTTGACAGTACCGCTCTCCACGTGGCAGACGGCGTCCGCCAGTCCCAGCGTGCTGGCGAGCGCGGTGAGGCGCTGCCGCGCCCGCGCCAGCAATTCCTCCTCGATCTGCACCGAGGGCATGAGCGTCTCGCCCATGGGCTCAACCGGCACGAACTCCACCACGTGCAGGAGTTCCACTTCGGCGTTGAGCGATGCGGCGAGTGCCTGCGCCCGCCGGCCGACGCCCAGACTCTCGTCGGTCAGGTCCACGACCAGCAGGATGCGACGGTAGAGTGCGCTCATCAGGGCCTAAGACTAGCGTCAGCCGCGCGCGCGGTCGAGGGTTTGCGCCAGGGTGTTGAAACCCTCCGCGCTGAGGGTCTCGGGACGCGCCGTCGGATCCACGCCGCAGGCGCTGATTTGTTCGCGGGACAGGAGCTGCGCGAGCGCGTTGCGCAGCGTCTTGCGGCGGTGCGCGAAGGCCGCCGCGACGACGGCGCCGTAGTGCGGACTCACGCTGAACAGTGGCTGGGCGCGTACGCTCAGGCGCACCACGGCGGACCACACCCTGGGTGGCGGTTGAAAGGCCCCGGGACCCACGTCGAAGAGCTTTTCCACGATGAGGTATGGCGTGAGCATGAGGGTGAGGCGCCCGAAGTCCCCGGTCCCGGGCCGCGCCGCCAGGCGTGCCACGACTTCGCGCTGCAGCATGACGTGCAGGTCCTGGATCGCCTCTGCCTGGCCGAGCAGGTGAAACAGGAGCGGCGTCGAGATGTTGTAGGGCAGGTTGCCGATGATCCGCAAGCGGCCGGCGCGCCTGCTGGCGAGGGCTGCGAAGTCAAAGTCGAGGGCGTCAGCCTGGTGCAGTTCGCAGCGCGGGGAATCCGTGAACTGCGCGCGCAGGCACTGCGCCAGGTCGCGATCGATTTCGATGGCGTCGAAACTGCAGTCGGTGCGGCGCAGCAGTTCATGGGTGAGGGCGCCGCGTCCCGGTCCAATCTCCACCAGGTGCTCGCCAGGGCGCGGGTCGAGTGCCGCCACGATCCGCCCGATCACGGCCGGGTCGTGCAGAAAGTGCTGCCCGAAACGCTTGCGCGCGCGCTGCATCAGCGCCCGTGGGTGGCGAGCGCGATGGCGAGCTGCAGGGCGGCCGCGAGACTGCCCACGTCCGCTTCGCCGCGGCCGGCAAGATCCAGCGCCGTGCCGTGATCGGGCGAGGTCCGCAGGATCGGCAGGCCCAGGGTCACGTTCACTGCCTGCTCGAAGCCCGAGTGCTTGACGACGGGCAGCCCCTGATCGTGGTACATCGCGAGCACCGCATCGAAGTCGGCGAGCACGCGCGGGACGAACACGGTGTCCGCCGGGAGAGGTCCGTGGGCATCAATGCCGCCGGCACGCATGCGCGCGATGGCCGGCGCAATCGTTTTCAGTTCTTCATCCCCGAGGTAGCCGCTCTCGCCGGCGTGTGGGTTCAGGCCGCACACCGCGATCCGCGGTGCCGCGATTCCCCACCAGCGCCTGAGGCCCTGCTGCAGGATGGCAGCGGTTTCACACAGCAGCTCCTGCGTGATGGCGCCGCTCACGGCACTCAGTGGCAGGTGTGTCGTGGCGAGCGCCACGCGCAGCGTCCCGCTCGTCAGCAACATGACCGGGCGGGTGCTATGCGTGCGCTGCGCCAGGTACTCGGTGTGTCCCCTGAAGGGCACGCCGGCGTCGTTGATCACGCCCTTGTGCACCGGAGCGGTGACGAGCGCGGCGAACTCCCCGGCGAGCGCGCCGTCGATCGCCCGATCGAGCAGCGACAGGACGTAGGGGACATTGGCCGCGTCGAGCTTGCCGGCGACACTGGGCACGGCGAGCGGATGGTGCTCGACGCTGAGGTTCCCGGCAGCGTGTGGCCGCGAAGCACCGTCCGCTCCCGGCCAGGCACGCAATGTGACCGCGGCGCCGAGTGCGCGCGCACGCTCTGCGAGCAGCCCGGCATCCGCAAGACACACCAGCTCGCATGGCAGCGCCCGGGCGGCGAGCGCGAGACATAGTTCCGGGCCGACGCCCGCCGGCTCGCCCGAGGTCAGGGCAATTCGCGGCAGGCTAGGACTTGTACTCGACGTAGGCGTCATCACGCAGGCGGCGCAGCCATAGCTCCGTCTCCTCGTCCGCCTTGCCGGCGCGGATCGCCTCGATGGCCTGGCGGCGCTTCATTTCATCGGTGTTGTCGAAGCGGCGGTGACCGAGCATCTGCATGATGTGCCAACCGTACTGGGTATAGACGGGCTCGCTGATTTCACCGTCCTTGAGCGGCGCGACCGCCCGCGCGAACTCCGGCACGAAGGCATCCGGACTGGTCCAGCCCAGATCGCCACCTTCGGCGGCGGAGGCCGGATCTTCGGAGAGTGTTTGCGCCAGCCCGGCGAAATCCTCGCCCTTGAGGATGCGCTCGCGCAGCGCAGTGAGCTTCTGCTTCACGGTCGCATCGTCGGCGAGCTCGTTGGTCTTCATGAGGATATGCCGCAGGTGCACCTGGTCGACGACGGTCTGCGCCGCGCCGCCGCCGCGCTCATCGTTGAGACGCACGATGTGGTAGCCAGTGGGCGTGCGCAGTGGCTCGCTGACCTCGCCGGGTTTGAGCCTGGCAACGACATCGCTGAGGAAGGTGGGCAGCTCGCTGCCCTTGCGCCAGCCGAGCGCGCCACCTTCGAGCGCCGTCTGGCTGTTCGAATAGGCCACCGCGAGCTTGGCGAAGTCCTCGCCATTCTTAGCGCGCTCATAGACATCGGTGGCGCGCTTGGCCGCCTGGTCGATCTGTGCGGTGCCGGCTTCCTGCGACACCGCGATCAGGATGTGCGACACGTTGAATTCGCTGTGCTCGGAAGGTGTCCGCGCCTGCTTTTCCAGGTACTGGTCGATCTCGCGCGGCGTAACGGCGATGTGCTGCAGCACGTCGCGCTGGCGCAGCAAGGTCAGGGTGATCTCCTTGCGCATCTCCTCGCGGTACGCGGGGTAGTCGATGCCCTGCGCGGCAAGCGCCTGCGGCAGCTGCGACAGCGTCAGGTTGTTGCGCTTGGCGATGTCCAGCAGTGCCACGTTAAGGGTCTCGTCCGAGACCTTCACCCCGGCGCGGGTGGCATGCTGCAGCTGGATTTCCTGCAGCACGAGGCGCTCGAGCACCTGCTGGCGCAGGATGTTCTGCGGCGGCAGTTCGAGCTTCTGTGCGCGCAGCCGCGCGGCGACGGTTTCGATCTGCGCGTCGAGCTCACTGTTGAGCACCACGCCGTCGTTGACGATTGCCGCGACCCGGTCGAGAAGCTCGCCCTTGGTGGCAAGCTCGCGGGTCTGCGCGTAGGCGCTGCCCTGCAGGGTAAGGCCGGTCGCGGCCAGCGCCATGGCGGCCACGGCCGAAGTCAGAATCCGTCGCATGATCTTCCTGGTTTCCTTCGCAGCCGCCGTCTAGGGCGCCCCGAGTCGTTGGGTATTGGCGTCCGCTGGCGTATAGCCGCGGATCTCCTCGCTGAGTGACGTGTCCGACGCCGATCCGACACCGGCCAGGCCGGCGAGTTCCAGCTGCAGCCAGATTCCCGTGTCCTGGCTGCCGTTGAAGCTGCTCAGGTAGCGTCGGGCGCCCAGTCGCAGCCGCCAGCAGCACGAACGGTACTCGAAGCCGGCGAAGCGCTCCAGCTCTTTGTTATCCCGCACCGAGTACACGTCGCGGACGAAGACGTTCCAGTTTCGGTGGATCGGCATGGCCCCCGAGACATCCACCTGGTCGAACCCATGGCTGTCGCAGGTCGATGGCCCGGCTCCGAGCGGCGCACACTGCACCAGGACTCCCTGGATGAACACCGGCTCCTGTACGAAACGCTCGTATCTGTAGGCGAAGTTGATGACCGCTTCGGAAGTTGGCTTGTATTGCAGGTTGACCTGGGTGCGTTCGCTGCGCCCATTCTGCGGATCCCATTGGACCCCCATATCCGCACTCCAGTCCTGGAAGGCGGTGAGTGCCAGTTGCGCGGTGAAGTCCGAGCGCTTGGCGGTAACGGGCGTCTCCCCAGGCAGGGTGACCCGCGGGATCTCGAAGTAGTACGTCTGGCCGAAAGTTGCCGCCAGGAACTGCCGACCGTCGCGGGCGTCGAGCAGGCGACTCGTCACCCCAAGGCTCACCTGGTTGGCGTCGCTCACGCGGTCGGCGCCGACGTAGCGATTGGTGCTGAACAGTTCCACCGGGGTCAGGTCCGGCAAGGCCGTGTCGAACACCGGCAGCTGGTCCTGGTTACGGTAGGGCACGTCCAGATACAGGATGCGCGGCTCGAGCGTGAGCTTGCGCTGATTGCGTGACCCGGTCTCGCGCTCGAACAGGAGTCCCGTGTCGAGGCTCGCGATCGGCAAGGTGCGTGAAGGGGAGCTTGGTTCACCGGGTAAGAGATTGGTGAGCTCGTACTGCGTCAGCCGCCAGGCGAGCGCCGGGCGCATGAAATACCCCGGTCCGGTGAGATCCAGCGATACGGCCGGCGTCAGGTCGCCGCGCCAGCCCATGGGGCCGATGGCGCCATCGGCGTGCCGGAAGTCCACCAGCTCCGAATCGAAGCCGTAGTGCACGATGTCGTACCAGCTGTAGGCGCTGGCGACCGCGAGGCGCGGCACACGGGCATACGGCCGGGCATCCACCGCCAGGGTGTCGTCGATGGTCTGGTATTGCTGCGCCTCACCATCCACTTTCCAGTGCTCGTCCCGGTACGAGAGGGTGGCGCGCCGCTCCAGGAACGCGGTGCTCGTGCCCTCCGGGGTCTGCGAGAAGTCCTGGAAATAAAGCGGATCGCTGGTGTTCTGCGCGTCGATGGTCAGGCGCAGATCATCCGGCAGCTCGGCAACGTCGTTGATCTGCACGCGGCTGCGGCTGCCGTGAAACACGGTGTCGTCGGGCAGGTAGTTCCATTGCAGCTCCCCGTGCTGGCTGGGCGTCAGGAAGCGCAGGTCACCGCCCAGATCCGGGCCGCGTTTGCTGTACTCGGTGGGCAGGAAGGTAAAGTCCGCATTGGGTGCGATGTTCCAGTAGTAGGGCGCCGCCACCTGCGCTCCGCTGCTGGAGGTGTTGCCGATGGTCGGGAAGAGAAAGCCGCTCTTGCGCTCGCCGCCGAGCGGGAATGACACCCACGGCAGGTACACCAACGGCACGCCCATGAAGTCGATCCGGGCGTTGCGGCCCGTGCCGATCTGCTTGCGCGTGTCGAGCTCGATGCTGTCGGCCTTGATCTGCCACGCATTGCTGTTCGCAGGACAGGTGGTGAACGTGACTCCCTTGAGGCTCACGAGGCCTGCGGGGGTGACCGACATCTGCGCCGCCGTGCCGCGCGCGCTGCGCTGGTGCAGGTCGAAATGCGCGGACCTGAATTCGGCGCCGCTGGCCGCGGAGTAGCCGCCGCCGTCGCCCGCGACGTGCAGCAGCGGGTCGTTGTAGTCAATATGGCCGTCGGTCTTGACCGATTCATCTTTGGGGTTGTACTGCACCTCGTTGGCGCGAATCTCGCGCTCGCCCTGGCGCACTGACACGTTGCCGCGCAGCTGCGCCGTGCCGTCCACGCCGAGCGTTGCGGCGTCGCTCGTCACGTCGATGTTGCCACCGGCGCTGGGTGCATGGGGCGCCGTGGTCGCGGGCGTGACGGCCGGCGACGCGCAGGATGGTTCCTCGGCCCGGGCGACAGCGTTGAGACTGCCGAGCAGGGTGACGATCATCCACAATGGGCGCAGGCGCAGCATGAGGGGCGGCATTATAATGGCAGACACATGCACGAGACGGATGCGCGAGTCGCGCTGATACGGGAATGGTTGGCGCACGAGCTGCGTTTGCCGTTGGCCAGGCTCGAGCCGGCCTCGAGCGATGCGAGTTTCCGGCGTTATTTTCGTGCTTTTGCCGGCGCGACCACCTATGTGGTCATGGACGCGCCTCCCGGCAAGGAGGACGTACGACCGTACCTCAGGGTGTCGGGATTCCTCGCCGGCGTCGGCGTGCACGTGCCGCACGTGCACGAGGCGGACGCCGCGCGCGGTCTGCTGCTGCTCGAGGACCTGGGCACCACTCTCTACCTTGAGCGACTGCAGGCAGGCGACGACCCGGCGCGCCTCTACGGCGAAGCACTCGCCGCGCTGGTGAACATCCAGGTGCGCGGCGCCGCGGCCAGCCTCGAACTGCCGCCCTACGACGAGGCGGCGCTGGCGCGGGAGCTGGCGCTGATGCCGGAGTGGTTTTTGCGGCGGCACCTGCTGCTCGAGCCCGACGCGGCGGACGAAGCGTTGCTGACGAAGAGTTTCACCTTCCTGGAGCGCGAGGCGCTCGCGCAACCGGCCGTGTTCGTGCATCGCGACTATCACTCCCGCAACCTCATGGTGGTTGCCGACCGCAATCCCGGCGTGATCGATTTTCAGGACGCGCTGCGCGGACCGGTGGGCTACGACCTGGTGTCGCTGCTCAAGGACTGTTACATCTCCTGGCCGCGCGAGCGCGTGGTGGAGTGGGTCGCTGACTACCGCACGCAGCTTGCGGCGCACGGGGGTCCTGCCGGTGCAAGCGGCGCGGAGTTCCTGCGCTGGTTCGATCTGGTCGGCGTGCAACGGCACCTGAAAGTTCTCGGGATCTTCTGCCGCCTGTGGTACCGCGACGGCAAGGCCGGCTACCTGCCCGACCTGCCGCGCACGCTCGATTATGTGCGCGACACCTGCGCACGCTACGACGAGCTGGGCTGCCTCGCGCGCTTCCTGAGCGAAAGAGTCGCAGCGGCGCTGCCGCTCGCCAACGCGCGTGAGCGCGCATGAAGGCCATGCTGCTCGCCGCGGGACGAGGTGAGCGGCTGCGGCCCATCACCGACACGCTGCCGAAGCCGCTCGTGCAGGTTGGCGGCAAGCCGCTCATCGCCTGGCATCTGGCGGCACTCGCGCGCGCCGGGATCCGCGACGTCGTCATCAATCTGTCCTGGCTGGGAGAGAAGCTGCGCGCGGCGCTCGGCGACGGCCGCGACTTCGGCGTCACGATTGAGTGGAGCGAGGAGGGGCCGGTGCCGCTGGAGGCTGGCGGCGGTATTTTCCGCGCCCTGCCGCTCTTGGGAGCGGCTCCCTTCCTGGTCGTGAACAGCGACATCTGGACCGACCTGCCGTTCAGCGGCCTGGCGCTGCCGCCGGACGCGCATGCGCACCTGGTGCTGGTGCCGAATCCGTCCCAACACCCGCGCGGGGACTTCGCCCTGGAGGCGGACCTGGTGGTCAACCGCGATAGCGGGCGCTTTACTTACTGCGGCGTAGGGCTCTACCGGCCGGAGTTCTTCAGCGGCTGCGTGGCTGGCAGATTTCCGCTCCTGCCGCTGCTCAACCGCGCGATCGGCGCGCGCCGGGTGCGCGGTCAGGTCTACCACGGGCAGTGGAGCGACGTCGGCACGGTCGAGCGCCTCGCCGCGCTGAACGCTCAGCTGCGTGCGCTACAATGACGCCATGCCGGCTTTCAAGGATATTCCGCTGGTCACCGAAGGGGTGCGCGCCCGCAGCGGTGAGAAATACCTGACCCCGCAGGGCTTTACGGCCATCCGCGATGGCCTCAAGTCCCGCGGCGAGCTCAGCGGCGCACCAGCGGGGCGCAAACCGCCGTGGCTCAAGGCGCGGGCGCCCAGCGGCGCGGGCTTCCAAAGCGTGCGTGCCCTCGTCAAGGAGCACCGCCTCGCCACGGTGTGCGAAGAGGCGAAGTGTCCCAATATCGGCGAGTGCTGGAACGCGGGCACCGCCACTATCATGCTCATGGGCGCGGTGTGCACGCGCGCCTGCCGCTTCTGCTCGGTCGATACCGGTAACCCGCACGGCTGGCTCGATGCCGACGAGCCGGAAAACGCGGCGCGCACCGTGGAGCTCATGAAGCTCAGGTACGTGGTGCTGACTTCGGTCGACCGCGATGATCTCGCCGACGGCGGCGCCGCGCACTATGCCGCCTGCGTGCGCGCCATCAAGCGCCGCAATCCGCACACGGCGGTCGAAGCGCTCACCCCGGACTTTGCCGGAGTACTCGCCGACGTCGCGACCGTGGTCGACTCGGGTGTCGAGGTGTTCGCCCAGAACATCGAAACGGTGCGGCGGCTCACCCATCCGGTGCGCGACCCGCGCGCAGGTTACGAGCAGACCCTCGCGGTGCTCGCGCACGCGAAGCAGCACCGCCCCGGGGTCCTCACCAAGACCAGCCTCATGTTGGGCCTCGGCGAGACCGAGGCGGAAATCTCGGCGACGCTTGCAGACGTGCGCGCGGCAGGCGTGGATCTGGTGACCCTCGGCCAGTATCTGCGCCCGACACTCAACCACCTGGCGGTGGAGCGCTTCGTCACGCCGCAGGAGTTCGATCGTTACCGCGAGGCGGCGCTGGCGCTGGGCTTTGTTGAGTGCGTGTCGGGACCGCTGGTGCGCTCGAGCTACCGCGCGGAGCAGGCTCTGAATCGCAACAACGCCGGCCTCGACAACCGGCAGCTCGCCTGAAGTGAACGCGACCAGCGCCGCCAGTGCCACGCTGCCCGGTTGCGCGCTGCCGGCACCGCTGATCCGGCATCTGGGACTCATCGAGTACCAGCCCACCTGGCGTGCCATGCAGCGCTTCACCGAGGAGCGCGACGCCACGACGCCGGACGAGATCTGGTTCCTCGAGCACCCGCCGGTCTTCACGCTGGGGCTGAACGCCAGCCGCGCCCACGTGTTGGCGCCGGGAGACATCCCGGTGGTGCAGATCGATCGCGGCGGGCAGGTGACGTATCACGGACCCGGGCAGCTGGTCGTGTACCCGCTGATCGACCTGAAGCGTGCTGGTCTTGGGATCCGCGACTTTGTCACGGCACTCGAACGCGGCGTGATTGACCTTGCGGCGCGCTTTGGTATCGCGGCCGAGTGCCGCCGCAACGCACCCGGCGTCTACGTTGCCGGCCGCAAACTTGCGAGCGTCGGTGTGCGCGTGCGCCGCGGCGGCAGCTACCACGGGCTTGCCCTCAACGTGGCTCTCGACCTTGAGCCCTTCCAGCGCATCAATCCGTGCGGCTACCAGGGACTGGAGATGACGCGACTTGCGGACCTGGGCGGACCGGACTCGGTGGCCGCCTGCGCCGCAGCGCTCGAGCCGCTGCTTGTACGGGCGCTGGGATTTGGCTGACGCGGCGCGCCGGATCGCGATGCGCGTGGCGTTATGCGCGCTGGCTGCCGCGCTCGTCGGCTCGTGCAACGGGCAGTTCGCCGCGCCCGCCAGCGGCTCGCGGGTGACGCTCCTGAATGTGTCGTACGACCCGACACGCGAACTGTACGTCGAGTTCAACGCCGCCTTTGCCCGCTACTGGAAAGCGAAGACCGGCCAGGACGTGCGCGTCGACCAGTCGCACGGCGGTTCGGGCAAGCAGGCGCGCTCGGTTATCGAAGGGCTCGCCGCGGACATCGTCACCCTGGCGCTGGCGGCCGACATCGACGCCATCGCCACCCAGGGGCAGCTGCTGCCGCTCAACTGGCAGAGCCAACTGCCGGACAACAGCTCACCCTATACCTCGACGATCGTTTTCGTGGTGCGAGCCGGCAACCCCAGGGCGATTCACGACTGGGGCGACCTGGTGCGACCGGGCGTCGCAGTGATTACGCCCAACCCCAAGACTTCCGGCGGCGCGCGCTGGAATTACCTGGCCGCCTGGGGCTGGGCGCGTGCGCAGGCCGACGGCAGCGATGCGAGTGCGCGTGAGTTCGTGCGACGCCTGTACCACAACGTGCCGGTGCTCGACACCGGCGCGCGCGGCGCGACCACCACTTTCGCGCAGCGCGGCCTCGGGGATGTGCTCATCACCTGGGAGAACGAGGCGTTGCTGGCGGTGCGCGAACTTGGCGCCGACAAGCTGCAGATCGTCGTGCCTGCCTTGAGCATCCTCGCGGAACCCCCGGTGGCAGTGGTCGACAAGGTGGCGCTGCGCCACGGCACGCGCGAGGTGGCGACGGCTTACCTTGAGTACCTCTACAGCAAGGAGGGTCAGGAGATCATCGCCCGCCACGATTACCGGCCGCGCGACCGGGAAGTCGCGGCGCGCTACGCGACACGTTTCCCGCCACTGAAGCTCACCAGCATCGCGGACTTTGGCGGCTGGGCGAACGCGCAGCGGGTGCACTTTGCAGACGGCGCCGTGTTCGACCAGATCTCCGGGCAGTAGCCGGTTTCAGCTCAATGAGCGATCGCCGGCCGCCCGTTTCAGTCAACGACCAGCTTGTAGCCCGCCGCGGCGGTGCGCAGCAGCGCCGGGGCCGCAGGATCCGCCTCGATTTTCTGCCGCAAACGGTGCACCAGCTGCTTCAGGAGCTGCCGGTCGCCACCGCTCTTGTGTCCCCACACCTGCACCAGCAGCCGCTCGGAGCTGACCGTGCGGCCGGCGTTGGCCACCAGCATCTGCAGCAGCCGCAGCTCGAGCGGCGTGAGGCGCACTGCCGCGCCCGCGCCGATGGCCACGGTGTGTTCGCCGAGATCGAGGAGCACGCGGCCCGCGGCCAGTGGCGCAGCGGCGTCCATGCCGGCACGCCGCAGCAATGCCGCGACGCGCGCCAGGAGCGTGCGCGGGCTGAAGGGCTTGGTAAGGAAGTCATCGGCCCCGAGGCCCAGGGCGCGCACCAGGTCCTCTTCCTCGCCGCGCACGGTGAGCATCATCACCGGGACGCGTGAATCGCGCCGGATGGCCTCGCACACCTGGAATCCGGACAACCCCGGCATGTTGATATCCAGCACCACCAGGTCCGGAGATTCCGCCTGGAAGTGGCGCACCGCCGCCATGCCGTCGCCGGCCTTGATCACGAAGTAGCCCGCCTGGGTGAGCGTAAAGGCGATGAGCTCGCGCAGGTCCGCGTCATCGTCGGCCACCAGCACCTTCATCCGTCGTTCTCCGCCGGCAAGGCGAGCGTAAAGCGCGTGCGATCCGCCGCCGTGCGTTCAAAGGCGACGCTGCCCCCGTGGCGCTCGACGATCGACTTCACGAGCCACAGCCCGAGCCCCAGGCCGGCGGCTTCCGGCTCGGCGCCGTCGCCGCGCCGGAAGCGCGCGAACAAAGACTGTCCTTCACCCTGCGCAGGGCCCGCGCCCTCGTCCTCCACCCACGCCTGCACCTCGCGGCCGCGCGCCGCGGCGCCGATGCGCACCACGCTCCCCTCGGGCGCGAATTTGTTGGCGTTGGCGAGCAGGTTCACAAACACCTGGGTGAGGCGCGTGCGGTCGCCGCTGAGCGCGGGCAGCTCATCCGGCACGCTGACCTCCAGGGTCTGGCGCCGCTGCGCCAGCAGGGCGCCGACCAGCTCGCGCGCGTCCGCCACCACCTCGCTTAAGGCCACGCTCTGGTGACGGATCGCGAGCTGGCCGGATTCGATGCGCACGCTCTCGAGCAGATTGTCGATGAGCTGCGTCAGGCGCAGCGTGCCGCGCTCGAGCGACGTCACGAGCTCGCGCTGCTGCACCACCGGCATGTGATCCATGCCGGCCAGCAGCAGCTCGATGGAGGCAAGCTGGGCGGCGAGCGGTGTGCGGAATTCATGCGAGATGTTGGCGAGCACCGAGTCGCGCGCGCGGCGCACCGCCTCGAGCTCGGTTTCGTCGCGGATTACCTGCACCTGCAGGCCTTCCACCTGTGGGGCGCTGGTGATCACCGTGGTGCGCGGCGCGGCGGGCGGCGCCCCCAGGCGCTCGACCGCCTTGGCGCTGCTGCCGGCGCTGCGCGCCTGCACGATGGGACAGCGGAAATCGCACGGCCGGCGGCCGTCTTCGTCGCGCGGCTGCAGCACGTCGCCGCAAAATCGGCCCACCGCCGCGGCCGGATCGATGCCCAGCAGGCGCGCGGCCTGGGGGTTCAGGTAGCGGATCACGCGTTCGCGATCCACCGCGTAGACCCCCTCCACGATCCCGCCGAGCACCGCCTGGGCCTCCGCTTCGCGCCGCCGCAGCGTGCTCGTGAGCTCGATCAGGTTGCGGCGCATGTCCTCCATGGTGCGCGCGAGCTTCCCCACCTCGGCGGCGCCGCCGGTCGGAATCGAGGCCGAGAAATCACCCTGGCCCAGGCGGGTCGCGGCGGCGGTGAGCGCGCGCACCGGACCTGCGACCAGCTCGCCGAGGACGATGCCGGCGAGCACCGCGAGCGCGGCCAGCAGCAGCGCCGTCACCAGGAGCTTCTGCATCAGGTGGCGGGTGGAAGTGTCCACCGCGCTCGTCGGCAGCAGCGCCTCGATGAGCGCGATGGCCTCGCCGCTGGCGGCGAACACCGGCACGACCGCGGCGTATACGTCCTGCGAGTTGATGCGCTGGACCGCGGAGCGCCCGTCGGCGAGCGCGGCCGAGTACAGCAGGGTGAAGGCGTTTACCGGTGCGCTGTTGTAGAGGCGATAATCGATGAGCTTCACCTGCGCGCCCACCTGGCGCGACAGCAGCGCCGCGAGCTTCTCATCCAGGCGGCGCACGACGTAGACACGCATGCCCGCCGGCGCACTCGGGGCCGCCCAGGCCCCCTGTACCGGCACGTGTTCGATGGCGGGCAGCGCCATGAAAGTCGCGCCCTGTTCGGCGCTGGCGGTGATGATCTGCTGCCAGTCGAGCGCCGGGCCGGAAACTGCCACCACGCGGGTGTCGGAAATTACCGCGCAGGCATCCATGCCGCTCGCCTCGCAGGCACCGCGCAGTACCGGCGGCACGGCATCGCTGCGTCCTTCCGCGAGCAGGCGCTGCAGGGTGGGCCGATCGCTAAGCGTGCGGGCCGTGACCAGCGCCTCGTCGGCGAAGCGGCGCAGATCCTCGCGCGCCGTCGTGGCCGCCAGCTGCACGCGCGCCTTACCCTGCTCATCCGCGAGGGTGTGGAGCTTGGCGCTCGCGGACCAGACAATGCCGCCGCCGACCAGGAGCACGATGGCGACGTGGATCGCCACCAGCCACCAGCCAAGGCTGGTGCGCGCCGGGTCGGGCCACGCCGCCCGCCACTTGGCCGTGAGACGCTCGAACATGGGCGTTAGTGTCCCCGGTAACCGGTGCGCTCGACCAGTGTTTTCACGCCCAGGGTCAGTACGGCGAGCAGGGTGAGGAGCGAGGCCACCGCAAAGGCGCCCACGAAGTTGTATTCGTTGTAGAGGATCTCGATGTGCAGCGGCATGGTGTTGGTGAGTCCGCGGATGTGCCCGGACACCACCGAGACCGCGCCGAATTCGCCCATGGCGCGCGCGTTGCACAGCACCATGCCGTACACCAGTCCCCAGCGCACCTTCGGCAGGGTGACCCGGAAGAACGTCAGCCAGCCGCCGGCGCCCAGGGTAATCGCCGCCTCCTCTTCATCGTTGCCGACCTGTTGCATAAGCGGGATCAGCTCGCGGGCGACGTACGGAAAGGTCACGAACATGGTGGCCAGCATGATTCCGGGCAGCGCGAAAATGATGCTCAGGTCGTGTTCCTGCAGCCACACGCCGAACCAGCCGTGCAGGCCGAACAGCAGCACAAACAGCATGCCGGCAATCACCGGCGAGATCGCCAGCGGCAGGTCAATGAGCGTGATCAGCACGCTCTTGCCGCGGAACTCGAACTTGGCGATCGCCCAGGATGCGGCGAGCCCAAACACGGTGTTGATCGGCACCACCACCGCCGCCGTGATCAGGGTGAGGCGGATCGCCGCCGCCGTATCCGGATCGGCAAAGGCCCGCGCATAAGCCTCGACGCCGCGCGCGAACGCCATGGCGAACACCGTCGCCAGCGGCGCGAGCAGCACCGCGGCCAGGAAGGTGAGCGACACCGCGATGAAGAGCCAGCGCATGATGGAGTGGAACCAGGAGCGTTGTCCCGGCCGCGCCGCATCGGCCGCCGGCAGCTGGGTCGCCGCGCTCATGAGTTCGCCGCCTGCACGTGGCGGCGTCGACCCCAGGCCTGCAGCAGGTTGATGGCAAACAGCACCGTGAAGGACATGACGAGCATGACCAGGCCCAGCGCGGCGGCGCCCTGGTAGTCGAACTGCTCGAGATGAATCACGATGAGGAGCGGGGTGATCTCGGTCTTCATTGGCAGGTTGCCGGCGATGAAAATGACCGAGCCGTATTCGCCCACCGCGCGTGCAAACGCCAGTGTGAAGCCGGTGAGCAGCGCCGGCAGCACGGTCGGCAGGATGATGCGGCGGAACGCGTAGAACCGGCCCGCGCCGAGGGTTTCCGCCGCATCCTCAAGATCGCGCTGTATCTCCAGCAGCGCCGGCTGCACGGCGCGCACCGCGAACGGCATGCTGATGAGGGTGAGGGCAAGGGTCACGCCCAGCCAGGTGTAGGCGACTTTTATCCCCAGCGGCTCAAGGTAGCGCCCGATCCACCCCTGTTGGGCAAACACGGTGGTGAGCGCGATGCCGGAGACCGCGGTGGGCAGCGCAAACGGCATGTCGATCAGTGCGTCGATCAGTTTGCGGCCGGGGAAGTCATAGCGCACCAGGGTCCAGGCGATGATGAAGCCGAACACGAGGTTGATGCTCGCGGCCAGGAACGAAGCGCCGAATGACAGCCGGTACGAGCCGAGCGCGCGGGCGCTGAACACCACGTGCACGAAGTCGCTCCAGTGCATGGAGCCCGCGGCCAGCACCAGCGCGGCGAGCGGCAGCAGCACCATGACGCTCAGGAAGAATGTCGTGAACCCGAAAGTGAGCCCGAAGCCGGGCAACACGCTCGGTGCCCGAAAGCTCATGGCGGGCCGCGGTGCACGATCAGCACCGGCCACTGGCCGCTGTCGAGGAGTTTGCGGAAGCGCTCGGCGAATCGCGCCAGCTCCGTGACCCCCACGATCAGCATCTGTCCCGGGGCCTCCGCGAGGCGCCGTGCCAGCTCCTCGGCGACCTCGCCGAAGCGCAGCTCGGTACGCATCTCCAGGCCGTGCGCCGCCTGCGCTTCGGAACGTGCATCCAGGAGCTCGCGAATGCCGTGCGGGCGGCGGCCGCCGGAGCCCTGGCCGGGAAAGATGCCGACGTATACGGCCTCGGCCGGCACGTGACGCAGCACGCTCGCCGAAATCGCCAGCGTCGCGCTGCGCGCCGCCTCACCCATCCAATGGATAAGCACGCGCTGCGGGGCGGCGGCGCCCGCGGGCAATACCAGGAGGTCACGCGCGCCGCGCCGCAGCAGCCACTCGGCGCGGTGCGCGCAGTCGGTCTGCGAGGCGATCACCGTGGTGCCGACAAAATCCGCGGCGCTCTCGCCGTCCGCCTCCGCCACGCCCAGCTTCGGCTCGCAGCGCGTGGTGATGCGGGTCTTCATGCGCGCCGCGAGCTCGGCGAGCAGCGGCTCGCGGCTCAACTCCTGCGCGAGCTGCGGGCTGGCGGCGCAGGCCGTGAAGCTCGAGAGCGGAGTCGGCAGCACGTGCACGCGACGCACGCCGACCGCCACGTTCTGCCCGGGCGACACGGCGAAGCCGCGCTGCTCATGCTGAGTGCGGGTCACCTGCAGCAGCTCGACCGCCTCACCGTCGGCGCCGCTGTGCGCGAGCAGCGGTGTCTGCGCGCCGGCATCGAGCCGCACCCGCAGCTTCTCCAGTGCACCGGTGAACACCACTTCGTCAACGACGCCGCCGGCGAGGTAGTTGCTGGTGAGCGCCGCACGCGCGGGCGCGAGCTCCACTTCCTCGGGGCGCACCACCGCGACCACCTCGTGCTCATGCTCTGCCGGCGTGCGGTCGGCGGCCGCGATGGTGGCGCCGGCAACCTGGATGCCGTCCGCGGTGCGGCGTGCGAGCAGGAGGTTCGCAGCTCCGAGGAAAGTGGCCACGAAGCGGGTCGCCGGGCGCGAATACAGGTCATGCGGCGCACCGACCTCCAGCAGCCGCCCGAGGTTCATGATGCCGATACGGTCCGCCATCGCGAAGGCTTCGTCCTGGTCGTGGGTCACGAGCACCGTGGTGATGCCGAGTTCGCGCTGCACCTCGCGGATCGTGCGACGCAGTTCTTCGCGGATCTTGGCGTCGAGCGCACCGAAGGGCTCATCGAGCAGCAGCACCTCGGGCTTGTGCGCCAGTGCCCGCGCCACGGCGACCCGTTGTTGCTGGCCGCCGGACAGCTGCGCCGGCAGGCGCTGATCCAAGCCCTCGAGCGCGACCAGGCGCAGCAGCTCCTGGCGGCGCGCCCGGCGCACCTTGCCGCGTACGTGCCGCACGCGCAGCGCGAACTCGATGTTGTCCGCCACCGTCATATGGCGGAACAGGGCGTAGTTCTGGAACACGAGCCCCACCCCGCGCTTGCGCGCGGCGACATGCGTGACGTCGCGCCCGTGCAGGGAAATGCGGCCGTGGTCCACACCAGTGAGACCGGCAATGGCGCGCAGCAGGGTGCTCTTGCCACTGCCGCTCGGCCCGAGCAATACGAAGAACTCACCATCGCCGATGTCGAGCGAAACATCGTTCACCACCGGCACGCCGCCATAGTGCTTGGTGACCTGGTCGAGGGTGATGGACATTCGGACGATGCTACCGGGGGCGGCGCGTGAGCGTCAGTGGCCGGCGGGTAGCGGGCCGGTGACAAACAGGTAACAGGCGCGGCGGGAGGGCTGAGGTGTGAGCTGGTATGCTTTTTGGGTATGCGCAAACGAACTGGCATCGCCATCGGGGCGGGGGTCACGATTCTGGCTGGCGCGTGCGCCGGGATAGTCCTGGCGGACGCCCAGGACAAAGCGGGATTCCCCGAAGGGTACGACGCCGTCCAGGTAGCGCCCAAAAGTCACAAAGTCATTTTCGAGAACGCCCTCGTTAGAGTGCTGCAGGTGACCGTCCCGCTCCCTGGCACCACTGAGCCCATGCATCATCATCGCTGGCCGGGTTTTTTTCTGGACTGGGACACGGGCGGGAAATCGCCACATATCCGCTATCACACGCCAGGCGGGGTCAGAGAGGTCCCGAGCGAAGATGCTGCGGCTACTGCAGGTCATTGGAGTGTACGGTGGATGAAACCGGAACCCATGCACGCCATTGAGACCGTGGAGAAATTCGATCAGCCCGGCGATATCCCTTTGCTCCGGGTGGAAATAAAAATTCCTCAGTGAGGAAGCGAGCAGCGCAAATGCGGGCTATAGAAGCATTAGCACGCCGTCGCAGGCCTTAAGATCCGCCACCAGCGCCTCGATCTGTGCGCGGCTGCTCGCGCGCAGCAGGTAGGAAATCGACAGGAAGTTGCCGTTGGCGCTCAGGCGCTCGGTGATCTCGCCGGCGTCGAGTTCGGGTGCGTGGCGCAGCATGATGGCGTGCACGCGCGCCCGCAAATCATCCGCCGGGCGGCCGAGGATCTTCACCGGGTAGTCGGTGGGAAACTGCAGCGCTGCTGCGCCTGTCACCACGGCGTACCCGCGAGCTCACTCTTGTAGCGCTGCAGTTCGTCGTACACACGGCGCCAGGCGGGACCGGGCTTGCCGCTGCCGACGGCACGGTCGTCGAGGCGCGTCACCGGCTGCACCTCGCGCACGGCAGCGGACAGCCAGATCTCATCCGCCGCGCGCAGCTGCGCCTCGCTCACGGCAGCTACGCGGCAGGCAAGCGCCACGCGCGTCGCCAGTTCCTCCACGACGCCGCGGGTCGTGCCGGGAAGGATCTGGTGCGAGTTCGGCGGCACGACCAGCGTGCCGCCCAGCACGACGTGTACGGCGGACGCGGAAGCTTCGGTCAGCTCGCCATCGCGCAGCAGGATGGTCTCGGCGGCGCCGGCGTCCACCGATTGCTGGCGCAGCAGCACGTTGGCCAGCAGCGCCACGGACTTTATGTCGCAGCGTGCCCAGCGCGTGTCGGCGGCGGTCACGCAGGCGACGCCGTTCTCGTTGGTGCCGGGAGCCGCGGCTGGCCACGGCGCGCAGAACGCGAACACCGTGCGCGGGATGTCCGGCAGCGGCGCGTGCGTGCGGCCGTTCTGCGCGCCGCGCGTCACCTGCCAGTAAACGTAACAGTCGGCGCCGGCATTCCTTTCGATGAGCGTGCCCAGGATCGTGCGCCATTCCTCGCGCGTATGCGGATCATGCATGCGGATCGCGGCCAGGCTGCGGGTGAGTCGTTCGCCGTGGGCGGCGAAGCGAAACGGCCGGCCGCCGTACACCGGCATGACTTCGTAGACGCCGTCTGAGTACAGGAAGCCGCGATCCAGCGGCGAGATGCGTGCCTCGGCGAGCGGCAGGTAGGCGCCGTTGAGGTAACACAGCGCAAATGGCTCGGCCATGCTGGTGCGCTCGGCTAGGGTGTTAGTGGAACAGCAAGGCGATGCTGTCAACGAGCCAGGTCCACACACCACCGCGCTTGACTTCCTGCAGCGCGACGAGCGGTGCCTGCGCGAGCACGGTGCCGGCGGAATCCGTCACGGTGAATTCGCCGACGACCGCGCCAGCGGCGATGGGCGCCCGCAGGCTTGCGGCGCCCAGGTGCGCGCTGGTTTTAAGGCTCGCGCCCTGGCCGCGTGCGCTGGTCGCGTAGACATCCCTCAGTACACCCACCGGCGCATATTCGTCCGCCGACAGGTAGACGCGCGGCTTGAGCACGGTGTCGCGCGCCGTCTTGATGCGGATGGTCTCGAAGAAGGTGTAGCCGTAGTTCAGGAGCGCCGCACTCGCATCCTCGCGCGCCTTAATGCTCGGGGCCCCCATGACGACCGACACCAGGCGCATGCCGTTGCGGTTCGCGGCGGTCGCGAGACAGTAGCCGGCGCTGTCGGTGTGGCCGGTCTTCAGACCGTCGACGGACGGGTCCTTGCCGAGCAGGCCGTTGCGGTTCTCCTGATGGATGTTGTTCCACATGAATTCACGCAGGCTGAACAGCGGGTAGTACTGGGGAAACTCGCTGATGAGCGCGTTGGCGAGGGTCGCGACGTCGCGCGCGGTGGTGTAGTGATTGGCACCGGGCAGGCCGTCGCTGTTCTCGAAGTGACTGGCCTTCATGCCGAGGCGCTGCGCGTACTCGTTCATCATCTGCGCGAACGCGGGCTCGGTGCCGCCGACCTTTTCGGCGAGCGCGATGGTGGCATCGTTGCCGGACTGCACGATCATCCCTTTCACGAGGATGTCCACCGGAATTTGCGTGCCGACCTGCACGAAGGTGCGCGAGCCTTCCGCGCGCCAGGCATGTTCGCTGATGGTGACCATGTCGGTGAGCTTCAGGCGCCCCTCGGCCAGGGCATGAAACACGACGTACGCGGTCATGAGCTTGGTGAGGCTCGCGGGTTCGGCGCGCGCGTCGGCGTTGTTTTGCGCCAGCACGCGGCCGCTGAAATGATCCATGAGCAGATACGAACGGGCGGTCACGGCCGGCGGGTTCGGAATCGGGGCCGCGCCGTTTGCCGGCGCGACGGCTGCGGCGGTGACGGCCGGTGCGGGTGTGGCGGGCGGGGTTGGCGCGGCGAAGGCGGGGGTGGTGATCGCGATGAGCGCAACGATGCAGGCGAAACGGGTCACTGTTACGGATTCCTTGTGGGATGCGGAAAAAGAGGGAGATTTTACCCCAAGCGCTCTGCCCTTGAAGGCTGTGCCGTGCGCGCCTTGCGTGTCAGTCGCTCGCGAGCCGCGCGTCGGGAAAGCCGAGCGTCGCGAGCCTGGCTGCGACTTCATCGAACTCCGCCACGCTGCGCACCGGTCCTAAGCGCACGCGGTACAGGTGCGAGCGTCCCTCCACAGGGGAAGCGATGCTGGCGTTGGCAAGCCCCGCCGCCTGCAGCCGCGCGAGGGTGCGCTGGGCGTTCTGCGGGTCGGCGAACGCCCCGGCCTGCACATAAAGCGCAGCTGCGGGGGACTCGACGCTGCGGGTGAGCTCATCCGGTACACCCGGGGTGAGTGCGCGCACTTCCACCAGCGTGGTGCCGCCTTGAATCATGTCGAGCTTCGCCGCCGCAGTGTAGGACAGATCGATGAGGCGATTGGCGACGAACGGGCCGCGATCGTTGATGCGCACGATGACGCTCTTGCCATTCTTGAGATTCGTCACGCGCGCGTAGCTTGGCAACGGCAAGGTCTTGTGCGCGGCGGTCATCCCGTACATGTCGTACAGCTCGCCGCTCGAGGTGTTACCACCGTGGAAGGTGGGGCCATACCAGGAGGCGACGCCGCGTTCGAGGTAGCCCTCGGCGCTCAGCAGGACGTAGTAGCGCTGCCCGAACACATCGTAGAAGGCGGGATTGCCGTGTGCACTGCGCGGCTCGGGGTGCGGCACGGCATCGGGGATGGCACCGATGTCAGCCGGCGGCGCGGGGGCGCCGGCGGCCGGTGCCGGCGCCGCCGGCGGCGGCGGTGTGGCAGGGCGGTGCGCCGCGACGGAGCAGCCCGCGAGCGCCAGCGCGCACGAGAGGAGTGCCGCACCTGCGCCCGCCGTGTGCGCGCGGTGGGGGGTGCGCCTCACTTCTGCTCACCGTGCACGCGTTGCGCGACCGCCTGCGCGAGGTCGTAGACCGCCATCACATAGCGCGCGCTGTTGTTATAGCGCGTGATCACGTAGAAGTTCTTGAAGCCGACGCGGTAGGCGGGACCGTCATGCTGCTCGGCGGAGATGAGTACCACCGGGGTGTTGCCCGGCAGGTCGCCGTCCACCTTGACGCCGTGCGTGGCGAGGCTGTCGAGCGTCTCGTTGAGCTCCAGGTTGTGCGAATCGATCTGGAAGGTCGGATCCGGGTCGAGGTGCACTTCGGCGAGCACGGGCGCGGCGGGAACCCAGCCGTACTCCTTCAGGTAGTTGGCGACGCTGGCGAGGATGTCATCCCAGTCGCCCCACAGGTCGCGCGTCTTGTCGCTGTCCGCGTCGACCGCGAAACGGCGGTAGGCCGATGGCATGAACTGCGGCACGCCCATGGCGCCTGCGTACGAACCCAGGGTGGTTACAGGGTCGAGCTTGTTCTCGCGGGCGAGCAGCAGGAACTGCTCGAGCTCGGCACGAAAGTAGTTGCCGCGCTGCGGGTAGTCGAACGCCAGCGTCGCGAGCGCATCGAGCACGCGAAAGCGACCCGTCTGGCGCCCGTAGAAAGTCTCGACGCCGATGATTGCGACCAGGTATTCGGGCGGCACCTGGTAGGTGGCCGCAACGCGCTCCAGCGCCACCTTGTGGTCGATCCAGAACTGCGCCCCGAGAGTGATGCGTTCGCTGGTCAGGAAGCGCTCGCGATATTCCCACCAGGGAGCCACCTTCTCGATCGGCCGGTTGATGAGGTCGAGGATTTTCTGCTGCGGCTGGGCCTGGCGCAGCAGCACACGCAACTCATGGCGACTCAGACCGTCGCGTTCCGCCACCTCGTTTATGAAGTGCGCAATCTCCGGGCGCTTGACGTCAAACCCTGCGGCGGGTGGGGTTTGCGGCTGCGCGAATGCGGGCGCGCACACGCACGCCAGCACCAACACGGCGAGCCAGGAAGCTAAGCGTTTGTTCAACTACGATCCGATGAGCTTGCGGCGGGAGTACAGCGCCATGAGAATACCGAAGCCCGCCAGGAGCGTCACGACCGAACTGCCGCCATAACTCACCAGCGGCAAGGGCACGCCGACCACCGGCAGAAGACCGGTCACCATGCCGGCGTTGATGAACACGTAGACGAAGAATGTCAGCGCGAGACTGCCGGCGAGCAGGCGCGCGAAAGTGTCCTGGGTCTGGGTCGCAAGATAGATGGCGCGGCCGACCACGAACGCGTAGAGGAGCAAGAGCAAGAGCAGGCCCAGCAGGCCAAACTCCTCGCCTACGACCGCGAAAATGAAGTCGGTCGAGCGTTCGGGAAGGAATTCCAGCTGCGCCTGGCTGCCGTTCATCCACCCCTTGCCGAACACGCCGCCCGAGCCGATCGCGATCTGTGACTGGATGATGTGATAGCCGGCGCCCAAAGGATCGGTCTGCGGATTGAGGAAGGTGAGTACGCGCTTGCGCTGATAGTCATGCATGAAGCTCCAGCCAAACCAGGCGGCGGCCGCGGCCAGCGCCAGCAGCGCCAGGATCACGCGGGCACGCAGTCCGGCGAGGATGATGACGAGTGCGCCCGCGGCGGCGATCAGCGCCGCGGTCCCGAGGTCCGGCTGGATCGCTACCAGAGCCACCGGCACGAGAATCAGCGCGCCGAGCGTCGCGAGTGACACCCAGCCCGGCGGCAGCGGGCGCTCGTGCAGGTACCAGGCGCACATCATCGGCACCGACAGCTTCATGAGTTCGGAGGGCTGAAAGCGGAACAGCCCCAGGTCGAGCCAGCGTTGCGCGCCCATGCCGATGTGGCCGATCGCCACCACGATCACCAGCAGCACGCAGCCGCCGGCGTACAGCCAGGGCGCGGAGCGGCGCAGGAAGTTGGGATTGACGCGCGCCAGCAGCAGCATCGCGACCGCGCCCAGGGCCAGGCGCGCCACGGTGCGCAGCAGCGTATTCATGCTCTGGCCCGAGGCGCTGTACAGGATGACCAGGCCGTAAACCGCGATCAGGGCGAGCCCGATCACCAGCGGCCCGTCGATTTTCAGTGCGAGCAGCACGCGCGCCGCGGTAGTGAGCGTGCGGCGCGTGCGTGAACCAGTGGTGACCTCTTCGTAGATCATGTCGTGTGGCTGGGTCCGGGGGCCGGTGTGGGCTCGGGTGCGATCGCGCTCGCCGGCGCCTTCAGCTTGCCGTCCGGGCCGAGCAGGTAGGCATCGAGCACCTTGCGTGCAACCGGTGCTGCGTTGCTCGCGCCCCAGCCGGCATTCTCGACCAGCACCGCGACCGCGATGCGTGGCGCTTCCGCCGGCGCAAAGGCGACGAACCAGGCGTGATCGCGCAGCCGCTCGGGCACCGTGTTCGCGTTGTATTTCGCGTTCTGCGCCACCGTGAATACCTGGGCGGTGCCGGTCTTGCCGGCGGCCTGGTACGGTGCGTCCTTGAACATGGCCGCGGCGGTGCCGCAGTAGCGGGCGCAGTGCGTGGTACCGACCATCGCCCCGATCACCACCGTCCAGTCGTCAGCGGACACGCCCTTGATCGGGGCTTCCTCGATCGGGGCCAGCCACTGCACGTGTCCGGATGCGTCGCGCACGCCCTTGATCAGGCGCGGACGAAAGTCGCGGCCGCGCTCGCCGAGGATCCCCGTGATGTGCGCAAGCTGGATGGGCGTCACCAGCAGGTAGCCCTGGCCGATGCCGATGTTGACCGTCTCGCCGGGGAACCAGACCTGGTCCTCGGGACGCTTGAACGTGCGGCGCTTCCACTCCGGGCTGGGCAACAAGCCCGCTTTCTCGCCGCTGATGTCAATGCCCGTGGGTTGGCCGTAGCCGAAGGGCCCAAGGAAGGCCGCGATGCGGTCGATTCCCAGCGTCGAAGCGAGCCGGTAGAAATACACGTCGGAGGAGCGCGCGATCGCCTCCGGCATGTCGAGCCAGCCGCGCGGCTCGGCCTTGTCCGCGCGCCACACGTGGCGGCTGCCCGGGAGGGAGAACACGCCGTTGCAGAACACCTTGGTGTCCACCGCGATTGTGTGGTCGGTAAGCGCGGCCAGCCCGAGCACCGGCTTGATGGTCGAGCCGGAAGGGTAGGCGCCGCGCAGTGCGCGGTTGAACAACGGGCGGTCGATGTCGTCGCGCAGCTCGCGGTACTCAGGTCCGGTGATGCCGCGCCCGAAGAGCGAGGGATCGAAGCCCGGCAGGCTCGCCAACGCGATGACATCGCCGTTGCCGGGGTCGAGCGCGACCACCGCGCCGCGGTGTCCCGCGAGCGCGCTCTCGGCAACGCGCTGCACGTTCAGGTCGATCGACAGCAGCAGATCGTCGCCGGCGATGGGCGACTTGTTATTCAGCTCCGGCACGAAGGCGCCCTGACGCGCCACCGAGCGGCCTTGCGCGTTCACCAGCACCTCACGGTTGCCGTTGATGCCGTGCAGCTGCTTCTCGTATGCGCTCTCGACCCCGAGCTTGCCGATGAGCGAGGTGCCGTTGTAGGCGGTGCGGTCGATGTGCTTGAGGTCTGTCTCGCTGATGGCGCCGACGTAGCCAAGTGCGTGCACCGCGAGCCCGCCGTTCGGGTACCAGCGCGTTTCGCGCGTTTTGATGTCGAGTCCCGGGAACTGGAAGCGCCGCACGGCAAAGCGCGCCACCTCCTCGTCCGACATGCGCAGGCGGATCGGCACGCTGTCAAAGCCGCGGCTCGAATCGATGGTGCGTTCCACCTCGTCGACATCGTCGGCGCGCAGCAGATCCAGCTGCACCAGGGCGTCGAGCGTCTTTTGCAGGTCCGGCACTTCCTCCGGCACCAGCTCCAGCTGGTAGGCCGGCTGGTTGCCGGCGATCAGCTCGCCGCTGCGATCGAGGATCAGGCCGCGCGCCGCGGGGATCGGCTCGAGACGCACGCGGTTGCCCTGCGACAGATCCGAGTAGTAGTCATGCCGCACCACCTGCAGCATGAACAGGCGCGCGATCAGGCCGACGGTGGCGAGCCCCATCAGGGCTGCGCAGATGAGCGAGCGCTGATCGAAGAGGCGCTGTTCGCGCCAGTGGTCCTTGATGCGCACGCTCGGCATGTCAGGATCGCCGGCCGGCGACGTACGCGAGGATAGCCGCGGCCGGCGGCCAGATGAGTGCGCCGGTCAGGGTGTGCACCCAGCGCTGCGGAGTCGTCACCGCGTGTCCGGTCCAGCCATCGATCATGAACAGCACGATCTCGTAAACGACGAGCGCCGCGAACACGATGAGCGCCTGCTGGATCGCGGGCTTGGAGCGGATTCGCTGATGCTCGCGCACCGCGATGTAGGTGACCAGCGCCAGCGCCAGCGCGTGCTCCCCGAGCACCGGACCCTGAAAGACATCGAGCGCGAGGCCGGCGAAGAACCCGAACGCGATACCGCCGGTGCGCGGTGCGTTCACGGACCAGTAGAGCACCGTCAGCACCAGGAACGCCGGGCGCAGCATGTCGAGCCACGGCGGCAGCGGCAGCACCGTGAGCACCAGCGCCACGAACGCGCTGAAAAACAGCCGGCCGCGGCCCTCCGGCTTCATTGTTCGCCCTCTGGCGCGGCAGGTGATGCCGTCGGCGGCGGTGGCGTGGCTGTTGGCGGGGCGGTGGCTCCTTGCGCGGCGGCGCGAGGCTCCGCCACCGCTCGCGGGGCATGCGCCTGGGGCTGCATGTCGCGGTTGCCGCTCTTCAGATCACCGCCGAGCGTGTTGGGTACGGGCGCCGCCGGGTGACCGGCGCGGAACCACACCAGCATCACCTCGGAGTCTGAGTCGATATGGGCGAGGGGCGCCGCGCGCACCTGCGCCAGTGGCTGCACCGCATCGCGGTGCACTTCGGTGACGCGGGCCACCGGGTAGCCTTCCGGAAAGACCCCGCCGAGGCCCGAGGTTACCAGCAGGTCGCCCGCCCTGATGTCGGCGTTGCCAGGCAGGTACGGCAACGCGAGCGAGGTGGCATCTCCTGCACCCACGGCAATGGTGCGCAGTCCCGTGCGCTCGACCCGCACCGGCAGGGCGTGTTCCGGGTCCGTGATGAGGATGACTTCCGCACTCCAGGGTCCGATATGCGTCGTCTGACCGACCAGGCCCTTGTCATCGAGCACGGCCTGGGCCGCGAACACGCCGTTGGCGGCGCCGCGGTTGATGAGCAGCTTCTGCCGCAGGCTGTTCAGCTGGATATTGACGATCTCGGCGGCGAGCCAGTGGTCGACGACCGGGGGCAGAGCCGCGTGCAGCCCGCGCAATTCGCCGTTCTCGCGCGCCAGCGCATCGTAGCGCATGGCGAGCACTTCGAGGTCGCGTTGCTGTGCGCGCAGGCGCGCGTTCTCAGCCTGCAGCGCGGCGCGCGCCTGGAAGGTTTCGCGCAGCCAGGCCAAGGCGGCGGCCGGAGAGCTGACGGCGAGCTGGATCGGATAGGCCGTGGCCTGCAGGACGTAGCGCACCTGCTCGAGGTAGTGCGCCCTCTGGTCGAGGTACATGACCATGACCGCGAGCATCGCGTAGAGGGTGAAGCGAAAGCCGGCGGAGCCACCGCGCGCCTGCAGGGGTCTGCCGCCGCCTGTCCCGAAAGCGGCCACCTAAGACCCGCGCGCTCCCTTATCCATTTGGCCAGAATCACCGGTGGTGATTCTGGCGGACAGTAGCTTCGTTTCCGCCGGCAAAAGGCGCGGCTTTTGCCGGCTGCGGTGGTGCGACACGTTACTCGAGTCCGAAGTGTCCCGGGCCGAGCTCGTCCATCAGCTCGAGGATGCGCCCGCCACCGCGCGCGACGCAGGTGAGCGGATCGTCCGCGACCATGACCGGCAGCCCGGTTTCCTCGGTGAGCAGCTTGTCGATATCGCGCAGCAGCGCTCCGCCGCCGGTGAGCACGATGCCGCGCTCGGCGACGTCGGCGCCGAGTTCCGGCGGAGTTTGTTCGAGTGCCTGCTTGACCGCGCTGACGATGCTCTGCAGCGGCTCCTGCAGCGCCTCGAGTATCTCATTGCTGTTGAGCGTGAAGCTGCGCGGCACGCCTTCCGACAGGTTACGGCCCTTCACCGAGAGTTCCCGCACCTGCGCGCCCGGGTAGGCCGAGCCGATCTCGATCTTGATGCGCTCGGAGGTCGCCTCGCCGATCAGGATGCCGTAGTTGCGCCGCACGTAGTTCATGATCGCCTCGTCGAAGCGATCGCCGCCAATGCGCGCGGAGTTGGCGTACACGACGCCATTCAGCGACAGCACCGCCACCTCGGAGGTGCCGCCGCCGATGTCGAGCACCATCGAGCCGCGCGGCTCGTGCACCGGCAGCCCCGCACCCACCGCGGCCGCCATCGGTTCACTCACGATCGCGACGTTGCGCGCCCCGGCGCCCTCGGCGGACTCGCGGATGGCGCGCCGCTCCACCTGGGTCGAACCGAACGGCACGCACACCAGCACGCGCGGTGAGGGCTTCAGGGTGCGATTGCCATGCACCTTGTTGATGAAGAACTGCAGCATCTTCTCGGTGTAGGTGAAGTCGGCGATGACGCCGTCCTTCATGGGGCGCACCGCGGTGATGTGCCCGGGCGTGCGGCCGAGCATGTTCTTCGCCTCGGTACCGACCGCGACGATCACCTTGCCGCCGCGCGTGGGCTCGTCCTGCACCGCCACCACCGAGGGTTCGTTGAGCACGATGCCCTTGTCACGCACGTAGATGAGCGTGTTGGCCGTACCCAGGTCGATCGACAGATCGGTGGAGAAATAACCGCGCAGACGTTTGAACATGAAGCAACCGGGGAAGTGCGGCGGGCGACGCCAAAAGTGGCGCGTAATCTAGCAACCGACAGGACATTGAGCAAGGCAACATGTATGATTTTGCGCAGGTTTTCTCATTTCATCCACGCATCCTCTCCACTCCCATGAGCCTCACACGCGAGCAGATCGCAAGCATCGCCGCCCTGGCGCGCCTGGAACTCACCGCGGCCGAAATTCCGGTGTACCAGGAGACACTGTCGCGGATTGTCGACTTCATCGGCGCCCTGGAGCGCGCCCCTACCGCCGGCGTCGCCCCGATGGCGCATCCGCTGCCGGGACTCTCGCAGCGCCTGCGGCCCGACCTGGTGACCGAGGTGGACCGTCACGAGGAGTACCAGTCGAACGCGCCGCTTACTGCGGCCGGGCTGTACCTCGTTCCCAGGGTCATCGAGTGAGGCTCAGGTGAGCGATCTGCACACCGCCACCGTCACGCAGCTGGCCGCCGGGCTCAAGGCGCGCAAGTTCTCCAGCGTCGAACTCGTGACGGCGCTGCTGGCGCGCATCGAGCGTGCCCAGGGGGCCCTCAATGCGTTCATATCGGTGACGCGCGAGCCGGCGCTCGCGGCGGCCGCGGCTGCCGATCGTGCCCTCGCTGGGACTGGCGCCGGCGCGCTGACCGGCGTGCCCATCGCCCACAAGGACATCTTCTGCACCCTGGGCGTACGCACCACCTGCGGCTCGCGCATGCTCGAGAATTTCGTCTCGCCCTACGACGCCACGGTGGTCGCGAAGCTCAAGGGTGCGGGCGCGGTGATGCTCGGCAAGACCAACATGGACGAGTTCGCGATGGGCTCCTCCAACGAGAACAGCTACTTCGGGCCGGTGCGCAATCCCTGGGACCCGCAGCTCGTGCCCGGGGGCTCCTCCGGCGGTTCAGCGGCCGCGGTAGCGGCGCGCCTCATTCCCGGGGCGACCGCCACCGACACCGGCGGCTCGATCCGCCAGCCGGCGGCGCTGTGCGGCGTCACGGGATTGAAGCCCACCTACGGGCGCGTCTCGCGCTACGGCATGATCGCCTTTGCCTCGAGTCTCGACCAGGCCGGTGTGCTGACGGTGAGCGCGGCGGATGCGGCGCTGATGCTGCGCGAAATGGCGGGCTTCGACGCCAATGATTCCACCAGCGTGGACGCACCGGTGCCCGACTATGTCGCCGCGCTCGAGCAGCCGCTCGCGGGCCTGAAGATCGGGCTGCTGCAGGAGTTCTTCGACCAGGGCCTGGATCCGCAAAACGAGCTGCGGGTGCGCGAGGCGCTGAAAGTGTACGAGCAGCTGGGAGCTAAGCTCACGAGCGTGAGCCTGCCGAACCTGCCGCTGTCGGTGCCGGTGTACTACGTCGTCGCGCCCGCCGAGTGCTCCTCGAACCTCGCGCGCTTCGACGGCGTGCGCTTCGGCCACCGCTGCGAGAACCCGCGCGACCTCAGCGACCTTTACCGGCGCTCGCGCGGCGAGGGTTTCGGCGCGGAAGTGAAGCGACGCATCATGACCGGCACCTACGTGCTCTCGGCCGGCTACTATGACGCCTACTATCTGAAGGCGCAGCGCGTGCGGCAGCTCATCAGCGCCGATTTTACCCGCGCCTTCCAGGACGTGGACGTGCTCATGGGGCCCACGACACCCACACCGGCTTTCGCAATCGGTGCGAAGACGGCCGATCCCATCACCATGTACCTGAACGACATCTACACCATCGGTGCGAACCTGGCGGGACTGCCCGCGGTGTCGATTCCCTGCGGCTTTGTGCGCGATCTGCCGGTCGGCCTGCAGATCGTCGGCCCGCATTTCAGCGAGGCGCGCATTCTCGCCGCCGCGCATGCCCTGCAGCGCGCCACCGACTGGCACACGCGCCTGCCGCCGGGGTACGCATGAGCGCCTGGGAAACGGTTATCGGGCTTGAGATCCACGCGCAGCTCAGCACCCGCTCCAAGATCTTCTCCGGTTCCGCGACCGCGTATGGAGCGCCTCCCAACGCGCAGGCGAATCTGGTCGACCTGGGTTACCCGGGTGTGCTGCCGGTGCTGAACGCGGAAGCGGTGCGCATGGCGGTCAAGCTCGGACTTGCGATCAACGCGCGCATCGCACCGCACTCGGTATTCGCCCGCAAGAACTACTTCTACCCGGACCTGCCGAAGGGCTACCAGATCAGCCAGTACGAGCTGCCGATCGTCGCCAATGGCACGCTCGACATCCAGCTCGAGGACGGGAGTAAGAAGCGCATTGGCATCACGCGCGCGCACCTCGAGGAGGACGCGGGCAAGTCGCTGCACGAGGGGCTGCCCGGGGTCACCGGCATCGACCTGAACCGCGCCGGTACACCGCTGGTGGAGATCGTATCCGAGCCGGACATGCGCTCGGCAAAGGAAGCCGTCGCCTACATGAAAAAGGTGCACACCCTGGTGCGCTATCTGGAGATCTGCGACGGCAATATGCAGGAGGGCTCGTTCCGCTGTGACGCCAACGTCTCGGTGCGCAAGGCCGGCGCGGACAGGTTCGGCACGCGCGCGGAGATCAAGAACCTCAACTCCTTCCGCTACATCGAGCGCGCCATCAATTTCGAGGTGGAGCGGCAGATCGAGCTCATCGAATCCGGCGGCAAGGTGGTGCAGGAGACGCGCCTTTACGATCCGGACAAGGGCGAGACGCGCTCCATGCGCTCCAAGGAAGAAGCCAACGACTACCGCTACTTCCCCGACCCGGACCTGCTGCCGGTGGTGCTCGAGGAAAGTTTCATCGACTCGGTGCGCAGGAGCCTGCCGGAACTGCCGGATCACAAGGCCGCGCGCTTCGTCTCGCAGTTCGCCCTGTCGGCCTACGATGCGGCGGTGCTCACGGCCAGCCGGGAGCTCGCCGACTACTACGAGGGCGTGGTGCACGAGGCGCCCCAGGAGCCGAAGCTCGCCGCCAACTGGGTCATGGGGGATTTCGCAGCCGCGCTCAATCGGGAAAATCTCGACGTCACCGCCGGCAAGATGCCGGCCGCGCGTCTCGGGGGACTTCTGAAGCGCATCAGCGATCAGACAATCTCCGGCAAGATCGCCAAGGACGTGTTCGAGACCATGTGGTCGGACGGGACGGAAGCGGATGCGGTAATCGCCCAGAAGGGACTGCGGCAAATCACCGATGCGGCCGCCATTGAACGCGTCATCGACGAGGTGATGGCGAAGAATCCCGGCCAGCTCGCCGACTACCGCGCGGGCAAGGACAAGCTGTTCGGCTTTTTTGTCGGCCAGGTGATGAAGGCGACCGGCGGCAAGGCAAACCCTGCGCAGCTGAACGAGCTGTTGCTGCGGAAGCTGAAATGACCGATCTCGTGCGCCGCTTCATCTTCGAAAAGCGGCCGGTGCGCGGCCACTGGGTGCACCTTCAGAGCGCGTGGCGCGACCTGCGCGCCCACACCGATTACCCGCCGGCGGTCAGGGAGCTCCTCGGCCAGGCGGTGGCGGCCTCGGTGCTGCTCGCCGCCACCTTGAAGTTCCGCGGCACGCTGACTTTCCAGCTGCAAGGCGACGGCGCGCTGAACCTGCTGGTGGCGCAGTGCACCCATGATTTCCGCCTGCGCGCGGTGGCGCGCTTTGATGACGCGGCGGTGCGGGAGATTGCAGCTGACACGCGCCGCGGCGCCGTGTTTCGCCGGCTCGTCGGCGCCGACGGCAAGATCACGGTCACCATCGAAGCGGATGAGAAGAGCATGCGCTACCAGGGCATCGTGCCCCTGTCCGGCACCTCGCTCGCGGAATCGCTGGAGGCGTACTTCGCTTCGTCCGAGCAGCTGCCGACGCGGGTGCTGCTCGGCGCCGACGATACCGCTAGCGCGGGGCTCCTGGTGCAGCGCCTCCCGGACGCCGGCGCGGACACGTCCGAGGAAGTGGCCCTGGCGTGGGGCGTGGCACAGCGCGGAATCGAGTCTCTGGACCCATCGGCGCTGCTGCAGGTGCCGGTCGAGAAGTTGCTCGCGCAGGGCTTTCCGGGAAGCGATCTGCGCCTCTTCCGCGGGACACCGGTGCTGTTCGAGTGCCGCTGCAGTTCCGGGAGGGTCGCGGGCCTGCTGCGCGCCCTCGGCGAGGACGAGGTGCGTGGCGTACTAAAAGAGCAGGGCGCGGTAACCGTAACCTGCGAGTTCTGCCGCCGTCCGTATCGCTTTAATGCGTCGGACGTCGAGACCCTGTTTTCGCAGGGTCAGGCTGAGGGTGGATCCGCTGCGATCCACTAGAGCCCAAAAGCGACGTACTGTCGCATTAGTCGAACAATAGGCGTCAATTATCCGGACGCCCTGCCTCGGGCGGCCGCCTGACCCAGCCATTCGGTTGGAGCGCGGTTTCAGCGCTTCCCCTGATAGTTAAAGATTTGTACAATTCATCATGGCGGTATCCCATCCGGTCCTGCTGAGGTGGTTGCGTGCCGCCGGTGAGCCCAGTCGCCTGCGCCTCCTGGGGCTGTGCGCCGACGCCGCCCTGAGCGTGTGCGACCTTGCGCAGGTGCTGGCCCAGAGCGAACCGCGCGTATCGCGGCACCTGAAGATCCTGTGCGAGGCCGGGCTCATCGAGCGATCGAGACAGGGGCAGTGGGTTCACTACCGCCTCGCCGCCGACGCGCAGACGATGAGCTTCGTGCGCGGACTCCTGGCGCAGGTGGAACGCCGCGACCCGGTGCTCCTCGCTGATCGCACCCGGGCCCGGGCGGTATCCATGCCCGACAGCGGCGAGCCGGCTGCCGGTGCGCAGTCGCGCCTCGGACGCACGCTCGCCGGGTTTGCCACCGCCAGCGGCCTCACCGCGCCGCTGGGTACCGTGTTGGTCGTGGGTGTGCATCACCCGCAGTTGCTGGAGAGTGCCGCGGCCGCGGCACGCCGGTGCACGGCGCTCGCGTCATCGCGTCGCGCGGCACAGTCGGCCGCGGCGTTTGCGCAGCAGCGCGGCTTTGCCTGTCGGGTCGTGAAGGCCGCAAGCGCTGAAGGTTTCAGCGCTGAAGACATCGCGCGCGCCGGATCCTCCTTCGACGCGGTGATCCTGGATCATCCTGGCAGCGGCGGCGAAGCGCTGGCGCGCCTGTTGGCGCAGATTCGCGCGCTCATGACACCGACGGGACGCCTGTGGCTCTTCGAGCGCTACGAGTCGCTCGAGAGTGCGCACGAGCGGGTGGTGGAGCATCCGCTGGCGCGCCTGCGGCGGGTGCTGGGCGTGGCGGGGCTGTACTGCGAGCGTTTGAGCCCCATCGAGGCCGACGGCGAGCATGTGCTCGCCGCGGTCAGCCGCGTCGACGCGGCATTCCCCGGACAGCTCAGCGTCGGCGGCGCCAAGAGCGCTGGTCCGCTCACATGAGCGCGCAGTCCGCCGCGATCCGCGTGTCGTTCGAATTCTTTCCGCCGGCGGATGCGGCGATGGAAACCACACTGTGGAACTCGGTCGAACGCCTGGCGCCGCTGGCGCCGTGCTTCGTGTCGGTGACCTACGGCGCTGATGGCTCCACGCGCACGCGCACCCACAGCCTCGTGACGCGGATCCAGGACGAGACCGCGCTCACCGGCGCGCCGCACCTGACATGCATCGGCGCCACGCGCGGGGAGATCCTCGATATTGCGCGCGGCTACTGGGACCAGGGGATCCGTCACCTGGTTGCGCTGCGCGGGGATCCGCCCCGTGGCGAGGGTGGCTACGCGCCACATCCGGACGGCTTCGCCTATGCCTCGGACCTGGTCGCGGGACTCAAGGGGCTCGCGCCCTTCGAGGTGTCGGTCGCGGCGTATCCGGAAGTTCACCCGCAAGCGCGCTCCGCGGATGCAGATCTTGCGAATCTCAAGCGCAAGGTCGACGCCGGGGCGACGCGTGCTATCACGCAATTCTTCTACGACACCGAGGTGTTCCTGCGCTTCCGGGATCGCTGTGCCGCCGCCGGCATCCAGGCGCCGATCGTGCCGGGCATTCTGCCGATCACCCGCTTTCCACAGGTGCTGCGCTTTGCGCAGGCGTGCGGCGCCCGGATTCCCGAGTGGCTGCATGAGCGTTTCAGTGGACTGGACGAGGACCCCGACACGCGCCGGCTGATCGCCGCGAGTGTTGCCATCGAGCAGGTGCAGGAGCTCGTGCGCCACGGCGTGCAGGAGTTCCATTTCTACACGCTCAATCGCGCTGAACTCACCTACGCCATCTGCCACGCCCTCGGGATGCGCCCGCGGCTCTCATCGGCAGCCGCGGCCGCGGTACACACTATATGAGTGCCTGCGGACACAGCACGCCGCAGGCCGCGGCGCCGCGCGCGGATCGCGATGCCGCGGCGAGCACCCCCGCCGCCGCCGCGCCGTTCGCGGTCGAGCCTGTGGATGAAACCGAGCGCCGTACGCGCATCGAGCGCCTCAAGCACCTGCTGGGGCAGCGCATCGTCGTTCTGGATGGCGCCATGGGCACCATGATCCAGCGGCAGCGCCTGGAGGAGCGCGACTTCAGGGGCGGGCGCTTCGTAAGGCACGGCCGTGACTTGCGCGGCAACAACGACATTCTCACGCTCACGCGGCCCGAGGTCATCGCCGGCATCCACCAGGCGTATCTCGCGGCCGGCGCCGACATCATCGAAACCAACACCTTCAATTCCAACTCGGTGTCGCAGGCGGACTACGGGCTGCAGGCGCTGGTGCCGGAGCTCAACTACAAGGCGGCGCGGCTGGCGCGCGCGGCGGCCGACGAGTTCGCCAGCAGCTGCGGCGAGGCGCGCTTCGTCGCCGGGGCGCTCGGCCCCACCACCCGCATGAGCTCGCTGTCGCCCGACGTCAACGATCCGGGGTTTCGCAGCGTCAGCTTCGATGACCTCGTGGCGACCTACCTGGATGCGGCGCGGGCGCTGGTGCTCGGCGGCGTCGATCTCATCCTCATCGAGACGGTCATCGACACGCTCAACGCCAAGGCGGCGATCTATGCGGCGCTCACCCTGTTCGATGAGACCGGTGTCGTCGTGCCGCTCGCCATTTCCGGCACCATCACCGATGCCTCCGGCCGCATCCTCTCCGGCCAGACGACCGAGGCTTTCTGGAATTCGGTGCGCCACGCGCAGCCCCTGTTTGTCGGACTCAATTGCGCGCTCGGCGGCAAGCAGCTGCGGCCTTATATCGCCGAGCTCGCCGCCATCGCCGAAAGCTACGTGTGCGCCTATCCCAACGCCGGCCTGCCGAACGCGTTCGGCGAGTATGACGAGTCGCCGGCGGAGACCGCCGGCATCCTGCAGGAGTTTGCCAGCAGCGGGCTGGTGAACGTGGTGGGCGGCTGCTGCGGCACCACACCGGATCACATCCGCCTGCTGCGGTCCGCTATCGCGGGCTGCGCAGCGCGCGTAGCCGACACGCAGCCGGTGAAGTGCCGCCTGAGCGGGCTCGAACCGCTGAACATAGACGCCGCGACCCTGTTCGTGAACGCCGGTGAGCGCACCAACGTCACCGGTTCCGCGAAATTCCGCAAGCTCATCGAGGCGGGCGACTACGCGACCGCGCTCGAGGTGGCGCGGCAACAGGTAACCAGCGGCGCGCAGATCATCGACGTCAACATGGACGAGGGCATGTTGGAGTCGGAGGCCGCGATGGTGCGCTTCCTCAACCTCGTGGCCGCGGAGCCGGATATCGCGCGCGTGCCGGTGATGATCGATTCCTCCAAGTGGTCGGTGATCGAGGCGGGCCTGAAATGCGTGCAGGGCAAGGCCATCGTCAACTCCATCAGCATGAAGGAGGGTGAGGCGGTGTTCCTCGAGCACGCCCGCAAGGTGCGCCGCTACGGCGCCGCCGCGGTGGTCATGGCCTTCGATGAGCAGGGGCAGGCCGATACGGTCGAGCGCAAGGTGGCGATCTGCAAGCGCGCCTACCAGCTGCTGACTTCCCAGGCGGGCATGGCGCCTGAGGACATCATTTTCGACCCCAACATCTTTGCCATCGCCACCGGCATCGAGGAACACAACGGCTACGGCCTGGCCTTCATCGAGGCGACGCGCCGCATCAAAGGCGAGCTGCCGCACTGCCTGGTATCCGGTGGCGTGAGCAACGTGTCGTTCTCCTTCCGCGGCAACGACGCGGTGCGCGAGGCCATGCACTCGGTGTTCCTGTATCACGCCATCGCCGCCGGCATGGACTTGGGTATCGTGAACGCCGGGCAGCTGGCTATCTACGCGGACATCGACCCGGAGCTGCGCAGCGCGTGCGAGGACGTGATCCTCAACCGCCGCCAGGACGCGACCGAGCGGCTGCTGGAACTCGCGGCGCGCTTCAAGGGCGACGGCGCGCAGCGCCGGCGCGAGGACCTCGGCTGGCGCACTTTGCCGGTGGGCAAGCGCATCGAGCACGCCCTCGTGAAGGGCATAGACGACTACATCATCGAGGACACCGAAGCCGCGCGCCTGGAGTTCGAGCGGCCGCTGCAGGTGATCGAGGGTCCGCTCATGGATGGCATGAACGTGGTCGGCGACCTGTTTGGCGCCGGCAAGATGTTCCTGCCTCAGGTGGTCAAGAGCGCGCGCGTCATGAAGCGCGCGGTCGCGCACCTGGTGCCGTTTATCGAGAAGAGCAAGGACGCCACGGCGCGGCGGACCAACGGCCGCATTGTCATCGGCACCGTCAAGGGCGACGTGCACGATATCGGCAAGAACATCGTCGGCGTGGTGCTGCAATGTAACAACTTCGAGGTCATTGACCTCGGCGTCATGGTGCCGTGCGAGAAGATCCTCGAGGCCGCGCGGCGTGAGCAGGCGGACTTCATCGGACTGTCCGGTCTTATCACGCCGTCGCTGGATGAGATGGTGCACGTCGCCAAAGAAATGCAGCGGCAGGGGTTCCAGGTGCCGTTGCTCATCGGCGGCGCGACCACATCCCCGGCCCATACCTCGGTGAAGATCGCGCCGCAATACACCCCGCCCGTCGTCTACGTGAAGGACGCGTCGCGCTGCGTCGGCGTGTGCCAGACCCTGACCCAGCCAGAGCAGCGCGCGGCGTTCATCGCCAGGGTCGGCGAGGAGCACGAGCGCCGCCGCGAACAACACGCGGCGAAGAAGGTCAAGGTGCCGGAAGCTTCGCTCGCCGCGGCGCGGGCCAACCACCGCGCCATCGACTGGGCCGCATACGCTCCCGTGCCGCCACGCGTGCCCGGCGTGCAGCGCTTTGATGACTATCCGCTGGAGGAGCTGCTCGGCTACATCGACTGGATGCCGTTCTTCAACGCCTGGGAGTTCGCCGGCAAGTTTCCCGACATCCTCACGGACCCCAGGGTCGGGGAGGCCGCGAGCAACCTGTATGCGGATGCCCGCCGCATGCTGAAGACCCTGATCGCCGAACGCTGGCTGACGGTGCGCGCCGTCGTGGGACTGTTTCCCGCCAACGCCGTCGGCGACGACGTGGAGATCTACGCGAGCGAAGCGCGCGACGGGCTGCTCACGACGCTGAATTTTCTCAGGCAGCAAAAGGCCAAGCCTGACGGTCAGCCGCACGAGTGCCTCGCCGACTACGTGGCGCCGCGCGCGAGCGGCGTCAACGATTACTTCGGCGCCTTCGCGGTCACCGCCGGCATCGGCATCGAGGAGCACGTCGCGCGCTTTGAGCGCGCCCACGACGACTATTCGGCGATCATGCTGAAAGCACTCGCCGACCGGCTGGCGGAAGCGGCGGCGGAGCATTTCCACGAGCGCGTGCGGCGCGAGCTATGGGGCTATGCGGCGGCCGAAGGTCTGACCAACGAGCAACTGGTGCGCGAGGAGTATCGCGGCATCCGCCCGGCGCCCGGCTACCCCGCCTGCCCGGATCACACCGAGAAGGCGAAGCTGTGGACGCTCCTCGATGCGGACCGCAATGCCGGCATCCGGCTCACCGAGTCCTACGCCATGTACCCGACGGCCGCGGTGAGCGGCTGGTACATCGCCCATCCCCAGTCGCGTTATTTTGCGCTCGGCAAGATCGATCGCGATCAGGTCCAGGACTATGCGCGCCGCAAGGGACTCGCGCTCACCGAGGCGGAGCGCTGGCTGTCGCCGAGTCTCGGCTACGAGCCCTGAGTTTATTGGCCAAAATCGCCTGCGGCGATTTTGGCAGACATCAGCTTCGTTGCCACCGGCGAAAGGCGTGACTTTCGCCGGCTACGGCGGTGACCATACGGTCGGGCCGCGGCGTCAGTGCGAAGAGCGCCGCTCGTGCTCGAGAGCGCGCAGGTACTGCGCACCGCCCAGCTCGCGCATCTGCCCGAGAATCCACTCGCGTCGCGCGATGACGTAGCGCGACGGGCGGTCGACGCGCAACAGATGCGGGTTCGGCAGCACCGCGGCGAGCAGCGCCGCGTCGCGCGAGTCCAGGCTGCGCGCGGACTTGTGCCAGAAGTGCTGGGCCGCCGCTTGTACGCCGTAGATACGATCGCCGAACTGCGCGATGTTCAGGTACATCTCGAGGATGCGTTCCTTCGGCCACAAGGTCTCGATCAGCACGGTGAACCAGGCCTCGAGGCCCTTGCGCACGAAGCTGTGGCCGCTCCACAGGAACAGGTTCTTCGCCACCTGCTGGGAAATAGTGCTCGCGCCGCGCAGCCGTTTGCCGCGCTCGCTCGCGCGCACCGCGTCGCGGATAGAGTCGAAATCGAAACCGGCATGAAACGGAAACTGCTGATCCTCCGAGGCGATCACCGCGATGGCCGCTTGCGGGGAGATCTCCTCGAGGCTCGCCCAGCGGAATTCGGTGTGATAGCCGCGCACGCCGGCACGCCAGGCCGCGACCCGCGCTTCCAGCATGACGGCACTGGTCGTGGGATGGAACCAGCGCAACATTAGCACCGGCAGCGCCGTGACCACGAGGCCTGCCAGCAGCAGCACGGCGAAGCCCTTGAGGAGCGCCCCCAGCACCCCGGCGCGCGCCACGCGGACGTCCGCTAGGGGCTCAGGCGGCGCGCCGACACGATCACCACATCTTCCAGCGGCGCGTCGGTGTAGCCCTGGCGGCGGCCGGTGCCGACGCGGGCGATTTTGTCGATAACGTCCATGCCTTCAGTGACGCGCCCGAACACGGCATAGCCGAAGTCGCGCGGACCGTGGTCGAGGAACGCGTTGTCGGCGAGATTCACGAAGAACTGCGAGGTGGCGCTGTTGATGTCACTGGTGCGGGCCATCGACAGGAAGCCGCGGCCGTTCTTCAGGCCGTTCTTGGCCTCGTTCGCGATTGCCGCACGGGTTTTCTTGTTGGCAAAGTCGGCGGAAAGACCACCGCCCTGGATCACGAACCCGGGAACGATGCGATGAAAGATAGTGCCGTCGAAGAACCCGTCATCGACGTAGCGCAGGAAGTTCTCCACGGTGACCGGTGCCTCCTTGGCAAACAGTTCCACCGTGAAGGGACCGTGTGAGGTTTCGAAGCGGATCATTGTTGTCCTTCCGTCATGCGCTCAAGTCCGGCGAGATCGCGGTGCGAGCGTACGTGACGCATGCCGGCGAGGACAAGCTCGTGACGCACCGCTTGCGCCTGGGCGGCGCCGTGCTCGAGCAGGAGCCAGCCGCCGGGCTCAAGATGCGCACCCGCCGCGCGGATGATGGTCCTGAGGCAGGCGAGCCCATCGTTGCCCGGGGTAAGCGCCAGCCGCGGCTCGTGCGCCAGCCCCGCCAGGTGCGGATCATCGGCCGCGACGTAGGGCGGATTGCTCACGAGCAGATCGAAGCGCTCGCCCGCCAACGGCTCGAACCAGCTGCCGAGGCGGAATTCAACCTGGGTGATGTGCATTGCTGCGGCGTTGTCCCGCGCCACGGCCAGTGCGTCCGGGGACACATCGCTCGCCACCAGGCGCCACGCGGGGCGCGCGCTCGCCAGGGCCAGCGCGATGGCGCCGGAGCCGGTGCCCAGGTCCGCCACACGCGCACGCTCCGCCGGCCACAACGCCAGGGCGCGCTCCACCAACAGCTCCGTCTCCGGCCGCGGGATCAGCACCGCGGGCGTGACTTGCAGGCGCAGGCTCCAGAAATCCTTTTCGCCGGTCAGGTACGCCACCGGCTCCCCGGCGGCGCGGCGCTCGAGCAGGGCGCGGTAGCGCCGGGCCGCCGCCGCCGCCGGGCTCTCCTCCGGGTGTGAGCGCAGCCGCGTCCGCGGGACACCCAGGACGTGCGCGAGCAACACCTGCGCATCCAGATCCGGGGTCGCCTCGGGCGCCGCTCCGGGCGTGGATGCGCACAGCCGTCGTACCCCCTCCTCGAGGAGGGTTGCCACCGTTAAGTTCACCGTCATGCGCACTTTCGCTTCGGACCGGTAATATGCACGAATGACAAACAACCTGTACCCGCCGCCGCGCCCGCAGACCGTGGGCGAAGTTCTCGATACGGCATTCCGTATTTTTCGTGCCACGCTGCCGAAGTGCCTGCCGTACGCCACACTGTCCATGCTCGCCGCGCAGCTGCCAAATATCTATGAGCTGCTGCAAGGTCACCCGTTGCAGCGCTCGCTGCTCGAGCGGCACGATGGGATGTTTTGGCTGCTGGAAATCATCGGCACCATCGCCTCCCTTACGCTGTGGGGCGCCATCGTGCGGCGACAGTACGCCCTGGCCAGCGGCCAGCCAGCGGCCCCGGAAGGCGGGGAGCTGAGCGCCGCGCTGCGGCGCGTGCCGGGGCTCTTCGCGGTCTCGCTCCTGCTGGGACTCGCGGTCGCGGCAGGGCTGTTGCTCCTCGTCATACCGGGCCTGATTGTCGCGACCAGGCTTTCGTCTGCAGTCACGGCGTACCTTCTGACCAGCCGCGGCGTGTTCGGAAGTCTCGGCCACAGCTGGCGGCTGACGGCCGGAAACTTCTGGCGCCTGACGCTGATTTTCAGCGTCGGCCTGGTGCTGATGCTGGTGTTCTACGTGCTGGCGGGCGTCATCGCGGCCGCGGTCGCGGCGCCCTTCGCGCTTGGCGATATCGCTCTGGTCACCGCGTTAATGGCGGCAGTGGCGGTGATTCTGGGTTCGGTCGGCACGCCGTTCTACGCGGCGCTGGCGCTTGCCGTGTTCGGGGATCTGTCCGTGCGCGCGGAGGGTACCGATCTCGCCGCCCGCATCGCTGCCCCCACGTAGCCCATGCGCCGCGCTCTCCTGGCGCTGCTCATAGGGGTATCCGCAGCGCCGCTCGCGCAGGCACACGACGCCCTGGCGGCGATTGATGCATGCCTGGTGCAGCTCGATACCCTGGACTTCGGTTACGAGCGGATTGCAGCACGTTGCCCCGATCTGACACCGAGTCTCGTGGCGAGTCCGTGGGAGCCGTGGCTGCCACGCGACTGGTATCGGCCTCACAACCAGCTATCCGCCAACTCGCTGGTGGAGTTACGCGGGCTGCTGCAGCGCGAAGCGGCGCGCACGCCGTCTGGCCACGAACCGGGCACGGCCACGGTGAACGGCGTGCTGGCGGCGCTGAGTCAGGCGGAACATCCCTACAGCTGGTGGCAGCGCCTGAAGAGTTGGTTGCGCGGGCTGCTTACGCGATCCACGCAGCCCGAGCAGGACAGTTGGCTGCAGCGCCTGCTCATGCGTATGCACCTGCCAGCGGCGCTGACGCGCTGGATCGAGTGGCTGGCGCTGGCGCTGACGGTCCTGGTGGGCGCCGGGATTGTGCTGAATGAGCTGCGGCTTGCGGGCTGGATCGCTTTCAGACGCCGCCGCGGGGTGTCGGCACCTGCCGCCGCCGGCGACGCCGGCACGAGCGTGAGGCTCGAGGACCTGGAGAGCGCGAGCCCGTCCCAACAGCCGCGGCTGCTGCTTGAGCTGGTTGCCGCGCGTCTCGTGCAACAGTCGCGCCTGCCTCCCGCACGCGCACTCACGGTGCGCGAGTTGAGCGGTGCCGCGCGCCTGGAGGAGCCGGCCGATCGTCGCCGCCTGAATGAACTGGCTGCGGCCTGTGAGCGCGTGCGTTTCTCGGACCAGGAGGTTGCCCCGGCGATACTCGCGCTCGCGCTTGCGCAGGGACGTGAGCTGCTCGCCTCGCTCGAGGCGCCGCTCACACGGGCACAGGGCGCCTGAAGGCGGGCGCGTGCGCGAACGCCTGATCACGCTCGCTTGTGCGCTCGGCGCGCTGGTTTTGTTCGCGACCCTGCTCGTGCGCGGTGACGCACCCGACAGTCACAGCGCCGGGCGCCCGACAACGGCTGAGCAGCGCGGCAACGGGCTCATGGCCGCCATGACCTGGCTGCACGGGGAAGGTATTCGCACGCTGTCGGTGCGTGAGCGTTTCGATAAGCTCGCGACCCGCCGCGACTTGCCCGCGACCGGCAATCTCATGATCGTGACGCTGCCAGTCGCTATACCCTTCAGCCTCACCGAACTCGGCGCGCTCAATAACTGGGTACACGCCGGCAACACACTACTGATACTCGCGACACTTTCCGACCGGCCCGAGTGGGGCCGTTCCGGCCTCATGCTCCTCAGCGACCTGCAGGCGCTCGCGGGGCTCGACGTGCGCGCAGCGCGCGGCGGCGATCACCCGCAGGCGAGTGACCCCGGTACTGTGTTCGGGCCGGTGAGCGCTCTGCCAAAGCCGCAGCGCGGGACCCTGGTGGCCAACAGGCCGCACCCTTACCTGCGCGGGGTCAGCACCGCGACTGCGTGGTCCGACTATGTGCCGCAGAGCTGGACCGTGACCATCCCGCGCGACGGTTTCGTACTGTCGCTCGCACACCAGCGCGAGAACGGTGCTGATGTGCTGTGGCTGCGCGCCGTATCCGCCGGAACCATAATCGTGAGCGGCTTCGGTTCGCTGTTCAGCAATCGCGCTCTGGGAGTTGAGGACAATGCACGCCTGCTCGCCAACATCGTCGGCAGCGCGGTGAGTCCTGCGGGCGCGGTGTTGTTCGACGACGAGCACCAGGGGCTGACCGCCGCTTATGATCCGGCGAAATTCTACCGCGACCCGCGCCTGTACCAGACGCTCGGGGTGCTGGCGGCATTGTGGGTTATGTGGGTGCTGGGGGGCACGCGGCTGCGCCTGCAGCGAGTGCGCAAACGCGCGCCGCGCGAGACGGAACTGGTGCGCGCCACCGGGCCGTTTCTCGCCCGGGTGCTGCGGCCGGCGGCCGCCGCGCGGCGCATGTACGAGCATTTTTTTGCACGTCTGCGCGCCCGCACGCGCCGCAGCAGTCAGGACGGGGACGCGCCCTGGGAGTGGCTCAAACAGCAGCCCCGGCTGTCGCGTACCGATGTGCTACAGCTCAGGGAATGGTATGCCGAGGCATACTCGGACCGACGCGTACCGCTCTCGCAATTGCACAATCTCATCGTTCGCATTGAAAGGCAGCTCACCGCATGAGCGCATCGATCCAACAGCTGGAAGAATCTCTGGCACGGGAACTCGGCCAGGTGGTCATCGGCGCCAGCGCCGCCGTGCGGCAACTGGTGATCGCGCTCGTCGCCCGAGGTCACGTACTCGTGCAGGGCGTTCCGGGCCTGGGCAAGACGCTCCTGGCCAAGGCGCTGGCGCGCGCGCTGGGCGGGGAATTCAAGCGCATCCAGGGCACGGCCGATCTGATGCCGAGCGACATCACCGGGGTGCATGTGTTCGATGAGGCGCAGCGCACCTTCGTGTTCCGTCCGGGACCGCTGTTCGCGGATGTGGTCCTGGTGGATGAGATCAACCGCGCGGGTCCGAAGACCCAGTCGGCGCTGCTGGAAGCGATGGAAGAGCGGCAGGTGAGCGTGGAGCGTGCCGCCTGGCAGCTGCCCGAGGACTTCCTGGTGATCGCGACCCAGAACCCGCGCGAGTTCGAAGGCACCTATCCCTTGCCCGAATCGCAGCTCGATCGCTTCATGCTGCGCATCGATATGGACTACCCGGCGCGCGAAAGCGAGGCCGATATTCTCAACCGCTACGGCGGCGTCACGTCCGCGGCGCAGGCGGCGTTGGGGGCGGTTAAGGTGCTGGAGCGTAATCTGCTGGTGGAGGCTCGCGCCGAGGTCGATCGGATTCGGGTCGCCGAGGGGCTGGTGGCGTACGTACTGGATCTCGCGCACGCCTCGCGTGAACACCCGCGGCTGACGCTGGGCGTGTCGACGCGCGGGGCGCTGGCGCTGGTAAAGGCGGCGCGCATCACCGCGGGATTGCGCGGCGGGGAGTTCGTTACACCGGACGATGTCAAGGAGGCCGCGGTGAGCGTGCTGGCCCACCGCCTGGTGTTGACGCCGGAAGCGGCGCTCGAGGGCGCGAGCGACTCTGACGTCGTGCGGGCGCTCCTGGCCGAGACGCCCGTGCCACGCTGACGCACGCATGCATCTCGCACGCCGTGCCTACTTCCTTGCGCTGCTGACAGCGCTGCTGGCGATCGTCGCCATCTGGTCGGACGAGCGTGACGTGGGGTTGCTGTGGCGCATCGTGGCGCTGTTGTTGCTCACGGGGCTCGCGTGCGAAGGACTCCTGATGCGCCGCGCCCGTTTAAGGGTGCGGCTCGCCGCGGCGCCGCGTGCTTATCTCGGCAGGGCCGAGTCCGCGGCCTTCGTATTCGAAAACGGTGCCGCCCGAGCGTGCACGCTCGAATACGCTGCCGCAGTCCCGGCGGGCCTGGAAACCTCCGCGCTGGTGCGTCGCGTGACGGCGCCGGCGCGCGGCTCGGTGCGCGATGCACTGACGCTGCTGCCGGTGCGGCTTGGGCGAGCGCAGTGGCCGGGACTGCCGGCGCGTCTTCTGGGCGCGCTCCAGCTCGCCTGGTGGAACGCGGTGCTACAGCCGGCGCAGGGCATCGTCGTGGCTCCCGACACGCTGCGTACTGCGCTACGGCCGCGTGGCATGGCCGGCGGCGCGCGCCCGCGACGGGTAGCGGGCGCGGGCGCAGAGCTGCATCAGTTGCGGGCCTATGTGCGCGGCGATCCCCTGGCGCGCATCGACTGGAAGGCCACCGCACGGGCCGGCTCCCTGGTGACGCGCGAATTCAGTGAAGACCAGCATCTGGACATCATGGTCGCTATCGACGCGGGACGCTTCAGCAGCGTCCATGCCGGCAAGCTCGACCGCTTCGGCCTGTATGCAAATCTGGCGGCGCGTTTTGCGCAGATCGTCACCCATCGCGAGGACCGCATCGGCCTCGTGGTGTACGCCGACCGCCCGCTCGCAATGCTCGCGCCGGCGCGCGGCCTCGCCGCAGTGACGCGCCTGCGCCGCACGCTCGAGCAGCTGTCGGTGCAGCCGGCGGAGTCGGATCCGACCGCGGCGGCAGTGTGCATACGCGGCCTCCTCAAGCACCGCGGGCTCATTGTGATGCTCACCGACCTCGATGATGCCAGTGTCGCCGATCAGCTCGCGCGCGCGGTGCGCCTGCTCGCCCCGCCGCACCTGGTGGTGGTCGCCGGGGTGCACAGCGGCGAGATCGGTGAGCTTGCGCAGCGCGAGGCGCAGGCGTGGCTGGATCCGTGGATCGCGCTGGCGGCGACCGAGCACGAGATGCGCGCCGCCGCGCAGCGCTCGTTCCTGCGACATCTGGGTGCGCCCGTGGTCGCAGCACCCGCCGAACGGCTCGAGCAAGCGGTGTTCGCACAGTACGAGGCGCTGCGACGCTCGCGGCGTGTCTAGGACGCGTCAGCGGGCTGCTAACTTGCGGGGCCGGCCGAACAGCCAGCCGCTGAGCATCAGCACCATGAGAAGCCAGTAACTCACGCCAATCACGACGCGCGCCTGCAGCGAAACATGCGGGTTGGGTGACACGTAGCCCTCGATGAGACCGGCGCCGATGAGTAGCAGCACGCACGCGACGAGGAGCTTGCCGGAGCGCAGCACCGCGACGCGGAACGATTCGATGCGCCCCGCCTCGCCGGGGCGCGCCAGCGCCTCCCCGACCGCCGCACCCGCGGCTCCCGAGAGGCAGATGACCGACAGTTCCACGCAGCCGTGCGCCACGATGAACGTCAGCAGCTGATCACGCAGCCCGTGCTGACTCACGAAGGCCAATGCAGCGCCGAGCAGCAGCCCGTTCAGGCCCAGCACGTACAAAGTGCCGAGACCGAACAGGAAGCCGGTGCACCAGGCGGTGAGGCTTACCACGATGTTGTTAGCGAACAGCTGCACTGACATCACCGACGGCGGGACGATGTTGAGCACACCCTCGGTCCACAGCTGGCCGCGCTCGACCTTGGCGATGGCATCCGGCGAGGCAAACAGCGCAATGAGTTCAGGATACTGATGCACGAGCATGTAGCCCGCGCCCAAGGCCAACACGAAGATCAGGCTCGACCATAGGATGTACGGCCGTAGCCAGCGCATCACGGCGGGGATCTCGTCGCGGAACAGGGCCAGCAGCGCCGCCCCGAGCCGCCACGCGCCGTGATGCAGGGTGGTGTGCGCGCGGGCGTACGCGGCTTCCAGATATTCACGCGTCCGGGTGTCAGGCAGAAGCGCGCGGGCGCGCGCGAGGTCGTGCGCCAGCAGCCGATAGTCATCGGCCATGCGCGTTGCGTCCCCGGCATCCTCGGTCGTGCCCCGGGCGAGACGCCGGGCGCGCGCGAATCCCTCGCGCCACAAGTCCGCACGCTGCAGCAGGTTTGTCGCCAGAGCCTGCTGGCGCCGGTCGCTCACGCGCTGCGCGCTCCGCGCAACAGCGTCTGCAGTTGCGCGCGCAAGCCGGCGTCGTCGCCGGGCGCTGCGCCAGCGGGGGTTGCGGCGGGCGCGGCAAACCGCGCAAGGGCCGCTCTTGCAAGCTGCGCGCGCGACGCTTCGCTCAACGCCGGCCAGCGCTCGAGCAGTTCGCCGATGATCTCAGCGCCGGCGGCGTCGAGGCGCGGAGCCGCGGCTTGTTCAGCCAGGGTCGGTGGTGGCCGCGGGTCGGCGCGCTCGTAGACCAGCAGTGTGCCCGCGGCCATGTCGCCGATGCGCAGGTGCTCGCGCGTCACGATGGTCGCGGCGAGGCCCACGCCGTAGAACAGCGGCAGGCTGTCAAGCAGGCGGAAGATGTTGCGGGTGAGGAGCGCCCCGATGGAGGGCACACCGCCGTCGCGCGCCACGATGCGCACACCCGCCATGCGCTTGCCGGGCGTGCGGCCCCACAGTAAGGGTTCGAGTACACAGTGATAGAGGCAGTAAATCGCCAGCGCCGGCGCTCCCACCAAGCCGAACCAATGTGCGTCGTTGGTGAGCGGCGGCGTGAGCTTGAAGCGGCCGTTGAAGATGAGTGCGGCGACGATGTACCAGGCGAGCGCCAGGATCACGCGCACGTGCCAGTCGACAAGGAACGCGTAAGCGCGTGCGCCGGGTCCGGCCACGGACAGCGAGACGTCGATGCCGGTGTCGCTGTCGACGCTCAGGTCCGGGGCGGGAGCGCTCATGTCTCTTCCGCCAGGAGCTGCGCCTGGTGCTCCTGCTGCAGCGCCCCGATCAGCTCATCGAGCTGCCCATCCATGATCTGCTGCAGCTTGTAGAGCGTCAGGTTGATGCGGTGGTCGGTGACCCGCCCCTGCGGGAAGTTGTAGGTGCGAATCCGTTCGGAGCGATCGCCGCTGCCGACCTGCAGGCGGCGCGATTGCGCCTGCGCGCTATGCTGCTTTTCCTGTTCGGCGGCCAGCAGGCGCGCCTTCAGGAGCGCCATGGCGCGCGAGCGGTTCTTGTGCTGGGAGCGCTCGTCCTGGCATTCGACGACCAGGCCGCTCGGCAGGTGGGTAATGCGGATCGCCGACTCGGTCTTGTTCACGTGCTGTCCGCCGGCGCCCGAGGAGCGGTAGGTGTCGATGCGCAGTTCGGCCGGGTTGATCTGGATCTCATCCACTTCATCAAGCTCCGGCAGGATGGCGACGGTGCAGGCGGAAGTGTGGATGCGGCCCTGTGCCTCGGTGGCCGGCACGCGTTGCACGCGGTGCGTGCCGGACTCGAACTTCAGACGCGAGAACGCGCCCTTGCCGGCGATACGGCTGATGATTTCCTTGAAGCCGCCGTGCTCGCCGGGACTCTCGCTTAAGACTTCAGTCGCAAGGCCGTGACCCTCGGCGTAGCGGGCGTACATGCGGTGCAGCTCGCCGGCGAAGAGCGCCGCTTCATCGCCGCCGGTGCCGGCCCGCACTTCCAGAAAGATATTCTTGTCATCGCGCGGGTCCTGCGGCACGAGCAGCCGCCGCAGCTCTTCTTCCGCGGCCACGATCTGACCCTGCACGCGCGCCACCTCGTCGTTCCCGAGGGCGCGCATCTCGCCATCGCTGTCGGCCTGCAGGTCGCGCGCCGCCACCAGATCGCCTTCCAGCGCGTGATACTGGCCGAAGCGCTCCGCGAGCGGCTGCAGCCGCGCATACTCCATGGACAGCTCGCGGAAACGTTGCGACCCGCCGGCAACCTCGCTGCTGGCCAGCAACTGCCCGACCTCTTCAAAACGATCGGCCAGCTTCTGCAACCGTTGGTGGATGGATTCCTTCATGAGGGTGCATAGTCTCAGGATCTGTGTAGTTTGTGACAAGCTGCGCGGTGCGCGCTCCCTACGGAGGCTCTATAGTGACCGGCATGCCGGTATTGAATCACCCAGGGCGTCTCTGCGCCGCGGTTTGCGCGGCGGGACTTGCGCTCACACAGCTCGCCGCGTGCGCCAGTGTTCACCCGCAGAAGGCGCCCGCGCCGCCGGCAGGGGACTCCACCGCGCTCACGGTTTCCGCCGAAGTCGCTCTGAAGCGGGGCGACTGTCGCACCGCGTCCGAGGACTATGCGCAGGCCGCCGCCAGCGGGGATGCGGCGCTCGCGCGCCGCGCCGGGCAGGTGGCCATCGCCTGTGAGCACGTACCCGCCGCGTGGCAGGCCGCGAACCGCTGGCGGACGCTGGCGCCGCAGGACGTAGGCGCCAACACCCTGTATGCCGCGGTTGCCCTGAAGCTTTATCGCACCGCCGACGCGCGCAACGCCATTGTCGAGATCCGTCGGGCGGTAGAGCGCGATATTGCCCCCGCGGCGGGCGCCGGCAGCCCTGCGGCGCATCCGGGCAAGGGCGCCGCCGCCGATCCGCTCGCGACCAACATGGCCGAGTTGGCGGCGCTGCTGCTCGAGGAAGCTGACGCTGCAGGGGTGTCGACGGCGATGAGCGGCGCGCTCGACGGGCCGCCGGCGCCCTCGGCGCCGATCCAGCTGCTCCTGGGTGAACTCGCGCTCAGCGCCTACGACGGGCCGCGTGCGGAGAGCTACGCGCGCCAGGTGCTGGCGCGCAACGAAAAGGACCTCGCCGCGCTGCACGTGCTGGCGCGCGCCTGTCTCCTGCAGGGCCGTGCCACCGAGGCGATCGGAGCTGCGCGTGCGGCGATGGCCGCGGACCCCATCCGCGGCGGACTGGAGCTTGCCGAGACCCTCGCCGCGCTCAATCGCTACGAGGAGGCCCGGGCGCAACTCGAGCAGCTGCGCGCCCAGGGCGCGCAACCGGAGGAAATAGACCGGCGCCTGGCGCTGCTCGCGTTCGATTCCGGCGATCTGCCGGACGCCAAGGCGCGCTTCACCAAGCTGTTGTCGAACGGCGAGCGCAACGACGGCGCGCAGCTGTATCTGGCCGACATCGAAGCGCGCGCCGGCGATGCGACCGGTGCGATCGCGGACTACCGGCGGCTGTACGATTCGAGCGTCGCGCTGCCCGCGCGCTCGCGTGCTGCGGCTCTGCTGCTCGATCGCAACGCGCACGCCGAAGCGCTCGCACTCCTGGACGACTACACCGCGGACCACCCGGAGCAGGAACTCGATCTCACGCTCGCCAAGGCGCGCCTGCTCGCTGATCATGGCGACGCTAACTTAGGTCTGACAGTTCTCAGGGCGGAACTGGATCGCCATCCGCAGCATCCCGCGATCGAGTACGACCGGGCGGTCATTCTCGAGCAGGCAGGACAGGTGCATGAGTCGGTATCGGCCCTGGAGCATCTGCTCGCTGAGCGGCCCGAGGATCCGACGCTGCTGAACGCCCTGGGCTATACGCTGGCCGATCACTCGCTGGAGCTCCCGCACGCTGAAACCCTCATCCGGCGGGCACTCGCGGTGATGCCCGACAGCCCGGCGGCACTCGACAGCCTCGGCTGGGTGCGTTTTCGCCAGGGGGATGCGGGCGGCGCGGCGCGCACGCTCGCCCACGCCTGGTCCGTCGGGCGCGACGCCGAAATCGCGGCGCACCTGGGGGAGGCGCTGTGGATGAGCGGCGAACACAGTGAAGCGCGCAAAGTCTGGGCCACCGCGCTCGCCCGCGAGCCGGATTCGAAACCCCTGAAGGCCACGGTAAAGCGGTTCCTGCCCGATGCCCCGTAAACTCGCGGCGGCCCTCGGGGTCGCAGCGCTTGGGCTGATCGCGGGATGCCGCAGCTTGCCCGTCACGGCCCCGGCGGCGCTGTCGTGGGAGGCGCGCCGGCCGCAACTGCAGGCGCGGGAGCGCTTCGAACTCAAGGGCCGGGTCGCCATCGCCGTTGCCGACCAGGGTGTCAACGCAAACCTGCAGTGGATCCAGGCTGGCGAGCGCACGCAGGTCACGCTGGAAGGTCCGTTCGGTGTCGGCGCGGTGCGCATCAGCGCCGCCGGCAATGATCTCGCCATCGTCAACGCTGACGGGCGGCGCGTCGACAGCGACGCGGCGCACGCCGAGCTCACATCACGCCTGGGGTTTGATCCGCCGCTGCAGAGCCTGCGGTACTGGATCCAGGGTGTGCCGGATCCGGCAACGCCCGCGACCCAGACACTCGAGCCCGGCGAGCAGCGGCTGCAGGCGCTCGCGCAGGGTGGGTGGAGCATCCTTTACACCTCCTACACGCGGGTTGGAAATGAGTGGCTGCCGGCGCGCCTGACCGTGCAGCGCGACACCGTGCGGGTCCGCTTGCTGGTGGACGGCTGGCGGTTGTGATCGGTCCGCAGACTCATTGGCCAGCTCCTGCAAAACTCAACCTGTTCTTGCATGTCACCGGGCGGCGCGCCGACGGTTACCACGAACTGCAGACGTTGTTTCAACTCATCGACCTGTGCGACAGCATCGCGATTGCGGTGCGCGAGGATGGCGCAATCGAGCGCCCGGCCGGAGACCCCGGCGTAACGGTGGAGGCGGATCTGGCGGTCCGCGCGGCGCGCCTGCTCAAGAGCGCCACGGGCTCGCACCTCGGCGCGACCCTGAAGGTACACAAACGAATCCCGCTCGGCGGGGGCCTGGGTGGGGGCAGCTCCGATGCAGCGACGGTGCTTGTGGCGCTGAATGAGCTGTGGGGGACCCGGCTATCGTTGCCGGAACTGGCCGCCCTTGGGCTCACCCTGGGCGCCGATGTGCCTGTTTTTGTTCAAGGTTCTTCCGCTTTTGGGGAGGGCCTCGGCGAGCGGCTGACCCCCGTAACGCTGCCGGCCAAGTGGTACACCATTATCCATCCCGGGGTCGGCGTGAGTACCCGGGAGGTGTTCCAGAGCCCTGAATTGACACGAAATTCGCCCGTCAGCACAATACGCGCCCTTTTGGATTCGGGCGGGCGGAACGACTGCGAGGCCGCGGTGCGTAAGCACGCTCCCGAAGTGGCGCAAGCCCTCGACTGGCTGGCGCGGTTTGGGCCCGCGCACCTGACGGGTACCGGCGCGTGTGTGTTTGCCGCGTGCGAGAGCGCGGCACAAGCCGAGCGCCTGGCCGCGCGGGTGCCGGATCGGTGGCTGAGCTTCGTGGCTCGTGGCCTGAACATATCGCCGGTGCACGAGCAGCTTTCGAACGCGCGGCGGGGTTGAGGCGGCTGTAAGATGCGCGCCCGCTCGCTCTTTACGCGTGGCGGTGCGGTGCTGGGGTGTCGCCAAGTGGTAAGGCAGCGGGTTTTGATCCCGCCATTCGGAGGTTCGAATCCTTCCACCCCAGCCAGTTTCTTAAGAGGGCGATACGCGCACGGCGCATTTAAGAAGATATGAGTACCGGCGATACATTCGCGCTGTTTGCGGGCAACGCCAACCCGGCGCTGGCCCAGGACATCGCGCGCGCCCTGCAGACCCCGCTCGGGCGGGCGTATGTCGGGCGCTTCAGCGACGGTGAGGTGAATGTCGAGCTGATGGAGAACGTGCGCGGGCGGGACGTGTTCATCGTGCAGTCGACCTGTCCGCCGGCGAACGACAGCCTGATGGAGCTTCTGGTGATGGTGGACGCGGCGCGCCGTGCGTCCGCCGCGCGCATCACCGCGGTGGTGCCGTATTTTGGCTACTCGCGCCAGGATCGCCGCCCACGCGCGACGCGCTCGGCGATCACGGCGAAGCTGGTCGCCAACATGGTGTCGAGCGCCGGGGTGAATCGCCTGCTGACGATCGATCTGCATTCGGATCAGATCCAGGGATTCTTCGACATCCCGGTGGACAACGTGTACGCCTCGCCGGTGATGCTCGGGGACGCCTGGAAGCAGGCGCACCGCGACGTCATCGTGGTGTCGCCGGATGTCGGCGGCGTGGCGCGCGCCCGGGCCTTCGCCAAGCGCCTGGACGACGCGGACCTGGCGATCATCGACAAGCGCCGTCCGCGGCCGAACGAGTCGAAGGTGATGAACATCATCGGCGAGGTCGAGGGCCGCACCTGCGTGCTGGTGGACGACATGGTCGACACCGCCGGCACCTTGTGCCAGGCGGCGCAGGCGCTGAAGGACGAGGGCGCGGCCAGGGTGTTGGCTTACATCACGCACCCGATTCTTTCCGGGGGCGCGGTCGAGAAGATATCGCAGTCGGCGCTCGATGAGCTGGTCGTGACGGACACGATCCCCCTGAGCGCCGCGGCGAAGAGCGCGGGCCGCATCCGGCAATTGTCGGTGGCGGCGCTGCTCGCCGAGACCATCCGCCGCATCCGCGAAGAGGAGTCGGTGAGTTCGCTGTACGTCGATTGAATCGGGCAAAAGTTTTTGGGTGTGCGGGTTTGGTCGCGAACCGGCACGTGTTGTCACTAGTGGAGACTTGTAATGCGTATTTCATTCACTTTCGGCGCGGACGCCCGCGAGATGCAAGGCAAAGGTGCGAGCCGCCGCCTGCGTCACACGGGCAAAGTTCCCGCCATCCTGTACGGCGCCCAGAAGGACGCCCAGGCCTTGATTCTTGATCAGCAGAACCTCCTCACCATGATCGGCGATGAGCGTTTCTACTCCTCGATCGTGCGGCTGAAGATCGGCGCGAGCACCCAGGAGGCGATCGTCAAGGATGTGCAGATGCATCCGGCGAAGAACCTCGTCGTGCACGTCGACCTGCAGCGCGTGGTCGAGAACGAGAAGATCCGTATCAGCCTGCCGATCCACTTCAAGGGCGCGAGCATCTCCCCGGGCGTGAAGACCGAAGGCGGCGTCGTATCGCACATGCGCGCCGACGTCGAGGTGTCGTGCCTGCCGAAGGATCTGCCGGAGTTCCTCGAGCTCGACATGTCCGGGATGGCCCTGAACGACACCAAGTTCATGGCGGACATTCCGCTGCCACCTGGAGTTGCGATCCCCGAGCTCACGCAGCGCAATGCGCCGGTCGCCTCGATCCACGCGCCGCGCGCCGAGGAGCCGGAGCCGGTTGCCGCCGAGGCCGCCGCCGTGCCCGTCGAGGGTGCTGCAGCTCCTGCCACCGGAGCACCGGGAGCGCCGGGCACGCCGAGCGCGCCGGGCGCCGCGCCTGCCGCGGGCGCGGCCGGGGCCCCGGCCGCTGGCGATGCCAAGAAGGGCGAGGAGAAGAAGGAAGCCGCTTCTGCCAAGGCCGCTCCTGCCAAGAAGGAGGGCGGCAAGAAGTAGCCGCCGCACCAGCGGAAAGATCGTCCGCCGGCCGCTTTAGCAACACTGAAGCGGCCGGTGGCGTTTCTGCGGGTGAGTCAACGACATGACAGGTGAATCGCTCAAGCTGATCGTCGGGCTCGGGAATCCGGGCACCGAGTACGCGCGCACCCGGCACAACGCCGGCTTCCAGTTCGCCGACGAGCTGGCGCGCCGGCACGGCGCCACGTTCCGCAGCGAACCGCGGCATCGTGGGGAAGTTGCGCGCGTGCGCGTCGCCGACACCGAGCTGTGGTTGCTGAAGCCCATGAGCTACATGAATCACAGCGGCGATCCGGTGCGCAGCGTCGCGAGCTTCTACAAGGTGCCGGTGGAGGCGCTGCTGGTCGCCTATGACGAGCTGGATTTTCCGGCCGGGGTCGTGCGCCTCAGACAGGGCGGCGGCGCCGCCGGCCACAACGGCATGCGCGATGTGATCGCCCAGATGGGGGATGGTTTCTGGCGGCTGCGGATCGGCATCGGCCATCCGGGCGATCGTTCGCAGGTGCTGGATTACGTGTTGGGCCGTCCGGGCGCCGCCGATACGCAGCTCATGCAGGATGCGATTGCCGCGGCCGCCGACATCGTGCCAGTGCTCATGCAGGACGGCGCGCAGCCGGCGATGAATCGCCTGCACGGCCGCGATCCCGCGCCGGGCACCGATACGCCGGACGCCGCACCCGCGGGCAAGTCCTGACATGCCGATCCGCTGCGGCATCGTCGGTCTTCCGAACGTCGGCAAGTCGACGCTCTTCAACGCGCTGACACGCGCGCAGATCGCGGCCGAGAACTATCCGTTCTGCACCATCGATCCGAACGTCGGCGTCGTGCCGGTGCCCGATCCGCGCCTCGCACAACTGGCCGCAATCGCCAGGCCGGAAAAGATCATGCCGACGACGGTGGAGTTCGTCGACATCGCGGGACTGGTCGCCGGCGCCTCGCAGGGCGAGGGGCTCGGCAACCAGTTTCTGTCGCACATCCGCGAGGTGGATGCGATCGCGCACGTCGTGCGCTGCTTCGAGAGCACCGACGTCATTCACGTGGCCGGCCGCATCGATCCGCTGTCGGACGTGGAGATCATCGACACGGAACTGGCGCTGGCGGATCTGGCCACGCTCGACAAGGGCCTCGAGCGCGCCACCAAGGCGGCCAAGAGCGGCGACAAGGATGCCGTCCGCCGCCGCGCACTGTTTGAGCGCGTCAAGGTGCAGCTGGATGCGGTGAAGCCGGTGCGTGCGCTCACGCTCACCGAGGAAGAGCGCCGCGATCTGCGCGAGCTGCAGCTGCTGACCGCGAAGCCGGTGATGTTCGTCGCCAACGTGGCCGAAAACGGCTTCACCAACAACCCGCTGCTGGCGGCGCTCGCAAAGCGTGCCGCCACGGAAGGCGCCATAGTGGTTGCGGTGTGCGCGGCGATCGAGGCGGAAATCGCCCAGCTGGAAGACGCCGACCGCGCCGACTTTCTCACCGAGCTGGGACTTGCGGAACCCGGGCTCAACCGCGTGATCCGCGCCGCCTATACCCTGCTCGGCCTGGAGACTTTCTTCACCGCCGGACCCAAGGAAGTGCGGGCCTGGACCGTTCGCATCGGCGCCACCGCGCCGCAGGCGGCGGGTGTGATTCACACCGACTTCGAGCGCGGCTTTATCCGCGCCGAAGTGATCGCGTTTGCGGACTACATCGCCGGTAAGGGCGAGGCGGGAGCCAAGGACGCCGGCAAACTGCGACTCGAGGGCAAGGAGTACATCGTCCAGGAAGCGGACGTCATGCACTTCAGGTTCAATGTCTGAAGCGCCTTGCGGCGGCACTCAACCCTTGCCGTGGTCCAGGTGCCAGGCGCGCAGCGTGTCGGCCTCTTTCTGCGGGTCGAGGCCGGCACGCAGCTTCGCCTGCCGCTCCGCCGGGAGTGTCTGAAACCACGCCAGCGTGTCGCGCACCGTGATCGCAAGCGGGCGCGAGCGCAGCCCTGTCTTCACGGCCGGCTGCACCGAAGTCAGTGACGCGCCGGCCGTGTCGCCCTTCACCGGCGACCACGGCGGCAGGTCGAGCTCCTCGGCTTTCCAGTGCGCGGCAAGAAAATCCTCCGCGACCCAGGTGACCGTCGTGCCGGCGCCCGGCGTCGCGCGCTGGCTTGCCGTGATGAGCTCACCCATGGTGAACGCACCGGCGGGCGAATCCGCGTTGAAGTAACCGCTGGTGCGCGACTCGACCAGATTCATCATCCAGGCGGTGAGGTCGCGCACATCGATGACCTGCACCGGATCGCGCGGCGTGCCCGGCGCCAGCATCTCGCCGCCTTTTGAGGCGCGCACCGGCCAGTAGGTGAAGCGGTCGCTGCGGTCGAGCGGCCCCACGATGTAGCCGGGCCGGACGATGCTGCTGCGCCCGTTGAAGGCCGCCGCCGAGTACTGCTCGCACAGCGCTTTCATGGGTCCGTAGCTATCGTTGGTGACTTCTTCAATATCCGGATTTGACAGCGTCCCGGTGGGCGAGTGCTCGTCGTTGGGTTTTGCGAAGCTCGCATAGACCGAGATGCTCGAGATGAACAGGCAGTAGCCGACGTTCGGAGCCAGGAGCTCCGCGGACATCTTCACGTATTTCGGGATGTAGCCGGTGTCGTCGACCACCGCATCCCACTTGCGCCCGCGCAGTGCGTCGAGCTTACCCTTGCGATCGCCGAGCAGTGTTTCGACACCGGTGACGCCGTCCGCGGCGGTCTTGCCGCGGTTGAAATGCGTCACTTTCCAGCCGCGGCGCAGCGCCTCCTGCGTCAGGTGCGGGCCGATGAAACCGGTACCGCCGAGGATCAACAGCGTCCCCGGCCGGGGGGCGGCCAGGGCGGCCGGCAGCGCAGCGCTCGTCGAGAGCCAGGCGGCCATCTGCAAAACGTCACGGCGGGATCTCATGGGGGTGTCCGATCTGGCGGCTTTGCCGATGGTCCTAGACTGTGCGATTGCCCGGGTGCGGGCAATATCGCGAGGAGCACGCCGCCCGGCGCCGGTCGCAGGTTTGACACGCCCTGCCGAGGGTGAGGACAATGCGCGCCCCCGATGGAAAGGTAGCTCAGCTGGTTAGAGCACGGCACTCATAATGCCGGGGTCGAGGGTTCGAGTCCCTCCCTTTCCACCACAATTCATGGGGCACGCTTGCGACGTCAGCCCATTTCCTGTTGGTTGTTCGGGCTGTGAATCCTCGTCAGGGGCCGGTTCGCGGGACGGCACGCCGGTGCAGCTGACACCGGACGCCGCGTGCGATGTTCTCGGCCAACGCGCTGCGGAACTGCGCGATGGACCGCAGTGACGCCAGGTCTAGGCTTTCTTCAAGAGCCGGGTGATCCACACAAGGAGCACCGCACCTATGAAGGCGACGATAATCGAGCCGACCATTCCTCCGCCGGGCCAGATACCCAACATTCCGAAAACCCAGCCCCCGACGATGCCGCCCAGGATTCCCAGGATGATGTCAACCAAGACGCCGTAGCCGCCGCCCTTCATGACCTGGCCTGCAAGCCATCCGGCAATGAGTCCCACGATAATCCAGTACACCAAACCCATAAATCGACCCTCCGTTTTTTGTCTTTTTGCAAAGCTAGACAGCGTTGCAGTTCCCAGCCCCAGTATCGCACTCCTTTGTGAAAAGGGGTGGACGGAACGCCGACGGTCAGCGATAAGACTGTTCGTGCAGGTCTGCGACATAGGTCAGCGCGCCACCTACGACCCGCGCCGGCGATGTCATCGGATGCACGACGTTGTGTTTAGCATCGAGGATGTGCACGACCTCTATGCCGCGCACGCTGAGCGCGTCGGCGATCATCGAGCGATGGCAGCGCCACCAGACCGCTTCTGCGCACATTATTGCGGTGCGCGCCTGAGCCGCCAGGTGTATGAGCTGGCCCAGCCCCTGCGCGAATTCCGGACTCGACATGTAGTCGGCATAGCCGCGAAACGAGGCATTGCGCCAGGCTGTGTTCGGCGAATCGGGTGAAACCCGCCGACGGCCGCCCAGCGCAGGCAACCAGTCATAGCCGATGCCGTGTCCGGCGAGCGTCGTCGCAAGTGCTTCCCTGCCGTATTGCGGATATTTCCGCGAACCGGGGAAGCTGCGCACGTCGGCGATGGTCTCCATGCGGGCTCCGGAGAGCAGGCCGAGGAACTCCTCGATCGCACGCGTGGAGTGCCCGATCGTCCAGATTGTCATCCGCGCTGCTAAAGCCGCTGAGGGTGACATCGGTCAGTCGATCTTGTGCAGCGCCCCGTCTTTGTGCATCGCGACGTGGTCGGTTTTGTCGCTCTTGATCTCGTACTGTGGGTCATCCGCGCTGGCGTGGTGCGTATAACCCTTGTAGTCGGTGTTCTTCTTGTGCACCTTGATGATTTTGCCGCTGACGTGGCCTGCTTCCGAGTTCCAGCGCACGTGATCGCCTACTTTAAATTTTGTGGTCATAGGAATAACTCCTCCCGGAAGGTGAGAACATCAGGGCAGCAAAGCCTTCGCGCGCGCATAGACATTGTAGATGGTGAACCGGTATTCGCGCAGCACCGTGCAGCTGATCCGGGATCGCGAGTGACGGCTCATGGCCGGTCAGCGACCGTCGATTTCAACCGACCCACCGACTCATTCGCACCATTGATGATCGTCCGGCTTGCCTGAGCCTCCATCAGAAATGCACTCGGCCGACAACAACGGGGTTTACGATGCGCTTACGCTCTGGGAGCAGCTCCGCATCCGCAGACGCGAGAAGTCCCGGTGGCGACGCTCCGGTCGCCGGCCACAACGCCGCCTGCACTAACGTGTACTCTAAGCGCGAGCAGTTCCGCGCCATGCCGCTTCGATGGCGGCGATGTCGATCTTTTTCATTTTCATCATCGCCTCGAACGCGCGCTTGGCGGCCGCACGGTCGGAGTCGGTCGTTGCGTCCAGCAGCGTCCGCGGGGTGATCTGCCAGGACAAGCCCCATCTGTCCTTGCACCATCCGCACGCGCTTTCGGTGCCGCCGTTGTTGACGATCGCGTTCCAGTAGCGGTCCGTCTCGGCCTGGTTATCGGTGACGATCTGAAATGAAAAGGCCTCGGAGTGCTTGAACGCCGGGCCGCCATTGAGGCCGAGGCAGGGCACTCCAAGTACCGTAAATTCGACCGTGAGCACCTGTCCCTGTTTGCCGGCAGGGTAGTCGCCCGGGGCGCCGTGGACCGCTATCACGGTGCTGTCCGGAAAGGTCTGAGCGTAGAACCTGGCGGCATCCTCTGCTGTGCCGTCATACCAAAGACAAATCACGTTCTTGGCCATCGTCTGTCTCCGTTCGCTCGTCAGAGGGCGACCCGTCTAAGGCTACAACGAAACAGCAACCCGGGATTCGACCGCATTCGGCGGCAGTGCCAAGGCCGCGCCTGTCCTACAGTGAATTGCGCGCTTTGCCGACTTCCTGAGCGACGACGGAGTGCTCCCATTATGACTTATAGGGTCATCGACGGAGCGACTCATGAAAACGATGACGTGCAGACAGCTCGGCGGGAAATGCGACCAACCCTTGTCGGCTGGCTCTTGGGAAGAAATGGTGAAGGCCATGACGAAGCACGTCATGGACAAGCATCCTGATGTTGCGAAACAAATGGAATCAATGCATAACGAAGATCCAAAGAAATGGGGCAGGGCAATGAAGCCAAAATGGGATGCGGCGCCGGAAACCTAGCGCACTTCCGTGGCTGAACGGAGCCCTGGGCGACAAAGGTAGCTTCGAGCCGATCGATCCACATATGCACATATGCAAGAGTTCGAGCATATTAAGATCCTATTCGTTGTCGGGTTTGGGCCGATTGTCCGCGACGGACTCGGGTTGAGGGTTCGAGTCCCTCCCTTCCCACCAATCAGATCAGAGTGATAGCGGTCGCCGCCGAGATTGGCTGGCCCGCTGTAAGCGTACCGTAAGCGCAGAAGTAGACCTTCTGCCGATCTTGATCACCGAATCCACGTATTCGCGGCTGCGTTTATAGTGCGCACGACACTCGCGATTCGGGTCGTCAGATACTGCCACCTTATGTGAACGCGCTACTGCGGCAGGTTCATCTTCTTGAGTAGTGCCTTGAAGCGCGGATCGGCGTGCAGGCGATCGAGCAGCAGGTCGACTTTGACCTCTGACAGGCCGCCATCGCGCTGTTGGTAGGCGCGCTCGAGCCACTCGAACGCCTTGTCCTTCTCGCCGCGCCATGCAAGTGCCTCGGCGACCTGATAGGCGCCATCCGCAGCATGCTTGGCGATCAACTCGTCGAGGGCCTGCTGGGACTCCTTCGCGTGACCGAGGCTGTGCTCGGCCATGGCGACGTCGGTCAGCCTGAAAAACTCGATACCGATCTTGCGCGCCGTCGCGAGTGCCTCGGCCGCGTTGCCCTCGAGCAGCCACAGTATGGCCATGTGATGCCCGCCGAAGCTCGACTCCGGATTGATCTCGAGGCAGCGACGCAATGCCTCGTGTGCGGCGGGGTAGTCTCGGTGGAATGTCAGGTATTGACCAAGGTTCGACCAAGCGATAGCGGACAATGGATCAATCTCCGTCGCCCTTCTTCCTACCGCAATGGCCTCTGGCAACCGGCCGAGCCTTTCCAGCAGCGTAGCGTAGCTCCCCTGAACTTTGTCGGACGCGGGATCAAGCGCCAACGCCTTCTCCAAGTCCGCTTCAGCACCGGTCCAGTCCCAGCTGACGTTCATGCGCAGAACTCCGCGCGACGCATAGCCGTCGGCCTTCTGCGGCGCGAGGATAACGGCCCTCTCGGCGTAAGCCATCGCTTGCCTTCGGCCTGCTGCATCGCCGGTCGAATCCGCGAGGGTGTACTCCGAGAGAGCAAGACTGGCATAGGCCGCGGCGTAGTCGGAATCGAGTGCGATGGCTTTTTGGAACGCGTCGATCGCCCGTCGCCAGCCGTCGATGTTGCCTCGACTGTGAAACCGTTTGCCGAGCAGATACTGATTGTAGGCCTCGGTGTTTGAGCTGCGGTACGCGGCGACGGCCTGCGCCGGTACGAGCTTGGCTTTCAGCACCTCGACCACGGCGGCGGCGATCTCGTCCTGGACCTTGAAGATGTCCTTGATGTCCCGGTCGTAGGTTCTTGACCAAAGGTGATAGCCGTTGTCGGCACGGATAAGCTGCACGGTCACCCGGAGCGTGTTGCCAGCCTTCCGCACGCTCCCTTCGAGAACGTGGGCGACGCGCAGTTTCTGAGCAATGCTCGGGACATCGTCCGCCTTGCCCTTGAAGGCGAACGACGAGGTGCGGGCCGGCACCCGCAGGTCCTGGACCTGCGCCAGGAGGTCAATGAGTTCCTCGCTCAATCCGTCCGAGAAGTACTCCTGGTCCTTCTTCTCGCTCATGTCGACAAACGGCAGTACCGCGACGGACTTCTCCGGGATCGCGACCGGTGGGGGCGTGCCGACCTGAGCAGTCGATGACGAGGTCTGCGCATCTGCTGCAGGCCGCTTCGACAGCCACAACTTGTCCACCGCAAAGTAGCCGACGCCGATAACCGCGACTGCCGCGATCAGCAGCAGGACACCCGGCGTTGGTCGCGGCGCGGCAAGACTCGGCGCAGGCAGTCGGGGCGCAGCCCCAGTGGGCGGCACTGCGGGGCCGGCTGGCGATCTGACCTCTCCGGGTGCATGAGCCGCTTCGGGCGACAGCAGCCGCAAGACGCGCTCAACGAAGGCCGGTCGCGCGTCCCCGTTGTGCAAGCGAGTCCATTGCGCCACGGAGAACGCATCCGGCACATCCGCGTCCGTCTCGGGCGTGTCGTCGACGCAGACCGGCACGATGAACGGTCGGGTGCGCCCCATCAGGTGCGTGCGCTGATCCGCGAGCCTCCACTCAAGCCTGAAGTATCCTTCCGTCCTCTCCTGGGTATGGGACGAGATGATCGGGAGGAAGAGCGCGCAGTCCCGTATCTGGTGGCGAATCTTTTGGTCCCAAGCATCGCCGCCCCGAAGGGCGCTCTGGTCGAACCAGACTTCGATGCCGGCGGCTCGCAGTGTGTCGGCGATACGTCGCGCCGCCTCGGCATCCTGCGAGGCATAGCTCAGGAATACGGCTCTAGCCGGCTCGGTCATCGAGGCGTCGCTCCCTCGGCCGTGGCTCGGGGTCCTTCTAGGGGTGCCGCCGACCTCGCCCGCGAACGTCAGCTTATCCGAATTCGAGTGTCCGCTCTCGGGCCGGGCGAACGGGTGCTTGGGGTCGACAACGGCCCTAAGCGACAAATCGGCGGTCATCCCGACCGCACCCGGCCATCACCGGGAAGCTCAGCTGGGGCAAATGTGTGCCGATTGCCGACGTTCCGCGTTGCTATCTACCTGCGAAGCGTCGATCGGTGCGGCTTACGCATCTTACGGCCGGCGCGCTGCGGGTCCGGCGCTTAGCACAAATGAAAGACACACAACGTAGCCCCTGGCCGAAAGATCCTCTCGGATGCGATCGTGCCTTTGGCGAGCTGCTTGGCTTTCTTTTTGTGACGGCGATGTTTTAACGCGCGCATAACCCGCAGACTAGCCGGAGTATCCTTAACTGTTCGCGCTGGGTGGCGCTAAAAACACCAACATATCACCGTCCCTGGAAGGACTGCCTCGAAGCCGTCACTCGCGGACTGCGAGAGTATTCAGATAGACTCGCCCTATGCGGTTGCGAACTAATCTTGACCCGAGAATTGGCTCAATAACACTCACCAACCCGCCGCGATATTGAGCTTGAATTGTGCTCTCGATCGACAAGCGACCGAGGGCAAGAGAGCAGGAGGATAGTGCTATGGCACGCGCGCCCATGAAACTGAATCTGAAGAAGGAAAAAATGCACAGGGACGTGGGTAAGGCTCCTGGGGCCAAGATCACGGAAGCTGACATCGCGAAGGAGAAATCGAGGGGCGGTGTCTTCGCCAAGCGCGCGCAATTTGCTGAGAACGCCAAGAAGTGGAATCACCCCGGCAAGGGGAAACGATAGCGCAAGACTTGCCGCGGCCACGATCCACGCCTTCCAGCCAGTCGTAACTGCGGTTCAGCGTAAAACGGTGGCGTCGAGATCTGCTGACCGTAGGTATGCCCTCAATCGGGTGAAAATCACGCTTTGAACTTCCCATCAAACAGTAGGAGTTCAAAATGTTGGCACCACCGTTGTATCTGGCCGCCGCGATCCCTGGAACTAGGGCAAGCTAGTCGGGCAAAAAGCACAGCTCAAGCTCAGGGACATTTGGGCGATTCGAGTTCGCCTTGAGCCGCGGGCTTGCCATGCGCTCCATAGGCGCGCAGCACCGACGGTTCCAAGGTTGACCGCATCTGGATGCGGTTCGAAATCCATTGGGCCGGTTGACGGGTGACGAAGCTGACGCCAGCCGATCTGGTGCAGCACGCCAGGCTTCCGATCGCTGCACCTTGTAGGTCAGATTGACGCAAGAGCACGCCCGGCCTAACGTCTTTGTGCAGGCGATAGTTGAAACTGGATAATCTCGTTCTTAGATTTACTCAGATTCGTCAGTCTGAACGGCGTGGATAGGGCGAAGCATGCCTGTCCTTGTCAAATTCTTTGAGTGGTTTGGCGAATTTGGGAGCTTCTGCGGCCGGGTGGCCCGCACGGGCTTTGTTCCTCCTTACGAGCGGCAGGAATTCGTCTGCCAGCTCGATGAAGTGGGAGCAAGATCGCTGCTGCTCGTGGCCCTTGCAGGAGCGGCCACTGGAGTGGTTCTTTCGCTCGAGACACGCGACAGCCTCTTGCGGTTTGGGGCCAAGCCATTGCTCCCCGCTGTCATTGTCATTTCCATCATCAAGGAAAGCGGCCCGATCATCACCGGCTTGATGGCCAGCGGCCGCGTCGGCGCGGGCATCGGTGCCGAATTAGCCGCGATGAAGGTCACGGAACAAATCGACGCCATCGAAGCGTCAGCCGTAGATCCATACAAGTACCTGGTCGCCACGCGCGTCCTGGCCTGCGTGTTGATGCTGCCTTTGCTTACATTGGCGGCGGATTTCTGCGGCGTCCTGATGGGGTGGCTCGCGAACACCCTGGTCGAACCCATCTCCCTGCGCCGTTTCGTACAGGCGGGCTTCAGCAGCATGACCTTCAACGACTTCCTGGCTCCGACGTTTAAGACCGCGGTGTTTGGTTTGATTATCGGCCTGGTGTCGTCCTTCGAAGGCATGCGCGCGCAAGGAGGTACAGAAGGCGTGGAACGCGCGGCGGCCAACTCTGTTGTCTTGTCTTCTATCTTCATCATTCTGGCTGATGTCTTGCTGGTTCGGTTGATTCTGGTGTTCTTCCCTTGAGGCAAGGATGAAAACCAACACTGCTGCGCCAGCAATCCAGGTGAAGTCATTGCGCAAGTCATTTGGCGCTCAGGTTGTGTTGAACGCAATCGATCTGAAGGTAGCGCAGGGAGAGACTTTGGCGGTGCTGGGGCGGAGCGGCACCGGCAAGAGTGTCTTGTTGAAATTGATTGTTGGTCTGCAACAGCCCGACGCCGGTTCCATTTGCATCCACGGACAGGAGGTCGCCGGTATCGCACTGCAGCGCCTGAATGAAATCCGGCTCAAGATTGGCTTCTTGTTCCAGTCGGCAGCTCTGTATGACTCCATGACGGTCGCAGAAAACGTGGCCTTTCCGCTGAAAAGGCATAAAAAAATGTCCGACGCCAGCCGCAAGCAGCAAGTAAAAAGGCTGCTGGCGAGCGTCGGCATGGAGAAGGATTTGGACAAAATGCCGGCGCAGATTTCCGGGGGAATGAAGAAGCGTGTCGGCTTGGCCCGTGCTCTAGCGCTGTCGCCCGATATCCTGCTTTTTGATGAGCCCACCACCGGGCTGGATCCAATTACTGCCGGAGAAATCAGCGAACTGATACTGGGGTTGCAGAAGGAACACAAAATGGCCTCGATTATCGTCACGCACGACGTTCAGGTCGCCCGTGCGGTCTCCGACCGCCTGGCGTTGATGCGCGATGGAAAAATCCTGATCGAGGGAACATTTGACCATCTGCATAAGAGTCATGACAGGTTCGTTAGCCGCTTTCTTCAGCCGGCCTCGTAGGTGAAGATCATGTCGAGAACATTTCGGCTAGGGGCATTCATTGTTGGAACTCTCTTGATTCTCGCAACCGGTGTCTTTTTGATCGGCGATAAGGAGTTCCTTTTCAGCTCAACGTTTCCGCTGAAAGCTGATTTCCAGAATGTCGCCGGGCTGAGTTTAGGTGCCGACGTGCGAGTGGGTGGCTTACGCGAAGGAACTATTCAACGTATCGAACTGCCAAGCCGGCCTGATGGAAAAGTCACGGTCGTGATGAAGATGCACGACTCTACCAGGAATATTATTCGGAAGGATTCCGTCGCATCGATCAAGACGGAAGGACTGCTGGGCGACAAGTACGTGGAGGTCTCTTTCGGATCGAAAGAGGCGCCGCAAGTCCAGGATGGAGACGCCATTCGGAGCGTCGCCCCGGAGGATGTCGCCGAGGCGGCCAGTGCCGTTGCCGCGCAATCCAAAGCTGTGCTTACCGCTGTCCAGGAGGATGTGGAGGCACTTAAGGAAAATTTCCTTTTGCGTGGGTTTTTTAATAAACGCGGCTATGAGGACTCCGCCGATTTGAACAAGCACGCCATCTCGCGGTTGCCGACCAAACCGCATATCAAGGAGTTTGAGTACAGCGCGTCGGAACTCTTTGAGCAACCGGACAGCGCGAAACTGAAGAATGAGAAAGCCCTCAAGGAGGCAGGAACATTCCTGGAACAAAATAAGTTCGGATTAGTGGTGGTGGCGGCCTCCGAAGTGCTGGGCGATTCGGACAAGGAGCGGGTGCTGACGCAGGCCAAGGCCATGGTTGTTCGCGATTACCTCGCAGAGAATTTCAGGTTGGACGACACGCGAATCAAAACTATCGGGCTTGGGAAAACTAAGGCGATGGGTGACACCAGTAAGGTCAGAATCTTGATATATCCCTGATCACTGGTGTCCGACACGTTTCATAGCAATATCAGTTGGTTCGGAAGCCCAAATTCGGCGCCAAACCGTCCGAGCTCTCGCCGAACGTCCTCCAGCGCCAGTTCGCTGTGAGCAAGCCGAATAAGGCTTGGGTTACCGACATTACTACATCCGCACCTGGGAAGGCTGGCTCTACCTGGCAGTCATCATGGATCTCTTTTCGAGAAAGATCGTTAGCTGGGCAGTGGCGCCGAACATCCGAAAAGAACTCGTGCTCGACGCCGTGCTGATGGCGGTTCGCCCTCGTCGGCCAAGGAAAACCATCATTCATTCGGGGATCAAACAACATCTGCGGATCAAACGCCTCTTCGGCACTTCCGAGAACGCCGCGAAAAGCCAAATTTGGATCGCCGTCACCACTTACGTGCTGGTGGCGATCGTCCCCAAGCGGCTGAACGCAAGTCCAGGGAGACTCTGGGCGATCCGTAGATTCCGTTACTCGCGTTGAACGAGGCGCGGATCAGCTTCAGACGCCGTGCGTTCTCGATTCACCGACGGCTCTGTGGTTCTTTCAGCCATGCGTAATAGACGCTGTGGGTTACCTCCAGGACCCTGCACATCTGCCGCGCGTTGTACTGGTGGCGATGGGTCCTGATGAACTCATAGACGCGTTTCGTTCTTCCCGAACTGAACTTCGTGGACATCGCAGCTCCTTGGCGCTCTCTTGAGCGTCAAATCTACGTGTCCACAAAACCCTGGGAAGTCCACGCGCAGGCACCCGCCTCGAGCAGTGTCCGGCGCGACATTGCAGTCTTTCTCATGACTCATTTCTCCTTTTTTTATAGCCCGGGCTTCGGGTTGGTGGTGTCAATCTGTCCTCGGAGCGAGGGGACACGAGGACGAATTCGTTTCAATTGACGGGTGCTAATCGACAACTCGCGGCGAGTCTAAGAGGCCGACCGCAAGCGCCGCACATCTTTACGGTGTAGCGGTCGGATTCGACCATGAAGTGGATGTTGTTGAGGTGAACAGTGCTGCTGTGGGCGAGGTGAACGCGGAATTTTGTTCAATGTGAGGAACGGGCGCGACGGCAGTTTTAGCTACACCAAGGAGACCCACCAACTCACACTAGGACCGATCGACCTGTCGGTGCAGGACAGAGAAACGATCAACGTCCCGGTTTGGGCCGGCGTAGGCGCGATAGTGGTTGGCGGCGTGCTCCTGCTCTTGGGAAAGGGAAAGCGCTGGTTTCTGATGGTCCCAGACTACTGTTGCAATGGAAAGACCAGTTGCTGCAATTTCAAGCGGCAGACGACGAGGGTATGCGCAGAAGTGAAGGGGCCGCTGGGGTTACAACCGACGTTTTGCGGCGGGTGATTAGTGCTATTTCTCGGATCGATCCTGACTTGAAGCACACGTCGCAGTCGTGCTGACCGTCATTTTTACGCGCTGATAGTGGCAATTCGCTCGGCTCGGGTTGCGCGTCCATCGCCATGATCTGCCGCTCGTTAGCCTGATAGTTCGCGATCTGCGCACGAGGGGCGGCAGCTATCGGTGTGCGGGAGTTTTGCGGGGATCGGTCGTGCTCGGTTGTGCCTCGTCCTGCCAATTGCAACGGGCGCTCCTCGGCAAGTTGTTGAAATTACACGCTACCTTTTTCGTCGACCGCATTCATAATGCCGGGGTCGAGGGTTCGAGTCCCTCCCTTTCCACCAATCAAATCAGCGTGTCGGACATCGGCCCCAAACTGCCGACTCGCCGTAAGCGCATGGTAAGCGCAGAAACTCGAACTTCTCCGTTCTCGATCGGGAAATCCAGGTGTTTTCGATTGCGCTGATAAGCGCACGCCAAAATGCTGCTGAGGTCTTGAGACCACCTTAGTAGTCCTGTGACAGGTTGCTGCCGAAAGCCTTCTCGTCGGGGTTCTCTTCCGCGTAGTGAAGAGCCAGGCGGCCGACCGCGAGATCGACGACTTCAAGACCGTCCCACGCTCGCGCCCAGGGTGACGAGAAGCTCGTCCAGTTGCTCGAACGTCTCTCCCATCGCATCCGCCGCCCCGGTGCCGGCGGCGTCGAGAGCTTCCTTCGAGGGATACAGCTCGTGCATGACCAGCAACGTCTTGCCGCCTTTTTCCGCGAAGGTCACCGTCGTGACGGAACCCTCGTCACTTTCCTCATTGGTCCAGACGAGGCGCGAGTGCGGTGTTACTTCCTTGTACGTGCCGAAGAACGCCGCTTGTGAGTCCCCATGTGCGAACTCCAAACGGTACCTGCCCCCGACACGAACATCCATTTCGCAGGAAAGCAGGGACATTCCCATCGACTTCGGCACCCACCACTGCCTGAACAGCTCGGGCTTGGTCCACGCCTGGAACACGAGGCGCGCCGGGCCGTTGAAAGTTCGCGTGACGACGAGCTCACGCTCGGACTTCCGCTCCACCGTCGTGCGGTTCTTCATGGAGGTAGGATCACCCTCTCTTCTTGCGTCCATCGACCTTCTCCTTTCGTTTCAGTTCCTCGACAACCCTTCCCAGCTCGTCGAAGCGTGCGTCCCAGAGCTGGCGGTACCTCTCGATCCATGCCGCCTCTTCCTCCAGTCGGCGCAGGCCGAGCTTGCAGGTTCGCACGCGTCCGACCTTCTCCGTGGTGACGAGCCCCGCCTGCTCCAGGACGCCGACATGCTTCTTCATGCCAGTGAGGGTCATGTGGAACTTCCCGGCAAGGTCCGTGATCGAGGCGTCTGCACGGCCGAGCTGCTCCAGAACGCCGCGTCGGGTGGCGTCCGAGAGCGCGGCGAACGAGGCATCGAAGCGGGTCCGGATATACTGAACCATATGGTTCAGTATGTAACACACGGATTGGCAGTAAGCAAGGGGAGGCCGAGCGCGCGCTGCGTTGCCGGCCGCCTTCACTCCCAAATCGACTTCATTTCGATGCAGATGCGATCGACTCGGCGATCCCCAGGCCGAACAGCGGGGAGAACGGCGATGAGGAGATGGGACCGGTCAGGGACGAGTATGGTGACGAGTACCGGGGGCGCGGCGTGAGTGCGCGCGACCATCGCATACAGAGTGGCGCGCACCGGGACTCACGATCAGAAGGTCGCGACTTCGGAGGTCTGAGGAGATTTGCGGGAATCAGTTGTGCTCAGTGGTGCTTCGTGGTGCCAAATTGCAACGGGCACCCCTCGGCAAGTTATTGAATTTACAGATTACCTTGAGCCAACAACCGCGCTCATAATGCCGGGGTCGAGGGTTCGAGTCCCTCCCTTTCCACCAATGACTTACGCGCACTTTCGATCACGCGCCACAAAGTTTGCTGCGGACGGCAGAGCCCATGCGTCCATGCAGTACTCAATGATAGTTGGACCAGGGCAGAACCGGTGGCGCACATGGCGATCCATCGTCATGCGTGGCGCCTCGAGTGGATGCTATTCGGCTTGCGGTACGATTTCCCCTATGTACGCTATCGCACAGACGGTGACGGCGCGGAGAGTTACTCGATAGGCGGAGCGGCGGACGAGACACTGAATCCCACTCGTTCGCGCTGACGTTTCAAATAAGGAGAAGTTACCATGCTCTACACGATTGCAGTCATCCTGGTTGTCCTTTGGCTTCTCGGTCTTGTCAGCTCCTACACCATGGGCGGCTTCATTCACGTCCTCCTGGTGGTCGCGCTCGTGGTGATCGTGATTCAAGTGATTCAAGGTCGACGCGGATAACGACCCTGTGCCCGTGGTGGGGATCCGGTTGTCTCATTGACAGGAGAAGCGACATGAGCGCGATCAAGATCGCGGCGGCAGTGCTGATTGTGGCCGGCGTCCTGGGCTTGGTGTACGGCAGTTTTAGCTACACCAAGGAGACCCAGCACGTCACACTAGGACCGATCGACCTGTCGGTGAAGGACAGAGAAACGATCAACGTGCCGGTTTGGGCCGGCGTAGGCGCGATATTGGTTGGCGGCGTGCTCCTGCTCTTGGGAAAGGGAAAACGCTAGTTCCTCAACGCGGGACGGGCGTTCGCGGCGCGGCTTGACGAGAGAGATCGCACAGGAGTCGAATGATTGCGATGGACGTTGACAGAGCAATGAAGAATCCCGCCAACGTCTTTGACACGCCAGAGGCGTTGAGTGCATCGACAGAGCTGACCACTGAGCAGAAGCTCGCGCTCTTGTTGCAATGGAAAGACCAGTTGCTGCAATTTCAAGCTGCAGACGACGAGGGTATGCGCAGAAGTGAAGGGGCTGCGGGCGTTACAACCGACGTTTTGGGGCGGGTGATTAGTTCTATTTCTCGGCTCGATCCTGACTTGAAACAGACGTCGCAGCCCTGACCGCACGAAGGGCGGTAGCTATCGGTGTGCGGGAGTTTTGCGGGAATCGGTCGTGCTCGGTTGTGCCTCGTCCTGCCAATTGCAACGGGCGCTCCTCGGCATCGAGGGTTCGAGTCCCTCTCTTTCCACCAGTTAATCAATTAGTTATGGTGATTTTGTGCCTGGATGCGCTCTGGCATGGCTTGGCAAGTCCATAGCAAGTCCACAGGGCAAGGAAACCGGATCGCAGAGGGCGCCATCGATACGAAAGCCCGTCGGGCCACAACTTGCACAGGTCCACCTTTCGGATGCGGGGGCAGGGCGTGAATAACAAAACATCACCGGCGGGTTGGCGCGTTTGGCTCTTAGCGATTGGTGTTCTATGGCTCGCCACGACTGTTGTTATTTGGTGGCGTCACGACTGGTATGCCCCCGGCACTGATTCGACTACGGTCGCTGGTGCTATCGGATACTCGGCCGCATACGCCGCGATGGGGTTGCTAGGCAATGCACTGCTTGTTGCCGGCTTGATGTACGCGCCGCGCGCGTGGCGTGGCGTGCGCAAACTCCTGCCGCGCTACTTCCAGTTTTCCGCGAGCCGCCCCGATGCAGCGGCACGCAGCATGGGCGGCGCCTCAACTGCACCGTTAGGTGTCCAGGACACCTTATCGTGGTGTCTTGGGCAGGGGATTCACACGACGCGTTTGATTGGCCTGGCTCCACTCGAACAGTATGAAACTCACGGCCTTTCCAGTCCGATTTCAATCTGGCCGTCTTGGAAGATGCATCTGCTTGTTTGGGGCGGCGGACCTCTTCTATTCTTTGCCAGTGTCGCTGCTCTGCTGGGCGCCAATGGTCTGAAGGCGAGATTCCTGGGCGGATTTGGCATTGTATTCTTTGGCTTTGCCTTGATCCTGTTTGCCAGCGCGTTGATACGGGGACGCACCAAAGGCCTCGTTGAGTTCTCAACGCGCGGAATGTGGATTTCAACCCTGGGAATCACGTTGCCATGGCGCTCAATCGGACCGGCCTGGGTCAATACAACCAAAAAGACGGACGAGGTCGTTTTTATCGTTCGGGACATTGACACATATGCCAAGAATCTCGACCCGTTGGCTGCACTTCATCTTCGTCTACTAAAGCGTACTCTCGATGTTGGAAAAGGTGGTCTGATCGACTTCGGAGTAAAGCGTGTGCTTCAGGCTGCAGGTGCAGGCGGCGAATTTAAGAAAATACAAGAGCAGCTGGAATATGCGCGAACGCAAGCAGCATCGGATTCATCTGCGATTTTGCTAAACATCCCCGCGCCATTTAGGATTGGAATCGCTCCGCAATCGCTTGTGGCAATGCTAAATGCGGAATACGCGAAGCATACAACCGCCCTTCGCACGGATGCCTAACCCTGCGTTCAAGCTACGATGAAGGTCCAGCGGGCTGCAGTCGCCGACGCGCTCTCTCAGAGCCGGCTCGCCCGGCTGCCGGCGGATGTTACGGCCGCGCTCATCGAAGAGGCGGTGCTGGTCGACGTACCTGCCGGAGGCGTTCCAATCCGGCAGGGCCACGACGCCTGGGCGGGGTTACTCGTTAGCGGTCTACTGCGAGCTTTTCATACCACCGTCGATGGCCGGCAGGTCACGGTGCGCTACGCTCGGACCGGCGAGTTGCTCGCCATCAACACATTGTATGTGCCGCGCGCGGGCGCACTGGGCGTCCAGGCACTGACGGCCTGCCGCATTCTGATGATGCGACCCGCAACTGCACGCTCAATCGCCGAGCGCGACCCCCGAGTCGCCAACCTGTTTGCGGAGGAGATCGCGTATCGCTTACTCATGATTGTGAATGAGCTGGCCGGCAACACTTTTGGCACCATGCGCCAGCGTGTGGTGCGTCATCTGCTCGACATCGCCGCCGGTGCGTCCGGTCAGAGTCTACCGCTGGTTGCGCGGCTCACCCAGCAGGCGCTCGCCGACGACGTCGGCTCTGTTCGCGAAGTGGTGGTACGGCTGCTGCGCGAGCTGCGCGACGAAGGACTCATCCGCACAGGACGTGACGAGATTGAGATCCTCGACCCGGATCGCCTGCACGCGGAGACGTTTCCGCGCGGGGAGTATTGAAGGGGCCGCCGCCCAGCCGTCGGGAACAATTGTTCCTCACCGCTGGCGCATCGGTCGCTGAAGCACACTCCGGCCTCGGCTAAAGTGGCCTCGCAAACCCCGGAGGCCCGATGGAACTCATCGAACCCACGCACGCCGAGTACGACCGTGCCCGCAGAGTCTGGAATGGCGCCATTGACCGCCAGCCCGTGGCGATTGCCCGTGTAGCGAACGGCCGCGAGATCGCCACGCTCCTGCGCCAAGCGCGTTCGACCGGCCAGAGCGTGACCGTGCGCGGTGGCGGCCACAGCGCCCCCGGCCACAGTGTTGCCGACGGAGCGTTGCTCATCGACCTGTGCCGGATGGCCTCGGTCCAGGTGGATGCGGAGCGCGCTGTCGCGCGCGTGGGCGGGGGCTGCCTCTGGTCGCACGTTGACGCCGCGACGGCAGCGCACGGCCTTGCCACCACCGGCGGCCTCGTGTCGCACACCGGCGTGGGCGGCCTCACGCTCGGCGGTGGCATCGGCTGGCTGATGCGCAAGTACGGCCTGACCATCGACAACCTGCTGTCGGCCGAGGTCGTGCTCGCCGACGGCACACCGGTGCGCGCCAGCGAACTGGAGCACCCGGATCTATTCTGGGCGTTGCGCGGCGGAGGCGGGAACTTTGGCGTCGTCACCGAGTTCGAGTTTCGTCTACATCCCGTGCGCACGGTCATCGCGGGCATGCTCCTCTACCCGGCCAGCCGTGCCAACGCAATCCTAAGGTTCTATCGTGAGTTCACGGCAACGGCGCCGGACGAGCTCACCACGGTCTTCGCGTTTCTGACCGCGCCGCCTGCCCCGTTTGTTCCCGCTCCGCTGCAGGGCACGCCGGTCGTCGCGATCGTCGCCTGCTGGGCGGGGGATCTCGAGCGCGGTGCGGCGGCGCTGCGGCCCCTGCACACTTATGGCCCGCCGGCCGTCGACCTGCTCGGCGAGATGCCGTACGTCGCGTTGCAGTCCATGCTCGACCCCGGCGCGCCTCATGGCCTGCACTACCACATGAAGTCGGCCAACTTCGCTGACCTGAGTGACGCAGCGATCGACGACATCGTGGCGGGCGCCGCACGCATGGCGTCGCCGCTGAGCCAGTTGCACCTCCATCATCTTGGCGGCGCGATATCGCGCGTGGCCGCCGATGCGACCGCGTACGCGAATCGTGCCGCTGCCTACATCCTCAACGTCATCCCGTCGTGGTCCGACCCCGCCGATAGCGCGACCAATGTGGATTGGGCGCGCGCGACGTTTGACCGGGCTGCGGTGCATTCGAACGGGTCGGTATACGTGAACTTCCTCGGCGACGAGGGTCAGGACCGCGTCAAAGCGGCGTTCGGGGCGGACAAGTACGCGCGCCTCGCGAAGATCAAGCGCCAGTACGACCCCGACAACGTGTTTCGCTACAACCAGAATATTCGACCCGCGTAATCGAACGGCGGCGCAGCAAGAAAACAGTCGCGTTACGGCATCTCGGTCGCGGCGCCGATTTCCGCAGCCGCGCGAGACGAAAAAGGAAGCAAATCATGAAGCATAAGTTCATCGGGGCTGCAGTAGCGGCGGCGTTCGGCGTGACCGGAATTTCGGCGCACGCAGGCTGTACAGACCCAAGGGAATCAGCCCAACAGGGGTCCTTTCACAAGACTTCCCGTCTGTTGCTTGAGAATTCGATCGCAGGGAGAGGTTCGCAGAACGCAAGCGCCGCCGACAATATCGTCGGCACCTGGCACGTGACCTACACCACCGAAGGATCCCCGGGCGGGGAGGCTTTCATTCAGTGGCACAACGACGGCACCGAGTTTGAGAACATCAACTTTCCCATCCTGGGCGGAAACATCTGCATGGGTTCATGGAAACCCGTCGATAGAACGCATGTCTTTCGGTCCCACATCGGCTGGCTCTATACGAACGGACTCCTGTCCGGATACTTCACCGAGACTGAGACCGATGAAGTTGCGCACCACGGTAACTCGTATAGCGGAATCAACGACACCAAGATCTACGATCTCGACGGCAACCTACAAGTCGAATTGGCGGGCACGGCGGTAGCTACGCGCATCCCGCCTTAGGTGTCGTTTGTCGTGCGGCCGGTCGTGCTATCGAGGAGAGTTTTGCGTGGCAAGGGGTCCGGATTGGTGCTCACAATCTGGACCCCTTGAAATGAGCCTTGGCACGCCTGTCGCCACGCTAGCGCAAGCCGCTAGCGATTCTGGGACACAAGAGCTGTGGGCAGCGGCGTTTTGTTCTTCGCGTTGAATACGGCGGACAACGCGGGCTGGTTTACCCTAGTCACTCCGTTTGCGATTGCATCATGCACGCAGCGAGCTTCATCCGCGTCCGTCTTGAACCAATAGTACGAGCATGCGCCCTGGGCCGCCGCTCGGATGCGCTCGTAGAGCACAAGCGCGCCGGACGGGTTCGATATCTTGAGATCCGCAAATTTCACGGTAACGCTGACGGAGCTGCTGGGGTCAGCAGCTGAAACGGCGCTGAAGCTCGAGGCAAGAGCGCTGAAGATCGCGGTAGCGATAAGGCCCCGAAGGCCGGTGGAGGGGGTCGATGTGTTCATGGTCGTCTCCTGGATTGTCGATTGGGCGATAGAGCCGGGGTCGTTAGGAAGCGGTCCCGCGTCGGTATCCCTTGGATGCCACGCTGAACTTTTGCTGCCTTACCCAAACAGACACGGTCCGTGGATCAAACCCGACATCGGGGGCGGAAATTTGCGGACGCGGGCCATTTCCAAGTCCGAGCGGGGCTCAGTTCGGACTCATTCCCCTCTCGAAACAGGGGGTTGCCGAGGCCTGGGGGCGGGCGCGCAATCCTCGCCCTGCCGGGGCGAGTAGTTCGCCGCCATCGCCCATGCGGGCACCGTCAAGTTGGCTAATATCGGACCCGTGCACGTGGCAAGACACTGGATCAGTAAGTGACTCAGCTCACCGCGCTAATAGGCCGCATTCAAGCGGGCGACACTGCGGCGCGCGATGCGCTGTTTGCGGCCGCGTATGACGAGCTGCACCGGCTGGCACGAGCTCGGTTGCGAGACGGAGGACGCAGCACGATGCTCGACACCACCGCACTCGTACATGAGTCGTACCTGCGGTTCGTGCGTGCGGGGGAGCTCCGTGCCGAGGACCGCCGGGCGTTCTTTGCGTACGCTTCGCAGGTGATGCGATCAGTGATCGTCAACAGCGTGCGCGAGCGCATCGCGCAGAAGAGGGGTGGTGACTGGCTGCCGTTGAAGCTATCAACCGAGCTCGCAGCCAGTATCCCCGACCGCGAAGACGAGGTATTACGAGTGCACGAGGCGCTGGAACTCCTGGAGAAGGCTGACCCTCGATTGGCGCAGGTGGCGCAGATGCGCTACTTTGGCGGTTACAGCGAGCAGGAAATTGCTGAAACGCTGGACGTCACCGAACGCACTGTCCAACGCGACTGGGAGAAAGCGCGGCTGATCCTCGCGGCAGCGCTGCGGTGAGCCATCACGACTGACCGTACGCGGGCCACCTGCCTGTCGCCTCAAAGATCGATGACACTAACGATTGCTCAGATGTCGGTGATGAGCCGCCTGCTCGATGAGGCGCTGCCGCTCGATGAAGCTGCTCGCCGCGCCTGGCTTGAGAAGCAATCACCCCGGTATCCGGATCTCGCCCAACACTTGCGCGAAGCGCTGCTGCCGCAAAATTCTCAGGCTGCGTATTCCAAATCATCGTTGACGCTGCCGGGGCTCGCATTCGCCCAAGAGGCGAGTGCCGCGCCCGCGAGCGGCCTGCAACCGGGCGCACGGGTGGGCCCGTACGAGTTAATTCGGCTCCTCGGTGCCGGGGGCATGGCCGAGGTGTGGCTCGCCAGGCGTGCCGACGGTGCCTTCAAGCGCGAGGTGGCTCTGAAGCTTCCGATGAGCAGCCGCCTGCGCAAGGACCTCGAGCCGCGTTTTGCCAGAGAGCGCGACATTCTGGCGAGCCTCGAGCATCCCCATATCGCGCGTTTCTACGATGCCGGGATCGATCCGAACGGGTTGCCGTACGTGGCGATGGAGTACGTCCAAGGACAACCGCTGACGGAGTGGTGCGATGCTCAACGTCTCGGCATCCCTGCCCGCCTGGAATTATTCCGGCAGGTACTCGAAGCCGTGCAATACGCGCACGAAAAACGGGTCATCCACCGTGACCTCAAGCCCTCCAACATTCTGGTGACCGAGTCCCATCAGGTGCGGCTGCTGGACTTTGGCGTCTCCAGGCTGCTGGAGGCGGAGGAGTCGGACCGGACTCCACTCACGAGTGTTTACGGTCGGGCATTTACGCCGGATTACGCCAGTCCCGAGTTGCTGCGCGGCGATCCGATCGATGCGCGCAGTGACATCTATTCACTGGGTGTGGTGCTCTACGAGATGCTGACCGGCGTTCGTCCCTACCGACTGAAGCGCGCGGCGGCGATCGGAATGCTCGATCAGGCGATCGGCACGGTCGAGGTGAAAAAACCCAGCACGCAGTCTGCGCAGGCCGCGAGCGCTCACCGTGGCACCACGCCAGAGAGTTTGACGCGGCAGCTGCGCGGCGATCTGGACGCCATCACGCTCAAGGCACTCGCGAGGGAACCTGCTGAGCGGTATCCGAGCGCCGCCGCCCTGGCGCAGGATCTACGGCGCTATATCGAGGGAAAACCTATCGAGGCGCGCCCGGCCCGATTCACCGATCGGCTGCGCAAGTTCGTACGTCGCAATAAGACGGTGGTGGGGGTCACCGCGACGGCAGCCGCAGCAATTCTTGCAACGATCGGATACACGCTACACCGTGAAACTGTAGCCCGGGCAAAGATCGCGGCGAGCACAGGCGCTGTATCGGCGCCGTTGGTCGCCGCTTCCCTGTCCCCGACGCACTCGATCGTTGTCCTGCCATTTGTCGATATGAGCGAGAAGAAGGACCAGGAGTATTTCTCTGACGGCCTGTCGGAGGAGCTGATCGAGCTGCTCGGCAAGACGCCCGGACTGCGGGTCATCCCGCGGACGTCATCCTTTTACTTCAAGGCAAGGGCGGAAACGCTTGAGACGATTGCCGCGCAGCTGCGTGTCGCGAATGTACTAGAAGGTAGCGTCCGCAAGGCCGGCAATCGACTGCGAGTCACCGCACAGCTCATTCGCGCGGATACCAGCGAGCAGCTTTGGTCTGAGACCTACGATCGCGACCTGCGTGACGTCTTCAAAGTTCAGGACGAGATCGCCGGCGCCGTGGTTTCAGCGCTGCAGATCAAACTCGCCCCCGCTCGGCAAGCAGCTAATTTGCACCGCACGTCGAATCCTGAGGCCCACAATCAGTACCTCCTTGGTCGGCAATTCTTCGAACGCGGAACACTCGGCGGCTTTCGGCGCGCCGCCGAAGCCTTCCGTAAGGCCGTCGAACTTGATCCCCGTTACGCCGCCGCTTACGCCGAACTCGCCATAGCGGAGTCCTTCGTTGCGGATCCCAGCGGTGATGCGGCAGGGCAGCAGCAAGCCCTGGCGGCGGCGGACAAGGCGGTAGAGCTGGCTCCGGACGATGCCGACGCCTATGCGACGCGCGGCTATATGCGACTTAGGCGCACCTGGGATTGGAGGGGAGCACAGGCGGATCTTGAGAAGGCGCTGACTTACGATTCGACCAACAGCGCGCTGCAGTGGCTATACGTGACGCTGCTAGCTGACTTCGGCCGGCGGCCTGAGGCGATGGCGGCGGCGAAAAAGGCAACCGAGCTGGACCCGTTATCGGCCACGGCGTGGCTGGCCCTCGCCTGGAACCTCGCCGACAACCGGCAGTTTGCAGCCGCCCACGAGGCCCTTCGCCGGGCACTCGAGATCCAACCCGAATCGACTATTCTCCTGGCTTCTCTTGGGGGACTCCAGTTGGATGAGGGCAACGCCACGGAGTCGCTGGCCACGTACCGGCAAGTGAGTGATGAGGAAGTTCGTCTGTTCGGCGTCGCGAGGGCCGAGCATACGCTCGGTCACGCCAAAGAGTCGCAACAGGCACTCGATCAGTTTATAGCCAAGGCGGGGCAAGCGAAGGCTTACGACATCGCGGAGATCTATGCGTGGCGCGGCGAGAAGGATAAAGCTTTCGAATGGCTGGATCGGGCGTACCAACAGCACAGTAGCGATCTGTACGGTGTCAGGAGCGATGCGTCTCTCGCGTCGCTTCGCGGCGACGCTCGCTTCGCCGCGCTGCTGAGGAAGATGAACCTGCCGGAGTGAGACTGAGCTGAGCCGCGCTAACCGAATGTCCCTGCGTGCTAGGCGAGGTTCGGTCGAAAGCGGCCGACAAACGCTTCCCGGCCTCTCATGCGTGGCATGCGGGAGATTTGCGGGAGTCGGTCGTGCTCAGTTGTGCTTCGTGGTGCCAATTGCAACGGGCGCCCCTTGGCAAGTTGTTGAACCTACAGGTTACCTTGAGCCAATGACTGCGCTCATAATGCCAGGGTCGAGGGTTCGAGTCCCTCCCTTTCCACCACTTACTGAAGCACCCGACGCGGCAGCAGGCGTTCGCTTTCTTTCCTGACCACCGCGTAACACTCGCAACACAGCTGTTCCAGTCGTGGCCGGTTCAGCACCGTGATCTGACCGCGGTTGTATTTGATCACGCCAAGCTTCTGCAACTTGCCAGCGGCCTCGGTGACACCTTCACGGCGGACGCCAAGCATGTTGGCGATCAGATCCTGCGTCATGGTCAATTGGTTAGCTGACAGGCGATCGAGTGACAGAAGTAGCCAGCGGCATAGTTGCTGGTCCACCGAGTGATGGCGATTGCAGACTGCAGTCTGCGCCATCTGCGTGAGCAGAGCCTGGGTGTAGCGCAGCAGCAGAAGTTGCATCGGACCATTTCGATGGAACTCTTCCTTGAGCTGCTGTCCGATCAGCCGGTAAGCGTGACCGGCGCTTTGCACAATCGCCCGACTCGGGGTGGTTTCACCGCCCATGAACAGCGCGATGCCGATGAGCCCTTCGTTGCCAACCACCGAAATTTCCGCCGACGCGCCATCTGTCAGGACGTACAACAGGGATACGATGGAATCGATCGGAAAATACACGTGTCGCAGGACATCGCCGGACTCGTACAAGACCTTGCCGAGCGGCAGCGGGACGAGCTGCAGGTGCGGGAAGAGTCGAGTCCGCTCCGCTGCGGACAGCGCCGCCAGCAGGTGATTTTGTAGTGGATCGTGGGAGCCGGGCATGGAGAGCCTCGCGCTGGTCAACCACGGCGCTATTCAGTGCCTGAAGCATAGCTGAAATTCCGCGGACGCACTGTGTTCGCTAGAGAACACTTTTGTTCGGAGGCGAACATAATTGCTTGTTTTTGCTACACTAAATTATACTTACAAATCACCGCGGTAGCTTTCGACTGGATCACGTCCGCGCTCGACCGAGGCTCGAAGATTGGCTCCCCGAAGGAGTTGCACACGCGGGCACGCTGGGGGGTTCTCAATTGGTTGGCGCACGACAAGTTTCGGATCCGAACCACCTGCTTGCTGCGTTGCCCCGCAAGGATTACCGCAAACTGCTGCCCCTCCTGGCACCGGTGAAGCTGGCCTTCGGGGAGATTCTCTATGAATCCCAGTCTCAGATTCGCGACGTGTACTTTCCCAACGACTGCTTCGTCTCAATGCTGACTACCGTGGACGACGACAAGGCTGCGGAGGTCGGACTGATCGGTTCTGAGGGCATGATTGGGGTTCCTATGGCGCTGGGGGTCGCCGTCTCGCCTTTTCGGGCGGTGGTACAAGGCGAAGGCACAGCGATGCGGATGACGACAGCAGACTTTCGCCGCCATTTCAGCACCAGCGCTGCGTTGAAGAGAGAGGTGTTCCTCTTTACCCACTTGCTCATGATCCAGATCGCGCAGACCGCGGCGTGCAACCGCTTCCACGTGGTGACGCAGCGCATGGCTCGTTGGTTGTTGATGACCCATGATCGCGTCAACTCCAACGAGTTTCGCATTACGCAGGAATTTCTTGCGCTCATGCTGGGCGTGCGGCGCGTGGGCGTCAGCGTGGCAATGTGCGCCCTGCGGGACCGCAAGGTCATCTCCTACCGGCGCGGCACCATCAGGATCCTCGACCAGGGAGGCCTCGTAGCAGCTGCCTGCAGCTGCTACAAAACTGTCAAAGACACGTATTCCCGGGCGCAAGCTCACAAGGGGAATTCTCGGCCAGCGCATCACAAGTAACACGGGCGGCACTGCGCACACCTGCGCAGTGCTCGAAGCGCTGTGCCTCCCGTACCTGTTAAGGGGAGGGCTGCTCTAGCCTTAGTGCTCCACCGCACGGACGCCGCGCATCGGCGCCTGATATACCAGAGCTCTAGACAATCGCGCCTCCACCTGAACCTAGTTATCAAAAAATGGCGAGCGCGTGTCCCTGCGGGGTGCCTTTGGGGCACCTCGCATTCGTTGTCCTCGACGACATGTCCTACTCCTGCGCGGTCGAGCGGCAGAATCGCAGGCGAAACGGAGAGTGCGCATCATTGGTGCCGTGCGTCAACAGCGGCCGATCAAATGAGCGGGGAGCAATATGAGCTACGTCGATAGCAATCTCTTGCCGGGGGAGCAGGTTACGTTTCGCACGCACCTTTCACTGGTCATCTTCACGGTACCGGTGGCTCTCGCGGTCGTGGCGCTGGTCTTTTATCTGATTGGTCCGGGGACGCGGATGGTTGGCCATCTCTGTCTACTCGGTGCGCTCGCGGTTGGGGCGGTGAAATACTTCGACTACGCCACCTCCGAATTCGCCGTAACGAACAAACGGATCATCATCAAGGTCGGCTTTCTAAAACGGCGAACGCTCGAAATGCAGGTTCAGAAGGTCGAGACGGTGGCGGTTAACCAAGGCATCGGCGCCCGGATTCTTGGCTATGGGGACATTCTCGTCACCGGAACGGGTGGAACCAAGGAAGCTTTTGGGCACGTCAGCGCACCGTTGAAACTGCGTCACGCGGTACAAGCCGCATCGGTCTGAGGCATGAGCCTACTAGCGCAGACACCAGTGATGCACCCTCTGCTCGACCAGAAAGGCTTCGGCGGCGCCTTCCTGCAGTGAAACCCCGGGGTCGCACAGCCGTATAGTGCAGGGTTCCCGTTACCTGGCGATCCCCAACGCCTCTGCAATTCTCGCCGCGACGAGATAGGCATCGCCGTGGGGTTGGTCCGGGTAGTGCTGCGCACCGCGATTCCAGGCGTCCCCGATCGCGAACCAGTCAATGGGCTGCGCGGGCCGGCCGGTGCGCAGCTCATCGTCGAGCGAGCGAAAGTAGAGTGCCCAGCGCACGCGGTAGTAGTCCCGGGTCAACCCGGCCCAGTCCCGGTTGCCATAGTCATGCAGATTGGCGCCGTCACTCGCCTGCCGATCACCCCAGGTCGTGAGGATCGAACGCGCGTCATAGTTCAGACGTGCGCGCTCCAGCGGCGTTGAAGCCCAGGGTTGCACGTAGGCAAGCCAGGTTCCGACCAGGAACGAGCGATCGGTAGCGAGCAGTTGCTCCTGCAGATCCATCAGTCGCAGCCAGCGTTGCGTCAATGCCTCGAACTGCAGGCGATTCCTCGAGTTGTAAGCCGCCTTGATCTGCGGCAACAGCGCGCGACTTTCATTGGCAAGCGTCTGGCGTCCAACATCCACCAGATCGTACGAGCTGGTGCGCAGCCGAGGCGCCGCTCGCAGCAGCTCGGGCAGTGCGCGCTTAAAAGCTTCGGCGTCATAGCGCATCGCCTCGGGCGACCAGTTCGATGCTCGGTCTGCGCTGAGGCTGGGACGTGCGTTGAATAACGACTCCTGTGCCGCATCGCGCTCGCTGTTGAATGCCACGTCGTCGATGCGTATGTTGTAGGCGGTATCCCGCAGCACCTTCCAGGCAGCTAGCGCGTGCACATCGGCCGCAGCGTAACGGCGCTGCACATACTCGCTGGTCCATGCGCAGACATCGAGCGGCTCGTTGCGCCAGGCCATCTCCGTGAAAAGGTCGAAGGCAAACGGATTGGTATCCATGCCTTCGGTAAAGACAGCGGTTCCTGCCATGTTGCCGTTGGTGCGGCCCAGACGCTGCAGCCTGGCCGTGATGTTGCTGACGTCAGCACCCAGCGTGGTACGCCCGCCGAACTCCCAGATGCCGCCAAATAGGAATGGCGCGCCCTGGAAATCTCTCTGCCGATCGTCACGCGGTACGCGGTCATGATCGATGTCGATCACGAGCAGATGCCGGCGGTCGACGCCGGAGAGCAGCTCCCTGCGGGGGTTACCCTGCCAGGCGAGCATCATCCAGTTCGCCTGCGGGTGCGCTGCGAACAGCGCGTTCTGCACGGCACGGGCCGCGTCGGGCACCGGTACGTCGCCGGAGGCTCCGCCTTCCTGGAACACCTCCATGTCATAGATGCTGCTGTCGCCGAACAGCTCGTGTTGATGCCGATAAAATGCGGTCGCGAGTTGCGCAAACATCGGGTCGCGCGGATCCAGCCAATCGGGTCGCGTAAAGCCTGCCCATTCGCCCTGTGGGATGACGTGGACGCTGGGGAATCTGTCATGAAAGTCATTCGGCACGATGCCGTAAAAGCCCGGCAGCACGGGTGTAATGCCCAGTTCCCGCAGGCGAGCGATGATCTTCTGCGCGGAGGCTACGCGCTTTTGCAGCAGTTCACGGCTGATCGGGCCGTTGAAGCAGCACAGGTTGCCCATCAGCTGCCAGTTCTGATGGGCCGGCTGGGTAATCCAGCCGCGAATCTCCTGGTCCGAGTAGCCGAAGTCGCGGAACGTCCGGTAGAGCACCATATCGGTGCCGCGCTCGATGATGATTGCGTTGATACCGGACAGGGCGAGTACGTCTATTTCCCGCTGCCAGCGCGGCCAATCCCAGTACGGTGAGGTGTAGCCATCGACGTTCTCGTTGAGCGCATACCGGTAGGCGTAAGGGGTTTGCATTTCAATTGCGGCGACCGGCAAGGGAAAGTCGCGCGCGGTGCCGAGTTGATCCCCGGCAGATGAGATATGCACCTGCGCGACGTACTTCAGGTACCAGTTCACGCCGAACAGCAGCGCGCTCGCTGTGCTGCCCTCGATCCTGATGTGCCCATGCGCGCTCGAGATGCGGAATCTCTCGCGACCAGTCGTCGATTCAATCGCACCCAGCTCGAACTGCGCGGCGTGCCGTGGTAGCAGTCGTTGCAGGACGCCTTGGGCAGAATGGACATCAAGGCCGGGTGATGCCACGGCATGAGCCAACAGCGTCAGGAAGAGCAACAGAGCTTCAAGGCGAGCGATCATCGGACAATTACGAAAATCGCGTCCGCTCCCACAAGCTCCACGTGCCCGCAATCAAGCTCAGCAGCAGGACCCCACTCAGAACCGCAATCCAGCGGATATCCATCCCGAGTGGCGGCACCACGGCCCGTACACCCAGCCACACAAAGAGGCCCGTTGCGGAGGCGACAATCGCATAGTCCCACCAGTAACGCCGTTCGCCGCGCACCGGGAAATCCTCCCCCTCCATCGAGGCGATCGTCCGGTCATGATCCAAGCCGTAACGGCTGCACTCCCGCAGCACTGCCTCGTTCGTCAACGACATCTCCCGTGCCGACGCCACCGCCGTACTGATGGCCAGCGCCCCCAGGATCATCACAATTGAACCGGCCACGACCAGCAGCTCGTGCGCATGGTCAGCGGTCGCCAGCTCACCAAAGACCAGCGCACCCCACGCCAGCCCCCACAACTGATTTGTGTTGGAGAGCGGAATCCCGCGCCCAATCCCCAGGTACTTGGTTGCGAACTGCTGAAACAGGTCGCCGATCACCCACATAAACCCGCCCAGGAACAGCCAGAACACCGCGCCGCGAACATGCAGTAACTGGAACGCCGACGAGTTCCATCCGCCGTCGAGCGCCAGCGTCAGGGCCAGCACCGTGCCCAGCTCTCCCACGGTAAACACCGTGACGAACGACAGCGGATTCATCCCACTCAGATAAGCCTTGCGGTACGGGACATACATCGTCCCCCACATCAGGCTCGCGCCGATCGCGGCAATGATTCCGCTCAAGGCTCTGTGCCCCAACGCCATTTCGCCATTGAGCGTACTGAAGCCGAGCATCACGGCCGCAATGACGATGCACACCGCACCCACCACCACCTTGCCGATGTTCTTCGCGCTCGCTCCCTTCAACTCGCTGAACAGCACCCGGCCCCAGAACAGGCCGATGAGCGAATTCATGTTCCACAAGGGAAACGCCACCGCCAACCCCACCTCGCGGATTGCGAACACGGTCAGCGTGTTCGCCACGGCCCACAGCGCTCCCGCCAGCAGCGCCCAGACGATCAGGTGCTTGCGCTCGAGCAAGTCGGTAAAGACGTAAGTCGTTCCCTTGAGCAGCGCAGGAAAGGTCCACCGCGCCGTAAATACCCCCGCGACCATGCAAAGCGAAATGGCAAAAGGGGAGTACCCCGCCGTCACCAGCTTGGTCGGAGCCTCGGCGGCACCCAGCCAAACCCCGGCCGTCAATCCGCAGATCACCCCAAGACCATGCAGCGATAGCCCCTTTTTTTGCATCCTCATTCGGCTAACTCAATGCAACCAAAAGAGCGATGCCAATCAGGAGCACGCAGAAAGGCACCCAGAAGTGACTATCTCCAACAATTTTCTTTGCCTCGCGAGAAAAGCTCATTCAATCCACCCCCAACGTCGCGGCTCCCGCTCCGTCACGCCAAGCGATGCCAATGCGGGTCGTCTCCGCGCACGGCGCTCACCGGGACAAGTTTATGGTGCGATTTTCACGCCATGACAAGGTCGCCGCCTCGGCCAACTCCAGTGCCTTGACGCCGTCATCGATGGTCGTACGCAGCCCGACACCGTTGAGCAGGGCGTCAAAGAAATGCGCGATCTCGCGTGCGTATGCGGCGCGATAGCGTTCCAGGAAGAAATGCTCGGGCGTGTCCTGGCTGATGCCGTGCGCCGTCGATGACACCACTTCTGTCGGCCTGTGATTGGCCGCCTGCAGCATGCCTTTGCTGCCCAGCACTTCAAAGCGCTGATCGTAGCCATAGGCGGCACGGCGGCTGGCGTTGATCTGGCATAAACGGCCGCGACGGGTGCGGATGGTCACGGCCGCCGAATCGATGTCGCCGGCTTGCGCAATCGCCGGGTCGCTCAGGCAGCTGCCGGTCGCCGAAATGCTGTGGGCTTCGTCATCGAGTATCCAGCGGAAAATGTCGAAGTCGTGAATCAGCATGTCCTTGAAAATGCCGCCCGAACTTTTCAGGTAGGAAACCGGCGGCGCGCCGGGATCGCGGCTGGTCACCACGAGCATCTCCGGATCGCCAATTTCACCCGCCGCCAGACGTGTCTTCAACGTCTCAAAGGTTGGATCAAAACGGCGCTGAAAACCGAGCATACAGGTCACTCGAGCCCGGGCTACCGCCACTGCGCACGCCCTGGCGCGCGACAGGTCGAGATCGACCGGTTTCTCGCAAAATATGGCTTTGCCGGCCGCCACCGCCCGCAACAGCAAATCGGCATGGGTGTCGGTGCTGGACGCGATCAACACCGCACCTATGGCCGGGTCGGCCAGCGCAGTATCGACGGCGGCGACTTGCGCGCTATAGCGCGCCGCCAGTTCCTGCGCAGCCTGCGCATTCACATCGCTCACGTACTTGAGCCGTACGCCCGGTTGCCGGACCAGGTTTCCTGAGTGGATTTTGCCGATCCGACCGGCGCCGAAGACCGCGACTTCCATCATGTTGATTCTCTTGGGCCGTGACTCGAGGTCAGCCTTCCGGCCTGGGCTCGCGCAGCATCCACTCGTGCTCGGGATCATTGCGGAACACCCACGCGCGACGCGCTCCGGCCATCACATTCAGATAGTAAAGATCATAGCCGTGTGCGGCCGCCACGGGATGGTATCCGCGGGGCACCAACACGAGGTCGCCGTCGTGCACGCACATCGTCTCATCGAGATCCCGGTCATCCGTATACACGCGTTGGAACGCGAAGCCCTGGGAAGGATTGATTCGATGGTAATAGGTTTCCTCGAGAGCGGTTTCCCCTCCCGGGGTCGCCGTGTCGTGCTTGTGCGGCGGATAGCTCGACCAGTGACCGCCCGGCGTGATGACCTCGACCACGATAAGACTGTCGGCACTTTGGTCTTCGGGAAGAATGTTGCGGACATAGCGGGTATTGGTGCCCTTGCCCCGCACTGCCGTGGGCATGTTGCCCGCGTCGATTGCGCGCGGCGTGCGGCCCGGCTCCCCCGGCGCGGAGCACACCGCCAGCTCTACCTCGTCCCGGGCAGTCGCCGTGAACCGCATGCCGGCCGGCACATACACCGCACCGGGCGGGGCGTCATCAAACACGCTCGGGCGGCCGCCGATCCGCTCGAAGCGTCGGCTCCCGACCGCGATGTCGGCAGTGCCCGCCAGCACGAGGACACAGGTTTCGCGGCCGGTTTCTCCGCCGCTTGCGGCTTGTCCGGCGGCGAGGCGGTTAACCCGAAATCCCACACGCTGCCAGCCCGCGTCCTGCGGTGTGATTTCCAGAACACAGCCATCGGCATCGGGTGCATGGGAATGTCGAATAAGATTGGGCATCGCTACTCCACTATCCTCAATCCCGCCGCTGCCGCCTCACGGCGCAAAGTTGTCAGCCCGAGTTTCGCGTAGCGCCGCGGGTCGGCGATAGTCGGATCCTGCTCCGCCTCGATGATGATCCATCCGCAATAGCCGATCTCGGCGAGCGCCTGCACCACCTTCCTGAAGTCGAGGTCGCCGTCGCCGGGCACGGTGAACATGCCCGCCAGTACGCCGCTCAGGAAGCTTCCTCCCGCTGCCTTGATCTTGCGAAAGATTTCGCCGCGAATGTCCTTGCAGTGCACGTGCGCCACGCGTTGCGGATGGGTTCGGATCAGCGCAACAGCGTCCAGCCCACCCAGTGCGGCATGCCCGGTATCGATAGTCATCCCTACCGATGGCCCGGTGGACTCGAGAAACCGTTCCAGATCCTCGCCCGACTCGACCACCGTGCCCAGATGATGGTGATACGCGAGGCGCATACCCGCCGCGGCTACATGATCGGCAACCGCCGTCAGTTTCTCACCGAAGTGCGCCCAGCCTGCGCGATCAAGCCGCGGAGAAGCCGACAGCGCGCGGTTGCGATTGCCGTGTATCGCATTGCTGGTCTCGGCGATGATGAACACCGTGCAACCCAGAGCCTTCAGCAGGCCAAGGTGTGCCTGCAGGGCCGCGATCTCTTCGCGCGCTGAACGGGTCAACAGGCTGGCGCTGTACCACCCTGCGACCAGGACCAGTTGGAAGCGGGCGAGCAGGGTGGCCAGTGTCGCTGCATCGCGGGGAAATCTTCCGCCGAGTTCGATGCCGGCAAAGCCGATATCGCGCGCCTCGGCGAGTACCTGCTCGAGCGCAGTGTCGGCGCCGAGTTCGGGCATGTCGTCGTTAATCCACGCGATGGGGCTGACGCCGAAGCGAATACTCACGCTGACTTTCCCTTAAGTCCGCTTCTTGAGCAGCTCGATGTACATCGCTCGTGCGGCCGCCACCTCGGGGCGCACAGAGACTTCAGGTATGGCAACGTCCCACCAGGCCCCACCCGCCGCGGTCACTGCCAGCGGATCGGTTTGAATGACGATGACGTGGGTGCGAGCGGAGCTCTTCGCGCGGCCCAGCGCCTGCTCGAGTTCCGCGATGGTAGCGACATGTTCCGCAATCGCTCCGAGACTCGCAGCATGAGCGGCGAAATCGATCGCGGGGAGAATTTCGTGGCGCGAGTCCGCCCACATCGTATTGAAGGCCGCACCACCCGCCGCCTTCTGCAGACGGTTGATGCAGGCGAAGCCGCGATTGTCGAGTACCGTCACGATCAGCTTCTGCGCCAACATCACGGAAGTCGCGAGTTCCGAATTCAACATCAGGTAACTGCCGTCGCCGAGCAGCACATGGACGTCGCGATGCGGCTCCGCCAACTTCACTCCCAGTCCGCCGGCAATCTCGTAACCCATGCAGGAGTAGCCGTATTCGACATGGTAGTCACCGCCATGCCGGCAGCGCCACAGCTTGTGCAACTCCCCCGGCAGACCGCCGGCGGCGCAAACCACTACGGAATCCTCAGCTGCCGTTCGCCACACGGCTCCGATGACCTGCGCGTCTGACGGCAGCGATTGTTCAGGAGCAGCGGTGGCTTTCTCCCAGGCAGCGTTCCACTGCGCGACGGCCGCGGCCATCGTTCGAGTGCCGAGCGGCGCCCGCCAGCCGCCGAGGCGCTCGTGCAGTCGCCGCAGTACCACACCGGCATCCCCAACCACCGCAATTGCGCCATGTTTTGCAGCATCGTAAGCCGCGACGTTGACCTGCACGAGCCGCCGACCCGGAGCGCGAAACAAGGCGCGCGATCCGGTGGTGAAATCCTGCAGCCGGGTACCGAGGCCCACCACCAGATCCGACGCGGCGGCGGCGGCGTTGGCGGCACTCGATCCCGTCACACCGATGCTGCCAAGATTGCAGGGATGGTTCCACTTGAGCGCGCCCTTGCCTGCTTGAGTTTCAGCGACCGGAATGTCGGTGGCCTCGGCGAATGCGGCGAGCGCCGCGTCGGCTCCGCTGTAGAGGACGCCGCCCCCGCAGACCAGCAACGGCGATTGCGCGGCCTGCAACAGTCGAACCAGTTCGTCCTCCTCCCGCAGGTCAGGGGGCTGCGCTCGAACTGTCCATACATGCCTGTGGAAGAACGCTGACGGGAAATCGAAAGCTTCCGCCTGTACGTCCTGACAAAAAGCCAGGGTCACCGGCCCACAGGAAGCGGGGTCGAGCAGTGTCGCCATAGCGCGGGGCAGCGCCTCGAGGATCTGCTCGGGACGGGTGATTCGATCGAAATAGCGGGACACCGGCCGGAAGCAGTCGTTGGCAGAGACCGTGCCATCCGTAAAATCCTCTATCTGCTGCAGTACCGGATCGGGCGCGCGGCCGGCAAAAACATCGCCCGGCAGGAACAGCACCGGCAGGCGGTTCACGTGAGCCAGGGCTGCCGCGGTGACCATGTTGGTGGCTCCCGGGCCGATGGAACTCGTGCAAATCATGGCGCGTTGACGCCGCATCTGCTTCGCGTAGGCGATGGCGGCATGGGCCATGCCCTGTTCACTATGCGCGCGATAAGTGGGAAGCGCGTCCCGCGCGGCGTGCAGGGCTTCGCCGAGTCCCGCAACGTTGCCGTGGCCGAAGATCGCCCACACCCCCGCGAAATAGCGGATCTCGCCGGCCGGACGCGCCACGTACTGGTTCGCGAGATAGCGAACGGCAGCCTGGGCCGCCGTCAGTGTGAGCGTGCTCACGCCGCCGCCGTGCGCGCGCGTCGCCACGCGCTGACGAGCGCGGCCAGTTTCTCGGCCATACCGTTTACGGCTGCCTCATCGGTCAGCTCTCCAGAAAACCACCCGCGCGCGAGCGCATCGAAGATGGTGCGCCCGACGGCAAACCCCTTCACGACTTTGAACGGGGCCGCGGCCACGAATGAGCCGATCAGCTCGCTCTGCGGCGCCGACAAACCCAGCAACAGCACGCCGCGGCAGAGCGGATCGCCCACGGTGATTGCCCCCTCGATGTTCTCCCAGGTCGCCGAACTCGCGCTCGGCTCGAGTTTCCACCAGTCCGGACGCACCCCGATCTGGTAGATCCGCGTGATCGCACGCGCGACGGTGCGCGCATCGACTGCCATGCCGCGGGGCACGATGATTTCAACCAGCAACTCATGCCGGGTCTTGCGGCAGGCATCGAAGAGGCGCAACAACTGCCGTTCCTGTCTGGCGCGCAAATTGGCCTCATCATCGGGATGGTATAGGACCAGACACTTCACGACCTGATTCAGAGGCCAGGTCGCAAGTTCGGTGGCAACGTCCGCCGAGCTCTCGAATTCCAGCGGCCGTGAACCCGGAAGTTCGATCGGGCGACCCACCCAATACCGGCCATCGGCTGCCTGGGCCAGCGCCTTGAATCCATAACGCCCGTCGAGCAGCACGCCGAATCGAGCGTCGCCTTGCGCTACTGCATCGACGGCGCGCAGCCCCAGCATCTTGAAGCTGCAGATACGCTCATCGTCGACGCCTAGCTCGGCGGCGAGATCCTCGAACTGGCTACGATGATCGATTGCAAGAACGGTCAGGTCCTGGCAGGCGCGTGAGCGCGTCGTTGCCCAATGCAGATGCTCGAGCTCCGCATCCTCGCGCAAGCGAGGTTTGCGGGCGCCGGCCGCTAGAAAAAGTTCCAGTTCCGGCCAGGTCGGCATTGCCGGCGCGCAACCATGCCGCGAGACCACGATCGCCCCGCACGCGTTGCCGAGACGACAGCACTGCTCGAGCGGCTCGTCTCGCAGCCAGCCTCGCAACAAGCCCCCCATGAAGGCATCCCCGGCGCCGAGAACGTTGTACACCTCGACCTGAAAGCCGGGTGCGACGACACCTTGTTCGATGTCATCGGGCACGTAGCCTGGAAACGCCACGCAGCCCCGCGCGCCGCGCTTGCAGACAATGGTTGCGGCAGTCCGGACACGTATGTTCTTCAGGGCGGCAAGGGTGTCCTCAACGCCGCCCAGAATGCGGATTTCCTCTTCCGTGCCCACGACCAGATCGCACAGCGGCAACACATTCTGCAGACGCTGGGTGACCGCTGTGTGCGCCACGAAACGGTTCTCGCCGAGGTCTCTGGCAGCCAGCCCCCACAGTACCGGCCGGTAATCAATATCAAACACGACCCTGCCGCCGGCAGCCTTCACGCGCCGCGCCGCGCCCACACTTGCCGCAAAAACGCCGGGCGTGGACAAGTGGGTGCCGTTTATGAGCACGGCACGTGCCCGTGCCAGCCGCCGGTCGTCGAGATCCTGCTCGCATAGCGCCATGTCGGCGCAGTTTTCGCGGTAGAAAATCAGCGGGAAGGTCTCGGAATCGCGGATTCCCAGAATGACCAGGGCAGTCAGCCGCTCAGAATCGGCAAGAACTCCGCGAACGTCGACGCCCTCGCGCACGAGTTGCTCACGGATGAAGCGTCCCATGTGATCAGCGCCGACGCGCGTCAACAGACCTGTATGCAGGCCGAGTCTGGCGGCGGCTACAGCCGTATTCGTCGGGCTCCCGCCGAGGTATTTCGCGAACGAGCCCATATCTTCCAGCCGTCCGCCGATCTGCTCGCCGTACAGATCGACGCTCGATCGTCCGACGGCGATCAAATCCAGAACTGCGTCTGTTTCAGGCACGCTGTCACTCATCTGTGGTCTGCGCGAACCAATGGGGCGTCATTCACGTGACATAGTCAATCAGTGCCATGAAGCCAAAATCCATATGCAGCTGTTGATGACAATGGAAGAGAGTGCGGCCCGGGTTGTCCGCCACGAAGTCGACCTCGATTTCCTGGTAGCCCCCGAGCATGACCACATCCTTCATGACGCCAGAGGTCGATACGCCGCCGATCCTGGCAAGCTCAAAACTGTGCCGATGCAGGTGCACGGGGTGAATGTCGTCGCTGGCGTTGCGCATCTTCAACCGGTAGCGTCGCCCGCGGCGAACATGGAACATCGGGCTCATCTTCTGCATCGAGAATGCCGTGCCGTTGATTGTCCACTGATTGAAGCCATTCAACGCCGCATTGTTCTTGGCAAAGACCATCTCGATCGTCTCGTCGGGCGGCTGCGCCTGTCCGTTGCCGAAGCGCGTGTAATCCCACTTTGGCGAGCCCGTCTTCGTCCACCGGGGCCTGCCCTTGGCGCCCGCATACTCCACCACGATCCCCATCCCATGTTCGCGGTCATCGTCGGCGAGATCCCCGAGGATCCACACACCAGGATGGTTCATCTCGACGACGGCTGACACGCGCTCTGCCGTGCCGAGCCACAGCGCCGCGACTGGTACTGGCGCCGGGACCGGGTTGCCGTCCAGCGCTACCACTGTGAATGTGTGGCCGGGGAGCGCGAGGCTGCGGATTTCAGTCGCACTGGCGTTCAGGACGTGAAAGAGGACGCGCTCACCTGACTTCACTCGTACCGGCTCGCCGTGCCCCAGCATGCGCCCGTTGATCGAGAACAGCTTGTAGCCCACTTCGTAGCCGTGCGGCATACCGCGCTTGAGCGATGCCGCCATCGTCGATTCCCCACTTTCCTTGAGCTGGTCATCCATTTTCGAGGGAAGCAGGAAATCCATCGCCATGTCCCCACCGCGGCTCAATGTGGGTTCGAATTCTTTCAAGACAAGAATGACCTCGCGATCAAATCGACCCGGCTCGCGGCGCGGCTCGATATACACCGGACCCGCCTGGCCGCCATACAGCCCGGCGGCGAGATTGGCGCCAGCGATCAGATGGGAATGATAAAAGCGCAGGCCGGGCGGTCCGGGTATGAAGGAGATTTGCCGCCGGCCGCGCGCGGGAATGTACGGGGTACCTTCCTCGGCGGCGCCATCGACGTCCACAGGAAGGTTTTGTCCGTGCCAATGCAATTGCTCAGGGATATCGGTGTCGTTGTGAATGTCCACCACCACGCGCCGCCCCTCGGTGAGACGCACGAGCGGCCCGGGAAACTCACCGTTGTAGGCAGTCGTGGTGATGATGTGCCCGGGAGCCAATTCGATGCGCGCGGCGCCGATGTGCAGCGTGTAGTCTGCCTTGCTCGCTTGCAGCGCTTGAGCCTCGGCATGTCCGAGGGATGCGAACCGTGGGGCGAGAGCGGCGCAACCCGCGAGCTTCAGAAAGGCCCGGCGGTCGAATTCGCTCGTTTTGTCCATGTCGAGAATGCGCGTTGGGCTGCTACTGATCGGCGGCCAGCCGTGGCCAGTCCGAGATCTTTATGCGCCCGACAAGCGCGGCCCCACCACGGCCGTCGGGGCGAAACACCAGAGCTTCGCCTTCAGCGAGCCCCGCGGCATCATTTCCAAATGCTTCGCTCACATTCGGAAACTGGGTCACGATGATTGTGTTCGTACTCGCGGCAGGACTCTGCGCTACTTTTGCCCTGAGCCATGCTGCCCGCGTCCCACCCGGATCGGCTTGCATGCTGTGGCCGGCATCGCCGAGCTGTGAAGAGCTCTTCGGCTGCCCCAGTTGAGCGAGTCGTACCGTCTCAAGCGCGCGATACGTCGGACTGGACAGCACCTGACCGACCGGTATACGCAGCCGACGCAGCGCTTCGCCCATCGCGCGTGCTGAAGTGCGACCCGTCTCGTCGAGCTGCCGCTCGTGCTGGACGTTGTCGGCATTGGCTTGGTCCGGATCGGGTGGGGTTGCGGGCGAGCTCGCGTGGCGCATAACAACCACGTAGCCACCGGCGCGCAATCCCCCGAGCAAGTCCTGCCCGGAAACGGGCTGACCGCGAGCTGTGCCGAGAGCGACCAAAAGGGGTAACAGCAGCAGGAATCGTGCGCGAAGTGCTCCCACTGCTGGCGTCCCGTTGCTCATGGTGCGAACGGGCAATTGTACCTGCGCCCGCAGCGAGCGGGCTATTGCACCAGGGGCGGCTGTCCCTGACGCTCGCGGGAGGCGTGCGGCTAACGGCGCGGCGCTGAGATCGTGTGGCGCGCGCTCTACCGGTTCATGAACGAGATCGTATCGCTCATGACGGCATCGCTGCCCATCATTACAACGAAGCCCGAAGAGCCGATATAGAACACTACATTGCTGCTTCCGAACACAGGTGCATTGAGCGCCGCCGTGCCGCGGCCGGTTCCGGCAGCGTCCACTGCGTATGTCCCGGTGGCGGCCCCGGACACCGTGAGGTCGTTGTTGAATGTGAGCTGACCGACCGTGTTGGGGGCCGCGGCCACGGGTGAGAACCAGGTGCCTGCATAAAATGCACTGTTGATGGAAGTGTTGTTGAACGGTCCGGCCGCCTGCGCCTCGAAAAACCCGTAACCCACGTTGGGCCCGGTATCGAGGATGTAGCCATCGTTGAAGGCGTCCAGGTACAGGACGGCGTCATGAACCTTGCCGCCGGTGGTAAAGGACGTCGTGCCGCGGCCGTTCGAGGCAACGGTGTACGTGCCCGCGGCGGTCTGGTCGAGCGCTGCCGCGGCGCCCGTGACCTGGTCGAAGAGCACGCTGAAGGTTCCGAGCTGGCCGTTGAAGCCGGAGGCGATACCGACGGTGGTGTCGGAGGCGGCGGGCGGCCCTGGGCTCACCCCCCAGATCGTATACAACACCGGAGCGTCGAGGTTGCCGTTGCTGAACATCCCGGCGCCCGCCTGGCTGTTGACTATGCCGGCAAGCCGGGGGCTCGAGACGCTCGCGTCTGCAGAGCCGACGAATCCAGAGCCTGCAGACGTCACGTAGATCGCCAGCTTCAGCGTTTGCATTCCCGCGGAAAGCGTCGCGGCCGAGCGGGAGTACGCATCGGGGACGCCGATAGTGCCGCTGATTGCGACCTGACTGGCAAGCGTGCCGTTGTCGTTGATGTCACCCATACCGGCACTCAGGGTGCCGGAGGCGTTGAAGCCCGGCGATGTGTCGGTGAACCGGCCGAGCACGGCCATGCGAGCGCCGCCGGCATCGCTGCCAACGATACCGAGCACGTAGTCGCCGTTGAAGAACCCGCCACCCGCCAGCACGAAGCGCCCCGATCCGGAGAAGCCTCCACCCTGTGCGGCGGATGCCGTGATCCGCCCCTTGAAGCCGGGGCTGGGGTGGGTTTGTGTGACGAACGAGTAAGTGACCGTCCCGGTGGCTGCGGTCAATGTGACCGTGCCCTCGTTGGCGGTAGCGCTGTTGTGGCAGGAGCCGCTGGTGATGGCTTCCGCCACGCTGGTTGCGGTGCTCGTCTTCAGGTCTTGCTCGCCGGTGATGTTGCCGTCGATGTCGACGCCAAAGGATCCGGCGATCGTCATCGGGCCATTGGCATCGAAGCCCGTGAAGAAAAACTCATACTGGCCGAACAGCACGCAGGCCGAGGTGTTGAAGGAGTTTACCGACAGTGGGAGGCCGTTCGATTTCTTGGCGTTGGGAATCTGCACGTCCACCGTCGCGGCACCGGGCCCCGGGAGCTGCAGGAAACCGACGAGGATCGTGACCTGGGATGCGGAGACGTAGGCGTAAGGTCCGAGAGTTACGCCATTCAAGTCCACGGTACCGCCCGGGGTGAATTCGGACCCGTTGATGGTCAGCGTGAACGTTGGCCCCCCGGCCGTAACGGTTGCCGGGGACAGCGAACTGATCGTCGCCCCGGAAGGTGTACCACCGCCACCGCCACCACCGCCGCCCCCACCCCCGTGACCTCCGCCACCCGCGCAGCCGCCCAGGATTCCCCCGATCGAGAGGGCAGCGAGTGCTAAGAGTATGTTTTTCATAGTTTTCCCCCGCCATCGATTCGGATCCGCAACCCCGCTCGCGAGCGCGCTCCCCGCAGCTGCGGCCGGCTGCCTCAGCTCATAAAGCGACATTGCGAAAGGAAATCTGTCATCGATTGACCGGTTGATGGCTCCAGCGGGAGACGCTTCAGGTAGCATCGGTCAGCAGGAGTCCCAAAGAACTCCCGGCATGAACAAGTCCGAAAGGTTGCAGGGGGAAACGACCCGGCTGCTCTCGCAGTGGCGCGCCGGGGACCCGGCGGCCTTCGAGCGGCTCTGGCCGATCGTCTACGAGGAGCTGCGGCGACTCGCCTCGAGGTACATGCGCTCGGAGCGACCCGATCACCTGTTGCAGACCACCGCGCTCGTCCACGAGGCGTACTTGCGTCTCGTCGATCAGCCGGAGGCGAGCGGTGAGACCCGAAGCCACTTCCTTGCAGTCGCGGCCCAGGTCATGCGGCACGTCCTCGTCGACTATGCGCGCGCGCGCTCACGCGCGAAGCGCGGTGGCGGGGTGGCGCCGCTGCCGCTGGAGGACGTCGCGGTCATGTCCGCGGAGCGGGCCGACGAGCTGATCGTGGTCGACGCGGCGCTCGAGGGCCTGATGGCCTTCGACCTGCGCAAGGGCCGGATCTTCGAATTGCGCCACTTCGGCGGTCTGTCGGTGGAGGAAGCCGCGCAGGTGTTGCAGGTCTCGCCCGCCACGGTGGCGCGGGACTGGCGCATGGCCAAGGCCTGGCTGCGCCGCGCAATCACCTCCGAGTCCCACCGTGCAGGCTGAGCGCTGGCAGCAGCTCGAGGAGATCTTTCAGGCCGCGCTCGACCACGAGCCGCACAGCCGCGCGGCCTGGCTCGACTCCGCCTGCGGTGGCGACATCGAGCTGCGCGGCGAAATCGATTCGCTGCTGGCCGCGCACGAGCACGGGGAGTTCGACTTTACGCAGCCCGCCGCATTCGTGGAGGCGCTCAAGGTGCTCGAGCAGCGCAGCGCACGAGTGCTCGAGGGGCGGCGCATCGGCCCGTATCGCGTGGTGCGCGAGCTCGGCCGCGGCGGGATGAGCCGCGTGTATCTGGCCGCGCGTGCCGATCAGGCATTCGAAAAGCAGGTCGCCATCAAGGTCGTCGAGCGCGGGCTCGACAGTGAGGAAGTAACCAGACGCTTCCAGAGCGAGCGCCAGATCCTGGCACGGCTCGATCATCCCAACATCACGCGGATTCTCGATGGCGGGACCACCGAGGACGGCCTGCCGTTCCTGGTCATGGAGTACGTCGAGGGCGAACCCGTCGACCGGTACTGCGATGGGCGCGCACTCGATGTCGGCGCACGGCTCAGGCTCTTTCAGGGCGTATGCGCCGCGGTGGGCTACGCCCATCAGAATCTGATCATCCATCGCGACATCAAGCCGGGGAACGTGCTGGTAACGCGCGATGGCGTTCCGCGGCTGCTCGACTTCGGCATCGCGAAGCTTCTTTCGCCGGAGGCGCAGCCGAGCGAGTCGACGCGTACCGTTCTGAGGCGGCTGACACCGGAGTACGCGAGCCCCGAGCAGGTGCGCGGCGAGACGCTGACCACGGTGAGCGATGTTTATTCGCTCGGCGTGCTGCTCTACCGACTGCTCACCGGACAGTCGCCTTATCGGACGCACCTTTCCTCCGCCAGCGCTTTGGAACGGGCAGTCTGCGATGATCAGCCTGAACGGCCGAGTGTCGCGGTGGCGCGCGCGGGCCGCGCGCCGCCCGGCGAGGGCAGCGCGCAGAGGCTGCGGCGGCGGCTCGAGGGTGATCTCGACAACATTGTGCTGATGGCGCTGCGCAAGGAACCGCAGCGGCGTTACGCATCGGTCGAGCAGCTCGCGCAGGACATCGGCCGACACCTGGCCAACGAACCGGTGATCGCACGGGCGGACACGGCCGCTTATCGCGCCGCCAAATTCATGCGTCGCCACCGCATAGGAGTTGCGGCGACGGCCGCGATCGTCATGCTGCTGGTGGCAGGCGTCGTCGGCACCTCGTGGCAGGCGCGGGTGGCGCGCGCGGAACGGGCCAGGGCGCAACAGCAGTTCAACGACGTGCGCAAGCTGGCCACTTCGTTTCTGTTCGAATTCAACAGCTCCATCCAGAACCTCCCGGGAGCCACGCCGGCGCGCCAGCTTCTGGTGCAGCGGGCGCTGGAATACCTGAGCAAGCTCGCGCAACAGTCGCAGGCGGACCCGGGCCTGCAGCGCGAACTGGCCGAGGCCTATCTGAAAGTCGGCGATCTGCAGGGAAATCCGTACGAGCCCAATCTCGGCGACACGCAGGGCGCGGCGGACAGTTACCGCAAGGCACTCGCGATCAGCGCAGCGCTGGCGCGTGCGGACGCCAGGGACACACAGGCCCAGCGATATCTGGCGCGCAGCTATCAATCGCTCGGCGAGGTGCTCGCGCAACTGGGCAAGGCTACCGAAGCGGTGGTCGAGGTGCGCAAGGCCGCGGCGATCTTCGCGACGCTCCTGCGCGACACCCCTCGCGACCGCGATCTGCGCATACAGCTTGCGGACTGCTATCAGTCCCTGGGCGATCTGCAGGGCCACAGCGGACTGCAGAATCTCGGCGATCGCGCCGGCGCTCTGGACAGTTATCGCAGGGCCATGGCGGTATTTGATGCCATGGCGGCTGAGTCCCCCGGCGATCAGAAGGCGCGCGGGGGGGCGGCGGTCATGCGGATCCGCATCGGCGATATGCAGCAGGCACAGGGCGATCTCGATGCCGCGCTCGAGAACTACCGCGGCGCGCGGGAGCGGGCACAGGCGCTGGCCGCCGAGGATCCCACCCACGACAGGTTTCGAAGGATTCTCGCCCTCAGCTATCGCAAGCTTGCGGACCTTGAGAGCGCGAGAGGCGAGCTCGGGCAGGCTCTGCAAAACGCCAACAGTGCCGCCGGCATCAATCAGACCCTGGCGGCCGCGGACCCTACCAACGCGCAGGCGGGCGCGAATTTTGCGCTGTCGCTTACGACGCTGGCAGACCTGCTGAACAAGACCGGCAACGGCGGTGGTGCGCTCGATGAGTACCGGCAGGCCATTGCAATCCTCGAGAAGCTGTCCGCCGCCGCGCCGACGAATCTGTTCATGCGTGGCCAGTTGGCGGAAGCCCTGGTCGCGACGGGTGCCGTGCTGGCTCACCGGGGCCGCGCAGCGGAGGCGAGAGCGGAAACCGCGCGCGGCGTAGCGCTCGCGCGCGAGCTGGCGACGCGCACCGGGGCGACACCGGACGAGCTGAGCCGGTATGCGCTCATCCTGCTCACTTGCGAGCCTGTCGAATTGCGCGACTCTGCGGCTGCGCTCGAGAGTGCCAGGCAGGCGGTGGAGAAATCGGCGGGGCGCGACCCGCGCAGCCTGCATATCCTCGCCCAGGCCTATCTTCGCAGCGGCGACGCGCTCCGCGGCGCCGAGAGCGAACGGCGTGCCCTGAGCCTGGCGCAGTCGGCGCAGAGATGACTTTCCCCGTGGTCAGCTCAAGTCAATTTGCTGGGCTCGAGTTAGGGTTTGTAAGACTCGTCCTACGTGCAGAGTCGGGCTTTGCGAGACGGATCGCGCTAACCACAGGCGTATCCTCCACCAGTAACATTCCACCCCTTCGAGTGGAAAACCGGAGGATTCAAATGAGACTAGCTTTAAGCAGCGCGTTGCTCGCCTGCGCATTGCTGGGCCTGTCGGCGTGCAACAAGGCCGAATCTCCCGACAAGGTTCAAGCAGATGTCGCAAAAGCCCAGAGCGAAGCGGCCGAGGCGAACGCCAAGGCGAACGAGATACAGAAGCAAGTCGAGGCCGAGGCAGCGAAAGACCGGGCGGATGCGCAGGTCAAGGCGGCCGACAAGAGCGTCGGCGCTATAGTGGACGCTGCGGTTACGCAAGCTGAGGGCGAAACAAAAGTCGCCCTGGCGAAGTGCGAGTCGCTGGAAGGTGATGCTCAAAAAGCGTGCAAAGATCAGGCAAACGCCCATATGGATGCGGTAAGAAACAAAGCGAAAGCTGCCAAGTCCGGCTGAGTGCCATGCCAGCGGGCTCGCATCCTGCGGCGAGCCCGTTTTTCCTCTGTCAACTAGCGAGCTCATCAACCTGGTAGTGCTCGACTGTTGGGATCCCTGACGCGAAGTTCTGCGTCAAGGGCCAGGACTCGGGCTTTTAGTCCGTCGGCGCCCCAATACTTCGACGCGCTCGCCTGCTGGGCGCAGACGACTATCCAACCGGGTCGTCCACGCGCCGCCCGTATCAACCGACGCACGAGCACCGGACCGGGAAGCGGGTGCTCGTCCCTGGGCCAATGTGCTACCAGGAGCCCACGCTGAACCCGGCTTGGCAACGCAGGGATGCGAACCGACAGACACCCCAGGTGTCGCGCGCGCAGCCGCGCACGTTCACGCGGGCTGTCAATGTCGAATACGAGCAACACACCGGCGATGCCACCGCGAAGCCGACGCAGAAACCCCTTCATGGCCGTGCTTACCATGCAGACATGATCGAGGAGCAACACCGCTGGCGCTTGATCGGCGGCGCGCCACAGACGCGCTCGCGCGAGGCGCCTCGGGATCCCTTGGGTCGGCACTCCGGGAAAGGCGCGCTCGAGGGCTCGGGTAATGTCGTCCAGGGAGCGGGTCAGCGGCGCGCTCGCGCAGGCTCGGTCGGCAATGCGCCGTCGGATCGCGGCCAGCAGGCTCGTCTTACCGCTGCCGATGGGTCCCCACAAGACAAGGTGTTCCCCTCTCCTGAGCCTGTCGGCGAGATCCTGCGCGGACCGGCGCAGGCCCAGCGGGCGCGTGAGGGCGGGTCGCGCCGCGGCCGGCTTATTCGAGTGAATAGGTTTCGTTGAAACGGTGCACCGTCGTGCCGTGTTCCAGGATTTCAATTTCGTTTACGGCGCACGGATCCTGTGCCAACCGCCAGTATGCCGACAATGGCTGATCGAGAGTCTGCAGTAAGAGCGCACGGTTTCCACTGCTGTGCCCGACCGCGACCACGGTCTGTTGCGGGTGCCGATCACGGACCAGGCGAAGAACGTTGGATGTCCGTGCCACCAGATCCTGCAACGATTCACCGTTCGGGAATCTCACCAGGTGGGGCGCCGCGAACCAACACTCAAACAGCGCAGGCCACTGGGCGCGGACCTCTGCGTGAGTGCGCCACTCCCAATCGCCGTAATGCAAATCGTTCAGGTCATCCAGGACCGTCACCGGAAGACGCAGGGCGGCCGCAATCGCTTCTGCGGTTTGAATGCAGCGCGCCAGAGGGCTCGTATAGACGGTCGACGGACGCCATTGTTGTGCGATTCGCCGCGCGGTCGTCTGCGCCTGACGCGCGCCCAGGTCCGTCAGGTCCACATCGCGGCGGCCGCGGAAGCGCTCGGGCGCGATCCCTTCTACATGTCCGTGTCGTACCAGGATGAGCCGGGTCGCAGCGTCGGGGAGAGGGGCCGCGGCTGAGATCGTCACCGGACCACCATGACGGCACAACGAGCGTACGCAATGACTACCCGGGAGACCGACCCCAGCAACCAGCGCTCGAACAGCCCCTGGCCGCGGTGACCGGTCACGATCAGATCGGCGCCCCACCGGTCCGCGGTGGCAATGATCTGCTCAGCCGGGTGCCCGACGCAGGTGTAGGGCACCGGGTCAATGCCGGAAGCCAGGGCTCGGGTCCGCAGGCTGGCGAGTTCCGGGTCGAACCGAGTGCGTGCGTTTTCGAGGACGGCACGTGTCTCGACTTCCTCTGCGAATTCCGGCGGCCTCAGCACCACGACGATCGCCAGCTGCGCGCCAAAGCACTGCGCCATTTCCACGGATCGTTCGAAGGCCTTAACCGCGGCCGGGGAACCGTCATAAGCCACCAGGAGCTTCTTGAACATACGGATCTCCTACCCGCGGTTCTCCGCGGTGAGCACGTTCGCAGTCGCGGCCGACTTCTCGTCGGCACGCTCGGGCAACAGATGTCGTGGCAGGAAGAAAGCGTTTGCAATGAGCGTCGGGACGATGGCGCTGCCGATGACGGCCGCGATCAGGTACGAGTACTGCTTCTGGTCGATGATTCCGTGTGTCAGTCCGAAGAGCGCCGAGATGCTGCCGAACGTCAATCCAGTCGACATCAGTAAGGTCGTGTACATCGCCTCTTTGAAGGGTGCCTTAAAGGCCCTCGTCGTGGGGAAGACTCCGACGAACTTGGTGACCATCTTAGCGCCGAGCAGCAGGCACAGAACGCCGAACCCCGTGGCGAGGGCGGGGACGGACACGAATGACCCCGCCCGGATGAAGTAGAAAGGTGTCAGCAGCCCGAACGTCAGGGTGCGCAGTCGGCGCACCAGGGAGTGATCCTTGCCCACGGTGCCCGCCAGAATCATCCCCAGGATGTAGGCAGGTAGCACCGGCTCGCTTCCGGCCCAAAGCGCCAGCGCCCCCAGGCCGAACATCACCAGCAACAGCAGCTTCGCCTCCAGTTCTGACGGACGGCCTCCGTAGCGGGCAAAGAAACGTGGCACCAGCCACGGCAGGATGATGAAGGCGACGGCGCTGCTGCCGACGAAGGTCAGAGTCCTGAGTCCAAAGGGTGAGAACTTCAGCCCCAGCGTGAGCACTGTGGCCAGATCGTTGACGAAGCAGGCTGCGAGGACGACCTTGCCATAGTCGGTGCGGTTGAGACCAAACTCCAGCATCACTGCGTACACCACCGCGACTGAGGTGGTCGAGAGTGCGATGCCGGCGAGCCAGCTTGCATCGCTGCTCCAGCCAATGATGTAGCGCGCCACGGCCGCGCAGCCGAGAAAAGGAGCCGCAAAGGCCACCAGCCCCACGATCGTCGCCTGCTTCCACTCGCGGCGCATGACCTGGGGGTCGAGCTCCGCGCCGGCAAGGAACGTCAGAATGACCGCCCCCGTACTGGCGAGAAATCTGATCCAGGATTGATCGGTGCCGAGTGCGCTTGCTCCGATCAGGGCACCGATAATCAGCTGCGCGACCGTGCCGACGATGATCTCGGACATGGCGGTCGCAATCCGCAGCCAGATCGATACCAGTGTCGCGAGCAGCGCGAGCCCGAGCCACAACGTCGCGAGACTGTAGATTTCCGTCACGGCGGGTTCCCGCTCTTGTGGGCCTGCTGACCGGCGATCCCAAATTCCGCGGGGAGTCGGGCGTAGACGAGACTGCAATCAGCCATCTCATTCGTGAGAATGAATTCGATCTCAATGGGCGGCTCGCCCGCCCTGTGGTAACAGGCCGCGCTGGATCGAAGGGTAGGGCTGTCGCACGATGGCCTACCTCTTAGCCGTCCGACGGCGGTGGTAGGCATTATTAGCTTCAGCAGCGGTTCGCGGAGAATGCCATCTCCGATTGAGATGAGTGTACGGTGGCCCGTGACCACAATCAACGGTGCTCTTGGACCGGTGTTGGTCCGGCAGCCGTGGATGTGTTTGCGCAAAAGAGCGACACCCTGACCCGGAGACTAAGCGCGAAGGAGGAGGCATGACAGGAGACCTGCCGCAGATCACCAGCCTGGCGTCGGAGTCATCGTCCGAGGCTCGTTACGACAATCATCCGATCGCCAGGGTCAATGATCATGTTGTCCGGATCAGCGTGATGACACAACCTTACCCCTGGCATTTCCATCCTAATTCCGATGAGACATTCCTCGTGATCGACGGGCGTCTCAACATCGAGTTCGAGAATGGAACGCTCGAGCTTGGTCCAGGCCAGATGGTGACGGTGCCGCGTGGACTGCGTCATCGGACCGCTCCCGTCGGCGAGCGCTCGGTGAATCTCACGTTCGAGGCGGCGAAAGCCGAGACCGTTGTGGGTTGACCAGTACCGATGGGGCGCGATGCCCCGCTGTTCCGAGGCTTGATTTGCATTCGGCCATTATTTCGATAAAATTGAAAGGATGAAATCAAACGAAGCCGTACGTGCCCTGAGCGCACTCGCATCCGACCCGCGGCTGAGTGTGTACCGGCTGCTCGTGAAACGAGGACCAGAAGGGTACACACCCTCTGAACTGGTCGAGCGTCTCGACGTCCCGGCGCCCACGTTGTCGTTTCATTTGAAAAACTTGATGCACGCGGGGCTCGTCGTCAGCCGCCGCGCAGGCCGCAATCTGCACTACAGCCCGAACTTTGGACGCATGAACGCCCTGGTCGGGTTCCTCACCGAGAACTGCTGCAGCCTCGCCGGCGTGGCCTGCGACACCAACTGCCAGCCGCGTGCCGGCACCGCGGCGCAAAGGAAAAGAGCATGAAGCGCTTGCACGTCCACGTCGCCGTCACGAATCTCGATACGTCCATCGGTTTTTATTCGCAGCTGTTCGCGGCCGAACCCACGGTGCGCAAGCCTGACTACGCGAAGTGGATGCTCGAGGATCCACGCGTGAATTTCGCGATCAGTCAACGGGCTGCGAGCCCGGGGGTTCAGGAGCTGGGGATACAGGCCGAAAGCCGCGAGGAACTTGAGGAGCTGTACGCCCGGCTGAAGCGCATCGATCATCCGGTGCTTGCAGAGGGCGCAACGACCTGTTGTTACGCGCACAGCGAAAAGAGCTGGATCGAGGATCCGCAGGGCCAGGAGTGGGAGATCTTCCTGACGAGCGGCGAGAGAACGACATACGGTCACGATGCCACAAGGGTCGAGCTGGTTAAGTCTGAAGAGTCCTGTCGCCGGGCGCCGAACTGCTGTAGCTCCCCCGCAGCCTGACGGGTCATGTCGGCACCACAGCTGCGGACTGCAACCAGCGAGGATACGGAGGGCATCCGCGTCCTGCTGGAGAACAACGGCCTGCCGACGAGTGACCTCGTCTCCTCAAGACCACAGTTCATTGTCGCGTGTGAGGGGGAAACGATTGTGGCCGCGGGTGCGCTGCAGCGTTTTGCCGCAACCGCTCTGCTGCGCTCGGTCGCGGTCGCCCCTCACCGGCGCGGCACAGGACTCGGACGGATCCTGGTCGAGGAGCCGGAGCGGATCGCGCGCGCAGCCCGCATCTGGCAGTTGATTCTGCTCACCCCGACTGCGAAGCCCTTCTTCGAGCACCAGGGCTATCGCGTGATCGAGCGCTATGAGGTTCCGCAGGACGTTCAGGGGAGCGAGGAGTTTCGCTCGCTGTGTCCGGCTTCCGCCACCTGCATGGCGAAGACGCTCGCGGGCGCCTCATAGGAGAGGCCGTGCCCGACCGTCCGTACAACGTGTTGTTCCTGTGCACGGGTAATTCGGCCCGCAGCATCCTCGCGGAGGCCCTGATCAATCACTGGGGTCGCGGCCGCTTTCACGGCTTCAGCGCCGGCAGCCATCCCAAAGGCGAAGTGCATCCGGTCGCGCTGGAGCTGCTCAGGCACATGAAGCTGCCGACTGAAGGCCTGCGCAGCAAGAGCTGGGACGAGTTCGCCGTCCCGGGGGCTGCACCGCTCGATTTCGTGTTCACGGTCTGCGACAACGCCGCAGGTGAGATGTGTCCGTACTGGCCAGGCCAGCCGATGACGGCACACTGGGGCGTGCCGGATCCGGCTGCCGTGGAAGGTTCGCAGACGCAGATCTGGGTCGCCTTCCGGGAGACCTTTCGACTGCTCGACAACCGCATCAAGATCTTCACGAGCCTGCCGCTCGGATCCCTTGATCGGATCAAGCTGAAAGAGCACCTGGATGCGATCGGAATGGCGCGGCCGCCGGCCGGAGCCGCATGAGTTCGCTTAGACGCCTCACAGCCGAGGGAATCGGCTCGCTGCTCCTGGCGGCGGCCGTCATAGGCTCGGGTGTCATGGCCCAGCGCCTGGCAGGCGGCAACATAGCCATTGCGCTTCTCGCCAACACCGGCGCAACTGTGGCGGTGCTCGCAACCCTGATCGCGCTGCTCGGCCCCGTGAGCGGAGCTCACTTCAATCCGGTCGTGTCGCTGGTCCAGGCGCTGCGCAACGTGTTGCCCTGGCGCGAGGCAGGCGGATATGTCGCGGTTCAGGTACTGGGTTGCTGTCTCGGCGCCATGCTCGCGCACGCAATGTTCGGGTTGCCGCTGCTGCAATCGTCCATCCATGTCCGAACCGGTGCCGCCCAATGGCTGGCCGAGGTGGTCGCGACGTTCGGTCTTTTATTGGTCATCCTCGGATACCGCCGTGCGCAGGATGTGCCCTGGATGGTGGCGGCGTGGATCGGGGCGGCGTACTGGTTCACCGCGTCGACCTCCTTTGCGAACCCGGCGATCACGATTGCACGCTCACTTTCGGATACCTTCGCGGGCATTCGTCCGGCGGATGCGCCGGCGTTCATTGCAGCCCAGCTGGCGGGCGCGCTGCTCGCGCTGTTCGTGGCGCGGTTTGTGTTCAGCACGCCGGGGGTGGCTTCGGTCGAGGCTCCAGGTGAAACCCCCTAGCCGGCGTGCGGGAGACTTGCGGGATCCGGTTGTGCTCAAACTTGTGGTGCCAGATTGCAACGCGGCGCCCTCGGCAAGTTGTTGAATCTACAGATTGCCTTGAGCCAACTGACCGGTTCATAGTGCCGCGTCCACGGTTCGTGTCCCTCCTTCCGCCAGATCGACGGCTGCGCATTGGTGCGTTGTGAGGTACGCCCGCCGTAACATTGCGATCAAGTTTTTTCCAGGATGAAAACATGAAAAAGTCGGACGCGAGCCAGGACCAGTCGGCATCGGCGCTCATCTCGAAAAGAATCGCCGAACTCGGGGACTGGCGCGGAGAGAGCCTCAGCAGAATGCGCAAGCTCATCAAGCAAGCAGACCCGGGCGTCGTCGAGGAGTGGAAGTGGATGGGCACTCCGGTTTGGTCGCACGACGGCATCATCTGCACTGGCGAATCCTACAAGAAGGTCGTGAAGCTTACTTTCGCCAAGGGCGCGTTTCTGAAGGACCCGGCCCGCCTCTTCAACTCGAGTCTCGAAGGGAACGTACGCCGCGCGATCGACATCCACGAAAGAGAAGAGCTTGACGAGACCGCCTTCAAGGCGCTCGTTCGCCAGGCTGTCGCCCTCAATTGCTCTGCCAAGTCGAAACCTTCGAAGAAAGCGCAGCCCTAGGGGAAGATAACCATGGACGCGAAGCTCGACGTGTGACGCGACAGTGTCTGTGGACCGCGGCGGCGCAATTGGCAGCGGCCACCGGTCAGTCACATGGCGAACCGCCGGAGAAATCGGATGACTCAGCATCTCGGCCACGATCTGATCGTTCCCGTGAACCCAACTGACCACGTTCGTGGTGATCCGCATGCACGGATCACGGTCGTTGAATACGGCGATTTTGAGTGCCCCATGTGCCGTAGCGCGGAACCCGCCGTTCGGATGTTGCTCGACACTCACCCTGCGGCCGTGCGGCTCGTCTTCCGGCACCTCCCGGTCGAGAGCGCTCACCCCCACGCGCTCGTTGCCGCGGAGGCTGCGGAGGCGGCGGGCGCGCAAGGCAGGTTCTGGGAAATGCACGACTTACTTCTGCAGCCGGGGGCGCACCTTGAGCGTGGCGCGCTCGACAAGTACGCGACCGTGCTCGGCCTTGACGTCGCCTCCTTCAAGGCATCCCTCGATGACGAGATCTATCGTCAGCGTGTCCGCGAACAGTTGGACGGGGCGGAGCGTAGTCATGTGCGCGGCACCCCGGCGTTCTTCGTAAACGGGCACATTCAGGATGTATCCGCTGGCATGCAGGACCTGCGGCAGGCCGTGATGCGTTTCCTGTGAGATAGCTGGCACACCCTGCGGGGGAAGGCGAGGCTCCTTGAAGGCGGCGAGTCCCTACATCGAGAGAATCCTCAAGGCGCGCGTCTACGACGTCGCGATCGAGTCCCCGCTGGAAGAGGCGGCGCGCCTGTCGCGGCGCTTAGGGAACCAGCTGCTGCTCAAGCGCGAGGACCTGCAAGCCGGTGTTCTCGTTCAAGCTGCGCGGCGCCTACAACCGCATCGCGCATCTGTCGGAAGAGCGCGCGCGGCGCGGCGTGGTGTGCGCCTCGGCGGGCAACCATGCCCAGGGAGTCGCACTCGCTGCACGCCGGCGCGGCATCGCAGCCCTGATCGTCATGCCGCAGACCACCCCGCAGATCAAGGTGCAGGCGGTGATCGATCTTGGCGCGGAAGTGCTGATGCACGGCGACGACTACGACAGTGCCTGCGAGCAGGCCCTGACTCTCGCGCGCGAACGGAACCTGGTTTTCGTGCATCCCTTTGACGATCCGGACGTCATCGCCGGCCAGGGGACGATCGCGGTGGAGATCCTGCGCCAGACCGGTGGCAATCTGGACGCGATCTTCGTCCCGGTCGGCGGGGGCGGGCTGCTGGCTGGCATTGCCGTGTACGTGAAGTACCTGTACCCGGCGGTGAAGATTATTGGCGTCGAACCAAAGGACGCCGCCAGCATGCACGACTCGCTCAAGGCGGGCCGGCGCGTGACCCTCGAACGCGTGGGGATCTTCGCCGACGGCGTGGCCGTGCGGCGCGTGGGCGAGGAGACCTTCGCCCTGTGCCGCGAGCACGTCGATGAGATCCTGCTGCTCGGCACCGACGAGATCTGCGCCGCGATCCAGGACGTGTTCGAGGACACACGCTCCATCGTCGAGCCCGCGGGCGCGCTGGCTGTGGCCGGGGCAAAGCAGTACGTGGCGCGCGAGGGCTGTCGCGGTAAGCGCCTGGTAGCGATCAACAGCGGCGCCAACATGAACTTCGACCGGTTACGGCATGTCGCCGAGCGTGCGGACCTGGGTGGTGAGCGCGAGGCGCTGTTGGCGGTGGTGATCCCAGAGAGGCCGGGGAGCTTCCTGCATTTCTGCGAAGTGCTCGGCCAGCGCAGCGTTACCGAATTCAACTACCGCTATGCCGGCCCCGACAGTGCGCAGATCTTCGTGGGCGTGGCGCTCTCCCAGGGGCACGCGGAGAAGGACGCGCTGCTGGCGAAGCTGCGCGCCGCGGATTTCGCCGTCACCGACATGAGCGATGACGAGATGGCGAAGCTGCACGTGCGCTACATGGTCGGGGGCCATGCGCGTGGCCTCGGCGATGAGCTGCTGTATCGCTTCGAGTTTCCCGAGCGCCCCGGGGCGCTGCTGAAATTCCTGCAGGCGATCGGCTCAAGCTGGAACATCAGCCTGTTCCACTACCGCAATCACGGTTCGGATCATGGCCGCGTGCTCGCGGGCATCCAGGTGCCGCCTGCCGCGCGGCTGCAGTTCCTGCAGCACCTGAATGACCTGCACTACGCCTATGTGGAGGAGACCGGCAACCCCGCGTACCGGATGTTCCTCGGCGCGTGACTTCACAGTTCGCGCATGGCCCGCGCTTTGCCGACTGCGCCACTCGGCGCCGTCTGTAGACGGGGCGTATCATGCGCTTAGCCATGACCACGCTTCGCCAGCAGCTGCGCAACAACGCCGTGGCACTCATCAGCCTGGTCGTGGCGCTCGGCAGCCTCAGTTACAACACCTGGCGCAACGAGCGCACGGAACACAACCGCAACACCCGCACCGCGACCTTTGAACTCCTGACCAAGCTGGCGGAGCTCGAACGGGTCGTGTTCCTGGCGCAATACGACCATGACGCCGCTGGTGGCAATCCGCGCACCGGCTGGACTTACGTGCTGGTTATCCGTGATCTTGCGGCCGTGGTGCCCGGACCGGTGTCGATGCAGGCGACGCAGCTACAGAGCGTCTGGGCCGCGAACTGGGAAGGTCTTGGCAAGAGCGATGAGAGCGCCGCCGTTCGCATCGACGATGCGATTGGAAGCCTGCGTGAGGCCTCCCTGTCGACGCTCCGGTCCCTGCGCTGACAGCGGCTGCACGACACCGCGCGCAACTGGCAGCTGATGAGCTGCCATTCGACGCCTAGTGGGTCGCCTTGCGGCAGGGGAATGTGGCGGCGAGTGCCGCCCCGATGAACCGCGACGCATCTGCATCCCGGTCCGCATCTGAGCTGAGCGCATCCAGCTTCGTTTTCACGCTGCTCTGCAGCGCGTCTTCTGAAATGTCCCTGGGCACGCACGGGCGGCCACCCGCTGTCTTGCCTGCAGCAATGTTCATCCCGAGGGTCATGCCCTCGGTCACACCCAGGATGTAGACGCGGCAGACATTCACGCTCACGTGATCAGTACCGGCGCACAGCTGCTGCAGATCGCCCGCGCTCATCACTGGCTCGGCCGATGACGCCGCGGTGCTGAGGAGGGCGCCCACGAGGATCGGGACCATGGCGATAGGTTTCATCGAAAAAGCTCCTGCTGCCGATGCCCGGCCGGCGCATCTGCTGGCTGGACACGGCGTCCTTTGGAGCCGCCAATATACATCCCGCGCAATCTCAGGCGCGGCCGCCCCGCACCCCGCAGCAGTGCGCAGACGGCGCCTCAGTCAGTCTTTAGCGGACCCAATACCCGCCGCCGCGTACGACGAGGACCGGAGGCGGGGCCACGACGCCCACGCCGACATACGCCCGCCGCGGCGGTCCAACCGGGGCCACGATGCAGCCTGATAAAGCCGCGCCGAAGGCAAGACCAATCAACAGTTTGACAATGCCACGCATGATTCGATCCTCTTTCGATTTCACCTGGTATAGAAAACGCGCGGCGGGATGCGTCGCTGACAAGCGCGGCGTGCGAACGCGCGCGGCGGGGCAGTTCAGGTTCGGTTAAGGCTTGCGGGCGGGCCGCGGCGCTGCCGGGGTCCTGCGCAGCGCATCGCGCAACACGATCGCGTGGTTGATGCGCGGGTCCCGTGCCGCGTACAGCAGCGTCACACGCTGCGCGGCGGCGAGCTCGCGCAGCGCCTGCAGCTGCGGTGCAAGCGCGCGCAACTCCGCGCGGTAGCGCTGGCGAAATTCCGTCCAGCGCTGCGGATCATGCATGAACCACTTGCGCAGGGCGGTGCTGGGCGCAAGATCGGCACGCCACGCATCCAGCGCCGCCCGCTCCTTGCTGATGCCGCGGGGCCACAACCGGTCCACCAGCAGGCGCACGCCATCCTCGTCCGAACGCTCGTCATGGATGCGCTTGATATGCACTCCCGGGGTGCCTGCGGGCCGGGAATCGAACTCGTGCAGGTAGCACGCGGGGGAGCTGAACGTGCCCGGCTCGCCGTCCTCATCAATCCCCACCACAGTTTTGCGCTTGCGCGTCACGGGGATGAGTACTTCCCGAGTTCGATCGCACTGGGACGGGTAGACTACTATACATACCTCAATCGGCCACCTGACCCTGCAGTGAGCGGGCGGGTTCCGGGGCCTCTGCCTTAGTATTAGCGGCCCTGTTGCGGTGAGAGTCCCGTGATCACGCTGTACCACCACGCCAAATCGCGTTCGACGCGCTTCATTTTTCTCCTGGAGGAGCTCGAAGCGCCTTATACCATTCATCCAATTACGATACGCAAGCGCGACGGCACGGGCGCCACGGATGCCGCGAATCCTCATCCGCATGGCAAGGTGCCGGTGATATCCGACGATGGCGTGGTGGTGTTTGAATCGTCCGCGATCGCGCTTTACCTGACGGACAGGTTTCCGAAGAACCAGCTCGGACCGCTGGTGGGAGACGCTCAGCGTGGCGCGTATCTTTCCTGGCTCGCCTACTACGGCGGCGTGCTGGAACCGGCGTTGGTGTCGAAGTTCATGAACGTCGAGGTGCCGCGCGGCACGGCGGGGTGGGTGCCGGTTGAGGAGGCCATGACCGCGGTCATCGCCCGCCTGTCGCCGGGGCCCTACCTGTTGGGCGAAAAGTTCTCGGCGCTGGACGTGCTGTACGGCACGACTTTCGCGATGTTCGGCCAGAGTGCGCTGCTGCCGAAGTCGCCGCTCATCGAGGACTACGCCAGGCGCGTCACTGCCCGGCCCGCATTTGCACGCGCGCTGGCGAAGGAAGGCGCTTAAGCCCGCGCGCCGTCAGCTATCAGGAGGATGCCATGCAGAAAATCACGCCGTTCCTGTGGTTCGATGACAATGCCGAAGAAGCCGCGCACTACTACCTGTCGATTTTTCCGAACTCGAAAATCCTCAAGCTTGTCCACTACACCGAAGCGGGCCCGGGGCCGGCAGGCAAGGTCCTGACGGTGAATTTCGAACTCGATGGGCGCGAGTTCACGGCGCTTAACGGCGGACCGCAGTTTAAGTTTAGCGAAGCGATCTCCTTCGTCGTGAGCTGCGGGACCCAGGCCGAGATCGATCGGCTGTGGCGCGCGCTCGCCGTGGATGGCAAGGAAGGCCAATGCGGCTGGGTACGCGACAAGTACGGCTTGTGGTGGCAGCTCGTGCCGCCGCTCCTGCCGCAACTCCTGGGTGGCAACGACCGCGCCAGGGCCGCCCGCGCGATGCAGGCAATGATGAAAATGTCCAAGCTCGATATCGCGGCGCTGCGGGACGCGTAGCATCACCCCGCTGATGCGCGAATCGAGGCAAGCTGCGGAACGTGAGTATTGGTGCGAGCTGGCGACACCGGTCGGCACGCTGCTGCTTGCCGGCGGCGCGGCGGCGCTTACACGGGTGCATTTCCAGTCCGGACCGAAGCCGCTGCGGCCGTGGGCGCAATGGCATCACGACTCCGCACCGTTCGCGCGCGTGATCGAGCAGCTGAACGAATACTTCACCGCGGGCCGGCGCGAGTTCGATCTGCCGCTCGCGCCCGCCGGTACGAATTTTCAGCTTCGCGTGTGGCAGGCGTTGCGATCGATCCCGTACGGCGAGACGCGCTCCTACTCGCAGCTTGCGCAACAGCTCGGGCAGGGCGGTGCGCGTGCAGTGGGACTCGCAAACGGCGCCAACCCCCTGCCGATCATCATCCCCTGTCATCGCGTCATCGGCGCGGACGGATCGCTGACCGGATTTGGCGGCGGCCTCGGCATCAAGCACTCGCTGCTGTGCCTCGAGGGTGCTGCCTGCGTCGCCGACCTCTTCAGCGCGCCTTCGGCATCATCACCCGGTGCGCACGCCGGGCGGGCGGCGGGACGCTAGGTCCCGCCGCCGCGGTTCTCACTCAGTGCAGCAGGTTCAGGGTGTTGCTGCCGTCATCGACGAAGTAAACACCGTGCGCGGAATCGAACACCAGCCCGAACAGCGTGCCGTTGCCCGGGGGTGAACCCGTGCTGTCGATCAGCAGGTGAGCGCGCTGCGCTCCGCCGGGGCTGATTTCAGTGATGTTGCCATCGGCGCCGTTGACCGTCAGCAGGTCTCCGCCCGGGGTCGTGACGAGCCCCAATGGCGCGTTGAGGGTCCCGCCAGAGGTTAAGGTACGACCGGTGCCACCCGAACTCGTACGCTCCAGGGCGTGATCGATGACGGTGATCCGATTGTTAAGCGTGTCGGCGACGTACAGCAGTGTGCCGTCATGGTCGTCGCCGCGCTTGCCGCAATCATCCCGGTCCGCGTCCCCGTCGCCGCCGCAGCGCGCACTGAGCGCCACTCCGGTGGGCCCGATGACGAGCGCCGCCGGATCGGTGCGTTCCGCGAAACCCGAGCCGATGACGGTGATGGACTCCAGCACCGGCATCGTGGCGGCCGAGACCTTAAGATCAAGACGAGTGACCGTGCCGCCGTGAACCACCTGGCCGTTGGCTGCCACCGTGCCATTGAGCACGTTGGTGACGAACAGGGCGGCCGTATGCTCGCCGTCGGATGCGGTCATGTCCCACGGGCCGTTGATCAGGGAGCCGAAGAAAGTCTCCACCGCGTTGCCGAGGCTATCGAGCACGATGAGGCAGCCGGCCTGCGCTGTTGCCGAAGTGCCATCGGCAGTCGGGAGGCTTCCCACGATCACCCAGCCCTGCTCGAGCACCACGAGCGCGGTCGTGAGACCTAAGCCTCCGGGGCAGCTGCCGGGCAGGGAGTTGGCATTGAGCTGGGCAAACAGCCCGACGCTCCCGTCCGGACCTACGTCCATGATGGTCGTACCGGTGCCTTGCAGGTTGGAGCTGTTGTTGAAGTTGCTGATCAGGATATGTCCGGCGCGCAGGTTGCCGGTGGTGCGTTTCACCTGCGCCATGCCGTACGGGTTTACGTCCCCGATTCCCGGCACCGTGGAGGCGATGACGCTGACGGTTTTCAGCGGCGGCAGCACGGCGTGGGAGTCAGCCAGTGAGGGGGCCGAGAACAACAGCGTCGAGGAAGCAGCGAGCGCGCAGCGAAGGCCGCGCCCTGGCACGGAAGGAAAGTACATGCGAATTCTCCTTGTTAGTCGCGCGAGCGTTCGCGCGCAGGCTCGTTCCGCGGTTAGTGGCGCGCCGGGCCTAAGGCGGTTCTGGAGGGTTATGCGGGGCCGTTCCCGCCATGTGCGTGGTGCGGCGCGTCAACAGCGCTGAGTCAGGCGAAGCTCGCCCAGAGCGCGACCGTGGCCGCCGCAACCGCCGTCAGTCCCGCGTACCGCAAGCGCAGGGGCGCCGTGATTCCCGTGATGAGTCCGCCGAGTGGGCGGGGGCGTAGCTACGGTTGAGCGTCGGCCAGGGCGTCCAGCAGTATGCGGGCGAATTGCGGCCCCTTGCCGGCTTCCTCGTGTTTGAAGTAGACGAACACCTCGCGGCAGGCGCTGGTGCTGTCGCGGATGACGCCGGCCCAGCGCTTGAGGTCCTCGGGCGTGTAGCCCTCATCGCGCAGACGGAAATAGGCGTAGCTCGCAGTGATCTCGACCGGCGTGGAAAACTTTTCGCTGTCGGCGACGCACAGGGCGAGATCGCGCGCCTTGAGCCGTGCAAACACCTCCGCGTCCATCCACGAGGCGTGGCGGAACTCAAACGCGGCGCAGGTGCCTGGCGGCAGCTGCGGCAGAAATTCGTCCAGGATCCCGAGGTCCTTGCGGAAGTATGGCGGCAGCTGGAAGAGGATCGCGCCGAGCTTGGGTCCCAGCGTGGCGGCGGTCTTCAGGAAATACTGCAGCAGGTCGGCGCAGTCCTTGAGCCGGGCGATGTGCGTGATGCGCTTGGGCGCCTTGAGCGTGAGCTTGAACCCTTCCGGTGTCTCGGCATTCCAGCCGGCGAGGATCTTTTCGTTCGGCGTGCGATAGAAGGTGTAGTTGATCTCGACGCTAGCGAGGCGCTCGGCATAGTAGGACAGCATCTTCGACGCCGGAAACTTTGCCGGGTAGAAGCTGCCCTTCCATTCGGGGTAGTTGTATCCGGAGGTGCCGACCCAGATTCGCATTCTGCCGCTCGCGGGTGGCTAGCGACCGTCGCTGTTGACGAGTCGCCGGTACTGGCCGAGATGGCGGATAGCGTGCTGTGATTTGCCCAGCGACTCGTACAGCCGGGCGAGATTGAAATGACAGTCCGCGAGCTGCGGATCCTCGGCGAGCGCGCCCTGGTAGGCCGCGAGCGCCGCGCGCGTCTCACCCAGATCCTCGAGCAGCACGCCCTGGTTGAACAGCAGCAGCGGCTCGGGACCTAAGTGTTGTAACGCCTGGCGATACACCTGCGCGGCTTCGCCGGTCTTGCCCTGCGCGTGCAGCAGGCGTCCCCAGTTGATCCAGGGCGCCGAGTTGTCCGGTTCAGCTTCAGCGGCGTGCTGATACGCCGACAAGGCTTCCTCGGGGTTGGTGGCCTCGAGTGTCAGACCGCGGGAGAACCAGTCGTGCGCGGCGGCGGCGGGCGCCTCTGAGGCTCCCGGTATTGGCGACTCGGCCGGGGTTTCCTCACCGCGCGCCACCATGTGCAATTCGCCGTTCTCGAGCGAGACATCCAGGCCGAGGAGGTACTGTCCGCTCTCAACCTGCCGGTGCGAGGCGCCGTCGCGCACCACCACGTGATCCCCGACTGCGCTGATGGACAGGCCCGAGAGCGGCATGGATTGCGGCAGATCGCGGCGCAGGCTCTCGAGCGAACTATGGATGCGCTTGGTTGGGATCTTGGCGTCGATGAGAGCGCGCGCGGTGCGCAGCACGATCAGGTCCTGAAAGGAAAAGCGGTATTCGCGTCGCGGGCCGCGTGCCGGTTGCACGAAGCCTGCGCGGATGAACTTGCGCGTGGTGTCAGGGGCGAGCCGCAGGACCCGTTCCACGTCCCGCACACTGTATGACCGCATCGTACTTTCTTGAGCGCCGGCCGCTCAGGCGTTGCGCTTGCCCGCTTTGCGCGTGATTTTCACCGGCTCTTCGACCCGTTTGGGCGCCTTGCGCGGACCTAAGGTGCTCACCTGGGCGCGCGCCTTTTCGCTCCTCTCAAGGCTTGCCCGCAGCGCTTCCATGAGATCGATGACTTTGCCCTCACCTGCCGGGGCGGTTTCGGCGACCGAGATCTCTTGGCCTTCGACCTTCTTCTGGATCTGCGCTTCGATGCGCGCGCGCAGCTCGTCATGGTGCGCGTCCGGATCAAATTTCTCGGCGGTCTGCTGGTCGATCAACTGGTGCGCGAGCTTGAGTTCCGCGGCCTTCACCTCCGGCTTCGGCACCTCGACTTCGCTCGCGCGCCGCACGTCGGATGCATAGTGCAGCTGCTGCATGGCGAGCACATCCCCGATGGGACGCAGGATCACCAGGTATCCCTTGCCGCGCGACGCCCAGTGACCGACGCCACAACGTCCGGCCTGTTTGAGCGCTGCGGTGAGCAGCGCGTAGGGTTTGCCGGCACCCTTGTCCGGTGCGAGGTAGTAGGTCTTGTCGAAGTACACCGGGTCGACTGACTCGATGGGTACAAACTCGGAGATCTCCACCGAGTGGGTGCCAACTTCCTCCAGCGCCTTGATCTCCTCGGGGGTGAAGCGCACGTACTGGTCCTTGGCGAACTCGTAGCCCTTGACCATCTCATCGCGCTCGACCACCACGCCTTCCTTCTGACACAGGTACTGCTGCTTCAGGCGCGAGCCGCAGGTCGAGTGCAGCAGGTTGAAGGAGATGGCGTTCGCCGATTGCGTGGCGGTGTAGAGCTTCACCGGGATCGCGACCAGTCCGAAAGACACCGTGAGGGACCCTATGGAACGTGCGGCCATGACTACACCTTATGCCTTGACACCAAAAGCCTGCGTAAGACTCTGTTTTGTCTCAAGTACATCATGCCACCGGTCACCGTTCTTTTCCAACCGCGGGATCACATTATCTATAGAGAAGTCCATGGGCTCGGCCGCCTCGAGCTCTTCCCAGGTCAGGGGCATCGAAACGGGGGCCCCGGGAACACCGCGTGGTGAATAGGCAACATTGAGGGTCTTGCCGCGCACGTTCATGTTGTAGTCGATGAAGATCTTGCCGGTACGCTTCTCAACCGCCCACTCCATGGTGATGTCCTTCGGGTGCGCGCGCATGACGTGCCTGCCGACGCTCTCGCAGATGTGGCGCGCCTCATCGAAGGTGACCGTGCGCTCGATGGGCACGAACACGTGCAGGCCGGTCTTGCCGGAAGTCTTCACCACCGCCTCGAGCGACATCTCCTTGAGCAGCGCCCGGATCCAGAACGCGACGCGCTTGCCGACCGCGAAGCCCTTCTTGTTGAGTTCCGGCTCCTCGCCCTTGGCCTCCTTGCCGGAGTAGATATACGGGTCGATGTCGAATACCAGGTAGTCCGGGTAGTTGAGAATCGACGACTCAAGCGCCGCGAGCGAAGCTGCGTACTCGGTGCTCGCGCCGGCGGCCTCCGGCGCCGTCTGAGCGCGCGAGTGCCAGACGTGGAATTCGAGCGTGCCGACCTGGCCTAACCATAAGAGCGTCGGCAGGTTGTTGGCGAGGAGATAGCGGTGCCGGCCGTCCTTGTGTTCCGAGAACACGGTCACCGTCTCGACGAAGTTGGGCAGTGTCTGCTCCCAGTGCTTCTGGAAGAAGCGCTCGCCGTTGATGCCAGCGGGCATGCGGATCATGGTGAGCGGCCGGTCCTTGAGATGCGGCAGCATGAAGCGCCCCACCCGGGCGAGATAGGCGATGAAGTCGCGCTTGTTGACGGCGCCACGCCGCGTGGCCGGATCCTGGGGCCAGTAGATACGGTCGAGGTTGGTGAGTGCGATGCGCGCGCTCCCCACTTTCAGCTCCAGCGCCTTCGCCGGGTTCTTGAGTTGCTCGAGCACCCCGGCGGCCTCGCCCGCTTCCGTCCGCTGCGGGTCGGCGTCGACGGCGGCGGGGCTGCGCGCTGCCGCAGCTCGTGCGGCAGGCGAGGAGGGCGCGGCCTTGCGCACGCTGCGCGGTGCGATATCTTCGCGCAGCCGCACGAACACCGGCGCGCGCAGCGCACCCGCCGGCGTCCACTCGCTGAAGGTGACCTCGGCGACCAGTTGCGGTTTCAGCCAGGTCGTGGGGCGATGCAGCGGCGGCTTCTGGGCGAACGGCGAGGTCGCGCGCTTGAGCTTTGCCGCACTCTTGAGCAGCGTCGCGATGATTTCATCGTCCAGCCCCGAGCCAACATGCCCGGCGTAGCGCAGCTCCTTGCCCTGCCAGTACCCTAACAGCAGTGCGCCCAGAGGCTCGCGCGCGCCCTTGCCGCGCGTGAAGCCGCCGATCAGAAGTTCGGCGGACTGGGCCGCCTTGATCTTCAGCCACGACCGCGAGCGCTGACCTGCCTGGTAGGAACTGTCGATGCGTTTGGCCACGATGCCCTCGAAGCCTGACCTGAGCGCCGCATCGTACAGCTCGCGGGCGTCGGCGCTTGAATGCACGACCTGCAGGTGCGCCGCGGGCAGCAGGCACTGCGACAGATAGCGATGCCGGTCGAGGTAGGGCGCACCCCGCAGATTGAGGCCCGCGAAATGCAACAGGTCGAAGCACACCAGCACCACGGGCGTCTCGCGGCGCGCCGCCTCGATCTGCGCGGCAGTCTTCAGCTGCGCGCGGTTCTGCAGCGCGTGGAACGAGGGGCGTCCGGCGGCGTCGAGCGCGACGATCTCACCATCGAGGATCAGCTGTCCGGCGGGCTGCGCGCCGAGCTCCTCGGCGAGCTCCGGAAAAGACGCGGTCAGATCCAGACCGCGGCGCGACTGCAGCCGCACCTGCGCGCCCGCCACGAACGCGATGACCCGGTAGCCGTCGAGCTTCGGTTCGTAGCGCCACTGGGGATTGGATTGCGGCCCGTCACCGGTTTCGGCCAGCATCGGCTTGAGTTGAGGCGGCTGCTTTTCCGCAGGTCCCCAGGGCGCCAGCTGCGCCGCGTCGCGACGCGCAGGCACTTTCACGGGCGAGATGTCATCGAGGCTCATCCCGGACAGCACGGAGGTCTTGCTCGCCAGGATGTCGTTGGCTCGCGCGAAGCGATCGCGGTGCTTGATGAGGAGCCATTGGTTACCGGTCCTGGTCTTAACCAGGGCAAATGAACCCTTGAGCTTCTCGCCGCACAACATGAAGCTCAGCTTGCCGGCGGCGAGTTCGGCGCGCACGCGCGACTCGGCGGCGGCGCGATCCGTGAAGGCGTACTGCTGTCCCTCATCCGGGGAGTACACGCCACAATCCCAGACGATCACATTGCCCGCGCCGTACTGCTTCGGCGGGATCACGCCCTCGAAGGAGGCGTAGTCGAACGGGTGGTCTTCGACCTCGACCGCCATGCGCTTGTCGCCAACATCCAGCGACGGCCCCTTGGGCACGGCCCAGGATTTCAACACCCCGTCGAGCTCGAGCCGGAAATCGTAGTGCAATTGGCGCGCGGCGTGCTTCTGCACGACGAACATGAGCGGGCCGGCGCGCGAACCGGCGACCCTGGCGGGCGGTTCGGGCGTGCGCGTGAAGGAGCGCTTGGCCGCGTAACGATCGAGGGGGCGCTTGCTCAAAGCAACCTGTCCATCCACTCAGACAGCGCCTGCAGCAGCCCACTGCGAACCTGCGCCGCATCGCGGCCGGTGCGGGCGGGAGCGTGGAAGGAATGATCTGCGTCTTGCGCCCACACCAGGCTCGCACGCTCCCCTAAGCGCGCGACCAGCGCCTCGAGGAGCGAGCGCTCTGCCAGCGCATCGCGCGTGCCTTGCAGGAACAACATCGGGATCTGCACCCGCGACAGGTGATCGGCGCGGCTGTCTGCCGGCCGTCCGGCCGGATGCAACGGGAAGCCAAGGAAGGCAAGTCCGCGTACGCCAGGCAAGGGCTCGAGCGCCTGCGCCTGGGAGCTCATGCGTCCGCCAAAGGAACGCCCGCCTGCGAACAGCGGCAAGCCGGGCGCGCGCCGCGCGGCCTCGAGGGTCGCCGCGCGCACGGTCGCGTGGCACAGGGCCGGCGGATCGGGTCGGCGCGAACGCCTCTGCATGTAGGGGAACTGGTAGCGCAATGTCGCGATGCCGAGTGCAGCCAGCTCGCTGGCCGTGGCGCTCATGAACGGGTGCTGCATGCCGGCGCCGGCGCCATGGGCGAGGATGTAGCAGGCGCGCGCCGCCGGCGGCAGGTTCAGCAAGGCCGACACGGGGATTCCGCCCTCGACCGCGATGGTCAGGGGATCGCTCCCGGCCGCACTGTCGGCAGTCACTTATTCATTCTGGTAGCCACGGCAAGCCGCGTGGACAGGGTAACCGTGACATCCGGTAAGCGGCATGGGCTTCAGCTGGATTTCGGTTTGGCCCGTTTGCGCTTCGCCATGCGCGGTTGTCCCGTGGCCTGCACCTTGTGGGCATTCAGGATGCCGGGTATCAATCCGGGGAACCGCCGTTCGACTTCGGTGCAGCGCGTGGAGTTGTGCATCTCCACACCGCGCCGCTCACTGCGGACCAGCCCCGCTTCCCGCAACGCCCGGAAGTGTTGCGAGAGCGTGGACTTGGGGATCGAGCGGTCGCTGATCGTCAGGAAATTCGAGCAGGTGGCGCCGCTGCGCAACGCCAGTCCTGCGTAGATCGCCGCGCGCACCGGATCGGACAACGCATGAAGAATGCCCTCCACGGTGATGTCCTCGATCGCGGGGTGAACCAGGGGTCTCATATGGGTACTTTATCGCCTCTTGACTATTAGTTCTAGAGTTCGTAAGTTACGAACTACGGGAGTTAAGAACTGTGGAGCCCCTCTCACCCTTAGTATGAGGAATCGTCATGAAGAAGCTCGAAGGTAAAGTCGCCCTGGTTACCGGGGCATCCAAAGGCATCGGCGCAGCAATCGCCACTGCCCTGGCCGCGCAAGGCGCGGCTGTGGCCGTGAACTACGCCTCCAGCAAGTCCGGCGCCGACGCCGTGGTCGCCGCTATCGGCAAGGCTGGCGGCAAGGCCGTGGCCGTGCAGGGCGATGTGTCCAAGGCTGCCGATGCCCAGGCCATCGTCGCCGAGACCGTCCGGCAGTTCGGCCGCCTCGATATCCTGGTCAACAACTCGGGGGTCTACGAATTCGCTCCGCTCGAGGCCATCACCGCCGAGCATTTCGACAAGCAGTTCAACGTGAACGTGCGCGGGTTGCTGCAGACGACCCAGGCGGCGGCCGGGCACCTTGGTGAGGGCGGCAGCATTATCAACATCAGCTCGCTCGTCACGCGTATCGTGCCGCCCGCCAGTGCGGTCTATACGGCGACCAAGGGTGCGGTGGATGCCATCACCGGCGTACTGTCGCGCGAACTCGGACCGCGCAAGATCCGCGTCAACGCGCTCAGTCCCGGCATGGTCGAGACCGAAGGCACGCATGCGGCCGGATTCATTGGTTCGGATTTTCAGGCCAGCGCCGTCGCGCAAACGCCATTGGGCCGCATCGGCGTGCCAGAGGATATTGCCTCGATCGCCGTGTTCCTGGCCTCCGACGACTCTCACTGGCTGACCGGCGAGAGGCTGTACGCAGGTGGCGGCATGCGCTGAAGCCGCAGCCCGTGGCTTAGAATCAACGCATGAGATCAAGCGGCGGCATAGCCGGCCCGCGTGGTGTCGTGCGCGTGGTTGCCGGGTGTTATCTGCTGGCAGCGGTGAGTGCTGCCGCGGATCCCGTCGCGGCGGTGCCCGCCGCTGCCCCGCGGGCGAGCACGGCGCAGCCCAACGTGCACGTGCTGCCGACGCCGTTCGTGATCCCGGGTTTGAATCGGCAGCGCACCGTGCGCATCTATCTGCCTCCCGGCTACGAGCGCGCGCAGCGGCGTTACCCCGTGCTGTACATGCATGACGGGCAGAACCTGTTTGATGACGCCACCGCGTATGCGGGGGAATGGGGCGTCGACGAGACCCTCAATGCGCTCGCGACGTCGCGGGGACTTAAGTTGATCGTCGTCGGCATCGACAACGGCGGTGCCGATCGCATCCACGAGCTCAACGCCTGGGACAATTCCGAGTACGGCAAGGGGGAGGGCAGAGAGTACCTGGCGTTCATTGTCGAGGTGCTCAAGCCCTGGGTGGACCAGCACTACCGCACGATCCGCGACCAGCGGCATACCGGCATCATGGGCAGCTCCATGGGCGGGCTCATCTCAAGCTACGCCATCAGCCGCTATCCGCAGGTGTTCGGGGTCGCGGGCATCTTTTCGCCGGCCTACTGGTTCGCGCCGCAGGCCTTTGCCGACAGCGGCTCGCAGCCGCCGCCGCACGGGGAGCGGCTCTACTTCTACGCGGGCGGCAGCGAGTCCGAGACCATGGTGCCGGACATGAAGCGCATGGTCGCGGTGCTCAGGCGCGCGGGGTTACCGGCGCACAACCTCGAAGTACGCGTGAATCCAGTTGGCCGGCACGACGAGGCGGCGTGGCGTGCCGAGTTTCCGCGCGCGGTCGAGTGGCTGTTTCGCGGTCGTCACTAGCGCGCGCCGCTAACGCAGCTGCGCCACCCAGGCCGCGTACGCCGGCAAAGTGATGTCGTGATCCGCGGCGCCATCACTGATGCCCGCGGGGTTTGCCAGGAGCGTCGTCAGGCGTGAGCCGCTCACTCCCGCGGCCTTGAGTCCGAGCGCAACCTTCTGGGTGACACCCGACATGTTGAGCGACACGACGACCGCCGCGCCGTCGGCAGCCACGCGGGCGTAGCTCAACACGCTCGGATTGCCTGCATCGAGGATCACGACGCGCCCGTCGCGCAGGGCCGGCCGGCTCCGGCGCAGCGCAATCAGCCGCCGGTGCCAGTTGAGAATCGAGGCGGGGTCAGCGAGCTCGGTCTTCACGTTGATGGTGCGGTAGTTCGCCGGCACCGGGAGCCAGGTCTTCGGATTGCTGCTGAAGCCCGCCTGGGCGTTGGACGTGTCCCACTGCATCGGGGTGCGCTCGCCGTCCCGGCCCTTTTCCTTCGGCCAGCCGGTGATGCCGATGGGGTCGCGCACGTCCTGTACCCGTGTCGGAGTCATGGTCGGCTGGCCGATCTCCTCGCCCTGGTAGAGGAGTGCGGCCGAGCGCGAGGTGAGCAGCAGCGCGGCGATGATTTTGGCGATGGCCGCGTTGTGAGCGCCATCGCCGTAGCGGTCCCAGCTGCGGACATTGTCGTGGTTGTCAAACACGAACAGCGGTTGCCCGCCGCCAAGTTCAGTGGCTGCCTCGCGCATGTGCTGGCGGAAGCTGCTGGCGTCGAGCTTTGCGCCGAGGCCGAACAGGGTGTCCATCGGCAGCTGCAGCTCGTTGTGCAGGACCCCGCCGTACCACGGCGCGAGGTCCGCGGTCTTCGGTACGTAGGTCTCGCCGATCAGCACGCGCTCGCCCGGGTAGCCGTCGGCCATGGCGCGCAGGCGTCGCATGACGCCATGAACCTCGGGGAGGTTGTTGGTGTAGACGTCACTCAGCTGCGGGTCCCCCTGGGCGTTGCGGCCGCCAAGCGCCGGCTCATCCCGCAGTTTCTCGTCCTCGAACAGCGTCGTGATCGCGTCGAGGCGAAAGCCCGCGACACCCCGGTCGAGCCAGAAGCGCATCGCGGCGAACATCGCCTGCTCGACCTGCGGGTTGCGCCAGTTGAGGTCCGGCTGCTGGCGGTAAAACATGTGGTAGTAGAACTGACCTACGGCGGGCACCCACTGCCAGGCCGAGCCGCCGAACAGGCTCACCCAGTTGTTCGGTGGCTGGGGCTTGCCCGCGGCGTCGGTCTTGCCATCGTTCCAGCAGTAGAAATCGTGCTTCCAGGCGGTGCGCGATTTTGCCGCCTCGATGAACCAGGGGTGCTGGTCGGAGGTGTGATTCAGCACCATATCGAGGATGACGCGGATGTTGTGCTGCTTCGCCTGCGCCAGCAGGTGATCGAAATCCGCCAGCGTGCCGTACTGCGGATCCACCCCGCGGTAGTCGGAGATGTCGTAACCGAAGTCGACCTGCGGCGAGGGGTAGAAGGGTGCGATCCAGATCGCATCGACGCCCAGCTCCTGCAGATAGCTGATCCGCTGCGCGATGCCGTTGAGATCGCCGATGCCGTCGCCGTTGGAATCCTGAAAGCTGCGCGGATAGATCTCGTAGATTACCGCGTGCCGCCACCAGGGGTCGGAGTGCTTCGACGGAGTTGCCGCCGGCACCCAGCCCGCGCTGAGGCTGGCGCACAGACATAACACCACGCGCGCCAGCGCGCGCGCTGCGGGCATTGACCGCTTCGCGGGCGGGGTGGATAAATCGCCGCGCTCTCGATTCCCGGACATGGCCCGCGCATAGTACCCGTAAATGCAGCGCACGAAACCGCAGCTGTCGTTCTGGCAGATCTGGAACATGTGTTTCGGATTTCTCGGCCTGCAGTTCGCCTTCGGCCTGCAGAACGCCAACGTCAGCCGCATCTTCCAGACCCTCGGCGCAGGGCTCGAACAGGTGCCGCTGCTGTGGATCGCGGCGCCCTTCACCGGCCTCCTGGTGCAGCCATTGATCGGCTACTTCTCCGATCGCACCTGGACGCGCCTGGGGCGGCGTCGGCCCTATTTTCTGGCCGGCGCGGTGCTGGCCGCGATCGCGCTCATCGTGATGCCGCGCTCGCTCAATCTGTGGATGGCGGCGGCGCTCCTGTGGCTCCTGGACGGCGCCATCAACATTTCCATGGAGCCGTTCCGCGCCTTCGTTGGCGATCAGCTGAACCCCAATCAGCGACCCGCCGGCTACTCGATGCAGAGCTTTTTCATCGGTGTCGGCGCGGTGGTGGCGAGCATGCTCCCCTGGCTTCTCGAGCGCGGCGGTGTCAGTAACCACGCGGTAGCGACGCTATCCGGCCCCGGCACCCCGGACACGCTGCGCTATGCGTTCGAGATCGGCGCCGTCGTATTGCTGCTCGCCATCGGCTGGACGGTGCTGCGCTCGCGCGAATATTCACCGCGCGAGCTGCTCGCCTTCGATGACGCGGTGCCGCTCACCGCGGGCGCAGCCGGCGAAGCACTCGACCCGCAGCGCGAGCGCCGCCGGGGCCGCGCCTGGAGTCTCGCCGGCGTACTCGCGCTGGCGGCGGTGGCGGGCTGGCACCTGGACAAGCAGCTGTACCTGCTATGCGCCGGCGCACTCGCCTGGGGTGTGGCGCAGTGGGTGCACGGGCGCGGCGTGCGGGCGGGGCTCTTCGCCACCATCATGGGGGACCTCGCGACCATGCCGCTTGCGATGCGGCGCCTGGCGCCGGTGCAGTTCTTCTCATGGCTGGCGCTTTTTTCCATGTGGATCTACACCACGGCCGCCGTTGCCCAGGTGGATTTCGGCACCACCGATCCGCATTCAGATGCCTTCAACCGCGGCGCCAACTGGGTGGGGGTGCTGTTCGGCGCCTACAACGGATTTGCGGCGCTCGCCGCGGCCGTCATTCCGCTCATGGTCCGCAGGTTTGGCTTACGGCTCACCCACCTGATGAATGTCTGGCTCGGCGGCGCGGCACTCATCTCGTTTGTCCTGATCCGCGACCCGAACTGGCTGCTGCTTCCCATGGTCGGGATGGGTTTTGCGTGGGCCTCCATACTGTCGCTGCCCTACGCGCTGCTTTCCGACAGCCTGCCGGCCGGCAAGATGGGTCTTTATATGGGGGTTTTCAATTTCTTCATCGTCATCCCGCAACTGGTTGCGGCCACGGTGCTCGGCCTCTTGCTGCGGGTGTTGTTTGGCGGCGCACCGGTCTATGCTCTGGTGCTGGGTGGGGTGTGTTTCGGAGTTGCGGGACTCCTCGTCCTGCGCGTCCCGCAGCCCGAATCCTGACCTTGAAGGGTCAGGCACGCGCTGAACTTCACCCTAGGATTGGCTGCCCAACGTGGCAGGAGTTTCAGCATGATCACCTCCCTGCCACTCGTTCGAACCCTGATGCTCGCCTCGCTCCTCGCGTCGTTCGCGCCAGCCGCGACGCTGCGCGCCGCTGAACCAACAAAGGTGAAGCCAACAACCGTGACGGTCGACTTCTCACCGCCTGTGCAGGTCAAGCTCAAGCGCTATGGCAAGGAGGAGGGCGCGGTGCTGCAGGCCAGGATCGAGGCGGCCGTGGTGAGCGCCTGCGACAAGGGGAAGGTTCCCGCAGGAGTCACGCTCGCGATCACCGTCCTCGACGTTGTCCCCTCTTACGCGACCCGCGAGCAGCTGAGTGCGGATCCGTCAATCGATCCGGTATCGACGCACTATCTCGGCGGCGCGGACCTCACCGGCTCCCTGCGCGACAGCAAGAGCCAGGTGCTCGCGACCGTGAAGCACCGCTACTACCCGCCCTCGCTCAAATGGCGCTCGCGCTCGTTTGATCCATGGGCCGATGCCAGTATCGCCATTGAGCAGTTCGCGGACAAGGTGGGAGCCGCGTGTCGGCGCCTGCCCGCTATTACCTAAGGGGCGGTGGCACGCGCCGCGGGATGCGGCGGCACCGGGCACTGCGCGTTCGCGCCGCATGAGCGCCGCACGACCAGTCGCGTAGGCAGCACCTGCCCTTGAGCCGGATCGTTATGGATCTGGCGCAGCAGGGTTTCCACCAGCACCTCGCCCGCGCGGCGGGTGTTTTGCGCAATAGTTGTCAGCGGCGGGTTTGCCAGCCCGGCGGCCGGTATGTCATCGAAGCCGACCACCGACACCTGCGCGGGCACGTCGATGTGATGCTCCTGCAGGCAGTGCATGGCGCCGAGCGCGATGAGATCGCTCGCGCCGACGATGGCGTCAAAATGCGCGCCACGCCTGAGGAGTTCTTCGGTCGCCGCGTAGCCGGCTTCTTCAGTGGTGATGGCGTCCACCTGCAGTTCCGGGGTGACGGCGACGTTCGCTTCCGCAAGCGCGCGCTTAAAGCCGCTGTAGCGATCCAGAAACTCGGGGCAGCCGCGGGAGGCCCCGCCGATAAACGCGAGCTGGCGCCGGCCCAGCGCAATGAGATGCCGGGCCGCGTCATAGCCACCCTGGCAGTTGTCCGATCCAATCGAAAGTCCCGGCTGTCCGGCCTCGACCGCACCCCAGCGCACGAAGTGGGTTCCCTGGGCGATCAGCCGTTCGAGGCGCACCCGGTACTGCAGGTAGTCGCCGTAGCCGAGGAGGATCAGTCCGTCGGCCCTTCTGCTGTCTTCGTACTGTTCGTGCCAATCGCCCGCCTGCTCCTGGAATGACACCAGCAGATCGTAGCCACGCTGCGCGCAGGCACGCGTGACCGAGCCGAGCATGGCGACGAAAAACGGGTTGATCGCGGAGTCGTCCGAAGTGGGGTCCTCGAAGATCAGCAGCGCCAGCGTGTTGGAGTGCTGGAAGCGCAGGTTCGAGGCGTTCTTGTCGACCTTGTAGTTGAGCTGTTGCGCGACCGCCAATACCCGCTTGCGGGTCTCCTCACTCACCTGCGGGCTGCCACGCAGCGCTCGCGAGACCGTCGGCTGGGACACACCGGCCCGATAGGCAATATCAAAGGATGTGGCCTTGCCCGGCGCGCGCCCCGGAAGCTTTTCCACGCTCACCCCGCTCCCCCTCCGCCCGCTCGCTCGCAAGTAGTATAGGCGCAACAGGATGAATACGTATGCCGAGCCTTCCGATCATGAGGGTCCGACCGATAAGCTGATCCGAAGCTCACACGCGGGCGCGTCCTGCGTGTATCTAAGGGGGAATCAGCATGCATCGGTTAAACCGCGTTCAACTACTCGGGACAGCAGGCTTTGGCTTGGTTGTGTTGCTGGCCTTTGCCGGCCCCGCCTATTCACAGGATCAGACCGGGACTACGCCCGGAAACGAGTCGACGCTCGAGACCGTCACGGTTACCGGCGTGCGGGCGGCCATCGAGTCCGCCATCGCCGTCAAGCGCACCTCAGACAACATCGTCGAGTCGATCTCCGCCGAAGACATCGGCAAGCTACCGGATACGAGCATCGCCGAGTCCATCTCGCGCCTGCCGGGCCTCACCTCGCAGCGTTCTGACGGCCGCGCCTCCGACATCAGCATCCGCGGCACTGATCCGCAGTTCGCCACCGGCCTCCTGAACGGCCGCGAGCAGGTGAGCACCGGCGACAACCGCGCCATCCAGTACGACCAGTACCCGGCCGAGCTCATCAACGCCGTCACCGTGTACAAGACCCCGGACGCGGCCCTCATTGGTCAGGGACTGTCGGGCACGATCGCTCTGCAGACGATTCGTCCCCTCGAGTACGGCCGCCGGGCCGTCGTAATGGACTTGCGCGGTGAAAAGAACTCCGATGCAAACCTGGGGGCTGACTCCAAGAACAACGGCTACCGCGCCAGTTTCTCGTTCATAGATCAGTTTCTCGACAACACGCTGGGAATCGCGCTCGGCTACGCGCGACTCTCCTCGCCGGTGGTCGGCAAGGAGTTCGGGACGTATGACCCCTGGGGTGCGAACGGCACCGAGCACGCGGGAGTCCCTGCAGACGTCGTGCTGACCGGCGGCATCAAGTCGCTCGCGAGCATGGGCCACGATGTCCGCGACGGCGCCCTCGCAACGGTAGAGTGGCGTCCGAGCGGTGCCTACACCAGCACGCTCGATCTGTACTGGTCCTCGGAGGCGCAGAACAACAATCGCCGCAGCCTGGAAGTCAACCTCGGTAACTACAATGGCTACCCCAACGCGACCTGCCCGGCCTGTACCAGCACGGCGAATTTCTCGAATCTGGTTATCGTCGGCAACTCGCTGGTCGGCGCCACGGTCAGCAACGTCGTACCCCTGGCACGCAACTTCCTCTACGAGACCCGCGACCAGATCGGCCAGATCGGCTGGAACAACAAGTGGAAAGGCGACTCCTGGAGCGTCATGGCGGACGCCGCCTACTCGCGCGCCACACGCACCGAGAGTGACTACGAAACCCAAGGACAGTACATCGGTGGTGTGACGGACACCATCACCTACTTCCTGCCAGGCGCCTCGCAGCCGACCTTCGCCGCGCAGAATTCATACACCGATCCGAGTAAGGTCCTGGTCGGCCCGACCATCTACGGCGGTGGCTACAGCCGCTTCCCCCATGTGGTCGATGAGCTCAAGGCCTTCCGCATCGAGGGCGGCCACACCGCCGGCGGCTGGTTCAGCGATGTCCTCGCGGGGATCAACTACGACGACCGCTCGAAGGAGAAGCAGCAGCCCGAGACTGGACTGAATACGGTCGGCGGCACCTTCGACCAGATCGGCAGCCAGTATCTGCTGTCGCCCGCGAACCTCGGCTTCTCCGGTACGCCTTCCCCGCTCGCGTGGAACGTTCCCGCCGTGCTGGCGAACTACTTTCAGCCCATCGTGCCCGGGAATCCCGGCGATCCGGGATACGGCTACCTGACGGGTAAGTTCTGGGACGTGTTCGAGAAGATCTCGACGCTGTACCTCAAGGGGAATCTCAATCACCCGCTGTCCGCCGACGTGACGCTGCGCGGCAACATTGGCCTGCAGCTGGTCCATACCCAGCAGAGCTCAACCGCCGCGCTCTACGACGAGGCCATCGGGGGCAGCGTGCCGGTCGAGGGCGGCAAGTCCTACAACGACGTCCTGCCGGCCATGAACCTGGTGTTCGAGCTGCCGGCGCAGCAGCTGCTGCGCTTCAGCGCCGCGCGCGAGGTGGCGCGTCCGCGTATGGACCAGATGACCGCCGGCCAGGACGACAACGTGGCGCCTGGCGGCGTCGGGAACAGTGGGCCAAATGGTCTTCCGGGGTACCCGGCGACCCCGCCCCCCAACGGGTTCCCTTTCGTCGCCTCGAGCACCCGGGGTAACCCGGACCTCGATCCGTGGCGTGCCGATGCCTTCGACGTGTCGTATGAGAAGTACTTCGCGAACAAGGCATACCTCTCAGCGGCGGTGTTCTACAAGGACCTCAAGTCCTACATCTACAACCTGAACGTGACCGGGGCCGACCTGTCGGCCTTTGCCAGCCAGGTGCCGGCGAGCGTCACGACCGTGGGCGGAAAAAACGCCGGTGTCTTCCCGCTCGGCTATGAAACGATTCCGCTGAACGGCCAGGGCGGCCGGCTTGACGGCTTCGAGCTCACGGCCTCGGCGCCGGGGGATATCCTGGCTGACTGGCTGAGCGGCTTCGGCGCCAGCGTCAGCCTGTCCGAGACCGACAGCTCCATCAAGGTGCACGGGCAGGTCTCCGGCGGTCCGGCCTCGACGAGCATCTCGCTGCCGGGATTATCCAAGACCGTGGCGAGCGCAATGCTGTACTACGAGCAGCATGGATTCGCGGCGCGTGTTGCTTCCCGTTACCGCTCCGACTACATCGGTGAGATCACCGACTTCGCCGGGGACCGAGCGCTCGAGTACGTGCGGCACGAGCTGATCACGGACTTCCAGACCAGCTACGAATTCCAGGCCGGGCCAGCCAAGGGATTGATGGTGCTGTTCCAGGTCAACAACCTGACCAACACGCCGTTCATCGACTACTACCAGATACAGTCGCAGACCCGCGACTATGAGACCTTTGGGCGCGACTTCTTCTTCGGAGTGAACTACAAGTTCTAAAGTCTCAGCGCGCGATCCGGCCGGCCTGATGCGCCGGCCGGATCCGTGCGGACCGCTTCGCGGCGCACCCCTTAAAGGACCAGATGGCGCGATCAGCAACTCGTGCGCCCACACTGCACAGCTGGCTGTTGTGGGCCACGCTGATGAACTGCGCCTGGGGCGCTGGCGATGCGTCGGGCGCGAACGGGGATTTTCGCGCGCGTCTGCCGCAGGATGAGGTCGTCTATTTTCTCCTGCCCGACCGGTTCGAGAACGGCGACGCCGCCAACGACCGCGGGGGCTTGAGCGGCGGGCGGCTCATCACCGGCTTTGATCCCACCTCGAAGGCCTTCTACCACGGAGGTGATCTCAAGGGCCTCATTTCCCGTCTCGACTACATCCAGTCCCTGGGGGCCACGGCCATCTGGCTCGGCCCGATATACAAGAACCAGGCCGTACAGGGTCCGCCGCGCCATGAGTCCGCCGGCTACCACGGCTACTGGATCACCGACTTCACCCACGTCGATCCGCATTTCGGCACCGATGAGGATCTGCACGCGTTCATCGCGGCGGCCCACGACCGGGGCATGAAGGTCTATCTCGACATCATCACCAACCACACGGCCGACGTCATCCGCTACCGCGAATGCCCGACGAGCGCCTGTCCGTATCGCTCGCACGCCGACTACCCATACACGAGGCGCGGGGGTGTTGACGGTGAGCCGATCAACAGCGGCTTTCTGGGCGACGACGCGCCCCATCAGACCGCGGAAAACTTCGCTAAGCTCACTCGCCCCGACTACGCCTACACGCCCTACGTGCCGCGCGGCCAGGAGCACGTCAAGGTTCCCGACTGGCTGAACGACCCGATCTACTACCACAACCGCGGCAACACCACTTTCAGTGGCGAGAGTTCGACCTTCGGGGACTTCTTCGGGCTCGATGACCTGATGACCGAGAACCCGCGCGTGGTGCGGGGATTCATCGACATCTACGGTGAGTGGATCGAGCGCTTCGGGGTCGACGGCTTCCGCATCGACACCGCCAGGCACGTCAACCCGGAGTTCTGGCAGGCGTTCGTGCCGGCGATGCTGGCGCGCGCGCGTGCCGCACGGGATTCCCAACTTCCACATCTTCGGCGAGGTCAGCGACCGTCGAAAATGGACCCGGCGCTGCTCGCAGTTCACACGCGCGTCGACCGCTTGCCGGCGGTGCTCGATTTCGCCTTCGCGGCCGCGGTGCGTGAGACGGTGGGCGGCAAGGCCGGCACCGAGGTGCTGGCGACACTGTTCGAGGACGATGCGCTGTACGAGGGTGGGGCGGCGGCCGCGCTGCAGCTGCCGACTTTCATCAGCAATCACGACGATGGGCGCTTCGGGTATTTCGTGCAGCAAGCTGCGGCCCGGCATCAGCGCTGACGAGGCGCTGCGGCGCGTGCTGCTGGCCCACGCCATGCTGTTCACGCTGCGCGGTGTGCCGGTCGTGTACTACGGCGACGAGCAGGGCTTCGCGGGCGCAGGTGGGGACCAGGATGCGCGCCAGGACATGTTTGCGAGCCAGGTCGCTTCCTACCGCAGCGAGCGCCCCTCGGCAGCGCACTCGGCAGGTGGCAGCCACTTCGACACCCGGCATCCCCTGTACCGTGCGATCGCCGGGCTTGCACAGCTGCGCAGCACCCAGGCGGCGCTGCGCCGCGGGCGGCAGATCGTGCGCAGCTCCGGGCCCAGGCCGGGACTGTTCGCTGTGTCGCGCATTGATCCTGACAACGGCCGCGAAATCCTGCTCGCCTTCAACACTTCCCTGACCGCGGTCAGCACGCAGGTGCTCATCGAAAGCGCATCGCGGCGCTTCGTCGCGCTGCACGGCGCCTGTCAGCCGGAATCTTCGGCCCCCGGCAGCTATCACGTTGCGGTCGCGCCGCTGGACTTCGTGGTGTGCGCGGCGGTGGCCGAATGAGCGCACCGGCGGCAGCAGCCGGCCACGCGCGCCCCAGTGGTGGCGCGGCGCGGTGATCTACCACATCTATCCGCGCAGCTTTGCCGATTCCAACGGCGATGGCATCGGCGATCTGCCCGGCATCACGGCGCACCTCGACTACATCGCCTCGCTGGGAGTCGAGGCGCATCTGGCTATCGCCGTTCTTCACCTCGCCGATGAAGGACTTCGGCTACGACGTGGCGGACTACTGCAACGTCGATCCGATCTTCGGCACGCTGGCGGACTTCGATCGAGCTCATCGAACGCGCGCACGCGCTGGCCTGCGCATCATCATCGACCAGGTCTACTCGCACACGTCTGATCAGCATCCGTGGTTCCGGCAGAGTCGCGCCGACCGCGACAACCCGCGCGCCGACTGGTACGTGTGGGCGGACGCGAAAGCCGACGGCTCGCCGCCTTCGAACTGGCAGTCCCTGTTCGGCGGCCCGGCATGGACCTGGGATGCGCGCCGCGGCCAGTACTACCTGCACAATTTCCTCGCCGAGCAGCCCGACCTCAACGTGCACAACCCGCAGGTGCAGGATGCACTGCTGAAGTGCGCGCGGTTCTGGCTGGATCGCGGCGTGGACGGTTTCCGGCTGGATGCGATCGACTATGTGATGCACGACCCCAGGCTTACGCGACAATCCGCCGCGACCCGCGGACGGTACGCCGCGCACGCGGCCGGTCGATTTCCAGGTGATGACACACAACAAGGGCCATGCCGATCTCCTGCCCTTCCTCGAGCGCATCCGCGCACTCACCGAGCAGTACGACGCACGCTTCACGGTCGCCGAGATCGGCGGCGAGGACGCCGAGCCGTCCATGAAACTGTATACCGCGGGCGACCGGCGGCTGCACACCGCCTACGGATTCAATTTCCTGTATCGCCGCGGCCTTGACGCCGGCGCTGGTGCGCGCGGCGCTGGAAGCCTGGCCCGATGATGGCCAGACCGGCTGGCCGAGCTGGGCGTTTTCCAACCACGATGCGCCGCGCGCGGTCTCGCGCTGGGCGCCGGGTGCGAACCGCGACGCCGTGGCGCGCCTGGCTCTGCTCCTGCTGGTGAGCCTGCGCGGCAATATATTCCTGTATCAGGGCGAGGAGCTCGGCCTGCCACAGGCGCAGATTTCGTTCGCGGACCTCAAGGATCCCGAAGCGATCGCCAACTGGCCGCTGACGCTCGGCCGGGACGGCGCCCGCACACCCATGCCGTGGACCGCGCGCCCGGGCGCAGGATTTTCCACGGCGCGCTCGTGGCTGCCGATTCCCGCCGAGCACCTCGCGCTTGCGGTGGAGACCCAGGAGCACGATCCGCAGTCGCTGCTTTTGCTCACGCGACGGCTGGTGGCGTTGCGCAACAGAAGTGCGGCGCTGCGCGCGGGTGCGATCCGCGTCATCGAGGCGTCCGACTCGGTCTTAAGCTTCGAGCGCAGCTGCGAGCGCGAACAGCTCCTGTGCGTGTTTAATCTCGGCGCTAAGCCGCAGACGCTCGCGCCGCCGCTGCCCGGCAACTGGCGCATGCTCGAGGCGGTGGGCGGAGCTACCACCTGGACGTTGCCGCCCTGGTCGGGACTCGTGGCGATGCACGTCAACGGCAGCCACCGGGGCTGACGCCGACGACGCCCCATCAGGCTGTGGCTGCGGTTGCGGCCTTGCCAGGATCGCCGCCCAGCTTGCGCTCGTGACCGTGGTCGGCGCCGATGAAGATGTACATCGCCGGCACCACGAACAGCGTGAACAGGGTGCCGATCGACAGTCCGGTGAACAGCACCATGCCCATGTTCCGCCGTCCGGCGGCGCCGGCGCCCGAGGCGATGACCAGCGGCACCACACCGAACACCATGGCCGCGGTGGTCATCAGGATCGGCCGCAGCCGCACCGCGGCCGCCTCCTCGATCGCATGCGAGCTTGGAGTGCCCGGCGCGCTGCAGCTCGTTGGCGAACTGCACGATGAGGATGCCGTGCTTGCTGACCAGGCCGAGCAGCGTCACCAGTCCCACCTGCGTGTAGATGTTGAGCGAGAGCCCAGTGACCCCGAGGTTGATGAAGATCAGCGCGCCGAACAGCGCCATCGGCACCGACACCAGGATGACCGCCGGATCGCGGAAGCTCTCGAACTGCGCGGCCAGCGCCAGGTACACGATGATCAGCGCGAAGATCAGCGTCAGCACGAAGCTGCCGGAGCCCAGCATGAACTGCCGGGACTCGTCCGGAGTAGTCGGCGTTGTAGCCGCTCGGCGCGACCTCCTTGCAGCGTATCGCGCAGGAACTTGAGCGCATCGGCCTCGGCTGACGCCGGTCACTCCGGCGATGGTCGCGGAGTTGAGCTGCTGGAAGTGGCTGATGGTCTCGGGCACGGTCGAGGTCTTGAGGCTCGCCACGGTGCGCGCGGGGATCAGCGAGCCGTCACCGGAGTGCACGTAGTAGTCGAGCACCTGGTCGGGATTCAGGCGGTCGACCTGCAGCACCTGCGGGATGACCTTGTAGGAGCGGCCGGCGATGGAGAAGTAGTTGACGTAGCCGCCGCCCAGGGCCGCGGCCAGCGCGCCGCCCACGTTCTGCTGCGTCAGTCCCAGGTCGCTCACCATGTCGCGATCGACGGTCACGGTCGACTGCGGCTTGTCGAGCTTCAGGTCCGAATCGATGAACCAGAACATGCCGCTCGCCCTGCGCCTTGTCGAGCACCTGCGTTGCGACCTCGTTGAGGTTCTCGATCGGCTCGGTGGTCGTGATGACGAACTGGATCGGCAAGCCCAGACGAGCCGGGCAGCGAGGGGAACTGGAACGCCGCGACGCGCGCGCCCGGCGATCTTGTTCCACTCGTTCTGCAGCACCATCTGCAGCTCGTCGGCGCTGCGGTGTGCGCTCGTCCCAGGGCTTCAACAGCACGCCGCCGAAGCCCTGGTTCACGGACGGCGCGCCGGTCAGCTGGAACATCTGCCTCGTACTCGGGAAGCTTCTTGCGCGATCGCCGAACTCCATGTCGGAGTAGGCCTGCATCTGCGGCGAGCGTCGCATTCGGTGGTCCGATGGTCTGCTCGAGCACGATGCCCTGGTCCTCCTGCGGCGCAAGCTCTGACTTCGAGGTCATGAACAGGAGCACCACGCCCGGGCAGCAGCAGCGCCCCGAACAGCACCACCACCTGCCAGGTCTTGAGCCAGCTCGAGAGCAGGCGCTTGTAGCGATCGCGCATGCGGTTGAAGGTGCGGTCGAGGAAGTGCGTGAAGCGTCCTTCTTCCTGCTCGGCGCGTGAACACCTTCGAGCACATCATCGGCGAGAGCGTCAGCGCGATCACAGCCGGAGATCGTCACCGCACCGGCCAGCGTGAAGGCGAACTGCGTGAACAGCGCGCCGGTGAGCCCACCCTGGAATCCGATCGGGCACATAGGCCGCCACCAGCACGATGGTCATGGCGATGATCGGCCCGCCGAGCTCGCGCGCCGCCTGCAGCGCGGCGTTCAAGGGCGTCACGCCTTCCTTCAGGTGCCGGTCGACGTTCTCGACCACGATGATGGCGTCGTCGACGACCAGCCCGATCGCGAGCACCAGCGCCAGCAGGGTCAGCAGGTTGATGGAGTAGCCGAGCGCCAGCATCAGGAAGAATGCGCCGATCAGCGACAGCGGCATGGCGACGACTGGCATCGACCACCGCGCGCGGGCTGCCCAGGAACAGGAAGATCACCACCGTCACGATGAGCAGCGCCTCGACCAGCGTCTTGATGACTTCATTGATCGAGCTGGTGATGAACTTGGTGGCGTCGTAGGCGATCTTCTGGGTCACACCGGTTGGCAGCTGCGTCGCGATGTCGGGCAGCGCGGCGCGCACCCGCTTCGACCACATCGAGCACGTTGGCGCTTGCGGCGCCACCTTGATGCCGATGAACACCGAGCGCTGGCCGCTGAAGGCGACGTTGAAATCGTAGTTCTCGGCGCCCAGCACGACGTTGGCGACATCCTCGAGCCGCACCAGCGCGTCGTTCTGCTGCTTGACCACCAGGTGGCGGAACTCATCCAGCGAATGCGACGTCGGTGTTGGCCGTCAGATCGACGGTCACCATCTGACCCTTGGTCTGAGCCAACGGCGGCGAGGTAGTTGTTGGCGCCGAGCGCCGCGTAGACGTCGTCGGCGGCCACGCCGTGGGCGGCCATGCGCTGCGGATCGAGCCAGGCGCGCAGCGCGAACAGGCGCGGCCGCCGAGCATCTCGGCGGTCTGCACGCCGTCGATGGAATCGAGCTTCGGCTTGCACCACCCGCAGCAGGTAGTCGGTGACGCTGTTCGGCGGGATCGTGTCGCTGAAGTAGCCGAGGTACATGGCGTCGACGTGTCTGGCCGATCTGCCACCGTGAGTCACCGGCTGCTGCGCCTGCGGCGGTAGCTGGTTGCGGACCGAGGCCACCTGGGTGTTGATCTCGGTCAGCGCGCGGTTGGAGTCGTAGTTCAGCCGCAGCGTCGCGGTGATGACCGACGACGCCGGTGCTGCTCGAGGAGGACAGGTAGTCGATGCCCTGCGCCTGCGCGATCGCCGGCTTCCAGCGGCTGGGTGATGAAGCCGGCGATGGTCTGGCATCGGCGCCGTAGTAGGTCGTGGTGACGGTGACCACGGCGTTTTCCGTCTGCGGAAACTGGCTGACCGGCAGCTGGAATATCGCGCGCGCGCCCGAGCACCAGGATCAGCAGGCTGACGACTGCCGAGAGGACCGGGCGCTCGATGAACAGATCGGTGAACTTCATCGCGCCTCCTCAGTGCTCCTGCGGAGTCGGGGTTCGCGTCGTTGCTGGGCTGTGGCGGCGGTGCTGATGTCGAGCGGCGTGCCGTTCTTCAGTTTCAGCTGCCCGCTGGTGACCACCTCATCGCCCTCCTTGATGCCCTTGAGGATCGCGATCTGGTCGCCGCGGGTCGGGCCGGTGGTCACGAAGGTCTGTTGCGCGGTGCGCTTGCCGTGCGGCGTCCTTGACCACCAGGAACACCGTCGAGCCGTAGGGGTTGTAGGTAATCGCGGTCTGCGGCAGCGTCAGATAGTGCTGCACGTCGCCGGACAGCACCGCGACGCGCACGAACATGCCGGGCATAAGCAAATGCGCCGGGTTGGCGACGGTCGCCTCGGCCTGGAAGTTGCGGCTCGCCGTATCGACGCAGCGGATCGATCGCGTTGACTTTGCCGGTGAAGCTCTCGCCGGGGAACGCGTCGAGCGGAGAGGCGCACCATCGAGGCCCGGCGTGCACCTGCGCGCAGCTGCTGCTGCGGCAGGCGGAAATCGACGTACACCGGATCGAGTGCCTGCAGCGTGACGACCTTGTCGCCGGTGTTGAGGTATTGGCCCGGGTTGACCGTGGTGATGCCGAGCCGGCCGGCGAACGGCGCGCGCAGCGATCTTCTTCGCCACCGCGCGGCCTGGGCGGCCGCCTGGGCGCGCTTGTTTTGCAGGTCCGCCGCGTCCGCATCGAGCTGCGCCTGGCTGATGGCCTGGGCGTCGAACTGCACCTTGTCGCGCGCATACACGGTGGCGGCGAGATCCGCGGCCGCCTCGAGCGAGTGCAGCGTGCGCGACGTCCGCATCGGCATTGAGCTGTACCAGCACCTGGCCGCTCTTTCGCATCCTCGCCGGAGTGGAAGTTGACGCTGCGGACGAGGCCGGCGACCTCGGTCGTGATGTCCACGCCGCGCACCGCGCGCACGCTGCCGACCGCGGTGATCTCCGGCTGCCAGTCGGAGTATCCCGCAACCATGGTGGTGACCGTCTGCGCCGGCGCGCCGTTTTTCGCCGCCTGCGCGATCATCCCGCGGATCTGGATAGACTTTGATGCCGGCAATCACCGCGAACAACACGAGCACGACCACCACCACGATGATCACGCGGCGCCCCATCAGCGGCCTCCGGGTCGACTCGCCGGTCTTGAGACGGACTGTTCACTCGCGATTCTCCTTCCCGTTATCCCGGTTCCACCAGCCGCCCCCGAGCGCCTGGAACAGCGCGGCGGTATCGGCATAGCGCGCGGCTTCCGCCTGGATGCGCACTCTGGCGCGCCTGCAGGTATGTACGTTCGCGCGTTCAAGAGGTGCGAGGTAGCTCACGCCACCCGCCTGATACTGAAGCTTCGTGATGCGAGCGCGTCGCGCGCGTCCGACTCGGTGGTGGTGTCCGCCTGCAGCGTACGGGCGTCCGCCTCGAGGGCCCGCAGCGTGTCGGCGACGTCCTGCAGTGCGGCCAAAACCGCCTGGCGATATTCAGCGGTGGCGCGATCGAGGTCCGCGCGCGCCGCGCGCTTAAGCCCGCGCAGTTCGCCACCGTGAAACAACGGCTGCAGCAGTGTGCCGCCGATGTTCCAGGCGCCGGAGCCGGACTTGAACAGGTCACTCGCCGCAACCGTTTCCGAGCCTATCGAGCCGGTGAGATTCAGCTGCGGGTACAGGTTGGCGGTCGCGACCCCGAGCTGCGCGGTTGACTGGTGCAGCAGCGCCTCCGCGGCCTGCACGTCGGGGCGCTGTCGCACCAGCTTCGCGGGCACCGACAGCGGCAGTTCCGCCGGCAGGGTCAGCTCCTCGAGCGTGAAGTCCGGCAGTTCGGTGTTATCGGGCGTACGGCCGGCGAGTACCGCGAGGCGATGTTGTGCCTGGGCGAGCTGCTTCTCGCAGCCCCGGCAGCAGCGCCTCGTTTGCGGCGACCTGAGTTTGCTGCGCGAGCACGTCGGAGCGCGACGCGGCCCCGGCATCGAACTGCCGCTGCACGACCTTCATCTGCTCGTGTTCACTGGCGATGATCTCGGTGAGCGCCGCGATCTGCGCATGCAGCGAGGCGATGTTGACCGCGGTCGTGACCACGTTGCCGGCGAGCGTGAGGTAGGCAGCTTCGAGTTCGAAGCGCTGGAAGTCGGTCTGGGCGCGCAGGGCTTCGATCTGGCGGCGCGATGCGCCGAACAGATCGAGTCGATACGTCACTCCGACCGAGACGTCGAAGAGGCTGAAAGTAACCGCCGGCAGACCCGGCTCGCCGAGAACGGCGCCGGGTTCCTTTTGGCGCGCGGCCTGCGCCTGCGCGTCCACGGCGGGCAGCAGCAGTCCGCCACGCTCCGCGCGCCAGGTCTCGGCGGCGTTGCGCAGCGTGGCGCTCGCGGCCTGTACGCCTGGATTGTCGGCGAGCGCCCGGCGCACCAACTCATCGAGCGGCGCCGAGTGGAACAGCGTCCACCAGTCGGCCGGGATGTCGCGATCTGCGATCAGGGTCTGCGCCGCACCGCTGCGCCCTTCGGCCGCAACCGTGGCGGCCGGTTCCGGCGCGCGTGTGTAGTGCGTCGTGTCGGGCGCCGCCGGTGCATGGAAGTCAGGCCCGACCGCGCAGGCCGACAGCGCCGCCGCGGCAAGAATCGCAGCACCAAGAATCGCAGCACCAGGCTTGTGAGCGTCCGGTCTCATTGCATTCTCCCGCACTGGTCCGCGGCCTTGATGAGCGCCTTGACCAACTTCGAGCGTTCTTCCGACGTGTACGGGGACAGCTGCAGCAGTTCCCCGAGCACCAGGCCATCCACCGCCAGCTGCACCAGGGCGGCGCGCTCGAAACCTCCGGGGAGCGTGGCGATCTCGTCCACGAACTCGCGGTAGCTCTTGCGGCAGCGCGCCATGAGCGCCGGCTTGTCGGCGGATGCGGCCAGCAGCGCCGCGCCCGCCCGGCGTCGCGCCCGCGGCAGCTCGAGCAGTACGCGCACCCGCTCACGAAACTCGTCCAGGTGCGTCGGTGCGCCCTTGCCGCGGGCACTGCGCGTCGCGATCTGCGCCTCGATGTCACTCAGGAAGCGCGTGAGCATCGCTTCCAGGAGCAAATCCTTGCTCGGAAAGTGATACAGCAGTCCGCCTTTGCTGAGGCCGGCGCATTTTGCCACGGCATCCAGTGTCAGGTGGCCGGCGCCGGTCTCAAGCACAAGTCGTTCGGCCGCATCCAGCACGCGCGCACGCGCCGGCTGGCTGGGAATGGGGTTGCGAAAATACATAGGAGAGCGCGACTGTACCGACCGGACGGTTCAGCCGCCCTCCCCAATAAGAAGGAGGCTTAGGGTCTCAAAGTGGCGGCGGGCCCTGGCTGACGCGCACCAGATCCTGTGGCCGCAGCCATTTGCGAAACGCCGTCTGCACCGCCGCGCCGTCGAGCCCGATGTAATGCTTCGCCGCGTTGGTGGGTTCATCCAGGGGCAAGCCCAGGTCGCTGCGCGCCAGCATCCCGCGGGCGATTTCCGCGATACCCGCTTCGCTTAAGGGAAGCTGGCGCAGGAGACACGCCTTGACGCGGGTGAGCTCATCGGTGCCCACGGCCGCATCCTGCATTGCCGTGACTTCGCGCGCCACCATGTCGGCCGCCTTCACCACGTTGCCGGGATCACTGGCGTACTCGACCAGGTAGACACTGCGCGTGCGTCCGGCTTGCAGCACGGACCCGACCGAGTACACGAGGCCCGCGTTCTTGCGCAGGTCGATGCTCAGGCGCGTGGCGTAGAAGCTGCCACCGAGCACGGCGTTGCCGAGTTGCAAGGCGTAATAGTCAGGGTCCGAACGCGTGAGCGCGAGGGTGTGGGCCAGCACCACCCGATCCTGGACCCGGCTCGCATCCGGCACCGCGATCGAAGCGGGGCGGTTCGCGGGGGCGGGCGGCAGGTCGATCGCCGGCGCGGGACCGTCCGCGCTCCAGGCACCGAAGTATTTACCGACCGCGGCGCGCGCGGCTTCCGGGGTTACCTTGCCGATCACCACGATGCTCGTGAGGTCGGGCCGGAATACACGCTGGTAGTAGGCGCGCACCATGGCAGGATCGAGTGCGCGCACCGACTCCGGGGTCGCCATGCGCAGGCTCGGATCTTCAGGCGGAAACAGCGCCGCCCGCAGCGAGCGCTGAGCCAGGAAGCCGGGACTGGCGTTGCGCGCGGCGACACCGAGAGCCTGCTGGCCACGAATGACCGTGAGCCCCGCGTCGGGGAGCGCGGGGTGCAGTTCGTTGTCGGCCAGCAGTTGCAGCGCCCGATCGAAATGCTCCGCCAGCGACTGCACCGAGAAGTCCGTTCCGGCGTGCTCCTGCGCGCCGATGGCGTCCAGCGCCTGTTGGAATGCGAGCCGATCATAGTTCTCGGTGCCCCAGGTCAGCAGGCGCTCGAGCACCTGCGCGGCGCCCTCCTGGCCGGTGAATTCCTCGGTCTCGGGCCGACTGCGGATGTGGCCGTAGACGCTGACGCTGTCGCTGACATCTTCGGGCTGCACGATGAGCGTAAGGCCGTTGCGCAGTTTGCTGACGAGGGGCTGCACGGTTGACGGCGGAACTTCCAGCCGTGCGAGCGCCTTTTGTGCCCAGGGCGGCAACGCCGTCGGATGCGCCTCGCCCAGGGCGATCGATTCGCGGCCGCCGAACCCGCCGCTGCCGGCGACCGGGGGGCCCGAGCCGCGCGGCAGCATGATGCCGGTTATGGCCTGGCCGAGGTCGAGGTACCTGCGCGCCACGCGGTTGACGTCAGCGGCGGTGACGCGCTCGATCCGCGCCAGATCCTCATCCGGGGAGACGAGTCCATAGAGTGCGAGTGCGTCCGACCAGGCGGAGGCGAGGTCGGGGATGGAGTTGCGCTGCAGCTGCGCGGCGCTGCGCTCCTGGAGTTTGGCTGCGTCGACCAGCTCTGCCGGCACCCCCTCGTGCGCCACGCGCGCAAGGATCGCGCGCACCTCGCCCTCGAGCGCCCTGGGGTCATCGCCGCTGGTAAAGGAGAGCGCTGCGTAGGCGAGGCCACTTTCGGGCAGGGGATCGAGCGCGAACTCGGCCGCAATTGCCTTGCCCTTTGGCACCAGGCCGTAGAGCTCGAAGCGACGGTTGCTGAGCACGTCGGCCAGCACCTCGAGCGCGGCAAAGTCCGGATCCTTCGGACCCGCCACGCGCAGCGCGATCATGAGCGAGCCATTGGGGTGATCGGTGTCGACCGTGAAGGAGGTGCCATGCACCGGACGCAGGTGCACGCGCGGCTTGGCCGGTAGTTTCTTGGCGGGGATATCCCCAAACAGCCGCCGCACTTCGCTCAAGGCGCCCGGCGGATCGACATCGCCGGCGATCACGAGGATGGCGTTGTTGGGCGCGTACCAGGTGTCGTGGAAGCTCTTCAGCATCCGCGCGCTGGTCTTCTCGAAGGACGGCCGGGTGCCGAGCGCGTCGTGCGCGTAGGGCGTGCCGGCGAACATGCGCGCGCGCAGCTTCTCAAACAGCCGATAGGAGGGCTCGGACAGATCCTGTGCCACCTCCTGCTCGATCGCGCCGCGCTCCTTGTTCCACTCTTTCGGGTTGTCGAGGGCTGCGCGCATGCGCAAGGCCTCGATGTGCAGCGCCACGTCCAGGTCGTCCGCGGGAACGGTGAACAGGTACTGCGTGAGGTCCTCGCGCGTGTTGGCATTGAAATCCCCGCCGATGACGCTGCCGATGTCCGCGAGCTGCTCGGCGGTAAGTCCCGGGCTGCCGCGGAACATCATGTGTTCCTCCGCATGCGCGGTACCGGGAAATCCCGCCGGCGCCTCGTCCGAACCGACCAGGTAGTTCACGGAGGTCGCCACCACGGGGGCGAGCGTGTTACGCACGATCACCACCCGCAGCCCGTTGGGCAGCGTGGCGCGCAACACCCCGGTTTCGCTGGCGGCCCCGGTCGCCGCCCCCTGTGCGCAGGGAAGTAGGGCGAGGAGCGCGACGAGCGCGCCGGCGGCACGCGTGAGCGCTCGCGCATGAGTGTGGTGTGGCATGGCGGGTTCCCGTGTTGGAGGCCGCGAGTATATGCGATCACGCCGCGCTGCCATGTTTCGCCACGAATCATCGGCGCCTTGACGCTTTTGCATCATTTGCCCGGCCGCGCCCCGCGCTGAAATGACAGTGCGAAGACGGGAACCCACTTTCGTTCCCGTCACCGACCAACAAGGGAACAGGAGGCACTATGAATCTTCCGACTTTCAAGATCCGCCGCGGGGCGCTGGGCTTGAGTGTGGCCGCGTGTCTTGCCGGGGCGCCCGTGCTCGCGGCTGCGGCGGGCGCTGCGGACGATCCGCAGGGCAGTCCATCCCGCCCGCAAAACGCCGGCTTCGCCACCGGGGTCGTCGTCGGCGCAGTCACCGGCGGACCCGTGGGTGCGATGGTGGGCGCTGTTGCGGGCACCTGGCTCGGCGCGCGCTACCATCGGCACAGCCAAAAAGAGGCGGCACTGGCCGCGGACTTTGCGCACAGCGAGGCGCAGCGTACGCAGCTCACCGCCCAGGTCGCCGAGCTCGACGGCTCGCTCGAGCAAGCCCGCGTGCACGGCGCGCAGCTGGACGCTACCCTGCAGCAGACCGACCAGATCGGCCTCGATGTGAGCTTTCGCACCGACGATGACGGCGTCACTGTCCAGGCGATGTCGCCGCTGCTGAAACTCGGCGCGCTGGTGGCCAGCGTGCCGCAGGCGAAGCTGCGCATCGCCGGCTTCGCCGATCCGCGCGGCTCTGTTGCCTACAACGAGCAGCTGTCCTTGCGGCGCGCCCGCCGGGTCGCCGAGGTGCTGAGTGCCGCGGGAGTGCCCGAGGAACGCATCCTCATCGAGGCGCACGGCAAGGTGGAAGCAGCGGCTGCGGAGGGCGATCTTGATGCCTATGCCCTCGAGCGGCGGGTGACGGTGCGGGTCGAACTGCCCGCGTCCGCGCAGGTTGCAAGCCGTGACTAAGCCGCTTCCGGGCGGTTGGGAAGGCGCGCCGCGATCGTTGCAACCCGCGGCGCGCCTTCGCGCTAGAATTTCCTGGCATGAACACCTGTGCCACGCACTCATGAACTCACGCCTGGTTCGCCTCGACGGCACGGTGGCGGCGGAGGTGTCCGAACCCCCCGCCGAGCGTCTCCTGGCCGGCAGCCCGCAGCTGCGGGTGGAGAACTACTTCGCCGATAACAGCCAGCAGTTTTTTGCCGGCCGCTGGTCCGCGACGCGCGGCAAATGGCGCGTGCGCTACACCGAAAACGAGCTATGCGTGATGACCGCCGGGCGGGTGGTCATCCACAGCGAAAGCGGTGAACGCAATGTCTTCGGGCCCGGCGACGCGTTCGTGGTGCCGGCGGGCTTTGCCGGCACTTGGGAAGTGCTCGAGGATTGCTCCAAGATCTACGCGATCTTCGAAGCCCGCGCGCTGACATAACACACTATCGGCTTGAAATCCGTCGCAAATCCACGACGGCCCTCTTTATGCGCGCTTCGGTTGCGTGGGACGCTCAGCGCGTGAGTGGCAGTGGAAATCCTGTTAACTGAGGAGGTGTGCCGTGGAGACCGTGGTCGTAACCGCGTCGCGCACGAGCGCGTTCAACCTGTCGGAAATGGAAATACTGGTGGGCAGTGTCATCGTGATTGCCCTGCTGGCGTGGATGCTGGTCTCGCGCGGACGGCGCGGATCGCACCAGCCGCACGCTTAATCACCGCTGGCGAAATAATGGCCGCGCACGGGCGACAGGCCCGTGCGCCGCGGGCGCACGCCTAAGAAGTTTATTTCCCGCGCAGCACGTCGCTCAACGTGCCGAACATCTCTGCAATCTGCTCAGCCGTAACAATAAGCGGCGGCGACAGCGCGAGGATGTCCGCGGTCTGCCGTACCAGTAGGCCGCGCTCGAAGCACCTGGTATACACCTCGAATGCCCGCGCGCCGGGCTTGCCCGCGATGGGCGCAAGTTCAAGCCCCAGGATGAGTCCGTAGTTGCGCACGTCGATGACGTGCGGCAGGCCTTGAAGCGCATGGGCGGCGTCTTGCCATTTCCCGGCGAGCGACTTCGCGCGCGTCAGCAGGCCCTCGCGCTGGTAGATACCGAGCGTCGCCAGCCCCGCCGCGCACGCGACCGGATGGGCTGAGTACGTGTAGCCGTGGAAGAGCTCGATGCCGTCCGGACCCTGCATGAAGGTGTCGTACACGGACTTGCTGACGAGCACCCCGCCCATCGGCACGCAGCCGTTGGTCATGCCCTTGGCGAGGGTCAGCAGGTCCGGCGTCACGCCAAACTCCTGGGCCGCGAACGGCGCGCCGGTGCGCCCGAAGCCGGTGATCACCTCATCGAATATCAGCAGAATGCCGTGCCGGTCGCAGATCTCGCGCAGGCGTTTCAGGTAACCCTGCGGCGGAATCAGCACTCCGGTGGAGCCGGCGATGGGCTCGACGATCACCGCGGCGATGGTCGACGCGTCGTGCAGCGCAACGAGCCGCTCGAGTTCGTCGGCGAGGTGGGCGCCATGTGCCGGCGCGCCGCGCGAGAAGGCGTTCTTCGCCAGGTCATGGGTGTGCGCCAGGTGATCGACGCCGGGGAGAAGCGCCGTCGACCAGGCCTTGCGATTAGGCGAGATGCCGCCAACTGAAATGCCGCCGAAGCCGACGCCGTGATAGCCGCGCTCGCGGCCGATGAGGCGCGTGCGCGTGGCGTCACCGCGGGCACGGTGCCAGGCGAGGGCGATCTTCAGCGCCGTGTCGACCGCCTCGGAACCGGAGTTGGTGAAGAACACATGATCCAGGCCCGCGGGCGCGATCTTCACCAGCTCGTTGGCGAGCGCGAACGCCCCTGGGTGCGCCATCTGGAACGGTGGCGCGTAGTCCATAGTCTCGAGCTGGTGTGCCACCGCCTCGGTGATCTCGCGGCGGCCGTGACCGGCATTGACGCACCACAGGCCCGCCACCCCATCCAGAATCTGCCGTCCGTCCGGGGTCCAGTAATGCATGCCGCTCGCCCGAGCCAGCAGGCGCGGCTTTGCCTTGAATTGTCGGTTGGGCGTGAACGGCAGCCACAGCGCCTCGAGGTCGGAACGCTGCAGGGACAAATCGGAGTTCGACATGGCAGGCTCGATGCGCTCAGGCGGTGCGGCGCGGTCAGACGTGGGGGGTGCGAATGATAAATAAAGTGGACAAAAACAGCCACGAAAGCGATATTTTCGCCTCTATTGTCTAAGATCCTAAACACCATGAGCATCGACGTCGGAGCGCGGCTGCGCAGCGTGCGAACCACATTTGGCCTCTCGCAGCGCGAACTTGCGCGCCGCGCGGGGGTCACCAACGGACTCATCTCTCTTATCGAGCAGAACCGGGTGAGCCCCTCGGTCAGTTCGCTGAAGAAAGTGCTGGATGGCATACCCATGCCGCTGGCGGAGTTTTTCACCATGGACCTGAGCGTGGCGCCGCAGGCATTCTTCAGCGCCGATGAACTCGTGGAACTCGGCAACCCGGATGTCTCGCTGCGCCTGGTGGCCGCCCAGCGCAGCGCCCGTCAGCTCACCGTGCTGCATGAGCGCTACGCCGCCGGTGCCGCTACCGGCGAGGAGATGCTGGCGCACCGGGGCGAGGAGGCTGGCGTCGTGATCCGCGGCAGGATCGAACTGACCGTCGGCGGCGCCACGCGCGTACTCGGACCCGGCGAGGCTTATTATTTCGCCAGCCAGCTGCCGCATCGCTTCCGCAATGTGGGGCGCGAGGCGTGTGAGATCATCAGTGCCTGCACCCCGGCGACGTTTTGATTTGCGAAAAGGTCCGTCATCATGAGCGCAAAACCCAACAGCATTTCCTGGCACGAGCGGGCGCGGACGCTGCAGTTTCGCACCCAGGCCTTCATTGCCGGCCGCTACGCGGACGCGGCTTCTGGCGCCACCTTCGACTGCCTGAACCCCGCGACCGGCAAGCTGCTGGCGCGGGTTGCTTCCGGGGACCAGGAGGACATCAACCGGGCGGTGAGTTCCGCGCGCGCCGTGTTCCGCGAAGGCAGCTGGGCGAATCTCGCGCCCACGGAGCGCAAGCGCATCCTGTTGCGGTTCGCGGACCTGGTCGCGGCCCACGGCGATGAGCTGGCGCTGCTCGAGACGCTCGACATGGGCAAGCCGATCACTGACAGCCTGAAAGTGGATGTGCCCGGCGCGGCGCGCTGCATCCGCTGGTACGCGGAAGCCATCGATAAGGTATACGACCAGGTGGCGCCCACCGGGCATGATGCCCTCGCGCTGATTACGCGTGAGCCCATGGGGGTGGTCGGCGCCATCGTGCCGTGGAACTTCCCCCTGCTCATGGCGGCGTGGAAATTTGCACCCATCCTGGCCGCGGGCAATTCACTGGTGCTAAAGCCCTCGGAGAAGTCCCCGCTCACCGCGATCAAGGTGGCGGAACTGGCGGTCGAAGCCGGCATTCCGCCCGGAGTGCTCAACGTCGTGCCGGGCCTCGGGCAGACCGCCGGCAAGGCGCTGGCCCTGCACATGGATGTGGACTGCATCGCCTTCACCGGCTCGACCGCGACCGGCAAGCAGATCATGCAGTACGCCGGGCAGTCGAACCTGAAGCGCCTGTCGCTCGAGTGCGGCGGCAAGTCACCTAACATCGTGATGGCCGACTACCCGGATCTGGACCGCGCCGCCAAGGCCGCGGCGTTCGCCATTTTCTTCAACCAGGGCGAGATGTGTTCGGCGGGCTCGCGCCTCCTGGTGCAGGAGAGCATCAAGGACGCGCTGCTGGAGAAAGTGCAGGCGGTGAGCCGCAAGATGCAGCCCGGCGATCCTCTGGATCCGGCCACGCGCCTGGGCGCGATAGTCGATGAAACGCAGATGAAACGCGTGCTGGGGTACATCGACTCCGGGCGTAACGACGGCGCCGAGTTGCGTTTCGGCGGCCGCCGTGTGCGCGAGGACAGTGGCGGGTACTTCATCGAGCCGACCGTATTCGAGGCCGTGAAACCCAACATGACCATTGCGCGCGAGGAGATTTTCGGGCCGGTGCTGTCGACCATCACCTTCAAGAACGTCGAGGAGGCCATCGAGATCGCCAACGATGTGATCTACGGTCTCGCCGCCGCGGTGTGGACGCGCGATGTGACGACCGCGCATCGCACCGCGCGCGCGCTGCGCTCGGGCACGGTGTACATCAACTGCTACGACGCGGATGACCTGACCGTGCCCTTCGGCGGCTACAAGCAGTCGGGCATCGGGCGTGACAAGTCCCTGCACGCGCTCGAGAAATACACCGAGATGAAGACGACGTGGATCGATCTGTCGTGAGGTGAGCGCGAGTCCCTTCAAGTACCTGGTCAGCGCGCCGCGGGGACTGACCGATCTCCTGGCGCGCGAGCTGAAGCAGCTCGGCGCGCAGGACGTGCGCGAACGCGCCACCGGGGTCGCGTGCAGCGGAGCGCTCGAGGTCGCGTACCGCGCCTGCCTGTGGTCGCGGGTCGCCAACCGCGTCTATCTTGAGGTGGCGGGGTTTCAGGCGCAGGACGCCAGCGAGTTCCACGCCGCCGTGCGCGCGCTCGACTGGCCTGCGCACATGTTGCCCGGCGCGACGCTGGCATGCGACTTCACGGGCCGTCATCCGACCATCACCCATACCCACTTCGGCGCGTTGAAGCTCAAGGACGGCATCGTCGACGCCATGCGCCTCGCCACCGACGCGCGGCCGGATGTGGCGCTCGAGCGCCCCGACGTCCGGGTGCACGCGCACGCGCACGGCACTGCGATCACGGTTTCCATCGACCTGTCGGGTGAGAGCCTGCACCGGCGGGCTTACCGCGGCGCGGCAGGCGAGGCGCCGTTGAAGGAGAATGTCGCGGCGGGCGTGCTCATGCGCTCGGGATGGATGGAGCTCGCGGCACAGGGCGCGGAGTTTCTGGATCCGATGTGCGGCTCGGGCACTTTCTGCATCGAGGCCGCCCTCATCGCCGCCGATCGGGCGCCGGGGCTGACACGTGAGCATTTCGGCTTTCTCGGCTGGCGCGGCCACGACGCGCTGCTGTGGGAGCGGCTGCGCGCAGAGGCGGAGGCGCGCACGCGCGCCGGGGCGAGCACTCGCGCCGTGGTGCGTGGCACCGATCGCGACCGGCTGGCGATCGGCAACGCCCGCGACAACGCCCGCCGCGCCGGTGTCGGAGGTATCGCACGGTTTGAGACTGGCCTGCTCGCCGACGCCGCGCCGGCCACTGCGGAAGCGCCCCCGCGGCCGGGGCTGCTGTGCACCAATCCGCCCTACGGCGTGCGCCTCGAGGACCGCGAGGCGGCGCGCACTGTTCACCGCGAGCTCGGCGCGGTGCTGCGCGAGCGCTTCCAGGGCTGGAGCGCCGCGATCCTGACCGGCGCACCGGAGCTCGGCATGGAGTTGGGTCTGCGCGCCTATCGCACCCATGCGGTATGGAACGGCGGCATCGAGTGTCGACTGCTGCGCATCAAGGTGGAGGCGGGCAGCGCGCGCGAGCCCGGCATGCTCGGCAAGGGCATCGCCCACCTCAAGGACACGCCGGGCGCGCGCATGTTCGCCAACCGCCTGGGGAAGAATCTGAAGCGGCTGCGCGGCTGGGCGCGGCGCGAAGGCGTCTCCTGCTACCGCGTCTACGACGCCGACATGCCTGAGTACGCGTTCGCGATTGACCTGTATCGCACGCTGGAACCCGAGGAGTCCTGGCTGTACGTGCAGGAATACGCGGCGCCTGCGGAAATTGAGCTGGATGCCGTGCGCAAACGCCGCGGCGAGGTGCTGGCGAGTCTGCCGGAGGCAACCGGGGTGGCGCCCGAGCGCATCCGCGTGCGTACGCGCCGTCGCACCGCGCGCGGCGAGCAGTACGAGAAGCTCGATGAGCGCGAGCACTTCCAGCTGGTGGAGGAGGGGGGGCTTAAGTTTCGGGTGAACTTCGAGGACTACCTGGACACCGGGCTGTTCCTCGATCACCGCACCACGCGCGCGCGGTTGCGGGAAGCCGCCCGCGGCGCGCGCTTTCTCAACCTGTTTTCGTACACCGGCACCGCCACGGTGTACGCGGCCGCTGGCGGCGCGGCGGCCAGCACCTCCGTCGACATGTCACGCACTTATCTTGAGTGGGCGCAGCGCAACCTCGCCGTCAACGGCTTCAATGGCAAAGCGCACGCGTTCATACAGGCGGACTGCCGGCGCTGGCTCAAGGATGCGGCCCGTTCACCCGAGCGTTACGACCTGGTGTTCCTCGATCCGCCGACGTTTTCCAACTCCAAGCGCATGGAAGGCGTGCTGGACCTCGAGCGCGATCACCCCCAACTCATCGACACCTGCGCGCAGCTCCTGGCGTCAGCGGGACTGATCGTGTTCTCCACCAACGCGCAGCGTTTCCGACTCGAAGAATCCTTAAGCACACGCTATGAGATCCGCGATGTGTCGGCGGCGACGCTGCCGAAGGACTTCGAGCGCAACCCGCGGATCCACAAGTGCTTCGAGGTGCGAGCGCGCCAGCTCGCAGCCTGAAGACGCATGAGCGACGCCACACATCGCGCAGGGACGAAGAAGAAATCGTCCGCAGGCCGGTCCCGGCACCGGCAGCCCACACCGCGGCGGGTCACGAGAGGCCGCTACGAATTCCTCATCCAGGGCCTGCCGAGCAACGCACTGCGCGATCTGTTCCACCATTTCATGACCGTCAGCTGGCCACGGCTGTTCGTGACCCTGGCCGCTTTCTTTCTCGGCTTCGACCTGCTGTTCGGCCTCCTTTATCACCTCGCACCCGGATGCATCGCCAACCTGAATCCGCCCGGCTTCGCGGGCGCGTTTTTCTTCAGCGTCGAGACCTTCGCGACCGTGGGCTATGGGGACATGCATCCGCAGACGCTCTACGGGCACCTGGTCGCCATGGTCGAGATCTTCGCTGGTCTCATGTCCTTGGCGCTGATCACCGGCATTATGTTCGCGCGCTTCTCGCGTCCGCGGGCGCGGTTCCTCTTCACCCGCAACGCCGTGGTGCGCCCGATCGACGGTAAGACGACCTTCGTGGTGCGCGCCGCCAACGAGCGCCAGAACATCGTCCAGGATGCCTCGGCGCAATTGCGCCTCTTGTACGACGACACGACCGTGGAGGGCATGGGCATACGGCGCATCGTCGATCTGCCGCTGGTGCGATCGCAACATCCGAGTTTCGCCCTCGGCTGGACCCTCATGCACGTCATCGACGATGCGAGTCCGCTGTGCTCAGAAACCGCGCAGTCGCTGCGCGAGAAAGATGCGAGCATCATCCTCAGTGTGTCGGGCACCGATGACACGACTGGCCAGGTGCTGTCGGCGCGGACGGAATATACGAGCGAGGATATTCACTGGAACGCGGCCTTCCCGGACCTGCTGGAGGAAGCCGAGGACGGAACCCTGAACGTCGACTACAGCAAGTTCGACCAGGTCGAGCCGCTCCCGAAGGACATGCACCAACCGCGCTCCGGCGGCTAGCTGCGATTCAGCTCTCGACGAACGTCTTGAGTCTCGACAACGCCTGATCCCATTGCTCGGACACCCGCTCGAGGTAGGCGCGCAGCTCCTCAAGCGGCTGCGGGTCCAGCTCAAAGCGGCTCTCGCGCCCGAGACGACTGCTGCGCACCAGGCCCGCACCCTCCAGCACGCGCAGGTGCTTGGTGATCGCCTGGCGGGTGAGCCGCGAGCCGTCCGTCAGCTGCGCGATGGAGCGCGAGCGGCCGCCGGCGAGCGCCGTCACCAGCGACAGCCGCGTCTCGTCGCTCAGCGCTGCGAACACCGCCGCGTGCTGGCGGCGGCGCGCCGCAGGCTCAGGGTTGCTGCGTGACATGCTTCGCGATACTGGCCAGCTGCGCCGCCCAGCCGCTGTCATTCATGCGGAAGGCTTCCGCGCGCCGGGCGACCGGGACACGCTCGAATCCGGATTCCGTCACCACCAGGAGCGTGCCGCCGGCGGTCTTGTCCAGGGTAAATTCCACCAGCGTCGGCGTCTCCTGGGAATAGTCGGCCTTCGGGTCCACCGCGTAAGGATGCCAGGTGAAACTGAAACGCTTCTGCGGCTCCATTTTCTGCACCACCAGCTGCATCCGCACGTGCTCCCAGCCGGGATAAGTAATCTGGCCGCCAGCCGGCTGGCCGGGCACGAACGGGCCCTCGAGCTTCACGCCAAACCAGGCGCCGAACTCGCGGTAGTCGGTCAGCGCGCGCCAGACCCGTGAGACCGGGGCCTTCAGCTCCACACGTTTTTCAATGCGATCATTCATGAATAGCAACCTCCGGGTTGCATATTAGGGAGGCGCAGCTGGAAATGCAACCGCTTTGTTGCGCATTGATTCCGCCATGGAATGGCCTCAGGCGATCTGGTGTGCTTTACAGCGCCTGGCGGGTACGGTAAACGAGTCGCATGTCACCTGCGAATTCTGCGTCAGCCGCCGCCGCCGCGGCGCCGGTTGTTGCCATCGTCGGCGCCACCGGTGCGGTCGGCGTGGAGCTGATCCGTTGCCTTGAGGCGCGGCACTTCCCGCTGTCCGAACTGCGCCTGTTCGCATCGCACCGCTCGGCCGGCAAGACGCTGCCATTTCGCGGCGTCGGGCTCAGCGTGCGTGAACTGACCGAAGACAGCTTCCGCGGCGTGAACGTGGCGTTGTTCTCGGCCGGCGCCAGCACCTCGAAGCGCTTTGCGCCGCTTGCCGTGCGCGCCGGTGCGACCGTGATCGACAATTCCTCGGCGTTTCGCATGCAGGCGGACGTGCCGCTGGTGGTGCCGGAGATCAACGCGCAGGCCTTGCAGGGGCACAAGGGGATCATCGCCAACCCCAACTGCAGCGCCATCATCGCCATCACCCCGTTATGGCCGATCCACAAGGTGAACCGCATCGAACGGCTGATCGTCAGCACCTACCAGGCCGCCTCCGGTGGCGGAGCGGCGGCGATGCAAGAGCTGCGCGAGTCGACGCGCGCCTACCTGGAGGGACGCGAGTACGCGCCCAAGGTGCTGCCGCACCCCTACGCGTTCAACCTCTTCAGTCACAACACCCGCGTCGATCCGGTGAGCGGCTACAACGACGAGGAGACCAAGGTCAGGGAGGAAACCCGCAAGATCTTTGGCGATCCGCAGCTGCGCGTGTCGGCGACCTGCATACGCGTGCCGGTGCTGCGCGCGCACTCCGCGTCCATCACCTTCGAGTGCCAGCGGCCGATTTCCCCGCCCGCAGTGCGCGCCCTGCTCAGGGAGGCGCCGGGAGTGAAGCTGGTGGACGATCCGGAGCGCAATTATTTTCCGATGCCCCGCGATGCCTCCGGGCAGGACGCGATCCTCGTCGGCCGCATTCGCCAGGACCTGAGCGATCCCAGCGGGCGCTCGATTGCGCTGTTCGTGTCGGGGGATCAGCTGCTCAAGGGCGCCGCGCTCAACGCGGTGCAGATTGCGGAACTCTTGTGAACGGTATGAGCGCGGGCACCTGCGCGCAGTAGCGCTGGTACTCGCCCGGGAAGGTGTCGCGCATGAAAGCTTCCTCGGTACGGAGCTTGCGCACCAGTGACAGCGTGATGATCACCAGCCCCAGCGCCGCCCGTACGGTGCCGGAACTGATGGCGGTTCCGAACACCGCGGTGATGAGACCGGTGTAAATCGGGTGGCGTACGTACGCGTAGGGACCGGAGCGAATCAATTCGTGCCCCGCCTTGACGGTTACCGAACCGCTCCAGTTACGCCCGAGATGCACGCGCGCCCAGACGGCGAACGTAAGTCCCGCGACCAGCAGCGCAAGTCCGATGCCGTAGGCGAGCAGCGAATGCGGCCACAGGCGCAGGTTGAGGGCGGCCCACGGCATAGCGCGCCAGCCGATCAGCACGCCGCCCACCACCAGCGGTATGACATGCGCCAGGCGTGAGGCGATCGACTCGCGGCGCACCGCGGCCTTGATGCGTATGGCCGAGACCATCCAGTACACGGCCCAGGCGAACCACAGGAGCCCAATGACCTGGCGGTAAATTGCTGGCGCGTGATGCACGGGGACGATCCTACCCTGTTGGGGTGTTGAGGGCGCAGCCGCCCGCCGCTGACAGCGGCTACAACAGGTCCCTGATGCGGTAGTAGAGCATCGCCAGCACCAGCGCCGGCCGGCGCAGCGCCGCCCCGCCGGGGAAGTTGGCGTGCGGGATCCGCGCAAACACATCGAAACGGCCCGCGGTGCCGGCGACCGCCTCCGCGACCAGCTTGCCGGCGATGCCGGTGAGTGCGATGCCGTGACCGGAGAAGCCCTGCAGGAAGTAGACGTTGGGGGCCAGACGGCCGAAGTGGGGTGCGCGATTCACGGTGATGTCGACCTCGCCGCCCCAGGCGTAGTCGATGCGCACGGCGCTCGAGCTGCGGGAATACACTCAACATGCGCGCCCGCGTGGCCGCCGGGGCATCGAACGAACGCAGGCCCGAGTAGTTGACGCGACCGCCAAAGAGCAGGCGGTGATCGGCCGAACGCCGGAAATAGTCCAGCACCCAGTTCATATCGGCGACCGCGGCGTTGTTGGCGATGAGTTGCCGTGCGCGCTCCTCCCCCAGGGGCTCGGTCGCGACGATGTAGGTTGCGACCGCCATGATTTTCGAGGCGAGCTCGGGCGCCGTCGCCCCCAGGTAGACGTTGCCGCACAGCACCAGTTGCCGGGCACGTACCTCGCCGTCCGCGGTGCTGACGCGCACCTGAGCGCTGCCCGAAGCGGCGTAGCGCAGCGCCCGCGTAGCCTCGAAAATCTGCACGCCCGCGCCTTGCGCCGCGGTGGCGAGTCCGAGGGTGTAATTGAGCGGGTGCAGATGGCCACTGTTGCTGTCGTAGAGCGCGCCCAGGTAGCGCTCGGTCGCGAGCAGCGCCCGCAACTCCTCGCGCGCGAGGTAGCGCACGCTGGAGTAGCCGTACTTGTCGTTGAGCTCGCGCGTTTCCGCACGCAGCTCCCGCTCGTGCCGCGCCTTGACCGCCGCGAGCAGGTGCCCGTCCGCCCAGTCGCAGTCGATGCGGTAGCGGGCGATGAGCTCGCGCATGAGTGCGAGCCCCTGCACCGACACATCCCACACGGCGCGCGCGTCGCCTGCACCGATGAGCCGTTCGAGTTTGGGCTGGCCGGCCGCGATTCCAAACAGCGCCTGGGCGCCGCTGCGGCCCGAAGCGCCCCAGCCAATGCGCTCGCCTTCAAGCAACACCACGCGCAGGCCGCGTTCGGCCAGGTGCAAAGCCGCCGAGCATCCGGCGATGCCGCCGCCGACCACGCACACATCGCACTCGAGGCTGCCCCCGAGCGCGGGCCTTGGCGCCACCGGATGCACCGAAGCTGCGTAATAGGAGTTGACGTAGGGCTTAGGACCCATGGGGTGATCCGCAATAGCGCGCGTGTTTAAGATATCTGACGCCCGCGCGGCGCGGACCTTCGCAGGATACGGGCGCCGGGGCAGGCGCGGCAAATCGCACCGGACACAGCAACCGCGGCATGCGTGGCCCGGAATGGGCGTTACTTAGGCCTTTACCGCACTTTCACAGCCGAGCGCAACTGCAGGCTTACCGGCTCGGGCTATGGTCTAATACACGGGTTCTTTGGAGAGTCGTCGGTTCGGGCTTGTCGAATATAATAGACACACCCGGCTGCAAGCCCCATGGCATCCGCCCGCCCGCTCATTGGTATTTCCGCCGACCGGCGCATGGTCGGCGCGCACCCTTTCCATATGGTCGGGGAGAAGTACGCGCGCGCCGTACTGGATGCGAGCGATGCGGCCCCGGTCATGATTCCGGCGCTCGCGGAGGAACTGCGGTTCGACGAGCTGCTGCAGCGCCTGGATGGCCTGGTGTTTACCGGCAGCCCTTCGAACGTCGAACCGCGCCTGTACCAGGGGGCGCCGAGCGCTCCGGGCACGCTGCACGATCCGGCGCGCGATGCGACTACGCTGCCGCTGATCCGCAAGGCGGTGCAGGCCGGTGTGCCGGTGTTCGGCATCTGCCGCGGCTTCCAGGAAATGAATGTCGCCTTCGGCGGCACGCTGCACCAGAACCTGCACGAGATTCCCGGTTACCTGGATCATCGCGACGACACGACGCAGCCCCTGGAGGTGCAGTACGGCCCGGCGCACGAGGTGACGCTCGAACCCGGCGGCCTGCTGCGCAGCCTCGCCGAGCGCGACCGCATTGAGGTGAATTCGCTGCATCACCAGGGCATCGATCAGCTGGGCGGAGAGCTTGCGGTCGAGGCGCGCGCACCGGACGGCGTCATCGAGGCGTTCCGCGTGCGCCAGGCGCAGCGCTTTGCGGTGGCGGTGCAGTGGCATCCGGAATGGCGGGTGATGGGCAATCCTTTTTCACGCGCGCTGTTCGCCGCCTTCGGGCAGGCGAGCCGCGAGCGGGCGCAGACCAGATGAAAGTGGTGAGTTTATGGTGAGCGAGATCCGCCAGTTCTTCCGTGATCACGGCATTTCGGAAGTCGAGGCCATCATTCCGGACATGGCAGGCATTGCCCGCGGCAAGATCATGCCCGCGGAGAAGTTCGCCGAGGACGGCGGCATGCGTCTGCCGGAGAGCGTGTTCCTGCAGACCGTCACCGGTGACTATCCGAACGACACCGGCGATGCCATGAGCCCGGCGGAGATCGACATCATCCTCAAGGCGGATCAGAAGACGGTGCGGCGCGTGCCGTGGGCGGCCGAGCCCACCGCGCAGGTGATCCACGACTGCTTTTATTCCGACGGCCGGCGGGTGTCGATGGCGCCGCGGCACGTGCTGCGCAACATCGTCGAGCTCTACGCGCAGCGCGGCTGGGAACCGGTGGTGGCGCCGGAGCTGGAGTTCTATCTGGTCGAGCAGAACAAGGATGCCGACTATCCGCTCAAGCCCCCGGTGGGCCGCTCCGGACGCTCCGAGCCCGGCCGCCAGTCCTACAGCATCGCCGCGGTCAACGAGTTCGACCCGCTGTTCGATGACATCTACCAGTTCTGCGAGGACCAGGACATCGAGATCGACACCCTCATCCACGAGGACGGTCCGGCGCAGATGGAGATCAACCTGATCCACGGCCAGCCCATGGATCTCGCCGACCAGGTGTTTCTGTTCAAGCGCACCGCCCGCGAGGCGGCGCTGCGCCACAAGATGTATTGCACCTTCATGGCGAAGCCGCATGCCAAGGAACCCGGCAGCGCCATGCACATCCACCAGAGCGTGGTGGACGTGAAGACGCGCAAGAACATCTTTTCCAATCCCGACGGCACGCCCTCAGCGCTGTTCTTTTCACACATCGGCGGCCTGCAGAAGTACATGCCGGCGGCCATGGCGCTGTTCTGCTCCAACGTGAATTCCTACCGCCGCCTGACGCGCTACCTGTCATCGCCGATCAACGTCCACTGGGGGTATGACAATCGCACCGCCGGACTGCGGGTGCCGATGTCCGATGCCCAGGCGCGCCGCGTCGAGAACCGGGTGGGCGGTGCGGACGCCAATCCCTACATCGCGATCGCCGCCTCGCTCGCCTGCGGCTATCTGGGCATGGTAGAGGGCGTGCAGCCGTCAGACCCGATCGTCGGCAGCGCACACGACCTGCCCTTTGGGCTGCCGCGCTCCCTCGATGAGGCGCTGCGCGAGCTGCGCGCCTGCGAACCGCTGGTGAAGCTCATGGGTGAGACGTTCGTCGAAGCGTTCACCATCGTGAAGGAAGCCGAGTACGAGGTGTTCTTGCAGGTCATCAGCTCCTGGGAGCGTGAGCACCTGCTGCTGAACGTGTAGCGTCTTGAGTCCCGCAGCGCCTTCTCAGGGCCGGCGCGCTGATATATAAAAAGAGACGTGAGCAACGCTCCCCGCTTCCCGGCCACCCGCACGGCTCTCGCCGCGCTCCTGGCCGTGGTCGCCGCTTGCTCGGGAGGGACTCGCGAACAGGGCGCCGCTGGCGGCGCGGCCCTGGCGGACGAGAAGGTCCTCAACGTCGACAACTGGTCCGACTACATCCAGCCCGCCGTGATCGCCGATTTCGAGAAGGAGTACGGCATCAAGGTCAACTACGACGTCTTCGACTCCAACGAGATGCTGGAGACCAAGCTGCTCACCGGGCACACCAACTACGACGTCGTGGTGCCCTCGGGCGCATTCCTCGAGCGCCAGCTGCAGGCCGACATCTACCAGAAGCTCGACAAGTCGCTGCTGCCGAACCTGAGGAACGTCGACCCGGACGTGGCGCGCGCCACGGCGCTGTACGATCCGGGCAACCAGTACGCCGTGGACTACATGTGGATCACCTCCGGCGTCGGGTTACAACGTCGCCAAGATCCGGGCAGCGCATGCCGGATGCGCCGGTGGACAGCTGGCGGATGCTGTTCGATCCGGCGGTGGTGGCGAAATTCGCGGATTGCGGCGTGTCGATTCTCGATGCGCCTTCCGAGGTGGTCGGCACGGTGCTGCTCTACCTGGGCAAGGAATCCCAACAGCAACTCGCCCGAGGATCTGAAGGCCGCCGAGAAGGCGCTGCAGGCCATACGCCCGTACATGCGCTACGTGGACTCCTCGCGCTACATCGACAACCTCGCCAATGGCGACATCTGCCTGGCGATGGGGTGGTCGGGCGACATCAAGCAGGCGCACGATCGTGCCGCGGAGGCCGGCAAAGGCGTCGATCTCGCCTACTCCATCCCCAAGGAGGGCGCCATCAGCAACTACGACGTGCTGGCCATCCCCGCGGATGCCCCGCACGTGAAGAACGCGCACCTGTTCATCGATTTCCTGCTGCGCCCGGAGGTCGCCGCGAGCAACTCCAACCTCATCAAGTACGCCAACGCCGATCAGCGCCGACATCCAGCCGCTGCGACGCCTGCGGTACGCGCCGATCCCGGTGTCTACCCGCCGCCGGAGGTGCGCGCCCGGCTTGACGCCCGAGCGTCCCCGGCCCCCCGAATACCAGCGCCTGCTGACGCGCATGTGGACGCGCTTCAAGACCGGCAAGTGAACCGCCAGCGATCCCTATTAAGATGAATACCCAAGTGGATACCCCCTCAGTCCCCGTCGCCGCCGATCCCAACGCCGCCTACGTGCGTATCGCGAATCGTCACCAAGCGGTTCGGTGACTTCGCGGCGGTGGACGACGTCTCGCTCGACATCCGTCGCGGCGAGATCTTCTGTCTCCTCGGCGGCTCAGGTTCCGGCAAGACCACGCTGCTGCGCATGCTCGCCGGGTTCGAGAGCCCGTCGAGCGGCACGATCTACATCGACGGCGAGGACATGAGCGCGGTCCCGCCCTACGAGCGTCCGGTCAACATGATGTTCCAGTCCTACGCGCTGTTCCCGCACATGAGCGTGCGAGAAGAACGTCGCCTTCGGCCTCGAACAGGAAGGGGTCGGCACGCGCGGAAATCAGGCGCCAGGTGGGCGAGATCCTCGACATCGTGAAAATGGGCTCGTTCGGCGCGCGCAAGCCGCACCAGCTCTCCGGCGGCCAGCGCCAGCGCGTGGCGCTGGCGCGCGCGCTGGTCAAGCGCCCGAAGCTGCTGCTGCTCGATGAGCCGCTGGCGGCGCTCGACAAGAAGCTGCGCGAGCACACGCAATTCGAACTCATCAACATCCAGCAACGCCTCGGCGTGACCTTCATCGTCGTCACCCACGACCAGGAAGAGGCGATGACCTTCGGCACGCGCCTCGGGGTCATGAACCACGGCCGCATCGCGCAGGTGGGGACACCGTCGGACATCTACGAGTCCCCCGCCAACCGCTTCGTCGCGGACTTCATCGGCTCGGTGAACATGTTCGAAGGCCAGGTGACAGACGGCCGCACTGATTGCCTGCGTATCACCAGCGCCGAGCTCGGCTGCACGGTGCGGGCGGAACCGGCGCGTCCGGCGACGGCCGGCGCCACGGTGTGGGCCGCGATCCGTCCCGAGAAAATCAACATCAGCCGCCGGCCGCCCGCAGGGCAGCCGGCGGCGGCGACGGCGCCGGAAAACCTGGTGCGCGGCACGGTGCGCGAAATCGCCTACATGGGCGACATGTCGATCTACCTGGTGCAGATCGACTCCGGCAAAATGCTGCGCGTCACCCTGCCCAACGTCACGCGTGGGCGCGAACGGCCGCTGACGCGCGAAGAAAACGTGTGGCTTTCCTGGCATGGCACGAGTCCCGTGGTGCTGACGGAGTAGCGGCCGAGCATGCTGCGAATCCCACAGCTGTCGGGTCGGCGGGTGGTCGCGGGGATTCCGATCCTGTGGCTGCTGGTGCTGTTCCTCATCCCCTTCATCATCGTGTTCCGCATTTCCTTCTCGGAGGTGCGCCTGGCGATACCGCCGTACACGCCGCTGTTCAGCTGGCATCACGGCTCGCCCCTCGCTGCAGCTGCACTGGTCGAGTTACGCCTTCCTCTTTACCGACTCGCTCTACGTCAGCTCCTATCTGTATTCGCTGAAAGTGGCCGCAGTCTCGACACTGTGTTGCCTTCTTATCGGCTATCCGATGGCCTACGCCATCGCGCGCGCCGCGCCCGCGTCGCGCTCGGTGCTGCTGATGCTCGTCGTGCTGCCGTTCTGGACCTCGTTCCTGTTGCGCGTGTACGCCTGGATCGGGCTTCTCAAGAACAACGGCGTCATCAACAACGTGCTCTTGTGGCTCGGGGTGATTCATCACCCGCTGGTGCTGCTGCAGACGGATTTCGCGGTGTACATCGGCATCGTGTACTCCTACCTGCCATTCATGATCCTGCCGTTGTATGCCAACCTCGAGAAGCACGATGGCGCGCTGCTCGAGGCGGCCGCGGACTTGGGGGCGCGGCCCATGCGCGCCTTCCTGCGCATCACCCTGCCGCAGTCCCTCGCCGGCATCCTCGCAGGCTCGCTGCTGGTGTTCATCCCGGCGGTGGGCGAGTACGTCATCCCGACGCTGCTCGGGCGTCCGGATCAGCTGATGATCGGCCGCGTCTTGTCGGATGAGTTCTTCGAGAACCGCGACTGGCCGGTGGCGAGTGCGGTCGCGATTCTCGTGCTGCTGCTGCTGGTGATACCGATCATGTGGTTCCAGCGCCTCGAGCGGCGCGAGCTGGAGGCGAAGTGAGGTCGCGGGGGCTGTTCTCGCGCTGCGCGCTCATTCTCGGGCTGGTGTTCCTGTACGTGCCCATTCTCTCGATGATCATTTTCTCCTTCAACAGTTCGCGCCTGGTGACCGTGTGGGACGCGGCGCACTCCCCGACGCTCAGGTGGTACGTGGCGCTCGCGGCCAACGAACAGGTGCTGCGCGCCGCCTGGCTCTCGATCCGCATCGCGCTCATCGCCTCTACCGGGGCGGTGATTCTGGGCACCCTCGCCGGTGTGGCGCTGGCGCGCTTCGGCGCTTTCCGCGGGCGCCTGCTGCTCGCCGGCATGACCACGGCGCCGATTGTCATGCCGGAGGTCATCACCGGCCTCTCGCTCCTGTTGCTGTTCGTCGCCCTGCAGCAGCTCATCGGCTGGCCCAGGGGCGTGGGCGCGGTGACCATTACGCTGTCGCATATCACCTTTTGCATGGCCTACGTGACGGTGGTGGTGCAATCGCGCCTGGCGGGCATGGATGAATCGCTGGAGGAGGCGGCCATGGACCTGGGCGCCCGGCCCGGGCGCGTGTTCTTCCGCATCACCCTGCCGCTCATCCTGCCGGCCATCGCCTCGGGCTGGCTGCTTGCCTTCACCCTTTCGTGGGATGATCTTGTCATCACGCAGTTCGTGGCGGGTCCGGGTTCGAGCACTTTGCCGATGGTCATTTTCTCCAAAGTACGCTTCGGTGTGACACCCGACATCAACGCGCTCGCGACCATCCTGGTGCTGATCGTGGCGACCGGCATAGCCGCCTCCACGGTGTGGATGCGCTACCAGCAGCGCCGGCGCGAGCGTGACGTGCTGCTCGCCGCGGCCGCCAACCTGTGAACGCTCAGCTCGCGACCCGGCTGGTGCTGGGCATTGACGTCGGCGGCTCCTCAATCAAGGCCGGCCTGGTGGATGTCGGATCGGGCCGCGTGTCCGGTCAGCTCATCGCGGCTCCCACGCCCGCGCCGTCAACTCCGCAGGCCATGACCCAGGTGATCAGTGCGCTCGCCGCGCAACTGCCGGGCTCGGCAGGCACGGTGGGCGTGGCCTTCCCGTCCGTCATCAAAGGCGGCAGCGCCTACACCGCCGCCAACATCGATCCCTCGTGGATCGGCACCGATGGCGCCGCGCTCGTCGAGCAGGTACTGGGGCAACCGGTGCTGTTCCTGAATGATGCCGATGCCGCCGGCATTGCTGAAATGCGCTTCGGCAGCGGCCGCGACTGCACCGGCACCGTCATCATGCTCACCTTCGGCACCGGGATCGGCAGCGCGCTCTTTACCGGCGGCAGACTCTTTCCCAACACCGAGCTCGGCCACCTGCAGATGTCGGGCCAGGATGCGGAGAAATGGGCCTCGGCACGGGTGCGCACGGCCGAGGGCCTGGATTTTCCGGCCTGGGTTGCGCGCGTGAACGAGTACCTCGCGGCGATGCACCGCCTGTTCTGGCCCGACGTCTTCATCCTCGGCGGCGCGGTGAGCGAGCGCTTCACGGAATTCGCGCCGTTGCTGCAGTCCCCGGCTGAGCTGCGCCCGGCGCACTTCGCCGGTCAGGCGGGCGTCGTCGGCGCGGCGCTGGCCGCGAACGACCCGGCAGCCTGAGCGGAACCGGCGCGAACGTGACGGCGGCGCGTCCCGGCAAGCTCCCCGACGTCGGCACCACCATATTCACGATCATGTCGCGCCGCGCGCACGAGCTCGGCGCGCTGAACCTGGGGCAGGGGTTCCCGGACTACGACATCGATCCTAAGCTTACCGAGCTGGTCGCGGCGGCGATGACTGCCGGGCATAACCAGTACGCGCCGATGGAGGGTCTCGCGTCGCTGCGTGAGCGCATCGCCGCCAAGCTCCTGCGGGTCTACGGGCTGCCAAGCGATCCGGAAAGCGAAATCACGGTGACGCTCGGGGCAACGGAGGCGATTTTCTCCGCCATCCAGGCCGTGGTCGGCGCGGGCGACGAGGTGATTGCGTTCGATCCTGCATACGACTCCTACGAGCCGGCGGTGCGCCTGGCGGGCGGCCGCTGCGTGCGGGTGCCGCTGACGCAGCCGGGGTTTCGCTACGACTGGGAACGGGTGCGCGCGAGCGTCAATGCGCGTACCCGGCTGGTACTCTTCAACAGCCCGCACAACCCGGCCTGCACCGTGGCGACGGGCGCGGACCTGGATGCGCTCGCCGCGGTAATCCGCGACCGGGATATCCTGGTGCTGTCGGATGAGGTCTACGAGCACGTAGTATTTGACGGCGCGGCGCACCATTCGGTGCTGACGCATCCGGAGCTCGCGGCGCGCAGCTTCGCGGTGTTCTCCTTCGGCAAGACATTGCATGCCACCGGGCTGCGCATCGGTTATTGCGTGGCGCCGCGGCCGCTCAGCGCGCAGCTGCGCAAGGTGCACCAGTTCAACACCTTCAGCATCGCCCATCCGCTGCAGCACGCGGTGGCGGCTTACCTTGACGAACGGCCGGACTGTGGGCAGGGGCTCGCCGCGTTCTTCCAGGCCAAGCGCGATCGGTTGTGCAGCGCGCTGCAGGGCAGCGGCTTCGCCTTGCCGAAGGCTGAGGGGACGTACTTCCAGCTGCTGGATTTCAGGGCCTTCTCGCGGGACGGGGACCTCAAGTTTGCGGAGCAGTTGCTGACCCAGGGCGGGGTGGCCACGATTCCCCTGTCGCCCTTCTACGCGGTGCCGGAACCCCTGAGCTTCGTGCGGCTGTGCGTTGCCAAACGCGACAGCACGCTTGATGAAGGGGCCGCGCGTCTGAACGCCTTTGCCGCGCGCCGCAACCGGAACTGACGGCGTGAGCGGCTTGCGGGTTTCGCTGGTGCAGCAGCCGCTGGTGTGGCAGGAGCCGCAACGCAACCGCGCGCATTTCCAGACGCTGCTGCTGCCGCTCGCAGGACAGACCGACCTCGTCGTGTTGCCGGAAACCTTCACGACCGGCTTCAGCATGGAGGTTGAGCGACTCGGGGAGCGCGCGGGGGGCTCAAGCTCGCAGTGGCTCGCGCTGCTGGCGACCCGGCTCGACGCCGCCATTACCGGTAGCGTCATCACCGAGGACGGCGGGCGCTACTACAACCGCCTGCTGTGGGCCGCGCCCGGCGGGGAGCCGCGTGCCTATGACAAGCGGCACCTGTTTCGCATGGGACGCGAGCACCAGCACTTCACGGCCGGGCGTGCGGCGTGGACCGTTTCCTGGCGCGGCTTCAGCATCTGTCCGCTCGTGTGCTACGACCTGCGGTTCCCGGTGTTCAGCCGCCGGCGCGCGCAGCTTGAATACGACCTCCTGGTGTACGTGGCCAACTGGCCGGCGGCCCGCGCCAGCGCCTGGCGGCAGCTGCTGCGGGCGCGCGCCATCGAGAACCAGGCGTACGTGGTTGGCGTTAACCGGGTCGGGATGGACGGTGAGGGCGTGGCCTACGCGGGCGAGAGCGCCGCGATCGACTTTCTGGGTGAGCCGTTGGCGGATCTGGGCGCCGCAGCGCAGGTTTCGACGCTAAACCTGGACCTGGCTGCGCTGCAGGCGTTTCGCAGCAAATTCCCCGCGCACCTTGACGCTGACGCCTTTACGCTTGAGGCATGAAGAAGTCCACCCGCGTCAATCACCCGCCTGCCGTCGAATTGCCTCCCGGCAACCATGCGGTGGTGGCGCCGATCTACCAGACGGTTAAATTCGAGTTCGAGACGCTGGCCGACACGGAAGCGTTCCTGCGCGGCGGGCGCCCGGGTTTCTACTACACCCGCGCCTCAAATCCCACCACGCGCCAGCTCGAGCAGCTGCTGGCGGAATTGCAGGGACGCGAGGACTGCCTGGTCACCGCCAGCGGCGTCGGCGCGATTGCCCAGACACTGCTCGCGCTTACCCGCCAGGGCGATCACGTCGTGTGCTTCGTCGAGACCTACAACCCCACGCGCTACCTCATCCGGCGCCTGCTGGCGCGCTTCGGCATTACCCACACCATGCTCGGCATCGGGGATCTCGCCGGAGTCGAACGCGAACTCGCGGCGCGCCCGACGCGCCTGGTATTTTTCGAAAGTCCCACCAATCCCATCACCCGGATCGCCGACGTCAGCGCCTTGACGCAGTTGGCGCGCGCGGCTGGTGCGCTCAGCGTCATGGACAACACTTTCGCCGGCTTCCACCAGCACGGCGAGTACGACGTGGACGTCTTCATCCATAGCCTCACCAAGTATGCCTCCGGCACCGGCGACGTCATGGGCGGGGCGGTGATCGCCCGCGGCGAGCTCATCCGCGGCATGCGCACCGATTTCAGCGCCCTCGGGGGAGTACTCGATCCGCACGCCGCTTACCTGATCCTGCGAGGACTGAAGACCTACTTCGTGCGCTACCAGGCGCAGTGTGCCAGCGCGATGCGCATCGCCGAGTTCCTCGCCACCCGCCGCGAGGTTGAGCGCGTGCATTATCCGGGTCTCGCCACGCATCCCCAGCACGCGCTCGCCGCCCGGCAGATGCGTGACTTCGGCACCATCGTCAGTTTCGACCTGCACGGCGGCGAGTCCGCCGGCCGGCGCTTTGCCGACACCCTGGAACTGTTCGCGCTCGCGGCCAGTCTCGGCTCCACCGAGTCGCTCGTCGTCACGCCCGCCATGATGGGCGGACGCGAGCTCACCGCCGTCCAGGATCCCAAGTCCGGCATCAGCGCCGGCACGATCCGGCTGTCGATCGGGCTGGAGGATCCCGAGGATCTGCTCGCGGACATCGCCCGCGCCCTGGACGCGGCGAATTCATGAAGATTCGTTCAAGACCAAGCGCTCACCAAGCGTCACAATCCGGCTATGCGCGACTCATCCGAAAGCGGGAAGCAAGGTCAGGTCGCGGCTGACATCATCGCGTCGTGGAACTGCCGCATGATCCTCAGGTCTGAAAAGCCAGCGAGCAGATTTTGAACGCACCAGGCCAGGAAGGATCCCGCATGAACAGCGAACCCAGGATTCCTTACAATTTCGCGGACCTCGAGCCTGCCATGTCCCGCGATACCCTGGTGTTCCATTTCCTGCGGCACCAGCGCGTGTGCTACGACCGCATGGTGGCGCTGGCACGCGGCACGGAGTTTGAGACCCTTGAGCTGGAGGAGCTGGTGCGGGTCACGGAACGCAATCCGGCGCATCACCCGCTGTATCGTTACGCTGCGGAAGTCTGGAACCACGATCTGTACTGGCGCTCCATGCGGCCGCGCGGTGGCGGTGCGCCGACGGGCCTCGTGGCGCAACACATAGCCGAGCGCTTCGGCAGTTATGAGCGCTTCACGCGTGAGTTTCGCGATGCGGGCAACGCGCATTTTGGCAGCGGCTGGTTGTGGCTGGTGTGGCGCTCCGGAACGCTTCAGGTCGTCACCACCAGCAATGCCGCTACGCCCCTGGTGCGCGGTGACACGGCGCTGCTCGCGCTCGACCTGTGGGAGCACGCCTACTATCTGGATCACCAGAATCGGCGCTCGGCCTACGTGAGCACGTTTCTCGAGGAACTGGTCAACTGGGAGGAGGCCAACCGCACGCTGGCGGGTCTTGTCACTGCCAGTGAGGCCCGCGCGGCGGCGGTGCGTACCCGGGCCGCGGCGCAATTACCCCTGCGCCGGCATGGCCAATGAGAACTCTTCGTTGGTTCTTCGCTGTTGCCGTGGCGTCGCAGGCGGCGCTGGCTGCGGGCCCTGCGACGCCGACCCCGACCCCGGCCACTGCCGCCGAATGGATGCCCCACGAGCTCATCGTGAACCTGAGCGATCTGCCGCGCGCGTACTCGTGCAACGATCTGTGGTACCGCTTCCACGACGTGCTGGCGGCGATCGGCGCGCGGGACTGGCGCATCCTCACCTACGACTGTCGCGACACCGCGGCGCACGCCCACGCATCGCCCAAAGTAGAGCTTAAATTCCAGTTCCCGACGCCCCTGTCAGGCGCGGACACGCAGTTCGCGGACTTCACCGCTAAGGCTTCCACGGTGCGCTTCGCCCCGGGTAGCCCGCGCTCGCTCACCGCGGATGACTGCGAGTTCATGAAGCAGGTGACGACGGGGCTCCTGCAGGCGCTGGATCTGCACCCCGAGGCGACGTTCCGCTGCGCCGCTAGCGCGCCGGCGGAGCCCTTTGCGGTGACGGTGCGGGTGCTCCTGCCTGCAACCTAGGCGCTGCTCGCCACGCGCACGCGGTGCGGGTGGTAGGGCAGCACCTCCACGACCTCACCCGCCCTGAGGCGCTGCTGCACGCCGCGCCAGAACGCTGCGGTGAGGATTTCGCCGTGCAGGCGCAGCAGCGCCGCGCGCTGCGGCTCGTTGAACGACAGGAAGTTGATGAAAGTCTCCGGAAACACGTCGTTCTCGGCGACGTAGAACCATGCCTCGCCGCGCATCTCGTCCTCATCACTCACGGCCTGTGGGACGTCGCGAAAGTTACAATCGGTGACCTGGCACAGCTCATCGTAGTCGTAGAAGATCACGCGTCCGTGCCGCGTCACCCCGAAGTTCTTCAGCAGCAGGTCGCCGGGGAAGATGTTGGTATAGGCAAGGTCGCGGATGCACTGCCCGTAGTCGAGCACCGCGAGTTCGGCGGCCGCCGCGGGCGCGGCGCGCAGGTAAAGATTCAGCGGCGTCATGCGCCGCTCGATGTACAGGTGGTCGAAGACCAGGTCCTCGCCGTCCTCGTGTACGGAGCCCGCGGCTTCGCGGCGCAGTTCCTCCAGCAGTTCCGGCGCAAAGCGCGCGCGCGGGAAGCGCAGGCGCCGGAACTCCTGCGCATCCACCAGCCGTCCGGCGCGGTCGTGGATGAACACCATCCGGTACTTCGCCACCACTTCCTCGCGCAGCACCGTCTTCGGGTACGGGAAGCGATCGCGGATGACCTTGAAGACGACGTCGGCGGAGCTGAGCGTGAAGCACACCATCACGAGCCCCCGCTCTCCGGGGGCATGCTCGAAACGGTCCGCGGCGTGTTCGAGGTTGCGCATCAGCTCGCGGTAGCGCTCGGTCTTGCCCTGGCGGGCACGGCCCAGCACCGTGAACAGCTCGCTCACCGGCTTCTTCGGCATGACCGATTTCAGGAACATCACCGCCGCCGCGACACGCTCAATGTCGGCGTGGAAGTACGAGCGGGTGAAGCTGAACACAATGCTGACGTCTTCCTCGGCCAGCATCACCGCATCGACCAGCACGCCGCTGTCGGTGTTCCTGAGCGCGATCACGAGCGGTGCGAGAAAGTCACGGCCGATGACACGGCCGACGATATAGGCGCGCGAGATCTGGTAGAACACCGGGCGAATCACCTCGACCCGTTCCACGGTGCGGTGTTCACCGTGTGGCTGCAGGTAGGCGCGCACCTCGCTGACGACGTGGTCGATGCTCTTGTCGAGGTCACGCCATGGCGAGTGGAAGCGCACGTCGCCGAGCAGATCCTCGAACAGCAGCGCCAGCGAGCCATGATTCACATAGGTGTTGGTGCCCACCGCGGCCGTGATATTCGCCAGTGGATCCAGATCCGTGGCCACGAACTCGATATCCGGCGCCACGCCGACCGTGCCGAACATGCGCCGGCTGATGGAGCTGAAGAAGGTCTTGATGAACTCCGGATCCGGCAGCGCGGTGATCTGGGCGGCGAACTGCCCGTGGATCCGTCGCCACAGCTCGCGGTTGAGTGCGTCGGGACCCAGGCTGGCACGCAGTTCGGCGATAGCCTGGTTGACGAAAGCGTCATAGAGTTCGATGCGCTCGACGGCATCACGCTGGCTCGCCTTCCAGTCGCGGCTGTCGAAGCGCAGCGGGGCGCGGCGCGTGATGGCGCGAAACTCGGCGTTGTAGCCGGCGAACGCGTCGACAATGTGCCGGGCACAGTCTGCGGCGGACTGCGGCGGCGGACTGACGGCGTCGTCTGCCACGTGCGGTGGTCGGCTCACCGCTGGGGTGGGCGCTTGGCCTTGCGCACCATGAGCTTCAACCCCGACCAGGTTGCATCGACTGCGCACACCTTGATGTCGACCAGGTTCAGGGGCAATGCCAGCTCGCGGATTACGTCCTCGGTTATGTCAGTTGGCACTCCCGCCGCCCGTTTCGGCCAGCTCACCCAGACAATTGCGTCCGGGCGCATCGCCTTAAGGCTGTCGCGCAGCAGCGTGCGCAGTGCGGCGCGTCGGGTTGCGAACAGGTGGATGATGTCGGTGGTCGCGTCGATGCGGGACACTGTCCGCACGCCCGCGGGTAGCGGTGCGACCAGCTTGCCGTAATCAGCGGGAGCCGCCCGCAGGTACAGCCGGCTGTTCGCCCGTATGCCGAGCTTCTGCGCGAGCGGCGTCCCGGAGTAGCCGGTGGTGGTGGGTGCGGGCACGGCCCGCGCTGCGCCGCGCACGCTTGGGCTTACAGGTTGCGGATCAGTGCGTCGCCAAACGCGCTGGTGGAGACTTCCTTCGCGCCCTCCATGAGGCGCGCGAAATCGTAGGTCACGATCTTTTGCCCGATGGTCTTGTCCATCGCGCTGATGAGGGCATCCGCCGCTTCCGCCCACCCCAGGTAACGCAGCATCATTTCCCCCGACAGGATGAGCGAGCCGGGGTTCACCTTGTCGAGGTTGGCGTACTTGGGCGCGGTGCCGTGGGTGGCCTCGAACACCGCGTGGCCGGTGAGGTAGTTGATGTTGCCACCGGGGGCGATGCCGATGCCGCCGACCTGCGCTGCGAGCGCATCCGAGAGGTAGTCGCCGTTGAGGTTCAGGGTCGCGATCACGTCGAACTCTTCGGGGCGCGTCAGCACCTGCTGCAGCGTGATATCGGCGATCGCGTCCTTGACGATGATGCGCCCGGCCTTCCTGGCCGCATCCATCTCCGCATTCGCCTCCTTCTCGCCACGGGCAGCTTTGCTGCGCTCCCACTGTTCCCAGCTATAGGTTTCCTGGCCGAACTCGCGTTCCGCGAGCTGATAGCCCCAGTTGCGAAACGCCCCCTCGGTGAACTTCTGGATGTTGCCCTTGTGCACCAGCGTCAGGGACTTGCGCTTGTTGGCGACGCAGTACTGGATCGCCGAGCGGATGAGGCGCTCGGAGCCGTCCTTCGATACCGGCTTGATGCCGATGCCGGAACTCTCGGGAAAGCGGATCTTGGCGTAGGCCTTCGGAAAAGCCTGCCGGAACAACTCGAGGAATTTCTGGTTGTCCGGCGTGCCGGCTTCGAACTCGATGCCGACGTAGATGTCCTCGGTGTTCTCGCGGAAGATCACCATGTCGACCTTCTCCGGGTGCTTCACCGGCGAAGGCACGCCCTTGAACCAGCGCACCGGGCGCAGGCAAACGTACAGGTCCAGCATCTGCCGCAACGCGACGTTGAGCGAGCGGATGCCGCCGCCGACCGGGGTCGTCAGCGGTCCCTTGATGGACACCAGGTACTCGCGGCACGCGGCCACCGTTTCTTCCGGCAGCCAGGTGTTGAACAGCTTGTTGGATTTCTCGCCGGCGTAGACTTCCAGCCAGTGGATGCGGCGCTTGCCGCCGTAGGCGCGCTCGACCGCGGCGTCCAATACCCGCACGCTGGCGCGCCAGATGTCCGGTCCCGTGCCATCACCCTCGATGAACGGCACGATGGGATTCACCGGCACGCTCAGCTTGCCGTTGGCGATGGTGATTTTCGCGCCCTGTGCAGGAGGCGTGACCTTGAGGCTGGGGACGGCGGACATGGGGTGCTCTCCTGACGGATTGGCGGCTGGCGCCTCGGTGCGCTGCCGCGGCGAGAATGCTAGCACAGCACCTTACCGACCCTCGACGCTGCCGACCTTTAGGATAGACTGCCGGACGGCTAAGGCGGGGCGGCAAAAGAGCGCAGGTTCAGCGCCATGAATCATGTCCGACACCATGAATGAGGGTAGCGCTGGCGCTGGCGGCAAGCAGTCAATCCTGCGGCAGCTCCTTGCGGTGCGGCCCATTGATCCGGTCGACTCGAGCAGCAAGGGCCGACTTAAGCAGGTCCTGAGCGCGCCGGCTCTCATCGCCATTGGCCTCGGTGCCACCATCGGCTCAGGGATCTTCGTGCTGACCGGCACGGTCGCCGCGCTGCATGCCGGGCCTGCGATCACGCTGTCGCTCCTGATCGCTGCGATCGGCGGCGGGCTCGCCGCCCTGTGTTACTCGGAGTTCGCCGCCTTCCTGCCCGCGCCCGGCAGCGCCTACAGCTACACCTACGCGACGCTTGGGGAGGCGATAGCCTGGTTCATCGGCTGGAATCTCCTGCTCGAATACGCGATTTCCGCGTCCGCGGTGGCGGTGAGCTGGTCGGCGTACGTGGTGAGTCTCCTGGCGGATGCCCACATCCACCTGCCGGCGGCGCTGGTCAACGCACCGCTCGGGCTCGACGCGCACGATCACGTCATCGCCACCGGCGCCATTGTCAACGTGCCGGCGGTGCTCATCATCGCCGCCATGACGTGGCTACTGTACGTGGGGGTGCGCTGGTCCGCTGGCGCCAACACCATCATGGTGTCCCTCAAGGTCGCGATTATTGTCATCGTCATCATCGCCGGCCTGAGTTACGTGGACACGTCCAACTGGAAGCCGTACGTGCCGCCCAACACCGGGGTCTTCGGGCACTTCGGCATCAGCGGCGTGATCCAGGGTGCGGCCATTATCTTTTTCTCCTACGTCGGCTTCGACACCGCCTCGACCACCGCGCTCGAGGCGCGCAACCCGCAGCGCGACCTGCCGATCGGCATCATCGGCGCGCTGCTGATCTCCGCGGTGTTGTATGTCGCGATGGCCTCGATCATGACCGGCATGGTGCCGTATCAGAAACTCGACTCGAATGCGCCGGTGGCCGTGGTGCTCGATGCCCACCCGCAGCTCGCGTGGCTGTCGTGGTTCGTCAAGGTGGGCGTCATTGCGGGGATGACCTCGGTCATTCTCACCTCACTGCTTGGCCAGCCACGTATTCTCCTGTCGATGGCAGACGACGGCCTGTTACCCAAGGCGATGAGCCGTTGTCACCCGCGTTTCAAGACCCCGCACGTGTCGACCGTGATCACCGGTATCGGCGCGGCGCTGATCGCCGCCGTGTTCCCGCTGGATATACTCGCCGATCTCATCTCCATCGGCATCCTCTTGGCGTTCGCGGTGGTGTGTCTGGGCGTGCTGGTGCTGCGCAAGACGCGCCCGGATGCCTACCGGCCGTTTCGCGTGCCGTGGGCGCCGTTCACCTGCGTGCTGGGCACGCTGTGGTGCCTCGGCATGACACTGTTCCTCTCCAACGGCACCTGGATCCGCCTGGTGCTCTGGACCGCCCTCGGCATGTCGATCTACGCTTTCTACGGATTCCGCCACAGCCGCCTGCGCAAATGACCCGGACCCTGGCGCGTACACCGGCCGCGGATGGCTTCCGCATGCCGGGCGAATTCGAGCCACACGCCGGCTGCTGGATGCTGTGGCCCGAGCGGCCCGACAACTGGCGCGAAGCGGCGCGCCCGGCGCAACTCGCGTTCGCGCAGGTCGCCTTGAGCATCGCGCAGTTTGAGCCCGTGACCGTGGGCGTCTCCGCGGCCAGCTTCAGCAGCGCGCGGACTGTGCTCGCCGAGAACGTGCGGGTGGCGGAGCTCAGCCACGATGACTGCTGGATGCGCGATGTGGGACCGACCTGCGTCGTGAACGATCGCGGTGTCGTGCGCGGCGTCGACTGGCATTTCAACGCCTGGGGCGGGCTCAACGGCGGGCTGTACTTTCCGTGGGACCAGGACGAGCTGGTGGCGCGCAAGGTGCTCGAGATCGAGCACCTGGCGCGCTACCGTGCGCCCATCGTGAATGAGGGTGGCGCCATCCATGTCGATGGCGAAGGCACGGCGCTCGTGACCGAGGAGTGCCTGCTGAATCCCAACCGCAATCCGCGCCTCGATCGCACTGCCATCGAGCGGCAGCTGCGCGCCTACCTCGGGGTCAAAGAGATCATCTGGCTGGGGCGGGGCGTGTTCAACGACGAAACCAGCGGCCACATCGACAATCTTGCGTGTTTCGCCCGTCCGGGAGTGGTGTGCCTCAGCTGGTGCGATAACCGACGCGATCCGCAATACGCGATTTCGCTCGATGCCTGGGAGCGGCTGCACGCGGCACGCGATGCGCGCGGCCGGCGCCTCAAGGTCGTGCGACTGCCGATGCCGGGGCCGCTGCGCATGCGGGCGCGGGAAGCGCGCGGTCTCATCGCCCGCGAGGGCAGCAAGGCGCGCGCCGCCGGCGAGCGTCTCGCCGCCAGCTACGTCAACTTCTACATCGCGAACGGCGGCATCGTGATGCCGCTGCTGGATGCGCGCACCGACTCGCTCGCGGCGCGACGTCTCAAGCGTTTGTTCCCGCGGCGCCGCGTGGTGGGGGTACCGGCGCGGGAGATCCTCCTGGGAGGCGGCAACATCCATTGCATCACCCAGCAGATCCCGGCGGCGGGCCGGCCGCGACGCGGCCGGGCTTTATAACAGGCGCTGGGCGGCGTCCAGCCACTCGCGCTGCGCGCGCCGATAGTGCGCGGGGGAGATGCGCGCCTGATCCAGGAGCTCGCGCGCCACTTTCTGCGCCTCGGCCTTCCTGCCTTGGGCCTGCAAGAGCTGTGCATAGCGCACGGCCGCCTCGGCGCCCGGATAGGCCGGAGCCACCACGCTGTACTCCTCCAGGGCTTTGGCCGTGTTGCCTTCGGCCTCGAGGGCGCGCGCATACAAGAGGTGCCCCGCCGGTGAGCGGAAGTCAGGATTCTTCGCGATGAGCTCATCGAGGGTGGCGCGCGCAGCGGCCGCATCGCCCTTGCTGAACTGCGCCTGCGCCAGTCCCAGCATCAGATTCGGGTCGTGCTGGTAAAGGCCGGTGAGAGCCTGCTGGTACTGCGCAATGGCCTCGTCGTAGCGCTCATGCCGCACGAGTTCCTGCGCGTAGCGCTGGCGGCTCGCGACGTTGCCGGTAACACGCGATTCACCCTCGTAGCGGCGCAGGTCGGCAGTCGGGTCCAGCGCTTTCTTCAGTCCGCGGGCGGTGCGCTGCGCGGTGCGGCCGCCGAACAGCTCCGGCAGGATCTCGACCGCAACGTAGGCGACGGGACCCGCCAGCGGCAACAGGATGAGCGCCCAGATCCACAGCTGGTTACGGCCGGTCTTGATGACATGCACGATCAGGCTGGCCTGGAGGAGAACCGAGAGGATCAGTATGAGCATTCCTTACTCCGCGGGCAGGGCAAAAGCTAAGACATAGTCGCCGCGCGCAGTTCCCAGTACTGCGTTGCCGCCGGCGCTGATGAGGACGTACTGGCGGTGCGTGGGCCCGGCACGGTAGGTCATGGGCGTTGCCTGGCCACCGGCAGGAAGCTTGTACTTCCACAGCTCGCGTCCGGTCTCGATGTCGAAGGCCCGCAGGTAGCTGTCGGTCGCGGCGGCGACGAACACCAGGTCCCCGGCGGTCGCAATCGGTCCGCCCACGTTGGGCATGCCGAAGTCGCGCGCCGGCAGCCAGCCGGGTGTCACGCCTTCGCTGGAGCCGAGCGGCACCTGCCAGACAATGCGCTGGCGGCGCAGGTCCACGCTCACGAGCGTGCCCCACGGCGGCGCGGTGCACGGCAGTCCCCATGGCGACATGAGCGGCTCGCGCTGAGCAGTGTAGGCGGCGCCGTGCTGCGAATCCGCCACCGGCTGCAGCGTCACGACCATGGGAAGATGGTTGACCGCCGCGATGACACGCTGACGCGGCTCATCGAACACCATGCCCCCCCAGTCGACACCGCCCAGGTAGCCGGGTGTGGAGAGCGCGCCGCGCGTGTCAGGGGGCGTGAATATTCCTTCGTTGCGCAGGCTCGCGATGCGACTACGGCACTCGCCGCGATCCCAGAACGTGATGCCCCAGGCATCCTGCGGCTGCACCGCGCGCTGTGACACCAGGGCGGGGAGGGAGGAGAACGGCTGGGTGACAGCTGCCTGCTCACCGGGCACGAGACTTGCCGGCACGCTTCTTTCGGTGACGGGGAAGAGCGGCTCGCCGCGCAGCCGCCCAAACACATACAACATCCCGGTTCGGGTCGCCTCGATCACGGCCGGCACCGGCACGCCGTTGAGCTCCACGTCGCCGAGCACCGGCTGCGCGCCAAGATCGAAGTCCCACAGGTCGTGATGCACCAGTTGTTGGGCCCACACCAGCTTGCCGCTGGCCGCATCCAGGGCGAGCAGCGAGTCAGCGAAGCGATTGGCGCCCACGCGCGCGCCACCATAGAACTCCGGACGCGCAGTTCCCGTCGGCACCAGCACCAGGCCGTGCTCCTCGTCCACCGACATCACACCCGAGACGCTGCCACCGCCTGCTGCCGCCGCCTGCGCCGGCCCGTCTGCAAGCGCATCGAACGACCACAGCAGCGCACCACTCGAGGCATCGTAGCCGCGGATGATGCCGCGCCCGACGGCCGCGCCGCGGTCGTCGCCGGCCGCAGAACCCACGATGACGACGTTGCGGAATATCGCGGGTGGGTAGGTGCCGAGCGGCGCGCCGCCGCCCGCGCCCATCCCCTGGGCAAGATCCACCTGGCCCGCGGCGCCAAAGCCCCTGCACGGCTCGCCGCTGTCGGCATCGAGGGCGAGAAGACGCGCGTCCAGGGTGGCGGCGAACACGCGACGCTTGCACGGTCCGGATTGCCCGGCAGCACCGCCGTCCCACACGCTGACGCCGCGCGCGCTGACTTGCGCGTAGCGGCGGGCGCGATCTAGGTGCGGATCAAAGCGCCAGCGCAACTGGCCGCTTTGCGGATCCAGCGCCAGCACCACGCTGGTTCCGGTCTGCAGGTACAAAAGACCAAACGCCAGCACCGGCGTGGCTTCGAAGGTCAGCTGGTCAGCGCGCGCGAGCCCTGCGCCAAGCTCGCCGGTGCGATAGCGCCAGGCGAGGGTGAGCCTCGCGACGTTGCCGCGCGTGATCTGGTTGAGACTCGAGAAGCGCCGGCCAAACACATCCCCGCCGTAGTAACCCCAGTCGCTCGCGGCCGGCGATTGTGCGCTCGTCGGGTGTGGGGCGAGCAAGAGGTTCGCCGCCAGCAGCCAGGTGGCGAGCGGCAGCAGCCGCGCGACCCGGACGCTGTGCGAGACTCTCATGCGGGACATTATCGGTGATCACGCGCACGCCGGGCATGCTGTATTCTTCCCCCGTGAGTTCGACACGGGCGACACCCCGCCAGCGGGTCTGGGGTCTACTTCTCGCACTGCAGTGGCTCGCGGCGCCCGTCGTCACCGATGCGCAAGCTCCCGTGCGCTCCGACGGCAGCCCGCAGGTCACCCCCGTTGCCGCCGCAGCGCATCGCCCGCGCGTCGGGCTGGTGCTCTCCGGTGGCGGCGCGCGCGGCGCCGCGCACGTCGGCGTGTTGAAAGTTCTCGAACAGCTGCACGTGCCGATCGATGCCATCGCCGGCACCAGCATGGGCGCGGTCGTCGGCGGCCTGTACGCCAGCGGTCTGTCGGCGAGCGAGATCGAGAAGATCATGACCTCGCTCAACTGGCAGGACGCGTTCCGCGACCGTCCACCACGCGAGGACCTGACGCTGCGTCGCAAGCAGGAGGACCAGAGCTTCCTGGTGCAGTTTCCGCTGGGGCTGCGTGGCGGCAGGATCGTGTTGCCGAAAGGCCTGATCGAGGGCCAGCGTCTCAACCAGACCCTGCGGCGGCTCACGCTGGCCGTGGCGCGCATCAACAACTTCGATGACCTGCCGACGCCGTTCCGGGCGGTGGCGACAGACCTGGAGAGTGGCGAGCCGGTGGTGATCGGCTCGGGCGATCTCACCAGCGCGATGCGCGCCAGCCTCTCGGCACCGGGAATCTTCGCCCCGGTTGAGCGCTCCGGAAGGCTGCTGGTGGACGGCGGCATCGCCGACAACCTGCCGGTGGACATCGCGCGCGCCATGGGGGTCGACGTCCTCATCGTGGTGGACGTCGGGTTTCCGCTCTTGCCGCGCGGCAAGCTCGCCAGTGCACCGGCTATTTCCAACCAGATGCTGGCGATCCTGATTCGCCGCAACGCCGCACAGCAACTGGCGACGCTGACGGCGCAGGACATACTCATCCAGCCGGCGCTCGGCGACACCTCGTCTTTCGACTTCGGCGTGGTCGGCCGCGTCATCGGGCTTGGAGCCGCGGCGGCGCAGGCGAGCGCTGCGAAACTGGCCACGCTCGGCGTGAGTGATGAAGAGATGCGTCGCTATACGGCGGCGCGGGATGCGCTGCGGCAGCCGCCGCCGCGGATCGACTTCGTGCGCGCCGAGACCGGCTCGGAGCGCTACTCGAACGCCCTGGACGCTTTGTTCAGGGACCTGACCGGCAAACCACTCGACCCCGATGCGCTGGCACGGCGCGTGACGGCGCTGTACGGGCAGGGCGGGCTTGACACCCTCGACTACCACGTCGTCGGCGACGAGAACCGCTACGGACTCGCGCTCGATGCACGCGAGAGCTCCATGGGACCGAACTACCTGCGCTTTGGCCTGAGCCTGCAGGATGATTTCCAGGGCAATGCGACCTACAACGCGGCCATGCGCTTCGTGATGTCCGACATCACGCGTTCCGCGGGCGAGTGGGTTACGGATCTGCAGATCGGCAGCACCACGCTCGTGGCCACCGACCTGTTCCTGCCGCTGGCGCAGTTCTCCGGCTGGTTCGTCGATCCCCACGCGGCGACCGGATCGCACGACGTGATCCTCTATCCCCCGCCGGCGCAGGTGCCGTCGGGCCAGAACCCCAACCAGCTGGCGGAGTATCGCGCCCACACCTTCACCTACGGCAGCGACTTCGGCTACCAGTTCGGCAACTGGGGCGAGATCCGCACCGGCGTGCAGCGCGAGCAAGATCATTTCGTGCTGCAGATCGGCGACCCGAACAATCCCAATCTGCCCATCGAGACCGGGCCGAATTACCAGCCGTTCTCCCTGCGCGATTATTTCGTGCGCTTTTCCTACGACCGCCTCGATGACGTCAACTTCCCGCACAACGGCCAGCAGGCGGTACTGCAGTTCAGCGCCAACCGCAACGCGGAAGGCGCCGCGCAGGCCTCCGACCAGGTGACGGTCAACTACCTGGCCGCGCACTCGTTCGGGCGCGACACGCTGGTGTTTTCCGCTTCCGGAGGCAGCACGCTCGAGAGCCAGCTGACCGACATCAATCTGCTGTTTCCGCTTGGCGGCTTCCTGAATCTTTCGGGCGTGCGCACCGCCTCCCTCACGGGACCGGACTTTGGCATTGCGCGACTCCTTTACTATCACCAGATCGGGCGCGGCGGCCCCGGCTACTTCGACGTGCCGACCTACATCGGCATGTCCCTCGAGGCGGGCAACGTCTGGCAGCAGCGCAGCGATGCTTCCTTAAGCAACACGCGCAAGGATGCCAGCCTGTTCTTAGGCATGGACACCTTTCTGGGTCCGGTATACATCGCGAGCGGCTTCGACCAGCACGGCAGCCAGGCGTTCTACCTGTTCCTCGGCCGGACGTTCTGAAATTCTGAGGCGCGGCGAACGGCGCGGCGCCCGCGGCTACAGTTCCTTGCGGTACACGACAAATCCGGAGAGCTGCGCCAGCCGGTCGTAGAGTTTCATGGCCGTGGCATTCGACTCATGCGTCAGCCAATACACGCGCGCGCAGCCGGCGAGCCTGGCCTGCTCGAAGACCGCGCTGATGAGCGCCCGGCCGACCCCGGTGCCGCGCTGTTCCTCAATCGTGAACAGATCCTGCAGGTAGCAGGTCGGCTCGATGCGGATGGTGGTGCGGTGAAACAGATAGTGCGTCAGTCCAACGAGCCGACCCTGGCTCTCGGCAACCAGCGCATGCATCGGTTCGTAGGCGTCAAAGAAGCGTCCCCAGGTCATGTGCGTGATGTCGCCGGGCAGTGCGGTGTCGCCGGAGCGCCCGTAGAAGGCGTTGTAGCCCTGCCAGAGGGGCAGCCATTGATCGAAGTCCGCGCGCTCGACGGCGCGGATAATCATGGCCGGCGTCGCTTCAGCATCAGGCGTCTCCGGTCGGGATGATCGCGGCGGTCTCCGCCATCAGGACGATCGCCCGCTCGGGGGCCCGCGTGCGGTGCACGACACCGCGCGGTACGACGAAGCCTTCCTGGGGTTTCAGATCAATAGAGCGGTCCTCGAGGTCGATGATGAAATGACCCTCGAGGACGAAGAAGAACTCGTCATCGTTGTCGTGCTTATGCCAGTGGTACTCGCCCTGCAGCACGCCTAAGCGGATGACCGAGTCGTTCACTTTGCACAGGGTCTGGTTGTACCAGCGGTCCTTGCATTGGGCGACCAGTCCCGGCACGTCGATCACGCGCAGCGCCTCGAACTTGACGTCGAGGTGCGTGGCGTAGGGGTGGTTCGTGGTGGGTTCGCTCATAAGGCTAGAACCCGCGGCTTTCAGCCAGCTTCTCGACCTTCTTGAACACCAGCGCAGGCTTGTCGCCCGAGCGGGAATACTCGTGCCGCCGGCTCATTTCAGCGAGCGCCCCGTCCCGTTCGACGGGGGTTGCATACCAGTGCAGCCGCTGCCACTCCGGACCCAATAGCTTGCGGAACGGGTCGCCTGCGGGGAGGCTGACGCGGATCCCGTAGGGACGCAGTTCCTCGCTCGGCGTGGCGCGCAGGTTCTGTGGTTGACTGATGCCCATAGGTGCGAAAGCTTACGGTCCACGGCGGCACCCCGGCAAGCCAGCGGGACCGATAGGGTCTCACGCAGGGCTTGAGTCGGGCACGATCCGTCCCCAGACTCACGTCCACACGCGACGGAGGATGCACCATGGCCCTGTTCCGCAGTAAATCGATTCTCCCCGAAAGGGATAAGGCGCTCCCGGGACGCGGCACGGCCATGAGAGTGCCGGAGGCGCATTTTGTGAACGGGCATCGCAGTGTGCCGCCGTTCCCTGCCGGGATGCGTGAAGCCGTGTTTGGCCTGGGTTGCTTCTGGGGCGCGGAGCGTTTGTTCTGGAAACTGCCCGGTGTGTACTCGACCGCGGTTGGCTACGCCGGTGGCTTTACGCCCAACCCGACCTACGAGGAGGTCTGCACCGGGCAGACCGGCCACACCGAGGTGGTGCGCGTGATCTACGACCCGCAGAAAGCCGACTACGAGGAACTGCTCAGGACGTTCTGGGAATCCCATGATCCGACGCAAGGCATGCGGCAGGGCAACGATGTGGGTACGCAATACCGCTCGGCGATCTACGCAGCCGATGCCGAACAGCGCAACGCCGCCGAGGCATCGCGTCGGGTCTACCAGTCGCGCCTGAGCGCGGCGGGCAAGGGCACGATCACGACCGAGATCCGCGACGCACCTGAGTTCTACTACGCCGAGGAATATCACCAGCAGTACCTGGCGAAGAATCCAGATGGCTACTGCGGGATTGGGGGATGTGGAGTTGCGTACAAATCTGCGGAGTTACCGGTGGGTGAGAAGGCGTAGTATCGGACAGCGTTAGAATATAATCGTCGTGCAGGGTCAGCGTGTTTGGCGCCAATGTCCGTGAACGGAGGGGTCATGACTGCCTTCAATGTCGTGCGATTTCGGGTCAAACCTGGATGCGAGCAAGCGTTCGTCGATGCACACAGGAACATGAGGCCCGATTTCAAGGGCTTCAGGAGCGCCGCCCTGGTGAAGACCGGTGACAGGACGTATTGCATGGTCGGCGAATGGACGAGTTTTCAGAAGATCGTCGACGCGAGACCGACGATGATCGGCCTGCTGGATGGGGTGCGTGAATTTCTCGAAGACCTGGGCGCCGGTTTGGGCCTTACCGATCCGGCGTCGGGTGAGGTCGTGGTTGCTGTAAAGGCGCTGGTGAGGAAGAAGAGGCGCGCCACCAGGAAGGCGAAGAAGAAGGGCAAGGCGACAGCGAAGCGGAAGGGATCTCCCAAGAAGGCGAAGTAACCTGGGCCAGCTACTACGTTGGCCGTGCGGACGCACACTCGCCGTTTTAGGGGTGACTAAAAATCTGTCTTCCCGAAGCGCGCAAACCCCTGATTGACCCCGGGCGGATCAAGAACCGTGAGGTCAAGTTCGATCGGCGTACCTATCCACTGACCGAGACGCGTGTGGTCCGCCAGATCATCGTGCGTCAACGGATGGATGAGCGCCGTTAGCCCGACTTCGCGGATGATGGCCTCGATCATCGGTACGAGTTCCGCGGTGAAGTGAACCTCGAACTGCGGTACCGGGTGCGGGCCCACCTTGTGATCCCGCAGTTCTCCGATGAACAGCAGTTGCGGCGTTTCACCGGACTCCTTCAGCCTGATCAGGCGTGCGCACAATGCCGCCGCGCGGTCGCGGTCACCGGGTGAGTAATAAATGTGCGCGTGCCAGGGAGCCTTGCTGTCAGCCATTGTGCGTGCCGTTCCGTCGGTTTACTGGAGCGTGTGGAGCGACGCCCGGCGTCGCGTATTACGGAAGTTTGATGCGCTTGCCTTCAAGTAGCGTAGGGCTCGTGGGGCCCTCAGTTCGAGTACCGTTGGCGTCATAGGAGCTCGCAGTAAGCGTTCCGGTAAAAGCGTCGACAGTTACCTTGATGTCATAGGAAATTTCCGTGCGCCCCGTGAACTTATGGGTGGCACGGTCCGCGGTAACCTCAACCCACTTGCCCTTGATCCTCTCGCCGTCCGTGACCCAGATGCCTTTGCCGTCGCTGTCACTGCTGTGGGGATCGCCAGCGTCCGGGTTGGCCTGCTGCATTGTCCCGTCGGCATTGAAGACATACATGTGGAAAGGAAACGGCGCACCGAGATCCTTCACGAACCAGGCTCCCACAATGGGGTTGGGGCTGCTGTTCGCGCTCGATAAGCTATTGCATCCAGACAATCCAAGGATGGAAACGGCCGAAAGTAAGACGGCGAGAGTTGCCCCTGATTTCTTCATGTAGTTCACCAGGGGCGCAATCATCGCGCGGGTACTTCAGTTCTCCACCACGGGCAGCGCGATGTAGGAAGCTTCCTTGGCCGAGTGATACACGCGCTGCGTGGCTTTGCGGTAGTCCTCGGGCCTGGCGAAGAAAATGTTGGGCACAAAGCTCTGCGGGTTGCGGTCGTACAGCGGGAACCAACTCGACTGCACCTGCACCATCAGGCGGTGGCCCGGCAGGAACACGTGATTGTTCGGCGGGAGCTTGAATTCATAGGTGAGCGGCTTGTTAGCCTTGATCGGCTTGGGCGCGACAAAGCCTTCGCGGTAGCGCCCCCGCAGAATGTCCATGCCCACCGCGAGCTGATAGCCGCCCATCTCTGGTTGCGCGTACACCTCGTCGGGATACACGTCGATGAGTTTTACCACCCAGTCGCTGTCCGTGCCGCTGGTGGAAGCCACCAGGTGCACCACCGGCTGGCCATTGATCAGCAGGGGCTTGGTGAGCACCGCCGAGGTGAAGGTGATGACATCGGTGCGGCCCGCGGCCTCACGCTGATCATCGGTCAGCCACTGCTGCCAGGTCTGCCCCGGCGCGTAGCCGACCGGCTGAATGGGGCGCGCACGGAAGGGCACAGGGCGCGCGGGATCGGAGACGTATTCCGTAAACGCCTCCCCACCGGCCGGCGCCTCGAACCCGAGCTTGTTGCCCGGCTGCAGGTACAGCGCTTTGGTGGCGTGCGTACAGCCGCTCTCGCAGCTCACCGGCCAGCGATCAAGGCGCCGCCACTCATTGGTGCCGGTCTCAAACGCCGTTACCGCTGCGACCTCCGCCGCGGGCGCCCCGTCCTTCAGGTATTGCGCCAGGAATGGCCGCAGCACGTGCTCGCGGAACCAGCGTGAGGTGTCGCTGCCGAAGCGCAGGTTCCCCAGGGCGCTGCCCTCATCGATGGCCTGACCGTGATACCACGGCCCCAGCACCAGCTTCACCATGTTGCCGTTCACGTCCTTGGGCTTGATTGCCTTGTACACGGCGATGGCGCCGTAGCTGTCCTCGGCGTCCCACAGACTGTGAACGAGCATGACGGGAACTGTGAGCGGCTGCGTGGCGAGGAGCTTGTCCACCGCCTGCTCGCTCCAGAAGTCATCGTAGGCCGGATGCGCCACGAGTTTGTTCCAGAAGCCGATCTGCTGCATGCCATGACTGCGCCCCAGCTCACCGGCCGAGCCCGCCTGCAGAAACAGGTCGTACTCGTCGTGATAGTTCGACCACCACTTGATGGTGTTGTCGCGGCTCGCTACCTGCTCGTAGATGTATGACGCGTTTTGCTGGCGGAACGCGCCGAAGTGAAACCAGTCATCGCCCATCCAGCCGTCCACCATCGGGTTCATGGGCACGGAGACTTTCAGCGCCGGGTGCGGATTAATGAGGGCCATCAGGGGCTCGAAGCCGTCATAGGAAATGCCCAGCGTTCCCACTTTGCCGTTACTCTCCGGCACGTTCTTCACCAGCCAATCGATGGTGTCGTAGGTGTCGGTGGCATCGTCCACAGGCGTCGGGTTCTGTGGGCCGTGCACCGGGCGGTTCATGACGTAGTCGCCCTCCGAGTCGTACTTGCCGCGCACGTCCTGCATGACGCGGATGTAGCCGTCCTCGAGGATCACGTCGGTGGCGTTGTCATAGCCCTGCAGCATCGGGCCCAGGTGCCCGCTGTGCGTGTGGCTGGTGAGTGTCTTGGCCTCGTAGGGCGTGCGCGTGAGCAGCATGCCGACATGCGTGGCGCCCTTGGGCACCAGGATGATGGTGTGGAGCTTCACGCCATCGCGCATGGGGATCATGACGTCACGAAGCTCGAATTCCCAGCTGGCGGTAGCGGCAGTGAACTTCTCCGGAGTTTCGCTCGGGTACTGCGGATACAGGGGTTTGGGTGCGTCTTCGGCGCCCAGGGCGCCGCTCACGGTGACGAGCAGCGCAGCCAGGCTACTGGTAAAGCCCGTCTTCATGGCATCCCCCGGTGTTGTTATCAAGAGTCGGCTTAAAGCGCAGGAAGCCTGATGCCACAACTCACTCTGACAGGCTCGTCGCCGCGAGGCGCGCTTCCGCGGCCGCAACCATCGCCTTAAAACGTGGATCATCACGCAGCGTGTCGAGGTCGGGATCGACTTTGGCGTGGTTCAGGAAGCCAATCGCCAGGGTTTCGAAAACCGGACTGAGCAGATCGAGCGCGGCATCTGAGTCTTTTAAACGGGTCGTCAGGACGCAGGCAAAGTTGTAGCGCGCATTCATGTTGTCCGGGTCAATCAGCAGCGCACGGCTGATCCAATCCTTGGCGCGTTCGGCCTCCCCCAGAGCCGCAAGAGCATTGGCGCCGTAGGCCATGGCCGCTGCGTTGTTCGGATCCTGCGCCAGAGTCTTTTCGGTTCGCGAGAGCGTAATTTGCGCGACTCGCACCGCCGCCTGGGAATTTCCGACGGCGGCGTAACAGGTGCCCAACATGGAACCGGAATTCAGATCCGTCTCCATGAGAGCCATCGCCTTTTCGTAATAACGAATGGAGTCCTCCAGCCGTCGCTGCCGGAATCGCAAATACGCGGCCGACCTGTTGACCTCGTAGGACTCGGGGTTCAGGCGCAGGGCGACATCGATTTCGGCGGTCGCCTCATCATGACGACCATGCTGGGCCAGGATTCTGGCCTTGACGGCATGGGCTTCGGCGAGGTTCGCATCCAGCGCGAGCGCCCGTTCAGCCGGTACCAGGCCGTCATCGCCGGGTCTGCCATGAACGAAACGCAGGATCATCTGTCCGGTGGCCATGAGTGCCCAGGCGCGCGCATAACCGGGGTCGATTTCGACGGCGCGCCTGCACAACCGGATGATCACTTCCGCCCGGCGGGCATCGGCTTCATGGCCGGTGACGTACGACTGTCGCGCCATGAGATACAAATTGTAGGCGTCAACATTGTCCGTACCGCGCTGCTCGATCGCCTTCTTCTCTTCGGGCAGGAGCTTGAGTTTCAGCGCCTTGACGATGGCTTCGGAGATTTCGGCCTGCAGCGCGAAGATGTCATTCAGGTCCCGATCGTAGCGCTCCGCCCAGACGTGATCGTTGCTCGCGCCGTCGACCAGCTGGGCGGTGATCCGTACGCGGCCACCCGCCTTGCGCACGCTGCCTTCAAGCACATGGCCGACCTTCAGTTCGCGTGCGAGTTTCGGGACATCAACATGCTTGCCCTTGTACATAAAGGCGCTGTTGCGCGACACGACCGCCAGTGCCGAAACCTTGCTCAGGTCGGTGATGATGTCCTCGGTGATGCCATCGCTGAAGTACTCCTGTTCCTGATCGCCGCTCATGTTGGCGAACGGCAGGACGCAGATCGCGAGGCGCGGCACAGCGATGGCGGCGGCTGGTGTTGACCGTGCGGCCGACTTTGATTGCTGCGCGCGTTGACGCTTGATGACGGATTCGAGCGAACGCAGCAGATCCTGGAACGGTGCGCTGGCGGAGTCCCCACCCCACTTGTCGAGGTCGGTCGTTTGAATCGCCCGTACGTCGATCGGCAGGCGCGCGTCTTCGAATCGCACCGGCACCAGGATGCCGCGCTCGGCAGCATCGCGCGCCTCGCCGCGTACCCACCGGGAGGCCACGGAAGTCGGGGTCCAGACCACCAGCACCGCACTGGCCGCCTGCAGCTCCGCGTCGATCTGGTCGTCGAACTGCTGGCCGGCATCGATCGCCGGGTCCCACCAGACCGACCAGCCCTTCGCCTCGATGGCCGCCACGAGCGGCGCGACGCGCGCCTTGTCGCTGCGGGAGTAGGAAACGAAGACGTCGGCCATGCCTGCTGAACCTCAACCGAAGGTGGTGGCCGCAACCAACTGCGGCACGGGTAGCTTAACCTGCCATTGTGCCTTCCCCGAAGCCGTCATGCTTTATTGAGTTAGTTGCGCCCGAAACTGCGCGGCCGCCTGGGTGTCCCCCAGGCGTTCGGCCGCCGTGGCAGCACCGACCAGCGCCGCCCGCCGTGCCGGGGCGAGCGTGAGCGCTGTCCGGAACTCATGCAGGGCCTGCTCCGGGCGATTCAAAGCCAGCAGCAGCTCGCCCAGCTGCTCGCGGGCCGGAACGATCGGACCCGGTGTGACGGGGAGTTTTTCGACCGCATCCTCCTCGTCTGCGGCCGCGCGCAGGCTCGCCAGCGCGCTTTCCGGATCTGCGCCGGCCGCGACACGCCACGCCTGGGCTTCTTTGAGTAATACCTCGACCTGCGTGGCCCAATAGGTGTTTCCCGCGGACTGCAGTTCGCGCAGGCATGCGCTGAGCCTGTCGACGTCAGCGTCCGAGGAGCGCGGGTGTCCGGCCCGCGACTGGCCGATCGCCCGCGCCCAATAGACCAGGGCGGCCACCTGCGGGGCCGACTGCGGCAGTGGTTCGAGCGAGATGGCACTGTTCCAGTCGCGGCGCTCAATTGCCAGGCGCAGCGGCATCGCCGTCGCGGCATAGCCGATCTTGAACTGGGCCGCGGACAGATCCTTCATCGAGCGCAGATCGAGCACCACCTGCTCAGCGTCCGTGTAGCGGCCGCGTTGCAGGAAGGCGTAGGTCAGATAGTCCATCGCGTGCAGTTCTTCCCCAACATCACCCTCTTTGTGCGCCGCCGCGCGCGCCGCCTGGTTCGAGCCGATGGAGTCGTCCCAGAGGCCAAGGCGCGTGAAGATATGCGAGGGCATGTGCAGTGCGTGCGGCGCCGAGGGCGCGATCTTTGAGTACGCACGGGCTGCGGCCAGGCCCTGCGGCGCGAGCTCCGCGCTGTCGTAGGCATGGATCAGGTAGTGGGGCACTCCGGGGTGCTGGGGTTGCTGGCGGAAAATGGGTTCCAGAATCGCGGCGGCGTGTTTCTGATTCGCATGCGTCTTGTCGGGGGGCGGCGCCGTCGCGATGAGCGCGAGTGCGTAGAAAATCTGCGCCTCGGGGTCTGCCGGGTTGTCGCGAGCGACCTCGGCCATGGCCCGGGTATAGCGCTCGGCACGCACTGCCGGAGCGTCATGTTCGGCGTCGGCGTAGTAGGTGCCCAGGGCCTCAACGTACTGGCGTTCACGCGGCGAGCCGGCGCGAATTTCGACGGCCTTGTGGACTTGCTCCGCTCCTTCGCGCAGCGCCGCACCCGAGGGCGGTTCCCAAAGCTGGTGGAAAAGCGACATGGCAATTCCCCAGTGAGCGATCGCACAGCTCGCATCACGCGTGGCGACGGCGCGGAATTGCCGTTCGGACGCCGTATACGCAAACGAATGCAGCAGTGCCACACCCCGGTCGAATTCCCGCTGCACCGCCGGCGTACAGGAGGTCGGAAAGTGCACCGAGCCAAGTTTTTCCGGCGCGGGATGCGAGTGGTGCTCGTCGTCTGCGGCGTGCGCGGCAGCTGCGAAAGCCAGCGCAAGTGTGATCGCCGCGGCCCGCTTCATCATGCCGAATCCCCCTGTACTCTCATTGTGGTGTACGGCGCCAGCAGGGGGCAATATGGCGTAACGGCAATCAGCGGGGGACCTGAGTGGATATGTGCAAAGTCTCGGGGGGATGAGTGTGCCAGCGCCTGATCTGGATCGTCGGGCGGTGCTTGCCTTGGCGACCGGCGCAGCGGCGAGTGTGGCCGTGCCGACATTAGGGCAGGCTGCTTTTACCGCGACGCGGGCAGCGTCGAGCCTCGTGATGCTCGATGCGATGACGCTTGCTGATGCCATTCGCGGCAGGCAGGTCTCCTGCGTCGAGGTCATGACGGCGTATCTGGATCACATTGAGAAGCTCAATCCGCGAGTCAACGCCATCGTCGCACTGCAAGACCGGGTGGGGTTGCTTGCGCAGTCCAAAGAGCGTGACCGGCAGGTGGCCCGCGGCGAGCTGCTGGGGCCGTTGCACGGCTTGCCGCTCGCCGTGAAGGACTTACAGGCCGTCAAGGGCATCCGCATGACCAAGGGCTCGCCCATCCTCAGGGACTTCATCCCGGATGCGGACAGCATCATGGTCGAGAGGTTACGCAAGGCCGGCGCCATTTTCATTGGCAAGACGAATACGCCGGAATTCGGGCTCGGCTCGCATACCTACAACCCTGTCTACGGCACTACTCGCAACGCCTACGATCAGTCCCGCTCGGCTGGCGGCAGCAGCGGCGGTGCTGCCGTCTCGCTGGCCCTGCGCATGTTGCCGGTCGCGGATGGCAGCGACTACGGCGGCAGCCTGCGCAACCCGGCCGGCTGGAATAACGTCTTTGGTTTTCGTACCAGCTTTGGGCTGGTACCCAGCACCACTCCGGACAGCTGGCTGCCATCGATGAGTGTGGTGGGTCCGATGGCCCGCAACGTTCCGGACTTGACGATGCTCCTCTCGGTGCAAGCGGGTTACGACGCTCGGCTGCCACTGTCCACGGCCGGTGATGGCAGCGTATTTCAGCGGCGACTGGAAACTGATCTGCAAGGCAAACGCATCGCGTGGTCCGGAGACTTTCGCGGCTATCTTCCGTTTGAACCGGGGGTGCTGGAGGTCTGCAAGAGCGCGCTGAAGATCTTCGAGTCGATGGGCTGCAGCGTGGAGGAAGCCCAACCAGAATATTCGATTGATGCCGTCTGGCGGGCAGTGCTGAAATTGCGTGCCTGGCAGGAGGGCGGAGCCCTGCTGGCGTACTACAACGATCCCGCCCAGCGGGCGCTGCTTAAGCCGGAGGCAATCTTCGAAGTTGAGAGCGGACTGAAGCTCACGGCCTTCGATATTTCCGCGGCGTCGGTGGTACGAACCGAGTGGTATCAGGCGGTGCGCAGGTTCTTCGAAAAATATGACTACTTCATAGTTCCGACCGCGCAGTTGTTTCCATTCGACGTCAATCTTCATTGGCCGCAGGAGATTGCGGGCGTGAAAATGCAGACGTACCACGAATGGATGAAGTGCGTTTTTCCCATCACGATGAGCGGCTGCCCGGCGCTGGCGGCGCCGGCTGGATTCAGCGACCGCGGCTTGCCGATCGGCATTCAGATCGTGGGGCCGAACCACGCCGAACTGGCTTGCCTGCAATTGGCGTATGCCTATGACACGGCAACCAGCTGGTCTGCCAGGAAACTGCCAGGTTTACTTGGCTGAAGGCCATCCGCTGCCGTGGTCTCACAACCTAGGGTGGCAGGTACGTGTTGAACCAGTTGATGAGCCTGGACATCACGTCCGCCTGATCGGCGCGCTTGAAGAAGAAGTGGCCCTCATCGGGGTAAACGACAAATTCGGTTTTCACACCAAGGCGCCGCAGCGCGTTCCAGTATTCATAGGACTGGGTTATCGGCACCTCCGCATCGCGGTCACCGGCCACAATCAAAGTCGGCGCGGTCACGTGCTTGATGAAGGTCATGGGCGAGCTGCGCTCGTAGACCTTCGGGTCGTCGTACACCGAGCTGCCAAAGTAAGGAATCATCCAGGTATCGATGTTGTTGGTGCCGTAATAGCTTAGCCAATTCGATAGTCCGGCACCCGCGACTGCTGCTTTGAAACGCTTGGTCTGGGTCAGTGCCCACATCGTCATGTAGCCGCCGTAGCTCCAGCCGGTGATACCAATGCGCTGCGGGTCGATCGGCGCGCTCTGCAGCACGACGTCGAGGCCATTCAGGACATCGCGCAGGTCGCCGTAGCCGAAGTCCTTGATGTTGTCTTCGGTAAATGCCGCACCCTGACCGTAGCTGCCGCGTGGATTGGGCTCAAACACAAAGTACCCTTGACTTGCGAGCGCCGCGTCGAACGCATACGGGCTCGACGGAAAGAGCGGGTAGTGTGCATACGCCGGGCCGCCGTGCACCACAACCACCAGCGGATACTTTTTCCCTGCGACGATCGAGGGCGGTTCGATCAACATCCCCTGCACGTTGAAGCGGTCGCTCTTCCAGAACAGGTTCTGGGCCTTGCCCGTGATTGAATGCACGCCGCGGTTGATCTGCGTGACCGGCTTCCACTTGCCCGGCGGTCCGGTCTCAACTTCAGGTGGCGACGTATACGATTGCCGGATGACGGCCGAGGTGGCGGCGTCCTTCGATAGTGAGATGCCTGCATCGCCCGGCCCAAAGCCGAGCAGATTGTTTGCCCAGATCATCTGCGGAGCACGCCAGATCTCGTGCTGCGATTTCGAATCCACGTCAATGGCCGCAAGCACCGCTTCGCCGGCAGAAAATTCAGTTGCGATCAAGCGTCTGTTCGAGCCGTTCCAGGTGATCGTACTCACCGAGGCGGGCAGGTCCGGAGTCACGTTGACGGGCGTGCCGCCGGCAGCAGAGATCCAATAGACATCGCCCCCGGTAATGCCTTCGTCACTCATGAGGCCGCTGATGTACGCGATACGCGAGCCATCCCCGGACCAGCGCGGCGAGGCGATTTGCAGGCGTGGCTTCAACAGCGTGCTGGTGGCGCCGTTGCTGGCGTCCAGCAGGTCGAGTTCGGCAATCCACCAATTGTCGTCGCCCGAGCCGTGCGCTGCAGTGACGGCGAAGCGCTTGCCGTCTGGCGACCAATCAAATTCGTAGATGTTCAGATCGGCGGGCCCCAGCAACGTCAGCTCGCCGCCTTGAGCAGGTACCACCGCCAGCCGCTGCTCATACACGGTCGATGACAGTACCCCGGCATCGCGGGTGAGCGGATTGAGCGGTCCTGGTATCTTCGGCGCGCCCTCCGAGTACAGAAAGGCGATCCGGGTCCCGTCGGGTGACCAGCGCGGGGTGTCGAGTGGCCCGCGTGCGCGCGTGATGGTTCTCGCATTGCGCCCGTCGCTCGAGGCGACGGCCAGTTGCGCCTGCTCCTGCGCGTCAGTAGTCACGAATGCGATCTGCTTACCGTCGGGGGACCAGGCGGCGCCGTGCTCGTCGCACAGCGCGCCGGGGCAGGCTGTTAATCGCACTGCACCGGAGCCATCCTTCGCATTCACGATCCACAGCGCCGACGCCTCGATTTCAGTATCGGCGCGTTTGCCGGTCACCACGCTTCCATAGACAAGGTGCTTGCCATCGGGCGCCATGGCGACTTCCCCGGGCGGATGCACTGAACTTAGCGCGCGCAGCACCTGCGGTATGGACAACGACTGCGCGGTAGCGCGTTCAATGCAGGCCCAGGCGAGCAGCAGAGTCAAAGTGCCGCACGCTTGCGGCAACGAGTATTTTTTCATATGGGATTGCGCCTTATCAGCTTTGGCTACTAAATGAGACAGCTGCAGGCGACACCATGCGCTGCCCATGCGCCGCAGTACAGGCGGAAATGCTGAGTACGGACGAAGGGGAATTTGTGGCGGCGCTACGAGCCGGCCGGCGGCGGTCCGACCGAGCCCCCGCCTGATATACGGGTGGCTCGGTCAAGCCATTGACGATGTACGGATCGGCCCTTAGAACCTCACGCGGAAGCCAAACATCACGGTCGTCTGGTTTTCACTTCCCGTGGTCCCGTCTTTGGTCGTGCCAGTAAACCCGTTGGCAAGACCGTCGGTGACCTCCGAATAGTTCACCCCGCCATAGATGTCGTAGTGCTTGTTGAAGGCGTAGTCCGCCACAACGGACGCTTCATTGAAGTCGCCTGCGCAGAGTAAGCCTGCTGCGCTGCAACCGATGTTGGTTGGGCCGTTCACAACGTTGATCGACCAGCTGTTCTGGCTCACGTGATAAAGCGCGCCGGTGAAGCTCCAGCCCGAGGGCATGGCGTATTTCGCGCCCAGCCATTCCATCTCGTAAACGGCGGAGTTGTTGATGTTGATGGGCACGACTATCTGGTAAGCGCCCTGGGCGAGGCCGATCGGATATTCAGAATTCGCCTTTTCGATATGGGTAAAGCCGGCGTATACGGTGAGCTTGTCCGCCGTCGCACCGCTGCCGTTGAGCTCAAAGGTGTATTTACCCATGACGTTCCACGACGTGTTGTCGGAGAGGTAGCTAGACAATCCCGTGGGGGAAGGCGGTGTCGTGGAAAGCGGATTCGCGGAGAGCGGGTTCGCGGGGTCGTCGAAGGAACTTCTTATGTTCACGACGCCCTTCGCGTTCTCATACACGGCATCGACGGAGACCCCGGCGAAAGTGCCGCCAATCTGGCCGGCGAAGGATTTGCCGAACATGCCCCCATCCTGAGCGCCGGCGGAGTACATGAGGTTTACATGTACTGGTCCGTTTGCGTAGGCGTACTTGAACGCATTGTCCCAACGAGCCGCTTCGGTGCTGCCCGCGCCGCCGTTAAAGCCCGAATAGCCGAGGAACGAAAACGCATACGCAAGAGCCTGCGGATCGTACTGGGCGATCGCGTCGAGCTCGAGCGAGTTGTGACGGCCGATAGTGAGGGTGCCGAGGTCTTTGTTGCCCACGCCACCGAAAGCCGGGCCGTTGAAGAATTGACCGCACCGACTGCTGTCGGCGTTCGCGGTCTGATTCCCCAGCGCCCTGCCACCATTTTGTGCGACGCTCGCGCAAGCATCGACCAAGTGGCCGGAGAGCGGATTGATCCCGGTCTCGACCCGGGCAACCAGAGTCCAATCCTCAGCGATCGGCTGCGACACTCTTACCCCGATTTTGGATTGCTCAAGGCCGCTTTCAGCAGCACTCGACACGGACCCCGAGAAGTTCCGGGTCGTCGTGAAGGATTGGTACTCGAGTCCGCCGGGAAGCGTACTGCTGAGCGGAACGCCCTTACTCTGATAGGCGTAGCCAACATCGATCGTTCCATAAAGCGTAACGCCGCCCAGCGACAAGCTATCGGGTAAGGGGTCTTTCACATCCGCTTGCGCGGAGGTGCAAACCAGCGCTAGTCCGAGCGCCGCGGTCAAATAGCTGCATCGGTTCATTTCTAACTCCCCTGCGGTTAAAACAAACACGAGCCGATCGACAGAAACAAAACTGTAACATACGCCGTTGGACGTAAAGGCAACAGTTTTTGAGCGTCATGCCGAGCATCGCTACAGCCGTTTTCTCGCTGCTTACGTTTGTTTGTTGCGGCAGAGCAACGCCATGTAGTCGGGTGGGAAAGGGCCGGCAAGGCGGATCTAACTTGGTGCACCGCCTTGGGTCGTCGAACGGGCTCAGTGGCCGGCCCTCGCATCCGCCGAGGGCGCGTTCGGTGGCGTGGATCGCCTCATCGACACCCGCGAGCGCTGTGCGCGAGCCCGATGCTGACATAGGTGTTGAGTAAGAGATCAACCGACGCGAGGATGTTGTTAGCAAACTGTCCGGCTCTTGAACGGATGCTGCCGCTCAAAGGACGCGCAGCTGATCCCGCGGGACAAACGAGACTAGACTCGCGCGATGAACGCCGCGCCCGATTCCGGGGTGACACCCCCACTGCCGGACCGATTGACGCTGGTCGCCATCTCCGCACTCGCCTATGTCGTCGGGGTCGGCCTGCACGAGCATTTCGGGCACGCCCTGGCGTGCTTCGCCCTCGGCAGTCACCCGACTGAGTTGGGGGCCTACTACGTTAACTGCGATGATGCGCGCCTGAGCAGTTTCCGCGTCCGGCTGGTGGAGCTGGCCGGGCCGTTCGTGAGCGTCCTGACCGGCGTCGTCTGCCTGCAGTTGCTGCGGCGCCTGTCGCGCCTCCCGGCAACGGGGTTTTATTTTCTGTGGCTGCTGGGCGCACTGGGTTTGATGGACGCCGCGGGCTATGCCTTGTTCTCGGGCGCGTCGGGGCAGGGCGATCTCGGCACGACGAGCGACGGCGCGTTGCAGGGAGCCACGCCCGAATGGTTGTGGCGAGTCGGCCTGTTCCTGGTGGGAGCGGTTACCTACCGCTGGGTGATGCGCATCGCGGTGGCGGCCATCGAGCCGCGCGTCAGCGGCAGCGGCGACGGCAGGATCCGCAGCGCCCGGCTCACGGCATTGACGTCCTACCTCACCGGCGGCGCCGTGGCCGTCCTCATCGGCTTGCTGAACCCGCAGGGCATCGTGATTGTCGTGTTGTCCTCGATCGCCAGCAGTCTGGGCGGCACGATCGGACTGCTCTTCATGATGCAGTGGCTGAAGCGGCAGCCGGACGTGCCGGGTCCCGGGCTTTACTTCGCGCGCAGCTGGAGCTGGATCGGGATTGCAGTTGTCGTGACGGTGGCGTACGCCGCCGTTTTCGGTCCCACACTGCGGCCGTAGCCCGTCCTGCGCCGAGACGCGCAGTTCCGTAGGCCTTCATTTTTTTTTCTGAGTCTGGCTTGGGGGAGGGCTTTCATGATCCTGGGAGAGAGAAAGGAGATTGGTTCCTTCGTTTTCGTTCGTCATGATTACCCTGAGCTTGAGGAACGAGGTCGCCACTCGCATCCGTGGCTGCACTTGACGATGGTCAATCGGGGGCACTACCGGCGTAAGCTGGCGCGGCAAACCAGTGACTTCAAAGCGGGGTCCCTGGCCTTTCTGCACACCAACGCCGGCCATACCGACTGCTACGCCCCAGGGTCCGAATGCCTGCACCTCGTCATACCCTCACAGCTAGAGCAGAAGCTGACGGGTCTCTTTGGCAGCCCGGGCACAACCGGGCAAGTTTCGCCCGGCCTGAGCGCCCGCTTCTTCATCGCTTTGCATCGCGAGTTCAAATATCCGGACCGGGACTCGGCACTCATAGTTGAGGCCTTACTGCTCGATCTCGTCAGCAGACACGTTGACCTGGTTCGCGAACGAACGTCCGCGCGGCCCCCCTGGCTGGGCTTGCTTTTGGACTACATGGATGATGCATTTGATCAGAAATGGTCATTACGGAGCATGGCAGCGGAAATGGGTGTTCACCCTGTTTATCTCTGCCGCACGTTTTCCGAGCACTTCGGCTGCACGCTCGGGGAATACATCCGCCGGCAGCGTATATTGCGAGGATGGCAACTCCTCATGACCGGGAGCGGCAGTGTTGCTGAAATTGCGACGCAAAGCGGGTTCGCGGATCAGTGTCACTTTACGCGCGCATTCAAGAACCACTTTGGCATGACGCCCGGTAAATGCCGTCGGCAAGTCCGGCACACAAGAAGGCGCACCTGGCCCCCCCGTTAGTTAATCCCGTTCAATACGGCTGGCGACGCACGGGGCATCCTTGCCCCGGTAGTCACACCTCAATGGCCCAAAGGCCGTAGCGCATCAGCTGACTACGAAGAACCCGACCGCAGGTGGTCGCGCAGCGGAGCGAGGGCAACATGTCACGCGTGTTCTGCATAGGGCTTACGCTAACGGCCGCTGTCTGTGTGTGGGCGAGCGCCCGCGCGCAATTCCCGGACAAGTTCACTAATCTTAAAGTCCTCCCCAAGGACATATCCAAACCGGAGTTGGAATCGACCATGCGCGGCTTTGCATTCGCGCTGGGCGCGCGCTGCGAACACTGTCACGTCGAAAAAAAGGCCGCGGCAAGCGGCTACGATTTCTCTGCGGATGACAAAGAGGCAAAAAAGACCGCGCGTGTCATGCTGCGGATGGTTGGCCGCATCAATCGCGATTATCTCGGCAAGCTTGTGCGGGGTGACAGGACTCCGGTCATCCACGTGGAGTGTATGACCTGTCATCACGGCTTGACTCGACCGCAGCCCCTCAACGCTGTGCTGGCCGCCAGTCTGGACAAAGACGGTCTCGACAAAACCACCGCGCTCTACCACGAACTGCGTGGCAAGTACTACGGCACTGGCCAGTACGATTTTGGCGAGACTCCTCTGAACCTTCTGGCCGAATCGCTGCTCGGCAATGAGAGCAACGCCGATGCCCTCGCCGTTATGAACCTCAGCTTCGAAATGAATCACCCGGATTCTGCGTGGTCATACCATATGCTCGCCATGGCGCATCAGGCGAACGGACAGCTGGACCAGGCCATCGCCGATTACCGCAAAGCTCTCGAGCTTCACCCCGACGACGGCTGGGCTAAGCAGCAAATTGATGCCCTCTCAAAGCCGAGGGTCGACAACTGACCAGGGGCGCCAGAGCATGTGGGTCCTAGGATGAGACGCGAAGCTCCGTAGCTTTTGCCTCCGGACCGAACGCCGTGACGGCAATCAACGCGACCGCGACGACCGCCAGCGTCCACGAGAGGATGTAGCTGTAGTTGCCGCCATGCGATTCGGCAATGCGAGCCTGGAAGGGTCCCATCCGCGCCATGGCGAGGTTGCCGAGCTGGTAAGCGAAGCCCGGCAGGATGGCGCGAACCGCGGGCGGGGAGAGCTCGTTGAGATGAGCGGGCACGATGCCCCAGGCTCCCTGCACCATGAACTGCATCAGGAAGCCGCCGACCGCGAGCATGACCGCAGTCTGCGACCAGGCCCACAGCGGGATCATCGGCAGCGCGAGGAGCGCAGCGAGCATGATTGCGCGCTTGCGGCCGAGGCGTTCGGACCATGTGCCGAAACAGATTCCCCCGAGCAGCGCGCCCAGGTTCATGACGATGGCGACGCTGCCGGTCGCCTTGGTCGAAAACCCGTGCTGCACCTGCAGGAAGGTGGGATACATGTCCTGCGAACCGTGCGAGAAGGCGTTGAAGCAGGCCATCAGCAGGACCAGGTACCCGAGGGTCGGGAAGTAGTTTTTTACCGCCGCCCAGACGGCGGCGGCCGAAGCACGCTTCGCGGCGGCGCCCGCCAGCCAGGCGGGGGACTCCTCGACGCCGTAGCGGATGTACATCACCAGCACTGCCGATGCGGAGCTCGCGATGAACATGCCGCGCCAGCCCAGGGTGTCGAACGCGGCCCAGAACATGAAGGACGCCAGCAGGTAGCCGATCACGTAGCCTTCCTGCAGCAAACCTGAGAAGAAGCCGCGACCCTTAGCCGGCAGCGTCTCGAGCGCCAGCGCGGCGCCCACGCCCCACTCCCCGCCCATCGCGAAACCAAACACCGCGCGCAGCACGAGGAGGGTCGCCAGGTTGGGCGCGAAGGCGGTCGCGAGCTGCACCGCCGAGTAACTGACGACGTTTATCATCAGAATGGGCCGCCGGCCGTACTTCTCCGCCAGCCAGCCGAACACCAATGCCCCGATCGGACGGAATGCGAGGGTGAGGAAAATCCCTTCCGCAACCGCCTTGATGTCGGTGTGGAACTCGCCGCTGATCGCCTTCAGGCAGAAGACGAAAATGAAGAAGTCGAACGCATCCAGCGCCCACCCGCCGAGCGCCGCGAGGTAGGCGTGAAGTTGCGGGCGCGTGAGCATCCTGAAATAGCTGATCATGGCTACTCCGCTCGGGAACGACTTGATCGGGAGCGTATCACGGCCTTGCGGCGCGTTCCCGGGGCAATAAGTAAAACCATGGCAGCGTTGCGCGGGAACGCGAACCGGTTCCTCGTCGTCGTCAAAAAAGGATGCTTGCGGCGAAGCCGGATCGTCCTACAATCCAACCCGCGCGCTTGCTTCAAGAACGGCAACAACGCAAGCGCCTGACCCCCGTCCGGATTAACAAGAACGTACACAATTTTGGGAGAAAAGATCATGGATTGGAAAGTCTCTGTCTCGGCAGCGGCGTTGCTGCTTGCGAGCTTCGGCGCGCACGCCACCTCATCGCAGGTCGATGCTTATAAGGTGGATGCGACCTTTCTGAAGGGTAAGCACCCGATTCACGTGACGGGTCCCGGATCTATCATCAAGACGAGCGTCGCGCATAACGCAGCCATTCAAACTGCCTTGAAGAACGCGAAGCGAGGCAGCGGACTCCCGGGGGTTGACTCGCTCGTCAACTTCACCGGCCAGTTCACGGCCTCTCCGGGTCTTGATGCGAACTTCAATCCGCTGCCGGTTACCACGTTCTCTTACGCTATGGTGGGCAACGCCCCGGGCCGCGGCACGACCACCATCAACGCGCCCATCATTCCCGTCACCATTGAACTCCTCGACTCGAACGGCAACGTGGCCACCGACCCCACATCCGGCGCACCACTGATTTCCAATCCGCATGACAAGGTGCGGCTGACAGAGGATTCACCGGTATTCGACAACGCCCTCTTTACCAGCAGCCGCACCCAAACCCAGTACACGGACGCGGTTTTCCGTGCGCAATTCTGGAGTGACATCGGCCAGAGCTGGCACACGCTGCTCGATGCGGATATCGAGCGCGGCGCGACCATGAAGGTGCCGCTGGGTGCGTACCTGTACTCGCTCAATGCTGACGGCAGCTGCTGCCAGTTCATCCTGCTGGATGCCGGCACTTTCAGCGCGCTGCTGTTTCCGCCGACCTACCCGGTCGACAGGACGACCCTTATCGGCGCGGCGGAGCTGGACGGCGTGATGACCACCAAGTCGATCACTACGTTCCTGTTTCCCGACACCTATCTGTACGAGGGTGGCGACCCGAACAATTGCTGCGTGCTGGGCTTCCACGGGCCTGACGAGGAGCCAGGAACCAAGCACAACGGCAATCTGCCGCGCTTCTACATGATGATCTATGCGAGCTGGGTCAGCCCCGGACTGTTCGGTACACCAGAGTTAGGGTTCGAGGACGTGGTCGCATTGAGCCACGAGATGGCGGAGACGTTCGCCGATCCGTTCGTGGTCTTCGACGGCATCCACAACGCTTCGCCGTGGTGGCTGTCCGGCAGTCAGTGCCAGAACGACATCGAGGTGGGTGACGTGGTCGAATCATTGCCGACCGATGTGACCTTCCCGATCGCCATGCGCAATGGCTACCTGTACCACCCGCAGAACGTGGCGCTGCTGCAATGGTTCGAGTTCCAGTCGCCTTCATCGGCGTTGGACGGGGCCTACAGCTATCCGGATCCTGCGGCGTTACCGGCACTGTCACCGGCAATTCAGCCGGTATTCGACAACAACGGCAACCTCATCAATTGCCTGCCGGCGCCACCGCCGGGCTGATTCTCCCCTTGAGCACTTAGTGCGTGGAGCGGCTGCCTTCGGGCAGCCGCTCTGCTTTTGGGCGACCGCAACGCATTACCTGCAGCGGCGATCGGCGGCACACAGGCTGGTGCGCCGTGGCGTGCACCTGGCGGGTCCAGCGGTTTTCCCGCCGCACGCAACCCGGGAGACAATGGCCGCCGTTTCTAACGGGATCGGGGAGAGGAAGCCATGTCGGTCAGGGTTGTGAATTGCGTTGCAGGACTCGCTCTTGGCGGGCTCGCAGCGACGCTGCTGTCGGGCCCCGCCGTGGCTGGCGCGCCGTTCTCCTTCGATGCTGCCCCCGGGCGGCTGCCCAAGGACGTGGTCCCGCTGGACTACACGCTCGCGATCACGCCGGATATCGGCGCGCTCACCTTTTCAGGCACTGAGCAGGTGAAACTCAAGGTTCGCACCGCCACGCGCACCGTGGTCTTCAACTCCCTCAACGAAAAGCTCGCCGCCGTCCGCTTCGACGGCAAGCCGGTCGCCAAAGTCGTTTCCGACGACGAGCAGCAGCTGACCACGGTGACGCTCTCGCAGCCGGCGCACCCCGGCACGCACTCCCTGACGTTCAGCTACCAGGGGAAACTCGAGACGCAGCCCCATGGACTGTTCGTACAGCACTACAGCACCCCCACCGGCGCCGAGGGCCTTCTGCTATCCACGAAAATGGAAAGCACCGATGCGCGGCGCATGTTCCCCTGCTGGGACGAGCCGGCATTTCGCGCCACTTTCCAGCTGAGCGTCACGGTGAGCGCCGCTTGGGCCACGGTATCCAACATGCCGGTGGCGAGGCGTACGGTGCGCGGCGCGCTCGCCACCTCCGCCTTCGAGCGCTCGCCAAAAATGCCGTCCTACCTCATCGAGTTCACCGGCGGTGAGCTGGCGCAGGTGAGCGCGCGCAGCGGCAGCACCGGGCTCGGCGTGTGGGCGGTCCAGGGCCGCGAGGCCGACGGCCAGACGGCGCTCGCCAGCGCGCAGGTGATTCTGCAGGACTACAACGACTACTTCGCTTATCCGTACCCCTTGCCGAAGCTCGACTCCATCGCCGTACCCGGCGGGTTTTCCGGCGCCATGGAGAACTGGGGCGCGATCACCTACAACGACCAGCTGCTCCTTATCAATCCGGCCAGCACCCTGCAGGACCGCCAGACCGTATTTGCGGTGCAGGCCCACGAGATGGCGCACCAGTGGAACGGGGATCTGGTGACCATGGGCTGGTGGGATGACCTGTGGCTGAACGAGAGCTTCGCCTCCTGGCGCGGTGCCAAGGAAACCGACCTGCGCAACCCGCAGTGGAAATGGCTCGAGCTGCAGGATGCTTCCAAGGAAAGCGCCATGCGCTCGGATGCCCGCCTTGCCTCGCATCCGATCCAGCAGCACGTCGCCAACGAACTGCAGGCCGCGAATGCCTTTGATGAAATCACCTACAACAAGGGCGAGGCGGTGCTGCGGATGCTGGAGGCGTTTCTCGGACCGGATGTGTTTCGTGACGGCGTGCGCCGCTACATGCGGGCGCACGCATTTTCAAATACCACGGCTTCTGATCTGTGGAGCGCCCTGAGCGCGGCGAGCGGGCGGGATGTCGGCCAGATCGCCGCGGGCTGGACCGAGCAGATAGGGTTTCCGCTGCTGCGGGTTGCCGCCGGCTGTGACGTCGGCGGCAAGCGCGAACTCACGTTCTCGCAGACGCGGTTCCTGTTGCACGGCACGGACTCAAGCAGGGTGCGCTGGAATGTCCCGCTGCGCATCCGCAGCGGCATCAGCGGCGAGGCGCGCTCGCTGCTCTTTACTGCCGACGGCCAGAAGAGCGACGCCGGCAACTGCAGCGAGCCGCTTTCCGTCAATGCGGATGCGCTCGGCTTCTACCGGGTCGCCTACGATCCTGCGACCCTTGCCACCAACACGCACTCTTTCGCCACGCTGCCCGATGGCGACAAGATCGCGCTCCTGGATGATGAGTGGGCACTGGTGCTGTCGGAGAACGAAGAGCTGGCGGCGTATCTCGCACTGGCGTCTGCCATGGGACATGACAGTGATACGCGCGCCTGGGTGCAGATTGCCGGCGCGCTCGGCAGCATCGAGTATGACGAACGTGGCAGCGCCGGCCGCGAGCCGTTCACGGCCTTTGCCCGCTCCATCGTCCGTCCGATGGCCGATCGACTCGGGTGGGACGCGAAGCCGGGCGAGACGCCGGATGTCCAGCAGCTGCGCCGCACACTGCTCGCGGATCTGGGCGCCTGGGGCGACGCCGATGTGCGTCGCGAGGCCGGGCTGCGCTACGCCGCGTTCCTCAAGGACCGCGGCGCCATCAGGCCCGACGACCAGGAACTCGTACTCTCCATCGTTGCCGAGTACGCGGACGCTGCGACGTTCGAGCAGCTGCACGCCATTGCGCGCGAGGAGAAGGACGATAGCGCGCAACGGCGTTATTACCTCGCGCTGATGAACGTGCGCGACCCGGCGCTCGCGCAGCAGGCGGCGCAGATTGCGCTCTCAAAGGAGATTCCGCCACAGGCCGAGGACAGCCGCCTGCGCCTCATCGGACAACTCGCGAACTACCATCCGGCGCTCGCGTGGAGCAGTGTTACGGGGAACATCGAGCTGCTGCTGGCGCCGTTTCCGAAGTACGCGCCGCTGATCATCGCGCAGCTGCCGGAGTTCTTATGGGACGGTGCGCCGCTGGCGCAGATCGAGAGCTGGGTGCGCGCGCACCTGCCCGCGGAGATGTCCGCGCAGGTCGAGCGCGGCATGGAGACGGCGCGCGCGCGGCGCGCTGAAAAGCAGTTGCTGGTGCGGGAGACGGACGCCTATCTCGCGGCCCGCCCGCGCGGCTGACGGGGCATTGGATCAGGACTTGGGTGCCGCCGCGGGCATCTCGCCCTGGCTGCGCAGCTGCGCCCGCTGATAAGCGGGCCGCGCCTGCATGCGTTGTCGGTAGGCGTCGAGCCTTGCGGGCAGCGCCAGAGCGACTACCCGGCACAGACCGAGCGCCGGGGCCACGGAAACGTCGGCGAGCGTGAGCCCGGCGCCGGCGACAAACTCATGGTCGCCAAGCACATCGCCGAGGTACCTGAACGCGCCTTCGAGGCGCGCCCGTTGCGCGCGCACCGACCAGTTGCCCTTGTCAGCTTCGGGCGCCGTGAACTGAGCCGCCAGCAGCGGGTTCATGCCGGCGCCGATGGTGGCCTCACCGAATTCAGCGAGGTGCAGCACCTGCGCCAGCTGCGGTGCGTCGCGCGCCGGCATGAGCGGCGTCGGTCCGTAACGGTTGGCGATATACAGCAGGATCGCTACCGATTCGGCGAGCGCCACGCCGGCGCTGTCGTCCTCCAGGTACGGCACCGAGCCCGGAGAGTGCAGGGCGAGATACTCCGCACTCGGCGGATAGCTCACGAACTTCACCTCATAGGGCAGACCCATCTCCTCGCACAGCCACATGACGCGCAGACCGCGCGCGCCGCGGGGGAAGTTGTGGATCCTGAGCATGCGGGTCGCTACAGCGCGCCGAATACCTTCTTGATCAGCGAACTCGCCTGGCCCATCGGGTCCTTGCGGATCTCATGTTCTTCGTCGGCGACGCGGCTGAACAGACCGTCCAGCGCCTTCGCCGTAACGTAGTCGTTGATGTTCGCTTCCTGCGATGACATGAGTCCCAGCTGCGCCGCTTTGCCCGCGATCTCGTTGTACTTGGCCGTGACACCGAGCTTGGCGGTCTCGGTGCTGACGATTGGCTTGAAGTTGGTGGTCAGCTGGGCGCTGGTCGTGCGCTTGAAGTACGCCGTGCCTGCGCCATCGCCACCGGTGAGGATGCCCTTGGCATCGTTGAGGGTCATGTGCTGCAGCGCCTGCTTGAATACGGGCCTGGCCTGCGCCACGGCCTGTTCGGCGGCGTGATTCATGGTGGTCCTGAGCTCATCCGCCTGTCCGCCCAGCCCGAGCATGTGCAGCGTCTTGTCGGCTTTTTCCAGCCCGCCCGGCAGGGGAATGGCGACCTTCGGGTCATTGAGGAAGCCGTTGTTGGCGCCGAGCTGGGAGACGGCGACGTCGACGCCCTTGGAGAGCGCGGCGCGTAAGCCACCGGCAGCGTCTTTGGAGCTCAAAGCATCGAGGGCGGCGGAGTCCGCCAGGGTGGGGCCCGCCGACGCCAACATCAATGCGCTGATGAGGGGCAGCCAACCGGATGGGGTCGTACGGATCATGTTACGCCTCGCCGCTCTGTGAGCGCAGTGTCGCACCCGCAGGGCAGTGTAAACTTGCCGCCCCGCAAAGCCCACCGCCACCAAGAGCTGACGGGACAATCAGCATGAGCGCCGACGCGAGCTTCGATCACATCCTCAAACGCGAACAGGGTCTGCGGCGCACCTTAAGCGCTCGGCGCATCACCATGATCGCCATCGGTGGCGCGATCGGCACCGGCTTGTTTCTGGGCAGCGGCTTTGCGATCAGTCTCGCCGGCCCCGCGGTGCTCATCAGCTACGCCATCGGTGCGCTGATCGCGCTCCTTCTTATGGGGTGCCTGGCGGAAATGACGATCGCTCATCCGACCTCCGGCTCCTTCGGCGCCTATGCGGAGTACTACTTCGGTCCGCTCGCGGGGTTCCTGGTGCGCTACGCGTACTGGACCTGCATCGTGCTGGCGGTCGGCACTGAAGTGACGGCGGTCGCGCTCTACATGCAGTACTGGTTCCCGACGACTCCCGGCTGGCCATGGATCGTCGCTTTCGCCGCGCTCCTGATCGGGGTGAATGCCCGCAGCGTCGACGTCTTCGGCGCGGTGGAGTACGGCTTCTCGGCCATCAAGGTGACGGCTATCGTGATTTTCATCGTGCTGGCGGGCTACTTTGTCTGGCGCGCACCGACGGCGCTCACCGGCACGGGTGCGAGCGGTGCTGCCGCGCAGCTCGCCACGCCCGGCTTTCACAACTACACTGACTTCGGCGGCTTTTTCCCCAGGGGGCTGTGGGGCGCATGGGTGGCGGTGCTGGTCGCCATCTTCAGCTACCTGAGCATCGAGATGATCGCGGTGGCCGCGGGCGAGGCCGCTCAACCGGAGCTTGCCATCACGCGCGCGTTCCGCTCGACCGTCGTGCGGCTGATCCTGTTTTATCTTCTGACCCTGGCGCTGGTGCTGGCGATCGTGCCCTGGCCGGCCGCGGGCATTGATGAAAGTCCGTTCGTAAAAGTGATGCGCGCGGTGCGGCTGCCGGGAGCCGCGGGCGTATTCAATTTCGTGATCCTCGTCGCCGCGCTCTCGGCGATGAACAGCCAGCTCTACATTACCACGCGCATGATGTTCAGCCTGTCGCGCGCGGGTCACGCGCCGCGGCGCTTCGGAGTTCTCAGTGCGCGCGGTGTGCCGCTGCAGGCACTGCTGCTCTCGAGCATCGGCATCGCGGTGGCGGCGGTGCTGAGCGTGCTTGCGCCCAAGTCCTCGTTCATTCTGATGGTTTCGATCTCCTCATTCGGCGCCATGTTCACCTGGATGATGATCTTCGTGACCCACTATGCCTTTCGCAGCGCGCGTAGCGCCGCGGGGCAGGCGCCGCTTGCCTTTCGCATGTGGGGGTTTCCCCTGACCACGCTCCTGGGCGCGGCGCTCATGGCTGCGGTCCTGCTTACGACCGCCTTTACCAGCGCGTTCCGCATGACGCTCGTCTTCGGGCTGCCGTTTCTGGCGATCCTGAGTCTTATCTACCTGCTGCGCTATCGCCCGCGTTCGGCGGCTGCGCGCGCTCCTGTCCAGTAGCCGCGACAACTCATGACTGTACGGCGCGTGCCGCGTCAGAATGTCATGCGACCGCCACGCGCGCGGGAGTAAAGTGCGCAGCTTCACACGCGAAGGATTTCAGCCATGGCAGTCAAGCCCATTCCGGACGGATATCACAGCGCGACGCCGTATCTGATGGTGAAGGGCGCCGCGGACGCGATCGATTTCTACAAGCGCGCTTTCGGTGCGACCGAGCTGTTGCGCATGGCCGATCCACAGGGCCGGATTGGACACGCCGAAATCAGGATCGGTGATTCGGTGATCATGCTGGCGGACGATCAGCCCGGCGCCACCTGTCATGGTCCGCGCTCACTCGGTGGCTCGACCGTCGGCCTGCTGATGTATCTTGAGAACGTCGACACCGTGTTCACGCGCGCGCTGGACGCCGGCGGCAAGTCGCTGCGACCGCTCGCCAACCAGTTCTACGGGGATCGCTCCGGCACCCTCGAGGATCCGTTCGGTCACGTCTGGACGGTGGCAACGCACGTCGAGGACGTCGCGCCCGAGGAGATGCAGCGACGTGCGCAAGCCGCCATGAAGTCGGCGTCGTCGTCGGCGTCGTAACGCCAGCTTAAAAAAAAGCATCGCAAGGGCGGCGACGGTACGGGCAGGACGATGCGCACTCGCGCCGCGCCTTGCCCTGAGCGTCCGCTTTAGTGTTGCAGCGCCAGTTGGCGGATACGGCGCCGACGAGGCATGATGGGGTGAAATCGGCACCACCGGTGCCGCTTAGGGGAGGAGCGCCGACCTGCGCTAACAGCAGGCGGCGGATCCATGGTTTTCAATTCGCTCACATTCATCGTGTTCTTCGCGTGCGTGCTCGGCATGCACTCGCTGCCGCTGCCGTGGACCGCGAAGAAGATCAACCTGCTGATCGCCAGTTACCTGTTCTACGCGGCGTGGAATCCGCCGTTCGTGATCCTGCTGTGGGTGTCGACCGTCGTCGACTGGTACGCGGCGCAGGGACTGGTCAAGGCGCGCCGGCAGGGCGCGCGGCACGCCTGGATGCTGCTGTCGGTGATCGCCAATCTCGGCATGCTCGGCTACTTCAAGTACGGCCAGTTCCTGCTCGACAACTTCAGTGCGCTGATGGCCGGCGTCGGATCGCCTATCACCCCGCGCACTACGACATCGTGCTGCCGGTCGGCATCTCCTTCTATACCTTCGCCACCATGTCGTACACGCTGGATGTGTACCTGCGGCGCGCCGAGCCGGCCAGGAACCTGCTCGACTACGCGCTGTTCGTGACGTTCTTCCCGCACCTGGTCGCAGGTCCCATCATGCGTCCGACCGAGCTCGTGCCGCAGTTCGCGCAGCCGCGCCGCGCCACCGCGCAGCAGCTGCGCTTCGGGCTGGCGCTGATGACGCTCGGGCTCTTCAACAAGATCGTGCTGGCCGACAGCTTCCTGTCGGACGTCGCCGAACGGGTCTACGACAGCGATAAGCTCCCCGGCGCGCTGGATGCCTGGGCGGGCACGCTCGCCTTCAGCGGCCAGATCTTCTGCGACTTCGCCGGCTACTCGACCACGGCAATCGGCGCGGCGCTGTGCCTAGGCTTTGCCATGCCCGATAACTTCCGCTTTCCGTACGCCGCCGTCGGCTTCTCGGATTTCTGGCGGCGCTGGCACATCACCCTGTCCTCGTGGCTGCGTGACTACCTCTACATTCCGCTCGGCGGCAACCGTCGCGGTGCCCGCCGCACCTACGTCGCGCTCATGGCGACCATGCTGCTCGGTGGGCTGTGGCACGGCGCGAACTGGACCTTCGTCGCCTGGGGCGGGCTGCACGGCATGTATCTGGCCGTCGAACGCGTGCTGCGGGCGCGTTTCGCCAACTACCGGCCCGGGCCACTGGTCTTCGTGCTGCTCGGGCTTCTCACCTACACCCTGGTGAACGTGACCTGGGTGTTCTTTCGCGCCAAGACTTTCGGCAAGGCCTGGATCGTGTTGCGCGGCATGGTCGGGCAGAACGCGGCCGTGCGGCCGATCCTGCCGACCTTCAGCCTGATGTCGGTGGCCGCGATCGTCGGCGCGCTGGTGCTGACGCACTGGCTGATGCGCGCCCGCACGCTGGAATCGGTGGTGGCGCGCACGCCGGCCGCGCTGGTGTGCCTGGTGTGGGCGCTGATGGCTTTTGCAATCGTTATCGCCCAGGGGTCTGGCAGTGCCTTCATCTATTTCCAGTTCTGAAGCGCCGAGCGCGGAGCGCTACGTGATGCGCGGCGACTATGCGCGCGTCACGGCGGCCGAGCGCCCGGGCGTTGCCCAGCCGGTGCCGGTGCGTCCGGTACCCGCGCAGCCCTGGGGGCGGATACTGCTCGGCGCCGTGTTGCTCCTCGCACTGCTGGTCGCAGGGTGGGAAGCGTACTGGCGCGCCTACGGCGTGAAGCCCGGCTTCGCCAACGCCTACGGCTTGTGGGCGATCCAGCGGCGCCGCATCGACCAGGGCGAGGGCGATGCCACGGTCGTGATCTGCGACTCGCGGCTGTTTTTCGACATGCAACTGCCGGTGTGGGAGCGGCTCGACGGCAGGCGACCGATCCAGCTCGGGCTCGAGGGCACCTCGCCGGCGATTTTCCTGGAGGATCTCGCCGCCGATCCGAAATTCACCGGCCGCCTGCTGGTCGGCATCGCACCGCAGGTGTTCTTTCGGCGCCAACGCCTATCGCGCCGGCGCGCTCAAGTACTACCGCAAGGAGTCGCCGTCGCAGCGCATCGGCCAGTGGCTGTCCATGCACCTGATCGAGCCTTATTTCGCCTTCGACGGCTTCGATTTCGCGCTCGATACCGTGCTCAAGCGCCAGCCGTGGCCCGAGCGGCCCGGCAGGAGCTGGCCCATGGCGGTTCGCAAGCTCGCCGACACCGAAGCGGACCGCAACACCTACTTGTGGGCCAAGGTTGAGACCGACCCCCAGTATCGGGCGCTGATGCGCAAGGTGTGGCTGCATGATCTGGCACCGGGCGCCGACGATCCGCCGCCTGCGAAACGGCAGGAAAAGGCGCTGCAGCAGATCGAGCGCGCGGTGAAGGCGGTCGCATACGCTGCAGGCGCGCGGCGTCAGGGTGCTGTTCGTGCGTCTCGCCGAGCACCGGGCCGTATCTTGCGTACGAGGAGCGGTATTTTCCGCGCCAGGCCACCTGGGACGTGCTGCTGGCGCGCACCGGCGCGCCCGGGCATTCATTTCCAGGACTACCCGCAGCTACAGGGACTACCTGCCGGAGTGGTCGCACATGACGCGCGCCGAGGCAGAGCACTATACCGCGAGTCTTTACCGCATCATCCAGCGCGACTTCTGGGGACCCGCAGCTCTGGCAACGCGCAGCGCTCCGCCATCCGCGCACTGACCGGCGCGCCACGGCTGCTTCACGAGGGGTTCTTCACCCAGCCGCGCGGCTTGCGGTTGAAGCCGATCTGCACGTCGACCAGCTTCTTGCCGCAGCGGCAGCGGAATCGCGCGATGATGTTGGCGATCGGCTCGTCCCAGCCGGCGCGGCAGTGACGGGCGAGAAACGCCGGGGTCAGCTCGCGCGAGTGCCGGCAGTGGCGGCAGGTGACGACGATCACGTAGTCGCCGAAATGATCGCGCAGCCGCTCGATGGAATTCCACGGGAGCACGGTGCGCAGTGTGTGGAGCGCCGCGAGCGCGCGTCCACACAGTGCTACAGTGCGCGCCGGTACTGTTTGCAGGCAGCGAGCTAAGCTGCATGTGTGGCAAGTACATCCTCGCGCAGGCCGCGAAGGCCGAGCGGGCGCTGGGCATCCGGCGCGGCCGCTGGGAATACCCGCCGAGCTATCGCGTGCTGCCGACCGAGCAGGTGCCGGTCGCCGTGACGGCTGAGGGCGAGCGCGAGGCGGCGATGATGCGCTGGGGCCTGATTCCCTGCTGGGCGCAGGGCGTGCCGCTCAAGGCCTCCACCATCAACGCCACCGTCGAGCGCATTGCCAGCGCGCCGAGCTATCGCGATCCCTGGCGGCGCGGGCAGCGCTGCATTTTCGTCATGGGCGGCTTCTACGAGCCGCACGTCAACGCGGACGGCTCGCGTGAGCCGTTTTTCCTTGCGCTCATCGAACGCGAGGTGTTTGGCGTCGCGGGACTCTGGGAGCGCTCGCGGCGCGCGGACGGCTCCTACGTATTTCTCCTGCACGCTGATCACGGTGCCGGCCAACCGGCTGCTCGCGGAGGTTCACAACGAGAAGCAGCGCATGCCGGCGCATCCTCGCCGAGAACGACTCATGAAGCCTGGCTTGGCGGCGGCACGGATGAGGCGCAGGCGGCTGCTCAAGCCTTATCCGGACGAGCTCATGGCCGGCCTGGAAGGTCAGCCGCCGCGTCGAACAGCCCGAGACTGCCCAACGATGCGAGCCTGATCGAGCCGCTCGTCGTAGAGTGCGAGTGCTGCGTCGGCAGTTCACGGCCCGTTCAGCGCCCGGGGTGTGTCATGGCGGTCGGCGGCTTGGCATAGTTCGCGCAGCTTGTGGCGAACATAGGATCCAGGAGTGAGTATGCGAACGAAGCATTCAGAGTTCTGTCGATGGTGGCTCTGGCGGTGCTTTCGTGCCCCTGGCGCAGGCGCAGAATCAGCGTCAACGCCACCATCACCGGCGAGGTCGTGCCGGGCGTGTATGGCCAGGTGGTGCTCGGCAATCGCCCGCCGCCGCCACTGGTCTACGCGCAGCCGGTGGTGGTGGAGCCGGTCGCGGGCGGGCCGGTCGTGCAGCCGCTCTACCTGCACGTGCCGCCGGGGCACGCGCGCAACTGGCGTAAGCATTGTCACGAATACCATGCCTGCAACCGGCCGGTGTATTTCGTGAAGTCTGCGGAATACGAACCGGGTTACCGTCCGGGGCACGATCACGATGATCATGGCCACCACGACGACCACGGACACGACGACCACGGACATCACGACGATGGTGAGCATGATCGCGGTCACCGCGACGACTGAGCTCAATCTGCAGGTTCGATGAATAGCAGGCCCGGGCACGCGCCCGGGCCTGTTCGCTTGGGTCACATGGTGGCCGTGCCGGGGATGATGCTCTACGATGCATATCCATGGGACGTTACCGGCGCTACATCATTGCCCTGGCCGTCGTCGTCCTCCTGCTCGGTGCCTATGCGGCGGCCGGGTTCCTCGCCGTGCCGTACTTTGCCCGCAAGTCGCTCACCGATTTCGTGCGCACCCACTACGGCCGCACGCTGGCCCTGGGCGAAATCCACTTCAATCCCTTCACCCTCGCGCTCGATGTCACGGGGGTGGCGTTGCCGGACGCCGACGGTGCGACCATGGTGTCGTTCCGGCGCCTGCACGTGAAGGCGCAGCTGGCGAGCCTGTGGCGCCTGGCGCCAAGCTTCAGCGAAATCGTGCTCGAGGAGCCCTTCCTGCGCGCCGTAATACGCCCCAACGGCACGCTGAACCTCGCCGATTTTGGCAAGGGTTTCCCGCCCCCGCCCAAGCCGGCGAAGCCAGCGCCACCCATGAAGCTCTTCATCCAGCGCTTCGCGGTGCTCGCCGGTAGCACCACCTTCGAGGACCGCACGCACCCGACACCCTTTCGGGCAGAATTCAAGCCGATCGGCTTCGAGCTGCGCGACTTCAGCACCACCGCCAGCACCGCCAACGATTACGCGCTGAATGCCGCCTCACCGGAAGGGGAGCGGCTCATCTGGAGCGGCACGGTGCGGCTGGATCCGCTGTCCTCGCACGGCGTGTTCGAAGTGGCGGACCTGCACGCGCGCACCCTGTGGAACTACGTGCGCGCGAGCGTGCCGTTCGAGATTGATTCCGGGGTCATCGGTCTGAAGGGCGACTACGACCTGAGCGCGGGCGCCGGGCCCCTGAGCCTCGGGGTCAACGTGCATGCCACTACGGTGACGAACCTCGGCATAAAACCCAAGGCCGCCGCCGCTAACTACATCGATCTGGCACGCCTGGAGGTCAATGAGACGCGCCTCGACCTCGCCAAACACTCAGTCGAGGTGGCGAAGGTCATCTTGAGCGGCGGGGATATCAAGGCGTGGATGACCGAAGCGGGGCGCCTGAACCTTCTGGAGCTGGCGCCGGGCGCATCCGCCACGGCACCCGCACCGGCCGTGAGCGCGGCGACGGCGCCGACAACGACTACGCCCGTGGCTGAGCGCAACGACAGCTTCCCCGCCTGGACGGTGTCGGCGCCGGATATCCAGGTGCAGGGCTTGAAGGTGAGTGCCGAGGATCGCGGCGTGCAGCCCGCCGTCGCGCTGCTGCTCAACCCGCTCAACATTCACGTGGCCGGCTTCAACACCTCCCCGGACGACACGCTCGACGTAACGCTTGATGCCGGCGTAAATACTTCCGGCAAGCTCAGCGCGCGCGCGAAAGTGACGCCGAAGAGCGCCAGCGTGAGCGCGCACGTGGAGGCGGCGGGCGTGGACCTGCCGGCGCTGCAGCCCTACCTCGCCCGCTATACGTCGATGACGCTGCTCAAAGGCGCGCTCGCTACCAAGCTCGACATCGAACGGCGCGCGGACGCTGGTCTGAGCGTGAAAGGCAACGCCGAGGTCTCGGGCCTGCACACCGTGGACAACGCGCTCCGGCAGGACTTCGTCAACTGGAAGGACCTGCGCATCGAGGGCGTCAGCTATCGCTCGAGCCCGCAGAGCCTGCGCATCGCCAGCGTGACCGCAGTCGAGCCCTACGTGCGCATGATCATCGCCCCGAATCGCACCACCAACATCAGCGCCGTGCTCAAGGCGCCGGGAGCGAAGCCGGACACACCGCCGCCGGAGGCGGCGAGCGCCGCGCCGTCCAAGAGCCGTACCCAGACGGCGACGCTCGCGCCAGCCGCGCCACTGACGCCGTTTCCGATGTCGATCGGCACCGTGACGCTCGTCAACGGCACCGCCAACTACGCTGACCTGTGGATCAAGCCGAGCTTTGCCATCGGCATCCAGTCGCTGCGCGGCACGGTGACCGGCCTGTCCTCAGATCCTAAGTCGCGCGCCAGGGTGAAGCTCGACGGCAAGGTCGACCGCTACTCGCCGCTGCAGATCGAAGGCGAGGCGAATCTGCTGTCAGCGGCGCTCTACACCGACATCAAGTTGAGCTTCAAGGATCTCGACCTCACCGTCGTCAATCCCTACTCGGGACACTTCGCCGGCTACAAGATCGATAAGGGCAAGCTGTCGGTGGACGTGTCGTACAAGATCGATCAGCGCAAACTCAACGCCGCTCAGCATGTCGTGATCGATCAGCTCGAGCTCGGTGATCGGGTGGAAAGTCCCGACGCCGTGCACCTGCCGTTCAAGATCGCCGTCGCACTGCTCAAGGACCGCAACGGTGTGATTGATCTGGACCTGCCGATGACCGGCTCGCTGGATGATCCGAAGTTCAGCATCTGGCCGATCGTCTGGAAGGTCCTCGTCAACGTGATCGAGAAGGCCGCGACCGCGCCGTTCGCGCTCCTCGGGCACCTGTTCGGTGGCGGCGAACACATGAACATCGTGGAGTTTGCACCCGGGAGCGCCGAGCTTGACCAGCCCGCCAAGGAGCAACTCGCCGCGCTGGTAAAGGCGATGACAGAGCGACCGCAACTGAAACTCGATGTTCCGATCATGTACTCCACGAGCATTGATCGCCCGCGGATGGCGGCCAAGGTGCTGCACCAGGAGTTACTGACGCGCGTGCAGAACACCCGCGAGGGCAAGAAGCACCCGGACAGCGCGGGCGAAGTGGCACTCGCCGACCCGCAGAAGCACTTCAAGCTGCTTATCGAGCAGTACCGGGAAGATCTCGGCAAGGATGCGGCGCTGCCGCCGACGGCGCTGGCGTTGCAGCAGGCAAAGCGCGGCGAGACGCCGCCGTACGATCCGGCCATCGCGGATCTGAAGGCTGCGCTCATTGCGCATGTCCAGGTACCGGACTCGGACCTCGACGCGCTCGGCAAGCAGCGCGCGCAGGCCATCCAGGGTGCACTGCTCGCCGGCGGTCAGGTTGATCCGGGGCGCGTGTTCATCGTCAATTCGCCCCCAAAGCCGGAATCAGGCGACAAGGTCAAGGTGGAATTGGCGGTGAAGTAAGCGCGGGCAGATCCCGCGCCGCGGCCTTGGGATGGCGCGCGCCGTCGTACAGGCCCCAATGCGCTTCTTCGGCGCGCGCGGGACCGACCGGGGTCACATCCTGCGCACGCCACGGCGCATCGAACGCCGAGAAGTAGGCGAACGCGCGTGCGCGTGTCGCGGCAAAGCGCTGCCGCAGCTCACGAAAGAAGTCCGCCTGGCCCGCTTCGCTGAAGCCGGCGGCGGCCGGCGCCGTCGGCACGCCGGTCTCCTTGACGAGGATGGGCCCGCAGAATTCCTGGCTAAGCTCGCTCACGACGTTCACCACGAACTGTGCGGAGGTGGCCTCAGAGGCACCGTGAAACCACGGCTGAAATGCCGGGTGTACGTTGGGTAGCAGGAAATCCAGCTGGCCCAGCAGCGCGGTGTTGCCAGGCTCGTGGTAGATATGAAACGGCTCGCTCACGGACACGAGCAGTCGCGGCGCCCGCGCGTGCAGTTGCGTGGCGAGTGCGGCGAGCGCGGTTGCATCGGTGCGACGACCGAAGAGCAGCTCATTGCCGAGGGATATCCCGAGGATGAGGCGCGGGTACTGGCGCGCGGCGGCCAGGGCCGCCTCCAGCTCGCCCGGCTCGAGAGGGTTCCACACCCCGATGATGAGCGCGCGGAATTTAAGCTCGGCCGCGATAGCCGGGATGCTTTCAGCGCCATGCACTGCATCGTAAGTCACGAGTGAATCGAACCTGCCCCGCAGGACCGCAAGATCGGCGCGGATGCTCGCCGCGTCGGCGTTCGTCACCTGGCCATTCACCACGCGCAGCGAGGTCGGCTGGTAGGCGACGAAACGCCCGCTGCTCAGCGCCATGCGCAGGCGCACCAGGGCTGGCGCGTCGCCGGGGCTCACGTAGCAGGCGGCGCGAGGAGTCTGCGGCGCGGCAGGCGTTGGGGCCGCGATGGCGAGTATCGAAAAAAAGAGTCCCAGGAGCAGTCCCCGGATCCACGACCCGCCGTTCACGCAGGTTCCGTCCGCGGCGCGCGGTCTCCGGGGCGTGCGCTGCGCAACCATTGCTGGAAATGCGCCACGGACGGATCACCTTCCGCCGGGGCCCAGGGGGCGAACTCGGACATGGTCGCCGGATCGTAAGGGCCCTCCTTGACCTCGAGGAACGCCGCGCCGTCGACCGCCGCGACAACGGTATGCCAGGTCGCGGCGGGAGTTTCGTAGGCCATATTTGCCGTGCCTTCCCCGACCGCATAGCGCGCGGTCACCCGGCCGGCGGCATCGAAGGTCACCACCTCGACCTTGCCCCGCAGCATCATCGCCAGCTCCGCGCGCGCGACGTGCCGGTGAGGCCTGAAGTACGAGTCCCCCTGCGCCACGACGATAAAACGCTGCACCAGATCCGCAGGACTCGCATGGATGTTGTGATGGGCGCGACCGCGGGCAGCGGCGGCAGCCCGGGCCGCGAGTTCATCGAGCAGCGAATGCGGCAGCAGTTTCAAACCGCGCCCGCCGCGTGAGCCTTGTGGACATTCGGCAGGAATGCCGCGAGCAGCCCGATGAGCGGCAGGAAAGCGCAGATGTGGTAGATGCGCTCGATGCCAATGTCGTCCGCGAGCTTGCCGAGCACCGCGGCGCCAACGCTACCCATACCGAATGCCAGTCCGAAGAACAGCCCCGCCACCGTGCCGGTGCGCCCGGGCATCAGGTCCTGGGCGTAGACGACGATCGCGGGAAACGCGGATGACAGGATCAGACCGATCGGCACCGTGAGCACTGCCGTCCAGAAGAGGTTCGCGTACGGCAGCAACAAGGTGAAGGGCAGCACACCCAGGATCGATGCCCAGATGATGTACTTGGCCCCGAGGCGATCTCCCAGCGGCCCGCCGATGAAGCCGCCAACCGCGGCGGACGCCAGAAACAGGAACAGGTGCAGCTGCGCACTGCGCACCGACACATGAAAGTGGTCAATCAGATAGAACGTGTAGTAGCTGGTGATGCTGGACAGATACACGTACTTGGAAAATATCAGCGCCAGCAGCACCGCGATGACCGCGATGACCTGGCGGCGCGGCGCGGCGGATTTCACCGCGCCCGCTGCCGCCTTCAGGCGCGTAATCCCGTGCGCCTTGTACCAGTGGCCGACGTGAAACAGCACGAACATGCCCAGCAGCGCCGTGAGCGAGAACCACGCCACGCTCGACTGACCGTACGGCAGTACGATGAAGGCCGCGAGCAGCGGGCCCGCCGAGGTGCCGAAATTGCCGCCGACCTGGAACACCGACTGCGCCAGTCCGTGCTTGCCGCCGGAGGCCATGCGGGCGACACGCGAGGACTCGGGATGGAACACCGAGGAGCCGGTGCCGATGAGGGCGGCGGCAAAGAGCAGCAGCGCAAAGCTGCCGGCGAACGCGAGCAGCACGAGTCCCACGAGGGTGAATCCCATGCCGGCGGCGAGGGAGTAGGGCCGGGGGCTGCGATCCGCCATCGCGCCCACCAGCGGCTGCAGGAGGGACGCCGTGAACTGGAAGGTGAAGGTGAGGAGTCCCACCTGCCCGAAGCTCAGGTGGTAGGAACTCTTGAGCATCGGATACAACGCGGGCAGGAGCGACTGCATCATGTCGTTGAGCAGATGGCAGAAGCTGATTGCCGCGAGGATGGCAATCGCAGTACGGCCCGCGTCGCTTGCCGCGACCGGGCCTGAATCCTTCACCAAGGTTTCCTCAAGAGCGCTTCCCATGCCGGCAATTTGCCTGATCCGGCACCCAAAGCCCACTCCTCAGAAAGGGTAGGGACAAAGAAAAAGGCGCGGCACACCTGCGTGTACCGCGCCAAAGATGCCGCGGGCGGAAGCCTAGAAGCTCTGCGAGAAACGCACACCGATGGTGCGTGGCATGGCAATGGTGGCCAGCGGCTTGGCACCGCACACCGTGATGCCCGCGATGGGTGGCGACAACAGGCCGCCGACGACCGCGCACTCAGCAAAGCGCGTGGTTTCCGCTCGCTTGTCCAGCGCGTTGCTGGCGTACAGCTCCGCCGAGAAGTTACCTTTGTTGACCCCGAGCATCAGGTCGAGCAACCCATAGGCGGCGACGCTCCCGATGAGGTTGTTCTGATACGGGGCCAGCGCCGAGGTTGCCGAGCCGGTGTAGCTGTAAGCAGCTTGCCCGTACCCCTGCATATCCGCGGTGCTCAGGGGGAATGTGTAGCGTACCGTCGCATCGCCCTTGAACTTCGGCACGACCGGCAGCTGCGTGCCGTTGGGCACGCTATCGTAGGACGGACAGGTTGCCGGGGGCAGCGGCTGGCCTGTGGTGAGATCGACGTCGTAACAGAAGGGCTCGGTCAGCTTCGCATCGAGCTCGGTGGCAGAGACACTGATGCTCAGCCCCTGAGCTGCTGCCCATTCGAGCTGCTGCTCCGCGCCCTTGATGCGTGCGGCACCGGCGTTACGTACGATGGTGAACGAGTTCTGGCCGAGGAAGCTGTACTGGAAGTTCTTCCAGTCCTCCCAGAAGAATGCGCCGTTGAAGCGCAGGTGGTTGTTGAGCCAGCTGCTCTTGAACCCCAGCTCGTAGTTCGTCAGGTAGTCCGGCTCGTAGGTGGACAGCGGCGGATCGGGCGGCGCCTGCGTACGGCGATTCACGCCACCCGGGCGGAAGCCCTTGGAGTAGGTGGTGTAGATCATCGCGTCCTCGTCGAACTTGTACGTCAGGTTGAATTTGGGCGTGGAGCCGCTCTTCTTCACCTCGCGCGCCAGGTCCACGCACGGGCCGCCGAGAATACCGGGCACCTCGCAGGTCGGCGGGCTGGCCTGCGGGTTGTTCTGCACCTCGCCCGAGTGTGAACTGTACAGTTGGTTCTTGCCGAAGCCGAAGAACCCGTCGAGCGAGTTGTCGTAGCGGTAGAAGCGGTAGCCGACGGTGCCGGTGAGGTGCTTGGTGAAATCGAAGCTCAGTTCGCCGAACACGGCATAGTCACGATCGACGCGGATCTGGTCGGTCAGCCACCAGGTCTGAGGCCAGCCGGTCACGGAGTCGAGCACCGGCAGTGCGTCGATCCGATAGTTCTGCAGGATGTAGTGCTGCTGGCGCTCGTAGAACAGGCCGCCGATGAAGCGCACGGGTTGGTCCTTGGGTGTCGCCACCCGCAATTCCTGGCTCAGCTTGCGGTACTGGTCCACCCCCAGGATGTACTGCGAGACGTTGAGGTGCGCCGGCTGCGCGGTATGCAGCACCGACTCCAGGTACGCCGTGTAAGTGGTGTTCTTGTCATACAGCAGCGTGTAATCGGTGTAATCGGCCGAGGTGTGGTCGTTGCGCCTCAGGTAACCCGCAGCATAGGTGATGTCAAAGTTGCTGACGTGCCCTGCGACCGTGAGGGCTGCCTGCCACCACTGGTCAGAGATGTAGTCCGGGTAGTAGCGCTGGATCGACAGGTCCCCGGGGAGCGACGGGTCGGCGAACGCCGTGCCGTCCGAGCGGCTGCTCTGACCCATGAAGCTCGGCGTTACGGTCCAGCTGTCGCCGAGGTCCAGCTTGAGCGCGCCGCGGCCGCCATAGGTGTCCGACGGGTTGAAGCGGCTCTTGGCGTGTTCGGGAGACGAGCTGCACCCTGGCGCCGCCGGCGTGAAGTTCGACACGCACCCGAAGCTCGGAAACACATTGGTTCCCGGAACGTTGTCGAGGTAGCCGCCCGTGCGCTCCGCCCAGCCGACGAGGCGCACTGCCGCGCTGCTGCTGAGCGGGATGTTGACGAAGCCCTCCGCGACGTAACCGCCCTGGCCGCGCACGGTGTTGCCCGCGAGGGTGTAGCCGCCCTTGAACCCAGAAGTGTCCGGTTTGTTGGTGATGATACGCACCGTGCCCGCCTCCGAGCTCGCACCGTAGAGGGTGCCCTGCGGACCTGACAGCGCCTCGACGCGCTCGATGTCGTAGACGTGGATGTCGAGGGCGCCCTGAATGGTGGTGATTGGCTGCTCGTCCAGATACACGCCGACGCTTGGCAGCGGGCCCGAATGGTTGCCATTGTCGCCGCTGGCGACGCCGCGCATGAAGACGCGCGAAAAGCCTGCGCCGGTGCTCTGGTAGGCGACACTCGGCAGGTACTTCACGTAATCGTCGAAGCTTTGCACGTTGAGCTGCTCGAGCTTCTCCGTGCTGATGGCAGTGATGCTGATCGGCACATTCTGCAGGTTCTCGGTGCGTTTCGTGGCGGTGACGATGACCTCCTGCAGTGCGCCTGTGTCGGGTGCGTCAGCGGCGTACAGGCGCGGCACGGCCGCCATGATGGCGGCGGCGATCGGCGCCCGCCGCAGCAGAGTCTGTACCGGTGAGCGGCGTGCTTCGCCACCACTTTGCTTGAGCTTGCGGAGTCGGCTGCGCTGCATGAGGTCTCCCCTTAATTCACGGCAGTCGTCGCGCGACGGCCGCTTTGATGATTATCGATCGTATCGGGAACTTGCGGATACGCTGCCAGCATCGGGCCGAGGCTCTCCTTCAATGGCCCGAGCCACGGCTCGTAGTGGCGCCATTGCTCCATGGCGTCGCGGTAAATGGGCGAGCGCACCTGCTCGGAACTGGCGGTGCGTACGGCGCGCTCGTTCTCGTAGAAGCGCAGGCACTCGGGCTCGAACGGCAGGTGGCAGTAGTCGAGCAGTCGGCGCACCTGCGTCTCGGTGTCCTCAACCATGTTCTCGTACAGCACGCGGTGCACGCGACCCGGTAACACCCGGTCGAAGTGCGCCATGAGCTCCACGTACGCGCGGTAGTAGGCACCGAGCTCAGCCAGGTCATAAGTAAAGGTCTGGCCGCGCGCAAAGTGCTGCTTGAAATTGGAGAAGCCACAGCCGAGCGGATGGCGCCGGGCGTCGATGATACTGGCATGCGGCAGCATCAGGTGGATGAACCCGGTATGCAGAAAATTGTTCGGCAGCTTGTCGATGAAGCGCGGCTTGCCGCTCTTGCGCTGGATGCGGGTGCGCTGCAGATACTCCTCGCCAATACTGCGCAGCTGCGCGGCCGGCAGCCTCGCGAGCGCCTGCGGATAGCGCAGCGCCTCATCGCCGGCGCGTGCGCTGATCGTCTGCGCGAGCGCCGGCACGTCGGGCAGCTCCATCGTGCCCTCGACCTGTGAGTGACTGGCCAGGATCTGCTCGATCAGCGTCGAGCCTGAGCGGGGCAGGCCGACGATGAAGATCGGATCGTCGGCACCGGCACCGGCACCGGCGCCGGCACGCTCGGCAAAGAACGCGCTGGTAAAGAGTTCCCTGGCCAGTGCGGTGTGGGCGCGGATCCGCTGCGGGTCATAATGCACGCGTGCCCGGCGCTGGGCATTGCCTTCCTGGTAGTGCTGGAAAGAGCGCTCGTAGTCGGCCTTATCCTCGAGCGCCTTGCCGAGCGCGAAGTGCAGGTGAAAGCGGTCGTCGGCATCCAGGTCGGGCCGCGCCAGCTGCGCACGCATCTGCGCCAGTTCCTTTGCGCTGAAGCGATACGTCTTGAGGTTCGCAAGACTCCACCACACCTCACCGATACCCGGCTCGAGCTGCACTGCGCGCCGGTAAGCGTCGACCCCTTGCAGCACCTGGCCGGCGGTCTTCAGGGCGTGGCCATAGCTCATCCAGATGCGTGCCTGCCGCGGATACTCCTTGAGGACTGCGGTGTAGATGTCGATGGCGCGGACGTACTCGCCGACGGCTGCGAGCAGCGCGGCGTGCAGGGCGCGGTAGTTCGGGTTGCGCGGCGCCGCCGCGAGCAGCCGCTCCACCTCGGGCAACGCTGCCGCGTGAGCACCCTGACGGTGCAGGGCGACGGCGTAGTTCTGACGTGCGCCGTGAAATTCAGGGGCGAGTTCCAGGCAGCGTTCGAGCAACAGCTGTGCGTCCCCGTAGCGGCCGATGCGCGCGGCCACCTCCGCCAGCATGCGCAGGGCCGCAATGTCCGTGGGATGCTCCTGCAGGTGGCGCCGCAACAGCGCCTCGGCCTCGGGGATGCGGTTGTCGCACAGCGCCACCCCCGCGTTGAGGAGTCGGGGGTCGCGGGTCGAGGTGCGCAGGAAGCGGGCGCGCGCGCGCTCGGCGGCCGCATCGTCGCCGATCGCGGCCAGATGATCGGCGAGCGAACGCCAGGCGTCCGGAAATTCGGGATTCAGCTCGACGGCCTGCCTGAGCTCCGCGACCGCGGCCTCGCCTTGTCCGAGTTCGCTTAGCGTGACCCCGAGTTCGTAGCGCGCCGCCGCCCAGCGGGGGTGCTTTGAGACCAGGGGTGCAAGGGCTGCGAGTGCGCCATCCCGATTCCCGCCGGCGCGCTCTGCCATGCCGAGGATGAGAGTCGCGTTCGGCTCGCCCGGAGCTGTCTTGAGGATCTCAGAGGCCTGCTCGGCCGCCAGCCGTGGGTCGCGTTCCAGCAAACGCGCAGCGTGAGCAAGCGCCACGTCGATCGAACCGACGGGTGCCGCTGCGCCACTCGCTACACTCATGTAACGAATCTATCACGATCAAACAAAGACTCGCCACGGATCGGCGGGTGTTGCGCACGCACCACCCGCCCGTGTTCGCACCGTGGGGACCCTTGAGGTCCGCAGGGCGGATCGACCGGAGTTACTTCGGCTCGCTGCCGGGTTGCTGATCGGACAGGGGGAAGGACTGTGCGCCGCCAGCGGGTTGCGCCGCCGGGGCGGTCGCGGTGGCTGGCGGTGGCGCGCCGGCCGGCGCCTGGGCCGACGCCGAGCGCTGCTCGCCGGTGCTGGTGGCAACCGCGGCGAGGAAGCGGTGCGCGCTCTGATCTTCGCTCCTGACGCTGCCGGACATGATGTCGGCAGCGACCACGCCGGGCTTGTTGTAGAAGGCAGCGTTCGCCTCGTCATCGATGTTCATGGCGCCGCCGTCCAGGGCGAGGCCGACGAAGGCACCGCGGCTGCGCGAATACGAATACACCTCGGCCTTGAACGCCACATCGGTCCCGGCCGACGCCTGCCGGCCGACCGGGCCCGCCGCCACGGAAGCATCGGCGCCGAGGGTGACCTTGCCGCCGTTGATACCCTCGATGCCCCTGGGGGTGGTGAAGACGAGCACGATGTCGGTGGACTGCACGCCCCACTGCAACCCGAGGCTGCCGCCGGTCAGGGTGACGAAGACCGGGTCGCAGAAGCGTCCGTCCTTGTCGCGCACCACCAGGACGCCATGCCCGCGCCGTCCCCCGAAAAACCACGCCATCTTGGTGACATCCGGAACCACCGCGATCGCGTAGGCGCGCTCGAGCAGCCGATCAGGTATGGCCTGGTCGCGGGCGCCGCGAAGCTCATCGAGAACCTGGGCGGCGGTGAGCAGGCGTCCCTGTTCGCGTGCCTGGGCGTGCACGCTGGCGCTGGCGCCGGCGAGAAGCACCGCGGCGAGCACGGTAAAGAATGAAGTGCGCATGATTGAGAATCCCCTTTGATGCGTGGGCTGTCGCTGCCTGCCGACAGGCGCGCGCGGGCCATGAGCCGAAGCTAACGGGCAAGCTTAACCCACTCGCGACCCGGATGCGCGCAGCTGCAACGCCGCGCGCGAAGCGCCTAGTACCAGATAGACACGAACACCTGGAAAATGTTCGCGTTGAGCTTGTACAGGGGTTCGTTGCCGGCGCCGTAAGTGCCGGCCAGCAGGGCGTTGCGGAAATCGCTGTAGTTGATCATCAGGTGATCGAAGCGCACGTTGAAGGTGTTCTTGCTGAGTGAGTTCACGAACGGCACGGCAAATTCATAGGACGCACCGGCACCCACCGTGATGCTCTGGAAGGCGGCGAGCTCGCGATCGCGCGCCATGAAGTTCTGGTAGTCGGCGCGCGGAAACAGGTCGCTGTAGAAGTCGGCGTGACTCTGCTTGTAGAAACGCAGGCTGCCGTCGAAGACCAGCGCCTCCACGGATGCGTGTAGTCGAGCTCGGCGGTGTGCGCCTTGATGCCCCAGGTGTCGCTGTAGAAGCGGTACTGGCCGGTGATCGCCGCGCGGTAGGGCAGGTAGTACTTCAATTGCACCGAGGCGGCGTTGCTGGTGCGGGTGTTCGGATACATCTGGTCGGCGAGCGTGAAGCCCTCGCCGGCGCCCGGGGAGAGGTAGCGGATCTTGCGATACGGGTTGGCGAGGTAACCCTGGTCGGTGAGCAGTTCGTAGTTGACGCCGAGAATCGTGTTGCGCGTCAGGATCTGGCTGAGGGACAGCGAGTAGCCGCGGTGGTTGGCCTGCTGGTGGAAAGTCGGATCGTTGATGATCTGGCCTTCCGGGGTCTTGATGTCCCGGTACATGTTGTCCCAGGCGCGCCGGTAGCCCATGGTGAGGGTGGTCAGGTCGCCGAACATGTCCTGGCTCACCGAGTAGAAGGTGGTGTCGGCGATGTAGTCGGGCTCACGGCTGTGGATGTAGCCGGCGCTGTAGGTGGTCTTGCCGTGCAGGTAGTCGACGCCGACGCTCTCCTGCTTGCGCTTCTCGTGGTAGGGGCTCGCCGAGAGCTTCACGTCGATCGAGGCGCTCGAGATCATGTCCTCGTAGTAGCTGGCCGTCAGCGAGAGGTTGTCGCCGACTTTCTTGCGCACCAGCACCGAGGGTCCCTGCACCGTGATGCCGCCGCCGTTGTAGCGGTGATACAGGACGTCGGCGCGGTCATCCGGCAGCACGCCGGCCAGCGCCGGTACGGTGATCACGACGAGCGCCGTGAGCGTGCGTGCGAACGCGCTCCAAGCGGAAACCGGCCGCGTACGCTCGGGCGGCGCCGCGTCGCTCAATTGCATCCGCAACCGCCGCCGACCGCGCCGGTGGCGCCGTGGGCACCCTCGCGGGTCTCGAACACGTGGTCGAGGTAGACGCTCGAGACCGGATTGCGGTTGAAGGACATGATGGGATCGGCGAGGTGCTCGCGCTCGTAGGGTTTCACCCACGGCTGGATCGAGCGCGCAGCCGGCGAGCGCCGCGAGCACGAGACCTGCGAGCAGCGCGCGTGTCGTCTTGTTCACCATGAACTCGCTCCTGTCGCGCTCCTGCCAGGCGCGAGCGCATCGCCTACTCCCGGATCAGGCTGCGGATCTGTCCAGATACTCGTTCTCGTCGCCGGGCTTGTAGCCGCGGTGGATCAGCGCACCTTGCCCTTGCGGTCGATGATCACGCGTGCTCGGCATGCCGGCCACATCGTAGAGCTTACTGACCTTGCTCTCGTTATCGTAGAGGATCGGAAAGCTCACCGGGTGTCTGCTTCAGCCACTCGTTGGCGGCGTTCGAGTCCGGCTCCACGTTCACCCCGATCAGCGTGAAACCCGAGCTTGTTGTACTTCTTGTAGATGCCCTCGAGCAACGGCATTTCCTGGCGGCACGGTCCGCACCAGCTCGCCCAGAAATTGATCATCACGACCTGGCCCTTGTACTGCGCGAGGCTCACGTTCTGGCCGCCACGGGCTGCGAGGCTGAACTGCGGCGCGGCGGCGCCCGGGGCGCCCGCCAGCGCGGGCACGGACAGCAGCAGCGCGGCTGCCAGAGGCTGCGATACGGTTTGCTCATCGTAGTCCGTCCATCTTAGAAGAAGACGGTCGTGCCGATGCGCGCCTCGATGTTGTTGGTGAGCTTGGCGGACGCCGAGCAGGCTCGACTGGAACACCCGATCCTGCACCGTGATGTGCACCGCCAGCCAGTCCGTCGGCACCACGCGATAGCCGCCGCCGAAGTTCACCGTGAACTTCGTGTCACCGGCGAAATCGGTGCTGCCGATACCGCCGAGAAGATAGAAAGCGCTCGTCATGGCGAGGCCACGACCGAGAAAAGCCTCGCCAGGCAGGAAGTTGTAGCCCAGCGACAGGTCGTAATACGTGAAGCGCCTCTCAGCCCCGGTAAGCAGCTGGATATTCGCAGCAGGGTCTCGAAACTGGTGCGCCCGGCGGTGGCACGGCCGGCTTCGCCCTGGAAGAAGAAATCCTCGGTGATGTGGTAGGCGGCGGTCACGCCATACAGCGGATGGGTGCCGAAGTCCTCGATCGACGAGCAGCCGTAGTAGACGCCGAGCTCGATGTTGGAGCTCTTGATGCGTGGCACTTTGATCTTGCGCCGCGCGACCTGCGGCTCGATGACGCGCGGCGGGGTCGTCGTGTCATCCGTTTGGCTGTCGGTGGCCGTCTGCGAGTCCGTGGCGCCCGGCGCGTGGCGCTGCGCACGCTGGTGGTACCAGTTGCGCACCGTGGCGCAGCCCGGCAGCCCCGCCAGCACCACGCTCAGAAGAAGAACGCGAATCCCAGTTTCCATTCGTCTGCTTCCTCGTTCTGGTTGCGCTTGGTGAAGATGTAGTGAGCCTTGTATTCCGCGCGCAGGAAGAAACGCCGCGTCAGGTAATAGCGGATGCCGCCGCCGACGTAGGCGATCTGCTCGGTGCGGATCGATGGGCTGCACCAGCGTCGCCTTGGGCTCGGTGTGCACGAGGCCCGCACCGAGCGTCACGAACGGCGACCAGCGCGATTCGGGCGCGAACACGTGCGTGAGTCCCAGGTCGAGCGTCTCGCCGTTGGAGTAGCTACCCAGGAACTGCCCGGCCGCCACTTCCAGCGCCAGCTGCGAATTGAACGACGCGCGAGCCGTACGCGGAAATCAGGTTCGCCCCGCCGTAGGCGCCCGCGAACATGCCCAGCTCGAAGTGATGTGCGGTAAAGCCGGCGCGGTCGCCGAGGTCGAAGGTAAAGGGCGTGCCATCGGCGAGCACCGTCATCAGCATGTCGCGTTGCGAGGCCCAGCCCTCGACACCGCGCTCGGTGCGCACCTTGAACCAGTCGGTGCGGCGGAACAGCACGTCCACGCTCTCATCGCGGGGCACTGCGTGGAACACCGGGTAGCCGCGCCCGGGCCCGGTGTGCAACTCCAGGTACGGTTGCCGCACGAACACCTGCAGGTAATCGCGCGCCGCGGCGACACCTGGGGTGAGGAAGCAGACAGCTAAGGCGCCCGCGAGGAGGAGGCGACGCCCGCGCGGGCTCAGGAGGCGCTCAATTGGCCGGAGCCGGCGAACGGGTCGTTGAAGTACTGTGCGCCAATATCCAGCCATTCCGACAACAGGCGAAGTTCCGCCGGGTTCAGCCAGCCCGCGTGTGTGCTTGCGGCACCCGTTGCGAAGCGGTTCAGAAACGCAGCCGACAGCCCGCCATTCGCGCTGCCCGCATTCAGATACGGGGCCAAAGGTCTGCGTGATCGGCCCGTTGGGGCCCATGGTAACCGTATTGTGAGGGAACAGCAGCTGCTGGTACGAGGTGAATTCGGGCACCACGTTGGACGCGGAATTGGTCAGATCGAGATTGCCGGCCGGCGTTTGCGCCGCGGCCGCCGCGTTCAACGGGTTGTGACAGCCCGCCTGTGAGCAGGTCACGTTGCTGCCCGGCACGCCGTTCAGCGTGCCGGTCCGCGTCGCCAAATCCCAGATTGGCTGAATGATCGTCGGGTAGTTGATGACGATGCGGCAGTTCGATGACCACAACGTCTGGCACAGCGCGGTGGTCGGCGGGGCCGGGACGCTGCTGGTGGAGGGATCCGTGTAGGCGTACTTGACCGGCGTGCCGGGCGTCGCCTGCGCCGGATCCGTCCACACGTCGGTGTACAGCACGTTGACGCTCGGCATCATCTGCAGGCACGGCGGCGTGTCGTTGGCGCAGCTGGCCGCCATGCGCGCCTGCGCCATGGTCTGTCCGGCTTGCGGTATGAAGGCGAGGGGACCGGACGCGTAGGTGTGCGGAAACGCCCCGCCCCCGGCCGCACCCGGCCACGCGGATGCAAACGTGCCGAAGCGGCCATGCGAGAACCCCGGCTGGGTCTGCTGCGCGCCGGCCGGCGTGTGGCAGCCGTTGCAGGAGACCACTTCGCCGCGCTTCAGCTGCAACCACACGCCCTGATCGGGCCGGTAGCGGCGGGCGTTCGCATCGAGCACGCTCACCTCGAAAGCGACCTCGGCAGGCACCTCGATGCGCACCGAGCCGTCCGGCTCGATGGGCGCATAGCCCAGGATCTCGCGCATGAAGTTGCTGGCGCCGAAGTCGCCGCGTCCGTCAGCTTCAGAACCGTCTTGTCGGGGATGGACACGGCCTTGACCAGGCGGATGAAGCGCGCCGGCTGCGTGCCTGCCGGAGTAAGTCCCGGATCCGCCAGCGTGGCGATGTTCGGTATGGCGGTGTCCTGACCATCGATGTCGTAGACACTCCTGATATCGATGACGCCGACGCTGGCGTTGAAGAGGTCCTGGTCGAGGTCGACACCGGGCACCTTGTCGAGAATGATGTTCTGCAGGGGGCGCGGCTGCGTCGCGACGACATCGGTCACCATCACGCCCTCGACCGGCGCCATCACCGGCAGCAGCGTGTTCTGCGAAGGATCGAACATCCACACGCTGTACAGCGGCGGCGCCACCACCGGGTTGGGTGCGGCGAGCGTCGTCGAGTCGTGCACGGTACGATCACCGGCGGCGTCTGTGTCTGATCCAGCAACCGGCACTGCGACCAGCTGACGAGAATGCGGTTGGTGTTGTCCCACAAGGGATAGCCGGAATTGAAGCGGCCGCCGGGCGAAGGGCCCGGAATGGTGACCACGTTGTAGGTCGTGGCCGCAGTCTGGCCCGGTCCCTTGAGATTGGTGTTGCTCGCCGGGCAGGGCTGCGGTGTTCTCCACGTACTGCTCGCCGTTGATGATGGCCAGATCGCCGCCGAAGTCGACGCCGGTGTACTGGCGGATGAGCGTGAGAATGCTGCCGTTCTGCATCTCGTGTGGGTGCACGAATTCGCACCACCGTGCCGTTGCGTGCCGGTCAGGTGGCTGTTGACGCCGTAATACAGCTCGAGGTCCGTGCCGTCGGGATTGGCAGAGTACAAGCGACATGGCGTCATGGCCCGGCGCGTTGTCCCAGCGGCTCCAGAGCACCCGCCCGTTCGCCAGCACCGTGGCGTCGCGGTCGTGGCTCTGGTTGAAGGAGATCTGGTGGACGCTGGTGCCGTCGGCATTCATGACCTCGAGCACGAATGCGGGTTCTCGACCCGCGCCTCGTCGAGGGCCGAGAACTGGGCTTGCTGCTCATCGAGCAACACGCCCTGCGACTGCGTCTGGCGCGTGGATGAGAACACGATGCGTCCGTCCGGCAGGTAGTGCGGCGAGACGTCGTTGACGGTGTCGGGATCCGGATCGCTGGCAGGATTGATGACCGGTCGCCAGCGTGTCGGTGGCGATGACGTACTGCCAGATGCGCCAGCGACGGCGGCTTCTTGGTCTGCTGGTTGGCGGCCAGCGGGCCGCGCATGGCGAACACCACCTGGTGCCGTCGGCGGAGACGTCCACGTCCTTGATGTCGTAGGCGGCGCCGACGGTGATGCGGGCGGTGATGTTGGTCTCGGTGGCGCTCGGTGAGGCCGCCGCGCGCATGTAGAGATCGGCCTTCGGCACCGCGTCGCGCATGATGCGCAGGTCGTCCTGCACCACGTTGCCGCCCGCGTCGCGTCGGGCACGCTGCGCTTCACATAGAAGATCGGGAAGTCGAGCGTGGCAGGGTCGCCCGCCTGGCTGTTGCGATATGTTCGACACTGCCGCTGCCGCTGCAGGCGGCCAGGCTCACGGCGAGCGCGGCGCCGCTCCACAGCAACGCCTGCGACGCATCGCGAACCGCAGCGTTCCAACGGCCGCGCTCTCCGTGCATTAGGCACACATCCGCGGGCCTGCATAGCTGCCCGCCAGCGAGGCGAATGTAACGTAATTCGGCTCCACGCTGATTACTTTTGCCTTATAGCCAATTCCGTCACGGCGCGCGAGCGCATTCCGCGCGTTCCCTGCAGCCTTGTGGGTGCAGCCCGATCGCTCCTACTAGGTAGTCGTTCGGTCGGCGCACGCCGTGACCGGCCTCGCAGTTTGCCGCGCGAAGCATCGCGCTGGGCGAAAACGAAAACAGGTGTCGGCGCGCGGCGACGTCAGCCAATTGAGACAATCGGGGACGGGAGTGGAGCAATCGTATAGTCCGGCGCGCACCGGGCATTTTCGGGAGTCAACGAGCGCCATGAGCCTCATGACTGACAATCGAAAAGCGAGTTCGCGCGACGCGCGCCGCGTGGCGCTGCGCACGGCCTGGTGCGCCCTGCTGCTTGCGCAGTTTGCCACCGCGCGCTCGCCGGTCCTGCCGAGCAGGCCAAGCGCATATACGAGCGCATCGCCGGCGTGCCGCCGCCGCCGGCGGTGCTGCGGAGATGGCGAATGCGATCAACGCCAATCCCGGCCAGACCGGCCTCATGAACGCAGCGGCGATCGCCACCCAGGCGCCGAGCTTCTACAACGTGACGCTCAAGAATCTCGTGATCCCGTGGACCAACCGCGACCAGACGGTGTTCGCGCCGCTCAACGACTACGCCGCGACCGTGATCGGCATGGTGCGCGACAACGTGCCGTTCAACACCGCGCTGTCGGCCGATCTCCTCTATACCGGTCAACGCCGCCGGGGCTGCCGGCGCCTTCCAACGCCAACAACAACCACTACGCCACGGCCGAAGCCAACGGCGTCAATCTGAGGACGGCGCTGGTGGCCACCACCCAGTCGGCGGTCTACGGCACGCCGACGGCGGCCACCGCCGGCGTGATCACCACACGCCGCGCGAGTCCGCGTTCTTCATCAACGGCACCAACCGCGCCATGTTCCGCTTCACGATGATCAATCACTTCTGCAACGACATGCCGACGCTCATGGACACCACGCGCCCGTCGGACCGCATCCGCCAGGACGTGGCCCGCTCGCCCGGCGGCGACAGCCGCATGTTCCTCAACAACTGCGTCGGCTGCCACAGCGGCATGGATCCGATGGTGCAGGCGTTCGCCTACTACAACTTCAACGGCACCCTCGGCGCGGTCACCAACACCGGCACCATGGTGTACACGCCCGGCCAGGTGCAGCCGAAGTACTTCATCAATGCCACCAACTTCCCGTTCGGCTTCGTGACCCCGGACGACAGCTGGGAGAACCGCTGGCGCACCGGTCCCAAACGCGTGCTCGGCTGGTCGCCCGCGCTCCCGGGCAGCGGCAATGGCGCCAAGTCGCTCGGCCAGGAGCTCGAGTCGAGCACCACGTTCGCGCAGCTGCCAGGTGACGAAGGTGTTCCAGGCAGTGTGCTTCCGCGCGCCGGCAAGCGCGCTGACCTCGCGACTGTTGGCCACGATCACCTCCAGTTTTACTGCCGGCGGCTACAACCTGAAGAAGGTGTTCCAGCAGACCGCCGCCGCCTGCCCGGGGTCTTGAAGGGAGCACGTCATGAACAGGGAGCCCCTCATGAGCTTGCAGCGTTCGTGACGCGCGTTACCGCGCACTCTTCGGTGTGGCCGCGTTGCTCGCGCTCGCCGCCTGCAGCCGGCGGCGCGCCGACGCACGGTCGAACCAGCGGCCACGGCGCCGGCGAATGCGGCGCAGAACTACACCGGGCCGGCGCCGGCTAATGCCGACGTGCAGGCGTTCAAGGTCAACCTGTGGCAGAACATCACGCCCTCGGACCGCTGCGGCGGCTGCCACCACCAGGGCGGGCAGTCGCCGATGTTCGCGCGCTCCGACGACGTGAACCTGGCCTACCAGGCCGCGCTGCCGCTCGTGAATCTCGACCAACCCGAGCCAGTCGACACTGGTCGTCAAGGTCGGCGGCGGCCACAACTGCTGGGTGGCCGACCCCTCGGCGTGCGCCGCCACCATGCTGGCACTGGATCCAGAACTGGATCGGCGCCGGATCTCGCTGCCACCTCGCAGATCCGCTCGCCGCCCCGCCGGTGCAGGCGGCGGGCGGCGGCAAGCAGTTCCCGGCGGATCCGACCGGCGTTCTGAAACCAGCGAGCGTCTATCCGCTGCTGACCCAGTTCTGCTCGGGCTGCCACACGCCGAGTCCGCGCCGAGCCGCAGCCGCCGTACTTCGCCGACGCACCAACGTCGACGCCGGCCCTACGTCGCGGCGCAGCCCAAGATCAATCTCGCGCACGCCCAACCAGTCGCGCTTCTACGTGCGCCTGGCGGACGAGTTCCATCACTGCTGGGCGACGCCAGCTCCGGCGGCGCGCCCGACTGCCCGGGCAGCGCGGCCGCGATGCTGGCCGCGCTCACCGCCTTCGCCAACGGCATCCCGATCACGCCGATCGACCCGGCGCTGGTGGTGTCGAACGCGGTCACCCTCACGCAGGGCACGATCGCCTCCGGCGGCAACCGCTTCGAGGCCAACGTCATCGCCAAGTACATGTTCGAGACCGGCCAGGGCAGCACCGCCTACGACACCAGCGGCGTCACCCCCGCAGCGGACCTGACGCTCTCCGGCAACGTCAGCTGGGTCGGCGGCTGGGGCATCAATGTCGGCCAGGGCGGCTCGGCGCAGGCCTCGACCGGCGCCAGCGCGAAGCTCGCCGCGATGATCCAGGCCTCGGGCGAGTACTCCATCGAGGCGTGGGCGGCGCCCGCCAACGTCGCCCAGACCAATGCCTGGATCGTGAGCTACTCCGGCAGCAACACGACGCGCAACGTCACGCTCGGCCAGGCGGCCACGCAATACGAGGGGTTCGACACGCTCGAGCGTCACCGACACCAACGGCATGCCGCCGCTGGTCGACGACCGACCGCCAACGGCGCCGCGCAGGCGGCGCTGCAGCACATCGTGCTCACCTACGATCCGGTCAACGGCCAGAAGCTGTACGTCAACGGCGCTCTACACCGGCGACATGGATCCATCCAAGGGCGGCTCGTTCGCCAACTGGGACAGCACCTTCGCGCTGGTGCTCGGCAACGAGACCACCGGCCAGCGTCAGTGGCAGGGCGTGATCAAGTTCGCCGCCATCCACAACCGCGCGCTTACCCCGGCGCAGATCCAGCAGAACTTCACCGCCGGCGTGGGCCAGAAGTACTACCTGCTGTTCGGCGTCGAGCGCTCTCAGGCGTGTCGCAGTCGTACATCCTGTTACGGCCAGCCAGTACGACAACTACAGCTACCTGTTCGACCAGCCGAAGTTCATCAGCCTCGATCCGAACGCCACGGTGCCGGCGAATCTGCCGATCAGCCGGCATCCGCATCGGCGTGAACGGCGCTGCTGGCGCCGGCGGGCCAGTCGTTCGCGACCCTGCAACGCCACGGTCGGTGGCGCCAACTACACCGCCGACCAACGGCCAGCTGTTGTCGACCCTCGGCACCGTCATCCCGGTGCAGCTCGGCTCGGCCAACGACCTGTTCTTCCTGTCCTTCGACCAGCTGGGCAGCCACGTGCACGCCTTCGTGGATCCGCCGGGGGTAGCCACGCCGCCGGTGCCCAACAACACCCCACAGGCGGATTACGGCATCATGGGCTTCGAGCGCTTCAACAACACCCTGGCGCGCATCACTGGCGTAGCAACCACTGATCCGGTGGTGCAGGCGATGTACAAGAGCCTCGCAGCAGGCGATGCCGGCGGGCCCGCAGATCGCCGCCTTCGTGTCCTCGCAGCAGACGGCGATGTCCTGGCTCGCCAATGCGTACTGCCGCGAGATGATGGCGAGCCCGGGCCTGCGCGATACGTTCTTCGGCGGCGGCTCGAGCGAGCCTCGGCCCGAGCGCCAGCCCGGCTCTGCAGGGGGCCGCGCTGCGGCAGACGACACGGCCGCACTCGCCATCAACGCCGTCGGCAGCAACGTCTCGCCCGCGGCTCCACCGCCATGCGTGAAAGAGGCGAGCGCCGCTGCAGCGTATCGCGGGCGACGCGCTGATACGGCTTGCCGGCGATCAGCTCAGCGCGACCGTGTCGCAGGCGATCGCCGCGGCCTGCACCGCGGCGCTGGCAGCGGCGCGGTGACACTGCAGTGATAGGATTGAGAGAGTAACTGCAGATGATCATCCGTAAGAAGTCCCCCCGGCCGCATCCGCCCGGGACCCCGTTCCGGCACGAGAATCACCCGCGTCCGGTGAGCCGCCGCGACTTCCTCGCCGCCGGCTGCCTCGGCGCCCAGGGCATGGTGATCGGGTCCGCCTGGCTCGGCTCGCTCCTCAAGTCGCAGAACGCGCGCGCCGGCCTCGACGGCGACATTGTGCCGCTGCTTGCCAGCAACCAGTGCAATGTCCCCGCGGGCGCGCGGCGGGCTGCCGTTCATCTGCTTCGACCTGGCGGGAGGCGCCAATCTTGTCGGCTCCGAGGCGCTGGTGGGCGTGCAGGGCGGTCAGGCGAACTTCCTCTCCACCGCGGGCTTCAACAAGCTCGGCGTGCCGGGCAACATGGTGCCGAGCTCGAGCGCGTTCGTCAGCAGCGCGCTGGGCCTCTTGTGGCATCTGACGGCGCCATCCTGCGCGGCATTCTCAGCGTGGCGAGCGCCACGACCCTCGCGGGCATCAACGGCGCGGTGATCCCGGCGATGTCGCAGAACGATACGCCAGTCAAATACCACCAATCCGATCTACGGCATCGCAAGGCAGGCGCTGCCTTCGCCGGCGGCGCCATGGGCACGGTACTGCCGCTCGTTGGTACGGAGTCATCGACGTATCGGGCGGTAACTCGCAGGCGCTGATGTACACGATCAGCCCGCCTGGCAACCTGCCACCATCCAGCAGCCGTCGGACGCGGTCGCGCCTGGCACCGCCCTCGCCGGCGGCGGAGCGCCGGACCCGCTGGCCTCGCCGGAGCTGAATCGGAGGCCCGGATGAGCGCCGGCACGACCCAGTACGCGGGGGCCGCCTCCAGCGGCGCGGAGTTCACGGGTGTGCTGAGCGACCCGGGCATCGAGCTCTATGCCCCGGGTGCGCAGGTCACTCCGGGAGTGAGCGCCGATCCGGCCCTGAAGAACCAGGTGCGCTGCGCCTACGTGAAGGCGGCCAACACCGCCAACATATTCTCCAAGGGGTCCTGCGGGCCTTGATCCGACCCAGGACACCAACATCACGCAATGGCATCTTCACCGCGGCGCAGCTTGCGACCGACAACGACGCGCAGATGACCGCCTCGGTCATGAAGCTGGTGATCGACGGCTATGCCGGCGCCGGCACCATCGCCATGGGCGGCTACGACTATCACGACGGCACGCGTGCGACCGGCGAGACCCGTAACTTCAAGGCCGGCCAGATGATCGGCGCGGTGCTCGAGTACGCGGCGCGCAGCAAGACACCCGTCATGGTGCAGCTCATGAGCGACGGTTCGCTCGCCTCCAACAGCATGGTGGACACCAGCGCGGCTGGGCGCGACAAGCTCGGCTGGCAGGGCGACAATTCCAGCGTTGCTGCCACCGTATTCCTCGTGTACAGCCCGAACGGGCGCCCGATGCTGCGCAACGGGGTGGCCGGCCAGCAGATCGGTTACTTCAGCTCCGACGGGTCGGTGGTCACGAGTTCGAGTCCCGCTGCCAATTCCGTCAACCAGATCCCAGAGCTCATCATCCTCAACTACATGGGCCTGCTGGGCACGGACGCGCAGTTCAGCTCGCTGTTCCCGATGCAGGGTCTCGGGGCGAGCGCCGCGCTCGCGGCCATGACCGCATTCACGCCGGTCGTGTAAGCATTCTGCGACAGCGCGGGTGAGCGGTCCGCGTGCGCTGTGCGCGGATTCGCGCCACGCGCCGCTCGTTTTCACGCCAGCTGCGTTGACAGTGTGAAGCACGCTGTGCGAGCTTCCACGCTGTTACTGCTCGCGCAGGGCGCCTCCATTTTGGTCAAGGATCATTCTTGAGTCTGCCAGGGCCTTATGGCCCGCCGTCGCACGACGTGCGGCCTCGCACGTTCGTGATTCCCTGGCTATGCACCGCCGCGCTGGCCTGCAGTGCAGCGGCGGCGGTCGCGCAGGCGCCGCACGCCCTCATCGGCCATCCCGCGCCGGATTTCACCCTGCACGCGGCCAGCGGCGTCAACGTGCGTCTCGGGGAGCATCGCGGCGAGGTGGTGGTCTTGAGCTTCTGGAGTGGCGGCTGCGGGGCATGCCGCTCGCAGCTGGCGGCCCTGGATCGCAGTCTCGCCACCTATGCCTCCGCGGGCCTGACGGTCTACGGCATCGGCGTCGACGACGCTCCGAACCGGGCGCTCGAGTTTGCGCGGCGTGCGAAGGTGAGCTTCCCGATGCTGCTTGATCCCGGCAAGGCGGCGGGCCGTGCCTACGACGTCGACAACCTGCCGATGACCGTGCTGATCGATCGCGGCGGCACAGTGCGCTACGTGCTGCGTGACTTCAGCGACAGGAGCGATGAACTTTACCTCCGGCAGCTGCGCGCGCTGCTGAATGAATGATCGGAACCATCATGCTGCAGATCCCCTTTGTGATTGCTGTCGCTGCCCGGGTGCGGCGCGCGGCGCGGCTGCGCGCCGGCGCGGGATTGCTGTTGGGCCTGGCGCTGATCGCAGCGCCGCTGACGCTGGCTGGACAGGGCGCACCGCCGCCGGCCGCCACGCCACCGCCTGCCGAGGCAGCCGGCGTCCCGGCGCCGCCGGCCGCGGCGGACGGGGACACGCGCGGCCTTGACCAGGAAGTTCAGGGCCTCAAGAAGGACGCGGTCGATCTGAACAAGGACCTGTTCATCCTCGAGGAGGAGCTGCTGTTCCCTGCCAACACCCAGGTGGCGGTGTTCCTGTCGATGGACGTGGGCGATTTTTTCGCGCTCGATGCGGTGCAGCTGCGGATCGATGACAAGGAAGTCATCAACTACCTGTATACGCCGCGCGAAGTGCAGGCCCTGCTCAAGGGCGGCGTGCAGCGCCTGTACGTGGGCAACCTCAAGGTCGGCCACCACGAGCTGGTCGCTTACTTCAACGGCCAGGGTCCGAACGAGCGCGCCTACAAGCGCGGCGCTTCCATCCGCTTCGACAAGGGCGTCGGGGCGAAGTACCTGGAGCTGAAAATCAACGACAAGCAGCAGAAGCTGCAGCCCGAGTTCGTGATCAAGGACTGGGAGTAGGCGTCTGTCCCTGGCCGCCGCCATCCGCGCGCTGTTGCTCGCCGCCTGTGCGGCGCTGCTCGCCATCCCGGCGAGCGCCCGCCGTCACGACCCGGAGAAGCTGCCGATCACGCGTATCCGCGACCTGCACTACGGCGATGCACTCTTCTATTACTACCAGGACAAAGAGCTCGACGCGCTGACGCGCCTGCTCGCCTACGATCACTGGCAGCGCCTGCCTCACCACGAGGAGGAGGCGCAGCTCCTGATGGGCAGCCTCTACCTGCAGCTCGGCATGCACAACCAGGCGGGTGAGTTGTTCGAGCGACTGCTCACCAACGATGTGCCCACCGGCGTGCGCAACCGCGCGTGGTTCTACCTGGCGCAGATCTGGTACGTTCGCGGCTACCTCGACAAGGCGGAGGCGGCGCTGCGCAAGATCAACGGTCGCATGTCCCCGGACCTCGAGGCGCGCAAGGAACTGCTGTTCGCCAACGTGCTGATGCACGAGGGCCGTTTCGATGAGGCGATACGCCTGTTGTCGACCTGGCGCGGGTCGGCGATCTGGTCGGCGTATGCGCGCTTTAACCTGGGCGTCGCGCTGGTGCGCACGCAACGCCTGGCCGATGCCGAGCCGTTCCTCGCCGGCGTCGGCTCCATGATTGCTGACAGCACCGAGACGCTGGCGCTGCGCGACCGCGCCAATCTCGCCCTCGGCTTTGCCTACCTGCAGGCCAACCAGCCCGCCAAAGCGTTGCCGGCGCTCGCGCGCGTACGCCTCAACGGGCCGTATTCGGACAAGGCGCTGCTCGGCACCGGCTGGGCGGACGCCGCGCTCGGCAATTACCAGGGCGCGCTCACGCCGTGGATGGAGCTGCGCAGCCGCAACCTCCTCGACGCGGCCGTGCAGGAATCGTATCTGGCGGTGCCGTATGCCTTCGGCAAACTCAACGCCAACGCCCAGGCGGCCGACTACTACGAGCGCGCGCTCGAATCCTTCACCACCGAGGACGGGCGGCTGGACGCGGCGATCGCCCGCATCGACCAGGGCGATATGCTCAAGCGCGTGCTCGCTGCGGATGAGGAACGTGACAGTGAGCGCGCGCCACGCGCCGGGTGGTTCTGGCAGCTCAAGGATCTCCCGGATGCGCCCGAGTCGCGTTACCTGTACGCGGTGCTCGCCGGCCACGATTTCCAGGAGGGTCTGAAGAACTACCGCGACATGGGGTTCCTGCACAGCACACTCGCGCGCTGGGGCGACAGCATGGAAGCCTTCCAGGACATGATCGACGCGCGCGACCGTGCCTACGCTGAACGCGTGCCGCGCGCGCAGCAGTTGCTCGCCTCGGGCGCGGTGGACCACCTGCAGCAGCGCGACGTCGTGCTGCAGGACCAACTGCGTGACGTCATCGCCCGCCACGACGTAGCGGCTCTCGGCACTGATTCCGAGCGCGCGCAATGGGCGCGCGTGCGGCGGGTGGAGGCGGCGGTGGGCGGCGCGCCTGATACGCCCGAGAACCCGGAAGTGCACGAGCGGCTGGCGCTGGTGAAGGGCGTGCTGCAGATGAGCCTCGAGGATGCCTGGGGCGCGCGGCTGTGGCAGGTGCAACGCGACCTCAAGGACCTGGACGTGACGCTGCGCGAGGCGCAGAGCCGCTGGATCCGCGTGCAGCGGGCGCTGCACAACATGCCGGCGAACACCGGGGAGTTTGCGGCCCGGGTCGCCTCGCTCAAGGCACGCATCGATGCCATTCAGGCGCGCATCGCGGCCACGCAGGAAAAACAGAGCGCCTACCTTGCGCAGATCGCCGTGAACGAACTCACGCAGCAGAAGCAACGCCTGGCGGCGTACCAGATACAGGCACGCTTCGCACTCGCCTCGATGTATGACCGGGCGGCAAACGCGGAGAGCCGCGCCAGGAGCCCGACGCCGGTCCAGAAGGGTGTCGAGCCTGAGCAGCCGGCCGCGTCGCCCGATGACACGCCCGCGCCCGGGCCGGTGCCCGAGGCGCCACCGACGCCGGTGCCGCCGCGGTGAGAGCCCGACCCCATCATTCGCCCCGGGAGCGCTCGCGTTCGCGATGCTGCTCGGGGGCGCGGCCGCCGGCGCGCAGGCCCAGACCATCGGCGATCTCGCCGAGCACAAGGTGGAGGTACACAAGGACACCGCGGCGAGCGCCAGCGTCACCGGCGCCATGGAGAATTACCGGCGCTTCCTGGAGTTGCAGAACACCGACCCGAAGCTGCGCGCCGAGGCACTGCGGCGCCTCGGGGATCTGAACCTCGACGCCGGTGAAATGCAACGCCTGGAGCAGGAGGTCACGATCACCGACCTGCAGGGGAGCGAGGCGATCCGGCTCTACACGACACTGCTGAAGGCGTACCCGGACTACGCGCGCAACGACCAGGTTCTCTACCAGCTGTCGCGCGCCTACGAGACCACCGGCCAGCCCGATCAGGCGCTGGCTACCCTGGATCGCATCGTGCAGCGCTACCCGGGCAGTCCGCAGCTGCAGGAAGTGCAGTTCCGGCGCGGCGAGATCCTGTTTTCCGCCCGGCGCTACGCGGAAGCCGAGAACGCCTACGCGGCGGTGATCCAGCACGGCCCGTCGGAGTTCTACCAGCAAAGCCAGTACAAGCACGGCTGGGCGCTCTTCAAGCAATCCAAGACGCTCGAGAGTCTGCCGTCCTTCGGCGCGGTGCTCGACCAGGAGCTCGGCACCGGACCCAGGGGCAAGCGGCTCGAGAGCCTCAAGCGCGGCGACCGCGAGCTGGTCGAGGACACGCTGCGGGTGATGAGCATCACCTTCTCGTACAACGAAGGCTCCGCGACGCTGGAGCAATTCCTGAAAACCCATGGCGACAGGCCGTACGCGTGGCTCCTGTACTCGCGACTCGGCGATCTGTACGTGGACAAGCAGCGCTTCCAGGACGCCGCCACCAGCTATCGCGCCTACGTGGCCCGCGATCCCTACAGCGATCACGCTCCGGACCTGGCGATGTCGGCCATCGAGGCTTACAGCAAGGGCGGCTTCAGCCAGCTGGTGCTGGATGCCAAGCATGAGTTCGTCGAGCGCTACAACTTCGACTCGCCCTACTGGAAGAACCGCACGCGCGCGGACCATCCGCGGGTGGTGCAGGAGCTGAAGGTCAATCTCAAGGACGTCGCGACCTATTTCCACGCTACGGCGCAGAAGTCCAGGCGCGTCGAGGATTTCCAGGAGGCCGCCCGCTGGTACCGCTCCTATCTGAAGTCCTTCCCCGAAGATGCGGATTCGGCGGCCACCAATTACCTGCTGGCGGAGACGCTCTTTGAGAGCCATCAGTACCAGGACGCGGCCGCCGAGTACGAGCGTACCGCCTACGACTATCCGCGCAACGACAAGTCAGCGACCGCAGCCTATGCGGCGCTGGTGTGCTACCAGAAAGCGGAAGAGAGTCTTGCGGGCGCGGACAAGCAGGCCTGGCACAAGCGCGCCACGGACTCGGGCGTGAAATTCGCCCAGACCTTCCCCGAGCACCCCGACAGCGCCGGCGTCCTCACCCGGGCCGCGGAGGAGATTTTCGCTGCCGGTGACCGGCCGCGCGCCATCGCCGTCTCGCAATCCATTCTCGCGCGCTCCCCGCCGGTGGACGCCGCCAAGCAGCGCATCGCCTGGACTATCATCGCGCAAGCGCATTTCGACGCCGCGGAATATGCGCAGGCGGAACCGGCTTACAGCCAGGCGCGCGCGCTCGCCGGCGGCGATGAGAAACTGCGTACCGACCTCACCGAACGGCTCGCCGCCTCGGTGTACAAACAGGGTGAAGCGAAGCAGAAGGCGGGTGACGGCGGTGGCGCGGTGGAGGACTTCCTGCGTGTGGCGCGCGTCGCGCCGGACTCGAAAATCCGCGCCAACGCGCAATACGATGCGGCGGCCGAGCTCATCACCCTCAGGCAGTGGGATCGCGCCATCAGTGTGCTCGAGGATTTTCGGCGGCAGTTTCCGCAGCACGAGTTGCAGCGCGAAGTGACGCGCAAGCTCGCGGTCGCCTACAGTTCGGCCAACCGGCCCGGCGAGGCTGCCGGGGAGTTCGAGCGCATCGCGGCGAACCCGGCGGAAGAGCGCTCCGTGCAGCGCGAAGCGCTCATGCAGTCCGCGGACCTGTACGCGAAGGCGGGCAATACCCCCAAGGCGATTGGGATGCTCGAGAAGTTCGTGGCGGCAAATCCTGCGCCGCCTGGGGATGCGGAAGAAGCCCGTCAGCGCCTCGCGGACTATGCTGGCAAGAGTGGGGATGCGGTGCGACGCGATTACTGGTACCAGGAGATCATCAAGGCTGATTCACAGGCGGGCACGGCCAGCACCGAGCGCACGCACTACCTGGCGGCCAAAGCGCAACTGGCGCTCGCGCAGCACCCGCGGGACGAATTTCGGGGCGTGCGCTTGAGCGCGCCGCTGAAGAAGAGCCTGGTCGCCAAGCGCAGCGCGCTCGAGACGGCCATGGACGCCTACAAGCGCGCCGCCGCTTACCAGGTCGCGGAAGTGACCACCGCCGCAACCTACGAGATGGCGGAACTGTATGGCACGCTGGCGAGCGATCTGTTGCACTCCGAGCGCCCACCGAAGCTCAAGGGTGATGAGCTCGAGGAATACAACTCGCTGCTCGAGGAGCAGGTGTTTCCGTTCGAGGAGGAAGCCATCAAGGCCCACGAGGTCAATACGGCGCGTACCCAGGCCGGGATCTGCGACGAATGGGTGCGCAAGAGCTTCCAGGCGCTGGCGGTACTGAAGCCCGCGCGTTACGGCAAGACGGAGGTGAGGCAGGATGTCGTTGCCAGCCTCGAATGACGGCGTGCCGCTGCGTAGCGTCGCGCTGTGCTGCGCGTTGGGCTGGCTTGCCGGCTGCAGCAGCGCACCGAGCCGCCCGCCGGCGCCAGCACCCGTGGTGCGTAGCGCGGCGCCGGTTGCCGCCCCGGCAACCGCAGCTGTAACAACCGATGCCACTGCAGGCACCGCGGCGGGAGCGGCAGCAGCGGTGCCGCCTCATCCGGAGGTGTCACTGGCGGCGCGTGCCGATTTCGAGCGCGCCGTGAACGTCATGCGCGCCGGCAACCTGAACGAGGCGGAGCTGGAATTCAAACAGATCGCGCTGCAGTATCCGCAGTACGCAGCGCCGCTGGTGAATGTGGCGATCCTCAAGCGCAAGCAGGGCGAGCTTGCCGAGGCCGAGCAGTTACTGAAGAGCGCGGTGGCGCGCGAGAGCGGCAATGCCGTCGCCTGGACGGAACTTGGCGCCACGCAGAGCCTGCGCGGGGAGTTCAAGGACGCGGTCAACTCCTACCAGGCCGCGATCACGGCCGATCCGCATTACGCGCCGGCCTGGCGCAATCTCGGCGTGGTCGAGGATCTGTATCTGGGTGATCCGCGCAGCGCGCTGACATCGCTCGAGCAGTACAAACAACTCAGCGGCGAAGACAAGCCCGTCAGCGGCTGGATTGCGGAGTTGCGCCAGCGCTTAGGGATAGCGGCGGTGAAACCGCCTGCTGCGCAGGCGGCGGCACCCGAGATTGCCGCGCCTGCCGCGCCGACGGCACCTGGCAGCGCATCCCCACCCACCGTGACACCGGCGCCGGTCGCGACACCGGCCGGGCCCACCCCCGCGAAGGGAGCAAACTGAACATGCGCAGTCACCGCGGTTACCGGCTGCCCTGCCTCGTTTTCCTCGCAGCCTGCGTCGCGCCTGGCGCGGTGGCCGTGGCCCAGGAGGCCGCGCCGCAAGCTGCCGCGCCAGCGGCAACACCGCCTGTTACGCCGCGTCCCATTGATATGCCACGGCCCGACCAACTCGAGCCCGGTGTGAACACCACCGCAACCGGGTCGGGGGCGGCAGCGCCCGCGGGCAACGCGCCCGGGAACGCACCGACGCCGATCACCGCGCCTGCCGCTGCGCCCGCGTCCGCCGCGCCGCGCCAGGATGGCGCGCGCCCCCGCAAGGGCGCCGATCGGCTGGAGCTGGAAACCACCGATATCACCGGCAACCGCGAATTGCCGAAGGTTCTGTACATCGTGCCGTGGAAGCGCTCGGACCTGAGCGATCTGGCCGGTAAGCCGCCGAACAGCCTGCTCGATGAGGTGCTGCAGCCGCTCGACCGGGATGTGTTCCAGCGCGAAAACCGTTATTACGACGCCCTGAAACCGGACGCCAAGGGGGCAAAAGCGGGCGCGGCGCCCCTTTCTGGCGACAAGCCCTGAATTGCCGGCCGGGGTCGTGCAAGGATGAGAGCTGGGTCGCAGCTTTTTGAGCTTATGTCATTCAGTTTTCATTGTATTAGTGCTTGTGTGTAGCCCTCATTCGAGCGATCACTTGAGCGGGAGTGTCAGATGTTTTTCTGGGATTTAATCGTACGATTCTTTCAGGGCGGTGGCTGGTTCATGTACCCCATCGCGATCGTGTTCGTGGTGGGTCTTGCCATCGCAGTCGAACGTTACATTTATCTCACCCACACCGCGGTGCGTAACCGCGGGCTGTGGAACGAGATTGTACCGTTGCTGGCACAGGGCAACTTCCGCCAGGTGGCGCAGACGACTTCCAAGTCCGACTCCGCCATCGGCCACATCCTTAACTACGGACTGGCGCGCATCCAGTCCGCGCGCCGTCGCGACGATATCGAGAAGGCCATGGAGGAGAGCCTGATGGAAGTGGTGCCGCGGCTGGAGAAGCGCACGCATTACCTGGCGACCTTTGCCAACCTGGCGACCCTGCTGGGCCTGCTCGGAACCGTCATGGGCCTGATCCGCGCGTTCGCGGCGGTGGCGACGGTCAACCCGGCGGAGAAGGCGAACCTCCTGTCGGCGAGCATTTCGGTGGCGATGAACTGCACCGCCTTCGGCCTCATGACCGCGGTGCCGCTCCTGTTCATCCATGCGTTCCTGCAGACCAAGACGACCGAGCTCATCGACAGCCTGGAGATGGCGTCGGTCAAGTTCCTGAACGCGATCACCGAGCGGCAGCAGCCCGCACCCGCTGCGGCCTGACCGCCTCGCCCAGCGCTTTTAGGACCTGACGGGCCGCCAGCCGCTATGCGTCGTTCATATCAATCCCGCAAGCTCGAGCGTCACTCGCGCCGGCCGGCAGAACTGCTGCTCGTGCCGATGATCGACATCTTCACGGTGCTGGTCACATTCCTGCTCATGACCGCGGTGTTCTCCCGCACCGTGATCCTGCAGCTGAACCTGCCGGCGCAGAACACGACCTTCAAGGAGCCCCCGCCCGGGCTGCAGCTGGAAGTGATGGTGCGCAAGGATCTGTTGCAGGTGGCCGACCGCAACTCAGGTCCGCTGGCGAGCATTCCCAACACGGCCGGCGGCCCCGACTACCCGGCGCTGGTCGAGTACCTGAAGCGCGTCAAGGCCAAGTTCCCCGAAAAGACCGAGGCCAGCGTGCTCTTGGAGCCTGACACGCTGTACGACACCGTGGTGCAGGTCATGGACCATGTGCGGGTGTTCGAGGTGGGGCAGGGCATCAACACCGTGCAGGCCGAACTGTTCCCGGACATTTCCCTGGGCGACGCCCCGGCGACCGCGGAACCGCCGCCCCCTTCGGGAGCTAACCCGTGAGCATGTCGAATCGCGCCCGCCGCATGGCGGCTCATCACGTGCGGCACCGCGCCGATGCACAGCTGAACCTGATCCCGCTCATCGACATCCTCTCGGTGATGGTGGCGTTCCTGCTGGTGTACTCGACCGAGGTCGAGGTCATCCAGAACGCCAAGGGCATCGAGATCCCGCAATCGATCGCGCAGGTGGCGCCCAAGCAGTCGGTGGTGGTGATGATCACGAAGACGGATCTGTTCGTGCAGGGCGAGCACATCGCCACGGTCGATGAAATCCGCGCCGGTTCCGGCGCGCTGATTGCCTCGCTCCGCGATGCGCTGAAGCGCCCGCTGCTGGTGGGCAAGGAGATGAGCGAGCGCGACATCGCGCAGCGCGAGATCACCATTATGGCCGACAAGGTGACCCCCTACGATGTGATCAAGCGCGTCATGCTCACCTGCACGGACGCGGACTACGGCAAGGTGTCGCTGGCGGTCATCCAGAAGGAAAAGCCGGTCGTGGCCGGCCAGTACAAGCCGGGCTGACAGCATGGTTATCGCCCCTTATTACCGCGAGTACGAGCTGCCCTGGGAAGGCGACGAGGAGGCGAGCGAGCGCTTCCGCAGGATTCTCAAGGTGCTGCTCATTCTGCTGCTGCTGTTTGGCATCCTGTTTCCGCTCTTGCCGACCCCGAAGCGCTCGACGACCCTCGACATCCCGCAGCGCCTGGCGCGGGTGATGCTCGAGAACAAACCCAAGCCCCCGCCGCCGCCGCCGCCAGCGCCGAAGGTCGAGGTCAAACCCAAGATCGAGCCGAAGCCGGTGCCGATTCCACCGCCGGTCGATCAACGCCAGCGCGCGCACGAGAAGGCGCAGAAGCAGCTGAACCAGGTGAAGGACGAGCTCGCCGACCTGCGCGAGGTGATGGACCTGTCGCCGCTGGAGACCAAGAATCTCTCCGGCGCCGTCGGCGCTGATTCACACGCCGAGCGCTCCCTCATTACCTCCAAGGCCGGCGCCGGCAGCGGCGGCATTACCTCCGCCAACTCGAGCCGCGGCTTCGGCACCGGCGCGGGCTCGCTCACCGGCCATGACACCACCGCGGTCACCTCCGGCATCGCGCGCTCCGGTCTGAACAACCGCCCGCCGACCCGCAGCGGCGGCAGCGGCAAGGCGGCGCGCTCGCCCGAGGAGATCGAGCTGGTCTTCGACCGCAACAAGGGCCGCATCTACAACCTCTACGCCCGGGCGCTGCGCGACAACGCGGAGCTGCAGGGGAAACTGGTGCTGGAGTTCACCATCGCGCCGAGCGGGGAGGTAACCATGTGCAAGGTGGTCTCGAGCGAGCTGAAGAACCCGGAGCTGGAGAGCAAAATCGTGGCACTGGTGCGCCTGCTGCACTTCGATGCCAAGGATGTCGAGACCATCACCACCACCAAGCCCATTGACTTTTTCCCTGCCTAGCGCGTACGAAGGCGCATCAAAGAGGCTGCCATGAACCTCAATTCCGAAATCCAGTTCTTCGTGGAGCTGCGGCTGGTGGACAAGGCGCGTCTCCTCAACCTGTTTCTGCATGAACTGGCCGAGGAAGCCCGTGCCACCTACGGACCGGGCAACGACCAGGTGCACGACGGCGCGCACCTGCGCTTCGTGAACGAGCTGATGCACCGCCTGACCCGTGTCATCGAGCAGCTGCTGGCGGAAGAGGCCACCCGGCCCGCGGACGATGTGGTGCTGCGGATGCTGCTCGCACCGCGGGCGGACAAGGTCGCCGAGCGGCTGGTGTTCAATGCCTACGGGCGCGCCATCCAGGGATTCGAGAGCTACGACACCACCGTGCTGATGGGATCGTGAGCACCCGGCACCGGTGGCTGCTCGCCGCCGCGCTCATTGCCAATGCCTTTTTTTGCGCCGCGGCGCCCGGTGCCACGCTGCTGCGCCCGGCCCAGGTGTGGACGGCGGGCGAGCCGCTGCATGCCGGCTGGGTGGTGTTGATTGATGGGGCGCGCATCGTGGCGGCGGGACCGCCAGGGGCCGTGCAGGCGAGCGCCGACGCGGCCGTAATCGATCTGCCGGGAGCGACGCTGCTGCCGGGGCTCATGGATGCGCACTCGCACCTGTTTCTCCATCCCTACAACGAGACACCATGGGACGAGCAGGTGCTGAAGGAGGCGGTGCCGTATCGCACGCTGCGCGCCGCCCAGGCTGCGCACGCGACGCTCATGGCGGGGTTCACGAGCTTGCGGGACCTGGGGACCGAGGGCGCGGAGTACGCCGATGTGTCGCTGCGGCGTGCGATCGAGGATGGACTCATCGAGGGTCCGCGCCTCTTCGTCGCCACGCGCGCCATTGTCGCGACCGGCAGCTACGGTCCGGCGCCGCGCGCGTTGCGCCCGGATGTGTGCTGCACACCGCAGGGGGCGCAGGAAGCGAGCGGGGCTGCCGAAGTGATTCGCGCGGTGCGCGAGCAGGCCGGACGCGGCGCCGACTGGATCAAGGTGTATGCCGACTACCGCTGGGGACCGGCTGGCACGCAGCAGCCGACTTTCAGTGAGGAGGAGCTGCGGGCGCTGGTCGAGACGGCGCATTCATCCGGGCGGCCGGTGGCGGCGCACGCCACCACGGCCGAGGGCATGCGGCGTGCGGTGCTCGCCGGGGTCGACACCATCGAGCATGGCTTCAACGGTACGCCCGAGGTGTTCGCGCTCATGGCCGCGCGCGGTGTTGCGTATCTGCCGACGCTGACGGCGGAAGAGGCCTACGGGGAGTACTTCGAGCATTACGTGCCGGGGAAATCGGCGCCGACCGCGGGCATGGAGCAGGCGCGGCGGGCGTTCACCACCGCCATGAAAGCCGGCGTGACCATCGGTTGCGGCAGCGATGTGGGCGTGTTCGCGCACGGCAGCAACTACCGCGAGCTGCAATGGATGGTGCGCGATGGCATGACGCCGGTGCAGGCGCTCACCGCCGCCACCGCCACCGACGCGAAGATCCTGCGACACGAGGCGCAGCTCGGCCGGGTACGCGCGGGGATGCTGGCGGATCTGGTGGCGGTGAACGGGGATCCGACGCGCGACATCAGACGCTCGCGCACGTCGTGTTCGTCATGAAGGACGGCGTGGTCTACCGACGGCCATAGCTGCGGGCCAGGTTCTCCAGCGCCGCGTCGCTGAGACGCAGCGTCGTCCAGTCATCCAGTGCCACCGCCCCGAGGCTGCGATAGAAACCCAGCGCCGGCTCATTCCAGTCGAGCACCGCCCAGTCGAGCCGCGCGCAGCCGCGCTCGAGTGCCGTGGCCGCAAGCCAGGCGAGCAGGCGCTTGCCGATGCCGTGGCCGCGCGCCGCGGGCCGCACGAACAGGTCCTCAAGATAGATGCCGGGCTTGCCGCGGAAGGTCGAGAAGTTGTGAAAGAAGAGCGCGAATGCCACCGGCATACCGTCGAGGCAGGCGAACACCACTTCCGCGTAGCGGTGCGGGCCGAACAGCGCCGCCGCCAGGTCCGCCGTGCTCGCTACCACCTCGTGCTCGAGACGCTCGTACACGGCGAGTTCGCGGATGAATGCCAGCACCTCCGGCATCTCGTGCGGGGCGGCGGCGCGTATCGTTACGGTACCGGGCACAGCTGGCTCAGCCGGTGCTCTGCAGACCCTGGGCGATACCGCCCACGCTCGCCAGCAGCGCCTCGAACAGGTCGCGGTCCACGCGGCCGCCGGCGCGCCAGCGCTGCAGCAGGTCCACCTGCATGAGGTTCATGGGATCGACGTAGGGGTTGCGCAGCTGGATCGAGCGCTGCAGCGTCGGATCGGAATCGAGCAACTCGCGGCTGTCCTTGATGGCGAGCACCTGCGCGCACGCCAGGCGGTGCTCGGCGCGAATGGTGTCGGCGTAGTGGGGCAACGCCACCGGCGCCAGCGCATCGTAGTAGTGCGCGATCTCAAGATCGGCGCGCGCCAGCATGGTCTCGATGTCATCGATCAGATTGCGCAGGAAGAACCACGCGGCGCTCGCCGCGCGCACCCGCGGCAAGCCGAACTTGTCGACCACCGCGGCGAGTCCCGCGCCGGCGCCGTACCAGCCTGGCAGCATGTGGCGCGACTGCGACCAGGCGAATACCCACGGCACGGGCAGGAGACCTGCGATGCCGGCGTTGGCGGCCCGGTGTACGGAGCGGGCGCCGATCTGCATGCGCTCGATCACATCGATCGGCGTTACGGCCTCGAAGTAGTCGTAGAAGCGCGGCTCGTCATACACCAGCCGGCGGTAGGCGGCGCGGCTCTCCTGCGCGAGCAGGGTGCCGATCTGCAGCTGTTCGGGCGAGTCAGGCTGCAGCTCCCCGCGCCGCAGCGCCGCGGTGGTGAGGGACAGCGCGTTGAAGGCGCGCTCGAGCGTGCGCATGGCAATCGGGCGCAGCCCGTAGCCCTGCTTGACCGTCGCGCCCTGCTCGCGAATGCGCAGCACGCCGTTCACGGCGCCCGCGGGCGCGGAATTCACGATCGCTTCGATGCGGCCGCCGCCACGCGCGACGCTGCCGCCGCGGGCGTGGAACAGGACGTGCTGTTCGCCGGCGGCGGCGAGCACGCGCGCGAGATCCCCTTGTGCCTGGTGGATGGCGACGCGCGAGGCGCAGGCGCCGGTCTCCTTGTTGCTGTCGGAGTAGCCGATCAGCACGCACTGCCGCCGGCCGTGCGCCTCCAGGTGGCGGCGGTACAAGGGGTCGGCGAGCAGTTCCTGCATGGTGTTGCCGCAGGCGCCCAGGGCCGCGGCGGTTTCAAATTGCGGCGCGATGTCCAGCGCCACCTCGCCGCTGCGCTTGTCGTAAGCCGACGCCCAGCGGGCCAGCAGCAACGCCGCGAGCACGTCATCCGCGCCGCTGGCGCCGCTGACGATGAAATAGCCGATGGCCTCCGGCCCGTAGCGATGCCGGCCCTGCATGATGGCGTCGAAGACCGCGAGCATGCGCCGGCCGAGCGCGTCGAGCTCGACCGTGGGTCCGCGATCCTTCTCCAGCGCCTGCGCCAAGAGCTCACGGCGCTCATGGCTGTCACGCGCGAGCCATTCCCGGTCGTCGAAGCCCTGGGCGATGACCTGGTGCAGCACGCTCGCGTGCTGGCGCACGTCCAGTGCCGCCAGGTGAAAGCCGAAGGTATCGATACGTCGCAGCAGGCGCTCGACGTAGAAGAGTCCCGCGTTGACGCCCTTGTTGGCCTTCAGGCTCACGGCAATGAGGGCGATATCGTCGCGGAACTGGCGCGCGTTTTCATAGCCGCTGGCGCGGCCCTGGTAGCCGTTGCGCAAGCGCTCGCCAATCTGCGCCAGAAACACCCGGTACGGCATGCGGTCGTGGCGCGCCGGGGTGATGGCGCGCGCCCCCGGCAGGAGGCGCATGTATTCCTCGACCCGCTTTACGATCTCGGCGGACGCCGCTACCCGGCTGGCGCTCTGTGACAGTCGCTGCGCCAGCTCCTGGCACTCCTCGAAGTAGCGGTTGACGATCACCTGGTGCTGGCGCGCGAGTGCCTCGCGGATGCTCTTGGCATGCACGTCCGGATTGCCGTCCATGTCCCCGCCGGCCCAGGTGCCGAAGTGCAGGAGCGGCGGCACGCGCGCCGCCGCGTCCGCCTTGGAGCCGAAGACCTTTTCCAGCGCGAGCGCGACTTCCTCGTAGAACGCCGGCACCACGCGGTAGAGGATCTCTGTCAGGTAGAACAGGATCTGTTCGCGCTCGTCCGCCACCGTGAGCCGCTCGCGCGGCAGCTCCTCGGTCTGCCAGGCGGTGGTCAGCTCCATGCGGATGTTGTTCCAGACACTGCGCGCCTCGTGCGGCGTGAGACTCGGATCGAGCCGCTCGAGCAGACGCTGCGCGATGCGCTGTTGCTTGCGCAGCAGGGTTCTGCGGCTGGCCTCGGTCGAATGCGGTGCGAACACCGGCTCGATGGACAGGCTGCCGATCAGCTCCAGCACCTGCGCCTGGGTAAAGCCACGCGCCTTGAGCGCCGTGAGCGCATCCTCGACACCGCCGGGTTGCGGCCGCTGGCTGTCCTTGAGGAAATATTCACGCCGGCGGCGGATGCGATGGACCTTCTCGGCGACATTGACCACCAGGAACCAGCTGGAGAAGGCGCGCACCAGGTCGCGCGCCAGCGCCGGCGGCCGGCCGCGCACACACGCCGCCAGTTCCGCGCGGGCGTCGTTCGAGCCGCCGCGACTCTGGATGGCGGCGACGCGGTCGAGCTCCACCAGCTCAAAGAGCTGCTGCCCGCCCTGTTCGCGCAGGATTTCACCCACCAGCGCTCCGAGCGCGTGCACGTCGTCGCGCAACGGCGCGTGCTTGGGTGGAAAGTGGATGTCGCTGCGGTTCACTGAAGATCTTCAGTCGTTCCAAATGTTGGCGCGCGTCGCGAAGTCGGCGCGCAGCACGCGCACCACGCAAAAACGCTGCCCGGTCGGCGCCTCCATGACGTACCAGGTCTCGACCGGCCCGATGCGCCGGGCGCCGAGTTTTTCCAGGCGCCGCACCTCCGCCTCGATGTCGTCAGCCTCGATGTCCAGGTGCACCCGGCTCGGGTGCTCGACGATCTGCACTTCCAGGTGCACCTCGTCGGCGGCGGTGGCGAGGCTGCGGTACTTCAGTTCCGAGGCAGCCGAGGCGGTTACCTGCAAGCCGAGCGCCGCGCTCCAGAAGCCGGTGGCTGCCTCCAGGTCGTGCGTCTGGCAATCAATAATGAATCCGCCGAGGCGGCTCTTGTGCATGGGATTGAATCCTTCCTGTACGGGGGAAAGCTATCTTCGCATCATCCGGCCAGCAGGACCGCCTCGGCGCGTTCGAGCTCCTCGGGCTGGCCGTAGATCACCACGATATCCCCGTCGCGCAGCACCGTATCGCCGGCCGGATCGCGACCGAGAATGCCCTGGCGGCGCACGCCGGTGAAAGTGACTGTCACGCTATGGCTGCGCACTTCGTCGAGGCTGTGGCCCACCGCCCAGGCGCCCGGGGGAACCACCACCGATTTGGTCTCCTCGCGGTGTTCGCTGAGTTCATCGACCGGGCGCAGTTCGCCGCGCCCGACGATATTTCTCAGCACCGCGTAGCGGTTGTTGCGAATGTCGCCGACGGTGCGCACCACGCGCGACACCGGCACCTGCAGCAGCATCAGCACGTGCGAAACGAGCATCAGGCTTGCCTCGAAGGTTTCCGGCACGACATCGGTAGCGCCCGCGTCCTGGAGCTCCTTGAGGCGCGCGTCATCCTGCGTGCGTACCAGCACCGGCACCTCCGGGCGGATGCGGCGCACGCTGTGCAGGATGCCGATCGAGGTAGCGGGATCGGAAAAGCTGATGACGATCGCGCTGGCGTTGGCGAGGCCCGCGGTGGTGAGCATCTCCTCATCGGCGGAGTCGCCGTACACCACCGGATCGCCCGCCTGGCGCGCGGCACGGATGCGCGCCGGGTCCAGATCGAGCGCGATGTACTCGAAGCCCTGGGACTCGAGCACCCGCGCGACGTTCTGGCCGACGCGGCCGAAGCCGCACAGGATCACGTGCTCGCGGCGCGCGATCTGCCCGGTGGCCGCATCCTCGCGCTCGCTGGCGGTGGGCGCCGGCGCCCGCTCGCGCAACAGGAAGCGCGCCACGCGCTTGTTGTTGTTAAGGATGAAGGGACTCAAGGCCATCGACAACACGATCGCCACCAGCAGCGGTTCACCGAGCCGTTCCGGAACGAGCCCCGCCTGCAGCATGATGCTGCACAGCGCGACCCCGAACTCGCCGCCGATGGACATCACGATGCCGGTGCGCAGCGCCTTGAAGCGCGTGGTGGTGAACGGGCGCGTTACCAGCGCCGCGAGGGTCGCCTTGAGGAGCACGAGGCTGACCAGCATCGCCAGCACGATCGCCAGTTCCCCGGCGCGGCCGAGCAGGCGCACATCGAGCAGCATCCCGACCGAGATGAAGAACAGCCCCAGCAGGATGTCGCGGAACGGGCGGATCACCGCCTCGATCTGGTGCCGGTACTCGGTCTCCGCCAGCATCATTCCGGAGAGGAACGCGCCGAGGGCAAACGACAGGCCGGCGAGGTGCGATACCCAGGCCGAGGCGAGCACGACGAACAGCACCGTGAGCGTGAACAGCTCGCGCAGACGGCTGTGGGCGATCTCGTGAAACAACGGCCGCAGCAGCCAGCGTCCCGCCGCCAGCACCGCCACGATGGCGAGCACGCCGCCGACGACGGCCACCGCGCTCGCGCCCCTGTCAAAACCCGCGCCGGCGCTCAAGGCCGAGGCGAGCGCCAGCAGTGGCGCGAACGCCAGGTCCTGGAACAGCAGCATCGCGAACGCGAGGCGCCCGTGCGTGCGGTTGAGCTCGGCGCGCTCGGTGAGCTGCTGCAGCAGGATGGCGGTTGAACTCATGGCCACGGCGCCGCCGAACACGATGGCGACGAGCCAGGGCAGTCCCAGCGTGTTGCCAATGAGGGCGAACACCCCCGTGGTGGCGATAACCTGGGCCGCGCCGAGCCCGAACACTTCGCGCCGCATGGCGAGCATGCGCGGCAGGGAGAACTCCAGCCCGAGCGTGAACAGCAGGAACGCCACGCCGAGTTCAGCCAGGAGGCGCGTGGTGCCCGAGTCCGATACCACCGCGAGCGCGTGCGGGCCGAGGATGAGGCCCGCGACCAGGTACGCGATGGTGGTCGGCAGGCCTGAGCGCCGCGCCAGCGTCACCAGAAACACCGAGGCGGCGAGCAGCAGGAGTGCCTGGGAGAGCGGGGTGAACATCACCGCCAACTTAGACCGCAGCGCTTGGCGAAGGCAACGCGTTCGCCCGTGGCAGGCCCCCTCAGCGAGGCGTGCGGGCGCCGCCGCGCGACCAGGACGTCAGCGTCCCGGGTGGCGTGGTCCCGCCCGGCAGGCGCGGGTCGGGCTCGGGCCGGCCGGCGGCCAGGTGCAGCGGCAGCACTCCCGCCCACACGCCAAGCGGGTGGTCCTCTTCGGCATCCAGCGGCGGACCGCTGCGGATCTTGGCCGAGACCTCGGTAATGGCCAGGCACAGCACGATGGTTGCGTTGAGTTCCTGTTGGCTCGGCTGCCGCACCTGCGCGGCACGACCCGGCAGCACCCGCTCGACTACCGCCAGCATCGCGCGACGCTTGTCATCCTCGGCGCTGAGCGCGCGCGCGGCGCCGAGGATCACCACCGAGCGATAGTTCAGGGAGTGTTTGAAGGCGGCGCGCGCCAGCACCAGACCATCCAGAAGCGTGACGGTCACGCACAGCGGCGCCCCTGCGCCGAGCGTGCCGAACATGCGGTTGGCAACCGCGCCGTGGAGGTAGAGCTCATCGCCGACGCGCGCGTGCACCGTCGGCAGTACGTAAGGCTGGCCGTCGATGACGAAGCCCACGTGGCAGTAGAGCGCCTCATCGAGGATGGCGTTGATGAGGTCGCGGTCGTAGCTGCCGCGCTCCTTGCGGCGAACTACCTGGGTTCGCGCGGTCGGGGTAATCAGATCCCGGACTGCCAGGTGCTCGGCATGCCGGCCTTGCCGATCGCATCCTCGATGGCGAGGCAGGCATCGCGCGCCTCGGGCTGCGCGCGCAGGCTGCGCGCAATGGAGTTCAGGAAACGGCACATCAGGGCCAGGTTCGGGTGGCTGGTGTGCAGCTGCTCTTCGACGCGATCGATCGCCTCGATCATGTCTTCCTGATCGCAGCTCGGAAAGGTCATGCTCGTGACGGCATGTTGTACAGCGACGAGCGCCTGATGTATTGCGGCCTGCTGCGCTCCATCCATGGGCTTAAATCTGAACCCGTTTGGCTCGTCCCGCAAGCCCCACAAATAAAAAGGGCCCCGCCGTTTGCACGGCGGGGCCTTCGGTAACGTCAGCTACTGACTATTACTTGGCGGGCGCGGTGTCCGCGGGCGTCGAACCAGCAGGCTTCGTCTTGGTGCTGCTGTGGTGGTGCTTCTTGTGATGCGTGGTGGACTTGGCCGGGGCCGCCTTCTCAGCAGGCGCAGCAGCAGCCGGGGCGGCGGCCGGGGCCGGAGCAGCGGCTGGGGCCGGAGCCGCAGCTGACTGGGCGAACGCCGGACCTGCGATCAGGGCAATGGCAACAACGGGGACGAGGTGCTTGAACATCGATTTATCTCCAGAAGAATGCAGACGGAAAATTTTGTGAGAGTGCGCGGCTTTTACGTGCCTGGGTGCCTGACCGCCCGTGAGCGAAGGCTGGCCCCGTGCTTCAAAGCGCGCGTATTATCACTGAAAATTCATCCAGCAAGCGCCGTATGACCGCAAAGTAATGTTGCGGGGGATTGCGTCATAAGCACTTGATTAATAGGCTTAAAAGTCAGCGAAGGAGCGCGTGGACCTGAGGCGGATGATGTCCGCTAGCGGCAACACTCAGCCGCGGCGCCGCCACACCAGAGTCTGATTGTTGGCGGGCATCGCGTGGTCGGCGCGCAGGGTGAGCCCCTGCTCGAGGGCGAGCGCATCGAGCGCTTCAAAGTCGCGGATGCCGCTGTGCGGGTCGCGTTCCTTGAGCCAGCGGTCGAACTGCGCGTTGCTCGCGCTGGTGTATCCGCCGCGGTAGCGCATCGGTCCGTACACGCACAGTACTCCGCCCGCGCGCAGCAGTGCCCCGCTGCCGCGAAAGAATTCCCGCACCGCGCTCCAGGGCATGATGTGCAGCGAGTTGGCGCTGAACACCGCGTCGACGTGCGCGACCGGCCACGGTTCATCGCGGACGTCGAGCGCGAGCGGTGCGCGCACATTCGGCGGCGCCTCGCTGCGGATGCGTTCGATGAGCGGCGGTAGTTGCGCCGGCACCTCGCTCGGCTGCCAGGTGAGGTGCGGAAGGTGCATGGCGAAGTGCACCGCGTGCTGGCCGGTGCCGCTGCCGATTTCCAGCACCGCATGCTGGGCGGCGAACTCGTCGGCGAGCACCGCGAGGATCGGCCCCTTGTTGCGTTCGCAGGCTTCGGACACGGCCAACATTGCGGCGCAAGTCTGCGACAATACGCGTATGCAAGCCATAGACGCCCTGACGACCCGCACTTCAGCGAAGACTCTTTTCGAGCCCGCTCCCGATGCCGGTGCACTGCAGCTGATCTTCGAGAGCGCCGTGCGCGCGCCCGATCACGGGCGGCTGCGTCCCTGGCGGTTCATCATCGTGCGGGGCGCCGCGCGTGAGCGCTTCGGGGAGTTGCTCGCGCAGCACCTGCAGCGCACGCATGCGGCGGCGAGCGAGGAAGCGCTGCGGCGCGAGCGCGCCAAGGCGCTGCGCGCGCCGCTCATCATCGTCGTGGCTGCGCGCTGCAACCCGGACGTGAAGATCCCGCTGATCGAGCAGCAGTTGTCGGCCGGCGCGGCGGCGCACGCCATGATGCTCGCGGCCTTCGCCCTCGGCTTCAACGCCATGTGGAAGACTGGCAGCGCGGCCTACGACGCGACGCTCAAACAGGCGCTGGACCTGGCTCCCGGCGATGCGATCGTCGGGTTCATGTATCTCGGCACGGAAGCTGCGCGTACGGCGCTGCACGCCGCGCGCCCCTGGGCAGATCTGGTGAGCTACTGGGGTGAGGCGAGCTAAGGCGTGCGACGAAGCGAGCGCCGGCACCGACGAATGGAGCGCGCGCCGGCCGGCGCGGCATGCAACGCCTCCCCGCAGGCGCAGCGCGCCACGTATCATGGCGCCTTCCCTTGAGCCTTAAAGGAAGGTCGCCCTACATGAGATCCCTGCCGTGCATGGCGGTGGCGCTGCTCGCCGTCAGCGCGTGTGCCTCGAAGCCCGCCCTGGAGAAGCCCGTGCCCGCCATCGCCAGTCCCGCCGCTGCCCCCGCAGCACCCGCCCCGGCACGCGCCGCGATCGGCGATTTCGGCATTGACCTCACCGCCGGCAACAGCCACGTCAAGCCCGGCGATGACTTCTTCGCCTATGCCAACGGCGCGTGGGAGGAGGGCTTCACGATTCCGGCCGACCACGCCAGCTACGGACCGTTCAACACCCTCGACGACCTGTCCAAGAAGCGCGTGCGCGGGATCATCGAGAGCGCCGCGGCCGCGCACGCCGCGGCCGGCACGCCCGAGCAGCAGATCGGTGATTTCTACGCGAGCTTCATGGATACGGCTGCGATCGAGGCCAATGGGCTGGCGCCGGCGCAGGCGGATCTGAACAGTATCGCCGCCGCCAACAGCCGCGAAGCCATCGCGCGCCTGTTCGGGCTGCCGGGGTTTGCGTCGCTGTTCGATGCCGACCTGCCGGCGGATTTCCACAACCCGGACCGCTACGCCTTGTACCTCAGCGAATCCGCGCTCGGGCTTCCCGACCGCGACTACTACCTCAAGGACGATGCCAAGCTCAAGGAGCTGCGCGCGAAGTACGTCGCCTACATCGGCCAGATGCTGGAACTCGCCGGCGCCAGCAACTCCGCCTCCAGGGCGCGCGCCGTCATGGCGTTCGAGACCGCGGCCTCGAAGGTGCAGTGGCCGATCGACAAGCGCCGCGACGTGGACCTGAACTGGAACCCGCGCACCAAGGCGCAGCTGCTCATCTACGCACCGGGGTTTCCATGGCAGCGGTTCCTCGAGTCCCTGAAGCTCGGCGAGCGGCAGGACCTGGTGGTGGGGGAACTGTCCGCGGTGCGCGATCTTGCGCAGCTGTTCGAACGCACCCCGCTGCCGACCCTGCGCGACTGGCTGACGTTTCAGTATCTGAGCAGCCACGCGCGCTACCTGCCGCAGCGCTTCGACAGCGCGCATTTTGCTTTCTACGGGCAGGCGATGCGAGGCCAGCCCGAGCAGCGCGAGCGCTGGAAGCGCGCGGTCGATGAGGTCGATGGGGCGCTCGGGGAGTCGGTCGGACGGCTGTACGTCGCGCAGTATTTCCCGCCCGCATCCAAGGCCAAGATGCAGCAAATGGTCGCCGACCTGCGCGCCGCCCTGAGCGAGCGCCTCGATGCGCTTGACTGGATGACGCCCGCGACCAAGACGCGCGCCCACGAGAAGCTCGCCGCCTTCACGCCCAAGATCGGCTATCCGGACAAGTGGAAGGACTACTCCGCGCTCGCCGTGCGCCGCGATGATCTCATCGGCAACGTGCGGCGCGCGGCACAGTGGCAGTGGGACTACAAGGTGGCGCGCGTCGACGGTGCGGTGGATCGCGCCGAATGGCAGTTGACGCCGCAGGAAATCAACGCCTACTACAACCCTTCCAACAACGAGATCGTGTTCCCGGCGGCCATCCTGCAGCCGCCGTTCTTCGATCCCAACGCCGACGACGCCGTCAACTTCGGCGCCATCGGCGCGATCATCGGCCACGAAATAGGACACGGGTTTGACGACCAGGGCCGTAAATTCGGCCCCGACGGGGCGCTGCAGGACTGGTGGACGGCCACCGATGTGCAGGTGTTCAGCGCCCGCACCGCGCGCCTCATCAAGGAGTTTTCAGCATTCGAGGCGCTGCCCGGTCTCAAGGTCAACGGCGCCAACACCATCGGCGAGAACATCGGCGACCTGGGCGGGCTGAATATGGCGCACGAGGCCTACCGCATCTCGCTGCAGGGTCAGCCGGCGCCGCTGATAGACGGACTGAGCGGCGACCAGCGCTTCTTCCTTGCCTGGGCCCAGGCATGGCGGGAGAAGTACCGCGACGGAGCGCTGCGCGAGCTGGTGCTGTCCGATGTGCACAGCCCGTCGAACTTCCGCGTCAACGGGCCGCTGCCCAACATTGACGCCTGGTACGCGGCGTTTAATGTGCAGCCCGGCGACAAGCTGTATATCGCGCCCGCGGAGCGCGTCAGGATCTGGTAAGCGAGCGTCGGCCCGCTACGGTTTGAGCACCGCGAGTACCACGATCGCGACCAGCAGCACGCCGGGGATTTCGTTGAACCAGCGGTACCAGCGCTGCGAGTGGCTGGCGGCGCCGCTGCGCAGCGCGAGCATGAGCCGATACACCCAGGCGTGGTAAATGACCAGCAGCGCAACCAGGGGGAGCTTGACGTGCATCCAGGTGGTGGCGAGGAGGGCGGGCGCGGTGATGATCATCGCCGTGCCCATGAGTACGGTGCACAGGGCGCCGATGCTCATGATCGCAAACAGCCGGCGCTCCATGACGATGAAGCGCGCGCGTCCCGGGGCATCCGTGGTGGCGACGTGATAGACGAACAGGCGCGGCAGATAGAACAGGCCGGCGAACCAGGTCACCAGGAAAACAATATGCAAGGCCTTAAGCCACAACATCGGCAAGTGATTGTACCGGCGGCACATGGCGCGCGTGTGCTTAAGGTAACATGCGCGGCGCGGTCACCGGCGCCATGACAACCATCCCCTCCAACATCGAAATTGCCCAGCGGGCCAGCATGCTCCCGATCGTGGAGCTCGCGCAGCAGCGCCTCGGTATCCCGGTCGCGGAACTGGAGCCCTACGGACACTTCAAGGCCAAGATATCGCTCGACTACGTCGCGCGCCTGAACGAGCGCCCGAGCGGCAAGCTGGTACTGGTCACGGCAGTGTCGCCAACGCCCGCCGGCGAGGGCAAGACGACCATGACCGTGGGTCTGGGCGATGCCTTGAACCAACTCGGTCACCGCGCGATCGTCTGCCTGCGCGAGCCCGCGCTCGGGCCGGTATTCGGCATGAAGGGCGGCGCGGCCGGCGGGGGCTACTCGCAGGTCGTGCCGATGGAAGACATCAACCTGCACTTCACCGGCGACTTCGCCGCCATTGGCCTGGCCAACAACCTGCTGGCGGCGCTCATCGACAACCACATCCACCAGGGCAACCAGCTCGGCTTCGACGTGCGCCGCATTACCTGGCGGCGCGTGATGGATGTCAACGATCGCGCTCTGCGCGAGATCGTCGTGGGCCTCGGCGGCACTGGCAACGGCGTGCCGCGTGAGGACGGCTTCGATATCGTCGTGGCCTCCGAGGTCATGGCGATCCTGTGCCTCGCCAGCAGCCTGCATGATCTGCGCGCGCGCCTGGGTCGCATCGTAGTCGGCTACCGCAGCGACAACTCGCCGGTGCTGGCGGCTGAGCTCAAGGCGCACGGCGCCATGGCGGCGCTGTTGAAAACCGCGCTGGCGCCGAATCTCGTGCAGACCCTGGAGAACAACCCGGCCTTCATCCACGGCGGGCCGTTCGCCAACATCGCGCACGGCTGCAATTCGGTGATCGCGACCCGCACGGCGTTGAAGCTCGCCGATTACGTCGTCACCGAGGCGGGCTTCGGCGCCGACCTCGGGGCGGAGAAGTTCATCGACATCAAGTGTCGCAAGGCGGGCCTCGAGCCCAGCGTGGCGGTGATCGTCGCCACCGTGCGGGCGCTGAAGTATCAGGGCGGCATCGAGCTGGCGGACCTTGGCAAGGAGAACCTGGCCGCGCTCGATAAGGGAGTCGTCAATCTGGAGCGGCACATCGACAACGTGCGTAACCGCTTCGGCCTGCCGTGCGTCGTCGCCATCAATCGCCGCGCTGAGGACACCGAGCACGAAATCCAGCTGCTGATCGACCGCATCGCCCCGCACGACGTGCGGGTCATCGCGGCGACCCACTTCGCGCACGGTGGCAAGGGCGCACTCGAGGTCGCGCGCGAGGTGCTGCGCCTCGCCGCCATGCCCAACGACTTTCGCTTCCTGTACGAGGATGGCGTGACGCTGTGGGACAAGATGAAGGCGGTGGCAACCCAGATCTACCACGCCACCGACATTACCGCCGACACCCGCGTGCGCGCCCAGATCCGGGCGCTGCAGGAAGGCGGCTACGGGCACTACCCGGTGTGCGTCGCCAAGACGCAGTATTCGTTCTCGACCGACCCGAAACTGCGCGGCGCGCCCTCGCACCACGTGGTCAACATCCGTGAGGTGCGGCTCGCCGCCGGCGCGGAGTTCGTGGTCATGGTCTGCGGCGACATCATGACCATGCCGGGCCTGCCGAAGGTGCCGGCCGCCAACAGCATCGATGTGGACGACAAGGGCCGGATAACCGGCCTGTTCTGAACCGGCGGCGCCGCGCCGCGACGCGCCGTAGGCTTCAGCCGGAGGGTTCGTCGCCGCTGAACTTATTGACCGTGGCGCCTACCACGGCGCCGATGGTGGCATGGTCGCTCACGTACAGATGCACCTCGCGGTCGAATCTGAGCGTACCTTTCACGACCGAACCCGGCGCGATCACGACTTTCGGGATGTCCGAACCCATGTTGAACCAGCTGTTGTTCTTCTCCACGTGGATGCCGCCGTCGACGTGGGCGTTCGGGCCGATGCGGATGTCGCCCGTGACGGTGCTGATATCGCCGCCGACGTGCGCCGCCGCAACACCAATCGCGCCGTTGACGTTGGTCAATTCGCCTTTCACGTCGGCGCCATCGGCAATTGACAGGGAGCCGTTGACGGTCTGCACCGTGCCGCTGATGCCGGCGCCGTCCTGGATTTTAATGCCGCCGTTGACGGTCTCGACGCCGCCGGCGGTGGCATGCTGTTCAACCGTGATGCCGCCATTGACGGTCTCGACCTTGCCGACTACCGCGTTCGCGCCGATATGGATGCCGCCATTGACCGTGGAGACATCCCCGGCGTGTTCGCCCGCGCCGATGTCGACGGATCCCATCACCTGCGAGGTGCTGCCGCCGGAGTGGTGCGAGCGCGAGGAGTTCTCAGCGGAGTCGCCGGATGAGTTATCGCCACCCTTGAAATCCGCGCCCGTGCAGCCGCACAGACCCAGGGCAAGCACCACGAGGAGTCCGGTGGAGTGATTCATGCGCTTAGTTTATACGAGTGACATGGTCCGCACAGCCGCGCCGCGGTGGACCGATCATGTGCCGCGACCAGGCGCTTCGGACCCGTAGCCTCCTCCTGCCCCTTAAGAGCGCGGTACGGCGGTGGTCAAGCACACGGTTTCCGGAGAGAATCGACTGCATGCCCGTAAGCCGAAAGAATCCGCCCGCCAGCACACCGCGCCGGATCCTCGTGATCGATGTCGGTGGCACGCACGTCAAGTTCCGCATCGGCGCGCACGGCAAGATCCACGTATTCGTCTCCGGGCCGAAGATGGGTCCGGCTTACATGGTGCGCCAGATCCGCAAGCTCACTCGCGGCACGCCCTACGACGCGGTCTCGATGGGCTACCCGGGACCGGTATTGCGGGGCCGGATCATCGCCGAGCCGCATAACCTGGGTGGTCGCTGGGTAGGATTTGATTTCGCGAAAGCATTCGGCAAGCCCGTATGGATCGTCAACGACGCGGCGATGCAGGCCATCGGCAGTTACCACGGCGGACGCATGTTGTTTCTCGGGCTCGGCACCGGTCTCGGTGTCGCCTTCATCATCGATGGCGAGGTCGAGGCCACCGAGTTTGGCCATATGCCATACAAGCGCGGCCGCTCGTACGAGGATTACGTGGGCGAGCGCGGCCGCGAACGCCGCGGTAACAACAAATGGCGCAAGTCCGTGCGCGACGTCATGGCACGGCTGCAGGCGGTGTTCGAGGCCGACTACGTGGTTCTGGGCGGCGGCAATGCCGTGCGTATGAAGCAGCTGCCGCGCGCTGTGCGCCTCGGGGACAACAAGAACGCATTCACCGGCGGCCTGCGCCTGTGGCGCCGCGGCTTCTTCGGTGTCGGGCCGCGTGCGGGCAGCGCGCACCGCCGGCGCAGCGGCTAAAGCGGTGGCCACGGCGCCGGGGGCACCCGGACTGAGTCCGACCTGGAGCAGCAGCGCCAAGGAAATGGTGGGCTGCTCACTCGGCTCCTCGCGGCTGTGGTTCACCATCGGTGGCGGCATCATCAACGAGGTGTACTACCCGCGCGTGGATCTGCCGCAGATCCGCGATCTTGGCTTCATTGTCGCGGACGGCGCGGGTTTCTGGGTGGAAGTGAAGCGCCTGTGGAAACACCTGGTGCGGCTCGGCGCGCCCGGCGTGCCGGCGGTGCACATCGTGCACCGGCATGAGCGCTTTGAGCTCGCGCTGCGCGTGACGCCGTGCGACGACCGCGACGTACTGCTGATCGAAGTGACCCTGACCGGCGAGCCGAACCTGCGCCCCTATGCGCTGCTCGCGCCGCACCTGGGAGGCACGGGTTATAACAATCGCGCGCAGGTTGCACAGCACCGCAATCGCAAGCTCCTGTGGGCGGAGCAGGGTCCATACGGGCTGGCCCTCGCCGCGGTAACCGGGCAGCAGCTGGATGCCTGGGGTCGCGCCAGTGCCGGGATTTCCGGTCACAGCGACGCCTGGCAGGATTTCACCCAACACGGCGCCCTCACCTGGGAATACGACGAGGCCGGACCGGGAAACGTCGCGCTCGCGGGCGAACTGCCGCGCGAGTCGGTCCTGGCACTCGGGTTTGGCAGCAGTGCCGAATCGGCGGCGACGCTGGCGCTCACCGCCCTGTGCGAGCCGTTCGAAAGCTCCTGGGAGCGGCAGCTGACGGCATGGACGCACTGGCACGCCAACTGCGAACCCGAGAGTACTTTGCCGGCGGACCTGCCGGAGGCGTGCGCCGAGCAGTTCCGCATTTCCGCCATGGTGCTGCGCGTGCATCGCGACAAAATCTATCCGGGCGCGATGGTCGCCTCCCTGAGCGTGCCGTGGGGCAACACCCACGAGGAGCGCGAGGGTTACCACCTGGTATGGCCACGGGACCTCGTCGAATGTGCCAGCGCGCTGCTCGCGGTCGGTGCCACGCGCGAGGCATGCAACACGCTGCGCTACCTGCTGTCGACGCAGAACGCGGACGGGCACTGGCACCAGAACCAATGGCTCGGCGGGGCGGGTTACTGGTCGGGCATCCAGCTCGATGAAGCCGCCTTCCCGGTGTTGCTCGCCGCCGCGCTCGAGGGTCGCAATGCGCTGGACGGCACCGAGGTCGGCGACATGGTGCGGCGCGCGCTGGCGTTTCTCGTGCGCACGGGACCGGTGAGCGACCAGGACCGCTGGGAGGAGGACGCGGGTCTGAACACTTTTACCCTCGCGGTATGCATCGCGGCGCTGGTCGCCGGTGCGCGCTACCTGCCAGTCGACGGCCGCGAGCTCGCACTGGCGTTTGCGGACTACTGGAACGCGCGCCTCGAGGACTGGACCTGTGTTGCGGACACCCCGCTCGCGCGCCGCCTTGGCGTGCCCGGCTACTATGTACGCGTCGCACCGCCGCAGGCCATCACCGACCGCTGTGCGAAGTATGGCGCGCTCGCGATCAAGAACCTCGCGCACGATCCGAACCTGCCGTCCGCAGAGCAGGTGGGCGTCGATTTTCTGCAGCTCGTGCGCTGCGGGCTGCGTCGCGCGGATGATCCCCTCATCCTCGCCACTGTGCGCGTGGCGGATGCGCTCCTGAAAGTCGACACGCCCGCGGGACCTTGCTGGCATCGCTACAACGACGACGGTTACGGCGAGCATGAAGATGGCAGCGCCTACGATGGCACCGGCCGTGGCCGCCCGTGGCCGCTGCTGACCGGCGAGCGCGGTCACTACGAAATCGTCGCCGGTCGCGATCCCTTGCCGCTCATCGCCACCATGGCGCGCATGGCCTCACCCGGCGGGATGTTGCCGGAGCAGATCTGGGATGCGCCGCCCATCGCGGCGCGCGGCCTCGAGCCGGGCAAGGCGACCGGAGCTGCGATGCCCCTGGTGTGGGCGCATGCGGAGTACCTGAAACTGGTCGTCTCCCGGGAACTGCAACGGCCGTTCGACCGGCCCACGGCGGTGTGGGAGCGCTACCGCGGCGAACGGCCCGCGCTGACGCGGGTCATCTGGTGCGAGCAAGCCCCGGCCGGGGAGCTGCCGGAGGGCTGCGCACTCACCGTGGCCTTACGCGAACCGGGAGCCGTGCACTGGGGCGTCGATGGCTGGCAGGACGTGCGCGATGTGGACACCATCGCAAACTCACTCGGGCTGCACGTCGTCACGCTCGATGCGCCGCGCCTGCGTGCCGGACAGCGTATCGATCTGACGTTCAGGCGCGGGAGTGCCTGGGCGGGGAAGGATTACAGCATCCGCGTGGCGCCGGCGGCGCGCGCTGCGGGCTGAGAGCCTTAGCGTGCCGTTCACACTGTCCCATCCGGCTGCGATCCTGCCATTGCGGCGCCTGACGCCGTTGCGAACGGTGCCGCTGGTGCTCGGCGCCATGGCGCCGGATTTCTCGCACTATCTGCCGACCAGTGTGCGCACCTGGTTTCCGGATACCCACAACCTTGCCGCCTCCTGGCGGGTGTGTGTGCCGCTGTGCTTAGGCGTCATCGCCTGCTGCTATCTGCTGCGCGCGCCACTCACGGCGCTCATGAGTCCGCGGGCGCGCTGGCTGTGCCTCACTGCCATCGAGCCGTTCGGCAAGCGCCCAGTCGAGTGGCTGCTCGCGCCGCTGTCGATACTCCTCGGCGCCTGGTCGCACCTCTTGTGGGATTCGTTCACGCATGGCAACGGCTGGATGGTGCGGCATTACGCCGCGCTGCACGCGCCGTTCACGATCGGCTCCTACTTCACCACGGTGAACCGCGTCCTCCAGTATTTAAGCTCCGTGGCGGGTCTTGCCATCCTCGCCGTGTGGTACTGGCGCCTGCCGGCTCCGGATCCCTCGTCGCTGCAGGCGCGCACGGGGCAGCCGCCCGCAGGCCCGGTCCTCGTCCTGTGCGCCGCTGCCGCGACGCTCATCGGCGGCGTGCAGGCCACGAGCTACCTGGAGCGCATTCCGTCCGTATACCTCGGGCTCGAGACCTTCTTTACTCACGGCCTCGCCTGGTTCGCTGTGCTGTACCTCGTCGCGGGCACCGTGCTGACACTTGAGCACCGGGGCAACGGCAGCGGCTAGCCTACAGCGGCCTGCCAAACTCCAGCGCCCAGTACACGCCCCGCGCATCGCGCGGATTGACGCCGAAGCCGACGCCCATCTCGCTGAACACCGGATCCATCAGGTTGGCGCAGTGCTCCGGGCTTCCCAGCCAGCCCGCGACCACCGCCTCGGGCGTCATGATCCCGCTGGCAAGGTTCTCACCGGTCGCGCGCCAGCGGTAGCCGCTGCGGGTCACGCGTTGCGCCGGCGAGCTGCCGTCGCGGCCGGTGTGCGCCATGTAAGCGTGACTCGCCAGCTCCTGCGCGTACGCCAGTGCGGCACGCCCGAGTGTGGGGTTGAGCGCGAGCGGGGCTGCGGCGGCAAAGGGCCTTACTCCGCAGCGTCGCCCCTGCGCGCGCGCCGCGTTGGCCAGCGCCAGTACCCGCTGGCTGATCGCGACTGCGTCGCGCTGCGCCGGTGGCGCGAACGGCGCGGCGAGCATTATCCACACCTGGGCGCCGCGCCGCGCGCTGCCGATTTCCCGAAACTCAGGATTGCTGCTCTGCTGGCAGAACTGCTGCGCGAGGATGCGCGTCACGTCCCCGTCCGGCGGCACGCCCGTGACGCTGACCGCGAACGAACTGACGGGGTGGTAGTTCGCGCGCTGCAGCGCGACTTCGAGCGGCGCGCCGGCGGCCAGCTGCCGCGCCGCTTCATCGAGCGGCCCGCTGTGACGCAGCGGCGCCGTGGCGCCGGGGCGGGTCGCGCAGCCGCGTGCGCGCACGCTGTTGACGGCATCGGCAACGTCGGCCGCGCAGCACCAGGGTGCGAGCATCACAAGCACGCACGCCGCGCGCTGGCGTCTCATCCTAAGGTCGGTCATTGTTCGCTCATGACGGGCCAGGGGCAGGTGCAGCAATTTACAACCCAGGGGTGGCCGTGGCGATCAGGAAACGAATTTGAATTCCTGGCTGACGGCGCGCAGTTCTTCGCGCGCATGCTGGAGGTGATCGGGACGGCACGCGCCTACGTGCTGCTGGAGCTGTATCTTGTAAATTCGGGAACCATCGCCACGCGCTTCATCCAAACGCTGCTGCAGGCCCGTGCCCGTGGTGTGCAGGTGTGCGCCGTGTTTGATGGCTTCGGCGCGCTGGGACTGAAGCGCGCGGATCGCGCCACGTTACTCGCCGGCGGCGTGGAACTGCGCTTCTTCAACCCCCTGCAGCTGCGCAACCGCCTGCGGAACTTCCGGCGCGATCACCGCAAGCTGCTGCTGGTCGACGGGCGGGTCGCGTTCGTCGGCGGCGCGGGTCTCAGCGATGAGTTTGCGAGCGGCATCGCCGGTGAGCCGCCGTGGCGCGAGATCATGGTGCAAATCTCAGGACCGGTAGTGGCGGACTGGCAGCGCGCTTTCGCGGACACCTGGCGCCGCTGCGGGGAGCCGCTCGCGCTCGACCCGCCGGCATTGGCAGTCGCGCATCCTGGTGGCGCCGACGGCAGGCTGGTACTGAGTGAGGCGCGACAACGCTCGCTCCTGGCCAACGACGTGTTGCGCCGCTTCGCCGCCGCGACCGAGCGTGCCTGGGTCATGAGCGCCTACTTCGTACCGTCGCGACGCTTTCGCAAGGCGCTGCGGCGTGCGGCGCGCCGCGGCGTCGATGTGCGCTTGCTGGTGCCCGGCCCGCGCACCGATCACCCCTGGGTGCGCCAGGCCGCGCGCCGGTTCTACGGCAGGCTGCTGCGCAATGGCGTGCGTATCTTCGAGTATCAGCCGCGCATGCTGCACGCCAAGATGATTCTGTGTGACGAGTGGGTGTCGATCGGGTCGAGCAATCTTGACCGCTGGTCATTCAGGTGGAACCTGGAAGCCAACCAGGAAATCGCCGATCGGCGCGCCAGCGACGCGGCAGCGGCATTGTTCGTGGCGGACTTCGCCGCCTCGCTGCAGCTCACCCGTCGCTACTGGCGTGAGCGCGCCTGGCTCGATCGTCTGCGCGAGCGTATTGCCGGCACCCTGGATCGCTGGCTCGACAGCTGGCGCGAGCCTTGAGCGGCGCTCAGGGATCGGCAGCGAATAACTCGGTGCTGCGCACGAAGGCGAGCAGAAATGGTCCGAGACCGCGCAGCTGGGTGTCGTAAGCGCGCAGCGCCTCGAGCTTGCGATCCTCTTCCGCGGCAGTGAGTGCGAAGACCGCGGGCGTCACGCCACGGATGCGCGGCGCCGGGGTCAGCGGCAGGCCGGGTTCGAGCCCGCGCGGACTCGGCCAGCCTTCACCGCCGTGCACGATCCAGTAGCGCAGCTGCACGCTGCCGGGGTGGCGCGCCAGCGCCGCGCCAGCGAGCAGCCCCGCCGCGCGATGATCCGGATGTTCATCGCGCGGGCTCGGCGCGAGGATCAGGGTCGGCGCCGCGCGCGCCAGCAGCGCCGCAAAATCACGCTCGAGACTCTCACGGCTGTAGGGATGACCGGGAAATACCGCCTCAGGGTAGGGGACCTGTGTCGCCGCGGTGAATCCGGAAGTATAGACGCTCGCCTCATCGAGGCTGAGGATCTTGAGCACACCGCGGTCGGGGAATCCCAGGAACAGTTGCCGCGCCGCCGGCACGCCCAGCAAGGTGGCTGCGGCGCGCGCCTCGCGCATGCGCCGCGCGCCAAGCTCCCGCGCCTTCGCCGCTGAGAACAGCCGGTGCTCGATGAGCAGCATGTCCAGCTCGGAGGCATCGCCACTGGTGATCCACACGATGCTCACCTGTCCGCCGGCGCGCACGACGCGCTGGATGATCCCCGCGCAGCACAGCGTCTCATCGTCCGGATGCGGCGCGACCACCAGCAGCGATGTGGCGGCGTCCAGGGGCGGCAGGTCCGGCGCGCTGCCGGACGCGCTGCCCGCGCCCAGGACGGCGAGTGCCGTCAGTACGGCCGCCGCGGGCGCGGCGCGGGACGCGAAGGACTTGCGGGCAGGCAACAAGGGAAAAATCTCCGTGAGGAAAATGCAGTGTCGCACGCGGGCCGGTGAATTCGTTACAGTGCCCGCGGCGGCCGTGCAGCGAAGCTTAATGACCGGGAGCGAGCGTAATGACCGATACACCCCCACTGGCTTACCACGATCCGAAGTTCATCGATTCGGACGAGGGCCGCCCGGTGCGCATCGTCTCGGAGTACCTTGCACCGCTGCGTGCTTTCAGCAGCTGCGGTGTTACGGCCACGGTGGTGTTCTTTGGATCCGCGCGCGTGCGTGCCGGCGGGCCGCTCGGGCGCTATATAGATGAGGCGGTCGAGCTCGCGCGCCTGGTCACCGAGTGGAGTGCGACGCTGCCCGGCGAGCGACTCGTGGTCTGCTCGGGCGGCGGGCCTGGCATCATGGAGGCCGCCAACAAGGGCGCCACCCTGGCCGGTGGCCGCACCGTCGGGCTTAACATCGGCCTGCCCCACGAGCAGCGTCCCAATCCCTACATCACCCCGGAACTATCGTTCGAGTTCCATTACTTCTTCATGCGCAAGCTGTGGTTTGCACACCTGGCGCGCGCCCTGATCGCTTTTCCCGGGGGCTTCGGCACTTTCGATGAGCTGTTCGAGATTCTCACCCTCGCCCAGACGAAGAAAATCGATCGCTCGATTCCGGTATTCCTCTACGGCTCGGCGTACTGGAAGGAAGTCTTCAACTTCGACGCGCTCGTGCGCCATGGCACGATCGCGGCCGAAGACCTGCAGCTGTTTGAGTTCGTCGATGAGCCGCGCGCGGCGCTGCAACTGCTCAAGGCCCGCGTGCTCCTGAGCAGCGTGCAACCGACCAAGCCCGCGTTCGCCAAGTCCCGCTGCCGCGCTGATCGCCCCTGAAGAACTGCCGCACTTCAGGCGACCTGGAGCGTCGGATCCACCTCGCGGGCCCAGGCGTGCAGGCCACCCTCGAGATTCGCGGGCGCCGCGATTCCGGCCGCCAGTGCCAACGAACAAGCGGCGAGACTGCGCGCGCCGCTCCTGCAGATGAACACCGGGGCCGAATCTTTGGGGATTTCGCCAAGCCGCCCGGGTAACTCGCCGAGCGGGATGTGGCGCGCGCCGGGCAGATGCCCGGCATTGAACTCGTGGGGTTCACGCACGTCGACGAGCAGCGGCGTGTGCGTTTGCAGCAGCTCCTTCAGATCCGTCGCCGACAGTCGGCGCACTGCAGCAGTCGGAGGTGCCTGTGCGCCGTCCTGGTCACGCGGCTCGGTAATGCTGGGTGCATCGCCGCATACGGCGCAGTCACGCCGGCGGCTGACGCGAAACTCCTGGAAACGCAGTTCGAGTGCATCGTAGGTGAGGAGCCTGCCGAGGAGCGGCTCGCCCACGCCGGTGATGAGTTTGATCGCCTCCGTGGCCTGCAGCGCGCCGAGCACGCCCGGTAACACGCCCAGTACACCCGCTTCGGCGCAGTTGGCGACCATGGCGTCGCGGCCGTCCGGAAACAGGCACCGGTAACACGGCCCGCGATCGGGCGCGTAAGTCATGAGCTGGCCCTCGAAGCGGTGGATCGCGGCTGACACGAGCGCCTTGCGATATAGAACGCAGGCGTCATTGACGAGGTAGCGGGTTGAGAGCCGGTCGGTGCCGTCAATCACCAGGTCGTAGCCGGCGAACAGCGCGCGCACATTGGCGGCCTTGAGTTCCAGGGTGTGGACGTTGATGCGAATCTCGGGGTTGAGGCCCATGAGCCGTTCTCGGCCCGCTTCGGCCTTCGGCTTCGCGATCGCGGCGGTGTCGAACAGCACCTGGCGCTGCAGGTTGGACAGGTCCACGCGATCGAAGTCGAGCAGCCCGAGCGTTCCGCAGCCCGCCGCCGCCAGGTACAGCGCCGCGGGTGAGCCTAGGCCCCCGGCGCCCGCGATCAGCACGCGTGCCGCCTTGAGCTTTTCCTGGCCCAGCAACCCGATCTCCGCGAGTGCCAGGTGCCGGTGGTAGCGGGAGCGTTCCGTGGCCGACAGCGTCATACGGACATTATCCTCCTGAGAGCGCACAGATCAGATGCACGGTATCACCCTCGCGCACCGCTGCGGACAGTTCCCGCGCCTCGCTGGTATTTATAAACAGCCGCATGTGCGGCCGGATGCGTTCCTGCTCATCGATCATGCGAAAACGTATACCGGGATAGCTCGCCTCCAGTTGTGCAAGCACCGCGGCGAGCGTGGCGCCGCTACCCGCAACCGTGGCAGCGCCCGCGGTGTAGGAGCGCAGTGGGCTGGCGATCCTGATGATGCAGCTCATAGCGCTTCACGCGGCGTGGGTCACCGAGTAGATCTCGGGCAGGTGGCGCGCGATGCAGCGCCAGCTCTCGCCCGCGTTGTTGCTCGCCCATACATCTCCCGCCGTCGTGCCGAAGTACAGCCCGGTACGCGCGTGCGCGTCCGCGCACATTCCCTGGCGCAGCACCGTGAACCAGGCCTGCGAGCGGGGCAGGCCGCGGTCGAGGCGCCGCCAGCTCGCGCCGCCGTCGCTCGTGCGGTAGATGGCGGGCTTGCCGCCGATGGAGGTTCGTGGCCAGACCGTTTGTCCATCCATGGGTACAACCCACGCCGTATCAGGATCGGTCGGGTGCAGAACGATCGGGAAGCCGACGTCGCCGATTTTTTTCGGCATCGCCGTACCGATGCGCTGCCAGTGCCGCTGTGGCCGGTCGAGGCGATAGATGCCGCAGTGATTCTGCTGGTACAACCGCTCAGGTTTCGCCGCATGCTGTACCACGCAGTGCGGGTCGTGTCCAAAGGGCGCGGTAGGATCGGGCAGGAAGTCCGCCGCGATCCCCTCGTTCAGAGGAGCCCAGTTACGGCCGGCGTCCAGCGACTCAAACACCCCGCCGATCGATATGCCGATATACAGGTGCTCAGGGTCACGCGGGTCCACGAGGATCGAGTGCAGGAACTCACCATCCGGTGTACCGAGGGCCGCCCACTTCGGCCGCAGCGGATTGTCGTTGAAGCCGGCTACCGGTTCCCAGTGGTTGCCGCCGTCGCTCGAGCGGAACAGCCCGGCGGGCGAGCTGCCGGCGTACCAGCTTCCTGGCTGGCTGCCATGACCAGCGGTGAGCCAGAACACGCGCTGCACCGCGCGGGCTTCTTCGCCCGCGTTCGCCTTGCGAAAGGCGGGTGGCTGCGCGGCTTCCTGCCAGGTGCGGCCACGATCGCGCGAACGAAACACCGTGGGACCCAGGTGTCCGGTCCTGGCCGCCAGCAACACCACCCGCGGCTCGCGCGGATCCTGCACCACGTGGTGAATGATGTGACCGAGGAACTGTGGCCCGGACAGCTTCCAGGCGCGCCGCGTCGCGCCGGCGCGCAATGCAAACAGCCCCTTGCGGGTCGCTACCCACAGCGTATGCGCCATAAACGCGAGCATCCGCGCTCCGGCCGGATGGTGTCAACGAATACACATCGTTACACACTATGCACTTCGCTTCGGCGCACCGGGCGTCGTATGCTGCGCGCCAAACTCAACCGGCCAACTGAACATTGTGTGTGAAGGATTGACGGTGAAGCGCAGCCAGATTCTGCCGCGGTGCGTATGCCTGCTCGGCGCCTCTTTTCTGAGCGTGAATGCCGCCGCCTCGCCGCCGGCTGCGCAGCCGTTGCCGGTGCGTCACCGGGCGGATACGCACTTCGCCGTGGTCGAGCACGAGTATGTCAGCTACATCCTGCGCCGTTTTCCGGTGGTCGCGACCTATCTGGGCGGCGCCGCATTCGATGCGCAGCTGGCGAACGTCGACGGCAGCTTGCGTGACTATTCCCCGGATGGCCTGGCGCGCGAAGACGCGCGCCTCGGCGAATTCCGGGCGCGCTTCTCCGCGCTCGCCCCGGTGACGCTGTCGGCGCGGCGCCGCATCGATCGCTCGGTGGCGCTGGCGCAGATCGCTTTTCTCATGCACCAGCACATGGTGCGGCGCTACCAGGAGCGCTCGCTCGATTCATATGTGGATGAACCGTTTCGTGGTGTCGACTGGCAGATCCAGGGCATGACGGCGACCGGGGCGGGGACTTATGGCACCGAGGCCGAGTGGCAGGCAGTGATCGCGCGCACCCGCGCGGTGCCCGCCTACCTGGCGACCGCGCAGAAGCAGCTCGCTGCGGGCGTGCGCACTCACAACAGCCCCGATTGGCGGGTGCTGACCCAGTACGGACTGCAGAGCAGCGCCGCCGATGCCGACTACTTCGCGAAGACCCTGCCGCAGATCGCCGCCACTGATGTCAGTTCGCCCAGCACGCGAGCTGCTGCTGCGTGACCTGCAGGCCGCGGGCGAGGCGGCGGCGCTTGCCTATCGCGGCCTGCGCGAGTTCATCGCGCGCACCTACTTCGAGGACACGCACAGCGAGGGCAGCCCGACCCTGAAGCCTGCGTTCCGCGCCGACCACTTCGCATTCGGTGAGGCCGAATACAACTGGGCGCTGCGCAACAACCTGCGCCTGAGCGGCACGGCGGCGGAGCTGTACGCCGCCTCCTGGCCGGTCGTGACCAACACCCAGGCCGAGATGGTGACGCTCGCGCAGCAGATTGCCGTCGCCCACAAGTGGCCGGCCGGCGCCGACGGCGCTGACACGGTGCGCCAGGTGTTTGCGCAGCTCAGCCAGAATGCCCCGCACACCGATGCGGAGATGGTGGAAGGCTACCGCAAGACCGGACAGCGGCTGGTGGCTTACGGACGCGACTCGGGGCTATTTGAGGTGCCCGCGGACTATCGCCTCGAAGTCACCGTGACCCCGCCTCCGCTGCGCGCATCGATCGAGGGCGCGGCCTACTACCCGGCGCCGCCGTTCAGAAAGACCGGGGTTGGCCGCTTCTACGTGACGCCAACCGGGGATGATGCCGCGCAGCTGCGCGCCGAGCACAACTACGCCGCCATGCCCGATCTTGCCGGGCACGAGGGCTTCCCCGGTCACGACTGGCACTACAAGGTGATGACCCGGTACCGCGATCAGATCTCGCCGGTGCGCTGGCTGACGCCCGGGTCGGTCGAGGATTCCTCCTCGATGTGGGAGGACTCGATGGCCGCGGAAGGCTGGGCGCTGTACTCGGAAGCGCTGCTCGCGGAGCCTGCGCCGGCGGCGCCGAACGGCTTCTACACCCCCGAGGAGCATCTCTACCAGTTGCGCGGCAAGCTGTACCGCGACCTGCGGGTGCGCATCGACACCGGGATCCACACCGGGCGGCTGTCATTCGAGGATGCCGTGACGCTGTTCTCGCAGGTGGTGGATTTCCTGCCCGGCTCGTGCCAGGACGCCGCGGCGCTGAAGTCGGACGCCAAGCAGGCGAGCTGTCAGGGCGCGCGTGGTGCGGTGACGCGCTATTCGCGTTGGCCGACCCAGGCGATTACCTACCGCCTCGGCAAGGAGCAGATTCTCGCGTTACGCAAGCGCGCGCAGCAGTCCCTCGGCGCGCGCTTCTCGCCACAGCGCTTTCACCTCGAGTTCATGAAACAGGGCACGATTCCCGCGGGGTATTTCGGCGACGAGTTGCTGCGCGAGTTACGCGCGGCGGCAGCCAGTGGGCCGGCAGCGCCGGTGGCGCACTGAGTACGCCGGCGGCTATTGTGGCACGTAAATGGCCAGGCCCTTGGCGGCCTTGTTGTAGATTCCGAATGAGCCGCCGAGACTGGTGCCGATCGCGGTGTTGCCGTTGAACGTGGAATTGCCGACCCCGGTGCCGATCGCCCCCGACTGTTGATCTTCGATCCCCTGCAACAAGATCCCGTTCGCGCCCAGGCGCGCCGCCTCCTGCTTGAGTCGCGCGATCGCCTTGTCCATGTTCTGCTGGCTGGTGAGCGTCAGTGAGCCGCGGCTGGTCGCGTCGATGGTCGCGATCTGCTCGTACTTTGGCGGCGGCTGCAGATAGACCTTGACGAGCTCAGGGGAGATCGGCGCCCGGGCCGTGCCAATCAGCACGTGGGAAGAGGTGGCACAGCCCGCCAGCAGCAGCCCCAGGGCGGTGGCGATGCTGAGTCGGGGAAGGAGTGCCATGGCGGCCTCGCGACGCTATGCGGTTCCCGGCCGACAGAAGAACAGATGCGCCGGTAACACGTTGAGCGGTTCAAACTTACGGCCGACGTAGCCGAAGATGCGCTTCAGATCCTCGAACACCCGCGTCGAGAACTGGTACACGAGGAAGGCGCCGCGCGGCTTCAACACATCGCAGGTCTTGCGCAGGATGCGCTCGCGCACCGGGGCGGGAATGGTGCTGAAGGGGATGCCGGAAATGATGTAGTCGGCGCTGTTGCGGCCGAAGCGGCGCAGGATCTCGTCCACCGACTCCGCCGAACCCTGCACGACCTTCAGGCGCGGATCCGGGATCGCCCGGCCAAGATAGCTGACGAAGTCCGGGTTCATCTCGATGGCGATCAGGATAGCCTCCGGGTGCATGCGGCGCAGGACCTCGGCGGTGATGCCGCCGACCCCGGGACCGTACTCCACGAACACGCGCGCCTGGGTCCAGTTGACCGGCGCGAGCAGCTGCCTGATCAGGAAACGCGAACTCGGGACGATCGAACCCAGCATGCGCGGGTGCCGGAAGAAATTCCGGGCGAACAGCAGAGCGTTACCATCGGGGCGCGGGGGTGTGTCTTGAAGAGGCTGCACAGCCCCACTTTATAGCAACCGAGCAGGCGCTGACCACTCTGCGCCGCCGCATGTTCATTAAGGGGGCGCTTCAGCCGCCCGCGCGGCGCGCCTCAAACCCGAGCTTGCACAGCTCCCTCACCAGGCGGTCGCGATGCTCGCCCTGGATCTCGATACCGCCGTTTTTTACCGCGCCGCCGGCGCCGCAGAGTTTCTTCAGGCGCGCGGCGAGTTGCTCGAGTTCCTCACCGGTGAGCGGCAGCCCGCGGATCACCGATACCGCCTTGCCGCCGCGCCCGGCAATCTCGCGGCCGACGCGCACGCGTGCGCCCTGGACAGATGCGGCGGGGGCCGGCTGGCGGGTCGCCGTGGCAGCCACGCTCTTTAAAGGCGCGCGGTCGCGTAGTACGACGCCGCGGAAGTGGCTTGAGGGTTTCATGCGTAGTGTTACCACCGTGAGGCGACTACAATCCTGCCGAACTCATACCCGTTCCCGCAACCCTTGCGGCAGCCCTTCAAGAGGCGTCCCTCATGACCCCACGGTCGCGCTTGCACGTTCCTGCCCCGCCGGCACGCCCGGGACAAGAGCCTGATTTCAGTTACGTCCAGATCTCCCCGGCGGGAGCCGTGGGTCGGCCGGACGTGATGGCCGGGGCGCGCGATGTCGAGGGTCTTGCAGTGCAAATGGTGCGGGTGCTGGACGAGGAGCACCGCGCGGTCGGGCCGTGGAATCCGCACCTCGAAGCCGCCGAGCTGCAGGTGGGCCTGCGGCACATGCTGCTCACGCGCCTCTTTGACGATCGCATGCAGAAAATCCAGCGCCAGGGCCGGGTCTCCTTCTATATCAAGTCGACCGGCGAGGAGGCGGTGGCGGTCGCGCAGTGCATGGCGCTGCAGCCCGGGGACATGTTGTTTCCGTCCTACCGTCAGCAGGGCCTGCACGTGGTCCGCGGCCGCAACCTCGTGGATCTGATGTGCCAGTGCCTGTCGAACACGCGCGACTTCTGCAAGGGTCGCCAGATGCCCATCATGTATCACTGGGGTAAGGGCAACATATTCTCGATCTCCGGCAACCTCGCCACCCAGTTCCCGCAGGCGGTGGGTTGGGCGATGGCCGCCGCCATCAAGGGCGAAGACCACATCGCCGCGACCTGGATCGGCGAGGGCTCCAGCGCCGAAGCGGACTTTCATTACGGCATGACCTTCGCCGCGGTGTACCAGGCGCCGGTGATCCTGAATCTCGTCAACAACCAGTGGGCGATCTCGACCTTCCAGGGCTTCGCCGGCGGGGAGCACCGCACCTTCGCACAGCGCGGCCCGGGATATGGGATTCCGGGCATACGCGTTGATGGCAATGACTTCCTGGCGGTGTACGCGGTCACCCAATGGGCGGCACAGCGCGCGCGCCAAAGCGGTGGCGCTACGCTCATCGAGCTCGTGACCTACCGCGCCGCGGCGCACTCCACCAGCGACGACCCGTCACGCTACCGGCCGAAGGACGAGTGGCGCGCGTGGCCGCTCGGGGATCCGGTCCTGCGCCTGAAGGCGCATCTCATTGCGCTCGGGGAGTGGTCCGAGGAACGCCATGCGAATCTCGAGAAGGAGCTCGACGCACACGTCACCGCCTGCTGGAAAGAGGCGGAAACCTACGGCACGCTCAGCGGCGGACCGGCGCTCGACCCGCTCACCATGTTTGAGGATGTGTACAAGGAGATGCCGCCGAACCTGGTGCAGCAGCGCGAGGAACTGCGCCTGCTCATGCAAGCGCGCGCCCAGGCGACGCCCGCCGCGCAGCCGCAGGCGAAAGAGGGCTGACGCATGGCGCGCATGAACATGGTCCAGGCGCTCAACTCCGCCATGGACGTGATGCTGGGACGCGATCCGCGCGTCGTGATTCTCGGCGAGGACGTGGGCTACTTCGGTGGTGTGTTCCGCTGCACTGAAGGCCTGCAGAGAAAATACGGCGAGCACCGCGTGCTCGACACCCCGATTGCCGAAGGCGGCATTATCGCCGCCGCCATCGGCATGGGCGTCAACGGCTTAAAGCCGGTGGCGGAAATCCAGTTCGCCGACTACATCTACCCGGGCTTCGACCAGGTGGTCAGTGAGCTGGCGCGGTTGCGGTATCGCTCGGCGGGCGAGTTTGCGGCTCCGGTCACGATCCGGACGCCCTGCGGCGGCGGCATCCGCGGCGGCCAGACCCACTCGCAAAGCCCGGAAGGGATTTTCACGCATGTCTGCGGCATAAAAGTCGTCATGCCTTCCAACCCCTACGATGCCAAGGGCCTGCTCATCAGTTCGATCGAGGACGATGATCCGGTCGTGTTCTTCGAACCCAAGCGCATCTACAACGGACCCTTTGACGGCGACCCGCACAAGCCGGCGGTGCCGTGGAGTGCGCATCCGCGCGGTGAGGTTCCCGAAGGGCACTACACCGTGCCGATCGGCCGCGCCCAGGTGGTGCGTGAGGGGCAGGATGTGACCGTGCTCGCCTACGGCACCATGGTGCATGTCGCCGAGGCGGCGGTGCGCATCGCGGCAGTGGACGCGGAGATCATCGACGTGCGCACCATGGCGCCGCTCGATGTGGACGTGCTGTGCACGTCCGTATGCAAGACCGGCCGCTGCGTGGTGGTGCATGAAGCCACGCGCTTCGGCGGTTACGGGGCGGAGCTCGTCGCCACGGTGCAGGAGCATTGTTTCTGGAATCTCGAGGCGCCCGTGCAGCGCGTCACCGGCTGGGACACGCCTTATCCGCACGCCTTCGAGTGGGAATACTTTCCGGGCCAGGCGCGCATCGCGGCCGCCCTCAAAGAGGTCATGGAGCCAGCATGAGCCAGTACGTCTTCAAGCTGCCGGATCTGGGTGAAGGGACGGTCGAGGCTGAGATCGTCAGCTGGAAGGTCAAGCCGGGCGACACGGTCGCCGAGGATGACGTCGTCGCCGAGGTGATGACCGAGAAGGCGGCCGTGGAGGTGCCCGCGCCGGTGAGCGGGCGCGTCGTGTCGACCACCGGTGCACCGGGGGACATGGTGGCGGTCGGTGCGACGCTGATCGTGTTCGAAACGGCGCCCGGCGCGGCGGCGGCCGGCGCGCCCGCAGCCGCAGTGGCGCCGACCCTGGCGCCGCCAGTGGCTGCTGCCAAAGCGCCCGTTGCCAGCGCTGCACCCGCCACAACTACTGCCGTGTCCGGCAACGGCGCGGCTGCTGCGCACGCCGCCGGCCCGCAGGTCGCAGTCGCGCGGGGCGGGCGCGTCGCCACCTCGCCGGCCGTGCGCCGCCGCGCTCACGAAGCCGGCGTTGATCTGCAACAGGTCGCAGGTTCCGGGCCTAACGGACGGATCGTGCCGAAGGATTTCGAAGCGTACGTTGCGCGGCGCACCCAGGCGCAACCCACACCGCTGCGTGGCGCCCCCAAGGCGGTGCCCGCGGGCGCGCGTCCGGGGGCCGCGCGCAGCACCGGCACGCAGGAGATCAAGGTGATCGGCCTGCGCCGCGTGATTGCGCAGCGCATGAGCGAAGCGAAGCGCAACATTCCCCACTTTGCCTATGTGGAAGAACTCGACGTCACGGAGCTCGAGTCGCTGCGCAGGCATCTGAACGCCAGGCTCGAGCGCGGCGCGCCGGGGCTTACCTACCTGCCGTTTCTGGCGCTCGCCCTGGTGCGCGTCTTAAGGGACTTTCCGCAGTGCAATGCGCACTACGACGCGGAGCGCGGTGTCATCGTGCGTCACGGCGCGGTGCACCTGGGAATCGCCACGCAGACACCCGATGGCCTGAAAGTGCCGGTCGTGCACGACGCGCAGGATCGCAGCTTGTGGGACCTGGCGGGGGAGATGCGGCGGGTCAGCGAAGCAGCGCGCACCAACAAGGCGACCCGGGATGAGCTCACCGGTTCCACCATCACCATCACCAGTCTCGGCAAGCTCGGCGGCATCGCCAGCACACCCATTATCAACGCGCCGGAAGTCGCGATCATTGGCGTGAACCGCGCCATCGAGCGGCCGGTGGTGTTCGAGGGCGCCATCGCCATCCGCCGCACCATGAATCTGTCCTCGTCCTTCGACCACCGCTTCGTGGACGGTTACGATGCCGCGGCGATGATCCAGGCGCTGAAGGAGTGCCTCGAGCATCCGGCAACGATTTTCATCGATGCCTGAGCGCTAGCTGCAGTGGCTAACCGCCCGGGTGCTCCCGGTCGCCGGCGTACTTCTTTTCGCCGGCATCGACCTTCAGCTGCAGGCGGTTCTGGTAAGGCGGCAACGGGCAGGTTGCGAAGTCGTTGAGCGCGCACGGCGGGTTGAACGCCTTGTTGAAATCCAGCAGCGCGCGGCCGTCGACCGGCAGCGGGATATAAAGGAAGCGGCCGGCGCCGTAGGTCTCCCGTCCGCTGGTCGCGTCCGCGAACATGATGAAAAGCTCCTGGTCGCCGGGTTCCTCGAGCACCGTATCCAGCCGCCACTCCCGGCCATCCTTTCTGAACACCACCGCCCCGGGAGATTCGTCGTCCTCCTCCATGCCGAGGATGTTCGTGATCTTGATGTGGTGCGCGGGCCGGTAGGGCTCAAAACGCGCCTCGAACACCCAGGCGGTGCTCACCGGGAAGTACATGAGCCCCTGGAAGTTCAGCCGGTGCGGGTTGTTCAGATCCCGCACCCGCACGCCGATGTTGCCGGCACGTTCGATCGCGAAGAAACGCAGCGCGCCGCTGGCGAGCACCGTGGGCTCGCCGTGCACATCGGAAGTCAGGTCCAGGGCCGCGACCGGCTGCCCGTCATGGGTCACGCCGCTCCCCGGGCGCGCGACGAAGCGCACCTTGTCGGCGCTCAGGACGAATGAGCCGGCGCTGTCGGCCAGCGCGGCGTTGTCCAGCACCAGCGCATTCGAGGCCGCGCGACCGAAGCTGTTGTCGCCGGGCTTCAGCCAGAAAAGGCCCGCGAGGGTCAGCCAGCCGGTGTCGCTGGTAAGTGAGTCGGCGCGCCGGGTACGCCAGGCGCTGATTGCGGCGTGTTCCGCCGCGGCCGTGACTTGCGGCTCCGCCGTGCCGGCGGCAGACGCGGCGCCGGCGCCGAGGACTCCCAACAATGCACACGCAGCGAGCGCGGCTCGTTCGGGTTGGCTGCGAAACATGTCCGGTCCTCGTCAGGCTCTAAGAGCAACGCATCAAAAAAAGAGACGCATTACTGCTTCGACTCCACTGGGAGAGGAACAGACGACGAGTCGTGCTCTTTTATGTACGCGGAAAGTATGTCGAGCACAATTTGTCGCTGCGGAACTTCCGTGAGCAGGGTGCCACGCCAAAAAATGAGTTTCGTCGCCAGCCGAAAATCCAGCGCCTGGTGCTCCTTTACGTACGGTGCAATGTCGGTTGCAACCTGCTTTTTCACGTAGTCAGTACTCAGGCGTTCGAATTTAGTCTGGGTTTTCTTGACTCGCTCAGCAACCACATCCCAGGGAAGAGATTCGACCAGAGCGCTGAAGTCTTTCCTGTACTCGGCTTGAAACGCTTCACCATCTGATCGACCTATTGCCATCCGCGCGCGCACGAACGACAGGTCGTTAAACATGCCTGTGGCCCTAAAATCCGGCCTATCGACCAATATACGCATTTGCTCGCAGGTTTTCAGTGCCTCGGCGTCTTCTCGAAACAACATCTCCAAATCGACCTTGTCCGACAGCAATCGCAGACGAACTCCTTTGTCATCGATGTCATAGTCGCGGAAAATCGATTCCAAGTCTCTCTTTACATGAGCTGCGAACGCGGCGAATGTTGCCGCGTCCGACGTGAGTAAGGCTTGCGCGGTTAGCGTCATAGGATAGCTAAACTGTGTTAGGTCTGCGTCGCTTCTGACCTTCGGTCTGTCGGCTGAGTCAGCTCTGAGTGGCAAAAAAAGAACAAACGTAGCCGCTGCAATGGTGACGCACAACAGATGTTTGATGCTGACGAACCTGCGACGTGATTTTGAAGTTGCCAACATGCGAACCCCTGGAGATTGGACCTGCTATGCCCGTGAGTCTATCCCTCTGCAAGGGCGCCACAGGCACCGTGCCGTCAGGTTTCCCACCCGAGAATCTCCTCGCGCGCGTCGGCGATTTCGCGTGGGCGCGAGGGCCGCGCTCCCTCGCCGCGTTCGGGGCGCGGGCGGCCGCCGCTGCGCGGGCAGATGATGCCGGCCGGCTGGCGCAGCGCATCCTCCGCGAGTTCGTACCCAGGAAGTGTTCCTTAGCGCTGTAATTCCGGCATATGTCGTCTCGCGGCGGCGGCAGCAGGGCTCCGCCGCCTGTGAAATTCACATGTTAAATTTTCCGCGTCAAATTTCCGCGGTGAGCGGGTATGCTTTGGGGGCTATGAACACCGAGGCAGACCTGTCCGCGTACTCCCGCGCGCCGAACGGGGCCAGGGTTGAGATCCTGGGCCCGCCGGTCGAGCGCTCCGGGGAAGTGCTGACCCCGCTCGCGCTGCAGCTGCTGTCGAGCCTGCATCGACGCTTCAATCCGCGGCGCCTGGAGCTGCTCGCCGCGCGCGCCGCGCGCCAACAGCTGCTCGATGACGGGGCGCTGCCGCAGTTTCTGCCCGCGACGGCGGCGCTGCGCGCCGCCGACTGGCGCGTCGCAGCGGTGCCGGCGGACCTGCAGGACCGGCGGGTGGAGATTACAGGCCCCGTCGACCGCAAGATGATCATCAACGCGCTGAACGCGCCGGTGCGGGCGTTCATGGCCGACTTTGAGGACTCCTGCTCACCGACCTGGGACAACGTGATCCGTGGGCAGGTGAACCTCAGCGATGCGGTGCGCCGCACCATCAGCTTCGATGATCCGGCCACCGGCAAGGTCTACCGGCTGGGTTCACAGCTCGCGACGCTCATCGTGCGTCCGCGCGGCTGGCACCTGCCCGAGAAGCACGTGCGCATCAACGGCGAGGCCGTCTCCGGCGCCTTGTTCGATTTCGTGCTGTACCTCGCCAACAATCACGCGGCCCTTGCCGAGCGTGGCACCGGCCCGTACTTCTACCTGCCGAAGCTCGAGAGTCACCTCGAAGCGCGCCTGTGGAACGAGGTGTTTGTCGCCGCCCAGGAGGCGCTCGGCATTGCCCGCGGCACGATCAAGGCCACGGTGCTCATCGAGACCATTCTCGCCGCCTTCGAGATGGACGAGATCCTGCACGAGCTGCGCGAGCACTCGGCGGGGCTGAACTGCGGACGCTGGGACTACATTTTCAGTTTCATCAAGAAATTCCGCAACCGCCCCGAGTTCCTGCTGCCGGATCGCGCCAGCGTCACCATGGAGCGGCATTTCCTGAAGTCCTACGTGGACCTCTTGATCAAGACCTGCCATCGGCGCGGCGCGCACGCCATGGGCGGCATGGCGGCGCAGATCCCGATCCGCGATGACCCGCAGGCAAACGCGGCGGCGATGGCGCGCGTGCGCGCCGACAAGCTGCGCGAGGCGCACGCCGGGCACGACGGCACCTGGATCGCGCATCCGGGGCTCGCCGGCATCGCACGCGAAGCCTTCGATGCCGTAATGCCCGGCCCAAACCAACTCGGCGTACTGCGCGCGGAGGTGAGCGTGAGTCCTGAGGACCTGCTCACCGTGCCGGACGGCAAGATCACGGAAGACGGCCTGCGCGCCTGCATCCGTGTCGGCGTGCAGTACCTGGAGTCGTGGCTGCGCGGCAACGGCTGCGTGCCGCTTTATCACCTCATGGAGGACGCGGCCACCGCCGAGATCTGCCGCGCGCAATTGTGGCAATGGCTGCGGCACGGCGCGCGCACCAGCGACGGGCAGGTCATCACGGTCGGGCGCTTCGATCGGCTGATGAGCGCCGAGCTCGACCGCATCCACACCGAGGTCGGGGCCGCGCGCCTGACTGACGGGGTTTTCCCGAGCGCCGCGCGGCTCTTCGAGCAGATGACCAAGAGCGACACCTTCGATGAGTTTCTGACGCTCCCGGCCTACGAGCTGCTGAGCTGATCGCACCGATTCACCTACGCGCACGGAAGTTGCACCAGCCATGAACGCCCTGAAGTCCCTGCCCGCCGCCGATGACCTCAAACGCACCTGGAGCGAGAGCCCGCGCTGGCGCGGCGTGCAACGCGGCTACGACGCCAGGGAAGTCGTGCGTCTGCGCGGCACCATTGCCGTGGAGCATTCGATCGCGCGCCTTACTGCGGAAAAACTCTGGCGCTACCTGAACGACAAGCCGTTCGTCAACGCGCTCGGGGCGCTGACCGGCAACCAGGCCATGCAGCAGGTGAAGGCGGGCCTCGATGCGATCTACCTGTCCGGCTGGCAGGTCGCCGGGGACGCCAACCTCTCGGGCGAGATGTATCCGGACCAGTCGCTGTATCCGGCCGATTCAGTGCCGGCGGTCGTGCGCCGCATCAACAACACCCTGCGGCGCGCGGACGAGATCTGTCACGCCGAGGGCGATGACTCCATCGACTGGCTGAAGCCGATCGTTGCCGACGCCGAGGCCGGCTTCGGCGGCGTGCTGAACGCCTTTGAGCTCATGAAGCAGATGATCGACGCCGGCGCTGCCGGGGTGCACTTCGAGGACCAGCTGTCCTCGGCCAAGAAGTGCGGCCACATGGGCGGCAAGGTGCTGGTGCCGACCCAGGATGCGATCAACAAGCTCATCGCCGCGCGCCTCGCGGCCGACGTGTCAAACGTACCGACGGTGCTCGTGGCACGTACCGACGCGGAGGCCGCCAACCTTCTGACCTCGGACGTCGATGAACGTGACCGCCCCTTTGTGGACAAGGCGAAGGGTTGCACCTCGGAGGGCTTCTTCTGCGTCAAGGCCGGCATGCAGCAGGCGATCGCACGCGGCTGCGCTTACGCGCCGTACGTGGATCTGGTGTGGTGCGAGACCGGCAAGCCGGATCTTGAGCAGGCCAGGCAGTTCGCCGACGGCCTGCACAGGCAGTTCCCCGGCAAGCTGCTTGCCTATAACTGCTCGCCGTCTTTCAACTGGAAGCGCAACCTCGATGACGCGACCATCGCGAAGTTCCAGCGCGAGCTTGCCGCGATGGGTTACCGCTTCCAGTTCATCACGCTGGCCGGCTTCCATGCACTGAACTACTCGATGTTCGACCTGGCGCGTGGTTACAAGGCGCAGCACATGAGCGCCTACGTGAAGCTGCAGGAGGCGGAGTTCGCGGCCGAGTCGGCCGGCTACACCGCCACCAAGCATCAGCGCGAAGTGGGCGCCGGCTACTTCGATGCGGTGACGCAGGCGGTCAGCGGCGGGTCGTCCTCGCTCTCGGCCCTCACCGGCAGCACCGAGGAAGAGCAATTCGAGAAGAAAGCCTCCTGAGGAGGCGGCCACGCGCCCGCGCGCGGAACCTCAGAAGTTCCAGGCCAGATCCAGGGACAGCAGGCTCTGGTCGCCGCCCGAGGTGGTGAAGCCCTGGTACTCGAGGCGCACAGCCGGCGCGCCGAATTTCATCTGCACGCCCGCTGCGTACGCGAAACGCACGTCGCTCGTGTTCTGCCGCGACAGCGTCGTACAGGGTAGCCCGCAACTCAGCGGTAGCGGGTAGGCGGTGGTGGTGTTGCTGATGCTGGTGTGCAGGTCGGCAGCACCCACCTTGCCGTAGAAGTCCAGATACGGCAGCGGCTGCGGCAGGTAGCCCACGAGGAACGCGCCGACGGCGCTGGCACTGGCGTGCTGAGAGTTGCTGGTGGCGTTGACGTAGCTCGTGTAGGTGCTGTTCCTGCTGCCCAGGTCGACGTACTCGATCTCCGCGCCGAACATCTGGATCGGGCGCCAGCCGGCGAATACCTTCCAGCCCGTCGGGTGTTCGTACACCTCGATCGGCAGGAGCGACGTCGATTGCACGGTGGACTCGCCCGCGCCCGCGCCAAGGTAGAAGCCGAGCGGATCCACTGCCCACGCCGTCAGCGGCATCACTGACACCAGGCAGGCGCCTAACAGCAACTTGGTGCGCAGGTTCGATCCTCCTTGCGTCATCGCGCACATTGATAGAGCGGCAGCTGCCCGCAAAGTTTCACGGACAGCTCTGGTTTATTTTGCCGTGGGCATGGCGAATTCCGCGCCTTTGCCCGTACTCTCCGGCCAGCGCTGCATGATGGACTTCTGCCGGGTGTAGAAACGCACGCCTTCCTCGCCATAGGCGTGCGTGTCGCCGAACAGGCTCGACTTCCAGCCGCCGAAGCCGTGCCACGCCATGGGCACGGGGATGGGGATGTTGATGCCGACCATACCTACTTCGATGCGGCGCCCGAATTCACGCGCCACGTGGCCGTCGCGCGTGTAGCAGGCCACCCCATTGGCGAGCGGGTGCGCGTTGACGAGCTCAACCGCCGCCGCAAAGTCCGGCACCCGCACGCACGAGAGCACCGGACCGAAGATCTCTTCCTGGTAGATGCGCATCTTCGGCGTCACGTGGTCGAACAGCGTGCCGCCCAGCCAGAAGCCGCCCTCGCGACCGGCCACGCTGAACGCCGCGCCGCTCGCCGGATCGCGGCGGCCATCCACCACCAGCTGCGCACCGTTCGCCGCGCCGTCCTCGATGTAACCGCGGATGCGCTCGAGCGCCTGGCGGTTGATGACCGGGCCCATCTCCGCGTCCCGTTCCATGCCGTCAGCCACGCGCAGCTGGCGTACGCGCGCGGCGAGCTGCGGCATGATGCGCTCGGCGCTGTCACCGACCAGCACCGCCACCGAGATCGCCATGCAGCGCTCGCCCGCGGAACCGTAGGCGGCGCCGATCAGCGCGTCGACCACCTGCTCGAGGTCCGCATCCGGCATCACGACCATATGGTTCTTGGCGCCGCCCAGGGCCTGCACGCGTTTGCCAGCCTGTGCGCCGCGCTGATAGATGGAATGCGCAATGGGCGTGGAACCGACGAAGCTCACCGCCTTCACATCCGGATGCGCCAGCAGGGCATCGACCGCCGTCTTGTCGCCCTGCACTACGTTGAACACGCCGGCCGGCAGTCCCGCATCCCCGAGCAGGCGCGCCATGAGCAGGGCCGTCGAAGGATCACGCTCACTCGGCTTCAGCACGAAGCTGTTGCCGCAGGCGATTGCGATCGGGAACATCCAGCACGGCACCATGCACGGGAAGTTGAACGGCGTGATGCCGGCGACGACCCCTAAGGGTTGCCGCAGCGTCCAGTTGTCGATCCCGGTGGACACCTGGTCGGTGAAGTCCCCCTTCAGCAGTTGCGGAATGCCGCAGGCAAACTCCACGATCTCGATGCCGCGCGTGACCTCGCCCTGCGCGTCGCTGAACACCTTGCCGTGCTCGCTGGTGATGAGCGCCGCCAGGGCATCGCGCTCCTCGTTGAGGCGGGCAAGAAAGCGCGTCAACACGCGCGCGCGCCGCACCGGCGGCGTGTTCGCCCAGGCGGTGAACGCCCCCCGCGCACTTGCGACCGCGCTGGTAACGTCCGCGGCGCTCGCCAGCAGGACCTGGCGCGCGACACTCCCGGTGGCGGGATTGAACACGTCCTGGCGTGCGCCTGCGCCGCCGGCGGGGCCACCGCCAATCCAGTGCTGAACAAGCTCGGCGCTTGCGGTGCGGGGCGCCGCTGCCGGGGTGGGTGTGGAAACGACCATGAGACCTGCGATCATACCGCTCATGGGCATCCGGGCGCTCTTTCCGACACTCATTTACACCGACGGCCTGCGCTCCCGCGGCTGGCAGAGGTTGAATACGCGGCTGCTGCGCGAATGCCGGCAGCTCAAGGAGGACGACGCCGCCGGCAGGCGCTGGTCGGCGCGCAACTATCCAGGCGGCTACACCTCCTATGGTTCGGCGAATCGCATGCACCGCAATTCGCCGACGTTCGCGGCACTGGCACGCGAACTTGACCGCCACGTGGCGCGCTTCGCGCGCCGCCTGCGGTTCGATCTTGAAGGCCGGCCGCTCGCGATGACGGACTGCTGGGTGAACCTGATGAGTCAGGGTAGTGCGCACGGCCTGCACCTGCACCCGCTGTCCACCATCAGCGGCACGTACTACGTTACAACACCGTCAGGCTCGCCCGGGTTGAAGCTCGAAGATCCGCGCCTCGAGCGCTTCATGGCGGCGCCGCCGCGCAGCGGCGCTCGTCATAGCAATCCCTCGTGGGTGCTGCTGCCCGCGCGCCCCGGGCAGCTGGTGCTGTTCGAGAGCTGGCTGCGGCACGAGGTGGCGGCGAATCGCTCCGCTGCCGAACGCGTGAGCATCAGTTTCAACTACAGCTGGTTCTAGAACCGGGCACGGTGCCGGGCGCCGTCAACCCGCCTTGCGGGCGCGCGTTTTGCAGACTGACCGTACCGTGGCGTCGGGTGCGGCAGACACTTTGCAGATTCAGGCGCAGTTCAGTATTCGTGGCCCAAGGTTCGGGTCGAAGGAGGACATCACATGCGCAAGCTCATCCGTTGCATCATCGCGGCAAGCTTCCTCGCTGCACTGCCCTTCGCGTCGCCGGCCGCCGTGTTCGTCGGCGTCTCCGTCAACATTGCGCCCCCGGTGCTTCCCGTCTACGTGCAGCCGCCGTGCCCGGCACCCGGCTACCTGTGGATTCCTGGCTATTGGGCCTGGGAGCCCGGGAATCAGGACTACTACTGGGTGCCTGGAACCTGGGCGCTGGCGCCGGTGGTCGGTTTCCTGTGGACCCCCGGGTACTGGGGCTGGGGGGATGGTGGCTATTTCTGGCATGGCGGCTACTGGGGCCCGCACGTCGGCTTTTACGGCGGCATCAACTACGGCTTCGGCTACGGCGGTGTCGGCTTTGAGGGCGGTTACTGGCGCGGCAACCAGTTCTACTACAACCGCTCGGTCACCAACATCAGCACGACCAACATCACCAATGTCTATAACCGCACGGTCGTCAACAACGTCAATGTCAACCGCGTGAGCTTCAACGGCGGCGCCGGCGGTGTCGTGGCGCGCCCGAATGCATCCGAGCTGACGGCCGACCGCGAGCGTCACGTCGGCTTGACGCCGGTGCAGAGGCAGCAGGAGCAGCTGGCACGCGGCAACAACGCGCTGCGCGCGTCCGTGAACGGCGGCCGCCCGCCGATTGCCGCCACCCCGAAGGCGGGCATGCTCTCCGGACGCGCTGCCGTCGCCGCGCGCGGGGCGGTCCAACCCGCCCACGCCTCTGGCGGCTCCGCCGCGCGCGGGGCGGTCCAACCCGCCCACGCCTCTGGCGGCTCCGCCGCACGCAACGACCGCCCGCCGCCGGGCAACCGCACTGCCGGCGCTGTGCAGGTTGAGCGGCCGACGCACAACTATCGCCCGCCCGCCGAACACCGCAACCCGCCGCAGCCGGCGGCGCATGCCCAGAATCTGCCCGGCGGCCGTGGACCTGGAAGTCCGGTGCAACGGCCCGCCCGCAGCGAGCCCACGGTCCGGGCGCCGGCACCCGGATCGCCGCTCCAGCACGCGCAGGGTCAGTACGCGCCCCGCGGTGCCGAGGGCAGCGCTCATCAAAGTGGCCCGAGGGGCAAGGGTGACCAGGGCGGCGAGGAGCGCCGCCGCGGCAGCTGAAGAACTCTTGAGCTCCTGCTACACGAGGCTGCCTTCACAGGCAGCCTCGTCGTTTGCGGCGGGCAGTACCTTCACAACACGCGGCGTAGCCACGCGGCGATATCCGCGACCTCCTGCGGGCACACCGAGTGAGGCATGCTGTAGGTGTGCCATTCAACCGCATAATGGTTCTCTTGCAGCAGACGGCGCGTCTGCTCACCGAGCAGCGGCGCGACCACCGGATCTTCGCTGCCGTGCGCCAGGAAAATCGGCGTAGCCTGATTGGCCGGCGCGCGTTCCGTGGCGAAGCGCGCGGCGAGCAACATATAACACGACAAGCCCATAATCCCGGCGAGTTGCTGGGCGTGCCGCACGCCCGCGTACAAGGCCAGGGCGCCGCCTTGCGAAAATCCCGCCAGCACGATGCGCCCGGTGGCGATGCCGCGTTGATTCTCGCGGCCGATGAGTGCCTCGATGCGTGCCTGTGACACGCGCACACCGCGTTCGTCTTCCGGCCCGCGACGCTCCAGGCTTACGATGTCGTACCAGGCGCGCATGGCGAAGCCGCCGTTGAGCGTTACCGGACGGATCGGCGCATGCGGAAAGATGAAGCGCAGCGCCGCCTGCCCGGGGGCCATGAGCTCCGGGACGAGGGGTTCGAAATCATGGCCGTCCGCGCCGAGCCCGTGCAGCCAGATCACCGTGCCGGTCGGCTCAGGTCCGGTCTCGATTTCAACCGCATCCGCTGTCACAAGCATCGCTCCTGGCAGTAAGCCGATGGCACGCATGGTAGTGCACCGCGCGCGCCGCGGATATTCACTGCGCGGCTGATGGCACACACCCGCAAAAAACTCCCGCCGGCCCGGCGCGCAGGTCGGCGCGGCGCCACCCGACGCCCGCCCGCCCTCGCGCCGCGTCCGTCGGTCGTGGGCGCCAGCTGGTGGCGCGGTTTCTCGCGCCTGCCGCTCGCGCTGCGCCTGGGCACGGTCGCCGCCATTGTCCTGGTGCTGGCAGTGCTCGTGAACGGCGCCTACCAGCTCGTGCGCAAGCCCACCGAGATTCTCTTTCCCATCAGCGGCGCGCTTTACAAGACGCCCGCGCAGACCTGGCGTGTTTACGGGCCGCTGTTTCGCCGTTACGCGACCGCGACGATTTCAGCGCCGCTCCTCGGCGCACTCGCGCAGCAGGAAGCTTCCGGCAATCCGCTGGTGCGTACCTACTGGCGCTGGTCGTGGGGCGGCCGGCCGTTCGAGATCTACCGTCCGGCCTCGAGCGCTGTCGGCATGTACCAGATTACCGACAGCACATTCGCGCTGGCGCGTCACTACTGCATCCACGACCACGTACTGGTGCGCGAGGGCGCCTGGAACGACTGGCGCTCGTGCTGGTTCAACGGGTTGTACCTGCGCGTGCTGCCGGGGGATGCGGTCGAACTGACCGCGGCTCACCTGGATCTGACCGTCACGGGGATTCTGGATCGGCACGCGCTTGCCGCCACACCGGCGCGCGTGCGCCACGTGGCCGCAACCGTGCACCTGTGCGGCGCCGGAGCGGCGGATGCCTACGTGCGGCGCGGACTGCGCTTTGGCGTGGACGAGCGCTGCGGCGACCACGATCCGCGTGCGTACCTGAAGAGCGTTGATGAGCTGACCGCCGTGTTCACGCGTCTCGCGGCCGCAGAGGCTGCCGCTGCCGGGCCGCCCGAGACTCAATGATGGTGGCCGCCGACCCCGTGCACGTGGCCGTGTGACAGTTCTTCCTCGGTCGCCGCACGTACGGCGGCGATCTCGACATCGAAGTTGAGGTTCTTGCCGGCGAGCGGATGATTGCCATCGAGCGTCACCATGTCGCCGCTGATCTGTGTGACGGTTACTGGTTTAGGCCCGTGGTCCGTTTGCGCGTGCAGGCGCATGCCGACGCGCACATTGCCGACGCCCTTCAGAGCCCGCCGCGGCACGCGCTGCACGAGCTGCGGGTCGTGCTCGCCGTAGCCATCCGCAGGGGAAATCTTCACCTGCAGCTTGTCACCCGCGTTCTTACCCGTCAGTTCGCGCTCCAGGCCCGGGACGAGATTGCCGTGTCCGTGCAGATAGGCGAGAGGCTCCCCACCCGCGGACGAGTCGATAACTTCCCCGGAATCCGCCTTCAGGGTGTAGTGGATGCTGACGACGTGGTTGATTTCGATGCTCACAGGCACGAAGGATACTAGCTAGGAACCCGCGCGTCGCGGCGACTGCCGCGCCGTCGCCGCGATCAGCGCGACGTAGTCGCCGAGGCTCGCGGTGACGAGTCCGGCAACCTTTCCCTGGTCGTCCCAGCGCCGGATCGCTATGGCCTCCTTACAGAAGCGCTCGCCTTCGAACTGCGCCGCCTCGTGTGCTGACATTGGCCCCCCCTGCAGCTGCAGCGTATGCACCGAGGCGGAGCTCAGCCTGGCGAAGTAGCCCGCTTCGGTCCGGCACAGGTAGCGCTTGGCCGGTACATGCAGGCGCACGGGCTCGGAGATCTCGGCACCGAAGCGCTGCGCGAGCCAGCGGGCGCCGCTCAGCTCGTGGCGGGCATCAGCGGTCCAGTCCTCGATGGCCTCAGGGGCCGGCTCGAGCAGATGCCCGATGTCGTGCAGCAGCGCCGCCACGATCAGCGTCTGCGGCGCGCCGTCTGCCCGCGCGAAATGCGCCGCCTGCAGGGCGTGCTCGGTCACGGACACGCGCTCGCCGAAATAGGCAGCCGCGCCGTGTGCCCGGTAGATCGCGAGGATCTCGTCCGCGACGTTGAGTTCCCCGCTCATGCGCTCAGCTCAGAGCGGTCAGCCGCAAGTCGGCGCCGCAGCACCGCAGCCTCGCTGTACACGCTGTCGCGCGCCAGGTAACACCCCCGCAGATGGCGCGGCTGCCGGGCAGAGGTGAAGGCGGTGCGGCCGTGCAGAACGCGTTGATTGTCGAACACCGCCAGCGTGCCACTCTCCAGCCGGGTGCGCAGCTGGAAGCGCGCCTCCCGCAGCAGCGTCGCGAAGCGCCGGTAGGCGGCGTAGAACGCCGGCGCTTCGTGAGCCGTCACCGCAAGGGGTGCGATGGAGCGGCTGTTGTAGTGCACGGCGCTGATTTCGCCGCGAGTGGACAGTTGAATCATCGGTCGCTCTGCGTACAGGTCGACGTCGCTCGAGCGATAGTGAAAGGGCACCGGCGTGGTGGTCAGCTGCGCAAACGCCTGCGGCTGCGTGGCGCGCAGGTGCGCAGCCAGCGCAAAGCCGTCGGCGAACAGGCTGTCGCCGCCTTCATCGGAGGTCACGAGCGCGTGCAGCGCCTGGAATCCCGGCACCGGCTCACGATAGGGGTTGTCGGTGTGCAGGCCGAGACCCAGATCAGAGTAGGCGAGGTTCTGCGGCTGCGGCACCGAGCGAACGTCGAACGTGAGGCCGTAGTTGGTCTCGAGTACCCGGCCTATCAGCGGCATCACGTCGAGGATCGCGGTATCCGTCGCCGGCAGACCGTGGATGAACGCGAGGCCATCCTGCAGCAGACGCGTCAGCCAGGCGAGGCGCACGGGCGCGTGTTCGCGCATTGCGGTGAGACTGGCCCAGCCGAAGTCCTGCGCGGCATCGAGCGCTGCCGCCTCGAGCCAGGTACGCTGCGACATTTCCGGTCTTGCCGTGCCGCGCCCGCATGCGTGGACGGCCAGCCAGCCAAGCTCGAACAGTCCGGGTCGCGCTTCCCCATCCCATTCGATGCGCACGCTGCCGTCCTGCAGCGTCGCCGAGCGGATGCGCGGCGCTGGCGGCAGATCGGCGACGTCGATCAGCCGCTGGCCGCTGTGCGCGTCACGATCCGCGCGGAGATTGTCGCGCAGCCACAGACTCGCGAATTCACTCATCCGCCCGTCGCCCCACTCGACGGTGAGACAGTCCGCCGCGGCGCATATGCGCCTGACGATTGCCTCAGCCACGGGCCGACCTCGCAGCGCGGGTGTTCAAGAGGTGCAGCAGCCCGGCGCACAGGGCGGCAACGGCACTCACCGCGGCCAGCGCAACGAATACACCATCCCAGCCGTAGGCGACCGCGAGCTGCGCGACACTGCCGCCGGCGAGCACGCCGCCGATATAACCGATGCCGTCAATGATCCCCGAGGACGCCGCGCTCGCCTGCTTGCCGCCGAAATCGGCGGCGAACGCGCCGCCCAGATACGAGTACGGTCCGAGTACGCAGAACGCGGTCACGCCGATCGTGACCAGCGGCAGGAGCGCCACGGATGGGCCGGGCCGCACCGACGTCAGCACCAGCAGCGCGGCGGCGGCGCCGCCAAGCCCGAGAAACATCAAGAGCGAGCGGCCGCTCAGCCCCAGCCGGTCGCTCAGCCAGCCGGCGACCAACACCGACACCACACCCACGCCAGGGAAGATCGCGCTCATGCCGGCGGAGCGACTCATGCTGTAGCCAAGGTGATCGTGCAGATACACGGGCGTCCAGGTATTGAAAGTCTCACGGATTATTGTGCAGGTGAACGACAGCAGGCAAACGAGCAGAAACGCGCGGCTGCGCAATAGCGGCAGCAGCAACGCGCCGATGCTGGCCGGGCGCGATTCACTGTCGGCAAAGAGATTGAGTGGATTGGGGCGCGCTTCCGCGTGGCCTTCATCGACGCGCGACTCCCGCAGCCACAGCACATTGGCAAGCAGCGTGATGCCGGCCACGATGGCGGCGAACAGGAACAAGGAGCGCCAGCCGAAACCCCGCTCGATCAGCCACCCCATTTGCTGGCGCGCCAGCGCGTCGCCGACCAGGTAGCTGATGCTGAGGATGCCAATGATCGATCCGTATGAGGTGTAGTCGAACCACCTGGATGAGAGCTTGATGAGTCCCGCCCAGCCGAGTGACTGCGTCAGCCGGTTGCCGAGCCACGCCAGGGTGAACAGCGGAAACGCGCCGCCCGCGGCAAACATCAGCGTGAACACCGTGGCGCCTCCCACGCCGATGAGGAAGTTCCACCGGCCGCCCCAGTAGTCCCCCAGCCCGGTGAGAAACAGCTTCCCCAGCGCATAGGCGAGCACGCCGAATGAGGTCAGCCAGCCGATGCGCAGGAGCGCCTCGTCGTGGCTGACTCCGTGGTGCGCCAGCTCCTCGACCAGCAACGGCGTCGCGACCGACAGATCGGCGCGGCAGTAGTAACAGGCCGCATAGCCGCAGAACAGCAGCACGACGGTTCTGATCTGCGCGCGCCGCAGCGATCTTGCGCTTGCACCGTTCATGCTAGCCAGGGCGCTGCGAATGGTCGATGGCCGTGACCAGCGAGGTAAAGCACTCGAGCATGGGCAGATCGAGCTTCAGTTCACGGGCCCGGGTTAACGCAAAGCCGAGTGTTTCGTTTACCTCGAGTGGTCGTCCGGCCTCCAGGTCCTGCAGCGCGGACATGCGGTGCTGCGGCGCGTTCGCCCGGTACTCGCGCCCGGTGCGCACGATGATCTCGACCGCCTCGCTCTCGGTGCCCGCGCACAGACGCGCGGTTGGCAGGATCGAGCGATCGCTCAGCGGGATTCCCTGCGCCCGGGTCAGCGTCCCCATCTCGCGCACCAGCCGCGCCAGCAGCAACGCCGAGCCGGGATCGGCGAGGTACTTCCAGGTCACCGCACGCGTGCTGACCGAGAGCGCCATGAGGCCCACCCAGGCGCAAAACTTCGCCCACTCGAGGGTCAGAATCTCTGCGCTGGCAGCCGCGCGCACTCCCGAGGCGTCAATGGTGCTGGCGAGCCGCCGCGCGCGGGCGCTGTCGCCGCCGCCGAGTTCGCCGAGGAGAATGTTCACGTTGCGCGTGAACAGCACCGCGCCGTCCGGCAAGAGCTCGCCGCTGGTGTCCGCCAGCGCCCCCAACACCCGTGACGCACCGAAGGCCTGCGCCAGCAGGTCGTTCTTGAGCGGCCCGTTCTGGATCGAGAGTGTGAGGTCGAATTGCGCGTGGCGCAGCGCCGCCAGCGCCGCGGCGGTTCCCGGAGTCTTGATCGCGACGATGAGCGCCCCGGCGCCAGCGAAGCTCGCAGGTTCGCTCACGGTGCGCACCGGGACGGTGAATTCGGCCAGCCCGCGGATCGCAAGTCCCGCCTTGCCAACCTGATCCGCGCGCCGCCCGCGGGCGAGCATCACCACCGAGTGCCCGGCGCGCGCCAGGTGAGCGCCGACGATCGAACCCATCGCACCGGCGCCGAGGATCGCGAACTCAGCTTCGCTCATGGCCACTCACAGCGCCGCCGCGATGTCCTCGAGCACGCCGTTGTCCTGGGGCTTGGTTTCCGGCGGGTAGCGCTTCAGCACGCGCCCGTCGCGGCCGATGAGAAACTTCTCGAAGTTCCAGCTGATGTCCCCGGGAACACCGGTGTCGGCCGCGGTGAGGAAACCGTAGACGGGGTGGCGGTTGGCGCCGTTCACCTCGAGCTTCGCGCTCAACGGGAAGGTCACTCCGTAGGTGGTGCTGCAGAAGGCGGCGATGTCCGCTTCACTTCCCGGTTCCTGGGCGCCGAACTGGTTGCAGGGGAAACCGACCACGGTGAAGTTGTGCGCGGCAAGCTCGCGCTGCAGTTGCTCGAGGGCGGTGTACTGCGGCGTTAGCCCACAGCGGCTGGCGACGTTGACGGCGAGCGTCACCTGGCCACGCAGCTTCCCGAGCAGGTCCGGCGTGCCGTCGATGCCGCGCACCGCGATGTCGTAGAAGTTGCTCATGTCGGCAAGCTCCCGTGTCATCTTGGGGGGTGCGTGTACGATACACCACCAACCGCCTTAGCATGGGCGCGCGCGATCAAGGGGAGACCGACATGGCCGCAGAACTGAGCAGCGCTGAAACCACCAGGGTCGTCGAAACGCTCAACCGCATCCTCGAGCTCGAGCTCGCGGGCCTGGTTCGCTACCTGCATTACAGCTTCATGATTTTCGGCCACAACCGCATCCCGATCGTCGCCTGGCTGCGCGGCCAGGCCGACGAATCCCAGGCGCACGCCGTGCAGGCGGGCGAGCACATCACCAACCTCGGCGGGCACCCGTCGCTGCGCATCGGCGCACTGCTCGAAACGCACAAGCACAACGTCGACGAAATTCTTCGCGAAGCGCTCACGCACGAGCGCGAGGGGTTGGCGGAGTATCGCAAGCTTCTCGCCGCGGTGAGCGGGCGCAGCATCATGCTGGAAGAATACGCGCGCACGCAGATTGCGGCCGAAGAGGCGCACGTCGCGGACATCGACAAGATGCTGCGTAAGCCGGGCTCCATCACCTGAAAGGCCTCGCGCCTCTCCCTGATGGGAGAGACCGCAGCGTTCACCAGGAGTAGCAGGACATGCGCTGCGTGACGCGCGCGTGACATCGTGCGCATTTCGCCTGCGTTTCACGGCACAGCAACAGCGCGCCGCGTACACTGCGCGCCCCTGACAGACTCCGCAAAAGGACAGCGCACACATGGAACTCATCGTGACCTCTTTCATCGCCGCCACGTTTCTCTTGCTCGGCCACTTATCGGCGCTGGTGCGCAAGCGGCTGTCCGGCACGCGCTGAAGCGCCGTGCGGCGCGCGAGCGTATGCTCGCGCGGTGAAGATCGTCGCCGTAACCAACATCAAGGGCGGTGTTGGCAAGACCACGACCGCGGTGAACCTGGCGTACCTGTGCGCCGCCGGCGGGCGCACGACGCTCTTGTGGGACTTAGATCCGCAGGGTGGCGCGACCTACGCGCTGCGCGCTGAGCCGCACGAGGCGGCCAGCGCCCGCAAGCTCCTCGCCGGCAAACGCGAGCTGCCGGAACTGATTCTCGCCAGTGGGTATCCGGGCCTGGACCTGCTGCCGGCGGACTTCTCGTACCGCAACTTCGCCGTTCACCTGGCGCAGCGTCGCCACCCCACCGAGCGGTTGCTGAAGATGAGCCGCTCGCTGCGCGAGATCTACGACGTGTTGTTCCTGGATTGTCCCGCCGGCATTTCGCTCCTGTCGGAAAACGTACTGCGGGCCGCTGACGTGGCGCTCGTGCCGCTCGTGCCGACACCCCTGTCGGTGCGCATGCTCACGCAGTTGCAGCAGTTCATCGTCCAGGAAGGCTGGACCGATCTGGCCCTGCTGCCGTTTTTTTCCATGGTCGACCGGCGCCGCTCCCTGCACCGCGAGCTGATCGAAAGTACCCGGGCGCAACTGCCGTCGCTGCTCGTGACCGAGGTCCCGTACCGCAGCGAAATCGAGCGCATGAGCCTGGAGCGCGCGCCGCTCCCGGCACACGCCCCCCGCAGCGAGGCGGGGCTCATCTATGCCGCGCTGTGGGCGGAAATCGAGCCGACCCTCAGTGGCCCCGGGCCCGCCCCGGGCGCACTGCCGGAACCCGCCGTTCAGGGTTCGCAAGGCGTTACATTGTGCAATACGGATTATGTTGTAAGCGAATGATATTTCTAGCGATTATTGACACCCCGCCGTGCGACTAGGATCATAGCGTCAGAATCGTGCGGACACGTATGGTGTCTTGAACCAGCGACGGTTTGCGCCGCCGGGAGACTCGCTGTTAGGTTGCCCGCCGACCCGATCTTTGAGGCGCGCGGGCGTCATTGCAGCGACCACAACATCCGCGGTGCTGCCCTCTGACAGGGGTCAACTCGCAGCGGAAACTACAAAGCGTGCCGGCTGAACCTCGGATTGACAGATCCGTGCCAGCTTCAGGGAGATCGGCTCAGGTCATGGTCCACTTCGCGCCCACACGCCACGACCGGCTGGCGATCCTGGCTCCATTGCTCCTGGGGATGCTGGTCTTCGGCGGCTGTAGCGGCGGCTCGAGCGGCGCCTCCACGCCAGCGCAGTCGCTGTCCGTCGCGACCAAGACACTGCCGGCCGGGCAGGTGGGCAACGCGTACACCGTCACGCTGGCCGCCTCCGGCGGCACGGCGCCATACACCTGGTCGCTGGCCAGTGGCGGGTTGCCCTCGGGCCTGTCGCTCAGCTCGAGCGGCGCCATCAGCGGAACGCCCACGGCAGGGGTAGCCGCAGGCGCGCTCACCGTCAAAGTTACCGACGCGGAAAATCCCGCGCAAAGCGCGACCGCGACGCTGACGCTGACCATCGCGTCGGCCACGCTGGCGATCACGACCATATCGCTCCCGAGCGGCCAGGTGGGCGCGGGCTACTCGGCAAACCTCGCGGCCACCGGGGGCACGGCGCCATACACCTGGTCGCTCACCAGCGGGACTTTGCCGGGCGGCCTGTCTCTGAACGCGGCCAGCGGCGTACTGGCAGGCCTTCCCTCGGCGACTGCCAACGGTGTGCCGGTGACATTCGCGGTGACTGACTCCGGCAAGCCGGTACAAACCAGGACCGTCACACTGTCGCTCACCATCGCGCAGCCGCCGATCGGCATCCAAACCAATGCACTGCCGAACGGCCAGGTCGGCGTCCCGTACACAACGCAGCTCGCTGCAACCGGCGGTGAACCCCCCTACCACTGGGTGCTCACCGGCGGCACCTTACCCGCCGGTCTCACGCTGAACGCGCCCACGGGCACAATTTCCGGGACGCCCAGCGGCCCCGCCGGTGTTGGTTCACTGACATTTCAGGTGACGGACGCGAGCAATCCGCAGCAGAGCGATAGCGTGGTTCTGCCGCTGACGATTGCGCCGCCTCCCGTGAATATCACGACCACGTCGCTCCCGTACGGCCAGCTCACGGTTGCCTACTCTGCGACCTTCGCTGCCACCGGCGGCACGGCCCCCTACACCTGGACACTGACCAGCGGCACCCTGCCGGCAGGGCTTACCTTAAGTCCGTCCGGCACCATCAGCGGAACCCCGACCGCGCTCGCGGGGCTGGCGCCCTTGACCTTTCAGGCGACCGATTCGGCTTCTCCCGTGCAATCCAGCGTCGTCGTCCTGACGTTGCCCGTCAGCCCCGCGGGCATCACGGTCAGCTTTCCGCCGCAGGTGTCGACCCAGGCGGCGGCGCTCACGATCACCCAGACGATCGGCGTGTCCGCCACTACCAACGACATGGCGGGAGTTGCCTGGAGCCTGACACCGGCGAGCGGCTCGATCAGCCCGCAGACCAGTCAGAGCGGCAACATGGTAACGGTCACCGCGCCCGCGACCGCGGGCGTCTATACGCTCACCGCGACGAGCCTCACCCAGAACAGCGTCAGCGCGTCCATTACCGTGGGCGTCACGGATCTCGGCGGCGTCTTCACCTGGCACAACGATCTCGCCCGCGATGGCCTCAACGCGCACGAGTACGCCCTCACCCCGGCGAACGTCAACAGCGCGAGCTTTGGCAAGCTGTTCTCGTGCACGCTCGACGGCGCCGTCTACGCCCAGCCGCTGTGGGTCGCAAACGCCACCGTCGGTGGCTCACAGCACAACGTCGTGCTGGTCGCGACCCAGCACGACAGCCTGTACGCCTTCGACGCCGATGCGCCTTCCTGCCAGACGCTGTGGCACGCGCACCTTCTGGACAGCGGCCACGGCGGCTCGAGCGGGGAGCTGCCGGTTACTTCCGGGCCCAATTGCCGGCCCAACTGCCTAGTCGGCCAGGGATACGGAGACATTCAGCCCGAGGTGGGCGTCACCAGCACGCCGGTCATCGATCCGGCATCCGGCACGCTCTACGTGGTGTCAAAGTCCATGAACGCGGCGGGCACGCTTTTCTACCAGCGCCTGCACGCCATCGATTACACCACCGGCAACGAGATGCCCGCGTCTCCGGTGACCATCGGGGCAACCTATCCGGGCACCGCTGACGGCGGCACCGTCGTGACGTTCAGTCCGCGGACGCAGAACCAGCGTGCAGGTCTCGCCCTCGTCAACGGCACCGTCTACATCGCCTCCGGTTCGCACGAGGACACCGCACCCTATTACGGCTGGGTCATCGCTTACACCTATAACGGCAGCCAGTTCACCCCCTCCGGGGCGTACTGCACTACGCCCAATGTGATCAACGGCAATGGCGGCATGGGCGGCAGTGGCGGCATCTGGATGGCAGGCGCCGCGCCGGCCGCGGACTCGAACGGCAACCTGTACGTCATCACCGCTAACGGCGAGTTCGATGCTAACAGCGCGAGCCCGCCGAACAACGACTACGGCGACTCGTTTCTGCAACTGGCCAACGGCCCGGGTGGACTGGGTGTTTCCTCATACTTCACACCCTCGGACGAAGCCAATGATCTCGCCACCGACAACGATGCCGGCTCCGGCGGCGCGGCGGTGCTCGCGAACCTGCAGTCCGGCCTGAGCGTCATGATCGGCGGCGGCAAGGACGGCACCGTCTACGTTCTCAATGCGAACCCCAACACCAGCGCCATGGGTGGCTTCGGCGACGCGAATGCCCTGGAGTCCTTCAGTCTGAACGGTCCGAAACTGTTTTCGACCGGCGCGTTCTGGAACAACACCTACTACCTGGCGGCGGCGGGCGACAACCTGAAGGCCTTCCCGTTCAATCCGGCGAGCACCACGCAGCCTCTGAGTCCGACGCCCGTGGCAGCGCACTCGCCCCAGGTGTTCGGTCAATTTGGCGTGACCCCCTCGGTTTCGGCCACCGGAGCCAGCGCCAACGGCATTATCTGGGTACTCGACGCCGTTGCTTACTGCACCAACGGCGCTTCTACCTGCGGTCCAGCGGTGCTGCGTGCCTACGGTGCCGGCAATCTCGGCAGCGAGTTGTGGGACAGTTCGATGGTGAGCAGCGACGCCGCCGGCTTTGCCGTGAAATTCACCGTGCCCACGGTAGCCAACGGCAAGGTCTACATCGGCACGCGCGGCAATAACACCGGCGGTGCCTTCGGAACCACGACGGCATCGGGCGAGCTGGACGTGTACGGCCTCGTAACGAAATGACCGGCGCGCCCATGGACAGGCCGCGGCAATACCGAATCAGCACCGCCTGCGCCGCCGCGGGGCTTGCGGCGCTGCTCACGTGTGGTTGTTCCAGTCACGGTTCCGCAGCTCCGGGTAGCGAGGCTTCGGGCACCGGCCCCAGCGGGCCGGTCAGCATTTCCGCACGGCAATTGAGTCTGAGTGCGACGCAGACTGTGCAGGTCACGGCCACCACGACCGATTCCGCAGGCGTCACCTGGAGCCTGAGCCCCGCTGGCGGCAGCATCAGCCCGGCCACGAGCACCAGCGGCGTCGCGGTTTCCCTGACCGCGCCCGCCACGGCCGGCCTCTACACCCTGACCGCCACGAACGTCTCCAGCAGCGCGCAGCACGCCGCCATAGTGGTCGCGGTTACTGACCTCGACGGCGTATTCACCTGGCACAACGACCTGGCGCGTGACGGCGCCAACACCCACGAATTCGCCCTGACGACCGCGAACGTGAATGCCACGAGCTTCGGCAAGCTCTTTTCCTGCCCGGTCGATGGCGCGGTGTACGCACAGCCCCTGTGGGTCGCCAACCTCCAGGTGGCCGGCGTGAAGCACAACGTGTTGTTCGCGGCCACCCAGCACGACGGTCTCTACGCCTTCGATGCGGACGCGATTCCCTGCGCAAAGCTGTGGCAGGTCAGCCTCATCGATTCGGCGCACGGCGCGCCGGGTGGGGAAACGGCGGTTGCCGGCAATCTCGTGGGTTCCGGCGCCGGCGACATCACACCAGAGGTCGGCGTGACCGGAACGCCGGTGATCGATCCCGCGGCCGGTATCCTCTACGTTGTCTCCAAGTCCGTCGATGCCGCCGGCACGACGTTTTCTCAGCGCCTGCATGCCATCGATCTGGCTACCGGGACTGAGAAGGGCGGATCACCCGTGCTGATCGCGGCCACCTATCCGGGTACGGGCGATGGCACCGCGACCACGACCTTCAATGCGCGTCAGCAGAACCAGCGCGCGGGCCTGGCGCTCGTCAATGGGGTGCTCTACATCGCCTGGGCTTCGCACGAGGACAACACCCCGTACTACGGCTGGCTGGTGGGTTACACCTATGACGGGACGGCCTTCACGCGCTCCGCTACGCTTAACGTCACCCCGAACGTGGGCGCGGGCGGCATCTGGATGAGCGGTGGCGCGCCGGCCGCGGATTCTGCCGGACACCTGTACCTGATCACGGGCAACGGCGTCTTTGACGCCACCAATGGCAGCGCCCCCAACAACGACTACGGCGACTCGCTGCTGCAGCTGACGCCGGGACTCACCGTGTCGTCCTACTTCACGCCCAGCGATGAAGCGTCGGACTACGCCAATGACCAGGACTTCGGTTCTGGCGGGGCGGCGCTGGTGCTGAACCTCAGCTCCGGATCGCCGCAGCACCTGGTGGTGGGCGGCGGCAAGGATGGCGCGCTCTACCTCGTCAATGGCGACAACATGGGCGGCGCCGGGGATGCGCACGCGCGGCAGTTGTTTGCCAACGTGGCCGGCATCTTTGCCACCGGCGCGTTCTGGAACAACACGCTGTACATTGCCGGGCTCAACCAGCCCTTGAGCGCGTACGCGTTCAATCCAGGGAGTCTGCTCTTCAGCACCGCCGCCGCATCCAACTCGCCGACGGCGTTCGGCTTTCCGGGCTCGAGTCCCTCGATTTCCGCCACCGCTACGACGAGCAACGGCATCGTCTGGGCATTGGATAACGCGCAGTTCTGCACCTCGCAATCACCGGGCTGCGCAGCTGCCGTGCTACACGCCTATGACGCTGCCAATCTCGCCACCGAGCTGTGGAACAGCTCGCTCACGAGCACCGACGCCGCCGGCTATGCCGTGAAGTTCACGGTTCCCACGGTGGCGAACGGCAGGGTGTACGTCGGCACGCGCGGCAACAATACCGGCGGCGCCGCCGGCTCGAGCAGCATCGCCGGTGAAGTTGATGTCTACGGCCTGAAGTAAAACTAACAACAATATGCTACTTAACAGTTACCACCTATCGCGCCAGCGGCGCGTGGCCGCGGCCACCCTGGTCCTGGCGTTACTGCTGCTCGCCGGCTGCGGGCGCGTCGGCACCACCGTCAGCGGAGGGCCGGCGCCCCTGGCTGTCGCGATGACGGTACTCCCGGCCGCCCAGGCGGGCAGCCCCTACAGCGCGACCTTGCAGGCAAGCGGCGGAACCGCGCCATACACCTGGGCCGTCGTCGGCGGGACACTTCCGCAAGGACTGCTGCTCAACACCTCGAGCGGCACCATCAGTGGCACCCCGATCATCACGGCGCCCGGCACTGTGACCCTCAGTTTCTCGGCCACGGATTCGGGTAGTCCGGCGCAAACAATCACCGTCACGCTCTCTCTCACCATCACACCCGCGGCGCTGCGGGTCTCGACCACTTCGCTGCCGAGCGGGACCGCCGGTGTGCCGTACTCCGCGACCTTGTCAGCAGCCGGCGGTATCGGCCCCTACACCTGGACGCTTGTCAGCGGCACGTTACCCGCGGGGCTCACCCTGAACGCGAGCACCGGCGCCATCACCGGCAATCCCGCGCCCGCCGCCGGCGCGCAACTGGTATTCCAGGTCAGCGACTCTGAATCACCCGCGCAGACGAGCACGGTGACGGTGGCGATCAACATCACCCTCAGCGGCGGGGGCCTCAACATCACCACGACCTTGCTCCCCGGCGGGCAGGTGGGGGTCGCTTACGCGGCGACGCTGACCGCCTCGGGCGGGACGCCTCCCTACACCTGGGCGCTGACCAAGGGTGCGTTGCCCGCCGGTCTGTCGCTGAATACAGCGACCGGCGCCATCACCGGCATTCCGACCGCGGCGGCGGCTGCCGTTTCGCTTACCTTCAAGGTCACTGACTCCGGCACGTTCACCCAGAGCAACCTCGGAACCTTCTCGGTCACCATTGCACCCGCGACACTGCGCATCACCAGCACCTCGCTGCCGCACGGGCAGGTGGGTGTTGCTTATAGCGCGACGCTTGCGGCAAGCGGCGGAGCGGTTCCGTACCAGTGGACACTGACGGGCGGCAGTTTGCCCGCGGGGCTTGCGCTCAACGCCGCAACCGGTGCCATCACCGGCACGCCGACCGCGGCGGTCTCTGCTGTCTCACTCACTTTGAAGGTTTCGGATGCCGGCACTCCAGCCCAGTCGGCCAGCGTGACGTTGACGCTCACCATCACGCCGGCGACCCTGCGCGTCACGTCCGCCTCACTTCCCAACGGACAGGTGGGTGTTGCTTACACCGCGACGCTCACTGCCTCAGGTGGGACGCCGCCGTACCAGTGGGCACTTGCAAGCGGCACATTGCCCGCGGGACTGACACTGAATGCCTCGACCGGCGCCATCAGCGGCACACCGACCGCCGCAGCCTCGGGCGCTTCACTGACGTTCAGGGTCACAGATGCAGGCAGTCCTGCGCAGAGTGCGACCGCGGCGCTGATCCTCACCATCGCGCCGGCGACCTTGATCCTCACGACCGGATCGCTCCCTAACGGCCAGGTGGGCGTTGCCTATACCGCGACGCTCACAGCATCCGGTGGAACCTCCCCGTACGCGTGGACGCTTACCGCCGGCGCCTTGCCTTCCGGGCTGTCGCTGAACGCCGCAACGGGCGTCATCAGCGGCACGCCGACGGCGGCCGTAGCGGGGGCGGCGCTCACTTTCAAGGTCACCGACTCCGGCAGTCCCGCGCAAAGCGCGACCGCCGGACTGACTCTCACTATCACGCCGGCGACCCTGCGCGTCACGACGAGTTCACTTCCCAACGGCCAGGTGGGCGTTGCGTATTCCGCGACGCTCGGGGCATCGGGCGGAACGACTCCATACACCTGGACGCTCACCGCAGGCGTTTTGCCCGCAGGACTGTCGCTGAACGCCGCAACGGGCGTCATCAGCGGCACGCCGACGGCGGCCGCGTCGGGAACCGTGCTCACCTTCAGGGTCACGGATTCCGGCAGTCCGGCGCAGAGTGCCAGCGCGGCGTTGACGCTCACCATCAACTCAAACACGCTCACCATCAGCACCACTTCGCTGCCAAACGGGCAGGTAGGCATCGCCTATTCCGCGACGCTGAGCGCTACGGGCGGAACGACTCCATACACCTGGACGCTCACCGCGGGAGTCTTGCCGCCCGGCTTGTCGCTGAGCGCCGCCGGGGTTATTTCCGGAGTCCCGACGACGCCGGTGACCGCCGCGCCGCTGACGGTGCAGGTCACTGACTCCGGCAGCCCGTCGCAGTCCAGGAGTACGAATCTCACTCTTACCGTCAGCCCCAACGTCATCACGGTCAGCGCCATCTCGCCGAAGACGGCGGCGCTTGCCGTTACCCAGACGCTCAAGGTCTCGGCGACCACGAACGATGCCGCGGGAGTCAAGTGGGCCTTAACGCCTGTCGGGGGGTCGATCAGTCCGGCGACGAGCCTGAGCGGGGTGAACGTGACACTGACCGCGCCGGGCAGCGCAGGTGTCTACACCCTCACCGCCACCAGTGTCACGGACGCTAGCAAGAGCGCTTCCATCACGGTGGCCGTCACGGATCTTGCCGGCGTGTTCACTTATCACAACGACCTGGCACGCGACGGCGCCAACACTCAGGAGTATGCCCTTACAACGTCGAACGTGAACACGACCGCTTTTGGCAAACTGTTCACGTGCCAGGTGGATGGCGCGGTATATGGGCAGCCGCTGTGGGTCGCCAACCTGACCGTGGCGGCTGCGAAGCGCAACGTACTGTTCGTGGCCACCCAACACGACAGCCTTTACGCCTTCGATGCGGACGCGAATCCCTGTCTACAGCTGTGGAAAGTCAGCCTCATCGATACCGCGCACGGTGCGGCGAGCGGCGAAACCTCGGTGCCCGCGGGGCCCACCGGCCACCTCGTCGGTTCGGGCGACGGTGACATCACTCCCGAGGTCGGCGTTACCAGCACTGCGGTGATCGACCCGGCGGCGGGCATCCTCTATGTGGTTTCCAAGTCCGTGAACTCGGCCGGCACGACGTTCTACCAGCGCTTGCACGCGATCAACTACATCACGGGCAGCGAGGAGAGTGGCTCGCCCGCAGTGATTGCAGCGACGTATCCGGGTAGCGGGGACAAGGGCACAACCGACAGCTTCAGTCCGCGGCAGCAAAATCAGCGCGCGGGCCTCGCGCTCGTGAACGGCGCGATCTACATCGCCTGGGGCTCGCATGAGGACACCTCGCCCTGGTACGGCTGGGTGATGGCTTACAAGTACAGCGGCGGCTCGTTTTCGCAGTCCGCGGTGCTCAATGTGACACCCAATGTTCAACAGGGCGGTATCTGGATGGGCGGTGGTGCGCCGGCGGCGGACTCCGCCGGCCACCTGTATCTACTCACGGGAAACGGTGTCTTCGATGCCAACAGCGCCACCGCTCCCAACAACGACTATGGCGACTCGTTCCTGCAGCTGACCGCGGGGCTCACGGTGTCGTCGTACTTCGCACCTTCGGATCAGCTGAGCGACGATCAAAACGATGAGGACTTTGGCTCGGGCGGTTCGGCGCTGGTGCTGAACCTGCCGTCCGGATCGCCGCAGCACCTGGTTATCGGCGGCGGCAAGGACGGCGCGCTGTACCTGCTCAATGGCGACAGCATGGGCGGCCTCGGGGATGCGCACGCACGGCAGTGCTTCCTCAATAGCACGGGCAACGTCCCCTGCGGCGGCGGCAACTACGGTGCCCCAATCTTCGCGACCGGCGCGTTCTGGAACGGCACTCTCTACATCGCCGGGGTTAACGGTCCGCTGAACGCTTTTGTCTTCAACTCGAGCAACCTGTTCAACACCAGCCCCGCGTCGCGATCACCCTCGACGTTTGGTTTTCCGGGATCGACTCCCGCAGTCTCGGCCACGCCTGCGGCCACTAACGGCATCGTCTGGGCCCTGGACAACGCGCAGTACTGCACGCCGCAGTCAGCGCGCTGCGGACCTGCGGTGCTGCACGCCTACAACGCCGCCAGTCTGGCAACCGAGCTGTGGAACAGCTCGCTCACCGGCACGGATGCTGCCGGCAATGCGGTGAAATTCACCGTGCCCACGGTCGCGAACGGCAAGGTCTACGTTGGCACCCGCGGCAACAACAGCGGCGGGGTGTTTGGGTCCGGCGGGGTGTACGGTGAAGTGGACGTTTACGGACTGAAGCCGAACTGACTCAGAACGGATCGCCGAGCACCAGGCGCCAGCCCGAGAGCACCCCGGCCACCCGGTAACCAATACCGATGCGCGGCAGTTCGAAACCGTGGATCTGCCACATGGGGACGACACCGAACATCAGGCCCGTCTCCAGTTGCAGCGTGCGGGCGCTGATCCCCGAGTACGGTCCGGATGGTGCGTTGAAGTAGATGTCGGTGATGGCGTAAGGCGCGAGCTGCACGGCGCGATCCCGCCAGCAGCAGTTGAAGTTGCGGCGCAACTCGAAGCCATCGCGCAGCCGCGTGAAGGAGTCGTTGGGCAGGTCGCTGTCGTGGTAGTGCACGCCGGCGTAGGCGAGTTCGGCCCGCCACAGCCCCGCGCCATCTAAGGCGTGGAAGGCGAAATCGCTGCGGATCCCGGCGCCGTAAATCACCGCGTTGATCTGGGTCGAGGACGCGAAGGTGCCGCCGCCCTTGACGTACGGGTAGACGTGCCAGGCATCGTTCAACCAATAGTCGAGCTCAACCCCGGGCTCAAGACTCAAGGCGTTGATCTGCGTGGGCACGTGCAGGTGTATCAGATCGCTCGGCTGGAAATTGAAGAATCCCAGGGTTAGCGGCAGGAGCAGGTGGATTCCGGGGCGGCCGCCGCGTGGCGCCGCGGCGCGCAGCGTGTAGCTCGGCTGCAGCTGGTAGACCTGCAGAGTGCGCCCGTCTACCTCGTAGATGCCGGAGCCGAGCTCGCTGGCGAAGGCGAAGTTCGCAAAACCGGTGTCGGGCGCCGCGGCGCGCGCGAAGTCCCCGCCCAGCAGCGCGAGCGCACAGCACGCCCCCTGCAGTGCCCGCCGTAAAGCGGCAGGTGCGGCGCGGGGGGCGCCGCTTGCTTTTTTTTCTTCACATGTCACCTTCGCGCATGCTGAGCCAAGGCTTGTTCGCAGCGCAAGGAGTCGCGTATGAACTGGACCACACTCGCTGGGCTGAAGTACTTAGGGCCGCACACCGGCACCGATCCTCTGGATGTGACACTGGTGCTGCGCAGACGCGCGGGCGCCGTACTTAAGGCGGCATCCTGGCCGCGGGCGCCCCGGTTGGCCGCGCGCGCACAGTTCGCGCACGACTGTGGCGCGGACCAGGCCGATCTTGAGAGCCTGCGGCGCTTTGCGCGCGCGCACGGTCTTACCGAGATCAGCGCTGATCCGGCGCGCCGCGTGCTGCATCTCACCGGCGTGCCGAGCTCACTACAACGCGCGTTCCGCGTCACACTCGGCCGCTACCAGCTCGAAGACGGCCGCGGACCGTTCTTAGGTTGCGGCCACGCGCCGCAGCTGCCGCCGGGTGTCATCGCGGTGCTGGGGCTGGATCGACGGCCGGTCGCCCGCTCGTACTCGCGCAAGCCCCGGGCGCAGCCCACTACCAGCTACACGCCGCCGCAACTCGGGCAGCTGTACGGCTTCCCCGCCGGCACCGACGGCAGTGGCGAGACGGTGGCGATCATCGAGCTCGGCGGTGGTTTCAGCGCCAGTGATCTGGCGCAGTATTTTTCCGGGCTCGGCATTGCGAAGACGCCCACGGTGACCGCGGTCCCGGTCGCCGGCGCGACCAACACGCCCGGCGGAGACGCCGATGGCGAAGTGATGCTCGACATCGAGGTGGTGGGCTCGCTCGCGCCCGGCGCGGCCATCGCGGTGTATTTCGCGCCGAACACCGACCAGGGATTCTATGAAGCAATTTCGCAGGCCGCGCACGATGCCAGCCGCAATCCCGCGGTGATTTCCATCAGCTGGGGCGGACCTGAGGACGGCTGGACCGGTCCGTCACGCGATGCCATGCAAACCGCGCTGGAGGATGCCGCCGCGCTCGGCGTCACCGTGACGGTGGCCGCCGGCGACAGCGGCTCGGGCGATGGCGAGAGCGCTACGCAACCGCACGTGGATTTCCCGGCCTCGAGCCCCTATGCGCTCGCCTGCGGCGGCACGCGCCTCGAAGCGAAAAGCGGTGTGATCCACAGCGAGGTCGTGTGGAACGAGAACGCTTCGGGCGACGGCGCCACCGGCGGCGGTGTCAGCGCGGTGTTCGCGCTGCCGGCGTGGCAGACAGGCAGTGGCGTGCCGAAGTCTCCCGCAGGCAGTCCCGGCCGCGGGGTGCCGGATGTGTCGGGCAACGCCGACCCGCTCACCGGTTATTCGGTGTTTGTCGATGGCACGACGCAGCTGATCGGCGGCACGAGCGCGGTGGCGCCGCTGTGGGCGGCGCTCATCGCGCGTTGCAACCAGAAACTCGGCCGGCCGGTGGGCGAGCCGCACGCGGCCTTCTACCAGATCGGCATCAAGGCCTTCCGCGACATCACCCAGGGCAACAACGGCGCCTACAAGGCCGGTCCCGGGTGGGACGCGTGCACCGGGCTTGGCTCGCCCAACGGCGAGGCGCTGCTCGCGGCGCTCGCAGCGCTCACTTCTTAGCTCAGGTACGCAGCGGCGCGCGTCGCGAAGCACGCGCCGCCCACAAAAAGCGCAGGCCAAGGAGGCCGGCGAGTGCAAGCAAGGTCGCGCTGTCGAGGCCGCCACCGCCATGCCCGCCGCTGTTCGTCACAGGCATCGCGCCCGCCGACACCTGCTTGATCGCCTGGTCCGCCTGGATGAATCCGTAACCGGCATTCAGGTTCGGTGTGGCGCCCATGGGCGAGGCGGTGTTGCGCAGCACCGTATAGATCTGCGCGGGCGTGAGGCCCGAATTGTATTGCAGCAGCAGCGCCGCGACGGCCGCGACGTGCGGCGTGGCGGCGGAGGTCCCGAAGAAGCTGGGGAAGGCGCCATTGATCACGCACTGGCTGGTGCCATTGGTGTAGCCGAATGTTCCCGGCTGGCCGAGGAAGGTATTGTTGACGCCGTCGGGACCCACGAAGTCCGGCTTCTGACGGATCACTGCCGTCTGCGGGTTGCCGGCAGCATCGAACAGGACCGGGTCACCGCCCGCCGAGGAATAGGGCGCGAGGCTCGCAGGCGTCACACCACAACGCGGGGTATGCCCGTAGAACGCGGCGCCGACCGTGCCCGCGTTGGCATCGAAGGCGTGACCCTGGATGGTGGGGCTCGAGGTGTTGAACTGGTTGATGCTGCTGCCGGCGCCGTCATCTTCCAGCACGAATTTGATCCGGCCCGGCGCGTGGGTGCCAGTCACGATTCCGATCTGGATGGTGACCGTTTCGCTCGGGGTGTTGGCACCGGAGTTGGCGGGGTTTGCGAAAATGAGGACCTGTACCGGATCGGTTCCCACGGCATTCGGCCCGGTGCAGGTCGCCGGGCTGCCGTTCAGATTCAGAATCTGATCGCCTCCGGGTGGGGCCGTGACGCACACGTCGATCTGGCTGGTGGCGCCCGGACCATCGCCGATCTGGCCGCTCGTGGCGTACGGCTGGTCCCATTCCACGACCAGGGCTGCGAGTTCTCCGGGAATAAAGGACGCGATGGTGAGGGGCAGGCTGACGGTAGTGGTGGCTCCCGAGGCGTCAAAATTCAGGAGCATTTCGCCGGGCGGGGTTGTCGAGGGCGTGTTGAAACTCGGCGCCGTGTTCTCGTACGAAAGCTCACCGTCGTTGCCGGCAGCGACGAAATAGGCCACGGGATTGCTGGCTCTGGTGACGACGCTGTCGATCGCGTGGGAAATGATGCCGTCCTGGAAGAAGGGCTCGTCGAAGAACCCGATGTCGTCGGCCTCGACCCGGGCACCAGCGTTAGCGAGTAAGGTGACGCCGTTGGCGAAATCCGCCTCGCTGCCGGTCAGGCCGTAGAAGGCGAGGCTGGCGCCTGGTGCCACGTCGTGCACGATCTGCAGCATGGCGCGCCCCTCATCCGAGTACGGTAGCTGCAATGGCCCGCCGAAGCTCGCGCAGTCCGCTTCCTGCACGACATGGACACTCGCCGGCAGCGCACCGCTCGCCTCGTCCTGGGTGGCGTCGGGCGGGTTCGCGATCCCGTTCGGTGGCACGGGGTAGTAGCTGCTAAGCCCGAACTGTGTGTAGCTCATGGGGTTCGCGGCATAGTAGGCATAGCAGTTGAAGCTGTCGGAGATCACCCCGACCGTGACTCCGGCGCCGGTCACCGAGGGGTTCGCCGCGCGCAGCGCTACGCTTCCCTGGGCGAAATCGCCTTGTGAGGTGACCGGGCCGGCACGCGTGTGCCACATGGCAGCGCGCAGCGAGATGAGTTCATCGCGTGCGGCGGCGGCGGAGATCTGGCTGACCGGGAGCAAGCCGCCGACGTCGTTACCGTAGACGGCAACACGCTGCAGGCCCAGGCCGAGGAGCGCCGCTTTAAGGCGCTGCGGGTCACCGCGGGTCACGGCGTCCACGGCCACGAGCGCGCCGCCGTCCGGCCCGCGCGAGAAGCGCGCCGCGGGACTCAGTGAGTGCAGATCCTCAAGGGCATGATCGGCTCGCGCCCGATACGCGTGCCGCACCAGGTCCGCGAGCGCCGCATCGAGCTTGGCGTCGGTGCCCTTGAGTTGATTCGCCGAACGCCCGCCAAAGACCATCAGATGCGCTGTTCCCGGCGGCGTGGCAGCGCGCAGGTGCATCGACGGCGGGACGGACGCGGCCGATGAGATTGCGATGGCAGCCACAAGCGTCAGGCCGAGGAGTGCGAGGCGGGGTGAGGGCATGGATGGCATTCCCTTAAATGATCAATTCCATCGATGGGCGCGCGGGATGGCGTAAGTCACCCAGATTAAGGTAACTAGACCCGGTTCGCGCTCAAGACGATGGCACGGAAGGGCCCGTGGACGATGCGATCGCCCTCGCGTTATTGCATGTATGCGTGAGATATCCGGACCGCTGTTATCCCGGGTACTTGGCGAATATGGCCTGCACGGCGGCGTTGATGCGCTTCTCGGCCTCCGGTCCCTTCGCGCCCGTGAGATCCTGGTCCACAGAGGCATGCCACATTGGCTCGCGGCTTGGCCCGTCGTAGATGTCCACGCCGATGACGCCCTCGCGCACCACGTCTGGTCCGTACCAGCCGACGCCGCCGCCCCAGAACGGTCCGGGCCAGCCCCAGCCCCAGCCGAGCGCGTAGGGTCCGGGCCCCACCACCACATTATGTGCACCGATGCCGTAACCGACGAGGCAGTCGGCGTTGCCGCTGGCCTGAGTCACGCCCATGGAATTCAAGCGCGCCGCGATGGCTGCGCGCAGGCGGCTCTCATTCAGCGGGTTCGCGATGGTCGTTCGTAACGAACTGTTTCCCTGAAACGACCCCGCCCAGTCAAAGCTGTGGCAGGCATGGACAAGCGCGGCGTTGGCGTCGGTACGAACCTGCAACGCGCAGCCGGTTGCGCCGAGCACTGCCGCGACCACGGGAACGAGAGTCAGTTTCTTCAGCACGTTCACCACCTCGCGCGGGTTACGCCGGCCGCGCGCTTGCGGATCGCGCGGCACCCAATCGTGCGAACGCTTCAGGGGGCGTTCAGTTGACACGCCGTGGCGCGCTTACCTTCCTCATTTGAATCTAGGCCGGGGACTTAAGGAGCGCAAGCCGGTGCGCGCGGCGCGCCTGGCGCGTGGGAACGGACGCTTTGTCCGAAAAGTTCCCGTGATATGTTGTGCGCCCGTTTTGGTTTGCCAGGAACATCTTAAGGAGCCTTGAGTCATGACCAGGGGAACGGTGCATTTCCTTCGTGGGCGAGCGCTGCTGATCGCAGCTGCCGCCATGCTCGCCACCGCCGCCGGGACTGCACGGGCGCAGGTCGTGCCCGTTCCGCCGACCCGCAGATCGGCTCCTCCAACCCCATCACCGCGGAGCCGCCGGTATCGCGGCCGCATGCGCGGCCGTGCGTGGTGCAGCTGTTCCAGAATTTACAGTTCGCGGATTTCACGCCCAAGACCTTCAGCTACACGCCCCCGGGCGCATGCCCCGGACCGTGGGAGAAGGTCGTCCTGAGCGCAGACTTCACCGTTACCGAAGGCCGCCAGTTCGATCGTACGGCGGCGTTCTACCTGGGCCACGCCAACATCTACTACGGCACCACCGCCGAGCCGCGCGCGGCTTTGAGTCCGTCGTGGCATGTGGAGCGCGACGTGACCGACCTGTCCGCCATCTTCAGCGCCACCCAGACCGGGGAGGCGAACATCGGCAACTTCGTCGGCGTCTCGAACGGGGTGACGTATAACGGGATCATTTACGCCAACGCGGCGCTGGAGTTCTATCCGGCCCGGCATCGCGAAGACGCGCCGCGCACGCCCGACATCGTGGTGCCGGTGGAGGGCCCGGGCGGCGATGCCGGCACGCTCGGCACGACCGCGAGCCAGATCACGCAGACGCTCAACCTGCCCACCAACGTCGAGCGGCTGTACCTGGACGTCATTGCCCAGAGCCAGTCGAGCGATGAGTTCTGGTACTTCTGCGTGCCCGACAATGACACCACCAACCTCGAGAGCTGCGGCAACACCGCATTCCGCGAGACCGAAGTCACCATCGACGGAGTGCCCGCCGGGGTTGCGCCCGTGTACCCCTGGATTTACACCGGTGGCGTCGATCCGTACCTGTGGGAGCCGATTCCCGGTGTGCAGACGCTCGACTTCAAACCCTACCGCGTCGACCTCACGCCGTTCGCCGGGATCGTTGCCGATGGCAACCCGCACGTCATTGCGGTCAGCGTTTTCAACGCCAACAGCTACTTCCTCGCCAGCGCGAATCTGCTCGTCTACACCGATCACGGCGCGCGCGGGGTGCACGGCGGCCTCCTCAGCAACACGCTGGGCGCGGCGCCGTCGCCGGTGATTTCCCAGAACATCACCGTCAGTGCAGGCGGCACGACTTTCACCGGTACGGTCGCGGTGGCTTCCAACCGCGAGTTCGCGATCAGTGGCTACGTGGACACCTCGCACGGGCGGGTGCTGACCACCGTGACGCAGAGCGTGAACTTTCTCAGCACGCAAACCTTCAATGTCAGCCCCAGCACCGACATCCAGGACGTGCAGCAGAGCACGCGCGTGGATTCACGCGTGCTGACGCGCGGGGCCGGCGAGGAGAGCACCAGCGAGCAGCATTTCAGCTATCCGCTTAGCCTCAACTATTCGCTCGTCTTCAATCCGGATGGCAGCTCAGCCCAGGTCACGACGAGCGACCAGCGCGACCTCGTGCGCGAGTCCTTCGGCGATTCGCATGGGCGCGACCGTTCGCTCCACAACCACGTGCACTCGACCGACACACTGCAGTTCGACGCCAGCTTCAATGTCACGGGACATTCCGGCGCTCAGACCACCCAGACGTACCGCGCCGTCGACTTCAGCGGCGCCTGCTACGGCCGGACTCTGACGGCGGTCGAGCAGGTGCTGACCTCGGTGCAGAACGGCCACGGTTGCGAGGACGACGGCCACGGCCGCTGAGGGCTGACGACCAATTAAAATACCGGCTGTGTATATAATGTTCGCGCACTGCGCTTGCGGGCGCATGCGCGACGCACTCCTGGGCGACAGCAACATATGGTCAGCCGCGGCACGACGCAGCAATCAAGCGCCCCGTACAACCGGCGCATCGTCCTCGATGTAATCCGTCGACACGGCACGGTCTCCAGGCGCGAGATCGTGGACATGGTGTCCTTGAGTCCGCAGACGGTCGCCAACATCACCAACGATCTGCAGACCATCGGTCTGATCGTCGCGAAGCGGCTGACACGGGCGAAGTCGCGCGGCCAGCCGCCCATTGCGTTCCAGCTCAACCCCAACGCCGGCAACTCGATCGGCATCAGCCTCGAACCGGGGCGCGCGTCGGCGGCGCTGGTGAACCTCGTGGGCGAGATACTCGGGCGGCGTGAAGTCGACGTCGATACCCACGATCAGCGCCAGGCGCTCGCCGCCATGGTCAATCTGATCCGGGATCTGCGGCGGCGTCCGGCGGCGTCCGAGCGCGTGTGGGGCGTTGGCGTGGCGCTTCCGGGTCCTCTGGTCAAGACCGACATCAGCTTCATCGGCCCGACCGCGCTGGAAGGCTGGAGCGACCTGTCGGTACTCGATGAGCTGCGCGACGCGACGCGGCTGCAGGTCTTTTATAGTGTCGACAGCGTCGCGGCGGCGCTCGGTGAGACCTTGTTTGGCGTCGCCAGATCACTCGACAATTTCTTCTACATGCACTTCGGCGTCGGGCTCGGTGGCACGCTGGTCGTCAACCGTTCCGCCTACCGCGGCGCCAACGGCAATGCCACCGAGATCGGTCACATACCAGTGGTGCCGGGCGGCAAGGCCTGCTACTGCGGCAACGTGGGATGCCTCGAGCGCTACCTGTCGCTGCACTCGCTGGCGGAAGCCTTAGGGGTGAGCGACGCCCCGGACCGCGATGCCCTGATCGTCGCGCAACTCGAGCGCGACAGCGAGCCGGCCCTGAAAGCCTGGTGCCGTGAGGCGGCCGACCGGCTGCGCGATGCGGTGTGCATTATCGAGAACATGCTGGACCCGTTGACCATTGTCATCGGGGGCTCCGCGCCCAAGCTGCTGGTGGAGCGCCTGGTGGCCCTGGCGCAGCCGCTGCACCCTTCAGTGCGCGGCGGCGTCGCGGCGCCGAACACCCGCATCCTGTTGTCCGAGCGCCAGGCAGAAAGCTTGATTCTGGGCGCCGCGGTGCTGCCGATCTACGACCTGCTCTCGCCCCGGTTCGAGATGCTGCAACAGGACCGTCGGGCCGGAACGGACGTGGCGGGCCTGATGGGGCAGCGGGGTACAGTTCGCGCCGGCCGTTTGTAGAATATCTATATCCAATAGTTGTATTTATTGACACCCGCCCTGAGCCGCTCCTATAGTCGGCTCATGGGGGGGAAGCAGCGGCACCAGCTGACCATTATCGGCGACGTGAGCGTCGATCTGGTGTTGGGACCGATCGGCGGCTGGCCGCAGATGGGCACCGAAACCATCATGGAGCGCAGCGAACTGCGAGCCGGGGGATCGGCCGCCAACGCGGCGCTCGCCGTCAATTACCTGGGTGGCGTGTCGCAGCTGCTGTCGGTCGTGGGAAACGACGACGCGGGGACCTGGCTCAGCGGGCAGCTGCGTGTGCTCGGTGCAGCGCTTGAGGTGTGCGATGCGCCGACGACCTTAAGCGTCGGCCTCATCCACAGCTGCGGCGAGCGCACTTTCTTTACCACCCGGGGACACCTGGAGAAGCTCTCCTACGCCTTGCTGCGACCGCGCATAGCGGCGGCGCCACATCCGAACTCCATTGTGCTCTTGTCAGGCGTGTTCCTGACCCCGGCGCTACGCGCCTCCTATCCGCAACTGATCCGCGACCTGAAGGGGCTTGGCTACCAGGTTGCCCTGGACACCAACTGGCCGCCGCAGGACTGGAGCAGCGCCGTGCGCGCCGAGGTCGCGGAGTGGATTTCCAACAGCGATCACGTCCTGCTCAATGATCTGGAGGTCCGCAGCCTCGCGGATTCGCAGGATCTGAGCGTCGCGATCGAGCAGCTGGGCGCGCTGCTGCGGCGCGGCGCGACCCTGGTGGTGAAGACCGGTGCGCGCGGCGCGATCGGCACCCAGGACGGTCAGCGTTGCGAGTGCGCCGCGCCGCAGGCGACGATTTTCGACACCATCGGCGCCGGGGATTCTTTCAACGCGGGCTACCTGCTCGCCCGGCTCAACGGCGCAGGACTCGCCGCGGCGCTCAGCGCCGGCTGCAATACCGCCTCGACCATCATTTCACGCTTCCCGCGCCGCCTGATCGGCGCCGGCGAGTTCGCCGGCCTGCGCGGGCTCATTCCCCTGGCGGCGGTGGAACCGGCATGACGAAGTCGACCCTCATCATGGGCTACATCCTGGTCGTGTGGTTCGTCATCTCGTTCGTGACGAACCTCATCGGGCCGCTGATGCCCACCATCATCGGCGACTTCCACCTGAGTCTGGCGCTCGCCGGTTTCCTGCCATTCTCGTTCTTCCTCGCCTACGGGCTGATCTCGATCCCGGCGGGCGCGCTGGTCGAGGCGCGCGGGCCGCGCTTTACGCTCCTTCTGGCGTTTGCCCTGAACCTCGCCGGATGCCTGGCGATCAGCCTCTCGCCGACCTACCTCATCGTCATCGTCGGCCTCTTCGTCATCGGCCTCGGCATGGCGATGCTGCAGGTGGTCATCAATCCCCTGATGCGTACGACGGGCGGGGAGCCGCACTTCGCTTTCTTCTCGGTCATGGCACAGCTCGTATTCGGGGCGGCATCGTTCGTGAGCCCGCTGGTGTTCGCGGCGGTGATGAAGCAGTCGCCGACGCCGGAGCGGCCGATAGTCTGGGTCGAGCTCTACTTCGCCTTCGTGGTGGTCTACGTGCTGTTGCTCCTCATCACGTCCAGGATCGCCATCCCGCAGGTGACGCTGGCCGAGGACGAGCGCCCCGGCACCCTCGCCATGTACAGGAGTCTGATTCGCGAGCGGCCGGTGCAGCTTTTCTTCCTCGGCATCATCGCCTACGTCGGCACCGAGCAGAGCCTCGCCGACTGGATGTCGCAGTTTCTCGCGACCTATCACCACTTCTCGCCGACCGTCGAGGGCGCGCGGGCAGTGAGCCTCTTCTGGGGGCTCATGTCCGTCGGCTGCCTCTTGGGCCTCGTGCTGTTGCGGCTCTTCGATTCCAAGGTGGTGCTCGGGTTCGCTGTGGTGCTCGCCATGGGCTGCGTGGCGCTCGCGCTCTTCGGCTCCGCGAACCTGTCTTTGCGCGCGTTCTCCGCCGCCGGGTTCTTCCTCTCGGTGATGTGGTCGATCGTCTTCTCGCTGGCGCTGAATTCCGTGAGCCGCTATCACGGCGCGTTCTCCGGAATCCTCTGCACCGGCATTTTGGGCGGCGCCGTGGTGCCGCTGCTGGTCGGGGTACTGGGCGATCACCTCGGGCTGCGCGTCGCGCTGCTGACGGTGTTCCTCACGCTCGGCTTCATCCTGAGCATCGCCTGGTGGGCGCGGCCGCTGATCCGCAATCAGACCGTGGGCATCTCCGAATTGCTGAGCGTGCGCGGGCGGCGGCCCGCGCACCATTGATTCAGGGGGAAACAAACATGAAGAAGTCCGTGTCAAAGATGCTTCGCAAGCACCCCGTGTCAATTGCCGTATCCATGGCGTTGCTCGCCGCCGCGGCGACCTCAGCCATGGCATCAGAGCCCACGGGTGCCGTGCCGGAGAACGCGGGGGCGCAGCAGCCTGCGCCGCAGGACGTGCCGACGACACCCTCACCACCCGACAGCGCCGGGAACGACCAGGGACCCAGGCAGAGCACCGAGTTGACCACCGTCACCATCACCGGTGTACGTGAGTCGCAGATACACGCGATCGAAGTGAAGCGCCTGGCTCCGAGTATCCAGGACAGCATCTCGGCGGAGAACATCGGCCAATTGCCCGACACGACCATCACGGACGCGCTGCAGCGCATCACCGGCGTGCAGATCAACCGCGACGCGGGCGTGGGGACCTCGGTGGACGTGCGCGGCCTGCCGCAAGTCGGGACCATGCTTAACGGCGAAGTGTTCATCACGCCGGATCAGATCGACTCGCAACAACCCGACTTCACCACGCTGCCCGCCACGATGTTCAATCAGGTGGACGTCATCAAGGCGCCCGTTGCCGCCCAGACCGAGACCGGCATTAGCGGCGCGATCAATCTGCACACCTACCGGCCATGGGATTTGCCGCATGGGTTCACCTATAGCTATTCGCTCAACGGGGAACGGGGGGACACCACGCGCAAGACCGGACCGGAGGCAAGCGGCCTCATCTCATACAACGGCGATGGTCGCTGGGGTCTACAGCTTTCCGCTGATTACTCCGACACCACGCGCATGAACGCCAACGAGGGCCTCGACCAGTACGGCGTCATCCTCAATGGCGAAAACAAGGAAAGTGCCGCTTCCTACAACGGCTTCGTCAGTGCGTGGAACGGCGCGCCGATTCCTAACAAGATCAAAGTGTTTCCGAACGGCAGTGTCGACGTCAACGGTGACGGGAAGTCCAACGGCGTATTCATGGGTAGCCAGGACATCAGCCTCTACGACATCACCACTGAGCGCAAACGCAAGGCCGGCAACGCGTCGTTTCAGATGGACTTTGGCCACGGGTTCACCTTCACCAGCGATTACTTTTACGCGCACCAGGATCAGTTCGATCGCAACATCGGCATCCAGTTCAATTCCATACCCGATTGGCAAGGCGCGACCTACGTGCCGCTGCAGTCGCGAAACACCGGCGCCACCGTCATGAGTCAGTACAACACGCCGCCGGCCGACCAGTACTGGGCCGGTTCGCAGATCTACACCACCCAGGTGTACCAAAAATATCCGGGCGACGTTGAGTCGTTCTCGCAGATCACGCGCTGGGACTCCACCGCGCAGAACATCAATGCCCAGCTGGACTTCAACAATGGCGGCGCCTTCAAGGGCAGCGTGCGCGGCATCTACGAAAAAGCCCACCAGTCGAACATAGAGACCGACGTCAACATTTCCAATTCCGACGGCTGCCCGTGGGCTGATGCCTACAGCACACCCGGCACGACCACCCCCTGCACCTTCGTCTATCCGGCCCAACTGGGCGGGAACCGCGTATTCAACGCCAACGGCATGCCCCAGAATTCGGTGCCCGTCACTGCGAATTTCAACAGCCGCTATCTCGGCATCAGCATGCCCGCATCGCTCGCCGCCCAGTTCGCCAACCCCAACGACTGGACGATGAAGACACTGGAGGCCAACGACAACTATGACCGCAGAACCTCAATCTCCGCGTTGCGCTTCGATGGGGAATACGACTTCAAGGATAGCTTCAAGCTCAAGTTCGGCGTACGCGACGGCATCCGCAGCGCCGATAACTACGGGTTCACTTTTGTCACCCCCGTGTATGGCGGCATAGGTGCCACCAACCCGGACGGTACCCCCAACGCGACCGGATGCCTGGTGCGTTATGCCGGCTCCGATGTGATTTTGAGCGGCAATGGGGGGTCCGGGCAGCCCAATACCTGGTGTACCGCGGGCAACTCGCAAGGCTCCTTCCGCGCTGGCACAATTTCGTCACAACCGTTATCAAAGACCCCGCCGCCGCTCGCCGGCAACTTCCAGCAATACACCAACCTGCTCGGGTCGGGGATCACCTTCTGGGGGATCAATCCATACGCCATGGACAATCCCACGGCGTTCTGGCAGTCGCTCTATCCGAATACCACGACACAGGAGGCGCCTGGAATCACCTGGAACGTGTGGATGAAGGAGTTGGCAAGCTATCTGCAGGCCGACTTTCGCGGCGAGCTCGGCAGCATGCCCTACAGCGGTAACGTTGGCGTACGCTTCATCCACACCGAACTCGACATCACCAACGCTTTGACCGGCCTGCCGGGGCAATACGGCACCGAGCCCGCCACTAACGGCACCCAGGAAACCCAGCGCAGTTACAACGACGTCCTGCCGGCGGTGAACTTCGCGCTGAACATGACCGACCAGCTGGTGCTGCGCCTCGCCGTCTCCAAGAACATGATGCCCCTCAATCTCAGCCAATGGGGCGGCGGCCTGACGCTGGGCTACTCGTTCGTCCAACCCGCGCAGGGCCCGGCGTATTTCAAGGTCTCGTCGGGCACCTCGAACGGCAATCCGCAGCTCGACCCGTGGCGCTCCACGAACTACGGTGTCAACTTCGAGTACTACATGAACCCTACGAGCATGGTCGCCCTCCAGTTCTTCCACATCGACGTGCAGAGCTTCATCAACACCGGCAGCGTGGAAAATTGCAACTTGCCGGACGAGGACGGTGTATACCGCCACCACTGCGTCGCGATCACCGAGCCGGTTCAGGGTTCGGGCAACAGCATCCACGGCGTGGAGTTCGATTATCGCCAGGGGTTCACGTTCCTCCCGGGGCTGTTGTCCAATACCGGCATGGAGTTCAACTATACCTACGCGCCCAGCAACACCGGCGAGGTCGATCTGGCCGGGAACAAGATTCCGTTCCAGGACAACTCAACCGAGTCGGGGAATCTCATCCTCTGGTACCAGAGCAAGCGATTCCAGGCCCGCCTGGCCTACAACTACCGTTCCAAGCGAGCCGTGTCGGAAAACGTGGGCGGTATCCAAGGCATGGAACAGTACGAGGCGCCGCAGAAATACCTCGACGCGTCGGTAGCGTACATTGTCAGCAAGTACGCCGAGGTGTTCGTGAACGGCACCAACCTCACCAACGAGTACCAGCGATACTACCTTGTATGGTCCGATCAGCCGTCGCACTCGACCTTCTCCGAGCGCATGTACCAGTTCGGCGTCCGCGCGCAGTGGTGATCGCTGTCTCGGGAGCTGCTGACGTAAAACGAATCCCGGGCGTACCCACAACCGGGGTGGCGGCGCTGGCGGCGCTGGCGGCGCTGGCGGGCACGTCGCTCGCTTGCGCCGAAAGCGCCTTCGCGCCCACGCGTGTGGACAGCGCCGCCGGGTCCGCAACTGCCATTGGCCACTGGCAGATTCAGTCAAGCGCCAAAGCGCCGCAAGACGGCGCCGAAGTCTCCGCCGCGGGTTTTTCAACCAAGGGGTGGTACCCGGTGAGCAGCCGTGCGACCGTACTGGCAGGGCTGCTCGAGAACGGCACGTACCAGAACGTCTTCTACAGCGACAACCTGCGCTCGGTAGAGGAGCCCGATGCGGGCGCCAACCTGTTCGTGATTCCCTGGTGGTATCGCACCGAGTTCACTGATGTCAAAGCAGCACCAGGAACACGTACCTTGCTGCGTATCAATGGCGTAATCTCGAGCGCAGACGTGTGGTTGAATGGGCAGCTGGTCGCCGAACAGGCAGCCGTCGCCGGTGCCTATCCCGTGCATGAGCTCGACGTAACACGCTGGGTACGCGCAGGCGTCAATACCCTCGCATTGCGCGTGCGCCCGGCCGACCCGAGGACGAGCCTGTCGATTGGCTGGGTGGACTGGAACCCAACGCCACCGGACAACAACATGGGCCCGTGGCGGGGCGTGGATATCGTGCGGACGGGGCCGGTCGAGATACGTTTTCCGCAGGTGACGTCGACGCTCTCGCTTCCCGATCTCGCGCGCGCCGCGCTGAGCGTGAAGGTGGAGGCGCGAAACCTCGATGCGTCGGCACACGACGCGATGATCACTGGCGTCGTGGCTGGCGTTTCGCTGCGGCGAACGATTCACCTCGCTCCCGGGCAAACGCAGACCGTAGCATTTTCCCCCAACAGCGACCCGGACCTCGACCTCAAGCATCCGCAGGTCTGGTGGCCGGTCGGCATGGGTGCGCATCCGCTCTATCGTTTGCAGATGACTGCTGCCGTCGATGGTGCGATCTCTGGGCAGGCCAGCGCGACGTTCGGCATACGCAGCGTCAGCTCGCACCTCACTCAGCAGGGTTATCGCCAGTTCGTCATCAACGGTAAGCCCGTGCTGATTCGCGGCGCGGGCTGGGCGCCGGACATGTTCCTGCGCGACGATCCTAAGCGCATGGAGGCCGAGTTCAGTTACATCCTCAACCTCGGGCTCAACACCATTCGCAGTGAGGGCAAGCTGGAGGACGCCAGCTTCTACAATCTCGCCGACCGTGACGGCATCATGATCCTGGCCGGCTGGGAGTGCTGCGACAAGTGGGAATCGGCGGCCAAGACGGGTGGCGAGCCGTGGGACGCTGGGGACCAGAAGGTGGCCGCAGCCTCAATGGCGAGCGAGGCGCGTCTGCTGCGGAACCACCCGTCGGTCGTCGGATTCCTGATCGGCAGCGACCACGCGCCGCCGGCGGCGGTCGCGACGATGTACGTCGATACCCTGCATGCCGAAGACTGGACACTGCCGGTCATCGCCGCGGCGGCAGATGAGGCCACGGCCGAGACCGGACCGTCCGGCATGAAGATGCCCGGGCCCTACACGTGGGTTCCGCCGGCATATTGGTATGCCGACAAGGAGGGCGGTGCGTTCGGGTTCAACTCCGAAGCCAGCGCTGGACCGAGCATTCCGCCGCTGGAGGACCTCACCCGCATGCTCTCGCCGCAGGAGCTGGAGGCACTGTGGAAATACCCACAGGTGCGGCAGTATCACGCTGGCGCTGCCTGGTCCACATTCGCGAGCCTCGCGCCGTTCGACACCGCGCTGGCCGCGCGCTATGGCGCACCCAGGGACCTTGCGGACTACGTCGCCAAGTCCCAGCTCGAAAACTACGACAACGTGCGAGCGCAATTCGAGGCATTCAACGCGCACATGGATACGGCCAACCCCTCGACCGGCGTCATCTACTGGATGCTCAACAACGCATGGCCGTCGCTGCACTGGCACCTGTACGATTATTTCCTGAATCCGGCCGGCGCCTACTTCGGCGCGCGGCTGGCCAACGAGCCGGTACACATCCAGTACTCATACGATACGCGCGCGATCATACTGGTGAACCACACGCTCATGAATGAGCGCGGATTACAGGCGATTGTGCGCGTACATAACCTCGACGGCAGCGTGCCTTACGAGCGGCGCCTGCAGGACATCGATCTCGCCGCCAACGGCGCGCGGCAATTGACGACACTGCCGGCGCTGGCTGGCTTGTCGCGCACCTACTTCATCGAGCTCGAGCTCGCGTCCGCCAACCGCCAACCGATCAGCCGCAACGTCTATTGGCTGTCCACGCAAACCGACGAGCTCGACTGGGCACATTCGAACTGGTATCTCACGCCAGTGGTTCGATCCGCGGACCTGACCGCGTTGCAGTCCTTGCCGGCCGCGACGAGCGAGGTCCGCGCGACGCTGCGGCACGAGGGGGACGCGGACATCGCCACGGTCACGCTGACCGTACCCCCATCCTCCGGGGCAGTGGCGCTGTTCCAGCACGTCTCGATCAGGCGATCTGCGGGCGGCGAGCTGATGCTGCCGATCCTGTGGAGCGACAATGACGTCACGCTGTGGCCTGGCGAATCCTTTACCCTGACCGCGCGGTTCGCCCCGCCGGGGGCGGCGACGCCGGTGGTCGAAGTGAGCGGATGGAACGTTCCAACCCGCAGCGTGGCGGTCGGCGTCGAGAGCCGGACGGCTGCTTCGCGGCAAATGAAGCATTGAATCTGGCCAGACTCTTCATGACGCGCGTACCCACGCTTTTGTCCAGCCCACATCCCCGCTGCACTCGATAGGGCCCACATGCCTGCACCTCACGTCGCGAAGTCAGCCCGGAAGTTCCACTTTATTTCCGGACTGCCGCGCGCGGGCACCACACTCCTGGCCGCGATCCTCAGCCAGAACCCGCGTTACCGCGCGGGCATGACCAGCCCGCTTGCGGACATCATGGGGGTGGTGATCGCGGAGGCGAGCAGCAAGAACGATTTTTCATTTGACGTTTCCGACGACCAGCGCGTTGCAATGCTGCGCGGCCTGGTCGAGAACTTCTACGCGGGACAGCCGGATGCCAGCGTCGTGTTCGATACCAGCCGGCTGTGGTGCAGCCGGATGCAGTTGCTCGACACGCTGTTTCCGGAGGCGAAGGTCATCGCGTGCGTTCGCCAGTTGTCCTGGGTACTGGACAGCATGGAACGGCTGGTGCGCCGGCAACCGGTCGGCGTCAGCAAGGTCTTCCGCTTCGACACCAATACCACGATGTACTCGCGTGTCGAAGCGCTGACTGATCCGCGCGGCATGGTAGGGTTCTCCTTCCAGGCCGTTAAGGATGCGTTCTACGGCCAATATGCCCCGGGCCACTTGCTGCTGCTGACCTACGAGAGCCTGGTGCGCAACCCCGCGGCGGCCATGCGCGCGGTCTACCAGTTCATCGGCGAACCGTGGTTCGAACACGACTTCGACCACGTCTCCTACAACGCGGACGAGTTCGACGCCCGGGTCGGCATGCCCGGCCTGCACACTGTGCGCCCCAAGGTCGAGCCGATCGAGCGCACCCCTATCTTGCCGCGCGAAATCTTCGCCCGCTTCGTGAACGAATCGTTCTGGATGGATCCGAAGAACAACGTCAGCCAAGTACCCGTCGTGTAGTGGCCCGTTCAGGGGCCCCGCGCATGGCGCAGATGAGCCCAGACGCCGGCAAGAGTCTCGCCGCGATTGCGCTCGTGTGGCTGACGACAATGCCGATGGCAACTGCCGCGGAAGCAGCATCCAGCTGGTCGCTGTTACCCCAGCCCGCAGACGTGCGCCTGGCCCCATCGGGTGTGGTGAATATTGCGGATGGCGCCCTGGTGGCGGTGCGTGGCGCGGATTACCGGCGGGTTCGGCGCATAGCGGATCGGTTCATGCAGCTGGTGGCAGACACGCGGGGGCTGCAGTTACACCCGGCGACTGCGGCTGACGTGCACGCGGCAATCACGTTCGACGTGGATCCTCACGCGAGTGTCGTGGGGCAGAGCGGTTATCGCATCGTTGTAGGCGCCGACGGAATCCAAGTTATCGCGCGCTCGCCGGGCGGCGCGTTCTATGGCGGTGTCACGCTGTGGCAGTTGTTGACGCCGCCGGGCTGGGTCCGCGGCACCGCGGCCGAGATTGCCGAGGGCGTCATCGACGATCACCCGCGTTTCGCCTGGCGCGCGCTGCTACTGGACTCAGGGCGGCATTTTCAGAGCCTGGCCGACATCGAGAAATTGATCGACTGGATGTCGCTCGAGAAGCTCAACGTGTTGCTCTGGCACCTGACCGAGGACCAGGGCTGGCGGCTCCAGATACCCAAGTACCCCGCACTCACGAAGACCGGTGCGTGCCGCAAGGCGGTGGGACTCGACATCGAACTGACCGGCGCTCCCGACAAACCTTACTGCGGCTTCTACACCGAAGCCGAGGTACGCGACATCGTGCGCTATGCCGCCGCCCGCTTCGTAACCGTTGTCCCGGAAATCGACCTTCCGGGACACTCGCAGGCGGCGGTGGCCGCGTATCCGTGGCTCGGCGTCACCGGCCAGCGCCCGGCCGTGTGGACGGACTGGGGGGTCAGTCCCTGGTTGCTGAAACCGGACGAGCAGACCTTGCAGTTCGTCGACGACGTGCTCGATCGGGTGATGCAGCTGTTTCCCTCGCGATACATCTCGATCGGTGGCGACGAAGCCGACAAGCAGCAGTGGAACGCATCGCCCGAGCTGCAGGCGCGGATGCGGCAGCTCGGGCTCGCGAACATGGATCAGTTACAGGGCTGGTTCACCGGCCGGGTCGCCGACCATCTGGTCGAGCACGGGCGCACACCGGTCGGCTGGGACGACGAGTTGGTTGCGGGTGCGAAGCTTCCGGCATCGGAAGTGGTGATGTCCTGGCACGGCAGCGATGAGGAGCACGTTGCACTTCAGGCGGCCGCGCAAGGCCACGATGTGGTCCTGACGCCGGAGGAGTCGCTGTACTTCGACCACTATCAATCAGACCTGCCCGACGAAGGGCCGGGGCAGCCTCCCATGACGACGCTGCGGCAAGCCTATGACACCGCCGTCATCCCGAACGGTGCAACCGCCGCCGACGCGCGGCGCGTCATCGGCGTGCAGGGCAATCTGTGGACGGAGTTCATGCCGAGCTTCGCGCACGACCAGCATGCGCTGTTCCCGCGCCTCGCGGCGTTGTCGGAACTGGGGTGGTCGGCGGCCAGCGCGCATGAGTGGAACGGATTCCTGCAGCGCCTGAGCGCCGAGCTCGCGCGCTACCGTGCACTCGGCATCGGCTATGCCGACACGGCGTTTGCACCCACGTTCGCTGTGACCGCAGCTGCCAACGGGATGCTGCGGGTCGCGCTTTCTAACCAGGCAAACTTCGGCGCGCTCCGTTACACCACGGACGGCTCCACGCCGGTCTCGACATCCGCGCAGTATGTCCGCCCGCTGGAGTTTTCCGCGCAAGGCAATGTGACGCTGCGCGCAGCGACCTTCGATCCCGGCGAGTTCGAGCTCGCCGCGCCACGCACGCAGGTGCTGGATGCCTCGGCCCTGCTCAGCCGCGACGGCAGCGAGCTCACATCCTGTTCAGACCGGCCGGCACTGCGCGTGGACGGTGACCAGCGGGCACAGGGCCCGAGGCCGGTTTACAAGCTGGCGGCCGGCGACATGTGTTGGTTGTGGCACGGCGCACCGCTGCAAGACATCGACCACGTCACCCTGACCGTCGGGCGCGTCGCGTGGCGCTTCGGCGATGAGGCCGAGGGCGCCGTCGTACGCCCCAAGGCCAGCGCGGCCGGCGAGTTCGAGATCCACGCCGATTCGTGCACGGGGCCATTGCTCGCGAGATTGCCGCTGGCACCTGGGGGGCGGGGGGACGGGCAAAACGAACTCAAGTCGACGGTTTCCACCCCGAAGCAGAATGACGCTCGTGACCTGTGCATTTTCGCAACGGGTGATCCACGCGATGGCCAGTGGGTGGTGGCGCGAGTCGCATTTTCGAAATAGACACCGCCTGGAACGGCGCGAGCAGATCGGCGTTCAGGCAGGTGAGCAGCGTGCCGTCGTGATCCTAAGTGGCGCGCTCCGCGCCGGAAATCTCGGCCGCCGCCGCCTGCGCGGAATCCATGGCCTTGTGCGCATAAGCCGCCCACGCGGCGTCGGTGCCGGCGAAATGAATCCGCCCCAGCGGCGCAGCGCCTGCCTTGATCTCGCGCTCGGTTGCGGTGGTGTCATCGTAGAGCGAGTTCGCCTCGTAGGCGTATCCGTGCCCCCAGCGATTTACGGTGATCGCAGCGATGTCGCGGTCCGCGTCGAAGCCGCCCGGACCGAGGATCCGGGTGAGTTCGTCACGCGCGTGTGATTCGAATTCCTCGAAACGGCGCGCGTATACCAGCGCGCGCGCCGCGCGCCAGGTGCTGCGCAGGTCCTTGATCGGACCCTCCGGCCAGGGAACGTGGACCAGGTGGAGGATCATCGGCTCTTCAGGGCGCGTCGGGAAATGGTAGTCGCCGAGACTCACCGGGTAGTCGAGCTTCAGGTTGCTGTAGAACCCGGCCGGATTGTTCACGTAATGAATTCCACGATTGACCCACGCGCGCCAGTTGCGGATGGCGACGTTGACGTACACGAGCGGTGCCTTGACCTGGTCGGACACGGCCTTGCGCTGCGCGGCGCCCAGCTCGGGGCAGATGTAGGGAAGCATCGCCGAGTAGCCGGCATAGACCGCGTGGTCCGCGTGCACGCGCGTGAGTTTCTCGCCTTGCGCGTACATCACATCGACGCCGGTGGCGTCGTTCGCGAGCGCGACTACGGTCGAAGAGAGCCTCAGCCGCACTGCCTGTCCGGGCAGGTCCAGCCGGCTGTAATCGAAGCGCGCGCTGACGATGTCCTCCATGCTGCTGCCCGCGGCCACCCCGGGAATCAATTTGCGCACGAAGAGCCGCGCCAGCGAGGCGTTGCCGTCAGGGAAGTGGTAGATGTACGGATCGCCTTCCAGAATCCCGGCCTTCGGCATCCGCAGCCCAAGCCCCTGGAAGCCTGGGTATTCGCACCCCCACGCGAGCAGCGCGGGTACTGCCGCGCTCTTGCTGGCGAACAGGTCGAGTGTGCGCCCGTCGAACATCGCCAGCGAACGCTCGTCGAGGCTGAAGTAGCGCTGCAGGTAGTCGCGGTAGGAGGTGGTGCTCAGCAGCTGCTCCTTTTCGGCGTGACTCTTGCCAGCGAGCACGTCGTGCGTGTCCGTGTAAAGCGTCAGCAGGCGCGCTTGCTGCACCTCATCGACGGGACAGTCGGCGATGAAGGCGGCGGCAGGACGGGCATTGTGAAGGTGGGAAGGAACGTCACTCGGCAACGAGCGCACCGGATCGCCGGTCACGAGCCGGTCAACGCCGTACACCTCGCGCGGAAAGAACAGTCCCGACGACAGGCCAAGTCCCGGGTACAGATGGCCCTGGAAGGCCGTTTCGAACCGATCGAGGTCGACGCCGAGGCTCGCTACGCAGGCACGCGCAACACTCGTCCAACGGGTCTTGGGTCCGTCCATTGATTCGCTGCCGCCATAGCCCACCAGGAAGCGGCCACCGACATTGAACTCGTTGCGGCGCGCGTGGCCGCCAAAATCATCGTGGTTGTCGAGGATCAGAATGCGGGCCCGCGGCCGTGCCCGGTGCAGGTAGTGCGCGGCTGCAAGACCACCGATGCCGGAGCCGATCACCACCACGTCGTAGCGTTCGCGGACCTGCTGAGCGCGCAGATCGTACTTACGGCCATCGCGCACGCCGTGGGCGGTCGAGAAATCCGCGGGCCGGCTGCCGCCGTAACCGGTACGCGCTGGCGGATACGGCCCCTGGGCGTCCTGCGCGCGGGCTAAGCCCGGCGCGGCACTGCCCGCAACGATCGCGCAGCCGACGCCATCAAGAAAATCGCGCCGGGTTATTCCCTCGCCCATCATGCCCCCGCACTTGCCGACCCGTGTGTCCGTGGTCCGGTCCAGTCAGCATCAGACCTTTGGCTTACGTGAGAGTCAACTGGCGAGAGTCGATTGAACCGGCTGTCCAAACATTCGCGGGTCGACACGGTGCCGTGTTCGCCAGCCTTTCAGGAGATCGGCCCGGGGGCTTCGCGAGGCTCATCGAAGCTCACGCCGCACACCCCTCAACGGATCGGGTTAAAAGGTGTCTGCTGGCCTGGCGCGGTCTGCTTTTCACGTGGCTCGTCCAGGTTGACGCCGCAATAGGGGCAGAAGTTGGGCTTCGGCTTCAGCCCTGGAATCCCGAGAGTCATGGCGATCTGCCCGAGACGAACGGAACACCTTGGGCAGCGGACCATCCAGTGCATGGCAAGAGCCCCGCCGCCGAACATGAGAACTCCAAGACCTGCGATTGCAGGCTGAATCTCCCCGCGGGACGAGAGTCCTACTAGCGGGAAGAGGAGCCAACCGCCCACAGCGATCGCCAAGCACCATCGGACGCGGCGCTTGAGGAAGTCGCGAATCGTTTCGTTCATAGCATCGTCTGCTCCTGGTGAAGCAGACTCTACTCCCGTTCGGGACTAAGCTCGCGTTTCAGGTCCGTCTCGACGTTCAACAGACACTCCTCAAAACCATGGCTAAAGCATATTGGATTGCTGCGTACCGCTCGGTCCGCGACCAAGAGGCTCTCGCTGCGTACGCGAAGCTTGCTGCCCCTGCGCTTCAAGCGGCGGGCGGTCGCTTCCTGGCGCGCGGGCTGCCTGCGCGCGTCTATGAAGGTGGGCTTGATCAGCGCATCGTCCTCATTCTGTTTGATAGTGTCGCGCAAGCAATCGCCGCGCATGACAGTCCTGAATATCAACAGGCACTACGCGCACTTGGGAACGCGGTTGACCGGGACTTGCGCATTGTCGAGGGCGTCGAATGACAGTCAGTTAGCCACGGATCAAGCGGTGGAGGTGCCCGTGCAGAATTCAGCGGTGCTTGAAAGCGCTCGGCGGCGGATCATTTCCCTCGACATCCTGCGTGGTTTAGTGATCGTGATCATGGTGCTCGATCACGTGCGCGACTTCCTGCACATTTCGGCGTACGACTTCGATGCGCTCGATCCGCAGCGCACCACTGCGCTGCTTTACGCCACGCGCTGGGTCACGCATTTCTGCGCGCCCACGTTCGTGTTCCTGGCCGGTGTCTCCGCCTGGTTGCAGCACGCGCGCGGCAAGTCGCGGCGCGAGTTGTCGCTGTTCCTGCTGCAGCGGGGCTTGTGGCTGGTCGTCCTGGAGGCCACGGTGCTGGGGTTTGGCTGGTCATTCTCGCTGCCGTTCATGTTGTTCCTGCAGGTGATCTGGGCGATCGGCTGGTCGATGGCGGCGCTGGCGGCGCTAGTATGGCTGCCGCGGTTGGGGGTGCTCGCCATCGGCGCCACCATCATCGTGGGCCACAATCTTCTCGACCCGATTGCGCCGGCGCAGCTGGGCTCCTTCGCGGATCTCTGGACCGCAGTGCACGCGCCGGGGCTGCTGCTGTTCCGAGGCGTGCCCTATGCCCTCGACATCTATCCGCTGCTGCCGTGGTTCGGCGTCATGGCTTTCGGCTACGGGCTGGGGCAAGTATTCCTGGCGCCGCCCGCCACGCGCGACCGGCTTCTGGTATCACTCGGGCTCGCCATGATTGCCGCGTTTCTGGTGCTGCGTTTCCTCAACGCTTACGGCAATCCGCAGCCCTGGTCGCCGCAGGCGGACCTCGGCAAGTCCGTCATGGCCTTTCTCAACGTGCAGAAGTACCCGCCCTCTCTCATGTTCATCTGCGCCACGCTCGGGCCGGTGTTGACTCTCATGCCGCTGATCGAGCGCTGGCGCGGCATGTGGGCGCGCGTTTTTCTCACGTTTGGCTCGGTGCCGCTGTTCTTCTACGTGATACACGTGTACGTCGCGCACGCGTTGTCGATCGGTCTGCGGGTCGCAACCCACCAGAGTCTCGCGGGCCAGTTCGACGAGCTGCGCACGCTGGTGCTCCACCCGCAAGCGTTCCACGGCTCGGGCTTTTCGCTGCCGGTCGTGTACGTCGCCTGGATCGCGATTCTCGCAGTGCTGTATCCCTTGTGCCGTTGGTTCGCCGGCGTGAAGGAGCAACGCCGGGACTGGTGGCTCAGCTACCTGTGACGCGCTGGATCGGTGTCTTGAGGCTACCGCCGGGTGAACGTGAGGCGACGACTGGGCGCATCCGCCCGGCCGGGACGTGACCCGCCCGTCAACGGACTAGAGGGAAAAACCCACGTGTGAAGTCCCAGAACTAAGGTGACATTCTGGCTCCCTTCTCGAACCAGGAGAGACCCCATGAATAAGAACGAACAGAACCGAGTGGTTGCCTGGCGTTTGAAGCTGTTGCGGCAAGCCAGTGACATGCCCAGGAGCGTCGCCCAGACCTGCCGACACTTCGGCCTTTCTCGCAAAACCTTTTATAAATGGAGAGCCAGGTACAAAAGTCACGGTGAGGCCGGCTTATGCGACCGACCGCGAGTCCCGCAGCACTTTCCGAAGGCAACGCCCCGTGTGGTGATCTCCAAGATCCTGTACCTACGAGATCGTTATCACTTTCGACCCGGCAGGACTGCCAGCTATTTGCAGCGCTTTCACCATATGACGGTCGCGCGCTCCACGGTACATCGCATTCTGATCCGTTATGGAATGAATCGGCTACCGGCCAACCACAAGCGTCGGCCGACAGGCCGGCCCTGGAAGCGATACGAGAAGCCACAGCCCGGGCACCGCGTACACGTGGATGTGAAGTTCCTAGTGCACCCGCGTCGAATGTGCCCCCAATCCCTTCAGTGCTAAGGTGTCAGCGATGTGACCGGTATAAACCGTCACCTATGTCTTCGGAATGGACACTGAGATCATTGGTCGGGGTGACAGGATTTGAACCTGCGACTCCTACGTCCCGAACGTAGTGCTCTACCAGGCTGAGCTACACCCCGAATCTGGCGCGACCGCGACCCCAGGGAGGCCAGGGCAGCGGGCCGCGAAGTCTACTTGAGCGCGCCTGCACCTTCAACGCAAGCGAAAATCCTGGGGATGCCCTTCCAGGTCCAGCAATCCCGCCGCGTCCTCTCAGGTCGTGTGCTCGACCGCAAAGCGCGCGAGCGCGGCAAGCGAGCTCTTATAAGAAGAGTCCGGCAGGACTGCGAGTGCCGCCAGGGCCGCATCGCTTTCTTCGCGGGCCCGGCTGGCAGCGTACTCAAGTCCCCCGGTGGCTTCGATCGCTGCCACCACCGACTGCAGCTGCGTGAGGCCCCCGTGCCGGATCGCCTCGCGGATGGCCTCCCGCTGCGCTTCGCTACCGTTCCTCAATGCGTGGATGAGCGGCAGGGTCGGCTTGCCTTCGGCGAGATCCTCGCCGAGGTTCTTGCCGCGCTCGTGCGGGTTGGAACGGTAGTCGAGTACGTCGTCGACGAGTTGATAGGCGGTGCCCAGGTGGCGGCCGTATGAGGCCAGCGCCGCGCGCATCGCCGTCGGCGCGTCGGCGAGCACCGCCGCAACCTCTGCGCCCGCTTCGAAGAGCTTCGCGGTCTTGCGGTAAATGACCTCGAGGTAGCGCGCTTCGGTTGTGTCCGGATCGTGCGCGTTCATGAGCTGCAGCACTTCGCCTTCGGCGATGACATTGGTTGCCTGCGCCATGATTTCCATGACCGGCTGACTGCTTAAGGCCGCCATCATCTGGAAGGCGCGCGAGTAGACGAAGTCCCCGACCAGCACGCTCGCCTGGTTGCCGAATACCTGGTTCGCCGTGTGCCGCCCGCGCCGCAGGGAAGATCCGTCGACGACGTCATCGTGCAGCAGCGTCGCGGTGTGGATGAACTCGATGAACGCCGCGGCCTCGATGGGCGCGGCGCCCTGCACCGCGCAGGCGCGCGCACTCAGGACCACGAGCAGCGGCCGCAGCCGCTTGCCGCCGCCGGCAATGATGTGCTCGGCGATCTGGTCCACGAGGGGCACAGCGCTTTTCAGGCGCGCGCGGATGGTCGCGTCGACGGCGCGCAGGTCCTCGCGTACGGGCGCGCGAATCTCTTCCAGGCTCATTTGCGCACGCATCCTAGCCGACCGTGGTGACGCTGCGCAGACCGTTTCGCCCTCCTTACGCCCCCGCGCCGGACCCCCTGGGCCGGGTGCGCATTTTCGCCCCGCAGGAGCCTGGAGGAACGCGCTTCCCGGACGGCGCTAAGTACCTGCGCGCCTTGGAAAAAACGCCGTTTGACCGCGGCCTGGGTCGCCAGTAGAATGCGCGGCCTTTCGCCCTCACCCCAAGATCTCCTTAAATACCATGTACGCAGTCATCGCCACGGGCGGCAAACAATATCGCGTGACCAAGGACGGCGTGCTCAAGGTCGAGAAGCTCGACGCCGAGCCGGGCGCGACGGTCGAATTTGGCGAAGTGCTGCTCGTCGGTGAGGGTGCGGACGTCAAGGTCGGCAAGCCCACGCTGAAGGGTGGCAAGGTGCTGGCGACGGTCGTGCGCCATGGCAAGGGCGCCAAGGTGTCGATCGTGAAGTTCAAGCGCCGTGCGCATTACCTGCGCCAGAAGAATCATCGACAGCTGTTTACCGAAGTGAAGGTCACCGACATCAGCGCGGGCTGAAGTCCGGCGCCTTTGCGAACAGGACACGAGTAAGTCATGGCTCATAAAAAGGCAGGCGGCAGTACCAAGAACGGCCGCGACTCCCACTCCAAACGCTTAGGCGTGAAGCGCTACGGCGGCGAGCAGGTGCTGGCCGGTAACATCATCGTGCGTCAGCGCGGTACGCCAGTGCGCGCCGGCGCGAACGTGGGTCTGGGCACCGACCACACGCTGTTCGCCAAGGTGACCGGCAAGGTCAAGTTCGACCGCAAGGGCGCCGAACAGCGTCTGTACGTGAGCGTGCTGCCCGAAAAGGCGTAAGCCGGCTAGTTCTGAAGGCTGATTTCCCACCAACCCCGGCCCTCTCGCGCCGGGGTTTTTGTTTCTTACGCTAGAGTGATCCCATGAAATTCGTCGACGAGGCGAAAGCACACGTCCAGGCTGGCAATGGTGGCCGGGGCAGCACCAGCTTCCGGCGTGAAAAGTTCGTGCCCTTCGGCGGCCCCGATGGCGGTGACGGCGGTAACGGCGGCAGCGTGTACCTGCGCGCGGCCTCCGGCATCAACACGCTCGCGGACTTTCGCATCGAGCGCACCTTCCGGGCGCAGCACGGCGAGGGTGGTGGCGCCAACGATTGCACCGGCCGGGGCGGCGCGGATCTGTACGTGCCGGTGCCGATCGGCACGGTGGTGCGCGATGCGCAAACCCAGGAGGAACTCGGCGACCTGACCCGCGACGGCTCGGAACTCCTGGTGGCGCGCGGCGGCAAGGGCGGCTGGGGCAACCAGCGCTTCAAGTCCAGCACCAATCGTTCGCCGCGGCAGTTTGGCCCCGGTCTGCCCGGTGAAAAGCGCTCGCTGGAGTTTGAGCTCAAGGTCATCGCCGATGTCGGCCTCCTCGGGCTGCCGAACGCGGGCAAGTCCACGCTCATCCGCGCGGTGTCCGCGGCGCGGCCCAAGGTCGCGGATTACCCGTTCACCACCCTGTACCCGAACCTCGGGGTCGTGGCGGTCGGTCAGCACCGCAGCTTCGTCATGGCTGACATCCCCGGACTCATCGAGGGGGCGGCTGAAGGGGCGGGGCTCGGGATCCGGTTCCTGAAGCACCTGCAGCGCACGCGCGTGCTCTTACACCTGGTGGACATTGCGCCGCTGGATCCGCAGGCGGACCCGGTGCGCGATGCGCGGGCGATCGTCGCGGAGCTGAAGAAATTCAACAGGGAGCTGCTCGCCAAGCCGCGCTGGCTGGTGTTGAACAAGCGTGATCTTTTGCCGCCGGCCGAAGCCGAGAAACGCGCGCGCGCCATCGTGCGGGCCCTGCGTTACCGCGGGCCGCACTTTCTCATCTCAGGAGCAACGGGCGAGGGGACGAAAGCGCTGTGCGAAGCGGTTATGACGGCCTTGGAGGAACACGACCGGGCGGCACGCGAGCACGCATCAGCTCAAGCAGATGCTGCCGCCGCGCCGCCGGACGAATCTTAAGAGGCACCGGAACAACCGCAGCTGGGCGAGTTTTGTCGTTCGCACTCACCGCACACCCCTACTGCATGGCGCGGATGCGGGCCGCGAGACGGCTCTTATGCCGCGCAGCCTTGTTGCGATGGATGATCTGCTTGCCGGCCAGGGAGTCGATGATCGGGACCGCCTTCTGGTAGCCGCTCTTGGCCGCTTCCTTGTTGCCGCCGCTGATGGCGGCGGTCACATTGCGCACGGCCGTGCGCATGCGTGAGCGCAGCGCGACGTTGCGCGCGCGGTGCTTCTCGGCCTGGCGGGCGGCTTTCTCGGCGGACTTGGTATTGGCCACGAAATCTCCATAACTGAAGGCATCCCCGGGTCGCGGGGCCGGGTAGTCTGCGTATCGATGCGCGCCTTGTCAACGCGCCGCGGCTTACCTAAGCGGCGCCCGGCCGGGCATTCAAATAAACTGCATGGCAGCTGCGCGGAGGATGCCTCGTTGTCGCAGACTCTTCTTTATGAATCAATAGGTTAGGCAGTTCTCATTGGAGCTCATTCGCGGAATCCAGGCCGCTCCGGCATGCGCCGGTGGCTGCGTCGTGACCATCGGCACGTACGATGGCGTGCACCTTGGCCACCAGGCGCTCATCGGACGGCTGACCACCCAGGCGGCGCGCCTCGCGCTGCCGTCGGTGTTGCTGACCTTCGAACCCATGCCGCGGGAATATTTTTCGCCCGATGATCCGCCGGCGCGGCTGACGACGTTGCGCGAGCGCCTGGCGATCCTCGCGTCCCTGGGCCTCGACTACACCTGGCTGCTGCGCTTCGGCGAGCGTTTGCGTAACCTGTCGGCGGACGCTTTCGCGGAATTTCTGGCCCGGGACGTGCGGGCGCGGCTGGTCGTGGTGGGACACGACTTTCGCTTCGGGAAGCACGGCGCAGCTTCGGCGCCGGTGCTTGCGGCAGCCGGCAAGCGGCTGGGGTTTGAGGTCGAGGTGCTGCCAGCCGTGACCCAGGACGGGGAGCGCATCAGCAGCAGTGCGGTGCGCGCGGCGCTCTGGCGCGGGGACTTCGCCGGCGCACAGCGCTTGCTCGGCAGACCCTATTCGATGCGCGCCCGCGTGCTGCGTGGCACGCGCCTGGGAAGGGAACTGGGGTTCCCGACGGCCAACCTGCCGCTGCGGCGCCGACGTGCGCCGCTCGCCGGGATTTTCGCGGTGCGCGTGCATGGCGCCGGTGCCGGGCCGCTGCCCGGTGTGGCGAGCCTCGGCACGCGGCCCACGGTCGGTGGCACTGAGGCGCTGCTGGAAGCGCACGTGTTTGATTTCAGCGCCGACCTGTACGGCCGCGAGATCGAAGTGGAGTTCGCGGCGAAGCTGCGCGACGAGGAACGCTTTGCGACGCTTGCGGCGCTCACCGCGCAGATGCAGCGCGATGCGCAGGAGGCGCGCCGGATCCTCGGCGCCTGAAGCTTCGGGAGTGGGGACCTGATTGAATCGACATGACTGACTACAAGCACACCATCAACCTGCCGCGCACGGACTTCCCGATGAAGGCGGACCTGGCGCAGCGGGAGCCTGCGATGGTGCGGGCCTGGCAGGAGCGCGGCACTTACGCGAAGCTGCGGGAAATCGCCCGCGGCCGGCCGCGGTTCGTGCTGCACGACGGGCCGCCGTACGCGAATGGCGTCATCCACATCGGCCACGCGGTCAACAAGATTCTGAAAGACATCGTCGTCAAGTCGCGCTCGCTCGCGGGCTTCGACTCGCCCTACATCCCCGGCTGGGATTGCCACGGCCTGCCGATCGAGCTGCAGGTGGAGAAGAAACACGGCCGGCCGGGCGCGAAGCTCGACGCGCAGGCCTTTCGTGCCGCCTGCCGCGCCTACGCGCAGGAGCAGATCGCCCTGCAGCGCACTGACTTTCAGCGTCTCGGCGTGTTGGGCGACTGGGATCATCCGTATCTCACCATGGCGCCGCGCTACGAGGCGCAGCAACTGCGCGCCTTCGGCCGCATCATCGACAACGGGCACCTCTATAAAGGCGTCAAGCCTGTGCACTGGTGTCTGGATTGCCGTTCGGCGCTCGCGGAAGCGGAAGTCGAGTACGAGGAGAAGACCTCGCCGGCGATCGACGTCGCCTTCGGCGTCGCGGATCTTGCCGAGCTCGCTGCGCGCTTAGGTTTGGCTCCCGGTGAGCTGGGCGCGGCGCCGGTGGAGGTGGTCATCTGGACCACGACGCCCTGGACCTTGCCGGCAAACCAGGCGGTGGCGCTGCGGGCGGAGTTTCAGTACCTGCTCATCGAGGCGGCGGCGAGCGATGGCGCGCGGCGCCGGCTGATCCTCGCCGCGGAGCTGGCGAGCGCGTGCCTGCAGCGCTTCGGTCTCTCGCACGCCAGGACGCTGGCGAGCTTCGAGGGCCGCGTGCTCGAGGGTCTGAAGCTCAACCACCCGTTTGAAACACGGCAGGTGCCGGTGATCCTGGGCGAGCACGTGACACTCGAGGCCGGTACCGGAGCGGTGCATACCGCACCCGGTCACGGCCAGGAGGACTTCGCGGTCGGCCAGCGCTACGGCTTGCCGGTCACGAACCCCGTCGGCAACGACGGGCGCTTCCTCACCGGCACGCCGCTGGTCGCGGGACTCAAGGTTGATGAAGCCAACCCCGTCATCATCGAAGCGCTGACGCGCGGCGGACGGCTGCTGCACCGTGAGGCCTTCCGTCACAGTTACCCGCACTGCTGGCGTCACAAGACGCCGGTCATCTTCCGCGCCACGCCGCAGTGGTTCATCGGCATGGATCGCAACGGCCTGCGCGAACACACGCTGCGCGACATCAAGGGCGTGCAATGGACACCCGCCTGGGGCGAGCAGCGCATTACCGGCATGATCGCCGGACGTCCGGACTGGTGTATTTCGCGTCAGCGCACCTGGGGGGTGCCGATTCCGCTCTTCGTCCACAAGCACAGCGGCGAGTTGCATCCGCGCACGCGCGAGCTCATCGAGGCGGTCGCGGCGCGCGTGGAAGAGGGCGGAATTGACGCCTGGTTCGCGCTCGATCCGCGCGAACTCCTGGGTGAGGAGGCGCAGGCCTACGACAAGGTCGCCGACGTCATGGACGTGTGGGCCGATTCAGGCATGTCCTTCGAGTGCGTGGGCACCGAGCGCCCCGAAGTCGCAGCTCCGGTGGAGCTGTACCTGGAAGGCTCGGACCAGCACCGCGGCTGGTTCCACAGTTCACTGCTGCTGTCCGAGGCGCTCTACGAGCGCGCGCCGTATCGTGGCGTGCTCACCCACGGTTTTGCGGTGGATGAAAAGGGCCGCAAGATGTCCAAGTCCTTAGGCAACGTCGTGGCCCCGCAGAAGGTCATGAACAGCCTAGGGGCCGATGTCCTGCGCTTGTGGGTTTCGGCCACCGACTACGCCAATGAAATGAGCGTGTCGGACGAGATCCTGAAGCGCATGGCGGACTCCTATCGGCGCATGCGCAACACCCTGCGCTTCCTGCTCGGCAACCTGCACGACTTTGATCCGGCGCGCGACGCCTTGCCGGTGGATTCGCTCCTGGCGCTCGACCGCTGGGCACTCGCGCGCACCGCCGCGCTGCAGGCGGAAGTGCTCGAAGCCTATGACCAGTACACCTTCCATCTCATTTATCAGAAGGTCCACAACTTCTGCAGCGTCGACCTGGGTGGCTTCTACCTTGATGTCATCAAGGACCGTCTGTACACAACGCCCGCGACCGGCAACGCGCGCCGTTCGGCGCAGACCGCCATGTTCCACATTGCCGAGAGTATGGTGCGCTGGCTGGCACCCATCCTGTCGTTCACCGCCGAGGAGCTTTGGCATTATCTTCCCGGCGAGCATCGTGAGTCGGTGTTCCACGAGACCTGGCATGCGGTCCCTGCGGTCAGCCCTGGAGAGATCGACTGGCAGGCGCTCATCCAGCTGCGCAGCGACGTGGCGCGCGAGCTCGAGAGGCTGCGCGATGCCGGCGCCATCGGCGCGCCGCTGGATGCGCGCGTGGACGTGTACTGCGCAGCCGGGGAACTCAAGCGCTTCACGTCCCTGGGCGAGGAGCTGCGATTTCTTCTCATCACCTCACACGCTCACGTGCACGAGGTCGCCAGTCCCCCGGCGGGCGCGGTCGCGGCCGCCAACACCGCCAGCACCGGCGTGTGGATCGCGGTGCAGCCCGCGACCGACCCGAAATGCGTGCGCTGCTGGCACCACCGGGCCGACGTCGGCACGCATGCGGCGCATCCGCAGCTGTGCGGACGCTGCATCACCAACATCGAAGGTCCCGGGGAAATAAGGAAGTATGTATGAGTAACGCAAGCGCGAGCGGCTGGCGCTGGCTGCCCCTGTCTGCGGGGGTCATTGTCGCCGACCAGCTGGTCAAGGCGTGGATCGTGCACCATTTCGCGCTCTTGGAGCGCGTGCACGAGTTGCCGGTGCTGGACATCATCCTGACCTACAACCGCGGCGCCGCCTTCAGCTTCCTCTCGGATGCCTCCGGCTGGCAGCGCTGGCTGTTCGTGATCCTGGCGCTCATCGTGAGCACGACGCTCATTATCTGGATGGGCCGCCTGCGCACGCGCGTGCACGCGCTGCTGGCCTGCGCGCTGGCGCTGATCGTGGGCGGCGCGCTGGGCAACATGATCGACCGTATCGCCACCGGTCGCGTGGTGGACTTTATCCACGTGCACTGGGGACGGCATTACTTCCCGGCGTTTAATATTGCCGACTCCGCCATCACGGTGGGCGCGGTGCTGTTGCTCATCGATGCCTGGCGCGAGGTGCGTGCCGCCCGCAAGGTTGTGGTGCGCGCCTGATGCAGGTACTGCTCGCCAATCCGCGCGGCTTCTGCGCCGGCGTCGATCGCGCCATCGACATCGTGGAGCGTGCGGTGGAGCTGTTTGGTCCGCCGATCTATGTGCGCCACGAGGTCGTGCACAACCGCCACGTGGTGGAACGGCTGCGCTCGCTCGGCGCGGTGTTCGTGGATGAACTGCACGAGGTGCCCGCCGGCGGCACGGTGATCTTCTCCGCGCACGGCGTGTCGAACGCGGTGGAGGAGGAGGCGAAGAGCCGTGCGCTCACGGTCTTCAACGCCACCTGCCCGCTGGTGACCAAGGTGCACATGGAGGTGCAGCGCTACGCGCGCGAGGGCCGCGACGTCATTCTCATCGGGCATGCCGGGCACCCGGAGGTCGAAGGCACGATGGGACGCTTCGACGCTAGCTTCGGTGGGCGGATCCACCTGGTGGAGTCGATTGCCGATGTGGACAAACTCGGCGTGCGCGATCCTGACAGCGTCGCTTTCGTGACCCAGACCACGCTGTCGGTGGATGACACGGCGGAAGTGGTGGCGGCGCTGCGGCTGCGGTTCCCCCAGCTCGCGACGCCGCGGCGCGAGGACATCTGCTACGCGACGCAGAACCGCCAGGACGCGGTGAAGAAGTTACTGGGACAGTGCGATGTGCTGCTGGTGGTCGGATCACGCACCAGTTCCAACTCCAACCGGCTGCGGGAGCTTGCCGATCGCGCCGGCGTGCCGGGGTACCTGATCGACGGGCCGGAGGATCTGCGCGCGGAGTGGTTCACGGGCAAGCGCGCCGCGGGTGTCACCGCGGGCGCCTCAGCCCCGGAGCTGCTGGTGCAGCAGGTGGTTGATCGCCTCGTGAGCTGGGGCGGGGAACGACCGCAGGAAGTGCTCGGGCGCGAGGAGCGGGTGTTCTTCACCCTGCCGCGCGAGCTGCGGCGCGCCGGCAAAGACGAGCCCGACGGGGTACCCCCGCAAGGCTGAGCGTTCCGCATGAAACCGTGATGGTCCCGCCTGACACCTACGGGCGGACCAGTACCAAATCACGGGGATGTATTTATGCGCGCGACCGAAACCTGCGGGCGGTTTTCATTCATCACGCGGCTCACTGCGGCCACTGCCTTGATAGCGCTCACGCTTGCGGCGTGCGGCGGCGGCGGCTACGGCGGCGGAGGTGGCGGAGGGGGTGCCGGCCTGTGCGGCGGCCAGTACGTCATGTGCCCGCTACCGATGGTCAATCTCACCGCGCCGGCGGCCTCCCCAGCGACCGTGAGCGGCAGCACCGTGGCGCTCACGGCGACCGCGTCGGGGTCGGCGACCTACAGCATCACGGTGACCCGGGTAGATTTCCTGGTCGATGGCAGCCCCGCGAACATATCGAACGCTGGCATGGCGACCACAGCCCCCTACACGGTCACTTGGGACAGCACCAAAGTACTCGATGGCAGCCACTCCGTGACCGCCACGGTCACCGACAGCAGGAATGACACGGCGACCACGCCGGCGCTCATGATCACCGTGAAGAACCATGCGGCCGCGAGCGTAACCATGACGCCGGCGCAGATCTTCCCCGCGCCGCGATCCAGCGCCTCGGGCATGGCAAGTCTCAAGGTGAATATGGAGACTGGCGCCGTTCGCGGTAAGGTCGAGCTGAGCGGCGTCACCGCGACCGCCGTCACTCTGCACGAAGGCTTCGCCGGCGCCAGCGGCGCCGCGGTGATCCATCTGACGCCGGCCGCCGGTGCCTGGGTGGTGCCGCCCGGCGCGCTGCTCACGGCAGAGCAGCTGAGCGCGTTCAAGCAGGGCGGGCTCTATGTGATCGCGGCCTCGGCCGCCAATCCGCGCGGCGAAGTTCGCGGCCAGATTGCGCCCGAGAACGTGACCGTGAGGTTCACCGACATGGCGGTCTCGCCGGAAGCAGCGCAGCTCGGGATCAGCGCCGCAGGAGTTGCCGCCACCACGGTGGATAAGAGTGCCAACACCCTCACGATCCATGTCAATTCGACCGGGGTGGACGATGCGCTGGCGGCGCGGGTGAACACCGGCGCGAAGCCGACCGAGCTGGCCCGGGACAGTGTCAACATGAGCCACTGGTCGACGCAGCTCGCGGCCATCAGCACCGATGAAGTTGCCAGCTTCGAGGCCGGCAGGTGGCAGGTCAGTGTCGCCACACCCGCGGCAGAGCAGGGCGCAATTCGCGGTGAGATCAGCGCTGCAAAGACCGACTGACCGGACCTGAGCAACTTTGAGGACCCTCCCCTGGCTCGGCCCGCGCGTTGGATGCGCGGGCCGCTTTTTTTGGCCGCAGGAGCCACGACGCATATACTTGACGGCGTCAACTATTTGGCGACAAGATCACCAGCATGGAAACCCAGGTCGAGGCGGTGCGAGGATTCAATCGCTTCTACACCCAGCGGATCGGGGTACTGCAGGAGGGCTTGCTGGCCAGCCGGTTCACGCTCGCACAGGCGCGGGTGTTGTTCGAACTCGGGACCTACAGGAGCATCACAGCTGGCGAGTTGATCACGAGGCTGGGCCTGGATCCTGGGTACCTCAGTAGAATTCTCCAGGGTTTAGCAGAATCCAGACTGCTGACGCGCAAGCAGTCACCTGCGGACGGCCGGCGCGCGGACCTGTCGCTGACAGCCAGGGGGCGCAAGGCGTTTACGGACCTGGACCAGCGATCCCGACGGGGTATTGGTGAATTGATCAGGCCCTTGTCACCAGAGCATTGCACGAGATTGCTCGACGCCATGCGAACGGTGCAGGAGACCCTTTCGACAGCGAGCGCTGCGCGGCAGCCGAGCATTGTCATTCGACCCTACCAGACCGGCGACATCGGCTGGGCGATCGAGCGGCATGGTCAGCTGTATGCCGATGAGTTTGGTTGGAATCAGGAGTTCGAGGCGCTGGTCGCGACCCTCTTTGCCAGGTTTGCGACCCGGCATGATCCAACCGCAGAGCAATTCTGGGTTGCCGACGTGGATCAAAAACGTGCTGGCTGCGTGTTTGTCGTGCGCTCCGACAAGGACCCGCACACGGCGCAGCTGCGTTGCCTGTTGGTTGATCCCTGGGCGCGCGGGCTGGGCTTGGGTCGGCGGCTGGTGGAGGAGTGCCTCAGTTTTTCGAAGGCCGCCGGCTATCAGGGCATTACCTTGTGGACCAACAGTGTTCTCGTGGCTGCGCGCCGGATCTATGAGTCGACGGGGTTTTCGCTTGTGGAGGAATCCCCGCACCACAGCTTCGGGCATGACCTGCTCGGGCAGACCTGGGCGCGCGTGCTATGAAGAGCGCGCCCGACTCTGGTACACGGATTTCTTGAGCTTCCAGCGCTTGTGCGACCACGGCCAGTCCGGCGGCGCGGCGCGAATCTGCTCCTCCACGAGCCGGGCATAGCGCTCGGTGAGCTCCCCCGCGGCCAGTGCCTCGCCGTCTTGCGCCAGCGGCAGGAAGCCCATTTCGTAGCGGCCGCGGGCGAGGCGGCGCATGCGGATGAAAAACACCGGGAAACGCGTGACGCGGGTGATTTCCTCCGGCCCCAGGTAAAAGGCGGTGTCGCGGTTCAGGAACCGGGTCCAGTGCCGGGTGCTCGCTGGTGATCGGTTCCTGGTCGGCGACCATCGCGATCGCGCGTGCGAGGCCACGCCGCTTGATGATGTCCGCCAGCAGATCCTGCGCCGGCACGAGGCGGCTGCCGAAGCGGGTGCGCAGTTTTTTCATTTCACGCTCGGCCCAGCTGTCCACCAGCGGCTTGTAGGCGGCATCCACCGGGTAGCCGAGCTTCAAGGTCAAGGCGAGCAGCATCCACTCCCAGTTGCACTGGTGCGCGGCCACGAGCAGCACCGGCTGGCCGCGCTCGAGGTGCGCCAGCGGCAGCTCCAGGTCCCGGATCTCGACCCGCGCCAGCAGCTGGGCCGGCGTCATGGTCGCGGACTTGACGATTTCCACGAACATCTGCGCGAAGCCCAGGTAGTAGTCGCGCATGACCAGGCGCAGGCGCGGCTCGTCAAAGTCCGGAAAGGCGCGCGTCAGGTTTTCGCGCACCACCTGCTCGCGGTAGGGGAAGACGCGCAGCGCCAGCCAGGCGGCGAGGTCGGCGAGCGCATACAGCACGCCGAACGGAGTGCGTGAAACGAGCCGCACCCACCACGCGGAGCGTGGCACGGGAGCGCTGCCGTCGAGCGCGGGCGCGGTGTCGGGTGCGGCGGCTGGGGCGGTCGTCGTCAAGCCCCTGGCTAAGTCGCGTGGGACTGCTTGCCGGCCGCGTCCGGGGTCGGCTGCGGGACCAGCACGCGGCCGAACTTCGGTGCGAGCCAGCGCTCGACGTCGTCGATCAGCGTGAAGGCCGCCGGCACGATCACCAGCGTCAGCGCGGTGGAGGTGATGAGTCCACCGATGATCGCGATCGCCATGGGCGCGCGAAATTCCGTATCGCCGCCCAGCCCCACGGCCACGGGCAGCATGCCGGCGACCATCGCGACGGTGGTCATTACGATCGGGCGGGCGCGCTTGTGGCCGGCCTCGCGGATGGCGGTGAGCCGGTCCTTGCCGGCGCGCATCTCCTCGATCGCGAAGTCCACCAGCAGGATCGAGTTCTTCGCCACGATTCCCATCAGCATGAGGAACCCGATCGCGACCGAGAGTCCCAGCGAGTAACCGGTGATGAACACCGCGAACACCGCGCCGCCGATCGACAGCGGCAGGGAAGACAGGATGGTGATCGGCTGCAGCACGCGGGCGAACAGCAGTACCAGCACCGCGAATACCATCAGCACGCCGGTCGCCATGGCAAGCAGGAAGTTGGTGAACAGCTCTTTCATCCAGCGGGCCGAGCCATTCTCAACCAGCCGCACGCCCTGCGGCAGGTGTTTGAGCGTCGGCAGGTTGTGGATCGCCTTCATGGCCGGCCCGAGCTCGACATTGTTCGTGTCCGCCTCCAGGGAAATACGCCGGCTCTGGTTATAACGGCGCACGCGCGTCGGACCCACGCCGAAGCTGATGTCGGCCACCGCTTTCAGCGGTACCGCGCCGCCGCCCGCGGTCGGCACGGGGAGGTTCTCGAGTGTCGCCAGGTCCTTGCGACTGTCCTCGGTCAGGCTGACGCGGATCGGCACCTGGCGATCGGCGAGGGAGAACTTGGCGCTGTTCTGGTCAAGGTCGCCCAGGGTCGCGATGCGAATGGTCTCGCTGATGCTCTCCACCGTTACGCCGAGCTGGGAAGCAAGATCCAGGTGGGGTTTCACCAGGATCTCCGGGCGCGGCATGTCACTGTTGATCCGCGCATCGCGCAGTATTGGCAACTTCTGCATCTCGGCGACCACCTGGCGGGCGGTGTGGTCGGTGAGCACCGGATCATCGCCGGTGATGTAAATGCTGATGTCGCGGCCGCTGTCATCGCCGCCACGCTGGAAATGCAGCTGCGCGTCCGGCACCGTCTTCAGCTCCTTGATGAGGCGGTCCTCCCACTCGCGTTGCGAGACCTTGCGCTGGTTACGCGGCACGAGCGAGATGTCCAGTTCGCCGGTGCGTACGCCGTCGTCGCTCTGGCCGAGAGACTCGACGACATTGGTGACTTCGGGCTGGCGCGCGAGTATGCGGTAAGCGGCGGCGGACACCGCCGAGGTGTCCTCGAGGCGCACGCCCGGCGGCATCTCGAGCATAAGTGAGGAAGCACCGACGTCGTCTTCCGGCACAAAGGACGTCGGTATGAGCCACAAACCGATGACGGATATGGCGAAGAACACGCCACCGGCGAGTATGGTTTTCCAGCGGTGCTTCGCGCACCAGGTGAGCGTGCGCAGGTACCAGGCCATGATCGGGCCGTCGGTATGTAGGGCGATGCGGTCGGACTTGAGGGTATAGGCGGCGATTACCGGCGTCAGGAGTCGGGCTACCAGCAATGAGAAGAACACCGCCGACGCCACCGTCAGGCCGAATTGAGTGAAGTATTGTCCTGTGAGGCCGCCCATGAAGCTGACCGGCAGGAACACCGCGATGATGGTCGCGGAAGTTGCGACCACCGCCAGTCCGATCTGGTCGGCGGCATCAAGCGCGGCCTGGTAGCCGCTCTTGCCCATGCGCATGTGACGCACGATGTTCTCGATCTCGACGATCGCATCGTCCACCAGGACCCCGGCGACCAGCGACAGCGCCAGGAGGCTGATGGAGTTGAGCGAAAAGCCCATCCAGCTCATGAAGGCGAAGGTCGGGATAGCTGACAGCGGAATGGCGAGCGCCGAGATCAGCGTCGCGCGCACGTCGCGCAGGAACAGGTACACGACCAGCACCGCCAGCGCCGCGCCCTCCAGCAGCGCGCTGATGGAGGATTCGTAGGTGTCCTTGGTGTAGGTCACGGTGGTGAAGATCTGCGTCAGCTTCACCTGCGGGTTCTCGGCGCTGACCTTGTCGAGCTCCGCATGCAGCTCGTTGTAGACACTCAGGTCCGAGTAGCCTTTGGCTTTCTTGACCCCGAAGGTGGTCGCGGGGCGGCCGTTGAGGCGCGCCACGGTGCGGATCTCCCCGACGCTGTCGATCACGTTGGCAAGGTCTGAAAGACGTGCGATGCGCCCGCCGGAGAGCGCGATCTGGGTGTCGCCGAGCGCCGCCGCGGTGCGCGCGCCGCCGAGTACCCGGATCGCCTGCTCGCCGCCACCCACCTGCGCGCGGCCGCCGGCCGGGTCGAGATTGAGCGTGCGCAGCTGCTCGTTCACCTCGGCGGCGGTGATACCGAGCGCCTGCATGCGCGCCGGGTCGAGCTCGACGCGGATCTCGCGGTTGACCCCGCCGCCACGGTTTACCTGGGCCACGCCCGGGATGGACAACAGGCGCTTGGTGACGGTGTTGTCGACGAACCAGGACAGCTCCTCCTGGTTGAGGGAGTTGGAGCTGACCGCGTAGTAGACGATGGAGTTGCCGTCGGCGTCGATGCGTTGCACGACGGGTTCCTGGATGCCCTGCGGCAGGTTCGACCGCACCTTGGCCATCGCATCGCGCACGTCGGCGACCGCGCGGTCGATGGGCGTACCGATGTTGAATTCGATGAAGACGTTGGCCTGCCCCTCGGTCGCCCAGGAGGTGAGGGAGCTGATGTTGCCGATGCTCGCGACCGCGCCTTCAACTTTCTGCAGGATCTGGGTCTCCAGTTCCTGCGGCGCCGCGCCCGGCTGGGCAACGCTGACGATCACACCCGGGAAGGAAACGTCGGGGTTGAGCGTGATGGGCAGCCGCACGAACGCCACGATGCCCATGAATAGCAGCACCACGAATAGCACCACCGGCGGCAAGGGATGCCGGATGGCCCACGCAGATATGTTGCGCATCAGCGTGATTCCCCGCTCTGGCCGGCCCCCGCAACCTGCACCGGCTCCCCATCGCGCAGAAACCCGCCGGCCGTAGTCACGACCCGCTCGGTGCCGGCAAGGCCCGCACCGATAACAATGCCCTCAGCGCTGGTGTCCGCGACGCGCACTGTGCGTCGCTCGGCCTTGCCCTGAGGATTGACGATAAACACGTAAGTGCCGGCGGTGTCCGCCAGCACGGCGGTCTGCGGCACGACCGGCCGCTGCGCCTTGCCGATGGTCACCGAGCCGCGCGCAAAAGCGCCGGGCCGCAGCGCCGGATCGGGTGTGAGGGCGATGCGGATCTCTCCCAGGCGGGACTGCGGATCGATGATCGCGCCCAGCAGGCGTACGTGCCCGGAGAACGCGCGCGGCAGGCCGGTCAGATAGACCGTGGCGGCATCGCCGACCTTCACCTGCGCCAGGTCCTGCTCGGCGAGCTGGCCACGCATCTCGACTTCGCCGCCGCTCGCGACGCGAAATAATGCTTCACCGCCCGGGTTCGCGATCTGGCCGACCTCGGCCTTGCGCGTGAGCACGACGCCGTCGATGGGCGCGCTGATCCGCGTGCGCTTCAGACGCGCTTCACTCTCGGCGAGCTGCGCCGCGGCCACCTTCACGTTGGCGGCGTCGGTCACCGCGGTCGCGCGTCGCTTCTCGATGTCCTCCGCCGACAGGGCGCCCGCCGCCGCGACCCCGAGCGCGCGCTTGTATTCGGCCTGGGAAAGCTCCGCCTGCGCGCGCGCCTGCTCGAGCGAGGCGGCAAGGCGATTGACCTGCGGGATCACCACTGAGTCGTCGACCTTGGCGAGGATCTGTCCGCGGCGCACGTGATCGCCCGCCTCGACATACACGGCGACAATGCGCCCGGTGTCGCCGTCATTACCTATGGGCATGTCATAGCGGGCCGCAATGGCGCCGCTGAACGTCACGCTCGAGGTCACCGCCTTCAGGGTCGGGATCATAACGCTGATGACCGGCGCGGCCGTCTTGTCGGCGAGCGAGGACAGTACGGGTTTGGAGTGATGGCTGACCCACAGCGCGACGGCGACGGCGAGCACTAACGCGAGTGCGACGCCACGAATCATCCATTTGCGCCGCGCGCCGTCCGCGTCCGCGGTGAGCGATACCGGGCCGCCGGGCGGGCGCGCGGCATGCGGGTCCGGAGCGCGCTCAAAAGGCGGCCGGTCGCGACCAATCCAGGTGACCGCGTCGTTTTGGGGAGCGTCAGCTTCGGGGAGATGTTCCGGGTTCGTGCCCACGGGGATTCCTTATAAAAGCCGGAGTTAGAACCGGCTGTTCCGTATAAAGTTTAATCTTCCCTTAAGGAAATACTCGCCGGAAGCGCTCAAGAGAGCCTCGCAGTCGACGGGCCGAACCGCACGAATGCCGGCGCCTCGGCAGCGCGGGGCCGCACCGCGCAGCGCGACTCAAGGGTCAGAAGATGGTGCCGGGAAGAGGACTCGAACCTCCGACCCGCGCATTACGAATGCGCTGCTCTACCAACTGAGCTATCCCGGCATGCGCCTTGCCGAAAGGCCGCGCATTCTACAGTTTTTTGCGCAGGCGGATGACCAGATCGATGCCGGCAACCTGCATCCCCGCCGGCGGTTCGGGCAGGCGGCTGAACTCAACCGCCGGCACCGGCACATCGATCAGTGCGCCGCTCGCCTCATCGTGAAAGTGGTAGTGCGGGGCGACGTTGGAGTCGAACCAGGCGCGCGAACCGTCCACTGACAACTGGCGTATCAGTCCGCGTTCGGCGAACAGGTTCAGGGTGTTGTAGACGGTGGCCTTCGAGATCCGCGCGCCCGCGGCGCGCAAGGAAGCGAGGATCTGCTCCGCGGAACGGTGCTGGGGCGCGGACAGTAACAATCCTGCAATGCGCACGCGCTGGGCGGTCGGGCGGATTCCGCAGTCAGAGAGCTGGCGCTCGCAGCCTGACGGGCCTGGCTCTCGGGCACTTAGCTCCATATCGCGTCATTATAGCCACGGAATGACAGGAGCTTGCCACTTTTGCCGCCTGAGCGGGTTCTAAGCCTGCACCAGCTTGCTTTGCAGGTGCGAGGCGAGCTCGGCGATGGTCGGGAAGTCAAACAGCTCGGTGAGATCCACCTTGCCGGGGTACTGGTGATCGATCTGTTCGTGGATTTCGATGAGCTTGAGGGAGCTCGCGCCGATCTCGAACAGATTGTCATGGATATCCACCCGCTTGCCCTCGAGCGCCGCATCGCAGATGGCCTTGAGCCGCTCCTCGATGGCGGTGCGCGAGCCGGTCTGCGGCCCGCGCAGCGCGGCGCGCAGCGCGGCGAGCTCGCGGCTCCCGGCATCGAACTCGCCGTCGGCGTAGCTTGCCTCGAGCAGGTGCCGCTGGATCTTGCCGCTGGTGGTCTTGGGGATGCGTTTGACGGGCAGGACTTCCGCGACTTCCAGGCCGGTTTGTTCGTTGATGAGCCGCGCCACCTGCGTGGCGAGCGGCAGGAAGTCCGTCATGCTCCCGCGGTGCAGGACAAACACCACCAGCTGCTCGAGCTGTGAGCCGCGCGCGCGCACGCCCGCGGCGACCACCTTGCCGAGTTCCAGCCCCGGCACGCGCTGTGAAATGGCCTCCAGGTCGTGCGGGTAGTAGTTCTGGCCGTTGACGAAGATGATCTCCTTAGCGCGCCCGGAAACATACAACTCACCGCCGTGCACCAATCCTAGGTCCCCGGTGCGCAGCCAGCCGTCGGCGCTGAAGGCCTCGGCATTGGCAGCCGGGTCCTCGTAGTAGCCGCGCGTGACGTTAGCGCCGCTGATGTGCACGTGCCCGATGTGTTCTGCCGGCAGCTCGGCGTCGTCGACGCCGGCGATGCGGACGCGGCAGTAGGGGATCGCCTGGCCTTCGCAGATGATCTGCACCGCGTCCGCATCATTCGCGGCCAGAAGCTCGACCGGGTCGCCGACCCTCATGCGATGGCGGTTGAGCGCGATGGTGCGCATGGGCGCGCCCACGGCTGGAAAGCTCACCGCGAGCGAGGCTTCCGCGAGTCCATACACCGGGTACATCGCGTTGCGTGCCAGTTTCGCAGGCGCCAGGCGCGTGAGGAACTCATCGCACAGCTCCACCGAGATGGGCTCAGCGCCGTTGAAAATGAGACGCACCGCCGCCAGGTCGAGGCCCTCCACGGAGCGCTCGCCGAGGACCTTGAGGTAATGCTTGTAGCCGAAGTTCGGTGAGCACAGGATCGTGGCGCGCACGCGCGCGGCGAAGCTGAGCCACAGGAGCGGGCGCCGGATGAACAGCTCCGTCGGCATCAGGTGCGTGTGCACCCGGTTGGCGAACATGATGAGGTGAAAGCCGATCAGGCCCATGTCATGGGTGAGCGGCATCCACGACAGGCTCACGTCCTTCTCATTGAACCCCGCCGCCTCGGTCGAGCCGTAGCAGTTGGCGAGAATGTTGCCGTGGGTGAGCACCACGCCCTTCGGCTCGCTGGTCGAACCGGAGGAGAACTGGATAAAGGCGGTGTCGTCGGTCGCTACCCGCTGCACCGTGCCGGCACGCGAAATGTCGTCGAGGTCATCGACCAGGAAGGCACGCTGGCGCAGGCCTTCGAACACCCCGGTCTCACCCACCTGCGCGGCAAAGCCGCCAAGGCGTTCGAGCGAGCGACGTTCAGTGTAGATGAACGGTTTTCCCAGCCGGCGCGCGATGCGCAGGAGTTTATGGCGATGCTCGTCGCTGATCCCCAAGGCCACGGGCACCGGCACGATGCCGCCGAGGATCGCCGCCCAGAAGACATCGATGAACTGCTCATTGTTGGCGAGCAACAGGATCAGCTTGTCGCCGCGCTGAGCGCCGAGGCGCTGCAGGTGGAAGAGGATCCCGAGCGCGCGCTCGTACAGCTCAGCGAAGGACACATCCTGGGTTTCGTTCTCGCCCTCGAGGTAGGTGAGGGCGCGTGCTACGGCGCGGTTGCTCTGGATCACTTCCGTGAGCGTCGTGGCTTTGGACATCAGCGGGCTTCCAGCCTCATGTGCAGGGGATAACGGCTGCGCAGGTTGATCTGCGCCTCAAGTTCCAGCGGCCGGTCCGGGACGTAAACCAGCCGATAACGGCGCGCCACCTTGTACAGGTGCACGAACATCTCGTACAGCGCGAAGGTCTCGCCGATGCAGTGCCGGGGACCGGCCGCGAACGGCATGTAGGCAAAGCGCGGGCGCTGCGCCTCGTGTTCGGGCGCAAAGCGCTCGGGCGAGAACTGTTCCGGCTCATGCCAGAACTGCGGGTGACGATGCAGCAGGTACAGCGGCAGGAGCACATTGGTGCCGGCCGCGACGGGAAAGCCTCCGAGTACGTCCGCCTCGATGGTGCGCCGGGACAGCAGCCACCCCGGCGGGTAGAGGCGCAGCGCCTCGTTGATGACCTGCTGGGTGTAGGTGAGGGCCTCCATCTGCTTAAGATCCGGCGCCGCGACCTCGCCGGCCGCGACGATTTCGGCGTGCAGCCTCGCCTGCGCCTGCGGGTGCCGGCACAGCAGGTACCAGGTCCAGTTAAGCGCGCTCGCGGTGGTCTCGTGTCCGGCGACGATGAGGGTCATGACCTCATCGATCAGTTCACGCTCACCCATCGGTGCGCCGCGTTCCTTGTCGCGCGCGCTCATGAGCATGGCGAGGTAGTCGAAGTGCTCCTCGGATTCGGTGCGTCGCCGCGCGAGCAACTGCGCCACGAGTCTGGTGAGGGAGCGGAACTTGTAGGCGAACTGCAGATCGCGCGATGGTTCCTTGGTGATGACCTCGAAGGGATTCGCGCCCAGCTGCTGCGTGAGGCGGTCGAGGTCAGACCCGAATATCGAACGCAACACGATCTCAAGGGTGAGTTCGCTCATCTCGTCGGTGAGGTTTAGCAGCTCCCCGCGCCGGGCGCGCTCCTCCCAACGGGCGATGAAGCGGTCATTCGTCTGCGCGATGATCTGCGCGAAGCCGGTAATGACGCGGCGGTGGAAGAACGGCTGCATCATGTAGCGCTGGCGCTTCCACAGCTCGCCCTCGCTCGTCATGATGCCCTTGCCGAGCAGAATTCTGACGCGGTCGAGCCCGAGGCCCTTGGTGTAGTTCTTGTGATTGGACACCAGCACGCGCTTGATGTCGTCCGGGTGATGGATGACATAGGTATAAGATCCGCGCGCGGGGACGAACACGCGATACGTGTCCCCGTGACGGGCAAACAACTCGATCATCCGCTCCAGCGAATCGTCCGTGGAGCCAACGTCGAACTGGTGCTCGGCCTCAGGAGGCGAGCTCTTCGCGGGTGCGGCAGTGGTCATGCAACTTGTTGAAAGCCAAACTTTAATCTTACCTCACAGCGACCTTCGGCAGGGGCCGGCGCTGGCGCCGAACTGACGATCGTGGCCGACGACATCACGCAGTGCGCCCGCCGCGCCCCGCTCGTCATGCGCTGCGGCGCGTTTGGCGACATGGTGCTGCTCACCGTCCTCCTGGCGCAGCTGCGCGAGCGGTTCGGCACGCCCGTCGACGTCATCGCCTCAGGCCCCTGGTGCGAGCCGCTCCTCCACGGCCATCCGGCGGTGGGGAGTCTCTTGATGGTGCGCAGCCGCCGCACGCCGTACTGGCTGAGCCGCGATCAACAAGCGCTGGTGTCGGCGTTGCGCGCGCGCGGCGCCGGACCCACCTGGTTCTGCGACCGGGGCGAGGGACGGGAGTTGCTCGCGCGCGCGGGCATCCCGGACAACTTCGTATGCGACTCGACGCACTACCCGTTTCTCGCCGGCGAGAATTTCGCCGACCGGTACCTGCGCTTAGGTGCGCTGACACCGGCAGCGTTCGCGGGGCTCCTGCCGGCCGCCAGGCCCGGAGCCGCGCGCGCCGCGCAACTGGTGGTGGCGCCGGGGGCGCGGCACGAACTTGACGCCTGGCTTGCCCGCCGCGCCATCGCCGCCCCCTGGGTGGTGTTTCATCCGGGCAGCCGGCACGTGGCACGCCGACGCCTCCGCGCGCGCTCCGGCGCCGCCAAGTACTGGCCCGAGGAGCGCTGGGCGCAGGTGGTGCAGGCGGTGCGCGCGCATTGCCCGCAGCACGCCATCGTCTTTTCCGGGACGCACGCGGAAAGCTCGCTCAACGAGGACGTCATGCGACGCGCCGGGGTCGCGAACTTGCACAACGCGGCGGGGGATCTGCCGATCACGCGCCTGCTCGCGTTGCTCGAGCGCGCCGCGAGCCTGATCGCGGTGGATACCGGACCCGCGCACGCGGCGGCGGCGCTTGGGTGCCCGACGGTCGCCTTGTTCGGGCACATCGATCCGTGGCTGTACCGGCCGGGCGGCGCGACGACGCCGGCGGTGACGCTGACGGGCACGCTCGACGGAGAACCCAGCATCCTCGGCATCCAGCCGCGCCAGGTGATCGAGGCCTGGCTGCACCTGACGCACACGGCCTGAGGATTTTGTTAAATCGGTTAATGCGTGATTGAACAGTCTGTTAGCTTGTATTCCTGAATTGGTGTGCGAGAATCCGGTGTAACCAATTGGAAAATAGCATCAGCCAAAAGTCCGGTTCGTGACGGGGGATCACTTCGCGCAGTGGGCAATTGCTTACTCTAAGCCGGTTTATGGGAGGTCACGGGTAAATGGCGACTCCGATTCCGGATAAGCCCGAGGACTTCAGCGCATCTGACATCCTCTCGGCCGAAGCGTGGACAGGTCGCGCGCCACGGCCTGTGGTCGGAATCGACGTGGTGTGCACCAAGATCGCCGTCGACTTCCAGAACCTCAAACGCGAGTCGGTGGATGAGTGCCTGCGCCGCAATCTTGAACTGCTGCGCGACGCTACTGCTTCCGACTGCTCGTTTCTCGCCTCGCTCAATCCTGATGACCTCACCTTCTCGGACGTGCAGCTCTCGCGCAGCGCTTTCGCGCAGTGCCGCCCGGAAGGGCTCTCCGGAGCCAGCCTCGAGTCCCTGCCCTGGCTGAAGGGGCGCACCGAGCACCTGCGCTTGTCCGAGCTGCGCGACACGAGCCTGCCGCGCAAAGAGCAGGCGGTGGAGGCGGCGCGCCTGGCGGAGCTGCACATCGGTTCGGCGCTGCTCGTGGTGCTGCGCGTAGCCGGCAAGCCGGCGGGATTTTTGGGACTGGCGCACACCATGCCGCGCGGCGCCTGGGATGTGAACACGCAGCTGCTCATGAAGCTCATCGGCACCAGCCTCGCGACCGGACTTGAGCGGATTCGCACCGAGGCGCGCCTCGCCAAGCTCGAAGAGCGCACCACCCTCTACCAGGCCGCCGCCAACGACGGCCTGTGGGATTACGACGTCGAGAGCAACGAGATGTATGTCTCGCCGCGCTGGAAGGCCATGCTCGGCTACGCGGATGAAGACATGCCGGGGTCACCCGACTGGCGCGCGCTGGTGCATCCGGATGACCTGTCGCGCGTCCAGGCAGCGCTGCGCGATCATGTCGCCGGCAAGACGCAGATTTTTGAAAGCACCCACCGCATGCGCCATCGCAACGGCGAATGGCGCTGGGTGAACAGCCGCGCCACGGCGCGCGTGGACAAGCAGGGGCGCCTGCTGCGCCTGGTGGGCGTCGAACTCGATATCACCGAGCGTAAGCTGTATGAGGAAGCGCTGTTTCGCGAGAAGCAGAGCGCGCAGATCACGCTGCAGTCGATCGGCGACGGCGTCATCACCACCGATGCCAACTCCACGGTCGAATACATCAACCCGGTGGCCGAAGAACTCACCGGCTGGCGTCTCGAGGACGCCATGGGCAGGCCGGTGGAGGAAATCTTCCGCGCCTTCCATGAAGAGACCTGCGAGCCGCTCGAAAACCCGCTGTCAGTTTCCATCCGCCGCATCCGTCCTATCCCCTCGGTGCGGCCGGTGCTGCTCATCAAGCGCGACGGCAACGAGCTGTACGTGGAGAGCACCGCGGCCCCGATTCGCGATGCCGCCGGCCACGTGGCGGGCGGCGTGCTCGTGTTCCGTGACGTCAGCGAGTCGCGGGAACTGAACCGGCGCCTTTCCTACCATGAACGGCATGACCTGCTCACGGGGCTGGTGAATCGGCGCGAGTTCGAGGCCCGCCTGGAACGGGCGCTGATGAGCGCCAAGGCGCGCGAGGCTTCCTACGCCCTGTGTTACCTGGACATCGACCAGTTCAAGATCGTCAACGACGCCTGTGGCCACAGCGGCGGCGATGCGGTGCTCGGGCAGGTGGGCGCGCTCCTGAAATCCAAGGTGGGCTGGCGGGATACGCTCTCGCGCCTCGGCGGTGATGAGTTCGGCGTGCTGCTCGCGAACTGCTCCCTCGAGGAGGCCATGCGCACCGCGGAGACCATGCGCGAGGCCGTGCTCAATTTCCGCTTCAACTGGGAGGACCGCCGGCTGCCGCTGCACGCGAGCATCGGGGTGGTGCCGATCAGTGCCGACAACAACGACGTCGCCGGCGTCCTGTCCGCCGCCGACAACGCCTGTGCGGCGGCCAAGGACAGCGGCGGCAACCGCGTCCACAGCTTCGCCGAGAACGACATCCAGCGCATGGCGCGCCGGCGCGAGATGGAGTGGGCGGCGCGCATCCACGCGGCCCTCGGCGACGGACGTTTCGAGCTCTACCGCATGGCCATCCAGCCACTGCAGCGAACCGAGATCGGCGAGCACTACGAGTTGCTCCTGCGCCTGAAGGATGAGAACGGCGGCATCGTGGCGGCGCAGGAATTCATCGATGCCGCGGAGCGCTACGGCATGGCGCCCGCGATCGACCGCTGGGTGATCGAGAACGCCTTCCGCTGGCTGGTCTCGGAAGCCGACGAGCGCGAGAAGCTCTTCCAGTGCTCCATCAACCTGTCCGCCAAGAGCTTGGGGGACGAGAAGTTCCTGCCGTTCGTGCACGAGCAGTTCGAGCGCAGCGGCCTCGACGCCGGCAAGATCTGCTTCGAGATCACCGAGTCGGATGCGATCAAGAATTTCGCGCACGCCACCCGTTTCGTGCAGTCCCTCAAGAAGCGCGGCTGCAAGTTCGCGCTCGATGATTTCGGCAAGGGTCACTCAGGATTCGGCTACCTGAAGCATTTCCCGGTTGATTTCCTCAAGATCGACGGCAGCTTCGTGCGCGAGATCCTGCACGACCCGGTGGATCGCGAGATGGTGAAGTCCATCAACGAGATCGCGCATCACACCCAGAAGCGCACCATCGCGGAGTTTGCCGAGAACGCCGAGATCATCCAGGAGCTGACCCGCCTGGGCGTGGACTACGCGCAGGGCTATGGCGTGTCCCAGCCGACGCGCGTGGCGCGCTCGGCGGTGGCGTGAGCGCGCCTGCGGTCCCGGCACCCGCATGGCCGCGGGGTACTAGCGTGGCGAGCCACTGACGGCGCGCGCGACAATCAAGGGCGCCTTGCCCGAGGCGCCTCGCTCAAGATGGGAGACCATTCGGATCTCGATAGCTTGCGGTTTGATCCCCGCTCCAGTCAGTAACGAGCGAATTTCCGCTTCGACGCTCGCCGCGGAATCCGGCGTTGCCCCGACGAGGCGTACGAGTAACCCGGACGGCCGCTGTTCGATCTGCCACGCTCCCACCGCCGCGCGTTCGAGCGCGTCATGAAAGCGATTCGGGTGCACTGCAATGAGCTGACCACTCGGACCCGGGAACTCAAGGATATCCTCCTCGCGTCCTTCCACCGCGACGACGACGCGATAGGGCCGACCGCACGGACACGGCTCGGCGGATAATCGCACCAGATCGCTGAGTTCATAGCGAATCAGGGGTTGCGTGTACCGCCCCAACACGCTAAGGAGCAAGCGCGCGCCGCGCACGCCGTTCGCCACAGGCTGTCCGCGCTCGTCGACGACCTCGATGATCGCCCCGTTTTCGAACAGATGCTTCCGACCCTCGCTGCACTCGCTCGCGATCGGGGCATACTCGGTCGCCCCGTAGGTATCCTGAACCTCGATCGACCATGCGCGTCTGACAACGGCACGCACGTCCGTGGTCAGGACCTCGGCACTCGTCGCGACGTTCGCGAGAGAAATGCACATCCGACCGGCAAGCTGCTCCGCCGCCAGCTGGCGAAGCACGGAAGGATAGGTAGCGATCGCTTCGGGCTGCCACTCATTAAGCCGAGCGACCAGTTCTGGAATGGGTGTTGCCGCGTCCAGGCGCAGTGCCGGCGCGACCCGGTTAGCGAGCGCCGCGCCCACCCGAGCCGAGTAGTGCCATGGGGCCGCAGCTGCGATCAGGGCGGCGCGCGGTGGCCGACGACTTTTGCGCGTTGCCCAGTTGATCGGTCGCGTGATCGACGCAATCGCGCTGATCCACTCGCGCCCGTTGAACACGAACACGCCGCGTCGACCGGTGCTGCCAGAGGTAGCGAGGACGACGTAACGGTTAAGGTAGAGACCTGCACCGCCGCTCCTGAGGTACGCCTCAGCGTCGGCGAGCCGTACCATCCGGTCGGTCACAAGGTCGTCGAAGCGCTTCATCAGGAGCGCCTTGGTCAGAATCGGAAGCGCCTCGAGCGGCGCGCTCTCCAGGCCACGGTGGAACTCACGGTAGAACGGCGAGTGCGACATGGCGTAGTGCCGCAGTGCCGCCAGCGACTTCGCCTGGTGTGCCAGAAGTTGCGAGCGCGTCCACCGGCACGAGCGTTCCTGAATACCTCGCTCTCGAAGCACACGCAGCAAAGTCCACAAGCCGGAAGGCATGTCCGAGCGCTCTAAGCGTGCGCCGCCGGGGCGGGCGCGAGACTAGAGCACCTTGGGCCCGATGCCTTCACGTGAGCTTGTCATACGCCAGGACCTCAGGAGCTCCCGCCAGCAGCCGGGTGGCCGCCTCGAATGCGGCGCCGACGTGCGCCGTTTTCATGTGCGCGTCGGCAGCCGCGTTGTCTCGCCATTGCTCGACAGTCTGAAATATGTGCGGGGCCTGCGCCTGCCGGTACACATCGTAGGACAAACATCCGGTCTCCTGGCGGGACCGCATGGCGAGTTTCGTGAGTATTGCGCCCGCCGTGTCGGCGGCCGCTTCTTTGACCGTAATTCTGGCGAGCACATACACCATGCGGACCCCCAATGCCGCGTGACGCCGGCTACGCATCTTCGCGCGATTCGATTCAAACCTCAAAGGTCGGGCCATCTCGCGCCACACCCGCGCGCATCACACCCAGCAGCGCACCGTTGCGGAGTCTGCCGGGAACGCCGATATCATCCGGGAACTCACCCGCCTGGGCGCGCTTGTGGGCATCATTGCCAGCCAGTGACCTTGATGGAAGGTGTGGATTGTGACTAAGCAGCGTGCCGTGCGCCGCGCAGCAATGCTCATGGTGTTGTTAGTCTGGTCGCACCTGGGATTCGCAGCGACTGACCAGGCAGCCGTGGCCGTCCCGTACGGAAACAATCCCCGCACTGGGCATTACGTGCAGGTTGGGGACGCAAGAATCTACTACGAAGTCTATGGATCCGGCCGGCCGTTAGTGCTGCTCCACGGCGGACTATTCGGATATATCGACGAATTCTCCGGCGTGATTCCGAAGTTGAGCCGGCACTACACCGTCATCGCCATCGCCTTGCGCGGGCACGGCAAGTCGGACCTGGGACAACAAGCACTTTCCAATGCCCTATTCGCGGCAGATTCGGCGACCGTGATTCAGCACGTGACTAACGAACCCGTGGAGCTGGTCGGATTCAGCACTGGGGCGATGGCTTCGTATCTATTGACAATTGCGCACCCGGAGCTGGTGCACAAACTCATTGCGGTCGGGGGGCCGATTGCATCGTCTGGTTCCACCGCTGCGGCCGGCGCTGAAGCAGATGCGTACAACACCCCGGCAGAGTTGGAAAAGGGATTGCCCGCGAAATTCGTTGCTCGCCGCAATAGGCTCTATCCCGATCGAGCTGCCTGGGAGCGGTTGGTCCTGGCATTCGGCAAGGCGGCGGCAGCGGAGCCCGACGTTCCGAAAGAAAAGATTCAGTCGATCCAAAGCCCGACACTCATCATCGCCGGCGACCAGGATGACTACACGAAACTCGAGCATTTCGTGGAGATATATCACCTGCTGCCACATGGTGAGTTGGCGATAGTCCCGGGATGCGGACATACCGTATTCAAGTGCAACCCGGATCTGATGATCGAACTTGTCGAGAACTTCCTGCAGAAATAGATGGCCGTCAGGAGAGAAGCAAAGATTATGAAGAGACTGGTGCGAGCTCTGGTTGCCGGCTCGATATTGGTATGCCTGCCTGCTGTTGGCGGATGGGCGTCGCCAAGGTCCGGTTTGAGACCGAACAGCGATCACTCCGAAACAACCATGAGGATGGCAAAGATTGCTTTGGATTCGATGGACGGACTGGAGGTCCAGAGCATCAGAGAAGACGGTGTGGACCCGGTCAAGACACATGCGGACGTGGCAACGTATCGAAACCGCCGCGCAGTACGGGTCGTCAATGACGATGGTCTGACCGTCGCTGGAACGGCAGCCGGCGCTCAGGCAATCGCCATCCTCAAGTCGTCTGATTTCAAAAATGGCACGATCGAGGCCGACGTTGTTGGTTTACCACGCAATGGAGCCCCGCCTACCACGCGGGGTTTTGTCGGTATCGCGTTCCACGTCTCGGAACATGGCTCTCGGTATGAGAGCATTTATCTGCGCATGACCAACGGGCGCTCCGCCTCTCAGCTCGAGCGCAACCACTCGACTCAGTACGTTGCGCAGCCGGACTTCACCTGGCAACGATTGCGGAAGGAAAACCCTGGCGAGTATGAATCGTACGTTGATCTCGAAGCGGGCGCCTGGACCAGGATTAAGATCGTAATTTCTGGCGCCAAGGCGAGCCTCTACGTGAATGGCGCCGACCAGCCCTGCCTGATTGTCAACGATCTGAAGTTAGGTGAAAACCATGGCCAGATTGCGCTTTGGACAGGTTCAAATACCGAGGCGTACTTCTCCAACCTGAGGATTACAGACCAGAGCTAGTGGCGTGTGCCAGCTGTGCCGAATCACAACTCGACCTGGTTGCGTTTCCCATCGTTGGCCCTGCTCGTCGCCGTTCTCCTCGTGTTCAATACCGCTGGCGCCGATGCGCCGCCGGCGGCGCACGACAAAGCCTTCTGGCTGGCCCTGCGAGCGGATCGATTCAAGGTGCCACCGACGCAGTCCGTACTGCCGATTGCACTTGAGGCCGCGGCGCTGCTGGGATCGACCGACCCGGAGCTTCGGGATGCAGTCGCATACGAGGCGCACGCCTCGCGGCAGCGTTGACATCCCTCGCGAGGCGCTCCGATGCCGATCCCGCACCGTTCAACGCATGGTTCAAGCGTCTGCGCGAGGAACACGCGGCCGTATGGTCGGGTTCTTTCGATCCGGCGCGGTATGTTCCGGTGCAGACTCAGCTGAATGCGCTGACCGCATTCGCGGCGGATTTAGAACCGGTCACGGGCGGCGGAGCCACCATTCGGACCGCGGTGCTTGCGCTGCGCGCAGCGGCGCAATAGAGGCGCGCTTGCGGCCTGTCCCAGCCGCAACGCGTGATTAGCTCAGCAGTCGCGCGAGGCGGTGACCGGGCCCTAGTAAGGGCTGCCTTGCGGCGCTTCCTCTGCCTCTGGCGCGTAGAAGTAGTAGTCCGCGCTGTAAGGACTCCGGACCTCGGTATTGGGCTTGGTCGCGTCGCACTGCGCCGCCGGCGGCGCTTCCCCACCGTGCGTATGAATACGCTGAATGTGGGTGACGGCGGTGAGCGCACCGCGGCCGGCATGGCTGATGACGCTCAGCAGCAGCCACGGGATCGAATGCGGATCGGGGGAATCGACGCGCGCCGTGGCCTTACCCGTGACCTCGCTCCCATCATTCAGGTTCCACGCCGGACCCGAGGAGTGGTGGCCAATGACCTTGCCTTTGTCGTCCCGAAGCTCCGCGTCGGGCGCCTTCAGCGTCCACTGCGATTTGCCATCTGTGCCGACGGCGCACAGGTAGATCTGCGAGCCGGACGCGCGCGCGATGAGAACCACGCTCTCGCCGGCTGGGGTTTTGAGCGCGTCTGGAACCGCGGCAGCGGGGGGAGTTGGGCTGCCGGCGAGCGCTGCGCCTGCCGCGAGCAGCGCCAACCGGCAGACCCGAACGATCGAACGCCGCGAGCTCATCGCTGGTCCTCGCTGAACTGCAGCCGCATCGAAAGATCGACCGCGCGCACGTGCTTGGTGAGAGAACCGACCGACACGAAGTCCACGCCGGTCTCGGCAACAGCGCGCACGGATTGCAGCGTGACGCTGCCCGAGGCTTCGAGCAACACTTGCCGGCCGCGCGCCTGGTTAGCCGCCACGGCCGCCTTCAGGTCGGCGTGGCTGAACTCATCCAGCATGACAACGTCCGGCTTCGCCAGCAGCGCTTCTTCGAATTCCGCCAGCGACTCGACTTCGACTTCCACGGTAATTCCGGGCGCCAGGGTGCGCGCGGCGCCGATCGCCCTGCTGATCGAACCGGCGGCCGCGATGTGGTTCTCCTTGATGAGTACCCGGTCGTAGAGGCCCATGCGGTGATTATCCCCGCCGCCGCAACGCACGGCGTACTTCTGCGCGGTACGCAGGCCGGGGACGGTCTTGCGGGTGTCGAGCACCTTAGCGCCGGTGCCGGCCACGGCATCGGCAAAGGCGCGCGCCGCGGTCGCGGTTGCCGACAGCAGTTGCAGAAAGTTAAGCGCGGTGCGCTCGCCGGTGAGTACCGCGCGCGCGGGCCCCGCGATGTCGAACACCACTTGGCCGGCAAGAAGAGCGTCGCCATCGCGGGCGTGCCAGCTGAGGCGCACGCGCTCGTCCAGCCGCCGGAAGGTCTCGTCCGCCCAGGCAGCGCCACATAGCACGGCGTTCTCGCGCGTCACTACCGCGCCGCGCACCTGCTGCGCGGCGGGCACGAGTGCCGCGGTCACATCGCCGCTGCCAATATCCTCGCGCAGCGCGGTGTCCACCTGCGCGGGCAGATCGGCCGGAACCTCAGGCGGCACCGCGGCCTTCGCGAACCTAGCGGCCGACGAACGGCAGGCCATGGCTCGCGGACGCCATGCACATGAGCATCGGGATGGACAGCACGAAGTTCACGCGTGAGGCGAGGCCGGCGATCTTGCGGGCCTGCGCCTTCTCGGCGTCGCTCGCCGCCTTGATCCCTAAGATCTTTTTCTGGTTCGGCCAGATCAGCGCCCAGACGTTGAACAGCATGATGGTGCCGAGCCAGGCGCCGGTGCCGATGATCAGAAAGTAGTGCGTCGGGTCATCAAGGCCGGCGCCGAAGGTAAAGGCACTCACGAATTTCGGTCCGAGGAGCCACGCGCCACCCAGCCAGGTCAAAAGCGCACTCCAGCGAAACCAGAAAAGCGCCCGCGGCGCGACGTACTTGGTGATGCCGGCACCGCCCGGACCACCCTTGTCCGCGGCCGCGGCCGCCAGGGCCGGGGTCTGGGCGGCATTGAAGTAATACAGCAGGCCGATCCAGAAGACCCCGGCGACAATGTGGAACCAGCGCGCGAAGCCGAGCGGGTTGAAGTTAAATCCGCCGATCAGCACCGCCACGATCAGGGCGATGACGACCCCTAAGATGAGAGATTGACGATGGTCATTCAGTGGGTTCATGGCAGAGGCACTCCCAAGTTATTGTTTCGGCGGGCCGGTTGCGTGCTCCGGAGCGTTTGAAGAATAGGCGAGGCACCCCCATAATTCAAACCTCGCGCCCCGTGAGGGGCGGTGAGCCGTTGTGATGCGCTTAGGCGCGCTACGGCGGCTATTAAGAGAGGCGATGCTGCCCGATTCAAGTTCTGCGGAGCACGGAGAGCGTCCGCCGTCACCGTGCATCAATGTCTGCTCCCTCGACGCCGCGGGCTTCTGCATCGGGTGTCTGCGGACCGGGGCAGAAATCGGGCGTTGGATGTCGATGAGTCCGCAGGAACAAAGACAGCTGCTCAGGCAGCTCGATGAGCGGCGAACGCTCAAGAGGTAGGCAAGTGATGGATGTCGTGGAGCGAATCAAGGCCGAGCTGAACTCAGGCCCGGTGGTGTTGTTCATGAAGGGCACGCCGGATTTTCCGCAGTGCGGCTTTTCGGCGCAGACGGTGGCGGCGCTGCGCGCCGTGGGCGCCGACTTCAGGCACGTGAACATTTTCGAAGAGCCGGAAATACGCGAGGGGCTGAAGCGCTACTCCAACTGGCCGACCTACCCGCAGCTGTACGTGAAGGGCGAGTTGATCGGCGGCTGTGACATCGCGCTCGAGATGTACCAGAGCGGTGAGCTGAAGAAGCTCATGACCGAAGTGGGCGCGTCCAGGTAAGAGCGGGCCGCGCGCAGCCGCGCCGCGCTAGACTTCGATCGGCGGCTCGTCCGGCTCGGCTTCGGCGCTCGCTGCCGTGCCGTACCAGCCGAGTTCGCGCGCCCGGGCTTCGGCCGCCTCGTGGCTGCCACGCAGGCGATTGCACACCAGGCAGAAAACCTCCGCGCTGCGCTCCGCATCGTAACGGGCGCTGTGCGCGCTATCCGCATCCCAGCTAAGACCGGCGATGGTCACCGCCTTGGCGAGCACGGTCTGCCCGAGCGCAGCTCCTGCGAGCGTGGCGGTGTCGAAGCATGAGAAGGGGTGGAACGGGTTGCGCTTGACGTCGGCGCGCGCGACCGCCGCGTTGAGGAATCCCAGATCGAAGGCCGCGTTGTGGCCGACGAGAATCGCGCGCCGGCACTCGTAAGCGCGCACCGCGTGGCGGATTTCCCGAAAGATACGCTGCAGGGCATCGCGTTCGGGCAGCGCCGGGCGCAGCGGATGGTGCGGATCAATACCGGTCACCGCCAGCGCCGCAGGATCCAGGCGGGCGCCCGGGAAGGGTTGGACGTGGTAGCTGTAGGTCTCGCCGCGACGCAGCGTGCCGTCCTCGCCCATGTCGATGAGTGTTGCGGCAATCTCCAGCAAGGCATCGGTCGCGGCATGAAACCCGCCGCACTCCACATCAATGACGACCGGCAGGTAGCCGCGGAAGCGCCGCGACATGAGCGCCGCGGCGGCGGCGCTCGGCGGCGCAGGCTCTGGTGCAGCGGTCACCGCTGAGTATCCTTGTCCGCGGTGAGGCGCCATGCGATGCGCTCGCCGGCGCGCAGCGGCACGAGCTCGTCGGTGCCGAACGGGTAGTGCTGCGGCACGTCCCACGGCTCCTTCGTAAGGGTAAGCGTGCCTGCGTTGCGCGGCAGGCGATAGAAGTCCGCGCCGTGGCAGGACGCGAAGCCCTCGAGCTTGTCGAGCGCGCCGGCAGCTTCGAAGGCTTCGGCGTACAACTCGATGCCGGCGTGCGCGGAAAAAATTCCGGCACAGCCACAGGACGCCTCCTTAGCGAGACGTGCGTGCGGGGCGCTGTCGGTGCCGAGGAAAAAGCGCTCACTGCCGCCGGCCACCGCGGCGAGGAGCGCCGCGCGGTCAGCTTCCGCCTTCAGCACCGGCAGGCAGTAGTGATGCGGACGCAGCCCGCCGGCAAAAAGTGCGTTGCGGTTCATGAGCAGGTGCTGTGGGGTGACGGTGGCGCCGATGCCCGCGCGCGCGCCGCTGACGAATTGCACCGCTTCCCGGGTCGTGATGTGCTCGAGCACCACGCGCAGGCTCGGGTGGCGCTCGGTGAGCGGCAGCAGCACCGCAGCGATGAACCGCGCCTCGCGATCAAACACGTCCACGCCCGGATCCGTGACCTCGCCGTGCACCTGCAGCACCATCGAAAGTTCCGCCATGCGCCCGAGCACCGCATCGATGCGCCGCACGTCGGTGACGCCCGCGTCCGAGTGCGTCGTCGCGCCGGCGGGGTAGAGCTTGCAGCCGTAAACCGCGCCGCTCGCCCTGGCGCGGGTGATCTCCTCGGGCGTGGTCTGGTCAGTCAGATACAAGGTCATGAGCGGCTCGAAGCCCACGCCGGGCGGCAGAGCCGCGAGGATCCGGCGCCGGTAGGCGAGCGCAAGCTCCGTGGTGGTGATGGGGGGCTTCAGGTTCGGCATGACAATGGCGCGCGCGAAGCGCGTGGCCGTGAAGGGCAGCACGGCCCGTAACGCCGTCTCGTCACGCAGGTGCAGGTGCCAGTCGTCGGGGCGGCGGATGAGGAGCGAGGTCACGCGCGGCCCTGCAGCGCCGCAAACACCTTCTGGCGCAGCAGCAGCTGTAGCGCGAAACGCACCCCGAAGCCGGTGACGTCGGTACCCACGTGGGCGAGCCCGCCGGTGCGGGTGGCGGAGGAGAGGTCCACGTGCGCCCACGGCGTGTCCGCGGGCACGAAGCGCGCGAGGAAGCGCGTCGCGTGGATGTGATCGCCCTTGCCCTCCACCGCGCACTGCACGATGTCAGCCACCCGGCTCTCAAGATCGGCGTCGTAGTCGGACTCGAAGGGGAAATTCCACACCCGCTCGCCGCTTACGCGGCCGGCTTCCATGAGTTCGTCAGCGAGTCGCGGGCGATTGGTGAATACGCCGCTCATGCGCTCGGTGAGTGAGTACACGCACGCCCCGGTGAGCGTGGCGAAGTCGATCATGAGACGCGGCTGCGTGCGGCCCGCGAGCGCGAGCGCATCGGCGAGCACCATGCGTCCCTCGGCATCGGTATGAATGACCTGGATGGTCACGCCGTTGGATGCGCGCACCACGTCCTGCGGCCGGTAGGCGTGCGGGCCGATGCGGTTTTCAGTGATCGCGAGCCAGGCATCCGCCGCGAGCGGCGCCCGCAGTTCGGCGAGCGCGATCAGGGTGGCGAGCGCGACGGCGCTGCCCGCCATGTCGGTATGCATGTCGAGCATGGAACGATGGGTCTTGAGGTTGATGCCACCGGTGTCGAACAGGATGCCCTTGCCGACGAGGGTGACGTCGGGGCGTGTGCCGCCCTTGCGCCGCGGCGGTCGGTACTTCAGGTGCGCGATGCCGGCGCCGCTCTCATCGTTGCCGGCGGCCACTGCGAGAAAGGCGTTGGCACCGAGGCGCCGCAGTGCCCGGGTATCAAGCCAGCGCATGGACAGGCCGTGCTCGCGGGCGAGAGCGGTGATGGCGCGCCGATAGCCGGCGGCGTCGAGCATGTTGGGTGGCAGGGCGGTCAGCCAGCGCGCGAGGTTCGTGCCACGCGCCGCGGCGCTGGCGTAACGCACGTCCAGCCCCGCGGCATCCACCAGCACGATGCGCTTGAGGTGCTGCTGGCCGCGCACCGGGGCGCGAAAATTCGGCAGTGCGAACGCATGCGCGCAGGCGGCGGCGAGCAGCGCCTCGAGGGGCGCCGTGCCGGCAGGTCCCGCGGCCGCCAGGCCGATGACCCCCGGGCAGCGCGCCGTCGCCTCTTTCAACATGCGTCCGGCGAGCGACAGGCGCTCGAACGCACTCGCATCGGAGGCGAGATAGCCGAGCACGGCGAGCGTCTGGCGCCGATTCCCCAGGGAAGTGGTACGCACGGTGCCGGCGCGTGCCGGCGCGCGCGCATCGAGCGCCCGCCAGCGCGCGCTTTCCGGCAGGTGACCGAACGCGCGTGTCGACGGGGGGTACGGCACCATGACCAGCAGCGCATCAAGCTGCGCCGTGTCCGCACGGCTGGCGCTGACGATGGCCGGAGCCAGCGAGCCGGGCTGCAGTGCACTGCGGTGCGTTCGGTAAGCGCCTGAGCTCACTTGCTTTACCTGTCGCTGCTCGCCATCATTCTCATTCTATCGCGAGCCGGGACAACAAGCCCGCGACGAACCACCGCGCACGCGCTCATACCGCCATGACCGAATCGCCGAACCTTGAGGATCTCGACCCCGTTGAAACGCGGGAATGGCTCGAATCCGTTGATTCGGTGCTGAAGACACACGGTCCAGAGCGCGCGCACTTCCTGCTCGAGCGCCTCATCGACTACACCCGCCGCAACGGCGCGTACCTGCCGTTCAAGCCCAACACCGCTTACGTCAACAGCATCCCGACCGGACGGGAGCCGGAGTACCCCGGCAACCGTGCGCTCGAGCGGCGCATCGAGGCGTATATCCGCTGGAATGCGCTCGCCATGGTGCTGCAGGCGAATCGCGTTTCTGCCGAGTACGGCGGACACCTGGCGAGCTACGCCTCTTCCGCGACGCTCTACGAGGTCGGCTTCAACCACGTGTGGCGCGCGCCCTCCGATCAGCACCCCGGCGACATGGTGTTCTTCCAGGGACACTCATCGCCCGGTATCTACGCGCGCGCCTTCCTCGAGGGGCGCCTCACCGAGGAGCAGCTGCGCCACTTCCGCCAGGAGGCGGGCGGCCCCGGTATAGGCCTGTCATCCTACCCACACCCGTGGCTGATGCCGGACTTCTGGCAGTTTCCCACGGTGTCCATGGGCTTAGGCCCCATGACGGCGATCTTCCAGGCGCGCTTTACCCGTTATCTTGAGCATCGCGGACTCGTCAAACCCTCGGACCAGAAGGTCTGGGCGTTTCTGGGCGATGGCGAGATGGACGAGCCGGAGTCGATGGGTGCGCTCACCATGCCGGTGCGCGAAGGCCTCGACAACCTCATCTTCGTCATCAACTGCAACCTGCAGCGCCTCGATGGCCCGGTGCGCGGCAACGGCAAGATCATCCAGGAACTGGAGGCCGCCTTCCTCGGCGCCGGCTGGAATGTCATCAAGGTGCTGTGGGGGTCGCGCTGGGATCCGCTGCTGGCGCGCGACACCAAGGGCCTGCTGCGCCGGGTGATGGAAGAATGCGTCGACGGCGAGTACCAGAACTTCAAGGCCAAGGGCGGCGCTTACACGCGCGAGCATTTCTTCGGCAAGTTCCCCGAGCTGAAGGCGATGGTCGCCAACATGTCGGACGATGAGATCTGGCGTCTCAACCGCGGCGGCCACGATCCGCTCAAGGTGTATGCGGCCTACGCCGCGGCCATGGAGCACAAGGGCCAGCCGACGGTCATCCTGGCCAAGACCGTGAAGGGCTTCGGTCTGGGCAAGGGGGGCGAGGGGCAGATGGTTGCCCACCAGCAGAAGAAACTCTCCGCCGAAGACCTGCGCGCCTTCCGCGACCGCTTCAACATCCCGGTGTCCGATGAGGACATCGGCAAGCTGCCTTTCCGCCGGCCGGAGGATACCGCCGAGGAGGCACGCTACCTGAACGAGAAACGCACCGCCCTGGGTGGGTTTCTCCCGAGCCGGCGCCGCACGGCGCCCGCGCTGACGATTCCGCCACTGGAGGCGTTCGCGTCGCTCCTCGAGGGCACGGCGGAGCGCGAAATCTCCACTACCATGGCGTTCGTACGCGTACTGACTATTCTCCTCAAGGACAAGAACATCGGCCGCAACGTGGTGCCGATCGTGCCCGATGAAGCCCGCACGTTCGGCATGGAGGGCTTGTTCCGCCAGATCGGCATCTACTCCTCGGTGGGGCAGCTGTACACGCCGCAGGACTCGGAGACCCTCATGTCCTACCGCGAGGACAAGAAGGGCCAGATGCTCGAGGAGGGCATCAACGAGGCGGGCGCCCTGTGCTCATGGACTGCCGCCGGCACGGCCTACAGCAATCACGGCATCAACATGGTGCCGTTCTATATTTTCTATTCGATGTTCGGTTTCCAGCGGGTCGGGGATTTCATCTGGGCGGCGGGGGATATCCAGGCGCGCGGCTTCCTCATGGGCGCGACTTCCGGGCGCACCACGCTCGCGGGCGAGGGCCTGCAGCACCAGGACGGGCACAGCCAGCTGGTCGCGACCACGGTGCCGAATTGCGTGGCCTACGATCCGGCCTACGCCTACGAACTCGCCGTCATCATCCATGACGGCATGCGCCGCATGTACGTCGAGCAGCAAAGCATTTTCTACTACATCACGGTGATGAACGAGAACTACGCGCAGCCGGCGATGCCTGCGGGGGTGGAGGCCGGGATTCTAAGCGGCGGCTACCTGTTGCAGATCGGCGGCCGCGGCAAGGTGCGCGCCACGCTCCTGGGCTCGGGCACCATCCTGCGCGAGTGCCTCGCGGCGGCCAAGATCCTCGAGGATGACTACGGGATTCCGGCGGACGTGCTGTCGGTCACGAGCTTCAGCGAGCTGCGCCGCGAAGCGCTCGAATGCGAGCGCTGGAACCTGTTGCATCCGCAGGATGCGGCGCGCGTGCCGTACGTGCGCCAGCTCTTGAAGGATCGCGCCGGGGCGGTGGTCGCCGCGACCGACTACATGCGCATCGTGCCGGACCAGATCCGCGAGTGGGTGGGCGGGCGCTACGTGACGCTCGGCACCGATGGCTTCGGGCGCTCCGATTCGCGTGCGGCGCTGCGGCGCCACTTCGAGGTGGACCGCAACTACATCGCGCTGGCGGCGCTCAAGGCGCTCGCCGATGAAGGTCAGATTGACATCGCCACGGTGACCAAGGCGATGAAGGCTCTCGGCGTCGATCCGGCCAAGCCCGTGCCCTGGAAGGTCTGAAGGGCGCGATCCATGAACGCGGCAGTCCGCCTCATCGAAGTGCGTGTGCCCGACATGGGCGGCTTCAAGGACGTCGCGGTCATCGACGTGCTGGTGAAGCCGGGCGAACGCGTCGAAACCGACACGCCGCTCGTCACGCTCGAGTCGGAGAAGGCGACCATGGACGTGCCCTCGACGGCGGGCGGCGTCATCGACCAGATCCACACCGCCAAGGGCGGCAAGGTCAATACCGGCGACCTTATCGTCACGCTGCGCACCGACGGCGCGCCGGGCGCCGCTCCCGACCCGCAGCCTGCGCAAACCGCAACCGCGCCGCCAGCGCCCGCTGCCACGCCTGCCTCGCCGCCTGCGGAGCCGGTAGCGGCACGCCCGGTGCGAGCGGCGCAGCCGCCGCCTGCAGTGGTTGCGCCGCCGGGCGCCGTGCTGACTCCCCTGTCGCGCCTCGGTATGCCGACCTCCTACCGCAGCGATCTCGCGCCGATCGACGAGCCAGGATTCTCACGGGCACATGCGGGTCCCTCGGTGCGCCTGCTCGCGCGTGAGCTGGGCGTGGATCTGGCCCTGGTCAGCGGCCACGGCTTCAAGGACCGCATTACGCACGATGACGTCAAGGCGTACGTCCGGGGCGCACTCTGCCGGCGCCGCGGGCGCCACAACCGGCGCCGCCAGCGCGCGCACCGCACTGCCCGCCGTGCCGGTAGTCGACTTCACGCAGTTCGGACCCACGGAAACCCTGCCGCTGACGCGCATCCAGCGCATCTCGGGCCCGCGCCTGCAGGCGAGCTGGGTCAACATCCCGCACGTCACGCAGTTCGACGAAGCCGACATCACGGCACTCGAGGAAATGCGGGCGAGCCTGAAGGACAAGGCGCAGGCGGCGGGGGTCAAGCTCACGCCGCTCGCCTTCATCATGCGGGCGTGCGTGAAAGCACTGCAGGAGTTCCCGCGCTTCAACTCCTCGCTCGATGCGGACGGCGCTAACCTCATCGTGCGCAAGTACGTGCACATGGGATTCGCCGCCGATACGCCCAACGGACTCGTGGTGCCGGTGGTGCGCGACGCCCACCGCAAGGACGTCTACGGACTCGCCCGCAGCTTAGGGCAGCTGTCCGAGAAAGCGCGCGCCGGCAAGCTGCCGCCGCTGGACATGCAGGGCGGCTGCTTCACGATTTCCAGTCTCGGCGGCATTGGCGGCACGGCCTTCACGCCCATCATCAATGCGCCCGAGGTGGCGATCCTCGGCGTCTCGCGCTCGGCCCTGCGCCCGGTCTACCAGGACGGCGCCTTGGTGCCGCGACTGATGCTGCCCCTGTCGCTGTCCTACGATCATCGCGTCATCGACGGCGCCATGGCGGCGCGCTTCACCACCTGGCTCGCGCATACGCTCGCCGATCCGCGCAGCCTGCTCGAGGCGGTGCTGTGAGCCGCGTGGATCTTACGGTCCCCGACATCGGCAATTTCAGCGACGTGACGATAGTGGACGTGCTGGTGAAGACCGGCGACGTCGTCGAAGTGGACAGCCCGCTCGTCACGCTCGAAACCGACAAGGCCTCGATGGACGTGCCCGCGACGGTGGCGGGCACGGTTACCGAGGTGCTCCTCAAGCGCGGCGACAAAGTCTCGAAGGGTTCGCTGATCGCGCGGGTGGAGACCGGCGCGCAGGGCACGGCGGGCGCACCCGTCACCGCGTCGCGCACGCCAGCCGCGGCGCCGCCGCAGGCAACCACTGGCGCCCCCGTCCCGCCCGCGCCGGCTGCCGAGCACGCAGGGGACACGGTGCGGATGCCGGCGCCGCAGTCAGGTCCGGCGCAGCGTGCGGCCGGGGATTTCAATCGCTCGACGCAGCTCCTCGTCCTGGGGGCAGGCCCGGGTGGTTACACGGCGGCATTCCGGGCGGCGGACCTGGGACTTAAGGTGATGCTCATCGAGCGCTGGGCGGAGTTGGGCGGCGTGTGCCTCAACGTCGGCTGCATTCCGTCAAAGGCCCTGCTGCACGCCGCCAAGGTCATCGAAGATGCCGAGGAGATGGCGAACCGCGGCATCGCCTTCGGCGCACCCGAGATCGACTTACCGAAGCTGCGTGCCTGGAAGGCCTCGGTGGTCGGCAAGCTGACCGGGGGTTTGCGGGTGCTGGCGAAGCAACGCAAGGTCGAGGTCGTGCGCGGCACCGGGCGCTTTGTGAGCCCGAACGTCCTGGAGGTGATGGACGGCAGCGGCTCGCAGCGCATTCGTTTCGATCAATGCATCATCGCCGCAGGCTCGGAAGCGGCGCGCCTGCCGGGGCTGCCGCAGGATCCGCGCATCATCGATTCCACGGACGCGCTCGAGCTGCCGGAATTCTCCGGCGGCCTGCTGGTGATCGGCGGGGGCATCATTGGTCTTGAGATGGCCTGCGTATTCGAGGCGCTCGGCAGCCGCGTGAGTGTCGTGGAGCTGACCTCCCAGCTCATGCCCGGCTGCGATCCGGACCTGGTGCGGCCGCTCGAGCGGCGTATCCGTTCGCGCTACGAGCAGATTCTCCTCAATACCAAGGTGGCGGGGATCAGCGCGCAAGCCGCGGGCCTCTCGGTCACCTTCGGCGGCGACAAGGCGCCGCCGCCGCAGCTCTTCGAACGCGTGCTGGTCGCGGTCGGCCGGGTGCCGAACGGCAAGACCCTGGGCGCGGAGCTGGCGGGGGTGAAGGTCTCCGAGCGCGGCTTCATCACCGTGGACAAGCAGATGCGCACCAACGTGCCGCATATTTTCGCGATCGGGGACATCGCGGCCATGCCGATGCTGGCGCACAAGGCGATGCACGAAGGCAAGGTGGCGGCGGAAGTCGCTGCCGGCCACAAGCGCGCGTTCGACGCGCGGGTCATACCTTCCGTCGCCTACACCGATCCGGAAATTGCCTGGGCGGGTCTCACGGAGACCGAGGCGCGTGCCAGCGGCACAGCGGTGAAGAAGGGCGCATTTCCCTGGGTTGCGAACGGGCGCTCGTTGTCGCTCGGCCGCGAGGACGGCTTCACGAAGCTGCTGTTCGATCCTGAGACGCATCGCGTGCTCGGCGGTGGGATCGTCGGGACCAACGCCGGGGAACTGATCAGCGAGGTGTCGCTCGCGATTGAGACCGGCTGCGATGCCGCTGATATCGGGCTGACCATCCATCCGCATCCCACCCTGACAGAGACCGTTGCGGGGGCGGCGGAGGCGTTCGAGGGGACGCTGACGGATCTCTACATTCCGAAGAAGTCCTAGTGATCCGACGGCCAGGCACCCTGGCCTGGCTTGGCGCGTGTGATCGCCGTCGCCTTCCAGGTTGTTCCGGCGGTGCGAGTCGGACCGACCGCGGTGTAAGGCTCGCCCAGCACCAGCTTCGCCGAGCGCTGGCGCGCCACCGCGGCGCTGGCATCGACTGACAGCTTCTCCGCCGGCCGGGACAGGAGCGTAAGGTGCGTGCGGTCCATCGCAACCAGCGTACCGGTTACCCGGCTCATGTTATCCGCCAGCTTGACGTCGGCGGCGGGGATCGGAGCCACAGCGGCGGCAGTGCCGCCCGGCCCGAAGATCGTCAGCGCCTTATAGGAGCCGACATACACCTTGCCGTTGGCCACCATCGGCACGATGTTGGCATTGCCGCCGAGGTTCGGCCAGTTGCCCGCGGTCGCGGAGTACAGGAGCCGCAGCGAGCCGCCGGAGGGCACGGCAGAGAATGCATACAGCGTCAGCACATCACTCGTCGACGGCCGTCCCACGGCCCAGACGATGGCACTTCCGGCGTTGCGCCTGTTGGACGAGACCACGGTGAAGAAGCCGGGGTCCTGCTCGCTCGCGGGGATGGTTGAGGTGGTTGATTCCGCTGCCAACGTCGGCGAAGGTGCGACCTCTACCTTCCAGGTCTGCAGTGAGCCGGCGCTCGTGACGATGCGCGGCACGCCGTCAGAGCCGCGGAAAAACGTCGGACCACACCAGCAGCCGTTGCCCAGCTGCTGCATGTCGAGGGAGGTGCCCAGGTTGTTCTGGTTGAGCAGCCACAGCCGGCCATCCTTGGAGACAATGGCGGCGAGCTGTGCGTTGTTCTTTCCCAGCGGCGGCAGCAGCAGCACACCGGCGGCACCGAGATCCGCATCGTCGATATCCATCTGAAAGACGTTCGACGGGGTGAACACCCCAGTACGCGTGGCAAGGGTCGGTTCGATGCCGATGACACTTTCCTGGATGTTGGTGACGCCGTCGTAGGTGCTCGACGGCGGGCATAGCTCGGGCGAGTCGTAGAAGTTGCAGTCGGAATTTCCCGTCGAGAAGTAGATATTCGTGCCGTTGCTCGCCAGCCCGAAGCCCGACATCCACACGGAGCTCAGGAAGAAGCTGGTCGGCGAGGTGGCCTGGGTATCGTTCAATTCGTTGCTAGCAAGTGGAGCGAGTGTCTGCGCGTTCCAGCCCAGCACCCAGCCGCGCGAGTTGTTGGCCTCAAAATCGCAGAAGCTGCCGAAGCCGGCGTAGATGACGCCGTTGAAGTCCAGCAGCGCGGGGCGCTGGCGCTGGTAAGTCGCGTTGAAGTCGAAGCTCGAGCCATTGGTGAGCGTGTGCCTGGCGCTGACGGTGACCGGAGTGACGGCGTCGGCCAGTGTGTGGAGATTGAGCGCGTGCAGCTGGTAGGAGGGCGGAGAGCCGTTCACGTAGGCGATGACATACAGCCGGTGCGACGGAGTGTCGATAACCGGCGTGCCGTTGATCCCCACATCGGGGCCGTTGTTGCCGCAGCCGAGCGGCGAGGGCACGGGCGCGCCGAGATTGCGCTGCACCAGCACCTGCCCCGTACTTGCATCGAGCGCATAGACCGTGTTGCCTTCAGTAGCCACGTACAACACATCGTGCACCGCCCCGGCGATTCTCAGCGCCGGCACCAGGAGCGGCTGAGTGTCGACCTGGTCATCGAGCGTGACCGTGGCGATTATGCCGAAGTTCGCCGGGAAGGCGGACGCCGCCAGCACCGTTTCCGACTTGTTCCAGCCGCTACGCAGATTGTCGTAGTGGTAGGTCCACACGGTGAGCTCCGCAGCGACTGCGGCGGCGGACCCGGCACATACGAGCAGCCCACAAACGAGAAGTCTCCAGGCGCGATGGAACTTGTTCATGGCATCCCCTGCGCGGTTCGAGCGCGTGGCCCGAGCGGACGTGGCTGACCGCGCCTTATGTCGAATCTTTTGTGCGGCGAGTCATTTTTTTCGTTGACCGCGTCGCGTTGGCAGCAGCCACGCAAAAATAACACCGCAGCGGCGCTGGCGCTACAGCCGCCGCAGGCGCTCGAGGTACGCCTGCTCATCGGGCGCCTGGCCGGAGCTCTGTGCCTCCCACAGGGTCTGCGCGAGCGGCTCGATCATGGCGTGCTCGGCCTGGTGCGCGTCGCCGCGGCGCAGCGCCAGCGCAGCATGCAGCGCGGCAATCCCCGCCGGGCGGTCGGTTGCCACCTGCTCGCGGATCGCCAGGTGCAGGCCCATATGCAGGAACGGGTTCTGGCGGCCGCCCTCCGGGGTGAATTCGGCGCTGAGCGCCTGGTCGCCGGACTCAAGCCAGGCAACATACTCCGGGTGCTCCGCGATGACCGCGGCGAGTTGCGCTTCGAGGGGGCCGAGTGCCTCGCGGGCGCAGAACTTGCGCCAGGCATCGAGGTAGCGGCGGCGCATCGCTGCGCGACTCTCGCCTGCGAAAATTGACATCGTGGCCTCGCGTTCGCGCTGCGCACGCTAGCGGCGCGCGCCTCGGCGTGCGGGCGCCGGCGCCGGCGTCTTGCGCGGGTATTCGCACAGGTCGCGGAGGATGCACTTCGGACACTGCGGGATGCGTGCCGTGCACACGTAGCGTCCGTGCAGCAGCAGCCAGTGGTGCGCGTCCTTCTTGAACTGCGCCGGGGTGCCGGCGACGAGTCCGGCTTCCACCTCGCGCGGCGTCTTGCCCGGGGCGAGTCCGGTGCGGTTGGCCACGCGGAAGATATGCGTGTCGACCGCGATCTCGACCTCGCCAAACACCATGTTGAGGATAATGCTGGCGGTCTTGCGTCCGACGCCGGGCAGCGCCTCGAGCGAGGCGCGATCGGCGGGCACTTCGCCGCCGTGGCGCTCAAGGAGCTGCCGGCACAAAGCCACGAGATTCGCCGCCTTGGTGTTGTAGAGCCCGACACTTTTTATGTAGGGCTTGACACCGGCGACGTCGAGCGCGGCGATGGCGGCGGGCGTGTTGGCAACCGGGAACAGCACCCGCGTGGCGGCGTTCACACTCTTGTCGGTGGTGTGCGCGGAGAGCATGACTGCAACCAGCAGCTCAAACGGCGAGCGGTACTGCAGTTCCGTGGTCGGCGCGGGGTTGGCGGCCTGCAGCCGCCGGAATATGGCTTTGCGCGTCGCGGGGTGCATGGCGGAGCGTGGCCACCGGCGGGCCGCCTTATTTAGCGCACCTGCAGGATGATCTTGCCGTGGATGTGGCCGGCTTCGACGCGTTCCTGCGCCCTGGCGGCGTCGGCGAGCGGGAACTGCGCTTCGATCGGCACCGCAAATTCTTTAAGCGCCGTGATCGCGCTGTTGAGACGCTCGAACTCCTTCACCCCGGGGATCGCGTTGTAGCGGATGCTCCGGACGCCCGCCCGCGCCCTGGGCTCTGGTTCGACTCCGTACGGAAACGCCACCTGCCCGCCCGGTCGCAGGGCATCGATGCAACGCTCGAGTACGTCTCCGCCGGCGAGCGCCAATACCGCGTCGACGCCCCCGGGCGCGAACGCGTGGGCAGCGCCGGCGATGTCGCCATGCCGCCCGTCCACGGCCGCATCGGCGCCCAGCCTCCTCACAAACGCCAGACCATCTTCGCCCGTGGCGGTGGCGAGCACCCTGACGCCACGCAGCTTTGCGAACTGCAGCGCAAGGCTCCCGACGCCGCCGGAAGCACCGTGGATGATGAGGGTGTCCCCGGCCTTAAGATGCAGCGCGTCGTCGATGCCCTGAATCGCGGTGAGCCCGGTGGTGGCAATCGCCCCAGCTTGCCGCAGCGTAAGGCTGGACGGCACGTGGCCCACGCGCTCCGCCGGCACCGCTACGTACTCAGCGTAGAAGCCCCCCTGCGGATTGTCCCAGCTGTAGGAGTAGACCTGATCGCCGATCTTGAGGCCGCGCACGTTCGCCCCCACGGCGGCGACCAGGCCGGCACCGTCGGTGCCGAGCACGAGCGGAAAGGCGGAATGCTTGATGCTTTCCGGATGGCTCCGCAGGCCGACGTCCCAGCTTGCGACGCCGGCCGTGTTGATGGCGATCAGCACTTCATCCGCAGCCGGTTTCGGCACCGGCAGCCGGTGCAGGGTGATGACCTCCGGCCCGCCAGCTCGATCGATCGCGGCGGCCTGCATTGTCTGCGGCAACTTGGCCGCTGCGTTGTCGGCGGCGGCGAGCCCGGGGCTCAGCAGACACGCAACGACCAGCATTGGTGTGATTTGCGGTGGTGGCATTCGCGGCTGGCCCTCAATTGATATTTGATCCGGACGCCTGCTGGCAGCCGGCCGGAATCATACGCCCGCGGCTGCAATTCCCGGGCGCGCCGCCGCCCCTCATTCCGCGCATTCGCCGCCGGCGGCCTGCTTGCGGGCGCTGAGCAGCTGGGCACGCTGCCGCGCTCGCCCGGTGATACGCGCGTTGCGCGCAGCGAAGCGCTCACGGTTCTCGTGCGCCGTGGGAGCGGGTGGCGGGTCTGCCAGGCTCGCGCGCGGCACCATGCTGATGCAATCGACCGGGCAGGGCGCCACGCACAACTCGCAGCCCGTGCACAGCGACAGGACCACGGTGTGCATCTGCTTTTGTGCGCCGACGATGGCGTCTACCGGACAGGGCGGCAGGCACTTGGCGCACCCGATGCAGGCGTCCTCGTCAATGAGCGCCACCAAGGCGGGCCCTTGTGCACCATTGGCAGGATTCAGCGGCAGCGCCGGCCGCCCCAAGAGCGCCGCGAGAGCTGCGATGGTGGCGGCGCCTCCGGGCGGGCATTGGTTCAGTGCGGCGGCGCCGTCCGCGAGGGCTTGCGCATAAGGGTGGCAGGCGGGATATCCGCACCGCGTGCATTGCGTCTGCGGCAGCAGGGCATCGATTGCGGCGACGGTGGCCATGTCGGGGAGCTGTCGAGCGGGCGCGCCGCTCAGCTGACTTTCATTCCCGGCGTGGCCCCGGAATCGGCGCTGAGCAGGTAGAGGCCCGGCGCATCGCCGCTGGCGGCCAGCACCATGCCTTCGGAGACGCCGAATTTCATCTTGCGCGCCGCGAGGTTTGCGACCACCACCGTCAGGCGCCCCTGCAAGGCCGCCGGTTCGTATACGGACTTGATCCCGGCGAACACGGTGCGCGTTTGCCCACCGAGGTCGAGCGTGAGCTTCAGGAGCTTGTCGGCTCCTGCGACCGCTTCGGCCTGCACGATGCGCGCCACGCGCAGGTCGATCCTCCTGAACTCCTCGATGGAGATACTCGCCGCGGGTGTGGCTGCGGCGGCGGTCGCGGCCGCCGGCGCCGTGGCGGGAGCCGGGGTATCGGCGTCGAACAGGGCGTCCAGTTGCTTCGGGTCCACGCGTGTCATGAGGTGCTCGTAGGGGTTGATGCGTGTGGGCAGCTCGTACGCGTCGCTCCAGCGAAAAGCGCGTCCGAGCGCGAACAATTGCCGCGCCACCCGCTCAGCGACCGCCGGCAGCACCGGGGCGAGCAGCACGGACAGGAGCTTAAAGCCAAAGAGCGCGCGCGAGCATACCGCCTGCAATTCCTGGGCTTGGGCCGGATCGCGGGCGAGAATCCACGGCTGCCGGGCGTCGAACTCGTGGTTGATGCGGTCCGCAACCGTCATGCATTCGCGCAGCGCCTTGCCGAACTCGCGGGCGTCGTAGCTCGCCTGCACGAGCGCCGCCGTCGCGCGGGCGGCGTCGGTGAGCGCCGCGGCGTCAGCGCCAAACTTAAGCTCGCCGTTGAAGTATTTGGTGATGAAGTTGGCGGCGCGGCTGGCGATGTTGACGTATTTGCCGATGAGATCGGCGTTGACGCGGGCGAGGAAATCGTCCGGGTTGAAGTCCAGGTCCTCGACACTGCCGTTAAGCCGCGCGGCGAGGTAGTAGCGCAGCCACTCGGCATTCATGCCGATTTCCAGGTAGCGCAGCGGGCTGATGCCGGTGCCGCGCGACTTGGACATTTTCTCGCCCGATACGGTGATGAAACCGTGGACGTACACGTGATCGGGGATCCGGTACGGGGCGCCTGCGAACCTGAGCATCGCCGGCCAGAACAGCGTGTGGAAGTAGATGATGTCCTTGCCGATGAAGTGGATCTGCTCGGTGTCGGGCGCGCCGAGAAACTCCTCGAAGCTGCGCGGCTCGCCGCGGGCAGCGGCCTTGCCGCTGCCGAAGTAACTCTTGAGCGCGGCGAGGTAGCCGATCGGCGCATCCAGCCACACGTAGAAGAATTTCCCCGGTGCGTCGGGAATCGGGATGCCGAAGTAGGGCGCGTCGCGGGAGATGTCCCAGTCGCTCAAGCCCTGCTCACCCGTGCCGGCGAGCCATTCCTTCGCCTTGTTGACGACCTGGGGTTGCAGGCGCCCGGGGGCGTCCAGCCAGGTCTTCAGGAAGGCGACGCACTGGGGGTCCGAGAGCCGGAAGAAGAAGTGCGCGGAACTTTTCAGAACCGGGCGCGCGCCGGTGAGCGTCGAGTAGGGGTTGATGAGATCGGTCGGCGCGTACACCGTGCTGCATACCTCGCAGGCGTCGCCGTACTGATCCTTGGAGTGGCAGTTCGGACACTCGCCCTTGATGTAGCGGTCGGGGAGGAACATGCCCTTGACGGGATCGTAGAACTGCTCGACGTCCTTCTTGTAGACCAGGCCGGCGCGCTTGAGGCGCGCGTAAACATCCTGCGACAGCTGCGTATTCTCGGGCGAGTCGGTGGAGTACCAGTGATCGAAGCTTAAATGAAAGCCCTTGAGATACTGCGGTCTGCCGGCGGCGATGCGCCCGATGAGCTCCTGGGGAGTGATGCCCTCGGCTTCCGCCTTGAGCATGATCGGCGCGCCGTGCGCGTCGTCGGCGCACACGAAGTGCAGCTGGTGCCCCTGCATTCTCTGGAAGCGCACCCAGATGTCGGCCTGGATGTATTCCATGATGTGCCCGATGTGGAACGGGCCGTTCGCGTAGGGCAGCGCGGTGGTGACGAAGATCTTGCGGGCCATCGGCCCTAGTTTACACAGCTGGTCAAGTGAGCGCGGTCCGCGCGCACTTGCTAGGCGGAGTCCTTGAGCTCCTCGAAGCGCGACTTGTTGATGGACTTCTTGTAGGCCTCGGCGCCCGAGATCTGGCGCTGGTCCAGCAGCTGTTGGATCGCCGTGTCCATGGTGCGCATGCCGAACTGGCCGCCGGACTGCATGGTGTTCTCGAGCTGATCAAGCTTGCCCTGGCGGATGAGGTTTGAGGCCGCCGGCGTGTTGACGAGGATCTCCAGAGCCGCGACCCGGCCTTTCTTGTCGGCGCGCTGCAGCAGCTGCTGCGAGACGACGCCGCGCAGCGAGGTGGAGAGCATGGTGCGCACGTGCGACTGCTTGTCTGAAGGGAACACGTTCACCATGCGGTCCACCGTGGGCGCCGCGCCATTGGTGTGCAGCGTGCCCATGACGAGGATGCCCATCTCCGCCGCGGTGACGGCAATGCTCATGGTCTCAAGATCACGCAACTCGCCCACCAGGATCACATCCGGATCCTCACGCAGCGCCGAGTGGACGGCGGAGGCGAAGCTCGTGCTGTGCACGCCGATCTCACGCTGGCTGATAAGGCAGTTCTTGCGCTCGTGCACGAACTCGATCGGGTCCTCGACGGTCAGGATGTGGCCCTTCACGCGACGGTTGATGTCGTCGATCATCGCCGCCAGCGTCGTGGACTTGCCCGAGCCGGTCTTGCCGGTGACGAGAATCAGGCCGTTGTTGGCGCGGCACATCTGCCGCACCGCCTCGGGCAGGTTGAGCTCATCGAGGGTGAGCGCCTTGGAGGGGATGGCGCGAAACACCGCTCCCATGCCGTGCAACTGCCGCATCACGTTGACGCGGAAGCGGCCGCGCTCGGGCAGCGTGTAGGCAAAGTCCGCGCCGTCCTTGGCCTCGAAGCGATCGAGCGCCGGCTTCGGCATGATCTCGTAGAGGGCCTGCTTCACCACCTCGGCGGCGAGTTTCTCGGCCTTGAGCCCCGAGAGGTCGCCGTGCAGGCGGATGCGCGGCGGGTCGCCGGCAATGAAGTGCAGGTCGGAGCCGCGTTTTTCCAGCACCTCGATCAACAGTGCATCGACGTAGGCCACGGCGCGCCTTCAGGAACCCGAACCGGAGGCCGCCGCAGGCGCGGGGGCGTCGATTTTTGGCAGCATGCTGGTATCGGTGACGTACTTCTGGAAGGCGCGCTTCTCGACGGCGTAGTTGTAAGCGTCGTCCGGGTCGACGGTGCGCGCGCTGATGGCCGCCAGCAGTGCCTGGTCGAGCAGCTGCATGCCGAGGTCCTTGCCCATCTGCAGCTGGGTGGGGATCTGGTGCGTCTGCTCGGTCTGGATGAGCTTGGCGATCGCCTTGGTCATCATCAGTACTTCGCACACCGCCATGCGGCCGTGTGCGTCCGCGGTCTTGACCAGCACCTGCGTGACCACGGCGAGCAGGCTTTGCGCCAGGAAGCTCTTGGTCTGCTCACGCTCCTCCACCGGCAGGGCATCGATGATGCGATCGATGGTCTTTACCGCGCTGGTGGTGTGCAGCGTGCCGAGCACGAGGTGTCCGGTCTCGGCGGCGGTCATGGCCATGGAGATGGTTTCGGCATCGCGCAGTTCGCCCACGAGGATGACATCCGGGTCCTCGCGCATGGCGGCGCGCACACCTTCGGCGAAACTCGGGATGTGGGTGCCGAGTTCGCGCTGGATGACCTGGCTGCTCTTGCTGGCGTGCACGAACTCGATCGGATCCTCGAGGCTGATGATGTTGAGCCGGCGGGTGCGGTTCAGGTGATCGATCATCGCCGCGAGCGTGGTCGACTTGCCGGTGCCGGTGGAGCCGGTCACGAGCACCATGCCCTGGTGGAAGTCACACAGCTTGGTCACGATCGGTGGCAGCTGCAGCTTTTCCAGCGTCGGCACCTCGGAGGGAATGGAGCGGAAGGTGGCGCCGATTCCGGTCTCCTTGCGGTAGACGTTGACGCGGAAGCGCCCGCCGTCGACGGACACGTACGAGAAGTCCAGGTCGTGACCCTTGTTGAACTGATCGTTCTGGCTGCGGGTGAGAATCTCGGTGATGTAGCCCTCCAGTTCCGTCAGGCGCAGGTCGCGGAACTTGATGGGCAGCAGGTCGCCGTGCATGCGCAGCATCGGCGGCACCCCCACCGCGAGGTGCACATCCGAACAGCCCTGCTGCGTGCCGAGCTTCAGGAACGCATCGATGCGCGCCAAATGACTCCCCTCTCACAACTCACTGCCGGTTGTTTTGCCCTGAAGGGCTTTCCGAATCAACGGCTTGTGGTCGGAAATTTGACCTAACGCACGAAGTTTGGCAAGGCCCTCGGGCCTTGAGGGGCCAAGGGCGGGGTTAGCGCAGGTAGCGTTCCAGCGCGCCGCGCAGCTCCTCCATGGTCTGGAAGCGCTTGGTCTTGTCGACCGCCATCGCCTTGACCACGAGGTCCGAAAGACCCGGGGGCAAGGCCGGATTGACGTCCTGGGGCACTTTCGCTTTGCCCTGCACGTGCTGATACATGACCGACATGTGATCGCCGCGCGAATAGGGCGGGACGCCCGTGACCATCTCGTAAAGCATGACGCCCAGGGCATAGATATCGGCGCGCTCGTCGACCTTCTTGCCCAGGATCTGCTCGGGGGCCATGTACTTCGGCGAACCGATGACGTAGCCGGTCTTGGTGAGCTGCGTGTCGCCTTCGCGCTGCGCCGCCGCGACGCCGAAGTCGACGATCTTGAGGAGTCCTTCCTGGTTGATCAGCACGTTCGCCGGCTTCAGGTCGCGATGCACGATGCCCAGCTGGTGCGCGACCGTCATGCCGGTGCAGATATCGATGCCGAACTGCACGGCGCGCTTGAGCTCCACCGGCTTCTCGTTCACCACCTCGCCCCCTAAGGTGTGCGAGGGAAAGTATTCCATGGAGATCGCGTAGCTGCCCTGGATGTAGAGGAAGTCGTAGATGCGGATGACGTTCTTGTGGGTGATCTTGCGCGAGTAACGCAGCTCGTGCACGAAGCGCTTCATAACCTCTTCGTCCTGCGAGACGTTGGGATTGAGGAACTTCAGGATCAAACGCTCATCGACGACGGTGTCCTCCATCAGCAGCACCGTGCCGAACGCGCCGCGGCCGATGCGATCGATGTACTTGTAGCGGCCCTCGATGATGTCGCCGGCCTTGAGCGTGTTGATGTCGAGGGCGCTGGCTGTCTGCGCCTGCTTGGCGGCCTGCGCCATCGCCTGGTCGGAAATGAGCAGCGTCTTGGCGGCCTCGGCCGCCGTCGGCTGCGGCGGACGCACGCCCGCGGCGGTCGCCGCGGCGGCGGAAGTGCCGCCGGATCCGAGCGAGGTGATGCCGGCGATGCGGTTATCGAGCTCGGTCATCGCCGCCGTCGCCATCCTGGAGATGGTCTGATCGGGAGACGCCGCCTGCGCCTGCAGCTCCGTGCGCACCTGCACGGCGCGGCTCTCGTCGGCCACGCGGGCCAGGGCCTGGATCGCCTCGATGCGGATCTCGCGCTCGGGGCGCGCGATCAGGGGCAGCAGCGTGTCCACGAGCTTGCCGTCACCGAGCTTGCCGAGCGCGCGCACGACAATCGGCGTGGCCTTGCCGCTGGCCGGGGTGTGCAGCATCTCCATGAGGCGCGGTACCGCGCGCTTGCTGCCGATCTCGGCGAGCGCGTCCACGGCGCGCTCGCTCACCCACCAGTCGCTGTCGCGCGTCGCCTGGATGAGCGACTCGATCGCGCGTTCGTCCTTGGTCTGGTTGAGGATCTCGATGGCGGCGCGCCGGATGTCGTCGTCCTTGTCGCGCACCAGCTGCAGCACCGCGTCGATGACCCGCGGTCCGCCAATCTTGCCGAGCGCATCGGCGGCGCGGCTGCGCACCCACCAGTCGCTGTCCTTCAGGGCCTCGAGCAGGTCCTTGACCGATTTGGCGTCCCCGATCTCGTTCAGGACCTCGACAGCCGCGCGTCGCGCGTTCTCATTCTCGTCCTTCAACACGGCGATCAGGTAGCGGATGGTGTCCGGGTTGTTCGCCTTGATGACGAGGTCGATGGCGCGATTGACCACGTCGATTTCCGGGTCGCGCAGGCAGGCGCACACGCGCTCGATGTCGAGGGGGCCGTTGGTGCGCAAGAGCGCCGACAGCGTCGCACTGCGTATCAGCTTATTGGGATCGCGCAGCAGGCCCTGCAACGCGGTCTGTACTTCCGCGGTATTGAAGCGCGCCAGCGTGTTGATAATGTGCACCCGCGCAATCGCATCCTTGCCCTGCAGGCGGCCGATGAGTTCGGGGATCGCGGCAGGATCGGCGATCTCGCCGAGGACGCGAAACAGGGCCGCCTTCTCGTTGGGTTCCTGCGTGTAGGCCGCGTTCAGGAGCTCGCGCACGCCGAAGCGTGACTTTTGTGCGGCGATGACCTCCAGCAGGGAGGGCTTGGACACCCCGGGCGTACTGAGAGCCTCGAGTAACAGGTGCGGGGGGTAGTTGCGGCTCGTGGTCAGCGCCCGCGCGATGCCTGAAATGACCCGGGGGCTGCCCTCCACGAGCCCGCGCACGTACTGCGGGAAGGTCTTCTGGCTGACGAGCGCGGCGAGCACTTCGGTGAAGGCGATGGTCGGGCCCTTGTCCGCGTCCGGAAGGGCTGCAAATACCGCCTCGATGGCCGCGGGGCCCACTTCCTTCAGCCGTTCGACGGCCTTTTTGGTCGCCGCATCTGTCGGATCGTTCGCGGAACGGATCTCGGTGACCAGCTTGTCGGCACGCAGGTTCGTGAAAAAGCTCATTGAGCCTTTCCGCGCCGCTGGCCGCCGTGATTGGAACGTCCGTTATACAAAACCGGCGGATTATGCCATAGGCATCATGCGCGCCAGCGCAGGGCCCGGACAGCCTACAATGTCACCCCGTTTTCAGCGCTTCCCCCTGGAATGACTCCCGAAGAATCCTTAGCTGCCGTGCGCGCCGCGCTCGACGCCTATGTCGATCCCTACCTCGGCGAACCGCTGGGCGCCGCGCAGGCGGTGCGCGAGTTGAGCCCCCGGGGAGCTGGGTTTCTGGCGCGCATCGCGCTGGGATTTCCCGTTGGTGGCTACAGTGCGGAGTTTTCGGCTGCATTGGCCGGACAGCTCATCGCCGCGGGCGTGACCGCGCCGGTCGCCGTCGAACTCGAGTCGGACATCCGGGCCCACGCCGTGCAGCGCAACCTCAAGCCGCTCGCGGACATCAAGAACATCGTGGCGGTGGCCTCCGGCAAGGGCGGCGTCGGCAAGTCCACCGTGGCGGTAAATCTCGCGCTCGCCTGGGCGGCGCAGGGTGCGCGCGTCGGGATCCTGGATGCGGATATCTATGGCCCGAGCCAGCCCCTGATGCTCGGGCTTACCGGACAGCGCCCGACATCCCCGGACGGCAAACAGCTGCGCCCGCTCACCAGTCATGGCGTGAGCGCCATGTCGATCGGCTTCCTGGTCGACGCCGAGCAGCCGATGGTATGGCGCGGGCCGATGGTGACGCAGGCACTCACGCAGCTCTTGTCGGAGACCCAGTGGGGTGCGCTCGATTACCTGGTAGTGGACATGCCCCCCGGCACCGGGGATATCCAGCTCACCCTGGCACAGCGCGTGCCGGTCGCCGGCGCGGTAATCGTGACCACACCCCAGGACATTGCGCTCGCCGATGCGCGCAAGGGCCTGAAGATGTTTGAGAAGGTCGCCGTGCCGGTGCTCGGTATCGTCGAGAACATGAGCATCCACGTGTGCTCGAACTGCGGGCACAGCGAGCATATTTTTGGCGCCGGCGGGGGCGCGCGCATGGCGAAGGAATACGGCGTGAGGCTCCTGGGCGAGCTGCCGCTCGATGCGCATATTCGCGAGGAAGCCGACAGCGGCCGGCCGACGGTCGCCGCCGCCCCGGATGCGCCGCGCGCCCGGCCGTATCTTGAGATGGCGCGCCGCACCGCGGCGGCGCTGGCGGTGCGCGCGCGTGACCGCAGCAGCTTGTTTCCAAAAATCGTGATCGAAGAAACCTGACAGGTGCGCGAAGAGTGAGTATCAAGTCCGACAACTGGATCCGCCGCATGGTGCGCGAACACGGGATGATCGAGCCGTTCGCGGCGGAGCAGGTGCGGGAAGCCAACGGCCACCGCATTGTGTCCTACGGCACCTCCAGCTACGGCTACGACGTGCGCTGCGCGGGGGAATTCAAGATCTTCACCAACATCAATTCCACCATCGTCGATCCAAAGAATTTCGATGAAAAGAGCTTCGTCGACTTTGGCGGCGATGTCTGCATCATTCCGCCGAACTCGTTCGCGCTGGCGCGCACGGTGGAGTACTTCCGCATTCCGCGCAGCGTGCTCGTGGTAACGCTCGGGAAATCGACGTACGCACGCTGTGGGATAATTTGTAACGTAACGCCTTTGGAGCCGGAGTGGGAAGGCCACGTCACGCTGGAGTTTTCCAACACCACGCCGCTGCCGGCGAAGATCTACGCGAATGAAGGGGTCGCGCAGATGTTGTTCTTCGAATCCGACGAGGTGTGCTCCACCTCTTATGCGGATCGCGGCGGCAAGTACCAGGGACAGCGGGGCGTGACGCTGCCGAAGACTTAAGCCACGCGTTAGTCGCGCTTGAGAGTGCGGATCTCCATGGTCCACTCGACGTCCTTGCCGCGCGTCTGCTCGACCCGCATCGGGATGTAGCCGCGATCCGGGGCGCACCAGAAGCGCGTCACGCGCGGTGAGCCTTCGCGCGTGCTCTTATAGATGACGGTGGCGATGCTGCCCATAGGAGTCTGCAGGGTCGCCTCACCTTCGCGGGTGTAGCGGTACTCGCGCACGGCGTTCTTGTTCAGGAGCTGGAAGCGGTCCGGCGTACGCCCGCGCAGGAGCTCGACCATCATCGCTACCTGCACCGAGGCGTCATCCTGCACCCCGGCCTTGAGCGGCAGGTCCACCGCGGTGTCCTCGTAGACCCCGGTCAGGCGAGCGTGGTCCCAGTCATACTTCACATTGATCGCACGGCGGGTGGAGGTGGTGCCGTCACTGGCCTGGTAGCTCAAGGGCTGTGCGCCGGCAGCCGTGACTCGCAGCACGCTCTTCTGCACCGGCCGTTCCGAAAACGCCCTGCCGATTCCGCGCGGCTCACTCTTGGACCGGTAGCTCCAAGTGTCCCCGGTCTTTTCCAGCGTCAGCGTCGAGTCCGCTACGTTCAGGCCATGCCAGAGCCACGCGTAGGAGGCCTCAAACGGCTTGAGCTCATCGGCGCTGCCCATGTTTGCCACCCCCAGGAGTAATGCCACCCCTACACACAGCCGTGACCGCAAACGTGGGAACGCGCGCGCCATTGGGTTGGTTTCAGGCTGCTGCATGGAAGTCCTCCACGATCGGCGTCGTCAGCGGCCGCCCGTCGAGCCAGGCGGCACCGTCGCGCCAGGCGAGGCCGCCGCTGTGCAAACCAGGCGAGCACCTGCGGATAGATAATGTGTTCCGTGGCCTGAACCCGCGCTGACAGGGTGAGCTCGGTGTCGGCGGGCGCGACCGCCAGCCGCGATTGCAGCACGACCGGCCCGCCATCAAGTTCCGCGGTCACAAAATGCACGCTCGCGCCGTGCTGCGCCTCGTGGGCCGCGAGCACGCGGCGGTGGGTGTGCAGGCCGCGATACGCCGGCAGTAGCGAGGGGTGGATGTTGAACATCCGGCCGAGGAAACGCGTGACGAATCCAGCCGACAGGACGCGCATGAAGCCCGCCAGTGCGATGGCGTCGGGACGCTGCGCCTCGAGGGTTGCGGCCAGTGTGGCTTCGAAGGCCGCGGCGTCGCGGGCGGTGCTGCGCTGGATGACCGCGGTCGGGATCCCTAAGTCGGCGGCGCTCGAGAGCCCGCCGGCATCGGCGCGATCTGCGATCACCATGGTGGTGCGGGCCGCGATCTCGCCGTTGAGACAGGCGCGTGCGATGGCGGTCATGTTCGAGCCGCGGCCGGAGATAAGGATCGCAAGTCGCAGCGGTGCCACCGCGTTCATCAGTTTATGACGACGCCGCGCTCGCCGGCGCGCACCTCGCCGATAATCTGCGCGCTCTCGCCGCGCGCCGCGAGGTAAGCCACCGCAGCCGCCGCGCGTTCGGCGGGGACGATGACCACCATGCCGATGCCACAGTTGAAGGTGCGGTACATCTCAGCCGGATCGATGCTTCCTGTCTGCTGCAGCCAATCAAACACCGGGTCCGCGCTCCAGCTCGAGCGCTCGAGCACCGCCTCAAGGCCCGCGGGCAGGACGCGCGGGATGTTGTCGCTCAAGCCCCCGCCGGTGATGTGCGCGAGCCCATGCACCGGCATTTCGCGCAGCAGTGCCAGCAACGGCTTGACGTAGATGCGCGTGGGCGCGAGCAGCCGGTCAAACAGTGCGCGGCCGGCGAGGATGGTGCGCGGCGTCTGCCCCCGCGTGCCCGATGAGCTTGCGGATGAGAGAGTAACCGTTGGAGTGCGGACCAGAGGAGCCCAGGCCGATAATCGCATCCCCGGCGGCCACCCGGGCGCCGTCCACGATCGCGTCTTTCTCGACCACGCCGACACAAAATCCGGCGAGATCGTAGTCCTCGCCGTGGTACATCCCGGGCATTTCCGCGGTCTCGCCGCCAACCAGCGCCGCTCCCGCCTGCACGCAGCCCTCGACGATACCGCGCACCACCGCCTCGGCGACCGCCACCTGCAATTTCCCGGTGGCGTAGTAGTCGAGGAAAAACAGCGGTTCCGCGCCCTGCACGACGACATCGTTGGCGCACATGGCGACCAGGTCGATGCCGATGGTGTCGTGGCGGCCGGTGTCGATCGCCAGGCGCAGCTTCGTGCCGACGCCGTCGGTGCCGGCCACCAGCACCGGACGCTTGTATCCGGCCGGCAGCTCGATGAGGGCGCCGAAGCCGCCGATGCCCGCCAGCACTTCGCGCCGCTGCGCCCGGCGCACCAGCGGCTTGATGCGTTCCACCAGTTCGTCGCCGGCGTCGATGTCGACGCCCGCATCGCGGTAAGTGATGCCGGGAGCTTCTGTCATGGGTTGTTGGCGCGGGCGGACAGCCGTTTGGCCCCAGGCGCGTATGGTATTGTACCTGACCCCCGCGCGCCGTTGCGCGCGCGGTGTGAAGATCATGTCGCGACCGGGCAAAAAATCAACCACCGCGAACCGGCGCGTGCGCGGACTCCTGCTGGCGTCACTGTGCCTGCTGTGCTGTTCGCTGCCGCCCTCGTCGTGGGCGGGCCGCCCGGTGCGGGTTTACGAAGTGGACGTCGATGGACAATCCCCCGCTGCGCTGCAGGGGGCGATGCGCCAGGTGCTGGTGCGCGCTACCGGTCGACGCGAGGCCGCCGATGATCCGGCGCTCGCCGGCCTCGTGAGCGAGGCGCCGAAATACCTCAAGTCCTACGCCACCGGACCGCGCGGGGAGTCCCAGGCGGTGTTCGACGGCGCCGCTGTCGAGCAGGCGATCGGTGCCACGGGTCGCAGCCTCTGGGATCACGAGCGACCTTTTACGCTGGTGGTGCTGACGCCGCCGCGCGAGCGCGCCGCTGAAGCGGCGGCGCGTGCCGAACTTGAGCGCGTGGCAGCCGAGCGCGGACTGCCGATCAGCCTGCTGCCACTCACGGTGCTCGACGCCGGCGGCAATCTTCTGCCTGCGGATGCGATGCTGCGCGCGGCCGAGCACTACGGGGGCGATGAGATCCTGGTGGGCCGGGGCTGAGGGCGCCGAGCCCGACGGCGACCTGCAGTGGACCTTGTATACGCGTGCGGCAAGCAACAGCTGGAGCGGCTCACTGGCCGCGGGTATCGATCATGCGGTGGATCTTCTGGTGCCGCAGCAGGCGAGCGGCGCATTGCAGCCGGAAACACCGCTGCGCCTGCGGATAGAGGGCGCCACCACGCTCGGTGCCTACACCGCGCTCGAGCGCCTGCTGCGCGGTATCCCCGCCGTGCGCCGCGCCAACATCGCGGCGGCGGACGCGGGCGGCATCAGCTTTGACGTTACGGTGCGCGGCGGCGGAGCAGGCCTGCAACAGGGGCTCACCGGGGCGCCGCTTGTGCTGCGCGATTCTAAGGCTGACCAACTCGTGTATCGCTATCAACCTTAAGCACCGTGCGCCACCTCCCCAACCTCATCTGCCTCATCCGCCTGGCGCTCATCTGGCCGATCGCCACCGCGCTGCACGCCGGCCAGCAGCTGCCCGCGCTCGGACTCTTTGTGGCGGCGGCGGTGTCCGACGGGCTCGACGGCTATCTCGCCAAGCGCTTCAACTGGACCTCCGAACTTGGCAAGTTCCTCGACCCGCTGGCCGACAAGTTGCTGCTGGTCACGGTGTTCGTGGAATCCGCGTGGCTGGGACTGATCCCCTGGTGGCTGACGGCGGCGGTGGTGGCGCGCGACGTGTTGATCGGGCTGGGCGCCCTGGTCTACCACCTGTGGTTCGGCGCCCTGCGCGGCCGGCCGACGATCATCAGCAAGATCAATACCGCCGCGCAGCTCCTGTACGTCATGGTGGTCATGCTGCGGGCCGCCACCGGCATGCCGCCGCGCGAGGTTCTGGACGCGGGCGCGATCCTCACGCTGATCACCACGGTGGTCTCGGGGCTTGGCTACGTGGTTTCCTTTACGCAGCGCGCCTGGGCGCTGCCTGCGCACGCGCCCTAGAGCTTAAGCCTGCATGCGTCAGATTCCCCTGGGCCTGCGCCTGCCTGACCGCGCGGTATTCACCAACTTCCTTCCCGCCCGTAACGCGCAGGCGCTGGAGCACGCGCGGCGGCTCGCCAGCGGCGAACAGCCGGGGCTTACCTGGCTGTGCGGGCCGACGGGCGCGGGCAAGACCCATTTGTTACAGGCGGTGTGCGCCAGCGCGAGCGAGCGCATGCGCGCCGGCTACGTGCCGCTCGCGCAGCTCGCGCCTCTTGGGGTGGGCGTACTGGAAGGCCTGAATCTGCAATGCCTGTGTCTGGATGACATCGATGCGGTCGCCGGCAACCCCGAGTGGGAGCGCGCCATTTTCGGACTGTTGCACGAGGCGGAAGAGGGCGGCGGCCAACTGGTGCTGGCCGCGCGGGCGCCACCGGCACTCGTGCCGTGGGCGCTGAAGGATCTTGGTTCGCGCTGTGCCGCGGGCACGGTGTTCCAGCTGCGCGTGCTGGACGAGGCCGAGCAGCAGGCGGCGCTGCAGCTGCGCGCGCGCGTGCGCGGCTTCGAGCTGCCGGAGGAGACGCTGCAGTGGCTGCAGCGGCGCTTTCCGCGCGACATGCGCGCGCTGTACGAGCTGCTCGATACCCTCGATGAAGCAGCGCTCGCTGCCCAGCGGCGCCTCACCATACCCTTCATCCGCGAGGTGCTGGGTGCGGCGGGACGCACGCCAGGCAATGACGGTAATTGAGCTATACGCGCGCCAGCTGCACAGCGAGCTGGGCGACCCGCCGGCCGAGCGCCTGCGCGAGGGTCTTCTCCGCGTCGGTGAGTGCGGTCGGGCCGTTAGCACCGCTCACATGCGAGGCGCCGTACGGGGTGCCGCCGCTCGTGGTCTCATTCAACGCCCGCTCGGTGTAGGGCAGGCCGACCAGCACCATGCCGTGATGCAGGAGCGGCAGCATCATCGACACCAGGGTCGTCTCCTGGCCGCCGTGCATGGTCTGGGTCGAGGTGAACACGCCGGCGGGTTTGCCGGCCAACGCGCCCGAGAGCCACAACGTCGCGGTGCTATCGAGGAAGTATTTCAGGGGCGCCGCCATGTTGCCGAAGCGTGTCGGGCTGCCCATCACAAGCCCCTGTACTTCCCGCAGGTCATCCAGAGTCACGTAGGGCGGACCGCTGGCCGGCACCGGCCGCGCGGGCTCTTCGCTCGCCGCGGCAACCGGCGGCACGGTACGTAGCCGCGCGGTTGCGCCCGCGACCGCCTCGACGCCCCGGCAGACCTGCCGCGCGAGCTCCGCGGTGGCGCCCGTGCGCGAGTAATAAAGAACCAGGACTTCCGCCACGTGTACGCTCTCCTCGTGCGCTCTGCACGCGTACGGTGCCACAAAATTGCAATGCCATCACCGGTGCCTGCGGCACGGGCGTTCCGAACTACAGTAGTATTCGCCCTTCCCATGATCTGCAGGAAGTGTCTGGTGGGTGGCCGCGTGCAGGGCGTCTTTTACCGCGCCACGGCGGCGCGGCGCGCGCAGGAGCTTGCGATCGCAGGTTACGCCCGCAATCTCCCGGACGGGCGGGTGGAGATACTGGCCTGCGGCGAGGACGAAGCGGTGCACGCGTTCATCAAGTGGTTGTGGATCGGTTCCTCGGCATCCAAGGTCACCTCGGTGGAAGACGCTGAAGAGCGCGCCGATGCCGGGCAGGGGCTCACAGGATTTCGCTCAGTATGACGTTCAGACAGAAAGTCGTCGGTTCGCTCTGGATACTCGCCGCACTGGCATTGACCGGCGTGCCGGCTGCCGCCCAGGTCGCGAGCGCACCTGAACCCGCCGCCGCGCCGGCGCCCCAGCCCGTGCCCACGACATCTACGCCTCAGCCGGGCGCGCAAGCACCACCCGCAGCTGCGCTCCCGGAGTCACCGCCCAACGCGATCGAAGGACCGCCCGCAGCGGCCGCGCCGCCCGCTCTGGGGTTTCACCACCACGCACACCATGGACAGGCGTGGGTCGTTGCCGCGAATCCCCTGGCAGTGGATGCCGGTCTTGAGATCCTGCGCAAGGGTGGGACGGCTGTTGATGCGGCGGTAGCGGTGCAGGCCATGCTGGGACTCGTCGAGCCGCAGAGCTCCGGTATCGGCGGTGGGGCGTTTCTCATGTACTACGACGCACGCTCGGGTGAAGTGAGCGCGCTCGACGGCCGCGAGAAAGCCCCCGCCGGCGCCACACCGACCATGTTCCTGGACGAGCACGGCAAACCCTTGGGTTACTTCGAGGCGGTACGCAGTGGCCGTTCGACCGGCATACCGGGCGTCGTGGCGATGCTGTTTACGGCGCACAAGCGCTATGGCGGCCTGCCATGGCGGGAGTTGTTTCAACCGGCCATCCGCGCGGCCACCAACGGCTTCAAGGTGCCGCAGCGTTTGGCGAGCTTCCTAGGCGAAGGCTCGCCGTTTCCGCCGACCAACGAAGTTCGCACCTTGTTCGCGCGGCCCGATGGCGGCACGGTCGAAGAGGGGGATGAGTTCCGCAACCCCGACTACGTGCGCACGCTCTCGCGCATCGCACTCGAAGGCCCCTCCGCGCTGTACTCAGGCTCAATCGCGGAGGCACTGGTGAAGATCACTCACGAGGCGCCCTCTGCCGGGACCCTGACGCTCAAGGACCTGTCTGGTTATCGCGCCGAGTGGATGCCGGCCTTGTGTCGACCCTACCACCGCTACTCGGTGTGCGTGCCGCCGCCGCCCGCCGGCGGCGTCTCACTCCTGGAGTTGCTCGGGACGCTGGAGAAAACCGACATTGCCAACCGCGGACCCAACGACCCGCAGGCTTGGTTTCTGTTTGCACAGGCGAGCCGCCTCATGTACGCGGACCGCGATCGCTACGTCGCCGATCCGCATTTTGTCCCGGTACCCGTAGAGCGCCTGCTCGACCCCAACTACTTACGGGTGCGCGCGCAGCTGATCGGCGAGCGCGCGGGACCCGCGCCGCAACCGGGCAACGTGTCCGTGACGCGGGGCCGCGATGCGACCCAGGAGTCCGCGGGCACCAGTCATTTCGTCATTGTCGACGCCGACGGCAACGTGGTCTCCATGACCACCACGGTGGAGTCAGTGTTCGGTTCCGGGCGCACCGTCGGTGGCTTCGTGCTCAACAACCAGCTCACCGACTTTTCTTTCGCGCCCACGGATGGCGGCCTGCCGGCGGCCAACGCCGTGCAGGGCGGCAAGCGCCCGCGCTCCTCCATGGCGCCCATCATTATCATCGACAAGGATCACAACTTCTTCGCCGCACTCGGCTCACCCGGGGGCTCGGCGATCCTCGAGTACAACGCCAAGGCCGTCGTGGCGCTGCTGGCCTGGAAGCTAACGCTTAAGCAGGCGATCGAATTGCCGAACGTGATTGCGCGCGGCGATACCTACAACGGCGAGCTCGCCAAGTTATCGCCGGCGGTGGTGACGGGACTGCACGAACGCGGCATCGAGCTTAAGAGCGGGCGTGCCGAGAATTCAGGGTTCCACGGCGTGTTACGGCACGCTGACGGGACCTATGAAGGCGCGGCCGATTCCCGTCGCGAAGGCGTGGCCGGAATGATTCCCGCGGCAAGCCGCGACGCGCCGCACGCCGCCGTGCACTAGAAACTCATTCAATTCCCACGGCGGCTGAGGCCGCATGCTCGGCGGCGGCGCTCTAAATCGGGAACCTGCTCGTGTCGCAATCAGTCTGGAACGCACTACTAACATTGGTCTTTGGGACGAGTGCAGTGGTCGCACCTTTCCCCATGGCGCTGAATCAAGGCGAGACGGTGCTGCATGCGCCAAAGCCTCTAGCGCCCGCGTCAGACACAATGCAGGTATTCATTGATCTGGGCGCGATGAGTGGGACGGTCAAGGAGCAGTTTTATTCCGGAAAATTGGTTCTAAGCGGCATAGGGATAGGTAGCGTGAGCGTTTGCGACGCCGCGGGCGCGTGTCAGGTGTTAGAAGGTGGCGGCGCGTACGTAACCGGCGAAAGGTACGGATTGCTTTTTGCGAGCTCGGATCAGAGGCTCAAAGGGAAGCAGTTTGCGACGCTGAAGATATATACATCGCAGGCGATTCCTCGGGTCGGCGTTCGATGGCAGAACTACTCAAAGTAGTGATCGACAGCTGGCCTTCCCTCATTTTTCGGGCCACCGAGGCTGGGTGGTCGTAGCTGCCCCGGTTGCTGGGACAGCAATTCAGCCTTGCACGAGCAGTTTTGCCATCGGCTCCCAGTAATGGACACCCCATCCGTAAGCCAGGCTCTTTCCCTGTCCCTCGGGGAATCCGCGGTGATCCAGCACGAGCTTGCAGGCGCTGCCTTCCGCACTGAGCGCGAACTTCACGATCGAGTAGTCACCGGGCTTCCAGCTGCCGGCGCGCCAGGCCTGCACGAGTAGCTCATCCGGCACCATCTCCAGGTGTCGGCCGGTGATGTAGCCGCCGAATAGCGTGAACGGGCCGCCCACTTCGCGGCTGATCGCGGTGGCTTTCGCGCCTGGCGCGGTGAGGAGGCTCAATCCATCGCTGAGGCGTGTCAGGGCGTCGAATTTACTGGTGCTGGTCAGCGCCTCATAAACCTGCCGGCGACTGGCTTTGAAAGTGACCTCCTGGTGGATCGACTCGGAGGAGTGCGACAAGCCGTTACTTGTGCCCGCACCTGTAGCAGTCACGGTGTCAGATGCACCAAACACCCGCCCCGCTCCGAGGCCGGCTGGAATCGTTGCCAGGCTGAGCGTCAGCGCGCGGCGGGACATGAGAGTGGAAAGCATGGACACGTCCTCCCCAGTGTTGATTGTGGTGGCGCTTTGCTGGCGCGCCTTCGCTCATTTCTTCGGCGCCGGCAGCGGCCTGAATCCCAGGTCGTCGGCGCCAGCCCAGTGCGACCACCTGCCGACCACCAGGTCCGGGTAGTTGCGCCGGCCGACGCTGCCGTTATAACGCGCCAGCGCCCGGCGCACGTCGTTGTGTTCGTAGGTGAGATAGAACCTGAGGATCGCGCAGCCCATGCGGATGTTGGGGGCGACGTGCACCAGCTCGTAGCGACGCATCCCCAGCTGCTCGGGCCAGAACGGCATGACCTGCATGAGGCCGACGGCGCCCGCCGAGGACACCGCCCAGCGGTTGAAGCGGCTCTCGATGTCGATCACGGACATGACCAGGCCCGGCGGCAGGCGCGCTTCCCCGCGCCGGTGGGTCTCGCAATAAACCTGCTTGAGGATATCCAGCCGCTCGGCCTTGTCGGCGACGATGCTGCGCAGGCGCGGCTCCATCAGCGTGTACCAGACGGCGGAGTCGTACTGGTCGGTGAAGCACTCCGCCTGTGCGATGGCCCGGGCGATGACCCCTTTCAACTCCGGGTCGCGCTGCTGGTCTGCGAAGGCGGTACCGGAAGCGGTAACAACAGACACGGCCAGCATCATGAGGAGCCGCAGTTGCAGGCGGCGCACGATCCGGTGCGCGGGTACAGCAGCAGCCGACGGCTGCGCCCCCTCAGGCGTCGAGGCGCGCGCGAATGAAGGCAAGAGCCGTGTCCGCGGGAAACTCCGTGCTCGCCGACTCGCGCCGCTGTCGGTACTCGAGCTTGCCGGCATCCAGGCCGCGCTCGGCCACCACCAGCCGATGCGGGATCCCCAGCAGTTCCGCATCCGCAAACTTGACGCCGGGGCGCGCGTCGCGGTCGTCGTACAGCACCTCGATGCCGGCGGCGGTGAACTCGGCGTACAGGCGGTCGGAGGCTTCGCGCACACGCTCGGATTTTTGCAGGTTGATGGGGATCAGCACTACCTGGAAGGGCGCGATCGCCGCCGGCCAGATGATGCCGCGCTCATCATGATTCTGTTCGATGGCTGCCGCCGGGATCCTCGTCACGCCAATGCCGTAGCAGCCCATGTACAGCATGCTCTGCCGGCCGCCCTCATCGAGCACCGTCGCGTTCATGGCTTCGCTGTACTTCTTGCCGAGCTGGAAGATATGACCCACCTCGATGCCGCGGACGATTTTCAGGTGGCCTTTGCCGGTCGGGCTCGGGTCGCCCTCGACGACGTTGCGCAGGTCGGCCGCAATCGCACCCGGTGCGTCGCGCTCCCAGTTCACGCCGGTGAGATGCATGTCCTTCTCGTTGGCGCCGCTCACGAAGTCAGCGAGCGCGAGTGCGGCGTGGTCCGCATATACCCGGCACTTCAAGCCCGTGACGCCGACGTAACCCGGCTCGGTACCGGCCGCCTTGAGCACACGCTCGGCACTCGCCATCCGCAAGGGAGTGGCGACGCCGGCGAGCTTCTGCGCCTTGACCGCGTTCAGCTCGTGATCGCCGCGCACCACCAGCGCCACGGCGTCGCCCTCGCTGCCCTCGACGATCAGCGTCTTGATGCAGCGCGCGGGCGGGACTTTCAGGAACCGCGCCAGGTCCTCAATGGTGCGCGCGCCCGGGGTCGCGACCTTGCGCAACGTTTCCGCGGGCGCCGGGCGCGGCTCGGACGAGGGTAGGGTGGCGGCGGCGTCGAGGTTGGCGGCGTAGTCATCGCCGTCTGAGAAGGCGATTGCATCCTCGCCGGAAGCGGCGAGCACGTGGAACTCCTGCGACACATCCCCGCCGATCGCGCCCGAATCCGCGCGCACGGCGCGGTAGCTCAGTCCGATACGCGTGAAAATGCGCGTGTAGGCGTCGTACATGATGCGGTAGCCGGCCCGCAGCGACTCTTCATCGAGGTGGAAGGAGTACGCGTCCTTCATGATGAACTCGCGCGCCCGCATGACGCCAAAGCGCGGCCGCACTTCGTCACGGAACTTGGTCTGGATCTGATAGAAGTTGACGGGCAACTGGCGGTAGCTCTTCAGCTCCCGCCGCGCGATATCGGTGATCACTTCCTCGTGCGTGGGGCCGGCGATGAAATCCCGTTCATGCCGGTCCTTGAAGCGCAACAGCTCCGGCCCGTACTGGCTCCAGCGCCCGGACTCCTGCCACAGCTCCGCCGGCTGGACCACCGGCATCACGAGCTCGAAGGCACCGGCACGGTTCATCTCCTCGCGCACGATGCGTTCTACCTTCTGCAACACCCGCAGGCCCATGGGCAGCCAGCTGTAGAGGCCCGCCGCGAGGCGCCGGATGAGCCCGGCGCGCAGCATGAGCTGGTGGCTCACGACCTCCGCTTCGCCGGGGGTCTCCTTCAAGGTGTTGATGGGGTACTGGGACAGCCTCATCGTGGGGTCGCCTGCTGGTCTGCGTGGGGAGTCTGGCATCTTAACAGGAGGCCCCTGTTAACCACCCCGGCAAATTGCGCCTGCCGCGATTGGTGAGCGCTGATCAATCAGTAAGATGCGCAATTTACCGCAGGACCTTCGGATAAGATTACGCACCGTGAGCACCGACACCCAGGAATACGTACGTCCCCGCGGCCGGGGGATCTACCTCTTGCCGAACCTCCTGACCACCGGCTGCCTGTTCTCGGGCTTCTACGCCGTGGTCGCGGCCATCGACAAGCACTTCGCGCACGCCGGCATGGCGGTGTTCGCCGCCATGATCTTCGACACCCTGGATGGGCGCATCGCGCGTCTCACGCGCACCGAGAGCACCTTCGGCAAGGAGTACGACAGTCTTGCCGACATGGTGGCCTTCGGGGTGGCGCCGGCCATCGTCGCCTACCAGTGGGGTGTGGTGCGCATCGCCGAGTACGGTCATCACTGGGACCGCTTTGGCTGGCTGGCCTGCTTTTTCTATGCGGTCACGGCCGCGCTGCGCCTGGCGCGCTTCAACGCCCGCGCGGCGAGCGCCGACAAGCGCTACTTCGAGGGTCTGCCGAGTCCGACCGCGGCGGCGATTGTGGCCGGCTTCGTCTGGTTCGTGAGTGACTGGCATGAGCCGGGGCTGACCGGACTCATTGCCGCCTTCGTGGTCACAGCCAGCGCCGGCGCCCTGATGGTGAGCCGGTTCAGCTATCCGAGCTTCAAGCAGTTCGATCTCGACCGGCGTATCCGCTTCGTCTACATGCTGCTCGTGCCGCTCATCTTCATACTCATTGCGCTCGAACCCTCCACCATGCTGCTGGCGATGTTCGGCACCTACGCTCTCTCCGCGCCGCTTCTGTGGGTGGGACGGCGACTGCGGCGTGTCGTGCGTGGCGCGCCCGCGCCTGGCGCCTGAAGAGCGCCATGCAGCTGCGCCGCAAGGAATATCTGGACGCGATCGGCATTGACCTGTGGGTACCGCGCGGGAGTCGCGACGCGGTTGCTGTTGCTGGCGCGCCTGTGAACGTAACGGTTCAAGCGCCCTCCGACGCGCAGGCCCCCGCGCTGTGGGAGGCTCTGCGCCAGGAGGTGTTGAGCTGCACGCGCTGTCCGCTGCATGCCACACGGACCCAGGGAGTTCTCGGCGTGGGACCTAGGCGCGCCGACTGGCTGGTCATTGGCGAGGCGCCCGGCGCCGAAGAGGACCGGCGCGGCGAGCCGTTCGTCGGGGTCGCCGGACAGCTGCTCGATGCCATGCTGCGCGCCATCGGGCTTGATCGCGCGACCAACGTCTACATCGCCAACGTGTTGAAGAGCCGGCCGCCCGGTAACCGCGACCCGAAGCCCGAAGAGGTGGCGGCGTGCCTGCCGTATCTTCTGCGGCAGATCGCGCTGCTGCGCCCGAAAATCATGCTGGCGGTGGGACGGATTGCGGCGCAGAACCTGCTCGCCACGCAGGTGCCGCTCGGGCGCCTGCGCGGCCAGGTGCACCACTTCGGTGAGTTCAATACGCCGTTGGTGGTGACGTACCATCCCGCGTATCTCCTGCGCACGCCGGCCGACAAGCGCAAGGCCTGGGAGGATCTTAAGTTTGCCCGCAGCGTCTACCAGCGCCTGAGCGAGAGCCCGGTCTGAACATGGCCACCGCACCTGAACTCTTTCCGATGACGCCGGATATGCTGATCCGGCCGATGCGGGCGCTGGATGTGGCCGAGGTGGTGGCCATTGAGCACGCCTCCTACCAGTTCCCCTGGAGTGAGGGCATTTTCCGCGACTGCCTGCGCGTCGGCTACGTGTGCCGGGTCGTGAGCGTGGGTGCGGTGCTCATGGGCTACGGCGTCATGAGTACCGGCGCCGGCGAGGCGCACATTCTTAACCTGTGTGTCGGCGAGACGTTCCGCTGCCGGGGACTCGGCCGGCACCTCATGCTCGCGCTCATCGAGCGGGCGGCTGCGGCCGGTGTAGGCGAGGCGTATCTTGAGGTGCGTCCTTCCAACACGGCCGCGATCCGCCTGTACCAGTCGATGGGCTTCGTGCAGTTAGGGATGCGGCGCGGCTATTACCAGGCGGTGGTCGGGCGCGAGGACGCTGCCGTCTTGAGACTGAGCATTTCCGCTGGCACCCGCGCGTCGGCTCCCACCTCGGAGCCGTGAACTCCATGGAAGCGGAACTGGCTGCCGAAATCCGGCGCCGGCGCACGTTTGCGATCATCTCGCACCCGGACGCCGGCAAGACCACGCTCACCGAGAAGCTCTTGCTCTTCGGGGGCGCCATCCAGATGGCAGGCACGGTGAAGGGGCGCAAGGCGGCGCGCCACGCCACTTCCGACTGGATGCGCCTCGAACAACAGCGCGGTATTTCCGTAACCTCATCGGTGATGCAGTTCCCGTACCGCGACTGCATCGTCAACCTGCTCGATACCCCGGGGCACGAGGACTTCTCAGAAGACACCTACCGCACCCTGACGGCGGTGGACTCGGCGCTCATGGTGATCGACTGCGCCAAGGGTGTGGAGGAGCGCACCATCAAGCTGATGGAGGTGTGCCGGCTGCGCGACACGCCCATCATGACTTTCATCAACAAGCTCGACCGCGACGGCCGCACCCCGATCGAGCTGCTGGATGAAATCGAGAGCGTGCTGCACATCAGCACCGCGCCCATCACCTGGCCGATCGGCATGGGCCGGGAGCTGCGCGGCATCTATCACCTGATCGAAGACCGCATCTACATCTACGCCGCCGGTGAGCGCGGCCGCGTGGGTGAGAACCGCACCATCGACGGCCTGCACAGCGCGGCCGCGCGCGAGTTCCTGGGCGATGCGGCGCGCGTCTTTGACGAGGAGATCGCGCTGGTGAAGGGTGCCACGGAAGCCTTCGATGCGCAGGCCTACCGCGCCGGCCAGCAGACCCCGGTGTTCTTTGGCTCCGCCGTCAATAATTTCGGCGTCGAGGAGTTGCTCGCCTCCTTCGCCGCGCACGCACCGGCTCCGTTGCAGCGCGCGACGCGCGAGCGCACGGTTTCACCGCTGGAGACGCCGCTCGCAGGGTTCGTGTTCAAGATCCAGGCGAACATGGATCCGATGCACCGCGATCGCATCGCTTTTCTGCGGCTGTGCGCCGGCAAGTACTCGCGCGGCATGCGCCTCTTCCACGTGCGGCTCGACAAGGAAGTGCGGATTGCGGATGCGCTCACGTTCATGGCCGCCGACCGCTCGCAGGCGGAAGAAGCCTACGCCGGGGACATCATCGGCCTGCACAACCACGGCACCATAAACATAGGCGACACCTTCACCCAGGGCGAGCGGCTGCGCTTCACCGGCGTGCCGAATTTCGCGCCCGAAATCTTCCGCCGCGCCGTGCTCAAGGACCCCCTGAAGATGAAGGCGCTGCAGAAGGGCTTGTCGCAGCTGTGCGAGGAGGGGGCGACGCAGCTGTTCAAGCCGCTGCGCAACAATGACCTGATCTTGGGCGCGGTGGGGCAGCTGCAGTTCGAAGTCGTGGCGTTCCGGCTGGCGGATGAATACTCGGTGCAGTGCGTGTTCGATCCCATCACCGTCCATACCGTGCGCTGGGTCGAGAGTGCCGATGCCGGCAAGCTCGAGGAGTTCCGGGCCCGCGCCCATGACCACCTGGCGCTCGATCACAGTGGTGCGCTGGTGTATCTCGCGCCTTCGCGGGTCAACCTCGCGCTTACGCTTGAGCGCTGGCCCGGCATCAGCTTCCGCGAGACCCGCGAACACGCCTGAGGAGCATCCCGAAGGGGGATGGCGCAGCGACTGGAATTGTGCGACATACGCCCCCATAGCGGAGGTCTTATGAACGATTCCACCGCGGCGGCGGCCCCCCACACGCAACGCGAATTCCTGATCAACGCGCTGTACGAGGCGTCGGAGCTCGAGCACAACCTCATGTGCACGTATCTCTACGCCGCCTTTAGTCTCAAGAGCAGTGAGGCGGACGGCCTGAGTGCCGCGGAGGCGGCGGCCGTCAAGCGCTGGCGCGAGGTGCTCATCGGTGTCGCGATCGAGGAAATGGGGCACCTGGCGGCGGTGTGGAATATCACTTCGGCGCTCGGCGGGAGTCCGCGTATCGGCCGCGGCAACTTTCCGCTCGATCCGGGCTACCTGCCGGCGAGCGTGGTGGTGAAGCTCGCCCCCTTCAACGCCGAGACCCTGCAGCATTTCGTGTTTCTGGAGCGGCCGCACGAATCCACGGAAAGTGAAGGCGCGGGCTTTTTCTACGAGCGCTCGTACGTGCGCGGCATCGACCGGCCGCACCTCACCCCGATGGCCACCGACTACGACACCGTCGGCGTCTTCTACACCTGTCTCGGCGAGGCGCTGCGCGCATTCGTGGCGCACTACGGCGAGGCGACCGCGTTCGACGGCGACCCCGCCCTGCAGCTTTCGAGCGCTGAAGTGAATCTCAACGGTGCGCAGCCGGTGCGGTGTCTCAAGACCGCGCTCGCGGCGTTCGCAGCCATTGTCACGCAAGGAGAGGGCGCGCCGCGCGACTCTGAAGGTTCGCACTACCAGAAATTCCTCGGCATCCGTGCCGAGCTGCGCGCGCTGACGGCAGCGAACCCGGCGTTCACTCCCGCATTCCCGGCGGCCACCAACCCCGTCCTGCGCCGTCCGCCGCGCCCCGAAGGGCGGGTGTGGATCGAGGATCCGGATGCCTTCGCGACGGTGGACATTGCGAACGCCTGCTACGGGCTGATGCTGCGGCTCCTCGCCTACGCGTACGCCTTGCGCGGCCCCAGCACCGAGAAGTCCCTGGTCGTGGATCTGGCGATCGGACTCATGCAGGCGCTGGCCCCCCTGGCCGAGCGGGCGGCGCGCCTGCCGGCGGGACCGTCCAACCCGAACTGCAACGCGGGCGTCTCTTTTATTACGCTGCGGGACTCCGCCGCGCTCTCACCGGGCCCTGCGGCCCGGCGACTCTTCATCGAGCGTTTTGCGCAGCTGGCGCAAGGGGCGCAGGGGCTGCGCGGCAGCGGTGATCCCCGTGCCATCTCGGCCGCGGAGGCGCTGGCATCCCTTGCGGCGCGTGCCGCGAAGGGCTTTGACCTCTCACCTGCGGCGCCTGCCGCGGCGGTTGCTGCAGTCGCCGCGCCGGCGGCCGCACCCGTGGCTGCTGCCGCGGTGGCGAGTGCTGCCGAGGCCGCACCGTCGAGCATCGTCGACGGGGTTGAGAGCGTGCGGGGCGAGAAGCTGGAACTCAAGTACGAAGGCAAGCTGTGCATCCACTCCCGCTTCTGCGTCACGGGCGCCCCGCGGGTGTTTCTTGCCAACGTGAAGGGACCCTGGATCCACCCGGACGAGATGCCGGTGGAGGCGCTGGTGGAAGTCGCCCACGCCTGCCCCTCGGGGGCGATCCGCTATCACCGCCTGGACGGCGCAGCGGATGAGAGCGCGCCGCCGGTGAATCTCGTGGGCGTGCGTGAGGCGGGGCCGTATGCCTTCCGTGCGCAGCTGCAGATCAACGGTGCGCCGGCGGGTTTTCGCGCCACGCTGTGCCGCTGCGGCGCCTCGAAGAACAAGCCGTTCTGCGACAGCTCGCATCACGAGATTGGTTTCAACGCCACCGGTGAGCCGCGGAGCGGCACGACCGACATGCTGCCGGTGCGCGACGGCGTGCTGGCGGTTGATCCCCAGACGGACGGACCGCTGAAGGTGAGCGGGAACCTTGAGATCATGAGCGGCACCGGTCGGGTGGTGGCGCGCACCACGAGCACCTGGTTGTGTCGCTGCGGGCACAGCAACAACAAGCCCTTCTGCGACGGCACCCACAAGAAGATCGGCTTCAAGGCTCCCTAGTCAATTGGCGACAGCGACAGCCGCGCGACCGCGAGCCGGAACGCCCTGATGTCCTGCGTGCGGGTGGCGGGCGCGGGAGGACCATAGCGCAGCTGCGCGTAGCGCGTGAGCACGGCGTCGACGCGCTCTTTAAGGTCCGGTCGCCGTGCGCTCACCGTCTCGGCCAGGCTCATCGGTCCCTGGTGCGGCGCGCGCTCGGGCGCGATGCGCGCGAGCTTGCGGCACAGGCGCACGTAGGCCCTGGCAAGCGGGTCGCGCCGCGGCAGCGTAAGGTCCCGGCCGCTGTGCCAGGCGATGATCGCGAGCCACACCAGGAGGCCGGCGCCAAACGCCCACCCCAGGTAGCGCGCGTCCGGGTCGCGGATCCCTAAGCGCGCCAGCAGGTCCAGCTGCGAGTCGAGGGTGAACTTCACGACGTGACTGTTCCACCAGTCGTTGGTGGCGTCCCAACGCTGCAGGAGCTGCGTGAGCCAGGCGGACTCGTGCCACAGTCGCGCCGGCGCCGACATGGAGTCCGGGAAGAGATCGAAGATGCCGCGCCGCAGCCGCTCGGGCGCGACCACCGCGGTGGGGTCGACGCGCGTCCAGCCGCGACCTGGCAGCCAAACTTCCGCCCAGGCGTGTGCATCCGATTGCCGCACCACGAAATAGCCACCGATGGGATTCCACTCGCCGCCCAGGTAGCCGGTGACGACGCGCGCCGGCAGGCCGGCGCCGCGCATCAGGGTGACGAATGCCGAGGCATAGTGACCGCAGAATCCGGCACGGGTGCGAAAGAGCAGCTCATCCACCGAGTCCGCGCCCGTGGGTTGCGGGTCGAGGGAATACTCGAAGCCGCCGCGGCGCAAAAACTCGAGCGCTTGCGCAACCACCGCGGTGTCCGATCCGGCCTGCGCGCGCAGCGTTTGCGCCAACCCGAGCGAGCGTGGATTGCGTCCCTGCGGCAGCTGCGTGTCCTCGCCGCGCTCGATTGGGCTGAGCGCACCGGCAGTGCGCGTCTGCGTGTAGGAAAACCCTTCATAGCTCACCGGCTGCGTGACCGGTTCCGCCGCCAGGAGCTCATGGTCGTATGTCAGCTGCACCTTCGGGTCGGGGGAGTTCGCGGGAGTGTCGAGCGCGAACCACCAGCGGTGCCGCGACGGCTCCAGCGCGATGGAATACCGGTAGATCCTGCCGGTCGCCTCGAGCGGTTGCCGCGGGGTCGAAGCCGTTGCGCCGCGGCGCCAGGTGTAGCCGTCGAATTCATGCAGCACGGGTCCGCGCCAGTAGCGCTCCTGTGCTGGCGGTGGCGCAGCGGCGAAGCGTGCCCGAAACGCGGTGTCGTAGGAGGCGCTGAGGTGGGTGATGCCGCCTGGGCTCATGGTGTCAGACAGCCCGCTGAGCGCTTCTTCTCCGCGCGGCAGCGCCCAGAACGCGCCCGGCAGACGCGGAAAAAACATGAACAGAATCGCCGCCAGCGGCGCTGCCAGGAGGAGCGCACGGCCTGCGAGGGCGAGCGCCGGGCGTGCCGCAAGCCCGCGCGCACTGACCACGGTGAGCGCGGCACAACACAGCCACGCCTGCAGGAGGTATAGCGGCGCCCGCGCCAGGCTCTGGCGGTCGAGGCACGCCGCCATCAAGAGGAACAGGCCCGCACCCACCATGACCAGTTGATCCCTTGGCGTGCGGGTCTCGAGGAGCTTCAGCGCCGCCATCAGCATGAGCAGCGTCGTGCCTGCGGCCAGACCGTTCAGGGTATGGAAGCGCGTGAACACGACCGCCGTCAGCAGCAATACCAGGCCGGCGCGCGCGAGCAGCGGCGCTGCGCTCCCGCCCGAGCGGGCGGTGAGAAGCCGCCACGCCACAAGTGCGAGCGCTGCCGCCGAGGCCCACAGCGGCACGCGATCCACGTGCAGGAGCATTCCGCCCGTGAATGCCGCGCAGCTCCACATGAGCGGCCTTGCGTCAGGCATGGTCAGTTTTCGAGCACGGCCAGCGCCGCAAGACAGCGGTGCCGCTGCTGCGGGCCGTGGTCAGGGGGAATACTCAGCCCCGGCAGCACCAGCCCGTAGCGATCGCCGCGCGCCTCGGCATCGACCACCCAGCGCGCGAGCTGGCAGATGCGCGCCTCGATGTCGGGGTCCGAAAGCTGCGCGAACTCGAACACGCGGGTCTCCGCGCCAGGCGGTGAATACTCCTTCACCAGTAAAGGTGCTTCACGCGCATACGCCTTCCAGTCCACCTGCCGGGGGGAGTCGCCCTCGCGAAACGGGCGCAGCGTGAGCCACTCGTCCGCCCCCGAGCTGCCGTGGGAATGTGACCCGGGTCTGTTTCCCGGGGCGAGTGGCATCGGCAGGCTGCCGAAGGGCCGCGGGTAGACGAGGAGCTGCAATGGTGCGTGCACCCAGGTCCAGGCCCGGAACAGGCCCGACGGCTGCGCCGTTGCCAGCCGCACGCGCTCGATGGGCCACACGCCGCGCGACTTTTGCGGCAGGGGCAGCTGCAGCTCTTCCTCGCCGCTCGCGGGCAGGTTCGCGCGTACCACCGGCTGCTCCGGGGCGCTCGCTTCGAGCTGCAGCCGCGGCTGCAGCGCGCGGTTGCCGAGCCTCAGGTGCAGGGTGGCTGCGGCGCCGGCGAACACCGGTGGCGCGTGCGCCGCGATGAGGGTCGCGCCGAGGAGATTGCGATGGCACTGCTGCATGCTGACCAGGGCAAACCCGGTCAGCAGGAACGTCAGGAACAGCGCGAGGCTGTTGGCGTAGTTGAGCCCGGCGAGCAGCATGAGGAACAGGAGTGCCGTGAAGGCAAGACCCGCGCGGGTGGGCAGGATATATAGCCGGCGGCGCTCGAGGGTGAGCGGCAGGGCGTCCGGTCCCTGCCGGCGCCGCATCCAGGCGCGCACGCGCGCCTGGAACGAATGCCGGAGGGATGCGAACATGGCGCCGCTCGTCACACCGGTACGGGCACTGCCCGGATGATCTCCGTCGCGATTCCGGCGCTGTCGCCGGCGGCCGCGTCGCGGCGCTCGAGACGGTGCGTCACCACCGCCGGCAGCACCGCCTGCACATCCTCGGGGAGCACGGCGTTGCGTGCGCCGAGGTACGCCCATGCCTGCGCGGCGCGAATCAGGCCCTGGCCGGCGCGCGGCGACAGACCGAGCTTCAGGTCCGCGCGCTCGCGGGTGCGCGCGATGAGCGCCTGGCAGTAATCCAGCAGCGCGTCCGAGATGTAGACCGCGCGCACCGCCGCCTGCATGCGCAGCACCGCGGCGGCATCGAGGGCCGGTGCGATGCCCGGCAGCAGCTCGCGCCGCTCGCCGCCGCGCAACAACTCGCGCTCGTGCACCGCGTCCGGGTAGCCAAGGGTCACGCGCATGAGAAAGCGGTCGAGCTGCGACTCCGGCAGCGCGAACGTGCCGAGCTGCTCGTGCGGATTCTGAGTCGCGGTCACGAAGAACGGCTCCGGCAAGGGGTAGGTCGTGCCGTCGGCGCTCACCTGGCGCTCCTCCATGGCTTCGAGCAGCGCGCTCTGGGTGCGGGGGCTCGCGCGGTTGACCTCGTCCGCGAGCAGGAGCTGCGTGAAAATCGGTCCCTGGCGGAAATGAAACTGCTGGCTCGCGCGGTCGAAAATCGACACGCCCACGATATCCGCGGGCAGCAGATCACTCGTGAACTGCACCCGCTGCCAGGCAAGACCCAGCACATGTGCGAGCGCGTGCGCGAGCGTGGTCTTGCCGACCCCGGGCACGTCCTCGATGAGCAGGTGTCCGCGCGCGAGCAGGCACGCAAGACACAGGCGGATCTGCTCAGGCTTGCCGAGGATGATGGTCTCGAGGCTCGTGAGCACGCGCGCCAGGGCGGCCGCGTCGCCGCCATCCGCCACGACCGGTGCGCTGGCGGCGTTCACGGTGAGCCGAGGCCGCGCAGCCGCTCGAGCTGCTGTTCGAGTTCACCCGCGGTGCGCTCGAGGTCCACGGCGCGCTGGCGTTCGGTGGCCACGACCTGCGGTGGCGCGCCGCGCACGAAGTTATCGTTGGCGAGTTTCGCCCGGGCTTTGGCCAGGTCCTCGCGTGCCTTGCCGAGCAGGCGCCCGAGGCGCTCACCCTCGGCCTGGGCATCGATGATGCCCGCCATCGGCAAGAGCAGGGTGAGTTCACCGACGAGCGCCGCGGCCGACTGCGGGGCGGCAGCGTCGGCGGCTAACACCGTGATGCTCTCCAGACCCGCGAGCCGTTCGAGCCAGGCGCGATGACGCCCGGCAAAGGCTGCGTCCTGGGTGGTCGCGCCTTTGAGAAGCAGCGGGATGCGTTTCGCCGGGCTGACGTTCATCTCGCCGCGGATCTGGCGCACCGCGAGCACCACGCCCTGGATCCACTGCGTCTCGCGCTCCGCCGCTTCGTCGGGCGCGAAGTCAGCCGCGGCCGGGTAGGGCTGCAGCATCACCGACTCGCCCTTGATCCCGGCGAGGGGTGCGGCGAGTTGCCAGATTTCCTCGCTGATGAAGGGCATCAGCGGGTGCAGCGCGCGCTGCAGCGCTTCGAGGATCTGCGCCAGCGTCGCGCGCGTGCCGCGCCTGGCGGTCGCGGAAGCGCCGTCGGACTGCAGCACCGGCTTCGTGAGCTCGAGGTACCAGTCGCAGTAGTCGTACCAGGTGAACTCGTAGAGCGCGGTGGCCGCGTAGTCGAAGCGGTAATCGCGCATGGCGGTTTCGAGGCGTTCGAGCATGCGGCCGAAGCGCGCGCGGATCCAGCGGTCGGCCACCGAGAGTTCGAGGTTCTCGCCGGCGCCGGGCGGGGACTCCTCGCCCACCGCCAGGCTGACGAAGCGTGCCGCATTCCACAGCTTATTGCAGAAGTTGCGATAGCCGGCGACGCGCGCCATGTCAAAACGGATGTCGCGGCTCGGCGAGGCGAGCGCGGCGAAGGTGAAGCGCAGCGCGTCGGTGCCGTGGGGCGCAATGCCTTGCGGGTACTGGCGGCGGGTGGCGCGCTCGATGGCGCTGGCATGCTGCGGCTGCATGAGGCCGCTGGTGCGCTTGGCGATCAGCGCATCCAGCGCGATGCCGTCGACAATGTCGAGCGGATCGATCACGTTGCCCTTGGACTTGGACATCTTCTCGCCGTGCTCGTCGCGGATGAGGCCGGTGATGTAGACGTCGCGGAACGGCACCTCACCCATAAACTCCAGCCCCATCATCAGCATGCGGGCGACCCAGAAAAAGATGATGTCGAAGCCGGTCACGAGCACGCTGCCCGGGTAAAACTTGCCGAGCGCCGCGGTCGCCTCCGGCCAGCCGAGGGTGGAGAACGGCCACAGCGCGGAAGAAAACCACGTATCGAGCACGTCCTCATCCTGGCGCAGCACGAGGCTGGCGGCGAGCTGGTGGCGTGCGCGCACTTCTTCCTCGGTGCGGCCCACGTAGATGTTGTTGTCGGCGTCGTACCAGGCGGGGATGCGATGCCCCCACCACAGCTGGCGGCTGATGCACCAGTCGCGGATGTTGCGCATCCATTCGAAATAGGTGCGCGCCCAGTTCTCGGGCACGAAGCGCGTGCGCCCCTCTGCCACTGCCGCGATGGCCGGCGCTGCCAGCGGCGCGATTTTCACGTACCACTGGTCGGTGAGGTAAGGCTCGAGCACCGCACCGCTGCGATCGCCGCGCGGCACGACCAGGCGGTGTTTCTCGGTGCGCTCGAGCAGGCCCGCGGCCTGAAGCTCCGCGACCACGCGCTGGCGCGCCTCGAAGCGATCCAGGCCGCGAAAGCGCTCCGGCACCGCATCATTCAGCGCGGCACGCGGGGTAAAGATGTTGATCTGCGGCAGCTGGTGGCGCTGCCCGATCTCGTAGTCGTTGAAGTCGTGTGCCGGGGTGATTTTCACGCAGCCGGAGCCAAAGGCCGGATCGACGTAATGATCCGCGATCACCGGGATCAGGCGCTCCGCGAGCGGCAGGCGAACCTGCCGGCCGATCAGCCGCTGGTAGCGCGGATCGTCCGGGTTGACCGCTACGGCGGCATCCCCCAGCAGGGTCTCCGGGCGGGTGGTCGCCACCACCAGGTGCCCGGGCTCCCCGACCAGGGGATAGCGCAGGTGCCACAGCTGCCCGTCCTCCTCTTGCGCCTGCACCTCCAGGTCCGAGAGCGCGGTGAGCAGCACCGGGTCCCAGTTCACCAGGCGCTTGCCGCGGTAGATGAGGCCCTTGTCGTGCAGTCGCACGAACACCTCGGTCACCGCGTTCGACAGGCCCGGGTCCATGGTGAAGCGGTCGCGCGACCAGTCCACCGAGTCCCCGAGCCGGCGCATCTGTTGGGTGATGGTGCCGCCGGACTGCTCCTTCCACTTCCAGACGCGCTCGAGGAAGGCTGCGCGCGAGAGGTCGGTGCGATGCAACCCTTCCGCGTTCAGCTGCCGTTCCACGACCATCTGGGTGGCGATGCCGGCGTGGTCGGTCCCCGGCTGCCACAGGGTGTCGTCGCCGCGCATGCGGTGAAAACGCGTCAGGGCGTCCATGAGCGTGTGCTGAAACGCGTGCCCCATGTGCAGCGTCCCGGTCACGTTCGGCGGCGGAATCATGATGCAGTAGGGCGCACCCGTGCCGCGCGGCGCGAACCAACCGTGCGATTCCCAGCGTTCGTAGATGCGCCGCTCGATATCCTGCGGCGCGTAGGTCTTCTCCATCGCGAGGATTATGCCATTAGGGCGCGTCAACGCTGCGGGCCAACCATCTGAGCACAACCGCAGCCGGCCAAAGTCCCTGCGCCCACCCATGATCCGAAGTGCTCGGCTGCTGAGGTGATTGCGGCAGATGTGCATCGAGCCCCGCCTTTGGCCGGCGGAAACGCGACCACTGTCCGCCGAAATCGCTTCCGGTGCGTTCAACCGGTCAGTGCAACACCATCTGTAGCAGGAGGGTGTGGGCATGGGTCAACGAGGGATGCCGGAGGAGCTGCGGGCGCGGATCTGGCGGCGCTGGAAGCAAGGGGAGAGCCTGAGCGAGATCGGGCGGGCTCTGGGTAGGAGTCCAGGCACTATTTTTTCGATGCTGCGCAGGCGAGGAGGTCTTGCCCCTCGACCTCGGATGCGCGATACCCGCTCGCTGCACCTGCACGAGCGCGAGGAGATCTCCAGGGGCATTGCCAGCGGCTCGACGATGCGTGAGATCGCTCGGGCTTTGCGGCGTGCCCCCTCGAGCATTAGTCGGGAACTGCGGCGCAACGGTGGCCGAGAACGCTACCGGGCGTGCCGCGCAGAGCAGCTTGCGTGGCATCGCGGGCGCCGCCCCAAGCCGTATCGGTTGGCCTGCAATGTACGGCTAAGAGAGCTGGTGCAGCAGAAGCTCCAAGAGCGCTGGTCACCCGAGCAGATCAGCGGCTGGCTTGCCAGCTCATTTGCCGACGATGAGAGTATGCGGGTGTCGCCGGAGACGATTTACCGCAGTCTGTTCATTCAGGCCCGGGGGCTGCTTAAGAAGGAGCTTGTGAAGCAGCTGCGCCGCAAGCACCGCATGCGTATGCCTCGGGCGGCCAGCACCCGGGTGCCACCTTCCCAGATCCAGGATGCGATACGCATCAGTGAACGGCCACCGGAAGTTGAGGATCGAGCGGTTCCAGGTCACTGGGAAGGCGATCTGCTAGCGGGCTCAAAGAACTCACACATCGCCACTTTGGTCGAGCGACGTTCTCGCTACCTGATGCTGGTGAAGGTGGCGGGCAAGGACACTCACAGCGTCGTCAGCGCACTCTCTCGCCACGTGCGCAAACTACCCCGGGAGCTGCGTCGCTCCCTGACTTGGGACCGAGGAGTGGAGCTGGCCGACCACAAGCGCTTCACCCTCGCCACTGACGTGGCGGTGTACTTCTGCGATCCGAGTAGCCCCTGGCAGCGCGGCAGCAACGAGAACACTAACGGGCTGCTGCGTCAGTACTTCCCTAAGGGGACAGATCTTTCCGTCCACTCCCAAACTGTCCTAGACCAGGTCGCTCTCCAAATGAACCAGCGACCTCGCAAGACCTTGGGCTTTGCTACTCCTGCAGATAAACTCAACGCAAGTGTTGCGCCGACCGGTTGAGCCGGCATCCTGCGATTTCGGCCAATTAATTAGCGCACGCGCAGCAGGCGCGCGCTCAGGCGCCGCCGCCGCGGCCGGCACCAGCGCACGTGCCGCAGGTCACGGGCGTGACTCGCCCCGCGGCGCGTCAGCGCGCGGCGCGACGCAGCAGGAAGTCCGCGAGCAGCGGCGTGGGTCGGCCGGTACTGCCCTTTTGCGCGCCGCTCAAGTACGCGGTGCCGGCGATATCCAGATGCGCCCATTTGAGGCCCTGCGTGAATTTGCTGAGGAACCAGGCGGCGGTGATCGCACCGCCGTCACGGCCGCCGACGTTGGCGAAGTCCGCGAAGTTGCTCTTGAGCTGCTCGCCGTACTCTTCGGTGAGCGGCAGCTGCCAGCAGCGGTCGTCCGCGCGCCTGCCGGCCTCCAGGAGTTCCCGCACCAGCGCGTCATCGTTGCCGAGCACACCGGAGTGGTGGTGCCCGAGCGCGATGACGCAGGCACCCGTGAGGGTGGCGATGTCGAGGACCGCGGCCGGGTGAAAGCGCCGCGCGTAGTGCAGCGCGTCGCACAGGATGAGGCGTCCTTCCGCATCGGTGTTGAGGATCTCGACCGTCTGCCCGGAAGCACTGATCGCTATATCGCCCGGTTTCACGGCCTTGCCTCCCGGCATGTTCTCCACCGCCGCGACCAGACCCACCAGGTTGAGCTTCAACTTAAGGCTCGCCACCAGCGTCAAGGCAGCGATGACCGCCGCCGCGCCGCTCATGTCGAATTTCATCTCGTCCATCGCTGGCGGCTCTTTGAGGGAGATGCCGCCGGTATCGAAGGTAACGCCCTTGCCCACCAGCACGATGGGCGCCTGCGCTTCGCGTGCGCCGCGATACTCGAGCACGATGAAGCGCGGCGCCTGGTGGCTGCCCTGCGACACCGCGAGCAGGCAGCCCATTTTTTCGCGCCGGATGGCCGGCTCGTCCAGCACCTTGACGGTGAGGGACGTGTGGCCCTTCGCGAGCGCGCGGGCCTGTTCGGCGAGATAGGTTGGGGTGCAGATGTTGGCGGGCAGGTTCGCCAGATCGCGCTGCACGAGGACGGCGCTGGCGATCGCCGCACCGTGGTCAAGACCGCGGCTGGCGGCGGCAGGCGTGCGCACCGGCCCTGCCAGCACCTTGCGCAGCGACGCCGGCGCCGGCTTCTTGGCGGTCTTAAGATCATTGACGCGGTAGAGCGCCGCCCCGGTGATCTCCGCCACCGCGCGGCCGAAGTAGTAGTCATCCAGTTCGCGCGTCGGGGGACGGGCGATCGCGAGCGCGCAGCTGCCGATGCGCGTGCGCAGCAAGGCGGCCGCCGCGGCGCCCCAGGCCTTGCGCCAGGCCTTGCGATGGAACTGCTTCTTCGCACCGAGCCCGGCGAGCAGCACCCGCGAGGCGCCAAGGCCAGGCAGATCCGCGAGCAGCAGCGTCTCGCCGGCGCGGCCCGGGAAGTCACCGCGCTCGAGCAGCTTTTTCAGCCGTCCGCCGCAGGCCGCATCAACGCTGGCGGCCTCCGCGCTCAACTCGGCCTCGTCGAAAACTCCGACCACCAGGCAGTCGACGTTTAGTGCCGCCAGTCCTTTGGTCCATACTCCAAAATCCATGTGCTATCCCCCTAGGCCGTTGAGGCGCGCGCGCGTCTGCTTTACCTTAGTCCTTCGACTCGCGAGCGCGCCACAGCACCGTTTGGTAATTGTTTGGGCGCGTAGTGCGCGGTTGCCGGTGCAGGCACTGACAGTGTAACCCAAGAGCCGGGCAGGTTTCCGGCGTGCAATAGGCGAGATTCATTGGGCAATATCCTCGGCCGTTACATACTTCGCGAGGTGGTGACGGCCTGGCTGGTCGTGACGTCCGTGCTGCTGGTGATCCTGCTCGCCAACCAGATGGTGGGCGTGCTGGAGCGCGCCGCCGCCAACCAGTACCCGCAGAACGTGGTGCTGGAGCTGATCTTCCTCGGCGCCTTACAGAATCTGTCGGTGCTGCTGCCGGTGGGACTGCTGCTCGGGGTGGTGCTCGCCTTCGGCCGGCTCTATCACGACAGCGAGATGGCCGCGGCCTTTGCCTGCGGGGCGGGGCCCAGGCATGTGTACGCGCCGGTGGCGCTGCTGGCGGTGCTGGTGACGGCGGGCCTCGCGTGGCTGACCTTAAGCGCTGCCCCGTCCGCCACCGCACGCGCCATGGGCCTGCGCAGCGAGGCGCTGCGGGCCGGGCAGTTCGCGCCGATCGCGTCCGGCAAGTTCCGCAGTTTTGGCGGCGGCAACGCGGTGGTGTACGCGCAGGACGTCAACCCCGACGGCACGCTGGCGAATGTGTTCGTGGAGCGCAACCGCGGTCCGCTGGTGGAGGTCGCGCTCGCACGGCGCGCCCGCCATGCCGTGACCGCGGATGGCATGACCCATATCCTGACCCTCTACGACGGCGAGCGCTTCGAGGGGGTGCCCGGCAGCGCTGAATTTCGCATCGTGCGTTTCGCCGAGCACACCGTGCCGGTGCAGGTTCCCGCGAGCGCGGATGTAGTCAGAACCCTCGAAGCCGTGCCGACCGCGACACTGCTCGCTTCCGCGGTCCCGGCGGAGCGCGCCGAGCTGCACTGGCGGCTCGCCATGCCGCTCATGTGCGTGGTGCTGGCGCTGGTTGCCGTGCCGCTCGCACGCCTGCGGCCGCGCCAGGGGCGCTACGCGCGCGTGTGGCTCGCGGTGCTCATCTATCTTTTGTATTCCAACCTCATTTCCGTCGGCAAGGTGTGGATCGCGCGCGGCGCCGCGCCGCCGTGGCTGGGGCTGTGGTGGACACACGTCGTGGTGGTGCTGCTCGCACTGCTGGTGATAGCCGCCCCCGGCGTGCTGCACCGCCTGCGCTACCGGGTGCGCAGCGCATGAGCCTCATCGACCGCTACATCGTGCGCGCCATCCTGGGTTCGGTGCTGCTGGTGATGGCAGTGCTGCTCGCGCTCGGCGCGCTGTTCGTGTTCATCGACCAGCAGGACGACATCGGCACCGGCCACTACACCGCCATGAGCGCCGTGTGGTTCACGCTCCTCAACCTGCCGCAGCAGGCCTACGAACTGCTGCCCATCACGGCGCTCATCGGCTCGCTCTTGGGCTTAGGCTCGCTCGCGCGCGGCAGCGAGATCACCGTGATTCGCGCCACCGGGGTGTCGATCGCGCGCCTCGCCGGCGCGGTGCTCATCGCGGCGGCGCTCCTGATCGGCGCCGAGGTGCTGCTGGGAGAGTTCTTTGCCCCGACGCTGCAGCAGGCGGCGCGCGAGCAGAAGGCGTTCGCCAAGCTCAACAACGTGAGTTTCGGCGGCGGCAGCGGCGCCTGGGTGCGCGACGGCGACCTCATTCTCAACGTCGCCGGCCAGTACGGCGAGCGGCAGTTCGGCAGCATGCAGATCTTCGAACTGTCGCCGCAGCACCGCCTGCTGGCGCTCGGGCACGCGCAGCGTGCCACGGCCGGAGCCAAGGGCAAGTGGCTGCTCGGCGATTACACCGAGTCGCGCTTCAGCGGCGACAGCGTTGCGACCGGGCCCCCCGGGCAGCGCATCCTGCAATCCAACGTCACGGCGGGATTCCTCGGACTCGCCGTGCAGGATCCGGATCAGCTGACGAGCCGCGCCCTGTGGCACCTCATCAGCTATTTCAAGACCAATGCTCTGGACTCGCGCGAGTACGTGTTCGCCTTCTGGTCGCGCATCGCGCGCACCGTGGCGATTGCCTTTGCAGTGCTGCTCGCCATTCCCTTCGTCTTAGGATCGCTGCGCTCGGCCGGCACCGGTACCCGCATGGTGACGGGACTGGTGTTGGGAATCGGATTTTTCCTGCTGCAGCGGCTGATCGAAAGCGGCACGGTGGTGTTTGCCCTCGACCCGGTGCTGCTTGCCTGGATCCCCACCCTGGTGCTGGCGACGGTGACCCTGACGCTGCTGGCGCGCGCGCGTTAGTTGATTGGGCAAAAGTCGCCTACGGCGCTTTTGCCGGACATCAGCTTCGCTTCCGCGGGCAAAAGGCGCGGCTTTTGCCCGCTGGGCAGCAGTTAACCGGGCAGCACGGCCCCTGCGCTATTTGCGGGCCGCGAGTAGCTCACTCAGCGAATCGGGCGCGGCGCTGCGCACCAGGTGCGGGTAGCGCAAACCCTCGTGACAGGCAACGCTGAGCGTGCGGTACTCATCGAAGTCCTTCACCAGGAGTTGCACCGGCGCGCTCGTCCCCCTGGCCGCCGTTATCGCCTCCTTGAGCGCCTCGCCCGAGAACTCCAGGCCGTTGACGGCGAGCACTTTCATGCCAGGCGCGAGACCGGCCTTGAACGCCGGACCGTCCCACAGCACGTCGCTGACCTCGCCGTCTTTGCCGAGCAGCGCGCCCAGCGAGTAAGTCACATCCGTAACGCCCTTGCTGGAGTTGAAGGCCGTGGAGGGTTTGTCGGTGTAGACCAGCCGCCAGCCGTGGGCCGCGATGCCGCCGGTCAGCGAGCCGTGTCCGTCCAGGCGCGTGCGCAGGTAGGTGGCCCAGTCGTAAGGCGCGACCGCGTTGAGGGTCGTGACGATGTCGTCGAACGTGTAGGGGTTGACGTCGTACTTGCCGTCCTGCATGCCGAAGAACGCCTTGCAGAAGTCATCGATGCTGCGCTGATTGCGGCTCAGTTCGCGCAGCTTTGCATCGACATCCAGCCAGATCATCATGCCGGCGGGGTAGTAATCGAAGCTCGCCTGGTAGCTGCGGAACGCGCCGCCGCGCCGCGCCAGGACCGGATCATTGGTGGTGTCCTGCACCGTGCGCCACGCCGCGAGTCCAGGACGGCCCTCGTCGAACATGGCCGCGGCGGATGCGAACATGTCGCGGGTTTCCTCGGGGCTCCACAATCCTGAACGGGCCGCCATCACATAGCCCCAGAACTGGGTCTGGCCCTCGTAGACCCACAGCAGGCTCCCCTGCAGTGGCACGTTGAAGTTCGGCGTGTTCTGGTCCGCGGCGCGACGGTACTTGCCGTCCCAGGAGTGGTTGAACTCGTGCGACAACAGGTCGTGACGGACCGGGCCATCGGTCCACTTGCTGAAATAATCCGCGTCGACACCGTTCTCGCTGGAGCGGTGATGCTCAAGCCCGATGCCGCTCATCTTGTTGCTCAAGGCGAGCAGGAAGTCGTAGTGGTCGAAGTGGCGCGCCCCGTACAGCCGGTACATCTGCTGCACCAGCTGTTGGCATGCCCTCAGTAACTGCGGAGCGATCTGCAGGTATTTCGGCTCGTCGGCGACGATGTCGAGGTGCATCGGGATTGCCGCACGGGGATCCAGATCGATGCGCTTGAAATTGCTGCCCGCATAGATCGGTGAATCAACCAGGTCGTCATAGTCGATCGGCTGGTAGGTGACGGTGTTGCCACTGCGGGACGCGACCTCCAGTGCCGTGGCTGATTGCCAGCCGGCCGGGTAAGTCACGCTGGCCTCGGCACGAATGCGGTTGGCGTAGTAGCCGGCCGGGTAGAGGCTGACGGCATTCCACTGCAGGTCGAGCAGCTCCGGGGTCATGACCACCCGGCCCTGGCTCTTGTCCAGTGGTGACAGGAACTGAAAGGCGACCTCGAGCTCGCGGGCCCCCGGCGGAACATCGACGTGGAAAGCGAACACGTCCAGTGGATCGCGCCGCCACGGCAGCACCTGGCCGTTGGCCCTGATAGTGAGGCCGGCGAGCCTGTCGATCGGTCCGTTGGGTCCGTGAGTACCCGGGATCCACTGCGGGTACAACAGGGTCAGCGGCCCGGGAACGGCCGGAATGCTTTCATGGACACTGAAGATGCGGTGCGCAATGTCGGTGGCGTCGACGTTGATTTTCAGCGTGCCGGGGGCGTAGTCCCCGGTACGCGGCGCCGGCACTTCAGCGCGCGCGCTGCCGCCCGCGATGCCGGCGAGGCAGCCGAGGACAGCGGCCACGAGGAAACGTCTGTTCAAGATGCCTCTCCCTTGGTCCGGTACGTTATCACTACGTTGCCTGGCGCGGCCATTTGGGGGAACATCGCCCACCTTTGCGCCCGAGGCGCCCACGAGGCTGGAAAAAAATGAGAATGGCAAACATCACCGCGTTGCTGTTGGCAGCAGGTTTCTTCCCGTTGGCGGCCAGCGCCGCGGACCTGACGTTGCGCGTCGATGCGCGCGACATCACCCGCAAGCACGTGCACACGGAGGAGTCGCTCGCCATCAAGGGCGGCCCGGTGACGCTGGCATTTCCGAAATGGATTCCCGGCGAGCACATGCCCTCCGGTCCCATCGATACCATGGTGGGTCTGGTGTTCAAGTCTGGCGGGCAGACGCTCACCTGGAAGCGCGATCCCATCAACACCTATGCGATTACGGTGAACGCGCCGGCCGGAGCCTCGCGGCTCGAGATCTCACTCGACTCGGGGCTGCCGAGCGAGGGCGGCTCCTTCAGCGCCGGGCCCACCAGCTCCGAGCAGCTGGCGGTCATCTCCTGGAATCACTTCGTGCTGCTGCCCAAGGGACGCGACGCGGCGACGATTTCCACCGACGCGCAGCTTCTGGCGCCGCCGGGCTGGCAGCTGGTGTCGGCGCTGGATTCACACCCGGCGGCTGATGGCGCGGTGCAGTTCGAGGCGGTGAATCTTGCGCGCCTCATCGACTCACCGGTGCAGATAGGGCGCTACGCCCGCCGGGTCGATCTTACCGGCGCGGCTCCCTTCCCGGAGTTGAAGCACAGCATCTCGATCATGGCCGACAGCGGAGCGGCGCTTAACGTGGCGAAGGAGTTCCAGGCCGACTACTCGCACCTGGTGGCGGAAGCCGGCGCGCTGTTCGGCACCCGCATGTACCGCCACTACACCTGGCTGCTGACACTGTCGGATCACGTCGCGCATTTCGGCCTTGAACACCACGAATCCAGCGACGATCGGCTCGATGAGAACGCGGTGACGGAGCCGGCGTTCAAGGACGACGTGGCGGGCCTGCTGGCGCATGAGTATGTCCACAGCTGGAACGGCAAGTACCGCCGCCCCGCGGGACTCGTAAGTCCCGACTACCAGACGCCCATGGATGATTCGCTCCTGTGGGTGTACGAGGGCATGACCGAGTTCTGGGGAACGGTGTTGCCGGTGCGCGCCGGGATCCAGAAACCCGAGAGCTATCGGGACGAACTCGCCACCACGGTCGCGTACTACGAGATCCAGTCCGGGGATCGCTGGCGGCCGCTCGCCGACACCGCCGTCGAGGCGCAGGACCTCTATAACGCGCCAAACGCCTGGAGTTCCAGCCGCCGCGGCGTGGATTTCTACGAGGCCTCGGAACTGCTGTGGCTGAATGTGGATTCGGAACTGCGTGCCCGTTCCGGCGGTCGCGCCTCGATTGATGACTTCGTGCGGCGCTTCTACGCCGGCGCGGGCGGCGCGCCGGCGCTTAAGCCCTACAAGGAAGAGGACGTGTATGCGGCGCTCGCCGCGGTCGCGCCCGGGGACTGGCGCGCGATCATCCGCCGCCACCTGGATACCCTCGGACCCGCCGCGCTGGTGAAGGGCCTGGAGAGCACCGGCTGGAAGGTCACTTACTCGGCCGAGAAAAATACCTGGGATGAGATGCAGGAGAAGGCCAGCAAGGGGACGATGCGTGCGTACTCCATCGGTCTCATCCTCAACAAGGACGGCGCGGTTGTGGATGCGAGCGAGGAGCGTCCGGCGGCACACGCCGGCGTGGGTCCCGGCATGAAGTTAGTCGCCGTCAACGGGCGCAAGTACTCCGCCGATGTCCTGGATGCGGCGATCGCCGGGGCAAAAGACAGCCATAAGCCGATCGATCTCATGGTCGAAACGGGAGATTACTACCGCGTCATCAGCGTGCCGTACTTCGACGGTCCTCGGTACCCGCACCTCATCCGGATCGAGGCGCGGCCGGATACCCTGACCGAGGTGCTGAAGCATCGCACCTGAGGCTGCGGCGTGGCTGTTGGCCCGCATCGCGCGCGGGCATACACTGCGCGACCGGCCCATCAACACTAACTTCACGGGGGGCAATTTATGAGAATCCTGGTAACGGCGGCACTGCTGGTGCCTGCGGTCGCGTTCGCAGCCGGCAGTCCCTTTGATGGCACCTGGAAGGCGCGGCTCGACTCGGTAAAGATGACCGGCAAGCCGGACGTCTGGCAGATCGCTGACGGCGAATACACATGTTCCAGTTGCGTGCCCGCTGTGAAAGTGAAGGCGGACGGCGCGATGCACAAGGTCACAGGACACGCCTACTACGATGAGATCGCGGTGCATGTCATCAGTCCGACGAGTGTCGAGATGACGCAGAAGCAGGCCGGCAAGGTGGGCGGTTCGGTGACCTACACGCTCTCGGCAGACGGCAACACGCTGAGTGGCAAGTTTGTTGATCACAGCGGAGCGAAGACGGTCACCGGAAACTTCACCGAGACCCGGGTCGCCGCGGCAGCCCCGGGTTCCCACGGGATCTCCGGCTCGTGGCAGCAAAGCGCAGTCGGTGACGTAAGCGACGCGGGCCGCACCGTGGTCTACGAGTCCTCGGGCGATCACTTCCAGATGCAGGCCAATGGCATGCGTTACGACGCCAAATTCGACGGCAAGGAGTATCCGGTGGAGGGTGACCCCGGACACACTCGCGTCACGGTGAAGAGGATTGATGCCAACACCATCGAAGAGATCGATCACCGCCAGGGCAAGGTCGCGGATGAAATCCGCCTGGCCACTTCCGCGGACGGCAAGTCCCTGACCATCACGGACAAGGACGTGCTGCACGATCAGACCTCGACCGTAACGTTCGACAAACAATAAGAGCTTGAGCGGCTCGTTCCGACCACGCGCCGGAAGCCGAAGAAATTTCTTGGCTTCCGGCGCGGTGGACTGGGCCGCGCGGCTGCCGGTCCTGCCGGCGCTTTGTCTGATCTGCCTCCTTGGCGGCCCACGGAGCCTGGCTGCGCAAGCTGGGGCCGCGCAGCCGACCCCAGACTTTTCTGCCCTGTACAGTTTTGACGCGAAATGCACGAACTCCCCGGGCGCGCACTGCGATCCCGCCGTCCAGGATGGGGTCGCTGTCAAAGTGGGCGCCATGGTCCATGGTCCCGCCGGCGACAACAGTTTCTACGGAACCACGCCGGGCGGAGGGGCCCACAACGCGGGCACCCTCTTCAGGATCACGCCCACAGCAGGCAATTCGGCTAGCACGGCGGGCGCCGTAGTGGAAGTTCTCTATAGCTTCGGCGTCCGTTCCGATGACGGTCGCAATCCGAGCGGCGGCCTGACACTTGGCAGCGACGGCAACCTGTACGGGACCACCTACGCGGGCGGTGAGGTGGGCGTCGGGACAATCTTCAGGATGGAGCGGCGCGTCGGCGCGCCGGACATCCTGTACTCATTCCGCGGCGGTATCCCCAGAAAGGGTCAGCCATTCCCGCGGCCTCAGTCTCAGGAGGAGGATGATCTGGCCGCGGCTTATCCGATTTCACGGCCCGTGCTGGGCCGCGATGGAAGCCTTTACGGGGTCACGCCTTTATCGAACCCCGGAGCCGGAGTTCTGTATCAGCTCACTCCCGACCGGGTTCTGCATTCCCTTCACCTGTTCAGGGGTGGCGAGGCGGAGGCCAAGGCCTACGGGTTGCATCCCAACAACCTGAATCAGGGCTCGGATGGCCGCTTCTACGGCACGACATGGCAGGGCGCCATTGGCGAGACGGGAACCGTCTTCCAGTTCAGCCCGCCCGGCAGCATCAAAACGATCTACAGATTTGGACCGGGAGGGCAGTATGGATCCCTTCCAAACGGGGTGATCCAGGGGACCGACGGCAACCTATATGGCACGACCTATAGCGGCGGCCCACTGTTCAGAGGTGTCGTCTTCCGCTTGACCGTTGCCGGGGACTACACGCTCCTAAGCTGCTTCGGCGGAAACGCTTCCAACCCCGTTGCCGGTGTTGTCGAAGTGCTCGCAGACGATCCGGTGCTTCCTGGCTCTGCGCGAACCCAGGGCTACTACCTGTACGGGGTCGCCACCATGAATTACAGCACGACCACACATACCGACGCGGGCATTGTCTTCCGACTCCGCGAGGACGGGGAGGGGTATGCGGACGGCAAGGATTGCAGCAAGGGTTTCGCCGTCGTCCACAATTTTGATGGGGTTGCGGGTGCCTTGCCCAACGTGACCCCCGTCCTGGTCAAAGCCGGCTCGGGCGACTCCAGCCTCTACGGCATCGCGGCAGTCGGCGGGAAATTCCTTGCCGGCGTGTTCTACCGGCTGTCACCGCTAAATCCGCCGTGTCCCTCGTCGCCGCCGCCGGCGCCGGCAAATTCACCGCCCGCTGATGCGACTTGCGCGTGTCAGGTTCCAAATTTCACCCCACCATCTTCGTGCGCGCCGACCTGGACCCCCAATGACAAATGGCACGGACACGCGCTGCATCTGCCTAACGTGGCTGTGTATACGGATTATTGTTTCGGCGCAAAAGCCGATGGGATCATGTTCCTGCCCAAGGCCGCGGACGCGGCGCAGGATCCAACCAACGCAACGCTGAATCGTTGTCCTGCCGTCGACATCCACATCCGCCAGTTCGTCGAGACGACGTGTCCTGCCGGCACAGGTAAGTGCGGGCAAAGCTACAACACTTGTGCCGGCGCCCGGAATCTGGACACCTGGTATCTGGACGAATGCAACGATGAGATCGGGCACCTGGTACCGGATGGGCTGTTCGGTGGGGTGCACGTGATCAGCGACCAGCCCGACGCCATCGTGAACGGATTGCCCGTGAAAAAGACCTTCCACGACGTTGTCATGTGTGGCACACAGGTAATCGACGGCTTCACCTGGACACGTACCGGCAACAGCATAGTGGCCGGCAGCTGTCCCGTACCAGGTATGGTCACCTATGGGGATCCGCTGCCGGATGATCCTTCGAAACTGGCCGGGGTGGTTTGTAACCTCGGAAACGCCAAGACCTTTCAGAGCGACACTGGTTTGGCGGCGATCCAGGCGCAGGCAGGCGGCTGCGAAGGCTGGTCTAAACCAGCAAACTAGCGGCGGACCGGATCCTTAGTGCTTGTGTCCGGGGAACAACCGGCAATAAATGCAGTCCGCCCCGGTCGGGTTATCCAGCATGAAATGCCGCACCCAGTAACCCTCGCCGCTCGCGGCGGCATGTTCGAAGGCGGACTGATTCCCCAGGTCGTGCCCGATCACCTCGACCGCGCCGGCGCTTTCCAGGATATCGGCGGCGCGCGTGGTCTCGATAGTGCCGCGCGGATGGACGGCGATGGTGGCGGCGCCGGCCTCGACACGCTGCGCCAGTGCGTCCACGAACTGCTGTTCGTCCGGGCGGCTGAGCAGGGTGCGGAAATACTGGGTAAACCTGGCATGCGCCGAAGGCGCCGGATGTGATCCGGCCCGGCCGGGTTCCGCAGCTGCGGTCAGCTCGACACGATCGGTGGGAAAACCGTCGCTGACCAGCTGCGTTCGCACGCGATCCGCGGCCCCGTACTCACTGAACACGGCGAGTATCACAGCGCTCATGTCCTCACCCCTCGACGGCCAAGCGCGAAGCGCGCGCCCGCTTAGGAAAAAAGTCTACGCCCCTGGGCCGGCGTAGGGCTAGTAGCGCCTGGCACCCAAGCGGTGGCCTACAATGTCACCCGCATGAAGACCTGGATTGCGCTGTTCCGCGGCATCAATGTCATGGGCAACAACAAGCTGCCCATGAAGGATCTCGCGCAGCTTCTGCGGCGGCTGAAGTTCAAGGATGTCAGGACCTACATTCAAAGCGGTAACGCGGTGTTCGCGAGTGCCGGCACCGCCGCGTCCCTCGCCGCCCGCATCGGCGCCGCGGTCGAGCGGCAGTTCGGCTTCCGGCCCTACGTGGTGCTGCTCGATGCGCGCGCGGTGGCCCAGGCGGTGGCGAAAAATCCGTTCCCGGAAGGGGAGGCTATTCCCACGTCCCTGCACCTGTGGTTCCTCGAAGAGCGTCCGGCAGCGGCGGGGCCCGCCGCCCTCGAGGCATGCCGGGCGGCGAGTGAACGGTTCGCGCTGCGCGGTAAGGTTCTGTACCTGCACGCGCCGGAAGGGTTTGGCACCTCGAAGCTCGCGGCGCGTGCGGAAAGGTCTCTCTCCACGCGGGGCACGGCGAGGAACTGGCGTACGGTGACGACGCTCCTCGCCATCGCCCGCAAGGAGGAGTGAGCCGGCGGCAGCCAGCGCCGCTACTCGCTACTTGGCCTTGCCGCGGGGGATCTTCCTGGCCGGTTCGACCGGCTTCTGCAACAGCTCCTCGAGCGGCTTGAAAATGGCGCTGTAACGGTATTCCGGGATCTCGAACTCCCAGCCCGCGAGACGAGCCGTGAGCTGCTGTGCCTCGGCTTGGGTTTCCGCGCTGCTCGCCTTTGCGCTGATCGCAACCAGCGACCGCGCGCCGTCCTTGTGACCTGCGACATGCACTTCCAGGCCGTCAAAGGTGCGAAACACGACGTGTGCTTCGCGGCTATCGGCGGACGCGCCAGCCCGGTGAACATCATCAAGGTTGAGCATGCCCAATGCCGCCGCGAGCGGTTCGGCGGCGGCAGGTCCGCTCAGCGCGCGTCCTTTGGGCAGCGGGCTGACGGTGAAGTCGGGCGCATCCTTCTTGAGGCGCGTGGCCGTGTAGGCCGGCGCATCCGCCGGACGTGCCTCGACTTCGCGCACGCGCTCGCCGCTTAAGTCGATGAGCGTGTGATCGAGCCAGCTCTTCGGGTCGGCATCCGGGTTGAGCAGCGGCGCTGCCAGCAGGCTTTGCGGCGTGCCGACGACGCGCACATAACCGGACTTGCCGCTGGAGGACTTGCCGATGATCAGCGCCCAGGATTTCCCGGGCGCGATCGCATCAACGCGCGTCCCGGTCGCCTGCGGTGACGTCACATCCTCGACACCCAGCTGCGGGTAGTTGGCCGGCAGGCGCGTCTTCTCCTCCACAATGTTGAGCGCCCCCAGGTCGAGCACCAGCTTGCGCAGGCGGGCGATGTCGGCCGGCCAGCCGCGCTCGGCGACATCCCAGCCGGCACTGTTTCTCTTCAGGGTGGTGCGTGTGCCATCGCCCTTAGCTAAGTCGACCTCGGTCACGGCGTTGGCCGAGCGCTCGAGTCCCGGCAGCACCAGGTCCCCGCTGAGGGTGGCGCGCTCCAGGTGCCGCGTCGATGCCACCCAGATTGCAAAGGCGATCACCGCGAGCCCGGCGGCGAGGAGCACAGCGACGCGTCGCGCAGACATACGGCTTCCTTTCTAGGATGCGGCGGATGATGCCGCCTGGCGGCGGCGCCGCCAGAGGGCGATCAGGAGCGCGGCGAGCGCAAAGACCGCCGGCCCCACGATGATGTTGAGCACTTTCAGCACCGTGCCGAGAGCGGAGATCTCCCGGTCGAGGTCGGCGCGCACGGCGCGCAGTTCCTTGCGGATCCGCAGCTTCTCGGCCTGGAAATGCTCGACCTCCTGCTCCTGTGCGGGTGTCAGCATGAGCGCGGACTGACTGCCCGCCTTCGCGGACTGCAGGGCGGTCAGCTTGTCTTCGGTTTCGCGCAGTTGCTGCTCGAGCTCCTGTTGCTTGGCGTGAAAGCGATCATCCGCCGCGTGCCGCAGTTTTTCCACGCGCTCGAAGGGGCGCGCGTACGCGGCGCGGCCGCGCACGCTGATGAGGTCGGCGCTGCCGGAGAGATTGTCGAGGGCGTTCTGCACCAGGTCGCCGTTGCTGGCCCAGGCTTGCAGCATGGTCTGGCCGAAGAAATTCTGCGCATGCACCCACAGGTTGTCGGACAGCATGTCGGTGTCGGCAAACACGATGAGATTCAGGGGCTTCACGGAGGTCTTCAGGGCAGCCGCCCCCGCGGGCAGCGTTACTCCCGCTGGCGGACCGGCGGGAAACGCGCTCGACACGTCGCCGCTGATGCGGGCGGCGAGGGTGTAGCGCTTGCCGGTTGGTTTAAAGCCATCGCGCAGGGTGCCTGGATCCATGAGCATACGGAAGCGCTCCACCGGGAGCAGCGCCGCGTCGGTGCTCGACTGCAGTAAGGGCTCGAAGCGCACCTTCGCGCCCTTGACGGGCTCGAGATGGCCGGCCATGGCGAGGTTGACATTCGACAGTCCCGCCGTGACCACGTCGTCGGCCGCGAAGCTCGTCTTGTCGAGTCCCAGCACGCCTAAGTGCTCCACCGGCTCGGCGCCCTGGCGCAGGGTCACCGACAGCGCGCGGCCACGATCGGCGACCACCTCCGCCGGGTTGAACTCAACGCCCCAGGCGTGCAGCAGCGGCTCAAGGTGCGAGGTCTTGTCGGCCGTCATGCGCGCCATCGGATTCTGCGGATCCGCCCCGGATGAGTCGACTTCGGCGAGCGGATCGACGAACGCCAGGATGTGACCGCCACGCAGTGCGTACTGGTCGATGGCGAACTGGGTCGCCGGCGAGAGGCCCTTCGGGTGCACGAGCACCAGCACGCTCACGTCGTCGGCGATTTTCGTGGCGGCTGCATCGAGCGGGCGCAGGTCAAAAAGCTGCTGCGCCTCGCTGTAGACGGCCCACGGCTCGCGCATCTGACCGCTTTGCGGGTCAAAACCCGGCCCCATGGGCAGTGAGGAGAGCCAGGCGACCAGCGGCTTCTTGGCATTGGCGAGTTCGTATACGAGCTTGACGACGTCGTACTCGAGGAACTGCTCCTTGTTGGGATCAAAGAACTCAATCGCCGCGCGCCCGTCGGTGGAGTTGGTGGCGGCGAGTCCAAAGTAGAACTGCCCGCCGGAAGCCCCGAGTGGTGCGCCGCGCACGCCGAGTTCGGATGCCCGGTCCTCGTCTTCGGAGAACGGCTGCGGCTCGATGACGTGCAGGTGCAGCTTGCCGTTGGAGCGCGCGGCGAGTTCCTCCAGGAACTCGCGTACCCGCACGCCGTAAGTCTCCAGCTGCGGCAGCTGCTGCGCGGTTTTCGCCGAGAAAAAGAAGTACAGGTTGATGGGCTCTTTGATGCCGGCGAGGATGCGCCCGGTTCCGGGAGCCGTCGTGTACAGGTGATTGTGCGTGAGGTCGAGCCGCCAGCCGCGCAGCGCGTAGTTAAAGAGCACCGTCAGGCCGATGAACCCTAAGGCCAGCGCCACGAGCGTGCCGCCGCCGAGTGTCGAGCGTTGGTTCATAGGTCTTTGCGCAGGTCGAGCGCGACCGCGGTCGCGAGCAGGAAAAAGCCGATCAGCATGGTGAAGTACAGCAGGTCACGCACATCGATCACCCCCTTGGCGATCGACTCGAAGTGCGTGAGGAACGACAGCGACGCGACCGCCTCGACCAGCGGCTGTGGCGCCCAGCTGCGAAACACATCCAGCACCAGCGGGAAGCCGGCCAGGAGGAACGCGAAGCACGCCGCGACCCCTAAGATGAACGCCACGACCTGGTTGCGCGTCAATGCCGACATGCACGAACCGATGGCGAGAAAGCCGCCGGCGAGCGCCAGGCTTCCCAGGTAGCCGGCGAGGATCGCGCCGTTGTCAGGACTGCCGAGGTAGTTGACGGTGATCCACAGCGGGAAGGTCAGGGCGAGTGCCAGGGCGGTAAAAGCCCAGGCGGCGAGGAACTTGCCGAGCACTGCGTCCCACAGCCTCACCGGCTGGGTCATCAGTAACTCGATGCTGCCGGACTTGCGCTCCTCGGCCCACAGCTTCATCGACAGCGCCGGAATCAGGAACAGGTACAGCCACGGGTGGAAGGTGAAGAACGGCGCGAGATCCGCCTGGCCGCGCTCGTAAAACCCGCCGAGGTAGAAGGTGAAGGCATTCGCCAGCACCAGGAATATCAGGATGAAGACATAGGCGAGCGGGGTCGCGAAATAACTCGCCAGTTCCCGGCGCGTGATGATGCCCACGTTGTGCATGGTCTTAAAGCGGCCCTTCAGGCAGTGATGGTGCGGAACACTTCGTCGAGGCGTCCGGCCTCCAGGTGCAGCTCCTTGAGCTTCAGGCCGCTGCGCGCGGCAAGTTCGGCTACGCTGGTGAAGATCATCGCGCCGGGCTTTGGCAGTGCGGTCACGCGCGCCTCACGTTCGCTCACCTCGACCTCCGCCACCGCCGGCAGGGCCGCCACGGCGGCGCGCGCGCTCTGCAGTTGCGAACTTTCCGCGAGCTGCATGGAGACCGCGTTGTGATAGCGCGAGCGGGCGGCCAGGCCCGCGGGGGTGTCATCGGCGACGATGCGCCCGCGGGCGATGATGATGGCGCGCGTGCACACCGCGTCCACCTCCTCGAGGATGTGGGTCGAGATGACGATGATCTTGTCGTGCGCCATGTCGTTGATGAGCGTGCGCACCTCGTGCTTCTGGTTCGGGTCCAGTCCGTCGGTCGGCTCGTCCAGGATCAGCACCGGCGGATCATGCACGATGGCCTGCGCCAGTCCTACGCGGCGCCGGAAGCCCTTCGACAGGGTATCGATGGTCTGTCCGAGGACGCCGCCGAGATGCAGATTCTCGATGACGTGCGCGAGGCGCGCGCTGCGGCGCGCACCCTCGAGCCCGCGCAGGTCCGCGATGAATTCGAGGAAGCGGCGCACCGTCATTTCCCCGTAGCTCGGGGCGCCCTCCGGCAGATACCCGAGTGCGGCTTTGGCGCTAAGCGCGTCGGTTGCGACGTCGTGGCCGCAGATGCTGGCGCTGCCGCCGGTCGGGGTGACGAAGCCCGCCAGCATGCGCATGGTGGTGGTCTTGCCGGCGCCGTTGGGTCCCAGGAACCCGAGCACCTCGCCCGGGCCCACCTGGAAGCTCACCTCGTCAACCGCCTTGAGCGCGCCGTAGTGTTTGCTGAGGTGGTCGGTCTTGATCATGAATGCGCATCCACAGGCAGCGGCCGGATGGGAAAGTTCCCGTCATCTTTTTGCAGCGCGCGATTGTGACGGTCACTTCGCCGCTATTCAAGGAGAGATAATTATTTTGTAATATCAAGCTACTAAGATCTAATCCTCAGGTGGTACGTGGGGCACGCGTCGCGGCGTGCGTCATGCATCCGCCACGGGCGCGTCATGTGCGCGTCAACACTGCCCGACACACTATGCTCCCGTGAAGGCTGACAGCCGAAGGGGCGCGAAGGTGCAATTGCTGCGTTTCTGCGCCGCGCGTGGCGCCGAGGATGTGCTGACCGCGAACCACGAACTCGAGCGCGGCGCACCGTTCTGCGATAACCCACGGTGCGCACTGCACGTGCGTCTCATGGACCTCAACGTCGAAGGTGGCGGTAACTGGGTATCGCTGCCGGACGGGCGCACCTTCGGTCGCAGCCGTTTCGGCAGCACGCTGCTGTGCGATGCCTGCGGCACACGGCGCGGGCCGGTGAGAATCAGCGCGCTGCAGTTCACGAACTGAAGCGGTGGCGCGCGCGCCAGTAGAGGATGCACAGCGCGCCGCCGAGCATGCCGCCCAGGTGGGCGAAGTGCGCGACGCCCTGCTGCGTACCGGTGACGCCCAGAAACAACTCGAGCAGCCCATACAGGGTCACGAATAGCCACGCCGGCATCGGGATCGGCGGGAACAACAGGATGATGCGCTGTCTCGGGAAGTACCAGGCGAACGCGAGCAGCACGCCAAACACGCCGCCCGAGGCGCCGATCACCGGTGCGAAGTCTTCCGCGACGCCACTCGGGTACTGGACGGCGAGCTGCGTCAGCGCGGCGGTGAGCACGCACACGAGGTAGAACAGCACCAGGCGCCGCCCGCCCCAGTAGCTCTCCAGCGCGCCGCCGAACATGTAGAGCGCGAACATGTTGAAAAAGATGTGCAGCACGCTGCCATGCAGGAAGGCGTAGCTGATGAGCTGCCAGGGCCGAAACCCGCCGCCGAGCGGCCACAGCGCAAACAGCTGCATGATGAGGTCGCCGGCGAGCTGCTGCAGCAGGAAGACCGCGACGTTGATGAGGAGCAGGGCCCGCGTGGCGGGCGGTATGGCGGGAAACATCCGGCGATCTTACCGGTCGCCGACCCGGCGCTGCAGGAAAACCAGGTCCAGCCAGCGGTCGAACTTGTATCCGACTTCGCGCAGGTGGCCGACCTGGATGAACCCTAAGCGCTCGTGGAAGCGGATGGAGGGGGCATTAGCGGCGTCCACGCCCGCGATCATGATGCGCTTGTTGCAGGCCGCCGCGCGCGGCAGCAGCGCCCGCACGAGTTGCGTACCGACGCCCCGGCCCCGGCAGTCCGTGCGCACGTGCACCGAGTGCTCTACCGTGAAGCGGTAACCCGGCCAGGCACGAAAATCACCGAAGGTCGCAAGACCCAAGACTCCGGAAGGATCTGCCGCTACCAGCACCGGGTAGCCAAGCGCCACGCGCGCGCGCCACCACTCGCGCCGCTCCGCCAGCGTCACCGGCTCGTACGAGAAGATGGCGGTGGAGGTGGCGATGACTTCGTTGTAGATGACGACGAGGCCGGCAAGATCGGCCTCGGTGGCATCCTGGATCTGCATCGACTCTGCCACTAGGCCACCATCGCCACCGCCGTGGCGGCGAGCGCCAGCGCCATACTGATATTAAAGATCCTGCGGTTGCGCGGCGTGGCCAGTAACGCCCGCAGCGAACTGCCGAACAACGCCCACACCAGCAGGCACGGAATGCCAATGGCTTCGGTGATTCCGACCATGTAGGCGTTACGCGCCACGAGTCCGAAGTCGCGCGGCAGAAACACCGCCGCGGCGGTTACGGTCATCACCCAGGCCTTGGGATTCAGGAACTGGAAAGCCACGGCCTCAAACAGGGTCACCGGGCGTGCGCCGTCGCGCACCTGCACATCCTGACTGCGCAGCAACTGCCAACCCAGGAACACCAGGTACACGGCTCCGGTCCAGCCGAGCGTGAGTTGCAGCGCCGGCCAGCGATCGAACAGGGCGCCGAGTCCTGCGCAGGTGGCGAGCAGCTGGATCGCGACTCCAATGCAGATGCCCGTCATGTGCGGCAGCGTGCGCCGGAAGCCGAAGTTCGCACCCCCGGCGGTCAGCATCACGTTGTTCGGCCCCGGGGTGATCGACATGACGAACGCGTAGGTCATAAACGGCAGGGGATCGATCATGCCTGTGCCGCACTCGTCATCCATGGCAGCCGATCCAGGTCGAGGTTGCCGCCGGTGAGCACAACTCCCACGCGCTGGCCGGGGAAGTTCACGACCGCGGCGGCGATGGCCGCGTACGGCACCGCGGCCGATGGTTCGACGATGATCTTCATCACTTCCCACAGCTCACGCATCGCCGCCACGATCGCTGCCTCGGGCACGGTCACGATGTCATCGACGCAGGCGCGGATCGCGGCGAACGGTCGCTCGCCCAGGGCGCCGCGCAGGCCGTCCGCGATGGTGTTGGGATTGACGCCGGGCACAATTCGCCCGGCGCGGAACGAGCGGGCAGCATCATCGGCGCCCGCCGGCTCGACGCCGATCACCCGGATCGTGGGTTTGAGCGCCTTCACCGCCACAGCCGTGCCGCCGAGGAGGCCACCGCCGCCCACCGGGCACAGGATCACGTCCAGATCGGGGACCGCCTCCAGAAGCTCGACAGCCGCGGTCGCCTGGCCGGCCATCACCAGCGTGTCGTCATACGGATGCACGAGCACGGCGCCGGTCGCAGCGAGGATCTCCCGCGCCGCGCGCTCGCGCGCTGCGAGCGTCGGCTCGCACCAGGTGATCTGCGCGCCCGAGCCGCCGTAGCGGGCGACCGCGGCGCGCTTGGCCTGCGCGGTGTTGTCCGGCATCACGATGTAGGCGGGGATGCCGCGCAGCTGTGCGGCGCGCGCCAGGGCTGCCGCATGGTTGCCCGAGGAATGGGTGGCGACTCCGCGCTGTGCGCTGGTCGCGGACAACGCGAACACCGCGTTGGTCGCCCCCCGCGCCTTGAACGCGCCGCACTTCTGCAAGTTCTCGCACTTGAAGTAAAGCCGCGCGTTGCTCGCTGCATCGAGGCTGGTGCTGGTGAGCACCGGCGTGAGATTCACCTTGCCGGCGATGCGCGCCCGCGCCTCGGCGATGAGCTCCCAGGTCAGGTCCGAAGGATTGTCCGCCATGCGCGCGGGAGCATGGGCACGGGTAGCGAGACGGTCAAGGCTGGTTAGGGGACTAGCGCGCGCTCAGGCGCGCGCCCGTATCCTGAGCGTCGAGCCGCGACAGCGCGGCGTTCACATCAACGAGCGGCGGGTCCGCGCCCGCGCGCAGCAGCCTGGTAATGGCGTCGCTCGTGAGGTGAGTGTGAGCGGCCGACATGAGAATCGCGATGACACCGGTCAGCTCTGCGCACGCGACCGAGGTGCCGGATTCAAAGTCGAATTGGCCGTTGGGACGGGTCGTCAGCACGTGCACGGCGGGAGCCGCAAACGTGCCCTCCGGCAGCGCCTGCCCGATGCCGGTGGCGCGGATCACACCCGGGATCGAACCCGGGAAGCCCGCATCCGGCGCGACCGCCGCAACGAAAACCACGCCGCGCTTAAGACCGCTCTCGACGAGCGCGGTGAGCAGAGGGTCGGCCGGCCCGGCGAGGCTCAGGTTCACGAGCGGCGTGCCGGCGGCGAGGGCCCCGGCAAGGGCCTGGGCCAGGGTGAAGGTGTTGCAGGCAGCCTCATCGCTCGCCGGTGTGACCTGCCAGCACGCCTCGAACACTTCCAGGCGCGCCAGCGGCGCGATGCCGACGATGCCGATGTGATTGTTGGCGACCGCCGCGATGATCCCCGCCATGGCGGTGCCGTGCCGCAGTTGCGCAGCCTGGCGCGCGTGCCCGGTGATGAAGGAGGCGCTGCGTGCGATGCGGCCGCGCAGGTCCGGGTGCGCACTGTCCACGCCCGTGTCGATGAGTGCGATGCGCACTCCGGCGCCCTGGGCGCGCTGGTGCGCGCGCTCGATGCCGAGCGCCACGAGATTGGTCTGCAGGTCGTAGAGCGGATCGTTGTACGCCGGCGCGGGCGGGCCGCTGAGCGTATGAAACTCCTGCAACGGCTGCGCCAGCACCACGCGGGTGTCCCTGGACAAGGCGGCGAGCACCTCCGGCGCCGGCCGTCCGTTGGCAACCTCGTACACGACGCAGTGCATCCCCAACGCCTCGATCGGCCAGCTCGCCAGCTCGCGCAGCCCGTAGCGCGCCGCGACGCTGCGTGCCTGGCTGTGGGCATTCTGCGAGACGCGGTAGCCGTCGCCGCTGTAGTGGCTGCCGGTGGCGCCGGCCGGACCCGGCAAGCTGCGGGGTGCGTTCGCAAACCCGACGATGATCCGTGCTGGCGGCGATGTGGCGGCGGCGGATTCGGGCAGCGTCGCGTACGCGGCTTGCGCGCTGAGCGCTGCCAGCCACACGGCGCACAGGCGCGCGAGCGTGCGCATCTTCTAAGGCGCCGTCAGCGGCTCGACCCAGCGCACGCGCGTGTCCGCGCGCAGGCGCGTCTCGAGCGCGCGCATTGGCGCGCCTGCCGTGGCCGGCGCGCTCGCAGCGCCGCTCGCGGCGGTTAGCGGCGCGATTCCGAACACGCCGCTCGCGTCCGGTCCTGTGACCAGGTGCGCGCCAGCCGCATGCAGGATGTCCTCGACCTCGCCGATGGGGACGGTGCGATCGAAGGCGACATGCAAGACGCCCGGCACGGAACTGGCGGCAGCCGTATGGGTGGAGTAAAGCGGCTGCGACCAGCGATAGGCGGTCGCGGCGACCCCCGCAAGTCCGACCGAGAGCACGACGCTCGCCGCCCACGCCAGTCCCGGCGGCCGCCACGCGTAACGCACCCGCGACACGACACGCGCGGGGTGAGCCGCGACGACGGGCGCGCGCGCCGCCGTGTCCGCATGGCCATCAATGCGATCCAGCAGTTTGCGGAACGAGGGTCCGGGCGCCCAGGTCACGCGATCCGGTTCGGCGAGCGCCTGGCACATCCGGCGTTGCAGCGCGAGCTCGCGCGCGCACGCTACGCAGCTTTCCACGTGCTCTTCCGCGCTCGTGCGCTCGTGCGCCGGCAGCCGGCCGTTGGCCAGCCACGGCAACAGCAACCAGGTCGCAGCATGGTTCGGGGTGTCGTTGGCTATCATGATTCGGGACTCGCGTTGCCCGCGAGCTGCGGCAGAAACTTCTGCAGCTTCGCGCGGGCATGAAACAAACGTGTCTTCACGGTGTTGACCGGGCAGTGGGTGATGGTGGCGATCTCCTCGCATGAGTAACCGAGCTCGTAGCACAGTTGCACCGCCAGTCGTTGCTCCGCCGGCAGCTGTGCGAGCGCCTGCTGCAGCCAGTCACGCAGCTCCTCGGCGACGAAGGGCTCGCTGGCGAGCGGCGCAGACTGCGCCTCGAGGCTGGTCTGCGCCGCGAGGCGTGAGACGGAGCGAAACGTGTTGCGGGCCTTCCGATAAGCAATTCCGAATATCCAGGTCGAGGGCTGCGATTCGCCGCGGAACTCGCGCGCCTTGCGCCACACGACCCAGAAGGTGTCGTTGATGATCTCCTCGGCCAGGTCGTAGCGGTGCGTCAGTCGCATCAGGAAACGCGCCATGCGGCGGTGGTAGAGGTTGTAGAGTTCCTCGAGCGCCTTGCGATCGCCCGCGCCGATCCGCGCGATGAGCTCCACCTCGCGCGCCGCAGAGGCCGGACCGCGATACCCCGCATCCGCCTTCCCGGTGTCGTTGCGACCCGTTGCCTTCACTCCCACGCTCACTTGCCGTAAGTGTCCGCCGCACCCTTGCTGGTTCAAAAGCTCACTGCAGGCGACTATGCGCTTCGGGAACGCTGGCGCTCAAAAGCGCCAGCTCAGGGTGCCCGCCACGTGCCGGTTTGCCGGGGGGTAGGGGAAAAAGTCCTGGGCCCGGTTCTGTGCCAGGAAGTAGCCAACCTCTACCCGCCATTGGCGCTCCTCGTAAGCGAGCCCCAGGTTGCCATAGGCGTAGCCGGCGCCGGACTGGCTGTTGGGACTTGCAGCGCTTGAGTAGTAGTAGCCGGCCGCCCCGGTCACGAACAGACCCTGCCCGATGAGCCACTGGCCGGCTGCATCGGCGACCCAGGCGGGGCTGCGCCCCAGGCGATAGTACTCGTACCAGCGCACCGCATTCGGAATCGACGCCAGCGTGAACGTGCAGCGATCGAGCCAGGCAAACGAAGCGGAGACTTCCTGGTAGTCGGCAGAGGGCTGATTCGCGTGCAGGAAGTAGTGGCTGCGAGCGCTCACGGTGGCGCTCCAGGCGCTGCCAAGGTTGAAGCGGTGGCCGAGGTAGATTTCCAGCTCGCCGGCGGCGCCGGGGTCCAGGTCGCGGTCGCGGCTGGACGCCCAGGCGCCCGCGAACGATCCCTCGGTGCTGGCGTGCAGGTCGGCCTGCACCGCCGGGTGTCCGTCGCTCTCGCTCACGCCGTGGTAGATATAATCGTTGGTTATGGCGACATTCCCGCCGGTGCTCAAATCGCCGTCGGTACTCAAATCCCCGCCGTAGGCGCACCCGGCCGTAACGGCTGCAATTACCGCACACGCCGCCAGCGCGCCTGCGCAGGGTCCGCTGCGGGGCCTTTTCATGCCCTGCTGCTTTGCGGGACGTATACTCCGGATCGCATGCCGACGCTGGTGCCCGAGACAGACATAGTGAAGCGGATTGTGGCGGAGCGCCGCGGGCGCCCCGGGCCGCTGCTCGAGATCCTGCATGCCATTCAGGGCGAGCTTGGCTATATCCCGGGCGGCGCGGTTCCCGTGGTGGCCCAGGGCCTGAATCTGTCGCGTGCGGAAGTGCACGGGGTGGTCACCTTCTATCATTATTTTCGCCGCTCGCGGCCGGGCACGCACACCGTGCAGATCTGCCGGGCCGAATCCTGCCAGTCCATGGGCGCTGAAGCGCTGGCGGAACATGCGCGCACGCGCCTCGGGATCGATTTCCACGAGACCACCGCGAACGGACGCTTCTCCCTCGAACCCATCTATTGTCTCGGTAATTGCGCCTGCTCGCCCGCCATCATGATTGATGGGGAACTCCACGGCAGAGTAACGCCCGAACGGTTCGATGCGTTGATCGCTGCCGGCGAGAAGGCCAAATGACCACCGTGTACGTTCCCGGGGACGCGGGTGCGCTGTCTTTGGGCGCGGGCGGGGTCGCGCAGGCGATCAGCGCGGAAGCGCGGCGGCGCGGCGCCGAGGTCGCACTCGTGCGCAACGGCTCGCGGGGCGTGTATTGGCTGGAGCCCCTGGTCGAGGTGGAAACCGCGGCTGGCCGGCTGGCCTATGGGCCAGTGAGCGTTGCGGATGTGCCGGGCCTTTTCGCCGCGGACTTCCTGCACGGCGGCGTGCACCCACTCGCGCACGGCGTCACCGACTCGATTCCCTGGCTGAAGGGCCAGCAGCGCCTGACCTTTGAGCGCGTGGGAGTCATCGATCCGACGAGCCTCGCGGACTATGTAAAACACGGCGGCTACCGCGGGCTGACCCGGGCGCTGTCCATGTCGGGAGCGGATATCGTCCAGGCGGTCACGGCATCGGGGCTGCGCGGACGCGGCGGCGCCGCCTTTCCCACCGGCATCAAGTGGAAGACCGTGCTCGATCAGCGCACGGCGCAGAAGTACATCACCTGCAACGCCGACGAGGGGGACTCGGGCACCTTCGCGGATCGGATGCTGATGGAAGGCGACCCGCTGTCCCTCATCGAAGGGATGACCATCGCGGGCCTCGCGGTCGGCGCCACCCAGGGCTACATCTATCTGCGCGTTGAGTACCCGCACGCGCGGCTGACGCTGCAGAGCGCGATCGCGGCCGCAACCCAGGGGGGCTATCTCGGCGACGACGTTGCCGGCAGCGGCAAGCGCTTTGACCTGGAAGTGCGCGTCGGCGCCGGAGCGTACATCTGCGGCGAAGAGACCTCGATGCTCGAGAGCCTCGAGGGCAAGCGCGGCGAGATCCGCGTGCGGCCGCCACTGCCGGCGATCAAGGGCCTGTTCGGGCAGCCCACCATCGTCAACAACGTCATCACGCTCGCGAGCGTGCCGTGGATCCTCGATCACGGGGCTGAGGTTTACGCGAATTTCGGCAGCGGCAAATCCCGCGGCACGCTGCCGATCCAGCTCGCCGGCAACATCCGTCGCGGCGGACTCATCGAGCGCGCCTTCGGACTGAGCTTACGCGAGTTGTTGTACGACTACGGCGGCGGCACTGCTACCGGCAGGCCGATCCGCACCGTGCAGGTCGGCGGCCCGCTGGGTGCTTACATCCCGGCGTCGCAGTTCGACACCGCGGTGGACTACGAAGCCCTGAGCGGCATCGGCGCGCTGCTCGGCCACGGCGGCATCGTGGTGTTCGATGACACGGTCGATATGGCGCACATGGCGCGCTACGCCATGGAATTCTGCGCCATTGAATCGTGCGGCAAGTGCACCCCGTGCCGGATCGGCTCCACGCGCGGCGTGGAAGTGCTCGAGCGCATCATCCAGGGGATCGACGCCGAGCGGAACGTGCAGCTGCTCGAGGAGTTGTGCGACACCATGGTGCAGGGATCCTTGTGTGGCCTGGGCGGCATGGCGCCGTTCCCCGTGCAGAGCGCACTGAAGTATTTCCGGGAAGATTTCCGCGCGCGGGCTAAGTAGCGCGAGGAAGGAGCAACATGTTTTCGATCGACTATAAAGACTTCGGTACGCCGCCTGCGGTAGTGCCCCGCGATCCGAACGGCGCCAACGGCGCCAGCGGCGCAGCCGCCGTGGCCAGCGTGACGCTCGAGATCGACGGTCAGCCGATCACGGTGCCCGACGGCACCTCGGTCATGCGCGCCGCCGCGCTCGCCGGCGTGAGCGTGCCGAAGCTGTGTGCCACCGACACCTTGAAGGCGTTCGGTTCGTGCCGCCTGTGCCTGGTCGAGATCGAGGGCCGCAAGGGCTATCCGGCTTCGTGCACCACCACGGTGGCTGCGGGCATGAAAATCCGCACCCAGTCCGCGAAGCTCACGCAACTGCGCCGCGGCGTGATCGATCTGTACGTCTCGGATCACCCGCTCGAGTGCGAGGGCTGTCCTGCCGAGGGGCATTGCGAGCTGCAGGACATGGCGGCCGCCGTCGGCGTGACCGAGAGCTCCTACGCGCCCGGCGCCGTGCATCGCCCGGCGCTCAAGGACGAGAGCAATCCCTACTTCGCCTTCAACCCGGAGCTGTGCATCGTGTGCTCGCGCTGCGTGCGCGCCTGCGATGAGGTGCAGGGCACCTACGCCCTGACCATCCAGGGCCGCGGCTTCGAGTCCAAGGTCTCTGCCAGTCAGGACGAGTCGTTCCTGGAGTCCGAGTGCGTGTCGTGCGGCGCCTGCGTCGAGGCCTGTCCGACCGCGGCGCTGACTGAAAAATCCATCATCGGCTTAGGGCAGGCCGAGCGCGCGGTGAAAACCACCTGCGCCTACTGCGGCGTCGGCTGCAGCTTCAATGCCGAGCTGCGCGGGGAGGGCGCAGAGGTAGAGGTGGTGCGCATGGCGCCGGATCGCACCGGCGACGCCAACCACGGCCATGCGTGCGTCAAGGGGCGGTTCGCCTGGGGCTATGCCACGCACGCCGATCGCATCGTGAAGCCCATGATCCGCAAGCACATCCACGATGAGTGGCGCGAGGTTTCCTGGGAAGAGGCGATCAGCTACGCCGCCAGCGAGCTGCGCCGCATCCAGGCGAAGTACGGCCGCGACTCCATCGGTGGCATCACCTCTTCACGCTGCACGAACGAGGAGACCTTCCTGGTGCAGAAGCTGGTGCGGGCCGCGTTCGGCAGCAACAATGTCGATACCTGTGCGCGCGTCTGCCACTCGCCCACCGGCTACGGACTGAAGAACACCCTCGGCGAGTCAGCCGGCACCCAGGCCTTTGACTCGGTGATGATGGCCGATCTCATTCTCATCATCGGTGCCAATCCCACCGACGGGCATCCGGTGTTTGCGTCGCAGCTGAAGCGGCGGCTGCGGCAGGGGGCGAAACTCATCATCGCCGATCCGCGCGAGATCGGCCTGGTGCGCGCACCGCACGTCGCAGCGGATATTCACCTGCCCCTGAAGCCCGGCACCAACGTTGCGCTCCTGAACGCGCTGGCGCATGTCGTCGTGAGCGAAGGGCTCACGAAAGACGCCTACGTGGCCGAGCGCTGCGAGGTGGATAGTTACGCCAGATGGAAGGCGTTCGTCGCCGAGGCGCGCAATTCCCCGGAGGCCTCGGAAGGCATCACCGGCGTTCCGGCCGCCAACGTGCGGCGCGCGGCGCGCCTGTATGCCACCGCCGGCAACAGCGCCATCTACTACGGCCTGGGTGTGACCGAGCACAGCCAGGGCACCACCACCGTCATGGCTATCGCGAATCTCGCCATGGCCACGGGCAACCTCGGCCGTGAAGGCGTGGGCGTGAGCCCGCTGCGCGGCCAGAACAACGTGCAGGGCTCCTGCGACATGGGCTCCTTCCCGCACGAGTACACCGCCTACCGCCACGTCTCGGACCCGGCGGTGCGCAAGTCCTTCGAGGACGCGTGGGGCGTGCCGCTGCAGAGCGAGCCGGGCCTGCGCATTCCCAACATGTTCGAAGCGGCGCTCGACGGCACGTTCCGTGGCATGTACGTGCAAGGCGAGGACTTCGTGCAGTCCGATCCCAACACCCATCACGTCAGCGCCGCCATGGCGTCCCTGGAATGCGTCATCGTGCAGGACCTGTTCCTCAACGAGACCGCGAAGTTCGCCCACGTATTCCTGCCCGGCTCCTCGTTCCTGGAAAAGGACGGCACCTTCACCAACGCCGAACGGCGCGTGTCGCGGGTGCGCAAGGTCATGGAGCCCCTGGCCGGCTACCAGGACTGGGAGGTCACGGTGCTCCTGTCCAACGCGCTCGGCTACCCGATGCAGTACGACCACCCTGCCGAGATCATGGAAGAGATCGCGCGCCTGACGCCGACTTTCTCGGCGCTCACCTATGAGAAACTTGATCGCCTGGGAAGCATCCAGTGGCCGTGCACGGACGCGGCTCCCGAGGGTACTCCGACCATGCATGTCGATGAGTTCGTGCGCGGCAAGGGCAAGTTCTGGCAGACCGAGTACGTGCCCACCACCGAAAAGGTGACCAGCCGCTTCCCGCTGATCCTGACGACGGGGCGGATCCTGAGCCAGTACAACGTCGGCGCGCAGACGCGCCGTACCAACAACGTGGTGTGGCACGCCGAGGATGTGCTGGAGATCCATCCGCATGATGCCGAACTGCGCGGCATCAGCGACGGCGACTGGGTGGGACTCACGAGCCGCGCCGGTGACACGGTGCTGCGCGCCAGGGTTTCCGCCAAGATCTCACCGGGCGTGGTGTACACCACGTTCCACTTTCCGGAGACCAACGCCAATGTGGTCACCACGGAAAACTCCGACTGGGCAACCAACTGCCCCGAGTACAAGGTGACCGCGGTCGAGGTGGTGCTCGTAAACCAGAAGGACGCGTGGAGCAAGCGCACCCAGGCCGAACGCGAGCTGACGCGGCCCACGCGCTACGCGAAGCACCATCGAACGCCCGCCTGAGGCGTGCCGGGGCGTCATGGACGCAGCCGCAGTACCGGAAGCCGTGAGCGCGACGCTCGAGGTCGAGCGCTGGACGCGCGGCACCCTCACGCGGGCCACCGACCAGATTGCCGAGGAGATGCCGGTCGCGCTCGTTTACCACGAGGTGCCGCACGTAGTGATGCTGGCCACGCCCGCGGATCTTGAGGACTACGCGGTGGGATTCACCCTGAGCGAGGGACTGGTCGCGCGCGCGGATGAGATCCACGGTGTGGAAGTCATCCAGGGCGCGGCGTCGGCGGACGTCAAGATCAGCGTGGCCTGGGAGCGCTTTACGCAGCTCGTGCAACGACGCCGTAACCTCGCCGGCAGAACCGGCTGTGGACTGTGCGGCGCGGAGACCGCCGCCGATGCCATCCGCGAGACCGGGCCGGTCCCGGCCGGGGTGAGCATCACGAGCGCCGAGCTGCACGCCGCCATCGCGCAGCTGTCAGGGCGGCAGCCGATCAATGCCCGCACCGGCAGCGTACACGCGGCGGCCTGGGTGGTGCCGGGCGCAGGGATCCAGGTCGTGCGCGAGGATGTCGGTCGGCACAATGCACTCGACAAGACCATCGGCGCGTTAACGCGTGCCAGCTGCGATTTTTCCGCCGGTTACATGCTCATCACCAGCCGCGCGAGCTACGAGATGGTGCAGAAATGCACGACGCTGGGGATCTCGCTGCTGGTGGCGCTGTCCGCGCCCACGGCCTTCGCCGTGCGGCTGGCGCGCTCCAGCGGTCTGACGCTGGTGGCGTTCGCGCGCGCCGATCAACACGTGGTATACGCGAACCCACAGCGACTGAAATAATGCGCCCTTAGCGACCCACAAGCTCAACCACACCTATGAACATTGATCTGCTCGTCAAGATGGCCAACGAGATCGGCGCGTTCTTTTCCGGCACCACGGATACCCAGGGCGCGTCGGCGGAAGTCGCCAGACACCTCAATCGCTACTGGGAGCCGCGCATGCGCGCGCAGATGTTGAGCTACTACGAGCAGCGCCAGGGCGCGGGACTTTCCGAGATCGCCAGGGGCGGGGTGGCGCTCATGTACGCCGCGAGCAAGGCGAGCCCTGCGGCAAGCGCGCCCCCGCCAGGCGCCAGGGGATGACATCCGGTCAACGGCCCGGGCGGGCGCTGATCTGTGGCTCCATGGCATACGACACCATCATGGTGTTCGCTGACCGCTTTGCGAATCACATCCTGCCGGACAAGATCCACCTCCTGAACGTGTCGTTTCTCGTGCCGCAGCTGCGGCGCGAGTTCGGCGGCTGCGCCGGCAACATCGCCTACAACCTGACGCTGCTGGGGGACGAGGCGTGCCCGATGGCCACCGTCGGGCGGGACTTCGGCCCTTACAGGAAATGGATGGCGGATACCGGCGTGGCGGCCGACTACATCCGCGTGATCGAGGCGCAGTTCACCGCCCAGGCGTTCATCACCACTGACCTGGATAACAACCAGATCACGGCGTTTCACCCGGGCGCCATGCAGCACTCGCACGAGAATTCGGTGGACGATACGCGCGGCATTGCCATCGGCATCGTGGCGCCGGCCGGGCGCGAAGGCATGATCCGGCACGCGGCGCAGCTCGCGGCGGCGGGCATTCCTTTCATATTCGATCCCGGCCAGCAGCTGGGGATGTTCAACGCCGGGGAGCTGGCGCACTTCGTGTCGCAGGCAGCCTGGGTGACGGTGAACGAATACGAATGGCAGGTGGTGCAACAGCGCACCGGCTGGAGTGAGCGCGAGCTCACGCAGCGCGTGCGGGCGCTCATTGTGACGCGCGGCGCCGCGGGCTCCTCCATCCACACGCGCGAGGGGCAGCTGGCGATCCCTGCCGCGCCGGTGCAACACGTGATCGATCCAACAGGATGCGGCGATGCGTACCGCGCGGGCCTGTTACATGGACTGCTGCACGGACTCGACTGGCGCACGACCGGACGCATCGCTTCCCTCATGGGCGCCATCAAGATCGAGTCGCGCGGCACGCAGAATCATCGCTTTACCCAAGCGCAGTTCGACGCGCGCCTCGCGGCGGCTTTTGGATAGTCTTACCGCGTTCGGCCTCTTTGCCGTCACGGCCATGCTCCTGTGCTATGCACTGGAGGATCGCAGTCCGTGGTTTGTGCTGGCGTTCGCCGCTTCCTGCGCACTTGGCTCCGCGTATGGCTTTCTTCAGGGCGCGTGGCCATTCGGGGTGGTCGAGGCGATCTGGGCGGCTGTGGCGGTGCGCCGCTGGTCAATTAAGGTTAAGTAATGGCCGCCCCAGTATGGGCGGCTGTGCGCCGGGTAGGCTAAAATGGCTGTCTTTGGCATCTCAGGCACGAGCGGAACGACATACATGGCGCACGACTATCTCTTCACCTCCGAATCCGTCTCCGAGGGACATCCGGACAAGGTGGCGGACCAGATTTCGGACGTGGTGCTGGACGCGATCCTCAAGGAGGACGAGCGCGGCCGGGTCGCCTGCGAAACGCTCGTCAAGACCGGGGTAGTCATCGTCGCCGGCGAGATTACCACCCGCGCGTGGGTGGACGTCGAAGCGCTGGTGCGCAAGACCGTGCTGGACATCGGCTACAACTCCTCGGAGATGGGCTTCGACGGCGCCAGCTGCGGCGTGCTCAATATAATCGGCAAGCAGTCTCCGGATATCGCCCAGGGAGTGGATCGCAAGGACGAGCGCCGCCAGGGCGCCGGCGACCAGGGCCTGATGTTCGGCTATGCCACCAACGAAACCGATGTGCTGATGCCGGCGCCGATCACGCTCGCGCATCGGCTCGTGAAGCGCCAGGCGCAGCTGCGCAAGGCTGGCAAGCTCCCCTGGCTGAGGCCGGATGCCAAGAGTCAGGTCACGCTGCGCTACGAGGATAACAAGCCGGTGGGGCTTGAAGCGGTAGTGCTGTCCACGCAGCACAGCCCGGACATATCGACCAAGCTGCTGCGCGAAGCGGTGATGGAGGAAATCCTCAAGCCCGTTCTGCCGGCCAAATGGCTCGACAAGCGCACCAAGTACCACATCAACCCGACCGGGCGTTTTGTCATCGGCGGACCGGTCGGGGACTGCGGACTTACCGGCCGCAAGATCATCGTCGATACCTACGGCGGTTACGCCCGCCACGGTGGCGGGGCGTTCTCGGGCAAGGACCCTTCCAAGGTGGACCGCTCCGCTGCCTACGCGGCGCGCTACGTCGCCAAGAACATCGTGGCCGCAGGGCTCGCCGAGCGCTGCGAGGTACAGGTGTCCTACGCCATCGGCGTGGCTGAACCAACCTCCATCATGGTCGAGACCTTCGGCACCAGCCGCCTGTCGCGCGAGCGTCTGACGCAGATCGTGCGCAAGCACTTTGATCTGACTCCGTACGGGTTGCTTGAAATGCTCGACCTCGTGCGGCCCATCTATCAGAAGACCTCCAACTACGGGCACTTCGGTCGCAGCGAACCGGAATTCACCTGGGAGCGCACCGACCTGGCCGCCCAGCTGGCCGCGGAAGGCAAGGGGATGCTCGCCGCCTGAGGAAAGATCAGCCGCATCGCGGCACACACGCTGGCTGAGGAGCGTTGCGACGGGCCGGGTGCCGACACCGCGGTCCGCCAGGCTCAGCCGGTCGTGTAATCCATTACGGCGCTCGCTTCCGACATTTCGGAGTATCGAGTATGAACGCCACGCTTAAAGCCACCGCCAACACTGCCGACTTCAAGGTCGCGGATCCCGGGCTCGCCGACTGGGGCCGCAAGGAGATCGCGATCGCCGAGACCGAGATGCCCGGTCTCATGGCGATCCGCGCCGAGTACGCGCGCACCCAGCCGCTTAAAGGCGCGCGCATCTCCGGCTCGCTGCACATGACCATCCAGACCGCGGTGCTCATCGAGACGCTGCAGGCGCTGGGGGCGCAGGTGCGCTGGGCTTCCTGCAATATTTTCTCGACCCAGGACCACGCCGCCGCGGCCATCGCCGCGCGCGGCACCGCGGTGTATGCCTGGAAGGGCGAGTCGCTCGCCGATTACTGGGACTACACGCACCGCATCTTCGAGTGGGCGGATGGCGGCTATTCCAACATGATCCTGGACGACGGCGGGGACGCGACCCTGCTGCTGCATCTCGGGGTGCGCTCGCAGAGCGACCCGGGCGCGATCGCAAAACCTTCGAGCGATGAGGAGGCGGCGCTGTTCGCCTCGATTCGCGCGCGGCTCAAGTCGGATCCGAAGTGGTATTCGGCGCGCATCGGTCACGTGCGCGGCGTCACCGAGGAGACCACCACCGGAGTGAAGCGCCTGTACCAGATGGCGAAGGAGGGCAAGCTGGCCTTTCCCGCCATCAACGTCAACGACTCGGTGACCAAGAGCAAGTTCGACAACCTGTACGGTTGCCGCGAATCGCTGGTGGATGCGATCAAGCGCGCCACCGACGTCATGATCGCCGGCAAGGTCGCGGTCGTGTGCGGCTACGGTGACGTCGGCAAGGGCTGCGGCCAGGCGCTGCGTGCCCTGTCGGCACAGGTGTGGGTGACCGAGGTCGACCCGATCTGTGCGCTGCAGGCGGCGATGGAAGGCTACCGCGTCGTCACCATGGAATACGCGGCCGACAAGGCTGACATCTTCGTCACCGCGACCGGCAACTACCATGTGATCAGCCACGCTCACATGAGCCGCATGAAGCACAACGCGATCGTGTGCAACATCGGCCATTTCGACAACGAGATCGATGTCGCGAGTCTCAGGCAATACCAGTGGGAAAACATCAAGCCGCAGGTCGACCACGTCATCCTGCCCGACGGCCGGCGCATCATCCTGCTGGCGGAAGGCAGGCTCGTGAACCTCGGCTGCGGCACCGGCCACCCGAGCTACGTGATGAGCTCGAGTTTTGCGAACCAGACCATCGCGCAGGTGGAACTCTTCACTCAGACCGCAAAGTACCCGGTCGGGGTCTACGTGCTGCCGAAGCACCTGGATGAGAAAGTGGCGCGGCTGCAGCTGAAGACGCTCAACGCCGAGCTTTCCGAGCTCACCGACACGCAGGCCGGCTACATAGGCGTGGACAAGGCCGGACCCTACAAGCCGGACCACTACCGCTACTGATGAACGACCACGCCATGGGTGCGGGGACGGGCGCGCCGGCACGCGCTAGCGGCGGCGCGATCCTGCTCGACGGCAAGCTGGTCGCGGCGAAAGTGCGCGCCGAGGTTGCGGCGCGCGCGGCGCGTTTTGCCGCCGGGCACGGTCGCCCACCCGGACTGGCGGTGGTGCGGGTGGGGGAGGATCCGGCCTCGGCGGTGTACGTGCGCAACAAACTCAAGGCCGCGCGCGAGTCCGGCATTGCCTCCTTCGCCCACGACCTGCCGGTGAGTGTGAGCGAGGCACAGCTTCTCGCCCTCATCGCTGAGCTCAACCGGGACGCACGCGTGGACGGCATCCTCGTGCAGCTGCCACTGCCAGCCGGTGTCGATACCAATCGCATCATGGACGCCGTCGATCCGGCCAAGGACGTGGATGGCTTTCATCCGCTGAACACGGGTCTGCTGGCGCAGAAGCGGCCACGGCTGCGGCCGTGCACGCCGTACGGGGTGATCCGCCTCGCGCAGGAGTACGGCATTGCGCTGCCGGGAATGCGGGCGACGGTCGTGGGCGCATCCAACATCGTCGGGCGACCGATGGCCCTGGAGTTGCTGCTCGCGCGTGCCACCGTCACCGTGTGTCACACCGGCACGCGCGACCTCAAGGAGGAAGTCGGGCGCGCGCAGCTTCTGGTGGCTGCGGTCGGCAAGGCGGGGTTCATCCCGGGCGACTGGATTCGCCCGGGAGCCGCGGTTTTCGACGTGGGGATCAACCGCACGCCATCAGGTGCCCTCACCGGCGACGTCGATTTCGAGCCGGCGGCGCGCCGCGCCGGCTGGATCACGCCCGTGCCGGGAGGCATAGGCCCCATGACCATCGCCATGTTGCTCAGTAACGCGGTCGACGCCGCCTGCACGCGGGCGGGTCTTACGCGCTGAGCGGAATAAAATCCGCGTCCGGTGGGTCTTCTGTAGGGTAGGGCTAACGGTGGCGCCGCGTGAGGGCTGTGTCGGGTTCCGCAATGGATGACAAACGCGGTCGTTTCGAGGCGCAGGTGATGCCACACCTGGACGCGGCGCACCGCTTTGCGCGCTGGTTGTCGCGCTCGCCCGCCGAGGCCGACGATATCGTGCAGGAGGCATTCCTGCGCGCCTTTCGCGGCTTCGACGCGCTGCGCGGCTCGGACGTGAAAGCCTGGCTGCTCACGATCGTGCGCAACTGCCACGCGACGGCCTTGAGGCAACAGCAACGCCGGGCTGCGGTGCCGCTGCCGGAAGCTGACGAGGTGCAGTTTGACTCCGCCGCCCTCACCAGCGTGCCGGATCCGGAGAGTGCCTCGATCGAGCACGACCAGGAGCGCACGCTCGAGCGGCTGATCACCGCCCTGTCACAGGAGCATCGCGAAGTGCTGCTGCTGCGCGAGATGGAGGAGATGAGTTACCGGGAGATTGCGGCGGTGACGCAGCTGCCGATTGGCACCGTGATGTCACGGCTGGCGCGCGCGCGCGCCGCACTGAAGCTGCAGTGGCTGCAGGAATGCGCAGGAGAACCCCATGCCGTGCGCTGAACACTTGGCTGTGCAGGCCTATTTCGACGGCGAGCTCGACGCCGTCGCCGCCGCGGATATCGAGCGGCACACCGAGGGCTGCGCCGAGTGCCGCGCGCTGCTGGAGGATCTCAAGCGGACGCGCAGCTTGCTTCGCGATCGGCTGGAGTATGGCGCGGCGTCCCCGGCGCTGCGCGAGCGCATCACGCGAGTGCTCGATCAGGAGGCGCCAGCGCCGAGCCCGCGGCCGATTCGCCCGCGGCAGCCGGCCTGGCGCGCGCGGCCGTTCTGGCTCGGCGCCTTCGGAGGCGTGGGCGCCGCCGCCGCGGCGTCGATCGGCTTTTTACTGCTGTCGCCTAAGGTTCCCGATGTATTCCTCGACGAACTCGTCGGCGCCCACGTGCGCTCGCTGATGCCCACGCATCTCACCGACGTCGTGTCCACCGATCAGCACACGGTCAAGCCGTGGTTTGCAGGTCACGCCGATGTCTCGCCCGTGGTCGCCGACTTCGCGCCGCAGGGTTACACCCTGGTGGGCGGGCGGGCCGACTACATCGATGGCCAGCGCGTCGCCGTGGTCGTGTACGAGCACGGTGCACACGTTATCAACGTGTTCAGCTGGGCGGACCGACACACCTCCTCACGTGTTACCACCCGCAATGGCTATCACCTCGTCTTCTGGCAGGCGGGCAACCTCGAGTACTGCGCCGTTTCCGATGCCGGCTGGGAGGAACTGCAGGGGCTGGTGCGCCTGTTGCGCCAGCTCGGCGACCGGGATGAGCGGCAATGAGGGCGGCGCGAAACAAGCGGCTGTCGGCGATCGCCGACGCACGCCACTTGGCGCGCGAGTTCAGATGCGCAGCTTCCGCTGCTGCGCTACCACAAGTTAGTGTTGGCCGCTGCCGCATAGCACGCCCGCTTCCAACATGTTACAGACCGTTTGTTGGGGGACTTTCGGTCGTTCGTGGGTGTATGATTCCAAACCCGCCCTTGAGTTGGGGCAATTCCTTTCGGAGTATCAGGTAATGGCAAAACGTCCCCCCAATGATGGCGCCGGCTGGAGCGCACGTGAGCTGAAGACGCTTAAGGCGCTCGCGAAGTCGGGAACGCCGACCGGTCAGGTCGCGAAGAAGCTCGGCCGTACTGCAGCTGCGGTGCAGCAGAAGGCCATGCGCTCGGGAATTTCCTTCCGGGCAGCGAAGCGCTCCGGAGCGCGGAGAAAGAAGTAACCGCATCTGGTTTTGAGGGCGGGGACGCCCGCCCCCGAGGCGGCGTCCCGCTCGTGTTTGCCACGCGCCGACTGCTTCCTACGACCCGTTACATTTGCGCCGCGCCCTGGTGCCTGGCGCTGATGCTGTGCGCCTGCGATGTGCAGGTGCAGGACACGACCCCTTCTGCCTTTCCTGCCGAGCACGGCATTGGCATGTACGAGCTGAGCGCGCGGCTCGTCGCCGCGGACTGGCTGGTAACGCCGCGCTCGGTGGTGCTGTTTGCCATCAGCGACGGTCAGAAACTCATGCTGACGCCCGACGCTGACCACACCGGCTACCACGGGCTGTACTCGGTGCGCTGCCGCGACAGCTTTCCGCTGCAACTCTACGCGGTGTGGAACCTGCAGGGTCTCACGACGGCGCACAAGCTGTTGCCGGCACAACCGCGGCAGATCAGGCTGATCGAGCCACCGCTGACCCGCACGGCAAGCATCGATTCCTCGGGCCAGGCACCCAAGGGAGGCTGGCGGGGCGGCGTGCAGTATCGCTTCGTCACGGTGCCGAGCGTGCAGATCACCGCTGCGCACATTGAGCCCGCGAGCGCGGAACTCGCGGACGTCGCGGCTGCCAAAGCAATCTCGGTGGTCACGTCATTTCCGGTGGTGGCCGACTGCGGTGACCTGGCGTCAGTTCAGGTGGCGTCGACCGCGTCGCACGCGCACGGCATACTGGTTATCGACACCGATCACCCCGGAGTGCCGCATTGGCAGACCACCGTGGAGTTCTCGCCGCAATGATCTGCGCGAACGGAGTGCTGCGAAGTCTGGTGACGGCCGCGCTGGCGATTGTGGCGTTGGCGACGGCGCAGCCTGAGGGCGCGCAGGCCGCGGCGACGGGCACGCCACCGCAGCCTGACGCGCCGCTTAAGATAGGCATCATCGGGGCGGGCCATATCGGCGGTACGCTCGCCGCGCTGTGGGTGCAGGCAGGACACGAGGTACTACTGTCGTCCCGGCACCCCGACGAGCTTAAGCCCCTTGCAGACTCACTCGGACCGAAGGCGCGGGTCGGCACGCCGCGCGAGGCCGCGGTGTTTGGTGATGTCGTGCTGGTTTCGGTGCCTTACGGCGCGCTGCCGCAGCTGGGGCGCGATCTTAAGGCCGAGCTCGCGGGCAAGATCGTGCTCGACACCGGCAATCCCTACCCCGAGCGCGACGGCGAGATGGCCGTCGCGGCGCGCCGCCAGGGCACGGGCGTGGCGTCCGCGCAGTTTCTGCCAGGCGTGCGCCTGGTGCGCGCCTTCAACGCCATCAACTCAGGCGACCTCAGGAGCGAAGCGCACCGTCGCGGTGAGTTGTATGCCATTCCGCTGGCCGGGGATGACCCGCAGGCCCTCGCGGTGGCGCAGCGCCTGGTGCGGGAGGCGGGGTTCTCACCCGTGGTGGTTGGGGGGCTGTCGCGGGCGCGCGAGTTTGATGTCGGGACCGCGGTCTATACGCGGCTGCTGACGGCGCCGCAGCTGCGGCACGCCCTGGGACTGACGGCGCCGGCGCCCTAGGCCGCGGGTGGCGGCTGGCGCTCGACCTTCGGCAGCCGCTCATCGAAGCACGCCCAGCTCGGCGCCATCGATGTCCAGATGCTCATCGCGGGGCGCGCAACTTCCGGATCATCGAGCGTGCCGGCGCGCACGAATACCAGGTGCGGGCGCGCCTCGGAAGCGCTGAACAGATGGGTGCCGCAGGCCGGGCAGAAGCGCCGGTGCGCCACGTTGCCGCTGTCGGCGGTCAGCACATAGTCGCGTAACTCGCCGCTCACCGTGACCGCCGCACTGGGGAAACACGTGTTCACGGTGCCGCTGCCGGCGCCAATGTACTGACAAACGCGACACCAGCAGGCGCGGGTAAGCACGGGTGGGGCACTGATCGAATAGCGGACCGCCTTGCACAGGCAGCCGCCGGTAATGTCTTCGGTGCTCATCGGCCAAGGATAGCGGAAGGGAAGCGCACCGGCATGCGCGGGCTCAAATCCGTGCGTGCTTTAAAAATGTGCCCGTCCTTAAATTGCTGGGCCGCTCGGGAGCACGTCAGCCGGTGCGTGGCTAAGTATCTGCCCGCGGACCTGAACGTCCGGTGAATACTGTTCAGCTTCGCAGCCGCGCGCGCAGCGCCGCGATTTCTTCCGGCCACAGGCCCAGCCTTTGCAGGTAGGCGCGCACCCCTCCGGCGGCGGACAGGAACTCCAACATGTTGTATGCGCCTTCTTCCGGGCAGCGAATGGCTTCGAGGATCCGCGCCGGGTCGGCGTCGGCGTAGCGCTGCAGGTACCCGTCGCGCAGGTTCTCCGAGCTTTGCGCGTAGTCAGCTGCGATCGCCGCAGGCGTCACATCGGCAAGCGTGAGCAACAGGGCGGCCACGAGGCCGGTGCGGTCCTTGCCCGCGATACAATGAAACAGGAGCGGGCCGGGCGCGGCGCTGGCAATTACCTGCAGCACCTGCTTGAGTTCCTGCCGCGCGTGCTCGAGCACCACGCACTTCCACAGCTCCTTGACGACATCGCGACTGCGCAGGCGCCACTCGTCCTCGGTGTGGGTGAGCAGCGACACGCGTTGATACCCCACCTGCGGCAGGCCCAGCGGCACCGGGCTCGGATAGCGTGCCGCTTCCTCGGGCCAGCGCAGGTCGAGCACGGTCGCCACCCCGTATTCGCCCAGCGCCCTGAGGCCCTCGGGCGTGAGTTGCACCAGGTCATCCGCACGCAGCAACGAGCGCGCGCGTGTGCGCCCGCCGTCCTGCGTCGGCAGGCCGCCCAGGTCGCGCGCGTTGAGGAGCGCCGCAAACTCGAGCCGGCGTGGCGCCTCATCCATGCGTCTAGACCATTGGCCGAAATTGCATGGAAGCGATTTCGGCGGACAGTAGCTCCGTTTCCGCCGGCCAAAGGGCGGGGCTCGATACGCATCTGTTCCGATCACCTCGGCAGCCGAGCACTTCAAAGCGAGGCTGGCGCAGGGGCTTTGGCCGGCTGCGGCAACGGCTATACGGCTGGCTCCGCAGTGTTAACACGCCTTAGGCCGGGCGCTGCTGACTCAAGGCAACGCCGGAGAGGATTAGCGCGCCGGCGACCGCCATGCTCAGGGTCAGGGGCTCAGCGAGGACAATCCAGGCCCAGATAACCCCGAAGAAGGGAATCAGGTAGGTGACCGTCGAGGCGCGCATGGCGCCGATGCGGTAGATCAGGCGGTAGTACGAAACAAACGCGATGCCGGTACACAGCACGCCGAGCAACGCCGCGCTGCCCCACGAGGCAGCGGCAATCGGGTGATGCGGCCAGGTGTAGATCGCGAGCGGCGACAGCAGCACCGCCGCGGACACCAGCGCCGCGGCCGCGATGCTCACCGGCGGGTAGGCCGTGAGATGGCGGCGCACGAGATTGATGCCGACGCCGTACAGGAGCGCGGCCGCCGTGCCCGCCAGTGCGGCCGGCCAGACGCTCGTTCCGGCAACTTTGCCGCTCGCGAGGAACAGCACCCCGGCGAAACCCGCCGCGAGCCCGAGCGCGCGCCGCCCGCTGATGCGCTCACCGTAGAAGATGAAGGCCACCAGCGCGGTGAACATGACCGTCATGGCGTTGCTGATCGCGCCGATACCAGCCGGGGCGCGCTCCGCGGCCCAGGCAAACAGCGCAAACGGGATGACCGAGTTGATGGTGGCAATGCCGGCGATAATGAGCCACAGGCGCGGCGTGAACTGCGCGCGCGCTTGCCACAGGAACGGCAGCAGGATGAGCGCGCCCAGACTCAGGCGCATTTCCACCAGCGGGACGGGACCGAAGTCCGCAGCAGCGACCCGCATGAACAGGAACGAACCGCCCCAGATCGCGCCGAGCACGGCCAGCTCCAGCATGGTGCGCCACGAGCTGGCGGGCGCTGCGGCGGATGCGACGGCAGGGGCGGGCGGTGCGGACGCTGAGTCCGCGGTGGTGCATTCACTTGGCATGCGCCCATTCTAAGGGTGAAGCTGCCGGATGCCACCCGATCCTTGCGGCGCATTAGAGAGAGGACAACGCACCCATGAGCAAGCCCACCGAGCGCTTCACGAACCGTGCGCAGGCTTATGCCCGCTATCGACCGGGTTATCCCCCCGAAGCGGTCACGCTGTTGCAACAGCGCTGTGGGTTGTCAGCGCAAGCGGTGGTCGCAGACATTGGATCCGGTACCGGCATCCTCACCGCGCTGCTCCTTCAAAGCGGTGCGCAGGTATTCGCGGTTGAACCCAACGGCGCCATGCGTGCGGCGGCCGAGGCGGCGCTGCGCGCCGCGCCGCGCTTCCGCAGCGTGAACGGCACGGCGGAGGCCACGACGCTCGCGGGGGAGAGCGTGGATCTGCTGGTGGCGGGCCAGGCATTCCATTGGTTTGATGCGCCCCAGGCGCGCCTGGAGGCGCTGCGCGTGATTCGTGCCGGCGGCTTCGGCGCGCTGTTGTGGAACGAGCGACCACACGAGGCGACGGCCTTCCTCGCCGACTACGAAACGCTGCTCAAACGGCACGCCCCGCAGTACGCGAGCATCACCGCGAGCCGCGCCAATGAAGCCAGCATGCGCGAGTTTTTCGGCGGCGCGATGGAGCGTGCCGCGTTCCCGAATCAGCAGCAACTGGACTTCGAGGGGCTACGGGGGCGGCTGCTGTCCTCATCCTACGCGCCCGAGCCCGATGATCCGGGTTACGCTCCCATGATGGCGGCGCTGCGGCAGGTGTTTGACGCCCATGCCCGCGAGGAGCGGGTGGTGCTGCCTTACCAGACGCTGGTGTACTTCGGCCCGCTCAAGCCTTACCAGACCGGCACGCGCTCCGCCGGCGCGAGATAAAGTTTCTCGCCGGGCTTCACGTCGAAGGCCCGGTACCAGGTGTCGAGGTTGCGCACGGTGTCGGCGCGATACTCGTCCGGCGCGTGGCCGTCCGTGACCAGTCTTTGCCGTAGGGCCGGTTCGCGTATCTTGTCGCGCCAGGACTGCGCGAAACTCAGGAAAAACAGCTGTTCACCGCTGAAGCCGGCGTCCCCGCGCGCCGGCTTGCCGTTGAGGGTGAGGCGCCACGCATCGTAGGAGGCCGCCAGCCCCGCGACGTCCGCGATATTTTCACTCAGGGTGAGCTTGCCGTTGACCGCGACGTCCGGGAATGGATGGTAGCGATCGAACTCGGCGGCGAGCTTTTTCCCGGCGGCTTCGAAGTGCGCGAAGTCCTCCCTGGTCCACCAGTTGCGCAGCCGCCCGCTGGCGTCGAACAAGGCTCCCTGGTCATCGAAGCTGTGACTGATTTCATGCCCGATCACCGCGCCAATCGATCCGTAGTCCAGCACCACGTCGCGCTGCGCATCGAAATACGGCGGCTGCAGAATCGCCGCGGGGAAGTTCAGCGCGTTCATCGCCGGCAGGTTCACCGCGTTCACCAGCTGCGGCGTCATGGCCCACTCGCCGCGGTCCACCGGCGTGCCGAATTTCTTCAGGTTACGGTGATATTCGAACAGTTGCGCGCGCTCGGCGTTTCCCAGGGCATCGCCACCCACGACCTCGAGTCCGGAGTAGTTGATCCAGTGATCCGGGTAACCGACGCCCACTTTCAGGGCGGCGAGTTTCGCCTTGGCCTGCACCCTCGTCGCCGGCGACATCCACTCCAGGTGATCGATGCGTGTGGCAAAGGCAGTCAACAGGTTCTTCACCATCGCCTGGGCGCGGGCCTTTTCCGCCGGCGGAAAGTAGCGCTGCACATACAGTTTGCCGACGGCCTCGCCGAGCGCGACGCTCGTGTCATCCACGGCGCGCTTCCAGCGCTCGCGCTGCTGCGGCGTGCCGTTCAGCGTGTGCCCGTAGAATTCGAACGCCTCGGTCACGTAGGCCTTGGGCAGGTATCGCGCCGACACGTCAAGCAGGTGAAAGCGCAGGTATTGCTTCCAGGTATCCAGGGGCTCGCTGGCGGTGAGGGCGGAGAGCCCGGTGACCGCGGCCGGTTGCCACACCACGAAGGTTTTCTGCTGCTCAAGTCCGGCCGCAGCGAAGAACACCGTCCAGTCGAGTCCCGGTGCGCGCTGCGGGAAATCGGCAGCCTGCCAATGATTGTTGCCCTTGAGCACATCCTCGGACTCGGCACGACCGCCGTGTACTTCGGCCATGCGGTGTTCGAGGGCAAAAATCCGCTCGGCGGAGCCCTTGGGATCCGGCTGATGTGCCAGCTCGAGCATCGCGGCGATGTGTTGTTGGTACTTGGCGCGGATAGCCGCCATCGGCGCCGACGGGTCCACGTAATATTCGCGGTCGGGCAACAGCAGGCCGCCCTGCAGGAGAAACGGTGCATAGCGGCTCGGATCATCCAGGTCCTGTGCCACCCACAAGCCAAAGAGGTTGGGCGTCTGGAAATTAGTGCTGTTGAGCACGTCCACGTCCGCGCGCAGCGAGGCGCCGAGGGCGCGGGCGAGGTCCGTGCGGTCCTTGATGGCGTCGATGCGCCGCAGGGCTGGTGCGAGCGGCGCCAGGCCCAGCTTTTCGATGTGTTCCTCATCCATGTAGCTCGCGTAGTAGTCCCCGACCTTGCGCGCTTCTGAACCGGGCGCTGCGGTCGCCGCCGCGGCGCGGATCAGGTCTGCGGTGCGTTTCGCCGTGAGCTCCGTGAGCTGCGCCCCGGTGCCGTAGGAGCTGCGGTCAGGCGGGATTTCGTTAGCCTTGAGCCACGCGCCGTTGGCGTATCTGAAGAAGTCGTCCCCGGGCGCGACCGTGCGGTCGATTCCGGCGACATCCAGGCCGTGAGAGGCAGGGGGTGCCGCCTCAGGGCTGGCCGCGGCTGCGGCGGCGAGACTCAAGGTCATGCCGCTCGCAACGGCGCAAACACGGATCAGGGCAACAAGGGAGCGGGTGGCGCGAAGCATGGTTTTTTTCCGTTCGAAGATGAGCGCGCGAGGGCGGCGAGTCTACACGATGGCGGCGCGTTGGATCTCCGGTGGCGGTGCGCGAGAATCGCAGCCATGCACACAAAAAAGACTAACTCCGTTGCCCTCCTGCTGGTGCTCGCTTCGGCGTACGCGCCGCTCGCCCTGGCGTGGGGTCCGCAGGGACACCGCACGGTTGCAGCCATCGCCGACCGGTTGCTGACGCCACAGGCGCACGCGATGGTGGCGCAGCTGCTCAATGCCGATCTGGACAAGTACGGCAACCTGTCCGGGCGCACGACCCTGGAGGCGGTTTCAGTGTGGCCGGACGAGCTCAACGGGACGCCGGCCGCCCGGGCGAGCTGGCACTACGACGACGTGCCGATATGCGGCACCGTGCCCAAGGCACGCTACTGTCCGGACGGACAGTGCAATACCGAGCAGTTGAAGCGCCTGGTCGGCGTGCTGGGCGATCCGCGCGCGGCGCCGCGCGATCGTAACGAGGCCCTGAAGTGGATCGTGCACCTGGTCGGGGACATCCATCAGCCGCTGCACGCGGCCGACAACGACGATCGCGGCGGCAACCGTGTGCAGGTCGCCCTGTCGGGTGTCCGGACGCGCGGCCGCGAGAACCTGCACCGCGCCTGGGACAGCGACCTCGTCCAACTCGCGCTGCACGCGCGTAATCGCCAGCAGCCGCCCGGCGATATTGACGCGCTGGCCATCGAGGCCCGGGGGCTCGTCAACGACGCCGGCCAGGGGGCGCCCGACCAATGGGCGTTCGAATCCAACAACCTGGCCCGCAACGTGGCCTACCACTACCCGGGGTTTGCCTGCAACAGCGTGCCGCAGAATATCGTCGTTCTGGACAGCGCCTACCAGGTCGACGCGCAGCAGATCGTACGCGAGCGGCTGCTGCTGGCCGGCGGGCGGCTGGCGAACCTTCTGAACCGGGTCCTGGCAGGCCGTTAGCGGCTTTGGGGGTCACCCGCCTGGGGGCTGTGTTTGGTGTGTTGCAGCAGGGCGACACCAAGGTAGGGCGGCTGGTCGCTGCGCGGCAGAGGTGCATGCTAAATTAACGGCTCACGCATGGAGGACCTGCCGCCGTGAATGCCTGCGACGAGAGCCTGGTATCCGCGTCCAAGAGCGCCGGTGACGCCGAGCGTTCATCCACCGCTACACACGCTTACCCGCCACCCACGGCGAGTGGCGGCAGCGCACCGGATCGCTGGCTGCTGATGCGCCTGCGGGGGGTGCTCGGCAACCCGGCCGTTGACTTTGCAGTCCGCGACAGCGCGCGCATCACCTGTTCTGCGGCACCGGTGGCGAGTGTGACTTTCGCGAGCCGGGCGACGCTGCTCTCCATCCTCACGGATCCGTGGGTGCGCTTCGGGGACGCCTACAGCGCGGGGGACGTCCAGATCGACGGGGATCTGGTGTGGCTCCTGGAGGCGGTGTATCGCGCCGGGGGCATGGGCAGCAAGCGCGAGTCCTTGTTGCGGCGCGCGCTGGCGCTGCGGCACCGAAACACGCTCGCCGGCTCGCGCGACAACATCCATCACCACTACGACATCGGCAACGCGTTCTACGCCTTGTGGCTGGGCGAAACCATGGCCTACACCTGCGCGTACTACCCGACGCCCGATGCCACGCTCGATGAGGCACAGATCGCCAAGATGGATCATGTGTGCCGCAAGCTGCGCCTGAAGCCCGGCGAGAGCGTGGTCGAGGCTGGCTGCGGCTGGGGCGTGTTTGCCCTGCACATGGCGCGTCACTACGGTGTGCGGGTGCGCGCTTTCAACATCTCGCACGAGCAGATCGCCTTTGCGCGCGAGCGCGCGGAGCGCGAAGGCCTCGCCCGCCAGGTTGAGTACATCGAGGACGACTATCGCAGCATCACCGGTCAGTACGACGCCTTCGTGTCCATCGGCATGCTCGAACACGTGGGCGTCAGGAACTACGAGACGCTCGGGCGCATCGCCCACACCTCCATGGGCAGCTGCGGCCGCGGCCTCATTCACACGATCGGGCGTAATAGCCCGGCGCACCTGCAGCCGTGGATCGAGAAGCGCATTTTCCCGGGGGCGCATCCGCCGGCGCTCTCGGAGATGGCGCAGATTTTCGAGCCCTGGGAGCTGTCGATTCTGGATGTCGAGAACCTGCGCTTGCACTACGCGCAGACGCTGCGGCACTGGCTCACCGGCTATGAGGCCGCGAGCGAGCACGTGCGCGCGATGTTCGACGAGAAGTTCGTGCGCATGTGGCGGCTGTACCTTGCCGGCTCGGTGGCGGCGTTCTCGACCGGCACGCTGCAGCTGTTCCAGGTGCTGTTCGCGCCTCGCGGCAACAACGACATCGCCTGGACGCGCGCCCATCTGTACACACCCTGATCTGACGGTACCTCCCGGGCGAAGACGTGCGCAGCTGTGACGTCCTCATCGTCGGTGGGGGACCGGCAGGTTCCACGGCCGCCGCGAAACTCAAGCGCGCGGGCGCGGACGTGCTGGTTGTCGACCGCGAGCGCCTGCCGCGCCTGAAGCTGTGCGCGGGCTGGATCACCCCCGAGGTGGTGCGTGATCTCGGGATGGACCTCGCCTCCTACCCGCATCGCCTGCTCACTTTCCCGCGCCTGCGGGTGCACCTGGGGGGCCTGCACATCCCGGTACCGTGCGTGCAGCATTCCATCCGCCGCTTTGAATTCGATGCCTGGCTGCTCGAGCGCTCGGGCGCGCCGGTGGAGCAGCACAACGTGCGTCATATTGCCGCCGATGCTGCCGGTTACGTAATCGACGACCGGTACCACTGCCGTTACCTCATCGGCGCCGGTGGCACGCGCTGCCCGGTGTACCGGGAACTGTTCCGTGAGTTGAATCCGCGCGCCCACGAGCTGCAGATCGTCACGCTGGAGCACGAGATCCAATACGACTGGCAGGATCCGGACTGCCACCTGTGGTTCTTCGAGCACGGCCTGCCCGGGTATTCCTGGTACGTCCCCAAGGAGAAGGGCTGGCTGAATGTGGGTGTGGGTGCGCTCGCGGCGCGCCTGAAGAAGAGCGGCGAGGACATCAAGGAGCACTTCGCGCGCCTGGCTGTGCGCCTGGGCGGCGGACTTGCCCGCGGCGCGCAGTTTGATCCGGGCGGTTTCAGCTACTACCTGCGTGGGCGCGTGGACGTCGTCCGACAGGGCAACGCCTTCATCACCGGGGATGCGGCGGGGCTTGCCACCCGCGACCTGGGTGAAGGCATCGGGCCTGCGATCCGCAGCGGCCTGCGCGCCGCGGCAGCAATCCTCGAGGGTAAGCCTTACCGGGTCGACGACGTGACGGGGCTGAGTGTCACGAGCATCGGCCGTAGCCTGCTGGATCGTGCGGCCCGCGCGCGCGTGTTTCCGGGCGAGCGGCTGCGCGCCCGCGGGCCGTCTGCCTGATTCGCAATCCGCAGGGTCATCAGGTGCCGATCTTGACCTGGTAGCTCACCGCGAGCACGGCACCTGAGCTGAGGGAACCGGTAAAGGTCCACTGCAGTGATCCGCTTGCGCCCACCGCCGGCTGCGTGGTTACGGTGCAGGCGGAGATGCCCGCGGGCAGCACCGCCGGGCAGGTGGCGGATAGGAAAGTCGTAAAGGCTGGCGTCGAGTCGCTGACTACCAGTGTGGAGAGTGACTGCGCCCCCGTATTGGTCGCGCTGAGGGTGTATTGCAGCGTGTCGCCGGGGTTGCCGTTCACGGAGGTTGCCGCCGCGCCCCCCTGGGTGAGATCACTCACCAGCTTCACGAGCGTCAGGCTGCCGGTTGCCCCCACAGTCGTCACATCACTCACGGCGGCGCTCGCGGCGAGCGCCGGATTCGCGTTGCTGTACTGGAACGCGGCGCTCAGCGTGAGCGCGCTTTGCGCACCCGCCACGGCGCCGGCCGGCACCTGCACCTTGGCCACCAGGCAGACCTGCTGAGCGGCGGTGACGGTGATTGCCGCGCTGACCACCGGCTCGCCGCCATCGATGGCGCCGTTACAGTTGGTGTCCTGATAGAGCACGGCAGTCCACGCCGGAGCGGACGGGGTGGTGCTGGCCGCGAGCGAAAAGGTGACCTGGCCGGCGCTGCCGGCGAGGAACGTGTGCGCGTAGTACACGGTCGCACCCGGCTGTGTCTGCTGCGCGCCGTTAGGGGCGAGGTTGTTGGGGGGTACGAGTCCGAAGTTGGCGCCGCTGTAGGCCTGGCCTACCGCCGGCACTGCGTAACTGATGCTCGGCCGGGAGTAGCTGCCGCCGGTGGTGCCGGCGCTGCCGCCGGTGGCGAGATAGCCGCTCGGGGGCGCCGGCGTAACGGTCAGCGTGCCCACCGTGCCCGCCGGTATCCAGAGCGTGTACTGGCCGTTGCTGGCGGTGCGCGCCGCGGTCGTGGTCGCGCCGGTTGCCCGCACCAGGACGTTACCGATGCCCGCCTCGCTGCCGTCCTGAGTGCCGTTGTTGGCGGTGCCTGCACCGCTGCCGGTGTCCGCAAAGACCGTGCCGCTCACGCTGCTGCCATTGAACAGGCCGAAGTTCTGCGGCGCTGGCGTCGCGCTCGGGACCACGGTCAGCTGGATGATGCCGCTCGGATTCTGAGTGCCGAGCCAGCCGCCCGGGAGCGAGGACGCAATGTCGGTGAGCGTGCTGTCCTGGTTGAGAATCAGGCAGTAGCTGCCCGCCGCCACGTTGGCCAGGCTATACACTCCGCTCGCGGCGTTCACCGCGGCGGCGGCGCTCGCCGGACTCTGACACGCGCCGCCACTGTAGGCGGTGAGCTTGACATACAGGCCCGCGACCCCGGTGCCGCTCTCGGTCGCATCGAGCGCGCCGTTATGATTGGTATCACTGTAGACGGTGCCGCTCACAGTATGTGGCGGCGGTGTCAGGGTGAGCGTGCAGCTGATGTTGTCCCCGGTCTGCGGGGTCAGCGTGAAGCTGGTGCCGGCGCCGCTCGGCAACACGGTGTTGGTACCGCCGAAAGCGGCGGCTCCCGGGCCGCTGTTGCTGCAGCTCATGCTGCCGCTGTAGGTCGACAGCGCCGAAAAACTGCCGGCCGCCATGGCCGCGCTCAGCGTGACATTGTTTATGCCGATGACCGAAGTCGCACCGGTGGTGGCATTGCCGGTGCCCGCGGTCGTGGCGCTCTTGATGCTCGCCGCGGGACTCGTATAGCCGATGTTGGCCGTGAACTGGTCTGAGGCGCTCACGCGCCCGGCGATCACCAGGTTAAAGGTGATTGGCGGCAGCGACACCGCGAACAGCGTGGCTTCGTTGCCCGAGTAAGCCGTGGACACCTGGGTGGGGTTCGTAGTGCCGAGCACGTACGAGGCTTCGTAGTTCTGGTTGTCGGTGTTGGTTTCAGTCGCAACTGAGGTACCGAGTCCCGTGAGTGTGGGGAGGTTGCCGTTGAACAGCGCGTAGTAGTTGACCGTGTCTACCAGGCTCCAGTTCGCGGTGCTGGTGTAGGTGATGACCTCACCGGAATTGGTGTTTTCGCCGTCGGCCGCATAGAGCACAAAGGAGCGCGCATTGCCGGAGGCATCCTTGACGCTCAGGCTCGAGAGGGTCGTGGTACCGATTCCCACCTGGCTGAGCCAGTAGAAGTTGGGTTGGCCGGTGATGCCATTGTAGGCGCCATGACCGAACGCACCACCGCCCGACCACGAAGGCTCCGCGACCAGCGCCATGCCGGTGGAGGAGACCTTGGCGCTCACAGACAGCGTCCCCGAACCACTGGGCAGGGTGAAGGTGAGCGGCTGCGCAGCGAGCGAGCCGGTGTTGAAGCCGGTGAAGTCGAGCCACCACAGGCTCTGCGCGAAGGTGCCGGTGCCGTTGGTCGCGTAGGAGCCACCGGTCGCAAGGGCGGCGGTGGCGTACGGCGTGAGCAGCGACGGCGAGCAGCAGCCGCGGCAGCCAGCGCCGCGCCCGGGGCGCGTGCGGCAGCTGGCGCGCGTGTGTGGCGGGGCGGATCACGGTGCACGCCCCGCGAAATTGCGACTCGGGATGTCGCGCGAGGCCAGCGGCGCGCCGCCCAGCAGGCTCTCATCGAACTTGAAATTAACGTGCAGATAGATGCCGCGCTGCGTGTAGGCCTCGCCGCTCAGATCGGGTGCGTCAAAGCCCTGCACGTTGTAGCCGAGAGACACCCACAGATTCTTCCATATCAGATAGCCAACTTCGGGGCCGACTGCGTATTCGGTCGTACCAGCACCCCACATGCGATACGCCTGCAGGCCGACGTCCCAGCGCGGACTTACATCCCAGGTGGAGCGCACGCCGGCAAGCTGGGTGAGCGAGGTGTCAGCCAGGCCGTCAGCCCAGTCGATGGCGCGCTTGGCCGCGTAGCGTGCGCTCAGCTCCCAGCCGCGCCGCGGCTGAATGTTGACGTTGCCCGCGACGATCCACGCCTGCTCATCCAGACTCAACCCAGGGCCGAGCGTGGTGTCGAAGTCGCGCAGGTATTCAATCTGCCCGAGCGCGTTCCAGACGTCGGTAGCCACCGGGCGATATGCGAAGCCGGACTGGACCCGCGCCAGTTCCCGCCCGCCGCCTGCGGCAAGGTCGGTCTGCTGCGTGTAGAGCGCGCGATCGAGCAGCGTCCAGGCGGCATCGAGTTTGCGGGCGACACCGGCCGTGAACAGCCAGCTGTGCGAGCTGCTCGAGGTCTCCCACTGTGCCTGGGACGAGCCTTTCCAATCCCCCGGCGCCGTATAACTGGCGCCCAGCGTGATGGCACTGGCCTCATCGGCGATGATGCCCGACAGGGGTGTGATGCGCTGGGCGCTCGCAGAAATGCCCCAGCCGTCGGACAGTTTCCATTGGCGGCGCAAGCCCACGACCGCCTCGCTGCTGCGACCGTCGATGCCGTCGCCTTGCCGGTATTCATCAAACAGCTGCGTGTTGTCCGGCAGCGCGCTACTGATGCCTGCCACGGTGGTGTATTGCGAAACGCTCGGGTTCAGAGTGTAGGGCCCGTTGAGACTGTTGATGAAGTCGTGCTGCGCATACAAATGGGTCGTCGCATTCAGCGCGTATGTGCCACCGACGCCGTCTTCGGCACCGCCGCTGCCGTCGATCGCTTTCTCCGCGAGGCCGAAGACTTCGGCGCCCTTCACATCAGGGACCGGCACGGTGAGCTTGGCGAGCGCGCTGGTGTAACCCACCGCGGCGCTGTCGGCGCCGGCGGGCAGCGTCGGTGCCACGGGCGTCACCGGTGCCAGCGTTCCGGGCAATGCCGGGGCAGACAACACCGACTCGGCGTTCGCCTCGCTGTGCCGCACGCCGAGCTCGAGTTTGGCGTTGTGCGCCAGGGTGTGCTCGAGCTTTAGCTCCGCGCCGTTCTGCTGCGCGCCGGTGGCAGTGTCGGCGGTCTTCAATCCTTCCGCGACGATGCGGTCTCTTTCATCGAGCCTGTAAGTCGCCTTGGCACCGTATTGGGATTCGCCGGCGGATTGCAGGCTGTTCGGGTTGTAGAAATCCACGTCCGTGTGCGTGCCCCACACGTGTGCCTGCAGTCGCGCATCCTCATGCTGGAAATCCACCCGCTCGCCCACGCCCGCGCCGAGCAAGTCGCTGTCGCTGCGCGCTATCTCGGCGATCGCCGTAGTGTGCGCGTCAAATTTCTCGGTGAGGTTCAACCCGCGCAGGGTCAATTCGTTGCCGGGGTCAGCGTCGTGAAGATCGGTGGCGCCGAGGGTAAGGCGCGGGGTGAGTTGCAGACGCGCATCCGCTCCCTCCACCCAGTGCTTAGGGCCGCCGCTGTCGATCGAGTAGCTGACGTGGATATAGACCGGATTCAGGCTGGCATCCACGCTCGGCACGGGGTTGGTCAACAACAGCAAGCCGGTGTAGGGCTCGATCGCATAGTCAGTGAACGGCGTCAGTGGCGTATCGTTCAGAATGACCGACGGCTGATTGCGATCGCGCGTAATGATGTCGACCTGCTGGCTGTTGGTGACGCCACGCAGATCCAGCTGGAAGGGTCCGGAGGTGCCGTTGGCGCGCAGCTCCACGATGCTCTGGGTGCTGGCCGTATCGGCGGCGAAGCCATCGACGCTGAGCTGGCCAAACTGCCAATGGCCCTTGGCGCCATTGAGTGCGCGCGCATACTGAGTGAGTTGCCGCGCCGGGTTGTCGCTTTGCGTCGTGTAGTCACCAAACAGCATGTAATTGGTGCCGTTTTGCACCATGACATACAGCTTGCCGGTTGACTGCGCGTCGTAGCCGCGAGCGGATGAATCCCCGTATACCGGATAGAACTGATCTGGCTGGATGTCGCGGAACAGTGTCGTGTCCGAAGGCTTGTCCGAGTCGTACGCCAGGGTGAGCAGCGTCGAGCCGAGTATTTTGCCTTTGAGGAACAAGGCGGTGCGCGCCGCGACGTCGTCCTTGCCGTCGTTGAAGCTGGTGGAGAGGTTGGCTATCTCGCGCGCGAATACATCGCTGCTCTGTGCCGGCTGCAGAGCAGCGGGGTTGAGGTTACGCAGGTTCAGCGACGCCGACACCAGCCCGACACCCAGAAGCGGCCGCAGGTTCGGCGTGAAGTCCAGCGCGCGCGTGGCCCTCACCGTACCACTGCTCGCACTGAGCTCGGCTTTGCCGGGCTGCGCGGGCGGCAGCAGCCACAGCTGGGCGGAGCCGCCGGTGATGAACAGCTGATTGCCGGCGGATTTCACGACCGAGTCCGCTCGGTCGCCCGGGTACTGCCATTGGCCGAGAGTGGCGCCGAGCGTGATCTGCGTGCGCGCGGTAACCGGCACCCCTTCCGCATCGCGCAACAGCACCTTGACGGCTACCGCGGTGGCGGCGTCGGCCACCGACTCGGCGGGTGCATCGAGGATGATGCTGGCCAGCGGCCCAGGCGCGATCACGGTGATCTCGGCGCTGCCGCGGGGGTTGCCAAAGTCATCGAGCGCGCGCACCCGCAAAGTGTTCCTGCCAGCCTTGAGGTCGACGCCGATATATTCCCAGGCCAGTACGCGCGTCTCTTCCAGGCTGCTCTTTTTGCCGACCTGCGTGTCCGCGAGCGCTCGGCCGTTGACGGTGAGTTCCAGGCGGGTGCCGAGGGGACCCTTGACCTGCACCATAGTCTGGGCGATCGGCAATACGTCACCATCCTTCAGGTTGACGAACCCGACCTGGGGATCGAGCTGCGGCAGGACTTTTTCCAGCGCTTCGGTCTGCAGCTTCTGTTCCAGGGCGCGAAAGTCGGCGAGGTTGCTGTCGTCGGCGGCAGCGGCGCTGGCGGCGGCGGCTGGCGCGGCGGCGGACTGATCCTGCAACACCTGCGCTGCCGAGGTGTTGAGCCGTTGCTGCAGACCCTGGGCCTGGGGTGCGTAGGGGCCGCCGCTATCGCCCACCGCGCCGAGCGCCGTGGTCGGCGTCGCGAAGGGGGAGATGCCGGGCATGCCGGAAGCCATCGGCACCTGCGGCAACAGCGCGTTCGTGGCAGTGGTGCTGTCGGGGGCGCCCGGCAGGCGAATGGCGCCGCTCGCGGGCAGGGTGTGCGCATCTATGCCGGTCGCGGGCGCATTCGGCGACCACAGCGTGGCGGCTGCCTGGAGGATTTCCGACGGGCTGCTCAGGGCCTTGCGCCGCGCCTCGATCTGAGCGCGCAGGTCAGCGGTGCAGCCGGAGACCGCGAAGTCCACCTTGTGCAGCTCGCCCGTGGTGAGATCGACGAATGAGCTGCCGGCGTCGAACGCGTTGCGATTGTTCAGCACTTCCAGGCGCGTAGCCGCCGGCAGGCTGGTCAGATCAACCTTGGCCACGTGCATGCGCGGCGTCAGGCCGTAGAGGCTGTACTTGCCCTGCTCATCGGACACGACGTAAGTGCCGTCTTCGAGGTAGATCCGTACCCCGGGGATGCCGGGTTCCCCGGGATCCTGAATGCCGTTGCTGTTGCAGTCTGCGTAAATCTTGCCGATCAGGTATGCCTTATCCGAAAACACGCCGCCCGTGATCTGCACGGTGGCGCTCGCATGGTTGGAGGCGAGCTGCCCGCTGACGGCCTGGGCGAGGTTAGTGGCGGTGCCGCCTTGGGCACCCACACCGATGTGCACGCGGTAAGTGAGTGTCAGCTGCGCCGCTTTCGGCAGCACGCCGAGCGTGAACGTCAGCAGCGGGCCGCTGCCCCCGCGCGGATCGGCAAGCGGCGCGCCGTTGAGCCGCGCACTGCCGCGCACGTAGGAAAAACCGGCCGGCAACTGGTCATCGACCTGGGTGTTGGGCAAGGTGCTGCTGATGTTGTTGTTCACCTGCACCGCGTAGTCGACGAAGTCGCCAATTTGCGCGCTCAGTTTGTCGGCGGTCTTCTGAATCAGCAGTCCGCCGCCGGCGGCGCCCGGATCGAGCGGCAGATCGAAATGGACCGCCTGGTCCTGCGGGCCGGCGATGACAAAGGCCTTGCCGTAGGAGCCCTGCGCACTGATGAGACGTCCCGCCGGCTGCTGGGCGGGAGACAGCGCCGAGGGAAAAACGTAGCCGCCGGGCGGGGTGACCACGAGACGGTAGGTGCTGGGAGCAACAGCGGGGAAAGCATAGCTGCCGGTGGCCGCCGTCACTACGCTGCTCGGCGCCGGCGTGGTGCCGTCGGCCGCGAATACGCGGGCCGGACCGCCGGGGTTGCCGCCGTTGCCCGCGCCGGTGACGTCGATGAGCTGCACCGTCGCCGCCGCCAGCGCTTTGTTGGTGTGACTGTCATACACCACGCCCGACGGATCGATCAGCAGCGTGCTCGAAGCGGCGACCGCGCCCGCGGCGCAATGCGTCACCGTGGCCGTCACGACATCGTTCGGCAGCACCTCGACGATGCCGTCGCCGGAGACCACCGCGTGAGTCGCGGCATCGGCTGTCGGCACATCCGGCTGGACGCGGAACAGCCCGCTGTTGGCCGCGGTTTCCACCGCCGTGAAGGTCTCCACATCCCCCGTCAGGCGGCTGGTGAGCGTCACCGGCACGCTGAGCACCTGCGTCGCATTGGTGTTGCAGACGGCCGCGTTCACCTGCACGAACAGGGCAGTGCCGGGCTGTCCGGAAACGCTCGCGGTGGCGTACCCGGCGCCGGTGAAATAACCGATGCTGGCCGGCACGATCGGCAGCGCTATCACCAGGGTGTTGCTCGGCGTGCTCAGCGCAGTGCCCAGTGGTGTGCTGGCCCAGGCGGCAGCTGCCAGCGCGGTGACCGAGGTGCTGGCGTTGGAGTTCACGGTTACCGCCAGCTGTCCTGTGAGGCTGGCGCCCGCGGGCAGGCTGGCGAGCGAAAAGGCCACCGCATCGATCGTGGCGCCTGGTGGCACCGCCGTCACGTAGGTGTTGGCGGCCGTTCCCAACACGTGGTACAGCGTCTGTGCGCCAGCGGTTGCGGAGTTGGCGCTTGCAAAAGTGGTGTTGGCCGGCACCGGAAAATTCAGCACGAACAGGCTGGCGGCGGCGCCGTTCACGCTGACCGCAACCGGATTGGCGGCACCGCCGCCGTTGTTGCTGACGCCCGCGGTCAGGGTGAGGGTGGCCCCGGGGGTGCTCGAGTTGCTGGCAGAGGTGACCGCAACCACCAGCGCCGCGGCGTTGCCGGTGGTGACCGTGGCGTTGACCGTATTGGACCCGACACCAACCGGCTGGCCCGTCGCCTGATCATTGAATAGCCCGCTGGCGGTGTTGCTGATGAGGGTTCCCGGCGGCGGTGGCGCGGCGTGCACGGCGGCCGCGGCGGACAGCAATAGCCCGACTAAGGCGTGACGGAACAGGCAGCGGAACATGGACGGACGCGCGCGGGGGTGGGATGGGGGAGGCGCGGTGATGTGGTTGGTCCCGGTGAGAGGCGGGGAGGCAGGTGCCTCCCCCGTTGCACCGGCCTACTGGTTAATCTTCACGCCGAAGGTCACGACGGCGGACTGACCGGGTGTCAGTGTGCCGACATTGGCGTTGATCGATCCGCTGCCACCGAGCGCCGGCGCCCCGCCGGCAATGCTGCCGACGGTTGTGGCCGCAGCGCTGCTGAGCGTGGTGTAGCTCGGCGTAGCGTCGGACACCACCACCGCCGTGGCGTTGGTCGCACCGGTATTGGTGGCGGTGATCTGGTACAGCACGCACTGCCCGGGCTTGGCAGTCACACCGTTAGTCGCGTACACCGTGCCGCCGGTCGGGCCTGCGCAGGTGCCGTCCAGGGCCTGCAGCTTGAGCAGCGTCAGATTACCGGCGACCACCGTGGTGCTGTCGATGGCAACCGCGGGCGCGGGTACTGCCGTCGCGTAGCTGCCGTTGGTGGTGGTGGCGGTATTGGTGGTGGTGTCAACCGCACCCGGCAGGGCGCCGCTCGGGGCGATCACCTTGACGAATATGGTGATCGACTGTCCGGGCGCGAGACCCGCGCTGAGACCCGCCACCGTGTTGAGGTTGCCGGTGATCTGCGGGTCGCTCGCGTCCAGGGTGCTGCCGCCGTCGGCGTCGTAGTAGAGCGCGGACGTCCAGCCCGCCTGGTTGTTGAGGCTGTTGAGCGCGATGCTGCTCAGCGTGCCGTTGCCCTCCGTCACGTTACCGGTGTTGGTCAGGGTCTGGGTGTAGACGTAGGAACCGCCGGGCGCGACCTGGCCGGAGTGGTTAGGGGTGAAGCTGAGCGAGCGCGTCGCATTGACCGTTACGGCGTCGTGAATCGTGTCGCTCGCGCCGGAGTTTGGCGACAAGCTGCGGAAGTACAGGTCGTTGGTACCCGCGGCGTAGCCGGCCGGCACGGTAACCACCGCGCACACCACCGCGTTGCCGCCCCCCGCCACCGTACCGGTGTTGGTGAGGGTAGCTGCAGTGGTTGAGCAGTTGCCCGCGCCACCGTCGGCCTTGAAGGTGACGGTCCAGCCGCCAGGCAATGTCTGGCTGGAGAAGTTCGCCACCGTACTGGCCGCGAGGTTATAGCTGTCGGGTGACGGTCCACGGTTGTTGGCCACCAGCACAAAGGTCGTGCTGCTGTTCGGATTGGTGGCATTGGTGATCACCGCGGCAGCCTCGGGTCCCGGGCCCTGTCCGGGCGCCGGGGCGCCGGCGTTGTACGGGCTGTTGTTGGTGAGGTCGACCGCGTTAGCCGAGATTGCGCTCAAGGTGTCGGTGGCGGTCGCCGACTTGGTCGCATCGGCCACCGAGGTGGCGGTCTTCTGCAACGTGAAGGGCGCGCCGGCGTTGGTCGCGCTGGGCGGTAAAGTCGCCTTGACGATTACGTTGTAGGTGGCGCCGGCAGTCACCGGGCCGGTGTCAGGTATGCCGTCGCCGTTGGTGTCGGTGAGCGGCGTGACGCCGTCGCTCTTGAACAGCTGGAACGTCGTACCCGCGGGGAAGCTGTTGGCACCCGTGGTGATGTTGAAGGTGTCAGGGGCGTTGCCGGTGTTGGTCAGCGTATTGGTGAAGCTCACTGCCGCGCCGGGGGCCGCGGGTCCGGCCACTGTCTGGCCGGTGAGGGTAACGGCTGCGGTCTGGCGCACCGTGAACGGCACGGTGTTGGTACTGCCGCTGACCGTCGTACCGGTGCCATTGTTGTAGGAGTAGCTCGCGGTGTTGTTGAGCGCACCGGCAGCCGTGGCTGCGGCCACGTTGACCTGGAAGGTCACGGTGCCTGACTGCCCCGGCGTCACCTGCGCGAGCGTCGCGGCAAAGGTGTTGCTGGCGCCGGTGTAGGTGGAAGTGATGGTGTTGGGCGCAGAGCCGCTCGTGCCACCGGTGTCGGAAAGCGCGGTCGCGCCCGTCACGCTCCAGCGGCCGGAGCCGGCCACGTAGGTCATGCCGGTCGGAATCGCATCCGACAGCGCGACGCTGGTGGCGGTGCTGTTGCCGGTATTGGTATAGCTCAGGGTATAGGTATAGGGCCCGGAGCCTGCCGCACCGCTGGCCGCGCTCACCGACTTGGTGACCGTTACGGCCGCGTTGTTCGTGACCGTGGTGGTGTCGGTGTTATTCGTGGTCTTGGTGTTGTCGAACACGCTGGTGGCAGTCACTGTCAGCGTGTTGGTCTGTCCGGCGGTGGCGGTAGCCGGCAAGGTGGCGGCGACGATGAACCTGAAAGTAGCGCCTGCATTGAGCGGGCCACTGGAGGTGATGGGCGCGCCGGTGGGCTGGCCGCTGCCATTGTCGGCATAGATCTGCACACTGCTCATCGTGAAGCCGCCGGCATTGGCGGTCGCCAGGTTGAATGTGTCGGTGCCGTTACCCGTGTTGGTCAGGGTATGCGGGTAGTAAATAACGCTGCCGTCGGTGGCGTTCTGCGCCCCGTTCTGCGTGAGTGTCAGGCTTGCAACCTGTTGTACCGTGGTCTGCACCACGTTCGAGGTCACGATGTGAGAAACACCCGAGGTATCAGTATAGGTGGCCGATGCCTGGTTGGTGATTGAGGTTCCCGCCGGCGGCGGCGTCGCCTGCACGCCCTGCACGGCAGCGATGGTCAGCGCACTGGCGGCGATCCACACCGCCATGCGGCGCAGCCAGCCCCGCTGGGACTGGTATGCAGACGATGATGTACGAAGGGTCGTCACAATAGATCCTTCCAAACAAACTGTTATGCCGTCGGTGGCGGCGCGTAAGCGCATTGCCGCGAAGAAACTGAATGCCGTGCTGAAGCTCAGCCGGTTGTCTTACCGGTCAGCGGTGGCAGCGGGGCGTTGACGCGTACCCGCGCGCTGACCTGTTCGCTCTTGCCCGCCGCCAGCGTGCCCAGGCTCCAGCGCAATGCGCGGTACTCCTCGAGGGGCACCGGCTCCTGGCGCTCGCTGCCGTCGGGCTGCTTCACCAGCCGCATCAGCGGCAGCGGGGCGAAGCGCGTGCCGTCGGTGCTCGCCAGCGCATTCGGCGGCAGCTGTGAACGCTCCAGCAGCGTCGTGCCGGCAGGGATTGGCAGACTGGCGATGAGGCCGGTAACGGCTGCTGCGGAGTGGTTGGTGTAACTGACCCGGTACTCCAGTACGTCGCCCGGCTTACTCACCTGCGCGGGCTTGAACACGCTGTTGCCGCCGACGGTTTCCACCTGCTGGACCTGCAGCTCGGAACTTATCTGGGCGGACTGTCCCCAGGCGGGCGCCGCCAGACCCAGACACGCCAGCCACAACGGCCAGTACCGCAGTAATCCAGACCGCATACCTTCCTCGCTTTCGTTGCACGACGGGCCGCAGGGCCCCAATACGGTGCGCATTGGAGCCGATTAACAAAATCTCGCGGGTAACCCATTTCACAAAACATGGTGCGGCCTGCTGGCTGAGCGCGAATATTGGATAGAGCGGGACGCGCGTCTCAGTGTTGGCAGGGGGTCTATCTCCATCGGGAGGCGACGCGCTGTCAGCGGATGTGGTCCGATGGACCGGTGCCGGGACGAGCGACGTGCTTCGCCGGCAGACCACGGCGCTAACCCATGCCAATGTGCGCCAGGTCACATCGGCCCTGAGCCGACCAGCACCGCGCGGCCAGGCGGGAGGGGGTACGCCTGGCGGTCATCCGGATGGCCGAAATCGCAACTGTCGTGCTGACGTAGGCCGCGCGTACCATGCGCATCGGAAGGCTGATGGAGTGCGCGCTCATGTCCACAGCGCTACGGCTTGTTGTGAGCGGTGTCGTTCTCTTTCTTATGGGATCCGCACGGGCCCAGGGTGCCGCCACGGGTCCGCCTCTCCCGGCGGGCGCCGGCCGCGATATCGCACAGATGAAGTGCGTGAGCTGCCACGATGCCGGCCGGCTGGTTGCGCCGGGCTACAGCCGCGAGGGCTGGCAGGGCGTCCTCGAGCGGATGATCAAGCTCGGCGTGCAGCTTTCACCGCAGCAGCAACCGGTTCTCACCGATTACCTGGCGCGCAGCTTTCCGCCGCGGCCGCAGCAGGCGGCAACCGTCATCGCCGGCGATGTGCGGGTGTCTTTCCGCGAATGGGCGGTCGTGCCGACGGGCGCCTTTCCGCACGATCCGCTGGCGACCGCGGACGGCGCGATCTGGTACACCGGCCAGCACGCGAGCGTCCTCGGACGCATCGCTCCTGAGAGCGGATCGATCCAAGGATATCCCACCAGGGTTCCCGACTCAGGTCCCCACGGGCTGACGGCCGATGCGGACGGCAACATCTGGTTTACCGCCAACTACGCAGGCTACATCGGCAGGCTCGACCCGAAGAGCGGCGTGATCAGCGAATACAAAATGCCGGATCCTGCTGCACGGGATCCGCACACGCCGGTCTTCGACGCCAGCGGCGTGCTGTGGTTCACGGTGCAGGGCGCGAACATGATCGGACGGCTGGTGCCGGGCACAGGCGTCGTGAAGCTCGTGAGCGTACCGACTGCGCATGCCTTGCCGTACGGCATCGTCATCAGCTCAAAGGGCGTGCCGTTCTTCGCCGAGTTCGGCGCCAACAAGATCGCCGAGGTGGATCCGGTCAGTATGGTGATCCACGAACATGCCTTGCCGCAGGCCGGCACGCGCCCACGCCGCCTCGCCATCACCAGCGATGATGTCATCTGGTATTCGGACTACGCCCGCGGCTACCTCGGTCGCTTTGATCCGAAGACCGGCACGGCGAGCGAATGGCCCTCACCGGGCGGCGCCACCTCGCAGCCGTACGGCATCACGGCACTGAACGACATCCTCTGGTACAGCGAGTCGGGCGTGCGTCCGAACACCCTGGTGCGGTTCGATCCGAGGTCGCAGAAGTTTCAGAGCTGGCCGATTCCATCCGGCGGCGGCGTGGTGCGCAACATGATGCCCACCAGGAGCGGCGGCCTGGTACTGGCCGAAAGTGGTGCCGGCAAGGTCGCGCTCGTCAGCATCGAGTGAGTGCGCTTGCCTACAGGGCACGCAGGAAGTTGATCAGGTCCTGCTGCGCGTCCGCGCTCAGGGCCGCGAAGTTCTGCACCACCTGATTCGCCTCGCTCCCGGGACTCGCGTGCGCCTGGATCGCCTGCACCAGGTCCGAGGTTCTGCCGTCATGCAAAAAGAACACGCGCTGTCCGACACCCCATAGCGGCGCGGTACGGAATTCGTCCGGACCGGCTGCGCCCTGGGTAATCCCGTCCGCCAGGCGCGTGCCCATGTGGTGCACTAACAGATCCGAGAACAGCCGTGCCGGCTGGCGCGACAGCGCGGCGCTGGGCAGGGTGTAAGAACCACTGGCGACGGCGGCACCCGTATACAACACGGGGGTATGGCACAGGGCGCAGCCGGTACTGGCGAACAGCGCGCTGCCGCGCTGCGTGGAGGCAGTCGCGGGCGCCGGCACTGGCGCGGCCAGCAGGCGCATGAAGTCGGCGAACGCTTCGATGTCCGAAAGCACCGGCGGCGCCGCCGGTGGCGCCGCAGGGGAGGGGAAATTGTTGGTGTCGTTCGGCGTCGGGTAGCCGCCCTGGCAGCCCGCTGCTTCGTCGCGCTCCTGGGGGAAGAGCTGGTTCGAGATACCCATCTCCACGTTGTAGGCCTCACCGGCAAACATGAGCAGCGACTTGTTCTGGGCCTTCCAGCCGAAACGCGTGATGGTGCCGTCGTTGGCGCTGCGGTTGGTGTTGCCGCCCAGGATGGCGTTGGGATGGCCTATGACGCCGGCCTGCTGCTTCGCTGAGGCGTTGGTTCTTGAGTTGGCGAGGATGGCGGAGTCGGGGATGGATTCGATCAGGCCCGCGCCGTACACGGGCGTCGGGATGCGGAATACGATGTTGCGGTTGCCGCCCCGTCCGGTCTGGGGATTGCCGACGGGCTGAAAGTCTGGCTGCGCGATAGTGCAGCTTGCCGCGTCACGGCGACCGGTGATGACGAACAGGTCGTGCACGCTGCCATCCGCCACGCCGTTGGAATTCACGAAGCGCGCTTCGCGGATGGGTCCGTGGGGTGTGATAAACCACGGTACCTGGTTGCTCGCGCCTTCGGCGCTCGCGATGCCCGGCAGCGGGTTCAGCGGCGGGCTCGAGCCACCGACATAGGGCTGCTGGTGACAGGAAGCGCATTGATTCGAGTTAAAGCGCGGCCCGAGCCCGTTGCCTTGATTCTGCGCTGCGCCGGAAACCACCTCGACGGTTTCAAAGCGCGCCAGTCCGTCCTGGAAGAAGGCCTGTTCGTCAGTGGTGAGGCCGGGGAGCGGCTGCGGAGCTGCGCCGTCGGTGGCAGTGCGGCGCACACCCGGATCGGTCGCCTGAGCGAAGGCCGTCGTGGCTGGCAGCGCCGTGGCGCCGAGCACGAGTGCGGCGAGAGTGCAGTGGCTGAGCGAGGCGCGCTGGCGCATTGGCATCCCTTCCCTAGGTTGCGGACCGCATCCGATACGGATTGCGCCAACGTTGTTTACGCCAGACGACAGCCGGCGTCGATATGTCTCCCCTTCGAGACTCTGGTCCGCGCCGACAAGCTTGCGCTGGTGAGCGCGCGCGGCGCGCGCGTCAGATCCTCAGTGGCGCCGCCCGGCAGCATCAATCTCATGCAGGTCACGACCGCGCGTCTCGTGACCGAAGAAGGCGATGAGCAGCGCCGAAGCGAATGCGGGGACCGTGATCGCGAGGATGGTCACGGCGAGTGAGGGCACCGCGCCGATCACGCTCAGTGTCTGGGCGATGAGTCCGCCGAGCTTGCTGCATGCCGCCACCCAGCCCGTGGCACGCCCGCGGATGCGCAGCGGATAGTTCTCGGCCGCATACGGCAGCAGCATGGAGATGAGTCCACAGGAGCCGAGGATGACCAGGGCCAAGGGCAGCAGCGGATGCGAAAGGCCGGTAGCGCCCGCCTCCTGCACCGCCAGCCCGAATAATCCCGCGACCATGAGGCCCGTCATGGTGATGAGCGACCGCTTGGTGCTCCAGGCGCTGAACATCCAGGCGCATACCACGACCGTCGGCGCTGCCAGCAGTGTGGAGCGCGCGATCAGGGCGCTCGAGGCACCGACGCTGCGCCCGTCCGCCACCAGCGCCGCCGGCAGCCACAATAGCAGCCCAAAATTGACCACGCCCCAGACCAGTCCCGACAGGGTCAGCGCCGCGGTGATGCCGAGGAACCCGCGGCTGACTGGCGGCACCGGCGCATGACTGTCGGGCGCCTGGGGCACGTCGGCGGTCAGCACCACACCGAAACGCGCCAGCGAGGCGCGCGCGATGTCGCCGCGGCCGATGTGCTGCAGAAAGCGGGCGGACTCGGGCAGGAAGGGGCTCAGGAGGACCAGGATCAGTCCCGTCGGCAGGTTCAGGAACCACATGATCCGCCAGCCGAAGTGCGGTTGCAGCAGCGCCGAGAGTGCGCTCGCGGCGAAGAATCCGCCGACGGCGCCGATGCCACCCACCAGCACCAGGCTCCAGCCGCGATGCCGGGTCGGCATCACCTCCGCGAGCAGCGCGTACGCCACCGGCAACATGCCGCCCGCCGCCGCACCCATCATGAAACACATGCCGACGTTCCACCAGAAACTCGGCATCGCTCCGCAGATCGAAGTGCCGATGAACATCACCGCGGACAGCACGATGGTGGCGCGACGCCCGTAGACATCCGCGAGCGTGCCCCACACGAAGGAACCCACCACGGTACCCAACAGCGCCGCAAACGGCAGCAGGGCAACGGTCCGCGAACCGACACCGTATTCGATCCGCATGCCCGGCGTCACGAATCCGAGGCTCGCCGGTTTCATGACGTCGATGACCAGCGCCAGTGCGAGCAGGCCGGCGATATGCCAGTGCGCGGCCGTCAACGGCGCGCTTTCGATGTGCGCGATCACATCGTGCAACGGGCCACCCGGGGTGCGCTCGGGGAAACTGGGCAGGAGACCGTAGCCGGCGAGCAGCACCCCCAGGACGATCGCGGCCATACCGAACAACATGCCGCTATCCATGGGCATGCCGGCCAGAGCATATTGATTGCCGCGAGCCATGAGAAACATCGGCAGGTGCAGCAGCACTCCGGCGACGACCATAGCGCAGCCGCACCAGAAGGCGAGGGTGTTGCGCCGGTGGGCAAAAACAATGGCTTGCAAGTCAGTGATATTAGCCCATCAATCCCTTTTCCGAAGGCCCGATGCAGGTATCCTGCGCCCCGGCACGCACAGCTTTGGCGAGAGGCTCCATGACACCCATGACTCCGGCTCTTCAGCACGCGCTGATGACCATCGCGATCATTGCGCTCATCGCCTGGCGCATGCAGTCGCGGGTGCGTCGCATCATCGGACGCCAGCGCCTGTCGCGCGCGCGCCCGTGGGTCACCATCGTCATCTTCCCGCTGGTGATCGCGATGCTGACGTATGCCGCGCTCCGGCAGCAGCATCTCGGCATATACCTGGCGGCGGGAATCGTCGTCGGGATCGGCTTGGGCGTGCTCGGGCTGCGCCTGACGCGCTTCGAGGTAACACCCGAAGGTCTCTTCTACACTCCGAGCGCTCACCTTGGCGTTGCACTGTCGGCGCTGCTCGTCGCCCGGATTGCCTGGCGCTTCGCCGTCGGCGGTTTTTCAGGCCCCGACGCAGGTTCGGCGCCGCCCGGGGCGGGACTCACGCCGTTGACCCTGCTGCTTGTCGGGACACTCGCCGGGTACTACACCAGCTACGCGATCGGACTTATTCGGTGGTCGTTGCGAAGCCGCGGTCTCCCAGGTTCGCAGAGTGCCGGCTCCGGCGCAGCGTAGTCGCGGCTCGGCAGGCGAACGCTACGCCTCAATGCCTGGCGTTGCCGGGCGCCGCGCGGTCACCCCTTCGCTTCCACAGATTGACGCGGCGCTGCAGTTCCCGCGCCACGGCGATCGCGTCATAGCGGCCGTGACGAGGATGCCGGGAACGTTTAAATTCCCGCCGCGTCCAGGATGGTACGCTTGCCGGATAGATAAACATGCCGAACGCCCGCAGGTACAACGCCATGAGCGATCTTCCCGTCGGTACCGGTCTCACCGCGCTGGTGGCGTTACTGTTGCCGGTAGCGGTGACATTTGCCGCGCCGCCGCCGCCGGCTGCGAGCGTGACGCCCATGACGCCCGATGTGGTCGCCAGCTACGATGAAATCCGTCCGCAAGCCGATTACACGCGGCGCGTAGTAATGATTCCGATGCGGGACGGGGTGAAGCTGTACACCGTCATCGTCATGAAAAAGGGCCTTGGCAAGGGACCCATCCTGCTCTCGCGCACACCCTACGACGCCAAAGAATCAACCGCACGCACGAAGAGCCAGTCGCTTACCGAAATCCTGCCGGTAATGGACGCCGATTTTGTCGAGGACGGGTACATCCGCGTCTACCAGGATATTCGCGGCATACACAAGTCCGAGGGCGAGTTCGTCATGAACCGACCGCTGGTGGGGCCGCTGAACACCACGGGCATTGATGAGTCGACCGACGCCTACGACACGATCGATTGGCTGGTGAAGAACATCGCGCAGAGCAACGGCAACGTTGGGGTGATCGGCAGCAGCTATCTTGGGTTTACGTCGCTGATGGCGGAGATTAACCCGCACCCGGCGCTGAAAGCCGCCGTGCCGCAAAGCCCGATGGTCGATGGCTGGATGGGGGACGACTGGTTCCACAACGGCGCCTTCCGCAATCCCGGCTTCGGCTATGCGGTCGAGCAGAGCACGGGCAAGGCCGAAGATGGCGGCAGGCCAGCCTTGGGTGTCGCTGACGACTACACCCGCTATCTGGAAGCCGGATCCGCAGGGGACTTCGCGCGGATGTGGGGCTTCGACGCCTACCCGTTCGTGCAGAAGCTCATGCAGAACCCGGCGTATACGCCGTTCTGGTCGTTGCAGGCGGTCGATAAGTGGATGGCGGCGCGGTCGCTGACGGTGCCGACGATCCTGGTGGTGGGGCAGTGGGACCAGGAAGACTCGTACGGTGCGCCCGCCGTTTACAAGGCGCTCAAGGCCGATAACAACAACATGGTGTCGCTGGTCATCGGGCCCTGGCGCCACTCCGGTGTCAATCACTACGGCTACGAGCTCGGAGCGCTGACTTTCACCGGTGATACCGCGGATGAATTCCGCGTTACCTACCTGAAGCCGTTTTTCGATCACTACCTCAAGGGCGGCCCGGACCCGCATACGCCCCGTGTTCTCACCTACGCCACGGGCGTCAATCGCTGGGAGCAGTCGCCCACCTGGCCCATGGGGAAGTTGACGCCGCTGTACCTCGGCGATGGGTACACCGCCAGCTTCACAGCGCCCAAAGCGGGCGCACATGACGACTACGTTTCCGATCCGGGAAAGCCGGTGCCCTTCATCCCGCGTCCGATCGACATGGCGGACGGCATGCAATGGAAGCCGTGGCTGGTGCGCGATCAGCGCTTTGTCTCGGATCGTCCGGATGTGTTGGTTTACCAGAGTGCCGCGCTCGACAAACCGCTGCACATCATGGGTGCGCCGCAAGTCGATTTGTTTGCTGCCTCCTCAGGTACCGACAGCGACTGGGTGGTCAAGCTCATCGATGTCTACCCGAATACCTCGCCCGAACCTGCGGAGCAGGGCTCAAAGCCCGGCATGGCCGGGTTCGAGTTGCCGGTCGGCATCGAGATTTTCAGGGGCCGCTACCTGCACGGCTTCGACCGTCCGGCAGCTTTGATTCCGGGCAAGGTGGCGGAGTACAAGTTCGGCCTGCCGAATGTTGATCATGTTTTCCTCCCCGGTCATAAGATCATGATCCAGGTGCAGTCGAGTCTGTTCCCCCTCTACGACCGTAATCCGCAGACCTATGTGGAGAACATTTTCAACGCCAAACCCAAGGACTACCGGCCGGCGACTGAAAGTGTCTATCGAGGCGCCGCGACCGCGAGCAGCGTGCTCCTGCCGGTGGTGCCGTAGCCTGAACTCATGAGCGCGCAACAAACGCCGATGGGCTTCGGCTGGCGCGTCTACGGCCTGGGCATGATGGCATTGGGGCTGGTGTGCCTGGCGTTCGGGGACTTCCACCCGGGACAGCCAGTGCCCGAGGATTTTCCCGGCCGCACCGCCCTGGCCTATGCCGCCGCGGTGTTCATGCTGGTCGCGGGCGCGGCCGTCGTGTGGGGTCGGACCCTGGCCTGGGGCGCCGCGGCGCTCACCACCTACTTCGCGCTCATCGTCGTCATCCTCATGAACGGCAGCGTGCTGCTCGCCCATTACGCCGAGTACGGTCCCTACGAGAGCGGCGCCATTGAGCTCGCGATCACGGCGGGCGGGCTGATCGTCTACGCCGCCAGCGCCAGGATCGATGCGGCCCTGGCGGCGCGCCTGACGCGCCTGGGCCAGCTGGCGTTCGGGGTGTGTGCGCTGATATTTGGCGGAGCACATTTTGTCTACATGAACCTGACCGCGCCGCTGGTCCCCAAGTGGCTGCCGCCGACGCCGGAGTTCTGGGCTTATGCGACCGGGGTTGCCCACATCGCGGCGGGCATTGCGATCCTGACGGGCGTGCAGGCCCGCCTCGCCGCGATCCTGCTGACCGTCATGTTCGCCTCCTTCACTCCGCTGGTGCACCTACGGATGCTCGTGGCCGATCCCTCCAACCACTGGATCTGGAACGAGAACGCCGTGAATCTCGCCCTGACCGGCGCCGCGTGGGTCGTGGCGGACTCGCTGGCGCGTCCGAGGCGCTGAAGGTCTGCGCTCCAGGTTCGTATGGCTGGCGCCGCCCATGCACAAGTCAGGCGACTTACCCCAGGTGACCGGGAACTTGCCCGCAGGCTCTTTGCCACCATGGCTGAGGTGTTCGGACAGGGTGGCGAATCGCTCAGCGACGACTACCTGGATCGCCTCCTGGCGCACGAGGATTTCTGGGCGATCGCCGCGTGCGTCGACGATGTCATCGTGGGCGGACTCACCGCGCACACCTTGCCCATGACGAGTTCCTCGTCCGCCGAAATTTTCATCTACGACATTGCGGTACGCAGCGACTATCAGCGCCAGGGTGTTGGACGGCGCTTGCTCACCGATCTGCGCGCGCGCGCCGCGGCCAGCGGCATCAGTGTCGTATTCGTGTCCGCGGATAACGCCGATACCGATGCGCTCGACTTTTATCGCGCTCTTGGCGGGGCTGCCTCGCCGGTTACGTTCTACACGTTTGCATCTGAGGAGGCGTGAAGCTCTACCGGGGTACCCACCGCGCGGCCAACGCGGCCAGCAAGCGACAGCGTGGACACTGCTCAGGATGCGACGCTAGACTCGCAAGGTGGCTGTGGAACGATCGTTGAGTCTGAAGATAGGCACGCTCACGCAGCTGGTGCTCGAGCGTGAAGACGGCTCACAACAGCCGATTCACCCGCTGTGGCTGCGCGAGCGCTGCCAGGATGCCGCCAGCATGGATCTTAAGACACACCAGCGCCTGCAGGACCCTTCCGACTTCGACCCTGATCTGAAAGTGCTCGCGCTGTCGCGGACTGCGCCGGGCATATACAAAATCAAGTTCAGCGACGGTCACGAGGCGAGCTTCAGCGCTGAGGAGATAATCGCGGAGGCGGCGCTCGCGTCTAACAGTCACGATTGTCCCGCGCCGCGCCTGTGGGATGGTACGTTCGGGGATCTTCCCCGGGCCCGTTGGCGTCCTGACCCGGACGAGGCGGAGCTGTTCTCATGGCTCGAATCCTTCCTGACGCTCGGGTTCGTGATTTTCGAGGGTGTGCCCACCGCGCGTGGCACGGTGCTCAAGGTCGGTTCGATGTTCGGCTTTACCCGCGAAACGAATTTCGGCGCACTGTTCGATGTTCGCTCCACGCCCGACGCGATCGATCTCGCGTACACACCGGTGCCACTTGATCCGCACACGGATAATCCGTATCGGGCGCCGGTGCCGGGCATTCAGCTGCTGCATTGCCTCGTGAACGAGACCCGTGGGGGTCTGTCGACCCTGGTGGACGGCTTTGCCGTGGCGCAGGCCCTGCGGGCGGAACATCCACAGGCCTTCGATGTTCTCAGCCGCACGCCGGTGCGCTTCAAGTACATCGATGCCGACACGGAGCTCACCGCCAGTGCGCCGCCGATTGAGCTGGATGTCACCGGGGCCCTGAAGGCAATCCATTTCAGTCCGCGGCTGGATTTCGTGCCGCTTTTTTCCGCCGAGCGGCTCGAGGCGTACTTTCGGGCACGGCGCCTGTTTGACCACCGTCTGCGTGCGCCGGACTTCGAGATCCGCTTTCTTCTTAAGGCCGGGGATCTCGTGATGTTCGATAACTGTCGATTGCTGCACGGGCGAACCGGGTTCGATCCCGCCGAGGGCTTGCGTCACCTGCAGGGGTGCTACATCGACATCGACGGGCCGCGTAGTCTGTATCGCGTACTGCGGCGCCGTGCGCAGACGTCCGTGGTGAGGCGCACTGCATGAACAGGATCGTCAGCTTCCGGCGGATGCAGGATGGCAGCAAAGAGGACTACCTCCTGCTCGATGAGTCTGAGAAGAAATATGCCGCGGGCCTGCCGCAGCGTGTGCTCGAGAGCCTGCGCAAGCTCGATCACTCCCTCGAGGGCTATCCGGTAAGTCGTCTGGGGCATTCACTGCAGGCCGCGACGCGCGCGCTGCGCGACAACGCCGACGAGGAGTTGATCGTCGCGGCGCTGATCCATGACATTGGCGATGAGCTCGCGCCCTACAACCATGCGGAAGTCGCGGCCGGCATCCTGCGTCCGTACGTGCGTCCGGAAGTCACCTGGATCGTCGCGCAGCACGCGCTGTTCCAGAACTACTACTACGTGCATCACTTCGGGGGTGATCGCGACGCGCGTGACCGCCTGCGGGATCATCCCTGGTACGAGGCCTGCGCGCACTTTTGCGCGGCCTGGGATCAGTGTTCGTTCGATCCGGACTACGCGAGTGAGAGTCTCGCCACCTTCGAACCGCTTGTGAATCGCATCTTCGCGCGGCCGCCGCGCGACGAGCGTTATAACTGCGCAATTTAGGCGCCCCAGGCGCGAACCGACCGCCCCACCACGGGGTTAAAGTCCCCGGTGACAAGTTAAGTCATTGATTTTAATGGCGCTCCCAACCGGATTCGAACCGGTGTACTAGCCTTGAGAGGGCTATGTCCTGGGCCTCTAGACGATGGGAGCGGCTGCGGGGTCTTGGGCTAAGAGCGCGGTATTATAGAGAGCTGTCCTGATTGCTCAAGCCGAAAGCGAAGAATTGAACCAACCCACTGAGTCGGTTGCGACTCCTGCTGCCGCCCCGCGGATCATCTCGCGATCCGAGCATACAATTTCCCGCTCGCACATATCGCCCAACGCGCTGCGCGTGTTGTATCGCCTGCGCGATGCGGGCTTTATGGCCTTTCTGGTCGGTGGCTGCGTGCGCGACCTGCTTATCGGCATTGAGCCGAAAGACTTCGACGTCGCGACCGATGCGCTGCCCGAGGAGCTGAAGCGCCTGTTCCGCAACTGCCGCCTGGTCGGGCGGCGTTTTCGCCTCGCCCACGTGTTCTTTGGACGCGAGATCATCGAGGTCGCGACCTTTCGGGCGACGAGCGCGCCATCCCAGGGCGACGAACCGCTGCCGGCTGCGGATCCGGAGGATGGCGAATCGCCCGAGCTCGATGACGCGGGACTTGATGCGGACCCGCCAGAGGTCGCCGTGGTCGCGCGGCCGCGGGCAGGGCGCCGTTCCGGCGGTGCCGCCGAGGCCGACGATTCCGGCGCGCGCATGCTGGATGCGAGCGGGCGCATCCTGCGCGACAACGTCTACGGCACCATCGACGAGGATGTATGGCGGCGCGACTTCACGGCCAACGCGCTCTACTACAACATCGCCGACTTCTCGCTGTGGGACTACGTCGGCGGGGCGCACGACATCGAGGCGCGCACCCTGAAATTGATCGGCGATCCGGAGACGCGTTTTCGCGAGGATCCGGTGCGCATGCTGCGCGCCGCACGCTTCGAAGCAAAGCTCGGATTTACCATCGATCCGGCCACCGCGCGCCCGATCGGCGCGCTGCGGGACCTGCTGGGGGCAGTGCCGCCGGCGCGCCTCTTCGATGAGACGCTGAAGCTCTTCCTTACCGGGCACGGCGCCCGCAGCTTTCCGGTGCTGCGCCGCCGGGGACTGCTCGCGGGGCTGCTGCCGAGCGTGGAGGCGTACTTCGCGAGCCACCCCGGGAGCCTGGTCGAGAAACTCCTGGTGCAGGGCCTGCAGAATACCGATGCCCGCGTGGCGGCCGACAAGCCGGTCACGCCCACTTTTCTCTTCGCACTCCTCTTATATGGGCCCATCGCGGGCATTATCGAGGCCACGGCTCCCGAGCGCTGGCACGAGCTCGCCACCATCCTCGACGCCTGCGACCAGGCGACGCGCGAGGCGCAGTCACGCATTGCCATTCCGAAGCGATTCTCGCTCGGCGTGCGCGAGATGTTCGCGTTGCAGCCGCGCCTCGAGCACCCGCGCGGCCGGCGCGCGCTGCGGGTACTCGAGCATCCGCGCTTTCGCGCCGCGTACGACCTGTTGCTGTTGCGTGCGCAGTTCGGACTGGCGCCAGCGGAGATGGCGCAGTGGTGGACGCGTCTGCAGGAGGTTTCGGCCGAAGAGCGCGGCACCATGGCCGACGCACTCACCGGCGGCACGCGCGCCGGCGCCGGCGCGCCGCCCCGCACCGACCGGGCTCCCCGCCGGCGCGGCGGGCGACGCCGCGGCCGCCGTGCGCCCAAGCCCGCGGCTCCTTAAGCCTGAGGGGTTCGCTGCGCATGCAGACCTGGTGGCCGGCCTACATCGGCATCGGCAGTAATCTCGATGATCCGCGGGCGCAGGTGCTCAAGGCCTGCCGCCACCTCCAGCGCCTGCCGCTGACGCACCTCGTGCTCGTGTCGCCGTTGTACGCTTCGCCTGCGCTGGGCAGCATCCCGCAGCCTGATTTCGTCAACGCGGTGGCCGGTGTCCTCACCCGCCTCGACGCCGATGCCCTGCTTGAGGAGCTGCGCCGGATTGAGGCGGAGCTGGGCCGACCGGCGCTGCGCGAGCGCTGGGGGCCGCGCATTATCGACCTCGACCTCCTTTCCTACGCTCGCGAGCGCCGCCCGCAAGGGCTGCTGGTGCTGCCGCATCCCGGGATAGTGGAGCGTAACTTCGTTCTGTATCCTCTGGCAGACATTGCCCCGGATCTGGATCTGCCGGGCTTAGGCCGCGTGGCCGAGCTCAAGGGACGCGTCACTGCCCTCGGGCTAACTCTGTTGCAGGCACATGGCGAGCGAAGCAGCCCATAAGTATCTCGTGGTCGAGGGTCCGATCGGTGTGGGCAAGACCAGCCTCGCGCGCCGCCTCGCCGCCAGTCTGTCGGCGCAGCTGGTACTCGAGCAGGCCGCCCAGAACCCCTTCCTCGAGCGCTTCTACAAGAACCCGCGCGCCGGAGCCCTGCCGGCGCAGCTGTACTTCCTGCTGCAGCGCGCGCAGCAACTGGCGGCCCTGAAGCAGGCGGACCTGTTTGCCCCGACACGCGTCGCCGACTATCTGTTCGAAAAGGACCGCCTGTTCGCGCGCGTCACGCTCGATGACGCCGAGTACGCTCTCTACGAGCAGCTGTACGCCAGGCTCGACATCCAGGTGCCGAAGCCGGACCTCGTGGTGTACCTGCAGGCGCCGGTGGATGTACTGCAGGAGCGTATCCTGCGGCGCGGCGTGGACTACGAGCAGTACATCGAACGGCAGTACCTGGAGCGCCTCAACGAGGCGTACGCGCGCTTTTTCCACGAGTTCGACGCCGCGCCGCTGCTGATCGTGAATGCCGCCGCCATCGATCCGATCGCGAACCAACGCGATTATGACGAGCTGCTGGCCGCCATCAAGCGCATGACGCGCGGCCGGCTGTACTACAACCCGTTGCGCAGCCGCGCGATCTAGCTACACTCGCTTACGCCATGTACACACACCTGCAACGCGACGTCAGCCGTGCGCCGGTCACGCTCGCGACGCTGGCGCGCATGAAGGCCGACGGTGAGAAAATCGCGTGCCTCACGTGTTATGACGCGAGCTTTGCAGTCCTCATGGATGCCGCGGACGTGGACGTGGTGCTGGTCGGGGACTCGCTCGGGATGGTGATCCAGGGACATGACACGACCGTGCCGGTCACCATGGACCAGATGGCGTACCACAGCGCCGCGGTGGCACGCGGCCTGCACCGGCCGTTCCTGATCGGCGACCTGCCGTTCATGAGCTACCCGACGCGCGAGCTCGCGCTCACCAATTCCGTGCGCCTGATGCAGGAAGGCGGCGCGCAGATGGTCAAGCTCGAAAGCGGCGGCAAGCAGACCGAGATCGTGGAGTTCCTGGCGAGCCACGACATCGCCGTGTGTGCCCACGTGGGCCTGAAGCCCCAGTCGGTACACAAGACCGGTGGTTTTCGGGTGCAGGGACGCGAACGCGAAACCGCCGCGCGCCTGGTTGATGAGGCCAAGCGCCTGGAAGCGGCGGGCGCGGATATCGTGCTGCTGGAGTGCATTCCGGCCGCGCTCGGCAAGACCATTACCGCGGAACTGCACGTGCCGGTGATCGGCATTGGCGCAGGTCCTGACACCGACGGCCAGATCCTGGTCACCTACGACATCCTGGACATCACCACCGGCAGAAAGCCGCGCTTCGTACGTAACTTCATGGACGGGGCCGCGAACAACCTGGACGCCCTGCAGCGCTACGTACGCGCCGTGAAGCAGCACGAATATCCCGCTCCCGAGCACTGCTTCTAGTTGGACACCGTAACCACCATCGCCGCGGTGCGCGAGCGCGTGCGGGCCTGGCGCCGGCAGGGCCTGCGGGTGGCATTTGTCCCGACCATGGGCAATCTGCACGCCGGCCACGTCAGTCTCATCGAGGCCGCGCGTCGCCACGGGGATCGCTTCGTGACGAGCATTTTCGTGAACCCGATGCAGTTCGGGCCGAACGAGGACTTCGCCCACTACCCGCGTACGCCGCTGGAGGACGCCCGCATGCTGGCCGCGGCCGGCTGCAGCCTGATGTTCAGTCCCGAGGCGAGCGAGATCTATCCGAACGGCGCCGAGCGCGCCACGCGCGTCGAGGTGCCGGGTCTGTCGCGCATCCTGGAGGGCGAATTTCGCCCGGGGTTTTTCGAGGGCGTCTGCACCGTGGTGGCGCAGCTGTTCCACATCGTGGAGCCGGACGTCGCCGTGTTCGGTGAGAAGGACTTCCAGCAGCTGACCATCATCCGCCGCATGACTGCCGACCTGTGCATGCCGGTCGAAATTATCGGCGCGCCGACGGTGCGGGATGCCGACGGGCTCGCCATGAGCTCCCGCAACCAGTACCTGACGGCGGCCGAGCGTGCGCTGGCGCCGGCGATCCACGCGACACTGCTTTCGGCCGCGCAGCGACTCGCAGCCGGGGACGCGGAATTCGCCAGCATCGAGCGCGCCGGCGTTCAGGCGCTCGAGCGTGCCGGTTTCCGCCCTGATTATTTTGCGGTGCGCGATGCCGCCAGCCTGAGTCCGCCGCTTCCCGGCACGCGCGAGCTGGTCGTGCTTAGCGCCGCGCGCTTAGGCAAGGCCCGGCTCATCGACAACGTGCAGGTCACGCGCGCTTAGTTCTTGGCCGGCTGCGATGCTTGCTGCGCGAGCGCCCAGGCGACGTGTTCGCGCACCAGCGGCGAGGCGTCCTCGCGGCGCTCCTCGAGCGCGCGGTGGTTGTCGTGCGAGCGCGGCGCGTTGCCGAGCGCCACGGCGATGTTGCGCGACCAGCGCTCGTAGCCAATGCGGTAAATGGCCGAGCCGCGCATGCGCGCCTCGAATTGTGCCGCCGTCCAGCGAAACACCGCCGGCAACGCCGGCGCGTCCAGGCCATGACGCACCTTCAGGTCCGGATGCGCCGCCGCGCGGGCGAACTTGTTCCATGGGCACACCAGCTGACAGTCATCGCACCCATAGATACGGTTGCCGATGGCGGCGCGCAGTTCCACGGGAATGGCGCTGCGATGCTCAATCGTCAGGTACGAGATGCAGCGCCGCGCATCCAGCCGGTAGGGCGCGACGATGGCCGCGGTGGGGCAGGCCGGGATGCAGGCGCTGCAGGTGCCACAGTGCGCACTCGCCGGCGTATCTAGCGGCAGGGGCAGATCGGTGAGGATCTCGCCGAGGAAGAAATACGAGCCCGCGTCACGGGCGATAAGATTGGTGTGCTTGCCGATCCAGCCAAGTCCGGCGTCCCGTGCATGCGCTTTCTCCAGCACCGGCGCGCTGTCGACGCACACGCGGTAGCCGAATGCTCCGATGCGCTGTTGCATTTGCAGCGCCAGCTTGCGTAACGCCTGGCGCAGGATCTTGTGATAGTCGCGCCCGAGCGCGTAGCGCGACACATACGCAAGGCCGCCTTGCGCCAGCACCGCCGGCGCAGCGCGCGCGTCCTGCGGCCAGTAGTCCAGGCGCGCGCTCACCACCCGCACCGTGCCGGGGGCGAGCTCCTGCGGCCGGCTGCGCCTGACACCGTGGCGCTGCATATAGTGCATCTCGCCGTGAAAGCCCTCATCGAGCCAGCGCAAGAGGTGCCGTTCGTCCTCGGGGATGCTGATCCCGGCGACCCCAAGCGCGCCAAAGCCCAGCGCGCGGGCACGCGCGGCGAGTTCACCCTTGAGCGCGCTAAGGTCGATCACTTAGGTCAGTATAATCACCTCATGGCTCTGCCGACGCTGCTGTACTCCGCGACCCAGGTGCGCTCGCTTGATGCGCACGCGATAGACGAGCTGGGCATCGCCGGCTACACGCTCATGAAGCGCGCCGGCGAGGCGGCGCTGCGCTACCTGCGCACCCGCTGGCCCACGGCGCATCGCATTGTCATTGTCTGCGGCTCCGGCAACAACGGTGGCGATGGCTATGTGCTGGCGCGCTTCGCGCAGGCCGCGGGACTCACGGTTTCGGTGTTGCATGCAGCTGCGGTGAGCAAGCTGCGAGGCGACGCGCGCCAGGCGTACGAGGACTTCCGGGCGAGTGGCGGGCAGGTGCAGCCGTTCGCGGCGGAGCGCCTGGACGTGGGCGAGCTGATCGTGGATGCGCTGCTCGGCACCGGTGTGCGCGGCGCGGTGAGCGAACAACTGGCGCAGGTTATTCGCGCCATCAACGCGCGCGGGCTGCCGGTATTTTCGCTCGACGTGCCCTCGGGACTCGACGCCGACACGGGCGCGGCGGGTGCTGAGACGGTGCGCGCCGAGGCGACGGTGACCTTCGCGGGACTGAAGACCGGGCTCTTCGTCGGCGACGGTCCGGAGTGTTCGGGCAGCGTGTTTTTCGATGACCTGGAGCTGACGGCCACGCAGCCGGTCGGATTCGCACCGGCGCTTACCCGCATCAGCGAGCCGGAAATTCACGAGGCGCTGCCGCGGCGTGCGCGGGCGGCGAACAAGGGCGATTTTGGCCGCGTGCTCATCGTCGGGAGCGGCAGCGGTATGCCGGGCGCGGTGCGCCTGGCCGGAGAAGCGTGTCTGCGCGTTGGCGCGGGCCTGGTGACGGTCGCGGTGGCGCCCGAGAACGTCGCGGCCATCGCAGCGGGGCGGCCGGAGCTGATCTGTCTGGCGCTCGAGAACGAGCAGGTGCTCCTCGAGGCGCTGAAACGCGCGGAGGTGATTGCGGTGGGGCCCGGGCTTGGGCGCACGAGCTGGGCGAGCCGGGCCCTGGCGGCGGTTCTCGGCAGCGACAAGCCGCTGGTCGTGGATGCCGACGCGCTCAATCTTCTGGCGGCGCAGGGGCTTACGCCGCGGGACAACTGGATCCTCACACCGCACCCGGGCGAGGCGGGCAGGCTCCTCGATATCAGCGCGCAGCAAGTGCAGCGCGATCGTATGGGCGCGCTGGCCCGACTGCTGGAGCGCTGCCATGGCACCGTCGTACTGAAGGGGGCGGGCACGCTGGTGGGGACGCGCGGCCGCACCCCCGGCTTGTGCGAGCGCGGCAATCCCGGCATGGCGAGCGCCGGCATGGGTGATGTGTTGACCGGCGCGATCGCCGGAATTCTCGCGCAGTGCGGGGATCCCTGGCGTGCGGCGCGCGTCGGCGTGCTGGTGCACGCGCTCGCCGGGGATGCCGCGGCGCGCGCGGGTGAACGCGGGCTCCTGGCGGGGGATGTGGCGCGGGAACTGCAGCGCTGCGTCAACCTGTAGCGGCCGATGCACCGGCACTGTCGAACGGCCGCTGACACGGAAGCACTCGCAAGCCGCATGGCACGCGTGCTTAGCGCCCCGACACTCCCGCCGGCAGCTCCGGTGGTGCTGTACCTGAGTGGGGAACTCGGCGCGGGCAAGACGACGTTTGCGCGCGGCTTCCTGGGCGGCCTGGGTGTGCCGGGGCCGGTGAGGAGCCCCACCTACACACTCCTGGAACTGTACCCGGCGAGCGCGCTGACGGTCGTGCACCTTGATCTGTACCGCCTCAACAGCGCAGCCGAAATCGAGGGCCTGGGCTTGCGCGAGTGGGCGCAGGCGAAGCACGTGTGGCTGATCGAGTGGCCCGAGCGCGGGGCCGGGCGGCTGCCGCGCGCCGACATCACCCTGGCATTCTCGGTGGGCGCGCATGGGCACGACATTGAACTCAGCGCCGCTTCGGCACTCGGGGAGTCCTGGCTCGCCGAGGTTGAAGCTCAAGGTGTAAAGTCGTAGATTACGCGGAAAGTTGCTATCGCGAACTCTATGATTAAACTGATTTTTCGCGAAACCATCCTCATCGGTCTTACGGGCTTTGGTGCCCTGGGCGCGGCGCAGGCCACTGCGGGCGCGGAATTGCGGGCCATGACGCTCGCCGCCGGGACGGACGCGGCGCAGGTCACCCTGGACTTGAGCGGGGACGCCGCCCAAAAACTCTTCACCCTCGACAATCCCCCGCGGGTCGTCCTCGACCTTCCCAACACGCATCTTGGCGCTGACTTCCAGGCGTCCGCCGCCAGTGGCATCGTCACCGCCGTTCGCGTAGGCGCGCAGCCGCGCGGCACGCTGCGCGTGGTCCTGCAGCTGCGATCCGCGCTCTCCGCCCGCAGCACCTGGGGAGCAGGCGCGGGGTCGCGGCAACTGCGCGTCACGCTGGGTGAGGCATCGACGTCGGCAGGCACATTGCTGGCGGATGCGCCTCCGCGCGCCTTATCCGCGACACACGCCCCGGCCGACGGGGATCGCGACGTCATCATCGCCGTGGACGCCGGACACGGTGGCGTGGATCCCGGAGCCATCGGCCATGGCGGGACGCGCGAGAAGGACGTCACGCTCGCCATCGCACGCGCGCTTGCGAGAGCGCTCAACACCGAACCTGGTATGCATGCCGTACTGACGCGCGATCGCGACGAGTTCCTGGAACTGCACGACCGCATCGGGCGCGCCCACCGCGCACACGCCGACATGTTCATCTCCGTGCACGCCGACTCGATCCGGGATCGCAGCGTGACCGGGGCTTCGGTGTATGTGTTGTCGGAGCACGGCGCCTCGAGCGAGGCGGCACGCTGGCTGGCCGAGCGTGAAAACGCGGCCGACCTGGTGGGCGGCGCGCGCCCCGAGGACCAGGGAGCGCTCGAACCGGTCCTGATCGACATGACGCAGAACGAGATTATCGGTGTAAGCGCCACCGCGGCGGAACGCGTGGTCGCAGCCCTCGAAGGCGTGGGCGAAGTGCGCAAGGCGCAGGTGCAGCATGCGGGATTCGTGGTACTGAAATCGCGCGACATTCCGTCGATGCTCATCGAGACCGCCTACATTTCCAATCCCGAAGAAGAGCGGCGCCTGCGCAACACGAGTCACCAGGCGCAGCTCGCGGATGCGATCGCCAGCGGGGTGCGCACGTACTTCGTGCACAACCCCCCGGACGGCACGCGCTTCAAGCAGGAGCGCCGCACCACCCTGGCCAGTGCCGCGGACGCGCAGTCCGCGCCCCCGACGCCTTAGAATCTGACCGCGGACTGACCCGCCAGCGCGCTCAGCGCTCAAAGCGGCGCGCATCGCCTGTACACTGCGCGGCCATGCCCATCCGCGTGCTTCCCGATGAGCTCGTCGACCAGATCGCCGCCGGCGAGGTCATCGAGCGGCCGGCCTCGGTAGTCAAGGAGCTCATCGAAAACAGCCTGGACGCTGGCGCCACCCGCATCGAGGTGGATGTCGAGCGCGGCGGCGTGGGTTTGATCCGCGTGCGCGACGACGGCCGTGGCATCGCCGCCGCCGAGTTGCCCCTGGCGCTCGCCCGCCACGCCACCAGCAAGATCACCTCCCTCGATGACCTCGAGGCGGTGACCACGCTCGGCTTTCGCGGTGAGGCGCTGCCCTCGATCGGCTCGGTATCGAAGCTGCGCATCGCCACGCGGGCGGCCGGTGCCGCCCAGGCTTTCGAAATCGTGATTGAAGGCGGCGCCGCCACGCCAGTTCGCCCGGCGGCGCAACCCCAGGGCACCAGCATCGAGGTACGGGACCTCTTTTTCAATGTGCCGGCGCGCCGTAAGTTTGTGCGCAGCGACACGACTGAGCTGACTCACATCGCGAGACTCGTCGAGCGCCTGGCGCTGTCGCGCTTCGACGTGGCCTTCCGGCTTCGGCACGGCAATCGTGTGCTCCTCGATGCGCCGGCCGTGGCCGGGGTCGGCACGGAAGCCGCGCGGCTCGATGAGATTCTGGGCGCGCAATTCACGGCCGCGGCCCTCGCGGTCACTCACGCCGCAGGTCCGGTCATGCTGTCTGGTTGGATCGGCTTGCCGACCCGCTCGCGTGCGCAGCCCGATCAACAGTTCTGGTTCGTGAACGGTCGCAGTGTGCGCGATCGGCTGCTCATGAACGCGGTGCGGCTCGCCTACCGCGATGTGCTGTACCACGGCCGGCACGCCGCCTACGCGCTGTATCTCACCCTCGACCCGAAGCTGGTGGACGTCAACGCGCACCCGGCCAAGCTCGAAGTGCGCTTCCGCGACAGCCGCCAGATCCATGACTTTGTGATGCGTGCCGTCGAGCGCGCGCTGGCCGGGACGAAACCCGTTCTGGCAGACGCCGCGGGTGCGGTTGACGCCGCGGCCTACGCCGGCGCGGCCGGCGAACCGCTGGTGTCGGCCTATGCCGGCAGCGCTCCGCACCCTCCACCCGGCACGCATCCCGGTCTGCCGTTCTACGACGCGGGACGTGACCCGTGGCTGCTCGCCGCCGGCGTGCAACAGGCGCCCGCGCTCTCATCCGCGGACGATCAGCCGCTCGGCACCGCGCTCGCGCAGCTGCATGGCGTCTATATCCTCGCCCAGAACCGGGACGGACTCGTGCTGGTGGACATGCACGCGGCTCACGAGCGCGTGTTGTACGAGAAGTTCAAGGCCCAGCGCGGCAGCGCCACCCCCGCATCGCAGCAGCTGCTGCATCCGGTGGTCGTGGACCTCAAGGCGCATGAGCTTGAGGCGCTGCTGGAACGCCGCCAGGAGTGGCAACAGGCGGGCTTTGAAATGGACGCGCTGGGGCCGACGCGCCTGGCGCTGCGGCGCGTGCCGGCGATTCTGGACACGGCCGACATTCAAGGCGTCGTCAGCTCCCTCATCCAGGATCTGGCGCTCGATGGCAGCAGCCATCACCTGGAGGCCGCCGCAGACCGCTTCCTCGGCACCCTGGCCTGCCGCAGCGCGATCCACGCGCACCGCCGCCTGACCCTGCCGGAAATGAACACCCTGCTGCGACAGATGGAAGCAACCGAGCGGGCTAACCAGTGCAATCACGGCCGTCCCACCTGGACGCGCCTGTCGCTGCAGCAGCTCGACCAGTTGTTTCTGCGGGGGCGCTAAGCGTGCCGGCGCGCGCGCCCGTCGACAGCGATTCCCAGGTGCAGTCCCCGTTGATCCTGGTGCTCACCGGCCCGACCGGTGTGGGCAAAACCGACTGGGCCGTCCGCCTGGCGCAGGATGCACCGGTTGAGATCGTCAGTGCCGACTCGGCGCTGGTCTATCGCGGGCTCGACATCGGTACCGCCAAGCCGCCGGCGGCGGTGCGCGCACGGGTGCCGCATCACCTGATAGACATTTGCGACCCGGCGGAGGGCTATTCCGCCGGCCGCTTCGTCGCCGACGCGCTGGCGCGCATCGGGGACATCCAGGCCCGCGGCCGCGTGCCGCTGGTGGTCGGCGGGACGATGTTGTACCTGCGCTCGCTCCTGGACGGGCTCGCGGTGCTGCCCGCAGCTGACCCGCAGCTGCGCGCGACACTCGACAGTGAAGCGACACAACACGGCTGGCCGGCGCTGCACGCACGACTTCAGGCGCTGGACCCGCAGGCCGCCGCCCGCATCAGCCCGCACGATGGGCAAAGGATCCAGCGGGCGCTGGAGGTGTGTTACACGACCGGCCAGCCGATCTCGCAACTGCAGCGCCGGACGCTGAGCCCGCTCGCCGGTTGGCGGGTCAGGTTCTGGGCGCTCGCCCCGCAACAACGCCCGCTCCTGCACGAGCGGCTCGCGCGGCGCTTCCACGCCATGATGACCGCGGGCTTCCTTGAGGAGGTGCGTGCGCTGCACCACCGCGGCGATCTCACCGCCCGTCATCCGTCGATGCGCGCCGTAGGGTACCGGCAGTTATGGGCGCATCTCGACGGGGAATATGACCGGAATGAGGCAGTCCGACGCGGAATTGCGGCAACGCGCCAGCTGGCGAAGCGGCAGCTGACCTGGCTGCGAGGAGAACGCCGCGCGCAATGGCTCGACTCGGAGTCCAGTCAGCTGTCGTTGAACCGAGACATTCGTGCGGAGCTCAAGCGTCTTGGGCTTTGAGAGACGCTGCATGTTAAGATCGTAAGCGTCGGTCCTCACCATTTTGGTGGGGCAACTTGCTTGACAGTCAGATCGTGCGAACACGGAAAGTTCGTGTGCGGTCGTTTTCCTGCGGAAAAAAATTCGAAGCAGCAAAAAATAAGGAGAACCTGATGGCCAAAGGTCAGTCCCTGCAAGACCCGTTTTTGAACGCGCTGCGTAAGGAGCGGGTGCCCGTATCGATCTACCTGGTGAACGGCATCAAGCTGCAAGGCCAGATCGATTCCTTCGACCAGTTTGTGGTGCTGCTGAAGAACAGCGTCAGCCAGATGGTCTACAAGCACGCGATCTCGACGGTGGTGCCGGCGCGCAACGTGCACCTGCCGAGCGAGGACGGTGAGGGCGCTGCGGAGAAGCCGGCCGACTGATGTTCGAACGCCCACGGAGCGGTGAGCGCGCGGTCCTCGTGCGCTTAGGTCTGGGCGCCCCCGTCGACCCGGAAGACCTGCAGGAATTTACCCAGCTGGCGCTGTCCGCCGGCGCGACGCCGGTTGCCACGGTGACCGGCCGGCGTGACCGGCCCGATCCGCGTTACTTCATGGGCAGCGGCAAGGCCGAGGAGTTGCGCGACGCGGCGCACGCGAACCAGGCGGATGTCATTCTCGTCGATCACGCGCTCTCGCCCAGCCAGGAACGCAACCTCGAGAAGCTCATCGAGCGCCGCGTCCTCGATCGCAACGGCCTGATTCTCGACATCTTCGCGCAGCGCGCGCGCAGCGCGGAGGGGCAGGTCGAGGTGGAGCTGGCGCAGCTGAAACACATCGCCAGCCGCCTGGTGCGCGGCTGGACCCACCTCGAACGCCAGAAAGGCGGCATCGGCCTGCGCGGCCCCGGCGAGACCCAGCTCGAGAGCGACCGGCGCATCATCGGGCAGCGCGTGCGGGTGCTCACCAGGCGGCTCGAAAAGATCACGCAGCAGCGTGAGACCGGCCGCCAGCAGCGCGCCGAAATCCCCGTGCCCTCGCTGGCGCTGGTGGGCTACACCAACGCCGGTAAGTCGACCTTGTTCGGCGCGCTGACCGGTGCTGACGCCTTCGTTGCCGACCAGCTGTTCGCGACGCTTGATCCCACGGTGCGGCGCGTTGCACTTCCCGGCGGCACGCCCATTGTGGTCGCCGACACCGTGGGCTTTATCCGTGAGCTGCCACACGAACTGGTGGCGGCCTTCCAGTCCACCCTCACCGAGGCGCGCGCGGCTACGCTCGCTGGTGCACGTCGTGGATGCCAGCAACCCGCGCCGCGACGAGCAGATCGCCCAGGTTGATGCGGTGCTCGCCGACATCGGCGCGGGCGACATCCCGCAGATCCTGGTCTACAACAAGATCGATCGCCTCGATACGCCTGCGCACCTTGATCGCGATGCCAACGGCCGCGCCACGGCCGTGTGGATCTCGGCGCAGCAGCGCACCGGCCTTGAGCTGCTGACGGCAGCGGTCGCCGAGCGGCTGGCGCGTTTCGCGCGCCGCGCACGCCTGCGGGTGCCGGCGGGCGCCGGCGCGCTGCGCTCGCGGCTGTACGCGGCGCGCGCCGTGCGTGGGGAAAAGGCGGCCGAAGACGGTTCGCTCGAGTTGGCGGTGGAGCTGCCGGATCTTGAGCTGCTGGTGCTGGCGCGCACGGCCGGGGTGCAGATCCTGGAGGTGCAGGGGCCGGAAATGCCTTGTACGCCCGAGGGCGCCTACCTACAATCGTCCGCCTTACCGCGCGCAGCCAAATTGCGCTGACATCACACGATTTCCTTTATATATGGCCTGGAATAAACCAAGCGGTCAGAAAACTCCTTGGGGACGCCGTCCGGGGCAGGGCGGTGCGGACCTCGATGAGCGCCTGAAGAGCTGGGCGAAGCAGCTCGAGTCGCTGCTGCGGCCGGGTGGCACGGGCGGCGAGGGTGGCTCGCTGTGGATGACCGCCGGCCTGGTGATCCTGGCGGTGTGGCTCGCCAGCGGCTTCTACCAGGTCACGGCCGCCGAGCGCGGCGTGGTGCAGCGGTTCGGGAAACTGCTGGACGTGCAGCCGCCGGGCGTGGGCTGGCGCTGGCCCTGGCCGATCGAGACCGTCACCAAGGTCGACGTCGCGAGCGTCAATTCCAGCGACTTTAAATCCCGGGTGCTGACTTCCGATGTCAATCTCGTCGACCTGCACTTCGCCGTGCAGTACCAGTTCACCGATCCGGTGAAGAAACTGTTCCGGGTTCGTGATCCGGAAACGACGCTGAGCGAGGTGAGTGAAAGCGCCATCCGCGAGATCGTCGGGCGCAGCACGCTCGATGCGGTGCTGGTAGGAACGACGCGTCCGGAGATCACCCGCCGCACCAAGGAACTGATCCAGCACACCCTCGACTCTTACAACGCCGGCATCACGGTCACGACGGTCAACCTCGAGGATGTGCAGGTACCGGATGCGGTGATCCCCTCGCAACGGGATGCAAACAAGGCGCAGGCGGACAAGGAACGCCTGATCCTCGAGTCCGAGGCCTACGTCAACGGCATCATCCCCGTGGCGCAAGGTCAGGCGACCCGCGTGCAACAGGAATCGCAGGCTTACCGGGCGCAGGTCACGGCGATTGCCGAGGGCGAGGCGTCGCGTTTCAGCCAGCTGCAGGCGGCGTACGCGCAGGCGCCGGAAGTAACGCGCCGGCGCATGTACATGGACAGCGTCGAAAAGCTCCTCGCGCGCTCGCACAAGGTGCTGATCGACGGCCACGCGGGCAGCAACATGATCTACCTGCCGATCGACAAGCTGCTGGAAAAAGGCGCGGCACAAGGCGAGCAGGGCGCGGAGATCGTGGGCGGCGCGCCCAAGGATCAGGACGCGGCCAATGCCGAGGCCCGCGGGCGGGGGGAGCGTTAGATGAACTCGCGCCTCTTTCCGGTGTTTCTGGCTGTCGGCCTGGTGCTGCTCGCGTGCTCGCTGGCGCTTTTTACGGTGAGTGAGTCGCAGCTCGCGATTCGCACCGAGTTCGGCAAGATCGTCGGCATCAACTACGCGCCGGGCCTGCACGCCAAGTGGCCGTGGGACACGGTCACGAAGTTCGACAGGCGCATCCTGTCGCAGTCGTATACGGGCGAGACCTTTCTCACCAACGACAATCGCGGCCTGATCGTGGACTTCTACGTCAAGTGGCGCGTGAAGGATCCGTCGCTCTTCTACACCGCTACCGGCGGCCGCGAGGAGCAGGCCGGCGAGCGGCTCGCGGAGATCGTGAAAGACGGCATCAAGAGCGTCGTGGCGCAGCGCACGCTGCAGCAGATCGTCTCGGCCGAGCGCGCCGCAGTGACCGGTGAGATGTTCGGCCAGGCGAGCCGCAACGCCGGCGCGCTCGGCGTGGAACTGGTCGACGTGCGGGTGCAGCGCATCGATCTTCCCGATGAGGTTGCGGCGCGGGTCTACGAAAGCATGAAGCAAAGCTTCGCCAAGACGGCGAGCCGCCTGCGCGCCGAAGGCCAGAGCGCCAGCGCCGGCATCCGTGCCACGGCCGAGCGCCAGCGTACCGAGATCGTCGCCAACGCCGAACGTGACGCGCTGCGGGTGAGGGGTGAAGGAGATGCGGCCGCCGCGCAGACCTTCGCGCGCGCCTACTCGAAGGATGCTGAGTTCTACGCTTTTTACCGCAGTCTGCAGGCCTACGATAAGGCACTCGGCAAGGATGGCGATCTGCTGGTCGTGACGCCCGACGGGGAGTTCTTCAAGTACTTCAAGGATCCCGCCAGGCGTCGGCCGTGAATTTTTCGGATTTCCTCGCGGCGCTGGGCCTGTTCCTGGTGTTGGAAGGGATTGCGCCCTTCGCCAATCCGCAGGGACTGAAGCGCGCTCTGGCGAAGCTGCTGCAGGTGCCGGACCGTGAGTTGCGCATTGCGGGGCTCGGCTCCATGCTGGTTGGTGTCGTCATCCTGTTCGTGGCGCGTTAGAGGTCAATAGTCCGGTGGGTAAATTCGTCGTCATCATCGGCACCCAGTGGGGCGATGAAGGCAAGGGCAAGGTTGTCGACCTGCTCACGGAAAGCGCCGCCGCGGTGGCGCGTTTCCAGGGTGGCCACAATGCCGGCCATACGCTGGTCATCGGCGGACGCAAGACCATCCTGTCGCTCATCCCCTCCGGGATCCTGCGCGCCCAGGTGCGCTGCTTCATCGGCAACGGCGTGGTGCTGTCGCTCAAGGCGCTCTTAAGCGAGAGCCAGACGCTGATCGAGCAGGGCGTGCCGGTGTTCGAGCGCCTCGCCCTCTCGCCGCATTGCCCCTTGATCCTGCCGTCGCACATCGCGCTCGACCAGGCGCGTGAACGGGCGCGCGGCGCGGACGCCATCGGCACCACCGGGCGCGGCATTGGCCCGGCCTACGAAGACAAGGTGGCGCGGCGCGCGGTGCGGGTGGCGGATCTGTTCCAGCGCGATCGCTTCGCCGCCAAGTTGGGGGAACTGCTGGATTTCCACAATTTCGTCCTGCAGCACTACTATCGGCTGCCGCCGCTCGACTTTCAGAAAACCCTCGATGAGCAGCTTGACCTCGGTGAGAAGATCAAGCCCCTGGTCACCGACGTGACGCGCGCCCTGCACGAGTTGCGCGGCACGGACGCGAACGTGCTGTTCGAAGGAGCGCAGGGCGCCATGCTGGATGTTGATCTTGGGACCTACCCCTACGTCACCTCTTCCAACACCACGGCGAGTTTCGCCGGCACCGGCACCGGCTTAGGTCCACGCGCCTTTGATTACGTGCTGGGTATCGTCAAGGCGTACACGACGCGCGTCGGTGCCGGGCCATTTCCGACCGAACTCTTCGATGACTATGGCGAGCACCTGTCGCGTGTCGGTCACGAGTTCGGATCGGTCACCGGCCGGCGCCGCCGCTGCGGCTGGTTCGACTCGGTGGCGCTGAAGCGCGCGATCATCAACTCCAGCGTTTCGGGCTTGTGCATCACCAAGCTCGACGTGCTCGATGGCCTCGACACCATCCGCATCTGCATCGGCTACCGGATTGGCGGGGTCGTCACGCCTGAGCCGCCGATGAGCGTCGAAAGCTACGCCGGCATCGAGCCGGTGTACGAAGAGCTGCCCGGCTGGCGCGATTCCACCGTAGGTGTGACCCGCTACCAGGCGCTGCCGGCGAATGCGCGCGCTTATCTTGAACGCCTGCAGAGCCTCGTCAACGTGCCGATAGACCTGATTTCCACGGGCCCCGAGCGCGACGAGACCATCGTGCTGCGGCATCCTTTCGGAGAGTGACCCTGGTCGCATCCCCTGGCGCACGGACCGCACCGGCCGTGCGGCTGGCGCTGGCGCTGATCATCGCCGGCGCCTGCATCCTCGCCGCCGGCTGCTGGCGCGTGTATTCCAACACCTGGGATGAGCCGGAGCACCTGGCTGCCGGGGTTGAACTCCTCGACCGCGGCATTTACGAATACGATACCGAGCATCCGCCGCTCGGCCGGATCTTCATGGCCCTGGGGCCGTATCTTGCCGGTGCGCGCTCCTTCGATACGCCCGGACCCGAGGGCACGCGCGAGGGCGAGGATATCCTCTACTCAGGCGCCAACTACGAGCGTTATCTCACGCTCGCGCGCTTAGGCATGCTGCCGTTTCTGGCGCTGCTGCTCCTCGTCACCTGGCTGTGGGCGCGGGCGCTTTTTGCCTCGCCGGGGGCGGCGCTGCTGGCGGTGCTGCTGCTCGCCTCGGTGCCGCCGATTCTCGGCAATGGCGCGCTGGCAAGCCTGGATGTGGCGGCGGCGGCGACGATGCTGCTGGCGTTCTATGCCCTGCAGCGCTGGATCGTGAACGCCACTTACAAGGATGCGCTGTGCTTCGGGCTCGCCACCGGGGTCGCGGTCGCAACCAAGTTCTCGGCGGTGCCGTTCGTTGGCCTCGCGCTGCCGCTCCTGGCGCTGCTGCGATTGAGTGTTCGCCCGGGTCGTGATGCCGGACAGGCGCGCCTCGCGAGCCCACAGCGAACCTGGCTCGCCGGGCTGGCGCTCGCCGTGCTCGCCGGGTTACTGCCCATACTTCTTGTATACGGACCGCGCGCTGACACTCCCGCAGGCGTCGCTCACCGCTTCGACTGGGCCGTGGCCTACCTGCTGCAGGAGCGCGGCTTTGACCATGCGCTCGGCGCATTGCTGCAACACGTGTGGTTGCCGCGTCCGTTCAAGGACCTCGTGAATGGCATTGTGGCGGTCAAGGCGCACAACGACACCGGGCACCTGTCCTTTCTTCTGGGCCAGGTGAGCTTAACCGGCTGGTGGTACTTCTACCTCGTGGCGCTGGCGGTGAAGACGCCCTTGCCGATCCTCGTGGCCGGGCTTGCCGGGCTCGCGGGACTCGCGCGGCAGGGCTGGCGGCAGCGCAACCTGTGGCAGATGGCGCCGGCGGTCCTCGTGCTGATGGTACTGGTGTTTGCCAGCAGCTTCAGTCGCATCAACATCGGCATCCGCCATGTCCTCATCGTCTATCCGTTCCTGGCACTCGGCGCGGCCTGGGTGGTGGCGCGTGCCTGGGAGGCGCTGGGGAGGTTGCGAGCGGCGCGCGTCGCCATGGCCGGCAAGGCGGCGGTACTGGCGCTCCTGACATGGCAGCTGAGCACGCTCCTCACCGCATACCCGGATTATCTGCCGTATTTCAACGAGACCGTGGCACATCCGGAAAACGTGCTGGTGGATTCGGATCTTGACTGGGGCCAGGATCTGAAGCGCCTGGAGTGGCGCGCTGCGCAACTGAAAATCCCGCAGCTGGCGCTGGCCTATCGGGGTACGGCGCTGTTGTCGCAGGAGCCGCTGCCGCCTTTCACCAACCTGCCGCCCAACCAGCCGACGACGGGCTGGGTGGCGATTTCCGAACTCGCGCGGACGCGCAATCCAAACGATTACGCCTGGACGCGTGCCTATCAACCCGTGGAGCGGATCGGTAAGACGATAGACCTCTACTACATCCCTTAATTGATCGGCCGAAATCGCAGGAAGCGATTTCGGCGGACAGTAGCTTCGTTTCCGCCGGCCAAAGGCGGGGCTCGATGCGCATCTGTTCCAATCGCCTCCGCAGCCGAGCACTTCAAAGCAGGGCGGGCGCAAGGGCTTTGGCCGGCTGCGGTGGTGATGCCTACGCGGCTTTCAGGCGCGCGATCCGTGCCAGCGGCGCGGGGTGTGAATAGTAGAAGGCGGCATACCAGGGATCCGGCGTGAGCGTGCTGGCGTTGTCGCGGTTGAGTTTCACCAGCGCGCTCGCCAGTTGCGCGGCGTTCGCGGTGCGGGTGGCGAACGCGTCGGCTTGGAACTCATGCCGGCGTGACCACCAGGATGCGAGCGGCGTGACGAAGAACGTGCAGGCGGGGACCGCGAGCACGAACAGGAGCAGCGCCGCATGCGTCGACGGGGTGGGCACGCCGAGCGCGGCATAAAATTCCGGCCGCTGCTTCAACCACCCCAGTAGCGCAAGGCCGACGAAGGTGGTGGCGATCGACAACAGCAGCCGCGCTCGTACGTGCTTGAGTTTGAAGTGCCCGAGCTCATGCGCCAGCACCGCTTCTATTTCCGCCGGCGCGAGCCGCTCGAGCAGCGTATCGAAGAACACGATGCGCTTATTGCGCCCGATACCGGTGAAATACGCATTGCCGTGACTCGAGCGCCGGGAGTTGTCGACCACGAAAACTCCCTTTGAGGCGAAGCCGCAGCGCGCGAGCAGCGCTTCGATGCGGCCCTTGAGCGCGGCATCCTCGAGCGGCGAGAAGCGGTTGAAGAGCGGCGCGATGAACGCCGGCCACGCCCAGGCCATGAGGAACATGACGCCGAGCAGGAGGCCCCATGCCCAGATCCACCACCAATTCCCGGCACGCTCCATGAGCATCAGGGTGGCGAGGAGGAGCGGTCCGCCCAGCAGGACTGCCAGCCCTAAGCCCTTGGCGAGGTCGGTGAGGAACAACATCGGCGTCGTGCGGTTGAAGCCGAAGCGCGCCTCGAGTACGAAGGTGCGCCACACCGATAGCGGCAGCGTGATCAGCTGCGCCGCGAGCGCGCAGCTGCCGATCACCGCGACACCGAGCCAGGGTTCGCCGAGGCGCGTGTGGCGCCACACGGCATCGAGCGCGGCGATGCCGCCGCCGACGGTGAGAGCCAGGGTGAGCGCGGCGTCCACCAGCGTGCCGATCCTGCCGAAGCGCGCCCTGGCGACGGTGTAGTCGGCCGCCTTGGCGTGTTCCGCCGCGGTCACACTGGCGGCAAAGGCTAGCGGTACCGCGGTGCGCAGGCTTGCGACCGTGGCCTCCTGGCGCCAGGAGAGCCACAGTTCGATGGCGGCGCCAGCCACGATAAGAATGACAAAGGCGCTGGTCAGCCAGGACATCGCTTACGAGCGTTTACCGCGGCTGTGAACGACGCCGCGTCGCGGCCTTCGCGCGTGCGGCGATGGGCCGCCGGCGCTCGGGCGCGCGAGGCGCAGCGTCCTGCGCCGCGGCAGGTTCGAGCTGGCCCAGCAGCAGTCTTGCCGCAGACTCGAACCGGCCCGCATCGCCATAGGTGCGCGCGACCAGCATCCCGCCTTCGAGCGCCCCCACCAGCATGCGTGCCATGTCACGCGGCGCAACCCGCAGCGCGAGGCGACCCTGCTCGCTGCCCTGTTCGAGTACGCGGGCGAGCCAGCTCTCGTTGAACTCGAAGAACAAGCGGATGGCGCTCTGCATTGGCGCGGGCAGGGTGCCGTACTCGGCGGCGACCATTCCGCACAGGCACATGCGCCCGTCGCTGATCACGTCGGCATAGAGCCGCACGTAGGCGCGCAGCCGCTCGGGCGCGTCCGGCTGTTCTGCGGTGATCTTTTGCAGCGCGCCCTCGAAGGCGTCGGTGTAGCGGGCGACGAGGGTGCGGCCGAGTTCCGCCTTGGTTGCAAAGTGGTAGTGCAGGCTCGCCTTGGTGATGCCGAGCGCGGCGGCGATGTCCGCGTAGCTGAAGCCGTTGAAGCCACGCGTCTGCACCAGCCGCTCCGCGACGTCGAGAATGCGGTCAGTTGTCGTAGCGGGCGAGGCGCGCGCGGGCTGGCTCATGGTGCCTAGGATCATAGCAGCCCTTGCCTCTACCTACTAGTTGGTAGATACTCGCCGTGGCGGTAAAGTGCCGTCGATTGGGGGAGCCATGCAAACGACCGAACACAAGACGTTCCAGAGGCCCGACGAAACGCGCGAATTCCCGCACGGCCGGGCGGAAATCCTCAAGGTGGGCGAAGGCGAGGTAGGCCGGCTGGTGTTTCAGCCGGGCTGGCGCTGGTCGAATGACGTCAAGCCGATCGCCAAGACGCACAGTTGCACAGCGCCGCACTTCCAGTACCACGTGAGCGGCCGCCTGGGTATCCGCATGGACGACGGCACCGAGTTTGTGGCGGGGCCGGGCGACATTACCTCCTTGCCCAGCGGCCATGACGCCTGGGTGGTGGGTAACGAGCCGGCGGTCGTGGTCGACTGGTTCGGTGCCAGCAACTACGCGAAGAAAGCCTGAAGCGATGCCGCTAGCGCGCGGCCGCCCTGGCGTAACGCTAAGGCGGCCGTGCGCGCCCGTACGCGGGCTTAGGCGGCGCGGCCAGCCTGGCCCCGGAGTATCATCCGTTGCCAGGGCCATCGGGAGATCGCAATGACCGAAACGAAATGGACGATCCACGGCCGTGAATTCGCGAACTGCAATTGCTCCTACGGTTGTCCGTGTCAGTTCAACGCCCTGCCGACTAACGGCAACTGCTGGGCCGTCGTAGGAATTCAGATCGATAAGGGCTTTCACGGCAGCACGCAACTCGACGGGTTGCGGATCGCCGGCATATACAAGTATCCGGGACCGATCCATATGGGCAACGGCGCCGCGGTACCCATCGTGGACCGGCGCGCCAATGACGCGCAGCGCAATGGGCTGCTGCGCATCATGAGTGGGCAGGACACCAAACCCGGCGCAACCCACTTCCAGGTGTTCTTCTCGATGCTGTCGAAAGTCTACGATCCGGTTTTCGCGGATATTGATTTCGCCGTGGACATCGACAAGCGCCGCGCCCATCTGAAAGTGGCGGGCTACATCGATCAGCGCGGCGAGCCCATACTCAATCCGGTCACCGGCAACGAGCATCGCATCCGCATCGAGCCGGTCGGTGGCTTTGAATTCAAGAAGGCCGAGATCGGGCGCGGCTGGACCAAGGCCACCGGACCGATCGAGTACGACCTCACCGATTCGTATGGGCAGTTCTGCGAGCTGCATCTCTGCCAGGACGGCATCATCAATTGACGCTGGATAGCGCGCTCAGACGCGATCGTACGATCGTGCTGAGCGCGCTGCTGCTCGTAACCGCGTTCGCCTGGGCCTATTTGATCTGGCTGGCAGCAGACATGGCTTTGGCGCCGGCGATGCCAGGCATGTCCGGGATGATGGCGCCCGCGTTCGCGCCCTGGACGGCGGTGCATTTCCTGCTCATGTTCGCCATGTGGGTGGTGATGATGGTGGGCATGATGACCCCGTCGGCGGCGCCGATGGCGCTGATCTATGCACAGGTGGCGCGGCGCAGCGCTTCCGTGGGTCAGGCATTCGCGCCGGTTGGATGGTTCGTATCCGGCTATCTTCTTGCCTGGACCTTGTTTTCCGTGCTGGCCGCGCTGGCGCAATGGGGCCTGGAATCACTGGCTCTGATTACGCCCATGATGATGAGCGCCAGCCGCCCGTTCGGCGCCGTGGTGCTGATGATCGCGGGCGCCTACCAGTGGCTGCCGATCAAGGACTCATGCCTGTCGCAATGCCGCTCGCCACTGTCTTTTGTGCAGCGGCACGGCGGCTTTCAGCCGCGGGCGCCCGGTTCACTGCGCCTGGGTTTTACGCACGGCATGTATTGCATCGGCTGCTGCTGGGCGTTCATGTTGCTGCTGTTCGTCGGCGGGGTGATGAACCTTTTATGGCTTGCGGCACTGATGATCTTTGCGCTGCTCGAGAGGCTGATTCCCGGCGGACGTCTGTTCTCGCGGCTCGCCGGTCTTGGCGTCATGACCGCAGGCGTGTGGATGCTCGCCCGCTAGGTGTGCATGCCGGCCGGACCGGCCACGACCGCGACGCTCCGCTGCGAGCGCTCACGCCACCACAGCAGCACCGTGAACAGGAATGCCAGGAGGCTGAGGAGGCCGAAAAACCACAGCATGGGTGCGTAGCCGCCCGGGTTGCCGGCGCTGGCGTTGCTCATGTCGTTGATGTGCCCGGCCACCAGGTTGGAACCGAAGAGGCCAACGTTCTGCAGGGTGGTCATGATGCCGTACGCGGTGCCCAGGTGCTGCGGCGCGCAGTAACGCACTACGGTGGGCCACAGCACCGCGGGCAGGAACGAAAAGCTCACCCCGAGCAGCGCGGTCGAGAGTCCCGCGCCACCGGGCACGGCGCCCAGCACCAGAAAGCTCAGGGGCAGGAGCACCGAGCCGAGCGCCAGGAGCAGCGCGTTGCGACCGAGGCGATCCAGCAGTAAGCCGAATACCGGGGTGGCGAACACCGCCGCAAGAAACACGTAACTGTTGAGTGTGCTCGCCTGGCCGAGCGTCAGGCCCTGGGCCTCCTGCAGGTACTTGATGGCGAAGGTGCTGCGGAATGGAAAAATGACGGAGTAGAACGTCACGCAGATTCCGACCAGCAGCCAGTACTCGAACCTGAAGCTCAACATGTGCCGCCAGTCGAAGCGCTCGGGTTGCAGCGGCAGCGCCAGCGTGCCGCGCGGCGCTTCGCGCCGGTCCACCCAGAAGAACATCAGGGCTCCGGCGAGTGACAGCGCCGCAAATCCTGCCGCGAGCCACAGCGGCGGCTGCCAGCCCTGCGAATACAGGTCGCTCGCGAAGGAGGGTGAGCGGTCCGCAAGATACGACCCCAGGCGCGCCAGGCTCAGGTTGACCGCAAACAGCAGTGCAAAGTAGCGGCCCGTGAACCATTGAGCCAGCGCCACGGTCGTCGCCACGGCAAGTGTTTCCGAACCGATGCCGAACAGCAGTCGCCCGGTGACCATGACGGAAAAGTGGGCGCCGACCGCCGTCACCGCCGCACCCACCAGGCAGATTGCGGTCGTGATCACGATCATGCGCCGCGCACTCAGGCGATCCACCAGCACCCCGCCGATCACGGTCAGGAAGATGTTGGGGAGACTGTAGATTGCGTTCAGGGCACCGATCTGCGTATCGCTGAAATGCAGCTGGCGGGAGAGTTGTTCGGCGACCGGGCCGATCGAATCGTAGCCGTAGTAATTGCCGAGCATCACCAGCCCGACGGCGGTGAACATGAACGCCTGCACCGAGAGGGCGGGCGTGGACGAGCGCGTTGCCGTCATGCGCGGCGCCAGTACAAGCCCATGATGGCCCAGTCGATCGTTGCCGGATGCATGTTCCCCCTAACCTGTGCCGCGTCGTGAGCGTCCGGCGGCGTCGCCAGGCAACGTCCATTGTAGCGGGGTCCGGGCGCTTTGGTGCATCCGCGTCAGCGGGGGAGTAGTCTGCAATCGCCGAGGCACCCGTAGATCCTGGCACGCGCGCAAAAAGAATGAAGCCGTTCATCATCAATCGGCACGGCAGCCTGGTGCTGCCTTCGAACTTCTTTCCCGAAATCGACTTCTCGCGCCTCAATACCCTGGAGCAGTTTGCGGCCGTGGTGAAGCGTGATTTCGACCAGAAAGCGCCCGCCGGACCGGAACTGGTGCAGCGGGTCGAAGCGCGCAGCTACCAGAGCCGTTACGAGTTGCTACGCGATCTCGGGCTGCACCTGTTCTGGATGAACCGCTACGCAATCACCATGTACGAGAAGCGACCGGTCGCCTGGCGCCACGTGCCGAAAAAACGCGACGACCTGTTCATCCCGGTGGTGAAGCCGTGGCCGGACGGCGCGCGCAAGGTGGCCGCGGTACAGGCGGAGTTCAACCGCCTGCCGGTGACGGCGAACGCGGATGCCGAGTACCGCATCTTCACCCGCCTGTTCGATGTCTACAGCAACCGCCGCCACCACGCGACCGAGCTGCCGGCCATCAAGCCGACGGTGGCGGAGATCATGGAGGATCCCTCCAACCTGACCTTTCACATCGCGCTGTACGATCCGGACTTCAGCACGTTTTCTTTCGAGGAAATCATTGATTGCCACGAGGAGGTTCCGGAGCTCGAGGCGCTCATGCGCTGGGCCATGGTGCTGTACAACCAGTATCCGTGGCACCGCCAGCACACGCGCCTCATCGAGGTGGGCAAGATAAAGGATGACGACGTAATCGCCGTCTTCTATCCGCGCAATCGCGAAGTGCTGCAGTTCATCCGCCGCGTCAAGGGGGCGCGTGCGGTGAGTGCCGCCGCGGCACCGGTGCCGGCGCCGCAGGCGCGGCCACCCAGGACTGCCTTTGCGGCGCTGCAGGTGGCGCAGCTCGGTGTGCTGCCGCGACTCGAAGCCCTGGCGGTGGTGAAGGGCGAAGTCCGCTGCACCAACGAGGACCTGGTGCGCAACGCCGCCTACAACTGGTCGCCGATGTCGGCGCAGGAAATCGTCGACAAGACCGGCATCGAATCCCGCTGGTACACCGCCCGCAGCCTCGAGGACATCTCGCTGCAGGCCGCGCGTCGGGCGCTCGAGCACGCCGGGCGCCAACCTGAGGAAATTGGCGCGGTAATCTTCTGCACCTGCACCAGCACGCGCCTTTTGCCCTCGATCGCGACCTGGATCTCAGGGCAACTCGGCATCCTGCAGACCCACGCCTCTTTTGATCTCGTGGCCGCCTGCGCCGGCATGCTGTACGGACTCGCGGAGTGTGTGCGGCTGCTGCAGGAGGTCAGGCGTCCGGTGCTGCTCGTGTGCGCGGAGAAGTTCTCCGACAAGATCGGCAGCGTGCGGCCGTCGCGCATGATTTTCGGTGATGGCGCCGCGGCGCTGGTCGTAGGCCCGGCGCCGGCCGGGGCAGCGACAGACATCGATGTCATCCAGACCTACGCCAGCGGTCCCTTCAGCGAGGTCAATTCAATCATCTGGCCGAACCCGGAGTTCGACAACAGCATCACGGTCTATGGGCCGGAAGTGCAGTCGCTGGTGCGGCGGTATCTCACCCAGATGATGCAGGAGATGCTGGCCGCGCGGGATCCTGCGGACCCGAGCCGCTCGCTCCTGGAAAGCGTCGACCTCGTCGTGCCGCATCAGGCCAACCGCACCATGGTCGAGAAGCTCGGCAAGGCGGCGGGACTGGCCCCCGAGCGGCTGTATTTCAATATCGCGCAGGTCGGCAACACCTCGGCGGCCAGCATCGCACTCGCCATCTGGGACGCGGTCACGGAAGGGGTGATCAAGCGGCCGGCGCGAATCTTCACGCCGGGCTTTGGCGCCGGTGCGGTCGCCGGCTACGCCGTGATGCGTATCGACCCTTGCATCATCGTGCCCGAGCAGACCGGCGCTGCCGCGGCGCCAGCGGCGACGGCGCGCGGGGATGAGGGTTCATCGATCGAGGACATGCGTGCAGCCTTCGCCGGGTGAGGCAGCCGGGCGCATCATCTGGCCCGAGGGGTTCGCCCCTGCCGTAGCTCCCATCCACGTGCGCAATGAACTCATTATCGCAGCTACACGCGAGCTTACCTGGGCGTGGCTCATTCGCGCGCCGCGCTGGCCTTCCTGGTATCCGAACTCCTCCAGCGTGAAACTGCTGCCTCCGGCTCGCGATGATCTTGGTGCGGGCGTGAAATTCACCTGGAAGACCTTCGGGGTCAGCCTGACTTCCGAGGTGCTCGAATGGGTTCCGCAGCAACGGCTGGCCTGGAACGCCCGGGGACTCGGCGTCTTCGCCTACCACGCCTGGCTCCTCGAGGACGCGCCGGGAGGTTGCCGTGTGCTGACCGAGGAAACGCAGCACGGTTGGGCCTGCCGGCTTGGGGCGCTCCTTTTCCCTCAGCGCATGTCGCAGCAGCACCAGACCTGGCTGGAGCAGCTGGCAAAGCAGGCGGCGAGCGGCGCGCCTTAAGGCATGAGCACCCTCTCGCGCCGGGAACTGCTGCAATGCATGGCTGCGGTCGCGGCGCTTCCGGATGTCGCGGCGCCAGCGGCGCACGCTGCGACAACGCAGCCGGTGCGACGGCCCGAGCCGGTGGTGGCGGAGCGGGTGCCGGAGCTGTTCACGCCGCTGCCCTTCGAATCGCAGCAGTTAGGCGGACTGTTCGCCGCGCGCATGCAGGCCAACGTGAATGGCAGGCTGCTCCACATCGACGAGCGCGCCTGCCTGGCGGGATTCATGCAGCGCGACGGTGCCGCCAGCTTTGACCGCGCCTGGGTGGGCGAGCACGCCGGCAAGTTCCTCGACGCCGCGTGCAACGCCGTGCGCTACCGCGAACACGCCGGGCTGCGACGGATCATGGCGCGCATTGTGCAGGCGCTGCTCGCCAGCCAGGAGCCGGACGGATACCTGGGCACCTATCCGGCGGCGCGCCGCTGGACGGGCTGGGACGTGTGGGTTCACAAGTACAACCTCATCGGCCTGCTCAGTTACTACGAACTGACGGCAGATCCGGCCGTACTGCGGGCCTGTCGCGGGATGGGAGACCTGCTCGCGCACACCTTTGGCGAGGCACCCGGGCAGCGCGACATCATCGCTGCCGGCGAGCACATCGGGATGGCGGCCACCAGTGTGCTCGAGGCGATGTGCCGACTCTACCGCTTTACCGGAGATGCGCGGCACCTGCAGTTCTGCGAGTACCTGGTGCGCGCCTACGATCACCCCCGCGGACCGCGCATCGTTGCGGAGCTTTTGCACAGCGGCAGCGTTGATCGCGTCGCCAACGGCAAGGCCTACGAGATGCTTTCCAACTTCAACGGTCTCGTTGATCTGTATCGCCTGACCGCAGACAGGCGACTGCTGGAAGCGGTGCTGCGCGCGTGGGATGACATGCTCGGCTGGCAGCTGTACCGCACCGGGACGCTCAGTGCAGGGGAGCACTTCCAGCCCAACGGGCGATTGCTGTCGTTGCCGTCGTCCAACGTGGGCGAGACGTGCGTGACCGTCACCTGGCTGCAGCTCAACTGGCGCTTGTTGCGCCTGACGGGTGAAGCGCGTTTCGGGCAGGAGATCGAGCGCACGGTCTATAACCACCTGCTGGCCGCGCAGGACGGGCGTAATGGGAACATTTCCTATTACACATCCTGGGTGGGGGCTAAGGAATTCACGGACGCACTGCTGTGCTGCGTATCGAGCGGACCGCGCGGAATCTCACTGCTTCCTCAACTGGTCTGGGGGCTGCAGGAGAAGGCCCTGTTCGTGAACCTGTACACCCCGGGCCGGGCGATCTTTAAGATCAACGGGGTGCCGGTCGAGGTGATCTGCGAGACGGCGTTTCCGGCGGACGGCCGGGTCAGGCTCACGGTGAAGGCGCAGCGCCCGACGCACTTTGCCGTACGGCTGCGGGTGCCGGAGTGGACGCGCGATTTCCACGTGCAATCCAGCTCCGGGAAGCTCGCGGGGACTCCCGGGCGGATGCTCGATGTTGTGCACACCTGGCCGCGGTCCGCCACGCTGGACATCCGCATGCAGATGCGCACACAGGTGCTCCCGGGAGCACCGACCTATCCGGACTACGAGCTGGTGCAGCGCGGACCGCAGGTGCTGGCGCTCGACCGGGCCTTGAATCCCGCCGTACCCTACCTGCATCGCATCGCACTCGCGGACACTCACGACGCGGCGGCAGCTGAACCCAGGACTGTTCCGCAGGGGCGGGCCGGGCGGCAGGTCTATCAGATGGATGGCGTGGTCGGACTACCGGACGATGCCGATCGGCTGCGCCTCGCACGGCGTACGGTGTTCCTGGTGCCATTCGCGGACAGCGGCGATGGGCGCGTCTGGCTCACGCGAACGGATCGCGCGCGTCGCGACCGGCCTGCGGTCAGCGCGTTTGCGCGCGTCAGTCTGTCGGTGGTCGCGCTCGGTCTTGAACCGAACGCCGATGGGCATGTTGCCACCGACATCGCCGAATTCGTGACGGATGAAGACCCGCTTAGCTACTGCACCGTCAATCCGCAGGCCCCGGGGCTCGCCAATTATCTGGGAGCACCGCCCGGCAAGCGCGGCGATCCGGTGTGGTTCGCCGTGATGCTGAAAAATCCGGCGACTATCTCGCGGGTGGCTTTCCGGCATGGTGCGCTCAGCGCCACCGGCGGCTGGTTCGATACCACCGCCATGATGCCGCGCATCGAATTGACGCTAAGCCCGATTCCGACTTCGGCCAACGCTGCCATCCTGGATGAGGGTAAGGTCCGATGGGAGACCGCAGGCTTGCTCGAGCTCTACCCGCGGACCGACGCCGTGACGCCGCCGGCGCTCGCTGCCGGGCAGTTGTTTGAAGTGCACCTGCCGCGACCCCTCACGGTCTACGGCCTCCGGGTCTTGGGCGACGCGGGCGGTGACTACGTGAGCTGCGCCGAACTGAGCGCCTACGGCTGATCGGCCCCCGTGTGAGATTGCGGGGCGAGGGTGTCGATGATCAGGCGCTGCGTGGCGTTTTCATCGACGCTGAGGCACACCGCGACGTTGGGCTCGCCAGCGGCTGGCCGGGTGTAACCGCGTTCGTCGACCGCGATCCGCATGGGCGTCACCGGGCAGCTCGAGGGCTGCAGCATCCACACGACCGGTACCACATCGAACAGAGTAGGTGTGATCTGGCCCCAGCTGTTGAGGAGCCGCCATTGGTGGTACAGCAGCGTCAGCGCATCCGAGGCGGGCGATCCATATGCAAACAGGCGCTCGCGCCGGACCTCGTCGAACTTGATCTGCGTTGAGTCGAGCGGAAACATCTTCACGGGGACTCCGGATCGCAGCAGCACTGTCAGCCCCGCCGGAGCCGAGGCGATGTTGTACTCGGCGCTGGGCTCGGCGACGGGTATTGCGCCACCCCGGTTGTAGCCGGCGTAGATCGATCCCCCCATGAGCACGACCTGTTTGAGCAGGTGCAGCGCGTCCGGATCGCGTCGCTGCAGGGCCTCAATGTTGCTGAGCGGTGCCAGGGCGATGAGGGTAATTTGTCCAGGTCGCCGCCGCGCCTGTTCGCGGATGAACTCGATCGCATCGGGTGCCGCAGAGGTATCGGTGGCTCCGAGCGCCCATTTTCTTTGGGTGAACGGGACTACATCCGGCGTCGCTGGTCCCTGGGCGACTTGTACATCCCGGCGACCGAGGGTGGCGAGCAGACGGCGAACCAACAAAGTCCGGGTGCGGGTATCTCCCCACGCGGTGGTGACACCGAGCACCTCAAGACGGGGGTCCAGCAAAGCGATCGTCAGTGCGAAAGCGTCATCGATGTCATCGCCAATGTCGGTGTCGATGATGACGGGCTGGCGAGGGGTAGCGGGCGCGGCGTCTGTCACGCCGACCTGCGCCAGAGCCAGCGCTGCCGCGCACACAAGACACGCAGCCCTTACCGGCACGTGTTTCATCACCGCAGCCACAGCCGCTGCCCTCACGCCAGGTAGATGAAACGCGCGATGCACAGCGCCGCGAGCACGTAAACCAGCCAGTCGCGCGGGTGCGCCTGTCCTTTCACGAGCTTCAGTACTGCGTGGCTCGTGATGCCGAAGGCGAGTCCGTTGGCAATCGAGTAGGTGAGCGGCACCATGATCACCGTGAGGAAGGCGGGAATGGCGGCCGTGGGATCCGACCAATCAATCTCCGCCAGCGCGCCCATCATCATGGCCCCGACCAGCACCAGGGCGGGCGCGGTCGCGGCGGTCGGAATCGCCTGCACCAGTGGGGCGAAGAACAGCGTGCACAGGAAGAGAATTCCAACCACGACCGCGGTGAGGCCGGTGCGCCCGCCCACCGCAACCCCGGCGGCGCTTTCGATGTAGCTCGTCACGGGGCTCGTGCCGGCCACCGCGCCCACCAGCATCGCGGTGGAGTCGGCGATCAGAATCCGGTTCAGGCGCGGGATGGAGCCATCCGGGGCGACCAGGCCGGCGCGCTTGGTCACCGCCACCAGCGTGCCGATGTTGTCGAACAGGTCCACGAACAGGAACACGAAAATGATCTCCACCAGCGACAGGCCAAGACCGCTCTTGAGGTTCAGCGCCTGGCGCACATCGAGCTTGAACGCCGTCGATGACAGGTCGCCCAGGCTGTAAGCGCCGGGAGCGACATGCGCCAGGCCTGCAAGCCAGGCAATCGCCGCCGTGATCAGGATGCCGAAGAGCATGGCCCCCTTCAGCCCGCGAGCCTGCAATCCGGCGATCACCAGCAGTGCCGAGGAGCGCGAGCGCTGCGGTGGGTGCCGTGAGACTGCCCAGACCCACCATAGTGCCGGGCCTGGCGACGATAATGCCGGCGTCGGCCAGCCCGATGAACGCAATGAAAAGCCCGACGCCGCCGGCGACCGCTGCAAACAGCGAGCGCGGCACGGCACTGACGATCAACTGCCGCACGCCCGCGACCGTGAGCAGCAGGAACGCTACGCCGGAGACGAACACGCAGCCGAGCGCCGTTTGCCACGGCAGGCCCATGCCCTTGACGACGGTGTAGGTGAAGTAGGCGTTCAGGCCCATGCCCGGCGCCAGCGCCAGCGGGTAGTTCGACAGCAGCCCCATCAGGATGCTGCCGAATCCGGCCGCCAGGCAGGTCGCCACCGCGACGCCGGCAACCGGCATGCCGGCCTCGCCCAGGACGGCCGGGTTCACCACGACGATGTACGCCATCGTCAGGAAGGTGGTCAGCCCCGCGACCACCTCGGTGCGCAGCGTGGTTCCATGGCCTCTGAGGTCAAAGAGGCGTTCCAGCATGCGCCGGTCAGAACTTCATGGTGAACTGGCCGCCCACAATGCGCGGGTCGTTAATGAAACCGGTGAAGTTCTCGAAGTTGATACCACCGGTGGCACGGATCTCGTTGGTGCAGTTGCGGCAGAAGGCGGCCACCTCGTACTTCTTGTTGTCCCAGGTGTAGCCGATCCGCGCACCGGCCTGGTACAGCGCCGGACCTGTGAACTCCTTCTCCTCGTCAACGAAGAAGTTCATTTCACTGCGGTACGACATGTCGGTGTGGAAGTACAGCTCACGCCCGGCGCCCAGCGGTATACCGTAGCGCAGCGAGAAGTCACCGGTGTATTTCGGCGCTTCGGGCAGCGGGTTGCCGTTTACGAGCGCCAGCCCCTGCGCGTTCACGGGGTTGAGCTCCGTGCATGCGGGGCCGCCGGCGAAGTTCCAATTGAAGCAGGGGGCCACCGCGAGCGTCGGGTCATCGATGCGCGTGTAGTTGTAGGCCCCGCTTAAGGTCACAGTGAGGTTCGGGATCGGGCGGACCTCAAAGTCCAGTTCCGCGCCTTTGCCGATGGTGTCCTTGGCATTGATCAGCGCCACAACATTGGAGCCGCCGCCTACCGCGGTGAGCTGCTGATTGCTGACGTCGTAGTAGTAGATGTCAAATGCGATCGAGGCGCGGTGGTCAAACATGTTGGCCTTGATACCGGTCTCGTAGGAAATGTTGTCCTCGGAGCGGGCGACCTGCACCGACAACGGCGGCGGTCCGGCCGATGGCGCACCGAAGCTCGGTGCGCGGAAACCCGTGGCGACGCGCGCGTACAGGTTGACGTCGGGTGCCAGCTGGTAAGTCGGGCTGAAATCCCAACTGACCCGGCGTGCCGTGGCGGAGGCCGAGAACGGTGGCGGCAGGGGCGGGTTCACATCGCTGAACGGCACCGAGAAGTCCTTGTGGTCGAGCGTGTAGCGCAGGCCGGCGCGGACCTTGAACGCCGAACTAAAGGAATACTCGAGCGAGCCGAACACCGCTTCCGCATCGTTCTTCTGCCGCGAAATCGTGGTGTCGGTCATAACCGAGCCGGTGTTGTTGTAGTCGTTGCTGAAGGCCGTGATGTCCTCGTAGAAGAAGAACACACCCATCTGTCCCTGCAAGGGACCCGGCTGGTTGGAAACCGCGCGAAATTCCTGCGTCAGCTGATAATGATCCCTCACTCCCCCGGCGGTCTCGACCGAGAACGGGATGAAGCCCGGACCGAACGGCCCCCCGCCGAAAAGCCCGAGCCCGTAGCCACCGTCGATGTCGCCTTGCGTGAAATAGTGACGGATCGACTCGTAACCGGTGATTGACTGGTAGGTGAAATCCGGTGCGTTCCACGTCAGGTGCACATTGCCGCCGACGCTCGTGTACGACTGGCCGTTGTAGCCGTCGGTGTAGATGGTCGACGGATCGAATCCCGGCACGAGACTATTGGTGCCCTGCGTGAAGATGTTGGCGCGGAACAGGCGCGCCGAGCCATCCAGCACGCGGGCATGCACGTTGAAAAGTGCGCTGAAATTATCGCTCGCCTTCACGAGCAGCTGCAGCCGCGCCGCCCAGTCGTCGTAGCCCTCCAGGTGCTGGTCGCCGGCCGGATTCAGGGGTGCGTCAACCCAGTTGTCCCGATGCTGCCCCTGAACCGCGGCGCGCAAGGCCATGTTGTCTGACAGCGGCGCGTTTATGACCCCGTTCACATCGAATGTGTTGTAAGTGCCGTCGGAAATGCTGGCGGAGCCGGAGGTTTCACCCAGCACCGGCTTGGCGGATTCGAACTTCACCACACCGGCCGGGGAGTTGCGTCCGAAGAGGGTGCCCTGCGGCCCGCGCAGCACCTCGACGTCCGCCTGGTCGAACACCGGAAAGCCCTTGAGTGAGGGGTTTTCCTGGACGATATCGTCGTAGTAGAGGCCGACGGGCTGGGAGGCGAAGTTGGTGAAGTCGGTATTGCCGTAGCCGCGAATGTAGAAGCGCGGGAACGTACGGCCGTTGGAGGACTCGATGTTGAGGCTCGGCACCGAGAAGGCGAGTTCGCGGATGTCCTGCCCGCCGGTACCCATGATATCCAGCGCTTCCGGAGTCAACACCGAGGTCGACACCGGAATATCAAGCAGCCTCTCTGACTTGCGCGTCGCGGTGACGATCACTTCCTCGAGCGCGTCGGAGTTCGCCGGGGCGGTGCTGGGCGCGTCCGCCGCCTGGCCGGTCGAGGGAACGATGCCCAACGCGGCGACCGCGAGCAGCGTGGCGGGTGCCGCAGCCCAGAACAGTCGCTGCAAGCTGACGCGGCGCAGCAATACCGATGAGCCCGAGTGGGTGTCGTTCATCGCCTTCTCCCCTTGTTGCCGGCGCGATACACGCCCGCGCAAGCGTACTGATTGTTTCTGCAGGAAGCGGACCTGTGCCGGATCGTTGTCTGGGATTAGTAAAACGTTACACTAGAGACGAGGGGGAAAAATTACACCACGCCCGCGCTTCCTGTAAAGGGATGCGAGCGTCACCAATCAGCACATGGCGACGGTCAAGGACATTGCGGCAGCCGTTGGCGTGTCGGTCGCCACGGTTTCCAACGTGCTCAACGAGCGGCCGAACGTCGGGCGTGTGACCCGGCAGAAAGTGTTGCGTGCCGCCAAAAGAATGGGCTACCGACCCAATCGTGCCGCGCAGGCCATGCGCACCGGCCGCACGCGCGCGATCGGCCTGGTGCTCCCCGATCTGACCAATCCATTTTTTCCAGAACTCGCGCAAGCCGTTGAGAACACAGCACGCAGCCTGGGGCTCCTGGTCTGTCTCATCGACAGCCAGGGCAGGGCCGAGGGGGAAGCGGACGGCTTCGCGCTGCTCATGCACGCGGTAGACGGGATCATCTGGTGTCCCATCGGGCCGCGCCTGCCGCCCTACCTGCACAACGCCGCCCGGCCGGTGGTCCTGATCGATCGTCCGCGCCCGGGTTTCCCGGTGGTGCACTCGGACTACCTGATGGGGGGGCGGCTCTTGGCGGACTACGCCTTGCGCATGGGGCACCGCTGCGTCGGGCTGCTGTCCGGGCCACAGAATCTCGCCAGCGCCCGGCAACGGCGCGACGGTTTTGTCGAGGCCTTTCCGCACGACATCAAAGTCGTCTGGGAGGTGGTGGTTGGTTTCGACGGGATTCTCAACGCGCAAGCCGTGCAAGCCCTGCAGCGGCGCGGTAAGGCGACACTGATTGTTGCGGGCAACGACCTGATCGCCATCAGCGCGATCCGCTGTCTGGCGGAGAATGGCGTGCGCGTACCGCAGGACGTATCCATCACCGGTTTTGACAACATCCGCTGGACGGACGTGGTGACACCGCGCCTGACGACCATCGCGCAGCCGGTTGGCGCCATCGGGGCGAAGGCGGTGCAGTTGATGCAGCAGCGCATGTCAGGTGAGAAGATTGCCAGCCGAGCCACGATTTTCGATGTGACGCTCATCGAGCGCGATTCGGTCAGGAGGAACTAAATGGCCCACGCAGCCCGCATTGCCGTCGTCGGCAGCGCCAATACGGATCTGACGACCTTCACCGATGTATTTCCGCGGCCCGGCGAGACACTCTTTGGCAAGAGCTTCGACCTCGGGTTTGGCGGCAAGGGCGCCAACCAGGCGGTGGCGGCGCGGCTGTGCGGCGCGGAAGTGCTGATGGTCGCCAGGGTGGGGAGCGACCTCTTCGGTGAGGCGACGGTGCGCAATTTCGCCTCCTTTGGTATCGATACGACCCACGTACGGATCATCGAGGGCGTGTCGACCGGGGTCGCGCCGATTTTCGTCGAACCGAACGGCCAGAACCGCATCATTGTGGTGAAGGGCGCGAATGATCGCCTCACTCCGGCGGACGTGGACGCGGCGGCCGACGCGCTGCGACGCGTGGACACCATCATCCTGCAGTTCGAGATCCCGCTCGAGACCATTTACTACACGGTACGCTTTGCGCGCGCCAACAAGATCCGCTGCATTGTCAACCCGGCCCCGGCGCTGCCAGCGGACCTCGCCCGTCTCACCGGCGCGGATTATTTCATCCCCAATGAGACCGAGGCGGAGCTCATTACCGGCCAGCCGGTGCGCACCCCCGAGGAGGCTGCGGCGTGCGCTGCGGGACTCCTCGCCAGGGGCTTTCAACGCGTGGTGCTCACCCTCGGTGCGCGCGGCGCGCTGCTCGCGAGCGCCGCCGGCAGCACCCACGTGCCGGCGTTTGCCGTCGCAGCCGTGGACACGAGCGGCGCCGGGGATGCGTTCATCGGCAGCCTCGCGGTGTTCCTCGCCGAGGGCCTCACCGAGACGGACGCCATTGCGCGCGCCAATCTGTATGCCGCGATGTCCACCACGGGCGTCGGCACGCAGAAATCATTTCCGCGCCGCGCCGACTTCGAGGGGCAATGGACCCGGCGGCATAGCGAAGCCCGATAGCAACCGAAGCAACTCAACAGGATCCACCCCATGTTTGTCGTGCATAGCTATTCCCTGGCCGTCGTCCTGTGCGTGATCACCATGTTCTGCTGGGGTTCGTGGGCCAATACCCGCAAGCTCGCAAGCTCGGGTTGGCGCTTCGAGCTTTTCTACTGGGATTACACCCTGGGGGTGCTGCTCCTCACCCTGGTACTCGGGCTGACGCTCGGCAGCTCAGGCAGCGAGGGGCGCGCTTTCCTGCCCGACCTGTCGCAGGCCTCGGGCGCGAGCATCGGTTCGGCGCTCATCGGCGGCGCCATTTTCAACCTCGCGAACATCCTCCTGGTCGCGGCGATCGAGGTCGCTGGCATGGCGGTGGCTTTCCCGGTGGGGATTGGACTGGCGCTCCTGATCGGGGTGATCGTGAACTATCTTGCCGCCCCGGTCGGCAACGGCGCGCTGCTGGCGGCTGGGGTGGTGCTGGTCACGCTGGCGATTGTTCTTGACGCGGTGGCTTACCGGCGCCTCGCGGGCGGTGCGACCGGCGTCAGCACCAAGGGACTCGTGCTGTCGGTCGCGTGCGGGATTTTCATGGGTATGTTCTACCGCTTCGTCGCCGCCGCGATGTACGCGGACCCCGTGCACGCCGAGATCGGCAGGATGGGGCCGTACGCGGCGGTGTTTGTGTTCGCGGTGGGCGTGTTCCTCAGCAGTTTCATCTGGAACACGTTCGCCATGCGCAAGCCCTTCATCGGCGCCCCGGTGGGGTTTGCGGATTACTTCAAGGGCGGCTTCAACACCCACCTCACCGGCATACTCGGCGGCGTGATCTGGGGCGTCGGCATGTCGCTGAATCTCATCGCCTCGGGCCGCGCGGGCTTTGCGATTTCCTACGGCCTCGGCCAGGGTGCGACCATGGTGGCGGCGTTCTGGGGCGTGTTCATCTGGAAGGAGTTCCGCAGCGCCCCGGCCGGAACGCCGAAGCTCCTGACGGCGATGTTCGCCTGTTTCCTAAGCGGCCTGGCGCTCATTGTGCTGGCGCGCACTTTATAGAGGAGCCACATGGGCAGGTCTGCACAGCCGCGCCGCGAGGCACCCGCAAGCCGCGTTGAGCTTTCCGTGGTGGACGCGCCGGCCAATCCCGGCGTGCCGCTGAATCTTGAATGGATCGATGAGGTGCGCGTCAACACCAGCGCCGTCGAGCGCCGCGCCGCCACGCTCGTTACCCGGCGCACGGTCAAGAAGGACTGGCAGATCGCCTGGCTCCTCAAGGCCATTACCTGCATGGACCTGACGACGCTTGCCGGGGACGACACGCACGAGCGCGTACGACGACTGTGCGCCAAGGCGCGCAGCCCCCTGACCGAGGAGGTTAAAGCGCAGCTGCGGATCGAGGACTTGCCGGTGCAGGTCGCGGCCGTGTGCGTGTACCACCTGTTCGTGGCCACCGCCCGGCGCGCCCTGGAAGGAACCAATATCAAGGTCGCCGCCGTATCCACGGGGTTTCCGGCGGGATTGAATGCCTTCGAGGAGCGCCTGGCGGAAGTTCGCAGCTCGCTCGCGGCGGGGGCCCAGGAAATCGACGTCGTCGTGACCCGCGCGCACGTGTTCGGCGGCGCGTGGCAGCGCCTCTACGATGAGGTGCGGGCGTTCAAGGCGGCGTGCGGCACGGCGCATTGCAAGGTCATCCTCGGGACCGGGGACCTGGCGACGCTGCGCAACGTCGGCAGGGCGAGTCTCGTCGCCATGATGGCGGGCGCCGACTTCATCAAGACCTCCACGGGTAAGGAGACGGTCAATGCGACGCTGCCGGTGGGCCTGGTGATGACACGCGCCATACGCGAGTACGCCGAACGCACCGGCATGACGGTGGGCTTCAAGCCCGCCGGCGGCATTCGCACCGCAAAACAGTCGCTCGACTGGCTGACGCTGATGAAAGAGGAGCTGGGGCCTGCCTGGCTGAGCCCGCACTTGTTCCGGCTCGGCGCGAGCAGCATGCTCAGCGATATCGAGCGGCAACTATCCTTTCACGGCAGCGGGCGCTACGCCGCCGCCTATCGTCAGCCACTGGCCTGAGCTATGCCCGACACGACCCTCGCCGAGAAATTCCGCGCGCTGGACTACGGCGCCGCACCGGAAGACCCGGCCGCCTCGCTCGCCTGGCTCACGCAGCACCAGCGCCGCTTTCGGCATTTCATCGGCGGGCGCTGGCGCGCGCCCGCGGACGGCAAGTACTTCGAGAGCCGCGATCCCGCCACCGGGGAGAAGATCGCGGACGTGGCGCAGGGGAGCGCTGCGGATGTGGATGCGGCCGTGAAGGCCGCGCGCGCGGCGCTGCGTCCCTGGCAGGCACTTGCCCCCCATGCGCGCGCCCGTTTTCTCTACGCGCTCGCGCGGCAGGTGCAGAAGCACTCGCGGCGGCTAGCGGTGCTCGAGAGCATCGATAACGGCAAGCCGATCCGGGAAAGCCGCGACATCGATGTTCCGCTGGTGGCGCGGCACTTCTACTATCACGCCGGCTGGGCGCAGCTCCTGGCGCAGGAATTTCCGGGCCACGAGGCGTGCGGCGTCGTCGGGCAGATCATTCCGTGGAATTTTCCGCTGCTGATGCTGGCCTGGAAGATTGCGCCCGCGCTGGCCGCCGGCAACACCGTGGTGCTCAAGCCCGCTGAATTTACCCCGCTCACCGCGCTCGCTTTCGCGGAACTGTGCAGCGAGGTCGGCCTGCCGGCGGGCGTCGTGAACATCATCACCGGCGACGGCACGACCGGCGAGGCGCTGGTGGTGCATCCGGGCGTGAACAAGATCGCCTTCACCGGCTCCACCGAGGTCGGGCGCGCGATCCGCCGGGCGACGGCGGACTCGCACAAGAGGCTGTCGCTGGAACTGGGTGGCAAGTCCCCGTACGTGGTGTTCGAGGATGCGGATCTGGACAGTGCGGTGGAGGGGCTGGTTGATGGCATCTGGCTCAACCAGGGGCAGGTGTGCTGCGCCGGCTCGCGCCTGCTGATGCAGGAGAGCATCGCGGAGCGTTTGACGCACAAGCTCAAGGTGCGCATGGCGAAGTTGCGGGTCGGGTCGCCGCTCGACAAGGCGACCGACATCGGCGCGATTGTGGCCCCGGTGCAGCTGCAGCGCATCGAGGGACTCGTGGCGCAGGGCGTCGCCGAGGGCGCTTGCTGCTGGCAGCCGCAGCTGACGATGCCGGCGCGCGGCTTGTACTACCCGCCCACGCTCTTCACCGATGTCCAGCCGACGTCGGTGCTGGCGCAGCAGGAGATCTTCGGGCCGGTGCTCGCGGCGATGACGTTCAGGACCCCGGGGGAGGCGGTCGAGCTCGCCAACAACACCGCCTACGGACTGGCGGCCAGCGTGTGGAGCGAGAGCATCAATCTCGCCCTGCAGGTGGCCGCGGGAATCAAGGCGGGCGTCGTGTGGGTGAACAGCACCAACCTGTTCGACGCCGCGTGCGGCTTTGGGGGCTACCGGGAAAGCGGCTTCGGCCGCGAAGGCGGCGGAGAAGGGATGCGCGAGTACCTCGAGCCGAGCTGGTTCCGCAAAGCGCCACTGCTGCACGCCAGCGCCGCGCAACCCCGGGGCAAGGCGGAGCGCAGGGACGGCAAGCACGGGATGCGTGCCGGGATCGATCGCACGGTCAAGCAGTACATCGGCGGCAAGCAGGTGCGCCCGGATTCGGGCTACAGCTTTGAGTGCCGCAGCGTGCAGGGCGTGCTTCTTGGGGAGGCGCCGCTCGGCAACCGCAAGGACATCCGCAATGCGGTCGAGGCAGCGCGGCGCGCGGAAAGGTGGGGCACGACGAGTACGCACAACCGCGCGCAGATTCTCTATTACACGGCCGAAAATCTCTCGCAGCGCGGCAAGGACATTACCGCGCGACTGGCGCAGGCGGTCGGGGCTAAGCAGGCGGCCGCGGAAGTGAAGCACGGTATCGAACGGTTGTTCGCCTACGCCGCCTGGGCCGACAAGTACGAAGGCGTGGTGCACTCCCCACCGGGGCGCAACATTGCCATGGCCATGAACGAGGCGCTCGGCACCGTCGGGGTTATCTGTCCGCTGCACGCGCCGCTGCTCGGATTCCTGTCGCTGGTGGCCCCACTGGTCGCGTGCGGCAATACCGTCGTGGCCGTGCCTTCGGAAGCGTATCCCTTGATCGCCGGGGACCTTTACCAGCTATTCGACGCGAGCGATGTGCCTGCCGGTGTCATCAACATGGTGAGCGGCCGGCCCGGCGAGCTTGTGAAGGTGCTCGCCGAGCATGACGACCTGGACGCGCTCTGGTGCTACGGCAGCCGGGAGCTGTGTGCCACGGCCAAGCGACTTTCGGCCGGCAACCTCAAGCAGGTCTGGACCAACGAGGGCCGCGAGCTCGATTTTTTCAGCGGGCCTTCTGCCGCGGGGCGCTGGTACCTGGAGCACGCCTGCCAGGTGAAGAACATCTGGGTGCCCTACGGCGAGTAGGCTACTGCCATGAACCTGACGCGCTTCCCGCGCCATCCGCTCACCTTCGGGCCCACGCCCATCCAGCCCCTGAAGCGACTGAGCGCGCATCTTGGCGGCACAGTTGACCTCTACGCCAAGCGCGAAGACTGCAACAGCGGTCTGGCGTTCGGCGGCAACAAGACCCGCAAGCTCGAGTACCTGATTCCCGAGGCGCTGGCCCAGGGTTGCGACACGCTGGTGTCCATCGGCGGCATCCAGTCGAACCAGACGCGACAGGTCGCCGCGGTTGCTGCCCACCTGGGAATGAAGTGTGTGCTGGTGCAGGAAAACTGGGTGAATTACTCCGACGCGGTGTATGACCGCGTCGGCAACATCCAGATGTCGCGCATCCTGGGTGCCGACGTCCGCCTGGACACGGCCGGCTTCGACATCGGCATCCGTCCGAGCTGGGAGCTCGCCATGCAGGAAGTTCGCAGCGCCGGCGGCAAGCCGTTTCCGATTCCGGCGGGATGCTCGGAGCATCCACTGGGCGGCCTGGGGTTCGTCGGCTTTGCCGAAGAAGTGCGCGCCCAGGAGGCCGAACTCGGTTTCAAATTCGATTACATCGTGGTTTGTTCGGTCACCGGCAGCACCCAGGCCGGGATGGTGGTTGGCTTCGCCGCCGACGGCCGCGCCGATCGCGTAATCGGCATCGATGCCTCGGCCACACCGGCGAAGACTAAGGCGCAGATTCTGCGCATCGCGCAGAACACCGCGACACTCGTCGAACTGGGACGCGAGATCTGCGACCAGGATGTCGTCCTCGATCCGCGCTATGGCGGTCCTGCCTATGGCCTGCCGAACGAGGGCACGATGGAAGCCATTCGCCTGTGCGCACGCCAGGAAGGCGTGCTGACGGACCCGGTCTACGAGGGCAAGTCCATGCATGGCATGATCGACATGGTTCGCCGCCGGGAGTTTGCGCAGGGATCAAAGGTCCTGTACGCCCACCTCGGCGGCGTACCGGCCCTCAATGCCTACAGTTTCCTGTTCCGCAACGGCTGAAGGCCTGCCACTGCTCTCGTGGTTTCACCTCGAATTGTGCTCAGCGCCGGGTTAGCCGCCTTGCTGGCGTCCCCTGCCAACACACAACCCATCGCGCCGGGATTGAAGACCGACCTGGTGTTCAGCGGGTACTCCGAACTCTCGAGCACCCAGGAGCTGGTACGACGCCTGGTCAGTCCGTTGGGCGCACTGCGCGCCACTCAGGAGGCGGCGCGCGCGGGTAAAACTCTGCACGGCCAGCCGATCGATCTGGCGGGTGAGCGGTTTTCCATCTACGTGCCTCCCGAGTCGCCCGGCCGCCGCTATTCGCTGCTGGTATTTGTGCCGCCCTGGCCGCGGGCAGAAGTGCCCGCCTATTGGATCCCGGCCCTGGATCGGCACGACATGATTCTGGTCACCGCCGCAAGATCAGGCAACGACGCCAGCGCCGTGGATCGGCGTGAGCCGCTGGCATTGCTCGCGGCCCACAACGTGATGGCGCAATACGCCGTCGATCCGCAACGCGTCTATATCGGCGGGTTCTCCGGGGGCTCGCGCGTCGCCCTGCGGCTCGCGCTCGGATATCCCGAGCTCTTTCACGGCGCGCTGCTCAACGCCGGCAGTGATCCGATCGGCAATGCGGACGTGCCGCTGCCGCCGGCAGAGCTCTTCCGCCAGTTTCAGGACTCGATGCGGCTCGTGTATGTCACCGGTGAGCGTGACGATGCGCACCTGGTCGATGATGCGCACAGCCGTCAGTCCCTGGAGCGATGGTGTGTATTCGATGTGGACACGCAGAGTGAGCCACGCGTGGGCCATGAGCCAGCGGATGCTTCAGCCTTCGGTCGCGCACTGGATGCCTTGCTAAGGCACGCGCAAGCGCGTCCGAAGCGGCTTGCCGATTGCCGCGCGCGCCTCGCTGCGCAGCTGAGTAGCGATCTGAAGCAGGTCGAGGCTGCATTCGTGCGGGGTGACACGGCTGCCGCGAAGCGGCTGCTGGGCGGACTCGATGCGCGCTACGGCGGGCTGGCGGCGCCGCGCAGCATGGAGCTCGCGGGCCAGTAGGATTGCCTACGGCGCGGGTCGCAGAGCCTTGCGCATCGGTATGAAGCGGATGGCGAGCCCGCCCGGCAGTGAATGCTCAATCGCTCCCTGTGGGGCATAGCCGCACTGGCTATAGAGGCGCATGCCTGGAAGCGTTGCCATCGTCTCCAGCGCCGTGAATCCGGCGCGCAGCGCGTCCGCCTCGCAGCGCATGAGCAGCGCGCGCCCGATCCCATGACGGGCGTGCGCCGGGTCGACGAAGAATGCCCTGATCCTGGCCGGATCCGATCGCGGGTCGAGCAGGGTCTCGTCTCGCTCGGCGCGGTCGTCGCTGCCGAATAGTGTTCGTCGCCGGCCCCAGCCACCGCAGGCGACCAGCTCCCGTGCGCGCGTTTCGGCGACAAAGAGTGTCCCATCACGAATGAGTGCGGTATCGACGCCGAAAGCGCCCTGCAGGGCGGCTTCGATCTGCGCGTGCGTATAGTCCGCGGCGCTGAGTCCGTGTGCTGATCGGCTGATCAGTTCACCGATCACCGGCACGTCGTCCAGAGTCGCAAGTCGCAACGTGTAATCCACAACGGCACCGGGGCCACTCCCGCTGCAGGCTACGCGCCTGCAGCGGGAGTCAGCGACTTGCGCTCCTAGAACTTCGCATCGACCCGCAGGTACCAGAACGTGCCGTTGAAGCCGAACGGTCCGCCGGTGCGCGGATACACCTCACCGTCGCCCAGGCCGCCGGACTCCGGGTAGACCTTGTTAGCCGCACTGTTTGCGATCTTATCGGGGTAGGCATTGAAGACGTTGCGCCCGCCGATCGCTACCGTCAGGTTCTTCCACACTTCGTACGACACATCCAGGTCGGTCGTGGTCTTCGAAGAGAACAGCTGGCCGGTGTAATCGTTCTCGTCCCGGAAGGAGCCGTAGTAGTTCTCATGCACCGACACGATGAGCTTGTTCAGGCGGTAGTCCAGGTTCAGGTTCACGCGATTGTTCGGCGCGTAGTGCTCGATGTCGATGATTCGCGCCGGGCTGATCACGGTCGGGTCAAACGAGTCGACGTCGGTCTTGTTGTAGTTGTAGGCGAGCGTAGCGGCCAGGGTGCCCGGGCCAAGGTGGAACAGGTACGTTCCCACCAGGTCCAGACCTTTCGTCGTCGTGCTGAAACCGTTGGTGAAGTACTGGACCGTACCGCCGGCGCCAACCGATGCCAGATCCGGCAGCGCGGCGATGTTGGCCTGCGTGACGGCAAATGGCTGCGAGATGCCGATACGGTGGCGGACCTTGATGTTGTAATAGTCCAGAGTTACCAGCAGATCCTGCACCGGCGTGAGGACAATACCGCCGCTGAAGTTGGTCGACTCCTCGGGCCTGATCGCCTGCGCTCCGTAGAACTTGGCGATCGAGCTGGTAACCGGGAAGGTACCGATCTGAATCTGGGTCGCGGCGGTTCCAGGGGCGAACGTCGTGCTCAGCGTTTCCACGTTCGACTGACCGGGCGTCGGGGCATGGAATCCCGTGCTTACCGTGCCGCGCAGGGACAGCCAGTCCGTGGTTTTCCAGCGCGCCTGTAACTTACCCAGGGTCGTCGAGCCGAACGAGGCGTAATCCTCGTAGCGCCCGGCGACGCCCAGGGTCAGGTTCTTGAGCACATCCGCTTCGAGGTCCACGTAGGCGGCGTAGCTGACCTGTCCGGCGTCAATCGAGGTGCTCAGGCCGCCGTAGCCGTTGGACGAGGACGACTGGGTCGCGACCACCTGTGTGCCGCCGCTCATTGCGGGGGTGCAGGCGTTTCCGACACAGTTGTAAAGCGGCTGGAAGGCATACGGGCCGACCGCGTAGGAGGCCGGGTCGCCCAGGATCTGCTGGTAAACCTCGTCGCGCCATTCCAGGCCTCCGGCGACCGAGATCGGGCTCGCCAGGCCGGCTACCGTCCACGGGTAGCTCAGGTCAAGGTTGAAGTTTGTTTCCCGCTGTACGAACTTGCCGTCGTTGAAGTTCTCCGGCGACCGCGGTCCCATCGACGGGTTGATGGAGTCCTTCAGGGAAACCGCTATCGAGTTCTGGGCGCTGGTGCCAGACAAATCGTACGACAGGCCGCCGGCGGTCGTGCCCTTGTAGCCCAGGGCGCCGAAGAATTGCACCGTGGTGCCGTAGAACCGCGGCGTGAAGCCCGCGGGATAGTTGGGCGCTCCGGCGATGGTCTGGTTAGCGAAGTTGAAGGTATTAGCGTCGTTGATGAACCCGCCGGCCGGGCAACCCGTCATGGTGGCGGGGTTGCAGGCATCCAGAAAGATGTTGTTGAACGCCGGGTGGTTGGTGAAGGTGGTGCCGATCGTGTCCGTTACGGTCTTCGGCAGGCGGAAGTTAAAGCTCTCGTTGGCCTGGATGTTGGCGTAATTGGCGAAGAAATAGAGCTCGTCGCCGTTGTCGACCTTGAGGCCGCCGTTGAGCACCGCCTTGACGCTGTCGGACGGTGGCGTGCCCCACTCCTGGACCGGCCCGGGGTAGTGTGGCAAATCAGGCGCGAGATTCGGGAAGTTCTCGGCGAACGCCAGGGCGGACGCCCGCGTCACGCCGCGGTTGGTCTGCTGGTTTTTGTCCCATTCGATGCTGAGATTGGCGAAACCCTGGCCGCCCAGCGGCAGTCCGATGTTCGCGGCAATCTGACCATCATCCCCGTCGCGCTTGAAACCGTTACCGGGGAAGTACTCGCCGTAGCGGCCGGTGACCTCGATGCCGGACGAATTGTCGCGGAACTGGTAATTGAGAACGCCAGCAATCGCGTCCGAGCCGTACTGCGCCGAGGCGCCGTCGCGCAGGATTTCCAGTGTCTTGATGGAGATGGCGGGGATCGACGCCAGATCCGGTCCCTGCGATCCGAACGCCAGTTCCGTCTCGCCGCCCTGAAAAACCTGCACCAGTGCGGAACGGTTCATGCGCTTGCCGTTCAGCATCACCAGCATTTCGTCCGCGGGCAGCCCGCGCAACGAAGGTGAGCGTACAAAGCTCGATGCATCGGAGATGGAATTTTGTCCGACGATGAACGACGGCACCATGTTCGACAGGGTGTCGAGCATGTTGCCCGTGGACTGAACCGAGAGATCGGAGCCGCTCAGTACGTCGATCGGCGCCGATGACTCGGCCACGGTGCGGTCTTTGCGACGCGTGCCGGTTATGATGACTTCTCCGAGTGTGCCTTCGGACGCGGTCGCGCTCGCGTCAGCGGCGGGTTTGTCCTGGGCCACGGCGAGATTTGTGGCGGCCGCAAGTGTTGCGGCGGCGACAATGATCGACAAAAACTTCATTTTTCGTGCTCCCTGGCGGTCATTATGTGTTGTGGTCTGTAGTGCATTCTTACAATATTGTTGCGGAAAAGTCTCGCGAAATAATCCGGCAGACAGCGTTGGATTTCTCGCGGGTTAGATTTCGGACCACAAGGCTCGCGGGAGCAGCGTCGTGAGGATTCAAGGGGATGCCGCATCTGTGCGCGGCGTGGCGATTTCGCAACGCTTTCACAGGCGCGAGCGCCCTGCGCGCTGGCCGAACCGACGCTAGTGCGGCGGTGTGGGCGCCTTCAGCAACCCGATCACCAGGTGCTCGAGCTTCGGCACGTCCACATCGAGTACGACGGTAACCGGCCGCTCGCCGGTGCCCGGACCCTCTCCGTCTGCCCAGCTGAGCGTGCTGCCGTAGCCGGCGGTGAAGCTGGTGTCCACGTCCACCAGGAGATTCTTCGCGCTGCGGACGATTGAGGGGTCGAGCCACACCGCGACCGTCAGCTCGTCCCACATCGGATACGACTGACCGAACTTGCCCAGGTAGGCATCAAAGGGCGCCCGTCCCGTGGCGACATCGCGGATGAATTCCGGCTTGAAGAAGGTCCTGGTCGTCGGATCGATGGGTACCTCGGTGATTTTCTTCCACGGCTCGTGCAGGACGATTGAGGCTGCCTCCGGATCGAACCGCATGTTGAATTCGCGCCGCGTTGCATTCACGTACTCGGCGGCAAAGGGGTTGTCGGCGGGCATGGGATTGAAGCTGCCGCCCATGAAAACCAGCTCCTTCGCGAGTGAGGAGAATTGCGGGTCCAGGCGCGACGCCAGCGCGAGATTGGTCAGGGGACCCGCCGCGATGATAGTCACTTGCCCCGGGAACTGGTGCACCGCGCGGATGAGGAAGCTGGCAGCGCTCTCGTGCTGCGCCTTCATCTGCGGCTCACCGGCAGGCGAGGCCGGCACCAGATACGGGTCGGCGTGGTAGGGCGTGCGGCGCACGGCGCCCTCGCTCGGCCAGGTCTCGGTCCAGCAACCCTTATAAAAGAGTCTGCCGTACAGGTCCTCCCAGCGCCGGGTCCTGGCCTGGGTGTTGACCAGCGGGAATACGGCTCCGGGGTAGACGGGAACCTCCGTGCGCTGCGCGATCTCGAGCAGGCGCAGGGTGTGGCTCACCTCCTCGTCACGCCAGCCGTCGCCGCTCGGGATGGTGATGCCGAGAACCTCGACATCCCTGGCCTGCAGCAGCAGCAGGATCGCCTGCAGGTTCGATCCCGCGGGGCCGAAGGCGTCCTGGTCAATGATCACCTTGCGTCGCACGACGCTGTCCGCGCCGGCGGCGGGACAACCGGACGGCGTGACCACGGCAAGGAGCGTCGTGATGGCGAGCAGCGCGGCAAACGCGCGCCGCGGGCGGCAAGCGGTGGTCATGCGTGGACTCCTGAGGAATCTTGCGCCCGGTGCGCTGGCGGGCATTGTAACCGGCCAAGGACATAGGTCTGCGACACGGCGCGTTCATCGCCCAGCGTCATGACAACCAGCAGCTTTTCCGCAAGCGTGCGCGCCTGTGCGGTACGGCGTGCGATGAGTGGCGTCGGCTTCAGGTCCAGGATGATGAAGTCCGCTTCGTTGCCGACCGCAAGGCTCCCCACCTTGTCCTCAAGTCCCAGCGCGCGCGCGCCCCCGAGTGTCGCCAGATAGAACGCGCGCAGCGCCGGCAGTGCCTGTTGCGAGAGCTGCGCGACCTGGTAGGCAGCCGCGAGCGTGCGCAGCATGCTGAAACTGCTGCCGGCGCCGACGTCGGTACCCATCGCGAAGCGCATCCCGGCGGCGTCGGCGGCGGCAAGATCAAACAGCCCGCTCCCGAGCTGCAGGTTGGAACAGGGGCAGAACGCAGCCGTGGCTCCGGAGTGCGCCATGCGGGCACGATCGGTGGCGTCCAGATGGATGCAATGCGCGTACACCGCGCGCTCGCGCAACAGGCCATAGCGATCGTAGACGTCGAGGTAACTGCGCGCCTGGGGGAAGAGCTGCTTTACCCAGGCGACCTCGGCAAGGTTCTCCGCCAGGTGACTCTGGATGAGGCTATCTGGAAATTCGCGCGCCAGGCGGCCGGCGCTTGCGAGCTGGCCTTCCGAGGAGGTCACCGCAAAACGGGGCGTGATCGCGTATTTGAGGCGCCCCTTGTCATGCCAGCTCTCGATCAGCTCACGGGTATCACGCTCACCGGACTGCGGCGTGTCACGCAGATCCTCCGGGCAGTTGCGATCCATGAGGACCTTGCCGGCGACCATGCGCAGCTCGCGCGCGGCGGCTGCCTGGAAAAATTCCTCGACCGAGCCGCGGTGCACGGTGCAGAACACCATCGCGGTCGTCGTGCCGTTGCGCAGCAGCTCATCGAGGAAAAATTCCGCGACGCTGCGCGCGTGTGCCGGTTGCGCGAACGCCGCCTCGGTCGGGTAGGTGTAGTCGCGCAGCCAGTCGAGCAGCGCACCGCCGCCGGAGGCGATGACGTCGGTCTGCGGATAGTGGATGTGCGTGTCGACAAAGCCCGGGATGAGGATGTTGTCCCCGTGCGCGATGACCGCGGTGTCCCGCGGCAACCCGGGCAGCAGTTCCCGTGCCGGACCCAGGGCGGTGATGTGGCCGGCGGCGACGACGAGCAGGCCATCATCGAAGAACTCAAAGCTCGCCGGATCGGGGTGGGCGCCGGGGTCAGAGCGAAAATGCAGCACGGCGCCGCGGTGGGCGCGCAGTTCAGTTCCAACAGGCATTGCCCGCTAGGTTATGCCGCGGATCGTGCGCGGTCCACGTTTCATGCTAGCTTGCCCGTGCCATGGCGCCGAGCGAGGCATTCATACGCGGCATTCCGAAAGCGGAGCTGCACCTGCACATCGAGGGCACGCTGGAGCCGCAGATGGTGTTCGAGCTGGCGCGCAAGCACGGGCTGCCGCTGCGCCATCCGTCCGTCGCGGCACTGCGTGAGGCGTATCGCTTCGACAACCTGCAGTCGTTTCTTGATGTCTACTACGCGGGTGCCGCGGTGCTGCGCGATGAGAGTGATTTCCGCGCGCTCACCTGCGCCTACCTCGAGCGCGCACACGCGGACGGCGTCGTGCACACGGAAGTGTTCTTCGATCCGCAGACCCATACCGCGCGCGGTGTGCCCCTGGAGGCCGTCATTCGCGGGATCCACGGCGCCCTGTCCGAGGGACAAGCTCGTCTGGGCATAACCCATCGCCTCATCCTGTGTTTTCTGCGGCACCTCCCCGCCGCGGACGCCATGGCGACGCTGGAGGCAGCGCTCCCTTACCGGGAGCTCATCGCGGCGGTCGGCCTGGATTCCGCGGAAGCCGGCAACCCGCCGGCGAAGTTCGCGGCGGTGTTTGCCCGTGCGCGCAGCGCGGGATTGCTCACCGTCGCGCATGCCGGGGAGGAGGGGCCGCCACAGTACATCACCGAGGCCCTTGACCTGCTGCACGTGCGCCGTGTCGATCACGGTGTGCGCTGCGAGGAGGACGACGCGCTGGTCACGCGCCTGGCGCGCGAGCGCGTGCCGCTCACCGTCTGTCCGCTGTCGAACGTGAAGCTCGGGGTGTTTGCGCGCATGCAGGATCACAACCTCAAGCGCCTGCTGGACCGCGGCCTGTGCGTCACGGTGAATTCGGATGATCCGGCGTACTTCGGCGGCTACGTGGTGGAGAATTACCTGGCAGCCGCGCGGGCCCTCGGCCTGTCGCAGGCGGACGTGACGCAGCTCGCCGGCAACTCCATCGAAGCCTCGCTGCTGCCGGATGCGGCCAAGCGGGAGTGGCAGGCGAAGATCCGGGCCTTTGCCGCGCCTGCCGCGGACGCGCAGACTAGGCGTTGAAGAAGCTCTCGTCCACCGGCTTGTGCGCCAGGATCTCCTCGCGCGTCAGGCCCTGGATTTCGTGCGGGAAGACCAGCCAGGCGTTGGTCGAGTGGACGAAATAATCCGGCTTGAGGGAGCTCTTATTGCGCTCGGGTTTGTAGTACACCGTCGCGATGCGGATCTTGTCAGGGAGATTGCGTTTGCAGCGGCGCCTGAGTTCGGCAATGACTGCCTCGAGGCTGCGCCCGGAATCGAACACGTCATCGATGAGCAGCAGCTCATCCTCGTAGGACAGGTGCGAGACCAGGTAATCCACCGCGTGCACCCGCACGACCTTGGATTGTTTATCGATGCCGGTGTAGGAGGAGGTGCGGATCGCGATGTGATCGGCGTGTACGCCGTGATACTCGAGCGCTTCCTGGACCGCGATCCCGATCGGCGCGCCGCCGCGCCAGATGCCCACCAGAAAGGTGGGCCGGAAGCCGCTGCGCACGATGCGCATGGCGAGATCAATCGAATCGCGTAGCAGCGATTCGGCCGTGATGAAAACCTTCCCGTCGGCGGGTGCGGGGTTCGGGAGCGTCACGGGCGTCATTCTGGCATATCCAGCGATCACCTCAGGGTGCTTGCCGCAACAACCCCTGCTCGACCAGCACGGGCGGGTGACGGTGGTGGGTCGCCTGCTCCCAGGCGTACGCGTAACCGAGCAGGTCACCGTCCTTCCATGGCCGCGTCGAGAATTCCAGTCCAAACGGCAGCCCGCCAGGATAGATGCCGCCCACCACGACCACGGCCGGGACGCCGAGCATGTTGACCCAGCTGGTGGCCGAGTGCGGTCCCTCGCTGACATGCCCGTCCTGCGGCAGCGTCTCATCCACCGGCGGCATCTGGATCGCCGGATACACGTAGCCGTCGAGGTGCAGGCGATCCATCGTTTGCAGATACGCTTGCAGCATCCGCCGTCGCGGCCCGAAGTAATTCGCTTCCGCCTTTGGGTCGCTCTCGAGACTGACCTGGCGGACGCTGATCGCACCGAAGCGCGCGTTCAGGGCTTCCGTGCCGCTCACGGCCTCGCCGAGCGGCATCCCGATGAGCTGAGTGTACTCGGCCTCCGAGTGATACTCGGCGGTGCCGAAATTCTTCAGAAACAGATCGAATCCCTCGCGCACGTACGGATAGGTAGCCACCCGGGTCGCGTTGCGCGCGAAGCTCTCCGGCAGAATGGCGTCGTCGATGACAACGGTTGCACCGGCTGCCCGTAGTTCCTCGACCGCCTTCATGAAGGCCGCCCGGGTCTCGGCCTGCAGGGGAATGGCCGCCTCGATCGCCTGCCTGGCCGCCAGATTGTCGGGCACCGCGGCCGGCACGCCGTGAAAGGGAATGCCGACGCCGTTGAGAATGAACGCCGGCACGCCAAAGCGCTTGCCCTTCAGCGCCTCCTTATTAAGGTAGCGGGTGTACGGGCCGCTCTGCGCCCCGGCGGCTTCGCTGGTGCGCGCATCCAGTGCGTCCGGTCCCGCCATGACCGACAACGCGATGGCCGCATCAGTCACGGTGCGGGCAATCGGCCCGGTGTTGTCGAGCAGCCAGTCAAGCGGCGCGACGCCTGCGATGCTGACCAGGCCGCGCGTCGGGAAGACGCCGATCACGCCGCTGGTGGCCGAGGGCATGCGGATCGAGTTGCCGGTGTCAGTGCCGTTGCCCAGTACGGCCATGTTGCTCGTCACCGCGGTCACCGTCCCGCCCGAAGAACCACCCGGAGAAAAGCGTACGTCGTAGGCATTGCCGGTGCGGCCGAATGAGCTGCTGCGGTTGGTGTCGGAATTGGCGAAGTCAGGCATGTTGGTGTGGCCGAGGATGACCGCGCCGGCGGCGCGCAGCTTGGCGACGATGGTGGCGTCACGCGGCGCGATGAGCTCGTGCCCCGGGATCGTAAACCCCTCCCAGCCGTCCGTCGTGACCTCGCCCTGGATGCTGGTGTTGGCTTTGATGACGATGGGCACGCCCCACAACGGACCCCGGGTGCCAGCCGTCGCTTCCTGGTCCTCGCGTGCTGCCGTTGCCAGCGCCGAGGACTCCATGAGCGTCTCAACCGCCCGGTAGACGCCGTTGTAGCGGTGAATGCGCGCCAGGTGCCATTGCACCACCTGCGTTACCGTGTATTTCCTGGTGGCGTAAAACTGCTGCAGCTGCGGAATTGTCACCTCGAGGAGATCACGGTCGATCTGCGCCGGTGCCACCGCAGCCGGACAGATTGCAGCCAGCGAGAGTGCGAGAAATCCGGCGAGCACGCAGAGACGGCAGGGAAATCGCGGCATAGCGGCATTCCACCTGAGCGGACCGGTGAGCACGGGCTGCGGCGCCCTATGCAAGGACGCACCACGGACGTGGCCGCATTATATGGCTTGCCTGATCCTCAGGCGGAGCACGGGGCCGTGCGTTGCCGGCTGGCGCGGCGCGCGTGGCCTCAGGAGAGCGGCTGCCCGCTCTGGTTAGCGCGGCTCCAGCGCCTCGCGACGCTCGCCCGGTCGATTTCAGCCAGTTGCAGCTAGCGGCCGGCACCGCTGCGGAAGCCGTTACGCTCGAGCTCCAAGTGACTCGTCACGACTCGCCTGACGCCTGACACGTCGCGCGCGACTGTGCGCGCGCGGTAGATCGCGTCGGTGGTCCATACGTACCCACTGAGGTCGGCCACACCGTCGTCGACGGTCACGTCGACATGGCGGAAGAAGTAAACAGGATCGGCATTCAAAGTCGCATAGATTTTGGCTGCGAGCGCCTCATCGGCCCGACTCTGCGCGGTTGGCTGCGGCGGTGTGGTCGAGCAGGCGCCCGTCAGCACGGCCGCGACGAGGACCGCTGAAAACGCGCCGCCTTCACGGGGGACGGGCATACGCACCTCCGCGGCGCGGTTTGAACGCGCCTTGCCGTTGTATGTGACCGGCGCAGACCCGCCTGGTTCAAAGCGCGAGGCGGCGACCGCCTCCATGTCGCGCGGGGAGCTTCGCCGCGCCCGGCACCAGCGCGAGATACCGTCGTTCGTTCCCCTTGCTGCGCGCGGTACGCGCCGCAGGCGCCAAGGCCCGCTAGCGCGTCACGCCCGAGTTGTCCATCCCGTTGCGCTGCAGTTCCAGGTCGTTTACGACGCTCGAGACGCCCGGCACCAGCTCGGCTACGCTCTTCGCCTCCATGAGATCCGGTGGATCCCAGACAAAGCCGGACAGGCGCACCACGCCGTTGTCGGAGCGCACGCTGATGTGTCTCGCATACAGCTGCCTGTCCGCGTCCAATGCGGCCTGCACGCGCGCAGCCGTTTCCCGGTCGGCCTGCTGCTGAGCGTCGCTCTTTGGTGGACCTGTTGCGCAGGCGGCTACGCTGCACAGCAACGCCAGCGCGAGTCCCGCGCACGCGGCGCGGTTCATGATTGTAGACAAATCGCTCTCCTGATCGTCGTCGGTGCGATCACCGATACCGCAGCGGCAGCCGCGGCGAAACCCTGCCCGATGGCCCCTCCCGCCGTCGCCGCCAGGAGCAGGCCACTCGGACAGTGTCTGGACCCCGCCATGCCGTGCGAGCTCGGTATCGCCGCTATATCAGAACCGGTAACTGACACCCGTGGAGACTCCAAACGGATGGCAACCGCCCCAGGTCGTGGGACCGGCGCTGCTGTAGTCGATGAACTGCGCGTGCGTGGCGTCGTGGCAGTCCGTCTTGATGCCATGAGTGCCGGCGCCGATGTCGTAGTGCGCGTTGCCGTCATTGGAAGTGTCGGCCACGTCAATGTAGTACGTGAGCTGCTTGTCGAGCTTGTGCCACCAGGCGAGCGTGTACATGTTCGCCTGGTTGCGGCCGATCAGGTTCGGGTTGAAGTTATGCTGTCCAGCCGGATCACCCGACAGTCGCGCCCGCATGCGCCCAGCCGAGCGCGATGCGGTCAATACCGCCATTCAGGACCCAGTCGAGGGCCAGCCAGTCGCCGGTGCGCTGACGCTCGTTCTGAAACTGCATGACCTGTGGAAGGTTGCGATGCATTTCCTCCCAGATGTAGGAGACCGTCAGGCCGAACGCGAAGCGATACTGTCCGCCGAACTTCATCGCCCATTCATCGGCGACATCATACGCCGTGCTGTACGGTGGCGAGCTCACCGCTGCCGCACCCGGGAACTCCGCCGCGAAGGCCAGGAAGTCCGCACAGTCGAGAAGCGGGGAAGGGGTCGGCGCCGAGCACGGGGCCAGGGCTCCGTAGTACGGGCTGTTCGAGCCGATTCCGTCGCTGCTGCGGTTCACCTGGGAGTGAAGCTCATAGGCTGCCGTGAGGTACAGGCCGCCGGTTTCGAACTTCAGGTCGGCGCTTAAGGCATAGTTGAAGCCGCCGTCATCGCAGTTCAGGAACAGGTTGCCGCTGCCCGGGTTGTTACCTCCGGTACAGTCCGGAGAACCCTCTGGGGTTAGGTTGTTGTTGGGGTCCGGGTTCTGGCCGAACGCATAAGCGGCATCGAAACTGAATCCCTGCCAGGTGGGCGAGTTGTACATGGCCACGTGATCCATGCGCGTGCCGAACTCCACGCGGTTGTCGCCGCCGGTGTTCCCCATGACCACGCCGTAGTCACCCAGCATGCTCGCGAAGGGATTCAGTCGGTCGGTGCTGGTCCGGTAGGGCATCAGCATTGTGCCGAACTTGACTTTGCCCCAGTCCTTGCCCTGAAAGCCCAGATAGGTATCGCCGAGTCCGATGGCCCCCTGGACGGTGTTCGAGGACTTGGTCCAGGTGTTCTGCAGCCCCGGCGCGGCCACCATGTTGAGGGAGGTCGACACCTGGTAGATGAAGTCGACATTGGACGTACCGACCTTCTGCTGGCCCCGGTAACCGACGTTCGACCCGTTGCTGGACATGGCCGCGAGCCAGCTGACCCGTCCGTACGGGCCGGGGGGCGACTTCGCTCCGTTGTTAGGGTAAGGGGGGCCGCCGTCCGGGGCAGAGCCAAAGTGGTAGGCGACCATGTCGCTCATGCCCTTGGTCGTGTAGTCGATGGAGGCGTTCAGGGTGCCAAAAAAGCCCTTCATGAAGGTCGCCAGCTTTGGCTCGGCGCCCTTCTCCTTGTACTCCTTGGCGAAGGCCTCGAACTTCGGTTCCGGTGGGCCCGCCCCCGGCGTCGGTGCCGGCTTGGCCGCGGCCTGCTCCTGCTGTTTCTTCGCCAGGTTGTCGACCTGTTTGTTGAGCTCATCGATCTGCTGCTTCATGACGCGGATCTGCTCCTTCAGGGCGGCGGCATCCGCTGCCGGGTCCGCAAAGCTTCGCCCTGGAAACCCGGCGAGAAGCAATACTGCTGCAAGCACCGCGCCCAGTAATTTGGACGCTCTGAAGTCAATCATGGCGAATTCCCCCTTCAAGATGTGAGACCAACGACCCTTTAAAACTGCTTGACCCTTGCTGCTGCTGCGCATGGCTTCAGAGCGCCGCTACGAGCCCGGCGCCGCGCGCCCACTGATACTTCGCGCCCAGCACCGCGACCGGAATCTCGGTCGAGTAGGCATAGGCGGGAATGCCGTGTTGGTACAGGTATTCCGCGGCTTCCTCGACCTCGATATCCCCGGCCAGCGAGGCGACCACGGGCTTGACGATCCCCTTGGCGCGCATCTGCTCAACGACCTCCACCATCAGTCGCGCGAATACCATCGGCGGGGTGATGATGGTGTGCCAGTAGCCGAGGATGAGGGCGTGGATGCGCTCATCCTCGAGGCCGAGGCGCACGGTGTTCTGATACGTGGTGGGCGGCTCGCCGCCGGTGATGTCGATCGGGTTACCGGCGGCGCCAAAGGGCGGAATGAACTTGCGAAACGCAGCATCCAGGTCCGGCGGCATCGCCATCAAGGACAGGCCGTTGTCCACGCAGGCATCCGACAGCAGCACGCCCGAGCCGCCCGCGCCGGTGATGATCACCACGTTGTTGCCCTTGGGTGTCGCCAGGAGCGGAATGCCGCGCGCGAAGTCGAGCAGATCGCGCAGCGAGCGGGCGCGGATGACGCCCGACTGCCGGAACACGTCCTCGTAGATCTTGTCATTGCCCGCCAGTGCGCCGGTGTGAGAGCTGGCGGCCCGCGCGCCCATGCTGGTGCGGCCGGCCTTGAGCACCACGACCGGCTTTTTCTTCGAGACTCTTTTGGCGACCTCGGCGAAGGCACGGCCGTCCTTCAGGTCCTCGAGGTGCTGGCAGATGATCTGCGTGTTCTCGTCCTGCTCGAAGAAGGTCAGCAGGTCATCCTCGTCGATATCGGATTTGTTGCCGAGGCCGACGATGGCCGAGACGCCCATCTTCGCCGAGCGCGAGAAGCCGACGATCGCCATGCCGATGCCGCCGGACTGCGAGGACAGCGCGGTCGTGCCCTTGACGTCATAGGCGGTGCAGAAGGTCGCGCACAGGTTCTTCGGCGTGTAGTAAAAGCCGTAGATATTCGGACCCATGAGGCGGATGTCGTACTTGCGGGCGACGGCCACGACTTCTTCCTGGCCGCTCACGTTGCCGGTCTCGGCAAAGCCTGATGGGATCAATACCGCGCCGGGAATTTTCTTCTCGCCCACCTCCGTCAGCGCCTGGGCGACGAACTTGGCGGGAATCGCGAACACTGCGACGTCGATGACGCCCGGGACATCCTTGACGCTCTTGTAGGCCTTCAGGCCCAAGATCGTCTCGGCGCTCGGGTGGATCGGATAGATCGCGCCCTGGTAACCGCCGTTGATCAGGTTCTTCATCACCGAATTACCGATCTTGCCGGTCTCGGCCGAGGCGCCGATCACCGCGACGGCGTCGGGCTTCATGATGCGATTCATCTGCCGGACGATGACCTCCTGGCTCGGCCGGTAGCGCGCCACCGGCGGCTTGAAGTCCAGCACCACGCGCACGTCGGCGGCGGTAGCGCCTGCGGGGGTGGCGAACACGGGATTCAGGTCGAGTTCCGAGATTTCCGGGAAGTCCGCCACCAGCTGCGAGACGTTCACGATCATGCTCGCGAGCGCTTCGCGGTCCACCGGCTGCGCACCACGCACACCACGCAGGATTTCCGCGGCCGCGATGCCATCGAGCATCGACAGTGCATCCTCACGGCTTGCCGGCGCCAGGCGGAAGGTGATGTCCTTCAGCACCTCAACCAGAATGCCGCCGAGTCCAAAGGCAACCATTTTCCCGAAGGCCGGGTCGGTCACGGCGCCGATGAGCACTTCCTGGCCACCGCTGAGCATCTGCTGGACCTGCACGCCGTCGATGGTTGCCTTGCCGTCATAGCGGCGCGCATTGGCGACGATGCTCGTGAAGGCTTCCTGCGCGGCTTGCGCGCTCCGGACGCCAACCACGACGCCGCCGGCCTCGGTCTTGTGCAGGATCTGCGGGGACACGATCTTCATGACCACCGGGAAACCGATCGTGGCGGCGAGCTTCGCCGCATCGGCGGAGGAAGTCGCGACGCCCTCCTGCGGCACGGTGATGCCGTAGGCCTCGCAGATCCCTTTCGCTTCCGGCGCGGTCAGTGAGCTGCGACCGGCGGCCTTGGCCTGGTCGAGGATCTTGCGAACTGAGGGCTTGTCGTATGCCATGTCGTTCCTTCAGATGACCTTCTCGGCGTGCAGTGACTTGATCTCAGCCTCGCTTAAGCCCAGCTCCGCCAACACTTCCTGCGTGTGCTCGCCGAGCAGTGGCGAGCGTTTGACCTCGGTGAGGCTGTCGGACATCTTGATGGGATTGCCCACCGTGAGGTACTTACCGCGCTTGGGGTGATCGACCTCGACAATCGTCCCGGTGGCGCGCAGCGAGGGATCAGCGGCCAGCTCTTCCATCGACAGGATCGGCCCGCAGGGAATGTCGTGCTTGTTAAACTCTGCCGTGGCCTCGAACTTGGTCTTGGTCATGGTCCAGGCCTCCACGGTCGCGAACACCTCCATAAGGCGCGGCAGCCTGGCGTTCGGCGTTGCATAGTGCGGGTCGGTGATCCAACCTTCCTTGCCGATCACCTTGCAGATGTCCTTCCACACCGGTGCCTGGGCGATGAAATACAGGTAGGCGTTGGGATCGGTCTGCCAGCCCTTGCACTTGATGATCCAGCCCGGCTGCCCGCCACCGGAGGCATTGCCCGCCCGCGGCACAGCCGAGCCGAACTGGCCGTCCGGGTACTGCGGGTATTCTTTCATGACGTGCGTGCGCGCCAGGCGCTGCTGATCGCGCAGCTTCACGCGGCACAGGTTGAGCACGCCGTCCTGCATGGCGGCGAGGACCTTCTGGCCCCGGCCGCTGCTCTTGCGCTGGTAAAGCGCGCAGACAATGCCGAGCGCCAGGTGCAGTCCCGTGCCGCTGTCGCCGATCTGCGCGCCGGTCACGAGCGGCGGGCCGTCGTCAAAGCCAGTGGTGGAGGCCGAGCCTCCCGCGCATTGCGCGACGTTTTCATACACCTTGCAGTCTTCGTAGGGGCCGGGCCCGAAGCCCTTAACCGAGGCGACGATCATCTTGGGGTTGAGCTGCTGGATACGCTCCCAGGTGAAACCCATGCGATCGAGCGCCCCGGGGGCGAAGTTCTCGACCAGCACGTCGCAGTGTTTGACGAGCCGTTCGAGGACCGCTTTGCCACGGGGGTGCTTGGTGTCGAGGGTGATCGAGCGCTTGTTGTGGTTCAGCATGGTGAAGTACAGGCTGTCCACGTCCGGAATGTCCTGCAGCTGCTCGCGCGTGATATCACCGGCTCCCGCACGCTCGACCTTGATCACGTCGGCCCCGAACCACGCCAAGAGCTGCGTGCAGGTGGGACCGGACTGCACGTGGGTGAAGTCAAGAATGCGGACGCCGTCCAGTGCTTTTCCCATGGTTCAGCGGCTTACTTGTACATGGTCTGGTTCTTGGTCCCCGGCGCGTATTCACGCGGGTCGACCCAGATGTTGATCACCGCCGAGCGCTTCAGACGCTGTACCGATTCACGCGCCCGCTGCAACGCCGGGGCGATCTGCGCCGGGTCACGCACCTCTTCGCCGTAGCCGCCGAGCATTTCTGCGAACTTGCCGAACGGCACATCCCCCAGCAGGTTGCCGACGTTGCCGCGTTCGGCGCCGTACTTGGCGATCTGGCCGTAGCGGATCTGGTTCATGGCGGAGTTGTTGCCGATGACGGCGATATAGGGCACGCCGAAGCGGTTCGCGGTTTCCATGTCGAAGGCAGTCATGCCGAAGGAGCCGTCGCCGTAGTAACACAGCACCTCCTTGCTGGGATGGGCGAGGCCGGCGGCGATGGCGAAGCCAGTGCCGACGCCGAGCGAGCCGAGCGCGCCCGGATCCATCCACTGGCCCGGCCGGCGCGGCCGTACCGCCTGCGCCGAGATGGTCACGACGTCGCCGCCGTCGCCGATATAGATGGTGTTGTCGGCGAGAAACTCGTTCAGTTCGTACGCGACCCGATACGGATGGATCGGCTGGTTGTTCGAATTGAACAGCGGCATGAGTTTCTCGGTTGCGACGGCTTCCGCGTCCGACAACTTCTTCATCCACTGCTGTCGCGCCTGGCGCTTGTCCTGCTTCAGCCGCCCGCTTGCCGCCTGCAGCACCGCGCCGAGGATGGCGCCTGGGTGCCCGACGAGACCTAAGTCGATGTCACGGTTCTTGCCCACCGTGCGGTAGTCCATGTCGATCTGCACCAGCTTCAGCTTGTTGCTGATGCGCCGGCCGTAGCCCATGCGGAAGTCAAACGGCGTGCCGACGATGACAATGACGTCGGCATCGGAAAAGGCCTGGCCACGGGTGCGATCGAAGTGATGCGGGTCGCCCGGCGGCAGGAGGCCGCGGCTGCCACCGTTGAAATAGCCGGGGATGTCCAGGCCACGCAGCAGCGCGATCGCTTCCTCGTGCCCGCGCGCGGACCAGACCTGCTGGCCGTAGAGGATGGCAGGACGTTCGGAGTTGGCGAGGATATCGGCGAGCTTCTCGATGTCGGCTGGATCGCCGAGCGAGCGCGTGGAGGCGCGATAGTGACCGGGCTTGGGCACGATCGCCTTGGTCACATCGACCTCGCGGTCCAGTACGTCGCGCGGAATCTCCAGGTACGAAGGTCCCGAGGCGCCGTTGAATGCCTCGCGCGCGGCCATCGCGATCATGTCGGCAACCCGCTCGGTACTCGGCACCGTGGCCGCAAACTTGGTGATGGGCGACATCATGTCGACGTGCGGCAGGTCCTGGAGTGAGCCCATCTTGTGTTGCGTGAGCGCGCCCTGGCCGCCGATGTGCAAGACGGGGCTTTCCGAGCGGAACGCGGTCGCGATTCCGGTGACGGCGTTGGTGCAGCCGGGTCCGGCGGTGGTAACGACGCAGCCAAGCCTGCCGGTCTGGCGCGCATAGCCATCGGCGGCGTGCGCCGCGACCTGCTCGTGGCGCACGTCGATGATGCGGATACCCTCGTCTATGCAGCCATCATAGATATCGATGATGTGTCCGCCGCACAGGGTAAAGATCGTATCGACGCCCTCACTCTTCAGGGCTTTGGCGACCAGATGCCCGCCGGAAATAACGTCAGCGTCGCGGCTCTTGCGCTTGAGCGTGTCTTCCGCGGTGGTCGTGCCCTTGCTGTCCGCAATCTTGGGCGCCGTCTCGAGCATGCATGCCTCCATTCATAACAAGTGTCCGCGACCGTAGCCGTCTCGGCGCACCGTGCGCGCCGCCCGCGCTCTTCGCAGCGTCAGGCCGGAAGAGCGCGGGCGCTCACTAGCGTCAGCGCGTCGCCAGCTTCGCGCCTGCATCAGCGGTCGCGAACCGGTTCGCGTACGCGCTGCGCATGGGCTTCAGAACCACGATGGCCATCAGCGCCGCCAGGATGTTGAGCGTGGCGGCGGTAATGAATACCGCGTGCCAGTTGCCTTTCGCGGCGACCCACACGCTGGCCACCGGTACCAGCAGCGCTGCCGTGCCCTTGGCGGTGTACATGAGACCAGTGTTGGTGGTCGCGTACGTGGCCCCGAAGGTGTCGGTCACCGTCGCGGGGAAGAGACTGTAGATCTCACCCCAGGCGAAGAACACCAGGCCGCTCAGCAGTACGAACGACACCGGGTCGGTCCCAAACTTGGCGAGCGCTATGATGCCCACGCCTTCGAGCAGGAAGGCGATCAGCATGGTCTGTTCACGCCCGATCCGGTCGGACACCCAGCCGAAGAATGGACGGCACAGGCCGTTCAGAATGCGGTCGAGGCTGAGGGCGAAGGTCAGTGCCGGGAGCGTTATGCCGATCAGGCTCACCGGGATGTCGGCCACCTTGAAGTCCTTGGCGATCGGCGCGAGCTGCGCGGTCGCCATCAAACCGCCCGCCGCCATCATGATGAACATCGCGTACATCACCCAAAAAACCGGAGTCTTGAGCATCTCCAGCGGTTTGGCCTGGTAGCGGCTCGCGCCGGGGCTCAGCTTCGGGGCCTGCGTGAAGAAACTCGCTGACGGAGCGAGGATAAAAAACCCGACCACCACAACCACGATGCCCTGAAACAGCCCAAACGTGAGGAAGGTGTGCTCGTACCCTGCGCTCTTGATCATGTTGGCGATGGGTATGATGGTGGCCGCGGAACCCGCGCCGAAGCCAGCTGCGGTCAGGCCCGCCGCAAGGCCGCGCCGTCCCGGGAACCACTTCACCGCGTTGCCGATGCACGTGCCGTACACCGCGCCGGCGCCGATACCGCCGAGCACCGCGGCGAAATAGAACATCCCCAGGGAAGCGGCGAAGGAGTTGATTGTCCAGGCGAGGCCGCAGAGCGCGCCGCCAACAACGATCATCCATCTAGGCCCGAAGCGATCGACCAGATAACCCTCAGCGGGCACCAGCCAGGTCTCGAACAGAACGAATACGGTGAACGTGACCTGGATGGCAGCCTTGGTCCAATGGTACTTGGCGCCGATGGGCCCGACGAACAGGGTCCAGCCGTATTGCAGGTTGGCGACCATGATCATGCAGATGAGGCCGACGATTAGCTGCGCCCATGGATTGGCGAGGACTGACGTGTTTTGAGAATTCGAATCCGTGACCATCGATGCTCCCCCTTCGACTAAGTTGAAGAAGCCGTCGGCCGGCTGGCTTGAATGGCGTGACTCATGGCAAGTACAGGCCGGGCATCGCGGCAACCGGCGTCGGACGCCGCAACCGCGAATGCCACCCCTGGTTCGTGCATGAGGTTATGCATTTTTAGTGAAGGCCGACCATATTTGATATATCTCGAGCTTGTCAACCTGGCGTAATATTCAGCTGGAACCCCGTAAAGACGTGGGTTGATGAAACAGAATGTAAAAAGCGGAGGCTGGAGCGGGGCAGAATTGCACCGCAACAGGGCGAACAACCGTCAAGAGATATCTGATATATCAATGGGGCCGGCAGAATATGTGCGCTCTGCCGTGACGCGATTGCCGAGGCGGGCGCGGGGGTTCATGGCGGCCGGAGGCCGCTGTGAAGGCTAGCGCGGCTCACGCGGCAGGAGATAATCGGAGGAAATGAGCGTGTCGGTAAAACACAGCGCCGGACATCTCGGGCTGTTGCCGCTTACCGCGGTGAGTCTGTGCGATCAGGCTTATGCCAAGCTCAAGGACGCTATCGCCAACACCGATATATACAGCCAGCGCCAGCCTTTGCGCCTGGATGAACGCGCGCTGATGCAGGCGCTCGGCGTCAGCCGCACGCCGATCCGTGAAGCACTGTCGATCCTGGAGCAGGAAGGCTTCGTGCGCACGGTTCCGCGTCGTGGAATTTTCATCATCCGCAAGTCCAAGCGCGAGATCATCGAAATGATCCAGATGTGGGCGGCGCTCGAGAGCATGTCAGCGCGACTGGCGACGCTGCGTGCCCCGGATGCCGAGATCGGTAAGCTGCGGCACCTGTTCGATGAGTTCCAGAACTCCCCGCCCGCGGATCATATCCATGAGTATTCGGATGCCAACATTGCGTTTCACCAGATGATCATTCGCCTGGGCGGCTCGCAGCTGATCCAGGACGCGACCGAGAACCTGTTCATCCACGTGCGCGCCATTCGCAAGGCGACGATCTCGCAGGATGACCGCTCCTCGCGTTCGATCATCGAACACCTGAAAATCATCGAAGCCCTGGAGCGCCGTGATACCGAACTCGCCGAGCGGCTGACCCGTCAGCACACGCTCGACCTCGCCGCGCACGTCGAGCGCTACTGCAACTTTCTCGATTAGCCGCCGCGCCGCCCGCGGGCGCCCTTGCCGCGCGCTGCCTTGGCCGACGGACCGAACCGCACCAGTCGCTCGATCAGCGGCGCGCCCTCGCGCAACAGGAAATCCTTGAAGGCCGCGGCGACCGGGGGCAGCCGCTTGGTGCGGTTGTGCACCAGGTACCAATGCAGTGTCGCGGGAAAATCCTGCACGTCGAGGACCACCAGGTTTCCCGCCTGCAGGTCGAGCCCGATGGTGTGGGCCGAGAGAAATGCGATACCCATGCCGGCGGCGACTGCCTGCTTGATAGTCTCGGTGCTGTGAATCTGCATCGCGATATGAAGCTTGGGAAACTGGCGTCCGAAGACTTCGCGCATTGAATTCCAGGTATCGGAGCCCTGCTCACGCTGCACGAAGGGCTCGCGGTTCAACACCGCGCGCGGGATCTGGCGCGTCCCGGCGAGCGGGTGATCGGGCGCCGCGACGATGACGTAGGGATGGGGTGCGAATGGCACGGCGATGACATCCATGTCAGCCGGCGGGCGCACCATGACCGCCAGGTCCGTGAGGTTGTCCGCCAAGTGGCGCAGCAGCTGCTCGCGGTTATGCACCGTGAGGTTGAAGGTGACGCCCGGGTGGCTAGCGCCGAAGTGCGCCAGCAGGCGCGGAAAGAAGTAGTCACCGGCGCTGATCACGGCGACGTTGAGCCGGCCGCCGGTTACGCCCTTCAGTTGCGCCAGCGCGCTGTCCGCGTCCTTCAGGCGTTGGCTGATGGCGCTCGCGCACTGCAGGATTTCCTCCCCGGCGGGCGTCAGGTAAGTACGGCGGCCGATGCGCTCGAACAAGGGCAAGCCCACCCAGGCCGCCAGTTCCTTGATCTGGGTTGAGACTGCCGGCTGCGACAAGTGCAGTTCCTCGGCGGCGCGCGAGAAGTTCATGTGGCGCGCCGCGGCGGCGAACACCCGCAATTGCCGCAGGGTCACGTTCCTCATGGCGGCCAGCATAGCGCTCAGGAGGTATTACAGAAAGCATATGGTCGCGATAGAAAGCTTTAATTTTTCCTTTGGTGCGGGCGAACCTAAGCTGGTCACAGTCCCAAAGGAGGCCGCGATGCCAAACGTTGTCAGCGATCCGCTTGCCGTGGAACTCGAGGCCTACAACCGCGCGTTCAGCGAGCTGGAACTGCCCTGGCGTTGGGATGCCGCTACCTTCCGCGATCTGCTCAGCGCCGCGCGCGACCAGGACTTCATCGGCGTGTACGTGGAGCGCACGCAGCCGCACCTGTTGCGCGTCTACGAGAAGGCTTTCCTGCGCAACCTGGTGCTGGAAGCCAAAGAGCGCTGCCTGCAGGATCGTTGCGCGTGACTGTGCCCCGCGCTGCGTCCTGACAGCGACGCTGACACGGCCCGGCCGTGAAAATCGCCGTCGTCGGCTGTGGTGCAATCGGCGGTTACGTGGGGGCACGGCTGGCACTCGCCGGGGAAACCGTAACCTTCATGGTGCGCGGCGCGACCCTGGAGGCGGTGCGCCGCGAGGGCCTCACACTGATTATGAATGACGGCGCGCGCCACATCGCGCGCAGCGTCGTGGCCACCGATGACTACGCCTCAGCCGGGCCGCAGGAGCTGGTGATCCTGGCGGTGAAGGCGCATCAGCTCGAGGCGGTCGCCAGCCAGGTGCCGCACTTGTGTGGCGCCGACACGGTCGTGGTGACCATGCAGAACGGCATCCCCTACTGGTACTTCCACCGCCACGGCGGGCATCTCGCCGGCAGCATCGTGCGCAGCGTCGATCCCCACGGGCTCATCCGTGAGCGGATTCCCCCTGAGCGGGTCATTGGCTGCGTCGTCTATCCGGCGGCGGAGCTGCTCGCGCCCGGCATCGTCAGGCACATCGAGGGCGATCGCTTTCCGGTTGGGGAACTCGACGGCGCCTGCAGCGAGCGCGTACAGCGGGTGTCGCAGTGCCTGACGCGCGCCGGCTTCAAGTCCCCGGTGCTCGAGGATATTCGCGCGGAAATCTGGCTGAAACTGTGGGGCAACCTCACCTTCAATCCCATCAGCGCGCTGACCCGCTCGACGCTGGTGGATATTTGCCAGCACCCGGCCACCCGTGAGCTGGCGGTGGCCATGATGGGCGAGGCGCAAACCGTTGCCGAGAAGCTCGGCATCGTGTTCCGGGTCGGCCTGGACAGGCGTATCGCGGGCGCCGAGAAGGTCGGCAGCCACAAAACCTCCATGCTGCAGGACGTCGAGGCCGGGCGGGCGCCGGAGCTCGACGCGCTGGTGGGCTCGGTCGCGGAGCTCGGCCGTCTGACACACACGCTCACCCCGCACATCGACACGGTGTATGGCCTTACGCATCTGCTCGCCCGCACCATCGCAGCCTCCGCGTACCCGAGGTGCACGGCGAGCGGATGATCCAGCGCACCTTTGCGCCGCGCAGGAATTATTCAACGCTTGTACAGCGCGCGGCGGTCAGGCGTGGGATCATTCGCACGATGGTGCGCGCGCTCGAACTTCTGGCCAATCACAATGTCGCTGGGTCCGAGCGCTGATACCCGCATTCCCTTGGGGGCGAGCGGCCTTGAAGTCGCGCCGCTGGGATGGGGAATGTGGCGCTTGTCGGCCGCCTCCGAAGCCAGCCCGCGCACGCGCGTGGAGGCAGCCCTGGAAATCGGCTGCACGCTGTTCGACACCGCGGATGTCTACGGCTACCACCAGGGCAGTGGCTTCGGCGAAGCGGAGCGAATGCTCGGCGCTGTCTTTCGTGAGGCCCCCAGCTTGCGGGAGCGCATGGTGCTCGCCAGCAAGGTCGGCATTGCGCCCCCAACCCCATACAACTCCTCAGCGCACTACCTGATCGAGGCCTGCGAGGCATCGCTTTCCCGCCTGGGCGTCGAGTGCATCGATCTGCTGCAGATCCACCGTCCTGACCTGCTCACGCACCCGCAGGAAGTCGCGCAGGCCTTGGAGCGCTTGCGCCAGGCAGGCAAGATCCGCGCGGCGGGTGTGTCGAACTTCAGCGCCGCGCAGTTCGAGTCGCTGCGCCACTACCTGCCGTTCGAACTGGCGACGGTGCAGAATGAATTCTCACCGCTCGCGATTGAGCCCCTTAACGATGCCACGCTGGACACGGCCATGCGCTGCGGCACCGCGGTGCTGGCGTGGTCGCCCCTCGGCCAGGGACGCCTGGCGGCACGCGCCGGGGAATCCAGCGGGGATGCGCGCACGGACGCGGTGATCGCGGCCCTGGATGTAGTGGCGTCGCGGGCGGGCACCGCGCGCGCAGCGGTGGCGTATGCCTGGATCATGGCGCACCCGTCGCGCCCCATTCCGCTCATCGGCAGCCAGAACCCCACGCGGATCAGGGAAGCACGCAGCGCCTACGCGGTGCACATGACGCGCGAAGAGTGGTACCGGATCCTGGTCGCTGCGCGCCGCGCGCGCCTGCCGTAGTAACGCCCCCACGCCCGCGCAGGCCGCCCGGTGCCTCGCGCGCAGCGCGCGCGTATGCTTTGCGGCTTGGGGGGAGCCATGAGCATTTACGATCAGGACCTGGACAAGAACGCGGCCAACTTCGTGGCGCTTTCGCCCACGAGTTTCGTGGAACGCAGCGCCGAGGTGTTTGGCGATCTGCCGGCGGTGGTGCACGGCGGCCGGCGCTACAGCTGGCGCGAGACCCGCGAGCGCACGGCGCGGCTCGCGGCGGCGCTGCGCGCCCTCGGCGTCGGCCGTGGCACGACCGTGAGCGCGATGTTGCCCAACACACCGGAGATGATCGAGGCGCACTACGCCGTGCCGGCGCTGAACGCGGTCCTCAACACCCTCAACACGCGCCTGGACGCAGCGCTCCTCGCCTGGCAGATGCAGCACTGCGAAACGGCGCTGCTGATCACCGACCGCGAGTTCTCGCCCGTCATGAAAGAGGCGCTGCGCATTCTGCGCGACGAGCACGGCCGCACGCCGCTGGTTGTCGATGTGAGCGACAGCGAATACACCGGTCCCGGGGAGCGCGTCGGGCAGTATGACTACGAGGCGCTGCTGGCGCAGCACGCGCCTTTGGCGCAGCTTCCGGGCCCGCAGGATGAATGGGACGCCATCGCCGTGTCCTACACTTCCGGCACCACCGGGAACCCCAAGGGGGTGGTCACTCACCACCGCGGGGCGTATCTGAACGCGGTGAGCAACGCGGCGACCTGGAGCATGCCGCACTTCCCGAAGTACCTGTGGACCCTGCCGCTGTTTCACTGCAACGGCTGGTGCTTTCCCTGGACGGTGGCGATGCTCGCCGGCACTCACGTGTGCCTGCGCAAGGTGGAAATCAAGGCGCTGTTCGATGCCATGCGCACGCACCGCGTCGATCACTATTGCGCCGCGCCCATCGTGCACAACATGTTGATCAACGCGGATCCCGCGCTGCGCAGCGGAATTACCCAACGCGTGCGCGGCATGGTGGCAGGAGCTGCGCCACCGGCGGCGATGATCGAGGGGATGCGTAACATCGGCTTCGACCTCACGCACGCGTATGGCCTGACCGAGACCTATGGCCCGGCGGCGGCGGCGGCCAAACGCGAGACCTGGTCCAGCGAAGATCTTGCCGAGCAGACGCGGCTGAACGGCCGGCAGGGCGTGCGCTACGTTTTGCAGGAAGGCATGACGGTGCTCGACCCGGAAACCATGGCGGCGGTGCCGGCCACGGGTGAGGTGACGGGCGAGATCATGTTCCGCGGCAACATCGTGATGAAGGGCTACCTGAAAAACCCGCAGGCCACCGCCCAGGCCTTCGCCGGCGGCTGGTTTCATAGCGGCGACCTTGCGGTGCTGGAACCGGATCACTACGTCAAGATCAAGGACCGCAGTAAGGATGTGATCATTTCCGGCGGCGAGAACATCAGCTCCCTGGAAGTGGAGGACGCGCTGTACCGCCACCCGGGGGTGCTGGCGTGTGCGGTGGTGGCGCGACCGGATCCGAAGTGGGGTGAAACGCCGCTCGCCTACGTCGAGGTCAAGCCTGGCGCCAGCGTCACTGCGGAGGAGCTGATCCAGCATTGCCGGGGTCGCCTGGCTGCCTACAAGGTGCCGCGTGAGGTGCGCTTCGAGGAGATCCCGAAAACCGCGACCGGCAAGATCCAGAAGTTTGTATTGCGCCAGCGGGCGCGCTCCGCCAGCGCGATCGGATGAGGAGCTGACCATGACGGATGCGACCGAGCCTCTGGTCAAGCGTACGCGCGACGCGCGTGGGGTGGTAACCCTCACACTCAATCGGCCGCAGGCCTTCAACGCGCTCTCGACCGGGATGCTTGACGCGCTGCAGAGCGAACTGGATGCCGTGCAGCAGGACGCGACGGCGCGGGTGCTGGTGCTGGCGGCAGCTGGCAAGGCCTTTTGCGCCGGCCATGATCTGAAGGAAATGCGCGCCCAGCCTTCACGCAACTACTACCAGGATCTGTTCGCGCAGTGCTCACGCATGATGCTGAGCCTCACGCGGCTGCCGGTCCCGGTGATCGCGCGGGTGCACGGCATGGCCACCGCGGCGGGCTGCCAGCTGGTGGCGCAATGCGATCTCGCCGTCGCTTCGAGCGAGGCGCGCTTTGCGGTGAGCGGTGTGAACCTCGGCTTGTTCTGCTCGACACCCGGCGTTCCCCTGGCGCGCAACGTGGCGCGCAAGGCTGCCTTTGAAATGCTCGTTACGGGCGAATTCATCGATGCCGCACAGGCCCAGGCCCGTGGGCTCGTCAACCGCGTGGCGGAGCCCGCGTCGCTGGATGCGGAGATGGAAAAACTGGTGGGCAGCATCCTCGCCAAGCCGCGCGTTGCGATCGCCATGGGCAAGGAGCTCTTTTATCGGCAGGTGGAGCTCGGGATTGAGGCCGCGTACCAGGCCGCGGGACAGACCATGGCCTGTAACATGATGGAGGGCGCGGCGCTGGAGGGTGTGCAGGCGTTCATCGACAAGCGCTCGCCGCGCTGGGAATCTTAGAAAAACGCGCTTAACCGCAACGCCCCTCTGGCGGCATTTTTCTTAACACGGAATGGTCTGGCCGCCGTAACAGCCCTTGCCTAGCATGGGTGTTTTCGCCTGGTCCTCGAGGGGAGCTGCCAATGAAATTGGGCCCTTGCCTGCAGCGCGCGCTGCTGTGCGCCGTGGTGATGTCCGTCATGCTGCCGGCCGCACGGGCGGGTGATGCTGCGCCGGGGACCATCGTGGGCCTCGTCACCAACAGCGCGAAACTCCCCGTGGCCCATGCGACGGTCACGGCGCTAAGAGCCGACGGGGGCGCGATCCGCGCCACGGTCTCAGGCAGCGATGGGGTCTACGCGTTTGCCGATCTGCCGCCGGGAACCTGGGCGGTTACGGTGCAGCTTGACGACTCCGTGCAGGTGAGCACGCCCGTGCTCACCGTCGTAGCGGGGAAAGCGACCCGCTATGACATTGTGATGAATCTGGTTTTGCCCCCGGCACCGTCGCTCACAGCACCGGTCCTCGCGCCGGCAGCCGTCGCGTCGGCAGCATCAGTGCCCGAGGCGCTGCAGGCGCCGGATGCGGCTCCCGCCGTGGATACCCAGACGCCGTTTGCCGTGGGTGACATCGGCTGGATGAACGGCAACACGCGGGAAAAGGCACCGATATTTGATACCAAGTTCTTTACTCCCGAAATCCGCTTCGACACCAACTACCTGCAGGATTTCAACCACCCGGTGGATCACACCATCGTCGGCTCCACCGAGGAGTTCCGTTCGGGGGAATTCCAGATCGAGCAGGTGAGCTTCGGCGGCAACTTCCACTGGAATAACGTCCAGGCCCGCTTCCTGTCGATGATGGGGCTGTTCGCGGTCACGACGCCGCGCAACGATGCCAGCTCCGCCGTCGGGCAATGGGATCTGCAGGGGGCTTACAAGTATTTCTCGGAGGCCAACGCCGGCTACCACTTCGACGTCGATCACGGCCTCAATATCGACGCCGGAATCTTCGTGTCCTACATCGGGCTGTTCAGCTATTACAACTTCGATAACTGGACCTACCAGCCCTCATTCGTGTCATCGAACACGCCGTGGTTCTTCAACGGGCTGCGCGTGCAGTGGTTTCCGACCCAGACGCTGAAGATCGAGCCGTGGCTCATCAACGGCTGGCAGTCATACGCGAAGTTCAACTCGCGCCCAGGCTTCGGCGGCCAGATCCTGTGGATCCCGAACGACTCGTTCAAGATGGTCTTTAACAGCTACAGCGTGGGTGAGGACAACCTCGCCAGTGGCAGCGGGGTGCCCAACAACGGCGGCAATCCGAACGCCGCGATGGGCCTGCCTAACCCGGGCGCGCCGTACGTCAACTACGCCCACGTCACGCGTGTCCACGAGGACGATAGCCTCTTGTGGAAATACTACGATGCGAAGGACGGCGGCGGCTCAGGGATCTCGAAGATGGCGATGTCCGTGACCTGGGACATCGGCTGCGAGTATGGCGGCGGCGTGAGCTGCTCGCGCGGTCCGAACAAGGAGAGCTTCGTCGGCCTCATGGCCTACGATCGCACCTGGTTTGACCATGACCTCTATGCGGTGACTATTGGCGGGGGGTTCATGAACAACCCGGGGCGGTATCTGGCGCTGCTGCCGCCCATCAACGGGGCGACTGCTGCGACCGGGACGCCGTACTTCACCGAGAATCCGGGACAGAAACTCTACCAGTGGGATATGCAGCTGAATTTCCAGTACATGCCAAAGGACTGGATCACCTGGTGGACGGAGGCGACCTTCCGGCATTCAGACGTGCCGTACTGGACCGGAGCCGGTGGCGTGACACCGCCCGCTGGCAACAATGGCGCGCCGGGATCCCTCGTCTGCAACAACAACAGCAGCATCGGCGCGGATGGCTGCGCCAGCGAGGGTGGGGTGTGGTTTCCGGACCTGCGCACGCGCGAGCTCATCTGGGGTGCCGGCGTGATGGTGAAGTTCTAAAAACAAAAAAAGGCCCGGCGCATGCAGCGCCGGGCCGTTATCCACCCAAGCTTAGCGCTTGATCTTTGTGATCTTCGAGCCTTCGAGTGACAGGTCGCCGAGCAATCCCTTGTCGGCGAAAACAAACGCCAGAATCGGCTTCTGCTGCGTCTGCGTGTCATAGCTGCCATTGGCGCCAGCGGAAACCACGGTGATTCCCGCATCAGCGCCGATGGACCAACCCTTGCTGGAGGTAAACTTTTCCAGCGACTCCGGGGTCATGAACATGATGATTTCACTGTGCTTGGCCAATCCGAGCGTCAAGCCAACCGACGCGGCGCCTATGCTGTAGTAGCCGACCGTCTTGCCTTTGACCTGCAGTGCACCTTCGCCAAATTCGCCACCGACACCGACGCCGCCTTTCACAACGCGGGGAAACACCAGCACGCCTGCGGCCTTGTCGCCCAGTTCCTTATTCGCAGGGTTGATCATGGCGAAATGAGCCAGGGTCTCGGACACGCGCGTGTCGATCTGCGTCTCGGTGGCCGCGAATGAGGCTGCGCCGGTCGCCAGGGCGACGATTGCGAGGCCGGTTGTAGCCAGGACAATTCTGATATCCATAAAGTAGTCTCTATCGTTAGTGAGTGAGGAGCGGGGGCCGGATCGCGAAAGCGATCGCGGTCAGGGGATCTGAAGGGGAACCACGCTCAGGTTCAACCTGGCGCCAACACTATCGCCATGCAATCGCTGGGTCTGTGCGCCAACGTACGCAGGGAAACCAACGGGCAAAGGCTGCACGTGCGGCGCACAAACTTGTCTGCATCTGGCGTCAACGGCTTAGATGTCAGGTGTCGTTACGCAGCCGCAGTGTACGGCAGCGCTCAGACGGCGTGAGCGCCTCATGCTCCAATGACATTTGGAGCCCCGCACCACATCAACTCACACATGAGGCAGCAACATGGACAAGGATCGCATCAGAGGGTCGAGCACGCAGGCTAAGGGTGTCGTCAAGGAACTAGCTGGTAAGGCGCTCGGTGACGCCAAACTGACCGCCGAGGGGCGCAGCGACCGGGCAAAAGGGAAGCTGCAGAGCGCAATCGGCGGTTTGAAGGACGCGCTCAAGAAGCAGTAGGCCTTATGTGCGAATCCGTACACAGTCGCACACGGTAGATGTAGAGTGAGCCATGGCAACTGGCCGGCGGGCTGAGGTCAACGAGAAGGCGTCGTCGTCGCCCATCGCGAACCGGGAGGTGGGCCTGCCGCGCCACAGCCCCCGCCAGAACCATCTCCTGGACGCCCTGCCGGCGGAGGACTACAAGCGTATCGCTGCGCATCTGGAACTCGTGCCGCTGAAACTCGGCGATATCCTCTACGAGCCGGGCATCAAGCTGCGCTATGTGTATTTTCCGACGACCGCCATCGTTTCGCTGCTCTACGTCATGGAAGACGGGGCATCGGCTGAAATTGCGATTGTCGGTAACGAGGGGATTCTTGGCATCTCCTTGTTCATGGGCGGTGAGACCACCCCCAGTCGTGCGGTCGTGCAAAGCGCAGGCTACGGCTATCGGCTGAGGGCCCAATTGCTGAAAGATGAGTTCGGGCGGTTCGGCCCGTTCCTACGCCTGCTGCTGCGCTACACCCAGGCGCTGATCACGCAGATGGCGCAGACAGCGGTCTGTAATCGCCACCACTCGGTCGACCAGCAGTTATGCCGCTGGCTGCTGTTGAGCCTGGATCGGCTGGCATCGAGCCAGCTGTCCATGACGCAGGAGTTGATCGCGAACATGCTGGGCGTACGGCGCGAAGGCGTCACCGAAGCCGCCGGGAAGCTCCAGGATGCCGGTCTGATTCACTATCGCCGGGGCAGGATCACCGTGCTCGATCGCCCGCGCCTGGAGGCCCGGTCCTGCGAGTGCTACCAGGTGGTCAAGACAGAGTTCGATCGTCTGCTGCCTTACGTCGCTTCCTAGCCAAGAATTCCCGCTCCTTTAGGTGCCGTGGATCGCCCACGCCAATGTGCGCTGGCGAGCAGACCGGGTCTTAAACGGGTGGTTCAATGGCGTGAGCGATCTCTCGGGAGCGTAATTGTGTCGTCGATGCTGAACGGTGCCGCGGACAATCGCTTGCTCGCGGCGCTGCCAAATTCCGACCGACGGCGCATTCTGGCGAGCTGCGAAACGGTGAAACTCGCGGTTGCCGAGGTGCTTTACACGCCCTGGGAACCCTTGCGATGGATTTATTTCCCCCTCAGCAGTTTCATTTCGCTGATTATGCCGACCGGCGATTCGGGCGGTTTCGAAGTTGGTCTGGTCGGAAACGAAGGGATGTTAGGGATTGCCCTCGTGCTCGGCGCCGAGATGTCACCACAGCACGCGGTAGTGCAGGGTGCCGGAGTTGCCCTGCGCATGGACGCTGCACCCTTCCGCCGGGAACTGCGGCGCAATGAAGCCCTGCGAGGCGAGATTGATCGCTACCTTCACATCCGCATGGGACAACTCGGCCAGGCGACGATCTGCGCACATTTCCATTTGCTCGAGGCGCGCGTGGCCCGTCGGTTGCTGATGACCCAGGACCGCGCCCGTACCAATACCTTCAGGGTTACACACGAAGTCCTGGCCTCAAAACTTGGGGTTCGTCGAGTTGGTGTCACCGAGGCGGCGAGTTCGCTGCAGCGACGTCGACTGATTCACTACAGCCGGGGCGACATTACCGTGTTAGACCGGCGTGGACTCATTTCAGCCTCCTGCAAATGCTATACGGCGGATCGCGAGTCTTACAATCGCACTCTCGGGCAGTGACGCCAGGACTGTTCGACAGCGTACCGACCAATCCGCGCCATAGGAGCAGGCTGCATGCTGGGCCCCAAGGAGAAGAGTCATGCTGAACAATGCGGTTAAAGATGGCTGGCAGCGCTTCCTCGACAGGCTGAGGCGGATGTGGGGAAAGCCGCGTGGTAGTGAGCTGCCTGCATCGGCAGTCACCGGCACTGGCTGATGCCCGCGGATAGGATTGGCCGATCGGCTGCCGCCCAGGCGGCGCTCGATGTGCTCAAAGCAGCCGGCAGCGTGGTCGGTGTCCTCGGGCGTCGGCCCGTAAAAGACCAGCGTGTGCAGCAGGCAACGCAATTGGCTGTCTGGGAAGATGAAGGTGGCCCGGTTGTGGAACCGAGGCCCGTGCCCGTGACCAACGCGCAAGCGTGAGGCCACGGTGCAGACCCGCTTCGCTATTGCGACGCGGTCGCCGGTCAGCGGGGCCGTTCGGGGCGTGAGTTCCGACCACGTGAGCGCGACGGAATAGACGGCGCTGAGTGAGACTCCGGGGCGGATCGGTACGCATGCGGGTGGCTGTCATTGCGATCGGTTCGATGGTCGCCACCACCACGGAACGGCGCAACACGATAGCCACGCCCCCAGCCACCATACTCAACACCAACCGGTTCGTAATAATCCACTCCGACCCCGACATTGCCGTCATAGCCGTAGCCGCCGCCCACAACGCATCCGGACGACAGGCTCGCGAACAGACCGATTGCGAAGGCCGCTGTCGACCAGCGCCACGTTGAAGAGTTCATTGGGTCACCTCTTTGGTGTCGGTGTCGGACCATTCGAGCAATCCAAACGCCGCGCCGGCGGGATCGGCAACCACCGCGACCTTGCCGCCATGACGATCGATCCGCGGTTCGACGAGTATCCGACCACCGAGTGCTACTGCTTTCGCCGCCGTCTTGTCCGCATCTTCGACGCGCACGTAGTTCAGCCAGTGCGGATGGACATTCGGCTTGTTCGCAGGCCAGGAATTCGCGCTCGCGCGCGCATAGTTGTCGGTCGCGAGCAGTAAATGCTGGGCGCCTTCATCGGCCGGAAGAGCGAATACCTCGTAATCGAACAGCGTCTGGTAGAAGGCGGCACCGGCATCCGGATCGCGGGTAATCAGAGAGCTCCAGATCCATTCGCCCGGTTCCGCCAGGACGTCCGGCGGGTCGCCGCTACTGGAAGCAAGTACCGCAAAGACAGCCCCTTGCGGATCAGCGAGTACCGCTTGCCGGCCGCGGTCCGGAATGCTGTGCGGTGCGAACAGCACCCTGGCACCATGCTGCACAGCCAGGTCCCTGGTCGCATCGACATCACGCACCGCAATGAAGCTCAACCATGCAGGCTGGCCACGCTTGCCGCTAGAGAAATCCTTGTGAATCAAGCCCGCCACCGGATGGTCGTCGAGTGACGCCAGCACATACTCGGTATGGCCGGACCGGATATCGCGGAAGGTCCAGCCGAACAATCCGCCATAGAACTGTCTGGCGGCAGCCAGATCAGGAGTCACCAGTTCAGCAAAGATAACTTTGCCGACGTGATGTTCCTGGCTGGCGGGCGCAACCAGGGGCGGCAGCGGCCCTGCCGCCGCGACCAGTAACCCGGGGGCGGCGATGCTGAGGAGTACGGCGAGCAAGCTGCGCGTGGCGAAAGCTGCGATCAGTTTCGGGCTGCGTTGCGGATGCATCGTGATCTCCACCGGTGGTCTTCGGACCGAAGAACCCTATGAGTCTCGCATTGGCAGGTCTGTGCGTTGGCGCACCGAGTGCCGGTGTTCGCCAGCGAACAGAAGAGTGCATCATTGCAGGCCTATGGTCGCCGTAGCCGCATTTATACTTGCGTTCGCGCAACGATATTGAGAGGAACTTCCATGCACATGGCATTGACAATTGGGCCCCTGGTCTCGCTCATCGCGGGCATCCTGATCCTGGTGATACCGAGGCTGCTGAACTACATCGTGGCCATTTATCTGATTGTGATGGGATTCTTGGGGCTGTTTGGCTCGGGCAGTATCCATCTGTAGGAGCGCTCGCGCGCACCTGAATTAAAGGAAAGGTAAATGTTGGGCACAATTGTGCTGATTTTGCTGGTACTGATGCTGCTCGGTGCGATCCCCAGCTGGCCGTACAGTCGCGGATGGGGTTACCGCCCCAGCGGAGCTCTGGGGCTGGTGTTGCTCGTGGTGGTCGCCCTGCTCCTGACGGGACGCATCTAGCAAGACCACGCGATTACGCCAAGGCGCTTGAGCGGGTTCTCGCCTCGCAAAGACCCGGTAACACCGCGAAGCTGCTCGGGTCCACGAGCGCCAGCTAAAGCGCGATCGCGGCCTCGCGGATCGGAGGAGACCGGGCGGGAATTTTCACCGCGCCGTCGCTTGCGGATGCAGCGCACCGTTCCGTCTGTCCGGCAGCACGCCTATGCTTACCACCATGTTCGCGCCCCGCGGCGCGCTGCGAGCGGTTTTTCAGGACATCCTCACCGAATGGCTTAGGAATCGCATGAGTACCACGATCAGCCCGCTCGCTGGCAAACCGGCGCCTGCTTCATCGCTGGTCGATGTGTCAAAGCTGCTCGCCGCTTACGTTGGCCTGCAGCCCGACGCAGCGGTGCCGGCACAGCGGGTCGCTTTCGGAACTTCCGGTCACCGAGGGTGTTCCTTCGAACGTAGTTTCAACGAATGGCACGTGTTGAGCATTACTCAGGCGGTCTGTGAATACCGCAAGAAACAAGGGATCGACGGGCCGCTTTACCTCGGCATCGACACGCATGCGCTGTCGCAGCCGGCGTTCGAAAGCGCATTGGAAGTGCTGGCCGCCAACGGCGTTGAGACCATGATCGCCACGGGCGGGGAATTCACGCCGACGCCGGCGGTTTCGCACGCGATCCTCAGTTATAACCGCGCGCGCACCGCGGGCCTGACGGACGGCATTGTCATCACCCCGTCGCATAACCCGCCCGACAATGGCGGCATCAAGTACAACCCGCCCAACGGTGGACCGGCCGATACGGAGGTCACGAATTGGATCGAAGCGCGCGCGAACGTCTTGCTGGCCGATGCATTGAGGGGCGTACGGCGCACGCTGTTCACGCAGGCCCGGGCTGCTGCGACTACCCACGAGCACGACTTTCTGAGCCGCTACGTGAGCGATCTTCAGACCGTGGTGGATTTTGCTGCGATCCGCGGCGCCGGTATCCATATGGGAGTTGATCCTTTGGGCGGGGCGGGGGTGCATTACTGGGCTCCGATTGCCGAGCGCTACAAACTCGACCTGACTGTCGTCAATGCTGAAGTCGATGCGACTTTCCGCTTCATGACGCTGGATTGGGACGGCAAGATTCGGATGGATCCGTCTTCCTCCTATGCGATGCAGCGACTCATTGGTCTGAAGAATCACTACGACGTGGCCTTTGCCTGCGACACGGATCACGACCGCCACGGCATCGTTACGCGCAGCAGTGGACTGCTGCCGCCGAATCATTACCTGTCAGTGCTGATCGACTATTTGTTCCAGCATCGGCCGCAATGGAGCCGCGCCGCCGCGGTCGGCAAGACTCTGGTCAGTACCGCGCTGATTGACCGCGTGGCGCAACGACTGGGAAGAAAACTCTACGAAGTCCCGGTTGGCTTCAAGTGGTTCGTCGCAGGTCTCCTCGATGGATCGCTGGGTCTGGGGTGCGAGGAGAGCGCCGGCGCGTCTTTCTCCCGCAGCGACGGCACGGCGTGGACCACGGACAAGGACGGAATTGTGCCGGCGCTGCTGTCGGCCGAGATCATGGCACGCTGTGGCCGCGATCCAGGGGAACTGTACCGTGATCTGGTTCGCGACCTGGGCGAGCCCACGGCCGATCGGCTTGAAGCGTCGGCAACCGCCAGCCAAAAAGCCGCGCTGGCGAAGCTGTCGCCAACGCAGGTGCGCAGCATCGAGCTGGCCGGCGAGAGGATCGAAAAAGTGCTCGATCGCGCGCCGGGCAACAACGCGCCGATCGGTGGCATCAAGGTGACCGCGAGCAACGGCTGGTTTGCCGCGCGGCCCTCCGGCACCGAGGACATCTACAAGATCTACGCGGAAAGCTTCCGCGGCGAAGAGCATCTGCGCGACATCCTGCGCGAGGCGCAGGCAATCGTCGATACCGCACTGGGCCAACCTTAGGCCATGCCAACCCGACCCTGACCCAGAACTGCTGCAGAAGATCATCGCGGTTCGCGAAAGCGCAGCGCCTACTTCCGAGTCAAACGGGTCAGCCGACACGCTATCGGCATGTCCTCGTCGTAGTGACAGACAGCGCAGATACGGTGATAGCCGTCGGCGATGACCAGGGGTGCGGCCTTGGACATGTCACCTTGCACGAGAAGTACGGGCGATAGCGGCTTGCCTTTGCCTATTTTTTTCAGATCCTCCTCGACATGCAACTCATCCCGGGGCAGAAGCGGCAAACCACTTGCCCGTAGCAGGTCCTTGGCCGTGTGTTCGACGCTCTTGGCGGAGCGCAGTCCTTGCAGTAGCTTTTTCGCGTGCGCCGCCGGATACAGCAGCCACAGATAGTGCTGTGCCGCCTCAAAATCTTTTGCCGCGGGTCTTGCCTTCCAAAGTCTTGAATGGTTGGACATACGATGCCAGACCGTGATGGGTGCAGTTCTGCTCAGCACATTGTCAAGCTTCGCAGCGCCACTGAGCAAGTGACCGGCGGTAAATTCGCATGTCATTGAGGTCTTGGTGAAGGCCATGTGTACGGTAGCGTCCAGACGGGAAATGCACTGCATGTTCAACTTCGCTTGGAACTTCGTTAACGGAGACCCACATGTACATCGGCGGCATACTCGGAACCATTCTCGTCATCGCGCTCATCGTCTTCGTGCTGCGCAGAGTGTGAAACGTCTTCCCCGCGAAAGCGGGGGAACGAATCAACGACATTCGGAGCTGCAAAAGCAGTTCGTGCCGCCGAACGGTCCGCGTCGGGCGCGCACAGAAGTCAGCGCAGATCCCACCAACCACTTTCAATGCCCCGCTGCCGTCCAGTGCGCAAGCAGGCGGCTGGTATACTCGTGGCGCATGTGCGCGACATGCTGCGCGAGGCGCAGGCAGTCGTCGATACCGCACTGGGATAACCTTAGGCCATGCCAACCCCAACCCTCACGCCCGAACTGCTGCAGAAGATTGACGCCTACTGGCGCGCCGCCAACTATCTGGCGGTCGGGCAGATCTACCTTTACGACAATCCGTTGCTGAGGCGCCCGCTGGCGCTGACGGACGTGAAGCACATGCTGCTCGGGCACTGGGGCACGACTCCGGGGCAGAATTTCATCTATGTGCACCTGAACCGGATCATCAAGAAATACGACCTCGACATGATCTACGTCTCCGGTCCCGGGCACGGTGGCCCGGCGGTGGTCGGCAACACTTATCTCGAGGGCAGCTACAGCGAGATCTATCCAAACATCAGCCAGGATGAGGCCGGGCTGCGCAAGCTGTTCGTGCAGTTTTCTTTTCCAGGCGGCATACCCAGCCACGCATCGCCGGAGTGTCCGGGTTCCATCCATGAAGGTGGGGAGCTCGGCTATTCGCTCAGCCACTCGTTCGGGGCGGTGTTCGACAATCCCGATCTCGTGGTCGCCTGCGTCGTCGGTGATGGCGAAGCGGAGACCGGACCGCTGGCCACCGCCTGGCATTCCAACAAGTTTCTCAATCCGGTGAGCGATGGGGTGGTGCTGCCGATCCTGCATTTGAACGGTTACAAGATTTCCAACCCGACGATTCTCGCGCGCATCACCCGCGAGGAACTGGAACAGCTGCTGCGTGGTTACGGCTGGCAGCCTCACTTCGTCGAAGGACACGAACCGGTATTGATGCACGAGGCCATGGCGGCGACGCTCGACACGGTGGTGGAGGAGATCAGAAAGATCCAGCACAACGCTCGGGTTGGCGGCGATCTCACCCGGCCGCGCTGGCCGATGATCGTCCTGGCGTCACCCAAGGGCTGGACCGGTCCAAAGATGGTCAACGGCCTGGCGAACGAGGGCACTTTCCGTGCGCACCAGGTGCCGCTGGCCGTGGATGCGGCACATCCGCAGCATCTTGCGCAGCTTGAAGCCTGGCTGAGGAGCTATCGCCCGGAGGAGCTCTTCGATGAGCAGGGGCGCCTGAAGCCGGAACTCCTGGAGCTGGCGCCCCAGGGCGAACGCCGCATGGGGGCCAATCCCCATGCGAATGGCGGCATCCTGCTGCGCGATCTGCGGATGCCGGATATTCGCGATTACGCGCTAGACGTACCAGCGCCCGGCACGGGTGGCATCGGCGACACGCATGTTCTTGGGCCCTTCCTGCGGGACGTGGTGAGGCTTAACCACGAGCAGAAGAATTTTCGCGTGTTTGGACCTGATGAGACGCTTTCCAATGGTCTCGAGGCGTTCTTTGAGGTGACCAACCGCCAATGGGACGTGGCGACGCTGCCCAATGACGAATTCCTCGCGCCGGCCGGGCGGGTGGTGGAAATGCTCAGCGAGCATCAGTGCGAGGGCTGGCTGGAGGGGTACCTGCTCACCGGCCGGCACGGACTGTTCAACTGCTACGAAGCCTTTATCCACATCGTCGACTCGATGTTCAACCAGCACGCCAAGTGGCTCAAGGTGACTGCGCAACTGCCATGGCGGCGAAAGATTGCTTCGCTCAACTATCTCCTGGCCTCCCATGTCTGGCGCCAGGATCACAATGGCTTCACCCACCAGGATCCGGGCTTCATCGACCACGTCGTCAACAAGAAGGCCGAGGTCGTGCGGGTCTACCTGCCGCCGGACGCGAATTGCCTGCTGTCGGTGATGGATCACTGCCTGCGTAGCCGCCACTACGTCAACGTCGTGGTCGCGGGAAAACACCCGGCACCGCAGTGGCTGACGATGGATGCGGCCGTCAAGCACTGCAGGGAAGGTGTCGGTATCTGGCAGTGGGCCAGCAACGACCAGGGTGTTGCGCCCGACGTGGTGATGGCCTGTTGCGGCGACGTCCCAACGCTGGAGACACTCGCGGCGGTCTGCATCCTCCGCCAGCGCCTCCCGCAGCTTAAAATCCGTGTGGTCAACGTTGTTGATCTGATGTGTCTGCAGCCGCACAGCGAACATCCGCACGGCCTGAGCGATGCAGATTTTGATGAGCTCTTCACCAAGGACAAGCCGGTCATTTTCGCCTTCCATGCGTACCCGTGGCTGATTCACCGCCTGACCTACCGGCGCACCAATCACGACAACATCCATGTTCGTGGCTACAAGGAGGAGGGCACGATCACCACCCCGTTCGACATGACGGTCCTGAATGAACTCGACCGCTTCCACCTCGCAATGGACACCATCGACCGGCTGCCGCAGACCGCGGATGCGGGCCTCTACCTGAAGCAGCAACTCAAAGACAAGCTGATGGAGCACCGGCAATACATCTGTAAGCATGGTGAGGACCTGCCGGAAATTCGCCACTGGAAATGGCCTGCGCAGGGGTAGGCTTTTGAACCCTCGATACCGCGCGCTACTGATCTGGGTTCTGGGGTTCGCCGCGGCTCCGGCACTGCGCGCTGCGCCGCCACCAATTGCGCAGGCTGAGGTCAACTATCTGCTTGATTTCGTGGAGCACTCCGGCTGCCAGTTCTATCGCAACGGCACCTGGTATGACTCAAAAACGGCGCGAGCGCATCTGCAATCCAAGTACGAGATGCTTGCCGGCAGCGCTCGAATCAACTCCGCCGAGGACTTCATCGACCGGGCCGCAACCAGTAGCAGCATCAGCGGCCTGCCATACCAGGTCAGGTGTGGTGGCGGCGAGCCAATCGCGAGTGGCCAATGGCTGCGGGATGCCCTCAGCCGCTATCGGTCGCACGACGCACCACGCGCAACGCGTGGTGCGCCTGCACCCGGGGTCGATTGGCCGTCAGTCGTCGTGCTTGATCACAAGATCGCTATGCACGGAGGTCACGTGCTCAGTGCCACGCGCAATGGAAACCGCCCTGTCCAGCGCTTCGCGGCTTCTGGCGCTGCCGGTCAGCCACACAACCCCATCCTTGTCCGTGTCGACATGAATGCGGCCCAGGCTCGTGAGGTGATCCGCAGCAAGCTTAGTCTTGATCTCGGTCGTAATGGCGGAATCCTTCACGAATGCGACCGGGTGCGTCCGGTCAGTATCAGCGTCATTGGCGATGATCGCAGTGGACCCAAGCAGCGCGCCTAACAGCACGCAAGTTGCGGCTAATGTTTTCATGATGCTTCCTTAAATTTGTAAGAACCCGCGAAGTATCTGCCGTGCCTGGCGCGTCCTCAGTGCGCTGGCGCACCAAGCCGCGCGCGCTGGTGTCCCAAGGTCGAGGCGCCTTTGCACGCTACGTGCGCTTGCGTACAGACGTTGCGGGCGTTACCACGCACACTCACCGCTCGCAATCGGATCGCCGTCATAGGCGGCATCGGTACTCACCCATTAAAGGCTTCAAATGAACTCACCATCACAAGCGCGCCGTCGCTGGCTTCCGCACATGGCAGTTGGCCTCACAGGCGCGCTCATGTTCGTCGCGTCCGCATCGTTCGTGGCGTGCGCAACGCCGCCTGCGCCAACGGCTGGGTTGCAGGCCGCCCGGCTGGCGATTTCAAACGCCGAGCAGGCCGATGCCAGCCGCTACGCCGGCGAAGAGCTCGGCGAAGCGCGCACCAAGCTCGCCTCCGCAGACACCGCCGTCAAGGAGCAAAGAATGATCATCGCCGGGCGCTTTGCGGACGAGTCGCGCGCCGACGCGGAGCTCGCGTCCGCGAAGACTGGCGCAGCCAAGGCCCAAGCGGTGAACGATGAAATGACGCACAGCACGACTACCTTGGTTGAGGAAATGCAGCGCAGCTCAGGAGACAAGCCATGAACACGGAAAACGGTAGTGTCACGAATCTGCGCAAGACGCTGATCGCTGCGACCGTGGCGTCGGTGCTGCTGGCAGCCTGTGCTGCAGCGCCGCTCAAGCCGGATGGCGCCGCGGAAGCGCGCAACAACCTCACGCAATTGCAGTCTGATCCGAACCTCGGCAGTCGCGCGCCGCTGGCGATCAAAGAGGCAGACGCGGCCGTAACTGCTGCGGAGCAACCGCAAGCCGACAAGGACCTGGCGGCATACAGGGTTTACCTGGCTGACCGGAAAGTCGAAAAGGCCAGAGCTCTGGCTGAGACTCGTTTTGCAGAAGATCAGCGAGCCACGCTCAGCGCCCAGCGCGAGCGCGCCCGTCTTGATGCCCGCACGAACGAAGCGGATGCGGCGAAGAGTCAGGTCGCCACAGCTCGCATGGACGCTGCCAACTCGGAGCAGGAGGCAGCGGAGCTGCAGCGGCAGATCGATGCGCTACAGGCGAAGACGACGGATCGGGGCCTGGTGCTCACCCTTGGCGACGTACTGTTCGAGACCGGCAGAGCTGATCTGAAGGCGGGCGCCGCCGGCAATCTGAGCAAGCTCGTGGCCTTCCTCACCAAGTACCCGGAGCGCGTTGTCGCCATCGAGGGCTATACCGACAGTGTCGGCAGTGACGACTACAACCAGGCGCTATCGCAGCGCCGCGCTGACTCGGTGAAGTCGTACCTGGTCAGAGCGGGCATCGAGGCTGGACGGCTTAGCGCCACGGGCATGGGCAAGAATGACCCGGTGGCAGGCAATGATTCGGCCATCGGCCGGCAGCAGAATCGTCGCGTCGCAGTGATTATCAACAATCCGCCGATTGCGCTGAGATAGCCCGACAAGGCGCGCGGGCATCGCGGCGTGGGCCCGATGCCTGTACCGCTTGCATGCGCGGCCGACCTAGGGCCGCGGGCGCTTCAGTGGCTTGAAGCGTTTCGTGAAGTTAGGGCTCAGGAACGCCTGCAGCGGCAGGCCATGTTGACTGTGTTCTGCCGCGACCTTCAGCGCAACCAGCCCTGGCACAGCCATCACAACGCCCGCCACCCCCCAGAACCAGCCGCCGAACCAAAGCGCCAGAAACACAATCACCGGGCTCAGGTCGAGGCGGTGGCCGACGAGCAGCGGTTGCACGACCTGGCCTTCGATTGTCGCAAGGCCCAGATAGGTCGCCGCCACCATGACGACGCGGCCCACACTCTCAAAGGATACGAACGCAACGACGGTGAGCACCAGGAGCGTTGTGGCCGAGCCGAGGTAAGGGATGAAGTTGAGCAGCCCGGCGAGCACTCCCCACAGGATGGGGTTTGGCATTCCCAGAGCCAGCATCGCCAGGCTCGTTGCCAGCGCCAGGCCGACATTTATGAGGCCAATCGTCGCGTAGTAACGCCCGACCTCCCTGCGTACGGCGTCGATGACCTTCAGCACGTGAGTTGATTGCAGGTCGCCCGCGAGTGCGGACGTCATGCGAGCCAGCATGGGCGCTCCGCCAGCCAGGAAGAACAATGTCAAGACAACAGTTGTCGTCGTTGCAACAAGTGCGCTGCGTGTTTGGAGGAGCAATCCTAGGGGGGCGCTCGGAGCGGCCAGCCCTTTTGCCGGCAGGGACGTCGTCGTGGCTGTGCTTGCGTCGGTCAAATGCCCGGCACGATCGGTAATCGAATCGATGCGATGCAGCACGCGGGCCACGGGTCCGAGCTTTTGCGAAATGATTCTGACTGTCCGCGGAGCATCGCTCAGCCATTGCTGCGCCGGCGACCACAATTGGTCCACGGCAAGTCCAATGAGTCCCACAAAGATCATCAGAATGAGGATGGCGCTCAAACTGCGTGGCAGGCCTCTGCGGTGCAGTGCCTCGACCGGGCTCGACAGCACCAGCGCGAACAGCACCGCCAGCGCGATGGGAATAACCGCCGCGCTGGCGACATACAGCAGGACGCCGCACAAACCGCATACCAGGACCAACACCGCCAGGGAACTCCTGGGCCGCTGCTCCACATTCCGCGGACCATTGACGTTCGAGGTCTGTTCAATCTTCATCTGGTGCCTGACAAATCGGCCAAGAGACCGTGAGCCGCTAGCAGAGCAGTACCGAGCCGTCTTCGCAAGCGTAGAGCACCAGCGGTCATCGCCGCAGGCATGTTCGTTGCCGCACAGACCGGCTCACACGGGGCGAGTATCCTTTGCCCCCTGAGTTCCGACTCGTTCGGCTTCAGCAGGTCCGCTGGCGCGATGATCCGCGCTGGCGGACCTCTTTCTTTGCGCCACTCTCGCCGCACCGACTCGACCTGCTGATGTTTGTCATTCCGCGTGGGGTGCCGTACGGACCGCGTAGCACCGATATGTGATGTTGCCTGCTGGAAATTGAACACCACCCTGACGACATGCCAGACGGGAAGCGCCGAATCATCGCCGAGGTATATTTATGAGCGGATTTAAGTTTCTAATGTTGGCGGCAGTTGCCGGAACCTGCTTTGCGGTAATCCCGAAGGCACAGGCACAGGTCAGCATCAACATCGGTCTAGCCCCTGAGTGTCCTTACGGCTATTACGATGTCGCGCCGTATGGCTGTGCTCCTGCCGGATACTACGGTCCGGAATGGTTCAGCGGCGGCATCTTCGTTGGCGCGGGTCCCTGGTTTCATGGCGAGAGCAATTTCCGCGGTAACGTGAACAACACCTTCCATCCGAGCCACGGTTATAAGGGCGCCGTGCCACAGCGCGGCGAGAAGGCCGACCCGGCGAAGCGCGTCGACAAAGAGCATTTCACGGGAAACGAGGAGCGGGATGGACGTGGCCACGCGAGCGAGGCCAAGCGGTAAGCCCCCGAAGCTAAAGTGGCGGAGCCCGGGTCAACAAGACCCGGGGCTCTTGCTTCAGACCTTGCGCTGCGTGACGGCAACACTGCGCGGCCAGACAACCCCAATGACGAACACAGGCGCGGCAAAGCCGGTAACGGAGCGGCGGCTCGACATATGTTCGGTAACGCACAGACATTCTGGGGTTAACGGCGTAGGGTTTACGCTCTGAATCCTGTACTACCCGAACGAATCTCGCTCGCTCTCCGAGCGACAATTCACCGGATTCAGCGTTGGTCCGCCAGCGTGTTCACACCCGCTGGCGGGCTATTTTTTTGCAGCCCGAAGCGTCCGCTCTGTAGCGCAGCAGCGCACCATGTCCCGAGACGTACTGCCTAGACGGAGATCTGCCGGCCAAGATCGATCAGCTGCTCGCGCGGCACGCGCAGGTAATCCGTCAGGTGCACGCTGTTACGCAGCATGGCGCTGAACAACACTTCCATCCAGCGCGGCAAACCCCGGCCATCTTCGCGCGGCACAAGTCGCTCGGAGCCCACGAAGTAGGTGAGCTTGGCCGGGTCGAACTCGCAGCCGTGCGCGGCGAGTTGTTTCATGAGCTGCGGCAGGTCCGGCCGCTCCATGAATCCATAGCAGGCGTGCGCGACCCAGAAGCCGGGGGCAATCTCTTGCAGATGGAGGCGATGATCCGCGGCAACCCAGGGCACGGATGCGGTCTCCAGGGTCACCGCGACGACGGTCTCGTGCAGGGAGTGGCTGTGTTTCACGTACCAGCTCATAACGGGCGGGGTGGCGTCCCTGACGCGCGTCAGGAACACCGCCGTGCCGCGTACGCGTGCCACCTGGTTGCGCTTAAGACTCGTCATGAATTCCGCGACCGGCAACGGGTTTTCGTTGACGCGGGCGGCGATCGCGAGGACGCCGCGATGCCAGATGAACATGACGGCATAGACGGCACTCGCCAGCAGCAGCGGCACATACCCGCCGTCGAGGAGCTTCAGCATGTTGGAGGCGAGGAACGTGCTGTCGATGATGACGAATACGCCGGCCACCGCCAGGCTGGCCGCGAGGCTCCACTTCCAGATCTCGCGCATGGCGATGAAGAGTAGCGCGCTCGTCATGAGCATGGTGGCGGACACCGCAATGCCATAGGCGCCCGCGAGGTTGTCGGATTTTCTGAATCCCAGCGCCAGACCGATCGTCGCCAGCATGAGCAGCCAGTTGACCGCGCCCACGTAGATCTGCCCGTAGCCCTCATCCGAGGTCTGCACGATCTTCAGGCGCGGCATCCAGCCGAGCTGGATGGCCTGGCGGGTCATGGAGAAGGCGCCGGTGATGATCGACTGGCTGGCGATGATGGTCGCCACCGTCGCCAGGAGCACCATCGGGATCAGGAACTGCCCCGGGCACAGCCGATAGAAAATGTTGCCGGCCGTGGGCGCGCCGGCCAGCACCAGGGCGCCCTGGCCGGCGTAGTTGAGCACGAGGCTCGGGAACACCAGCCAGCCCCAGGCGAGGCGAATGGGTTTGGCGCCGAAGTGTCCCATGTCGGCGTACAGGGCTTCGGCGCCCGTCACGCACAGAAACACCCCACCGAGAACCAGGAAGCCCGCGCCGCCGCTGTGAAAGAGATAGTACAGACCGAGGTACGGGTTCAGCGCCCACAGGATCGCCGGGTGACGCACGATGCCGCCGATGCCGAGTACCGCCATGGTCAGGAACCACACCAGCATGATCGGGCCGAAGGCGCGCCCGATGAGCGCCGTGCCCAAAGGCTGCAGCGCAAACAGCGCCAGCAGCACCCCGACGCTCAGCGGCAGCACGTAAGGCTGCAGCGCCGGCTCAATGAGGTTCACCCCCTCGAGGGCTGACAGCACCGAGATCGCGGGAGTGATCGCGCCATCGCCGTAGATCAGGGCGGCACCGAACAGGCCGACCGCCACGATCAGCGGGCGCTTATAGCGTTTGACCCCAAGCAGGGCCATGAGGGCGAGGATGCCGCCTTCGCCGTCGTTGTCGATGCGCATGGCGAAGCCGGCGTACTTGACGCTCGTGACAATGATGAGCGTCCAGATCAGGAGCGACACCACGCCGAGAATCGCCTGCGGGCTCGCGCCGCCGCTCAAGTCCAGCACCGTCTTCAGGGTGTACAGCGGGCTCGTGCCGATGTCGCCGAACACCACGCCCAGTGCGCCGACCGCCAGGGCGAGTGGGGCGGGCGAGTCTTGCTTGTTGGGTTGCATGGGTTACGCGCAACATAGCAAAGTGCGGCGGCACCGTGGGCACGGCGGCGGCCCCAGGCGAGCCGCGGGAGTAGACTAAGCCATGGCTATCAAAGTTCTGTTCACGGCGTACGCGAGCGCGACCGGCGGCCGCAACGGCCACACCCAGGCCGATGACGGACTGATCAGCGTGGATCTGTCCATCCCGAAAGCGATGGGAGGCCCTGGCAAGCCCAACACCTCAACGCCTGAGCACCTGTTTGCTGCCGGCTATGCGGCCTGCTTCGGCAGCGCGTGTGAGTTCGTCTCGCGCCAGATGAAAATCATCCCGAAGGCGATCACGGTGAAGTCCGCAGTCGGGATTGGAGAAGCGCCGGGTGGCGGCTTCGGACTTAGCGTAGAGCACGATGTCGAGGTGCGCGGGGTGTCGCAGGCCGATGCGGAAAAGATTGTCGCGGCAGGCCACCAGGTGTGCCCGTACTCGAGGGCCATCAAGGGCAACGTCGACGTCACGATCAAGGTGAGCGCGGTCCCTTAGGCGGCGCGTCGCTCTTTCGCGCCATGACCCGAACCGAGGTTCTGATCGTTGGCGCCGGCCCCACGGGCCTGGTTCTTGCGTTGTGGCTCACCCGCCTCGGGGTCAAGGTGCGGGTGATCGACAAGACGGCCGAGGCCGGTACGACCTCCAGGGCCCTGGCCGTACAGGTCCGCACGCTCGAACTTTACCAGCAGCTCGACCTCACAAATGCGGTCGTGGATCGCGGCCACAAGGTGCCGGCTGTCAACCTGTGGGCGAGAGGCGCGCGCGCCGCGCGGGTGAGTTTCGCGGTCGTGGGCGAGACGCTGACTCCCTACTCGTTCTTCGAAATCTTTCCGCAGGACCAGCACGAGCAGTTGCTGGTCGAGCGGCTCGCCGCCCTTGGTGTATCAGTGCAGCGCCGGACCGAACTCACCGCCTACAGCGACGAGGGCGGACGAATCACCGCGCACCTGCGCACGCCGACGGGCGCAGACGAGGTCTGCGAGGCGAGCTACATCGCCGGCTGTGACGGTGCGCGCTCGCTGGTGCGCGAGAGCCTGGGCGTCGGCTTCCCCGGGGGAACCTACCGGCAGCTCTTTTATGTCGCGGACATCGACGGCGCGGGTCCGCCGGTCAACGGCGAGCTGCACGTCGATCTCGACGAGGCGGATTTTCTCGCCGTGTTCCCACTCGCAGGAGCAGGGCGCGCGCGGCTCGTGGGTACCGTGCAGGACGAGCGTGCCGAGCGCGCTGACACCTTGAGGTTCGAGGACGTCAGCGGCCGCGCGATCCAGAACCTGAAGCTCGCCGTGACCAAGGTCAATTGGTTTTCCACCTACCACGTGCATCACCGGGTGGCGGCGCACTTTGGCAGGGGTCGCGCGTTCCTGGTCGGGGACGCTGCGCACATTCACAGCCCGGTCGGCGGCCAGGGAATGAATACCGGGATCGGTGATGCCATCAACCTCGCCTGGAAGCTCGCGGCGGTGCTGACGAAACGCGCACCGCAATCCCTGCTCGCGAGCTACGAAGTGGAGCGCATCGCGTTCGCGCGCCGGCTCGTGGCAACGACCGACCGCGCCTTTTCCTTTGTCACCTCCGCCGGGCCGTTCGCCGCCTGGGTGCGCACGCGCGTCGCACCGCTGGTGATTTCCAGGGCGGTTGCCTTCAAGCCCTTCAGAGAGTTCCTGTTTCGCACCGTCTCGCAGGTCAACGTCAACTATCGGGGCATGCCCCTCAGTGCCGGTTCGGCCGGGCGTGTGCACGGCGGCGATCGGCTCCCCTGGGTGCGCGGCGGCAACCCTGACAATTTCGCGCCGCTGGCCGCGATGACCTGGCAGGTGCACGTATACGGTAATGCGAACGACACGCTGGTCGGATGTTGTGCGAGTCGCAGCCTGCCCCTGCATGTTTTTCCCTGGAGCGATGCCTGCGGCACCGCGGGACTTACTCGCGACACTCTGTATCTGCTCAGGCCCGATACCTACGTAGCCCTCGTTGCGCCTGCGGGTGATGAGCAGGCTGTTGAGCGTTATTTTACCGAACGCGGAATTCAGAACTGAGCGGGGCGGGGTCGATAATGCGCTGCACCTGGATCGGATTGCTGTTGGTATCAAGCCTTGCGTCGGCGGGGAGTACTGGTGCGAGTATTTCCGAACAGGATGCCGCGAGCGTCCATCGCATGGCGGTGGTTTCATCCGTGGGCGAGACATTTCACGGGATCAACATCGGCTTCACGGTGTTTGGCAACAGCGCCTGGGATGCGCCGGTGCCAGAATGGGGCGTGGATGCGGGAGTGACGGACAACCTCCTCTTGGTCATGAAGCAGCGCGGACGCTTCCTGGCCGAACCGTTGAACCTGGATGGATTCAATCTACCCTGGTTGAGCCGCCGTTCGCAGGACGTTGACCTGCCGGACGACGCCAGGCAGGCGCTTCTTGAGCGGGCGCGGCAGCAAGGAGCGGATATGCTGCTGATGGTGATGCGAAATTCGCTGGGAACGCTTCACCGACCTGGGTTTGGGCTGGTGCGACGCAATCAGCCCGGGTTGGCGTCACACCCGTGCGTCTACGTCCTGTTCGGAGCTGTCTTGTTTCGGGTCAGCGACGGGAAGAGGATCGGCAGTCAGGTAGTGCGGCCCTGCGAGTTTGAGGCAAACAGAACCAAACCGCAGTTCGAGTGGAAGGACGCGTGGGAGCAGTACAGCGCAACCGAGCACAGCTCGCTCGAGGCGGCCGTGAAACACGAGCTTGATGCCCAGATGGACCTGATGCTCGAAGAAATGAAACTCGTGAAGAACTAAGGAACCGGGGACAACATGACGAGATCACGCCGCGTATTTCTCTTAGGCTCAGCTGCCGTGCTGGGATCAGCCGCCATGGCGCAGGCCCAGGACGCGCCAACGGGCGCTCCCGCGCCCAGGCCCGGCGAAGTGCCGCCAGGCTCGCCACCCGCGTTCGGCACGGCGCCGCCGGTGGGACCGGTAGTCAGCGCTGCAACGTTTACCGAAGCGCAAAAGCTGGTGCAGGTTGAGCTCACGGAATCCGAGCGCTCACAGGCCGCGGGGAACTGGCGTAACAGCATGGCGGCGCTTTACGAGCGGCGTACCGGACCGCGCAAGGTCGCACTGGAGGCGCCGCTCGCGCCGTATTCGACCTGGAACCCGGTTCTTCCGGGGCACGGCGCCGTCGCGCAGCGGGACCGGTTCGTGCGCAGTGGGCGCGATCCGGGCCCTCTGCCCAGCTCCGAGGCTGCCATTGCGTTCGCGCCCTTGTGGAAGCTGTCCGGCTGGATCGAGGCGCGCAAGCTTACTTCCGAACGGCTCACTCATATCTATATGGCGCGGATCGAGCGGTTCGATCCGAAACTGCGCTGCGTGATCACCCTGACCCGCGATCTCGCGCTGGCGCAGGCACGACGGGCCGACCGGGAAATTGCAGCCGGCCACTATCGCGGGCCGTTGCACGGCATCCCCTGGGGAGGCAAGGACCTGCTCGACACCGCCGGGATCCGCACGACCTACGGGGCCGAACCCTTCAGGGACCGGGTACCTGTGAAGGATGCCGCCGTGGTGCGGCGCCTGCACGAGGCGGGCGCGGTGCTGATCGCCAAGCTCAGCCTCGGGGCCCTGGCGCTGAACGATGTCTGGTTTGGCGGGCAGACCATGAATCCCTGGCTGCTGGAGGAGGGGGCGTCGGGATCGAGCGCAGGTCCCGGGGCGGCGCTCGCGGCGGGACTCGTGGGCTTCGCGATCGGCAGCGAGACCGAGGGCAGCATCGTCAGCCCCAGCATGCGCTGCGGCGTCACGGGTCTGCGCCCGACGTTTGGGCGGGTGCCACGCAGCGGCGCGATGACCCTGTGCTGGTCGCTGGACAAGCTGGGGCCCATGGCGCGCAGCGTCGAGGACACCATGCTCGTGCTGCAGGCCATCAGCGGACCGGACGAGGCGGACCTGGGCAGCGCGCCCAGCCACCTGGATTTCGATGCGACCGCGGGGGTTAGCGGCCTGCGAGTCGGCTACTTCCCGGCATGGATGAACGCGGACCCGGCGACCGAGGTGGACCGGCAGGTGCTCGGGGAGCTGCTCAAGCTGGGACTAAAACCCACGGAGGTCTCGATTCCGGACTGGCCCTACGATTGCCTGAATACCATCCTGTTCGCGGAAGCCGCGGCCGCGTTCGAGGAGCTGACCCTCAGCCGCAAGGTCGACGCCCTGAAGATGCAGACGCCGGATTCCTGGCCCAACACCTTCCGGCAGTCGCGCTTCATTTCGGCGGTCGACTTCGTGCAGGCGGACCGCATGCGCCGCGCCGTCGCACTCAAAATGCAGGAGCTGCTGGCGCAGGTGGACCTGCTGCTGGTCCCCTCGCTGCGCGATGAGGCGCTGGTCATCGGCAATTTTACCGGGCTACCCTCGCTGACCCTGCGCGCCGGGTTTGTGCACGTCAGCGAAGCACGCAGCGACTGGGCGCCAGATCCGAAGCTGCCGCTGGCGACTTTCAAACCAGCGCGCCGCGTGCCGCATGGCGTCACGCTCATCGGACGGCTGTTCGATGAGGGGACCATCGCGCGGGTGGGACTCGCGCTGGAGCGCAGCCTCGATGTCGTGGCGGAGTCGCCGCCGGGATTCTAAAGTGGCCTGAACTTGACGTAGGTGTCGTCTGTCAGGCACTTGCGGTCAACAGGAAGTGCCGCGTCCGGGTAAGATCTGCCAATGCAGTGTGTCGCGTGCCGTAAGCAGGCAGGTGGGGTGCGTTCATGGGGATTCACCCACGGCGGCCGCTCGTGATTGCCGCTCTTGCACTGGGTTCGCTCCTGCTGTCGCCGAATCCAGCCACCGGGCCGGCCTCGCCCGGCAAGACGCCAACGGCTCAGGTCCACGGTCCGGGGAGCACGCCGGCGCAGCCGGCGTTCGGATTTTCAGAGGTGCGGGTTCTCGCGCAGGAGCGCGCGGCGCATGACTTCCGGCCGCCCCCGGATTCGCTACCGGCTGAACTCGCGAAGCTCAGTTACGACCAGTACCGCGATATCCGCTTTCGACCCGAGAGTGCGCTGTGGCGCGGTCAATCCCTGTTCGAGGTGCAATTCTTCCATCGCGGCGCCACCAGCAGGCAGCAGGTCAATATTTTCGAGGTGACCGCAGCGGGCGTGCGGCCGGTGGCGTACAACCGCGCCTTCTTTACCTTCGGCCACCTTCTTAAGCCACCCAAGCTGGCGCCCGACCTGGGCTTCGCGGGTTTCCGGGTGCACTACCCGTTGCAGACGCCCGCGTACAAGGACGAACTGATCACCTTCCTCGGTGCTTCCTATTTTCGCGTACTGGGTCGTAACCAGTCCTACGGCGCTTCAGCGCGAGGCCTGGCGATCGACACCGGCGCGCAGGGCGGTGAGGAGTTTCCAACATTCACGGATTTCTGGCTGCTGCGCCCGGGGCCGAACGATCGCACCCTGACGTTGTTCGCGCTGCTCGACAGTAAGAGCGTGGCGGGCGCATACCAGTTTCAGATCCGCCCCGGCGCTACCACCCAGGTCGAGGTGCATAGCGCACTGTATCCGCGTCGCGCCATCGGCAAGCTGGGGGTCGCGCCGCTGACGTCGATGTTCTTCTACGGCGAGGATGGCGCCAGCCGTCGTGTTGATGACTATCGACCGCAGGTTCACGACAGCGACGGCTTCATGACGCAAACCGGACACGGGCAATGGATCTGGCGCCCGCTCAACAATCCGCGCGAGCTGCGGGTCAATCGCTTCATAGATGACAATCCGCGCGGTTTCGGTCTCATCCAGCGCGCGCGCGATTTCGCCCACTACCAGGATGTCGAAGCGCACTACGAATCGCGGCCCAGCTACTGGGTCCAGCCGCTCGGCGGCTGGGGCCGCGGTGGAGTGGAACTGGTCGAGATACCCAGCGACGAGGAGATCCACGACAACATCGTCGCCTACTGGGTGCCGGAGCAGCCAGCCGTGGCAGGCAAACCGCTGTTCTTCGCCTACCTGATGTCGGCATTCGGCAGCGCCCACGAATGGCCGCCCGGCGGGCGGGTTGTTGCGACGCGCAGCGGCAACCCGGCCATGGGCGACAACAAGGGGCACTTTGCCGCCGGCGCCCGCCGCATCGTCGTTGATTTCGCTGGCGGTGAGCTGAGTGGTCTGGACCGCAATCAGCCGGTCGGCGCGCAGGCGACGGCGGTCAACGGCCAGATCGAGGCGCTCACGGTCCAGCGCCTGCCGGACAACGGCGCCTGGCGGGTCGCCTTCGTCGCCACGCCAAAGGCGAAGAAACCAGTGGACCTGCAGTGCTACCTCACGCTACACGGCGAGGTGCTGACCGAAACCTGGGTGTATCAGTGGACGCCGTGAGTCGCAGCTGGCCAGCGCCACAGGTTCGCTGGCGCGAGCGGCTGCGCCGGGCGCTGTTTTTCGGTTTGACCTTCACGCTGGCGCTGTGCGCCACCGCCTTGCTGGCGGATGTCCTGCACGTGAATGGCCTGAGCGCTATCGAGTTCGTGGGCATGCTGCTTTTCTTCGGGCTGTTTGCCTGGATTGCCGGCGCTTTGTGCACCGCGATCGCAGGATTCGTGATCCGGCTTGCCGGCCGGGATCCGGCCGGGCTTGATCCGGCCGAAGTAGCGGGGCGACCGCTACGCACCCGCACCGCCATCGCCATGCCCGTGTACCACGAAGATACCGCGCGGGTGGCGGCGGGACTGGAGGCGATCTGGGCCTCCCTGCAGCGGCAATCCGAGCAGCACGCGTTCGATCTTTTCATTTTGTCCGACAGCTGCGATCCGCAGATCGCCGCCGCCGAGGAGGAGATGTGGTGGCGACTCGTGACGCGTCACGGTGCCGCCGGCCGGGTGTTCTATCGGCGCCGCGAGGATCGCAGCGAGCACAAGGCGGGCAACATCGGTGAGTTCGTGCGGCGCTTCGGCCCCGGCTACGAGTGCATGATCGTCCTGGATGCGGACAGCGTGATGACCGGCGCGGCGCTGGTGACGCTGGCACGCCTGATGGAAGCCCATCCCGAAATCGGGATCCTGCAGTCCTTGCCGCTGCCGGCGGGACGCGAGACGCTGTTCGGACGCTTCATTCAGTTCGGCTCGCGGCTGCAAAGCCCGATGCTCTCCAGCGGCCTGGCATTCTGGCAGCTGGGGGAGAGCAACTACTGGGGGCACAACGCGATTGTGCGCGTGCGTCCGTTCGCACGTTACTGTGCCTTGCCGCACCTGAAGGGCGGGCCGCCGTTTGGTGGCACGATTCTCAGTCACGACTTCGTCGAAGCCGCCTTCATGCGCCGCGCCGGTTACGAGGTTCGCCAGCTCCCGGAACTCATGGGCAGCTGGGAAGAAGTACCCGCCAACATCATCGACTACGCGGCACGCGACCGGCGCTGGACCCAGGGCAATCTGCAGCACACACGCGTCATGGGGTTTCCGGGTTTACACCCGTTAAGCAGAGTCCACCTGCTGACGGGAATCGTGTCTTACGTCAGCTCACCGATGTGGCTGGCGCTGCTGCTGCTTGAGCTCCATCCTGAGTGCCATGGCGACCGGAAAGAGGCCACGGTATTTCCTGCCCGGTCTGCATAGTCTGCCGCATTGGCCGCAGTTCCGGGCCGGCGAGACGGCCGCACTGCTGTGGTTGACGCTGGCCGTGCTGTTGCTGCCGAAAGTCCTCGGCGCGGTGCTCGCGTTGCGCGACCCGCAACTGCGGCGCGAGTTCGGTGGCGCCGCACGCCTGTGCGCGAGCCTCTTCGTCGAGCAGCTTTTCAGCGTGCTCCTCGCGCCGACCATGATGATGTTCCACTCCACCTTCGTGATCCAGGCGCTGCTCGGCAGGCCGGTAGCCTGGAATGCCCAGGCCCGCGGCGACCGGGGAGTCACGCTGCGCGAGGCGTTCAGCCGGCAGAAATGGCAGCTGCTGTTCGGCGTGGCGTGGGGTGCGCTCATGCTGCGCCTCGCGCCGCAGTTCTTCTGGTGGCTGACGCCGGTGCTGGCGGGCCTCGTGTGCGGCGTGGGGCTTACGGCGTGGACGAGTCGCGCCGACGCCGGCAGGCTGGCGCGGCGCTGGGGTCTGTTGCTGATACCCGAGGAGACCCACCCGCCGCGCGAACTGTTGATTGTCACACGCCCCGAAACCGTGCAGCTCGACGCCGCTGGCGCTTAAGGCCAATAGATCAGTGCGCCTGCCGCGCCGCGTACTCGAGGCGCGTCTGCTCGGGCGTCCCGGCGAGCGTGGCGAGGAAGCGCGAGCGCCAGGCGTGGATGTCATTTTCGCGCAAAGCCACCTGCAGCTTGCCGTGTCGCGCACGGCGTTCATCCAGCGGCATGTCGAGTGCCTGCTTGAGCGCGCGTGCGATAGCGCGTCGATCGTAGGGGTTCACAATCAGCGCATCGGACATCTCGTTGACGGCGCCGGCGCGGTCGGAAAGGATCAGCACGCCGGGGTCGGCCGGGTCCTGTGCGCCGATGAATTCTTTCGCGACCAGATTCATCCCGTCACGCAGCGGCGTCACCAGGCAAATCTGGGCGAGGCGCAGGAACCCCATGAGCGTGGCGTGCGGAAAGTTGCGGTTGAGGTAGCGGATAGGCGTCCAGTCCACTTCCGCAAATCGCCCGTTGGTGCTGCCGGCGCTTTGCTCCAGGGCGCGGCGGATGCGCGCGTACGCCTTGACGTTCTGGCGTCCGAGCGGGGCGATCTGCAGGTAAGTTACCTTGCCGCGGTGCTGCGGACACTCCTCGAGGAACTGCTGGTAGGCGTCGAAGCGCTCGAGCAGGCCCTTGCTGTAGTCCAGACGGTCCACGCCGATGATGAGCCGGCGACCCTGCAGGCCGCGCGTCATGTTACGCACCTGGCCTGAAGCGACCGTCTTCGCGGCCGCACGCGCGGTGGCCTCCAGATCCACCCCCACCGGGTACACACCGGTGCGCACGAGGCGCTGCGGGGTTATCACGACGCCGGCCGCGCTGATGCGATCCTTGCCGTATACGGCGCGCGCCGCGCCAAGGAACGCCTGTCGATCGGCCTCGGTCTGAAAACCGATGAGATCGTACGCGAGCAGCGCGTCGAGCAGTTCCCGGTGCACCGGCAGCGCGCGCAGCACCTCGAAGTTCGGGAACGGAATGTGCAGGAAAAACCCGATGGGCGTACGCACGCCCGCCGCGCGCAGCTGCGCCGCCAGCGGGATCAGCTGATAGTCGTGCACCCAGATCAGATCGTCCGCCGCCAGATGCGGCAGCAGCTCGCGTGCGAATAGCGTATTCACCGCCAGATAGGCCGCGTATTGCTCGTCCTGGTAGCGGAAGTTGTCGAGAAAATAATGGAACAGCGGCCACAGCGTGCCGTTGGCGAAGCCGTCGTAGTACAGCTCGTGAAGGCCGGCATCGATGCTGATGGTCGTGAAGGTGCCGCCGTCACGCTGCGCCGTCTCGGGCGCTGGTTGTGCTGTGCCGGGCGGATGTGTCTCACCACCCCAGCCGAACCACACTCCGCCCCCTTCGCGCATTGCCGCGAGAATCGCGACCGCGAGCCCGCCGGCAGCGGCCGATCCCTTTGGTACCGCGACGCGATTCGAGACGATGATCACGCGGCTCAAACTTCATCCTCCCAGCGACGGCTGAGCCGGCCCGCGGTGGTGATGATGCCGACCATGCTGTAGGTCTGGGGAAAGTTTCCCCACAGCGTGCCGGTGGTGGGATCGACGTGCTCGGAGAGCAGCCCCACGCAGTTGCGCACCGCCAGCAGCTTGCCGAACAGCGTGCGCGCCTCCTCGAGCCGCCCGGTCCCGGCAAGCGCGTTGGCCCACCAGAAGGAACACACAGTAAAGGCGTTGGTGGTGTCGCCGAAGTCATCCGGGTGCCGGTAGCGCAGTAGGAAATCGCCGACGCGCAATTCGCGCTCGATGGCCTCGAGCGTGCGCACGAAGCGCGGATCGCGCCACTCTAGAATGCCCAGTTCCGGCAGCAACAGCAGGCTGGCATCGGTCACCTCGTCATCGAAGCTGGCAGACAGGGTGCCGCGCTGCTCATTCCACGCGTGTTTCAGGATCTCGACCCGCATGTTGTCGGCGCGCTCGCGCCAGAACCGTGAGCGCTCATGCTGTTGCAGGCGCAGTCCGATGCGCGCCAGGCGGTCGCACGCCGCCCAGCACATCGCCGCCGAGAAGGTGTGGCGGTGCTCGGTTCCGCGGAACTCCCAGATACCGGCATCCGGCTTGTCGAACAGCGGCGCCGCACGCTCACCGAGTGCTTCGAGCCGGTGGTACTGCTCGATGTCACCGGGGTGATCGAGGCGCTCGTCGAAGAAAGTCTGCGTGGAGGCGAGGATCACCGAGCCGTACACATCGTGCTGACGCTGCCGGTAAGCAAGGTTGCCGACGCGCACCGGCCCCATGCCCTCGACCCCGGCGAGCGTCGCGACCGAGCGTTCGCTCAAGTCCGCCTCGCCGGTGATGCCGTAGACCGGCTGCAGCGGTGTTTCCCCCTGGCGTGCCACGACATCATCGAGGTAGCGCAGGAAGGCCTCCATGGCACCGGTCGCGCCTAAACGGTTGAGCGCCTGCACGGTGAAGTAGGCGTCACGCAACCAGCAGTAACGATAGTCCCAGTTGCGCCCGCTGCCGGCGCTTTCGGGAATCGAGGTGGTCGGCGCGGCCAGTACCGAGCCGTTGTCGTCGTAGGTGCACAATTGCAGCGTGACGGCCGCCCTGATGGTCTCCGCCTGCCATTCGAAGGGGATCGCAAGTCCCCGTACCCACTCTTCCCAGTAGCGCGTGGTGGCGCGCAGACTTTCGTCCGCGACCTCGTGGGCGGGGACCATGAGCGTCTCATCGTCGTGCAGCACCAGATCGATGGGGCGCTCGAGCACGAATTCGCGCTCTTCGGCGATATAGGAAACCGGCGAATCCGTGGTTATCCGCAGGGCGTGGTCGGCATGGATGAAACGCACATGGTGACTGCCGAGGCGCGCCGCGAGCGCCTTGGCGCCGTAGTCGGCCGTGGGTCGCACCTGGATCTGCACCGTCGGCCGGCCGCTGACCGGCTCGATCCGCCGCACCAGCATGGCCGGACGGTAGAGCCGCCCGTGCCGCACATAGCGCGGGCACCAGGTGATAACGCGGATGGCGTTGCCGCGGGCATCGCGCGCAATGGACTCCAGGATCGCCGTGTTGCGCCGGTACTGAAGCTCACACGCCGTCTGGCCGACGATCGAGATTCGGAAAACGCCGGTGCTGCGCGGCTGTGAAGGCGGCGACAGCAGGTCGCAGAAGATCGGATCGCCATCCGGACGCGGCCAGCAGCACCAGGGCACGCTGCCATCCGCACGCACCAGGGCTGTGATCTGGCCATTGCCAACCACGCCCACGTCCGCGAGCGTCGCCGAGCGCGCGCTACCCGTAGCCTTTGCGGAATCTTCCATGGCAACTACTCCGTAACACTCACGAGCACGCGCAGCCAGGCCTGCACGTCGGCGACGCAAGCCAGGCGGGTTCGTGCACTGGTCGGATGCGTCACGTCCACCGCTACCGATATGCCGCCGGCCGCGTTAACCCACTCGAACGCAGGCTCGTCCGTCAGATCGTCTCCCGCGTACACCACCAGGCGCCCCTTAAAGGGCTCCTCGCGCATGAATTCCGCGATGGCGGTCGCTTTACTCACTGCTGCCGGTGCCAGCTCGATCACCATGCGCCCGCGCTGCACCCGCAGGCTACCACTCAAGCCCGCGGCCATCGCCGTCACCGCGTCCACGATCTCGCTCTCGAGTTGCGGCGCTTGTCGATAGTGCAGGGCCAGCGCGGCGCCCTTGTCCTCGAGCCGCAGTCGCGGCTCCTTTGCGATCAACGCCTGCAGGAAGCGCCGCGCGTCTTCGAGCGCCCGCGGGTTCGGCAGCTCCCGCTGCACCGGGGTGCCGGCGGCGTTGCGGCGCTCGAAGCCGTGTAAGCCGGAGGCGGGCAACTTGAGCGGTTGCAGCAGCGTGTCGAGGGTGGCAATGCTGCGCCCGCTCACCAGCGCCAGCGCGCCGCCGCTGCGCTGCGCGAGCGCGCGCAGCAGATCGAGGAGCTGCGGCTCGACGCGGACGGCATCCGGATGGGATGCGAGTTCGAGCAACGTCCCGTCCAGATCGAGGAAGAACGCGCACGCATCAGGACGCAGCGCCTGCGGCGGCCGTGCAACCTCAGGGATCGGGCCCCCTGCGTGCATCGCTGCTTCCGTCGCCACGTTGGCGAGTGTAGCAAATGCGGTATTCGCCGGTAGACTGCTATCCTTTAATTGCGCAGCGCAAATGGGGTGCGCACCGCGCGGCGCTGCAATCGGGGGCCTGACGTGAATAAACTCTATCCCAACGCTGCCGCAGCACTCGCGGGCGTCGTTGCAGATGGCCAGACGCTCGCGGTCGGCGGCTTTGGCCTGTGTGGTATCCCCGAGGCCCTGATTGCAGCACTGCGCGACAGCGGCAAGCAAGGGTTGACCGTCATTTCCAACAACGCAGGCGTTGATGGCTTCGGATTGGGTCAGCTGCTCGCGACCCGCCAGATCCGCAAAATGATTTCCAGCTACGTCGGCGAGAACAAGGAGTTCGAGCGGCAGTATCTCGCCGGGGAACTGGAACTGGAGTTCACGCCCCAGGGTACGCTCGCGGAGAGATTGCGCGCCGGGGGCGCCGGCATTCCCGCGTTCTTCACGCGCACCGGCTACGGCACGCTGGTTGCCGAGGGCAAGGAGACGCGGCAATTTACTGCTGCCGACGGCAGCAGCGCCTGGTACGTGCTCGAGCGCTCGCTGCACGCCGACGTCGCACTGGTCAAGGCCTGGAAGGCGGATGCGGCCGGGAATCTTGTGTATCGCAAGACCGCGCGCAATTTCAATCCCAACGTCGCCACCGCCGCGCGGGTGTGCGTCGCGGAAGTCGAGCAGGTCGTTGAAAACGGCATGCTCGATCCGGATGGCATCCACACTCCGGGGATTTACGTGAAGCGCATCGTCGTGAATGCGCACCCCGAGAAGCGCATCGAGCAACGCACCGTGAGGCAATGACCGTGGCCTGGACGCGAGATGACATGGCGCGCCGCGCGGCGCAGGAACTCAAGGACGGCTACTACGTTAACCTCGGGATCGGGCTGCCAACCCTGGTGGCCAACTTCATTCCGCCCGGAATCGACGTGTGGCTGCAGTCGGAAAACGGCCTGCTCGGCATCGGCCCGTTTCCGCATGCGGACGAAGTGGACGCGGATCTCATCAACGCCGGCAAGCAGACCATCACCCTCCTGCCGGGCAGCGCTTTTTTCAGCAGCGCCGACAGCTTCGCGATGATCCGCGGCGGCCACATCAACCTGTCGATCCTCGGCGCCATGCAGGTGAGTGACTGCGGCGACATCGCCAACTGGATGATCCCGGGCAAGATGGTGAAGGGCATGGGCGGGGCCATGGACCTGGTCGCCGGCGTCGCCCGCGTGGTCGTGCTCATGGAGCACACCGCCCGGAACGGTGAGCACAAGATTCTTAAAAAATGCACTCTGCCGCTCACCGGCGTGGGCTGTGTGGGCCGGATCATCACGGAGCTGGGCGTGTTCGATGTCACCGCGGGCGGACTGCGCGCCACCGAGCTTGCCCCCGGCGTGCTGCTCGAGGAAGTGCGCCAGAAAACCGGTTGCCCGGTCGCCGGGGATAACACATGAACGAGGCTTATGTTTGCGACGGGTTGCGCACGCCCTTTGGCCGCTACGGCGGCTCCTTGTCCAGCATCCGCACCGATGACCTGGCCGCGCTGCCGATCAGGGCGCTGGTGGCTCGCCACGAGAACCTCGACTGGACCGCGCTCGATGACGTGATCTACGGCTGCGCGAACCAGGCGGGCGAGGACAATCGCAACGTGGCGCGCATGGCGGTGCTGCTCGCGGGCTTGCCGGTGTCCGTGGGTGGCGTGACCGTGAACCGCCTGTGCGCTTCGAGCCTGGAAGCTGCGGGCCAGGCGGCGCGGGCCATTCGCTGCGGCGAAGCCGAGCTCGTCGTCGCCGGCGGGGTGGAAAGCATGAGCCGTGCGCCCTTCGTCATGGGCAAGGCGGAGAGCGCGTTTGCGCGCACGGCGAAGATGGAGGACACCACCATCGGCTGGCGTTTCATCAATCCTGAAATCCAGCGCCGCTACGGCATCGACAGCATGCCGGAGACCGCCGAGAACGTGGCCGCCGAATACAACGTCAGCCGCGCCGATCAGGATGCGTTTGCCCTGCGCAGCCAGCAGCGCTGGATCCACGCGCATGCGGAAGGGTTCTTCAAGGGTGAGATCTGCCCGGTAACGCTGCCGCAGAAGAAAGGCGAGCCGGTCAGTTTCGACACCGACGAGCATCCCCGCGCCACCACGCTCGAGGCGCTGGCGAAGCTCAAGCCCGTGGTGCGCTCCGGCGGCAGCATCACCGCCGGCAACGCCTCTGGCATCAATGACGGCGCGTGCGCGCTGCTCCTGGCCAGTGAGGCGGCGGCAAAACGCCACGGGCTGCGGCCGCGCGCGCGCGTGCTCGGCTACGCCGTGGCGGGCATTGCGCCGCGCATCATGGGCATAGGGCCAGCGCCGGCGAGCCAGAAACTGCTCACTCGCCTGGATTTGAAAATCCAGGAAATGGATGTGGTGGAGCTGAACGAGGCGTTCGCGGCGCAGGCGCTGGCGGTGCTGCGCGAGCTCGGTCTTCCGGATGACGCGCCCCAGGTAAATCCAAACGGAGGCGCCATTGCCATCGGTCATCCGCTGGGCGCCTCGGGGGCCCGGCTGGTGCTCACCGCGCTCGCGCAGCTGGAGCGGATCAAGGGACGCTATGCCCTGTGCACCCTGTGCATCGGGGTGGGGCAGGGTGCGGCGCTGGTGCTGGAGCGCGTCTAAGGCGACATAAGCGGCCGTCGATGCACGGCGCGGGACCGTCCGTCGGGCCACATCAAAATCTGCCGACTGCGGCATTGACGCGGGCAGGCGGACTGCCTGAAAGTCGCGATATGGCGACAGTCGGAAACCGGATGTGGCGGGACCTAGCGGCCGTGGGCGTGAGCGTGGCCGTGTGCGCCTGGTGCCTGGTGTCCGCCGGCCCCGCATTCGCGGATTCGGCGATGCCCGCGCCCCAGCTGGGCCCGGCAATTCACGGTCCAAGTGCGCTGCCCTACGATCCATTCCTCGACGATCTTGAACAGCGCACGTTCCGTTACTTCTGGGATACGGCGAACCCTAAGAATGGTCTCGTTCCGGACCGCTATCCCAACCCCCCGTTCGCGAGCATCGCCGCGGTGGGCTTCGGACTCACTGCCTATCCCATCGGTGTCGAGCGCGGCTACATCGCGCGCGCGGCGGCGCGCGAGCGCGTGCTCACGACCCTGCGCTTCTTCGTCAGCGCGGCCAACGAGCACGGGTTCTTCTACCACTTCATGGATATGCGCAGCGGTGCGCGCGCGAGCGACAGCGAGGTCTCAACCGTCGACACCGCGCTGCTGTTGGCGGGCATGATCTTCTGTCAGGGCTATTTCGATACCCAGGATCCGCACGATGTCGAGATCCGCAGACTCACCGATGAAATCTATCGGCGGGTGGACTGGACCTGGGCCCAGCCACGTGCGCCGGCGGTGGCGCTGGCGTGGACGCCGGAGGCCGGGTTCTCGAGCAGCGACTGGCGCGGGTATAACGAGGCCATGCTGGTGTACCTGCTGGCGCTGGGCTCCCCCACGCACGCGGTGGATCAGCAGGCCTGGACTTCATGGACCAGCACCTACGACAAGCAGTGGGGCACGGTCTATGACCAGACCTACCTGAGCATTTGCGCCGGCCTTTGGCCACCAGTACACCCACGTGTGGGTGGACTTTCGCGGTATCCGCGATGCCTTCATGCGCTCGCACGACCTCGACTATTTCGAAAACAGTCGCCGGGCGACCTACACGCAACGCCGCTACGCCATCGCCAACCCGCAGCATTGGCGCGCGTACGGCAAGAACGTCTGGGGTATGAGCGCCTCCGACGGTCCTGGTCCGGCGCGCGAGCCACCCTTGGGCGATGCGCCTGCTTTTATGACCTATGCGGCGCGCGGCGTCGGTGTCGGGCGCATCGTCGATGACGGCACCATCGCGCCAACCGCCGCCATCAGTTCGTTGCCATTTGCGCCGGAAATCGTTCTGCCCGCGACGCTTGAGATGTACCATCGCTTTGGTGCTTCGATCTATTCTGTGTACGGGTTTCTGGATGCCTTCAACGCCAGCTATCGCAGTCCTTCGGGCAAGCAGCCGGGCCTGGCCGACGCCGGCTGGGTTGACGCGGACTACGTCGGCATCGATGAGGGACCGATCCTCGCCATGATCGAGAACTATCGCAGCGACCTTGTGTGGCGAGTCATGCGCCGCAGTCCTTACCTGCAGCAGGGGCTCGAGCGCGCGGGATTCACCGGCGGTTGGCTCGCAGCGCTGGAGGATCCCCAGCAGCAGCCGCAGCACGCCGTGCAGCAGCAAACCGCGCAGCGGTAACGAGCCGGCCGCCGCGTGCGTTCGATACTCATCCAGCCGCTCGCGCTCCTCACACTCGCACTCGCCTCAACGCCGCTCACCGCCCAGGACGCGCAGATCATCACGGTAGACGCCGCGGCGCCGGCGCGGCCATTTGCGCATTTCTGGGAGCACATGTTCGGATCGGGGCGCGCGGTGCTCAGCCTGCGCGAGAGTTATCGCGACGACCTGCGGGCCGTACGCACTGTCACGGCGCTCGGCTACGTGCGCTTTCACGGCATCCTTGATGACGATATCGGTGTCTACAGCGAAGGGCGGCGGGGCAAGCCCATCTACAACTTCTCTTACGTGGATCAGGTGTACGACGGCCTGCTGGCCAACGGCGTACGGCCGTTTGTCGAACTGAGCTTCATGCCGAGCCGGCTCGCGCAGCGCAATATCCGTCACAGCTTCTGGTACCACCCGGTGGTCTCACCGCCAAAGGACTACCGCCGCTGGGACGCGCTGATCACAGCCCTCGCCAGGCATCTGGTGCAGCGCTACGGGATCGAGGAAGTGAGCCACTGGTACTTCGAGGTGTGGAACGAGCCCAATCTGGATTTCTGGGCAGGCAAACCGAAGCAAGAGACCTACTGGACGCTTTACGACCACACCGCCCGGAGTCTGAAGGCGGTGGACGCGCGGCTGCGGGTCGGAGGACCGGCGACGGCGCAGGCCGCCTGGGTTGCGGCCTTCATCCAACACTGCCAGCAGCACGGCGTCCCGGTCGACTTCGTGTCGAGCCACGTATACGGGGATGATTCCAAGAAAGACGTCTTTGGCGCCGCCGGGCACATTTCGCGCGAACGCATGGTATGCAGTTCCGTTGCCAAGGTGCATGCGGAAATCCAGGCATCGCCGCAGCCGACGTTGCCGCTCATCTGGACCGAATACAACGCCAGTTTCAGTAACCACTCGGACGTGACCGACGCGGCGTTCATGGGGCCGTGGCTGGCGGAAACGGTTCGCCAGTGCGACGGACTCGTACAGGACATGTCGTACTGGACGTTTTCGGACGTATTCGAGGAACAGGGCGTGGTGAAGACGCCGTTTTACGGGGGATTTGGGCTGCTGGCCGTCGGCGGAATCCCCAAACCCGCGTTCAATGCGTTCGCGCTGCTGCACCAGTTGGGTGAGCAGCGCCTGGCGAACGATTCCCCGGAAATGCTGGTGACACGCCGCGTTGATGGGGCACTGGTCATCGCCCTGTGGAACTACGTGGACGTCGGCGCGAGCGCTTCAGCCCGCCGCGTGACACTGCAGATCAATAATTTCAGTCCCGGCGCGACGAGTGTTCAGCAAGTGGACCCCGAACACGGCGATGCGCTGGTGGAATACGAGAAGCTGGGTTCGCCGCGCTATCCGACGTCGGCGCAGCTCCTGAAGTTACGCGCTGCGGCCGAACTCCCGCCGCCCGTGGCGCGAGTCCTGGATGGCAGCGCGCTCAATCTTGAGATTCCAGCCGACGGCTTGATGCTGGTAACCATCGCAGCGAAGTCGGTGCACGCAAGGTAAGTTGGCCGCTGCGGGCTGGCGGCAGGACGCGCTGTCCTAACGGCCGTGCGGCGCATCGCATCGCCGTGGTCCACAGTAGCGCAACGCTTGCCGAGTAGAAGTTCACAGGTCCTCCAAAGCTGATCCCGACGGCGCCAATTTCACCGCAGGACAGCCGGGGCGACAAACGATTTGTTGCTGCCTCTGGGATAACTTAAACTCATGCGATGCCGATGCGCCGCTCACCTTCGCTGCTTGCGCTGCGCGCTTTTGAGACGGCGGCGCGCCGCCTGAGCTTCACGGCCGCCTCGCGCGAGCTCAACGTGTCGCAGGCGGCGGTCAGCCGGCATGTCCGATCGCTTGAGGCGGATATCGGGCGAAAGTTATTTCGCCGCCTGCACCGGCACGTTGAACTCACGGCAACCGGGCAGCGCCTGGCGTCGGAGCTGTCGGTGGGGTTTGTGCGCATTCAGCGGGCGGTTGAAACTGCCCGTGGTGTCAGCGCCCGGCGGCTGAAGCTCAGCGTCGAGCCAGCCTTCGCATCCCGCTGGCTCGTGCCACGCCTGGGCAGCTTTGCCGCGCTACAACCGCAGATCGAGCTGGAGCTGGAGACTTCTGATGAGTTGCGGGTCCTCGGGCGCGACGCGGACATTGCGATTCGCTATGTCGCGGCGGCTGCGCGCCGCAAGCGCGGCGGCGGCCGGCGCCTCTTTTCGATCGACGGCGTACCGGTGATTTGCGCGGCTGGCTCGCGCGAGCGCCACCTGCAGGGCGATGCCGCGGTCCTGGGTCACCGCCTGTTGCACGACGACGACGGTCGCGCATGGCGCAGCTGGTTTGCCGCGGCGAATCTTGCGGGCTTCGAGCGCGCCCGGCACCAGTATTTCAGCGATTACTCACTCGCCATCGCCGCGGCGCTGCAGGGGCAGGGTGCCCTGCTCGGCGCGGCCGCCTTCATCCAGGCTGAACTTCGCAGCGGCCGGCTCGTTCAGCTCGGTCGCACGCGCGTATCCTTCGGGTCGTATTGGCTGCTCGAGTCACGCGAGCGGTCGAGCGCGACACTGCGTGCCGCGTTTTCCCGCTGGATCGACGCCGAGGTCGGGAAGTCTTGATGGTGAGTTCGTGAACGGGCCAGACCCGCGGCCGCCAAAGCAACCGGGTTCGCGCCGCGCAGCGGTGCTCGGGCTGCTGGTCACTCTGTTGCTGGTCGTGCTCGGATTTATCCTGGTGCGGGTACTCGGCAGCGCCGCGCGGCTCCAGGACTGCGTGATGTCCGGGCGGACCAACTGCGCCCCCATCGATTAACTCAGGTCCACCGTGAACCCGGCGGCGCGCCAGGCCTCGATACCGCCCAGCAGTGGTCTGACTTTGGTGAAGCCGGCTTTCCTGAGTTTGAGTGCCACCCTCGCAGCGGACACTTCATTCGGGCAGGCGCAATAGACCACGACCTCGAGCGAGGGTTGTGAGCGTAACGTCTCCAGATGCTCATCCGCCGTGCGCGCCCCGGGAATCCGGCCACCGCTTGACTGCGCGCCGGGCAGGCGCGCGTCGATAATGGCGAGCGGCTCGCCGCGCGCCATCATTGCGTGCAGTTCTTCCACCGAGACCCGGGCCATCCGCAGTTCGCGCAGCAGCAGCCAGCGTCGCATGATCTTGATCGCGATGAACAGTGCGAGCGCGGCCAGCACGAGCTCGGCACCTTTGCGACCCAGGTCCCCGAGCGTCGCCGCAACGTCGCTGATGGCGCTGTGGAACAGGATGCCGAGGAGCAGAGGCAGCCCGGCCCAGAGCGCGGCGCCCCCGGCGTCGTAGGCGAGAAAAGCCGGCACGGACGCGCGCCGCACGCCGGCGAGTGCGGTCGCCACGGCGCCGAGGCCCGGAATGAACTTAGCCACCAGTAAAGAACGCAGGCCAGCGCGGGCGAAGATGTTCTCTGTCTGGCGCACGCAGCTGTCAGGGGAAATCGACACCTTGCACAGCACGCGCAGCGCGCGGGTGCCAAGCCGCGCACCGGCTACGTACCAGGCCGAGTCGGCCACGACGGCTGCCACGACGGCCGTGAGGAGCAGTCCGCCGCTGCTGGCGTCCCCCTGGAAAGCGAGTGCCCCGGCAAGCAGGAGGAGCGGGTAGCACGGCAGCGGCACCCCGAGCTGCTCCAGCAGCACCGCAATCGCCACCGTGGTGTAGGGATAGCGGTGGATCCACTCGATGATCTGGTTCATCGCCCGTCGGTGGCCATTGTCAGCGCTCCTTCTATGTTGAATAGTAACAATGGAACTAACGAGGCGCGTGAGCAACTCTATCGGTACTGTGTAGCAGCGGAGGCTTGCGTCCATGACCTATACGCATATCACCTATGAGATCCAGAACGACGTGGCGGTGCTGCGGCTGAACGATCCGCAATCGCTGAACGCGGCATCCCTCGCAATGGCCGATGAGTTGTTGCAGGCCGTGGACCGGGCCCAGCACGAGTCCCGAGCGCTGCTCATCGGTAGCGTGGGGCGCGCGTTTTGTTCGGGCGCCAACCTGGCTGCCGGACGCGCCCAGCTTGAGGATCCGCGGCGCGATATGGGCTCCCCGCTCGAAACCCATTTCAATCCCTTCATGCTGCGGGTGCGCAACAGCACGATTCCAGTAGTCACGGCGGTGCGCGGGGCGGCGGCGGGCGTGGGCGCCTCGATCGCCTTATGCGCCGATGTCATCGTGGCGGCTGAGAGCGCTTACTTCTATCAGGCCTTTTGCCATGTTGGCCTGGTGCCGGATGGCGGCGCCGCGTATCTGCTCACGCGCGCCATCGGACGCGTGCGCGCCATGGAACTGATGCTGCTGGGCGAGAAATTGCCCGCGGCCAAGGCTTTGGAATGGGGGCTGATTACGCGCGTGGTTCCGGACGCTGAGTTGGACGCCAGCGCACTGAAAATAGCGGTGCAGCTGGCGCACGGCCCCCGTTCGCTGGGCCTGATCCGTCAGCTGGCCGGGGCGGCGCTGGACCTGGACCTGGAGCGCGAGCTCGCGCTGGAGCGCGAGCGGCAATGCATCGCCGGGCGCACGAATGATTTCGCAGAAGGGGTGAGGGCGTTTCTCGACAAGCGACCGGCGGTTTTCAAGGGTACCTGACCCCGAAGCGTCACACTTTCCCGGTTACCGGCAATAGCGCGCCGGTTACGGCCGCTGCCTCATCCGATGCCAGGAAGAGGATGACGTTGGCGAGCGCTTGCGGCGTCACCCATTTGCTGAAGTTGGCCGCCGGCATTGCGGCGCGATTGGCGGGGGTGTCCAGGATCGACGGCAACACCGCGTTAACCGTAATGCCAAGATCCTTCACCTCCTCGGCCAGACTCTCCGTCAAGCGGTGTACGCCCGCCTTGGATGCGGCGTACGGCCCCATCCCGGCGCCAGATTTGGCAGCCGCATTGGCCCCGACATTGATGATTCGACCGCTGCCGCTCTTTCGCATGTGAGCCAGCGCCGCCCTTGAAGCATTGACGGCTGTCTTCAGGTTTATTGCGTACAGCAGATCCCAGGTTTCCGGATCGCCATCAGCAATCGTCTGCCACCGGAAGCTGCCCGCGATGTTGATCAGGGCATCCAGGCCGCGCAGACCCTCGTGCGCGGCGTTGATCGCCTGAGCCGCGCCCGCCGCGTCGCTTAGGTCCACACCACCCAATTGAACACTGCCAGGTCCGCAGGCTTCAATGAGGCCCGGCGGAGCGTTGGTTGCGCGATCGATCAATGCAACCCGGGCTCCGCGCCTGACCGCCGCCCGCGCAGTTTCCGCTCCAAGGGCGCCGTAGGCGCCAGTGATGACGATCGCTTTGCCCGCCAGGCTTGTCATGCGTGTCCCTGAGCCGCGGTCGGCAGGTCTATATAATAAGGCGTGTACGCTCCATCAAGGAACCAAAGCATGAACGCGAGTAGTGTCAATCGCCGCATCCTGCTCGCCCGCCGCCCCGAGGGCGCGCCGGTAGCCGAAGACTTCAGGACCGTGCAGGAACCGCCGCCGACGCCAGGCGCCGGTCAGGCGTTGCTACGGACGTTGTATCTTTCGCTCGACCCGTATATGCGCGGCCGCATGAGTGATGCGCCCTCATACGCGGAGCCGGTGGCGCTCGGGGGCACCATGTGCGGACAGACCGTGTCGCGCGTGGTGCAGTCCAATGACGCCAGGTTCAAGCCCGGGGATCTGGTGCTCGCCAACAGCGGTTGGCAGGACTACGCGGTCGAGGGCGCGGGCACGCTGACGAAGCTCGATTCCTCGATGCCGCGTCCGTCCTACGCCCTGGGGTTGCTGGGGATGCCCGGGCTCACCGCGTACGTAGGTCTGCTCGATATCGGGCAGCCCAAGGCTGGCGAAACGGTGGTGGTCACGGCAGCGACCGGCGCGGTCGGCTCGGTGGTTGGTCAGATCGCGAAGTTGCAGGGCTGCCGCAGCGTCGGGATCGCAGGCGGTGCCGAGAAATGCGCCTTCGCCGTCGCGACGCTCGGCTATGACGCGTGCATCGATCATCGCGCCGCGGATTTCCCGCAGCTACTGGCCAAGGCCTGTCCCAAAGGCGTTGATGTGTACTTCGAAAGCGTCGGGGGCGCGGTGATGGCGGCGGCGTGGCCCCTGCTCAATGTTCATGCGCGCGTGCCGTTGTGCGGCCTGGTCGCGTACTACAGTTTAAAGAGTCTGCCGGCGGGCCCGGATCACGCTCCGGTGCTGTTGCGGCAGATGCTGGTCAAACGCATCAGGATGCAAGGATTCATAATTTTCGACCACTTCGAGCGGCGCGGGGATTTTCTGCGCGATATGCGCGGCTGGCTGGCTCAGGAGAAATTGAAGTATCGCGAGGAAGTGCTTGAGGGGCTCGAGCGCGCCCCCGCGGGACTCATCGGGATGTTGCGCGGCGAGAATTTTGGCAAGCTCGTGGTGAAGGTGGCCGACGATTAGCGCTGGCGTGAGCGGGCACCCGGTCGTTGGCTGGACCGAGGACGACGAATCGCGCTCGGCGCGCTGGCGCTCGGAGAGCGGAGCGCCGCCACCCAAGCGCGTAGTTCTCGCCGATGATCGGACCACGGCCGACGACGCCTATGGCCTCGCCTGCCAGGGCACGGCGCTTTTGTGGCGGGGAGACTTCCAGAACGCCCGTCAGATGCTGGTTGCGTTGGCAAGTCGCGCCGATCGTCAGGCGCGTAAGCCGAAGAAGCCGGCTGCAGCCTCAATCCCCGCAGCTGCCGCCGAAGTGTTTCATCTGCACCGCCAGGCCCGCTCGCAGCGGGCGCGCATCCTCGGTGCGTTGCTGGTGCCGCTCGATGCGGACTACCGCATCCCGTTGCGCCGTGCACCCGACATCCGACAAGCCTGTGCGGAGGCCTATGGTCCGGGCGAGGGGCCCTCGATCGTCTCGCTGCGAGCGCTGCTGGGCCTGATCGGCGCCCATCAGTGGCGCAGCAAGGGAATTGAAATTGCGGCGCTCGGTGGCCGCATCCATCCGCACTACGGCGTGTTTGCGCCGATTCGCAGCGAGTACGTCGATCTCATCGCCGCGGCCCCGCTGCCGGCACTGACGTCTTCGCTGAGCGTGGCCTTCGACATCGGCACCGGTACGGGGGTGCTGGCCGCGGTGCTTGCGCGGCGCGGCATCAGGAGGGTAGTCGCGACCGACCAGGATCCGCGCGCGCTCGCGTGCGCGCGCGAGAACCTGGAGCGTCTCGGGCTTTCGCAGCGGGTGGAAGTACTCGAGGCGGATCTGTTTCCCGCCGGACGGGCGGCGCTCGTGGTTTGCAATCCGCCGTGGGTTCCGGCGCGGCCGAGTTCTCCCATCGAGCGCGGCATCTACGACCCCGGGAGTCAGATGCTGCGCGGTTTCCTGGGTGCGCTGCCTAAGCATCTGGAGCCAGGAGGCGAGGGCTGGCTGATTCTTTCGGATCTCGCGGAGCACCTGGGCCTGCGGCCGAGGGCGGAGCTGCTGGCTGCGTTCGATGCCGCGGGGCTCGAGGTGATGGAGCGCACGGATGTACGGCCGAAACATCCCCGCGTGTCCGATGAGACCGATCCGCTGCACGCGGCGCGCGCGGCGGAGTTCACCTCGCTGTGGCGTCTTGCGATGCGCTGAGCCGGATCCGGTAGGTTGTCGGGTTGGCCGTCGCTACGCTTCGTGCCGCGCCTGAAATCTTTGTGCCTTCATGCGATTTCCGCACACCTTCATGTTGCACCACCGGCGGCTGTGATTCTTGCTCGTATCCAGGAACAGCCAGCGGCAGGTCTCCGCACCACAAGCGCGAATCCGCTCCGCCGCCTCCGACATCATGAGCCCGGCGGCGTCGCGCGACAGTATCCACACCGGCAGTTCGGCGTGCGTCTCGAAGCGACCCCAATCCCAGGCCAGTCCGGAGCGTCGCGGCGACTTTTCCAGCGCTTGCTCCCAGCGCAGTTCCCGATGCCCGCTCGCGCTGTGAAAGTACCGCTCCAGTGTCCGGATATCCGCCGCCAGGGGCGCACGCTGATCCAGGCCGCCGTAAAACGTGGCCGCCAGGGCTTCGCGCAGCTCGCGCGCCGACCGCAGCGCGCGCGCCGCGGCCCCCGGATCAACTGCGCTGCTGAGCCGGCGTACCTGCCGGGCGTCGAGGAGCCCCGTCTGCTCGCTGAAGCGCAGCAGATCGGCGTAGTCCGCCAGCAATTCGCTCGGCCCGTCTTCCTTGAATCGATTATCCAGCGAATTGACGAAATCAAGCGCCGGGTGCCCGCCGCATAGCTCGAATCGTGGCCGTGCCTCTTTGGTCATGAGTCCTATAACCTCTAAATGACACTTTACAGGTTATCATAAACCTGCCTATGCTAACCGTCTATGGATACTATAGCGGTTATTGGAAGTGTGCCCCGGGAGCGTGGCCGGCGCCTGGACGTGCGCATGTTGCTGGCGTTTGCCGCTATCTATTTCCTGTGGGGCGGGACCTTTCTCGCCATCCGGATTGCCGTATTGCAGATTCCACCGTTCTTCACTGCGGGGCTGCGGTTTTTCATCGCTGGCGTGCTGCTTTATGTGTTCATGCGCCTGCGCGGCCAGCCTGGTCCCTCCGCGGCACAGTGGCGCAGCATCGCGGTGACGGCCTTGTGCATGTTTGTCGCGACCTACGGAGCACTCTTCTGGGCCGAGCAATACGTGCCCTCCGGAATTACCTCGGTGATCGAAGCGACGCTGCCGCTGACGACCATCGGCTTCGAGGTGTTCATTTTCCGCCAGCAACCGTTTCGCTGGCGGATGCTGGTTGCGGTGGTGTTGGGATTTTGCGGTGTCGCGTGGCTGTTGATGAAGAATGGCCAGCAGTCCTTTGCAGCGCTGCCGTGTCTTGCGATCCTGGCGGGCGGCGTGGCCTGGTCTTTGGGCGCGGTATTGACGCGTTCCATGCCGCGTCCGGCCTCGCTGCCGCTGGCCGCCGGGGCGCAGATGATGCTGGGTGGGGCGGTGCTGCTCGCGCTGTCACAGATCACGGGTGAACTGCAGCCATTTCCCCACATCTCGCTGCGGGTGGGATTGGCATTGTTATATCTGATCGTCGGCGGCTCGCTGCTGGGCTTCACGGCGTACGTGTGGCTGCTGGCGCGCATGCCGGCGACGCGCGTGGCAAGCCATGCCTATGTGAACCCGCTGGTTGCGGTCGCTTTGGGTTACTTTGCGGCGGGCGAAGTGCTTACCACCCGCACGATCTTCGCCTCGGCCCTCGTGGTTGTCAGCGTCTTTCTGATCCTGAACAGTCCGGCCGACGCGGCTGCGCGCGCGCGCCGTCATGTCCGGGTTCGCCGCAGCAGCAGCGCGCCGATCGTGGCCATGGGAAGAACCAGGCACCAGAATCCGGCCATGCGGTACGCCAGTGCCCCGCTGACCGCGCCGGCGGCAAAGCCGAGTACCGGCGGGCCGAACTTGGTGAGTCGCAGCCGCGCAGCGGCGCGCAAATCCGCGTCCCCGGAGAGACAGTAGTCGACGCAGTCCAGCACCACCTGCGTGACGTTGCCGGTCATGACCGTGGTCGGGGAGAGGCTTGCAAATACGGTGCGGGAGGCGGCGTTCTGCACTCCCATGGCGGCCACCGCCAGCATCCCGGTAAGAACCGCCAGGGGTGCGTCGGCCGCGACGATCGGGGCTGCGGCGAGACCCGCCGCGAGGAACAAGCCGAGGAACAGCAGTTCGATGACGAGCAGGTGGCGTTCAACCCGCTCGCGGCCCGCAAAGTGCAGGGCGTACAGGCGAGTGCCGGCAACCGCGAGCATGAATACCGGCAGTGCCAGCAGTTTCGCCACGACGCCGGCATGGGGCAGAACGAGTGAGGCTCCCAGCACCACGAAGTTGCCGGTGACGTGCGCCGAGAACAGAAAAAAAAGCGCGACGAAGCCGCAGGTGTCGACGAAGCCCGCGACGAACGCGAGCGCGATGGGAAGGGTGTGTGCGGGTGGCGGCGTGGTGGCGGGCAAGCTGCTGGAGTCTGCACACCCCCAGCGCGCACGCGCAAGGGGCGGCGTTCTACCCGCTGGCGCGTTGGATCAGCCACACGAGGGCAAGACCGGCGATTCCGGTGGATCCCCAGGGCATCAATGCCCCCTGGTAAAAGCGTGTGGAGCGCAGCAGGTACGCTACCGGCATGACGGCCAGCACGACCGCCAGCTGGCCGGCTTCCACACCGAGGTTGAAGGCCAGCAGCGATACCAGCCGCGCGCCCTGCGGCAGGCCCATTTCCGACAGGACCGCGGCAAACCCGAAGCCGTGCAGGAGGCCAAAGGCAAAGGCGATGCGCCAGCGCGCCTCGGTCACCAACGGGAAGACGTTGTTCAGGGCCGCGACGACGATTGAAGCAGCGATGACCGATTCGGTGAGCCGGCTGGGCAGACGGATGATGTCGAAGGCCGCCAGCGACAGGGTAATCGAGTGCGCCAGCGTAAAGGCCGTCACGACCTTGATGATGTTGAGCAGGGCAGGAGCTGCCTGCGGCACCGCCTGCCAGCGATGATCGCGACGCACGAGGACCGCGGGCAGCAGCAGCGACAGCAGGAACAGGAGGTGATCGATGCCGCTCCAGATGTGCCAGATTCCGGCCTGCAGGTATTCAACAAAGGCGTACCAGGCCGAAGGATGACGCAGGTCAAAACTCTGCACGCTGCGCCCGCCGCCGAGGACCGCTGTCTGTGCGACGCGCTGCGCGATTAAAGTCAGCAAGCCCCGATGCGAGGGGTCCTCCTGGTCGAGCAGGCTGTAGTTGATTGTCAGCTCGTGCAGCGCGACCGGGCAAACGGCCGTAAACGGCTGCCACAGATAGTTGCCGTCGACGCGCTCATTGATCTGCACCGCGCCGAACTGCAGCTGGCAGCGGCCCTGAGCCTGGGAGAGTTGCAGGTGCTGGCGCAGGTACGAAACGAGCGCACCCTGCGCGGCGCGCGCCTCGCCCCACGTGACCTGGCCGTCGTGATCGGCATCCAGTCCGACGGCGATTTCGGCATCCCGCACGGCGAGTTCCAGTGCGCCATCAACCCGCGCGCCCTCGACCTGCAGGCTCAGGAAGCCGTTGCTGGCGACGTGCGCGTGGGCACTCGTTGCCGCCGCGAGCAGCGCCAATGCCAGAACGATTCTGAAGCGCTTCACGAATGCGCGCCCATGGCGGCCGTGATGCGCACATCGCGCAGACCCTGCGTGCGGGCAAACTCCAACGCCGGTGCTGCCCGCTGCGGCGCGCCTGCGGCACGGGCGGCGCTGACCAGAACCAGTGCGTCGTCCGGTTCGCGCTGCACGGCCCAGTTGGCGAGCGCCACGGTGAGCGCCTCCTGCGGACGATTCTGCACCTCGAGTAAGAACCGAGCCTGCTCGCGGCGGTGCACGGGCTCGCCACGTTCGGCTTCGGTTGCGAAGGCGGCCTGTAACAGTTCGGCGCTGCGTGCCAGCCCCCGATTTCCTTGCTGCTTCTGCGCGATCGCCACACGCAGTAACAACGGCTCGATGCTCTCCTGCCCCTGAAGGAGCGCGAGCACTTCGCCGCTACGATGCTGGCGCAGCAGTAGATCTGCCAGGGCAGCCCGCACGTAAAAGTCATTTGGGCTGTGAGCCAGGGCATCGCGAAACCAGCGCTCGGCGTCGCTGTCGTGCCCGAGGCGTACGGCCATCTCGCCCAGCTCGGACCCACGCCACGCCCGTTCCGCATCCAGCATGCCCTGGGTCGATAGCGCGGCAAGCCTCGCGTAAGCCGCCTCGAGATGGCCAGTCAGGCCCTGGATGCTTTGCTCGCAGATCAGGCTGACACCCGCATCGGCCCAGCGCGCGAACTGCGCACAGGCGCCGCCAGCCTCGGGGTAGCGGCCCAACACTCTCAGCACGGTGGCACGCGTCAGCCACGCCTGGGCGTCGTCGGGTCGAACTCGCAGCGCCTCATCGAGCTCACCGAGCGCGGCATCGAAGGCATGACGACTCTGCAGGATGGTTGCCTGCAGAACCAATACGGCGGGACTTGGCGGCGACTGGCTTCTCCAGCGACTCAACACCGCCTCCGCATAGCCGAGAAAGCGCAGATCGCCGGTGGTGCGCGCCTGGGAGATGTAGAACTGCGCCAGCGGCAGCGCCACGTCCAGCCGGGCGTCGGCCTGCCGACGAATCGGCACGCTGGTGTGCGTGGCGCCAGCAGGCAGCCGGGCGAGCACCTGGTCGTCGTTCGCCGGCACGTAAGGACTGGCGGCGGCCGCGCCCATGCCGGCTGTGATGGCGAGCAACGCCGCGCACGCCAGCCGTCCTCGGAATCGAGGACGGCTGGCGCCGTACGCCATCGGGTGCGGCACGATCGGCTCAGGGCCCGGTGATGACAGCCGCGTCGGTCGTATCGAGGGTATCGGTGAAATACACTACCCCGAAATTGACCGCAAACGGATCACTGCTCTCGGAGGCTGCCCGCGACTGAGCGAGCACCTGCGCGGTATCCAGTCCCTGATTCGTGCCCGGCGGCGGTGTCGTCATCGACACCGCCGGGGCACCGCTGTCACCGCAGCCACTTAACGAGCCGAAAAGGATGGCCGCCAAACCAAACATAACCAGCCTGGGCTTCATGGTCGTCATCCTCTAGTCGTTGGCGCTGGTGGGAGAGCCGGCGAGCGGCGTGTTGACGTACGGAAACACCGGCAGATAGTCGCCCGCAATGGGCTCGGCACCGTCGGTGTAATGCAGCTGCCGTGAAGCATCCGATGACGGGTCCGGATCCGCCGAGCTGCCGTCGAAGGGCGAAAGCAGTACGCCCATCGCCACGCGCAGTTCGATGTCCACCACATCATCGATCGGGCGTCGGCCATTCGGGAAGCCGCCCAGGTCGCCACCCAGCACGCCGAGGTCGTTCTGTGAGGCAACCGCGGTCGGCGGGATACTGGTGTTGAGGCGCAGCTCCTCTGCCGGCGTGACATGCGCGGGCTGATTCAGCCCCTTGATGCCGGTCAGAAACGCAGCCACCAGGTCGGTACGCGGATAGACATTCGGGGCCCTGACCCCTGCCGGTCCAAATAGAATCTGCAGCAGCACCGGCAGCGAGGGGTTGGTCACGTAGTCGGCAAACTGTCCATCGTTCTTCGGCTCGGATGAGTTCCAGCGATCCTTGTCCGGAAGACCGATAACGACTTCGTTGACCAGCGGCATCCCCAGACGCGACACCTGTGTCCAGGCCCCGCCCTCGACAGATGCGTCGGTGGGTTGCTGGACCGCGCCGACACTGGCGACGCTGTTGGCGCTCTGCGGTTCCGGATTCACCACGTGTGTCTGGCGGATGCTGGCGGTGGTCCAACCGCCAATAACCGGGTCGCTGCCACTGGTGAGGCAGGAAGCGGCCACTTCCAGCACCAGCGACGTCACGTTGTAACCGCCCACGGAGTTAGGCGCCAGTTGCCGCGCGTTGGTTCCGGACGGAGCCAGCTCTTCGGCCGGGTACTTGATGTTGACCAGGTCAAAGGTCTCGCCGAGATTCACGACAAAGGGGTCTTTGCGCTGCCCGACGAACATCCGCCCTGGCTTGCTGCACCCGGGGATGTGGATGTTGTAGACGAAGTTACTCGCGTATGCGGCGTAGTTCGGAATCGACTTCGCACCAATGTTGTCGAAGGGTTTGCTGAAGGTGATGCTGCCGGTCGCGGCATCGGTTATCGAGACTGCCTGTCCATGGCGGCGATTGCCGCGCACCAGGTTTACCGTGTAGCTCTCGATGACGTTCTGCGCGGCGGTACTGTCGGCGCTCAAGGGGCCAATGTTGCTGAGCGGAACGGGAATCGACTTGCCTCCAGCCATCACGGCCAGGCCGCTGTCCGCGACTTTGAAGCGGAACTGAAAAGTCAGGGCCTCGTTCCCGGAGCCAGCGTTGTCAATGTGTATTTCATACAAGGCCTTGGGGTCCATCGTGTAGTAATTCGGACCGCCCTGCGGGTCCTCGAACGGCTGGTAGTTCGCGATCAGGGTTACGTAGCCGGCTCGACCGGGCTCGTAGCTGTTGAACATGTAGAAGTCGGTGCCGTCTACCTTCGGATGGGTTGTGATGAAGGGCGCCTCACGGTGGCTCGAAGCCTGTGACGGCGCCGTGGCCGCCAGCGGCAGGGCGGCGGCAGCGACCAACGCAAATGAATTCAGAGCCGTGGCGCGACGCGCCCGTAGTGTGCTCGCCATAAACGCTCCTAAAATGACCTGTTGTGGGGCAAAAACCTTTATCCGGGCTTATGTACGGGGGCGGGGCGCCGGTGGATGCAGCGCCGGCACATGAAAGTCCCGCCGGGAACGCTGACGGGGGTTGGGCCGACCCTTAGGTGGGGGACGCCATATTCGAATGACCCAGACGGTCTAAGTACCGTGCGATCACTGCCGCGAAGGGTGTCTCTTGCCGCGATGCTGTGCTGCATGGCAGCGGCGCACGCGCAGCCTCGCCCGGTGGTCGTTGAGCTCTTTACCTCCCAGGGCTGCAGCTCGTGCCCTCCCGCTGATGCTTACCTCGGAACTCTGAGTTCACGGTCCGACGTCATTGCCCTGGCGTTTCACGTGGACTATTGGGATGAGCTCGGGTGGCGCGATCGGTTTGCACTTGCCCAATCGGTCGTGAGGCAGAACATTTACGCCCGCAACCTGCGCCGCATGTCCGTCTATACGCCGCAGCTGGTCATTGACGGGCGCGATGACGCTCTCGGATCCGACGGCAGGGCGGTTGCGAGGGCTGTGAGCGAGCACCGCGCCGGCGTGCCGGTGGGATTGTCAGTGCGTGCGGGAGAGCTCGTGGTCGGGATGGAGGCGCAAGCGGGGGTTCCCCGCAGCGATGTGACGCTGGTCGCTTACCTGCACCATGCGGTTTCTGCGATCGGTCGCGGCGAGAACGCGGGCCGGACTCTCGAGGAGTTCAACATCGTGCGCGAGATCCGCGTTCTGGGTCCGTGGTATGGACAGGCCGAGAGCTTTCGCGTGCCGCGCTCATCGCTGCCGCCCGACGCCACCGACGTGGCGGTTCTCGTGCAGCCGTCCGGGCAGGGCCCGATCATTGGCGCGGCTGCACACGCGCTCAACTGAGCGTCGCGCCCGGCACTAACCCGTGCCTAGAATTCGTATTGAAAGCGGGCGCGGAAAGTCCTGGGAACCCCGGCGTGAACCACGTAGTCGGCTTGCGGTGAGGCTTCTTTCTGCAGGCGGGAGACGTAGTAGTACTCGATGTCGTTCCATTTGACGTCGGCGATGTTGAACACCTCGAGCGCCACGAGCCAGTGGCCGGGACTACGAAAGCCGATTTGTCCGTCCACCGTCGTGTAGGCCGCGGATCTGGCGCTGTTGTCCTCAAGCAGCGGTGAGGCGCCGAAATGCCGCGCCCGCAGCGAGCCGAACCAGCCCGAGTCACGCTGCGCACTCAATCCGGCATCGATAACGTTGGTCGGGCTATTCGGGATGTAACGTCCGACGATGGCGAGCGGCGGGGCGCAGGGGTGCGCCGGGTCCGCGGCGCTGCAGCCAAGATCATCCGCTGCAGCGTTGTGGTCGAAGCGGGCCCTGGTAAAGGCGGCGTTGAGCTCGGCCGACAGCCAGCGGTTGATATGATACGTATTACCCCACTCCACACCGGTGCGGGTCGTCGCGCCACTGGGCGAGGTCACCCCGGCATCCCCATCGAACACCAGTTCGGATTTAAGTTTCAGGCGGAACACATCGAGGGTGGTTTGCCAGTCCGGCACCAGCAGGCTGGACAAGCCCAGCTCGGCGCTCGTCGCGCGGGTCAGCGGCGTGACAGGCAATGCGCCCGGGTTTTCCCCACTGCGGGTCACGCCGCGTGCATCGTTACTGTGGTAGCCGTCGCCGAGGTCGATGAAGTAGGTGGTTTTCGCCCACGGACCCAGCACCAAGCCGACCTTCGGGCTGAATATTGAGGCGCGGCGAGTGCCGGTATTGCAGCCGAGCGGATCGCTGGTGATATTGCAGCTGCCGTCCGGATTGAGCATTTTGTCTTTGACGTCGAAATCGAACTGGTCCTGGCGCAGGCCGACGACCGAGCGCAGCCATTCCCGCCACTGCACCGTGCTTTCCGCATACACCGCGGCGCTCGATTCCAGCACGCCGGCATTTTGGGTCGTGCCGATCGTCTGTCTTTGGAACGTCGGGACGATTCCGACATCCCGGATATCGTCGACGCGCGCCTGGACACCAATGACATTGATCATCGGGGATCCGGCTATTGAGGCAAACCAGGTCCTGGAACCTTTCACGCCATAGGCCACCCGATCGTCGTGCTGCAGCATCTGATCGCCGAAGGTCGGATTCTTCAGGTAGTAAGTGAATGTCGACCACAGGTCGAGCTTGTAGCGAATGACGTAGGCGCAGATCTGGTCCTGGCCATCGTCGGTACGCTTGACGCGGCTGAAGGACAGACTTGAGCGCTCCGATTCGCCGCCGTCGCTCGGATTCAGACTGCCAAATCGACCGATCAATCCAGCCGCGATCGCCCGCTCGGGGACCTGGTCGGTAGCATTCCAGCGGCCCGAGTACGCCATCGCCGTGACGGTGTAGTAGTCCTGATTGTCGCCATGTCGATAGCGGAGCACGCCATTCAGGCGCTGGTAGTCATCCGGAACATCGAACGGTCCGTCATTGTGATACACCTCGCCGGCCGCCAGCAGTGATCCGCCGGCGACGGAGCTTGAGCCCACCAGTAACGCGCGACGGTAACCATCCTCGCCGTAGCCGAGCGTCGCGCTAGTCGGCGCCTGGCTGATGAGACTGATTCGTGCGGTGCCGGCAGTGGCAAAGTCGCCTTCGTCGGCGTAGTAGGGGCCCTTCTTATAATGCAGATCGGCGGCCAGCTCCGGAATCAGGAAATTCAAATCCGAATAGCCCTGGCCGTGAGCATGGGTCGGCATGTTGACCGGCATGTCATCGACCTCCAGCGCCAGGTCCGTGCCGTGATCGAGGTTGAAGGCGCGCAGGAAATACTGATTTGCCTTCCCCTCACCCGAATGCTGGGTCACGATCAATCCCGGCACGTTCTCCAGCAGCGCCGCCGGCCGCAGCAGTGGCTGACTGGCGATTTGTTCCTGGCTAACGTCCCCGGCAGACGCGGCGCTCATATTGCTGATGCCGGTCGCCACCACGGTTACCGTATCCAGCAGCGGCAGGTCGTCTTGCCCGGCACGCCCGGCACCAGGGTGCAGCAGTCCCAGGGCGAGCAGGCAGGCGGCGACGAGCCTTGCAGGGTGCTGCGGTGCGCGACCAGCCTCCCATGCGTACGATTTCATCTGCCGCGCCCGTTAGCATCTGATGGTCCTTTCTCCTTACGTACGATAAGGAGCTTTGGATGCGCTCACCGGGCGCGTCGATCCGGCTAAGTCTTGAGCTTATAGCCTGTCTTGAATATCCAGCTCACGATGACGAGACACAGGGCAAGAAAGCCCACCGTGGCGGCGGCGCTGGCGATGACATTGACGTCCGATATGCCGTAGAAGCTCCAGCGAAAGCCGCTGATGAGATAAACCACCGGGTTGAACAAGGTGATCTTCTGCCAGATCGGCGGCAGCATGCTGATGGAATAGAACGCGCCGCCGAGGAAGGTGAGGGGCGTGACGATCATGAGCGGCACCACCTGCAACTGCTCGAAGCTGTCGGCCCAGAGGCCGAGGATGAAGCCGAGCAGGCTGAACGTTACCGCCGTCAGGATCAGGAACGTCACCATCCATACCGGGTGCGCGATTCCGTAAGGCACGAATAGTCGCGCCGTGACGAGAATCAGGATCCCCAGCATGACTGACTTGGTGGCCGCGGCACCGACGTAGCCGATCAGCGCTTCGGCATACGACACCGGGGCGGACAAGAGCTCGTAGATTGTGCCCGACCACTTCGGCAGGTAGATGCCGAAGGATGCGTTGGAAACGCTCTCGCCCAGGAGCGACAGCATGATGAGGCCCGGCACAATGAAGGCGCCGTAGCTGACGCCATCGACGTGGCCCATGCGGCTGCCGATCGCGGCCCCGAAGACGACGAAGTACAGCGACGTCGACAGCACCGGGGAAGCGATACTCTGCATCAGCGTGCGGAAAGTGCGCGCCATCTCGAAGCGGTAGATGGCGCGGATCGCGGCGACGTTCACGTCCGGGTCCTCACCAGGCTGACGAAGATCTCTTCGAGGGAGCTTTCGCTGGAATGCAGGTCCTTGAAGTCGATATGCAGATCGCCGAGGCGCTTGAGCAAAGTGGCAATGCCGGTTTCCTTGCTGTGGGTGTCAAAGGTAAACACGAGCGCATGCCCGGCATCGGCCAATTCGAGGGGCCAGCCGGACAGCTCCGAGGGAATCGCCGCCAGCTGGTTCTGCAATTGCAGCGTCAGCTGCTTCTTGCCGAGCTTGTGCATCAGCCGGGATTTCTCCTCGACCACGATCAGTTCGCCCTTGCTGATGATGCCGATGCGGTCCGCCATTTCTTCGGCTTCTTCGATGTAGTGTGTGGTGAGAATGATGGTCACCCCGCTCTCGCGCAGGCGCCGCACCATCTGCCACATGTCGCGCCGCAACTCGACGTCGACACCGGCAGTCGGCTCATCCAGGAACAGGATCTTGGGTTCGTGCGATAGCGCTTTCGCGATCATCACCCGGCGCTTCATGCCGCCGGACAAGGTCATGATCTTCTGGTCCTTCTTGTCCCACAGCGACAGATCCCGCAGCACCTTTTCGCAGTGCGCGGGATTGGGCGCCTTGCCGAACAGGCCACGGCTGAACTGCACCGTGGCCCAGACGTTCTCGAACGCATCCGTATGCAGTTCCTGCGGGACGAGGCCGATCTTGCTGCGCGCGGCGCGGTAGTCGCGGATGATATCGTGGCCGTCGGCGATGACCGTGCCCGCGCTGGGGGTGACGATGCCGCAGATGATGTTGATCAGGGTGGTCTTGCCGGCGCCATTCGGCCCGAGCAGCGCCAGGATCTCGCCGCGCTGGATCGTCAGGTCGATGCGCTTCAGCGCCTGCAGGCCGCCCGCGTAGGTCTTGCTCAGGCCCGTGACCGTGACAATCGGTGACGAGGCTGACGAAGTATCGGCAGGGATGCTGGCTGCTTCCACGGTGTTTCTTCTTTCAGGGGCCGTACCAGTGTAACGGGTCGGGCGGCGCAAGCGGACGCTCTGACCGTTCCATCCTGGCCGGGGCTTAATATGCTGCGGCCTTGCGGTTCAATCAGTGGGTCGGAGGGGCGCAGGTCGTGAAATCAAGCTGGTGGCTGCCGGGATTTGCATGGGCCCTGGCCATGTCGGCGCCGGCCGCGGCGCCCGTGCTGCCGACGCCGACAGTCGTACTGCACGAGTGGCTGGATATGCCGCTGTGGGCCTACGGCGTTACCGCCGCTCCGCGGGACGGTGACCAGGCCAAGCCACAGGGTCCGCCGGGGCGAAAGTTCGATCCTGCGATCGATCACGATCAACAACTCCAGCCGTTGCACGTTGTTGGCAGCGCGCGCGCGTACTCGCTCGTTGACTTGAGCGACTGGCAGAACGTCGTCGACTGGTTCCCGAACGAGCATGCGCCGATGCCAGCCGTGGTGCAGCACGGCCCCGCGAGCCTCGGGACTCAGACCCGCGCGTGTGCCTTTTGCCACAAGACCACTGGTGGCGGGCGGCCGGAGAACGCACCGGTCGCGGGACTGCCGGTCGCTTACTTCATTCGTCAGCTCGAGGATTTCCGGTCCTCAAGGCGCTCATCCTCCGATCCGCGCAAGCCGAACGTGCCGACCATGACTGCGCTCGCCCGGGCGATGTCGGACGACGAAGAACGCGCCGCTGCGGAATACTACGCTGCGCAAGGTGGCGGCCCGCCGTTACAGGTGATCGAGTCCGAGCGGGCGCCGCCGGCGCATCTGCACGGCAACCTGTATGTCGCGTCCGGCAGCGAGCGCACGGAGCCGCTCGTCGAGCGCATTCTCGAGGTCGCACAGGTATCAGAACAGTCCGAGAATCTCGCCAATCCGCACTTCGGTTACATCGCCTACGTTCCGACCGGAAGCATCGTGCGCGGCCAGGGGCTGGCGAGGGGCGGGGGCGGGACGCCCGCCTGCAGCAGCTGCCACGGGGAGGGTCTGCGCGGCCTTGGCGAAGCACCACCGATCGCCGGCAGATCGCCCAGTTACCTGGTCCGCCAGCTCTACGACTTCAAGACCGGTGCACGCAATGGCGTGCAGGCAATCTTGATGAAGCCAGTCGTCGCGCGGCTGACAGCGACGCAGATGACCAATATCGCAGCTTATATCGCGACGCTACCGCGAGCCGACGCAGCCAGCCACTGACAGGCCCGCGGCGTTCCCTTAAGGCCCGGGGCCCCACGGTTTTTCCGGTTAACGCAACATCGCCTCGCGTCGTCGCAACCCTGCCAACGTTTCCCCGCTGAGACCGGTCTGGCTATGTGGAAGACGCGCGCACCCGGCGACCGAGGGGCGCCCGCGCAGTCTTGGGGACGGTGCAGGCTCATGCGAATGGCAGGCGCTCGCATTGCGCTGCTGGCGATTTCGCTCGGTATGGCGCCCGCCTGGGCCCAGCACGCGTCCGACAATCCACTGCAGTCCGCTGACGACGCTTTCGGGCTGACGCTCGGACTTGAGTCCATCGGGCTGTATGGGCCGGGCGGCGTGCGGGGATTCAACCCGCAAACGGCCGGGGACGTGCGCATCGACGGCCTGTACTTCGATCAGCAGGGCGGTCTGTCAAACCGCGTGGTGGAAGGCTCCGCCGTGCGCGTCGGCGTGAGTGCGGTCGGCTACGCCTTTCCGGCGCCCACGGGCATCGTCGACTACGACCTGCGACACACCGGCAACGGAACGCCGAGCGCCTCAGTGGTCGTCAGTGGCGGACCCTTCGAGGCGCACGGCCTGAGTATCGACGGGGTCGTGCCCCTCGTCGGGCGCGAGCTGCAGCTGCCGATGGGGGCCAGCTATCAGGTCGGGACCGGAACTGGTTTTGGGCCCGAACCGGGCTACACCTCGCGCACGGTGAACTTCGGCGCCACGCCTGCCTGGACTCCAAACGAGCGACTCACGTTCCGCGCGATCGTTGACTGGTCCCAGACCACGCAGGCGAACACGCTGCCTCTCGTGTTCACCGCCGGTGACTTCCTGCCGCCGCCGATCGGCCGCGGTTACCTCGGCCAGGACTGGGCCCAGGGACGGAGCCTCGCGGAGAACTTCGGCGGCATCATGAGCGCAAAACTGACCTCCACGTGGTCGCTGGCGGCCGGCGTGTTCCATTCGATCTACGACAACCCGGTCAGCTTCTCGGATTTGTACGTCAATACCCTGCCGAGCCGCCTCGCCGACCACGTCGTGGTCGGTTACCCCGATCAGCGTGTTGCTTCCACCTCCGGCGAGGTGCGCCTCACCGGCAGATTTGCGGCCGGCGACTGGCGCCACGAGCTGGTATTTCTCGCTCGCGGGCGCGATACCCTTGCCATGTACGGCGGCTCCGACGCGGTCGACGTGGGGCCGGCGTTCATCGATCAGGGCCTGCGGGTGCCTGAGCCCGCATTCAGCTACTCCGCACGCACGCGCGACCGCACCGAGCTGTGGAGCGTGGGAAGCGCCTATCGTGTCCAGTGGGACGCGCATGGAGAGCTGGCGTTCGGGGTCCAGCAGGAGAGCTACGACAAACAGGTCGCGACCCCCGGCCTGGCGGAGGCGCGGCTCGAGGATCGGCCGCTGCGGATCTACGGCACCGCTGCCATGGCGATCTCGCGGCGCCTCACCGCCTACGCCGGCTACACACAGGGACTCGAGGACTCGGGCACCGCGCCGAGCGCTGCGGCCAATCGCGGTGCGATTCTTCCGGCGGCGAGAACCTGGCAGGTCGACTCCGGAGTGCGCTTCACGCTCACGCCCAAGCTGAAACTGATTGCCGGCGTCTTCGAAATCCAGAAGCCCTACTTCAACCTCGATACCAACAACGTCGACCGCGAGCTCGGCCTGCAACAGGCCCGGGGAGTGGAGCTGTCGCTCTCCGGGGAGCTCGTCAAGCAGCTGCAAATCACTGCCGGAGTGCTCGCGGGCAAGGTGAACATTGTGGGGCAGAACCTGCAGGCCGAAGGCGTGGGACCCATCGCTTTCGGGCAGCCGCGGCTGAACTTCGTGATCAACGCCGACTACCGTTTCCCGAGGCTTCCAGCACTATCGGCTGACCTCAGCGTGTTCCATTTCGGCGCGGCTCCCGCGAGCGTCGACAACGTCGTGTACGACGTGCCGGTAACCCAGTACAGCCTTGGCGGCCGCTATCGCTTCACGCTGTTCGGCAAACCGGCGACCCTGCGGGTACAGGTGCAGAATCTCACCAATCTGTATTTCTGGAACATCGGCTATAGCCCCGGGTTCATACAGGCTTCGCCGCGGAGCGTGTTCACGTATCTGACGGCTGATTTGTAACGCTAACCGTTCACGCCCTGGCGGGCCAGGGACTGGTTCGGGAAGTCCTGCAGGGGCATTTCCGATTCCCGCCAATAGGTCGCAGAGGATCGCCTGCGCCGAGGCGTCCTAAAAGATAAACATTCCGATGGCGGCAGCAAACATGATGACCATCGTGACGCCGACTGTTGTGCGAGCGAGCCGCGAGCTGGGCTGATCTCGCATCACGCGTCGATCATTCGTGACCAGAAGGAGTGCCAGCAGCAGGAACGGCGCAAGAACACCGTTCACGATGGCTGTCCAATACAGAGCCTTCATCGGATTGATCCGCAGCAGATCGAGTACGCCGCCGCCGATGGTTGCCGCGATGAACACGGCGTAAAAGGAAATTGCGTTCTGGAACTTTTCGTCGAGGCCATAGACCCAATCGAACGTCTCAGCGAACGCGTACGCTGCCGAACCCGCCAGAGTCGGAATGGCGAGAAGTCCAGTGCCGAGAATGCCGATGGTGTAGAGAAAATAGGCGTAGTCCCCTGCCAGGGGGCGCAGGGCCTCCGCTGCGTCTTTGGAGGTGGTGATAGCGGTGATGCCGTGGGCATGCAGCGTCAGCGCAGTCGTCAAGATGATGAAAAACATCACCAGGTTCGAAAAGAAGGTCCCAATCCCCACATCCCAGCGCCGATCGCTGAGGTCTCGCCGCGTTGCTCCGTGGCGATGGCTCAGCAGGCGGCGGCCTTTGGCCTTTTCTTCCTCGACCTCTTGGCCGGCCTGCCAGAAGAACAGGTAAGGACTGATCGTAGTGCCGAGGATGGCGACCAGTGCAGCAAGCGCCCCGGGTTGTTGGGGCATTCTCGGTAGCAACGTGTCGTGAAGCACGGTGCCCCAATGCGGTCGCGCCAAGAACGCGGTAATGACGTACGCAAACAGCGCCACAGCAAGCCACTTCAGCACGTTGGCAATCTGGTGGTAGCGCAGTCTTACGGTCAGCGCACAAATCCCTAAGCCGAACACCCATACGTAAATGCCCGACGGTCCGCCACCGAGCATCTGCGCAGCGTCGCCCATCCCGGCGAGATCGGAGGCGATGTTGATTGTATTCGCTCCGAGCAGCGCCAGCGAAATCAGCCCTACGACCCAGCGCGGAAATCTCTCACGCAGAGCTCCGGCGAGGCCCATGCCAGTAACCATCCCCACTCGCGCGCACATCATCTGCACGGCGGCCATCAACGGCCAGCTCAGCAGCGCAGACCACAAGAACGACGTTCCGTACTGTGCCCCGACGATCGAATAGGTGGCGACGCCTGACGGGTCGTCATCCGCCGCACCAGTCGTAATGCCTGGCCCGAGTGCGCGAAGAACGCGCTGAAAGTCAGGCGTGTGGTGCAGATTGGTTGCCATGCTGGCCTGCTACGAGGGTAATGGATCGGCACGCGGCCGGTGCAACGCACTGACGCAGATCGCCATACTGAATCTGCCGTAGCCGTGGGCTTATACTCTGTCTCACCATGGGTGATCTCCTGGATGCTGCGGCGCGACGGGCGAGCCGTTATCTCGAATCCCTCGATGCGCGCTCCGTCGCCCCCGCCAAGGAGGGGATCGCCGCCCTCAGCAAGTTCGAACAGGCTTTTCCCGAGCATACGTCGAGCGCTGAGGCGGTACTTGCCGAACTGGATGAAATCGGTTCACCGGCCACGATGGCGTCCGCCGGTGGACGATTTTTCGGATTCGTGATTGGCGGGTCGCTGCCTGTGACCGTGGCGGCAAACTGGCTTGCCGCCGCGTGGGACCAGAACGCCGGTCTTGCCATCACCTCACCCACCAACGCCGCGCTCGAAGCCGTCGCGTTGCGCTGGCTGAAGGACATTTTTCATTTGCCGCTGCAAAGCGCGGGTGGGTTTGTCACCTGTGCGACAGCGGCGAACTTTGCAGCGCTCGCCGCGGCCCGACACGCATTGCTCGGCCGCGTTGGTTGGGACGTCGAAGCGCAAGGGCTATTTGCGGCACCGCCGCTAACACTCGTGGTCGGCGACGAAGTGCATGCGAGCATGCAGAAGGCGCTCTCCCTGGTCGGCTTCGGGCGTGACCGAGTCGTACGCGTGCCCGTCGACGCACAAGGACGGATGCGCGCCGACGCGTTCCCGTCCGTCGACGCTCAGACGATCGTTTGCGTGCAGGCGGGTAACGTGAACACCGGCGCTTTCGATCCCACCGCGGAAATTTGCAGGCGTGCGCACTTGCAAGGTGCCTGGGTACATGTTGATGGCGCTTTCGGTATGTGGGCGGCGGCCGCGCCGGCGCGAGCGCACCTGGTCCACGGCATCGCAGACGCCGATTCGTGGGCCACCGACGCGCACAAGTGGCTCAACGTCCCCTACGATAGCGGCTTGGTATTCACTCGCAACGCTGATGCGCTACGCACGGCAATGTCCGTCGGCGGCGCGTATCTGGCACAGGACGAAGACCGTATCCCTTATCAATTTACGCCAGATTTCTCGCGCCGCGCACGCGGCGTCGAAGTCTGGGCCGCGTTGCGCCAACTTGGCCGCCCAGGTCTTGCCGATCTGATTGAACGCACGTGCCGCTACGCCGCACGCTTTGCAGAAGGCCTCCTTGGTGCAGGCTACCGCGTGTTAAACGAGATCGTGCTCAACCAGGTCCTGGTGTCCTTCGGGAGCTCAGAGCGCACGCGCGAGGTGATTGCGCGTGTGCAGGGCGAGGGCACCTGTTGGTGCGGCGGTACGGTCTGGCAGGGCCATACGGCGATGCGCATCAGCGTGTCGTCATGGGCGACCACCGAGGCGGATGTCGAGCGCAGCCTGGCGGCGATTTTGCGTGCGGCTGGCTCCTGACGCGGTCAGTTAGGCAAGTTACCCGGCCACGGTGAGCACTGGGGCGACCTGCGCTGGGCCGCGTGGTATGTGTTGTTGATGCTCATGCGATCGTGCCGAATAGCCTTCCAATGCCCGCGGTGAGCGCCATGGCCAGCGCTCCCCAGAACGTGACGCGTGCGGCACCGATCAAGACCCCTGCGCCGCCGGCTCGAGCAGCCGCCCCTCCTAAAATTGCGAGGAATGCCAGCGAAGTTGCCGCCAAAAGCGGGGTCAAGTTCCGCGCGGGGCTCAGGACACTTATTACCAGAGGCAGCGCGGCTCCGACAGCGAAGCTTGCAGCCGACGCCAACGCAGCCTGCAAAGGGCGCGCTCGCAGCGTTGCGGAGATGCCGAGTTCGTCGCGAGCATGTGCGCCTAATGCGTCGTGAGCCATTAGCTGCTCGGCGACCCTTTTGGCGAGCACAGGGTCGAGGCCGCGACCCACATAGATCGCCGTCAGTTCCTTGTGCTCCCCGGCATTGTCCGCTTTGAGTTCGGCGCGCTCACGGGCCAGGTCCGCCCGTTCCGTGTCTGCCTGCGAGCTGACCGACACGTACTCACCGGCAGCCATGGACATTGCGCCCCCAACCAGGCCAGCGACTCCGGCAACCAGGACACTACTGTGCGTCGCATGTGCGGCAGCGACACCCAGGAGCAAACTCGAGGTGGACAGAATGCCATCATTCGCGCCAAGCACAGCGGCGCGTAGCCAACCGACGCGTCCCACATGGTGCCGTTCTTTCGTTATCAGGGCATGGCGTCACCATCGGCCGCCAGTATGTCACCAACGTGTCGCTCTTGGACAAACGGCAACGGCTGCTGCCGAGCGCCTCAAAAGATGAACATTCCGATGGCGGCAGCAAACATGATGACCATCGTGACGCCGACGGTTGTGCGAGCCAGCCGCGAGCTGGGCTGACCTCGCATCACGCGTCGATCATTCGTGACGAGGAGGAGTGCGAGCAGCAGGAACGGCGCAAGAACACCGTTCACGATGGCTGTCCAATACAGAGCCTTCATCGGATTGATCCGCAGCAGATCGAGTACGCCGCCGCCGATGGTTGCCGCGATGAACACGGCGTAAAAGGAAATTGCGTTCTGGAACTTTTCGTCGAGGCCATAGACCCAATCGAACGTCTCAGCGAACGCGTAGGCTGCCGAACCCGCCAGAGTCGGAATGGCGAGAAGTCCAGTGCCGAGAATGCCGATGGTGTAGAGAAAATAGGCGTAGTCCCCTGCCAGGGGGCGCAGCGCCTGCGCTGCGTCTTTGGAGGTGGTGATAGCGGTGATGCCGTGGGCATGCAGCGTCAGGGCAGTCGTCAAGATGATGAAAAACATCACTAAGTTCGAGAAGAAGGTGCCGATGCCGACATCCCAGCGCCGATCGCTGAAGTCTCGCCGCGTCATTCTGTGACGATGGCTCACCAGGCGGCGACCTTTGGCCTTTTCTTCCTCGACCTCCTGACCGGCCTGCCAGAAAAGCAGGTAGGGACTGATCGTAGTGCCGAGGATGGCGACCAAAGCAGCAAGCGCCCCGGGTTGTTGGGGCATTCTCGGTAGCAAGGTGTCGTGAAGCACGGCGCCCCAATGCGGTCGCGCCAAGAACGCGGTGATGACGTACGCAAACAGCGCCACAGCGAGCCACTTCAACACGCTGGCAATCTGGTGGTAGCGCAGTCTTACGGTCAGCGCACAAATCCCTAAGCCGAACACCCACACGTAAACGCCCGACGGTCCGCCACCCAGCATCTGCGCGGCGTCGCCCATCCCGGCGAGATCGGAGGCGATGTTGATTGTATTCGCCCCGAGCAGCGCTAGCGAAATCAGCCCTACGACCCAGCGCGGAAATCTTTCACGCAGAGCTCCGGCGAGCCCCATGCCGGTAACCATCCCCACGCGCGCGCACATCATCTGTACGGCGGCCATCAACGGCCAGGTCAGCAGCGCAGACCACAAGAACGACGTCCCGTACTGTGCTCCGACGATCGAATAAGTTGCCACGCCGGACGGATCGTCATCCGCCGCACCGGTCGTGATGCCCGGTCCGAGCGCGCGAAGAACGCGCTGATAGTCAGGCTTGCGGTGCCGATGAGCTGTCATGCGGGTCTGTTACGCAAAGATCATCAAGCCGAGACCCTCGCCGGTCAGAACCGATAGCCGATGAGGAACGTGATCACGCGTGGACGCAGCGGGATTTCCGCCTTAATGAACTGTGCGGATGAAATGTTTGTAGGCCCGTAAGCGTTACTCAGGTTATGGCCCTGGATCTGTGCCGTCCAGTTATCCTTCGCAACGCCGAGCGCAGCATCGTAGGTGGTGTATCCGGGGATCTGGTAACGCAGCAACCCGGTGATCGGCCATCCGGTCGGAGGAGCCTCGCTCGGGGCATTGCCGTCCGGATAATTCGCCGGCTCGTTGCTCATCGATGCGGTGTGACTCGCACCGACCCAGACGAACGGCTTGTAGTCGAGGGCTGGCCAGTCATAGCGCGCCCGCAGGTTGAACTGCCAGGGCGGCGAGAAGGCAGGCCGGGTGTCGAGCCGGCCGAACGGATTCGTGTAGGGCGCACCGTTGATCTGCGTGATGCACTGACCTTTGGGGGTCGGGTTGTTCGCGGTTCTAGGATTGTTCGGGTCGACGCCGGCCGAGATCAGGCACGGCGCGCTCGACTGGTTCGGGCTGTTGACAGAGCTCGATCCCTGCACGCTGAGCCCCGCGGTGATCCGCGCGACGAACTGCACTTCGAGGCCCTTAATGTTATAGCTCGGGCCGTTGACGACGAAGGTGGTGTTACCCAGACCCACCTGGTCGAACAACACCTGCTCGATGTTCTCCCATTTCATGTAGTAGGCCGACACATTGAAAAGGACGTGGTGGTCGAGGAATTCACTCTTGAAGCCGACCTCGTTGTTGTTCAGGTTGTCGGAGTTATAGCCTACGGGCCTTTCGTATTGGTCGGTGTTCTGAGCCCCCGAGTAAGGAGCCTGCGCGCTAGGCGTGGGCGGTTGACCCGGAAACGATGACGTACGGTTGAAGCCACCCGGACGGTACCCCTGCGAGAACGTGTAGTACGCCATCATGTCCGGAGTGATGTGCCAGGTCAGATCACCGCGGCTGCGATGGCCGCTTTCGCTCTTGCTCAGGTTGATGGGGAAGCCGCATTGCCCCTGCTGAATGCAGGCACCATTGGCGTGATCGACTATGTAGCCGTCGGCGGTGGTCTCGCTCAACCACTCCGAGCCCGCCTCGAACTCGTCGTACTTGTAGTGGCGCGTCCCGCCGCTCAGCGTCAATACCTTCGGGATCAGGTCGAAATCGATCGAGGCGAACTCCGCTGTCTGCTTGTAGCCGCGCTGATCGTCGTTGCCGAAGGCGTTATTCTGATCGATGCGCAGGCTGGGATCATTGGCAAACGAGCCCGGCACGGGTCCGACGGCGGACAGGCAGTCCACGCCCGCGGCTACTTTAGCCTCGAAGCCGGGATTGCACTGCGGAATGTTAAGGTAGTTGAAGTTCATGTCGTCGTCGATGACGAACTTTTCCCAGTAGATTCCAACCAGCCCCCGCACCCGAGAGTCCGGGTTCGTGCTGATGCGCAGCTCGTGGCTGGTGTGCTGGTTCGCGACGGCATCGTTCCAGTGGCCCGCCGGCGCGTAGCACTGCAGCTTGTGGGTAGCCAATGAGGGGAAACCTGCCGGGTTGAAATAGCCGGCGCCCGGCCCGATGCAGCCGTAGTACGAGCCGATGACGCTGCGCAGGTAGTTGGAATAGTCCTGCTGGGCCTCGATGTGACGGACCATGTAGCTGCCGGTATAGACGATGCTCAGATCGTCGAGCTTGCCATTGAGCGTCCAGGCTGTGCTCTGGTAACGATCGTTGTTGTAAGCCGGCGTGAAAGCGGTGATCTGATACGGCTGAAGAGCCTGGCCATCCGAGGCCAGGGGATAGGTGTAGAAATAGCCCTCCGCCTGCATGTCCTGATAGTTCTGCTGCAGCAGCACGTCCCAGTCGTCATTGATCTTATAGAGCAAGGAGAGCCGAACTCCTTTGTAGTCCACCGGATTGGTGTTGGTTTGCAGCAGACTGGCGTTGTTGGCTATCGGATTGACCCCCGCCAGGACTTGCGGTGAATTGGGCAGATAGCCGATCGTCCCGGGCACGTTCGAGATATAGCCCCCCTGATGATCGGAGAAAACCACCGCGCGCACCGCCAGCGTGTCCGCAATCAGCGGCACGTTGAGCACCGCGTTGAGGCTACTGTTCTGCTCGCCGCCGGCCGTGGTGCCGTAGCCCGCATTGAACTCGCCCGACGTGGCATCGAGCTTCGGCTTGTTGGTGATGTAGCGAATGGCACCCACGCCAAAGAGTGTGTCCTGCGGGCCCTCCAGCACCTCGACACGCTCCATGTCGATCAGGTAGACGTCACTGTTGCGGGCCGGGAACTGCATCGAGTGGTGGTCTAAATACAGCGCGACGTTCGGGAAGGGGGCGGCCGTCGACTGACTCTGGTTACCGGAGCCGAACGCGCCCAACCCGCGGATGAAAACATTGCCCGTGCCCGGGCCGTTACCGCTATAGGTGACGTTCGGCGTGTATTTCAGGAGGTCATAGGTGGTGGCCACGTTAAGCTGGTTCAGCTGATCGCCGGTTATGGCCTGAACCGTGACCGGCACGTCCTGGAGGTTCTCCTCGCGGCGGTTGGCGGTGATAACTACCTCGTCGGGTTTCTCTCCCGTCAGCAGCCTCGGCGTTGTCTCCAACGGCGCAACCACGCCGGCAAAGATGCGGATGCTGCGCGGGGTAAGATGCTCGAAGCGCAGTCCGCTGCCGTGGAGCAGGCGAGTGAGCGCTTCATCGGCCTTCAATCCCGCAGCGACAGCCTGGGATCTCTGGTTACCGATGACACCAGAGACATAGACAACCTGCAGCCCGGTCTGGCGGGCGAACGCTGCCAGCGCCTGCGCGAGAGGCTGCGCGGGAATGTCGGCGGCGAGCGAAGTGGATTCAGAGGCCTGGGCCAGTGCCGCCGGAGCATCAAGGAGCGCGACGGGTGCGCAGATCGCGGCCGCGCGGAGCACGCCCGACACCACTGTCGCGATGTCCGCTGAGCGGTGACGCGCGTAAACCCCCATGCACGTTCCAGTCAGGCATCTCGGCGTGCCCTGACCTGTAGCTTAGCGTAAGGCGGCCGTTGACCGTAAGGTGCGGCGCGCCAAACCCCTAGTCCTGCAACACGCGAATGTTCGTCGCGGTCACCTCGACCCGCACACCCTTGAGGCTACGCAGGAAGGCAATGAAAGCTTCGGGGTCGTCGGTCGCGAACCCACCACTGATTTCCAGGCTCCGTAGCGCGGGTGTAACGACCTCGATCGGCTTCGGGGCGTAGCGATTGAATTCGGCCGCGACGCGCTCGAGCGGTTCGTGGTCAAACACAATCTGTCGATGCAGCCAAGAGGTGGTGCGTTGCGCGTCGACAGTCGTGGGCGTGGCCGGCCACTCATCCGCGGCCACCCGGATTTGCTGGTCGGCACCCACCTGCACAAACCCTGGTGCGTCGTTTTGGCTCGTCCCGCGTCTCTCCAGCGTCGGGGAGGGACCGACGGCAACCCGCCCCTCAACCACGGTGACCACGGTCGAGTCGTCCTGCAGGTGCACATCGAATTTAGTTCCGATCGCGATGACCTCAGCCGACCCGGCGAACACCCGAAATGCGCGCGCGGGGTCATGGGCGACTTCGAATTCTGCCTGGCCGGAGGTGAGCATGACGAGCCGTTCCGTCTTGCCGAGGCGGACGGTGACGGCACTGTCTGTATTCAGGTGCAGTAGAGAATTGTCCGCCAGGCGACGACTGAGCTGTTCGCCGTGTCGTGTCTCAAAGTGCAGTGCGGTCGTGGCGGCGGGAAGCGGTACGGGCGCGACGGGCCCGACGTTCCAGAGCGAGAATAAGCCAACACTCAACACCACGGCGGCAGCCATGGTCACTGCGGCGGTCAGCCAGCCGCGTGACGATATGCTTCTGACAGGGGAGGTAAGGCGCGGCCAGAGGGGTAGTACCCGGGTGTCGTCCTCGGCCCGTGCACGTGCGAGAACCGTCTCGAGGGAATACTCAGGATCCGTGTGAGCTTGCCGCAGATCGCGCGCGATCGCCGACACGCGCAAGAACTCCTCGACGTGGACCGGCGAGGCTTTCAGCCAGGCGGCGAGGGTCGCAGATTCCTGGGCATCCAGCGGCTGCTCGTCGTTCGCCACGAGCCACTCGGCGGCCTGTTCGGCAATCGCGGCACGGATCTGCTCGTCGGTGGAAGTCATGGATTCAACCTAGCCGCACCATGCGGCGTCTGCAATGAGCGAGCGCCTGCGCCACGTATTTCTTCGCCATCTGCGGGGACACTCCGAGGTGGATCGCGATCTCCCGGTAGGTGAGCTCATGCGTGAAGCGCAGGACCACCGCGGCGCGGCATTTCGGACGCAGCTGCTGCAACACGACCCCGAGCCGCGCGACCCGCTGCCTCGCATCGAGATCCCCGTCGAACGCGGGCAACGTCTCGAGCTGCTCCTGCGCCGGAGCTTCATCAATGTCGATGCTGCTCGCCCGTCGACGCTCGAGCACCGCATGCTCCTTTACGAGATTGTTGGCCACCGTATAGAGGTAGCCGACGGGATTGCGGATTGCCTCCTGGTCGCTGATGCGCAGCATCCGTACGTACACCTCCTGCGCCAGGTCCGACGCATCGGCCTTGCTCCGGATCCGCCGCCGGAAGAACGTCTGCAGGCCCTCCCGGTGCTCGGCAAACAGCCGCTCGACCAGGGATGGTTTCCGGTCAGCAACGGCCATGGTGGCCCATGAGGATTCCCCTTCCTTGTATATGAGTCCCCGAGCTCGAAATTGGCAACCTAAACTTTCGGGCATCCGAGTTTGCCCCGCGCCCCGGCCGAGCCTGTCACCCGTCATTGCAGATTTAGGGGTGTCCAATTCGCAGCCGCAGGACTCGTTGTCAATGAACGGAATAATCAACACGGATCCCCGAGGAGATTCACATGTGCCGTAAGACAGTAATCATGAGTGCCGTCCTGGGTGCCGCCGCAATTGGCTGCACGCTCTTCGCCGGCAATGTTGTGGCCAAGGATCATAAGGTCACTGTTGCTATTCACGTGAGCACGCAGGGACTGGATCTGAGTCAGCCCGCCGGAGCGCACGAGTTCTACCGGCGCCTTCAGCATGCTGCGGACGTGGCCTGCACGCATGGCAACCGCGTCGACCTGGCACCCAGCGCCGATCCGGTAGGTTGCTACGAGAAGGCGCTCGGAGATGCGATCCGGTCCGCCAATGTGCTGCAGCTCACGCAGGTCTATCTTGAAACACATACCCTTCGGCAAGCTGCGGCGCACCGGATCGACGTGCCTGCGCAGCTAGCGGCGAAGTGACAACAGCCGTCGGCCGCCTCTGACCCCGGCCGCGGGCGATCGGGCGGCTCGACGATTTGCACCTCGAGGTAGAGTTCTACCGTGCGCGGGCGCGCATTTGCCTGCGAGCGAGAACGCGCTGGGCCGACGGCAGTCACGAACAAAACGCCAGGGGAGGTTTTGTGCTTAAGTCTTTACGATTTGTCCGCACGCAAGTACTGACACGAGATTGCGATGAGCGGACGCTCGCCGAACTACCAAGTTAGGTGGATTTGCGCGAGGAAGTCTCCCCCGGCACAGGCAGCCCGACCTTGCGGCAGAAAGCGGCGAAGCGCGGATCGACGGACTTGCGCGTCTTTCTCTTCATCCGACTGTCCGCCGAAACCCCAGCACGCCGCAGATTTCTGCTTTCATTCATGTTGCGCCAGAAACAGGAGTCCCAGCACGCACAGCACGGCGAAGCGGAACGCGGATTCCTGGCCGTTCCAGGTATGCGACTGCCACATCAGGAAATACTCTCCAGCGATAACCTCAAACCCCGCTAGCCACAGCAACACGCCGAGCGCGAGTGCCATGACGCCGACCGCCTTGGCGCGTGTGAATTTCTCGGGATCATCTCTGGCGGCGAGCATCCTGAAAACCGCGATCCCCGAAAGCAGGCCCGCTAAGAGTTCCACGGCGATGATGGCAAGATAGGCAGCGTGCTGCAGCGGCCCCCAGCGCAGCGACCGCCAGAGCAGCGGGTTACCCGGAAACGTGGTATCCATCTCGAGCACGTGCTGCACGAACTGGAAGTTCGCGCGGTAGTCCATGACGTTGTTGATTCCGACCAGGCCGGTCCACACGCACACGGACGCCATGAAAACGATCTTGCTTCGTCGTAGTGCCTTGGAGAGTTGCTGGTTTGCTTCTGTGCTCACGAGTCGCACCGCCTCGGTTCAAGCGTCCTGCGCCGCGCACACTAGGTCTAACGGCTACGGTCCCTCGGACTTCCGTGCCCTGTGCATGGCTCCTCAGTCGTATCTTATCCAACGGCAGTCCCAACGACCGCTTCACGGAGGTGCTGCCGATCGAAAACCTGTCGCGCTGATGCTCGGCATTGATACCAATGTCCTGGTGCGTTTCCTGGTGCGTGACGAGGAGCGGCAGTTCGGGAGAGCTCAGCGTCTGCTGCGCCGCGAGGCCGAGCGCGGCGAGCCCGTGTTCGTCAGTCAGTTGGCGCTGCTCGAAACGGAGTGGGTGCTGCGCAGCCGCTAGCAGACCTGCATTTGGAAGGGGAGCCATCGGTCGAGCGGGCGCTGTTCATCTGGAAGGACTCTGCAGCGGAGTTTGGGGATTGCCTGATCGGCATGCGCCATCTCGAGCTGGACTGCCTGGCGACCGCGTCGTTCGACCAGCGGGCTCTCAAGCTGCCGCGGTTCGTAGCTGCCTAAAGGCGCGCCGTCCATCTCCTCGACGTGTGGCAACGCTTGCCCCTACACCCAGGCCTCAATGATCAGTACAACTCTGGGCTCTGCGTCTCAATCTGCGGTCGGGCGCTTGGGATGCACTGCCGAGTGCGCAGCCGAGGGGCGTGGTCTATTTAACAAATGTCGAAAATTTCATTAAGGCGACATCCCGGCGTCGCTTCGTCCGGAGAATGGGACGTGACGGCGCCAGCGGCGGCCCTCATTGAAAGCGCCCCGGTGGCGATATACCAGACCGACGCCGCCGGCAATCTGATCTACGTCAATCCCGAATACCGCCGCGTCTTCGGGCTCGGGCCCGATCAAAGCGCGGACGATTGGGCTCAGGGCGTGCATCCCGAGGACCGAGCGCGCATGGAGCAGGGGTGGGCCGACTTCTGCGCAAATCCCCGTCCCATGACGTTCGACTACCGCACCGCACCGCATGCGGGCAGCGTCCGACACTTCACTGAACATGTCGTGCCGGTGAACGGTGTATCGGGCTTCGTGGGCACCATCAGCGATGTCACCGTCCTAAGGCGCCTGACGGCTGAACTGGAAGAACACAAGACGCTCCTGGGAACACTGATCGCCGACCTGCCGCTGTCGCTCATCGCCTGCGATGCCGAGGGCCGGGTCACGCTCTACAACCGGGAAGCGGCCGAGCTGTGCTCCATGCAACGCGACGAATCATCCGTGGGTAAGACTTGCGAGCACATAGTCGGGGCCCAGATCTACCACGCCGATGGCGTAACCCCCCTGGACGTGACCGATCGCCCGCTGATGAGGACTCTGCGCGGCGAGCTGGTGGAAAACGTAGAACTCGTCGTCGTCCCGCGAGATTCCTCCGAACGTGTAACGCTCAGCAACGGCCGCCGCCTGACGGCGCCGGACGGGCGTCCCATGGGGGCGGTCGTAGTCACGGAGGACATCACGGAGCGCCGGCGCTCAGAGCTGGAGCTTGAGCGGGTACACGAGCGACTGCGCACGTCCGCCCGCCAGGCCGGCATGGCTGAAGTCGCTACGAGCATCCTGCACAACGTCGGTAACGTCCTTACCAGCATCAACGTATCGGTGTCGCTGGTTACCCAACGACTGAAGCGTTCCAAGGCACCCGATCTGTGCCGGGTGGCTGCTCTGCTTCAGGCGCAGGGTGGACGCCTCGCTGAATTCCTGACGAGCGATGCGCGCGGCAAGCTCGTTCCTGGCTACCTCCAGGCGCTCGGCGAGCAGCTGATCAAGGACACCGACGCGGCTCTGGAGAACATGGCTGGGCTGCGCAAGGGCCTCGAGCACGTCAATAGCGCCGTCGCCATGCAGCAGAACTACGCCAAGCTTGCGTCCGTGCGCGAAACGGTGAGCATCGTCGACTTGGTCGAGGACAGTCTGCGACTAAGCGCCGGCACTTTCACCCGTCACGGCATAGAGCTGCGCCGCGAGTTCGATCCAACGCCTCCGATCACCGTCGACAAGCACAAGGTGCTGCAGATCCTGGTGAACCTTATCCGCAACGCGACTCACGCCTGCCATGAGTCCGGCAGGAATGACAAGTCGCTCACCCTGCGTATCGCGGGTGACGGGGCGCTGATTCGCATCTCGGTCATCGACAACGGCGTCGGCATCCCGCCGGAGAACATGAGCCGCCTGTTTACGCACGGGTTCACGACCCGTCCCTCCGGGCACGGCTTCGGATTACACGGCGGGGTGATCGCCGCCCAGGAACTTGGCGGCTCGCTGCGTGCCGAGAGCGCAGGCGCGGGGCAGGGCGCGACGTTCATCCTCGAGCTGCCGCGCCATCCTCCGGCAGCGCCGGTCTGATCATGGAATTACGCGGAACGGCTTTAAACATACCGTTCCGCTAACCCTAGCGGACTCGCGACGAGCCTTCAGCGCGCCGTCGGCTCAGCGCGGCGGAAGTGAGCCTCCAGCGCGGCAATGCTCGTGGCCGTCAGCGGTGCGCCGGAGAGCTTCGCGGCGTGCAGGGCGGCGCCGGCGTCGCAGGGCAGCCGCGCGCCGAGGAAGCTGTAGTTGCGCGACGCGCTCTCAAGCGCTGCCCGCAGAGGCGCGAGCAGCAGATCGTGCGGCTCGAACATGCCGCCGGAGTACGACACCGCCAGGCGCACCTCCGGTGGCACCTGCAGGCCGTTGCGTACCGCATCGATGAGGTCACTGAGCTCCGCCGCGGCCTGCACGAACAGCTCGCGTGCCGCAGCATCTCCCGAGCTCGCAGCATCGACCACCAGACGCGAGAGCTGCGCGAACTGGCTGCGCTGGGCGAGGCGCTTGCCATAGATCGCCGCGCACAGGTCGAGGTCGTGCCGCAACACGAAGTGGCGGCGCGCGAGCTCGTACAGCGCGCCCCGCGGCACGCGACCGTCGCTCATGCGTGAGAAGAGGCGCAGCCCCTCGCGCGCCAGCCAGTAAGCCGAGCCCTCATCGCTGAAGAGCTCGCCCCAGCCCCCGGCGCGGGCGCTGCGGCCCGCGTACTCCCCGTACGCGATCGAGCCCGTGCCCGCCACGACACTGATGCCGTCCGCTCCCGCGAGCGCGCCGGCCCAGCCGCACACCATGTCATTGCCGCAGCGATAGCGCCCGGTCGGCAGAACGGAGGAAGGTGCGGTGTCCAGTGTCGCAAGCAGCGCCGAGTCCTCGCCATACGCCGGGAGGCCGAGGAACGCGAAGCTGAGCTCTGGGACGGCGATTCTTGCCTGCCGGAGAATCTGGCCGATGCCGCGCGCGAGTAGTTTCTTCAGCGCTTCGAGGCCGATCTCCGGGTAGTAGGCCGTGCCCTCGGTATGCGAGGCCAGGACTTTCCCAGTCTCGTCGATGAGGAGGAAGAGCGTCTTGCTACCACCCCCATCCACGCCGAGATAGGTTCTCATTGTTTTGCGCCGCCGAGACGGATGGAGAGACCTTCGAGCGCTGCGAGAATGTGGCCCACCGCGCTCGGGCCAACCGGCGCGACGTCGTGCGGGCGCCTACGGGCGTCGCCCGGGCAGGGCACCAGAAGGAGGGGATTGGGATTGCGCCGATCAGCGTGACACACGCGCACATTGTATCCGGCGCAGCTGGGGCAGACCGTCAGCCGCCTCCGATTTCTGGTGCGGTTGGTTTATGGTCTGGACCGCGTCTAGAGCGCGCGGGGGCTTGTCTGCCGCACCTGTGCCTCGAGCGCCGCAATACACCGGGCTCCAAACCACCGCGCCGAATGGTCTGCAGGATTGCTGCCTGCACAGGGGCGGTATCGCCGGGTCGAGGTGCGCCCAGCCAGCGCGCGCCGAGGCGTAACAGCCAATCGACACTAAACCGTATTGCGGCACTAGAGACCACGAGCCTGGGGACGACGCTGGCCGCGCGAATGCCGCCGACGTGGTTCAGCTGCGAGCGTCACGAAGGCAACCCGCTGAAGCGCCTGCGCGTCGGCGGCGTTAATCCCAAGCTGCGTTGCCGCCGTCTCATGGCGCCCGAGAGATCGGGGATCGCGGCCGGTGACGCTGCCAAAGATGACTAACGCTTCCAGATAATAGCCGTAGCTACTGTCGTGATAGCCGTCGACACCCCACACACTGAGCTCTCCATGGCGCGCCGCTTGGTGAGTGTTCGCAGTTGCAACGGACGTGTCCATGGCGCGGATCCATGCTTGGCCGACCGGGATAACCCCCTGGATGTAGCGAGAAGTTGCCGCCGCGCGACTGCACGCTAATCGCAGATCACGCGCCATGGCGTCGATGGGCCGTCCAAACCAGTGCCCGGCTACGGCCGACCGCCTTTTGGGATTTTGCCTCCCAACGCGTCTGCAGATTCGTCTTTAACGAAACCGATGGCATCGAGAGCGGGTTGGACTTCCGGGTTCGACATGAATTGCTTCCAGATCAGGCCGGAGCGGTAGTTCTCCATCATGACGACGATCGGTGCCTGGTTGAGGGCCATGTTGACGTCTTCGAACCAGTTTTCGGTTTGGTTGAAGCCATCGCGGAAACCGTAGATGCCCCAGAGTTTGTCACCAAGATCGCGGTAGAAATGTTTTAGCGCTTTCATTGATTCGTCCGGAGTGTAGGGGAACGAGGCTAAGGCAGCGGTGCAGGTGATGGTGCCGTTGTCGTCGCCTGGCAGGGAGCGGCCTTCGGCGGCGTTGATACCTGCCGAGCGGCCCCAGGTGTCGTCGCCGTAGCCGACGAATTTGCGCGGATTGTCCATCGCGTAGGCGTGGGCGGCCAGGGCGATGTTGCGATTGTTCTGGAAATAGTTGGTGTAGCGGTCGCGCTTCCCACGCGGGTCGAAGGCGAGGAAAGAGTAGTGGGTGAAGAAGAGTTCACCACCGCTGCCGACGCCGACGTCGAGTTTCTGTCCGTAGTAGGTGTTGCCGTTGGTGTAGTGATCGCCTTGTGTGGTACGTCCCCAGCCCTGCCGGTAGCGCACGGCCAGATCGGACTGGCTGGCGAATCCAGTGTGGAACATGCTCGCGGGGACCGCATGCGTGGGCGAGGCAATCGCGAGCAGATAGATGATCATGGTTTCGTTCCAGCCGATCAGAGGGTGATGGATGTAGAAGCCATGATCGGGCGACCAGTGCCAGTAGAGGAAGTTGGGGTCAGGGCCCTGGCGGTACCAGTCCCATTCGACGGTTTTCCAGAAGCCGGTGACGGTGTCACGGATCTCGCGCTCGCCGGCAGTATCACGGTTAAAGTACTGGCGGGCGACGAGCAGACCCTGCATGAGGAAGGCGGTTTCGACCAGATCGCCACCATCATCGTAGGAGCCGAAGTAGGGGATGACCTTGCCGGTGCGACCATCGAGGAAGTGCGGCCACACGCCATGGAAGCGGTCGGCTTTGGCGAGGAAGCGGACGATCTTGAGCAGGCGCTCGGTGCCCTGCTCGCGTGTGATGAAGCCGCGATCCACTCCGACGACTAGCGCCATGATGCCGAAGCCGGAAGAGCCGACGGCGACGAGATTCTTGTCGCCGGGAAGGATCTCGATGGCCATGCCGGCGTTTGGGTGCGCGGCTTCCCAGTAGTAGCGGAAGCACGCTTCCTGCACCATGGTTAGAAGTTCGTCGTCGGTGAGGGAGCGGGTGGCGGCCTGGACGCCGGCGGATCTTGGGGACTCCTTCCCGGTGACCTCGACAGTGCTGATTTTGTAGGACGCGGATTTACCGCTGACACCGAGGAAATCTTCGTAGCGAGCGCGGTCGCCTTCCTGGATGCCGATCGGAGCATAAGGCTTGCCGTCGTAGGAGCGGTAGACTTTGTAGTACTGCACGGCTGGGTTGGTGACGGGAGTCCAGCGCAGGTCGATGTGGCGGTCGTAGCCCTTCGCGGTTAGGCCCGTCGGTGCCACGGGCGGGTGGGAGTTGGCGGGCGGGTCGTCGGCGATTTCGATGTCGTCGAGGTACAGCGTGTGGGGCTTGCCATCGTCGAGGCCTTGTACGAGGGTGAGGCTGTAGAGTTTCTGCGGGTCGAATTGCTTGCCCTGGGCGCTGTTGATTTGGCCGGCGAAAGAGTCAAGGGGCAAGCGGACGCGCGTCCATTTTCTTGCAGAAATCCTGGGAAGCGAGCCGGTCAACTCGATCGAAGGTGTGCCCTCGCCATTGGAGTCCCGCAGATAGATGCGTGGGGATGCTTGCGCAGGAAGATCTTCTTCGGCGTAGCACCATACGAATAGATTGCTGCCACTAAATTCGGGCGATCCGTAGCGCTCTCGCAGGTAGAGAGTCATGCGCCAGTCGCCGCCGGTCCGAGAGCGCCACTTCAGGCGCAGCGAGTTAGGCGGACTCACGGAGTGATTCTCATCGACGGGAAGCTTGTCGTGAACGAGTTCCAGTTCACTGGGCGCGATGAAGGAGCCGTGGCTGTAGTAGAAGAAGTCGCTTGTCAGGCTGTTGTCAAAGGCTACGTGGCGGGCGTAGTCGACTTGGGCGAGAGCCGAGAGCGGGAGTAAGAGAGTCAACAGGAGCAGGGAAGTCTGGATCCTCATAGGCCAAGATTTCCCTTTTAATTTGGCGGGCTCAAATTGCCGACGAACAGAATCGTTTCAACGGACCCGGCCGTGAGCGCACAGGTGGCCGCGAGCGGCGCGGCCGCAATTCGAATCATCGGTCCGCGGCATTTCCCGATCGTCACGGAATGACACGTTTAGACAGTGTTGGGCATCGCTACCATCCGTGCGATGCACTGTGCCACGAAACCGCTCCTGTTTGGAGCTCGACCCGCGTCATTGAACCCGCAGCCAATCATATGGTGTTTCAGTAGCATACGTCATCGCCCAAGCGCCGTGGCCGACAGCGTTCGCGCTATTGCATCGGCTGGCGTCCACCCGTCTGAAATCGGACTCCGACTCTGCGCTGATCACGCGCCGCAACAACGGAGCGCTCGCGATCGCCCTGTGGAACTATGCGCCGCCGGACGGTACGGGCGAGCACAACACGCCCGTGCGCCCACCGGGGCCGGCACACAACACTTCGTACTCGAGTTGCACGGCGTACCGGGCAACACCCATGCCTCAGTCTGGCGCTGCGACGCCGATCACGGCAGTGTCATCAAGGCATTTGATGCCATCGGACGTCCACCGACCCCGAGCCGCGGCCAACTCGACGTCCTTCGGGCGGCCGCGGCTGTCATCATCGACCGCGGGCCACCCGCGAGGCCACCGAGGGGTTAGCCCAACAAGGGTACGCAAAGTCCCACAGAAGTGACTCCGGATCCCGCGCTCTGCCCCCTTCGCCATAAGTGCGCGATGACAACAACCAGGACTTTCTTTGCTGTTGGCATGCTCACGCTCGCTGCCGCTTCCTCAGCAGCCGCACCCCGGCTTCCGGCTCCGTCCGATTTCTTGACAACCCTCCCCGGATAGAGAGTAGTCTCCCTCGGGTGGCTGAGAAAGCGCTTACACGCCAGATGCAAGCGCTTTTGCAGACCCATGCTCGGGGGGGGGTAGATGGCGCTGACCATCACAGAAGTTTGCAGGCTGTTCGTCTTCGATTCCCGGCGGCGCCCGCCGACGGCAAACATTTCCCTGACGTGATGCGCTCGACATGCGCAGCTGCCTGTGGGCCGAGCGCCAGTCGAATACAAAATGCCTCAGTGAATCTACTCAATCCAGAAACGTAGACGAGGGGGACTGGAATATGAGAAGGCGCTTAGACGGCAGAAAGGCATTTCGCCGCTCGCTCATCGCGACGGCTGTTGCGGCCGCGCTCGCTGGACCGACGATCGGCTGGGCGCAAACTGCGGACGCAACCCTGACCGGCCGCGTCGCCCCCGACAGCGAAGTTACCGCCCGCAACGTTTCCACAGGCGCGACGCGCCGCACCAAGGCGAGTGCGCAGGGCACCTATACCTTGGTGGGCTTGCCGCCCGGCACGTATCGCGTCGATGCCGGTCCCGGCACCGAGACCGCGGTCACGCTGACGGTCGCCTCGACTGCCACGCTCGACCTGGCGGCCGGAGGGGCCACGGTTGGTGCGGGAGAGTCGATCGCAGAGGTCACTGTCCACGCCAAGCGCCTCGTCGAAGTCAAAACGTCTGAAGTCGGCACGACCATTTCGCAGCAGCAGATCGAGACCGTTCCGCAGCTCACCCGCAACTTCCTCGAGTTCGCCGACACCGTGCCCGGTCATCGTCTTCAGCACCGACCACAATGGCAGGACTTCCCTGCGCGGCGGCGCCCAGAACGACGATTCGGTCAACGTCTATATCGATGGCGTGGGTCAGAAGGGCTACGTCCGCAGCGGCCTGAGCGGCCAGACGGACAACACCCAGGGCAACCCCTTCCCGCAGCTCGCGATCGGCGAGTACAAGGTCATCACTTCCAACTACAAGGCCGAGTTCGACCAGGTCTCCAGCGCCGCCGTCACCGCGGGAACCAAGTCCGGCACGAATGAATTCCACGGGGAGGCCTTCGGGACCTACACGAGTGACCATTTCCGCGCCGAGACGGCCGGGGAGTTGGCCTCGAACCCGAACGTCAAGACCCCGTCCAAGGACAAGGAGTTCGGTGTTGCCCTCGGTGGACCGATCATCCCGGACGTGCTGCATTTTTTCGTGACGTACGAGGGGAAGCGCTTCGATACGCCGGTCACCGTCGTCGCCGGAGGCAACGCTCCGCCGAACATCATCGCGCAGCTGCCGCCGGGTGCGCTGGCGCAGCTCGGGCCGGCAAGCCTGACGTTCAACGAGGATCTCGTACTTCGGCAAGCTGGACTGGGAGCCCACCGACCGTCGACCGCTTTGTGCTCGCTGCGAAAATCCGCAGCGAAACCGGTCTTGGTAACATCGGCGGACCAGACGGCCGTGACGGCCGGTCTCGAGACGAAGAACACGGACAACCGCGTCGATCTTCGCTGGGAGCGCAGCGCCGACCGCTGGTTCAACGAGGCGCTGGTGACGTATGAAGACGCGTTCTTCACCCCCAAGGTCAAGGGCGGCTCTCGGAACGGCGCCGACTACACATGGCAGAACGCACCCGGCAGCGACGCCCTGATTCTCCAGACCAACGGCAGCGATCCGCGCGCCGGGCAGAATAAGGGCCAGAAGGGCTGGGCTATCGCCGACGACCTCACCTTCAGCCACCTGACATGGTGGACCGGCGACCATACGGTCAAGACGGGCATCAAGTTCAAGTATGTGAAACTCACGGCGGCCGACTCGATCGCCAACGCCGCAGTATTCACCTACGATGTCAGCGCGACCGGCACGGCAACCATACCGTACAAGGTCGTGTTCGGCTCGCCGCTGCCGGGCATTCCCGCCGTCGGTCACCTCACAGGACAAGCAGCTCGGGCTCTACCTCCAGGACGACTGGGCGACCAACGAAAAGCTGACGCTGAATCTCGGCGTCCGCTAGGACATCGAGTGGAATCCCTCGTATCTCGACTTCCAGACGCCGCAGATCGTCCTGAACGGGCTGAACACCGTGATTTCCCCGGGACTCGACCTACGGACAAAGTCTCGGCCTCGGCACGGACCCCAATCGTTTGAACATCAACGACTACATCAGCAATGGCCACAACCGCTCGGTGTATTCGGGCGAGGTCCAGCCGCGCCTCGGCTTCTCCTACGACCTCAATGCGGACCAGCGGCACGTGATCTTCGGCGGTGCCGGCCGCTCGTACGACCGCGACCTGTACGACTTCCTGCAGCTGGAGCAGAACAAGTTTGCGCTCGGCCAGCCGCAGTTCTCCTTCAACGTTCCCGATCACCCGTGCACGGTGGGCGGGTTTGGCGTGGCGGGACCCTGTATCGCATTTGATCCTAGGTTCCTTAACGGCGTGCAGAACCTGCAGGCGCTGGCCGCTGGCAAGCCGCAGCGAAGCCGACCTGATAAACAACCGTCTGAAGGTCCCGTATTCAGACCAGTTCAGCCTCGGCATCCGCAACCGTCTCGGCGACTGGAACACCAGTGCGGCCCTGGCACGAATCATCAGCAAGGACGGCTTCGTGTTCACGCTCGGCAATCGCTACCCGAACGGTGCGTTCTGGATGAACGGTGGGCAGCCCTGGGGAAATGGCATTCCGGGCTTCGGTGCGCTGATCATCGGCAGCAACGGCATCGAGACTCGCAACACCCAGCTGCTGCTGTCCGCGGAAAAGCCCTTCACGCCGGAATCGCACTGGGGCGCGACGATCGCCTACACGTACACGGATGCGACGCAGAATCGCGACATTACCCAGCACTACTCGTTCGACGAGGTCACGATCCGGCAGTATCCCTTCATTGCCTCGAATGCCGCGGCAAAACATCGCCTGGTGATCAGCGGTTCCGCCGGTCTCCCCTGGGATTTCATCGTGGCCGGCAAGCTGACGCTCGCCACTCCGATACCCACCAACACGTTCAGCTGCTACAACGACGCGACCGTCTTCCCGACCGGCAGCCACTGCACTCCCGTGGCATTCACGGCCCCCGGGCTCGGCTACCGGAGCCTCGATCTGGAGGCGACCAAGAACTTCAACATCAAGGATGTCTCGACGGTCTACATCCGCCTGGACGTGCTGAACGTCTTCAACACCAAGAACTTTGTCGACTACAACACCACCGCTGGTGCCAACGGCCTGCTGACCTCGGGCCAGTACAATCCAAACGGTAACATCACGGGATCGCCGCGGGAGCTGCGCATGACGGTGGGCGCGAAGTTCTGACCCTCACTTTGCAGGCGGCCGGTGGATGCTCGCGATGCGGGTTTCCACCGGCCGGCGCACATGAAGTCTGATGACTGATCGGCGCATCAAAGACATCGTCATTGTCGGCGGTGGTACCGCGGGCTGGATGGCGGCCGCCGCCTTCGCGAAGTTACTGGGGCGTGAGTATTCGATTCAGCTGGTGGAATCCGAGGAGATCGGCACGGTGGGCGTGGGCGAAGCCACCGTGCCGCATCTGAAGCTGTTCAACCAGATCCTTGAAATCGACGAAACGAGTTCGTCAGGCAGGTCCAAGGAACCTTCAAGCTCGGCATCGAGTTCGTCGACTGGGCGCGGATCGGCGACCGCTACATCCACGGCTTCGGCACCATCGGCCACGACCATGGGCTGCTGCCGTTTCACCAGTATTGGCTCAAGCTGTTTCTCGCCGGCAAGGCGCTCGACGTCGGCGCCTATTCGCTCAATACCGTCGCCGGCCCGCTCGGTAAGTTCATGACCTCGGCCAGCGACGCTCCCGCCAACTCGCCGCTCGCCAATATTGCCTATGCCTACCATTTCGACGCCGGACTTTACGCCCAGTATTTGCGTCGCTACGCCGAGACGCGCGGCGTACGCCGCACCGAGGGCAAGGTGGTCGATGTCATGCTGCGCGGCGAGGACGGCTTCATCGACGCCGTCCGCCTCGATCGCGGCGAGACGCTCAGCGGCGATTTGTTCATCGATTGCTCCGGCTTTCGCGGGCTGCTGATCGAACAGGCGCTGCACACCGGCTACGAGGACTGGACGCACTGGCTGCCCTGCGATCGCGCCCTGGCGGTGCCGTGCGAAAACGTCGGTCAACCCACGCCCTTCACCCGCGCGACGGCTCGCGCAGCCGGCTGGCAATGGCGCATTCCGCTGCAGCACCGCACCGGCAACGGCTACGTCTACTCAAGCAGTACATTAGCGACGACGAAGCGGCCGCCGCGCTGCTGAAAAACCTCGACGGACGCCCGCTTGGCCGAGCCGCGGCTGCTTACGTTTCACGACCGGCATGCGCCGCAAATTCTGGAACCGCAATTGCGTGGCGCTCGGGCTCGCGAGCGGGTTTCATGGAGCCGCTCGAATCGACCAGCATCTTTCTGATCCAGTCAGGCATCGCGCGTCTGATCAACTTGCTGCCGGACCAGGGACTTAGTCCGGTGCTGATCGAGCGCTACAACGCGCAGGCCGTGTTCGAGCTCGAGCGGATCCGCGACTTCCTGATCCTGCATTACCACGCCACCGAGCGCGACGACACGCCATTCTGGAACTACTGCCGCACGATGAGCATTCCGGCTGACCTGAAGGGCTACATTGCGTCTGTTTCGGGACAGCGGCCGCTTCTTTCGTAATGCGGAGGAAATGTTTGCCCTCACCAGCTGGGTGCAGGTCATGCTGGGTCAGCGCATCATGCCGCGCTCGTATCACCCCATGGTCGATCAGATGTCCGACAAGAACCTCGGCGATTTCGTCGACGGTGTTAGAAGGGTGATCGCAGGCTGCGTGGAGGCCATGCCGATGCACGCCCAGTTCATCGCCCGCCACTGCGCGGCGCCGCAGACCTGAGCGCGTGGAAACCGGGTTTCTCCTGCAGGTGAAGAAGCCATTGCGCGTCAGGCGACCGGTCAGCGGATCGCTGCTCAGCTTGTCCGGGGCAGGATATCGCCTGAGTTCAGCACTCTGCCGTCATGGAAGATGAGTCGATTCCATCGGGCCACGATGCGGTGGAAAACCGCACCCCTCTATCCCCGCTGACTCGCCGGGAGATGCTGGCGACGCTTGGGAAGACGGCGCTGGCCGTTACCGCATTGGGGGTTGCAATTGGCCCTGGGTGCGGGTTGGGGACGAACTATCAGTCTTCTTCTGCTCCCATGACGGATGATCAGTTCCTCGATAACCTTGAAAAGGCTGCTTTCCTGTTCTTCTGGGAGCAGGCCAGCGCAACCACAGGGATGGTCAAGGACCGGGCGTTTGCTGGCGGCAATGACTCGCGCACCCTCAGTAGCATTGCAGCCACCGGTTTTGGACTCAGCGCACTCTGCATGGCCGACCGGCGGGGTTACGCTGGCAGCTCGCAGATCAAAGCACGCGTGCTGGCAACGCTGAATTTCCTTCTCAATCAGACAAACGTGAACGGGTTCTATTATCACTTTGTCGACATGAATAGCGGCGCGCGCGCCCCGAATTCCGAGGTCTCTTCCATCGACACAGCAATTTTGCTCTGCGGGGTTCTGACCTGCGGGCAGTATTTTCAGGACGCGCAGATCCAAGACCTGACAACGCAGATCTATGAGCGTGTGAACTGGGTATGGATGCTAAATGAGGGTGCGACTTTCTCCATGGGCTGGACGCCCGAGAATGGCTTCATCACGACGCGCTGGGATACCTATAGCGAGCAGATGATGCTGTATCTTCTGGCAATCGGTTCACCCACCAGCCCGATCCCGGCGAGTTCGTGGCAAGCAATCCAGCGGCCGGTGTTGACCTACCAGGATCTGACTTACATAACCAACTTGAGTGCGCCGCTGTTTATTCATCAGTACTCGCACGCGTGGTTTGACTTCCGCAATCAGCAGGACGCCTACGCCGATTACTTCAACAACTCCGTTACGGCAACGCAGGCGCACAAGTCGTTCTGCGCTTCGCTGCAAGGTGAGTTTTCCGACTACTCAGGCGACGCGTGGGGGATTACTGCTTCAGATTCGACGAATAATGGCTACCTAACCTGGGGTGGACCGCCGGCGATGGGGCCGATTGATGGCACGCTTGTGCCTTGCGCGGCCGGCGGATCGCTTCCCTTCTTGAGCACGCAATGCATCGCGGCACTGCGCAATTTCTACAACCAATTTCCCGCAAGCTGGCAACGCTACGGTTTCGTGGACGCTTTTAATCCCTTGACTGGCTGGTACGACCCTGACGCGGTCGGCATACATACAGGTGTCACTATGCTCATGGCGGAGAATCAGCGCAGCGGCTTGATGTGGGAGACCTTCATGAAGAATCCGGAGGCAATGGCCGCAATGGCGGCGGTGGGCTTCCACGAGTCTCACTGAATCAAGCGGCCAGGAGCTCGTTGTTCTGATCAGGGGCTCAGCTGGCTACCGTGCGATACGGCAAAATCCCGGCGGCCAATCAGGTGCTGTACAACGGGTTTCTCGCTGCGGGCCTGGTCTGGGGTTTGAGTGCCGGCGGCGGCATAGACGGCGATGACCGCCAACGGCCGCATCACGGCCAGCTAGGGGGATACCGAGGTAGCGGGCACGCTCGAGATCGTCGCCCCTGCAGCTTTATGCTCCACCACCGCCCTTGGCGCGCGGTTAACTTTCGTCAACTCGAGCGGTTTGCCGCTGTGCCGGTGTAGGCTGGCGTCGTCTTCGATCCTGAGGAGACCGTCATGAAGGCAATCCATCTGTGTTTGCTACCCGGACTGCTCCTATGCACGACGCTGCACGCCTCGGCCGCACCCTCCTCTGATCCTGCCAATGTCGAGTTCCAGGAACAGTGGGGTGGTTATTTCATCTCGGATGCCTTCAGAATCGATCCGGACCAGCCAGGCGTGATATTGCCGCCTGCGAGCGTGCGCGCCGGCGATCTGCTTTCGATCCGGCCGTTGCGGCTCAATTCAGACGAATACCTGATCCTGCAGAAATGCGTCAACGCGGACTGCAGCAAGGCACAAGTCGTACGAGCCTGGAACGCCTATGGCTACATGGGTCCGTATCCGGTGCTGACCAACACGGTGCGCGCGCAACCCGGGGTCCGCTATATGCTGTGGATGCAGCGCGTACCGACTAAGGGCACCGGCAGCTTCCGGCTTTACGAGCGGGATGCGCCGCCGCTGGTTTTTGAGCCGGTGGGCTCGCCTGAGCTTTTCAAGTTGACGGATCTGAAGGCCGCACAAAAGCACGGTCCCGCGCAGATCAAGAAGGCCCAGTCTGAGCGGGCGAGTTTTGTGGTGACATTCGAGGGCGGTTCGGTGGTTCAAGTGCAGGCGCTGCGTGTGGCTCACCCCCGCCGGTAGCTGTAACAGCCCCGACGTCCTCCCACTTCCAGTAGCGAGCGGCATTAGCGGGCCTGCTCGAATATTCTGGCGGCGAATAGCCAAGCAATCGAACTACAGCCAAGATCCGCAACTGTCCGGCCATGAGCGGCTGCCAGATGTGGGCGATGGCCCCTTCATCGATGTCGCGGACCACGCCGGACGAGGCGGCGATGCTGCCGAGAACATGGGCGTCGCCATCGCCGCTCGCAATACCGCAAAGCTCGCGGCCCTATCCGCAGAGACGGGCGCGCAGTCTTTCGCCTGTGACGCCGTCGACCCCGATCAGGTGGCACGTCTTTTCGACGACGTAGAGAGCCGACTCGGCATGCCAGACGTCGTTGTCTATAACGCGAGTGGCAGGTTGCGCGGCTCCTTGATCGAACTCGTTCCTGCGGAGGTCGAACATGCCCTTCGGGTTAGCGCCTTCGGGGGATTCCTGGTGGCTCAGCAGGCGGTGCGACGCATGCTCCCGCAGGAATCCGGAGCGATCCTGTTCACGGGCGCGTCCGCAAGCGTCAAGGGTTATGCTCAGTCAGCACCGTTCGCGATGGGCAAGTTCGCCCTTCGTGGGCTTGCGCAGAGCATGGCCCGCGAACTGGCGCCGCAGGGAATTCACGTGGCGCATTTCGTGATCGACGGTGGAATCCGGAACCCTGGCAGGACCGAGCCACCGGACAAGCCGGACTCGATGCTCAACCCCGATGCGATTGCAGAGACCTACCTCCACGTCCTTAGGCAGCCACGCAGCGCCTGGACATACGAGATAGAGCTTAGGCCGTGGGTTGAGAGGTTCTGAACCACAGACTTGCTCACGGTGCCAACGCGGAAGCGGTGTGTCCCCGCGTTTGAGTGGCACTCGAGTTTAGAGTCTGCTCCCCGCAAAGAGGCTTTGGCGTTTCGCAAACCGTTCGGCACTGAATATTGGCAGCCGATAGTCACGCGCTGCCGAGGGAGCGTGCGTAGAATTGTGGCCGCTGATTGGCAAAATTCCACGCCGAAATGGCATCAATAAACTTGTTTAAGAATGCATTCTAAGTATTTGAAAAGAATGCCCGGGAGAGGACTCGAACCTGCCGGTAACTAATTGATTCTGCACCCCTTTCTGCGGTCGAGTCGCGATTTACCCCCTAAATTACCCTCTCCCAGCATGGTGCTTAAACGGGCGTTCTCGCGCACGCCGTAGCGGGTAATTTTTTCGATCGATCCTCGACAGTCCCAGCTAGTAAGTCATTGACGTATGTACGTCATTGACTTACTATCAGTCGGATGATTTTCACTGAATCACCAGTCTTTACACGGCAGGTGATTGCTCTGCTAAGCGATGACAGCTACGCAGAGCTTCAGCGCTTTCTTGCGAAGCAGCCTGATGCCGGGGATGTGATCCAGGGCACGGGCGGGTTGCGCAAGATTCGTTGGGTAGCCCATGGTAAGGGCAAGCGCGGCGGAGTGCGGGTGATCTATTTCCACGTCTCCGCGCGACAGCAGATTAGGATGCTCTTGATCTACCGCAAGGGTGTCAAAGACGACCTAACTGCTTCGGAAAAAAAGGTGCTTCGTGCACTCAATGAGGCTTGGTAGGAGTGTTTTATGGACAAGAAGCTGTTTAGCGAGCTCGTAGGGAGCATGAAGCAGATGAACGAGATCGTACGTGGCAAGCGAGCGCCGTCACGCGAGTTTGTCGTTGATCCGACATCGGTCAAGAAGCTTCGTTCGAGACTCGGACTTAGCCAGCCGAAGTTTGCCGCCCTCCTGCATGTGGACGTGGGCACACTTCGGAATTGGGAGCAGGGTCGACGTGAGCCGACTGGTCCGGCCAAGGCTCTGTTGACTGCAATAAGCAAAGATCCCGCTCATGTTCTGAGAGCATTGGCAGGCGTCGGCGCGTGAAATGCTCCTGCGGGTTGACTCTTAATGACGCCACTACTCACGACCGGGGGGACGTCGCCTCTTCACCGCTCCAGACTATCTTGCCGGAGCGCCGCTGGCGATGAGGATATAAGCGCTCGCGGAGGCGACAACCGATGCGATCGCGCAAACAATCGCGACGACATGGAATCCGCCAATTAGCGCCGGACCGGCCTCGCCTAGGACGCCTCCGAGAAGCGCTGTCGCCACCATGCCTCCAGTGCGCGCGACGGCGCTGTTCAGTCCGGATGCAGAACCTCTGTGACGGCCATCCACTGATCCTAGGATCGCTGTGGTCAACGGCGCCACCGCGCCAGCCATGCCAATTGCGATAATCAGGATGGCAGGAAAGACGGTTGTCCAATAATCCGCGTGGGATCCGATTCTAAGGACGAGCAAAAAGCCACCCGCTACCACAAGGGGGCCGACGGACAGCGGCGCGCGCGGTCCGATCCTTCCTGCCACGCCGCCCATCATTGGCGAGGTCAACGCCAGCACGACCGCGAACGGAAGGAGTGCGGCGCCCGCCTCGGCGCCGGAGTAACCCGAAGCTTGAATGAGCACATAGGGGACCAGAACGAGCAGAGCACCCAATGCGCCGTACAGGAGCAGGGTCAGTACTGTGAGCCCGATGAAGCTTGACGACCCGAACAGAGCGAGTGGCATCATCGCGCGGTCACCCTTGGATTTCTCGTCGGCCAGAAAACCCAGCATCAGGGTAATACCTAAGAATCCCAGCATAAGGGCGGCAGGTGTCCAGCCGGCATGCCCAGATCCGATGGTCAGCCCCCAGGTTATGGCTCCGAGACCCGCGGTCGCCAACAAACCCCCACGTAAATCCAACACCGGCGCCTCATCCTCGCGGCGGCCGTCCCTGACGAACACGATAGCCAGCACGATCGCGCCGATCGCCAAAGGTATATTGAGCAGGAAGATCGCGCGCCATCCAACTGTGTCGATCAGCCAGCCGCCAAGGACCGGACCGACCGCGCCCATCACGGCGCCCATCGACGCCCAGATGCCGATGGCTCGGCCGCGGGACTCGCCGGAGAAAGAGCCGCCAAGTATCGCCAAGCTGTTGGGCATGAGCAGCGCCGCGCCGATGCCCTGAATACAACGTCCGATCAACAGCCAGTGCAGGCTCGGAGCGAGCGCACAGGCGATCGAAGCTGCTCCGAACAACGCGGTGCCTCCAACGAGGAGCCTCACCCGCCCGAACCGGTCCCCCGCTGCGCCGCCGAGCAGCAGGAGCGCGCTGAGCGGCAGAAGATAGGCATTGATCACCCATTGCAGGTCGCCAGCGCTAGCCTTGAATGCCGCGGCGACTGCAGGCAGGCCGACATTGACCACCGAACCATCAATAAAGGCGAGGCTCGAGGCCAGAACGGTGGCGGTGAGCACCCAGTTGGGGTGACGCGTCTCACACCCTGATGCCGTTCCCTTGGCTTGCGCTGCGTCGCAAGGCGCGTGGATTGCTGCGTTCATCTACCCATGCCGATGGCGCGCTGGGGTGGAACTGCTTGGCATCGGTTGGGCTTGCATGAGCCGGCTTGCCGCCCGAGGGACGCATTCACACCGACCCATCAGTGCTCCAAGCCAACCCGACGGAGTAGCCCGTGAAAGCGGGGGTCGGAACGCAGCGCATCGAAGGCGGGTTCAACCCCGATCTCAGTCATGGCGATCTTGCGTTCGGCATAAGCTGACTCAAGCGAATCAATGGCCTTTTCTTTCTCGCCGAGCCGAGCATAAATGATCGCGATGCCGTAGGCGTCGTCATAGGCTTCCGGCGGATTCGGTTTGACGGTCGCAAAATCAAGCAGTGTCCGCCAGTAACCCTGCTCGCCGTGGGCAGTAAGGGATTTGCGAAGAGCCTCTTCGTGCGATTGCACCACTTGCAGGTCTTCACCGGACAACGCCCGGGCCATACTCTCCTCGGCGATGGCATCATTGAACCGTCCGAGGTAGGTATACAGATGAGCGAGGCGCTCATGCCCCACGGCGAAGTTCGGATCCAGGAGGTTAGCCTTTTGATACTGTGCGAGAGCCTGGTCGTAGCGGCGCGCCCAGACGTAGGTTCGGCCCAGGAAGGATTGGATAGGGGGTGAATAAGGATCAAGCTCAGCCGCTGTCTTCATTTCGGCGATGGCTTCATCGTGTCTACCAAATGGCGAAAGATAGCCGTTCGAGTAGAAGAAATGGACTTGGGCACCGCCCGGATTCAGCGCGAGGCCACGGCGATATTCTCGCTCTGCTGTGGGCCAGTCGTAATCAAGGTGTGACTTGCTGAAGGCGAGCGCCGTATGGGCGTCCGCAAGATTGTCATTGAGCGCAATGGCTCGCGTTGCCGCTTCAACAGCCTTCGGCAAAATTTCGACTGGCGTGGATACCCCGAAAATTGGCGCCACCATATCGGCGCGCGCAAGTCCAACATAGGCCTCAGCATAATTTGGATCCCTAGCGACCGCCCGGCTGAAAGCCGCGATCGCATTCCCAAAGCCCGCGTGGGTCCGGAGATTCAAGGCCTGTAGGCCCTGGAGAAAATCCTCATAGGCTGCTGGATCAACGCTAGGCGTGCCGGCCAGTGACTCCTGAACCTGTTGTGACAGCGTGAGTTGGATTTTGTCCGCGATGCCGCGAGCAACGTCACTTTGCAGTTTAAGTATGTCGCTTACATCTCGCTCGTAACTGGCCGCCCAAAGGTGGGTCTGATCGCTGGCTTGGATCAGCTGAGCGGTAACTCGGACGCGGTCATTTGCCCGACGCACACTGCCTTCGAGTAGCAGGTTAACCCCAAGCTCCCGGGCGATCTGAGCAGAATCTTTTCGGCTTCCTTTGTAAAGCATGGCCGACGTGCGAGCGATGACCCCGAGGTGATGCGGGTCCAGGCTCCCAAGCTGCGCAATCATTTCTTCGGTCATGCCATCAGCGAAGTAGTCCTGTTGGGGGTCTCCACTCAGGTTTTGGAATGGCAGGACCACGATCATCGCTTTGCCTGGAGGAGGCACGATGCGGCGCATCAAATACGGACCGACAATGAGCGCTCCCACCACGAGCGCCACCGCAATCGCCGCGAGCAGCCGCCACGGTTTGGATTGGGCTGCCGGGGTAGACGGAGGTTTGACCAGTGGCATCTGCACCACAGTGGCGGATACCGGCAACGCCTGTGGATCGACCACGAGTGCCGAGAAGCGGTAACCCTTGCCGGGGATGGTGTGCAGTAAACGCGGGCTGGTGGAATTGTCGTGAAGGACCTGCCGAATCTTTCGAACGGCCGTGTTAATGCTGTTATCGACGTCACCATAAACGTTCTTGCCCCAGATTCGGTCCAGGATTTCCTGGCGCGTGACGAGCTGACCGCGGCGCTCCAAGAGCAATAGCAAAAGCTCCATTGGGATGCGCTCGATCGCTACGGTCCGGCCGGCCCGTCGCAACTCGTAGGCGCCTCGATCCACCTCGAAGTTCTCGAATTGAATCACATCCATGAGCACTCTCAGTGGACCTGGATCCGTACTAGGGATTGATTTTTAGATCGTCGCGAATCGCGTAAATGGCGGAATGTTTTGGGATTATTGATACACGAAAGCTACACAGAATCTACAGGTCGCCTCCATTGTGCAGGGCTTCGACCCCTGAAACGATGCGCTCGGCACGAATTTCCTACCTACATTTTACGGTCCAGGAGAGGTTCATGAAAATCTCAAAACCCAGTGTAATTCTTCAATCCGCGGTGGGATTGCTGGCCCTAAGTGGCACTGCTTGGGCAGAAGACAACCGGGGCTGCTCGGATGCCACTCTATACGGCGAGTACGCGTTTACTGTCTCAGGGCAAATCTTTCTCCCGAATGGGACGAGTATCCTCAGGGATGGCGTTGCTTTGACGCACTTTGACGGCGCGGGCCACCTCACCCAGGTCGATAAGGTGTTGTCCAGTCCGAATGCTACGGCGGTGCCCGGCGCGCCGATCGATCCCGCAACGGGCTTCCATGATGAGGAGTATGGCACCTATACCGTCCATGCCGATTGCACCGGTACGTTCAGCGTGCAGTTTCCACCAAACGTTAGCTCGTCCGGAACGGTTGCGGGAGCCAAACTTACCGTGCTGTTCGTTTTGAGCAATCACGGTCGGGATATCTATGCCATCGTGACGTCAATCACGCCTCCGGGCGCTCCGGGACCAGTCCCTGCTCTGATTCATAGCGATGGGCACAAGCTCGGTTTGGTTGAAACGGAGAGCAACTAGCTGTGAAGTCTCAGGACGTTATTCCTGGTTGAAGGGTTGTCCATTCGGGGGCATCCGGTGATGCTTTTGGTTACCAGGCCTAAAGTGTCAAGGGAGCCCCGAATGAACGTGCATCAGAATGCAAGGCTGACGGTGTCCTGTCGAGTGTTGCTGGTGGAGAGGATTTTGTCGGGTCGATCCCACGGACAAGTGGCAGCGGAGCTGGGGGTTTCGGTGCGTACGGCCGCCAAGTGGCTGAAGCGTTACCAGGACCTGGGCGCTGAGGGCCTCAAAGACCGCAGCTCCCGCCCGCATCGATCGCCGCAGGCAACCGATGAAGTCCTGCGCAGCGCGGTGGTGGCGCTGCGTCGGCAGCGCCTCACTCTGATCACGATCGCAGCGCAGCTGAATCTCTCACGAGCTACCGTGGCACGCATCGCCAGGGCAGAAGGACTCAACCGACTGAGCAAGCTGGAACCGGCCCCGGTGTATCGGCGTTACGAACGGGCAGAACCTGGAGAGCTGTTGCACCTGGACATTAAAAAACTAGGGCGAATCGTCAAGGTGGGGCATCGCATCACCGGCGACCGACGCGGCGCCAAAGGCAGCAACATCGGCTGGGACTACCTGCATGTGGCGATCGATGATGCCTCCCGTGTGGCCTATGCACAGGTCCTGCCCGATGAGGATGCCAACTGCTGTGTGGCCTTCCTGCGAGCCGCCGTGGCCTACTACGCAGGTCTTGGAGTGCACATCAAAGGGGTCTATACGGACAACGCGAAAGCCTACCGCGGACGCGACTTCGCCAGCACCTGCAGCCTGCTCGGACTGACTCACCAGTACACCAAGCCCTACACCCCGCGCACTAACGGCAAGGCTGAGCGCTTCATCCAAAGCAGTCTGCGCGAGTGGGCTTACGCACGCGCGTACGGGACCTCGAACCAGCGCTGCAATGCCTTGCCCCAGTGGCTACACGGCTACAACTGGCACCGACCGCATACCAGCTTGGCTGGCCAACCACCTGTTAACCGACTGGGACTCAACAGGAACAACCTGTTGAGACTCCACAACTAGCGAACTCCGTAAGCAACTCAATCGGCTCTGGCTTTGCCGTGACGTTGGCCCGATTTCCGAACAACTTATAACGAGAGTTTCGGCGCCTCAGCGTCAGTTTTCTAACCTCTCATCGCGAACTCACTTGGGGTTGACGGACTTGCGCGCGGGAGTCTCCCCCGGCTGGCAGGCCGACCTTCCGGCAGAAGGCGGCAAAGCGCGGATCACCCTTGTAGCGCAGGATGAAGGGGTCGTAGAGGAGGTACCCAATACCCGAATCGCGGTTGCTCCAGGCGCGATCGAGCCATTCGAAGGTCTTCGTCGCATCGTTGCGCAGCGCATAGACTTGGGCGATCTGATACGCGGATAGGTTCGCATCCTTCTCGGTTAGGATCCCAAGCGCCGCATCGGCTGCGCTCCGGTCGCCGCCGATTTGCCGTGCCAGGGCAAGCGCGACGTCCTGCCACACACCGGGAGGCTCCTGCTGCGCGGCGGCGAGTGCCGCCTGCGCATGGCCGCGCTGCACGTCGATTATTGTGAGCGTGTAGTAATAGGAGCTCGAAGCGGGCTGCAGCTCGATGGCCCGGCGGATCGCCCGCTCGGCCTCATCGAGGCGGTTGAGCGCCGAGAGATAAACGGCGAGCCACTGGTACGAGTCGGCCCGCAACGGTTCGGTAGCTAATGCCTGGCGCGTAAGCTCGATCGCCGGCTCCAGCTCGCCGAAACTTGCGCGCAGACTCCCGAGCCATATCTTCGCACCACCGGAATTCGGCGCAAGCGCCACCGCGCGGCGATACTCCGTTTCCGCTCCGCGCCAGTCCAAGTCAACGAGTTGAAGCAGAGCAGCGCGTGCAACGTGCGCGGCCGCAAGGTCCGGCGAGAGGGCGAGCGCACGGTCGGCCGCCTCGCGCGCTTTCGCAGACGCCTGCTGCGCCGGTGCGCCGTCGAGGAATTCCACAATGAGGCTAGTCCAAGACTGCGACAACCAGCTACACGCGAGGGCATAGCGCGGATCGAGTTCTAACGCCTGCGTGTAGAACTCGATCGCCTTGCGAAGATCGGCTTCCGTGTTGCGGAGATGAAAGAACCGGCCCTGCAGCAGGGCGTTGTAGGCGTCGACGCTCCCGCCCGGGGGCCGATCGCTCTGCTCCGCTGAATGCTGACCCAGCAGGAGCTTCGCCTTGAGCGCTCCCGCCACCGCACGAGTGATCTCATCCTGCAACGCAAAGAGATCCTTGTAGGGCCGGTCGTAGCGCTCCGACCACTGCGTGCTCCCGTCAGCAGTGTCGATGAGCTCGGCGCTCACCCGCACCACGTCCCCCGAACGCCGGACGCTCCCCTCGAGCAGATGCGCCACCCCGAGCTTCGCACCGATGCTGCGGCTGTCCTCCCTGGAATCTCTAAACTGAAACGCCGAACTGCGCCCGATCACCTTAAGTCCCGAGAACTGCGAAAGCGCCGTAATCAGATCCTCCGAAATCCCGTCAGAGAAGTACCGCTGACTCGCCTCCCCGCTCTCGTTCGCCAGCGGCAGCACCGCGATGGATGCCGCGCCCGGACCGTGGGGTCCGGATCCGGTGAGACGTTCGAACGCGAAATACGCCAACGCCAGGGCGGTCGCCGCCCCAATCGCCCCATACAGCACTCGCCGGCGGCTGTCCGCGCGTCGTGGAAGCTGCGGTGCACGCATCGGTTCGGGACGCTCGCTGACTCTACCTGCCATCAGGCGTGCTATACGCTCGACGAAGGTTGGGGTGGCGCTGCCGGCGGGGAGTCTTATCCACTGCACGCGCAGGAATTCGTCGGGGACCCTCGAGGTCGCTTCGTTAGTGTCGTCGATGACTACCGGCAACAGAAACGGAACGTCCGCCGCCAGATCTACGGTCCGGTCGACGGCCAGCTTCCATTCACGGCGGAAATAACCCTCATCTCTTGATTCGGTCCGAGCTGAGATGACAGCTATGAACACCCGGCAGTCATGAATTTGCTTGCGGATCTGCCGGTCCCAGGCGTCCCCGCCCCGCAGCTGGCTTTTGTCAAACCAGACCTCGATGCCCGCCGCGCGCAGTGCCGTTGCGATCCGTTCGGCGGCCTCGGCATCCTGCGAGGCGTAGCTGAGGAATACAGCGCGCGAGGTATCCGACACGGACATGCCCGAGACCTTATTGGTTGTCGTGCAGGCTGGAGCGCTTTCTGAGAGCGTCACCTACCCCTGTTCGGTCAATGTTACCCCGTGCAGCAACGCGGCAGTCAAATCACTCCTACCATCTGACCGAGGGCTCTGCAGGCACCCCTCGAGGTTGTAGCTTGCGGGGTCAGTGGCAGCTATCAGGAAAATTGAAATTGCAGCGTGAGTGGCTCCTGTTGGCCGATCGGCGACGGTCGACCTCCAGGATTTCTTTTAGCGCTCGCGGACGAGCGCCGTTCGTTAGGCACGACGGATGTCTTCGTGTGTTCCGAAAGCCGCCGGGAGGTAAGACGTTCCGGTTGCGTGATGTCGTAGATAAGACTCGCCGAGACTCGGCCAACTGCAAACGCTCTGCAATGCGATCAATCGGATCGTTTTATATTCGCTCCGTCTTCGGCCGCTCACGTACACTGCGCTCGATCGTTTTGGGCACGGAACGGAAAATTGGCGTCCTCGGTTTATCGTTATAAGCTATTGATTATGTTAGAGAAATTCTCAGGAATGCCCGGGAGAGGACTCTGAGAATTTCCTCAAGGGATTCACGGCCTTACGAAGCTGTCCGAGCGATTTACCCGCCAAACTGCCCGCGACGGAGGGGCTGCTTAAACGGACGGTCATGCTCACAGCGCAGCGGGTAAGAACTAATTGTCCGGCGCAGTTCGCTGTCATTCGTCTGAGTGCGTTTTTGCCGCCCTAGCAGCCGCCCCGCCGATACGTAATGCCACATGGCGGACCGCGGATTGCGGTTCGTCTCGCCGATTGCGCGGACCCCTTATAATGTTCGCGGCTTCGGAGGCGGCGATGAACAACGTGACAGTTCAACTGAGTGACCGAGAAATCGAGGCACTCAAGGCGCGTACAGGCAAGCGAAGTGCGGCGGCGGCGCTCAAGGCGTGGGCAGCTCGTGCAAACGCAAAGCGTTCCATTGCCGAGCTTCGGGCCGCTCTCAAGGATTCATTGAAGGAAGAAGCTACCGGCAAGGGGCGCCGTTTTGGCAGCGGTCGTGAGGCGATTCGTTGGCTCGAGAGCTAATCATTCTGCCGCGCTTCAAGCGCGATTACAGAAACGCTCGCCAGCATCCCGATTTCGACGTCGAAACACTCGAGTACGTCTTTGATCTCCTGATCTCGGAAGAGAAGCTCCCGTCAGCCCTCCGCGAGCACCGGCTCAGCAAGCGTAGAAAGAAGTGGCTTCACCGAGTGTCATCTTGGAGCTGACCTGCTGCTCATTTATCGAGTACTTCGGCGTGCGGTGATTCTGCACCGCATGGGAACGCATCGGGAGCTATTCTCCCCGGGCAGACTCCGCGCTCGAAAGCGGCCACCGATCCGGCGTAAGTCAAATAGATCCAGGTGAGATTGCCAGATGTGGCGGACTTGGTAAGCTACGCCCGCTCACTCACACCCACGCGGACTTGCAGCAAGTCCATCGACTCGGAAAGGAAATTGCCATGACACATTAGGTTAGCTCAATGGAGTGCCTATTGTGTCAAAGCGAGGTGTGCGCCGCTGGCAGCAGCGTATCGCGAAGTTCCGGCGTATTCGTCAACTGAAAGACAGCGGCGCGTGGGCGCCGCATCACAATTTCGTCGGAACCTTGGATTACTGGCAGCCGAAGCTGTGGAAACCGCTTGGCGACCTGGTGATGAGCGAATCCGGGCATAAACACTGGCGTAAGGCCATGCTGACGCAGCCCGCGCGTGCCAAAGAGCACCACGCGCTGCGCATGGTCGTGCTCGGACGAGACGCCGATCGTATGTACTGGCCCGATCACAAGCGGCCGTTTATCTATTACTGGTGAAGAAATGCCGCGACCCCCGCGCGCCGAGTGCGGCTCGAGTGCTGACCGGGTAGCAACAATTTCAGTGATCCTCTGCGATCACCTGCGCCTCGAGCGTGCGCGATCCGCGCAGCGAGTTAGCGATCAGGCACCCATGTTCGGCCTGCTCCAGGAGCTTTCGTGCTGCGTCGACATCAGTTCCCGTGGGCACCAAGAGTTTTGCGAAAGTCGTAAAGCGCGTGAATTGCGCCGTGCGCTCGACCCGCTCAAGTACCGCCTCGACTCGACATTCGAGGCGCAGCCATTTGAGCTGAGCGGCGCGGCTCGCCGCGCGAAAGGTGAGGATGAAGCAATCTGCAAGCGACGCGCACAGGAGCGTCTCCGGGGACCAGACGCCACCGGGGCCATCGAACTGGGGAGGCGCGGCTGTCTCCAGGTGCGGAAGCTGGCTGGACGTCACGCTCACCAAACCCGAGGGGTCTCCGGCAGCGGACGCGATGTAGGTATGCGGATAGGGGTGCATGGCTTACCCAACCTGTGCAATGGCCGCGGCCAGCAGGCGCCGCACTTCCTCGGCAGTCGTCCTGAGCGCTGGATTGTCGGTGCGTTCCATGGCCGCAACGGGATCGATGCTGGCTACCTCCACGCGCCGGTCGGTGGTCTCACGGACGATCACATTGCAGGGCAGCAGCACACCGAGTCGCTCCTCGATTTTCAGCGCCTCGTGGGCAAAACGTGGATTGCACGCGCCGAGAATGCGGTACCTCGGAGTGTCCACGCCTAATTTCGACTTGAGTGTCGCCTGCACGTCGATATCTGTGAGCACGCCGAAGCCTTGCGACTTTAGCTGCGCCGTCACATCCGCCACGACCGCATCAAACGGACCCGAAACCGTTTTCCCAATGTAGTAGTTCATGACTGGCTCCTCTTAGAGCGTCCGCATTAGGGTGGACAGAACTCCTCGTGCAGTAGGCCGATGATGCGAGTCGCGATACTTGGTGGCAGCGAATAGATGATGCTCTGCGATTCGCGCGTCGTGGCAACGACGCCGGAGTCGCGCAAAATCCCGAGGTGCTGTGACAACGCCGACTGGCTGAGCGGCACGCGCTGATTAAGTTGCCCGACCGACAACGGCCCCGAGACTAGATTGCATAGGATCATCAGGCGCTGCTCGTTGCCGAGCGCCTTGAGAAGTTCTGCCGCCTTGGCGGCGTGCGGCCGCATCTCGCGGCCGGCGCGAGCGAGCTTCGCTATCGCTGCGCGGGTACTGGTTACATGGGTATTCACGGCTCCCGTCCCGTCTACTTCGTGATTTCAAGCTGAGTATAATTAGCTATTGCTAATGTAGCAATAGCGAATACACTAAGCACCGTTGATTGAACGGTCCCGGGGAGGCGTTATGTCGATCGATAGAATGGTGTTTGCATTCGCCGGCGCGATGATCCTGCTGAGTCTCGCACTGAGCTATCTGTTCACACCCTCCTGGCTGCTGCTGGCGGTATTCGTTGGGCTCAACATGTTGCAGGCTGCGTTCACCGGGTTCTGCCCGCTGGCGCTGATCCTGAAGAGAGTCGGGGTCAAACCCGGTGCGGCGTTCAGCTGACGCAGGAGCGCTCATGTCCGGCAGGATCGTCGGTGTGGTGGGGTTGAGCGTCATGCTTGTCGCTTGCGGTAGCGGCCGACCGCCCGCGGCAGCGCCGGCGAAGTCCTCGCTGACGACCGTCATGGTCCAACCCGAGCGAGCGCCGATCGAGCGCCGACTCGACGGGGTGATCGAGGCGGTCAACCAGGGCACGGTCGCGGCCCAGACATCCGGCCGGGTTGCCGCTATTTTCTATGACGTCAACGATTTCGTCCCCGCAGGGGCGGTGATCATCCGTCTGCGGTCCACAGAACTACATGCGGGTCTGACGGAGGCGCAAGCCGCACTCAGCGAGGCCACGGCACGCGAAGCGGAGGCGCAAAGTCGCTATCAGCGACTCGCCGACATGTACCAGCGCAAGGTCGTTCCCAAGGCGACGCTCGATGAGGCGACGGCCAGTCGTGAGGCCGCCGTCGCTCACCTCAAGGCCGCGCGGGCGAGCCTTGAGAGCGCGAAGGAGGGCGTCGCCTATACGGAGGTTCGCGCACCGTACGCCGGCGTGGTCACCAAGCGTCTGGTGCAGGTGGGCGAGACGGTGAGTCCCGGCACTCCGTTGATGAGCGGCCTGTCGCTGCAGTTCCTGCGCGTTACGGTGGATGTGCCGCAATCGATCGTCGATCAGGTGCGGCGGATCAAGCAGGCGGCCGTGTATATCGGTGACCGGCGGATCGAAGCGACCAAAGTGATGATCTTTCCGGAAGCCTCCTCACCGTCCAGCACCTTTCGGGCCCGGCTCGAGTTGCCCGAGAACGCCATCGACCTCTATCCCGGGATGTTCGTCAAAGTCGGCTTCGTGACCGGCGAGGCCGAGCGGCTGCTCGTGCCCGCCAAGGCGACCGTCGAGCGAAGCGAAGTCACGGCGGTTTACGTCGTGGATTCGAGCGGACACACCGCCATGCGTCAGGTGCGGCTCGGAGAGCGCTTCGGCGATCGCATCGAGATCCTCACCGGTCTCGTGGCCGGCGATCGGGTCGCCCTCGATCCGCTCGCCGCCGCAAAGCAATTGCAGTCGGCGACCTCGAGCGCAGCGCCATGAGCGCACCCAGACATTGCCAGGATATGGACCCGCATCCGAGCGCCGCCCGATGAGCGCATCGCTTGGCTTCAGCGGACGCGTGGCGCGCCGGTTTCTGGGCAGCCAGCTGACGCCTTTGCTTGCGTTCGCGACACTGCTGCTGGGGATGTTCGCGGTGCTGGTCACGCCCCGCGAAGAGGAGCCGCAGATCGATGTCACCTTCGCCAACGTCTTTATCGCCTTTCCCGGTGCCTCGGCCGAGCAGGTGGAGAGCCTGGTGGCATCCCCGATGGAGAAGGTGCTCGGCGAAATCTCCGGCGTGGAGCACATCTATTCCACTTCGAGCCCGGGACTTGCGACGCTGGGGATTCAATTCAAGGTCGGCGAGCACCGCACCGAGGCCATCGTGCGGCTCTATAACGCGATCTATTCCAATCAGGACTGGCGTCCGGTGAATGCCGGGATCCTGCCGCCCCTCATCAAGCCCAAGGGGATCGACGATGTACCGATCGTGACCCTGACGCTGTGGACGCAGGATCCAAGCCGCGGCGGTCATGAGCTCGGTCAGGTCGCACGCTCGATCGAGACCGAGATCCAGCGCGTGCCCGGCACGCGCAATGTCTACACCGTCGGCGGTGCGGCGAGTCTGGTGCGCGTGCAACTCGATGCGCAGAAGCTCGCCGGCTACGGCGTCACCATCGAGGAACTGTCGCGTGCGTTACTCGCGGCTAGTCTGGCGCAGCACGCCGGCGGCCTCGTGGGTGGGGATCGCGTGACGCCGGTGGATGCCGGGGAGTTTCTGGCGAATCGTGACGATGTCGCGGGGCTGGTAGTCGCCGTGCGCCAGGGCCGGCCGGTGTTCCTGGAAGACGTGGCCGACGTATCGACCCGGCCCGATCAGCCGGATTCCTATGTGTGGCTCGGCACCGGCCCGGGCGCCGCAACGCGCGGCCTGTCTCCGGCCGCCCATGCGCCCGCCGTCACCATCGCGGTGTCGAAGAAGCCTGGTACCAATGCGATTGCCGTGGCGCGCCAGGTCATCCAGCGCGTGCAGCAGCTGCGCGGTAGCTATGTGCCCGACGGCGTACACGTCACCGTCACGCGCAACTACGGCGAGACCGCCAACGACAAGGCGATCAAGCTGATCGAAAAGCTGCTCCTTGCCACCGTCTCGGTGGTGTTGCTGGTGATGCTCTCGATGGGTCGCCGCGAGGCGCTGGTGGTCGGTGCGGCGGTGATCGTGACGCTGGCGGCGACGCTGTTCGCCTCCTGGGCATGGGGTTTCACCATCAACCGCGTGTCATTGTTCGCGCTGATCTTCTCGATCGGCATCCTGGTGGATGACGCCATCGTCATCGTTGAAAACATACATCGCCATCGGCTACTCGAGAGCGCGAATCTCCGGGAGATCATCCCCAGGGCGGTCGACGAGGTCGGCGGGCCGACGATTCTCGCGACTTTCACCGTCATCGCCGCCTTACTGCCCATGGCCTTTGTTTCGGGCCTCATGGGACCGTACATGAGTCCAATTCCGATCAACGCCAGCATGGGCATGATGATCTCGTTGGCCGTCGCGTTGATCTTCACGCCCTGGCTGTGCCGCGTGCTCCTCGCTCACGACAAGAACAGCACTGCGGCGGACTCGCTGGCGGGGGCGGGTCGGGTCCAGCGACTGTTCGAGCGCCTTGTCCGCCCGTTCCTTGCGCCAGGAGGCGGCCGCGCGCGCCGCCACAAGCTCTATTGGGGAATCCTTGCGGCCATCGTGCTCGCGGTTGGACTGGTGCTGATGAAGCTCGTGGTGTTGAAGATGCTCCCCTTCGACAACAAGTCTGAATTTCAGGTCATCGCCAATTTGCCTCAGGGCACGACCGTTGAGACCACCGCCCGGCTGCTTGACGAGCTCTCGCAGGTCATCGAGCGGGTTCCCGAGGTGAGTGATTACGAGGCCTACGCGGGCACGGCGGCTCCGATCAATTTCAACGGGCTGGTGCGCCAATACTACCTGCGGCAGGACCCGCGCCTCGGGGACATTCAGGTCAATCTGGTCGACAAGCGTCACCGCAGTCGCAAGAGCCATGAGATCGCGCTCGCCGTGAGGCCGGCCCTCGCCGCCATTGGCCGCAACTACCGCGCTTCCGTGCAGGTAGTTGAAGTCCCGCCAGGTCCACCGGTGCGCGCGCCGATCGTGGCCGAAGTCTACGGACCGCGCTACGCGGAGCAGCGCCAGCTCGCCGGGGATGTCCGCAAGCTATTCGACACCACGGCTGATATCGTCGACGTGGATGACAGCATCGAGGCGCCGGCGCCGCGCCTGATCGTCGACGTCGACCGGCAGAAGGCGGCTTTGCTGGGCGTGACCCAGGCGCAAATCGTGCAGACCTTGAGCGCTGGCTTACAGGGCACGGATGTGACCTACATTCATGCCGGCCGCGAGCGCTATCCAATTCCGGTACGGCTCGAACTGCCCGTGCCCGATCGGGCTGGCATCGACAATTTGCTGGCGCTGGAGGTGCGTTCGGCGAGCGGCGATCGAGTGTCGCTCTCGGAGCTGGTGCACGTGCGCACCAGCTCGTGGGATGGCGCGATCTATCACAAGGACCTGCTTCCGGTCGCCTACGTCACCGGCGATATGGCTGGGCGCCTCGACAGTCCACTGTACGGCATGTTCGCGCTCATCGGTCGCATCGCGCACGCGCCACCCGGCGGTGCACCAATCGCACAACGATTCACGCGTCAGCCGGATGATCCCAACGCGCTCGCCGTCAAGTGGGACGGAGAGTGGCAGATCACCTACGAGACCTTCCGCGACATGGGCATCGCCTACTCGGTGGGCCTGGTACTGATCTACCTGCTGGTGGTGGGGCAGTTCGGCTCCTACGCGCTGCCGTTGATCATCATGGCGCCTATCCCGCTGACGATCATCGGTGTCATGCCCGGGCACGCGTTGCTCGGCGCTCAGTTCACCGCCACCTCGATGATCGGCATGATTGCGCTGGCCGGCATCATCGTGCGCAACTCGATCTTGCTAGTCGATTTCATCGATACCGAGCGGCGCGCGGGCAGCAGCCTCGAGGACGCGGTGGTACGCGCCGGGGCGATCCGCGCGAAGCCCATTGCGCTCACGGCTCTCGCTGCGATGATCGGTGGAACCTTCATCCTCGACGATCCCATATTCAACGGGCTCGCCGTATCGCTCATCTTCGGCATCTTCGTCTCGACCGTGCTCACTCTCCTCGTGATCCCGGTCCTCTATTACGCCTACCTGAGGAGACAGGAAGCGCGCGCAGCGCGCTAGAGGTGTTGTCATGGCTAACGTCGTAATTATCGGTGCTGGAATTGGCGGAGTCCCCTGTGCGTACGAGTTGCGTAAGCGCCTCGGCAAGGAGCACCGCGTCACACTCATCGGGTCCTCATCTAACTTTGAGTTCACGCCGTCCAACCCCTGGATTGCCGTAGGTTGGCGGCGTCCGGAGCAGACGCGCGTGGCTCTGCGCAAGCCGCTCGAGTCGAAGGGCGTTCAATGGATCGAAGATGCAGTCGGCACCATCGATGCGCCGCGCAATGAGCTTACCTTGATCACGGGTCACAAGGTGCCCTACGACTACCTCGTGGTCACCACCGGTCCGAAGCTTGCGTTCGAGGAAGTCCCGGGGCTCGGCCCGGCGGGCTTTACTCATTCGGTGTGCACGCAGGCGCACGCCCTGCAGGCCTGGGAGGCCTATCGGCGCTTTGTGCAGAACCCCGGGCCCATCGTTGTCGGCGCCGCCGCGGGTGCGAGCTGCTTCGGTCCGGCGTACGAGTTCGTGATGATCCTCGATGCGGATCTGCGCAAGCGCAAGATCCGCGACCGGGTGCCAATGACGTTCGTGACCAGCGAACCGTACATCGGGCACATGGGGCTGGGCGGGGTGGGCGACAGCAAGGGGCTCATGGAGTCGGAGCTGCGCCAGCGCCACATCAAATGGATCACGAACGCAAAGATTACCGAAGTCGCCGACGGCTCGATGTCCGTGACCGAGCACGATGAGGAGGGTAAGCCGAAAAAGGAGCTCCAGGTTCCTTTCAAGTACGCCATGGTGTTACCAGCCTTCAAGGGCGTGGATGCGGTCGCGAACGTGCCCGGATTGTGCAATCCGCGCGGCTTCGTGCTCATCGACCCGCAACAGCGCTCGAAGGCCTTTGCCAATATCTACTCGGCGGGCGTGTGCGTCGCCATCCCGCCGGTCGAAGTGACGCCCGTGCCCACGGGCGCGCCCAAGACCGGCTACATGATCGAGTCGATGGTGAGCGCAATCTGCGAGAACATCATCGCCGCGATCGCGGGGCGGACGCCGACGGCCCAGGGGACGTGGAACGCGGTTTGCCTCGCTGACTTCGGCGACACCGGTGCAGCATTCGTGGCGCTGCCGGAGATCCCGCCGCGCAACGTCACCTGGACCAAGGTCGGCAAGTGGGTGCACCTCGCCAAGGTAGCCTTCGAGAAGTATTTCCTGCGCAAGGTACGCACCGGCTCGGTGACGCCGGTCTACGAAAAGTACATGTTGAAGGCGCTCGGAATCGTAGCGCTCAAGCAGGTCCGTTCATGAAGGCCGTCCCGGCGCCGCGCGAGTTGTGCGTTGCGCTGGCTTTGGCCGCGGCGGCGGGCGTTCCGGTGAGCGTCCATGCCGAGACGCTCCAGGAGGCCTGGCAACTGGCCCTCGCGCATAACCAGACGCTCGCCGCCGTCCACGCGGACGTGGCGGCGGCCGAGGCCAACGAGCGCGCGGCCCATGGCGCACGCTGGCCGAGCGTGGATGCGAGCGGCGGTTATGCGCGCCTCAACGCCTCACCAACGCTCGACGTCGCGACCGCGGGGGGCACGCTGCAGTCCGGCCCGATCTTCAAGGACAACCAGTACGTCGCCGGCAGCGTGCAAATGCGCCTGCCGCTGTATAGCGGCGGGCAGATCAGCGCCGGCATCGCCGCTGCCCGTGACGCCGCCAGCGGGGCGAGCGAGATGGAGCGTGCCACTGCGGCGGCGCTGAAACTTGACGTCGCCGAAGCCTACGTCGCGGTGCTGCGCGCCCGCCGCGCGTTGCAGACGGCAGCCTCGAGCGTGGAGAGCCTCACCGCGCATGTGGGCGACGTGCAGCATATGGTCGAGAGTGAGTCCGTTCCGAGGAGCGACGTTCTGGCCGCACGCTTGGCGCTCGCCAACGCCGAGCAAACGCGGCTGCGGGCAGCAAACGCCGTCGAGATTGCCCAAGCGGCCTATAATCGCCGCCTCGGCCAGCCGCTCGAACGCTCACCTGAGCTCGATGAGCACTTGCCCGCGGACGCCGCTCTGGATGGGGAACCCGTCGAGGCGCTTGTGGTGCGCGCACTCGGCTCCCGCAGTGAGCTCAAAGGTCTGGCCGCGCAGGCTGACGCCCTGGCCTCGCAGTCCCGTGCCGAGATCGCTAGAGTGCGACCGCAGCTCGGAGTGACCGCGGGCTACATGCATTTCGACAATCAGATCCTCGATCGCCAGGATTTCTCTTCCGTCGGCATCGGATTCACCTGGAACCTGTTTGACGGAGGACAAGCTCGCAACCGTGCCGATGCGCTAAACAGTGCGAGCCGGGCGCAACACAGCCGGCTCGAGGATTTTCGCTCACAGGTTGCGCTCGAGGTGCGTGCGAACTGGCTCGGCGCGCGGGAGGCAAAAGCGCGCCTGAAGGTCTCGCGCGAAGCGGTCGCGCAGGCGGAGGAGAACCTGCGCATGTCACGGGAGTTGTACGGTGTGGGACTTGCCACCAACACTCAGGTGCTCGATGCCGTGGCGTTACAGGTCGAGGCAAACAATAACCGCGACAATGCGGTGCTCGATGAATCGCTGTCAAGGCTCAGACTAGCGCGCGCAGTGGGAGGGCTGTGACAGGCGCCCGGCGCCAAGGGGACCTCGATATTGGTCGTGCTCGCGCCGAGCGCCCGCTTGCCACCACGCCAGGCTCAAGCGGGCAAACAGCGGTGATTTCACGGATGTCGAGGATCAAAGCCGGCCACCCGCCCCGCACTTAGTAGCCAGCGTTGCTGAGCGAGAGTGCGTAGAATCGCGCGATCTGATGGCCGGTCTCGGGCGCGAAGTCTTGCGCCTGAGCAGCGAAATAGTCATCGATAAATTACATCAATAATGTATTATAAGTGGTTGATTAGAATGCCCGGGAGAGGACTCGAACCTCCACGGTGTTACCCGCTAGTACCTGAAACTAGTGCGTCTACCAATTCCGCCACCCGGGCAGGTGAGGAAGGCCGCGAAATGTACGCACGGGGTAGGGGACTGTCAATTGAAGGCGCGTAGGGGAAAGTTCGGCCGGCGCGACGGCGGCGGCAAGACAGCGGCGAACTCGTCGCGCGGCAAGCCGCAGGGCGGCAGGTCATCCGCGGAGAAATCACGCGCCGGCGCGTCGGGCGGTCACGGCGCCACGGGCCGGCGCGCAGCAAGCGGCGCACGGCCGGGCTCGAAGCCTGGCGCGCAGGACTCGAAGGTTCAGCCGGGCTCGGTAGTCGAAGGCACGGTGAGCGCCAACCGCGCCGGTTATGGCTTCGTACGCGTCGCCGGCTTTAAGGAGAGTGTGTTCCTGCCGCCACCGGAAATGCGCGGCGTCATGCATGGCGATCGCGTCAGCGTCAAGGTGGCGCGCGATGCAACCGAGCGCTGGTCCGGTGTGTTGCAGCAGGTGCTCGAGCGCGGTGTCACCGCCTTCCTCGGCACGGTGGAGATGCAGGGTCGCAGCGCCTGGGTGAACGCCGCGGACCGGCGTCTGCAGCTGCGCTGCGCGGTGGCGCCGGCTGACCTGGGCGGTGCGCACGCGGGCGACTGGGTGATCGCTAAGATCATCCGGCACGCAGGCTCGGCCTCCGCCGCAACGGCGGTGATTACCAGGCGCCTGGATCCGGATCGTCCGGTGGAGCTGGCGACCGAGTCGGCGATCGCCCGCTTCGATTTGCCGCATGAGTTCCCGGCGGTCGCCTTGCGTGAGGCGCAGGTTTTCGGGGCGGAGGTGGATCCGCGTGAATCGGCTGCGCGCGTTGACCTGCGCGCACTGCCGCTCGTCACCATCGACGGTGAGGATGCGCGGGACTTCGATGACGCGGTCTATGCGGAAGCGCGCCCGGATGGTTTTCGCCTCATCGTCGCCATCGCAGACGTGAGTCACTACGTGCGCCCTGGGACCGCAATCGATGCGGAAGCGCAGAAGCGCGGCACCTCGGTGTACTTCCCGACGCGCGTGCTGCCGATGCTGCCGACCGCGCTGTCGGATCACCTGTGCTCGCTCGCGCCGCATGTCGACCGGCTGTGTTTTGCCGCCGACATGGTGGTTAGCCCCAATGGCTCACTCAAGAGTGCGCGCTTCTACCCGGCGGTGATGCGTTCGGCAGCGCGGCTGACCTACACGCTCGCCTACGACGCGCTGTTCGCGAGTCGTACGGCCGCACGCGCCCAGATCGGGCCGCTGCTCGAGCGGCTCACGGTGCTGGTGGATGTCTACCGCGCGCTGCACAAGGCGCGCAGCCACCGTGGCGCGCTGGACTTCGACGCACCGGAGGCGGAGTTTGTCATTGACGCGGGCGAGCGCGTTCGCGGCATCGAGCTGCGGGCACGCAACGATGCGCATCGGCTGGTCGAGGAGTGCATGATCCTCGCCAACGTCGCCGTGGCCGAGGAGCTTGAAAAGAAGCACACGCAGACGCTCTACCGCGTGCATGGCGTGCCCGAGGAGGACAAGCTCGATCGACTGACGGCCGCTCTGAAGGCCCTGAACATCGACGCGCGGATCCCGCAGACCGTGACCACGCGCGACCTGCAGGCGATCGCGCGGCGGGTTCCGGACGCCCCCGCGCGCGCCTTCGTGGAATCGCTCGTGATCCGGGCCATGCCGCAGGCCATGTACCAGCCGACGAACATCGGGCACTTTGGCCTGGCGCTGACTCACTACGCGCACTTCACCTCACCCATCCGCCGCTACCCGGACCTGGTGGTGCACCGGACGCTCAAGGCCCTTATCGGGGCCAAGGGCGGTTCTGCGGTGCGTTACGAGGGCCATGAGCTGGCGCACCTCGGCGAGAGCACCTCCAAACTCGAGAAGCGCGCTGACGAGGCGGACCGCTATGTCTCGGGCTTCCTTAAATGCACCTATCTAAAGGAGCGGATCGGACAGACCTTCCAGGGGCTGATCACCACCGTGGTCGAGTTCGGCTGCTTCGTGCAGATCCTGGACGTCGGGGTGGACGGGCTGCTGCACATCGACAACCTGCGCGATGACCGCTACGTCATGGAAGAGGATGGCCACGGGTGGCGCGGGTCTCGCAGCGGCAGACGCCTGCGAACCGGGGATCGCATCCGCGTCGTGGTCACGGCCGTGAATCCCATCGAGGGGCTGGTCGATCTTTCGCTGGCCGAAGAGGCGTAATGGATGAAGGGCACCGAAACCATTTACGGGGTGCACGCGGTGCGCACCATCCTCGAGCGCCATCCCGCGCGCGTGCAGGCTGTGCGGCTTGCCCAGCAGCGCGATGACCCGCGCGTGCGCGCCATCGAGGAGCTGGCCAGGCGTCACCACACCACGATCCAGCGTCTGGATGCGCAGGCGCTGCAGCGGCTCGTAGGCGATGTGGCGCACCAGGGCGTGGCCGCGGACATCACACCGCTTCCGCCGTGGACCGAGGATGAACTGCTTACGGCGCTGCAGAGTTCGCCGGCGCCGCTGTTGCTGGCGCTCGATGGCGTACAGGATCCCCACAATCTGGGCGCTTGCCTGCGTACGGCTGATGCCTGCGGCGCGCTCGCCGTCATCGTGCCCCGCGACCGCGCGGCGCAGCTGACGCCCACCGTGCGCAAGGTCGCCGTGGGCGCGGCCGAGACGACGCCGGTCGTGGCGGTGACCAATCTCGTGCGGACGCTGAAGCTGCTCAAGCAGGCAGGGCTGTGGGTGGTGGGAGCGGACGCGGCGGCGCCCAAAGCTGCGCGCGAGACTGATCTGAAGGGTCCGGTGGTGCTGGTGCTCGGCGCCGAAGGTGCGGGCCTGCGGCACCTGACGCAGCAGAACTGCGATTTCCTGGTCAGGCTGCCGCAGCTGGGCGCTGTCGAGAGCCTCAACGTCTCGGTGGCCGCCGGCATGCTGCTCTACGAGGCCGTGCGGCAAAGGGGCGCGGCGTGAAGGCCGTGCTCGCCAGGCAGTTCGCCCCACCCGAGAAACTGGTGCTCGAGGATGTGGCACCCAAGCATGCCGGTGCCGGTGAAGTGGTGATCGCGGTGAAAGCCTGCGGAGTCAACTTCCTCGACGGCCTCATCGTGCAGGGCAAGTACCAGGTGAAGCCGCCCTTGCCGTTTTCCCCCGGCGCCGAAGTCGCGGGCGTTATCAGTGAAGTTGGCAGCGGTGTGAGCGCCCTGACAGCGGGTATGCGGGTGCTGGTGGCGATGGTTTATGGCGGCTTCGCGCAGGAAGTGGTGACGCAGGCGCGCGGTGTCATCCGCCTGCCGCAGCAGATGGACTTCGTGACCGCAGCCGCTTTCCCGATCGCCTATGCCACCTCGCACCACGCGCTCAAGGATCGCGCCCAGCTCAAGAGCGGCGAAACGCTGCTGGTGCTCGGCGCTGCCGGCGGGGTTGGGCTCACCGCCGTCGAACTCGGCAAGATCATGGGTGCGCGGGTCATCGCCTGCGCCTCGAGCGAGGAGAAGCTCGCGCTGTGCAAGGAATACGGCGCGGACGCGCTCATCAATTACTCGAGCTCGGACCTGCGCGAGCGCGTCAGGGAGCTGACCGAGGGCAAAGGCGTCGACGTCGTCTACGATCCGGTGGGCGGCGCGTACGCGGAAGCTGCCGTGCGCAGTCTCGCCTTCCAGGGCCGGTACCTCGTGATTGGTTTTGCCAGCGGGGAGATCCCGAAGATCGCGTTCAACCTGCTCCTGCTCAGGAGCGCCGCACTCATCGGGGTTTTCTGGGGCGCCTACGCGCAGGCCGCACCGGCACGGGTGGCGGCGAACTTCACCGAGCTCCTCGACTGGTATACGCAGGGACGGCTGCGGCCGCATGTCTGCGCTCAGTACCCGCTCGCGCGTTTCCACGAGGCGCTCGATGTTGTCATGAACCGCAAGGCGCAGGGCAAAGTCGTGCTCGTCGTGTGACGAATTAGGAGGGCAAGGCCGTGGACTTCCAGTACAGCGCCAAGGCGCAGGACTACCTCAAGCGGCTCGGCGCTTTCATGGACGAGCACGTCTACCCGAACGAGGAGACGTACTACACGCAGCTGGCACAGGGCAATCGCTGGGAGGACCCGCCACTGCTCGCGCCGCTGCGCGACAAGGCGCGCGCGGTGGGCTTGTGGAACCTGTTCCTGCCGGACTCGCAGCACGGTGCCGGGCTCACCAACCTCGAGTACGCGCCGCTGGCGGAAATGACCGGCCGGGTGGTCTTCGCCCCCGAGGTGTTCAACTGCGCCGCGCCCGACACCGGCAACATGGAGACGCTGGAGCGCTACGGGACTCCCGCACAGAAGCGGCAGTGGCTGGAGCCCTTACTCGCGGGCACGATCCGCTCGGCCATCGCCATGACCGAGCCGCGCGTGGCCTCGAGCGATGCCACCAACATCGAGAGCTCTATCGTGCGCGACGGCGACTTCTACGTCGTCAACGGACGCAAGTGGTGGACTTCGGGCGCCGGCAACGAAAAGTGCCGGCTGTTCATCTTCATGGGCAAGACCGATCCCGGCGCGCCGAAATATCGCCAGCAGTCGATGATCCTCCTGCCCCGCGACACACCCGGCATCACCATCCTGAGGCACCTGGCGGTGTTGGGCTTTGACGATGCGCCCCACGGGCACATGGAAATCGACTTCCACGACGTGCGCGTGCCGGCCGCGAACCTGCTGCTCGGCGAGGGGCGCGGCTTCGAGATCGCCCAGGGACGCTTAGGTCCCGGACGCATTCACCACGCCATGCGGGTCATCGGGCTCGCCGAGCGGGCACTGGAAAAAATGTGCCGGCGGGTCAAGGCACGCACCGCCTTCGGGCGGCCGATCTCCGAGCAATCGGTAACTCTGGAACGCATCGCGGAATCGCGCATCCGCATCGACCAGGCTCGCCTTTTGGTCCTGAAGGCGGCCTGGATGATGGATACCGTGGGCAACAAGGCGGCGCGCGCCGAGATCGCCATGGTCAAGATCGCCGCCGCTGACATGGCGTGCCAGGTGGTGGACTGGGCGATCCAGGCGCACGGCGCCGCCGGACTCTGTGATGACTTCCACCTCGGTGAGGCCTACGCGCACGCGCGCTCGCTGCGCATCGCGGACGGACCGGACGAAGTACACCGCAACCAGATCGGCACCCTTGAGCTCGCGAAGTACGCCTGAATGTCCGGCGAAGAGTTCGCCGGCACCATGCCGGTTGCCGAGCGCCAGCGCTTCGATGCCGAGGCACTCGCGCGCTACCTGTCCGGAAGGATCGCAGGGTTCGCCGGCCCGCTCGAGGTAAAGCAGTTTCGCGGCGGGCAGTCCAATCCCACCTTCCTTCTGAGTACCGCGAGCGGCGCTCAGTACGTGCTGCGCCGCAAGCCGGCGGGTCAGTTACTGCCTTCGGCGCACGCCGTCGACCGTGAGTTTCACCTCATCAGTGCCCTGCACGGCACGGATGTGCCGGTGGCGCAGCCCTTTTGCCTGTGCACGGACGAGAGCGTCCTCGGCTCCATGTTCTACGTCATGGGGTATGTCGCCGGGCGTAACTTCTGGGATCCCCAGCTTCCGGGCATGACGCCGCTTGAGCGCGCCGCGATCTACGACGAAATGAACCGCGTGCTGGTGGCGCTGCACACACTCGACTTCACGGCCCACGGGCTCGCCGACTACGGCAAGCCCGGCAATTACTTCGCGCGCCAGATCGGGCGCTGGAGCAAGCAGTACCGCGCATCCCAGACCGAGGACATTCCTGCCATGGAGCAGCTGCTGAGCTGGCTGCCGGCCCACATCCCGCCCGGGGATGAAACCTCGCTCGTGCATGGTGATTACCGCATCGACAACATGATCTTTGAGGCGACGCAGCCGCGCCTTGCCGCGGTGGTCGACTGGGAGTTGTCCACCCTCGGGCACCCGCTGGCGGACTTTTCCTACCACGTCATGCTGTGGCGGGCCGGGGAGGGCGAGATCCGGGGTTTGAAGGGGGTCGATCTCACGCCCCTCGGAATCCCCACCGAAGCGGACTATGTCGCCAGCTACTGCCGGCGCACCGGACGACCCGCGATTGACCCCGAGACGTGGGAATTCTGCATGGCCTACAACATGTTCCGCATCGCCTGCATCCGCCAGGGCATCATGCGCCGGGTGCTGGACGGCACGGCCGCGAGCCGCCATGCCCGCGAGGCCGGCATGCGCACGCGCGCCACCGCGGAGCTGGCCTGGAGCCAGGTGGAGCAGCACTTCGGAAGTGCAGGGTGACGAATCCTGGTTATCGCTGGGTGATCGTCGCCGCGGGGGCTCTCTTAGGGTGTGTTGCCATCGGCGCGATGTTCGCGTTGCCGGTACTTCTGGTACCCATCGGCGTGGCGACCGGTTGGTCGCGCACCGGCATATCGCTCGCCATGACCATCGGTTTTCTGGCCATGGCCTTCGGCAGTATCTTCTGGGGAACGTTCACGGATCGCTTCGGACCACGAGTTGCCGTACTCACCGGCTCCAGTGTCCTGGCCGTGAGCCTTGCGCTCGCCAGCTTCAGCCGCTCACTGTTGGAATTCCAACTCGTGTTTGGTCTTCTGGTCGGCATCGCGACCTCGGCGATCTTTGCCCCCATGATGGCGACGGTTACGGGGTGGTTTGATACCCAAAGAAGTCTGGCCGTATCACTGGTCTCGGCCGGCATGGGCATGGCGCCAATGACGATGTCGCCGATCGCCGGTTGGCTGGTCTCCCATCATGACTGGCGCACGACGCTCTTGATCATCGCGGCTATCGCAGCCGTCATCATGATTCCAACATCCTTCTTAGTGCGTCGTCCGCCTGCCCTGACAGCGGCAGGCAGCTCAAGTGCCCCGAGTACACAGGCCACCGCAGTTCATCATCCTGTTGCTCACCAACTTCTGCTGCTGCGCAACGCATTCAGGACCGATCTTCCACACCGTCAGCTACGCGATCAGTTGTGGGATCGCGCCCCTGGCCGCGGTTTCAATCTACAGTGTCGAGGGCCTCGCGGGACTGGGAGGCCGCGTGGGATTCGGCATTTTGGGGGACAGGCTTGGGGCCAAGAGAGTTCTGGTTGCCGGATTGCTCATTCAGGCGTTCGGCGCATTGGGTTATTACTTTACGCACAGCCTTGCACAGGTTTACGCCATAGCGGCGTTGTTCGGCTTCACGTACGCCGGCGTAATGCCACTTTATGCCGTGATCGCACGCGAGAATTTTCCGCTGCGCATGATGGGAACAATCATAGGTGGCAGCGCCATGACCGGTAGCCTCGGCATGGCAACCGGCCCGCTGCTTGGTGGCTGGATCTTTGATACGACGGCCAGCTATGGGTGGCTCTACATCGCCAGCTTTGGCATGGGTATCGGCGCAACCCTGATCGCGTTGACCTTTAAGCCCTTTGGCCAGTCGCGATTAACTCCTTGATGTAGAAGCGCGAACTGGTGTTGCGTTGCAGTGGCGGGGCGCTTTCAGTATGCTTCGCGCCCCTTTTGAACCCAAGAGGGCGCAGATCTCTTAAAGACCCACAAGGCCTTGAGACTGTGTATCTCCTTGCCGCACCGGGACAGCCTTAAATCCGGGCGGCTTAACCCCAAAGGGAGCATTCAATGAGGCATTACGAAATCGTATTTCTCGTGCATCCGGATCAGAGCGAGCAGGTGCCCGCGATGATCGAGCGCTACAAGGGCATGATCGCCGCCGGCAACGGCCATGTGCATCGCCTGGAAGACTGGGGCCGGCGCCAGCTCGCGTATCCGCTGGCCAAGGTGCACAAGGCGCACTACGTGCTCATGAACATCGAGACGGATCAGAAGACCCTCGATGAACTCACCGGGGCATTTCGTTTCAGCGACGCGGTGCTGCGCCACCTGGTCGTGAATATGGATGAAGCCATCACCGAGCCTTCGCCCATGGCGAAGGCCGCGGAAGAAGAAGGTGAAGGCGGTAGCCGGCGCCGCGAGCGTTTTCGCGATGACGGCGACGACGAAGGCGAGAACGGCGGCCGACGCCGCGTGCGCGATGACGCGCCCCCGTCGTCCGACGACGACGACAGCTCCGTCACCGACACCACACCGATTTGAGGAGCTAAGATCATGGCCATGCAAAGAGAGTCACGCGGCGGGAGTGCAGGCGGCAGCAGCGGCAGCGGCGGCGGCAGTGCCGGCGGCGGTGGCCGTTTCTCGCGTCGCAAGAAGTTCTGCCGCTTCACCGCCGAGAAGGTGAAGTACATCGACTATAAGGACCTCGCCACCCTCAAGGGTTACGTCACCGAGACGGGCAAGATCGTGCCGAGCCGCATCACGGGCACAAAGTCCTTCTACCAGCGCCAGCTCGCGGTCGCCATCAAGCGTGCGCGCTTCCTGTCGCTGCTGCCCTATACCGATCAGCACTAAGGGCCACCGCGATGGAAGTCATACTGCTGCAGAAAGTCGCCAATCTCGGCAACATCGGTGACCGCGTGAAAGTGCGCTCCGGTTTCGGGCGTAATTTTCTCCTGCCGGAAGGCAAGGCGACGCTCGCGACCCCCGATAACGTGGCGCGCTTCGAAGCGCGCCGTGCGGAACTCGAGCGTGCCGCCCGCGAGCACCTCTCCTCAGCCGCCGAACGTGCCGCGGCCATGAAGGATTTCAAGCTCACGATCAGCGCCAAGGCCGGCGCCGAGGGTAAACTCTTCGGTTCCATCGGCACGAGCGATCTGGCGGAGGCCTGCACACGCGAGGGCTTCAAGGTCGAGCGCAGTGAAGTGCGTCTGCCGCAGGGCCCGCTGCGCACCGTGGGCGAGCACGTCGTGAGCCTGCATCTGCACGCGGACGTCGACGTGCCGCTGCACGTTACGATCGTCGCGGAAGAGTAGTCGCAACGGCAAGAGGCGGGTGACAATGGCCGGAATGCCGAAACGCGGGGATACGGTTGCCCTGCTGGACGTACCGGCGCCGCCGCACTCGATTGAGGCAGAGCAGGCCGTGTTGGGCGGCCTGCTGCTGGATCCCATCGCCTGGGATAACGTCGCCGACGTGGTGACGGAACCGGACTTCTACCGTCCCGACCATCAGCTGATTTTCTCCGCCATCGGTGCCCTCGCCGGCGAAGGCAAGCCCTGCGATGTCGTTACGGTCTCCCAGCACCTGGACCGCACCGGCAAGCTCGAGGCGGCGGGCGGTCTCGCGTACTTAAGCTCGGTGGCGCGCGATACTCCGACCGCCGCCAACGTCCGCGCCTACGCCGAAATCGTCCGCGAACGCTCGCTCCTGCGGCAGCTGATTCGCGCCGGCACCGAGATCGCCTCGGCGGTTTTCAACAACGACGGCGAAACGGCGCGCGCGCTGGTGGATCGCGCCGAGCAGCGCGTGTTCGAGATCGCGGAAGGCAGCTTCCGCAAACGCGAGGGCGCGGTGGCGGTGCGCACGCTCCTGCCCGGGGTCATCGACCAGATCGATGAGTGGCACAACAACCCCGACAAGCTGCGCGGACTTCCCACCGGCTTCACCGACTTCGACAAGCTGACCGGCGGCTTGCGCCCCGGGGACCTGGTCATCGTCGCCGGCCGCCCCTCGATGGGCAAGACGACGCTCGCGGTCAACATGGCCGAATACGCGGCGGTGCACCCGGGCACGAAGGCATCGGTGGCGATCTTCAGCATGGAAATGCCCGCCGAGCAGGTCATCACGCGCATGCTGGCCTCGATCGGCGGCGTGCCGCTCAACAGCCTGCGCAGCGGCCGCATCTCGGACGACGACTGGGTGCGCATCACCGGCGCCACCAGCCAGCTTTCGGAAGCCAAGATTTTTGTCGATGAAACTCCGGCGCTGAATCCCACCGAGCTGCGCGCGCGCGCGCGGCGTGTGAAGCGCGAACACGGCCTCGATCTGGTGGTGGTTGACTACCTGCAGCTCATGCAGGTGCCCGGGACACAGGAGAATCGCGCCACCGAGATTGCGGAAATCTCCCGCGGCCTGAAGACGCTCGCCAAGGAGCTGCAGGTGCCGGTGATCGCGCTGTCGCAGTTGAATCGCGCGGTTGAGCAGCGCGAGCACAAGAAGCCTGTTATGTCGGATCTTCGTGAATGCGTGACCGGGGACACCCTGGTGTGCCTCACCGACGGGCGTCGTGAGCCGATTGCGAATCTGGTAGGCGAGGAACCCGAGGTCTGGGCAGTCGATGCGCAGCAGCGGCTCACGCGCGCGCGGGCCGATAAGGTCTGGAAAGTGGGTTGTCGCCCGGTACTTAAAGTTGAGCTCGCGAGTGGCAGATCAATTCGGGCAACTCCGGAACATCGACTGCTGGCCGGAGCAGGCTGGACGACTGCAGGCGCACTCAAGGCCGGTGATCGTCTGGCGCTTTCGCGTCGCGTGCCAGAACCTCTTGAGCCCAAGCGCTGGCCAGATCACTGGCTTGTGCTGCTGGGTCATCTCGTCGGCGACGGCAGTTATCTGGTGCATCAGCCACTGCGTTACACGACCGCCTCGGAAGAGAACAGCGCTGCCGTGCGTCGCGCCGCCGAGGCATTCGGGTGTCGTGTGACGCGCAACGAAGGCGTAGGCAACTGGCACGAGCTGGTCATCAGCGGCAACGGCAACCGCTGGTCGCCCTTGGGTGTCGGCAAGTGGCTCAAGGATCTCGGCATCTTTGGCCAGCGGTCACACGAAAAGCGCCTGCCACCCGCCGTGTTTACCCTGGGCAGCAGCCAGATTGCACTGCTACTGCGCCACCTGTGGGCGACTGACGGCACGATCAGTCGCCGTAAGACGGGTGAGGGCTATCCCGAGCACGTGAATTTCTCAACCTGCAGCCCGTACCTTGCTCAGGATGTGGCTGCTCTCCTGCTGCGCCTTGGCATCGTCGCCCGCATCAGAACGGTTCACAGCGGAGCTTATCGTCCCCTGTATTCCGTGCACGTCAGTGGTGCCGACGCACAGCGCACCTTCGTGCAGAGCGTCGGAGGATTCGGACCCAAGGCGGAGCCGGTCGCGGCATTGGCCAGGCGCCTGTCGATCACCCGAGGCAATACCAACGTCGATACCCTGCCGCTGGAAGCGTTTGCGGCGGTCCGTGCCGAAATGCGCACGCAGGGCATCAGCCAGCGCGACATGGCGATGATCCGCGGCACGTCCTACGGGGGCTCGTCGCACTTCAGGTTTGCCCCGAGCCGGGCGCAGATGGCGAGTTATGCGCTGGCGCTCGATTCCCCGCAGCTTGAGAGCTGGGCTTCGTCTGACCTCTTCTGGGATCGGATTCTGGCGGTGACTCCCGCCGGCGAAGAGGACGTGTACGACCTCACGATTCCCAGTGTGGCGAACTGGTTGGCTGACGGGGTCGTGTCGCATAATTCGGGTGCCCTTGAACAGGATGCAGACATGATCCTGCTCATCTACCGCGAAGAGGTCTACGACCGCAACACCACCAAGAAGGGCATCGCGGAGATCGATCTCGTCAAGCATCGCAACGGCGAGATCGGCATGTTCTACCTGACCTTCCAGGGGCAGTTCACCCGCTTCGCCAATTACGCCTCCGACTCGTATGCGGAGGGAGTGTTGCGGTGAGCCGGCTCATCCGGGCCGTCATCGACACCCGCGCGCTGCGACACAACCTGGCCCGCATACGCGAGCGAGCCGGGCGCGCCCGCGTCATGGCGGTGGTGAAGGCCAACGCCTACGGACATGGACTCGTGCCGACGGCACTCGCACTCGGCGATTCCGATGCCTTTGCGGTGGCGCGCCTCGAGGAGGGCTTGAGCTTACGCGCCGCCGGCATTACCCAGCCGATCGTGCTCCTGGAAGGCGTATTCACCGCCGAGCAGCTCGTGCAGGCCGCACGGCATGGATTCGAACTGGTGGTGCACGATGCACTGCAGGTCGAGCTTCTCGAGCAGATGACCGGAGCGCACCGCTTCGTGCTGTGGATCAAGATCGACACCGGCATGAACCGCCTGGGATTCCCGGTGCGCGAGTTCGCCGCGGCGCTGGCGCGGCTGCAGCGCCTCACGCCCGCGCCGCTCGAGATCCGCCTGCTCACGCACCTCGCCTGCGCGGACGAACGCGACAACCAGGTAACGAACGAACAGCTGGCGCGTTTTCGCGCCGCGACGGCCGGCCTCGACTACCCGGTCAGCATCGCGAACTCGGCGGCAGTCTTCGGCAGCGTGCAGCTCAACTGCGACTGGGTGCGACCCGGGCTCGCGCTCTATGGCGCCTCCCCGTTTGCGGACGGTACCGGCAGCGATCTTGGGCTTGAGCCGGTCATGACGCTCGAGACTTCGGTCATCACCGTGCGGCGCGTGGCGCCGGGAGAGCGCGTCGGCTACGGCGGCGCGTGGAGCGCACCGCGGGATGCCACCATTGCGATTGTCGCCGCGGGCTACGGCGATGGACTGCCGCGCGGCCTGCCCGGCGGCACGCCGGTGCTCGTGAACGGTGTGCGCGCGCCGCTCGTCGGGCGGGTGTCGATGGACATGATCGCGGTGGATGTCACGCAACTCGCGGCGGTGCACGTGGGTACACCGGCGATTCTGTGGGGACCGGGCTTAGCGGTGGAGGAGGTGGCGCGCCACGCGCTCACCATCCCCTATGAACTACTGTGCAGCGTCAGCCAGCGCGTGCCGCTGGACCTGCGATAGCGGGCAAAAGCCTTTTGCCCGCGGAAACGCGGCCAATGAACTAGGCGACGAAGAACCCCATCTTGACGCCCGCGAGCTGGATGACGTCGTTGTCGTTCAGCCTGGTCGCCTGCTGGCCGATCGGCGTGCCATTCAGAAGCGGGTAGTCATCGGGCTTGCCGCTGTCGACGTGCACGATGTAGTAGGCCTCGGAGCGGCGCGTGATGGCAGCCACCTGAATGCCCGGCCGCCCGAGCGTCGTGAGGGCCTTGCTGAGTTCCACTTCGCGACCGGCGAAGGCGCCTGAAAGTACCTGCAGCTTGGCCTTCTTCAGCGCCGCGGCGTTATCGCCGAGGGTGCGCGAGCGGCCGGTGGCTCCGGTGCCGGTGGTGGCATCCGCAACGGCGCGCAGCTTCTCCACCGGTCGGGCGGAGGGCTGGATAACCATGGTCTTTTCGAATTCATCCTGCTGCTCGTCGTCCTCGACGAAGCGCAGCTGGTGATGGCCGACGGTGATGACGTCGCCATGCTGCAGTGCGTGCTTCTTGATCAGCTTGCCGTTGACGTAGGTGCCATTGGTGCTGTTCAGGTCCTCAAGGAACGAGTCATTGAGGATGTTGATAATCAGCGAGTGGTGTCCGCTGACGGCAGCGTTGTCGATGCGGATGTCATTGTCAGGGAGGCGCCCGATGGTGTAGCGCTCCTTGTTCATGTTGTATTCCGCCATTACCTGGCCATCCAGGCTTAAGACCAACCTTGCCATGTGCTTCTGCCTTTATGCGGATGTCAGCCGAACCAACCGAGGATCTTGTCGAATATCTTTGTGCGAGCGGGGAACGGATCCACAATATGCGCCATGACTACCGAGACGTTATCGCGTCCGCCGTTGTCATTGGCCAGTTGAATCAATTGTTTGGCGACCGTATCCAGATTAGCACTAAAGGTGTTTATGGTTAAATGAATATCTTCATCTTCGACCATGTCCGAAAGCCCGTCCGAGCAGAGGATGAATACCTCGCCCCGGCCGGCCGGGATTTCCTGAATTTCCACGTCCACGCTGGGCTCGACCCCGAGCGCGCGGGTCACGTAGTTCTTGTTGGCCGCCCGCTGCGCTTCCTCGGCTGAATAAAAACCCCGGTCGACGAGTTCCTGCAGCAGCGAATGATCCATGGTCACCTGTTCGAACTTGTCGTCGCGCCGGCGGTACATGCGCGAGTCGCCGACGTGGGCGATGGTGACCTTGTTGTCGTAGAAGAGCGCCGCGACCACCGTGGTGCCCATGCCCTCGCATTGCGGCTGGGTACGCGCGGTCTGGTAGATGATCTTGTTGGCGCGACTGATGGCGTCGCGCAGGATGATGTTGGGCCGGGAGAGTCCGGATTCCTGGTCCGGCACCGACAGATCCTCGCGCTCCACGTGCTCGCGCACCAGGTTCACGATGGTCTTCACCGCGATGCCGCTCGCGACTTCGCCGGCGTTATAACCGCCCATGCCGTCGGCGAGCACCAGCAGGCCGATGTCCGGATCGACCGCGATCGTGTCCTCGTTGTGCTCGCGCACCCTGCCGGTGTCGCTGAGCCCAACAAAACGCACCTTGTTGCGCAAGCTCACGCCCCGCCCGGACAATGCTGTACTCCGCCGATTGTGATACGCGTCACTTTCCCGCCCCCGATCCGAGCCGGCATACGCTAGCATCGCCGGCAGGTGCTCCGGGTGGCTTTGGTCACAAAAGAAGCCATTCGGATCATCCCGGCGGCGAATCCTAGCCGAAAGTGGACATTAAAGGCGCATTGATGGCTCGCCCGAATGCGGTGTTCGTTTGTGGCTCGTGCGGGGGCGAGACCCTCAAATGGCAGGGGCAGTGCCCGCTGTGCGGCGCATGGAATTCGCTCGAGCAGCGCAGCGGGGCGCGCGCGCGGGCCGCGGCGCCCGCGGCAGCGGTGAGTCTCGCGGCTGCCGGCGCCCGCCCTGAGGCCGCCGCGCGCTTTGGCAGCGGACACGCAGAACTGGACCGGGTCTTGGGAGGCGGAGTCGTCCCGGGATCGGTGATCCTCCTGGGCGGGGACCCCGGGATCGGCAAATCGACGCTCCTCCTGCAGGTCGCCGCGCAGGTGGCGGCGAGCCGCGCCGTCCTCTACGCGAGCGGCGAGGAGTCGGTGGCACAGGTGTCGCTGCGGGCACAACGCCTGGCAGTCACCGCCGAAGGCCTGGGCGTCGTGGCCGAGACCGACCTGCAGGCGATCCTCGCGCTGGCCGCCGAGCAGCGCGCGGCACTGCTGGTCATTGATTCCATCCAGACCGTGCAGGCCGGGGCTGCCGGTGCCGGCGCCGGCGCGGTATCGCAGCTGCGCGAGTGCACCGCGGAGCTGGTGCGCTTTGCGAAAACGAGCGGCACCGCGGTCGTCATCGTCGGCCACGTGACCAAGGAGGGCACCATCGCGGGTCCGCGGATGCTCGAGCACCTGGTCGACACCGTGCTGTACTTCGAGAGCGAGGCGGGCAGCCGCTATCGCATCGTGCGTGCCACCAAGAACCGCTTCGGCGCAGCGAACGAACTTGGCTTTTTCGCCATGACGGCCAGCGGGTTGAAAGAGGTCAGAAACCCTGCGGCCATCTTCCTGTCGCGCGCGCCGCAGCCCGCGGCCGGCAGCATCGTCACGGTGGCCCGCGACGGTGGACGGCCGCTGCTGATCGAATTGCAGGCCCTCGTTGACCGCATGCGTTTTGGTGCACCGCGGCGCATCGCCCAGGGGCTGGATGCCAATCGCCTCGCGATGCTGCTCGCCGTGGCCAACCGGCACGCGGATCTGTCGCTCCAGGAGCACGACGTGTTCGTGAACGTCGTCGGCGGGATCCAGATCGGTGAGACCGCCTCCGACCTGCCGGTGTTGATTGCGCTGGCCTCGAGCCTGCGCAGTCGCGCGCTGCCTGCTGAGCTCGTGGCGTTCGGTGAGCTTGGGCTTACCGGCGAAGTGCGCCCCGTCGCCTACGGCGATGAGCGCCTGCGCGAAGCGCACGCGCAGGGTTTCCGCGTCGCCGTCGTGCCCAGGGACAATGCGCCGCGCAAGCCGCCGGAGGGCCTGACAGTGGTTGGCGTAGCCGGGGTCGCCGAGGCGCTCGCGGCCGCGTTCTCCGCCCGTTAGGCGCTGGCAGGCGCTGCCACGGCGACCGGTGCGCGCACCCGCACCGTGCGGATCGCGTTGTCAGCGATCTGCAGCACTTCGAAGTCGTAGTTGCCGACGCGCACCATGGTGCCGGGATCCGGAATCGTCTCCAGGTGCTCGAGCAGCAGGCCGTTCACCGTCTTCGGTCCCCCGGTGGGCAGCTGCCAGGACAGCGCGCGGTTCAAGGCGCGGATGGTGGCGCTGGCGTTGATGATGAACACCCCGGGCCGCTCGGTGTGCACGTCCTTGTGGGTAATGGTTGCAGGATCGGTGGTGAACTCCCCCACGATTTCCTCGAGGATGTCCTCGAGGGTCACCAGCCCCTGGATGTCGCCGTACTCATCGACGACGAACGCGAGACGACGGCGATTGCGCTGAAATTGCGTGAGCTGCACGTTGAGCGCGGTGCCTTCGGGCACGAAATACGACTCGCGGCCGCCGGCGATTGCAATCAGGCGTTCGCGGTCCAACGTGCCGCGCGCGAGCTCGCGCGCCACCCGTTTCATGTGCAGCAGGCCCACCAGGTTGTCCAGTTCCCCCTCATACACGGGCAGGCGTGTATGCGGAGTCTGCCGCAGCCGGCCGAGGATTTCCTCCCAGCTCTCATTCACGTCGATGCCGGCGATTTCCTGGCGCGGGATCATGATGTCGTTAACCGTGACGTGTCCGAGATCGAGGATCGATAAGAGCATTTGCCGGTGGCGCATCGGAATCATGGGGGCGGCTTCCGACACCACCGTGCGCAGTTCCTCGGCGTTCAGGGTGTACCCCGTGTTGGTCGCGCGCCCGACCCCAAAAATCCACAGCAAGCCGTACGCCAGGGTGTTGGTCAGCCACAGCGCCGGTCGCGCCACCCACACCAGCACACGGTAGATCCCGGACGCGTGCAGCGCGACGCCCTCCGGGTTGGCGGTGGCGTAGATTTTCGGTGCGAGCTCACAGAACACGATCACCACCACGGTGAGCAGGGCACCGGCCAGGGGGATCGCGTAGGGGTAGCCGCTGCGCTGCGCGAGGATGGTCGCGATGGCCGAGGCAAACACGCTGGCCGCGGCGAGAATCACGAGGTTCGCGCCCAGCCACTCGTCGGGGGTCTTGAGTAACCGATCAAGGACCCGTGCGCTGCGTTCGCCGCGCTGCGCCCGGTGCCGGATGCGGTAACGGTTCACCGACAGCATGGCGACTTCGGTGCCGGAAGAGAACGCCACGACCAGGAGCAAGAGCAGCAGGATGAGTACGAGCGGCGTGGTGGCGGCGAAGTTCAAGGCGGCATCCTCGGCTGGGGTACGATTCGGCAGGATATGCATCTGCGCGCGCAAACATGCATATACCCGCCGGTCGATATGCATCTGCGCGGGCGGCACGCCTGGTCGCGCACCCCAGTAGCATAGGGGCTCGAGGCCCTATAATCCCTACATGTTCGAGCATCTGACGGCGCGCCTGTCGCGCAGCATCGAGAACCTGCGCGGCCGCGGCCGGATAACCGAGGAAAACGTCGCCACCACGCTGCGTGAAGCGCGCGTGGCGCTGCTGGAAGCGGACGTCGCGCTGCCCGTCGTCAAGAGCTTCATCGAAGCAGTCAAGGTCAAGGCGCTCGGCGCCGAGGTGCTGTCGAGCCTGACTCCGGGACAGGCATTCATCGGCATCCTGCACGAGGAGCTCAAGGCGCTCATGGGCGGGGCGGGTGCGGGCTTCAGGCTGCGCGCCCAGCCGCCGGTGGTCATCCTGCTCGCAGGACTGCAGGGCGCCGGCAAGACGACGACGGCGGCGAAGCTGGCGCGCTGGCTCATCGAGCGCGAGAAGAAGCGCGTGCTCCTCGCCAGCACCGACGTGCGCCGGCCCGCAGCGATGCTGCAACTCGAGCGACTCGCCGGCCAGGTCGGTGCTGAATATTTCCCCGCCAGCAGCGCGACCGAGCCGGCGGCGATCGCGCGTGCCGCATTGGAGCGTGCGCGCAGCGGCGTGTTCGATGTACTCATCGTCGACACCGCCGGACGCTTGCATGTGGATGAGGCCCTGATGGGCGAAGTGCGCGACATCGGCACCGCCGTGGGCGCCGCGGAGCGCCTGTTCGTCGTCGATGCCATGGCCGGCCAGGACGCGGTGAACGCGGCGCGCGCCTTTGGCGCGGCGCTGGATCTGACCGGGGTCATTCTCACCAAGGCGGACGGCGATGCGCGCGGCGGCGCGGCGCTGTCGGTGCGCCAGGTAACCGGCAAGCCGATCGTGTTCGTCGGCGTAGGCGAGAAAACCGATGCGCTCGAGCCTTTCGACCCGGAGCGCATGGCGTCGCGCATCCTGGGGATGGGCGATGTCGTCAGCCTGGTCGAGCAGGTGCACCGCCAGGTCGACACGCACGAGGCGCAGCGCCTCGCGCACAAGCTCGTCAAGGGCAAGTCCTTCGACATGGTGGACCTGAAGAGCCAGCTCGAGCAGCTGCAGAAAATGGGTGGCGTCGGGGCGCTCATCGACAAGCTCCCGGGAGCGGCAATCAGGAAGGGCGCCGTCTCCGCCGACCAGGGGGACAAGGACCTGCGCCGCCAGATCGCGATGATCAATTCCATGACCCCGCGCGAGCGGCGCAACCCCGGGATCATCGACGGGTCGCGGCGCCGGCGCATTGCCGGGGGCTCAGGAGTGCAGGTGCAGGACGTAAACCGCCTCCTGAAGCAGTTCCTGCAGATGCAGCGGATGATGAAAAGCATGAAAGGCGGGCGCCTGCAGCGTCTCATGGGAGCCTTTAAGGGCGGGATGCCGCCTTAGGGTGCAGCGACCCCCCGAAGGGTGCGGAAAAACTGGCGCAGGAATCGCGTGTTGCGTAGAATCCGCGCTCTTTTTTGGGTGGCCCTTTTGGGGTCACCGGCCTAATACGAGAGCGATAAGATCATGGTAACTATCCGCCTGACGCGGCGCGGGGCGCGCAACCAGCCCTTCTATCACGTCGTCGTGACTGACAGCCGTAAGCGCCAGGGTGGTCCGAGCCTGGAGCACGTGGGCTTCTTTAACCCGATCGCCGGTAAGAACGAGCAGAAGATCAAGCTCGACCTGCCGCGCATCGACTATTGGGTCGGCATGGGCGCGCAGCCTTCGGAGCGCGTGGCGACGCTGGTGGCCTCCTACCGCAAGCAGGCGGCGGCCTAGCACCGGACGGGCCGTCCGCAACCCACAAAGGCACTCGCGTGGCCTGGGTCGAACTGGGACGCCTCGGCGCACCCTACGGTGTCAAGGGCTGGGTGCACGTCGAGTCGTACACCGATCCTCCGGAGCGCCTGCTCGAGCATCGTGACTGGGCACTGCGACTCCCCTCCGGGGAGCGGGTGACACGGCACGTCGCCGAAGGCCGGGTGCACGGCGCGGGACTGGCGGCGCGCCTGGATGGGGTGAGCGAGCGCAACGGTGCCGCGGCGCTCACGGGCGCGGTGGTCGAGGTGGAACGGGCGTCGCTGCCGCCGACGGGTGAGCGCGAGTACTACCGCGCCGACCTCATCGGCTTCGGGGTGCGCAATCTCGAGGGGGCCTCGCTCGGGAATGTCAGCCACTTCGTCGATGCCCCGCGCGGAGCGGTGATGGTGACGAAAGAGGCGGATGGGCGCGAGCACTGGGTGCTGGCGGCGCCTCCGCACCTGCAGCGGGTGGATCTCGCCGCGCGCATGATCGAGGTGGACTGGCCGCGGGAGCTGGATCAGAGGGCTCCATGAAGATCGAGGTGGTCACGCTTTTTCCGCGGATGATCGCGGGCGCGCTGCAGTTCGGCGTGGTGGGGCGGGCCGTGGAGCGGGGCCTCCTGCAGGTCGGTACCGAGGACCCGCGCGCGCACACGAGCGATGTGCACCGTACGGTGGATGATCGTCCCTACGGGGGCGGTCCGGGAATGGTGATGAAGCCTGAGCCGGTGCTCGCTGCGATTCGCGCCGCGTACGCGCGCCTGCCGGCAGGAAGCCCACGGGTGTACCTGTCGGCCCAGGGCGAGCGCTTCGGGCAGGCGCAGGCACAGGAGCTGGCGGGTTTGCCCGGAATGCTGCTGCTCGCCGGGCGGTACGAGGGGGTCGACGAGCGGGTGATCGAGCTCGCCATCGACCGCGAGCTGTCGGTCGGGGACTACGTGCTCTCGGGCGGGGAACTGCCGGCGCTCACGGTCATCGACGCGGTGGCGCGCCTCCTGCCGGGTGTGCTTGGCGATGAGCGTTCCAGCGGCGAGGATTCCTTCGCGCAGGGGCTGCTCGACTGGCCGCACTACACGCGGCCGGAAGTGTGTGAGGGCCGGGAAGTGCCGCCGGTGCTATTGTCAGGGGACCACGCCAGCATCCGGCGCTGGCGCTTGCGCCAGGCGGTGGAGCGGACATGGCGGCGCCGGCCGGATGTGATTGACGGAGCGCGACTTCAGGGTGAGGCGCGCGGTGCGTTGGATGAGTTGCTGGCCGCAGGTGCGGCGGGCAGCCAAGATCGAGGTGAGAAATCATGAGCAAGATAATTCAGGAAATCGACAAGCAGCGCATGACCCGTGAAGTGCCGGACTTCAAGCCCGGCGACACGGTGGTCGTGCAGGTGAAGGTAGTGGAAGGCGATCGCGAGCGCGTCCAGGCGTACGAGGGTGTCGTCATTGCGCGCAGCAACCGCGGCCTCAACTCCTCGTTCACGGTGCGCAAGATCTCCCACGGCGAGGGCGTGGAGCGGGTGTTCCAGACCTACAGCCCATCGATCAGCGAGATTGCGGTGAAGCGCCGCGGCAGCGTGCGTCGCGCGAAGCTTTATTACCTGCGCGACCTGTCCGGCAAGGCCGCCAGGATCGAGGAAAAGCTCTAACCAGGTGAGGGCATGACCGCACGAGCATTCTTCTCCGGCCTGTGGCGCGGCCTGGACGGGCTGCGCAAGGCCCTGCACCTCATCGTGCTGCTGGTGATCTTCGCGCTGGTCATCGGCCTGTCACGGGTCGGCGTGCCCCGCATCCCGGCCAGGGCGGCGCTGCTCATCGCCCCCGAGGGGACGATGGTCGAGCAGCTCTCGGGCGACCCGGTCGAGCGGGCGGTCGCCCAGGCGCGCGGCGACGGGCATACCGAGACCTTGCTGTGGGATCTCACGGACTCGATCCGCGCGGCGGCCGGCGACAAGCGGATCAGGGCGCTGGCGCTCGATCTGGACAAGTTCGAAACCGCGACCGTGCCGACGATGGAGGAACTGGCGAGCGCACTGCGCGAGTTCCGCGCCACCGGCAAGAAGGTCATCGCTTACGGCACCACGCTGACCCAGGAGCCCTACTACCTGGCTGCACAGGCCGATGAGGTCGACCTCGATCCGATGGGGTTCGTGCTGGTCGACGGCTACGACCGCTACCGCAGGTTCCTCAAGGACGCGCTCGACAAGCTGGGTGTGGACATCAACGTGTTCCGGGTCGGCGCCTATAAGAGTGCGGTGGAGCAGTTCACGCGCACCAGCATGTCGGCGGAGGATCGCGAGGAGAGCCGCTCTTACCTGACGGCGCTGTGGAGCACTTACCAGGCGGACGTTTCCAGCGCCCGCAAGCTCGCGCCCGGGGCGCTCAGCGACTACGTCGGCACGTTGGCGAAGAGCGTACCGGCCGCCCAGGGCAACGCCGCCCAGGTTGCGCTGCAGGCGAAGCTCGTCACCGCCGTGACGGCCAAACCGGATGTCGAGCGGCGCCTCATCGAGCTCGTCGGTGAGGACGAGGCGACGGGTTCGTTCCGCTCGGTGACGGTTGCCGAGTATCTGCGCTACGCACGCGCGCAGAAGAAACTGCACGCGGACGGCAAGCCGCGCATCGGCGTGATCGTCGCCGAGGGCGAGATCCTCGACGGCGAACAGCCGCCGGGCACCATCGGCGGGGAGTCCACCGCACACCTGATTCGCCAGGCACGGCTGGACAAGGACGTGAAGGCGCTGGTGCTGCGAGTCGACAGCCCCGGCGGCAGTGTGCTCGCCTCCGAGGCGATCTACCGCGAGCTCACGGCACTGCGCGCCGCGGGTAAACCGCTGGTGGTCTCCATGAGCGGCTACGCGGCTTCCGGCGGTTACTACATTTCAGCTCCGGCGGATGAGATCTGGGCAAGCCCGGCGACCATCACCGGCTCCATCGGCATCTTCGCCATCATCCCGACCGTCGACAAGACGCTCGGCAAGGTCGGCGTCAGCGTTGACGGCGTGGGCACGACGCCGCTGTCCGGCCAGCTGCGCATCGACCGCCCCCTGGGGGATGCGGCACGTACGCTGCTGCAGGCGGGCGTCTCACGTGGCTACGAGGAATTCCTGTCGCGCGTAGCCGCCGGGCGCAAGAAGACCCGTGACCAGGTCAACGAAATCGCGCAGGGACGGGTGTGGGCGGGGAGCGATGCGCAGCGCCTGGGGCTGGTCGATCACCTGGGCTCATTCGACGACGCCGTCAGGGCCGCCGCGCAGCGCGCGAAGCTCACCAGCTACGCAACACAGATGCTCGAGCCGGAGCTCACCTGGGCCGAGCAACTGGCACTGCAGCTGAAATCACGCGCCGCAGTCGCCATGCTGCACCTGAGCAGCGGCGACCGTTCGCTCGCGCAGGTTGCCGGGATCGCGCAGCGCCTTGACCCGCTGACCCGCGAAGTCGCGCGCCTGAGCCGCTTCAGCGTGCCGAACCGCCTGTACGCCTACTGCTTCTGCGAAGTGCGCTAGACGCTCAGGCCGGTTTGATATTCGCGTTCAGGCGGAAGAGGTTCAGCGGGTCAAACTGCTTTTTGACTGCTGCCAGCCGCGCGAAATTCGGACCGTAGTTGCGATCCGTACTCTTCGGATCCACGTCATTGAGATTGACGTAGTAACCGTCCGTGAACGGGGCCACCTTGTCCCAGTTCGCGCGCACCATGGCGCGGCCCTGCTCGTTGTAGGCGGCGTCGTTCCAATGACCTCCGAACATCATGTTCGCGATGGCGTTGCGATGCGAGAACGCCGTAGCCGTTTGCGGCACGGCCGCGACCGCGCCGTTGGCGTTCTGGAAAAAAGCGCTGAGTCGCTTGTCTGGCCTGAACTCACGTGCCAGCACGTCAATGAGCCCGGGCGAGTATTCGCGCACGAAGCCACCCTTGAGGTAGCTGCTGTTCGGATCCACGGGCGGACCATCAAATTGGGCTTGTACGGCGAGATAAGTGCTTGGACCGATGGTGTTCTTGACCGGCTTGCCAAACCGCTGCAAAGGCTCCAGCAGTTTATTGCCGATCTTGGGATCGCCGCTGTAGAACACGTAGATGTTGGCGCCTGGCTGGCCATCCGCACCGGCTGACAGATCCAGGTCGACGCTCAGTTCGCGCGGGGCCTTCGAGATCAGCTCGGCATAGAATTCAATCGCGTCCCTGACCTGCGGTGCCGGGTAATCGATGTGTCCCGCCAGTACCCTGGACTCGAGCGGATGCAGGCGGTATTCGAATGAGGTCGCGACGCCGAAGTTGCCGCCGCCGCCGCGTATTGCCCAGAACAGATCCGGCTCGTCTTTTTCACTCACGCGCCGCAGTTTGCCGTCGGCAGTCACGAGCTGCGCACTGACGAGGTTGTCGCAGGCCAGACCGAAGCGCCGCGACAGCCAGCCAAATCCGCCGCCGAGCGTCAGACCACCCACACCGGTGTTCGATATCTGCCCCAGGGTTGTTGCCAGGCCTACTTTCTGGGTCGCGGCGTCGACGTTGACTACCCAGGCCCCACCGCCGACCTGGGCGGTTCGAGTCGCTGCCTGCACGCTTACGGAATTCATGGATGACAGATCGAGCATCAGACCGCCATCGCAGGTCGAGTATCCGGGGAAGCTATGCCCACCGCCGCGCACAGCCAGCAGCAGCTCGCGTTCACGCGCGAAGGTGACGGCGCGCGCGACGTCAGCGGCGTCGGCGCAACGCGCGATGAGGGCGGGGTGCTTGTTGATCATTCCGTTCCAGACGCGTCGGGCCGCGTCATAGCCTTCCTGGCCCGCGCTTAAGAGCGGGCCTCGCAGGCTGGCGCGAAAATCCTCAACGGCGGCACGCTCAATGGTCGTCTCGGCACCGGAGAGCTTTATGGCGCGCAGATCGGCTGGTTCGGGCTGCGCAGATTTACCTTGCGCGTAAACCAGGCGGCCGAGCGGCAGCGAGCTAACAGCGCCAGCGGCCAGGGTCATCCCACAGAAAGTCCGTCGTTTCATGGCGCAGCTCCCGTTTGTTGGTTGTTGTCAGCCGGCTTTCAAAGGGTCGACCAGTCGAGGATGACCTTGCCGGACTTTCCCGAGCCCATGGTCTCGAAGCCCTGGATGTATTCCTGCACGGGGAAGTGGTGGGTGATGATCGGATCGAGGTTGAGTCCGCTTTGCAGCAGGCTCGCCATTTTGTACCAGGTCTCGAACATTTCCCGGCCGTAGATCCCCTTCAGGGTGAGGCCCTTGAAGATCACCTGGTTCCAGTCGATCGCCATTTCCTCGGGCGGAATCCCCAGGATCGCGATCGAGCCGCCGTGGTGCATGGTGCGCAGCATGTCGCGAAACGCTGCCGTATTGCCCGACATCTCGAGTCCGACGTCGAAGCCTTCCTGCATCCCCAGCTCCTTCATGGTCTGATCGAGCGAGTCGCGCTGCACGTTGATGGCGCGCGTCGCGCCCATCTTGCGCGCCAGGTCCAGCCGGTAGTCGTTCACGTCGGTGACCACCACGTGCCGCGCGCCGGTGAAGCGTGCCACGGCGGTGGCCATGATGCCGATGGGGCCCGCGCCGGTGATGAGCACATCCTCGCCCACCATGTTGAAGGCGAGCGCCGTGTGGGTGGCATTGCCAAAGGGATCGAGGATGGAGGCTATGTCGTCCCGGATCGAGTCCGGGAGCTTGAAGGTGTTGTCGGCCGGGATGGACAGGTACTGGGCGAACGCTCCCGGCCGGTTGACGCCCACGCCGACGGTGTTGCGGCACAGGTGCCGCCGGCCGGCGCGGCAGTTGCGGCAGTACCCGCAGGTGATGTGGCCCTCGCCGGAGACGCGGTCGCCGGTCTTCAGTCCCTTCACCTCCGAGCCCATATCGACGATGCGGCCGCAATACTCGTGGCCGACCGCCATGGGGACGGGAATGGTCTTTTGCGCCCACGCGTCCCACTTGTAGATGTGCATGTCGGTGCCGCAGATCGCGGTCTTGGCGATCTCGATGAGCACATCGTTGTGTCCCACGGTTGGCTCCGGGATGTCCTCGAGCCAGATGCCGGGCGCCGCCTGCTGCTTGACCAGTGCTTTCATGATTTTTCTTATCCGGGTTAAGTGCGCGCCGCGCCGAGCACACCCAGCTCGCGGCCGACGGCGGTGAAGGCCTGCAACGCACGCTCCAGCTGGCCGCGCTCGAGCGCCGCCGACATCTGGGTGCGAATGCGCGCCTGGCCCTTGGGCACGACGGGGAAGGAGAAGCCGATGACGTACACGCCGCGCTCGAGCAGCGCATCCGCCACGCGACCGGCGAGTGAGGCATCGCCGAGCATCACCGGGATGATCGGATGCTCGCCGGGCTTGAGGTTGAATCCCGCCCGTGCCAGGCCCTCGCGGAAGAAGCGCGTGTTATCGAACAGTTGCGTGCGCAGCTGCGGTGAGTGCTCGAGGAGCTCGAGCACGGCAAGACTCGCAGCCGCGACCACCGGCGGGATGCTGTTGGAAAACAGATACGGCCGCGAGCGCTGCCGCAGCCACTCGATTATTTCTTTACGCGCGGCGACGTAGCCGCCGCTGCCGCCGCCCAGAGCCTTGCCGAGCGTGCCGGTGAGAATGTCGACGCGCGCCGCCACGCCGCAATGCTCGGGCGTGCCGCGCCCGCTCGCTCCCATGAAGCCGGTGGCGTGCGAGTCATCCACCATCACCAGGGCGTCGTAGCGCTCGGCCAGGTCGCAGATCTGGCCCAGCTTCGCGATGAAGCCATCCATGGAGAACACGCCGTCGGTCGCGATGAGCCGCGTGCGCGCGCCCGCGGCCTGTTTGAGACACTGCTCGAGCTCCGCCATGTCATTGTTGGCGTAACGGTGGCGCTGCGCCTTGCACAGGCGAATACCGTCGATGATGCTGGCGTGGTTGAGGGCGTCCGAAATTACCGCGTCGCGCTCATCGAGGAGCGTCTCGAACAGCCCGCCGTTGGCATCGAAGCAGGAGGAATAGAGGATCACATCCTCCGTGCCGAGAAAGCGGGCCAGGCGGCTCTCGAGTTCTTTGTGCAGCTCCTGCGTGCCGCAGATGAAGCGTACCGATGCCATGCCGTAGCCATACTCATCGAGCGCGCGCTGCGCTGCCGCGCGCACCGCCGGGTGGTTGGCGAGCCCGAGGTAGTTGTTGGCGCACAGATTGATCACGCTGTGGCCCGCGACCTGGACCACCCCGCCCTGTGGACCGCCGAGGACGCGCTCTTTCTTATAGAGTCCCTGCGCGGTAAGGCCCTGAAGCTCCCCCCGCAGCCGCTCGATGACAGCCTGGTTCATGGCGTGCAATTATACTTGAGGCTCCATGTCACAGCCCTTGTCAGGCACCCACCCGGGAGCTGCGCGCCTGGACCGCTGGTTGTTCGCGGTGCGGCTGTTCAAGTCGCGCGTCCTGGCTGCCGAGGCCGTGGCGGGCGGCCGGGTGCACGTGAATGGCGAGCGCGTCAAGCCGGCCCGCGAGGTCCGTCCCGGGGACCAGGTCAGCTTTGTGCGCGGTACGGTCGAATTCGAGTGTGTCGTGGCCCTGATTCCGCTGCGACGCGGTCCGGCCGCCGAGGCGCTGCGTGCTTATGAGGAGTCCGCGGCGAGCGTGGCCCGGGCGGGCGAGTTTCGCGTGCGGATGAGGCTCGCGGCGGCGCTGACTCCGCGGCCGCGCGAGCGCCCTGGCAAGCACGAGCGGGCGCAGCTGCGGCGCCTGCGGGGGCGCGGCTGATAAGAGGTGTAACGACATGACTTTGAGCGTCTTTGACATTTTCAAGGTGGGGATCGGGCCCTCGAGCTCCCACACCATGGGCCCGATGCGGGCGGCGCGTGAATTCGTGCTGCGACTGAAGCGCGACGGCCTCCTCGGCGCGACCCGGCAGATCGCCGTGCGCCTGTACGGGTCGCTCGCGTTCACGGGGGTCGGGCATGGCACCGATCGCGCCGTGCTGGCGGGCCTCGAAGGCGCGCAGCCGGAGAGCGTCGATCCGGACAGCATCGAGCCGGGCATCGCGCGCATCCGCCAGAGCGGCCGCATTCGATTGCTGGGCGAGCACGAGATTGCCTTCGATGAGCCGATGCAGCTGCTCTTCATGCGGCACGAGCAACTTCCGCGCCATTCCAACGGCATGCGTTTCACCGCCCTGGATGCCGCAGGGAAAGTGCTGCGCGAGGAGGAGTACTACTCCGTGGGCGGCGGGTTCGTGGTGCGCGGCGACGAGGAGGAGGCGCAGGGTACCGGCGCGCGCGCCGCGCCGCCACATCCCTTCACCTCCGGAGACGAACTGCTCGCGCGCTGCCGCGAGCATGGGCTCGAGATCTACGAACTGGTGCTCGCCAACGAGCGCAGCTGGGCGCCGGAAGCCGAGGTGCGGGCGAAGCTGCTGAACCTGTGGAAGGTAATGCAAGCCTGCGTGGAGCGCGGCTTCCGCCAGAGCGGGCTCCTGCCCGGCGTGCTGAAGGTGCGCCGCCGCGCGCCGCGGATGTACCGCATGCTCGTCGAGAACACGACCCCGGGGCCGCTGGATGTAATGGACTGGGTGAATGCCTACGCGCTGGCGGTCAACGAGGAGAACGCCGCGGGCGGACGCGTGGTGACGGCGCCCACCAACGGGGCGGCCGGCATCGTGCCGGCGGTGCTGCATTTCTACCGGCGCTTCGAGCCGGGCGCGAACGAGGAGGGCGTCATCCGCTTCCTCCTCACCGCGGCGGCGATGGGTATGCTCTACAAGCGCAACGCCTCGATCTCCGGCGCCGAAATGGGCTGCCAGGGCGAGGTGGGGGTGGCGTGTTCGATGGCCGCCGCGGGGCTGGTCGCAGCGCTGCAGGGCACGGCCGAGCAGGTCGAGAACGCGGCGGAGATCGGCATGGAGCACAACCTCGGCCTCACCTGCGATCCGGTGGCGGGACTGGTGCAGATTCCGTGCATCGAGAGAAACGCCATGGGGTCGGTCAAGGCGGTGAATGCCGCGCGGCTCGCCATGCGCGGCGATGGCACCCACAAGGTCTCGCTCGACCAGGTCATCGCCACCATGCGCCAGACCGGCGTCGATATGTCGACGATCTACAAGGAAACCTCGCAGGGCGGCCTTGCCGTCAACGTACCGGAGTGCTGAATGAAGCCAGCCAGGCGCTTGCGCCAGCTCATTGGCGCTGAAGAAATCGTGGTGGCTCCCGGGGTCTTTGACGGGCTCTCGGCCCGGCTGGTGGAGCAGGCCGGGTTCCAGGTGATCTATGCCAGTGGCGGCGCGATTTCCCGCGGCGCGGGTTACCCGGACCTCGGATTACTCAGCCTGAACGAGGTCGCCGATCGACTCGCGGGTATCGTGGATGTGACGGGCATTCCCGTGATCGCTGATGCCGACACCGGGTTCGGCAACGGGCTCAATGTGCGGCGCATGACACGGCTGTATGAGCGCCTCGGCGTCAGCGGCTATCACATCGAGGATCAGCAATTTCCGAAGCGCTGTGGGCATCTGGAGGACAAGTCACTCATTGCAGCTGCCGAGATGTGCCTGAAGATCCGCGTCGCCCGGGACAGCGTGATCGATCCGGACTTCGTCGTCATCGCGCGCACTGACGCGATTGCCGTCGAGGGCTTATCGCAGGCGCTGGACCGTGCGCGCGCCTACCTCGAAGCCGGTGCCGACATGATTTTCGTTGAAGCCCCCGAATCCGTTGAACAGATCGAGCAGATTGCGAAAGCCATTCCGCAGCCCAAGCTGATCAACATGTTCCATGGCGGCAAGACGCCGCTGGTGCCTCTGAAGCGCCTGCAGGAACTGGGCTACAAGCTCGTCATTATTCCGTCCGACCTGCAGCGGGCGGCCATTCGCGCCATGCAGAAGACACTGGCGGCTATCCGTACAGCGGGTGACAGCAGCGCGCTCGCGGCTGCAATGGCCAGCTTCAAAGAGCGGGAACAAATCATTGGCACGGCGGACTGGCTTAAGTTCGACGAGCTTTAGCTGAATAAGCCGAACAGGCGCCGCGCCGGGGTCTCCCTGCACACCCCGGACACCGCGGCGCGCCCGATGGCCTGCCAGTCACTGGTTTCGAATGCGATCGAGCACAATCCGGCCGCCGCCAGCTGCGTCGGCTCTTCCTCGGGCGCCAGCATGTGCGCGAGCTCCGACACGCCGGGGTTGTGAGCGACGATCATGAGGTGCGCGATGCGCGGTCCCGTGCCCTGCACGATCTTCAGCAGCTCCGCCGCGCTGGCGAGATAAAGGCCTTCCTCGCGCAGCAGGTACCGCGCGGGCAGGGCGAGCTCCTGTGCCACGATGTCCGCGGTCTGCTCGGTGCGGCGCGCGGGACTGGTCATGACGCGGTCGGGAAGCAGCGCCAGTTCGCGTAAGCGTGCCGCCATGGCCTGCGCGCCGGCGGCGCCGCGGCGGCTGAGCGCGCGTGCAAAGTCCTCGGTGCCGGGATCCTTCCAGCGCGCTTCACCGTGGCGCATGAGGGTGAGGCGCCTCATGTGCCCCGCCTCATTGGGGCTCCTCCAGCAGCACGCGGCCGTTCTCCTCGCGCACCGCGTAGGTACGCACCGGCTCGTAGGCCGGCGGCGTGAGGGCCTCCCCGGTACGCAGGCAAAACCGAGCTCCGTGTCGCGGGCAGATGAGCTGGCAATCCTCCACTTCCGCACCGGCGAGCGACTCGCCATCGTGTGTGCAGCGGTCCTCGACCGCATACAGCGTCGCGCCGCAGCGAACAATGACCACGGCCTGCCCGTCAAACTCGACTCCAAGAGGTGTGGTCTCGCTCACCGCATCGCTCCCGGCCACATCGATCCAGCGACCACTCATGCCACTTCAGAACATCCCGGTCTGCAGACGCGCCGCTTCGCTCATCATGCTCTGGTTCCACGGCGGATCGAACGTGAGTTCCACGCGCGCTTCGCGTACCGTCGGGATGCGCCGGATCTTGTCGCGCACGTCCTCCACCAGGATCTCGCCCATGCCGCAGCCCGGGGCGGTGAGGGTGATCTGCACCTCCACCGTGCGCGTGCCGTCTTCGTTGGCGGTGACCTCGCAGTCGTAGACCAGTCCCAGGTCCACGATGTTGATCGGGATCTCCGGGTCGTAGCAGCTGCGCATCTGCTCCCAGGCGAGCTTTTTCACATCCTCTTCACTGGCATTGGGGGGCAGCTCCGGCGCCTTCACCGATTCCTGGCCGATGGCGTCGGCGTCCTCGCCGGCGATCCGGAACAGGTTCCCCTCGAGGTACACCGTGAAGCTGCCACCGAGCGCTTGGGTGATGTAACCGGCCTGGCCGACCTTGAGCTTCACTTCCTGGCCGGCGGGCACGATCACCGCGCGCACTTCGCGGCTGACGACAAAGGGTTCGTTCTCGTGGCGACGCATGCTCAAGGGCCTACTCGGTGGACACCGTCGCCGTGCCATGCTCGAGCGCGGCGTTCAGCGTGTGCCAGCACAGGCTCGCGCACTTCACGCGCGCCGGAAATTCGCGCACCCCGGAGAGCGCCGCGAGCTTGCCGAGCGTCACATCGGGCGGCGCATCTGCTTGTGTCAGGAGCGCGTGCACGCGCTCGAAGAGCTCCTGAATCGCGGCGCGATCCTTGCCCTTGACCGCCTCGGTCATGAGCGAAGCGGAGGCGGTGGAAATGGCGCAGCCCTTGCCCTCGAAGCGGATGTCCTCGACCCGCTCGCCAGCCAGGCGCACGAACACCGACAGCTCATCGCCACACAAGGGGTTGTGGCCGTCGGCGCGCCCGTCGGGTGCGTCGATGCGCCCGAAGTTACGCGGCTGACGGTTGTGATCCAGGATCACATCGCGATACAGGTCCTTCAGGTCCATCAGCCAAACACCTCGCGCACCTTGCCGAGCGCGCGCACCAATGAGTCCACCTCGCCTTCGGTGTTGTAGCAGCCGAAGGAGGCACGCGCCGTCGCCGGCACGCCGAAGAAGGCCATGACCGGCATGGCGCAATGATGTCCGGTGCGCACCGCAACGCCTTGCGAGTCGAGGATGGTGCCGAGGTCGTGCGCATGCACTCCCTGCATGGTGAAGGACAGCACCGAGGCCTTGTGGGCCGCGGTCCCGATGAGCACGATGCCGGGAATCTTCGTGAGCGCGGCGGTGGCGAGCTCGAGCAGGTGCGCCTCATGCGCCGCGATGGCTTCCATCCCCAGACTCTCAACGTAGTCCATCGCCGCGGCCAGTCCGACGGCTCCTGACATGTTCGGAGTGCCGGCCTCGAACTTCCACGGCAGATCGTTGTAGGTGGTCTTCTCGAACGACACGGTCAGGATCATGTCCCCGCCGCCTTGCCAGGGCGGCATAGCGGCGAGCAATGCCTCGCGCCCGTAGAGCACGCCGATGCCGGTAGGGCCGTAGAGCTTGTGGCCGGAGAACGCATAGAAATCGGCGCCGAGCGCACGTACGTCGACGCGCGTATGCGGGACCGCCTGGGCGCCGTCGATCAGCACCAGGGCGCCGGCGGCGTGCGCGGCGGCGACGATGCGCTCGATGGGGAGAATGGTGCCGAGCGCGTTCGAGACCTGCGCCACGGCGACCAGGCGCGTGCGCGGCCCCAGGAGCTTCAGGAACGCGTCGAACTCCAGTTCCCCGCGCCGGTTGATGGGCGCCACCTTGAGCGTGCAGCCGGTCTGCTCGCACACCATCTGCCAGGGAACGATGTTGGCGTGGTGCTCGAGCGCGGTGATGAGGATCTCGTCCCCCGGCTTCAGGCGCTCGCGCGCCCAGGCCTGCGCGACGAGGTTGATGGCCTCGGTGGTGCCACGGGTGAAGATGATTTCGCGCGTCGAACCGGCGTTGATGAAGCGCCGCACGCGCTCGCGGGCGCCTTCGTAAGCGGCGGTAGCCGCCTGGCTCAGGGCATGCACACCACGATGGACGTTGGCGTGCGAGTGCGTCTCGTAATCTTCGACGGCCCGCAGCACCTGCAGCGGGCGCTGTGCGGAAGCCGCGCTGTCCAGGTACACCAGCGGATGCCCGTTGACCGTAGTGTTGAGGATCGGAAAATCGCGCCGCACCCGCTCGACGTCATACGCGGGCAGCGTGGCGGTACGGACGGGGTTGGCAGCCATTACAGTAACTCCCGCAAGCTTTCATCCTTGAGCGCGCCGGGCAGGCGCGCCTCGATCTCACGTCGCAGCGCGGGCAGGGTAATTTTTACCAGCACGTCGCCGAGGAACGCCCATTTCAGGAGTCGCTGCGCCGCATCGCGATCGAGCCCGCGCGACAGGAGATAAAAAAGCATGTTGTCGTCGAGCTTGCCGACGGTCGCGCCGTGGCTGCAGCGCACCTCGTCGGTGTAGATCTCCAGCTGCGGCCGCACGTCGATCTCGGCCTCGGCGCCGGCCAGCAGGCCCCGCAGCGACTGCTGCGAGTCCGTGCCCGCGGCGTTGCCGGCCACCACGATCTTGCCGTTGAAGGCCACGCGGGCGCGCCCCGCCGCGATGCCCCGGAACGTCTGGGTGGTGCGGGCGCGCGGCGCCAGGTGTTCGACGAGCGCGAAGGTGTCGTTCACCTGCTGCCGGTCGCCGAGTGCGGCGTTGGCCATGGCAAGATTCGCTCCCGCACCGGCGAGCTGCACTACAACGGTGGAGCGCGCTGCCTGTGCACCGGTACTGATGCCCTGCAACTGGTACGACGCATCCTGTCCGAGTGCCGCCGTGAGCGTATCGAACAGGACTGCCCGGGCGCCGAGCTCCTGCAGCCGGTAGTGATGCAGGGTCGCACCGCGGGCGAGCTCCACGGTAACGGCGCTGTTCACAAAGCCGTTGTCGCTCCCCACACTCAGGTGTCGCTCGATGAGCGTGAGGCTCGCGCCGGCGTCGAGCTGCAGTTCCACCCGCGGGTAGGACGCGCCGGCCTGTCCGTCGGCGCTCGCGACGAACAGCAGCTCCACGCTGGCACTACCCGTAGCACCCGCCTCCGCGGCCACCTGGATGGCTGCGCCGTCGGTCGCAAAGGCCTCGTTCAGGGCGGCAAAGCGCTCGTCCACTGTGTGTCGGGGTGCCGCAGTCCGGGCAGCGGCAGGCGCTGGCGCCAGCGAGGTGACGGTGGCGGCGCCAGCTGCTCCTGGTGCTGACAGGGTCGGGGCATAAAGACCATCGACAAACACATGCCGGGAGCAATCGGGCAATGCCGGCGGCAGCTGCGCAGCCAGCTCAGACAGATTCATCGCCATCGCAGCGTTTGCGGCCGGACTAAATCGCAACCGCTCCAGGGGGCGCAGGTTGGCGTACTTCCAGTTCTCGTCGCGCGAGGTCGGCAGGCCGTGCGCCGTGAGGCTCTCGATCGCCGCACGCCGCCGATCCGTGGCGCCCGAGGACGCCAGCGCACGCGAGGCGCTCGCGTATTCCTCGACAATGCGGGTGGTGAGGGGAGTGCTCATGGCCTTTCTTACGCCGCCGCGCCGGACACCCAGTCATAGCCGCGCTTCTCGAGCTCCAGTGCCAGCGTGCGGTCGCCGCTTCTGGCAATACGCCCATCCACGAGCACGTGGACGAAGTCGGGCACGACGTACTCAAGCAGGCGCTGGTAGTGGGTGACCAGCACGCACGCGCGCTGCGGCGAGCGCAGCGAATTTATCCCGGCGGCGACCACCTTCAAGGCATCGATATCGAGTCCGGAGTCGGTCTCATCGAGAATCGCGAGCTTCGGTTCCAGCACCAGCATCTGCAGGATCTCGTTGCGCTTTTTCTCACCGCCCGAGAAGCCTTCGTTCACGCCCCGCGACAGGAAGCTGTCGTCGATGCGCATGAGCTTCATCTTGTCGCGCACCAGGGTGAGGAACTCGAACGCGTCAACTTCCGCAAGGCCGTGCTGCTTGCGCGCTGCGTTGAGCGACGCCTTGAGGAGGTACACGTTGTTCACGCCCGGGATCTCGACCGGGTACTGGAAACCCAGGAACACGCCGGCGCGGGCGCGTTCCTCCGGCGCTAGCGCCAGCAGGTCCTGGCCCTGGTAGGTGACCGTGCCGGAAGTGATCTCGTAGCCCGGGCGCCCGGCGAGCACGTGCGCAAGCGTGCTCTTGCCGGAGCCGTTCGGCCCCATGATGGCGTGTATCTCACCGGCGCCGACCTCGAGGTTGAGCCCCTTGAGGATCAGCTTGCCGTCGACGGTTGCCGCCAGATTCTTGATGCTCAGCATTGCAGTCATGTCAGCCCACCGCGCCTTCGAGGCTCACCGCCAGCAGCGCCTGCGCCTCGACCGCAAATTCCATCGGCAGCTCCTTGAACACCGACTTGCAGAAGCCGCTCACAATCATGTTGACCGCATCCTCCTGCGAGATGCCGCGCGCGAGGCAGTAGAACAGCTGCTCCTCGCTGATCTTCGAGGTGCTCGCCTCGTGCTCCACCGTGGCGGTCGGATTTTTCACCTCCACGTACGGGAAGGTATGCGCGCCGCACTGGCCACCCATCAAGAGCGAATCGCACTGGGTGAAATTGCGCGCGCCGTGCGCGCTCGGCAGCATCTTCACCAGTCCCCGGTAGGTGTTCTGGCCGTGGCCGGCAGAGATGCCCTTGGAAACGATGGTGCTGCGCGTGTCCTTGCCGATGTGGATCATCTTCGTGCCGGTGTCCGCCTGCTGGTGATTGTTCACCGTTGCGACGGAGTAGAACTCACCGATCGAGCCTGCGCCGCGCAGCACGCAGCTCGGGTACTTCCAGGTGATGGCGGAGCCGGTTTCCACCTGGGTCCAGGAGATATGCGAGTTGCGGCCGCGGCATTCGCCGCGCTTGGTGACGAAGTTATAAATGCCGCCGACGCCGTTGGCGTCGCCGGGATACCAGTTCTGCACGGTGGAGTACTTGATGAAGGCGTCATCGAGCGCCACCAGCTCCACGACCGCGGCGTGCAGTTGGTTTTCGTCGCGCATTGGTGCAGTACACCCCTCAAGATATGACACGTGACTGCCCGCGTCCGCGATGATGAGCGTGCGTTCGAACTGCCCGGTCTTGGCGGCGTTGATGCGGAAGTACGTCGACAGCTCCATCGGGCAGCGCACGCCCTTCGGCACGTACACGAACGAGCCGTCGGTGAACACCGCGGAATTCAGGGTGGCGAAGAAGTTGTCGGACGGTGGCACGACGCTGCCGAGGTACTGCTCGATCAGGTGCGGGTGCGTGCGCACCGCTTCGGAGAACGGGCAGAAGACCACCCCGGCGGCGGCGAGGCGGTCCTTGAAGGTGGTCGCAACCGACACGCTGTCGAACACGGCGTCCACGGCGACACCGGCGAGCCGCGCGCGCTCGTGCAGGGGCACGCCGAGCTTCGCGTAGGTCTCGAGCAGCTTCGGATCCACTTCGGCGAGGCTCTTCGGTCCGTCCTTCTTCGCTCTCGGCGCGGAGTAATAGGAGATGGCCTGGTAGTCGATGGGCGCGATCTTCACATGCGCCCAGTGCGGCTCGTTCATGGTGAGCCAGTGGCGCAGCGCCTTGAGCCGCCACTCGGTGAGGAAGGCCGGCTCCTGCTTCTTGCGCGAAATGAGGCGCACGACGTCCTCATCCAGACCCGGTGGGACCGTGTCCGAATCAATCTCAGTCACGAAGCCGTGCTGGTAGCCCCGGCCGATCAGCGTCTCAAGTTGTTTGGCGTTTTCGCTCATTTAGGTTCAGTCAGGCGCGAACCGGGGTGCGTGAGGCGGCGGCCTTCATCTCGCGCTCGAGCGCGGGCAGGCGTGCCGGAGCGGCCTCGAGGCCCGCGAGCTGCGCCAGGCTCACGTCATATAAGGAGCGGCGGATGGCGAGATTCAGCCGCTGCCACACGCGCCCTACCCGGCAGCTGTCCTCGATCTCGCAGTTGCCGTAGCCGGCGGAGCAGTCGGTGAGCGCTACCGGCCCCTCGAGTGCGTCGAGAATGGCGGCCGCGCTGATCTGTGAGGCCGGCCGCGCGAGCTGGTAGCCGCCGTGCAAGCCGCGTGTCGAGAGCACGAGCCCCGCGCGCTGCAGCTGCTTCAGCAGCTTGCACACCGTCGGCGCGGCAATGTGCGTGCTTTCGGCAAGCGCGGCGGCGGTCTGCACGCGCCCAGGCTCGCCGGCAAGAGCGGCGAGTATTACGGTGGCGTAGTCGGTGAGCCGGCTGATACGCAGCATAACGACCTCACTTTGGAACTAGGACTAGTTTAGTACTAATTAGCCTCACAACCAAGGGGAGCACCGTGCGTGCCATCCCCGGCGCGGGGGGCTGATTTGCTATCCTTGGCCCCCCGTTTTTCAGGACTAAGCCGATGAATGCGAGTGAGCTCAACCGGATAGCGCGCGCCATGGTGGCAAGTGGCAAGGGCATCCTGGCCGCGGACGAAAGCTCGGGCACGATCAAGAAGCGTTTCGACGCCATCAAGCTCGACTCCACCGAGGAGCATCGCCGCAGCTACCGCGAGATGCTCTTCACCGCCCCCGGGGCTGCCGAATCGGTGAGCGGCGTCATTCTTTATGATGAGACCATCCGCCAGAAAACCAAGGACGGCACGCCGTTTCCGCAGTACCTCACCAAGCAGGGCATGATCCCGGGGATCAAGGTCGATCTGGGCGCGAAGCCGCTCGCGGGTTTCCCTGCTGAGACCATCACCGAAGGACTCGACGGCCTGCGCGAGCGGCTCATCGAATACCGCGGGCTGGGCGCGCGTTTCGCCAAGTGGCGTGCGGTGATCGACATCGCCGACGGCATACCGACCTGGTTTGCGGTCAAGGCGAATGCGCACGCGCTGGCGCGCTACGCGGCGCTCTGCCAGGAAAACGACATCGTGCCGATCGTCGAGCCGGAAGTGCTCATGGATGGCGCGCATTCCATCGAGCGCTGCGAGCAGGTGACCGAGGAGGTCTTAAGCACCGTGTTTCGTGAGCTGTTTGAGCACCGGGTGTACCTCGAGGGCATGGTGCTCAAGCCCAACATGGTGATCTCGGGCAAGAAGGCGGCCAATCGGGCTCCACCGCAGAGCGTTGCCGAGGCGACGGTGCGGGTGCTCAAGCGGCACGTGCCGCCCGCCGTGCCGGGGATTGCCTTTCTTTCCGGCGGCCAGTCCCCGACCGAGGCGACGCTGCACCTGTCGCTCATGCACAAGCTTGGGCCGCTGCCGTGGTCGCTGACCTTCAGTTACGGTCGCGCACTGCAGGACACCGCGCTCAAGGCCTGGGGCGGCACGAGCGCGACTTTTGCCGCCGGGCAGAAAGAGTTCGCCAGGCGCGCGAAGCTGAACGGGCTCGCGACCACCGGTCGTTACACGGCTGACATGGAAACCCAGGCGGCTTGAGCAGCGCTGCATCCCCACAGCCCGCCGCAGCGGCCGCGGCCTCCGACGTGGTGGTCGATGTGCGTGACGCTTACTACGCCGTCGGCGGCCGGCCGATTTTTTCCGGCATCGATCTGCAAGTGCGGCGCGGGCGGATCACGGCCGTGATGGGACCGAGCGGCACCGGTAAGACGACGTTGCTCAGGCTCATCACGGCGCAGATCAGCGCCGACCGTGGCCAGGTGCTGGCATTTGGGCGGGATCTGGCGACTTTGAACAGCGACGAGGTGTACGCCGTGCGCCGCCGCTTAGGCATGCTGTTCCAGAACGGCGCTCTGCTCACCGACCTCGACGTGTTCGAGAACGTCGCCTTCCCGGTGCGCGAGCACACCGACCTTCCGGAGCCCCTCATCCGGCGCCTGGTGCTCACCAAGCTGCAGGCCGTTGGCCTGCGGGGCGCTGCGGAGCTCATGCCAGCGGAGCTCTCCGGCGGCATGGCGCGGCGGGTGGCGCTCGCGCGCGCTATCGTCATGGACCCGGAAGTGCTGATCTACGACGAGCCGTTCGTGGGGCTCGATCCGATTTCCCTCGGTGTGATCATGCGCCTCATCAAGCACATGAACTCAGCGCTCGGGATCACGAGCATCGTGGTCTCGCACGACGTGCGCGAACTTGCGAGCATTGCCGACGACAGCTATCTCCTGGCGGCCGGTCGCATCGCCGCCTCCGGTACGCCCGCGGAGCTGCGCGCGAGCGATTCGGCGGCCGTGCGGCAATTCATGACGGGAGCCGCGGAAGGCCCGGTGGCGTTCCACTATCCGGCGCCCGACTACGCCACCCAGCTGCTCGCGGTGGATGAATGATGAGTAACGGCGGCGGCAACAGTATTGTGTTCGAGAGCGTGCGCCGCCTGGGGGTTGTCACGATCTTTCTCGGGCAGCTGCTCGCTCAGTGTCTGCCCTCGCTGGGGCGCCCGCGACTGCTGCTGTACCAGATCTACAACGCCGGCGCCCGTTCGCTCATTATCATCATGCTGTCGGGTCTTTTCGTAGGCATGGTGCTCGGCCTGCAGGGTTTCGAATTGCTGCAGCGCTTCGGCTCCGAGGAGGCGCTCGGCACGGCTGCGGCGCTTGGACTTCTCAAGGAACTCGGGCCAGTGGTGACGGCGCTGCTGTTCGCCGGCCGCGCCGGCACCGCGCTCACTTCTGAAATTGGCCTCATGCGCGCGACTGATCAGCTCACGGCCATGGAGATCATGGCGGTGAATCCGCTGCGTTACGTGGCGGCGCCGCGCTTTTTGGGCGGGGTGATCGCCATGCCGCTCCTGGCGGGGATCTTCAGTGTCATCGGCCTCTACGGCGCGCAGTTGATCGGTGTGGTGCTGATGAGCGTGGACCGGGGCGTATTCTGGTCGCAGATGCAAGGCGCCGTCGGCCTGCGGGATGTCATGGAAGGGCTGGTGAAGAGCCTGGTGTTCGGCGTCGCCTGCAGCCTGATCGCGGTGAACGAGGGCTACCACGCCGAGCCGACGGCAGCCGGAGTCGGACTTGCCACCACCCGCACGGTAGTGGCCTCATCGGTGGTGGTTCTGCTCCTAGACTACGTGCTGACCGCGGCTTTCCTACAGGGGTAACCTACAATCATGCGTGCCAATCGAACCCTCGAAATTGGAACCGGATTTTTTGTGCTGCTGGGCTTTGCGGCGCTGTTGTTCCTGACGACCCAGCTGCCCGCCAGTGGCATTAAGTTCGGCGGCGCCAAGGCCGGCTATAAAGTGACGGCCGAGTTCGACAACATCGGTGACCTCAAGGTGGGATCCCCGGTGAGCATGTCGGGCGTGCGTGTGGGCGATGTCACCAACATCCGCTTCGACTCCAAGGACTACAAAGCCGTGGTCACCATGCGCGTCGACCTGCAGTACAACCAGATTCCCGAAGACAGCTTCGCCAGTATCGAGACGCAGGGCCTGCTCGGCGGCAAGTACATTGGTATCAGCCCCGGCGGTCAGGACACTTACCTGAAGGACGGCAGCCGCATCGATCAGACTCAGTCCGCCATCGTGCTCGAGAACCTGATCAACAAGTTCTTTGCCAACTACGCCAGCAAGGGCAGCGACAGCCAGAGCACTGACAAGCAGACCAAAGTGGAGCCCAAGAAATGATACGAGCAATTGTTGTATGGAGCGGGCTGTGGCTGACATGCGGCCTGGGTGTTGCACAGGCACAGGCGACGCCAGCCGCACCGGCAGCAGCGGCGGCGGCAGCCAGCGCACCGGCGGGCGAGGGCCCCTCGGATGTAGTGCAGGCCGCGGCGCAGGGCATGCTCGGCGATCTGGACAAGGATCGCGATGCCTACCGGCGCGATCCGTCGAAGGTCGGCCACCTGGTCGACAAGTACCTGCTGCCGCATTTCGACACCGAGTACTCAGCGCGCCTGGTATTAGGCCAGCACTGGCGCACCGCGACGCCTGAGCAGCGTAAGCAGTTTATCGACGCGTTCTACCATTCGCTGCTCAACAACTACGGCAGCGCGCTGACCGACTTTACTTCCGACCGGTTGAAGATCTTCCCGACCAAGGTTGACCCGGACGCCAAGCGCGCCACGGTGCGCACCGAGGTCAAGCGCAGCAACGGCGATCGCGTCTCGGTGAACTATTACATGCTCAAGACGCCCGACGGCTGGAAAGCGTGGGATGTCGTGATTGACGGCATCAGCTACGTCAACAGTTACCGCGAGGACTTCGGCGCGCAGATCGACGCGCAGGGCATCGACGCGGTGATCAAGCGCCTCGAGGCCGGCGAAAAACCGGGCGCTATCGGCAAGCAGACCGGCGCTGGCAAGTAGAGCGTGAGTACGCCCGCACCAGCCGCGGCGTCGTTCGCTCTTGAGCCCGCGGCGGCGGGACGCTGCAGCGCGAGCGGCCAACTTACCTTTGCGACCGCGCGTGCAGCCAGGGCGCGTGGTCTTGCAGTCCTGGGGGATGCGGCCGCGGGGCCGCTCGAGATCGATTGTGGCGCCATGGGCCAGGCGGACAGCGCAGGACTTGCGGTCCTGCTGGACTGGCTGAGCGCCGCCAAAAGCGCGGGCCGAAGTCTGCGGTACGCTCACCTGCCGCAGGACCTCGTGGCGCTCGCCCGCATCAGCGAGGTCGACGAGCTCCTGGCGCGAGGCGTGTAGGGGCTGGGGCGCAGCCGGCAAAAGCCCCTACGCCGAGGGTTGCCACGAAGTGCTCGGCTGCTGAGGTGATCGCAACAGGTGCGCATCGAGCCCCGCCTTTTGCCGGCGGAAACGGAACTACTGTCCGCCGAAATCGCTTCGAAGCGATTGCGGCCGATGGATTAGTGCGGCGGCGCGGGCGGTGCCTGCGATTCGGGGGACGGCTGCGGTGCTGTGGCGGCGGGAGCTGCCTGATCTTCACCGGCTTCCTCCATCATCTTCTCTTCCTGGTCCTCTTCGCCTGCTGATTGCCCGCCGTGCACCTTGAAATCGCGGTGCTGCAGGTAAGCGTTGCGGATGAACGCATACGGGTCATAGGCGCCGTTAATCGCACCCTCCACATCGAGCAGGCGTGCCCGTGTGTCCACCGCCCCCACCCCCCACAGGCCCCAGCTGACCCAGTTGTTACGGATGTAGTGGCGCGGATCGCTATACACATCTCCAACCTTGCCGGCCGCGTCGCGGATGTCCGAGGGTCCAAGGAACGGGATGACCAGGTATGGCCCGGTCCTCAAGCCCCATTTGCCGAGCGTCTGCCCGAAATCGCGGTCGTTCTTGTCCAGTCCCGCGGCGGTCGCAGGATCCAGCAATCCTCCGATCCCGAGCGTGGTGTTCAGCAGTAGGCGCCCGGTGTCGGAGGCGAAGGCCTTGAACTGTCCCTGCAGGAGGTCGTTCACCATGACGACCGGGGATTCCAGGTTGTCGAGGAAATTGCTGACGCCCGTCTGCACGAAGTGCGGCGTGACCTTGCGATAGCCGCGCGCCACGGGCTTGACGATCGCGCGGTCCAACGCGTCGTTGAAGCGGTAAGTGGTGCGATTCATGCGCTCCCACGGGTCGCGTGGATCGCTCTTTACGCCCGGCCGCGCAGCGCACCCCGCCAGCACAGCCAGGCATAACAGTGACAGGGGCCAACGCAGGTTTGAGGTCATGGGGCGCACGGGCACAGTAGTGGAGCGCGCATTCTAGCAGCGGCGGTGAGGGGTCAGCTTCGGCAGCGCGGGACGGATCAGCGGCCGCGCCGGCCGGCGGGATGCTGATCGTCGCCGTTGTTGTCGCTCAACTGGTGCTTGCGCGTGCTGGCGAGGAACTCGCGCACCTCATCGAGTCGCGCCTGGTAGCGTTGCCTTTGGATCTGGCTGATATTCGGCGCGGCCAGCGCCAGCTGCAGCTGCTGCGCGGCGAGGTTGAGGTCGCCGCCGGCGATCTGGTACTCGCCCATGTAGAAATACGCATCTCCCGGGTCATTGGCGGCGCTGGCAGCGAGCGCCGTGAGGCGGATCTGATCGGGCGTGGGTGCCACGTTGTTGAACAGGTCGAGCAGCACTTCGTGTGCCTGTGTGGCTTTGCCGTCGGCCATCAGCGTTTCGGCGTAGCGCACCGAGACGGGTACGTTGCGCGGGAAGAGCGTCAGCGCATGACGGAAAGTGTCCAGCGCCTCGTCAACGTGGCCGGCCTTGGCTTGCGCCTGGCCGAGCGCGGCGTGCAGGAGCGTGAGTCCCTCGTGCTGTTGCACCAGGGGACCCAGGAGTTTTACCGCCTCGTCGGCGTGATTGCTGTTCAGGAGCGCCAGCGCCTGGCCGTAGCGATTTCCCAGGTCGTTTTCGCCGTGGGCCATCTTCTGCTCGTAGTACTGTGCAAGGTTCACATCCCCGGTTGCGGTGAGCACGCGCACGCGCTCGCGGATGAGGCGGTAGCTCTGCGAGTCCTTGCCCTTGCGCGGCGGGAACTGCGCCGCGCGGGCGTGCGCCTCGGCGATGCGATCGGTCGTGACCGGATGATCGATGAGCATCGCCGGAATGTAGGTTTCGGTAAGGCCCGAGTGACGGCTCAGGGTGTCAAAAAAGCTCGCCATGGCGTTGGGGTCATAGCCCGCGCCGGCGAGATAGCCCATGCCGACGCGATCCGCTTCCGCCTCGTTGTCACGCGTGAAGTTGATCTGCTGCTGCGCAGCAAGTCCCGTGGCAGCGGCTATGCCGCCCTCGGCCGCCTGGCCGCCGCCGATCGCTCCCAGCAGGATGGCTCCGAGGAGCGCCGCGGCGGTGGTGAGGCTCTGCTGGCTCTGGTTGCGGATCTGGCGCGCGATGTGATGCTGCGTGATGTGCGCGGTCTCGTGCGCCGTGACGGCCGCGAGCTCCGACTCGGTAGAACTCGCTAGTATCAGCCCGGTAAACATGAACACGTAGCCGCCCGACACGGCGAACGAGTTGATGGACGGGTCCTTGACCACCAGGTAGTGGAAAAACTGGCCGCCCATGGCGCTCTGCGAGGCGAGCCGCTGGCCCACCGACTGCATGTACTCGCACACCTCCGGGTCCTCGAGCAGCGCGTTCTGATCGCGCAGTTCGCGCGCCACCATTGCCCCTAAGCGGAATTCGTCGCTTTTCGACAGCATCGCTTCGGCGGGGCTGCCCATGTCCGGCAGGTCCGAGCCCGCGGACGGGAGCTCGAGAGCTTTCGGCGTCCCGGGCATCCCGGGCACTTCCTGTGCGAAGGCAGTGCCCGCAAGCACCGCCAGGGAAGCGAGGACGCTAAGGAGGATTCGTCGCATCATCCGCAGTTCGACCGCAACGGGGGGTGCGGAGTTTCCTCATATTTACAGCCGCTTACAAGCGGTACGCGAAACACGGCCCTGATCTTGAGGCCTACAGCTGGTCGGAGGCGTAGTCCGCCAGCCGCGAACGCTCCCCCCGCACGAGCGTGATGTGCCCGGAATGCGGCCAGCCGCGGAAGCGATTGACGGTGTAGGTGAGGCCGGAGGTCATCTCCGTCAGGTACGGTGAATCGATCTGGGCGATGTTTCCCAGGCACGCCAGCTTGGTGCCGGGGCCGGCGCGCGTGACGAGCGCCTTCATCTGCTTGGGCGTCAGGTTCTGCGCTTCGTCGAGAATCAGGAAGCGGTTGAGGAAGGTGCGCCCGCGCATGAAGTTGAGGGAGCGGATCTTGATGCGGTTGCGCAAGAGGTCGTTGGTCGCCGCGCGTCCCCAGTTGCCGCCTTCCTGCGAGCCGGTGAGCACCTCGAGATTGTCCATGAGGGCGCCCATCCACGGCTCCATCTTTTCTTCCTCGGTGCCGGGGAGAAAGCCGATGTCCTCGCCGAGCGGAATCGTCACCCGCGTCATGATGATTTCCACGAAACGGTTGGTTTCGAGTGTCTGCATGAGGCCGGCGGCGAGCGCCAGCAGCGTCTTGCCGGTGCCGGCCGGTCCCAGCACGGTGACGAAGTCGATTTCCGGATCCATGAGGAGGTTGAGCGCGAAATTCTGCTCGCGGTTGCGCGCCGTGACGCCCCAGACGTTGTGCCGCTCGTTGCGATAGTCGCGCGTCAGCTCGATGGTGGCCGTGTCGGCGCTGATGCGGCGCACGATGCCCTCGATGCCTTCCGGGGTGTCCTCGTAGAGACCCTGGTTCGGCTGCCACTCGCGCACCGCGGGCCCGGTAATTTCGTAGAAAGTGCGGTCAGCGTCCTTCCACGAGCGCATGTCCTTGCCGTGCTTCTCCCAGAAGTCAGTCGGCAGTGCCGTCATGCCGCTGTAGAGGACGTCGGCGTCCTCGAGCGTCTTGTCGCTGTAGTAATCCTCGGCGTGCACGCCGAGTACGGCCGCCTTGATGCGCAGGTTGATGTCCTTGGACACCAGGATGACGCGCGCGTCCTTCTGCTCGTTCTGCAGCGCGAGCGTCTGCGAGAGAATGATGTTGTCGCCGCCGTGCCCGGGCAGGCCTTCCGGCAGCACGCTCGAGAGCTGCCGTGTCTGGAAGAACAGGCGCCCGGTGGAGGGCTTCTTACCGTGGTTGCCGGAGTAGCCGCTCGGCAGCTGCAGCCCGCGGTCGATCTGCTCCTTGGTAGCGTCGCGCATCATGTCGTCGAGGAAACGGCTCACCTGGCGCACGTTGCGCGAGGCTTCCGACAGGCCCTTCTTGTGCGCATCGAGTTCCTCGAGCACCACCATCGGCAGGTACACGTCATGCTCTTCGAAGCGGAAGATGGCCGTGGGGTCGTGCATGAGCACGTTGGTGTCGAGGATGAACAGACGCCGCCCGGTGCGCGATCGACCCTTCATTTCGCGTGACTCGCCCGAGGCTGCCGTGGGACCAGGTTCAGAGACGCTGCGTTGCTTCAAGGACTTCCTCCGCGTGACCGGGAACCTTCACCTTGCGCCACTCCTGCCGCACCCGGCCCGTGCCATCCAGCAGGAACGTGCTGCGCTCCACCCCCAGGTACTTTCTGCCGTACAGCGTTTTCTCTTTGATGACATCAAACAGCTTGCAGACTTTCTCATCAGTGTCGGCGAGCAGTGGAAAAGGCAGCGACTCCCTGGACACGAACTTGTCGTGGGACGCGACGCTGTCGCGCGATACGCCCACCACCTGCGCGCCCGCCTTGCGGAAGGCGCCATACAGATCGCGGAAATCCTGTGACTCGCGGGTGCAGCCGGAGGTCATATCCCGCGGGTAGAAGTAGATCACGAGCTTCTTGCCGGCGGCGCCCTTGAGGCTCCAGGTGCCGCCGCCCGATACGGGCAGCGAGAAGTCCGGCACCCGGGTCTCAGGTTTTATCTTGGGCATCACACTTTCTAAGATTTGACTGGTTCGAGAATGGCGTCGAGGTTCAGCGAATCGCAGAACTCCATGAATTCCTCGCGCAGCTGCGCCACGTGGATACGACTCGGCACGTTGACGATCATCTGCACCGCGAACATCGGGGCGCCGGTGTGCGCGGCCGGGTAGCTGCGGGTGGAGGCTTCCGCGATGTCGATACTGCGGGTCGCAAAAAAGCCCGCCAGGCCCGAAACGATGCCCGTCTGGTCGAGGCACACGACGTCGATGGAGTAGGGCAGCATGTCCGTGCGCGCTGCCCGCGGCTCGGTGCGCTTCATCTGGATGCTGAGATTGCTGACTTCGGCGAGGCGTTTGAGCTCGGTTTCCAGCTTCGCGAGCGCGTGCCAGTTGCCCGATACCAGCAGCAGCATCGCGAACTCGGTGCCGAGGTTCGCCATGCGGCTTTCGCTGATATTGCCGCCGGACTCGCTGATCACGCGGGTCAGCTCGTGGACCATCCCTGTGCGGTCGCTGCCGATCGCCGAAACGGCGAGGTGCTGCTTCATCTGTTGGTGGCGGAGTGTCTGTGCTTCCCGTCGGTGCGATTGGAGTGTACCGGGAGCGGCGGCGGGTTGCGACCGGTGGGCCGGGTGCGTTGCCGGTAAGGCTTGCCCGCCGCTCAGGCGCCTCGTACCATCGCGGGCCTCCCCGGGCGAGCACGTGAACGCATGTTTTCAGGCAGTCTGGTCGCCATAGTCACCCCCATGGGTCCGGACGGTGCGCTCGACTTCCCGGCCTGGGCACGGCTCGTTGATTTTCATCTGGCGAACGGCACCGATGGCATTGTCGTCGGCGGCACCACCGGGGAATCGGTGAGTCTTACGGATGAGGAGCTGCGGGAGTTGGCGGCGCGCGCCTGCGCGCAGGCGCGTGGGCGCGCTGCGGTGCTGGTCGGGGCGGGAACCAGCAACACCCGGACCACGGTCGCGCGCGTGGCCTGGCTGTCGCAGCTGCCCATCGACGCGCTGCTGATCGTCACGCCCGCCTACAATCGTCCGACCCAGGAGGGGCTGTTCCAGCATTTCTCGGCCGCGGCGGCCGCGGCTGCCGGCAAGCCGCTCATCCTGTACAACGTTCCCGGGCGCACCGCCGTGGATATGCTGCCGGAAGTCGTCGGGCGGCTGTCGCGGATCGCGGGTATCGTGGGGATCAAGGAGGCGGTGCCGGAGGCGGCGCGGGTACGCGCGCTGCGTGGCAGCTGCCGCGGGGATTTCCTGGTGCTGAGCGGGGATGACGCCAGCGCCCGCGACAGCATCGCCGCCGGTGCGCGTGGAGTTGTTTCCGTCACGGCGAATGTCGCGCCGCGCGCCATGAAGGCCATGGTGAGGGCAGCGCTCGCCGGCGACGCGGCCAGTGCCGGGCGCCTGGACGCGGCGCTGGCGCCCCTGCACCGGGAGCTGTTCGTTGAAGCCAATCCGATTCCGGTGAAATGGCTGCTGCAGCAGATGGGACTCATCGGTCCTGGGTTAAGATTGCCGCTCACGGTGCTGGCGCAGCAGTATCACGAGACGGTGCGCGCGGCTGCCCGCAGCGCCGGGGTGTTGCCGTGAAGTCAGGTCGCGTTGCGAGCCACGTGTAAGGAGTCGAAGTGTCGGGAATGAAGATCGCTACTGGGTTCATGTATCTGACGCTGCTCGTGGGTGTGAGCGGCTGCCATACGCTGCACAACAAGTTCAGCTCCAACCGCTGCAGCGAGAGCCGCACTTACGAGGGTGAGCGCAGCGTCGCGCCGCTGAAAGTTCCGGCCGGCATGGGCACACCCGAGACCGCCAATGCCTTGCGCCTGCCGCAGCTGAACGAACCGGCGCCGCCCCCGCGCCCACGCACTGCCCGGTGCCTGGATGAGCCGCCGTCCTTCAAGGTTGAGAAATCCGCGACGCCGGCGCCGCCCGCGACGCCCCGGGCTTAACAGCCACCTCGCCGTCTTCTGCAGCAGATGCGGGCCACCCGCGCATGCCTTATCATCGCGCCCGCTTTTCCACGGGCTTCGCGCCATTGCGGAACATTTCGAGGAAAAGCACGTAAGTATTTGATTGGAGAGGTGGCCGAGCGGTCGAAGGCGCTGGACTGGAATTCCAGTAACATCTTAACGGGTGTTCGTGGGTTCGAATCCCACCCTCTCCGCCACTCAGCGTCGCTGGTGGCCCGCATCGGTTTCTCCGCGACGACCAGTCGTGAATCCCGTCAGGGCCGGAAGGCAGCAGCGGCAGCGGCGATGTCGGGTGCCGGAGGTTTAAGCTGGTGCGGGCCGCCTCCATCTTGCGGATATCTGCTGGACGACTGAAGGATCGTCAGATGAGCTACACCGCCCTGGCGCGCAAGTGGCGCCCGAAGACATTCGCCGAGCTGCTCGGGCAGGAGCATGTGCGGCGTGCGCTCGTGAACTCGCTTGGCAGTGGGCGTGTGCATCACGCGTTTCTGTTCACCGGCACGCGCGGTGTGGGCAAGACGACGATCGCGCGCATTTTCGCCAAGTGCCTCAACTGCGAAACCGGAGTAACGGCCGAACCGTGCGGGGTGTGCGCGAACTGCCGCGAGATCGACGCCGGGCGCTTTCCGGATCTCATCGAGGTCGACGCCGCCTCGCGCACCAAGGTCGACGACACGCGCGAACTGCTCGACAACGTGCAGTACAGCCCGTCCCGCGGCCGCTACAAGGTGTACCTCGTCGATGAGGTGCACATGCTCTCGACGCACTCCTTCAACGCGCTGCTGAAGACCCTCGAGGAGCCGCCGCCGCACGTGAAGTTCCTGCTGGCCACCACCGATCCGCAGAAGCTGCCGGTGACGGTGCTGTCGCGGTGCCTGCAGTTCAACCTCAAGCGCCTGCCGGCGGCGGACATCGCCGCGCACCTGCGCAGTATTCTCGAGCGCGAGGGCGTGCCCTTCGAGGCGGCGGGCCTGAAGCTCGTGGCGCAGGCGGCTGATGGCAGCGTGCGCGACGCGCTGTCGCTGCTCGACCAGCTGATCGCTTTCGGCGGCGGCAAGGCGGGCGAGGCGGAGGCGCGCGCCATGCTGGGCACAATTTCCCGTGATCACGTAGTGCGCCTGGTGGAGCTGCTGGCGGCCGCCGACACCGGGGAGCTCGTGCGCTGCGCGCAATCGCTCGAGGAGTTCGCCCCCGACTACGCGCAGGTGCTGGATGAGCTCGCGGGACTCCTGGTGCGGGTTGCCCTGAAGCAGACCGTCCCGGCGTACGAGGGCGATGAGCTGTATGAGCTGGAGCTGCTCGAGCGCCTCGCACGCGGTCTCGCGCCCGAGGATGTGCAGCTGTACTACCAGACCGCGATTTGCGGGCGGCGCGATCTGCCGCTGGCTCCCGATCCGCGCAGCGGTTTCGAAATGACGCTCCTGCGCATGATCGCGTTCCGCCCCGGCGGCGAATCCGCACGCGCCGCAGCCACGGCTCCTGCCGCAGCCGCAGGCACCCCTACCGCTACCGGCAAGCCGCGTGCTGCGCTGCCCACACCGGCCGCGGTGAGCACACCTGCGCTGAGCGCAGCCGCACCCGCGGCGCCCGCGCCGTCCGGCGGCGAGGCTGGCGGGGAGTGGGCGCAGATCGTCAGTCAGCTCGAGCTTTCGGGTGCGGCCCGCCAGCTCGCCAGCCACTGTGTATTCATCGGCCGCCAGGGCGCGGTCGTGCGCCTGGGCGCTCGATCCGCGCAACCAGCTGGTGCGCACTCCGGCGCAGGAGGACAAGCTCGCCCAGGCGCTGTCGCGCTATTTTGGCGAGCCGGTGCGCCTCGAGTTCCAGGGTGCCGTGCGGGGGTCGAGACCCCGGCGCAGGCACAGCGGCGCGCCTCGGACGCGGAGCTGGCCGCCGCGCGGCGGTCGTTCGAGACCGAGCCTGGTGTGCAGGGTCTGCGCGAGCGCTTCGGCGCCACGGTGCTGCCCGACACCGTGCGGCCGGCAAAATGAAATCCCTCTCACCCGCAGAAGCGGTGCCCTCATGGCAGGCAACTATCAACAACCTGATGAAGCAGGCGCAGGCCATGCAGGCCAACATGCAAAAGGCCCAGGCCGAGATCGCCACCATCGAGGTGATCGGCGAGTCCGGCGGCGGCATGGTGAAGGTCACCATGACCGGCCGGCACGAGGTGAAGCGCGTGCAGATCGAGCCGGCCGTAGCGGCGAGGATCGCGAGATGCTCGAGGACCTGATCGCCGCGGCGGCCAACGACGCCGTGCACAAGGTGGAAGCGCGCGTGCAGGAGAAAATGGCGAGCGTGACCGCCGGACTGCAGCTGCCGCCGGGAATGAAATTGCCGTTCTGAGCGCGCCGTCGATGATGCAACATTCCCCGCACCTGGCCCGGCTCATCGAAGCGCTGCGCGCGCTGCCCGGCGTCGGTCCCAAGAGCGCGCAGCGCATGGCCTTTCACCTGCTGCAGGAGGGCCGCCCGGGGGCGCGCGCGCTGCACCGCGGCGCTCGATGCCGCGCTCGTGTCGGTGGCGCGCTGCCGCCGCTGCCGCATGCTCACGGAAGGGGAGCTGTGCTCGATCTGCGCCGCGCCGCAGCGCGATGCGTCGCTGCTGTGCGTGGTCGAGTCGCCGGCCGACGTGGTCGCCGATCGAGTTCTCCGGCAGCTATCGCGGCCGCTACTTCGTGCTCATGGGGCATCTGTCGCCGCTCGACGGCATCGGCCCGGAGCAGCTCGGCAGTCCGCGAGCTCGAGGCGATCCTCGCCGAGGGCGCGGTGCGCGAGCTGATTCTCGCCACCAACCCGACGGTCGAGGGTGAGGCCACGGCGCACTTCCTCGGCGAGCTCGCCGCCCGCCGCGGCATTCGCGCGAGCCGCATCGCGCACGGCGTGCCGGTGGGCGGGGAGCTCGAGTACGTCGATGGCGGCACGCTTGCGCACGCGCTCGCTGGCCGGCAGTCACTCTAGTCTCTTGGCGGCTCTGTGGCCGCGTCTACCGCGCGCGTCGCGGACCGCGCGCCGCGGTGAGCTCTTCGTACAGGCGGCGCAGCCGCCGATAACTCTCGTAACGCCGCGGGTTCATGGCGCCGGTTTCCGCGGCGGCCGCACCGCACAGCCGGGCTCGCGCATGTGGCGGCAGTCGCTGAAGCGGCAGCCCGGCGCGAGCCGCTCCACTTCCACGAAGCCCAGACTCCGGGCATCGAGGCCGCCACGGCCGGCGCGAAGTCGCGCACGCCGGGGGAGTCGATCAATGCCGCGCCGCCGGGCAGCTCGAACAGGCGCGCGGCGGTCGTCGTGTGGCGTCCTTCCTCCTCGCGCACCAGCTCACCGATCGCGATCTGCGCCTGTGGCACGAGGCGCTGCACCAGCGAGGACTTGCCGACGCCGACTGGCCGACGAGTGCCGCAACGCTGCCCGCGCCGAGCAGCGCGGGCAGCGCCGCAACTTCAGCGCCGGTTGCGGCGCGCACGGTGCGCACGCCGTAGCCAGCCGCCGCATACACCTCAAGCTCAGCGCGCAGCTCGGCATCGATCCCAAGATCGCTCTTGTTGACGACGAGCGTGGCCGCGATGCCGCCGGCGGTCGCCGCGGCGAGATAGCGGTCGACGACGAACAGGTCCGGCGCCGGCAACGGCGCCAGCACCACCAGCAGCCGCGTGAGGTTGGCCACCACCGGCTCCGCGCCGCCGCGCAGCGTCGCGCGCTACAGCGCGGAAGCGCGCGGCAGCACCTCGATGACGTGCAGCTCGTCGTGGTGCGCGTCGATGCGGCAGCGCACTTCGTCGCCGCACACGACGTTGAGCCCGCGGCCGAAGGGCCGCGCGCGCACTCGCGCGCCGGCCGCATCCCGCACCAGCAGGTGGCGGCCGAAGGCTGCGACGACGCGCCCAACGAGGGTGTCGCTCATGCGGACCGGGACCGGACGTCTGCTACACTGCTATGTCTTAAATCCTAAGTTTTCGACACGCTACCACCACTTGCCACGACATGCCGAGCGGCGACTACCTGATCTGGATCGATCTGGAGATGACGGGCCTCAAGCCCGACTCGGACTCGATCATCGAGATCGCAACCGTCGTAACCGACAAGGATCTGGCGGTTATCGCCGAAGGTCCGGTGCTGGCGATCCATCAAAGCGAGGAGGTGCTCGCGCGCATGGACGAGTGGAACCAGCGTCAGCACGGCTCCTCGGGTCTGCTGGCGCGGGTGCGCGCGAGCCGTGTCAGCCTCGGCGAGGCGCAGCACCGCACGCTCGAGTTCCTCAGCCCGCTGGTGACTCCCGGCGGCTCGCCCATGTGCGGCAACAGCATCTGCCAGGATCGGCGCTTTCTGGCGCGCCTGATGCCCGAGCTGGAACGCTTCTTCCACTACCGCAATCTCGACGTCAGCACGCTCAAGGAGCTGGCGCGCCGCTGGGCGCCGGCGGTGGCCGAGGGGTTCGCGAAGCAGGGGACGCATCTCGCGCTCGCCGACATTCACGAGTCGATCGCCGAGTTGCGCCATTACCGGGCGCGGCTGTTCGCCCCGGCGTACGCCGGCACGCCTTAGCCCTTAGTGCTCTCGCGCGCCTGGGCGAGGAACAGCCAGGTCTCCACAACCGTATCCGGATTCAGCGACATGCTGCCGATGCCCTCATCCAGCAGCCAGCGGGCGAAGTCCGGGTGGTCGGAGGGGCCCTGGCCGCAGATGCCGACGTACTTGTTGTGCTTGCGGCAGGCGGCGATGGTCATCGACAGGAGCTTGCGGACCGCCTCATCGCGTTCGTCAAAAAGTCCGGCGACGATCGAGGAATCCCGATCGAGCCCCAGGGTGAGCTGTGTCATGTCGTTGGAGCCGATCGACATGCCGTCGAAGTGCTCAAGATACTGCTCGGCCAGCAACGCGTTGGTTGGCAGCTCGCACATCATGATGACGGTGAGCCCGTTCTCCCCACGCTTCAGTCCGTTCTGCGCCAAGAGCTCCGTAACCTGCTTCGCCTCCGCGACGCTGCGGATGAACGGCACCATGACCTGAACGTTGGTCAGCCCCATGGTCTCGCGCACCCGCTTCAGGGCGCGGCATTCAAGTTCGAAGCAGGGGCGGAAGCTCAGGTCCACGTAGCGCGCGGCGCCGCGGAAACCCAGCATCGGGTTCTCTTCCTGTGGCTCGTAGCGCGCGCCGCCGATCAGGTTCGCGTACTCGTTCGACTTGAAATCCGACAGGCGCACGATGACCGGCTCGGGCGCAAACGCCGCGGCGATCTGCGCGATGCCCTCCGCCAGTTTCTCGACGTAGAAGCTGACCGGGTCGGCGTAGCCGGCCATCTGGGTGCGGATCTGCGCCTGCAGGTCGGCATCGAGGCGGTCGAACTCCAGCAGTGCGCGCGGATGCACGCCGATCATCCGATTGATGATGAACTCGAGGCGCGCGAGTCCCACGCCGTGGTTGGGAATGCCGGCAAAATCGAAGGCGCGATCGGGGTTGCCGACGTTCATCATGATCTTGAGCGGGATCTTCGGCAGCGCATCGAGCTCGATCTGCTTGCGCTCAAAGGCCAGCAGTCCCTCGTAGACGTGGCCGGTATCGCCCTCGGCGCACGACACGGTGACCTCCTGGCCCTCGCGGATGCTCGTGGTGGCATTGGTACAGCCGACCACGGCGGGAATTCCCAGCTCGCGGGCGATAATGGCGGCATGACAGGTGCGGCCGCCGCGGTTGGTGACGATGGCGGCGGCGCGCTTCATGACCGGCTCCCAGTCCGGATCGGTCATATCAGCGACCAGCACGTCGCCGGCCTGCACGCGCGCCATTTCCGCGGCGCTCTTGATCACGCGCGCGGTGCCGGCGCCGATGCGCTGGCCGATGCTGCGGCCGGTGGTGAGCACCCGCGAGTGCGCTTTGAGCGAGTAGCGCAGGATGGTGCGGCCGGCGCGGCTCTGCACCGTCTCCGGACGCGCCTGCAGGATGTAGATGGCGCCGCTGGCACCGTCGCGCGCCCATTCAATATCCATCGGCCGCCCGTAGTGCTCCTCGATAGTGAGCGCCTGGCGTGCGAGCGTGACGAGATCGGCGTCACTCAGGCAGAAGCGCTGGCGGTCGGCTGGTGGCACATCGACCGTCTTCACCCGCTCGGACGAGCCGGGAGCGGCATAGATCATCTTGACCGCCTTGCCGCCGAGGTTGCGCCGCAGGACCGCATGCTTGCCGGCGCGCACTGCCGGCTTGTAGAGGTAGAACTCATCCGGATTTACGGCGCCCTGCACCACGGTCTCGCCCAGCCCCCAGGAGGCGGTGATGAACACCACGTTGCGGAAGCCCGAATCGGTGTCGAGGGTGAACATGACGCCGCTCGCGCCCAGGTCGCTGCGCACCATGTGCTGCACGCCGGCGGACAGCGCCACCGCACTGTGATCGAATCCCTGGTGCACACGGTAAGAAATCGCCCGGTCGTTGAAGAGCGACGCGAACACCTCGTGCATGGCGGCGAGGACCGCCGGCGCGCCGGTTACATTGAGGAAGGTTTCCTGCTGGCCGGCGAAGGACGCCTCCGGCAGGTCCTCGGCGGTCGCCGACGAGCGCACCGCCACGGCGATGTCCTTGCCGGCACTCATGCCTGCCAGGGAAGCGCTCACGGCGGCTTCGAGCGCCGGCGGAAATGGTGTGGCGAGGATCCACTGGCGGATGCGCGCGCCGCTGGCGGCGAGCTTGGTCACGTCATCGACGTTGAGCGTCTGCAATTCCGCGCGGATGCGTTCATCCAGACCCCCCTGAGCCAGGAACTCGCGGTAAGCGTGTGCGGTGGTGGCAAAACCTCCCGGCACCTGAACGCCGAGCCTGGCTAAAGCGCCGATCATCTCCCCTAAGGATGCGTTCTTGCCGCCGACCGTCTCGACGTCGCGCATGGTGAGTTGCTCGAACGGCAGTACGTAGGCGTTCAAAGATGCTCCTTGGGTGAGAACCGCACCGCCGCGGCGGCGCTTGCTTGCCCGCAGACGCGGTGAAAGACTGACAACCATCGCCACCAGCGCCCTGCGGAATGTCCAAAACGTGAGCCGTCGAACCGTTTTTTTCGTTTCGGACCAGACCGGCGTGACCGCCGAAACCATGGGTCACAGCCTCATGACACAGTTCGAGGGGCTGGAATTTCGGCCGGTGACTTTGCCATTTGTGTCGGACGTTGACAAGGCGCGCGAGGTGGTCCGCCGCATCAACCGGGCGGGCCAGGACGAGGGTCTGCGGCCGATCGTATTCAGCACGCTGGTGCAGGATGAGCTGCGCGACATCGTGGTGACGGCGGATGGTCTGTTCCTGGATTTCTTCGCCGCCTTCGTGGGCCCGCTGGAGCGCGAACTCAACACGCGCTCCTCGCACCGCGCCGGCCGCGCGCACGGCATTGCGGATCTGGCCGTCTACACGACGCGCATCAACGCCACGAACTTTGCGCTGGCCAATGACGACGGCAGCGGTGGCGATTACGCGCATGCTGACGTCGTGCTCGTCGGCGTGTCGCGCGTCGGCAAGACCCCTACCTGCGTGTACCTGGCGTTGCAGTACGGGGTGTTCGCCGCCAACTATCCGCTCACCGAAGAAGACCTCGAAGCGGGCAAGATCCCGCCGCGCCTCGAGCCGTACCGCGCCAAGCTCTACGGACTCACCATCACGCCCGAGCGCCTGCAGCAGATCCGCAACGAGCGCCGGCCGGACAGCCGCTACGCATCGAGTCAGCAGGTGCAGTACGAGCTGCGCACGGCGCAGGCGATGTTCGGGCGCTATGCGATTCCATCGCTGGACACGACCGAGTGCTCGATCGAGGAAATTGCCAGCCGCATCCTCAACACTACCGGCATCGAACGACGCCTGCGGCCGTAGCGAGCTGGCTCCAGGTGCGCTGTTAGCGGTGCGCGAGCCAACTAAGATCGCATGACGCGAGTCACAACGCGAGCACTACGTGTCGCACGGAACTTGCAAGGCGCGGCGCAGTCGCGCGCAAGTGCAAAATGCGGCGTGCCGCGCACTTGCGGCACCGCTCTTGTGCGTTATAGTCGGTGGCGTGTTGCACACCGACACACAGACGGTAGTTTCCTGGCGCGCACGCCCGCGCAGCTTCGTCGCGCTCATGGGCCTGTACGAAAGCAATTTCATACGGCTCGGCTGGCTCGCCCAGGACCTGGCGCAACTTGCCGGCCGGCACCTGTCGCGCGTGGCCGGGGATTGTGATCTTGTTCTCACCGTCACCGAGCGCTCCCCCTACACCAGCACCGTGAATCTGACCTATCTGCTGCCGCAACGGGACGGCGAAGGTCAGTACCCGGATATGGGCGTGCGCATCTACCATGACGCGCATCTCGTCGAAGCACAGCAATGGGCGGAAAGTCACAATCAGCCCATTCTCAGGGCGCTGCGCGGTTGCGCGGAGCGTGAACTGGATCAGCGCTGGGCCCGCAACGTGATGTTAAACAAGTGGCTGGAATACTGCGTGGAGCGAGGTCATCGCTTCTCATCCCGTACGAGGCTCACCCGCGGCGAATGAGGAGGGCGGTTCCCCCGCCGCATCTCTCATGAAGGCGCTGCGACAACTCGGATTTCTCAAGCTCAGCCTGCGCGCGGATGGTACTCCGGAGGAGGACCATCGCGTCCTCACGCTGTTCCGCAACCGCGCGGAACTGAAGAAGGCCTACGGGGACCTGCAGGAGGAGATCTACCGCCTGCAGGATCTCGTCAAGCAGCAGGAGGGCGCGAGCCAGCGCTCCCTCGACATGCTCAATACCCTCGAGGGGCGCCTGGGGGTGGCGGAGTCCGCATACCCGGCGCTGGTGTTTTACCAGCTGCGCCGCCTGTGGCAGGGGGGGCGCGATCTCATCAAGCAGTTCGTTGCGGATCTGGTGCGCCAGCAGGAGGTGCGCGAGCGGCGCGAACACCTCGCGCACCACAACCGGCGCCTGTTCGCCCGCCGCGCTACGGCGGCGAGTCAATTACAGGTGGCGCAAGGGCTGGCGGCGCAAGCCGCGGGCGAGGTTGCCGCCCAGGAAGCGCAGCGCACCCAACTGAACCGCCTCTGGCACTACTTCAAGCGCCGCCACCTCGAGCAGCGCGTGGCCGCGGCGCACGCGGCTGCGGGCGCGGCCGGCAGCTCTCTCAACCAGGCGCAGCGTGTCGTCGAGGATCTGAATCGCGAGGCGGTACCTGAGTTTCCGGGCCTGTCGCTGCCGGCGCGGCGAGCCATCAATATCGCCGCCATCGCTTACGCACAGGTGCTGTGCCTGCGCCTGGCGGTGATGAAGACGCCGCTGGTGGAAATGGCACGCGCGGCCACAGGCAGGCGCGAGGCCAGCGACGACTACGGTTCACCACGCGAGTGCGTATTGCTCATGGGACAGATTCAGCGCGCGCATCGCCTGCTCGAGAGCCGCGAAAACCTCGCCGCAGAGATCAAGGCTCGCACTGCGCCCCTGAGCAGCGCAGCGCGCTACCGTGGCCCGGGCGACACGACGCCGGTACCGGACTCGCTCAATGCGAGTGCGGGGGATGTGCTCAAGGAACCGGCGCGCGGCACCGACGCACCGCTGCCGAACGTGCTCAGCGAAGATACCTGGGACCTGTTCCGGATCCTGTTGCGGTAGGAAATTCAGCTCGCGCGCGCGGTTTTCTGCTGCGGCGCCGGGCGTGCGCCGATCACCATGTCCGCCATGATCTGGGCCGCCTGCTCGAGCAGCACGTCGCCGGCCGCGTCCTTGGGCTTGTCCTTGCTGTCCTTACCGTCCTTGTTGGTCTTCTCCAGGTCCTCGATGCTCGCGAGCGGCGGTTCATTCTTCGCCAGCCGGCGGGTGTTCTCGCGCGCCAGGCGCTCCTTGTCGAAGTGGGCGCGTTCCTCGCGCCGCGCATTGAGATTCAAGGACACGCTGTGCTGGTCGCGCTCGGTATCGAGCGCCGCGATGTCCGACATCAGCCAGCGATAGTCCGGATCGTGGTGCGCGCGGGCATCCTCTTCCGTGGCCAGCGCCGCGACTGCAGGCGCCGCCGCGCTGCCGGCGCTGGTCTTGAACGGCACGCCGGCGATCCGGTCCCACGGCAGCCTTGATTCGAGCGCGTCCTCCCCGATCTCCTTGGCATCGAGCAACGAGGCGAGCGAGACGTCCGGCTCGACGCCCTTTTCCTGCGTGCTCTCACCCGTGATGCGGTAGAACTTGCCGATCGTCACGGTCAGCTGCCCGTTGACCGGCTCCTTGGACCAGCGATCCAGAGGCATGAGGTTCTGCACCGTCCCCTTGCCGAAGGTGGTCTGACCGAGGATCAGGCCGCGGTGGTAGTCCTGGATCGCGCCGGCGAAGATCTCCGAAGCCGAGGCGCTCAGGCGGTCCACCAGCACTGCCAGGGGGCCGTCGTAGGCCGGGGCATTCTCCGGATCATCCAGCACCTCGGTCCTGCCGGTCGTGTCCCGCAGCTGCACGACCGGGCCGTGCTCGATGAAAAGTCCGGTGAGGGCCGTGGCTTCGGGCAGATAGCCGCCGCCGTTGTTGCGCAGGTCGAGCACCAGGCCATCGACGTTTTCGGCGCGCAGTTCGCGCACCAGCTTCAGCACATCACGCGTGGTGCTGCGATAGTTGGGGTCACCGGCGCTTTGCGCCGCGACGTCCTCGTAAAAGCCCGGCACGGTGATGATGCCGACCTTGAGCGTGCGGCCGTTGCGCACGACGCTCCTGACCTGCTTGTGCGCGGCCTGGGCTTCGAGCGTCACCTTGTTGCGCACGAACTCCAGCACCTTCTCCGGAGTTCCCGGAGCCGCGCCCGCGGGCAACACCTGCAGACGCACCGACGTGCCTGCCTTGCCGCGGATCAGCTGCACGACGTCATCGAGGCGCCAGCCGATCACGTCCGTGAACCCGCCGTCGTGGCCCTGGCCGACGCCGGTGATCCGGTCGTTGGTGTTGAGCGTGCCGGCCACCGCGGCCGGGCCGCCCTCCAGTACATTCATGATCGTCACGTAGTCATCAACCAGCTGCAGCGATGCACCGATGCCGTCGTAGTTGAGACTCATCTGGATGCGGTACTCCTCGGAGGAGCGCGGCGAGAAGTAACTGGAGTGCGGGTCGAAGGCCCGCGCATAGGCGTTCATCAGATTCTCAAACACGTCCTCGGGACTCACCTGGTCGACGCGCTTCAACACCCGCTCGTAGCGTTTGCGCAGGATGTCCGAGGCCTCGGGCCAGCTCTTGCCGGTCAGGAGCAGCGACAGGGCGTCGTTCTTGACCCGCTTGCGCCACAGGTCATCCATGGTGGCCTGGTCCGCCGGCCAGGCGGCGTGCGTGCGATCAAATTCGAACGACTCGTTGACGGTCCAGTCGGGCTCGGTCTGCAGCAGCGCGATGGCGTGCTGCATGCGCTCGCGGTTGCGCTGCTGGAAGCGGGCGAATATGAGATAGGCAGGGTCGATGTCCCCGGTGCGGATCATGTTGCCGAACTGCAGGCGGTAGACGTTGAAGTCGCGCACATCGCTCGCGAGGAAGTAGCTCTTCTGACCGTCGAGGAACTCGAGGTAGCGCTCGTAAACCACCTGCGACATTTTTTCATCGAGTGAGGCGCGGCTGTAGTGCGCTTCCTCGAGAATCCGCCCGACCTTGCGCGCCGTGGCGCGCTGCGTATCGCTGGGCGCGAGCGCCCCGGGAGGCAGGATCGAGGTGCCGGCAGGGGCCTGCACGGAGCCCGCCAGCGCCAATGCCAGGGCCGCCAGGACGCAGGCCGTGATCCAGCCGGAGGAACGACGCAGGGGTAGGGTCATTTTTGAGGCTCGCCGCATAGGTACACTCTATAGAGTAAGGCTAGAGCGGGCAGTTCGCCTTTAGCAAGTAAGGTTGTCACATCATGCGGCCTCTGGCGGCACTTCTGGCCATTCTCGCGGGTTCCGCGGTCGCCCTGGCGACCGGACTTATCATGACCTGGATCGTCATCCTGTTCCTGCCTGCCGACGAGGCGCGTTTCGCGCCCGAGCAGCCCGCCCTGGTGCGCGCCGTACTGGTTTTCACGGCATTTGCCGCTGTTACCGGGGCTAGTTTCTACAGCGAGCAGCGCGAGCGCCGCTGGCGCCTGCCGGCGCATGCCGCCTCCATCGCGATGTTCGCGGTGGCGGTCTGGCTGTACTGGCCGAAGTGAGACCCACGCGCGCTTACGCGCGCCACCCCGCCATGAACCCCCGGATCAGCAGCACCAGCACCGCAGGACCGAGCGCCACGCACCAGAACACCGCCGAGCCGTGCGCCAGGCCGATGTAATAGTCTGCTACCAGGGCCAGGGGTCCCGCGTGCAGGTTCTGGCCGTGGGTGTAGGGCCCAAGGACGCGGCCGCTGGCGATCCAGATCAGGAACGGCATCACGATGAGTCCGAAGAGCGTCATCACGGCGAAAAGCATGAGTTCGCGCTGGGCGCGGGAGCGGGCACGCAGTGAGTCCCGCAGCCGCACCAGCCGCGCCAGCGGCCCGCTGCCTGGTGACGCAGACGATGTAGGCATGCGGGCATAATAGCGTTCCCATGGAGAAAATCAGAGTCGCCGTCATCGGTGTCGGTTACCTCGGGCGCTTCCACGCGCACAAGTACGCGCAGGCGAGCGACTGTGAGCTCATTGCCGTGGTTGATTCGCGCGCCCAGGCGCGCGAGCAGGTGGCCGGCGAGGTCAAGGCGCGGGCCCTGAGCGACTATCGGGAGCTGCTCGGCAAGGTCGATGCCGTCAGCATCGTGACTCCGACACCGACTCACTTTGCCATCGCCCGCGATTTTTTCGCGGCCGGTGCGCACGTGCTCCTCGAGAAACCGATCACCGAGACGCTCGCGCAGGCGCGCGAGCTGATCGCGCTCGCCGCCCGGGCGAAGCGCATCCTGCAGGTGGGACACCTGGAGCGCTTCAACGCGGCGATTCTCGCCGCCGAGCCGTACTTAAAGGCGCCGCGCTTCGTGGAGTGTCACCGCATGGCTCCCTACCGGGAGCGCGGCACGGATGTGAACGTGGTGCTGGACCTGATGATCCATGATATCGACATCGTGCAGACCATCGTGGGGGTGCCGATCGCGTCCATCGACGCTGTGGGCACGCCGGTGTTCTCGGAGGAGATTGACATCGCCAACGCCCGCATCCGTTTCACCAACGGCTGCGTCGCGAATGCGACCGCCTCGCGGGTGAGCGTCAAGACCGAACGCAAGCTGCGGATCTTCTCCGACGATGCCTACCTGTCGCTGGACCTGCAGCAGAAGATCGTGACGCTCATCCGCAAGCGCACGGCAGCCGACGGCGAGGGGCCGTTGCCGGTTACGATCGAGGAACAGAGTCTGGAGCCTGGGGATGCGCTCAAGGCCGAGATCGAGGCGTTTCTGGGGTGCATCCGCAGCGGCCGCCCGCCCGTCGTAAGCGGCGAGGCGGGACTCATGGCGCTCGAGACCGCGACCCGCATCACCGAGCAGGTCAGGCAGTCACTCGCCGAGCGCAAGCAAGGCTGACGCGAAAGGCCGATCCGATGTCGAACGAGCCCGCACACTTCAGCCGCCCGAGGCGCCCGGTTACGGTCGCCGCACTGCAGATGGCGTGCGACTGGAACCCCGACGGCAACATTGCGCGCGCGGAAGCTCTGGTGCGCGAGGCCGCGGCGCGTGGCGCGCAGATCATTCTGCTGCCCGAGCTTTTCGAAACGCCGTATTTCTGCATCGAACAGGACGCGCGCCACCTCACGCTCGCCCGGCCGGTGACGGAAAATCGCGCCGTGCTGCACTTCGCGCCCGTCGCGCGCGAGCTGGGCGTGGTACTGCCGATCAGCTTCTTCGAGCGTGCCGGGCCGGCTTACTTCAACAGCATCGCCATACTCGATGCCGACGGCGCGAACCTCGGGGTGTACCGCAAGTCGCACATCCCCAACGGTCCCGGGTACCAGGAGAAGAACTACTTCTCGCCGGGCGACACCGGCTTTCGCGTCTGGAATACGCGCTTCGGACGCCTCGGGGTCGGCATCTGCTGGGACCAGTGGTTCCCCGAGACCGCGCGCGTCATGGCGCTCATGGGCGCGGAGCTGTTGCTTTTTCCGACGGCGATCGGTACCGAGCCACCACCGGCATTGCCGGTGAATTCGCGCGATCACTGGCAGCGCACCCAGCAGGGTCACGCCGCCGCGAATCTCACCCCGCTGATCGCTGCCAACCGTTATGGCCTCGAGCGCTCGCTGCAGGACCCGCAGGGGTTGTACATCCGTTTCTATGGCTCATCGTTCATCGCCGATGCGATGGGAGCGAAGGTTGCCGAGGCGCCCGAGGAGGGCGACGCGGTTCTGACACACGCCTTTGATCTCACCGCCATCGCCCAGCTGCGCGACAACTGGTTCGTGTTCCGTGACCGGCGCCCGGACTTGTATGGGGTGTTGAGTTCGCTGGACGGGAAGCGCGGTTAAGCGCCAGCGCACGGGCGCAGTGCGCGTCAGTCCAGTTCCCGCAGCAGCTCTTCGAATTCCGCGACTCGCAGCCGACGCTGCGCTTCGACACGCGGATGCACCAGGTGCTCGCGCCGCAGTGATGCCGACACCGGCCCGGGCGCTGCCTTGTACACGATCACCGAGCCGCTTTCGTCGATACTGAATTCGACGCAGTCTCCGGGAGCCACGTGCAGCGCGGCGCGCGCTTTCTTGGACAGAGTCACCTGCCCCTTGGTTGTTATTCTTGTTGCCATGGCGAGTCCCGAGAGGATCAGATCCGCGTGGCTAGTGTAGTACCGCGCGCGCACCAAGAACACCGCAGTATGTTAACTCCCGCGCCTGGTGGACTCCCTGGTCGACTTGGCACGCACGGAGATGGCGAAGAAGCGATCCTCGAATTCCTGCCGCGCCTGGCGCTGATGGGATGTATACCGGCCGTTCCTCGGAGTGACCAGGAGATATTCGTCCAGGAGGAGGCGGGCGCGCTCGCACTTGTAGGTGCGCAGGTAACTCGAGATCCGGCCTAGCAGGCCCAGCGCCTGCCGGCTGGAAAGAGTGCAGGCGAAGCTCGGCGAGTGGTGTACGCGGGCACGACGCTTGCTCGTAATTCTTCCCGCGCCAATGACTGAGCGCACGTACTTGAGCAGCGGCAATTCAGTACTGCTGATGCTCACGACCGGTCGTCGATTCTCGCCCCGGTGAGTTCTGGTGAGCGTAACTGTCCCCTCGCCATCAACTATTCCGGCGAGGTAAGCTGCCTCACTGTCGGAGAGTCTGTTCAAGCGGATGTAACGCCGTCGCTGCCGCTCCCAGCTCCCTAGTCTGGTGGTCGCCGGTACACGACGCAGCGCGCGAATCGCGTGCGTTCAACGCCATTTGCGCGATCCTCTGTGAGGTCCCCGGCGCTTTACGCCGGGGACCGCCCAGTTGGTGGAGGCGGGGGGACAGCATTTCCGTGGCTTTCGCCACGGGCTGGACTATGCCTTCATCCACGCCATCCAAAGAGCGCGGATGCGGAGCGTGTTATCCGGCCCGCCAGTGCAGGCGCGGATCCTAGTGCCCGCCCGCGGCCCAAGGGCCGTCGGCGGGTCTATGAGTCTCTACAGGGCAGGCCTGAAGTTGGCCCTCTTCCTACCCCTCGGCGTTGCCATGCCGCCCTCGATAAGGGCGCCGTCAGGTTTCACCGATGTGAGCTCCGTTTTCAACCCAGGCCTCGCGGCCTGGTGCGACCCATTGATCGAACCCCCGTCCGTAAGTCCTAGACTTCAGGATCTACGTACGTAGCTACTCTTTGTTTCTCACGCGGCGCTACCCGAGGAGCAGGGAAGACGCAACGCCAGCGGACAGTAACTCTTAACGCAACCGGCCTGTCGCACGCCGGAGCGCGATCCTGTGAACGCGTCCCCTGATTCGGTCGCACAGGCACGAGCCGGTCAGAGGTCAACTGCGGTTAGGCAGCTAGAGCGTAGTTGTCGTCGTTGGCAACTAAGTTTTGCAGCATGATTTACGAGGGCACTGCGCCTCGGTACGCCCCTGAAGGTTCGCAACCCACGTCGAAACCGGTCGCCCCCTCAAGGTTCACCCGCAGCATACCCGAAGGCCCCCGGCGATTTGTGGCGGAATCGCTCTCGAATCGGCCCGGGCGTGGCCAGGACGCAACACAATGCCTTATGAGTCATCCTCGGGTAAGGTGCGCTCGTTAAGTTAACTCCTATGGAGAAAGGGTTTTTGCAATGCGGAACCAAGCGTTATTTCTCGCTCTGACGGTCATCGCCCTAAGTGGCGCGGCGTACGCAGATGGTGCGCCCTGCGATTGCACGCCAGCGACCCCGGCGGCGGATGTCCCGGACTGGGCGGTGCGCGCCCTGGCCGGATATGCCAAGACCAGCGGCACATCGGACACCACGAGTGCCAACTTCGTGTTCCGGGCGGCCCACACGATGGATGCCTGGAAGTTCCTGTTCGGGGCCCAGGGTCTGTATGGCTCGAACAACAACCTCGCCAGCGCCCAGGACCTCGGGGCGGAGTTCCAGGCGAACTACACCATTTCCGGCAACCTCTACTGGTTCGGCGGGGTGAGCTACGACAACAACAAATTCAGCGGCTTCGTATACCAGGAGATGATCGATACCGGTGTTGGGTATCAGATCATCAACGATGCCGATACCAAGCTCAGCGCGCAGGTCGGTGTCGGTGACCAGCGGCAGCGACCGGAGAGCATTACCGCCAACCCATTTTACCCACCGGGGCCGGTCCAATTGCGCACCGAAGGCGAGGCCACCTCGGGCGTGGCGGCCACAGGTGCGGTCAGCTTCGAGCACGCGTTCAATCCGTCGACGAAGGTCCTTGCGAATCTGGGGGTAGTGTCCAGTTCCGCCAACACCATGACCACGCTCGGTGCCGGGCTGCAGGTGAAAATGAGCGACCGGTTCGCGCTGGCCGCGGCATACCAACTGGTCACCAACAGCAAGGTGCCAGCCGGTGTCAGCAAGTCCAACGGTCTGACGACGCTTAATCTGGTGTACGAGCTGAAGAACCCGAAACTCGCTCCGCAGTAAGATCCTCGCGCCTGCAGGAACGCCCGCGCGCTGACGGTCGCGCTGGCGCTTTCTTCCGGCTCATTTTTCAGCCGCGCCGCAACAGCCGCGCCTTATTGCGCTGCCAGTCGCGATCCTTCTCGACCGCGCGCTTGTCGTGCTGCTTTTTGCCCTTGGCGAGTCCCACCTGCAGCTTGGCGCGGCCGTTCTTCCAGTACAGCTCCAGCGGCACGATGGTGTAGCCGCGACGCTCCACCGCGCCGATCAGGCCCTGCAGCTCGCTGTAGTTGAGCAGCAGCTTGCGGGTTCGCACCGGGTCGGCCGGCACATGGGTGGAGGTGGTACGCAGTGGTGTCAGGTGTGCGCCGATCAGAAATGCTTCCCCGCCACGCAGGTAGACGTAGGCCTCCGCCAGCTGCGCCCGACCGGCGCGCATGGCTTTCACTTCCCACCCCTGCAGCGCAAGCCCCGCCTCGTAGCGCTCCTCGATGAAGTAGTCGAAGCGCGCCCGGCGGTTTTCGGCGATCAGACGGGACGAGTCTTTGGCTTTGGTCATACGGGGGGCGTAATGGGACAATGCGCCATGCGAGAGGTCAAGCGTTCAGCACTCGTCAGCCAGCCGCCGGCGAAGCTGTTTGCCTTGATCAACGATATCGAGAGCTACCCGCAGTTCCTGCCCTGGTGCACTCATACACGGGTGCAGTCGCGCACGCCGCGGGAGATCATCGCGACGCTCGGCGTGCGCCAGGGCGCCCTGCACGGGGAGTTCACCACCCGCAATACCCTCGAGACCGACCGCTCGATCAAGATGGATTTGGTCAGCGGACCGTTTCGCAGCCTGCACGGCCAATGGCTCCTGACGCCGGTCGAGGCTACCGGATGCCGGGTCGATCTGAGCATGCGCTTCGCGTTCAAAAGCGCGCTCACCGGGATGTTGTTCGAGCCCTTGTTCGCCGAGACGCTGGGCTCGCTCGTGGACGCGTTCGTCGCACGGGCGCGCGCCTAGCATTGGGCCTGCCCGTGGGCGCGGATCGCAAGCGCTGTGTGGTGGCCTACGCGACACGCGGGCAGCAGCATCTGTGGAGCGTGGAGTTGCCGCTGTCCGCCAGCATCGGGCAGGCGCTCGAGGCGGCGCGTGCTGCCTGCGGTGCCGCCCCCGGCTGCGCGGGGATTGCCTGGCACAGCGCCCCGGTGGGGATATTCGGCGAAGCGCGCGGGCGCGATGAGCAGTTCGCGGACGGCGATCGCATCGAGCTCTACCGCCCGCTGGGCCGCGATCCGCGCGAACGGCGACGCGAGCGCGTGCAACGCGAGCGCTCGGCGGCGAAGCGCTAGAGTCAAGCAGACTTCAGATGCGCGGGAACTGCGAGGGCGTGGGACCCTGGTCCGGGGCCTCCGGCGCACGGTTGGGGACATTGTCACGCTCGAAGCGCGCCACCTTGTCGTCCTTGAAGTACACCACCAGGTGCCGTCGCTCGGGTTTGTGCAGCCGGCTCTTGTCCAGATAGAACAGGTAGTCCCAGCGATCCTTGTCAAACACATCCGGAACCATGGGCGTGCCGAGCAGGTAGCGCACCTGGCTGCGGGTCATGCCGGCCTGCAGCTGGTCGACGGCCTTGCCCTCAAGGTAGTTGCCCTGCTGGATGTCCATGCGATACACGCAACCTGAGAGCGTTGCGGCGAGGAGGAGGGTGCTGATGGTTAAGGCGCGGGGTAGGCGCATGTGTGTCCGATAGGGGATAATGCTGGCGCGAAATCATACCTGATCGCCGACCGCGTGCGGCCTTTCAAAGTCCCACGGTCCGCCGGAGAGTTGCGTGGAAGGCAAGGATTTGCGCAAAGCGGGTCTGAAGGTGACCCTGCCGCGCCTGAAGATCCTCGAGATACTCGAGGGCAGTTCAACCCGGCACCTCTCCGCCGAGGATATCTACCGTTCGCTGCTGGAGTCCAACGAGGACATCGGACTTGCGACCGTGTACCGCGTGCTCACGCAGTTCGAGGCGGCGGGACTTGTGACCCGCCATCACTTCGAGGACGGCATGGCGGTGTTCGAGCTTAATCAGGGCACCCACCACGACCACATCGTGTGTCTGGACTGCGGCCGCGTCGAAGAGTTCATGGATTCGGGCATTGAGGATCGGCAGACCGCGGTGGCCGAACGCCTCGGCTTCGGCATCCGCGACCATTCACTCATTCTTTACGGGCACTGCCAGCGCCCGAACTGCCCGCACCGCAATCGCAAAGCCAGCTAGCGCCGCCCCTTGGTCACCGGCGGCCGGCGCTGCCGCGCCGTATCCCCGGAAGCACTCGCAGCACGCACTGGCGCGCCGGCACTGCCAGCCGGGCTGCCAGCCGCAGGCGCAGGCGGGGACTGCGCGGCGCTGGCGAGCATGTCGCGCGCGTGCTCGCGCGCCCGTGAGGTGACCTCGACTCCGCCGAGCATGCGGGCGAGTTCCTCGATGCGATCGGTGGCGCTGAGCTCGGTAAGCGTCGTGCGCGTGGTGCGGCCGTCGGTGAGCTTCGTGACGCGCAGGTGGTGATGCGCCTGGGATGCGACCTGGGGCAGATGCGTCACACACAGTACCTGGCCGCGCTCGCCGAGCGCGCGCAGCTCCCGCCCGACGATTTCCGCCACGGCGCCGCCGATGCCGGCGTCCACCTCATCGAACACCATGCAACGCATTTCGCGCCCGGCGCAGGACACCTGCACGGCGAGCGACAGCCGCGACAGCTCCCCGCCTGAGGCCACCTTGGACAGCGCACGCGGCGGCTGGCCGGGATTGGCGCTGACGCGAAATTCGATCTGGTCGATGCCGTGTTGCGCCGGTTCCGCGTTGCCGTTCTGCGCGACGTCGGCTTCAAAGCGTCCCCCCGACATGCCGAGGGTCTGCATGCGGGCGCTGATGTCCTTGGCGAGCGCGCGCGCGGTGCGGGTGCGTTTCTGCGACAGCGCCTGCGCCTGGGTGCGGTAGCTCTCCAGCGCGCCGTTGAGTTCCTTGCGCAGCACGGCGAGATCGACGTCGGCGCGTTCCAGCGCCGCCAGCTCGCCCTGCAGCTCGTTGCCGCGGACGCTGAGCAGCGCCGGTGGCACGCGGTGTTTGCGCGCCAGTTCCTCGATGGCGGCGAGGCGGCGTTCCACGGTCTCCTGGCGCGCCGCATCGACGTCGAGGGTTTCGCCATACCGCTCGAGCTCGCGCGCGCCCTCACGGATGTGGATCGAAGCCTGTTCCAGCAGCGGCAGCACGGCGCTGAGTTTCGCGTCGAGGCTCGTCAGACCCTTGAGCGCCTGCAGCGCGCGGCTGACGCCCGCATGGGCGCTCGTCGTTTCGTCCTCGTACAACTGCGTCAGGGCCGCCTGGGTACCCTGGGCGAGGCGGCCGCGGTTGGCCAGGCGCGCCCGCTCCTCGGTGATGCTTTCGAGTTCGCCTTCGCCAAGCCCGAGCGCATGCAGTTCCTGCACCTGGTAGCGCAACAGTTCCAGCCTCGCATCCCGGTCGCGCGCCTGGCTCTCAAGCTCGAGCGTGCGGTTCAGCAGTCCGAGCCATACCCGGTGAGCGATGCCCACCTGGCCGGTGAGGGTGGTAAGTGAGCCATAGTCGTCGAGCAGTTCGCGCTGCGCGGCGGCGCGCGTGAGGGACTGGAATTCATGCTGGCCGTGGATGTCGATGAGGATGTCGCCGGCCTCGCGCAGCAGCTGCACCGGCACCGACTGCCCATTGAGGTAGGCGCGCGAGCGGCCATCGCCGGCGACCACACGGCGCACGATGAGCTCACCTGCGGCGCTGATCGACTGGCCTTCGAGCCACTGCTTGAGCGCCGCGGGCGCCTGCGCGGAATCGAAGGTTGCAGAGACTTCGGCGCGTTCGGCGCCGTGGCGCACGACCTCGACGCCGGCGCGGCCGCCGGCCAGCAGCTGCAGCGCGTCGACCAGGATGGACTTGCCCGCGCCGGTCTCGCCGGTGAGGACCGTGAGACCCGTGCGCAGCTCCAGTTCCACCGCGTCGATAATGGCGAAGTCGCGTATCTGCAGATGAGTCAGCATCTTGAGGTCAGCGCTCGAAGCTGCCGCGGCCCCAGTGGAGCTTTGAGCGCAGCAGCTTGTAGTAATCCTGGCCCGGCGGATGCAGCAGCGTCACGCGCTCGGAGGCGGTCTTGATCTGCAGGCGGTCACCGGGTGCCAGCGCCCCGAGCGACATACCGTCGCAGGTGACGTGCGCGTGCGTATCGGGCCGCTCGAGGAGCGTCACCTCGACCGTCGAGCGCGCGGAAACCACGATCGGCCGGTCGGAGAGCGTATGGGCGCAGATCGGCGCGATGACCAGGGCGTCCAGGTGCGGCTCGAGGATCGGCCCGCCGCACGACAGCGCATAGGCCGTAGAGCCGGTGGCGCTCGCGATGATGATGCCGTCGCCGTCATGCGTGTTGACGTACGTGCCGTTAACCCGGGCCTCGAATTCGAGCGTGCGGCCGGTATCGTGCTTTTGCATGACCACGTCGTTGAGGGCGAAGGCCCGCGCGACCGAACCGGTGGCGCACTGCAACTCGGCGGCGAGCAGCGGACGCTCATCCGCCTCCAGCGTGCCGGCGAGCGCCGCATCCACGGCGCCCAGCATGTCCTGCGGCATGACGTCGGTAAGAAAGCCCAGACGCCCGCGGTTTACCCCGAGCAGCGGCACCTTGTGGCCGGCGACGAGGCGCGCGGCGTAGAGGAGTGTGCCGTCCCCGCCAATGGCGATGACCAGATCCGCGCGCGCACCGATCTCGCGCTCAGGAATGCGCGTCACGAGCCGGCCGGCGTCGCCCAGAGCCGCCTCTTCAGCCACCAGCGCCCGCACGCCGCGGCTGGCGAGGTAGGGCAGCAGCGCGCCGACGCTTTCCGCGATGCGCGCGTCCGGGAATCGCCCCACCAACGCGCAAGTGCTTATCGCCAAGACCGATCCTTTACGTAACCTCACAGCCCCACGCTTAAGAGGCGCGGTCTTTGTAGCATGCTGACGGCGCCCGCAGCCAATGCACCGGGCCTAAGGCGTGCGGGCCGTCGCATCCGCGCCGGTTCGCCCTAAGCAGCGCCGGTGTCCCTTGACGGTCGGGCAAGCACGCAGCTAGCTTGGCCGCTATGGGGCACGATGCGGGGGACGAGGCCTTAAGCGAGCGGGCGCAGCGCCTGCTGCGGATACTCATCGAAAGCTACATCCGCGACGGCCAGCCGGTCGGCTCGCGTGTGCTGTCGCGCGAATCCGGGCTGCAGTTAAGCTCGGCGACCATTCGCAACGTCATGGCCGATCTTGAGGAGTTGGGGTTCGTCGCCTCCCCGCACACCTCGGCCGGCCGCGTGCCCACCGACAAGGGCTATCGTTTTTTTGTCGATACGCTGCTGCAGCTGCGTGCGCCGGATGAGCCGGCGAGCGCGGAAATGCGCCGCCAGTTCGAGGCCAGCCGTGACAGCTCCACCGATCTGATCGCGAGCGTCTCGCAGCTCTTGTCTTCCGTCACGCAGCTCGCCGGCGTGGTCACCGTGCCGCGCACACGCCAGGCCTCGATCACCCAGATCGAATTCGTCGCGCTGTCGGAGAAGCGGGTACTCGTGGTGCTGGTGTTTAACGACCGCGAGGTGCAAAACCGCATCATCCAGCTCGAGCGGCATTTCTCGCCCGATGAACTCAAGCGCGCCGCCAACTACCTGAACGAGCAGTTCCGGGGGCGCGGCCTGCGCGAGGTACGCCAGGAGATCCTGCGGCAGCTGTCCGAAGCGCACGCGCACCTGAACCAAACCATGCTGGATGCGATTTCCATGGCGCAGCAGGTGTTCGAAAGCGGCCCCGAGACCCACCTGGAGTACGTCATCAAGGGCGAGACCAATCTCATGGGCGCCGCCGAGCTTACGAGTGTGGAGAAACTGCGGCGCCTGTTCGAGGCGTTCAACGAAAAACGCGACTTCCTGCACCTGCTCGACCACAGCCTGAAGGCCGAAGGGGTGCAGATTTTCATCGGCCACGAGTCCGGCTACCGCATCCTCGATGATTGCAGCGTGGTCACTGCGCCCTACGCCGATAGCGACGGGGTGGTCGGGGTACTCGGGGTTATCGGCCCCACGCGCATGGCCTATGAGCGGGTGATTCCAATCGTCGATATGACGGCTAAACTGCTCGGCGCCGCCTTGAATTCCCGGCGCTGACCCCCACGCTGGCCGCACTTGGGCTCGGTCGACGCCTTAGCCAGCGCGCCCACGTTGTTTCAAGAGGGTTGTCTTAGGATGAAAGAGGACACGGGGGCTGAACCCACCGCGGTATTGCCCGAGACGGCGGCCCAGCTGGTGGAGTTCGAGCGCTTGCAGCGCGCGCTCGCCGACGCCGAAGAGCGCGCCAAGAGCCATTGGGAGCAGTATCTGCGCGCCCTGGCGGAGCTCGACAACGTCCGCAAGCGCGCCGCACGCGACATCGAGGCGGCCAACCGCTACGGCCTGGAGAAGTTCGCGGCAGAACTCCTGCCGGTGAAGGACACCCTGGAGCTTGCAGTGCACAACGCCTCCCGGGCGGATGCCGCAGCCTTGCGGGAGGGCCAGGAGGCGACCCTGCAGCTTCTGAACCGGGCGCTCGAGCGGCTCGGGGTCACCCCCATCAAGGCGCAGGGGCAGCCCTTCGACCCGGCGCGCCACGAGGCCATGATGGCCCGGGAATCAAAGGAGGCGCCGGCCAATTCGGTGCTGGAGGTGGTGCAGCCCGGATACGAGCTGAATGGCCGCCTGCTGCGCCCCGCGCGGGTTATTGTCGCGCGCTCGCCCGACGGGGCTTGAAAGCGCGCCGTCTGACCCTTAAGTAGTAGAGCTGGAATATCCGGAGTGAACCCATGGCTAAGGTAATTGGTATCGACCTCGGCACGACCAACTCGTGCGTCGCCATTATGGAAGGCGGCAAGCCGCGCGTAATCGAGAACAGCGAGGGCGATCGCACCACCCCGTCGGTGGTTGCCTTCAGCAAGGACGGCGAGGTGCTGGTGGGCCAGCCGGCCAAGCGCCAGGCGGTCACCAACCCGCCGAACACCCTGTTCGCGATCAAGCGCCTCATCGGCCGCAAGTTCGAGGACGAGGTGGTGCAGCGCGACATCAAGATGGTGCCGTACCAGATTGTCCGGGCTGACAACGGCGACGCCTGGGTCGATGTACAGGGCAAGAAAATGGCACCGCCGGAAGTCTCGGCGCGCGTGCTGATGAAAATGAAGAAGACTGCCGAGGATTACCTCGGTGAGGCCGTCACCGAGGCGGTGATCACGGTGCCGGCCTATTTCAACGATTCCCAGCGGCAGGCGACCAAGGACGCCGGCCGCATCGCCGGTCTTGAGGTCAAGCGCATCATCAATGAGCCGACCGCGGCCGCGCTCGCCTATGGACTCGACAAGCAGGGCGCCGATCGCAAGATTGCGGTCTACGACCTGGGCGGCGGCACCTTCGATGTGTCCATCATCGAGATCGCCGCAGTCGACGGCGAGCGCCAGTTCGAGGTGCTCTCGACCAACGGCGATACCTTCCTCGGCGGCGAGGATTTCGACCTGCGCATCATCAATTTCCTCGCCGAGCAGTTCCAGAAGGAATCCGGCGTCGACGTGCGCAAGGACCCGCTGGCCATGCAGCGCCTCAAGGAGGCCGCGGAAAAGGCCAAGATCGAGCTGTCATCGACCCAGCAGACTGACATCAACCTGCCGTACATCACCGCTGATGCGTCGGGGCCGAAGCACCTCAACATCAAGCTGACCCGCGCCAAGCTCGAGTCGCTGGTGGAGGACCTGGTGCAGAAGACCGTCGGCCCGTGCCGCACGGCGATCAAGGATGCCGGCGTCAGCACCAACGACATCGCCGAGGTCATCCTCGTCGGCGGCCAGACGCGCATGCCGCTGGTGCAGAAGTACGTCAAGGACCTCTTCGGCAAGGAGCCGCGCAAGGATGTGAATCCGGACGAGGCGGTCGCCGTCGGCGCCGCGATCCAGGGCGGCGTGCTCGCCGGGGAAGTCAAGGACGTGCTGCTGCTCGATGTCACGCCGCTGTCGCTCGGCATCGAGACCCTCGGCGGCATCATGACCAAGCTGATCGAGAAGAACACCACCATTCCAACCAAGGCCTCCAACACCTTCTCGACCGCGGACGACAACCAGACGGCCGTGACCATTCACGTGCTGCAGGGTGAGCGCGATCGCGCCGCGGACAATAAGTCCTTGGGCAAGTTCGACCTTGCCGAGATTGCGCCGGCGCCACGCGGGGTCCCGCAGGTCGAGGTGTCCTTCGATATCGACGCCAACGGCATCCTCAATGTGTCGGCGAAGGATAAGGCCACCGGCAAGGAGCAGAAGATCGTCATCAAGGCCTCGAGCGGGCTCACCGAGGATGAGATCAAGCGCATGGTGCGTGACGCGGAGGCGCACGCCGAGGACGACAAGCGCTTCCGCGAACTCGTCGACACCCGCAACAAGGCGGACGCGCTGATTCACGCGGTAGACAAGTCGCTGCAGGGACTCGGCGACAAGGTCGACGGCGCCGAGCGCGCCAAGGTCGAGAGCGCGTTGTCGGATCTGCGTACTGCGCTCAAGGGCGAGGACAAGGGCGCGATCGACAAGAAGGCGGAAGTGCTGGCGCAGGCCTCGGCGGGCATCGCCCAGCGTGCCCAGGCGGCGGAAGCGGGCGCGGCCGGCGGCGGCGAGCCGGGTGCGGCGGGCAGCACTGCGGGTGCCGGTGGCACGGGCGGTGGCCGCGAGGACGTGGTCGACGCGGAGTTCGAAGAGGTGAAGGATAAGGGACGCAAGGCCTCGTAGTTCAAAGCCGCAGATGCCGAAGCGCGATTACTACAAGGTACTGGACGTACCGAAGACGGCGACGGAAGCGGAGGTCAAGAAGGCTTATCGCCGTCTGGCGATGAAATATCACCCCGACCGCAACCCGGATGACCGGGAGGCGGAGGAGCGCTTCAAGGAAGCCAAGGAGGCCTCCGAAGTGCTCACCGATTCGCACAAGCGCGCGCTCTACGACCAGCACGGGCACGCCGGCGTCGAGGCGGCGGCGCGCTCGGGCGGGCGCGGCTTCGGTGCCGGGGATGCATTCAGCGACATCTTCGGCGATGTGTTCGGCGACATCTTCGGCGGCAGCCGGCGCGGCGGCCGCTCGCAGGTGTTCCGCGGCGCCGACCTGCGCTACGAACTGCAACTGGACCTGGATCAGGCGGTGTTCGGCCACCAGGTGGAAATCGAGGTGGCGAAGCTCGCCGAGTGCGAGACCTGTCATGGCAGCGGCGCCGCCAAGGGCAGCACCGCTACCACCTGCGAGAGCTGCGGCGGCGCTGGCCAGGTGCGCGTCTCCCAGGGCTTCTTCCAGTTGCAGCAGACCTGTCCGCGCTGTCGCGGCAGCGGTACGGTTATTCGCAATCCCTGCGACAGCTGCCTGGGGCAGGGCCGGGTGCGTCGCACGCGCCAGCTCTCGGTCAAGATCCCGGCCGGTGTGGACAGCGGTGATCGCGTGCGACTGTCAGGCGAGGGCGAGGCGGGTCGCAACGGTGGTCCGGCCGGGGACCTGTATGTCGAGGTGCAGGTGCGCGAGCATGCGATTTTCGAGCGCGAGGGGGAGCACTTAAGCTGCGAGGTGCCGGTGAGCTTCGCCACGGCGGCGCTCGGTGGCGCGGTCGACGTGCCGACGCTGGAAGGGGATGTATCGTTGAAGATTCCCGCCGAGACGCAGTCGGGACGGGTATTTCGCCTGCGCGACAAGGGTGTGAAGCCGGTGCGCGGCGGTGCGCGCGGCGATCTTTTCTGCCGGGTGGTCGTGGAGACCCCCGTGCACCTCTCGGCCGAGCAGCGCGAGCTGGTGCGGCAGCTAAATGAATCGCTGCAAGCTGCATGCCGCTCGGCATGCACCGCGCGAGAAGGGTTTTCTCGAGGGCGTGCGGCGCTTTTTCTCGCGCGCGGACGACGGGCAGCCCAAGCATCCCCGATGAGCTCCCGCGAGCCCGCAGCGCCGCTGTGCGCCGTGCTCATCGGCGCGAGCGGCCGGATGGGCCGCGCGATCCTGCTCGCCGCCGCGCAGTTTCCCGGGCTCGCCTTCGTCGGCGCGATCGCTTCCCAGGATAGCGCCGTGCTCGGGCGCGACTCCGGCGTCGTCGCCGGCGGCACGCCGAATCACCTTACCATCACCAGTGATCTCGCCACGGCGCTGCCGCGGGCGCAGGTCGTGATCGATTTCAGTAGTGCTCAGGCGACGCGCGAGAATCTGCGCGCCTGCCACGCGGCGCGCAAACCACTGCTGATCGGCACCACCGGCTTCGCTTCCCAGCTCGAGTCGCAATTCGTCACGGCGGCGCGCGACATCCCGCTCCTCATCGCACCCAATACGAGTCCGGGGGTCACGCTGCTGATCGAACTGACGCGCATTGCCGCGCGCGCTCTGCCGGGGTTCGCTGCCGGCATCAGCGAGACTCACCACCGGGAGAAGCGCGACGCGCCCTCCGGCACCGCGCTTAGCCTTGCAGCCTTGATCGGTGCCGGAACTCCCATCGCCTCGCTGCGCGAAGGCGAGGTGGTGGGCGAGCACACGGTGCGCTTTACGGGCCCGGGTGAGGAACTCACCCTGACCCATCGGGCGCTGGCGCGGGACGTCTTCGCCCGCGGGGCCCTGGCGGCTGCGCTCTGGCTTTCGTCCCAGTCCGCAGGTCGTTATGAGATGCGAGATGTGATGGGTTTTAAAACAGCAACTTAGCCGTTCTTTACCGAAATGAGGTGAGGAGGGTTCACGCGGCCGTCACGGGAATTTCCGTGGACACATCCGCCCCCCAACCCGTAAAATTTCCACCTAATCCGTGTTCGGGTTAGTCCAAGCAAGGCGGGAGGATGTTCGATGAGAACTCCTCCCGCTTTGTGTATGTGCGTGTAGGAGAAGTGATCACGTGAGCTTACCTGCGGTGCTCGCGCTGGCCGATGGGACCATCTTCCGCGGCCAGTCGGTAGGAGCCAAAGGCAACACCACAGGCGAAGTCGTTTTTAACACCGCCCTCACGGGCTATCAGGAAATTCTCTCCGACCCCTCCTACGCGCGACAGATCGTCACGCTCACCTGCCCGCACATCGGCAACACGGGTACCACGCCCGAAGATCTTGAATCCGCGCAGCTTTATTGCGCCGGTCTCGTCATCCGCGACCTGCCGGTGCTGTACAGCAGCTGGCGCGCTAACGAATCGCTGCCGGAATTTCTCGAGCGCGGGCGGGTGGTCGCCATCGCCGGCATCGATACCCGCAAGTTGACGCGGTTGCTGCGCGAGAAGGGCGCGCAGGCGGGCTGCATCATGACGGGCGAGCAGGTGGACGAGACCGCCGCCGTGAAACTGGCCCGCAAGTTCCCGGGCCTGAAAGGCATGGACCTGGCGAAGGTCGTGAGCGCCAAGCGCGCCTTCCAGTGGAACGAGGGCAGCGTCTGGCCGGAAGCCACACGCCCGCTGATCCGCTCGCAGCAGCGCCTGCATGTCGTTGCCTACGACTTTGGCCTGAAGCGCAATATCTTAAGAGTGCTGGCCGATTCCGGCTGCCGCATGACGGTGGTGCCTGCGCAGACTGCCGCCGCCGAAGTCCTGGCGCTCGAACCCGATGGCGTATTCCTCTCCAACGGGCCCGGTGACCCGGAGCCGTGCGATTACGCCATCGAGGCGACCAGGAAATTCCTCGAGACGAATCTGCCGCTGTTTGGCATCTGTCTCGGCTTCCAGATCCTGGGGCTCGCCGCCGGTGCGCGCACCGTGAAAATGAAATTCGGCCACCATGGCGCGAACCATCCGGTGCAGGACCTGGAATCCGGGCGGGTATTCATCACCAGCCAGAATCACGGCTTCGCGGTGGATGAGGCGACGCTGCCCGACGGGGTCAGGGCGACGCATCGCTCGCTCTTCGACGGCTCGCTGCAGGGCATTACCCTCAAGGACAAACCGGCGTTTGGTTTCCAGGGACACCCGGAGGCGAGCCCCGGACCCCATGACCTCAAGCCGCTGTTCGAGCGCTTCAACCACCTGATGCTGCGGCGACTGCAGGCGCAACTGAAAATCGCCGGCGACAGCGCGCGCCGCCAGCAGGCCGGGGCCGCCAGCTAGTGCCAAAGCGCACCGACATCGAGAGCATCCTCATCATCGGCGCCGGCCCCATCATCATCGGCCAGGCGTGCGAGTTTGATTACTCAGGCGCGCAGGCCTGCAAGGCGCTGCGCGAGGAGGGCTACCGCGTCATCCTGGTCAACTCGAATCCCGCGACCATCATGACGGACCCGGAGATGGCGGACGCGGTCTACATCGAGCCGGTCAACTCACGCACCATCGCACGCATCATCGAGAAGGAGCGCCCGGACGCGCTCTTGCCGACCATGGGCGGGCAGACCGGACTGAACACCGCGCTCGACCTGGTGCGCGAGGGCGTACTGGAAAAGTACAACGTCGAACTCATCGCCGCGTCGCGCGCCGCGATCGACATGGCCGAGGACCGCGAGCTGTTCAGGAACGCGATGCGCGAGATCGGGCTGGAGACGCCGCAGTCGCAGATCGCGCGCAGCCTCGAGGAGGGCCTGGCGATCGCCGGTGAAATCGGCTACCCGGTGGTGATACGCCCCTCGTTCACCCTCGGCGGCAGCGGCGGCGGCATTGCCTACAACCGCGAGGAGCTGGAAGCCATCGTGGCGCGCGGACTCGACGCCTCCCCCACCGGGGAGGTGCTGCTCGAGGAGTCGGTGATCGGCTGGAAAGAGTTCGAGATGGAGGTGGTGCGCGACCACAAGGACAACTGCATCATCGTGTGCTCGATCGAGAATCTCGATCCGATGGGTGTGCACACCGGCGACTCGATCACCGTGGCTCCGGCGCTCACCCTCACCGACAAGGAATACCAGCGCATGCGCGACGCCTCGATCGCCGTGCTGCGCAAGATCGGCGTCGACACCGGCGGCTCGAACGTGCAGTTCGCGGTCAGCCCCTACGATGGTCGCCTGCTCGTGATCGAGATGAACCCGCGGGTCTCGCGCTCCTCGGCGCTCGCCTCCAAGGCGACCGGTTTCCCGATCGCCAAGATCGCCGCCAAGCTGGCGGTCGGCTACACCCTCGATGAGCTCAAGAACGACATCACCGGGGGTGCGACGCCGGCCTCCTTCGAGCCCTCGATCGATTACGTGGTCACCAAGATCCCGCGCTTCACCTTCGAGAAATTTCCAGCGGCGAACGACCGCCTCACGACCCAGATGAAATCCGTGGGCGAAGTGATGGCGATCGGCCGTACCTTCCAGGAGTCGCTGCAGAAGGCGCTGCGGGGGCTGGAGACCGGGCTCGATGGCCTGGCGCCGCTGCTGACCCTGCCGCTGACGGATGAGAGCAAGGACAAGCTCGCCTATGAACTGCGTGCGCCGGGCGCGGATCGGCTTTTGTACGTGGCGGATGCGTTCCGCGCCGGCTGGACGCTGGCCCGGATTGGCGAGCTGACGCGCATCGATCCGTGGTTCCTCGCGCAGGTGGAGGATCTGGTGCGCGAGGAGGCGCAGGTGCGCGAGGAGGGCCTGGGGGCGCTCAGCGCCGAACGGCTGCGCGTGCTCAAGCGCAAGGGCTTCTCCGACGCCTGCCTGGCGCGGCTGGTCGACATGCCGGAGAAAGCGATCCGCGACAAGCGTCATGAGCTTGGCGTCGTGCCGGTCTACAAGCGCGTCGACACCTGCGCCGCGGAATTCTCGACCTCCACCGCCTACCTGTACTCGACTTACGAGGAGGAGTGCGAAGCGGCGCCCACCAAGCGCCGCAAGATCATGATCCTGGGCGGCGGCCCCAACCGCATCGGCCAGGGCATCGAGTTCGATTACTGCTGCGTGCACGCGGCGCTGCAGCTGCGCGAGGATGGCTTCGAGACCATCATGGTCAATTGCAACCCGGAGACCGTCTCGACCGACTACGACACCTCGGACCGGCTGTACTTCGAGCCGCTGACCCTCGAGGACGTGCTGGAGGTGCTCGCCAGGGAAAAACCCGAAGGGGTCATCGTGCAGTTCGGCGGCCAGACGCCGCTGAAGCTGTCGCGGGCGCTGGAAGCGGCCGGGGCCCCGATCATCGGCACCTCCCCGGACTCGATCGATATCGCCGAAGACCGCGAGCGCTTCCAGGCGCTGGTGAAGGAACTCGGCCTCAAGCAGCCGGCGAACGCCACCGCCCGCACCGAGGAGCAGGCCGTGCGCCTGGCGCGCGAGGTCGGGTTCCCGCTGGTGGTGCGTCCCTCGTACGTGCTCGGTGGCCGGGCCATGGAGGTGGTGTTCACCGAGGAGGACCTGCGTACCTACATGACACACGCAGTGCGCGTGTCGAACGACAGCCCGGTGTTGCTCGATCGCTTCCTCGACGTCGCCATCGAAGTCGACGTTGACGCGGTGTGCGACGGTGAGGACGTCCTCATCGGCGGCATCATGGAGCACATCGAGCAGGCCGGCGTGCACTCGGGCGACTCGGGCTGCTCGCTGCCGCCGAACAGCCTGACGCGCGAGATGCAGACTGAGCTGCGCGAGCAGACGCGCAAGCTCGCGCGCGCGCTCAAGGTGGTGGGGCTCATGAACATCCAGTTCGCCATCCAGAGCGGCGTGATTTACGTGCTGGAGGTGAATCCGCGCGCCTCGCGCACCGTGCCGTTCGTGTCCAAGGCCACGGGCCTACCGCTCGCCAAGATCGCGGCGCGCGTCATGACCGGGCGCAAGTTAAAGCAGCTGGTGGGCGCGGTGGAGCGCGTGCCGGCGTACTTCTGCGTGAAAGAGGCGGTGTTTCCGTTCGTGAAGTTCCCCGAGGCCGACCCGATCCTGGGACCGGAGATGAAGTCCACGGGCGAGGTGATGGGTACGGGGCGCACCTTCGGCGAGGCCTACGCCAAGGCGCAAAGCGCATCCGGGGTGACGCTGCCGCGCAAGGGAGTGTGCTTCATCAGCGTGCGCGACCGTGACAAGCCCGGCGCGGTCGAGCTGGCGAAGAACCTCATCGAGCGCGGCTTTGAAGTGCTCGCGACCGCCGGCACCGCAGCAGCTCTCGACGCGGCCGGGGTTGCCTGCCGCCGCGTCAACAAGGTGCGCGAGGGCCGCCCGCACGTCGTGGACATGATCAAGAACGATGAGATCGACCTCATCGTCAACACGACCGAGGGCAAGCAGGCCATACGCGAGTCGAACTCGATCCGGCGTGAGGCGGTACATCGGCGCGTCACCTACTACACGACGCTCGCGGCGGGACTTGCGACCTGCGAAGCCATGGATCACCAGGACGAGGTCGAGGTGAACCGCCTGCAGGACCTGCACGCCGAGGCGGTCAGGATATGAAACGCACGCCCATGACGCTGCGCGGCGCCGGGGCGCTGCGCGCGGAACTGAAGCGCCTGAAGTCCGAGGCGCGTCCGAACATCATCAAGGCGATCGCCGAGGCGCGTGGACACGGGGACCTGTCCGAGAACGCCGAGTATCACGCGGCGCGCGAGTCCCAGGGGTTCATCGAAGGGCGCATCAAGGAGATCGAGCACAAGCTTGCGAGCGCGGAGGTGATCGATCCGGCGCAGCTCACCTTGAGCGGCCGGGTGGTGTTCGGCTCGGTGGTGGAGCTCGAGGATCAGGCGGACAGCACGCGCGTCTCCTACCAGATCGTCGGCGAGGACGAGGCGGATATCCGCCAGGGACGCATCTCGGTCACCTCGCCCATCGCCCGGGCGGTGGTCGGCAAGGAGGAGGGGGACGTGGTGGACGTGGCGGCCCCCGGAGGCACGCGCTCCTGGGAGATCGTCGCGGTGCGTCTGCCGACCGGGGCGGCGCTTGCCGGCTCCTAGTCAGGCGTCGGGAATGACGATACGCGACAGGCCCGCACGGGCACGGTAGAAGACCGCGACGTTGCCGATGCGGTGCACGAGCACGCTGTGGGTCCTGGCGGCGAGCGCGAGGAACAGGGCATCGCGCGCTTGCCGCTCGCCGCCCGGGGCTTTGATCTTGATGAGTTCGTGGTCGTGGAGCGCCCGCTCGGCCTCGAGCGCCACCGCTTCGGTGAGCCCGGCGTTGCCGATGCGCACCACGGGCTTTAAAGGGTGAGCGAGCCCGCGCAGGTGCCGGCGCTGGCGTTCCGAGAGCTCGACAGGTGCGGTGGTGGCGGATTTTTCCACCGGCTCATTGTAAGAGGAACCTGTCCGGCATAGGGCACATTAAAGCGATGGTGCGGCGTTCAAAAAGCAGCGATCGATGGTTGAAGGAGCACTTTGCCGACCCGTTCGTGCAGCGTGCGCAAAGCGAAGGCTGGCGCTCGCGGGCGGTGTTCAAGCTCGAGGAGATTGACCGTCGCGAGCGGCTCATCAAGCCCGGCGCGATCGTCCTTGATCTGGGCGCGGCACCCGGGGCATGGAGCCAGTACGCGCGCCGCAAGGTCGGCAAGAATGGACGGGTCGTGGCGAGCGATGTTCTGCCCATGAGCGAAGTACCCGGCGTCGAGTTCGTGCAGGGGGACTTCCGCGAGGAGGCGGTCTTCGGGCAGATCCTGAAGCTCCTCCCCGCCGCGCAGGTGGATGTCGTGCTCTCGGACATGGCGCCGAACTTAAGTGGCGTGGATGCCATCGACCAGCCCCGGGCCATGTACCTGGCGGAACTGGCCCTGGGGCTGGCGGAGCGCGTCTTGAAGCCGCAGGGGCACGCCCTGATCAAGGTGTTCCAGGGAACTGGGTTCCCGGAGCTGGTGAAGGCGGCACGGGGTAAATTTATCCGCGTGCGACTGGTCAAACCCCTTGCATCCCGGGCCCGCAGCCCTGAGATGTACCTGCTGGCCATGCAGTATCGCTTGGTGTAGGTTGATTGCGAATAAGGCTCTGCGAGCAGCACGCCATAAAGGACCGAAGCCCTTGAATGATCTGACAAAGAACATCCTGCTGTGGGTGGTGATCGTCACCGTCCTGCTGCTCGTGTTCAGCCGCTATATGCCCATCGCCGGCCAGCCGCAGGAGATCGCGTACTCGCAGTTCCTGGACGATGTGAAAGCGAATCGCGTTGAGTCCGTCGTACTGCAGTCCGAGATGATCTACGGCGTGCACAAGGATAAGTCGCAATTCAAGGCCTATAACCCCGAGACCGACTTCACCGCGCTCATCGGCACGCTCGAGAAGGCGAATGTCGTCATCGAGGGACGTCCGCCGAAGCAGCCGAGCGTGTTCTGGCAGCTGGTGATCAATATGGCGCCGGCGCTGGTGCTGATATTGATATTCCTCTACATGCTGCGTCAGATGCAGGGCGCATCCGGCGGCCGGGGAGCCATGTCCTTCGGCAAGAGCCGCGCGCGACTTCTCGGCGAGGACCAGGTGAATGTCACCTTTGCCGACGTCGCAGGCGTTGATGAGGCCAAGCAGGAAGTGGGCGAGATCGTCGACTTCCTCAAGGACCCGGGCAAGTTCCAGAAGCTCGGCGGCAAGATCCCCAAGGGCGTGCTCATGGTGGGCTCGCCCGGAACCGGCAAGACCTTGCTGGCGCGCGCCATTGCCGGTGAGGCCAAGGTGCCGTTCTTCACCATCTCCGGCTCCGACTTCGTCGAGATGTTCGTCGGCGTGGGCGCCTCGCGCGTGCGCGACATGTTCGAACAGGCGAAGAAGCACGCGCCGTGCATCATTTTCATCGACGAGATCGATGCCGTGGGACGGCACCGCGGCGCGGGACTGGGCGGCGGTCACGACGAGCGCGAGCAGACGCTCAACCAGCTGCTGGTCGAAATGGATGGCTTCGAGGGTAACGAAGGCATCATTGTCATCGCCGCCACCAACCGCCCCGACGTGCTCGATCCGGCGCTGCTGCGCCCGGGTCGCTTCGACCGCCAGGTGGTGGTGCCGCTGCCGGACGTGCGCGGCCGCGAGCAGATCCTGCGCGTACACATGCGCCGCGTGCCGCTGTCCGAGGACGTCAAGCCGGCGCTGATCGCGCGCGGCACGCCGGGGTTCTCCGGCGCGGATCTTGCCAACCTCGTCAACGAAGCGGCGCTGTTCGCCGCCCGCGCCAACCACCGCATCGTCGGCATGGAGGAATTCGAGCGCGCCAAGGACAAGATCATGATGGGCGCGGAACGGCGCTCCATGGTGATGAGTGAGGCCGAGAAGCGCATGACCGCCTACCACGAGGCCGGTCACGCCATCGTCGGCATGACGGTGCCGGAACACGATCCGGTCTACAAGGTCACCATCATTCCGCGCGGCCGCGCGCTCGGCGTCACGCAGTTCCTTCCCGAACAGGACCGCTACAGCTACTCAAAGCGCCGCCTGCACAGCGCGATCACGACGCTGTTCGGCGGCCGCATCGCCGAGGAGCTGATATTCGGCGCGGATGCGGTCACCACCGGCGCATCGAACGACATCGAACGCGCCACGGATCTGGCGCGCAACATGGTCACCAAGTGGGGCCTGTCGGACAAGCTCGGGCCGCTCACCTATTCGGAAGAAACCGGGGAAGTGTTCCTGGGACGCAGCGTCACGCAGCACAAGCAGGTGTCCGACGTCACGGCGCATGCGATCGATGAGGAAATCCGCCACGTGATCGAGGCGAATTACAAGCGCGCGCGGGAAATCCTCGTGGCAGCGCTCGACAAGCTGCACCTCATGGCCGAAGCGCTCATCAAGTACGAGACCCTCGGCGACGAGCAGCTGAAAGACATCATGGAAGGCAGACCACCCAAGCCGCCCGCGGACTGGGACGAGGCGCTGTCCAACAAGCCGCCCAAATCGCCCGCCGAGGGGCCGGTCGCAGGCGGGCCGGTGATACCGGCGGGACAGCACTGATCCCGGCTCGGACCAATGCACGCCTGCAAGTGAAAGAAGGCTTTTCGGGGACGCCGTGGATCCGTCCCTGGAGGCTCCGGCAAAAACGTCCCTGTTTTTGACGGCCCCGAAAAGCCTTCTTTCACTCGCCGTCGCGCCTCAGCCGCCTCGGACCTCTCATGTTGTCTCCGCCGGTTCTGCTGCGCTGTGCCGATAAGACGGTGGATCTGTCCGGGCCCCGGGTTATGGGCGTACTCAACGTCACGCCTGATTCATTCTCCGATGGCGGGCGTTTTTTTCCCCTGGAAGCCGCGGTGGAGCAGGGGGTGCGCATGGCAGCCGAGGGCGCGGCGTTCATCGACGTCGGCGGCGAGTCGACGCGACCAGGCGCGGCGGCGGTGGACGCGGACGAGGAAGCGCGCCGCGTACTGCCGGTGATCGGGCGGCTGCGCGCCCTCACGCCGGCGGTGATCTCGGTCGACACCAGTAAGCCCGAGATCATGCGGGCCGCCGCGGCTGCCGGCGCCGGGCTCATCAATGATGTGCGCGCGTTGCAGGCGCCCGAGGCGCTGGCGGCCGCGGCACATAGCGGCTGCGCGGTGTGCCTCATGCACATGCAGGGCGAACCAGGCACCATGCAGCGCTCGCCGCACTACGATGACGTGGTCGGCGAGATCCGGACGTTTCTCACCGGGCGCGTGCGTGCCTGCCGGGACGCAGGCGTGGCTGCCGAGTGCATCGTGGTTGATCCGGGCTTCGGTTTCGGCAAGACCCTGGAGCACAACCTGCAGTTGCTGCGTCGCCTGTCGGAAATCGTGGCGGACGGGGTGCCGGTGCTTGCCGGGTTGTCGCGCAAATCAATGCTGGGCACACTGACTGATCGGCCGGCCGGCGAACGCCTGGCCGGCAGCGTGGCCCTGGCCGTGATCGCAGCTCTAGCGGGTGCGCGCATCATTCGCGCCCACGACGTGGCAGCGACGGTGGACGCGCTTAAGCTCGTGAGCGCGCTGAAGAGGGGAGGATAGGAAATTGGCGAGGGCGTACTTCGGCACCGATGGCATCAGAGGTCGCGTCGGCGAGCACCCCATGACCGTGGACTTCGCGCTGCACCTGGCGAGCGCGGCTGCCCGGGTGCTCGCGCCGGAAGGCGGCAGCGTGCTCATCGGCAAGGACACGCGCCTCTCAGGCTACATGTTCGAGTCGGCGCTCGAGGCGGGCTTCGTCGCCGCCGGCGTCAACGTCATGCTCATCGGGCCGCTGCCCACCCCGGGCATTGCCTACATGACGCGCCGCTTCAACTGCGACTTCGGCATTGTCATCAGCGCCTCGCACAACCTCTACGACGACAACGGCATCAAGTTCTTCGACGCCTCGGGAGGCAAGCTCTCGGATGAACTGGAGGAACGCATCGAGGCGCAGCTGGCGCAGCCGCCGCTGACGCGCGCTTCGCGCAGCCTTGGGCGCGCCACGCGCGCCGATCGCTCGCGCCTTTTCTACCAGGAATTCTGTGCTTCGACCCTGCCGCCGGGCGTGGATCTGTCGGGTCTGAAGATCGTGATCGATTGCGCCAACGGCGCCGCCTACAAGGTGGCGCCGCGGATTCTCGCCGACCTGGGCGCGGAGATCGTGCCCATAGGCTGCTCCCCGAACGGCCGCAACATCAACGATGGCTGCGGTTCGATGGCTCCGGATCTGCTGCAGCTGACGGTGCCGGGCGTGCGTGCGCACGTCGGACTCGCCCTCGACGGCGACGGCGACCGGCTGGTCATGGCCGACCACCTCGGGCGCATCGTGGACGGTGACCAGGTGCTGTACGTCATCGCGCGTGCCCTCAAGGACTCCGGAACACTGCGCGGACCGGTGGTCGGCACGGTGATGAGCAACCTGGGACTTGAGGTGGCGCTGCGCTCGGCCGGCATCGAGTTTCGTCGCGCCGCGGTCGGGGACCGCTACGTGCTGGCGATGCTGCGCGAAACCCAGGGCATCCTGGGGGGTGAGGCGTCGGGACACATTCTGTGCCTCGACAAGACCACGACCGGCGACGGGCTGGTGAGTGCCCTGCAGGTGCTCGCGATCATGAAACAGACCGGCCGCTCGCTGGCCGAGCTGGCCTCGGGGATGCAGAAATTCCCGCAGGTGCTTCTCAACGTGAAGGTGGCGCAGCGCTTCGACCCGGTCAGCGTGCCGGCCGTGCAGCAGGCCGTGGCGCGCATCGAGGAGCGCCTGGGCGCGGACGGCCGCGTGGTGTTGCGCCCTTCCGGAACGGAGCCGGTGATTCGGGTCATGGTCGAAGGGCGTGACGAGGACGTAACGCGCGCTGCCGCCAACGAGCTCGCGCAGATCATCAAGGCTATCCCCGGCTGACAGCTACCGCAGCCGGCCAAAGCCCGTGCGCCCAGCCTTGCCACGAAGTGCTCGGCTGCCGAGGTGATCGCAGCGGGTGTGCATCGAGCCCCGCCTTTGGCCGGCGGAAACGGAGCTACTGTCTGCCGAAATCGCTTCGAAGCGATTTCGGCCGATGGACCAAGCGCCGTTGCGTCGCCCCCCTCGCATGGCTATGATCCCGCGCCCCATGCGTCGCCCCATAGTCGCCGGTAACTGGAAGATGCACGGATCGCGCAGCGAGAATGCGCGGCTCGTCGAGGACCTTCTGGCCCATTGTCCGGCATCCCCGGCCGCGAGCTGCGTGCTGTGTCCGCCGTTCGTATACCTGCAGGAAGTAGCGCGCGCGCTGCGCGGCTCGGTGCTCAGCCTCGGTGGCCAGGACGTCTGTGCGGATGCGCACGGCGCCTTCACCGGGGAGATTTCCGCGGCCATGTTGAAGGATGTCGGCTGCGAGTACGTGATCGTGGGGCACTCGGAGCGGCGCATGCTGTATCGCGAAAGCGATCAGCTGGTGGCACGCAAGTTCGCCGCGGCGCGCGCTGCGGGCCTGATCCCGATCCTGTGCGTCGGGGAACAGCTCGCGGATCGGGAGGCCGGGCGGACGCAGGAGATTGTCGCGCGGCAGCTCGAAGTGGTGCTGGAGCTGTGCGGCGCCGGGGCCCTGGAGCACGCCGTGGTGGCCTACGAGCCGGTGTGGGCCATCGGTACCGGCCGCAACGCCGCTCCCGAGCAGGCACAGGACGTCCACGCCTTCATCCGCGCCCGGATAGCGGCCCGTGATGCTAGAATTGCCGCGGCCACACGTATCCTTTATGGCGGCAGCGTCAAGGCCGGTAATGCGGCGGAACTGTTCGCAATGCCGGATGTAGACGGCGGTCTGATTGGTGGCGCCTCGCTCAAGGCTGATGAGTTCCTGACAATCCTGGCCGCTGCCGGACCGGGACAATAGGTTTTGCGATGTTGCGTTCGATTCTGACTATTGTGCAGTGGCTTTCCGCGTTCGCGATCATCGGTCTGGTACTGCTTCAGCGCGGCAAGGGCGCCGATGCCGGGGCTGGATTTGGCGCCGGCGCTTCCGGCACCGTGTTCGGCGCCCGCGGCGCGAGCACCGCGATGTCGCGTGCCACCGCCATTTTCGCCGCGGTCTTCATGATCAACAGTCTGCTGCTCACTTATACGGGCACCCGCACCGCAGAGGCGCAGCAGAAAACGATTCTCGATGAGGTCGCGGCGGGCAAGAAGCCCGCGCCGCTTACCGGCGCCTCGGTGCCGGCTGCGCCCACGCCCGTAGCTCCGGCGCCAGCGCCGGCTGCCGCGCCCGCTGCCACCCCCGCGCCGGCGCCTGCACCGAAATAAGGCTCGCCGGCCGCGCGGATTTTAATGTTGCCGACGTGGTGAAATTGGTAGACACACTAGCTTGAGGGGCTAGCGCCGCAAGGCGTGTCGGTTCGAATCCGACCGTCGGCACCAAAACGACTGTTGCGCTGCTACAATGCGCAGCCTTTCAACGGGGTGCGCACCAGATCGCATGTTGTCGAACTATCTGCCCATCCTCATCTTCCTCGTTGTCGCCGCGGGCGTGGCCGTGGTGCTGCTGGTGCTCGGCACCGGCATCGGCCATTTCTTCACGCGCTCCCGCCACGACCGCGCCAAGCTCTCGCCTTACGAGTGCGGTTTCGAGGCCTTCGAAGACACGCGCATGAAATTCGACGTGCGCTACTACCTGGTCGCGATCCTGTTCATCGTCTTTGACCTGGAGATCGCCTTCCTGTTTCCGTGGGCGGTGGCCTTGAGCAGGATCGGCCTCTTCGGGCTCTTCGCGATGGGCATCTTCCTCGGCATCCTGGTGGTGGGCTTCATCTACGAGTGGAAGAAGGGGGCGCTCGAGTGGGATTAGAGGCCGAAGGACCGGAGAGCTTCGCGCAGCGCGGCTTCGTCACGACCCAGGTGGACAACCTCGTCAACTGGGCGCGTACCGGCTCCCTGTGGCCGATGACCTTTGGCCTGGCGTGCTGCGCGGTGGAAATGATGCACGCCGGTGCTTCGCGCTACGACCTGGATCGCTTCGGGGTCGTGTTCCGCGCGAGTCCGCGCCAGTCCGACGTCATGATCGTCGCCGGCACGCTGGTGAACAAGATGGCGCCGGCGCTGCGCAAGGTCTACGACCAGATGGCGGAGCCGCGCTGGGTCATATCCATGGGTTCGTGCGCCAACGGTGGCGGTTACTATCATTATTCTTACGCGGTGGTGCGCGGCTGTGATCGCGTGGTACCGGTTGATGTCTACGTGCCGGGCTGTCCGCCGACGGCCGAGGCGCTGGTCTACGGGATCGTGCAGCTGCAGAAAAAAATTGCGCGCACGAGTTCGATCGCGAGCTGAAGCGACAATGGAGTGGTCCACTTGAGCGAGCTCATCGAAGCTCTCGCCGTGAAGGTTGACGCGCAGCTGCAGGGCCGGGTGCGGCGCGTGGCGGCGCTCGCCGCGGAACTTTCCTACGAGACCGACGCGGCCGTGCTGCTGGATGTGTGCCGCACGCTGCGCGACGCGCCGGCACTTAAGTTCGAGATGCTCATGGACCTTGCGGGCCTGGATTACCTGCACTACGGGCGCGACGAGTGGCAGACCGAGAGCGCCACCCGCTCGGGATTCAGCCGCGGACGGGTCGCGCGCAGCGCCGCGCCGGACCCGGATGAGGCCGGGCGCTTCGCGGTGGTCTACAACCTCCTGTCCATCAGCCACAACCAGCGGCTGCGACTGAAGGTGAAGTGCCCGGACACGCTCGAACCGGTGGTGGATTCGGTGGTGGACGTGTGGGCCGGCGCCAACTGGTTCGAGCGCGAAGCCTTCGACCTGTTCGGCATCCTGTTTCGCGGCCACCCGGACCTGCGGCGCCTGCTCACCGACTACGGCTTCATCGGCCACCCGTTCCGCAAGGACTTTCCGCTCATCGGCAATGTGGAGGTGCGCTACGACCCGGAGCAGAAGCGCGTCGTCTACCAGCCGGTAAGCATCGTGCCGCGCGTGCTGGTGCCGAAGGTCATCCGCCATGACCACCGTTACGAGCCGGCGCTCAGGGATAAAGAGGTGCCGCGCTGATGTCCGCCACGCCGCCAACCGAGATCCGTAACTACACCATGAACTTCGGGCCGCAGCATCCTGCGGCCCACGGTGTGCTGCGGCTGGTGCTGGAGATGGACGGCGAGGTCATCCAGAAGGCCGACCCGCACATCGGCCTCCTGCACCGTGGCACCGAGAAGCTCGCGGAATCGAAACCCTTCAACCAGTCCATCGGTTACATGGACCGGCTCGACTATGTCTCCATGATGTGCAACGAGCACGCCTATGTGCTCGCCATCGAGCGGCTCCTCGGGATCGACCCGCCCGAGCGTGCGCAGTACATCCGCGTCATGTTCGATGAAATCACGCGCATCCTGAACCACCTCATGTGGCTCGGCGCCCACGGTCTTGATATCGGCGCCATGACGGTGTTCCTGCTGTGCTTCAAGGAGCGCGAGGAACTCATGGACGTGTACGAGGCGGTCTCGGGTACGCGCATGCACGCGACCTACTATCGCCCGGGCGGGGTGTACCGCGACCTGCCGGACACGATGCCGCGCTACCAGGCGTCGCGGTGGCGTTCGGCGAAGGATGCCGCGCGCATGAACGAGGCGCGCGCCGGCACCATGCTGGATTTCATCCAGGCCTTCACGCAAGCCTTTCCGGCCGCGATTGATGACTACGAGACGCTGCTTACCGACAATCGCATCTGGAAGCAGCGCACCGTGAATATCGGCGTGGTGAGCCCGGAGCGCGCCATGCAGCTCGGATTCTCAGGTCCCATGCTGCGCGGCTCCGGAATCGAGTGGGACCTGCGCAAGAAGCAGCCCTATGAAGTCTACGAGCGCATGGACTTCGACGTGCCGGTGGGCGTGAACGGCGATTGCTATGACCGCTATCTGGTGCGGGTCGAGGAGATGCGCCAGGCGAATCGCATCGTGCGCCAGTGCGTGGAGTGGCTGCGTGCCCACCAGGGCCCGGTGATGATCGATGACGTCAAGGTGCGGCCGCCGAGCCGCGAGCATATGAAAGAGGACATGGAATCCCTGATCCATCACTTCAAGTTCTTCACCGAAGGCTACGAGGTGCCGGAAGGGGAGACTTACGCCGCGGTGGAGGCGCCCAAGGGCGAGTTCGGCATCTATCTTGTGTCCGATGGCGCCAACAAGCCCTATCGGCTGAAGTGCCGCGCGCCGGGATTCCCGCACCTGGCGTCGCTCGAGGAAATGAGCCGCGGTCACATGCTCGCGGACGTCGTCGCCGTCATCGGCAGTCAAGACATAGTATTTGGGGAAATCGACCGGTGAGCACCGACAGCGCAGCCACCACCGGCGCGAGCGGTGCCGCCGACAGCAAGCTGGGCCTGCTCGCGGAGCATACCCGCCAGGAAATCGACCACTGGGTCGCGAAGTTCCCGCCCGGCAGGCAGCGCTCCGCATGCATCGCGGCGCTGCGTGCCGCGCAGGAACAGAACAACGGCTACCTGACGGCCGAGCTCATGGACGCGATCGCCGAGTACCTGAAGCTGCCGCCGATCCAGGTCTACGAAGTGGCGAGCTTCTACTCGATGTTCGAAACCCACCCGTGCGGGCGTCATCACGTCAGCATCTGCACCAACATTTCCTGCATGCTGAACGGCGCCGAAGAGCTCGTCGCCCACGCGCAGAAGAAACTCGGCATCAGGCTGAACGAGAGCACCGCCGACGGGCGCATCTTCCTGAAGATGGAAGAAGAGTGCCTGGCGGCGTGCACCGGGGCGCCGATGATGATGGTGGATCATGTGTTCCACGAGAACCTGACCACCGAGGCGCTCGACAAGATCCTGGATGAGCTGAAGTGAGCGCGACGGTGGCGGACTACGAGGAAAAGATGAACCTGACGGTGTTCGAGCCCCTGAAGCTCGAGCGCCCGTGGACGCTCGCCACCTACCGCAGCATCGGCGGTTACGAGGTCTGGGAGCGGCTGCTTAAAGACAAGCCGCCCCGCGAGCAGGTCATCGAGCAGGTCAAGGCCTCCGGTTTGCGCGGCCGGGGCGGCGCGGGCTTTCCCACCGGCACCAAGTGGAGCTTCATGCCGCGCAACTCCCCGGCGCAGAAGTACCTGGTGTGCAATTCCGATGAGAGCGAGCCGGGCACCTGCCACGATCGCGACATCCTGCGCTACAACCCGCACGCGCTCATCGAGGGCCTCGCGATCGGTGCCTACGCCACCAATTCGACGGTGGCCTACAACTACATCCGCGGCGAGTTCTTGGGCGAACCCGTGCCGCGCTTCGAGGCGGCGCTCGCGGAAGCCTACGCGGCCGGGCTCCTCGGCCGGAACATCAAAGGCAGCGGGATCGATTTCGACCTGCACACCTACATCGGCGCCGGCGCCTACATCTGCGGCGAGGAGACGGCGCTGCTCGACTCGCTCGAGGGCAAGCCCGGCAAGCCGCGCTTCAAGCCGCCGTTTCCGGCGAATTTTGGCCTGTACGGCGCGCCCACCACCATCAACAACACGCTGAGCTTCGCCTCGGTGCCGACCATCCTGCGCAAAGGTCCGGCGTGGTTCGCAGGACTCGGGCCCGCCAACTCCGGCGGCACCATGATTTACTCCATCTCCGGACACGTGGAAAAGCCGCGCAATATCGAGTTGCCGATGGGCGTCCCGTTCGCCGACCTGCTGGCCTTGTGCGGCGGGGTCCGCGGGGGAGCCAAGCTGAAGGCGGTGATCCCCGGCGGCGTCTCGGTGCCGGTAGTGCCGGGCGAGACCATGCTGAAAACCAACATGGACTACGACTCGGTGAAAGCCGCGGGCTCGGCGCTCGGCACCGGCGCGTCCATTGTCATGGACGAGACCACCTGCATGGTGCGGGTGCTGGAGCGCATCTCGCGCTTCTACATGTCCGAATCCTGTGGCCAGTGCACGCCGTGCCGCGAGGGCACCGGCTGGATGAACCGGCTGCTCAAACGCGTGCTCGCCGGACAGTCGCGCCGCGAGGAGCTCGCGTTGCTGCTCGACGTGGCGAACCGCATCGAGGGTCATACCATCTGTGCCTTCGGCGATGCTTCCGCCTGGCCGGTGCAGAGCTTCCTGAAACATTACCGACACGAATTTGAATACATGATCGATCACGGCGGGCGCAGCCTCGTCGGCGACACGCTGGGAGCACAGGCGGCGTAAGTCATGGCGGACGACCAGGTCAACATCGAAATCGACGGCGTGCCGGTGAAGGCACGCAAGGGCGACATGATCATCCGCGCCACCGACGCGCACGGCGCCTACGTGCCGCGCTTCTGCTACCACGAGAAGCTCTCGATCGCGGCCAACTGCCGCATGTGCCTGGTGGAGGTCGAGAAGGCGCCCAAGCCGCTGCCGGCCTGCGCAACCCCGGTGGCCGAGGGCATGAAGGTCTTCACCAAGTCGCCGCGGGCGATCGGCGCGCAGCGCGCGACCATGGAGTTCCTGCTCATCAATCACCCGCTCGACTGCCCGATCTGCGACCAGGGCGGGGAGTGCGAGCTGCAGGACCTCGCCGTCGGGTTTGGCCGCGACGTGTCGCGCTATAACGAAAGCAAGCGCTCGGTCGAGGACGAGAACTTGGGTCCCCTCATCGCCACCGACATGACCCGTTGCATCCACTGCACGCGCTGCATCCGCTTCACGCAGGAGATCGCCGGCATCCAGGAACTCGGCATGATCGGTCGCGGTGAGCACATGAAGGTGCGCACTTATATAGAGGGCACGGTCAACCACGAGCTGTCGGGCAACGTCATCGACCTGTGCCCGGTCGGCGCGCTCGTTTCCAAGCCGTACCGCTTCAGCGCGCGTGCCTGGGAGATGACCTCGACGCCGCTGATCGCGCCGCACGATGGCGTCGGCAGCAACCTTTTCGGTCACGTGCTGCGTGGGCGCCTGATGCGCGTCGTGCCGCGCGAGAACGAGTCCATCAACGAGACCTGGATTTCCGATCGCGACCGCTTCAGTTACGAGGGTGTCTACAGTGCCGACCGCCTCGAGCACCCGCTGGTGCGCGACGGCGGCGAGCTGAAAGAGACCGGCTGGGAAAGCGCGCTCATGCAGGTCGCGCAAGGCTTGCAGGCGCGGGCGGCGGACTTAGGCGTCCTGGTGAGCAGCTGCGCCACCATCGAGGAGCTGTATCTGGCCGCGCGCCTCACGCGCGGACTTAAATCCCACAACATTGATCATCGCCTGCGGCAGCGCGATTTTCGTGACCAGGCCGCGGATCCGGTGTTTCCCGGCCTCGGCATGCGCATCGCGGACGTGGATTCGCTCAATGCCCTCGTGGTCATCGGCGCGAACCTGCGGCGCGAGGCGCCGATCCTCGCGCACCGCGTGCGCAAGGCAACCGCGCGTGGCGCGCAGGTAGGGATGCTCAACCCGGCGCGCTTCCCGTATCTTTTTCCGGTCAAGGCGTACCTGAACGCGGCGCCTGCGGACCTGGTTGCCGATCTCGCCGCCGTGCTCGCGGCGGCCGCCGCCGCTACCGGCAAGGCGGTGCCCGGGCATCTTGCCGCCGCCGTCAGTGCGGCGCGGGTCACCGACGAGCACCGCTCGGTGGCGCAGGTGCTGAGCCAGGACGGCAAGCGCGCGGTGTGGCTGGGCGCGCTCGCAGCGCGTCATCCGCAGTTTGCCGACCTGCGCGCGCTCGCCGCCGCGCTCGCGCAGCTTACCGGGGCAACACTCGGGCGGATCACCGAGGGCGGCAACGCCGCGGGTGCCTATCTTGCCGGGGCGATTCCGCATCGCGAGGCGGGCGCGAAGGCCGTGTCGCACCCGGGGCTTAACGCGAGCGACATGCTGCACAAGCCGCTGCGCGCCTACGTTCTGATCGGTGGCATCGAGCCCTCGATTGACGCCCTCGACGCGCCCAGCCTCGCCATGCTCGCGCGCGCGGAGCTCGTGGTCGCCATCACCCCGTTCGCGAGCGAGGAATTAAAGCGTGTCGCGCACGTCATGCTGCCCATGGGCACGTTTGCCGAAACTGCCGGCACTTACGTGAACTGCGAGGGCGTGTGGCAGTCGCAAAGCGGCGCGGCGCTGCCGGTGGGCGAGGCGCGCCCGGGCTGGAAGATCCTGCGGGTGCTCGGCAATCTTCTCAACCTCGAGGGCTTCGACTACCAGTCCTCGGAAGAGGTCCTGAAGGATGTGCGCCAGGCGTGCGAGGCGCTGGCGCCGGCGCCTTACCAGGGCACGCATCCGGTGAGCGCGTTGACGCGCACCGGGGAGGGCGCGCGCGCCGGCGATGCGGCGACGGGCACCGCGCTCATCGACGTCCCCATGTATCAGGTCGATGCCCTGGTGCGCCGCTCGCCGTCGCTGCAGAAGACGCGCGAAGGGCGCACGCCATTGGTGAGCTACTGACGCTGACGACTCCTTAAGAATGCACAAGCTCAGCAACATCTGGCTCGCGCTCCCGGACTACGGGCGCTCCACGGTCTGGACGCTGGTCATTACCGTGGTGCTGATCATCTGCGTCGCGCTCCTCACCTTGTGGGAGCGCAAGGTGATCGGCTGGATGCAGCTGCGCCGCGGACCCAACCGGGTGCGGATCTTCGGTCTGGTTCCCGGGCTCGGCCAGCCGTTCGCCGATGTCTTCAAGCTGCTCATGAAAGAGGTCGTCGTACCGACGAACTCCAACAAGCTGCTGTTTCGTCTCGCGCCCGTGATTACGCTGGTGCCGGCGTTCGCCGCCTGGGCGGTGATCCCTTTGTCGCCGACGGTGGTGGTTTCGAAGGCGGACGCCGGCCTTCTGTACCTCCTGTCGCTCACCTCGATGGGCATATATGGCGTCATCATCGCCGGCTGGGCGGCGAACTCCAAGTACGCCTTCCTCGGCGCCATGCGCTCGGCGGCGCAGATGGTCGCCTACGAGATCGCCATGGGTTTTGCGCTGGTGGGCGTTCTCATGGCCACCGGCAGCATGAATCTCGGCACCATCGTGCTGACGCAGGCGGGGGGCTTGTTGTCGTGGAACTGGTTCTGGCTGTTTCCGCTGCTCATGGTGTATTTCATCTCCGGCATTGCAGAAACCAACCGCGCACCGTTTGACGTGGCGGAAGGGGAGTCGGAAATCGTCGCCGGCTTTCACGTCGAGTACTCCGGCATCGCGTTCGCGCTGTTCTTCCTCGCCGAGTACGCCAACATGATCCTGATCTCGACGCTGACCGCGGTGTTCTTCTTCGGCGGCTGGCAGGGCCCGCTGGAGGGCTACCCGGGCATGGCGGGTGCGCCCGGCTGGATCGCCTGGCTCGGCGCGCCGGGTTTCCCGTGGCTGGCCCTGAAGGTGTTTTGTCTGGTGTTCCTGTTCCTGTGGTTCCGCGCGACCTTCCCGCGTTACCGCTACGACCAGATCATGCGCTTGGGCTGGAAGGCGCTGATCCCGGTGACGCTGGTATGGATCGGCGTGGAAATGCTCATGGCCATCTATCACATCGGGCCGTGGTCGCGCGCCTGGTTTCACTGACGGGACGAATCGATGGCACTGAATCCTTTCAAGACTTTCCTGCTGCCGGAGCTTCTGCAGGGCTTGTGGTTGACGCGGCGCACGCTCTTCTCAAACAAGACCACGCTCAACTACCCGGAAGAGAAGACCCCGCAGTCACCGCGTTTCCGCGGCCTGCACGCGCTGCGGCGCTACGCCAACGGCCAGGAGCGCTGCATCGCCTGCAAGCTGTGCGAGGCGGTGTGTCCGGCCGTTTGCATCACCATCGATTCGGATGTCGGAGCGGATGGCACGCGGCGCACGACCCGCTACGACATCGACCTCTTCAAGTGTATCTACTGCGGCTTCTGCGAAGAGGCGTGCCCGGTGGATGCCATCGTGCTCACGCGCATCCACGAGTACCACATGGAAAAGCGCGGCGAGAACATCATGAGCAAGGACAAGCTGCTCGCGGTCGGCGAACGCTACGAGGCGATGATCGCCGCCGACCGGGCCGCTGACGCGCCCTACCGATGAACACGTCAGCCACCACAGCCGCGGCGGAGCGCCGCGCATGTTGATCCAGGGGCTGTTCTACATCTTCAGCACCGTCCTGGTGCTTGCAGCCCTTGGCGTGATCATCTCCCGCAACCCGGTGTACTCGGCGCTGGCACTGGTGATGTGCTTCATCACTTCGGCGGCGATCTGGCTGCTGCTGGAAGCGGAATTCCTCGCCGTGGTGCTGGTGCTGGTATACGTGGGCGCCGTGATGGTGCTGTTCCTGTTCGTCGTGATGATGCTCGATATCAATCTCGCCGAGCTGCGCCAGGGGTTCACGCGCTTCGCCTGGCTTGGCTGGCTCACGGCGCTGGCGGTGATAGTCGAGATCGTTGGCGTGGTGTGGGCGAAAGGCGGCCTGGGGATCGACGCGAGCCACGGCGGGACTGCGACGGCCGCCGACTACAGCAATACCCTCGCGCTCGGGAGTCTGCTGTACACACGCTATGCCTATCCGCTCGAGCTCGCGGCGATGCTGCTGCTGGTGGCGATCGTGGCCGCCATTTCCCTGACCATGCGCCGCCGCACGGGCCTGAAGCAGCAGGACATCAGCGCCCAGGTGGCGGTGCGCAGCCAGGATCGCGTGCGCATCGTCAAGATGGCCTCGGAGAAGCGCCCGTGATCACCCTGGCGCAGCTCCTGACGCTGTCGGGGATCCTGTTTTCACTAGCGGTGGCGGGCATTTTCCTCAACCGCAAGAACGTCATCCTGCTCCTGATGTGCGTCGAGCTGATCCTGCTCGCCGCCAACTTCAACTTCATCGCCTTCTCGCGCTACTTAGGGGATCTGCACGGGCAGGTGTTCGTGTTTTTCATCCTGACCGTGGCGGCGGCCGAGTCGGCGATCGGGCTGGCGATCCTGGTGGTGCTGTTCCGCGAGCGGCGCAGCATCAACGTCGAAGACCTGAACACCCTGAAAGGCTGATTGCCAGGCCCATGAATCCGACGCTGCTGCTTGCCATCCCGATGCTGCCGCTCGCGGCCGCCATCATTGCCGGCCTCGGTGGCCGCGTGATCGGGCGCGCCGGCGCGCACACGGTTACGTGTCTCGCGGTGGCGATCTCCTGTGCGTTCTCGATGTGGGTCCTGAAGCAGATCTACTGGGATGGCGTGCCGACCTACGATGCGCCCGTCTACACCTGGCTGGTGAGCGATGGCATGCACATGGAGGTCGGCTTCCTCATCGACCGCCTCACCGCACTCATGATGGCGGTGGTGACCTTCGTGTCGCTGTGCGTGCACGTCTACACCATCGGCTACATGGCCGATGACGAGGGTTACACGCGCTTCTTCAGCTACATCTCGCTCTTCACCTTCTCGATGCTGATGCTGGTGATGGCGAACAACTTCATGCAGTTGTTTTTCGGCTGGGAAGCGGTGGGCGTGGTGTCGTACCTGCTGATCGGGTTCTGGTACACGCGCCCGAGCGCGATTTTTGCCAATCTCAAGGCGTTCATAGTCAACCGCATCGGCGACTTTGGCTTCGTGCTCGGGATCGCCGGCATTGCCTACTTCACGCATTCCATGAGTTACCACGATGCGTTTGTGGCGGCCCCGCAGATGGCGCACGCGCTGCTGCCGTTCACCCCCAACTCGAACGTCCAGGCGCTGACCCTCATCTGCATCTGTCTTTTCGTCGGCGCCATGGGCAAGTCCGCCCAGGTGCCGCTGCACGTGTGGCTGCCGGACTCGATGGAGGGACCCACGCCCATCTCCGCCCTCATCCACGCCGCAACCATGGTCACGGCCGGCATTTTCATGGTGGCGCGCATGTCGCCGCTGTTCGAGTACTCCGAAGGCGCGCTGTCGTTCGTGCTGGTGATCGGCGCGACCACCGCGTTCTTCATGGGCCTGCTGGGCGTCGTCAACAACGACATCAAGCGGGTCATCGCCTATTCGACTCTCTCGCAGCTGGGTTACATGACCGTGGCACTCGGAGCTTCCGCCTACGGCGCGGCGATTTTTCACCTCATGACGCACGCGTTCTTCAAGGCGCTGCTGTTCCTCGCCGCCGGCTCCGTGATCATCGCCCTGCATCACGAGCAGGACATGCGCAAGATGGGCGGGCTCGCCAAATACATGCCCATCACAGCCGTGACCTGCTGGATCGGGGCACTGGCGCTCATCGGCACGCCGTTCTTTTCCGGCTTTTATTCCAAGGACGCGATTATCGAGGCGGTAGGGGCCTCGCACCGCTTCGGCAGCGGCTACGCCTATTGGTGCGTGCTGTGCGGGGTGTTTGTCACCGCGCTTTACACCTTCCGCATGCTGTTCCTGACTTTCCATGGCCCGGAGCGCTTCCGTGCCGCGGCGCATGCGGATGGCAGTCGTCTTGACCCGGCCGAGGAGCCGACGCACCCGATCCTCCTGGGGCCCGATGAGCATCACGACGATCACGGGCATGGCGGCGATCCCCACGAGAGTCCGGCGGTTGTGTGGCTGCCGCTGGTCGCGCTCGCCATCCCGTCGGTGATCATCGGTGCCTTCACGGTGGGACCAGTGCTCTTCGGCAGCTACTTCGGCAGTTCGATTTTCGTGCTGCCGCCGAATAACGTGATCGGCACCGTCGGTGAGGAGTTCGCAGGACCGGTGCAGGCGGCGCTCTCCGGACTTGCCAAGCCGCCGTTCTGGTTTGCACTCGCCGGCGTCGTCACGGCGTGGGCGTGCTTCCTCTACCGGCCGGCGTGGGCGGATGCGATTGCACAGCGTTTCCGCGGTGTGCAAAACCTCCTCATCCAGAAGTACTACTTCGACTGGTTCAACGAGAACGTGCTCGCCGTACTCACCCGCGGGATCGGCCTGGGGTTTTGGAAGGGCGGCGACCAGGCGCTCATCGACGGGGTGCTGGTCGACGGCACGGCGCACACACTCGGCCGCTTCGGCGGCCTGATGCGGCGTGTGCAGTCCGGCTACCTCTACAGTTACGCCTTCTGGATGATGATCGGGCTGGCGGTGCTGCTCGGCTGGTTCCTGGCGCATGCATAACCTGCTCTCCATCCTGATCTGGCTGCCCATCGGGGTGGGCGTCGCCGTCATGCTGCTCGGCGACCGCAACATCGTGCTCGGACGCTGGCTGGCTCTGGTGGGCTCGCTCGTGACGCTCGCGCTGGCGGTGCCGCTGTGGACGCACTTCAACACCAGCACCGCGGACCTGCAGTTCCCGGAACTACTGCCGTGGATCCCGCGCTTCCAGGCATCCTACGGCCTGGGCGTCGACGGCATTTCGATGCCACTCATTGTGCTCACCGCGTTCATGACCGTGCCGGTGGTTATCGCCGGCTGGACCGTGATCCAGGCGCGCCCGGCACAGTACTTCGCCGCCTTCCTGATCATGGAGGGCCTGATGATCGGGGTGTTCTCGGCGACCGACGCGCTGCTCTTTTATTTCTTCTGGGAAGCGATGCTGATTCCGATGTTCCTCATCATCGGTATCTGGGGCGGCCCGCGACGTGTCTACGCCACCATCAAGTTCTTCCTGTACACGTTCTTGGGCTCCGTGTTCATGCTGGCGGCGCTCATCTACATGTACGTGAAGTCGGGGAACTACTCGATCGCGAGCCTGCAGGGGTTGCCGCTCACCCTCATCGAGCAGCGCTGGATATTCGTCGCCTTCTTCCTCGCCTTCGCCGTCAAGGTGCCGATGTTCCCGGTGCACACCTGGCTGCCGGATGCGCACGTCGAGGCACCCACCGGGGGCTCGGTGATCCTCGCCGCCATCATGCTGAAAATGGGTGGCTACGGCTTCCTGCGTTTCAGCCTGCCCATCACCCCGGATGCGAGCCGCGAACTTGACCTGGCGGTGATATCGCTGTCCCTGATCGCGGTGATCTACATCGGCTTCGTGGCGCTGGTGCAGCAGGACATGAAGAAGCTGATCGCCTATTCCTCGATCGCCCACATGGGCTTCGTCACCCTCGGCGCGTTCGTCGTTTACGAGATCGTGCGCACTACCGGCAACCTCACCGGCGCCGGCATGGGCATGGATGGGGCGATGGTGCAGATGATCTCCCACGGCCTGATCTCCGGGGCGCTGTTCCTGTGCGTGGGCGTGCTCTACGACCGCGTGCACAGTCGCCAGATCGCCGACTACGGCGGCGTGGTCAACACCATGCCGGTGTTCGCCGCCTTCATGGTGCTGTTCGCGCTCGCCAACACGGGACTACCCGGAACCTCCGGCTTCGTCGGCGAGTTCCTGGTGATTATCGCCAGCTTCAGGGCCAGCTTCTGGTACGCATTGCTGGCGGCGGTCACGCTGGTGCTCGGGGCCGCCTACACCCTGTGGCTGGTGAAGCGCGTGGTGTTTGGTCCGGTGGCGAATGCCAAGGTCGCAGCCCTCACGGACCTCAATGGCCGTGAGTTCATCGTGCTGGCAGCGCTCGCCGTCGCAGTCCTGGTGGTCGGGGTGTGGCCGGCGCCGCTTCTTAAGGTAATGCAGCCCACCATCGCGCACCTGGTCTCCCAGGCGATCGCCACCAAACTATGAGCGCCTTACCGATGTCCGCGGCTCTCACGAGCTGGTCGAGCCTGGCCCCCGCGGTGGGGGAGATCTGGCTGGTGGTGGCGATCTGCTACCTCCTGCTGGTGGATGTATTCGCAGGCTCACGGCACCGGGGACTCACGCCCACCCTCACACTCGTGGTGCTGGCGGCGGCGGCCGCCCTCATCGTGGCCTGCGGGCATGTCACGCAGCGCACGCTGCTCTTCGACGGCTTGTTTGTCGCCGATGAACTGGGCTTCGTGCTGAAGCTCGCGGCGCTGCTGGTGGTGGCCGTGGCGCTGCTGTATTCGCGCGCCTACCTCGAAGACCGCGGCATTCTGCGCGGCGAGTACTACGTCCTGGCGCTGACCGCGCTGCTCGGGATCTTCGTGCTCATTTCCGCCAACAGCCTGCTCACGGTCTACCTGGGCGTGGAGCTGCTGGCGCTGTCGGTGTACGCCATGGTCGCGTTCGACCGCGATTCGGGCCTCTCGGCCGAAGGCGCCATGAAATATTTTGTGCTCGGGGCGATCGCTTCCGGGGCGCTGCTCTACGGCATGTCGCTGATCTACGGCCTCACCGGTACGCTCGACCTCACGCTGATCGCCGCGCGGGCGCACGCGCCGCTGCCCCTCGGTGTGATCCTCGGACTGGTTTTCATCGTGGTCGCCGTGGCATTCAAGCTCGGGGCGGTGCCCTTCCACATGTGGCTGCCGGATGTGTACGAGGGGGCCCCGACCAGCGTGACGCTGTTCATCGGCACGGTGCCGAAGATCGCCTACTTCGCACTGACGCTGCGCCTCCTGGCCCAGGGCCTGGCGGGTACCGAGGCGCAGTGGTCGCAGATGCTGGCCGCGCTCGCCGTGCTGACGCTGGTCATCGGCAACGTGGTGGCGCTGGTGCAGACGAATCTGAAGCGCCTGCTCGCCTACTCGACCATCGCGAACGTGGGATTCATCGTCTTAGGATTCGTCGCCGGCACGCCGGATGGCTATGCGGCGGCGCTGTACTACACGCTGGTCTACGTGCTGGTCGCACTCGGCTCCTTCGGCGTGATCCTGCTCGCCGGGGCCAAGGGCTTCGAGGCGGACCGGCTCGATGACTACCGCGGCTTGCATCAGCGCGATCCCCTGCTGGCGCTGGTGATGATGATGCTGATGTTTTCCACCGCCGGCGTACCACCGTTCGTCGGCTTCTGGGCGAAGCTGCGCATCTTCCAGGTGCTGTGGGAGAGCCACCACCTGTGGCTCGTGATCCTCGCGGCTTCCATGTCAGTGGTCGGCGCGTTCTATTACCTGCGCGTCATCAAGCTCATGTACTTCGATGATCCGCAGGGATCGCTGCCGGCAACCACCGCCACGCCGGGGGTGCGCTTTGCGCTCGGGTTGAACGCCGCGGCGGTGCTGGCGCTCGGCCTGCTGCCCGGGCCGCTGCTGGACCTGTGCGCGCGCCTGATCCACTGAGGCAACACCAGTAACTGCCGCGTGCGGAGAATGCTATGAACCGCGTCGTCTCCAGATTCCGGTCCGCACAGTTGCTGGCGATGCTCGCCATGCTCGGTTTCGTCCTGGGTGCCGCGCGCAGCGAGGCCTCGCCCGGCTATCACATCACTCACGTGGTGTCGCTGCCCGGAGAAGAGGGCTGGGACACGCTCGCCTTCGAGCAGGGCGGCCATCGCCTGTTCGTCTCGCACGGCACGCGGGTGCTGGTCGTCGACACCGATGCGCTCAAGGTGGTCGGCGAGATTGCGGATACCCCGGGCGTGCATGGCATCGCGCTCGCGCCGGACCTGGGCCGTGGCTACATCAGCGCCGGGCGGGCGAACACCATCGTCGTGTTTGATCTGAAGACGCTGGCGCGGCTGAAGGAAATCAAGACGACCGGCGAGAATCCGGATGCCATTCTGTACGACGCCCCGAGCCATCGGGTGTTCTCGTTCAATGGGCGCGGCCGCAACGTGACCGCGGTGGATGCCAGCACCGATACGGTGCTCGGCACCATCGCGCTGGACGCCAGGCCGGAGTTTGCGGTCGCCGATGGCAAGGGACACGTCTACGTGAATCTCGAGGACAAGAGCAGCCTCGCCGTCATCGACCCTGCGCATCTCAGCGTCACGTCGGTATGGCCGATCGCGGGTTGCCAGGAGCCCTCGGGTCTCACCATCGACGCGGCGCGCGGCTATCTCTTCCCCGCGTGCGACAACAAGGTGATGGCCGTCGTCGATGCGTCATCTGGCAAGGTGTTGGGCACGGCGCCCATCGGCGAGGGGGTAGACGGCGCCGACTTCGATGCGGCGACGAATCTCACCTTCGCCTCATGCGGGGAAGGGGTGCTCACCGTGGTGCGAGCGGGCAAGTCCGGGCGCCCCGAAGTAGTGGAGGTGGCGAAGACGCAGCATGGGGCGCGCACCATGGCGCTCGATCGCGCCACCCACCGGGTATTCCTTGTGACGGCGGATTTCGCGCCCGCGCCCGCCGCAACCCCCGAACATCCGCACCCGCGCGGGGCGATGTTGCCGGGCAGCTTCCGGTTGCTCGTGCTGGAACCTTAGAAGTACGCGCGGGTGCCTTCGTCTCACGACATGCGCCGCGAAATCGCGATCGCGGCGATCAGCACGATCGCTATGTTGAGGATCCACCACGCCAGCTGCTTGTGACTGCCGAGCAGTCCGGGCGCGGTCGTGGTTGCCGTGCCGGCAGCCGGCGCTGCGACCGTGCCGCTCAGGAGTTCACGGATACCATCGTGGCCGATCACAAGATCGAGCTTGCCCGCAGGCTTGCCGCGCAAATCCTTCAGGGCCACGCTCCAGGTGCCGTCCGGGTTGGGCGTGGCCGGAAGGCTTCGGCCCTGCGTCGTTACCGCGAGCTGCGCCGGGGTGACCGGCGTCTGGTCGGCGGTGTGCCGGATCCGCAGCGTGAGGGTATCGGGTGCCGGCGCTGCGGCATCCACGCTGATGAGCGCGGAATGCGCGAGCGGCTGGTACGGCGGTTGTGCCTGAGCCTGTGCGCACGCCAGGCCCGTGGCGGTGAGCGCGGTGATAACCAGCGCGGCGAGACAGCGCCTCACGTGCCGCTGCCCAGACCCAGAACGACCTCGAGCCGGTCGAGTCCCGTGATAAAGCCGCGCCGCTCGCCTGGCTTCATGCAGGAGAGCAGCGCGCGCTCGCGCAGCAGCGCGAGCGGCACCAGCTGCGCGTACATGCGCCTGCCGGCGGGACTTAAGCGCAGCTGCATCTCGCGCCGGTCGCCCGGACGGGGCAGGCGCTCCAGGAGGCGGCGTTTCACCAGGTGCGCGATGGCGCGGCTGACGCGGGTCTTGTGCATGCGGGTGCTGGCGGCGATGTGCTGCGCGGTGCAGCTCGGGTCCTCCCCGACGGTCGCCATGACCCGCCACTCCGGGATCTCGAGCGCAAAGCGTCCGCGGTAGACGAGTGACAGGTGCTGGCTCACCGCCGCCGCCAGCCGGTTCAGGCGGAAGGGCACGAAGCGCGCGAGCTGCAGCGAGCCCTGGCGGGTCGATCGCGGGGACACGGCGTTCTCCAGACAGTTGCGTGCGCAACCGTTTGTGCCATTATAGGGCCTTATGCGAGGCGTGCGCCAACAAAAAGGCCTGAAGAGCGTGCCGGGCGCCGCGACCGCGCTGCACTACCAGAGCGGCTTCGGCAACCACTTCGCGACCGAGGCGCTGCCCGGGGCATTGCCGCAAGGGCGCAATTCGCCGCAGCGCTGCGCCTACGGGCTGTACGCCGAGCAGTTCTCCGGCACGGCATTTACCGCCCCCCGCCACAGCAACCGCCGCAGCTGGCTGTATCGCATCCGGCCGGCCGCGGTGCACGGGGAGTTCGCGCCGCGCGCGGCGCGCTGGGTCACCAACCGCTTCGATGAGCTAGCGGTGTCGCCCAACCAGCTGCGCTGGGATCCGCTGCCGGTGCCGCGCCAGGCGACCGACTTCGTCGCCGGCTTGCGCGCGCTCGCCGGCAACGGCTCGCCCGACACGCACGGCGGCTGCGCCATCTACTGGTACGTCGCCAATCGCTCCATGCAGGAGCGGTTCTTCTACGACGCCGACGGGGAGCTGCTCTTCGTGCCGCAGCTCGGCAAGCTGCGCATCGCCACGGAGCTGGGCGTGATCGACGCCGAACCGCAGGAAATCGTCGTCATCCCGCGCGGCCTGCGCTTCCGGGTCGAGCTTGCCGAGTCTGAGGCGCGCGGCTACCTGTGCGAGAACTTCGGCGCGCCGCTGCGCCTGCCGGACCTGGGGCCGATCGGCTCCAACGGTCTTGCCAACCCGCGCGACTTCCTCACCCCGGTTGCCTGCTACGAGGACCGCGAGGGAGATTTCGAACTGATCGCGAAGTTCGGCGGGCAGCTGTGGACGGCGGCCATCGGCCACTCGCCGCTGGACGTCGTAGCCTGGCACGGCAACAACGCGCCCTACAAGTACGACTTACGGCGTTTCAACACCATGGGTTCGGTGAGCTACGATCATCCGGATCCCTCGATATTCCTCGTGCTGCAGTCACTGAGCGATACGCCCGGGGTCGACAGCCTCGACTTCGTGATTTTCCCGCCGCGCTGGCTGGCCATGGAAGACACCTTCCGTCCGCCGTGGTTCCATCGCAACGTCGCGAGCGAGTTCATGGGGCTGATCGAGGGCGTCTACGATGCCAAGGCCGAGGGCTTCGCGCCGGGCGGGGCGTCGCTGCACAATTGCATGAGTGGCCACGGGCCGGATGCGGCTACCTATGAGAGGGCGCTGCGCGCGGACACCTCTCGCCCCGTGCACATCCCCGCTACCATGGCGTTCATGTTCGAAACGCGCAGCGTGATCCGTCCGACGCGGTTCGCCCTCGAGGCGCCCCAGCTGCAGAAGGGCTACGCACAAATCTGGCGGGATCTGCCGAAGACCTTCGCGCCGTGAACGCGACGCACGATCCGAAGCTTCGCAGCTGGGTCAGTTCCGCCAACGAGCCGCAGTGCGACTTTCCGATTCAGAACCTGCCCTTTGCATCCTTCCGTCGCGCCGGTAGCGGTGAGGCTTTCCGGGGGGGCGTGGCGATTGGCGCCGAGGTTCTCGACCTCGCGGCACTGCATTCGCTGGGCCTGCTGGACGGGCTCGCGGCGCAGGCCGCGGCCGCCTGCACGCACGCGTCGCTGAATGCCTTCATGGCCATGGGGCCGGAGGCCGCCGCGGCGCTGCGCGGCGCGCTGTCTGCGGCGTTGCGCGCAGGCTCCGCACTCGCGCCGCGTCTGGACGGCGCGCTCGTGGGGCAAAGCGCGGTCGAGTATCGCGTCGCCGCCGACGTCGGCGACTACACCGACTTCTACGCCTCGATTTTTCACGCCACGGCGGTTGGACGGCTGTTTCGTCCTGACAACCCGCTGTTGCCGAACTTCAAGTGGCTGCCCATCGGCTATCACGGCCGCGCCTCTTCCATCCGCGTATCCGGGTTTGATTTTCCACGACCGCAGGGGCAGGTGCTCCCCGCGGGGGCGCAGGCGCCGCGGCTGTCCCCGACGCGCCGCCTCGATTACGAGCTGGAAGTCGGGATCTTCGTCGGCCGCGGCAATGCGCTGGGAGCGGCCGTGCCGTTGCGCGAAGCGGAGCAGCATGTGTTCGGGCTGTGCCTGCTGAATGACTGGTCGGCGCGCGACATCCAGGCGTGGGAGTACCAGCCCCTCGGGCCGTTTCTGGGCAAGAGCTTCGCCACCACCGTGTCGCCCTGGGTGGTCACGCTGGAGGCGCTCGCGCCGTTTCGGTTGCCCTGGACGCGCGCGCCGGACGAGCCGCAACCCCTGCCGTACCTTGCCGACGCCGCGGCGCTGCGCTCCGGCGCCATCGACATCCAGCTGGAAGTCTGGCTCGACACCGCGCGCATGCGTGCGGCGGGCGCGGCGCCGCAGCGCCTGTCGAGTTCCGGTTTTAGCGACGCGTGGTGGACGGTGTCGCAGATGCTGGCGCACCACACCGTGAATGGCTGCAACCTGCAACCGGGCGATCTGCTGGGCAGCGGCACGCAATCCGGGCCGCTGCCAGCGCAAGCCGGCTCACTGCTGGAACTGAGCGCCGGCGGCAAGCAACCCATCACGCTTGCCTCGGGCGAGACGCGGACGTTCCTGGAGGACGGGGATCGCGTGACCCTGCGCGGCTGGTGCCAGCGCGCGGGTTGCACGCGTATCGGCTTCGGGGAGGCCAGCGGCACGGTGCTGCCCGCGGTGGGCGGGTGAAGAATTACCGCTACTACGACCTGATCCTGGGGGCGTACGTGTGCGTGCTGCTGTGTGCGAATCTCATCGGACCGGCGAAGGTGTCGACCCTGCACGTGCCGCTCATCGGCCCGGTCACCTTCATGGCCGGGGTGTTGTTCTTCCCGATTTCCTACATCTTCGGCGACATCCTCACCGAGGTGTATGGCTACGCACGCGACCGGCGGGTGGTGTGGAGCGGCTTCGTAGCGCTGGTGTTCGCCGCCATCATGGCGGCGGTGATCGTGCACCTGCCGCCGGCGGACTTCTGGCGCTCCAGGCAGAGCGCGGTCGAAGAGATATTTGGCAATACGCCGCGCATCATCTGCGCCTCCATCATCGCTTTCTGGTGCGGCTCATTCGTCAACAGCTACGTGCTGGCGAAGATGAAGCTCATGACCCGGGGCAGGTGGCTGTGGACGCGCATCATCGGCTCGACGCTGTGCGGGGAGCTGGTGGACTCGGCGCTGTTCTACAGCATCGCATTTGCAGGTTTGTGGAAGGGCAGCGATCTCTTGACGGTCACCATCACGCAGTACGTGCTGAAGTCCGGGTGGGAGGTGTTGATGACGCCGGCGACCTACCGTGTGGTCGCTTTCCTCAAGCGCGCCGAGCAGGAGGACTACTACGACCGCGGCACCGACTTCACGCCGTTCTCGCTGCGGGCATGAACGAAAAAGTGACGGGAGCGCGGTTGCCCGCACTCCCGTCGGTGGCCTGCCGTGTTAGCGGCCGATCTGCTTGCTGACCTGGTTTTCCTGCTGGTTGAGCGCCTTCTGCTCGGTCTTGGTGATATGACCGTGATCGGTGCTCGCCATGGTGCGCTCCTCCTTGCGGATCGAGCGATCCTCCCGGTGCAGCTTCGCCGCCTGGCCCTTGCTCAGCTCGCCTTCCTTCACTTCGTTGTGAATGCGCTTGTTCTGATTGTTCAGGCGGTTGTTGACCTGCTCGCGACGCGGGTGATCTTTCTGCCACTGGGTATCGGCCATCGCGTTGGTGGCAAGACCGCTCAGCGCGAAGCTGGCCGCGGCGACTGTCAGAACGATGCGTACGGACTTCAACATGGGACATTCCTCCTGTGGGACCGGTTGCAGCGGTCGCTATTAAGCCGGAACTGCCGGCTGTCTCCGCGATACCAACGTCGCAGATTGCGGATTGCTGACGTTTGTTACGAAAAGTTAACCGTAACTCGGATGTGACATAGTTCAGCTTCGTGTCGGTCTTGCGGCGGAGGGCAGGCAAGTGCGCCGGTGGCTTGTGGGTCTGTGTGGGGTGAGCCTGTGCGCGGTGGCGCAGGCTGCCGACGAGTCGCGCGAGGACGCGTGGTGGACCGGGCCGCTGCTGGCGGCGTCTGCTGCCACCATGCCCGCGGGCCACGTACTGTTTGAGCCTTACCTGTACGACGTGATGAGCACCGGTCGCCTGGACAGCGGCGGTGGACATCACGCCATCGCGGGTGAGCACGATTTAGGATCGCTCAGCTATCTGATCTATAGCCTCACCGACCGCTTCGCCGTCGGGATGATTCCGCGCTTTGGCTACAACGAACCGGCCGGAGCCGACAACAGCTCCCAGGTCGGAGTCGGGGACCTGACCGTGCAGGCGCAGTACGGCATTACGAGCTTCACCGACGGGCATCGCATGCCGGCGATTTCGGTGGTGCTCCAGGAGACCCTCCCGACCGGCCGCTATGACCGGCTGACCCGCTCCGCCGATGGCCTGGGTTCCGGCGTCTACAGCACCGCGTTCTCGGTTTATTCGCAGGACTATCTGTGGATGCCGAACGGCCGGATCCTGCGTACCCGGCTGGATCTGACCTATCAGGTGTCCGCAGCCGCGGGCGTGCGGGACGCGAGCGTGTACGGGACGGCAGCCGGGTTCCGCGGCCGCGTGTACCCGGGAGATGCCGCCACGGTGGATCTCGCCGCGGAGTACAGCCTGACGCGCAGCTGGGTGCTGGCGCTGGACCTGGTGTACCAGCATGCCGACAGCACCCGGGTTGCCGGCAGCCAGCCGCAGCTCCCGGGAACCGGGATCCTGATGAATTTCGAGCAGGCCTCGGGCAGCAGTGCGTCGCTGGGGTTTGCCCCCGCGGTGGAGTACAGCTGGAGCAGCCGTGCCGGGGTGATTGCCGGGGTGAGGATTATCCCCACCGGGCGCAATGTCACCACGAGCATAACGCCGGCGGTCGCGATCAACCTCGTGTACTGAATCTGAACGGAATCTTAATGAAAGTCAGCTGCGCAGCACGGAAACGGGCCTTTAAACACACCGTGCGTTCCCGCATGTAAGGAGTACGTCAACGCAACCGCAGGTGACCGCGTTTTAATCTATGTCAACTTGAACAGCGGCGCACCCCGGGCGTCTAATCAGGCAGGCACAAAGGTACAGAACGTGAACACATCAAACGGGCGACAGGCGATTCGAACCTTCGGAGCTGTAATGCTCGGGGTCGCGGTGGCATGCGCCCCGATGCTGAGCTACGCCCACGGCTTCGATGGCGGCCACGGTGGTGGTGGGTGGTGGCGGTGGCGGACATTCCAGCGGCGCACACTTCGGGGGTGGCCACAGCGGTGGCGCACACGCTGCCAGTGGGCACGCGATGGCTCGCAGTTATGGTGGCGCGCATTACGCCGCGCCGCACTTCAGTGGCGGCTACGCAGCGCACAGCTTCCAGGGCACGCGCGCTTTCCAGCCGGCCCACACCAGCTTCGCGGGTCGTACGGGTTTTGCCGGTGCGCATGGATATGTCGGCGCCCACGGCACCTGGGGCGGCGGGAGCCGCTACTGGGGCGGCGGTTACTGGGGCGGACGGTTCTGGCCGCACGCCTACTTCTACCCCGGCTACGCCTGGTTCCTGCCGTTGCTGCCGCTCGGCTACGCGACCTTCTGGTGGGGCGGGTTGCCGTACTACTACTGCAATAACCTCTACTACACCTGGAATCCGGGCTACAACGGCTACGTGGTGACCGATCCGCCGCCGGTGGCCGGCACCGATGCGGCCGATGGATCTGCGGATAGCGCACCGCCGCCCGGCAATGAGGCTCCCCAATACAGCGGGGCTGCGCCAGCCGCCGGGTCGGCTGATGTGTACGTGTACCCGCGAAACGGCCAGAGCGATCAGCAGACCTCGAACGATCGCTACGAGTGTCACAGCTGGGCCGTGAATCAGACCGGATTCGATCCGACCCGCGCGCAGCAGTCCGGGACTTCGGCGGATTATCGGCGCGCGATGATCGCGTGCCTCGACGCGCGCGGCTACACCGCCCGCTGAAACCATCTAAGGGAATCACACCGGCGGGGCGCGATCAGCGCCCCGCCGGTCGTAGTTTACTGCCCGACCTGCACCGGCTGCGCGAAGGTCCCGGGGGTAGTGGCACTTTGCAGCATGACGGTCGCGCTGCTGCCATCGGCGACCGCGATATCCGGGTGGCCGTCCCCGTTCAGATCGGCGATGGCGACACTCAGAGGCTGCCCGAACCCCGGATAGTTGGTCGCCGCCCCGAAGGTTCCGGGACTCGCCGGATTGTGCAGCAGCACCGACACGCTCCCGGTCGGCGCCGGCCCTAAGTTCGCGACCACCAGGTCCGGCGTGCCGGCAACCGTGAGGGCGCCCACCGCGACATCGATCGCACCGCTTTGCGTGGTGTAGGTAACCGGTGCGAGGAATTTTCCGGGATTAGCCGGGTCCTGCAGCAGTACCGAAACTCCCGCCGCGCCGGTGCCATCGGTACCGGGTCCGAGGTTCGCGACCACCAGGTCCGGCAGCGCGTCGCCGTTGAGGTCGGCCACCCGCACCGCCTGCGGCTGGGCGCCGGCGGGAAACGTGGCGGCAGCTGCGAAGGTTCCGGGTGTGGTTGCGCTTTGATAGAACACCACGACCGCGCCGTTGTTGCCGTTCGCATCGTAAGTAGCGGCCACGATGTCCGGGTAACCGTCACCGTTGAGGTCGGCAATGGCCACGGCGCTCGTCGTGAGGCTGGTGGGCAGCATCACCGGAGCCAGAAACTTCCCGGGGTTCGCCGGATCGTGAAACAGCACGATCACGTTGCCGCTCGCGCTCGCATCCGCCACCACGACGTCGGGGTTGCCGAGACCGTTCTTGCTCAGGCTGCCGACCGCCACCTGGTTCGGCGCGCCGCCGGTGACGACGTCGACGCCGGCCTGGAACGTGCCGGCGGTGGCGCCGTGCATGAACACCGTGACGCTGCCGCTGCCGAAATTCGCTATGACCAGGTCGAGACTTCCCGAGCTGGCAAGATCAGCGACCGCGATGCTCGATGGATCCGGACCGGTCGCCGGGTACTGCACGCCGGTCTGATAGGTCCCCGGGGTGGTCTTCTGTGCGAGGATGACGTTGGCGAAACCCGGGTTGTTGACGAATCCCTGGTCGAGCGTCGTGGCGACCAGAAGATCCGGCACCCCGTCGCCGTTCACGTCCGCGACCGCGATGGAGTTCGGGACGGTGAACACGGGGTACACGTAGTAATTGTTGTCATCGCCGTAGCCGCCGCAGCTGACGAGGGTTACCAGTACCGACGCGGCGACGGCGCACTTCAGGGACGAGGGTATGTTCACGTTGCGTTACCTCCCGGCGCAATACGACTAAACGCGTGCAACGCCGCGCGGCGTGACAGGTTGACAGCCGCCGCGGCACCTTCGCGTTCCTGCGGAAAGCGTACACTCATCCGGGGAGCCTGGGCATGGAGCGCGGTCACAGTTATGCCGGTTGGGGCGGCCAAGACGGTTTTCCTCTTCGACGTGGACAACACGCTGCTCGACAACGATGCCGTGCAGGGGGACCTGAGCGCTCACCTCGCGCGTGAATTCGGCACCGCCAGCCGCGATCGCTACTGGGCAATCTTCGAGCAGCTGCGCGGCGAGCTCGGCTACGCGGACTACCTCGGCGCCCTGCAGCGCTACCGCCTCGAGAATCTCGATGATCCGCAGCTTTTGCGGGTCTCGGCTTTTCTCGTGGACTACCCGTTCGCGGCGCGACTTTATCCTGGCGCGCTCGCCGCGCTCGAGCGCTGCGGCCGGCTGGGTGAAACCGTGATCCTGTCCGACGGCGACGTGGTGTTCCAGCCGCGCAAGGTGCAGCGCTCGGGCCTCTGGGATGCGGTGGCGGGGCGAGTGCTCATCTACCTGCACAAGGAACAGATGCTCGGCGCCGTTGAGCGGCGCTACCCGGCGCAGCACTACGTGATGGTGGACGACAAGCTGCGCATCTTAAGCGCGATGAAAGACTTCTGGCGCGAACGGCTCACCACGGTATTCGTGCGGCAGGGGCACTACGCGCTGGATGCACGCGAAGTCGCCGCTTACCCGCCGGCTGACGTAACCTTAGGCAACATCGGTGAGCTGGCTGAGTGCGCTGAAAGGATCCGCTAGTGTCGGCTGAACGTCCGTGGCTCGAACAGCTGCGCGAAGGCAGCAGCGCTTTGCAGACGGTGCTCGGGGTGCTGCTGGAAACGGAGCGCCATTTCGCGCCGCCCGCGTCCCCCCTCGAGCGCCTGCAGCAGATCACCACCAGCCCCGAGTGGCTGTGGCTGCAGCCGCTGTACCGGCTGATCGCGGACATCGATCACGCGCTGGCGCATGCGCCGGACCTGCCAGCCACCGAAGCCGCAGCGATCGGCGCGCACGCGCGCGAGCTCTTGACCGGCGGACAGGTTCCGGCGGAGCAGGAGTTTCTGGCGCATTACCGGGCGCTGCTGCAGACCGATCCGGCGGTGGCGATGGCCCATGCCGGGGCGCTGCGCACGCTGCGGGCGTTGCCCGCTGAAGCAGCCAACGAATCGGAACGGCTGCATGCGCGTCACCAGTGGAACGAGCGGCGCCGCTTCCTGCGCCTGGGCGCAGGTGGCGCCCCACACTCGTAATTTCAGAAGGGCTTGTATTCCCCCGGCTCGACCGGGCGATTCAACCAATCTGCCTGCGCGGTGCGCTGGCGCAGCTCGAGTTCCTTGGTGCGGTAGTCGATGACGAGCGCATCGAAGGATCCCAGCACATCCATGCCGATGAGCAGAGTCGGATAGTCAATCATGTCCCAGTGCTTGAACAGGTACATGTCGCCGAACGTCACGCGCACGCCCTGCAGGCTCATCTTGCCCATGAAGATTGGCGGAGTTGGCAGGTTGTCACCCCGCTGCACATCGAGCGTTACGCCGATGATGTCTTCGCGCTTCATGCCGTAGGGCGGGTGCCGCAACAAGGCTGCCCGCAGCGCCTCGTTGCCCACCGTGCGTTGCGCGCCGGTGTCGATGATGGCGTGCGTGCGAACCCGGCCGACCAGGACGTCGGCCATCAACAACCCATCGTGTACCACCTTCAGGGGAACCACGGCATAGTCGTGGCTGGCGTGCTCGTTGCGCGAACGCGTGATGGTGAGACGGTCGTGGCCGAAGTCCGCGAAGATCCGCATGCCGGCCAGGCCCTCGCGGCCAAGCACCCCCTGGGCGCCGCCGAATACGTCCGCCACTACCGGCAGAAACGTCGGCCCCAGCAGCAACTCGCCCACCTCCATGCTGCCGACGCGCACCGTGGGCACGGTCGCGGATCCCGTGATTCCGGTCACCAGGGTCATTTCATCGTCCGTCGGCTCCTTGAGCACGTCCGCCGTGCGCTGGATGACGGCCGAGTGATTGGCGCCGGTATCCAGAACGAGGCGGAACGGTCCCTTGCCGTCAATCATCACCGGCGCCCAGATCCGGCCAACGCGATCGAGGCGGGTTGGAGCGACGAACTTCGGTTCATCCCGTTCGATCACGACCTCCGTCAGCGACTCGCCGGAGGCGGGTGGTATGGAGCCGGCAGGCGTCGGGGTAGGCACGGCTGCCGGTGCCGTCCCCTGCGCGGCCGAAGCCGTCAGCCACAAGGAGCAGGCGGCGGCCAGCAACCAGGCGGGCGCGGTCTGTTGGCGGGTCACGGGGGGCAGTAAATCACGACGGCGCGGGGGTCTCCAGCGAACTGGTCGCGATTTTTCCGGGGGCCGCTTTCATAGCCCGTTCCGGCCGCTGGAAGCCCCCGGTCCCATGGCCGATTTGACCCGCAACCGGTCCGGGAGTTCGCTTAGCACCCGGTGCGTCAGTTTGGCCACGACAACAACAGGGAATTTCACGAAAATCCTCCCGACAACCTATGATCCGACGTCACCCATGAGGCCCCACGCACCCACATGACTGCAGCCGCGCCCGCCACCGATGCGCCAGCCACCGCGTTGACGCACCTGCAGCGTCTGGAAGGGGAGAGCATTCATATCATCCGGGAGGTGGTCGCCGAGTGCGCCCGCCCGGTGATGCTGTACTCGATCGGTAAGGACAGCGCGGTGATGCTGCATCTTGCCAGGAAGGCGTTCTATCCCGCGCCGCCACCGTTTCCGCTGCTGCACGTGGACACCACCTGGAAGTTCCGCGCCATGTACGAGTTTCGCGATGCCGTGGCACGCGAGTCCGGAATGCAGCTGCTGGTGCACGTGAACCGCGAGGGACTCGCCCGCGGGATGAATCCTTACACCCCGAGCTCCGCGGTGTACACCGACGTCATGAAGACCCAGGCCCTCAAACAGGCTCTCGATGAGCACCGCTTCGATGCGGCCTTCGGCGGTGCCCGCCGCGACGAGGAGAAGAGCCGCGCCAAGGAGCGCATTTTCTCGTTTCGCTCTGCCAATCACCGCTGGGACCCAAAGCAGCAGCGTCCGGAACTGTGGTCTGTCTACAACACGCGCGTGCACGCGGGCGAGAGCATGCGGGTGTTTCCACTGGCGAACTGGACCGAGCTGGACGTGTGGCAATACATCGAGGCCGAGCGCATTGCGGTCGTGCCGCTGTACTTTGCGGCGGCACGTCCGGTGGTGGTGCGCGACGGGGCACTCATCATGGTGGATGACGAGCGGCTGCCACTACTGGCCGGCGAGCGGCCGGCGCTGAAAAAGGTGCGCTTCCGCACCCTCGGCTGCTACCCGCTGACCGCGGCGATCGAGAGCGATGCGGACACCGTGGCGGGCATCGTGCGCGAAATACTGCTGACGCGAACCTCCGAGCGCGCCGGACGAGTGATCGACCACGACGCGCCGTCGTCGATGGAGATCAAGAAGCTGGAAGGTTACTTCTGATGCGCGGCGGCGAGCAGAGCCTGCTGCGGTTCATGACCTGCGGCTCGGTGGATGATGGCAAGTCGACGCTGCTCGGCCGGCTGCTGTACGAATCGCAGCTGATTCCAGAGGACACGCTCACGGCGCTGCGGCTGGATTCCAAGCGTTTCGGCACGCGCGGCGGCGAGCCGGACTACGCGCTGCTGGTGGATGGGCTCGCCGCGGAACGCGAGCAGGGCATCACCATTGACGTCGCTTACCGCTTCTTTGCCACGCCTAAGCGCAAATTCATCGCCGCCGACACGCCCGGACACGAGCAGTACACGCGCAACATGGTGACCGCCGCCTCCACCGCGGAGCTGGCAGTGATCCTGCTCGACGCGCGCCAGGGGGTTCTCACGCAGACGCGCCGCCACAGCTTCATCGCGAGCCTGATGGGGATTTCGCAGGTCGTGCTGGCGGTCAACAAGATGGACCTGGTCGGGTATGCGCGCGCCGGCTTCGAGAGCCTGGTTGCGGACTATCGCGCCTTTGCCGCGCGTATCGGCCTGCACACCATCACCGCGATCCCGCTGTCCGCCGTATACGGCGACAACGTGGTGCGCCACGGGCCCAACATGCCGTGGTACGAGGGACCCGCACTGCTGGAGCATCTCGAGGCGGTTACGGTGACGGACACGCAGCGACAGCCGTTTCGCCTTCCAGTCCAGTTGGTGAACCGGCCCAATGCGGACTTTCGCGGCTTTGCCGGCCAGATCGTCAGTGGCAGCGTGCGCCCAGGCGACAGCGTGCGCGTGCTGCCCGGGGGCTACCCGAGCCGCGTCGCCCGCATCGTCACGGCGCAGGGCGATCTGCCCCTCGCCCAGGCCGGCCAGTCGGTGACCCTCACCCTCGAGCCCCCGATCAGCGTCAACCGCGGCGACGTGCTGGCTGCGAGCGAGGCGCCGCCGCAGCAGGCGAAGCACTTCGAGGCGACGCTCATCTGGCTGCACGAGGAGCCGCTGCTGCAGGGGCGCACTTACCTCTTGAAGGCGCAGGCGCGCACCTGTGCCGCCACGATCACCCCGTTGAAACACAGGATCAACGTCAACACGCTGGAGCGGCTGCCGGCGGAGCGCCTGGAGCTCAACGATATCGGCGTGTGCGAGATGCAGCTCGACCGCGACCTGGTGTTCGAGCCGTACGCGGTGAATCGCTCGCTGGGCGGCTTCATTCTCATCGACCGCCTGACCAACAACACCGTGGGGGCGGGCCTCATCAACTTCGCACTGCGACGCTCGCAGAACGTTCACTGGCAGGCACTCGACGTCGACAAGCAGGCGCGCTCACGCCAGAAGGGGCAGCGCGCGTGCGTGCTGTGGCTCACCGGCCTTTCCGGCGCCGGCAAGTCCACCATCGCCAACTGCATCGAGAAACGACTCGCCGCCCAGGGCCGGCACACCTACCTCCTCGATGGCGACAACGTGCGCCACGGACTCAACAAGGACCTCGGGTTTACCGCGCAGGATCGGGTCGAAAACATCCGCCGGGTCGCTGAGGTTGCGCGCCTGATGGTGGACGCGGGCCTCATCGTGCTGGTGTCCTTCATATCGCCGTTTCGTTCCGAGCGGCGCATGGCGCGCGACCTGTTCGCGCCCGGGGAATTTTTCGAGGTGTTCATCGACACGCCGCTCGCGGAGGCCGAGCGTCGTGACGTCAAGGGCCTGTACGCCAAGGCGCGGCGCGGGGAGCTCAGGAACTTCACCGGCATCGATTCGCCGTACGAAATTCCCGAGCAGCCGGAAATCCGCATCGACACCACCACCACCGACGCCCAAAGCGCCGCCGAATGGATTATCGCCCAGGTGGAGTTACGGCAGGGAAGCCCCGGCGCATGAAGGTTGCCGCGCATGACTTGCTGCCGCGGGTCGCCGACATCGCGCGGCGCGCCGCGCAGGAAATCCTCGCGGTGTACGCGAGCGGTGACTTCGAGGCGGGCCTCAAGGCCGATTCGACGCCGCTGTGCGCTGCGGACCTGCGTGCGCACCGGCTGATCCTCCACAGCCTGAACGCGCTCACGCCGGGCCTGCCGGTACTGTCCGAGGAGTCGGCCCTGAGTTCGTTCACCGAGCGTTGCGGGTGGCAGCGTTACTGGCTGGTGGATCCGCTGGATGGCACGCGGGAGTTTCTCGCCCGCAACGGGCAGTTCACGGTCAACATCGCGCTCATTGACGCTCATGTGCCGGTACTCGGTGTGGTGCACGTCCCGGTGACGGATACGGGCTACCAGGGTTTACCGGGCAGCGGCGCCTGGCGGCAGGACGCCGGCGGCGCGCGCCGCGAGATCCGCGTGGCCGCGCACTGCGCCGCGCCGGTGCGCGTGGTCGGGAGCCGCTCGCACGCGGGCGATTCACTGGCCGCATTTCTTGATCGCATCGGATCCCACGAGCTGCTTGCCGTGGGCAGTTCCCTGAAGCTGTGCATGATCGCGGAAGGGGCTGCGGACGTATATCCGCGTCTCGGACCGACCTGCGAGTGGGACACGGCGGCCGCGCACGCGGTCGTGACCGCGGCCGGGGGCATCGTCAGCCGCCTCGACGGTGCGGCGCTGGAATACAACACGCGCGCCGAGATTATCAACCCGCACTTCGTGGCCTACGGCCCGCAGGACCGTGACTGGCTCGCCCTGCTGCGCCAGCAGCCGTGAGCATCCTTCGAAAGGCAGTGGCATGAGTGACCGGTTCGCCTCCCGCCAGGATTTCCAGGCTGCCGTCGGCCGCAGTTTCGGGCCGACGCCCTGGATGCTGATCGAGCAGGGGCGGATCAACGCCTTCGCGGATGCGACCGATGATCATCAGTGGATTCACAGCGACGCCACCCGCGCCGCCAGCGGGCCCTTCGGTGGCACGATCGCGCACGGCTTTCTTACCCTGGCGCTGGCCTATCACTTCCTGCCGCAGCTGATCACGGCGCCGGAGGCGCGAATGTGCATCAACTACGGCTGCGACCGGGTGCGTTTTCCCGCCGTGGTGCGCGCTGGCGCCCAGCTGCGGGCGCGCGCTGAAATCCTGGCGGCCGGCGAAGTCGGCGGCGGCGCGGTGCAGGTGAAAATCCAGGTGGCTATCGAAGTGCAGGGGAGTATGAAGCCGGCGTGCGTCGCTGATACGCTCAACCGCTATTACTTCTGAGGTGGCCGCTTGACTACCACGCCCGCTTCGACGCGCGACCTGCGCGACGCGTTTGGCCTGTTCGCCACCGGGGTGACCATCGTCACGGCCAGGCGGCCGGACGGCTCGCAGTTCGGCATGACCGCGAACTCCTTTACCTCGGTGTCACTCGAACCACCGCTGCTCCTGTGGTGCCTGGCGAGCAACAGCAGCGGCGTCGCCGCGTTCAGTCCCGGCGCGGCGTTTGCGGTCCACGTGTTGTGCCATGAGCAACGCGAGCTCGCGCTGCGCTTCTCGCGGCGCACCGCCGACAAATTCGAGGGTCACCCGCATCTCGCCGGCGCGCTGTGCCGCTTTGATTGTCGTGTGCATGCGCTGCACGGCGCCGGCGATCACCTGATCGTGATAGGCGAGGTGTTGGGCCTTGAGCAGAAGCTCGGGACGCCACTCGCGTTTCATGCCGGCCGCTTCGGCTCATTCCGCGCCGACCGCGGCGTCGGCAAGGTCGACGTCTGGGAAGGCCTGGAAAACATGGAAGACCACTGGTACTAAAGACGCAGGCGCAAGAGAGTCGTTGTAGAGGGAACAGCAGAAATGGGGCAGGCCGGCCAGCTGGGGGAAAATGACGTCGAGCAGAAAGCGGCGCGCTCCAGGGAGGCGACCGCCAGCCTCGGACGGCTGCGACTCGCGATCGGATTCATTCAGGGGGTCCTGGGGTGGTTACTGCTCAGGCTGGTGCCGCCGCTGCAGTACGCTGTCGGGCGCAATAGCAGCAACACTCACACGCTCTTCTGGTCTGAACGGCATCCGTTACTGTTTGCTGCGATGGCGTTGGTGACCGCATTTGTCCCTGCCATCGCGATTGCAGAAGCCGGACGCCTGCGTCGCACCACGCTCCTGATCTATCTTGGGCTGGCAAGCGCCGCCATCGCGGCACTTGCAGCCTACGATCTGTGGCGTGATCCCATTCACTACCTGGGGTCGAACACTGACCCACGAATATGGCCTTCGTTCCAGCTCTGCTTCTGCACGGCCGTGGGTCTCTTCATCGCTAATCAGCTGCTCGAACACCGCGCGCGCGGCCATACGCTGTTCAGTGGCTACGCGGAACACTTCGAAGATAGCTGGATGCGAGGCTTCCAACTTGTCGTTGCGCTGATCTTCGCGCTCCTGGTGTGGGGAATACTGGAGCTTGGCGCAGCGCTCTTTGATCTCATTCACGTCACAGGCTTCAGGTCGACGATCGAGCACAATTGGTTCCGCTGTCCTGCTCTCGCGATGGCCTTTGCGGCCGCGATCCAGCTCACTGACGTTCGGCCGCAGTTACTCAGAGGCATGCGCAATGTCGGATTAACGCTGCTCGCGTGGCTCCTGCCGCTCATTGTCGCCCTCGGCGCGGGCTTTCTTTGCGCATTGCTGTTCGTTGGTTTGCAGCCGCTTTGGAGCACCCGACATGCGGCGTCCATGCTTTTGTGGGCGTGCGCGATCACGCTCTTTCTGCTGAATGCGGCCTACCAGGACGGGGACCCGTCGAACTTGCCGCCCGTGATCCTGCGTTGCGCTGGGCGGCTCGCCGGGCCGACGATGCTGGCTCTCGCGCTGCTCGCCAGCTATGCGCTCTCACTACGCGTGCGGCAGTACGGGTGGACGCCGGATCGGGTTTTGTCAGCCGCCGTGGCAGTGATGGCCGTCGTCTACAGTCTGGGCTACAGCTATGCAGCGATGCGTCGTGGCACTTGGCTTGTGGCATTACAGACCGTCAATGTCACCGCGAGCCTGGTCATCCTCGCGATCCTGACCCTGTTGCTGACCCCAGTCGCGGATCCGGAGCGAGTATCCGTTGCGAGCCAGATGAGGCGCTTGGCCAAAGGCGCTGTCCCGGCGGGGAAGTTCGACTACCAGTTTCTGCGCTTCGACAGCGGCAGATTCGGCACCAAGGCATTAGGCCGGCTGGCCCAGGGGCCCGACGCGGAGGTCCGTTCGCGCGCGACGCTCATGCAGGGAACCAAAGAGCGCAGATACTTTGGGCGAGGTGAAGCGGATCCGGCGGCGACAGAAGCGGCGTTCTCTCACGCAGCGGTATATCCCAGGGGAGCTCAGCTGCCGAAGGACTTTGCGAATTCGGACTGGTCAAAGGAGTTCGCCTCCAATCCTGACTGTTTGCGAAATGGGGCCAGCTGCGACATCTATGTAGTGCCTTACGGAGCTGCCGGTGATACGGCCGTGATTGTTCGCCCCTACAGGACCAACGGTGACACCGTCCCCCCATACAACCCCGTTGGGTTGAGCCGCATCTTCCAACGCGACCGCGATGGCAGATGGGTACCAACGGGTACCTTCACCCACATGAACTGCCCAGGCGTTATCGCGGCGTTACGAGCGGGAGAATTTGAATCCGCGCGGCCTGAGCACGACGACCTGGTCGTAAATGGCGTGCGCCTGCATTTCTCCGCTACCTGGACGGCGGATGACACATGCGCGGCCCAATCGCAATCAAGCACGTCGGGTAACGCAGAGCGGGCACGCGATGCAGATGCACCTCCGCACATGGGACCGGCATTCGGGCGGCCGTAGATAGGTCGCGACAGGCTGTTTCAAAACTTGAACGTGGACAGGAGCAGGCTGGTCTCGGTCTGCGAAATTCCTTCGATCAGGCGGATGCGCGCGAGCGCACGATCAAAACCCTCGAGGCTGTCGGCACGCAGCTCCGCGACGATGTCCCAGCGGCCGTTGGTACTGTGCAGGGCAGACACGGACGGTTCCCCGCGCAGCGACTTCAGTACCGCGTCGACCTGGTTGCCCTCCACCGACACCGTCATGAAGGCGCGCATGCGCTGCTCCTCCACGTCCGGCTTGAGGCGCACCGTGTAACCGACGATGGTGCCGTCGGCGAGGAGGCGCGACATGCGGTTCTGTACCGTCCCACGCGCAACGCCGAGCGCTTTCGCCAGCGAGGCGACCGAGGCCCGGGCATCGTTTCGCAGCAGTCCGATCAGCTTGCGGTCGGTGTCGTCCATGGCTACTCCTATCAAAACGCCAGATTATTATGGCATTGTGATCAAATAACCACAAAATATGGTCAGGTTTCTGGCTATATTTTGGTCGCGAGCCGTTAGACCATGCTCCGAACAGCGCTGGCGGAAGAGCAACCATGGTCGACTTCATCGGCATTGAACGCGTTCAGGAACTGGTCGCCCGGCGCGGCGCGGCGCGCTTCATCGAGGAACTCGCCGCACAGATCGAGAGCGACTACCTGCGATGGGACTCGTTCGACAAGTCGCCCCGCCATGCCACGCACTCGAGCGTCGGAGTGATCGAACTGATGCCCGCCTGCGATGGGCGGCTGTATGCCTTCAAGTACGTGAACGGCCATCCGAAGAACACCGCGGTAGGCCTGCTGACGGTGACGGCATTCGGCGTGCTGGCCGATGTGCAGACCGGTTACCCGCTGCTCCTGTCGGAGCTCACGCTCACCACTGCGCTGCGTACCGCGGCAACCTCCGCACTCGCTGCGACCCGCATGGCGCGCGCCAACAGCCGCGTGATGGCGCTCATCGGCAACGGCGCGCAGAGCGAGTTCCAGACCATCGCGTTTCATCACCTGCTTGGCATCCGCGAAGTGCGCCTGTATGACACTGACCATCGCGCCACCGACAAACTGGACCGCAACCTCGCGCGGCTGCGACTGCCGGGGCTCAAGGTCGTACGCTGCGCCTCGACGGCGGCGGCGGTGCAGGGCGCGGACATCATCACCACCGTCACCGCCGACAAGTGCAATGCCACGATTCTCACCCCGCAGATGATCGTTCCCGGGATGCACCTGAATGCCGTCGGCGGCGACTGTCCGGGCAAGACTGAACTGCATCGCGACATCCTGCTGCGCGCCGATGCACGCGTGGTGGTGGAGTTCGAGCCGCAGTCGCGCATCGAGGGCGAGATACAGCAGGTGGACGCGGCCTTTGCGGTCACGGAGCTGGCGCCGGTGCTCGCCGGCACGCGTCCGGGACGCGCCAACGAGCGCGAGGTCACGATTTTCGACTCGGTGGGCTTTGCCCTCGAGGATTTCTCGGCGTTACGTTATCTGCAGCGCATCCACCACGAGGAGCGTGGCGGGCAGGCGCAGATCGATCTGGTTCCGGACCTGGATGATCCGAAGGACCTGTTCGCACTGCTGGCGCCGCAGGCAGCGACTATCGTGGCCCGGCCGGGAGTGCTGGCGTGAGCCCGCGGACAGCGAGCCTCATCGGCGCACCCACCGATGTCGGGGCTGCGGATCGTGGCGCCTCGATGGGACCGGAGGCGTTGCGCGTGGCCGGCCTGGCCGCGGCCCTTCGCGGCCGTGACCTCGAGGTGGTGGATCTGGGTAACTTAAGCGGTCCGGGTAACCCCTGGCAGCCACCCGCGGGCGGCTACCGGCACCTGCCCGAAGTGGTGCGCTGGAACGAACTCGTGCACGAGACGATGTACGGTGAGCTGCGCCAGGCGCGGCTGCCGATCCTCCTGGGCGGGGACCATTGCCTGAGCATTGGCTCGATCAGCGCCGTGGCGCGCCACTGCCGCGAGGAGGGTAAGAAGCTGCGGGTGCTGTGGCTGGACGCGCACGCGGATTTCAACACCAGCCAGCTGTCTCCGAGCGGCAACGTGCATGGCATGCCGGTGGCGGTGCTGTGCGGCTTCGGACCGACGGCGCTGACCCGCATCGGCGGCGTGGCACCGGCGATCGAACCTTCCTGGGTGCGGCAGATCGGCATCCGCAGTGTTGATGAGGGCGAGCGACGCTTCGTTCACGAGCAGGGACTCGACGTGTTCGACATGCGCTGCGTTGATGAGATGGGGATGCGGCAGACTATGGAGCAGGCGCTCACGGGACTGGACGCCGATACGCACCTGCATGTGAGCTTCGATGTGGATTTCCTCGATCCGGAAATCGCCCCCGGCGTCGGCACACAGGTGCCCGGTGGGCCCACCTATCGCGAAGCGCAGCTGTGCATGGAGATGATCGCCGACACACGCCGGCTCGCATCCCTGGACATCGTGGAGTTGAACCCCGCCTTCGACATGCACAACCGCACCGCCGTGCTGGCTGTGGATCTGGTCGAGTCGCTGTTTGGCAAGAGCACGCTGGTGCGGCGGCCGGTGTGGCGGCGGCCGCAGACTCGTGCGTCGGCCCGGCGCAGTACGGATTCACCGGCCGGCACCACCGTCGACTGAGGCGCCGCCGGACGGCTCAGCGCGTTGCAATTGCGCCGAAGCGGCAGCATCATGAGTGCATCGCGCCCGCCATCACGCAGCGCGCGGACCGAACAATAAGCGACGGAGAAATTCCATGGCCGACAGCGTCTATAAGATCATCGAACTGGTCGGAACGAGCAGCGAGTCGTGGGAGAAGGCCGCTGGAGCTGCGGTCGCACAGGCTTCCAAGTCCTTGCGCGACCTGCGCATCGTCGAGGTGGTGCAGCTGGACATGGCCGTGGAGAAGGGCAAGATCAAGGCCTACCGCGCCAAGGTGAAGGTCTCCTTCAAATTCGCGAAGTAGGGCTCTAAGTTCGCGCCGGCGTGCCTGCGGCGGCCCGCCGCAGGGCCGCGCGCGCGAGCAGGCGGGTGGAGTCGAGCGTCGGTAGCGGCGAGTTGGCATCGTTCATGATGAGCGGGATCTCGGTGCAGCCGAGGATCACCGCATCACACCCCTCGGTTTTCATGCGGCCGATGACGCGCTGAAAATACCCGACCGCCGCGTCCGTAAACACCCCGCACACCAGCTCATCGAAAATGATGCGGTTGATCTCGGCACGTTCACCCGGGTTGGGGCGCAGAAAGCTAAGTCCACGCGCACTGAGCTTGTCCGGGTAGACCTCGCTGTCAACGAGGTAGCGTGTGCCCGTCACGCCGAGCCTGCGGTAACCGCGTTCGAGCGCCTCTGCCGCCACCACGTCCGCAATGTGCAGCCAGGGCCGCGGCAGCCGCCGTTCGATCCAGGGTAATGCCTGATGGATGGTGTTGTCCGGACAGATCAGGAAGGTCGCGCCCGCTTTCGCCAGTTTGTTGGCGGATGACAGCATCAGCTCCCCGACGCCCTGCCAGTCGGCGCGATCGATGCACTGCATGTAGTGCGCCAGGGAGTGGGTGTGCATCGTGACTTCGGGGTGATCGAGGGAGCCCAGAAACTGCGCCCCCTCGAGGCAGATCGTGCGGTAACACAGGGCCGCCCCTTCCGCTGAACAGGCAACGATCCCGATGTGCTGCGCCATATTGCAATACTACAAGGACCCCCGCGGCGGCGCTCGGGCGGGCATAATCGCCCGCTACCGTCGCTAAGGGAGCTTGAGTGTCATGTCACGCTGCACAGCCGCGCATTGGAATATGGCCACGCTCGTCGCGGCCTTACTCGCTGCGGGGCTGTTCGCCGCCGCCGCGCAGGCCGACGTGGGTCTGAAATACCCCGCAGCACCGCGCGGCAACGTGGTGGACGACTACCACGGCACGAGCGTCGCCGATCCCTACCGTGGGATGGAGGAGCTGGACTCTCCCGCGACGCGCGCCTGGGTGAGTGCCGAGGGCAAGCTCACCGATGACTACCTGGCGGGAATCAGCGCGCGCGCGCGTCTGCACAAACGTATCGCCGCTTTGTACGAGTACGAGAAATTCGGCGTCCCCTTGCAGGAGGGCGGACGCTACTACTACGCGCGCAACAGCGGTCACCAGGATCAAAGCGTTCTCTACACGACCAGGGACCTGGACGCTCAGGGCACCGTGGCGCTCGACCCCAACAGCCTGTCCAGTGCCGTCAAGGCAATTGTCACCGGCTACGTACCGGCGCGGGACGGGCGGCTGCTGGCCTACGGCGTGTCCGAAGCGGGCTCCGACTGGACCGAATGGCGCGTCCGTGACCTGCAAAGCAGCAAGGACCTGCCGGACGTGGCGCGTTACACCAAGTACTACCAGCCGGCGTTCGCGCACGACAGCAAAGGACTTTACTACAGCGCGTTTCCCGCGCCGCAGGCCGGGCAGGAACTCGCGACGCAGGATCTGGGCGATGCGGTGTACTACCACGCGCTCGGCACGCCGGCGAGCGCGGACCGTCTTATCTTCTCGGACCCCGCGCATCCTGACTGGCAATACGAGCCGCACCTCTCGAGCGACGGTCGCTGGCTGGTGATTGCCGCGGGGGAGGGGGAGGTGGGAGACAAGGGCCTCGAGAACATCTATCTGGTGGACCTGAGCAGCGAGCCCCTGACGGCGGTGCCCGTGACCTCCGGGTTCGAGGCCGCGTATATCTACGTCGGCGCGGACGCCGGCAAGCTGTACTTCCTCACCACCCTCGACGCCCCGAACGGCCGGATCATCGGCATTGACCCGCAGCAGCCCGGCCGCGCGCACTGGCAGAACGTCATCGCGCACAGCGCAGATGCGATCGATCTCACCCAGACCAGCGTCACGCTGGTGGATCACCAGCTCATCGTCAGGACGCTGCACGACGCGCGCAGCCGCGTGCTCGTCTATGGACTCGATGGCGCCCTGCACCGGGAAGTGCAGCTGCCGGGCGCGGGTACCGCCGCCGGCTTCGAGGGCCGCCCGGAGCACACCGAGACCTTTTACCTCTTCAGCGATCTCATCACGCCGACGACCGTTTACCGCTACGACATAAAGTCAGGACGCAGCACGGTGTTCCGTGCGCCAAAGGTGGCGTTTGACCCGAGCCAGTTCGAGGAACGGCAGGTGTTTTATCCTGGCAAGGATGGGACGCGGATTCCCATGACGCTCGCCTATCGCAAAGGCCTGAAGCTCGACGGCCGCAATCCGCTCCTGCTCTACGGCTATGGCGGCTTTGGAATTTCCACGCTGCCGCATTTCAGTCCCGCCAACATCGCGTGGCTGGAGCTGGGCGGCGTGTACGCCATTGCCAATATCCGCGGTGGTGGTGAATACGGGGAGAAGTGGCATCGGCAGGCGATCCGTACCCATAAGCAAGTGGTGTTCGATGACTTCATCGCCGCGGCCGAATGGCTCATCGCGCAGCACTACACCTCGACACCGAAGCTCGCCATCCTCGGCGGCTCCAACGGCGGCCTGCTGGTTGGCGCGTGTGTCACGCAGCGACCCGACCTGTATGGCGCTGTAGTGGCGGCGGTCGGCGTCATGGACATGCTGCGTTTCAACAAATTCGGGCAGGGCGCCGGCTGGATGGGGGACTACGGCTCGCCGCAGGACCCGCAGGAATTCAAGGCGCTGTACGGCTACTCGCCGGTTCACAACGTACATCCGGGAACGAAATACCCGGCGACGCTCATCATCACCGGCGACCATGACACGCGCGTCATGCCCATGCATTCTTTCAAGTTCGCAGCGTCCATGCAGGCGGCGCAGGCGGGGCCCGCGCCGGTGCTGCTGTACCTGGAGCGCGCCTCCGGTCACGGTGGCGGTGGCACCATGTCGCAGGCGATCGATCAGAACGCCGATATCTACGGGTTTCTGATCAGAAATCTCGACATGCACGTCGAGTGAGCCGCTCCCCGCTCATCCTCAAGACTGGCGACGCCGGTCTTAGGGATGGGGGGTTGGTTTTTAGCGCACTTCGATGAACAGCGGGTCCGATGCGACGCCGTTGGCCACCACTTCGAGCCTGCTGGCGCCCCGTTCCTGTGCGGACGGCACATCGAATCTGGTCCACACGAGCTCAGAAGAGGCGACCGCCATGCTGCTGTGGTCGTGCGTGCGGGAATAGAACACGTGCCCGCTGCGCAGATTCGTGATCCGCACGAGCGGATAGTTCGTTGCGGCCTGCACATCGTCGCCGTAGGCCGCGCCCTGGGAGACGCCGTTGAAACCGACGCCGAAGACCAGGTACGAGCCGCCGCCACGCACGTTCGAGGGCGCATAAAATACCACCGGCTGGATCTGCTGCTGCTGGCCACGCGAGGCGGGATGGGGTGTGTAGATCTCGATGTCATCGGAGAAGTCGGTCAGCAGGATCTGGCCGGTCGGCAGCACCAGCATGTTGCCGAAGAAGGATGAATCAGTCGGGGCGTTGGGCGTTCCGGGCACCGTCGTGAGATCGTGCCCGTCCCATTCAAGGAAGGTCGACGGCGTGTTGCCGAAGCCCGGGCTCGCCATCAGCAGCACCTTGCCGTTGGGTTCCAGCGCCGCCGGGCCGTCGGCGATGTTGAGCATCCCCGGGAAGTCCGGGCCCGCGCGCCAGCGCCCGGAAGTCGAGTCGTAGGTCGCGGTGTGACCGGCTCCGCATGAATTGGAGCCCATGTAGAACACCGTGCCGTCCGGGCGCAGCACGCCCGGCCCGAGTTCGAAGCTCGCGACGTTCAGTCCGCCGCACGCCGCCGCGGAATCCCACAGCTGCACTTTGGTCCTGCCGGCCGAACTCCAGGCGCCGGTGCGCGGGTTGTAGAGCTCGGAGTTCGTGCCGCCCGGGATGTACGGGAAGGGCGGAATCGGCACGTAGGCATCAACGGTCAGCACCTTGTTGTTAGGCAACAGGGTCCAGCCCTCTTCATCATTGGGGTCGAACTTGTTGGCGCCGGTCGCGCTCCAGGTGAGGGTCTGCGGATCGAGCAAGGCCGCCTGGTTGGTGCAGCAATTGGCCTGCATGAACCTGCCGTTGGCGAGCACCACACTCTGGGAGTCACCGATCGTCGTCCAGCCCGCGGGCGGTGTGACTGGGGTCCAGGTATCGGCAACCGGATCGTAGATGGCGCCCAGGTTCGTCCAGACCGCGTTGCAGGTGAAGGTCGCAGGATCGCACAGATATTCCCCGCCTTCGATAATCAGCCGCCCGTCGGGCAGCACTCCCGAGGAGTGATACAAGGGGCTGTAGGGCGCCGGGAGCGAGGCGACTTCAGTCCAGGTGCCGTTTACGTAGCTGCCGTTCTGGTCAGGCGTCAGCTTCCACCAGTCCGGGAAGCCCGCGTCCTGAACGAGCACGCTGCCGTCGGTCAGGAGAATGGGGTTGGCCGCGCCGTCGACGAGAAAGGTGGGCTGGCTGCTCAGCGGTGTCCACGGATTCGTCGCGGTCGCAGCGCTGGCGCTGTTGGGATGCACCAGGGCCAAGGCCTGCGGGCGTCCCGGAACTCCGATCGGGTGCGGCAGCGGCGTCAGCTTCTGTGCGAGCGCGCCAGCGGGCCAAGCCAGTGAAACGAATAAACACAAGCCGAGCAAGCGCGCGGCGCTCCGGATTCGCATTTTTTTCTCTCCTGCTTGTTGTTGGCCGGCGCCGCAAGCGCCGGACGTCTTTTCCGAGGTTAATAACACGCGCTGATGACGCTGACAATCACCACTGCGGGCAGTCTGTTACATTTCCGGCGTAAGCTTGGCCGCCACGGTTTACGCCCGCGCTGCGGCTTTTGTAATACATTTAGCCGCAGTGACAAGCGATAAGGCCAACGCAGTCGCGCGCTTCTCCTGGACCACGCTCCGCGATGACAAGGTGGCGAGACTCGCCGCTATCGCCGCGTACACCGACGGCAAACTGCTGCAAGGCGCGAACATCATCGCGGTGCTGCAGGCGCTCTTGCGGCCGGGCGACCGGGTGGCCCTCGAAGGCAACAACCAGAAGCAGGCGGATTTCCTGTCGCGTGCGCTTGCGCAGGTGGATCCCGCTCGGGTGCACGACCTGCACCTGCTGATCCCGAGCATCAGCCGCCCGGAACACCTGACGCTGTTTGAGCGCGGGATTGCGCACCGCGTGGATTTCTCCTACGCCGGACCACAAAGCCTGCGCGTCGCGCAGCTCCTGGAGGACGGCAAGCTCGAGATCGGGGCGATCTACACCTACATCGAGCTGTACGCGCGCATGTTCGTGGACCTGACGCCGAAGGTGGCGCTGGTATGCGCAGCGCAGGCAGACCGCGCGGGCAATCTCTACACCGGCGCCAACACCGAGGATACCCCCACCATTGTCGAGGCCACGGCCTTCCGTCACGGCATCGTGCTGGCGCAGGTGAACGAGGTGGTCGATGAGGTGCCGCGCGTCGACATTCCCGGTTCCTGGGTCGATCTGATCGTGCCGGCGGACCGGCCGTTCGCGCTCGAGCCGTTGTTCACGCGCGATCCACGCCACATCAACGAGCTGCAGGTGCTGATGGGCATGATGGTGATCCGTGGCATCTACGAACGACACGGCGTCACCTCGCTGAACCACGGCATCGGCTTCGACACCGCGGCGATTGAGCTCCTGCTGCCGACCTACGGGCAGTCCCTGGGACTGAAGCACCGGATCTGTCGCAACTGGGCGCTGAACCCGCATCCGACGCTGATTCCCGCCATCGAAGCGGGCTGGGTCGAGAGCGTGCATTGCTTCGGCGGCGAACCGGGTATGGAGGACTATGTGCGCGCGCGGCCTGACGTCTTCTTCGTCGGTGCGGACGGCAGCCACGCGCGGGCGGTGGCGCTGGAGGAGGTGGCGCTCGCGAGCGCCGTCAGGCTGGCGCGCGCATGAGGCGCGCCGCGAGCTCCCCGACGATGCCGCGGCGGAAGGACAGCACGCAGGCGACGAAGATCGCGCCAATGATGGCGGTCACCCAGCCACCGACAATGTCGGAGAGGTACTCCTGCAGCGTCACGACAATCGCCGCGCCCACCACCGGACCGAAGAACGTGCCGGTGCCGCCGAGCAGCGTCATGAGAATCACCTCACCCGAGGTCGATTGCTGCACGTCCGAGAGGGTCGCGAAGCCCAGCACCAGCGCATTCAGGGCTCCGGCAAGCCCGGCCAGCGTCGCCGACAACACGAAAGCGAGGAGCTTGTAGCGATTGATGTCGTACCCGAGCGAGATGGCGCGCGGCTCATTCTCGCGGATCGCCTTCAACACTTGTCCGTATGGGGAGTGAACCACGCGGCGGATGAAGAGAAACACGCCGAGGAAGGCGGCGAGCACCAGGTAGTACATGACCAGGTCCGAGTGTAGCGGCAGGAGCGCGAACAGCGTGCCGCGCGGTACCCCCTGCACACCGTTCTCACCGCCCGTGAAGGGCGCCTCGAGACACACGAAATACACCAGCTGCCCGAGCGCTAAGGTGATCATCGCGAAATAGATGCCGTGGCGGCGGATGGCGATGCCGCCAATCACGAAGCCGAGCGCGGCGGCGGTCGCGACCCCGCCGAGGATGGCGGCGCCCGGGCCCCAGGCGTGCGCGGTCACCAGCCACGACGTCACGTAGGCCGCGGAGCCAAAAAACGCCGCGTGCCCGAACGACAGCATGCGGCCGAAGCCCAGCAGCAGGTTGTAGGCGCACGCGAACATCGCAAAGCACAGCAGCTTCATCATGAACACGGGGTAGATCCCGAGCCATGGCACGCACAAGGCGAGCAGGGCGAGGACTGCATACACAATGGCGACGCGGCGCATGACTATTCCTTACCGAACAGTCCCGCGGGCCGGATCATCAGCACCAGCGCCATGATGATGAAGACCACGATGTTGGAAGCCTCCGGGTAGATGACCTTGGTAAAACCCTCGACCACCCCCAGTGCAAGTCCGGACACGATGGCGCCGATGATCGAGCCCATGCCGCCGATCACGACCACGGCAAACACCACGATGACGAGCGAGGTGCCCATGTGCGAGTTCACGAGCACCACCGGAGAGGCGAGGACCCCGGCGAGCGCGGCGAGTGCCACGCCGCCGCCATAGGTTGCGGCCTTGAGCAGTGGCACGTTCACTCCGAAGGCCTGCAGCAACGGCGCGTTCTCGGTTGCGGCCCGCAAGGTAGCGCCCAGGCTCGTGCGCTCGATGACGAACCAGGTGCCGAAGCACACCACCACCGAGGCCACGATGACCCACGCCCGATACAAGGGCAGGAACATGAAATGCAGATTGAGAACTCCCGCGAGGCTATCCGGAACCGGGTAGGACTGGCCCGAGGCGCCGAATACCTGGTGCAGTGACCCTTCAACGATCAGCGCGAGTCCGAAGGTCAGCAGCAGGCCGTACAGGGGATCGAGCTGGTACAGGTGCCGCAGGAACAGGCGCTCCACGATGATGCCGACGAGTCCGACGGCCAGGGGCGCCAGTACCAGCGCCGCCCAGTAGTTGATGCCGAAATACTGCAGTCCCAGGAGCGCGGCGAATGCCCCCAGCGTGTAGAACGCGCCGTGGGCGAAGTTGACCACGCCCATCAGCCCGAAAATCACCGCGAGCCCTAAGCTCAGGAGCGCATAGAACGAGCCGTTCACCAGCCCGAGCGTCAGCTGGCCGAGGATCACGGCTACGGGGATACCGAAGATATCGCTCACGTCAGTTGCCGCGGCGCTGCCCCGGTGTTACCCGCCGGGGCAAGGCGCCTGGCTGTTCTTATTTCTTCGGCGCAAGCGGACACAGACCGGTGATCGGGCCGAAGGCTTCCTCGCCGCTCATGGTCTTCAGGACTTTGTAGTAATCCCACGGGTACTTCGATTCCTGCGGCGACTTCACCTGCATCACGTACATGTCATGAATCATGGCGCCGTCGGCGCGGATGTAGCCGCCCTTGGCGAACATGTCGTTGATCTTCATCTTCTTCAGTTCCGCCATGACCTTGTCAGAATCCGTGCTGCCCGCGGCCTTGACGGCTTTGAGGTAGGTCAGGGTGGCTGAATACGCTCCAGCCTGGTCCATGGTCGGCTCTTTATTCATCTTGGCGAAATAGCGCTTGCCGAAGGCGCGCGTCTCCGGGTTCAGATCCCAGTACCACCCCGTAGTCAGGTACAGCCCTTGTGCAGTCTTGAGCCCGAGGCTGTGGATGTCGGTGATAAAGGCGAGCAGCGCCGCCGGCTTCATGGTCTTGGTGATGCCGAATTCGTTGGCGGCCTTGAGCGAGTTGCTGAAGTCGGTGCCGGCGTTCGACAGGCCCAGTACCTGCGCCCCCGAGCCCTGCGCCTGCAGCAGGAAGGAGGAAAAGTCCGCCGCCCCCAGTGGCACGCGTACCGAGCCGACATTCTTGCCGCCGTGTGCCTCGACTACCTTGGAGGCGGCAGTCTGCAACTGGGTACCGAAGGCGTAGTCGGCCGTCAGATAAAACCAGGTCTTGCCGCCGCCGTTGATGACGGCCGTCGCGGTGCCGTTGGCGAGCGAAGTGGTGTCGTAGACATAATGGATCGAGTAGGGCGTGCAATCCTCGTTGGTGAGCGACGCGCCGGCCGCGCCGATGTGGAACAGGGGCACCTTCTTCACCGCCCCGACTTTCGCCATGGCGATGTTGACGCCGGTGTTGGAGCCGCCGATCAGCATGTTGAGGCCGTTCTGATCCGCCCACTCGCGGAACTTCGAAGCGCCGATGTCGGGCTTATTCTGGTGGTCCGCGGTCAGGAGCGTGATCTTCCTGCCCAGCACCGTCCCGCCGAAGTCGGCGATCGCCATTTTGATGGCCTCGACACCGCCTGCGCCCTGCACGTCTGCGTACACGCCCGACATGTCATCGAGGTCACCGATCACGACTTCGTCGCCCGCGAGCGCCGGGCGTGACGCCATCACGGCCAGGGATATGCTCAGCGCTGCTGCGCCCAAGGTGCGGAAGTTCATTGCCCCTCTCCTTATTTATGGTTGCCTAAAGTCATACCCCAAGGAACTCGTGCAGCATGCTCATCCTGCTCTGCAATTCGCCCGCCGCGAAGCCCTCTACGATACGGCCACGCTCCATGATGTAGAAGCGGTCGGCCAGCGGCGCCGCGAAGCGGAAGTTCTGTTCGACCATGACGATGGTGTAACCCTTCTGTTTGAGCGTCTTGATCGTACGGGCCAGCGCCTGGACGATCACCGGCGCCAGCCCTTCCGAGATCTCATCCAGCAGCAGCAGCTTCGCGCCACTGCGCAGAATTCGCGCCAGCGCCAGCATCTGCTGCTCGCCGCCCGAGAGGTGCGTGCCGCGACTGGCGCGCCGCTTCTCGAGGTTGGGGAACATAGCGTAGATCTCCTCGACCGGCATCCCGTGCGGCCCCAGGAGCGGCGGCAGGAGCAGGTTCTCCTCGGTCGAGAGGCTCGAGTAGATGCCGCGCTCCTCCGGGCAGTAGCCGACTCCGAGGCGTGCGATCTTATGCGGGGCGAGAGCGATGGCCTCGCGGCCGTTGATCATCACCGAGCCTAAGCGGCGGCCCACAAGACCCAGCACTGCCCGCAGCGTGGTCGTGCGTCCGGCACCGTTGCGGCCCAGCAGAGTGACGACTTCGCCCTCATCAACGTGAGCATCAACGCCGTGCAGCACGTGCGACTCGCCGTAGTAGGCGTTCAGGCCGCTCAGGCTCAGCAGCTGCGCGCTCACGCCAGCGCACCCTGCAGGCCGGCATCCGCCGAACCCATGTAGGCCTCCATGACCTGCGGGTTCTGCGAGACTTCGGCATAAGTGCCGCTGGCAATCACCTGCCCGTGCTGCAGCACGGTGATGGTGTCGGCAATCTTCGATACCACCCGCATGTTGTGCTCGACCATGAGCACGGTGCGATTGGCCGCTGCCTGCTTGATGAGCGCGGTGACGCGGTCGACGTCCTCATGTGCCATGCCCTGGGTGGGTTCATCCAGAAGCATCAGCGCCGGCTCCATGGCGAGGGTGGTGGCGATCTCGAGCGCGCGCTTGCGCCCATAGGGCAGTTGGACCGCGAGGGTGGCCGCGAATGCGCTCAAGTCCACGGCCGCCAGCAGCTGGGCGCAACGCTCGTTCAGGACCTCAAGGCTCAGGGCGGATTTCCAGAAGTGAAACGTCGTCCCGAGCGTGCGCTGCAGCGCGACGCGTACGTTTTCCTGCACCGTCAGGTGTGGAAACACCGCCGACACCTGGAACGAACGCACCAGGCCGCGGCGTGCGACCTGCGCGGGTTTGGCGAGCGTTATGTCCTCGCTGCCGTAAAGGATCTGGCCACCGTCCGGGATCAGGAACTTGGTGAGCAGGTTGAAGAAGGTAGTCTTGCCGGCCCCGTTGGGGCCGATCAGGGCGTGGATTTCACCGCGGCGCACCTTCAGATCGACGCGGTTGACCGCCACGAACCCCTTGAATTCCTTGGTGAGCGCGCGCGTCTCGAGGATAAACCCGAGAGTGTCTTCCTGCGGCGCTGCCATACCGAGACAGTCTAACCCATCAAAGCGCCGGCGTTGGTAGCGCGCCAGCGGGCCTGGCTTTACACCGGCGGCCGCAGCGCGGAACATGGCGCTCCATCGCTTAAGCCGCTGCGCCACGATAAGACGGGGGAGTGATGTTCACGCAACTCATCGATCCTTTGAGCAACCTGGGACTGACGTGCCTGGTGGCGCTGATTCCGGTCGTATTCCTCCTGACACTGCTGGCGGTGTTCCGCTACCCCGCCTGGCTCGCGACGCTGCTCGGCTCGATCGTCACTTTCCTGCTGGCGCTGTGGGTGTGGAAAATGCCGCTCGCCGACGGTGCGCATGCGTACCTGTACGGTGCGGCTACCGGGGTGTGGAACGTTGACTGGATCACTTTCTGGGGCCTGATTCTTTTCAACACGCTTTCCATCACGGGACTGTTTGAAAGCTTCCGCCGCTGGCTCATCGCCCAGGGCAGCATGGATGTGCGCGTGCAGACCATGCTCTTCGCCTGGGCATTCGGCGCGCTGCTGGAGGGCCTGGTGGGCTTCGGTTATCCGTGGGCGGTGGTGGCGCCCATCCTGATTTCGCTCGGCATCTCGGACCTGAATGCGATTCGGGTGGCCGCGATCGCCAACAACGCTCCGGTATCGTATGGCGCGCTCGGCGCGCCGATCATCGCGCTGGCCGCAGTGACCGGCTATCCACTGCTCGCCTTGTCGGGCTCGGTGGGAGGCGTCGTGGCGATCCTGGCGCTCCTGCCGCCATGGGTGCTCTTGTACCTGGTGTCGGGCAAGGAGGGGATGCTGGGAGCCTGGCCGCTCGCGGTCGTGGGTTCACTCGGTTACATCGCCGGGCAATATCCGGTGGCCGTTTACTGGGGCCCGTACCTGCCGGACATCAGCGGTTCGATCGTGTGTTTTGCGGCACTGCTGCTGTTGCTCAAGTTCTGGCAGCCGAAGACCGTGCTGGGCTACGGCGGCAAGGTGCTCGATAGCACCCAGTCGGCGCAGCAGCGCCCGCACGGTCTGGCACCGGGCGAAGTGATGCTGGCGTGGATGCCGTTCCTGGTGCTGCTCGCGGTGGTGGCCCTGTGGACGGGTCCCTGGCACCCCTGGTCGCACTCGGCGCTACCGACGATCACCTGGTATACGGCGCAGGTGAGCGCGGCGGCGCCGGAACTGCATACCAAGATCAGCGCGGTCTTCAAGTTCGCACCCTACGTCGCCGGTTCGGCCGTTCTCGTCGCCTGGATCATCGTGGCCGCGCTGCTCGCGGGCATGGGCAAGCTCTCCGGGGTGCAACTGGGTGAGGTCTTCCGGCGCACCTTCAAGCAAATGTGGGGCGCGCTCCTGGTTGGGGTGTTCATCTTTGGCCTCGCCTACATTTTCAACTTCTCAGGCATGGCCTCATCCCTCGCCAAGGGATTCTCGAGCCTCGGCACCGCGTTCATCATCGTGGCGCCGCTCCTCGGGTTCATCGGCGTAGCGCTCTCGGGCTCGAACACCTCAACCAACGCGATGTTCGGCAAATTCCAGGCGCTCGTCGGGGCCCAGCTCGGCATGCCGCCGTTGCTGCTGCCCACCCTGAATTCGGTCGGCGCGGAGATCGGCAAGCCGATCGCGCCCCAGACCGCGAGCGTCGGGGTGTCGACCAGCAAGTTCGTGCGCAAGGAGGGTGATGTCATCCGGCACAACCTCGGCTGGACGCTCTTTATGCTCGCGTACCTGGTGCTGATCGCGGTGGCGTTCTACCTGCTGCGTCCGGCTTCCATGACGCTCGCGCACGGATGAAGCCACGCGCGGCCGACGAGAGTCCCGCGCTGCAGGCGATCTGGGATGTGGTCTGTGCGATCCCGCGCGGGTACATTTCCACTTACGGGGATGTGGCCCGCGCGGCCGGGCTTCCCGGGCGCGCCCGCCAGGCGGGAACCGCGCTGCGGGTCGCGCCGCGTGAGCTCAACCTGCCCTGGCACCGGGTCGTCGGCGCGGGCGGCCGCATCGTTTTCCCGCCGGCGTCGCGCGCGTTCAGGGAGCAGGCACGACGGCTGCGTGCCGAGGGAGTGAAGGTGCGGGGCGGGCGCGTCGCGCGTGCGGCGCTGACTTCCCTGCACGAGCGCTAGGTAAGGCGCGGACCCCGTGAGCCGCAGGCGCTGCGTGACGCAAACGCGCGCCAATGAACCCGGCGAACGGTTTTGGGTACCTATGACTGGCAGCGTGCGCGCCTCCAGGCGATGCGTGAGCCATCCTGGTCACTTTCGGATCAGCGGGGGCGCGATTGCACGCACGAAATCGATTGCTGATCTGCATGCTGGCAGCGTTGCTCCTGCCGCTGACGGGTGTTGCCCAGAGCGACTGGGTTACGGCGGCGGACGTGCAGCAACGCCTCGCGGCCGGTGAGGTGGTCGTGACCACCGCGGCGGCGATCGATCCGGGCCGGCCGCGCGGCCGCGTGCTGGCCGCGGTTCTCATCAAGGCCACCCCGGAGGCGATCTGGCGCGTCATGACCGACTGCGTGCAGGCGCCGTTGTTCGTGCCGGGGCTGAAGCACTGCCGGCGCATCGGCGGGGCGAATGACGGCAGCTGGGAGGACTTCGAGCAGGAGGTCCAATACTCGTGGTTTCTGCCGACGCTGCGCTTTGTATTTCGGGCCGAGTACGAGCGGCCCCGCCTGGTGCGGTTCCGGCGGGTCAGCGGCGACCTGAAGGACGAGGAGGGCACCTGGCTGCTCACACCGACAGCTGACGGCTCGGCAACCGTGGTCCAGTACGAAGTCTATGTCGATCCGGGATTCTGGGTGCCACAGGTGCTGGTGAACCGCTCACTGCGTAAGGATCTGCCCACCGCGCTTACGGGACTGCGCGAGCGGGTGACACGCCCCGGCCCACATGCGGACGCTGCGCCCTCGCAGTAAGCGCTTCAGTCGTCCTCATCGATGACTTGCCCGCCGGCATAGCGCGGCAGATCCTCGGCGTCGCGTTCGTGCGTGTGGTCGTGGGTAAAGAGAATCCGGCGCCGCTCTTCGCGGTGGACCAGTTGCCAGGCCAGGCAGACCGGAACAGCGCGGCTGCCGGGGTCCGCGAACGGTCGCGTCACCGCCGCGACGAGATCCAGGAGGCCAAGCCCGTGCCACGGCCCCGCAACCAGCACGCCCATCGTCCCGCCCGCCGGCGCGACGATGAGATCCCCTGCCTCGGGTGAGCGCACCGCGGCGCTCGCCAGATCCGGTTCCAGCAGGTACTCGATGTCGATCTCAACGAGGCTTTGATCCAGTTCGTGGCGCTCGAACCGAACCCGCCCGGACCCCAGCCGGATAACGCCCTCGGTGATATCCCCGCCGCGTGACAGTGCGTCGGCGCGTATGCCGATGCCGGCGCTCGCCGTGGCGTCCCGGGAGTTTCCGAGCAGCACCAGCCGCCCGAGCTCGATCTCGCTCAGGCGGCGTGTTTTGAACCCCGGGATCATTTCGATCAGGGATGCATGTCTGATGTTCATTATGGGGAGGAAGCGAGCTCAAGCTGCTGCAGGCGTGGCCCCTCCACGCTGCCGATGCGCAGCGCGGCGTCGTAGAGCACGAAGCCGAAGAGCACCAGCGCCACGGCGAGCACGGCAAATGCCCGGAAGTGCCGGGCCTCGAAGGTTTTGATGGAACGCGCGTAGGCGACCAGCCCCAGCACCGCCGCGACCACCACGATCGCATCGATGCTGGCCCGCTGCCAATAGCTGCCGCCCAGGTGCAGCCACATGCCGAACTCATCGAAGGTCAGCGCCATGGCAATGCCGTAGGCGAACGCGGCGCGCCGCGCGGCGTCGCCTCGCGGCGCGCCCAGCAACAGATATGCGCCCACCCCCGCCAGCAGAAAAATCCCGTAATTGAGGTGGTGCACGTGGGTGTCGTGGAGAAACAGGTACAGGTTGGGCACGCGGCGCGCCATGATCAGGAACACCATCGCGCGCGCCAGCATGAAAGTGAGCAGGAAGGCCAGCAGCGCTCGCCGCGCCAGCGCGTGCGGGCTGGGGTCGCCGGGGCGGTCACGCGACTGCCTTGGGGTTGAGTTCATCCACCCATCTTCGCCTCCGGCAGCCGGCCGCGGCAAATCAACCGGCCGCTTCGGTATATAATTATCCGTTAGCGGATTGGCGCGCGGGCGCCGCACTCGAGGAGGCGCCCAGATGAGTTGGTGGGGCTGGGTGATCGCCGGCGCGATATTGCTCGGGGCGGAGCTGGCGTTCGTGAACGCGCAGTTCTACCTGGTTTTCGTCGGCAGCGCGGCCATCGTGGTCGGCATGGTTAGCGCTGTGACTCCCGCGCTGGCAACGTGGGCGCAATGGGCCATCTTTGCGGTTCTGGCGCTCGTCTCGATGGTGACGTTCCGGAGCCGCATTTATCACCGGCTGCGCGGTAACGCACCGTCCGTTGACACCGGACCCGCCGGAGGGGTGATTACCCTGCCGGTCGCCCTCGCTCCCGGGGAGAGTTGCCAGACCGAGCACGGCGGCAGCTTCTGGACGGTGCGCAACGACGCCGACACGCCGATCGCGGCGGGCGCCCGTGCACGTATCGCGAGCGTAAACGGTCTTACGCTCCTCGTCCGACCCGACAGCTAGCCAACTTTCTCAGGACGCCCCACATGTACACCTCGTACGTCTTCATCGTTATTGCCCTCGTCGTCGTGATCGTGGTGGCACGCACGGCTACGGTCGTCCCGCAGCAAAGCGCCTACGTCATTGAGAATCTGGGCAAGTACAGCCGCACCCTGAGCGCGGGCTTCCATATCCTGTTTCCCTTTGTCGAGCGCGTCGCCTATCGGCACAGTCTGAAGGAGCAGGCGCTGGATGTCGCCGAGCAGATCTGCATCACGCGCGACAACGTGCAGGTCGGTGTCGACGCGGTGCTGTACATGCAGGTGCTGGATCCGCATCTGGCCTCCTACGGCATCACCAACTACAACTTCGCTATCTCGCAGCTGGCGCAGACGACGCTGCGCAGCGAGATCGGCAAGATCGAGCTCGATCGCACCTTCGAGGCCCGCGGCACCATCAATGCCAATGTGGTGGCCGAACTCGACAAGGCCTCGGTCGCCTGGGGCGTGAAAGTGATGCGCTACGAAATCAAGAACATCACGCCGCCCAAGGATGTGCTGACCGCGATGGAGAAACAGATGCGTGCCGAGCGCGAAAAACGCGCGGTGGTACTGGCGTCCGAAGGCGAGCGCGACGCGAAGATCAACGCCGCCGAAGGCGACAAGCAGCGCGTCATCAAGGCCTCCGAAGCCAACAAACAGCAGCAGATCAACGAGGCGGACGGCCAGGCGGCCGCGATCCTTGCGGTTGCGACCGCCACGGCGGAGGGCCTGCGCCAGGTCGGCGGCGCGTTGAGCGACCGCGGCGGCATCGAGGCGATGCAGCTGCGCATCGGCGAGGAGTACGTACGCCAGTTCGGCAAGCTGGCGAAAGAGAGCACCACGCTGGTCGTGCCCGGAAACTTGAGCGATCTCGCCTCGGTTGTCACCATGGCGACCAGCATCATCCGCAGGGCATCGCTCACCCCGCCCAGCCCACCGGCGCAACGCTAGGACCGCGGCGGCACCGCGGCTGTTATGGCGGCGTGAAGGTAAAGAATTCCCACATCGTCGGCGCCGTCGCGGCGGCGCCAGGCAAGGATGTGGTGATCCCAAGACCCTCCAGCAGCAGGCGCAACGCGCTTTGATGATAGTACAGCGTGCCCGATTGGTAGCCCGCCTTTGAGAACCTGGGACTGATAACCACGGTTGCAACGCGGCCGCCACCATTTGTATCGTCGTTGCCCGACTCGTCGAAGGTGATGATCAGTAATCCGTCGTCCTTGAACGGACTGCTCGAGAGCAGCGGCGCAATGTTGGTCTTCAGCCAGGCATCGGCGACACTCAACGCGCAGTTGTGCGCGTCGTCGCACAGGTTCGGCGTGATGAACGAGTAGTTGGGCAGCTGTCCCGACGCCAGGTCCGTCGCGAACTGCGTAAACGGCACCAGATCGAGTTTGCCGGTGGCGCTGTCCTGTACGTCTGTCAGGTAGGCCATGGGCACATGGCGTACGGCATAGTTGCCGGTGTCGCCGCCGGTGTAGCCAACGTACGGCAGACTCTCGGCGTAGGCCTTCCAGGTCTTGCCGTTCGCCAGCACCTCGCGCACGGCGTTGTTCGCCGACACCGGGAAGGTCGCAGGTGTTTCGTTGTCGTTGTCAGTCAGCAGTTGACCGGTCGCGAGCATCATGTAGTCGGTGATGGAACCGTGACCGTTGGAGTAGTACTGGGTTGCCAGACCGTAGCTCTTGATCAGGGAATTCAGGTAAGGCATGGACGTGCTGCCGACCACGGAGGCGTAGTTGGCGTTTTCTTCCACGACGATGACGACGTGTCCGAAGGGACTGGCGCTGCCGACAGTGGCGCTGATCGTTATGCTCGCGGCCAGTGTTGCGGTAGCCGCGCTCGCATCCTGAACCCTGAGGGTAAATGCGAAACTCCCCGCCACCGTGGGTGTGCCGGTGATCGTGCCATTGCCTGCCGACAGGGCGAGCCCCGCCGGCAGCTGACCGCTCTGTATGCTCCAGGCATAAGGGGTCTCACCGCCCGTTGCCTGCAAGGCAGCGGTGTATGGGTTCTGAACGACCCCATTCGGCAGGCTCGCAGCGGTGATCGTCAACGGGGCGTTGACGGCGAGCACGGCGGCGTTGCTGGTGATCGCGCCGGCGGCGTTTGTTACGACGACGCTGAAGGTTGCACCGTTGTCGGAGGTGCTGGTAGCTGCCGTCGTGTAGGCGGCGGCCGTTGCGCCGGCGATCGCTGTGCCACCTCTGTGCCACTGATAGAGCAGGGGAGCGGTACCGGCTGCCGTGACTGTGAAGGTCGCGCTCTGGCCGGCCGCCACGGCGGCATTTTGGGGCTGCGCCGTGATGCTCGGTGCAACCGCTGCCGCGGTGACCTGTGAAGGCTCGGGGTTGCTCGTGGTTGCGGAGGAGCAGCCGGCGAGCAGCTGCACGCTAAGTATTGCGACCCCGGATGGGATCCAAAACATACGGCGCATTGCTCTTGCGCTCACACTCATGGGGCCATGTGCGTCGGGGAATCATGGCGCAGTTTCGCTTGCTGCGCGCGCTGTCTGCGCGGGCAGACACAGGCACGCGCCACGCGGCAGGCCGCGCCCACGGCAGCAGGGATTCAGTAGTGGGGAGGACGCTCGTCCTGCGGCGCGCGCGTGGCGTCGCCGGACTCAGCGGCGCTCAGGCGCTGTGAAAGTTCCTGGAGTTTCGCCACCAGCTCCTGGATCTCGCGCTGCTGCCTGAAAACCACGTCACTCAGGTCCGTGTTGGCGCGCTCCAGAAACGCGATTTTGGTCTGGATCTGTTCCAGCCCTGCGTCGCTTAACCCGGGGGTTTCTGTGACGGCCACTGCGAGAACGCGAGGTAGTAGATGAATATCAGATTCACAAGTGGAACCAACATCAGCAGGCTCAGCCAGGGCGAGTGGCCGACCCTTTTGCAGATCTGCCAGATCGGCACGATCGCGATTATCGCCACGATGAGCCAGGGAAGTCCGAGGCCATGACCATGAGGAAACATGACGGTTCTCCCGTAGGGGGTGTTAATAGTGTGCCCATTGGTCCGGCCAAGCAACGCGCCGGGCGGCCGAGGCTGCGCCGCAGGCGCTGTGCACGCTGGTCTTCAGCGTGAGTCCGCCGCTACTTTCCCGGCGCGGACGCCTTTGCGCCTGGCTCGTGGCCGGAGAGGCCGAGATTACCCACGATCGGAACGCCCATCGGGCCGACGGGGATATAGATCGTCGTGGCGTTCTGCGAGTTGATGGTATCTCGTTGCGCCTTGATCGCCTCGTACTGCAGGTAGGCAGCAGTGAGACGCTGGCTGATGATCTGCGTTGCCTGCGCGATACCCTCGGCCTCGATGATCCGTTTCTCCTTCTCGCGCCTCGCGATCTCGATCTCGGTGTTCTTGCGTTCCAGCTCCTGGGTCGCGGCAAGTTTTCTCGAAACGGCGTCGACGATTTCAGGCGGGTACTGGATATTGCCCACCACGATGCTGCGCACCTCGAATGGGGTATCGCGCGTCAGCCCTGATACACGCGCCGTCAGGGCGTCGCCGATCTTCGCGATGTTGTCCTTGATCTCAAGGCCTTTGTATTTCTGCACTTCATCGCGCGCGTAGGTACGCAGCGGCTCGCGCAGGAAGTTGTGGTACGCAACTGCCACGATTGAATCGGGCGCGTCATTGCCGCTGAGCGTCGAGAAGTTCTCGACGAACTGCCTGACCTGGTCGGGGCGAACCCTCCAGACCAGGTGCACCCGAAATGCAATCTTCAGGCTGTCGGATGACAGCACGGTATCCGTGCCGCTGAAGTCCTCGTCATAGGTGTACGGCGTCACCGATACATTGATCACGTGCAGCAGCCAGCCGCGCCCGGAGCTGGTCGGGCCGGTCTGCAGGCCGACGAACCGGGCGTGTCCCAACACCGCACCGCGGGTGAGATAGCCCACGTAGCCCGCCGGCGTCACGGGGTTGCTGCTGCCCACGAAAAATACGATCGCGGCGATTACCAGGATCGGTGCCAATGCAGCCGCCCGGAACGGCAGCCAATTCACGCCTGCAGGGAACGCGTTGCTCGTCATGAGGACTCCAGTTCTCGCGCGGCGAGGCTTTGATTGCGCCGTTGCCAAGCGCAGTGCGCCGCTATGAGTATTTTACGGGAGGGTGGAATGCCCGGCGTGTGAGGAAAACACCCGCAACGCATACCGGGCAATTCAGGGCCGTAACGTCCGCGTACCGCGACTGCCGCCACCGCCGTCGTGGCGTTCTGCTGTTGCGGCGCGATAACTGTTGATTTCTTGCCCGCGAACGAGGCGTGGTTCAGACTCAGGCGCCTACGGGAGGAAACACCATGCGGCATAGACTGATTTCACACGCGAGCATCTGCACCCTTGTCATCGGACTGGCGCTTCCCCTGGCCGCGCACGCGGCCAATCCGGCTCCTGGACCGTGCGAGCAGATTGCCGCGGCCTGCAAGAGTGCGGGCTTCGTCGAGGGCGACTACAAGAAGGGTTACGGGCTGCACGTGGACTGCATCAAACCGATCATGAGCGGGACACCGCAGCCGCCCAAGGCCGACAAGCCTTTGCCGGTCATTTCTCCCCAAGTGGTCGCGGCCTGCAAGCAGAAGAACCCGAACTTCGGCGAGGGCAAGAAACCCGCTGCCAAGTAGTCCCCGCGCGGCCGCGCTTGCCAAGGAACTAAGTCTATGCGGGCGATTGCGGCAGCGCTGATTGGCACCGTGCTCGCGCTCCTGGGATTGGGCGCGGGCGCGAGGCTTGCGCACGGCACAACACCCGTCGCGGCTGCCGCCGCGGACGACGGGCAGTGGCTGATGCCCGCGAAAGACTACGCGGCCACCCGCTACAGCCGGCTTAACGACATCACCGCTCGCAACGCCACGCACCTGCATCCGGTGTGGACGTTCTCAACCGGCGTACTCGCGGGGCACGAAGGGCAGCCGCTCGTCGTCGGCGACACCATGTACGTCGTCACGCCCTGGCCAAACGTGCTGTACGCCTTCGATCTGACGAAGGAAGGCTATCCGCTGCGCTGGAAATACCGGCCGGACGTCAGCTCGAACGCGATCGGTGTCTCCTGCTGCGATTCGGTCAACCGCGGCGCGTTCTACGCCGATGGCAAGATCATCTACAACCTGCTCGATGGGCACACGGTCGCCGTGGACGCGAAAACCGGACGCGAGCTGTGGAAGACGCAGATAGCCGATGTCGGCAGTGGCGAGACCGTCACCATGGCGCCGCTGGTCGTTAAGGACCGGGTGATTGTCGGCGCTTCGGGTGGCGAGTTCGGTATCTACGGCTGGACGAAGGGGCTGGATCTTAAGTCAGGCGCCGTGCTGTGGATCGCCCGCAATGTCGGACCCGATGCGGACATGCTGGCAAGTGCGGCGACCTTCAAGCCCCTCTACGACAGTGGCAGCGACCTCGGCGCGCGCACCTGGACGGGTGACGGCTGGCGCACCGGGGGCGCGCCGGTGTGGGGATGGATTTCCTACGATCCGGAGCTCGGACTCATCTACTACGGCACCGGCAACGCCGCGCCCTACAACGCCGAGCAGCGGCCCGGCGACAACAAGTGGACCGCGAGCGTGCTCGCGCGACGGCCGGAGGACGGTACGCTGGTGTGGGCGTATCAGTTCACGCCCCACGACAACTGGGACTTCGACGCCACCGGGGCCATGGTGCTGGCGGACCTGGTGGTCGCGGGCAAGCCCACCAAGGCGCTGGTGCATTTTGACAAGAACGGTTTCGCTTACACGCTCGACCGTGCGACCGGCCGACTGCTCGTCGCCGAGCCTTTCGTCGCGGTCAACTGGGCGAAGTCGGTCGATCTTAAAACCGGGCGGCCGGTGATCGATCCGGGCAAACAGACAGGCGCGTCGCACGGCACCGTGAAGGGCATCTGCCCGTGCCTCGAGGGCGGCGTGAGTCCCTCCTCGCCCCCGGCGTATTCGCCACGTACACATCTCTTCTACACCTCGACCAACAACCTGTGCATGGACTACAACGCCACACGCGCTTCCTACCTCAAGGGCACGCCGTTCATGGGCATCAACAGCCCGTACAGCGCGGGCCCGGGCGGCTATCTCGGCACGTTCATGGCGTGGGACGCAGCGACCGGCCGCAAGGTGTGGGAGAACAAGGAAGAGTTTCCCAACTGGAGCGGTGCACTGGTGACCGCGGGCGACGTCGCTTTCTACGGCACGCTCGATGGCTGGTTCAAATCCGTCGATGCGCACACCGGCAAAGTGCTGTCCAAATTCAAGGTGGGTTCGGGCGTCGTCGGCAACCCGATCACGTTCCGGGCTCCGGACGGCAAGCAGTACGTGGCCGTGTACGCCGGCATCGGCGGCGACTGGCTGCTGCTCGCCGGGGATGTGCGCTCGGATGATCCCACGGACCTGCGGGCACCGGCCGATTACGTCAAGGACATCGCGCGTCACACCAGTTCCGGAGGCATGATCTGGATCTTCGGACTATGAGCCCGCGCACGCGCGTCGCGCTGCTGCTCGCAGCCCTTGCGCTCAGCGCCTGCCAGCAGCGCGCAGCGACGCCGGCGGCGAATGCCACGCCGCTGCCCGCGGTCGCCTACGAGGCGCACGTGACCGCCGGCGGCCGTATCCCCCCGGGCGGGACGCTGCATAACCCGCATCAGGGTGACCAGGCGGTCGCGGCGAGCGGTGCACTGCTGTTCAACGCCATGAACTGCGATGGCTGCCATGGCCCGGATGCCACCGGCTCGGTGGGCCCGAACCTTGGCGTCAGGCGCTGGCGCTACGGCGGCGCGGACGCCGAAGTCTTCATGTCGATCTACTACGGGCGTCCGAAAGGCATGCCCGCTTTCGGCGGTGCGCTCGGGGAGGAGGGCGTGTGGACGCTGGTTACGTACTTACGTTCGCTTCCCAAGGCCGACAACCTGGCCACGGAGTCCTGGGAGAAGCCGTAACGCGCCGCGAGCGCTCGTCTGCCGGACAAGCCGGCGTCCTTCAGCTGAAGAACTCGACCCGGCCTCCCGAGAGGTGATACATCGAGCCGACGATCCTGACCTTGCCGTCCTTTTCCAATGCGGCCAGAACGGGGCTGCGCTGAGGGATTGCAGCGACGGTCAGGCGCACGTTGGTGACGGCTACCTCGTCGACAAATGCTGCATTCTTGCTGCTGCGCTCGCCGTCGTAGTGGGTGCCGTCCACCGCCGGCTTGATCTTGTTCAGCAGACCCGTGAGGTTGCCGAGTTCGGCGCCGTCAATCGCGCCCTTGATCGCGCCACAGCTGGTGTGTCCCATCACCAGGATCACCTTGGCGCCGGCCACGGCGCAGGCGAACTCCAGGCTGCCGAGCAAGTCGTCATTGGCGATGTTTCCGGCGATGCGGGCATTGAAGGTGTCGCCAATACCCGCATCGAGAATGATCTCAGCCGGCGCGCGTGAATCGATGCAGCTGAGGATGACCGCGGCGGGGTATTGCCCGGCGATGGTGGCCCGCTTCTGCCCAAGATAGTCGTGCGGAAGCATCTTGCCGGTGCGGAAGCGCTCGTTACCCTGCTTCATCGCCTCCAGGATCTGATCGGGCGTGAGCTTGTCGCGTTTCTCCTTGCTCATGACGGCCGCATACGAGACCTCCGGTGCGCCCAGAAGGGGAGCGCCGAGCGCGCCCAGGGCAGCGATACCCGTCGCCGATCTCAACACGGCCCGGCGGCTGGCGCAGTACGTGGATTGGGCAGGACGACTTTCGTTAGCGGGTTTCATCGCAGCCTCCGGTTTCCGTGGGTCCACGTGAGGGCCCAGGCAATCACCACTTATAGTATTTGCGCGCTGCGAATGCACATTAAACGCAAGGCCGCGCTGCACCGCAACGCACCGGGGGCGGCTAAGAGTCGTGTTGGTGAGCGGAAGTCCGAGGCCGTTCCGCGGGCGCGCGGACGCGAGGGCGTCAGCGGCGTGAGCGCTTTACGCCCGCAAGCTTGCTGTGGGTGCGTGCCGCTTCATCATCGGTGAGGGCTGGCAGCCCGGCGCTGGATTTCGTCACCAGGTCGATGAATTGCACCGGGCTCAATGCCGGGCTGAAGTAAAAGCCCTGGTACTGATCGCAGCCCAGCTGCGCGAGGAGGGCGAGCTGCTCGGGTGTTTCCACCCCCTCGGCGATCACTTTCAGATGCAGGCTATGCGCCAGGGAAATGATCGCGCCGACGATGGACGCATCCTCCGGCCGCCGGGTCATCTCCTCGACAAAGCAGCGGTCGATCTTCAGCTTGTCAATCGGAAAGCGCCGCAGGTAGCTCATGCTCGAGTAACCGGTGCCGAAGTCATCGACCGATACCAGCACCCCCATGCTGCTGATGGCCTCCAGGATCACGATCGACTCCTCGGCATCGCTCATGACCGCGCTTTCGGTCAGCTCGACCTCCAGCAGCTGTGGGTCCAGAGCAACCGCTTCCAGCGCGCGTCGAATCTGGTCGACGAGATTGGCGAGCCTGAATTGTGAGGGCGCGAGGTTCACCGCTATCCGCAAGCGCGGCAGGCCGGCCAGCTGCCAGGCCTTGGCCTGGCGGCAGGCTTCAAACAGCACCCATTCACCGATGTCATCGAGCAGGCCGCACTCGTCGGCGACTCCGATAAAGGCAGCCGGCGGCAGCAGCCCCCGCTGCGGATGCCGCCAGCGGATCAGCGCCTCGGCGCTATTGACCCGACCGGTCGAGGTGTCGACCTTCGGCTGGTACTGCAGTTCGAACTGCCCGCCGCGCAGCGCCTCGTGCAGCTCGCTTTCGAGCTTGACGCTTTCCTGAGTCACCGTGCTCATGCCCTCGGCATAGCACTGCACGTTGTTGCGACCGCGCTCCTTGGCGCTGTACATGGCGGCGTCGGCGCGGGCGAGCAGCGTGTCCACGCTCAGCGCATCACGCGGGTAGAAGGCGATGCCGATGCTCGGTGAGATGTGCACGTCGATTCCGAGGAGCCGCATCGAGGGCTCCATGAGCTGGATCGCACGCATGCCGACCGCGACGGCCTCCGCCTGCGTCACGGGTCCCCCGAGGAGCAGGACGAACTCATCGCCACCCAGGCGCGCGGTCGTGTCGATACCGCGCACCGCGCGCTTCAGCCGCTCGGCCACCTCGCGCAGCAGGTCATCGCCTGCCCGGTGACCGAGGGAGTCATTGATGACCTTGAAGCGGTCGAGGTCAATGACCACCACCGCAAATTCATGTGATTGCCGGTCAGCCTGCGCAATGGCCTGGGTAATGCGGTCATCCAGGAGCAGGCGGTTCGGCAGGCCGGTGAGTGCGTCGTGGGAGGCCAGGTGCCGCAGCTGGCGGTTGGCCGCCTCCAGCCCCTTGGTGCGATCGGTTACCACGAGCTCGAGGCTTTCGACGTGGCGCTTCAGTGCGCGCTCGTTCTGCCACTTGCGACTCAGGGAGCTCGCGCACTGGAGGATCTCGATCGGCTCGAACGGCTTCTTGACGACAATGAGCTTGTCGGAGTGCCCGAGCCGCGACAGCAGTTCCAGCCAATCGTAGTCGGCGTACGCGGAGCAGACGACGACCTGGACCTCCGGGTCAATCGCCCACAGGTGTTCGATCGTCTCAAGCCCATCCCACCCTGGGGGCATGCGCATGTCGACAAAAGCGACTGAATACGGACGGCCCTCAGCGAGCGCCAGGCGCGCGCGCTCAACCCCGTCCCGCCCCTGCATGGCCGAATCAACATCGAAACTCGGACGCGTGGTGGCCGGTTGCTGCTCGCCGAACAGCGCGGCTTCCGCCGCCGACATCTTGCCATCATCGCCGCCGCAGAGGATTTTCCGATAGTCCTCGTGGATGGCCTCATTGTCATCGACCACGAGAATGCGATGTGTCATGAGATCCGAGTCAGTCGGCATGGACGGACTCCGGCGGCGTCAGCGGCAGCGTCAGGGTGAACGTGGCACCTTTGCCCGGACCGGCGCTTTCGGCCCGCAGCGAACCGCCCAGCTCCTTGGCTGCCAGCGCTGCGCTGTGAAGTCCGAAACCGTGCCCGTCGGGGCGCGTCGTAAAGCCATGATTAAAAATCCGGTCGAGGTTTTCCTTCGCAATGCCCACCCCGGTATCGATGACCGAGATCGTAACGGCGCCGGCTGATGCGCAGGTGCGGACGGTCACGCGCTTCGGGCCGCCGGCCGCTTCGGAGCAGGCGTACTTGGCATTACGGATCACGTTCACCAGGATCTGCAGCACCCGGTGCTTGTCGACCTGCACCAGTGGCACGTCCTCGAAGTCGCGCACGATCGTCACCCCATGGCGGCTGAAGGCACCCTCGTTCATCCGCAGGCTGTCCTCGACCAGTACCCGAAGGTCCAGTGTGTCGGTTATGCCGCCGCGCCTGGCATAGCCTTGCTGCATCGCGACGATTTCCTTGATGTGCTCGATGTTGCTGCGCACCGCCGACAGCTCGGTAACCGCGGCATCGCGCTCCGCGACGAGCTCCTCGGCAAGCTCCTGCAGGTAGGCCGGCACGTGCGTGCCTTGCGCACCGGTGAGGAAGCTCGCGAGGTCGCCGGAGTGCTGGCTGAGTAGGTCAGCGACCCGCGCCAGCCCGACGCACTTGGATTTGCGGATGCGCTCGGAGACCATGCTGGCCGAAACGTTGACGCTGTTGAGTACGTTGCCGACGTTATGCAGCACGTTGGTGGCCACTTCGGCCATGCCCGCCTGGCGCGAGGCGACCAGCAGCTGCTTGTGCACGCGCTCAAGCTCCTCTTCAGCAAGCCGCCGCTCGGTGATGTCCTCCACCACCGCGAGCGCCCCGAGGGGCTGGCCGGCCGCGCCCACCAGCCGCTGCGCGCTCGCCAGCACCGTGCGGCGGATGCCATCCGGCCGGACGATGACGAACTCAACGTTGCTCACCTTTTCGCCGCGCAGGGCCCGCGCCAGCGGACGCTCCTCGCGCGCGGCCGGCGTCGTGCCATCCGCCTGGTAGATCTGGGAGGTGAGCGGATAGGGGTTGCGCGGCACTGCGGCGGCGGTGTCCGCGGGAATTCCAAACAGCAGCGCCGCGCAAGGGTTGTAGTGCGTCACCTGGCCCCTGACGTCGCAGGCAACCAGCGCGAGCGGCAGTTCCGCGATGACCGTGGCGAGCAGTGTCTGGTTCTGCAGCAGGGCGGCCGCCAGCTCCTTGCGCGCGGAGATGTCGCGCAGGAATTCGACCGAGCACTCCGGCGCCTCGCCGCCGCCGCTGACGAGCGAAGCGGTCGTGCGGACCCACAGTGCGGTGCCATCTTTGCGCAGGTAGCGCTTCTCGACATCCAGGTGCTGGATCTCGCCACTCCACAGCCGCGCCAGGCCCGTGGTAGTGGACTCAAGATCCGCGCCGTGCGTCAGACTGCCAATGGACTCGCGCTTGAGCTCCTCGGCAGCAAAGCCGAGCATGGCACAGAAAGCGCGATTGGCGTGACGGAAACTGCCGTCGCGGTTCGCAAAAGCGATGCCGACCGGCGCGTGCTCGACGGTATTACGAAACAGCGCCTCAACCGGCCGCTGTGTGCCCGATATCCGGAACAGCCCGGTGACCTCGGGATCCTCGCCATCGCCCTCAAGGCTTGCGGCGCTTGCGCGCTTCATCCGGCGGCTCCGTCGCCCGCGTGGGCAGAACTCGGGTGTGAAAAGGCGTGACCATGACAGTCACTTGACAAACCGGGGCGAATTGCAGCACGGGGCGCGCTAGTGCACAGCGAACTATGTCGCATGTGCGCTGCTGCCCGCGCGAAATCCGGGGTCCATTGGGCCCGTGTGTTGGTTGTCAGCGGCTGCAAGTGTGAGCGGGTTCTCGTTTCATCGCCGGCGTCGCTGCCGCGCGACCATCCGCACGGCCACGGCACGAAAGCTGCGTGATTCCAAATGAAGGCGTGCGCGCAGCACGCGCGCCGCCTCAGCGCTCGATGCTGAGGATCTGCGCCTCGACACCCTGATAGGCGACGCTGTCGCCGACTTCCTTACCGAGCAAGGACTGCGCGAGGGGTGCCATCCAACTTAACAGTCCCTGCGCTGCGTCCGCTTCGTCTTCCCCCACCAGGCGGAACACCTGCCCGACGCCGGGGCTCTGCTGCAGCGTGACCCGCATGCCGAACCGCACGCGATCGGTCACGGCCGCGGGCCCGACGATGCGGGCGCTCGCGCGCCGCGCACTCCAGTAACGCAGATCCCGCTCCGCGCGCGCGCGCAGTGCGACATCGTTGCCGGCGCGCGCTGCCTGCCGCTCGGCTTCCAGCTCACGCACGCGTGCCTCGATGGCTGCCAGACCCCGTGGCGTGACGAAGTTGGGGTGCGGGCTCACGGCGCGCTCGGGAAGGGCTGCCGGATCCTCGTCCGATTCGCGCACGAACGCGCGGCTCATGACGCCGCCTCTGCGGTGACAATACAAATCCGTCCGTTCATACTCATAAGAAGAGACTCCGGATGCCATGGTATATGAAAGGGTTTGCGTGAACGCTGTCGCAAGCGCATTCCTGCTGACCTTCGCCGGGCTCTTTCCGATCGTCAACCCCATCGAGGCCGCGCCGTTCTTCCTCGGGCTTACCCAGAATCTGCCGGCCGCCGAGCGCGGCGTGCTGGCGCGCAAGGCGGCGGTCAACGGGTTCGCGCTGCTGCTGGGATCAATGGCCCTGGGCCCGTGGCTGCTGGAATTCTTCGGCATCGAGCTGCCGGTGGTGCGCATCGCCGGCGGGCTGGTCGTGGCAGCGCTGGGCTGGAAGCTGCTGACGCAGGAGCAGTGGTCGGATCACGGCGGCGCGGGCCTGCAGGGCGGTCTGCCACGCAAGGTCGGCAGTTTCTATCCGCTCACCATGCCGCTCACGGTGGGTCCGGGCTCGATGTCGGTCGCGATCACCATCGGCAGTCGCAAGCCCGCCGGAGTTGCGCGCTTCTCACAGCTGGCGGAGCACGCGAGCGGGGCGGTGCTGGGGCTGGTCGGCATTGCGGTCACTATTTATCTTGCCTACCGGTTTGCCGGAAAAATTGGTCGACTCCTGGGCGAGACCGGCCTGGAAGTGCTGGTGCGACTGTCGGCATTCATTCTCATGTGCATCGGAATTGAGATCATCTGGAACGGTTACAGCACGCTCACCGGCGTGCATTGAGGGAGCCCTGATGCGACCAAGACTACTGTACGCACTGCTGCTGGCCGCGCTCGCGTGCAGCGCTGCGCACGCGCAGGACTACAGCAAGCCGAAAGTCCGCGCCATTACCGGGTTCGTGCGGCTTGATCGCGCCACTTACCTACAACAGATCAGCGAGGCCCTCGCGGTGTTGCGTGCCGCCAAGGGCGAGTTCGAGAACCAGGGCTACCAGGTGGAAACGCTGCGCATCGTAACGCAGCCGCTCGGCGAGCTCGTTAGCGGCCAGTCTGAAACCGACGCGCTCGCATTCCTCAAGGGCCTTGATGACCTGTCGGTTAAGGAGGGTTTTCTGCCCAATGTCGGCCCCGGAATGCTGGCTGACGCGGATGATCCACGCACCATGGGGTTGCTGGGCAAGGCGCTCGCCACCCTACCCAACATCGAGGCGAGCGCGATTATCGCCGGCGACGACGGGATTCACTGGCGGGTAATCCACGAGAGTGCGGCGCTGGTGCGCTACGTGGCGGACCACAGCCCGCACAGCCAGGGAACCTTCAACTTCACGGCGACCGCAATGCTCAAGCCCTACGGCCCGTTCTACCCGGGCGCGTACCACACCGGCGCCGGCGGGCAATTCTCGATTGGCTTCGAAGGCGCCAATGTCGTGCAAGAGGTATTCGCGCGCACGCACGGGGATTTCGCTGGCTCGATCGCGGAGCTTACCCGGCAACTCACCGTACACGCCACGGTGGCGGAGTCGATCGGCCTCAGGGTGGCCGCAATGAAGCACTGGACGTTCATGGGAGTTGATCCCACGCCGGCACCGCTCGCGGAGGTTTCAATCGGGGCGGCGATCGAGGCCTATACGGGGTCGCGGTTTGGCTCGAGCGGCACGATGACGGCGGCACTGATCATCACCACGGCGGTCAGGGCCGTGCCGGTCACGCAGGTTGGTTACGCGGGACTCATGGTTCCGGTGATGGAGGACAAGCGCCTCGCGCAGCGCTGGGCGCAAGGTAGCTTCAACACCGATTCGCTGCTGGCGTACTCCGCGGTGTGCGGCACCGGGCTTGATACGGTTCCCTATCCGGGGAACATCAGTGTCGAGCAACTGGCGCGCATCTTCGGTGACGTGGCCTCCCTTGCCTGGAAATGGCACAAGCCGCTGTCGGCCCGCTTGCAGCCGGTTACGGGAAAAAAGGCCGGCGAGCGGACCGAGTTCCGCGATCAGTACCTGTTCAATACGACCCTGCACGCTCTGCCGTAACGTCTAGACAAACGATGCGACCGCGAACTCGAGCGATGATTCGCTGCCTGGGGCTGCTGGGTGTACTCGGCCTCGTCGCCTGCGCGTCGACCGCACCGCCGCCCGCTCATGGCGCTGATGCTCCGCAGTTTTTCCATATCAATCCGGTGCGACCGGTCGCGGATTTATTGCCGCTCGCGCTCGCGGCGACGCCACCGCTTGAGCCCGGAGAGTTCCGGCCGGCCGATCTGGTCGAGCTGACGAGCCTTGATCCGACCATCAAGCTCGATATTCGTTATGCAACGACGCACAATTTTCTCGGCACGCCGCTCTACAGCCAGGCGCGCGCCTTCATGCAACGGCCGGCGGCGCAAGCCGTGGTGCGCGTGCAGCGCGCGCTTGCGGGTGAGGGCTATGGCCTGCTGGTGCACGATGCGTATCGGCCGTGGTATGTAACCAAGATCTTTTGGGACGCGACACCGCCGGACCGACACGAGTTCGTTGCGGATCCCGCCGTAGGTTCACACCACAACCGCGGCTGCGCGGTGGACCTGACGCTCTACGACCTGAAGACGGGCCGTGCCGTCGAGATGCCCAGCCTGTACGACGAGATGTCGGCGCGCGCGTATCCGACCTACACGGGTGGCACCGCGGCGCAACGCCGTTTGCGTGACCTGTTGCGCCGCCACATGGAGGCCGAAGGCTTTTCCGTCTACGAATATGAGTGGTGGCATTTCGACTATCGCGACTGGCAGTCGTATGCGATCCAGAATGTGCGTTTCGAAGCGCTGGGGACAGACGCGCACTAGGGGCCGCGTCGTCGTCGGCTCAGCCCACTTAAGATCTGCGGAGGGAGCGGAATATGAGCGACTGGCTGCACAGTCTCCCCGTCGTGTGGATGGCGCTGATCATTTTTGGATCTACGTACCTCGTCTCAGCGGCACTCTACGCGCTGGTCGCGAAGCTCGCGGTGGGCGAGCACGCGCGTTCTTTTAAGGCCGTCTCAGCGGGCATGTTGCCGGTCCTGGGCCTGATCTTCGGGCTTTTCATGGCTTTTATCGCTGCGCAGGTATGGGGCGACAACGACCGTGCCAACGCGGCGGTCAATCGAGAGGCTAGCGCGCTCAGATCCGTCGTAATACTCGCAGCTGCCTTCCCGGGAGAGCCCGAAGCGCGGGTGCGCGCCCTGGTCCGTGGTTACATTGAGGACGCCGCGACTCAGGAATGGCCGATGATGGCCCGGCAAACCGCGACTCTTAGCATCACGCCGCGCTCCCTCGCCGAGGCGCTGCAGTTGACTCTTGCTCTGACACCCGCCAGTCAGGGGCAACAAATCGCGCAGCGTGAGTCGACCGCCGCGCTCGAAAGCGCGTTCGATGCGCGTCGGCAGCGCATCATCATCAGCCAGTCACAGGTCAATTGGGTCAAGTGGTCATGCCTGTTCGTGCAGGCGGCCTGCGCGCTGCTCGCGATTGCAGCGATTCACAGCGGCGACCGCCTCGCCTCGGCTATCGCAATGGGGCTGTTCGCTTCGGGTGTGGCTGCGTGCGTTTTACTGATTGCTTCTCACGATCGGCCATTTATGGGGCAGATATCCGTCGGGCCAGGGCCGTTGTTGCAGGTAATGCCCGAAACCGGCCCTCAGTGAATTCGCCTGGCGGCACGCTGTGGAAAAACCAGGATGCAAATCGCGATTGCGACCACCAGAAGCGCCGATGCCGAATAGCGGCTGAGGGCGAGCCCCCCGGAGGCTAGTGGCTTGTCAAAGAAGTCACCGAGAACCGCACCGAGGGGTCGGGTCAGAACGAATGCGCTCCAGAACAGCACGGTTCGTGAGAGCGAGCTCCAAAAGTACGCCGCAGCGACCAGCGCCAGGAGTACGGCGAATATGAGAATGCCGCCCGCATAGCCCAGCCCCACGCTATCCGCGGTCCAATCGCCCAGCGCTGTTCCCAGCGTCTGAGAAAACATGATCGTGACCCAGTAGAACATCTCGGTTCGTGGGGAGTCGATCGTGTTTATCTCTACCGAGCCGAGCGTGCGGTGCCAAATCAGGAGTGACGCGGCAAGCAGCAAAAGCAGCAATGCACTGCCTCCCGCGTAGCCGATGCCCAGGGAGCGGTCGGCAAAATCAGCAAGAGTCGTGCCGACGGTTGTTGTCGCGACAATCGTGCTCCAGTAGAGCCACGGATTGAAGCGCTTGGCGGCAATCTGCACGGCTACCACGGTGAGAAATATCGCGCCGAGGATTGCCGTGCTGAGGAGGTAACCCAGCCCCATCGACATGGAGAAGGAGTCGCCCCCCGTCTCCCCGAGCGTGGTGGCGAGGATCTTAATGATCCAGAAGAGCAGGGTGACCTCAGGGACTTTGCCCAGGCCGGGCGCTCTTTCCATGCTCATTCAAACTGCTCCTGCGGTTCGCCAGGCTCGTCTGAGCTGTCGCCGATTGTAAACACGACTCGGGCGCAGCGGCGGTTGTAATGCATTCGCAACATCGCGCAACTAGCCTCGCGTGGCCCGCAGCAACTCAACCGGAGCGCCGAAATTGGACACAACGTCGCGCCGTTCGCTGGCGATGATAACCGGCGCTGGGTGCAAGGTGCTCGTGATAGGTCTCGCGCTCGCGTTCGAGCAGGCACAGGCCCAAACGGCGAGCACGCCGGCTACGTCCCCGCCGGCCTCTGAGGCCGCGCAACCCAATGGCAAGGCAGGCCCCGACACTGATATCGGCCGGGTGAGTACCGGACCGCCACCGGGTGAAAGCACGCGTCCGCAACCGATACCGAGCGCCGACACCGATCGCGCGGCGGCGATAGAGGAGAAAAAGCAGGCGCCGAATATCGTCGACGCGCAGCCATTGAGCGAGATCGTCAAGCTGCCCGACATCAACACCGCTGAAGCACTGCAGCGAATCCCCGGGATCTCGCTCGAGACCGACTCGGGGGAGGGGCGCTTCATCAATATCCGGGGGCTCGATTCGGATCTGAATGCCAGCACGTACGGCGGAGTGCGTCTGCCGGCCTCGAATCCGTCCTCGCCTTTCGGGGGTGGTCGTGCCGTGGCGTTCGACACCTTTCCAACCGGGATCATCGGCGGCATCGAGGTCAGCAAGACCTTGCGTCCGGATATGGATGCGGAAGGACTGGGCGGCTCGATCAACCTGGTGCCGCGCAGCGGTGGCGAGCACGGTGGCAGGCCGTTTCTTGATGCAGACCTGGGTGGCGGTTACGAGCCGCTGCGCGGGACGCCGGCTTATCACGCTGAGCTAAGTGCCGGCCGCAGCTATTCCGGCGGCGACGGTCTGGGCGGCCTGTTTGGCGGAGCTGACGCCTTCAGCGCCGTCATCACGGCGGTCTATCACCAGGATCAGCGCGGCGTTGACGATATAGAGGAGAGTTACACCGATCAGCAGAGCAGCGGTGTGCCCGATAAGGTCTTGAGCGATCTGCAGTTTCGCCGCTATGAGTATGAGCGCAAGCGCTATGGCGTCGCGGCCAATTTCGATGCCAGGGCGAACGATGCGACTTCGTTGTACCTGCGAGTGCTCTGGTCCGGTTACCTGGAAGCGGCACACAAGCACTACCTGGTGCTCGATGGCCTCGACGCGGCAGTACCTTGCACGCCCTCGCCGGGCTGCGTTCAGGACCCGAACAATCCAAACGGCTTCATCGCCCCGAGTGCCACTCTTTCACAGCAGACCACGGACTCCCTGGAGCGGATCGAAAGCGATCTGGCGAGCCTGGGCGGCAGCAGTGTGCTCTCGCGGCTGCGCCTTGATTACCACATCTCCTACGCAGTGGGCAGCGACCGTGTTTCGAGGAGTTATGGCAGCGTCTGGACGAGATCCCAACGCGGTACCCGTAGCCTATGACACCACCACCAATCCGCGTTACCCCGCCTTTCACACCCTTGATGGCACGGATGCCGCGAACCCGGCGAACTATGATCTGCAGGAGATCGATCTGGGTCCCTCATATGCCAGGGATGGCGAAACGGCGGCGGCAATCGACGCGACAATTCCAGCCGCAAGTGGCGCGAATCCGGGCGAATTGAAATTCGGACTGTCGGCGCGTTTTCGCCATAAGACCTCCGTAGCCACTTCCCCGGTGTTCACACCCAACGGTGTGATTCCGCTGCTGCCCTACACTTACGGGCCGTCTCAGACTTACTACAACAATAACTACAGCATTGGACCGGCCATCAGTTACGGGGCAATCGCGGCTCTGGCAAACAGCAACCTTGGCACGATCACGGACGATGCTGCTGCGGATGCCTCGACCAACACCGATGACAAGGAGAATGTGTACGCTGCCTACGGACAATATTCGGCCCGATTTGGCGACGCCGGCTTGCTCGCCGGCGTGCGCGTGGAGTCCACGCACGCAACTTATCGCGGCAATCTCTACAACAGCGATACGGACGTGAATACCCCGACCACGCAGTCCAACTCCTATACCAACGTGTTTCCCACGGTGCAGGGGCGTTATTACTTTTCCGAAGACCTGGTCGGGCGACTTACCTATGCGAGCGGCATCGCGCGCCCGGGCTTTGACCAGATCACTCCCGGAGCCGCCATCAGCGTCACGAATGCGTCCGTGACCGTCGGCAATCCGGCGCTTAAGCCGACCATCGGCCAGAATTTCGACGCGACGCTGGAGTGGTACCCCGGCGATGGCCAGATCGCAGCCCTGGGGCTGTTCGACAAGCAGTTCAGCAACTACATCCTGTTAGTCGCAGCAGATCCTCCCGGGCTACAACTTTCCCGGACTCACGGGCGGTGACCACGACGGTACAGAGCTACAGCAACGGACCGGCACACGCCTACGGCGTCGAGGCGCAATACCAGCAGCAGCTGCGTTTCCTGCCGCAGCCCTGGGATGGCTTTGGCTACAGCGCCAACGTCACGGTGGTCGATTCGCGCGCGCAGGTTCATCCGGGTATCTACGGGCTGATGCCCTCGACCTCGCAACTGACCTGGAATGCGGCGTTGTTCTACGAACGCGCACCGCTGGAGGTGCGCTCGCGGCCGATTACGTCGGGCAGAACCTATTTTCCTTTGGCGGCGTCACGTCGCAATGCCCAGGACGTGTTCTCGCACTCGCGGCTGACGCTGGATTTCGGCGCCAGCTACGCGATCAATCACACGTGCGTCTCTATCTCGATGGCAAGAACCTGCTGAACACGCCGCTGGAGTTCACCGAGGGCCCGAGCGCCTCGCGTCCCATTCAGCGTGAGTTCTATGACCTCACGGTGCTGGCGGGCGTTCGCATCGAGCTTGAACTGATCTGTGCAGGCAGATCAAGGCTAGCCACGCGTCCATGAGTTCCGTGCACGGCGCAGCTGCGCCATACTGGCAGTGCGGTGCGTCTGATAGCGCTGGCCAGCGTCGATCTTCGGTGTGTGCCCAGACGCGGGCGTCCGAGCGCACGGCGGCCGCCTGGAGCATGTCCGCGCCATATGCCCACATCTTTGTCATCGTGGCGGAGAACAAAGGCTACGGCCTGATCATCGGTCCGCACACCGCTGCACCAAACATCAACCGCATGGCGCAGCGCTATGGCCTGGCGGCGCAGTTCTTTGCGGAGGTGCATCCGAGCCAGGGCAATTACATCGCCATGCTCGGCGGTGACACCTTCGGCATACACGATGATGATGCGTTCTACTGCAAGCCGGGCATGAACGATGTCTGGTGCCCGAAGTCGCATCGGGCTGGCTACGTGGATCACACGTGGTCGCCCGCAGCCTGATGGATCAACTCGAGTCGCGCGGTCTGACCTGGAAGGCCTACATGGGAAGCTTGCCCGCGCCCGGTTCGCTTGCGATTCGCTGGCCGACCGCGGACAAGCCGGTTGCTGGAATGCCCACGCAGACTGTATGCGGCCAAGCACAATGGCTTTGTGAGTTTCCAGCGCGTGCAAGAGGACCCGGCGCGCGCGCGCAAGATCGTCGCTTCGATGCTCTCGATCGCGATCTCGCCTCCGGGCAGATGCCCAATTACGCGCACATCGTCCCGAACCAATGCGATGACATGCACGGGCGCGACGCAGGACAAAACGTACCGGCAGATTGTCGTCAAGTCCAATGTGACGGCCCTGATCGCCCGTGGCGACCGCGTCATCGACGGCATCGTGCGGCGCATCATGGACTCCAGGCTGTGGAGTGCCGCCGACAATGCCGCGATCGTGATCACGTTTGATGAAGACGATAAGGATGAGCGCCGCGGAGCGGCGCAGGGGTGCTGTGGCAATGAACCGGGCAGCGCTGCGAACGCGGGCGGCGGCCGAATTCCCACTATCGTCATCACCAACCACGGTCCGCGCGGCGTCATCGATGACACGCCGTACAACCACTACTCGCTGCTGCGCACCACCGAAGCGGCGTTCGGAATCGACGAGTACCTCGGACATGCGGCGGACGACAGCAAGGGTGTCAGTGAGCCATGGCGCCGCTGTTCGTCGTAGCGCACTGATGCGCTGCGTGGCCGGCACGCACGCGCAAGGCGGCACGTATCGAGATCATTCCCATGATCGACGTGATGATGTTCCTGCTGGTGTTTTTTGTGTTGATCAGCATCAATGCCTTGCCGGCGCTGGGATCTGCGGAGTCGCGCTGCCCTATGCGGGCAATCCGGCGCATCTGGACGTCACGCGACGCGTCACGCTGACGCTTACCGCCGAAGGGGAGGTCTACGTCGACGGTGAGAAGAGCAGCGTCGCCGGCATCACTGAGCGACTGCTCAGGCTGGCGCGGGACGCGAAGCTAACGGTAATCATCTCCGGTGACAGAAGCGCCCGCTTCAGCCGCTGGTGAGCGTGCTGGACGCGCTCAAGCGCGGCGGGATCGTCTCGGCCACGATCATCACGCGGCAGGAATGATGTTGGCAAAGAGGGACTCCGGGCAGTATGCAAGTGAGGCGACGGCGCTCGTTCTTACCGGCGCGGCAGCCGTCGCTTTCCTGGTAGCAAGTCCGAGTCTGCTGCGCAACACGCAGTCGGCAGCCGCCGATCGCGACCCGGGCGTGCAGCTATCGCTGCAATCGGCCGACACCCCGGTTCCGGCGCCGCCGGCGCCGCCAGTGCCGCAGCGAGTGCGCGTGCACCGCGAGTGGCGTCCCTCAGCACTCGTGGCCGAACCGATGCCGATGGCCGCGGACCCGGCGCCGGCGGGCGCCGAGACGTTCACGCCCGCCCTCCCGGCGGCTGCGAGTGCGCCGTCGAGCTATACGCACCCGGATGACGATGCACGTTATTCGGCGGCACTGCGCGCGGACATTGATCGGCGCACGCACCCACCGGATTCGGTTCAGTACCGCTTGCGTCACCCCTCTGGCGAGGCGCGGGTCCGGTTTGTGGTCATGCGCAGCGGCGAACCCCACGAGGTAGAGCTGGCGCATTCCTCGGGATCGTCGGTCCTGGACGATGCCGCATTGAGCATCGTCCGTTCCGGGCACTACGCACCGATGCCGGCAAAGGCCTTCGTGGGGGAATCGCAGCATACGTTCGTGGTCACCATCGAGTTTCGTCCGCTTAGCCTCACGCTCCGAAGGTCCGTACCGGAAAGTTCCGCGGCATGAACTATCGGGTGTTCCATGACGTCACTTTCGATGTGCTGTACGGCTGCATCATTCTGCTGTTCTATGTGATCCTCGAGCGCGGCGTCTATCTGACTTATCTTAGTTTGCGCATGAAGCGGCTGGCCGCGATCATCGATGCGTCGGCCGCCGGTGCCGGTCGGGCGATCGGCGCCGTGAAATGGGCCGACCCAGCCAGTCGTGCGATACAACGCTACGCGCAGGTCGTCGGCGAAGGGGCGTCGAGCGAGCGGCGCGAGGACGTTTCCTCGGCGCTGTTCATTGGGGTGGACAAGAGGGTAAGCGCCCGGCTTTGGATCCTCGATACCATCGTCACTGCGGCGCCGCTGCTCGGCCTGCTGGGTACGATCTTCGGAATTATGGAGACGTTCAATGCACTCGCGGCTGGCGGGGTGTCAGATCCGGCGGCCGTCAGTCGCGGCATCGGCACCGCTTTGCTCGCTACCGCGATCGGAATAGCGACCGCATTGCTCGGCTTGCTCGGCAACAATGTGCTTAACCGTCGCGCGCACGTCATGACGGAGGATTTTAAGGCGTTGCTGCTCAGCCTGACACCTTGAGCGACCCAAAAAAACGTCGGCGTATGGAGCATTAATCGCATGAAACCATCTTCTTGCCCGCCACCCTGATTTTCGCGAGCGCGGCGTTGATGTCCCACGGTCTGCCGTGTTCGGCTGCAGAACAGGCAGCGGCTTATCAAATTACCAGGAGCGTGCCGCTGGGGGCGCCGGATCGATGGGATTTCGTGGTGTTTGATCCGCCTTCGCACCGCGTGTATGTGGCGCACGGCGACCGCGTCACCGTTGTTGACGGACTCGACGGGACGCTCATAGGACAGGTCGAGGGCTACCCGGGCGGCACCCACGGCATCGCGATCGTTGCGGTACTCGGGCGAGGCTTCACCGATGACGGTCGCGCCGGTGAAGCCGGTGCCTTTGACCTGAAGACCTTGAAAACGTCCAGGCGCATCAAAGCCGCCGCCGATGCCGACGCTATGGCTTTTGATCCGGTAAGCGGCCATGTCTTCGTGGTCAACGGCGATAGCGGAACGATCACGGTCATCGATCCAAGGGAAGAGGTCGCCGTGGCGAACGTGCAGGGCGGCGGCAAACTCGAAACCGCTGTTGCCGGTGACGATGGCAAGCTGTATGTCAACGGAGCCGGCAATAGCGAGATCCTCCGGCTCGACACCAGCAGCAATCAGATCGACGCGCGCTGGCCCATTCCCAATTGCAAGAGCCCGCATGGTCTGGCGATCGACAAGCTGGGGCGCAGGTTATTCTCGAGCTGCGTCAACAAGGTGCTGGTGGTGGTGAACCTGGATTCGGGGGTGACGGTTGCCACGTTACCGATCGGAGCTGGCACGGACGCGGCAGCCTTTGACCCGACGCGCAAACTGATTTTCAGCTCTAACGGTCGTGACGGCACTCTGTCCATTCTCCGGGAGAAAGATCCACAGACCTTTGTGCCGTTCGCGACGGTGAAAACCGCCGTTTCGGCCAAAACCATGGACATCGATCCGGTGTCCGGGCGGATCTATCTCGTGGCAGCGGACACCGGTCACGCCGGCGCGGATGGAGGAAAGGCATCCATCGTCCCCGGCTCATTGAAGCTGCTGTTCATGGATCCTTCGCGCTGAGTTGCCCAGGTGCCGCCGACGGCGGGAATGCGTGATAGATAGCAGCAAGTTGCGAAGCATTTTCCCGCGGTGCATTCTTTGTACGATCAAAAAATAGCCGCGTGGGGCTAAGCGGTACTCGCTGGAGGCGTTTCTCGCTAGCGCCGGGTTCTCGAAACCAGAATCCGGGAGTGTCAGGTCAATGACTCGAACTTCCAAAATCGTAAGCGCAATCGTCGGGCTGGTAGTAGTAGCGCTGATATCGCTGGCATTGGCGTTGTCTCACGACTCGGGTCCAGCTCCGGCGCAAGTTCTACCCGGCGATGCAGTCCGGATGAAAGCCATCGTCTATCGTCAATATGGCTCGCCGGATGTACTTAAACTCGAGGAGGTCGCGAGACCAACCCCTGCGCACAATGAACTGCTGATAAAGGTTCACGCCGCATCCATCAATCCTCTCGAATGGCACTTCATGCGCGGCACGCCGTACGTCATGCGCCTGCAGGTAGGTATGGGTCGACCGAAATTCACACGCCTGGGCGTCGATTTTTCTGGAACGGTCGAAGCGATCGGCAAAGACGTCAAACAGTTTAAGGTAGGCGACGCGATTTTTGGAACGGCCGACGGAGCTTTGGCCGAGTATGTGACCTCTACGGAGGCTGGCTTAACGCTGAAACCAACTAACATGACCTTTCAGCAGTCGGCTTCTGTGCCCATTGCAGGACTCACCGCACTGCAGGGTCTGCGCGACGCCGGACAGATTCGGCCGGGGCAGAAGGTCCTCATCAACGGGGCGTCCGGAGGCGTGGGTACCTTCGCGGTGCAGATCGCGAAATCGTTAGGCGCAGATGTCACCGGCGTCTGCAGTACCGGGAACGTGGAAATGGTGCGATCAATCGGTGCCGACCGCGTCATTGATTACACCAAAGAGGATTACACAAAGGGGACGCAACGTTACGATCTGATTCTTGACACCGTTGGTAATCACTCGCTCTCCGACCACCTGCACGTCCTGACTCCCCACGGCATCTTTGTCATAGTCGGAGGTCAGAGCGGTGACCCGTGGATCGGACCACTGGCGAGGTTCTTCAACGGTTATGCGATATCACCATTTGTGAGTCAGAAGTTCGTCAGCTTTCTGGCGGACGCGAACAAAACGGACGACCTGAACACTTTGCGCGACCTCATGCAGGGCGGGAAGTTGACGCCTGTCATCGACAGGCAGTACAACCTGAGTGAGGTGCCGGCGGCGATGCGATATCTGGAAAAGGGGCACGCGCGCGGCAAGGTGGTAATCAATTTGGAATGAGGGCGCTATCCAAGCGTCGATCTCGATTGACCCGTATGGCCGGTGCACCCGAGGATAAAGATGTGGAAAGATTCGGGCATCACCGTGCCGCGCTTTATACTCCGCCGTCATGACCGACCTGATTACATCGCTTTCTCAGGCCCTGACTCTGGCAACCCACCTGCGCTCAATGAGCGAAAAAATAAAGGAGGGGGAATTCAAGAGGATTCTCGACGCGCTTCTGCTCGAACTTGCAGAGGTGCAGCTCAAGGTGGAGGATCTCATCAGCGAGAACGTGGCTCTGAAGGGTGAGGTACAGACACAGGCTAATCCGCAGGGACAGCTGTGCCCGAGGTGCGGGGAACTCGGTTGGAAGATCTCCGGCAGCCGGCCACACAAAACTCCTGGTGTTACCGTTCAGACCTACACCTGTCCTAAGTGTAAGCTGAAAGAGGAGGTGCTAATCAAACCCAAATAAACATCGTGCCCAGCCAGATGGCGAGTGCGCCAGGAGACTGACGCGGGCGCCCCTGGGCAGTG
>CAWCBV010000005.1:0-342080 GCA_963793895.1 uncultured Gammaproteobacteria bacterium
CACGGTGTAGTGGGCCGCGAGCTTCACCACGTCGGTCGCGGTGAGCGGCGAGAGCCAGCGTGAGTTGAAATCGATGCGGGTGCGTTTGGCGTCAAGCACCTTGAACACCTGGCCCTCGTAGGTGCGCGCGTTGGCCTGCACTTCCTCCGGGGTCAGGGGCGGGCGCGTGGCGTTGCGCCCGCTGGGATCGCCGATGAGGCCGGTGAAATCCCCGATGAGAAAGGTCACCTCGTGGCCGAGCTGCTGGAACTGGCGCATCTTGTTGAGCAGCACCGTGTGCCCGAGATGCAGATCCGGCGCGGTCGGATCAAAGCCCGCTTTTACTTTCAGCGGCACACCGCGCATCAGCTTCTTCCTGAGGTCGGCGCCGGTGAGCACCTCGTGCGCGCCACGCTCCAGCTCTGCGATCTGCTCCTCGAAATTCATGGTTATTCCCGTGAAGCGCGCCTAAGAACCATTCCGGCGCGGCAGGTAACTTGTCATTAGTTCGCGTTCCGGCGTTTAACATACATTGACCCGAGGGTCATAACTCCGGTACGTTTCGCCCTTTTAAATCATCCGGATAAGAGTTGTCGATGGCGCTGCACTTCAAATTCCCCCGGATGCCCTCCCCGATTTTCTGGCTGCAGGCCGCCGCGTGCGGGATTGTGGGCTGGTCGCTCGTGCACGGAGGCCTCGCAATTGGATCCGGCGAGCCTGCACCGCCAGCCACCGCGACCCCGGTTTCCAGCGATGTCGCGCCGGGCGGCAACACCGCCCCATCCGCCTCCCCCGCCGTCGCCGCGCCTGCCGCTGCGCCCGCGCCCGCCGCCGCTTCCCAGCTCGCCGCCGCGCCCTCCCTGGGGCTCGCGCTCTCGCGCATCGACGTGATCGTCACCCATAACGACACGCTGGACCGCATTTTCAGGCGCCTGAAGCTCAGCCTTGCTGATCTTGCCTCCCTGCGCAGCCTCCCGGGCCTGCGCGCCGGGCTGGACAGCCTGCGTCCCGGGGAAGCGCTGCGCCTGACGCACAAGGACGGCCAGCTCTTCGGACTCGAGCGCCGGCTGAACGAAAGCGAGACCCTGCAGGTGGTCCGCGGCTCGTCGGGCCTTCAGGCGAGCGTACTGCAAAGCCCGCTCGAGATGCGCGTGCGCACGCTGCGCGGACGCATAGACAGCTCGCTCTTCGAGGCGGTTGAAGCTGCCGGCGCCCATGACCAGACGGCAGTGCAACTCGCGGACATTTTCGGCTGGGACATCGACTTCGTGCTGGACGTGCGGCCGGGCGACTCCTTCGTGGTCACCTATCCGGAGATCTGGCGCGACGGCGTATACGTCAAGGATGGCCCCATCCAGGCCGCCGCGTTCGTGAACCAGGGACGCGAATTTCAGGCCGTGCGCTACACCGATCCGGAGGGTAGCTCGCACTACTACACCCCCGACGGCCGCAGCCTGCACAAGGCATTTCTGCGCACCCCGGTCGAGTTCACCCGCGTCAGTTCGCGCTTCAACTCCGCGCGCCTGCATCCCATCCTGAACCGTATCCGCGCCCACCAGGGCGTCGATTATGCGGCCCCGACAGGCACCCCGGTGCGCGCCGCGGGCGATGGCCGCATCCGCTTCGCCGGCGTTAAGGGCGGCTATGGCAACCTGGTGGAGATCGAACACTCCCGCAGCATCGTCACGGTCTACGGCCACCTGTCGCGCTTCGCGCGCGGCACGCGCGTCGGCGCACACGTGACACAGGGCGAGGTGATCGCCTACGTCGGCATGACCGGGCTCGCCACGGGCCCGCACCTGCACTACGAATATCGCGTGAACGGGGTGTTCAAGAACCCCCAGACCGTGACCCTGCCCGGGGCTGAGCCCATCGACGCCCGCTGGCGCGAGGACTTTGTCACCCGTTCGGCGCCCTTCCTGGCCTCGCTCGAAGTCCCGGCCGGCCCGCAGCTCGTTTCGCGCTAGCACGCCGGGAGGCCGGTTTCGGCCGCTACCACCGAAGCGTCGTTTTGCGCTGGTATCCTTGGCAGTCCGATGGACACCCCTGATCTCAAGGCTCCGCAGCAATACATCAACCGGGAACTGTCGTTCCTCGAGTTCAACCAGCGGGTGCTCGACCAGGCGTTCGATGTATCGGTGCCGCTGCTGGAGCGCCTGAAGTTCCTGTGCATCTCCTGCAGCAACCTGGACGAGTTCTTCGAGATCCGGGTGGCGGGATTGAAGCAGTTGCAGGAGCTCGGCGGCTCGCCGCCCGCGGCCGACGGCATGTCCATCCCCGAACAGCTCACCGCGCTGCACGAGCGCGCCACGCGACTGGTGGCGGACCAGTACCGCTGCCTGAACGAGCTCCTGCTGCCGGCGCTGGCTGCCGAGGGGGCACCGCTTCTGGAGCGCGCACAGTGGACGCCGCAAGCCGAGCAGTGGCTCGAGCAGTACTTCGAGCGCGAAGTCGAGCCGGTGCTGAGTCCCTTGGGGTTGGACCCGGCGCGGCCCTTCCCCCGCATCCAGAACAAGAGCCTGAACTTCATCGTGCGCCTGGAGGGCAAGGACGCCTTCGATCGCGACAGTGAGCTGGCGATCGTGCAGGCGCCGCGCTCGCTGCCGCGCGTCGTGCCGCTGCCGGGCGTGGGATCGGGGCGCGCCTGCGTGCTCCTGTCGACCATCGTGCAGGCGTTCGTGCACAAGCTCTTCAGCGGCATCAAGGTGATCGGCTGCTACCAGTTCCGCATCACGCGCAACAGCGACCTGTTCGTCGACGAGGAGGAAATCGACGACCTGCGGCGCGCGCTCGAAGGCGAGCTTGCACATCGCCGCTATGGCTCGGCGGTACGCCTCGAGACCTCCAGCGACTGCCCGGACGACCTGGTGAAGTTCCTGCAGGCGCAGTTCTCCTCCAACGTGCTCGATACCTACCACGTCTCAGGTCCGGTCAATCTCAACCGCCTGTCGGCGGTGTATGACCTCGTGCAGCGGCCGGACCTCAAGTACCCGATCTTCACGCCCGGGTTGCCGAAGCGCCTGGTTGGCAGCACCGATCTGTTTGCCGCCATCCGCCAGCAGGACGTGCTGCTCTTTCACCCCTACCAGAGCTTCGCGCCGGTCATGGACTTCCTGCGCCAGGCGGCCGCCGACCCGCAGGTGCTGGCGATCAAGCAGACCCTGTACCGCGCCGGCAATGATTCCCCGCTGGTGGATGCCCTGGTCGCGGCCGCGCACGCCGGCAAGGACGTCACGGTGATCGTCGAGCTGCGTGCGCGCTTCGACGAGGAAGCCAACATCGAGCTTTCCAACCGCCTGCAGGAAGCCGGCGCCCACGTCATGTACGGGGTGGTGGGCTACAAGACCCACGCCAAGCTGACACTGGTCGTGCGCCGTGAGAGCGAGGGCATGCGCCGCTACTGCCACCTGGGGACCGGCAACTACCATCCGCGCACCGCGCGGGTGTACACCGACTACGGCCTGTTCACCTGCGATGACGAGTTCGGCCATGACGTGCATGAGCTGTTCCTGCAGCTCACGAGCCTGACCCAGACGCCGAAGCTTGCCCGCCTGACCCAGTCCCCCTTCGGCATGCACGAGATGGTGCTCGCCAAGATCGCGCGCGAGACCGAGCACGCCCGCGCCGGCCGGCCGGCACGCATGATCGTCAAGATGAACGCGCTGGTGGAATCGCAGTGCATCGAGGCGCTGTACCGCGCCTCCTGCGCCGGGGTAAAAATCGATCTCATCATCCGCGGCGTGTGCGCGCTCAGACCCGGGGTTCCGGGCGTATCGGAGAACATCGCGGTGCGCTCGATCGTCGGACGTTTTCTCGAGCACTCGCGGGTGTTTTACTTCGAGAACGGCGGCGAGCCGGAGATGTTCTGCGCCAGCGCCGACTGGATGGAGCGCAACTTTTTCCGCCGCGTGGAAGTGGCCTTTCCGATCCGCACCCCCGAGCACATGGAGCGCATCCTGCGCGACCTCGATGCGTGCCTGAAGGACAACTGCCAGACCTGGGAATTAAAGCCCGACGGCAGCTACGAGCGCTTAAGTCCCGGCAAGGACAAGGCGTTCTACGCGCAAGCGGAGCTGCTGGCGGTGTATGCCGCCGGAGCGCCGGTGGCACCGTAGCTGCTTCAGTCACACGTCAGCCTCGCCCGCGACTCAACACGCGCAGCCGGAAACCGCTGGCGCGCAGGTAATCCACTTCCTGCTGCAGATCCGCCGAGGTCATCGGGTGCTCTTTTAACCAGCGGGCAGGGAAGCGCACTTCGAGCGAGCGGGGTGTGGCTTTGAGCTCGATCGGTGGCAGCGCGGTGGAGCTGCGTCCGCGATGCAACAGCACCGCAAGCCGCAACAGCACGATCAGGTGTATGGCGCTGCGATCCCAGGGCGGCACGAGTTCCTCGACGCCTTCGAACGTGAGCTTTCTGCGATGCGCGCCAACCAGGCGCGCCAGCAGCCGCTGCTCCTCGCGCGGGAAACCGGGCATGTCGCCGTTTTCAAGCAAATAGGCGCCGTGGCGGTGATAACCGCTGTGCGACACGTCGAGGCCGATCTCGTGCAGCCTTGAGGCCCACTTAAGCGACTTCTCCGCCAGCGGCTCCTCGAGGCGCCACGTCTCGCGCGTCTGCCACAGGAACTTCAGCACCGTCGCCTCGACGCGCTCGGCCTGGCCGCCATCGACGTGGTAGCGCTGCTGCATGGCGCGCACGGTGCGGTCGCGCGCATCCTCGTGCCGGAAGCGGCCGAGCATGTCGTAGAGGAGTCCTTCGCGCATCGCACCGTCCGCGATCCGCATGTCCTTCACACCCAGCACGCTGAACACTTCCGCGAGGATCGCCAGCCCGCCGGGAAATACCGGCCGGCGATCCTCGGTGATGGGTTCGAGTGCGAGCTCGCGGACATGGCCGGCGTCCACGCAGTACTCGATGGCGCGGTTGATGCCGGCCGGCGTAATCGAGTGCGCCTGCGGATCCAGTGCATTAATGACCTCGCCGATCGCGCGTACGGTGCCCGAACTGCCGGCGGAGCGCTGCCAGCCGCGGCGGCGGAAGGCGGCCTGCACCGGCTCGAGCTCCAGCCGCGCGGCGAGGCGCGCGCGCTCGAAACGCCGCGCGGAGATCTTGCCGTCGCGGAAGAAGCGTTCACTCAGGGACACGCAACCCATCTGCAGGCTCTCGAGCTCGAGCGGCGCGAGGCCCTCGCCGATGACGAGTTCGGTGCTGCCACCGCCGATATCGACCACCAGACGCCTGCCCGGCTCCCCGGGCATGGTGTGGGCGACGCCGAGGTAAATGAGGCGCGCCTCTTCCATGCCGGAAATGATTTCAATCGGGTGTCCGAGGGCGGCGCGGGCGCGTTCGAGGAAGGCCTGCTTGCGGTGCGCGACGCGCAGCGCATTGGTGCCGACGACGCGCACACTGCGGGCGCGCATGTCGCGCAGTCGCTGGCCGAAGCGCTCAAGACACGCGAGTGCCCGTGCCGCCACGTCCTTGTCGATGCGGCCGTTCTCGGCCACCCCGGCCGCCAGCCGCACCATCTCGCGCAGACGATCGATGATGACCAGCTGGCCGTGCGAGTAACGCGCGACCACCATGTGGAAGCTATTGGAGCCTAAATCGACGGCGGCGAGAACATCCGGCACCGCCCGATGGTTGGTGCGGGGAGCGGAGCGGGGGGCGGAGCGGCGTTTTCTGGATCGACCTGGCGCCGGCGGCACGCTTGGGGTCGCTTCAGGCTGCTGCGAAGGAAGAGCCGCAGCCACAGGTCGTGGTTGCGTTCGGATTGCGGATCACGAACTGCGCGCCCTCCAGTCCCTCGCGGTAGTCGATCTCGGCGCCGCCTAAATACTGCACGCTCATGGGGTCGACGATGAGCTTGACGCCCTGGTTCTCGACGCAGGCATCGCCGTCCTGAATCTGCTCGTCGAATTCGAAGCCGTACTGCAGCCCCGAGCAACCGCCGCCCTGCACGAATACCCGCAGCATGAGCTTGGGATTCCCCTCGCCACGGATGAGATCCCCGACCTTGCGGGCGGCCGCGTCGGTGAACCTCAGGGCAGGTACGTCCTGCATGGTGTCGGTCGTGCTCATAGTGCCACTGTACAGAGTCTAGAAGCCGCCCGCCGTCGGGTCAAAGCGGCGGGTCCTTCAGCGTGATCCACTGCCGCTTTCAGTGCCTGGAGCGCCTTCCGGCCGGGCGGAGCCCGCCTGCGGGGCGATGCGCACCAGCTTTCCCATGATCTGGGCGCCGACCGTCATTTCAATGACGCCATAGTAAACATCGCCTTCCACCCGCGCGGTCGCTCCCAGGACCACGCGCTCCCGGGCGCGGATATCGCCCTTCACCCGGCCGTCGAGGATCACGTTGGACGCCTGCACCGTGCCTTCAACGGAGCCGCTCTCGCTGACAGAGAGGCTGGCCTCGGCGGAATCGTCCGAGCGGACGTCGCCGGTGATGTGGCCGTCCAGGTGCAGCCCCCCCTGGTACTCGACATCACCATGCACGCGCGCGGTCTTACCGATCAGCGTGTCGATACGGGGCTGCCTGGAATCGCGGGTGAACATGCTGCTATTCGCTTTCGGTTAGTAGTTTAGGGCGGGGTCTCAACCGTCCACAGGAAGGTCTGGGAGAGTGGCGCCGCGTCCTTGCGGCTGGACTGCACTTCAACCACCAGATGGTCAGGCTTGAAGCCTGCCGGCAAGGTCACATCCTGAGCGAAATCCTGGAAGTAGCGAAACCCAAAGCGCAGTTCTCGTTGTCTGCCGCCGGTGAGCGCCGCAAGGTCCAGCGTGCGGGCGGCGCCGGCCAGCGTGCCGTCAAGGCTCATCTGCACCGTGCCGGAGGCCTCCGCCTCGGCGCGGCCCGAGCGCACCAGCGCCATGTGCACGGTGTACTCGTTGGGCCGCGCCCCGGAGAAGACGCGCAGCTGTTCGATCTTCACGCCGAGCGCGGTGGCGGCCTGCGCCACGACGCCACGATAGAAGGCGAGCTCCTGTGACTGCCGGGCGACCTTTGCCTGCAACTCGCCCAGGTCGCGGGCAATCTGCGCCTGCTCGCGCGCGCGGCCGACGCGGATGGTGTCCGCTTCCGCAACCTTCGTGCGCATCTCGCGGTTGGCTTTCTCCAGCTGTTCGATCTGCACCGCGAGCTCCGTACGCTGCTGCGCCGCCGCCTGGCGATCGTAGCCGGCGTTGTAACGGCCGAGCTCGTAGACGATGTAGAACGCCAGGAGACCAATCAGCGCACCCATGGTGAAAAGGACGATGCGCAGCGCCGGGGCACGCTGCCACACCACCAGCGGCGGCGTGGTGCTGCGCGAGAATATGGAGGCGATGGAGCCGAAGCGCACTTTGGTCAGGCGGAGGCCGGCATGGTCCGGCCGGCACCGCGGGCGGTGATTTCGGCCCACCACTCGGGCAGCGCGGGTTGCCCCTGCGGGAAGGCCAGCGGTGCCAGCTCGGCGAGCGCGCGCGCATAAACGGGACGTTTGAAGTAGATAACTTCCTTCACCGGTTCCCAGAAGGGCGCCCAGCGCCCCGCGTCGAATTCCGGTTCGGCCGTGTGGGTGAAGTCGAAGTGCGCATCGGCACGCGTGAGGCGCAGCAGGAACCAGCGCTGCTTCTGCCCGATGCACAGCGGCTGCTGGTTGCGACGCACATACCGCTTTGGCAGCCGGTAGCGCAGCCAGTGCGCGGTCTGCCCGATGACTTTCACCGCGTCCGCGGTGAGACCGATCTCTTCGTCGAGTTCGCGGAACAGGGCCGCCTCGAGGCTCTCCCCGACCCGTACCCCGCCCTGCGGAAACTGCCAGCCGCGCCCGCCGGTGCGCCGGCCGAGAAAAACCTCCTCGCGCTGCATCAGCACGATGCCCACGTTGGTGCGAAAGCCATCCGCATCGATGTCGTCACTCAGGCGCATTTTTGGAGTCTGCCACAAGGCGCCCCCGCCGCGGGGATGGCCTTTTGTGCGCAATTCGATGACGCTAACGACATGCTCGCCCCCACCCTCGCCTCACGCAGCCCGCTCCTGAGCCTCGCGGGCCTCACCGTGCTGGCGATTGTGGTGTTTGTCGTGGCACTGCTCATCGGCAGTTCCGGCATTGCCGTGAACAAGGCGCTCGCGGCGCTGGCCGGCTCAGGCGATGAGGCCACGCGCAATGTGTTGATCGCGGTGCGCCTGCCGCGCGTGCTGGCGGCCTTCGGCGTCGGCGGGCTGCTGGCGCTCGCCGGGGTGCTGCTGCAAGCGCTGTTCCGCAATCCGCTGGCCGACCCGTACGTGCTCGGGGTCTCCGGCGGGGCGGCGGTCGGGGCGCTGCTCGCCATGATCGCAGGTCTCGCCGCAGTGCTGGTGCAGTCGGCCGCGATCGCCGGTGCCTTGTGCGCCGTGGCGGCGGTGTACCTGCTGGCGCGCGGCGGCGGCACGCCGCGCCTGCTGTTGACGGGCATCGTGCTGGCGAGCGCCTGCGGGGCGCTGGTGAGCGTACTGCTCGCCACCGCGGATACCTCGCGCGTGCGCGGCATGGTGTTCTGGCTGGCCGGGGACCTGGAGTGGGCCGTGAACCCGTGGCTGAGCGCCAGCACCGCGGTGTTGGCCGTGGTACTGGCGATCCTGGTGGCCCGGCCGCTGAATGTACTCGCCGCGGGCGAGCTGCGCGCCCGTGCCGTGGGACTTGCGCTCGAGGGCTGGCGCACGCTGTTGTTCGTAGCCTGCGCAGCCCTTACCGCCATCGCGGTGGTCAGCGCCGGCACGGTCGGCTTCGTGGGGCTCATCACACCGCACGCCGTACGCATAGCGTTTCGCACCAGCGATCACCGCATCGTGGCGCCGGCCGCGGCACTTGCGGGCGGCATGCTGCTTGCGATTGCGGACCTGGTGGCGCGCACCATCGCCGCTCCGCACCAGTTGCCGGTGGGAGCGATCATGGCGCTGGTGGGTGCGCCGCTGTTCGTGGTGTTGCTGCGCGGGCGGGCGCGCTAACCGACTACGTTCGGCGAGGTGGCGGTCCGGTTACGCCCGGCACTCTTGGCGCGATAGAGCGCGGCGTCGGCTTCGGCGATCAGCCGCTCGGCCAGCACCTTGTAGTCGCGCAGGCCCGGGCCCGGTGTAGCCAGCCCCACACCGATCGACAAGGTCACCGTCTCGGTCGTGCTCTTATTGATAGTGATCGGCAGGTGGCGCACGGCGTGCAGGACACGCGCCGCGACCTTTTCCCCTTCGGCGAGCGTCGCCTGCGACAGCACCAGGGCGAACTCATCGCCGCCGAAGCGCGCGCCGGTGTCGCTGATGCGCATCTCCGCGTCGATACGGTGCGCCACTTCACGCAGCACCGCATCCCCTGCCAGGTGGCCATACTGGTCGTTGATGCGCTTGAAGTGATCGACATCGATCATGAGACACACGATGGACTGGTGTGCGCGCTGCGCGCGTGCCATCTCCTCGCGCAGCCGGGCGTGCAGGTAGCGGCGATTGTGGAAGCCGGTGAGAAAGTCAGTAAGGCCACTGCGCAGCAGGCGCGCCCGGTTGACCGCGTTCTCAACGCACAGCGCGGCCACCAGACCTAAGTGCGCGAGGAAGTCGCTTGCCAGTTCCGGGGAAAAGCGCAGCGGATCGGCGCTCACGAACACCAGCACTCCTTCGAGCTGCTCGTTACGGCGCAGCGGGATGAGCGCGATGCTCCCCGGTCGCGCGACTCCCGGCAGCAGCAACTCGTGATCGGCCTTGTGGTAAGGGCCGAGCCACGGGCGCTCGAGGTTGGCGAGCTGCGGTGCGACCGTCACGAGGGCATCGACGAAGCACACGCCCGGCATGGGCTCGGGTGCCTGGCCATCGCCGGAGATTAAATGACGGATTTCGTGCTGTGGATCGTGCAGCAGCAGCGTCACGGCATCGAGCTGGTAGGAGACCCGCAGGCCGTCGATCAGGCGCTCGAACAGCTGCGACAGGGTCGCCGCGCGCAACAGCTCGAGCTCCCGCTCCTGCGTCTTGCGCAGCAGCGAATCATTGCGGCCAACTTCCTCGGTGAGCGCCATCAGCCGACTCTGCAGCGCATGGTTTTCGTCCAGCAGCGCACGCAGCTCCTCGGCGGGCGCATCACTGGGCAGCGACCCCAGATGCGATCGGGTCATGGCAGGCGACTCCCCTGGTCCTTCAGGCGCGGCGCTCGGCTACCGAGCGTCGGTCCGCAAGATAATCGCGCCCGCGGCTCATCAAAGCAATGAAGGCCTTGTCGTCGCGCGACAACACTGCGGTGCGAATGCGTTCCACGGCCTTGGAAAGGGCCTCGAGCGACTCGGCTCCATAGTCGTTCAGGCTCTGTATTTCATAATACAGCTCGGGACTTTCCTGGGCGACGCGGGTGGCGACGTCCAGCTGCGCATCGAACGTCGTGCTCGACAGGCGCGCGAGTTTCGGCGCGGCCTCGCCACTTTCGGCGAGCGCGGTGAAGAAAGCGATGTTGAGCGCGTGCGAGAGGCCGAGCACGTAAGCGATGAGGCGGTCATGATCGTCGAGACTCATGACGACCTGCTCAGCCATGGTGGGCGCGAACAGTTCCCGCACGCTCGCCAGCGCCGCATCGTTGCCCAGATCCACGAACACCACGTGGCGGCCGGACAAGAGCTCCGTGTCCGGACCAAACATCGGGTGCACCGAGGTCACCTTGCAGCCGTGGGACTTCAGCGCCATGAGCCCGGCGCGCAGCGGCGACTTCAGCGACCCGACATCGAAAATGACGCCCGCCGGACGGCGCAGCGCGAGCTCTCTTAGGATGGCGTCGGTGATAGCGAGCGGCGTCGCCAGCACGATGTAGTCGTGCTTCAGATCGGTGCTGCGCCAGTCAGCGACGTGCTGCACGCCCTGGGCCGCGGGCGCCGGATCCGCGACCTCGACGGCAAAGCCCTGCGAGGCGAGGAAACTCACGAACCAGCCGCCCATCTTGCCGGCGCCGCCGATGACCAGCGCCCGTCGCCCGCTGCCGGCGCCGTGCGCCACCACGCTCGCCTGCTCCTGGGTCGTGAGCGAGGAACGGATGAGAAGCCGCAGCAGTTGCTCGGCGAGCGCCGGGGACACGCCGCGTTCGTCAGCCATCGCGCGCACGCCCATGATCACGTCGCGCTCGCGCTCATAGTCGCGCGTCGGTTTGCCGGTGGCGCGTTTCACGCGCGCGACCTCCTCGCTCACCGCCTTGCGCTCAGCCACCAGGGCAATCAAGGCCCGATCAAGCTCGGTCACTCGCTGGCGCAGTTCATCCAGCGTCACGTTATCGCGTGTCATGGGAAAGGAGGCCTCCTGAACCTCGCCACCTTTCTATCGGGGCGCGGCGGGGGGTGCAAGCGCAGTCGTCGCGCCGGCCCAAAACCCACTACCATTGGCGGGATGGCCGACCACGATGAATTGCTCCCTGACCCGCTCCCCGATGAGCCGCTGACGGTGGTCAGCCGCTGGCTCGCGGACGCCTGGGCGGCGCGCGCTCAACCCAACGCCAACTCCATGGTACTGGCGACGAGCACGCCCGACGGCAGGCCATCGGCGCGCGTGCTGTTGTGCAAGGAGATCGTGCCGCACCCCGGCTACCTCGTGTTCTACACCAACTACCTCTCCAGCAAGGGCCGGGAACTACAAGGCAACCCGCGCGCCGCGGCGGTCATGCATTGGGACACGTTGCATCGCCAGGTCCGCATCGAAGGCCTGGTCACCCTGGCCCCGGCGAGCGACAGCGATGCGTACTTTGCTTCGCGCTCGTGGGATAAGCGCCTCGGTGCCCGGGCAAGTGCGCAGAGCGAACCGATCGCCTCCCGCGCGGCCCTCGAAGCCGCGGTTGCCGAGGAGGCTCGCCGGCTCGGCGCCCCAATTCCGGGATCCGCAGGTGTGGATGCGAATCTCAAGATCAACATTCCCCGCCCGGCGCACTGGGGCGGCTACCGGCTGTGGGCGGATGCGGTTGAGCTGTGGTCGGAAGGGGCGGCACGCATTCACGATCGCGCCCGCTGGACGCGGACGCTGGTGGCCCGCGGGGACACGTTCAACCCGGGCGCCTGGTCGGTCACGCGCCTGCAGCCCTGAGGCTGGCGCTCACACCCCGTGTGGAAAGCCATTCGCATCGGGGTGCTGCTGCTGGTGCTCGCGGCCGTGGCGACGCAGGCGTGGCTCGATCGCGTCTCAACCCAGAGCTGGCGAGACACGCTGTGGGTCGGCATTTTTCCGCTGAATGCTGACGGCTCGCCGCAGGCGCAGCACTACATTGAAGGCCTGTCGGTGAAGGATTTTGCGAGCATCGAGGATTTCTTCAAGCGCGAAGCCCACCGCTATGGGGTGAAGGTGGATGAGCCGGTGCACATCGAACTCTACCCCGAAGGTTCGCAGCTGCCGCCGGCGCTCGAACCGGGGGCGGGTCCCCTGGGCGTCGCATGGTGGAGCCTGAAACTGCGCTGGTTCGCAAGCGGCGCGAGCCGGGTTGCGGGGCGCGCGCCGCCCCGGATCCGGATGTTTGTCCTCTACCATGACCCGGCGAAGCTCACGCATGTGCCCGACTCGCATGGCCTGCAGAAGGGCCTCGCCGGCATCGTGCACGCGTTTGCCGCAGGCACCATGGCCGGCAGCAACAACATCGTCATCGCCCACGAGCTGTTGCACACCGTGGGCGCGACCGACAAGTACGATCTGGCGACGGAAATGCCGCTCTATCCCGCGGGCTTCGCCGACCCGCAGCGCACGCCGCTCTACCCGCAGGATAATGCGGAAATCATGGCGGGCCGCCGCGCCCTGTCAGCGCAGGAGGCCGAGATGCCGGCGAGCCTGCGCAATGTCGTCGTCGGCCCCGCCACCGCACGGGAGATCCACTGGACGCACCCATGAATCAGCCGCACGGCAACGGCGCGGCGCCGCCGGCTGACGCGAGCCTTGGGCGTGCGGCAGGTCTTGCCGCCGTAGGCCTGAGCGTACGCGCCGGTGCACGTGAGCTCGTGCGCGAGCTCTCATTACGGTTTGTCCCGGGCGAAGTGCTCGCCATACTCGGGCGCAACGGCTCGGGAAAGACCCTTACCCTCCACACCCTCGCCGGCCTGCGACCGAGCGCCGCCGGCGGCGTGTCGCTCGACGGCGCGGCGCTCACGGCGCTGAAGCGCCGCGCGATAGCGCTGCGCCTCGGACTACTGCCGCAGGACCTGGAGGATGCGTTCGTCACGACCGCCATGGAGACGGTGTTGATCGGCCGGCATCCGCATCTGGCGTTGTGGCAATGGGAAACCGCCGCGGATGAGTCCATCGCGCGCGCCGCACTCGCGGCGGTGGACATGAGCGACTTCGCGAGCCGCCGCACCGACACGCTCTCCGGCGGTGAGCAGCGCCGGGTCGCGATTGCGGCGCTGCTCGCGCAGCAACCGGGTATTTTCCTGCTCGATGAGCCGACCAATCACCTCGATCCGCATCACCAGATCGCGGTGCTGAGGCTGTTCCGCACGCTCGCCGACACCGGCCGCACCGTGGTCACAACCCTGCACGATCCGACGCTGGCCGCGCGCTTTGCCGATCGGGTCCTCCTGCTGCACGGTGATGGTCGCTGGACCGCAGGTCCGACCAGCACGACGCTCACCGCGGCGAGCTTAAGCGAGTTGTACGTCGCTCCCATGATGGAGTTTGCGAAGGACGGCCGGCGGGTATTCGTCAGTGCCTAAAGCGTCTCCAGCAGCGCACGCAGCCGGCGCGAGGGGAGTGCCTGCTGCGCACGCAGGAGATCTCGGTAACCTACGATCTGCCGTGCGAGTGCTTCGCGGAACGCCACAACCACGGCTTGTGCGCCCAGTACAGGCGCTAACCGACAGCAGTCCGCGACCGTGCGGGCGGGGCTCGTGATGCGTACAGGTACGCCGGCGATCTCGATAAGGTCCACGCCGTAACTCCATGCCGGGCCACTGAAGCGAACGACGTGGACGTTCAGTTCCTGCAGCCGCGGACGACGAGCGCTGTGCGGTATGGCAAGCCAGACCTGCGGCGGCGCCACGGGCGCGATGCCGTGCACGTGCAGCGCCGACAGTGCGCAGACAATGCTGTCGGGCACGCGGGCGCAGGCCATCGCGATTGAGTCGTGCGGGTGGGGCGTTGCGCCAATTAAGTGGTAGAGACCACGTGAAACCCGCTCAACGACCCGACGACGGATCAGGGGTGGAAGCTGATCGCGAGTGAGTCCGGCGCGGGCGAGCTGCTGCGGGCGGAAAAAGTTCACGATGCCAGCGGCCCGGAGGCGCTGCGCAGCATGTGCTGCGGCGCGGTTGTAACGCAAACTGTATACACGCCGGCCCGGCATGTGGACATTTTGCGTCAGACTTGCGCGGACGGGGTACGCGCTGCGGACGCCATTCGTCACCTGTTTGACCCATTATTCGCGCCGGCGCGCGCTCCTGGGGTCCCCGCGTCCCTAAAGCGCGTCCAGCACGCTTGAGTGCAACGCGCCGTTGGTGGCCAGCACGCTCGTGGTCCCAAGGCCGACCGGGCCACCCTGCAGATCCGTGAACGTGCCGCCGGCTTCGCGCACGATGACGCTGAGCGCGGCGATGTCGAGAATGTTGACGTCGGACTCGATGACAACGTCGAGCGCCCCGCGCGCGAGCAGGTGATAGTGCACAAAGTCGCCGTAGCCGCGTATGCGGTTGACGCGCCGGATGAGTTCTCCAAAGCGGCTCCACTGCGCGCCGCTCGTCAAAGTCTTGAGATTGCCGCTGGAAACCACGGCATCGGCGAGCGCCGAAACCGCGCTCACGCGGATCGCGCGCTCGTTGAGCCAGGCGCCACCGCCCTCCTCGGCCCAGGCGAGCTCGCCGTATACCGGGGCGCTCGAGACCCCGAGCACCAGGCGCCCCGCGCGCAGCAGCGCAATCTGCGTGGAGAAGAACGGCGTCTCGCGCACGAACGACTTGGTGCCGTCGATCGGATCCACCAGCCAGATATTCTGTGCCTCCATGGCGTGCTGGCCGGTCTCCTCGCCGTAGAAGCCGTAACCCGGAAAGTGCCGGTTAAGCGTGTCACGGATGATGCCTTCCGCGCGCACGTCGGCCTCCGTCACCGGGGAAGCGTCCGCCTTGATGCGTACCGCGAGACTCTTCTGGTAGTAGCCGCGGATCACTTCCGCCGCCGCCTGGGCCGCCTCGAGCGCTGCGTGCAGTTCCCTGGATGCCATATTGGCTTAGGATATAACGACCATGGGAAACCGCCTGAGCAAGATCTACACCCGCACGGGCGATGACGGAACCACGGGCCTGGGCGATGGCACGCGGGTACCGAAGGACCACCCACGCGTCGAGGCCTACGGCACCGTTGACGAACTCAACAGCGCCATCGGAGTGCTGCTCGCCGTGCCTGACCTCCCGGCCGCAGTTACCGCCTGCCTCACCGACATACAGCACGAGCTGTTCGATATGGGCGGCGAGCTATGCATTCCCGGCCATCGCGCCATCACGGCAGAGCAGGTCACGCACCTGGAGCGCCTGCTCGATGGCTTTAACGACACGCTGCCACCGCTGAAGGAGTTCATTCTCCCGGGCGGGGGACCGGCGGCGGCGGCCTGCCACCTGGCGCGCACCATCGCACGGCGCGCCGAGCGGCGCGTGTGCACACTCGCCCGTACCGAACCCGTCAGTCCGGCAGTGACGCAATACCTGAACCGGCTGTCGGATCTGCTGTTCGTGCTCGCCCGCGTGCTCGCGCGTCACGAGCGCGGCACGGAAGTGCTCTGGCGACACGAGCGCACGAAGCCAGCCTGAAGTGATCTAACGCGCGGTGAGCTGCGCGCGCAGCAGCGCCCGCAAGCGCGGCCAGTCAAACGAGGGACCCGGATCGGTCTTGCGCCCGGGAGCCACGTCGCTGTGGCCCACGATGCGCTCTTCACTGAGCGAGCCGTAGGCGCCAAGCAGCGCCGTCGCCAGCGCCGCCAGCTGCGTGTACTGGGCGTCGGTGTACGGCGTGTCGTCCGCACCTTCCAGTTCCACGCCGATGGAAAAATCATTGCAGCCTGAGCGACCGCGGTATTGCGATTCCCCCGCGTGCCAGGCGCGCATCCCGAACGGCACGTACTGGGTGATCTCACCGTCGCGACGGATGAGTGCGTGCGCCGAGACGCGTAAGCCCGCCGGCTCGCGGAACGAGGGATGGGCGTCGGCCGGCAGCGTGCCGGTGAAAAGCCGATCGATCCACGGGCCCTCGAACTCACCCGGCGGCAGACTGATGCCGTGCACGATGAGGAGCTCCGGGACCGTACCCCGCGGCCGGGCGTCAAAATGCGGCGACAACACCTGCCGGACGCCGGCGATGAGACCGGTGGCGGTATCGATTTTCCGGAGCGCTGCTGGCGGGGTGGTGTGCATTGCTGCCGGCGCGATTCTGCCACAATCAGCCCCATGACTTCCGGCAACGCCCCGTACGCCGCACGCGATCTCGCCCATGTCTGGCATCCGTGCACGCAGATGAAGGATCACGAGGTGCTGCCCATGATCCCCATCCGGCGCGGCTCCGGAGTGTGGCTCGAAGACTACGACGGCAAGCGTTACCTCGACGCCATCAGCTCCTGGTGGGTGAACCTCTTCGGCCACGCCAACCCGCGCATCAACGCCGCGATCGCCAAGCAGCTCGAGGCGCTCGAACAGGTCATCCTCGCCGGCTTCACGCACGAGCCGGTCATCGCCCTTTCGGAAGCGCTCACGGCGCTTGCCCCGCCCGGGCTGACACGTTGCTTCTACGCCGACAACGGCTCATCCGCGGTCGAAGTCGCCGTGAAAATGAGCTTCCACTATTGGCGCAACTGCGGCGCCACGCACAAGCGCCGCTTCATCACGCTCACCAACAGCTATCACGGCGAGACGCTCGGCGCGCTCGCGGTCGGCAACGTCGAGCTCTACAAGGAGATTTATCAGCCGCTGCTGATGGACGTCATCAGCGTGCCGTCGCCGGATTGCTTTGAGCGCGAAAGCGGCGAGAGCTGGGCGGATCACTCGCGCCGCAAGTTCGCCGCCATGGAGGCGGCGCTCGCGGCGCACGCGCACGAGGCCTGCGCGGTGATCGTGGAGCCGCTGGTGCAATGCGCGGGCGGCATGCGCATGTACGACCCGGTGTACCTGACGCTGCTGCGCGCCGCTTGCGACCGCCACCAGGTGCACCTGATCGCCGATGAAATCGCCGTCGGTTTTGGGCGCACCGGCACCCTGTTCGCCTGTGAGCAGGCGGGCATACGGCCTGATTTTCTGTGCCTGTCCAAGGGGCTTACCGGCGGCTATCTGCCGCTCTCCACTGTCATGACGACCGAGGCGATATACGCCGCGTTCTACGATGAGTACACCCGTCTGCGCGCCTTCCTGCACTCGCACAGTTTCACCGGCAACCCGCTGGGCTGCGCCGCGGCGCTGGCGAGCCTGGCGATCTTCCGCGAGGATCGCACGCTCGAGCGCAACCGGGTGCTGGCGGCGCACCTGGGGGCGCGCGCCCGGGAACTGGAAGAACACCCGCACGTGGCGGAAGTGCGCCAGCGCGGCATGATCGTCGCCGTCGAACTCACCCCCGACAAGGCGACGCGCGCGCCCTACCCCTGGGCTGAGCGGCGCGGGCTCGCGATTTATCGGTACGCGCTGACGCGCGGCGTACTGCTGCGCCCGGTGGGCAACGTCGTGTATTTCATGCCGCCGTATGTCATCACGCCGGCGGAAATCGACCTCATGGTCGAGGTCGCGCGCGAAGGCATCGAGCAGGCGACGTGCGCCTGACGCGCGTGTACGTGGAGGCCGCGCTCGCGCCCGGTGCGCGCGTGACCCTCGAAGGCAGCGCTGCGAGCCACGTCAGCCGCGTGCTGCGTCTGCGGCCCGGGGATGCGCTGACTCTTTTTAATGGCCAGGGCGGTGAATACGCAGGCAGCATCGAACCATCCCAGGCCGGCAGCGTAACGGTGGCGATCGGCGAGCCGCGCGCGCTCGAGCGCGAGTCGCCGCTTAGCCTCACTCTGGCGCAGGGCGTATCGCGCGGTGAACGCATGGACCTGGTAGTGCAGAAAGCGACCGAGCTGGGCGTGTCAGCACTCGTGCCGGTGCTGACGCAACGCAGCGTCGTGCAGCTGGATCCACGCCAGGCCGCGCGCAAGGTCGCGCACTGGCGTGCCATCGCGATCGCAGCGTGCGAGCAGAGCGGCCGCAACCGCGTGCCGGCAGTGGCGACGCCACTCCCCTTGCGCGAGTTCACAGGCCTGGCCAGGAGTGCGGGTGCCGGCGCGCGCGTGCTCCTTTCTCCGGGAGCCGCGCTGCGACTCGATGATGTCCCGCCCCCCGTCACGGACATCACGGTGCTCATCGGGCCGGAAGGCGGCCTCACCGACTCAGAAGAGGAGCTCGCCCGGACGGCAGGCTTTACCCCCGTGCGCCTGGGTCCGCGGGTGCTGCGCACCGAAACCGCGGCGATTGCCGCCCTGACGCTCCTGCAGCGCAGGTTCGGAGATCTCTAGCGCTCGGCGCAGGATCCGCTAGCGCGCCAATTTTGCGCGTAGAGCCCGCACATCGAGCGGCTGCGTTTCACCAGTCCGTCGACGCAGCTCCAGCTCCCGGCTGAAGCGCGGTCGTTCGCGGCGCGGGTCGAGGAACGCTCGCCGGGTCTCGTCCAGCTGCTGCTTGATCAAGGGCAGGAGCGCCGCTTGCGGGGCGAGCTCAACACCCTGCGTCGGGAAATAGACGCTGCAGTACGCGGCGAAATACTCCGCGTAGAGTTCTTCATAGCGCCGCATCGGCTCGAGAAACTCCAGATCCTGAACGACGTCGCCGCCGATGTAGCTCGCGCAGAAATGGCTGCAGGAGGAGCGCAGGTAGACGCCATGCTCGGCGACGACCGCCTGTGAATAACTGCGCGCGGGATGGAAGTGGGTGAGGATCCGCATCCGAACCGTGCCACGTACGGCTCTGTCACGCAGGTACTCGAACAGCGCCTTGCGGTGAATCAACTGGAAAGCCGTCTGCTTCAGCGTGGCGAGCTGCTCGCGCAGGCGGCCGCGGTCCGCCACCCGCCGCATCAGTCCCGAATGCTCAATCTCCCATCGCTGCCACGCGCCGACGTCATCGAGGATGCGCCTGGCGACTGTCTGCTCATACGGCTCGTTACCGCGCAGCGCGATCTCCACGCGATCTGTGGATTCGCGCATCAGCTGCGCGTGGCTTATCCCTCCGTGAAACATCAGTTCCCTCTCGGGGCAGGCTTTTTCTGAGTGATGTGCCCCAGATCCCCACAAATACCATCCACGGAAGCACACGCCGTGTCAATGCTGTGTTCACCGGGAATACCTACGGCGGAAGCGTAACCGTGGCGTCTATCGGTGCGAGTGCCACAGCCCGTGGTTGCGCGGGGGATCCGGATTCAAGCCCGCACTGGTGAGGTCCGCGAGCACGACTTCCTGCTCGGTGTCGCGAGCGGCCATCAACGCCAGATGGCTTTGGACCCAGACGTTGTCGAGGACCTTGCGGGTCGTAAGTCCGTTGTCCGTATCTGTCCGATACTGCGCCACGCGTCGCGCCTCCACCGCGGCCTGGTACTCGGCACTGCCCTCAGGCCACACGCGCCTGGCCACGGCGAGGCCGATCATCTCGGTAAGGTAGATGTCACCGCGCCGCAGGACAGCCCCCAGGCGGCGGCAGGTCGCAAGATCGTCGGACTGCCCGAGGGATCGGCCCTGACAGAAATCCATGATTGCTTTGTACGGAATCCACGTCGCGGCGGCGGCTCCGAGCGCACGCACGAATGCGTTCTTCGGTTCCATTGTCCCCGTCCTGATCACGGCATTAGCGGTGTGAACGATGCTTGCGTTCCAGTAAATGCCGAAGCGCTCAGAGTTGGAAATCGCCAGCAGAGCCGCGTGCAGCGCCGCTGTGTCCCTGGACTTCCAGCTGCGCTCAAGCGTCCCCGACCAGGCGGCGCCGTTACCCGGATCCAGGGCTTGCAGCTGCGCCTCGATGGGCCGCGGGTCGCAGCTCTCTACCCGCACGCACAGCTGCAGGTGCCACCAGGCGATGTCGGGACGAGCCGGCGCCGCGACTGCGGCGCGCTGTATTAAATGCAATCTTGCGGCGGGTTCGGCATCGCCCACCAGCGCCGCCGCCTGCAGCGAGTCAGGGTCCCCGGCCGCGATGAGGGCGGCCTCGGTTCGCACGACCCGGTTCTCGACGGTGACCTGATGTCCGGTATCCGTGGTGGCGCAACTGCCCAATAGGATGGCGGCGAGGACTGCTGGAACAGCGGCTGACGGGGGGCGCCGCGGGCGCATCACGCGCTAATCGATGTCTCGTCCGCGATCATCTCTTCCAGGCGCTCGAGATCCGGGACCAGCGGTGTTTCGTTCACCATGCGGATCTGGCAGATGACGGGCATGCGCTCCTCGAACACCCGCGAATTGTCGGGCCGCACGACGTCTGAGCTCACCCGCACCAGCTGCGGAAAGCCCTGGCTGACCAGCGCGAAATTGCCGCCTTCGACCCGCGTGCCGAGCGCGTGCAGGATCACGACCCGGGTGCGGCCGCTCGCCGGCGGGATCATCTGGCCGCAGGCGCCTTCGAAGGACACCAGTGGCACCGCCTTGCCGTTCCACGGCACGGTGCCGATGTACCACGGCGGTGCGCCGGTCATTTCCGCCGGCGTCTGAAAGCCGATCACTTCCGCTACACAGGCGCGCGGGATGATGAGGCGCCCGTCGACCAGTGGCACCAACAGGCTGTAGATCTCGGTGACTCGCTCTGCCATGGCTCGCCCCTTACGCCTGGGCGCGCACCGCGGCGCGGCGCCGCTCCACCAGCGGCGCGATCGCATCGAGCAGCTGCGCCTCCTGGTAGGGCTTGCCCAGATAGTCATCCACGCCCAGTTCAATGGCGCGCGCACGGTGCTTCTCCCCGACACGCGAGGTAACCATGATGATCGGCACGTCCTTCAGGCGCGGATCGTTGCGGACGTGGGCCGCGACCTCATAGCCGTCCATGCGCGGCATCTCGATGTCGAGCAGGATCACGTCCGGTACGTTGTCCTGCAGCAGCGCTACCGCGTCCACTCCATCGCGCGCGGTGATCACCCGCATGCCATTGCGCTCCAGCAGGCGCTGCGTCACGCGCCGCACGGTGATCGAATCATCCACCACCATGGCGAAGGTGCGCCGGTCGCCGCGCTCCTTCGGCGGCGGCGCCGCCGGCGCGCTGGCGCGGGCGCGCCATTCCGCGCGCACCAGCGCGTTGATGTCGAGGATGATGACGATGCGGCCGTCGCCGAGGATCGTGGCGCCGGAGATGCCGCGGATCCCCGAGATCTGCGGGCCTACCGATTTCACGACGATTTCGCGGCTGCCCACCAGTTCGTCCGCGACCAGGCCGGTGGAGTGTTCGCCGGCGCGCACCAGCACCACCGGGATGGTCACGTCCTGGCCGGTGATTTCGGATGGCGTCAGGCCCACGAAGGTCGCGAGGTGCTGGAAGCGGTACTTCTGGCCGCCGTAGTCGAACAGCGTCGCGTCGCGCCCCAGGTGCGCGCTGACTTCGGCCTTCGACAGACGCAGCACGCCCTCGACGGTCGGCAGCGGCAGCGCATAAAACTCCTCTTCGGTCCGCACGACCAGCGCGTGGCTGATCGCGAGCGTGAGCGGCAGGCGCACCGTGAACACGGTGCCCTCGCCCACCTTGGTCTCCATGTGCAGCGCGCCGCCCAGGCGCTTGATCTCGGTTGCGACCACGTCCATGCCGACCCCGCGGCCCGCCTGCTGCGTGATCGCACCGGCGGTGGAGAACCCCGGCTCGAGGATGAGCTGCATGGCATCCTCATCGCTCAGGGTCTGCCCCGGGGCGATGAGGCCGAGCGTCTGGGCCTTGTCGCGGATCGCCTTCAGGTTCATGCCGCCGCCGTCGTCGCTCAGCCGCACCATGACTTCGGCGCCCTCACGATGCAGCTCCAGCAGGATGTGGCCGGTGTCGGGCTTGCCGCGCTGCACGCGCTCGTCCGGTTTCTCGATGCCGTGCACGACCGCGTTGCGCAGCATGTGTTCGAACGGCGGCAGCATGCGCTCGAGCACCTGCCGGTCGAGTTCCCCGGCGGCACCCTCGACGATGAGCTCGGCGCGCTTGCCGGTGTCGGAAGCCGCCTGGCGCACGATGCGCGCGAGGCGCTGCACATGGCGCTGGAACGGCACCATGCGCGTGCGCATGAGCCCGTTCTGCAGTTCGGTGATGGTGCGCGCCTGCTGCTGCAGCAGGTTCTGCGTGTCCTTGGCGAGGTTCTCCAGCAGCTGCTGGATGCTCGCCACGTCGTTGGCCGTCTCGGCGAGCGCGCGCGAGTACTGCTGGATGGAGGAGTAGCGGTCGAGCTCGAGCGGATCGAATTCGCTGCGGTGCGGGCCTTCATCCTCATGCTTGTGCAGGATCTGCGCCTCGGTCTCGATTTCGAGACTGCGCAGCTGCTCCTTCAGGCGCGTGACCGTGCGTGACAGCTCGCCCAGGTTGAAATCGAACGAACCCAGCTGCTGCTCGAGGCGCGCGCGCGCGATGCTGGCCTCGCCGGAAATGTTGAGCAGCTGGTCGAGCAGGTCCGCGTCGACGCGCGCCATTTCCTGGCGCTCGCCGGGGGCGACCGGTTCGCGCCCGGGTGGCACCGGCTGCGGCGGAAGCAAGCCCTCTTCGGCCTGCGCTTCGCCGCGCGGGCGCGCGAACACGATGGTTGGAGCGCCGGGGCCCCTGGCGGGAATCACCGCCGGCGCTGCCACAACGCTAACCGGCGGTGCCGCGGCTGCCGGCGCCGCGGATTCGGGCGGCGGCTGCGCCAGCGGTTCCGGAGCAGGCACTTCCAGCTTGTTGGCGAGCTGCAGCTCGGCGTTCAGCCGGGCCAGCATCGCGGAGTCCGCGGTGCCCGGTTCCACGAACTCGGCTACCGGGCCTGATGGCGGCGCGGCGGGAGCGACTGCCTCGGGGGTTGCCGAGGCGGCGGGCCGCGACAGGTCCTGGATGCGGGAGATGATCGCGCGCGCCGGCGCCACGCGGCGGCCATTGGCCACCTGCTCGCGCATGCGCGCCAGTTCATCGAGGCTCGCCTGGATAGTGTCGAACAGCGCGCCGTCGGCCACCACCGTGCCGTTATCGACCTGCAGGACAAGACTCTCCAGCTCGTGACTGAGGTCGCCCATCGCCGAGATGCCGGCCATGCGGGCGCCGCCCTTGAGCGTATGCAGCGGGCGCTTGAGCGCGAGACGACAGTCGGCGCTCCCGGGTTGGGTGCGCCAGTCGCTCAGCGCGTGCTCGGAGACATCGATGAGCTCGGTCGCCTCGTCGGTGAAAATCGCGGCCACTTCCGGATCGAAATCGGCGGACTCGCCGGCGGCCTGGTCCGCGCCAGCCTGCGCGTCCGGGGCGGCGGACGGTTTTGCCGGCGTCGCCGCCGCAGCGATGCGCTGGTCGAGGGCCTTGTCAGCGCCGCCGATGCGCTCGAGCAGTTGCCAGTGACTGACGAAATAGCCCGTGGACTCATCCAGGTGAGACGCCACTGCCTCCATCGCGCTCATGCAGTCCCCGAGCAGCGCCAGATCCGCGGTGCCGAGGCCGAGGCCACTGCTGAACGCGCGCCGCAACCAGTGATCGAGCGGCTCCGCGAGCCGGATGCCGTGGCGCGCCTGCGCCATTTTCGAGCTGCCGGAGAGGGTGTGACAGGCGCGGTACACCTCTTCGGGCAGCGCATGCGGTTCGGACAGCTGCCCCTCGCGTGTCAGCCACGAGCGCACGGTGGCCACGTGCGTGCCGGTCTCGCGCGCGTAGATGTCGCGCAGCGTGTCGTCCTGGAGTGCCGGTGGTGCGGCGGCGACCGCGGGCGCGGCGCGGCGCTCCTCGAGCGCGGTGGCGGCACGAGGCGCGGGGGCGGCAACCACCGTGGTCGCCTGCGCCGGGAAAAGGCCCGTGCCAGGCGGTTGGGGCGGCGGTGACGCCGGCCTGGCCGGTGGCGACGGTGCCGGGCGGGCAGCGCCCGCAGCCGGCGCTTGGGCGCTGTCCTCCTCGGCCGGTTCAGGTGCGCGGCTCGCGGCAGCGCCCGTTCGCCCGGCGGCCAGCGCATGCGCCCGCGAGACGATGCCGGCGATGTCCGCACGCGGCACGGCGCCGGTCTCGAGCTGTTCAACCAGTTCGGGCAGCGCACTGACGGCGGCGCGCAGGGTCTCGAGAATCGGCGCCGAGCGGGTGAGGGTGTTGTCGAGCACGCGGTTGACGAGATTTTCAACCGACCAGGCGAACTCGCCCAGTTCCCGCGCCCCGACCATGCGACCGCTGCCCTTGAGCGTATGGAACGAGCGGCGCACCGTGATCAGCGCCTCGAGTTCGAGCGGATTCTGATCCCATTCGGGGAAGAAGCGCTGGATCCTGGCCAGTTCCTCGCGCGCCTCCTCTGTAAACAGCTTCACCAGTTCCGGATCCGCATTGCCGGCGAGCGCGGCGAGTTTTGCGGTGGAGGACGGCGCGAGCGTCGGCGCGGCCGCCGCATCGCCCACCGCCAGCACCATCGTGGCCGCAGCCGCCGCGGCTCCCGGTGGCGGCAGCACGCGCGTCGAGCCCGTGGCGGTGGCAGCCGGCGCCACCGTCGGCACCGCGGGCGTGGGCTGCTGCTCGAGCGCCTGCACGCAGCCTTGCGCGTTATCGAGCATGTACCAGGGATCCGCGCGCCCGGCCTGCAGCGTCTCCATGTAGTACTCGACGCTGACGATCGCATCAGCGAGGCGGTCCACGAACCCCGGCGGCAGCACGTGCACACCGGGTTGCATCACGCGTTTCAGTTGGGTGGTGATGCCATCCATGACCTCGACCGCGCGCGACTTGCCGAGCAGCAGCAGGCCCGCCTTGATGCCGCGCATGAGGTCCTGCCAGCTGTCCAGGCCCGCGGCATCGAGCGTGCCGCCGACGCTCTGGACGACCGCTTCCTTGATGCGCGCGAGATTCACGATGCACTCGCGCAGCACCGCCGCTTGCACCTGCTGGAATTCCCCGTCGGTCGAGGGCTGGGGCAGATCCTTGTCCCTTGGCAAGATCATGCCGACCAGGCTCGCGTCGAGCTTGTCCTCGACACCAATCAGGGTCGCGGCCACGTCAACCAGGGTCGACTCGTCCGGCTTCAACGTGCCGTTGACGATCCTGGTCAGGCGCTCCGTTTCGGTCTGCACCTTGCTGCGCAGGTCGCCCAGCCCTAAGACCCCGAGGGTGTCGCCGATCTTGCGCAGCAGTTCAACCTGCGGCGCGAGTTCCTGGGGCTGGCCACCGCCGCGTCGCACGAAGATATCGAGCGCGTCCTTGACCTTGGAGAGATCCTCGCGGATCGCCGCGGCTACTGTCTGCATGAGCTTCACGCTCGGCGCGGACAGATTCTCGCGTTCCTGCTCGATACTCTCGTCCACCGGCAGGAGTTCCGCCAGGCGGAACGAGGCGCGCACGGCGCTCACCCGTCCGCCGGAGGACTCCGCGCGCCCGACGTAGTACAGGAGGTTGTTGAGGAGCTCGACGGGCGGGTTCTGCGAATAGCGCGCCTCGCCCTGCTCGTACAAACGGCGGATCTCCCGATCGCCAAGCCCGAGCAGCCGCTTCACCGACTGGCCGGCCTCCAGACCGTTCTCCTGCAGCGCCTCGATCAGCGCGCCGATCACCCACCACAACTGGAACACCGGCTGGCGAGTGGCGATCTGCTCGAGCTTACGGGCGACAGCGGCCAGCACCTCGAGGTTCTGCTCGCTGCGCTCCCCGCGGATCCAGCCGATGAGACCGACCTGGTAGCGCGCGCGCAGGCGCCGCGACCATTGCTCCACCGTCATCGGGGCGTCGCCCTCGCCGCCCGTCAGCGGCTGGGCCTGCTTGTCGGACTTGAGGTTGAGCAGCAGCAGCGTGCCTTCGGACAAGAGCGCGCTGCCGCGCACCGCCCGCAGGTCGTTCAGGAGCGGCAGCAGCACCAGCGCCAGATCCCGGCCGCCGGCCAGCACGCGTTCCAGATAGCTCGGCAGCTGCACCATGGAGCGCATCAGGGCGTCGAGGCTCTCGGCCTGGCCCTTGCGCTCAGCAGCGGTGTCGAGCAGGTAGCGCGCCACGTGCTCCATTTCTTCGGCCAGCAGCGCCGCGCCATAGATCTCGAGCAGCCGCAGCACGCCCTGCACCTGGTGCAGATCCTGCTCGCAGCGCTCCAGCAGCGACACGTTATCGGGCTGCTCGACGTAGCTCTCGAGGGCGCCGCGCGCGTCCGCGAGCGTCGCGTTCACCTCACGGCCAACGAGATCCAGTGTCTGGGAAGCGACTTCAGGCATGCAGTGGCTTTCGCAGGGAAACTAACTGCCGCCCAGCATGGAGATCTGCCGCACCTTGGCGGTGTTCAAGGGCGACTCCTCGATCCGGCGCACGATGCCGCTCGAGGAGCTGGCGCGCTCGCTCACGGGGCTGCCGGGCAGGCGGAAACCCGCGGCGGACTTGCGCAGGCTCGCGGACAGCTCCGCGAGCTTGGCGATCGCCACCGAGGTGGCGTTGGTCGAGTCCGCAGTCTGGGCGCTGATGTCCTTCAACACCTGCATGTTGCGCGCGATGTTCTGCGCGGCTCCTGTCTGCTGGCGCGCGCTGCCGGAGATGTTCTGCACCAGGCTCGCGATCTGGTTGGATACCTGTTCGATTTCTTCCAGTGCGGCACCGGCGTTTTCCGCCAGCAGCGCTCCACCCACCACGTCCGTGGTGCTGCGCTCCATCGATACCACCGCCTCGTTGGTGTCGGTCTGGATGGTGCGCACCAGCACCTCGATCTGCTTGGTGGCGTTCGCCGCCCGCTCCGCGAGCCGCTGCACCTCATCCGCCACCACGGCAAAGCCACGCCCGGCCTCGCCGGCCATGGAGGACTGGATCGAGGCGTTCAGGGCGAGGATGTTGGTCTGCTCGGCGATGTCGTTGATGAGCTCGACGATGTTACCGATCTCCTGGGAGCTCTCGCCGAGACGCTTGATGCGCTTGGAGGTCTCCTGGATGGTCTCGCGAATGGTGTTCATGCCGTCGATGGTGCGCCGCACGGCATCGCCGCCCTTGTGCGCGACTTCCACCGAGTGGCGCGCGACGTCCGCGGCGCGCTCGGCGTTGCCGGAGACTTCCTCCACCGAGCCCGCCATGCTCGCGGCCGACTCGGTAGCGGAGGCGATCTGCTTGGATTGCGCGCCGCTCGCCTTGGCGAGGTGGCCCGAGAGCGCCTGCGTCTGGCGCGTGGCGGAATCGAGTTGGATCGCGGACCCGTTGATGGTGGTAACGAGGCCGCGCAACGCGTCCACCGCGTAGTTGATGGAGTCGGCGATGGCGCCGGTGATGTCTTCGGTAACGGTCGCCTGTACGGTCAGATCGCCGTCGGCGAGACTCGAGAGTTCATCCAGCAGGCGCAGGATCGCCTGCTGGTTGCGATCACTTTCCTTACGCTGGGCGTCCGCCAGCTGTCGTTGCCGCTCGAGCGTGCGGTGCATGCGCAAGGCGTTGATGAGCGCCGCCAGCAGCAGGCCCAGGCCCGGCACCAGCAGCGCCAGCGGCACCCAGCTGAGGAATGTGCCGCGTGCGGCGGGGCCGGCGCCGCTCGCATCGGAGGCCAGGTCACCCGCGTCCGCGGCGATCGCGTGCGCGGCGGATTGCGCGGCGGGCAAGGTGGGCGCGGCGGCTACGGCGCGCCGCAGGCTGCCGCTGAGGTCAGTGTAGATCCCATCGAGTGCCTTGAGGTGCCGGGCCGCTTCCGGCGCCGTCACGTGCGGCAGCTCGAGACTGGAGCTGCCGCCGGCAAGACCGGCGATCACCTGGCCCAGGTAGTCGCTGCTTTCGGCAATGCGCTGCGCGGTCTGCCCGGGAGCGGCTCCCTGTGTCAGCGCCGCCACGTCCAGCTGCAGGCGTTGCGCGCGCGCCGCGAAACGCTCGAGCGCCCCGGAGGCGGCCGCCGAGCCCGGCGGGAGACTCGCGGCGAGCGCGCCGGCCTCGCTGATGAGGCGCGGCACCAGGGTGGCGGTCTCGCGCGCGGCGTTGCCGGCGTCGGTGAGCGCGGTGCGCGAACGCAGCACCGCGGTGGCATTGCTCATAAGGCGGGTGAAACGCGCGTCCGAAGTGAAGGGGGCGCCGGGGTCGTGCGCCGCGGCGTCCTCGAGTTGCTTCTGGCGCTGTTGGAAGCCGGCCAGCGCGGCCGTGTCGCCCGCCACGGCGCCATTCGCGTCCAGCGCCAGGCCTACGAGTGCGTCCACCGGCAGCGCCGCGGCTGCCACCGTGGTGCGTGTCTGCAGAAAGTAATAGAGCGCGCCGCTTAAGCCCACCAGCAGTGCCGCGAGGCCCAAGAGCAGCGCCAGGCCGTTGGCCTGCCGCGCCTGTACTGCCGCCGGACTCACGCTGCGGCCTCCGCAAACGCCGGGCTCTCGAGCACCGAGCGCAGGCTCAGGACCGGCCATTGTTCGTGCGCGCGGCGGAACGCGCCCGCCAGATAGCGCTCGCACCGCGCCACCGTCGGTGGCGCATCCCCGGTGAACTCCCCTTCCGCGAAGCGCCGGAAGCCGAGCACCTCATCCACCAGCAGGCCCGCCGGGATTTCGCGGTGATTCACGACCACGACGCGCGTGTTGCGGGTAATCGGGGTCACGCCGCTGCCGAGGAACTGGCGCAGGTCGACGATCGGCAGGAGCTGGCCGCGCACGTTGGCCAGCCCACGAATCCAGGCTTTCGCGCCCGGCACCCGGGTCGTGCTGGCCGGCACGCCGAGCACCTCGCGGGTCTCTTCGCGCGCCACCAGGTACAGGTCCCCGGCCATGCGCAGCGCCACGCCGACCCATTCGCGCCCGGTGCTTGCCTGCTGGTCGGCCGTCGCGGATACCGCGCGGCCGCGCCGCTCGAGCTCCGCGAGCAGCTCGAAGGGCCGGTCGCGCAGGGCCTTCAAATGAACTTCGGGTGCGCTCGGGACTTCGCTCATGCTTCGGCCGCTCACGCGGACAGTGTCGCCTGCGCCTTGGCGACGAGCTGATCGGGCGACACGGGTTTGACCATGTAATCCACTGCGCCCTGGCGCAGCCCCCAGATGCGATCGGTTTCCTGACCCTTGGAAGTAACCATGATGATCGGGATCGTGCGCGTGCGCGGATCGTTGGCGAGCGCGCGCGTCGCCTGGTAGCCGTTCATCCCCGGCATCACGATGTCCATGAAAATCAGGTCCGGCGTCATTTCGCGCGCCAGGCGCACCCCTTCCGCGCCGTCGGCCGCGGCTGCGGTGCGGTAGCCGTGGTTCTCGAGCGCCTTCTGCATCACGTGCAGCTCGGTAGGCGAGTCGTCGACGATCAGGATCAGCGGCATGCCATCATCTCCCGATATGGGTCTCGATCGCTGAAAGAAGCTCATCCTTGGTGAACGGCTTGGTGAGGTAGTGCTCCGAGCCGACGATGCGGCCACGGGCGCGATCGAACAGGCCATCCTTGGAAGACAGCATGATCACCGGGATGGCGCGGAACACCTTGTTGTGTTTGATGAGCGAGCAGGTCTGATAGCCGTCCAGGCGCGGCATCATGATGTCGACGAACACGATGTCCGGCTGGTGATCGGCGATCTTGGCGAGCGCATCGAACCCGTCGATCGCGGTGAAGACCTCACAGCCCTCCTTCGCCAGCAGCGTCTCCGCCGTGCGGCGGATCGTCTTGCTGTCATCGATTACGAGTACCTTCAGACCCTGGAGCTTCGTGTTGCTGCCGGTCACGCGGAGAGATCTCCTTACAATTAGAGAGCCACGGCGCTAAGAACGGCCCCACGAGCCGTCAGGCCGCGCGCGTTCGTGGGCCCCCAAGCCAAGGTCCCAAGCGCAGCGCGGTTTTAACATATCGGTGCACCCCCTGCTATGCCGTGCGCGTCACGTTTTTTGAAGGTCGCGCGGGGCATCCGCCGCCGGGGAAGACATATCCGCCGGTCACTGAGCATAATCCACCGCATGAGCGCTCTTAAGCGACTGGGCGTGGTGATGGATCCCATCGGGGCCATCACCTACGCGAAGGACTCGACACTCGCCATGCTGCTGGCCGCGCAGGGCCGCGGCTTCGCCTTGAGCTACCTGGAGCAACGCGACCTGTCGTTGCGCGACGGGGTGGCGTTCGGGTCCCTGCGGCCGCTGACGGTGCGCGCCGACGCGCACAGCTGGTACACGCTGGGGGAGCCACAGCTTGCACCCCTCGCCACACTCGACGCGATCCTCATGCGCAAGGACCCGCCGTTCGACACCGAGTACATCTACAGCACCTACGTGCTGGAACGGGCCGAGGACCACGGCGTCCTCGTCGTCAACCGGCCGCAGGGCCTGCGCGACATGAACGAGAAGGTGTACACGGCCTGGTTCCCACAGTGCTGCGCCCCGACGCTCATCACGCGCGACATGGACGCGATGGGCGCGTTTCTCGCCGAGCACGGCAAGATCGTGGTCAAGCCGCTCCACGGCATGGGCGGGCAGTCGATCTTCGTGCTCGGCCAGGCGGATCTGAACGCGCGCGTGGTGTTCGAGACCTTAAGCGACTACGGGCGGCGCTTCGCCATCGCGCAGCGCTACATTCCCGAGATCGCGGTTTCGGGGGATTCACGGGTGCTGCTGATCGACGGCGAGCCAGTCCCCTACGCTCTCGCCCGCATCCCTGCCGCCAGCGATCATCGCGGCAATCTCGCCGCGGGCGCCAGGGGTGTCGGCCGGCCGCTCAGCGACCGCGATCGGTGGCTGGCGCGCGAGATCGGTCCGGCGGTCGCCGCCAGGGGCATGGTGTTCGTGGGGCTCGACGTCATCGGCGGCTTCGTCACCGAGATCAACGTGACGAGTCCGACCGGGATCCGCGAACTCGACAAGCAGTTCGGGATAAACATCGGTGACCTGCTCATCGCCGCGGTGGAAAAGCGCCTCGCGAGCGGCGGGCAGCCGCGCCTCGTGCCCGCGCAATAAGCCCTATGGCGCGCCGGGCGCTCATGCTGCGTGAAGGTAAGGCACCCGTCTGGGATCGCCTGCTCACCATGCTGTTCCTCGCCGCGCTGCTGCACGGGCTCATCATTGTCGGCGTCACCTTCAACGCCGCCGCGGCCGCGAAAGGCGGTGCACCGGGCCTGGAGGTGCTGCTGGTATCGGACGAACTCCCTGAGGCCGACAAGAACCCGAACGCCACTTATCTCGCCCAACGCACACAGATCGGCTCGGGCAACACGCGCGAGGCGGTAGCCCCGCACAACCGCTCCTCCAGCGTGCCGCTGCAATCCCACGCCGGCACTGCCGCAGGCAACTCGCTCAGCGACAATGGCGACATGGCCGGCAGCGCGGACGATCAGGTGCTCACGACCACCGCCTGGACTACCCAGGTGCGCTATCTCGCCGACACCGGTAACACCGGTAAGACAAAGGATCGGCCGCTTTTGGTAGATGAGTCCCCGTCCGCGCAACCCGGACCCGAGGACGAACAGGGTCCGGCGCAGCTGCGGGGGCCGAATCGTGATGAGCTGTGGGTCACGCCGGACACCCGCGCGTCCGTCGTCGCGCCTTACCTGGATGCCTGGCGCCGCAAGGTGGAGCGCATCGGGGATATCAACTACCCGACAGCAGCCCGCGCCAGCAACGCGGGCGCGAACCCGGTGCTCGAGGTTGAGATCGCGGCGGAGGGCACGCTCGAGCAGGCGGTCATCACGCGCTCCAGCGGCAACCCGGAGCTCGACCAGGCGGCGCTCGCGATCCTGAAGCTGGCCAGCCCCTTCGAAGCCTTCCCGCCCGAGGTCGCGGCAAAGTACCGCGGCTTGCGCTTCTCCTACGAATGGCAATTCGAGGACGGCCGTGTCGGGCGCGGCAAAGTGACAACCGTTCCTTGAGAGTGACGGGCGCCATGCCCATACTAAAGGCATGGCCGATAAGCACAGGCCGGCGGAAAGCCCCGAGCCCGAAGGTAAGAGCGCGGAGGCTGGTTCCGTAAGCTTGGAAGAACCGCGCGGCAGCCTCACCAATCACCTGCTGATCGCCATGCCGCAGCTCGCCGATCCGAATTTCGCGCAGACGGTGGCGCTCATCTGTGAGCACACCGACAAGGGTGCGCTCGGTATTGTGCTCAACAAGCCCCTGCCCATGAAACTCTCCGACGTGCTGTCGCAGATGCAGCTCGAGCCCTCCAGCGAGCACATCGCGGAGCAACCGGTGCTGCGCGGCGGACCGGTGCACACCGACCGCGGCTTTGTGCTGCATCGCCCGGGCGGCCAGTGGGATCACACCCACATGGTCTCCGACACCATCCAGGTGACCACCTCGCGCGACGTGCTCGCCGCCATGGCGCGCGGCGAGGGTCCTTCGGATGCCTTCATTGCGCTCGGCTACGCGGGCTGGGAGTCCGGCCAGCTCGAACAGGAGATGAAGGACAACGCCTGGGCGTCCATGCCGGTCGATGCGCGCGTGGTCTTCGAGCTGCCGTTCCAGGAGCGCTGGGCCGGGGCGTGGCGCCTGCTGGGGGTGGACGTCGGGCGGCTGAGTCCGGATGCCGGTCATGCGTAGCAGGGCATGACCGCCCACGCCGTTCTCGCCTTCGACTTCGGACTGAAACGTATTGGCATCGCCTCCGGCGACACGCTGACGCGTGTACCGGCGCCGCGACCGGCTGCAACGTCCGGCGACTCAGGTCCTGACTGGGACGCCATTGCGCGTGAAGTGCGCGCACTCGCGCCGCAGGTCCTCGTGGTCGGAGCCCCGTATAATACTGACGGGAGCGAAGGGAGCATGAGCGCCGCCGCACGGCGCTTCGCCGCCGAGCTTAAACGCCGCTTCGCCCTGCCCGTGCACATGGTCGATGAGCGCTTTTCCTCGCTCGAGGCGAACGAGGCGCTGAAGGCGCGGCGCGCCAGCGGTCAGCGGCGCCGGCGGGTGCAGCGCGCCGACATCGACAGTGCAGCGGCGGCGGTGATTCTCGGCCGCTGGTTCGCGGGCGAAAAGAACTAAGGGGATGCGATGCCGGACCTGACCACTGAGCAGCTGCGGCCCGACGGCTCGCTGCGTCACCTGCTGACGCTTCACAGCCTGTCGCGCACGCAGCTCGAAGCGCTGCTCGAGCGTGCGCAGGGATACGTGCGGCCCCTGGGCGCGCCGCCCGCCATGAGTGCGGCGCTGACCGGCGCCACGGTAGCGAATCTCTTCACCGAGCCGTCCACGCGCACGCGCGTGAGTTTCGAGCTCGCCGCCAAGCGCTTAGGCGCGCAGGTGGTGAACCTCGAGATGCAGCTGTCATCGCGCGTCAAGGGCGAGAGCATGCTCGACACGGTGTACACACTGCAGTCCATGCAGGTGGACGCGTTCGTCATCCGCGACGCCGAAGCGGGTGTGCCGCAGCTGGTGGCGGCGCACGTCGCGCCGCACGTGAGCGTGCTGTCCGCGGGCGAAGCGCACCTGTCGCATCCGACGCAGGGCCTGCTCGATGCGCTCACCATCCGCCAAAGCAAGCCGCGGTTTGCCGGGCTCGCGGTCGCCATCGTCGGCGACATCCGCCACTCGCGCGTCGCGCGCTCGGACTGGCAGGCGCTGCGCACGCTCGGCGTCACGGAACTGCGCCTCGTGGCGCCGCCCGCGCTCATGCCCGATGCCGGCGAATTCGCGGGCGCTACGCGCTACACCCGCCTGGAAGACGGACTCAGGGGCGCCGATGTCATCGTGATGCTGCGCATCCAGAAGGAGCGCATGGGTGAGGCCGACCTGCCAGACGGCGCGCAGTATTTTTCAGCCTGGGGGCTCACACCACAGCGCCTGTCGCTGGCGCGCCCGGACGCGATCGTGATGCACCCGCAACCCATGAATCGCGGCATCGAGATCGCCTCCGAAGTCGCCGACGGGCCGCAGTCCGTCATCCGCGACCAGGTTCGCAACGGCGTCGCGGTGCGCATGGCGGTGCTGGAGACGGTGCTGGGCGGGCGGCGATGACCGCCGCCACCCGCGGCACCATTTTCCTGGAACAGGCGCGCGTCATTTCGCAGCTGGCGTATGACGCGGAACAGTTCGTGCTGCGGGTGGCGGCGCCGAAGTGCGCCGCGCACGCACAGCCCGGCAGCTTCGCGCATCTGACCTGTGATGCGACCATCCCCATGCGCCGTCCGCTGTCCATCATGCGTGCCAACCCGGGCGCCGGATGGATCGAGATGCTCTACAAGGTGGTGGGTCCCGGGCTGCACGCCCTGTCCGCCCGCAAGACGGGCGATGAGGTGAGCGTGCTCGGGCCGATCGGACGTCCCTTCAGCCTGCATCCGCAGCGCCCGCGACCGCTGCTCGTCGGTGGCGGGGTCGGCATTCCGCCCATGGTGTTCCTGGCGGAGGCACTGCGCGCCGATACGCGCGCGGCGTGGCAACCGCTGGTGCTCATGGGGTCGGAAGTGCCGTTCCCGTTTCGCACCCGGCCCTCGACCATCATCGTGCCCGGCATGCCGGATGGCACCATCGCCTGCATGCCGCTGCTCGAGGAATGGAACATCGCGAGCCGGCTCGCGAGCCGCTCCGACTTCCCCGGCTGCTACCCGGGCTTTGTTACCGAGCTTGCGGCTGCGTGGCTAGGTGCGCTCAAGCCCACCGAGCTCGCCGACATCGAGATCTTCGCGTGCGGACCGACCGCGATGCTGAAGGTCATCGCGGCGCTCGCCCGCAGGCACAACCTGCCGTGCCAGGTGTCGCTGGAGGAATTCATGGCCTGCGCGGTCGGTGGCTGCGCGGGATGCACGGTGGAAGTGCGGACGCCGGACGGCCCCGCGATGAAGCGCGTGTGCGTGGACGGGCCGGTGTTTGATGCGTACTGCGTCTTCGACTAGCGTCTTCGATTAGCGCCGTCGCGAGCAACCGTCCCTGGTGCGCAGATCCGGCCCGGCATCCGTGCCGGGCGTTCGGCCCTTCGGGCCTCACCCAAAGTTGATCTTGGCCTCGAGATTGGCGCGCGAGTCGGCGTTGGCGAGCGCCTCCTCCAGGACGATCCTGCCCTGCTTGTGCAGCTCGTGCAGGGCGACATCGAAGCTCTGGATGCCGCGTTCGCTGCTGGCGTTGATGGCTTCCTTGATGGCCACCACGTCACCTTTCTTTACCAGCGTGCTGATGTGCGGCGTGTTGATCATGACTTCCACCGCGGCCACGCGCCGGTTTCCCAGACCCATCACCAGGCGCTGCGCCATGATGGCGCGCAGATACTGCGACAGATCGAGGAAGATCTGGTTGTGCTGTTCGCGCGGGAACATGTTGATGATGCGATCGAGCGACTCGGCGCAGTTATTGGCGTGCATGGTGGCGAGCACCAGGTGGCCGGTGCCGGCGAGGTTGATGGCCGCCTCCATGCCGTCCTTGTCGCGGATTTCACCGATGAGAATGACATCGGGAGCGGCGCGCACCACGCCGCGCAGCGCGCGCGCGTAGGTCTTGGTATCGAGCCCCACCTCGCGCTGGTTGACGATCGAGCGCTTGTTGGTGTGCAGGAACTCGATCGGGTCTTCGATGGTGACGATGTGATCGGAGGCGTTCTCGTTGCGGTAGTTGATCATCGCCGCCAGCGTGGTCGATTTTCCCGAACCGGTTGCGCCCACCATGAGGATGAGACCGCGCTTGAGCAGGGTGAGGTCGGTGACGATCTCGGGTAACCCGAGGGAGTCCAGCCGCGGCATGTCGGCGGTGATGTAACGCAGCACCATCGCCGGGTAGCCGCGCTGCATGAAGACGTTGATGCGGAAGCGACCGAGTCCCGGCTCCGACACCGCGAAGTCCAGTTCCCACTCGCTCTGGAAGTGCTCGCGCTGCTCGGGCGACATGAGCGCGAACGCGGTCTGGCGTACCGTCTCCGGCGCCAGCACCTGCTTGTTCACGGGCATGATCTGCCCTTCGATCTTGATCTTGATCGGCGCGTTGGAGGTGAAGAACAGGTCCGAGGCCTTCTTCTCCACCATGAGCTTGAACAGCGGCTTGGTGTTGAGCGTCGCGTAGCGGCCGGTGACCGCCGCGGTCACCGCGTCGGCGCTGCTGACCGCCTGCTGCGGTGTGGTTTCGGCGAGTGCGGCGTCGACATCCTTCGCTGCCTTCACAGGCTGCGTCCCTGTTCTTCCTCGACCATCTTCAGTGCGCCGGCGTCCTCGACATTCTTGGCTTCGCGCTTGCCCTCGAGCTTGATGCGCAGGCGCAGCTCATTCTTCGAATCCGCATTGCGCAACGCGTCCTCGTAGGAGATGTAGCCGGCCTCGTAGAGCTCGAACAGCGCCTGGTCGAAGGTCTTCATGCCGAGGCGCGTCGAGCGCGACATCACGTCCTTGATCTCGGCCACCTTGCCCTTGAATATCAGGTCCTGGATCAGCGGCGAATTCAACATGATTTCCATCGCCGCGATACGCCCGGCGCCCGACTCGCGCGGCACCAGGCGCTGCGAGATCAGCGCCCTGATATTCAGCGACAGGTCCATGAGCAGCTGCTCGCGGCGCTCGTCCGGGAAGAAGTTGATGATGCGGTCGAGCGCCTGGTTGGCGCTGTTGGCGTGCAGCGTCGCCAGCACCAGGTGGCCGGTCTCGGAGAACTGGATACCGTACTCCATGGTCTCGCGGTCGCGGATCTCACCGATGAGAATGACATCCGGTGCCTGGCGCAGGGTGTTCTTGAGTGCCGCCTGCCAGGTGTCGGTGTCGACGCCCACTTCGCGGTGCGTGATCACGCAGCCCTTGTGGGAGTGCACGTACTCGACCGGGTCCTCGATGGTAACGATGTGGCCGCGGGTCTTCTCGTTGCGGTAACCGACCATCGCGGCGAGCGTCGTGGACTTGCCGGAGCCGGTGCCACCGACGATGAGGACGAGGCCACGCTTGGTCAGCACGACCTCTTTCATGACCGGCGGCAGGTCCAGTTCCTCGAAGGTGGGGATCTTGGCGTTGATGAGGCGGATGACGCAGCCGGTGGCGCCCTGCTGTACGAAGGCGCTGACGCGGAAGCGGCCGATGCCCGGCGGCGCGATGGCGAAATTGCATTCCTTGGTGGCGTCGAATTCCTTGGTCTGCCGGTCGTTCATGATGGCGCGTACCAGCGTCGCGGACTGCTCCACGCTCAGGGCGCGCTCGCTCTGTGGGCGGATCTCGCCGTCCACCTTGATGGCCGGCGGGAATCCGGCGGTGATGAAAAGGTCCGAGGCCTTTTTCTCGGTTACCCGCCGCAGCAGGTCCTGCATCAGCTTGATGGCCTGGTCGCGATCCATTACAGCGCGTCCTTGTTCTGTGCCTTGTAGCGCGCCTCTTCCTTGCTGACAACGCCCTTGGCCACCAGCTCCGTGAGGCATTGATCGAGGGTCTGCATCCCCTGCGCGCCGCCGGTCTGGATGGAGGAGTACATCTGGGCAATCTTGCCTTCGCGAATCAGGTTCCGGATCGCCGGCGTACCGATCATGATCTCGTGGGCCGCCACGCGGCCACCGCTGTTCTTCTTCATCAGCGTCTGCGAGACCACCGCGCGCAGCGATTCGGACAGCATGGAACGCACCATATCCTTCTCCTCGCCCGGGAAGACGTCGACGATGCGGTCGATGGTCTTGGCGGCGGAAGACGTGTGCAGCGTGCCAAACACCAGGTGGCCGGTTTCGGCGGCCGTGAGCGCCAGGCGAATGGTCTCGAGGTCGCGCATTTCGCCGACCAGGATAACGTCCGGATCCTCGCGCAGCGCCGAGCGCAGCGCTTCACTGAAGCCGAGCGTGTCGCGGTGCACCTCGCGCTGGTTGACGAGGCAGCGCTTGGAGTCGTGCACGAACTCGATCGGATCCTCGATGGTGATGATGTGATCCGGCCGGTTGTCATTACAGTGATTGACCATGCCGGCGAGGGTCGTGGACTTGCCGGAGCCGGTGGGCCCGGTCACGAGCACGAGTCCCCGCGGCAACATGCACAGGTCGCGGAAGATCTTCGGCGCGGCCAGGTCATCGAGCGACAGGATCACGGACGGAATGTTACGGAACACGGCGCCCGCGCCGCGATTCTGGTTGAAGGCGTTGACGCGAAAGCGCGCCAGTTTTGGAATCTCGAAGGAGAAATCGGTTTCGAAGAACTCTTCGTAGGCCTTGCGCTGCTTGTCATTCATGATGTCGTACACCATGGAATGCACTTCTTTGTGCGACAGCGGCGGCATGTTGATGCGCTTCATGTCGCCATCGACACGAATCATCGGCGGCACGCCCGAAGACAGATGCAGGTCGGAGGCATTGTTCTTGACGGCGAATGCCAGCAGTTGCGCGATATCGACAGCCATTGAAGCTCCCTGGGGAAAGCGCGTGCGAAGCTGCAGAAAAGCGCATACGGGCCTGCACTTCGGGCGCGCCGGCAGTATAACGGAGGGGTAACAGGTCCAATATGTTAATGAGTCCGCAGAATTTGCCGGAGCGCATCAACGCGGTTCTCGAACAGGTGATCGGGGCCGCCCTCGCGGCCGGACGGAATGCGCGGTCGGTCACACTCCTGGCCGTCGGCAAGGCCCAGCCCCCGCAGATGCTGGCCGTCGCGGCGCGCTGTGGTCTGCACCACTTCGGCGAGAGTTACCTGCAGGAAGCGCTGCAGAAGATTGCGGCGCTGCAGGAACTGAAGCTCACCTGGCACTTCATAGGACAGGTGCAGGCCAACAAGACGCGGGCCATCGCGGAGAACTTCGCCTGGGTGCACGCGCTCGATCGGCTGAAAATCGCGCAGCGCCTCTCGGCCCAGCGTCCCTTTCACGCGCCGCCCCTGGATGTGTGCCTGCAGGTGAACCTCGCCGCGGAAGTTGCCAAGGGCGGCGTCGCCCCGGCCGAGCTTGCGGCGCTTGCGGCCGCAGTGGCGCAGCTGCCGCGGCTTAAGCTGCGCGGCCTGATGTGCATTCCGCCGGAAGAAGCAGATCCTGCGCGCCAGCGCGCCTGGTTCGCGCAGTTGCGCGCGCTGCAGGAGCAGCTCAACGCGAGCGGATTCGGCCTCGACACGCTCTCGATGGGCATGAGCGCAGACTTCCAGGCCGCGATCGCGGAGGGCTCCACCATCGTGCGCCTCGGTACGGCGCTCTTCGGCGCCCGACCATAAGACCGAGGTCGTAAGCGATCTTTTCGCCGGCAAAAGCCGCGCCTTTTGCCGGCGTGGTCGATTCATCCGAGAGGTTGGCCCGCCCAAATGGCCTTCGGCCATTTTGGCCAATCGACAAGTACAATGTCGTTCATGAACAGGCGCGTCTGCATACTCGGGGCCGGCAACATGGGCCGTGCGCTCGTGGGCGGCCTGCTGCGCTCCGGCACCCGTCCTGAGCAACTCAACGTGGGCGAGAAAGACGCCGCCGCGCGGGAGCTCCTGGCCAGCGATTTCGGCGTCAGCGCGTTTGCTGATAACACGCAGGCGGCCGCAGAGGCCGCCGTAGTGGTGCTCGCCGTAAAGCCGCAGGACGCCGTGGCTACGCTCACCGGCCTTGCGGGCCTGTTCGCCAGTCAGCGGTCGCTGGTGGTTTCCGTGGCCGCCGGGGTTCGGCTCGCCGCGCTCGAGGCGGCCTGCGGTCCCGGCATCCGCGTGGTACGCGCCATGCCCAACCGCCCGGCGCTCGTCGGCGCCGGGATCACCGGGCTCTATGGCACGAGCGACATGTCGCCGGCACAGCGCACGAGCGCACAGAGCGTGCTCGCAGCGGTCGGCGAGACCGTGTGGGTGGGCACCGAGGAAGCGCTGGATGTGGTGACCGCGCTGTCGGGCAGCGGTCCGGCGTATTTCTTTCTTCTGGCTGAGCTCATGGCCGAGGCCGGCGAGCAGCTCGGTCTCCCGCTAAGCACCGCGCGGCGCCTCGCGAGCGCGACGCTGTACGGCTCGGGACTCCTGGCCCAGGGCGCGGATTGCGACCTCAGGCGCCTGCGGGCCGAGGTGACCTCTGCCGGAGGCACCACCGAGGCGGCGCTGCGCGTCCTGGAGGGCGCCGGCCTGCGCGCTACCGTGGCACAGGCGCTCAGCGCGGCAGCGCAGCGTAGCCGCGAGCTGGCTGTGGCCGCTGCGATCCCCGCCAGCGGTGCGAGAACCTCATGAGCGCTATCTATTTCATCGTCGAGACGCTGCTGTCGCTGGCCCTGTTCGTGTTCCTGGCGCGGCTGCTGTTGCAGCTCAACCGGGCCGACTTCCGCAACCCCATTGCGCAGGCGGTGGTGCGGCTGACGAATCCGCTGATCCTGCCGCTGCGGCGCGTGCTGCCCCCGATCGGCAAGCTCGACACCGCCTCGGTAGTGGCAGTGCTGCTCGTGACCGCGGTCGAGGTTGCCTGCCTGTTCGCATTGCACAGCGGCGTCTTGCCCGGGCCGCTCGACTGGGCGCGGGCGATGCTGCTGGAAATCGGCCGCATGCTGTTGTCGACCTACTGCTACGCCATCCTGCTCTACGCACTCCTCGGCCTCATCGCCCCGAGCGGTTACTCGCCCCTGCAGTCCATGCTCGCGGCGGTGTGCGAACCGGTGTTACGCCCGATCCGCCGGCTGATCCCTTCGGTAGCGGGACTGGATCTGTCGCCGCTGTGGGCCATCATCGTCATCCAGGCGCTGCTGATCCTCTTGCGCTGTTTAAGCTCCAGAGCGTTCCCCCTTCGTGGCGCGTGCAAAAGGTGTGGCTCGCCGATCGCGCGCGCTCAGGCGGGCGCTACTGAAGCTTTCGGAACACGTGCTTAAGCGCGACTTCGCACCGGGAATCGCAGCATCCGCGCGCCTGCTCCACGGCCTCGGCGGCGCCTTAATTACGCCCGCGCGCCGCGCAAACCCTGAGAAAAAAGGCATTTGCGCGCCGCGTGAAATAAAAAACCGCTTCGCGTATGCGCGCGCATGTGCTATTTTCCGCGCCGATTCTCAATTCGCGGCAGCACTGCGCCGCGTTCCGCAATCACTAAATTCAATTCGAGGAGTAGGGCAACATGGCGAAAAAGGGTGGCGCACCGACGAAGTCGGAAGTCCTGACACACATCTCCAAGGACACGGGGCTCTCCCGCAAGCAGATCGGAGGCGTATTCGATTCGCTGAGCGGTGTAATCAAGAAGAGCCTGCGCGGCAACGGCTTGTTCACGATGCCGGGCCTCTTGAAGATGAAGGTCGTCAAGAAGCCGGCCACCAAGGCTCGGGAAGGCGTTAATCCGTTCACCGGCGAGAAGATGATGTTCAAGGCCAAGCCGGCGAGCAAGAAGGTTCGCGTGATGCCTCTGAAGAGCCTCAAGGGCATGGTCAACTCCTAAGAGTTCACCCTTTCCGCTTTTAACTGCGGCATAAAAGCCCGGGAGGAGAAATTCTCCCGGGTTTTTTTGTTCTTAAGCGCTCACCGCGCGGCCCATGAAGGCCAGTACCGTCTCGCGCAAGTCATTGATACGGCCGTGAAAGAAATGCCCGGCACCGGGCAGGACCACGACCTCGGGCACAGGCACAAGGGTGCGCGACCACGCGAGCACGACCTGCGGCGGCACGACGTCGTCCGCGTCGCCCTGCACGATGAGCCACGGGCACCGGGGTGGCGCGGCGCCTGTTACACCCATCTTGGTGATGCCGGGCGCGACGGCCACCAGGCGCGCGGGTTCCGCCTCGCCTGCCGCCCACACCGCCACCGAGCCGCCAAACGAAAAGCCTCCGAGCCACAGCGCCGCGCCCGGCCAGCGCTGGCGACCCCAGGCAATGACGGCGAGCGCATCCTGGATCTCGCCGCGGCCGTCGTCGTAGCTCCCGGCGCTCGTGCCGACGCCGCGGAAGTTGAAACGGATGGCGGGCGCTCCCAGCTGGTTGAAGGCGCGCGCCAGGGTGTGCACCACCTTATTCTCCAGCGTCCCGCCGAACTGAGGATGCGGGTGGCAGACCACGGCGAAGGCGCCGGCCGGCGGCGCGGATTGGCTGTCCTCGCCGCTCACGGGTGTCTCGATGAGCGCCTCCAGGCCCCCTGCGGGGCCGGCGAGAGTCAGCCGTTCAGCGCGTGGAGCCTTGAGCACCATGAGCGTTCAGGCCGGCGCGCCGGGGGCCGCGAGTCTCACCAGCAGGCGATTCAGGCGCTGCACGTACTCCGGCGGATTGCTCAGGGACACCCCTTCGGCGAGCGCGGCCTGCTCGAACAGCAGCTGCGCGAGTTCCGTGAACTGACTCAGGTCCGCGACGCCGTCCAGGTACTTCACCAGCGGGTGTCCGACGTTCACCTCCAGCAGCGGCCGGGCATCGGGCACCTTCTGGCCCGTGGCGGCGAGAATGCGCCGCATCTGCTCGGACAGATCGTGCTCCCCGAGCACCAGGCACGCGGGCGACTCCTTCAGGCGCTCGCTGACACGCACCTCAGTAACGCGCTCACCGAGAGCATCCTTGATGCGTTTCAGGAGCCCCTTGCTTTCCTTCAGATCGGCATCGTGCTGCTTGCGGTCGGCATCGCTCGCGAGCCCCCCCAGCTCAAGATCGCCGCGCGATGCATCCTTGAAGCGTTTGCCCTCGAAGGGTTCGAGCTGCCCCATGACCCACTCATCGATCCGCTCGGCGAGCAGCAGTACTTCGAGGCCGCGCTCCCTGAGACGCTCGATGGCGGGGCTGCCGCGCGCGGCTGCCAGGCTCTCGGCGATGACGTAGTAGATGCGCTCCTGCCCGGGCTGCATGCGAGCGACGTAGTCCGCGAGGCTCACGGAGGCGGTGCCGCCGGACTCGTGAGTGCTGGCAAAGCGCAGGAGCGGCAGGATGGCCGCCTGGTTGGCGGGATCCTGCGCGATGCCCTCCTTCAGGACCGCGCCAAACTCCTTCCAGAACGTGGCGTACTTCTGCACCTCGTCCTTCGCCAGGCGCGCCAGCAGCTCCAGCACGCGCCGGGTCAGGCCGCTCCTGATGGCTTCGACCTCCGGCTCCTGCTGCAGGATCTCGCGCGACACATTCAGCGGCAGGTCGCCCGAATCCACCACGCCCTTGACGAAGCGCAGATACAACGGCAGGAACTGCTCGGCGTCATCCATGATGAATACGCGCCGCACATACAGCTTCAGTCCGCGCGTCGCATCACGCTGCCACAGGTCGAACGGCGCCCGCGCCGGCAGGTACAGCAAGCTCGTGTATTCGCGCTTGCCCTCCACCTTGTTGTGGCTCCAGGCGAGCGGGTCGGTGAAGTCATGGGCGAGATACTGGTAGAACTGCCGGTATTCCTCGTCCGTCACCTGCGCCCGCGGCAGTGTCCACAGCGCCTTCGCCTGGTTCACCACCTCGTATTCGAGCGAGGCCTCGCCTTCCTTGCGCATGCGGACCGGGAAACCGATGTGGTCGGAGTAGCGGCGGATGAGAGCCCGCAGGCGCATGGGATCGGCGAATTCGAGCGCGTCGGCCTTCAGGTGCAGGGTGACGGCGGTGCCGCGGCTGGGAAGGGTCACGCTCTCAACCGTAAAGTCCCCTTCGGCGCCGGACTCCCAGCGCACGCCCGCCTCGGGTGCCGCGCCGCCCTTGCGGGAGCGCACCTCGACGCGCTCCGCGACAATGAACGCGGAATAGAAGCCGACGCCAAACTGGCCAATGAGCGCCGAGGCCTTCTGCTCGTCCCCCGAGAGGGAGCGGAAGAACTCGCGGGTCCCGGAGCGCGCAATGGTGCCGAGGTTGGCGATGGTCTCCTCGCGCGTCATGCCGATACCGTTGTCGGTGATGGTCACGGTGGCGGCGGCGGGATCCGCGTCGATGCGGATGCCGAACTCCGGATCGTCGGCTAGCAGCGCGCTATCGGCGATGGCGGCGAAACGCAGCCGGTCGCAGGCATCGGAGGCGTTGGAAATGAGCTCGCGAAGGAAGATCTCCCGGTGGCTGTACAGGGAGTGGATCATGAGCTTCAGCAGCTCGCGCACCTCCGCCTGGAAGCCGTGGGTCTGGCGATCGCCGGCCGGCGCGGCGCTCTCGCCTTCGGGTTTCGTCGCTGGCATGCTCGTCCCTCACCGCGCGCGGCGGTCCGCAAACGAGCGATCTTGGGAGTTGGCGCGGAATTTTCAAGCGCCCCGTGCGGGAACCGGACTGGCGGGGGCGGAAGGCGGCCTTCAGGCCAGGAGCTGAGCTAAGTGCTCGCGCGCGAGGAGCAGCGCCGCCGCGCAGGCCAGCAGCATGCCCGCGGCGCAGGCGATGAAGGGCACGGCGGTGGCGAGTGTTTCGGTGAGCGCCGCCGTCGCGAGGTGGCGACAGGCACCGACGACATCGTCGAGATCGTCCCAAAAGTACGCGAGAAACTCCATGCGGGATGTACTGTACGTGGCCGCGGCAGGGCGCGGCGTGCGCGCGCTCACACTCGTAGCGCGCCTTGCTGCGCGTCCCTTGCAGCACGTGACGGGCATGCGTAGGCTTGCCTCGCCCCGTGACACCCGGACGTGACTTAAATCAGGTCATCATGCAGCGCATCGTCGTCCTGAACCCCAAAGGCGGGTCCGGCAAGACGACCATCGCGATCAACCTGGCGAGTTACCTTGCCTCGCAGGGGGCGCTGCCGGTTCTCATGGACTTCGACCCGCAGGGCTCATCGGTGCGCTGGGTCCGCAAGCGCAAGCCCTCCCAGCCGCAGATCCAGGTCATCGCCGCGTTCGAGAAGGACACGCGCACCACGCGCGCGTTCCAGCTGCGCGTTCCGGAGAACGCCAGTCACGTCGTGGTCGACACTCCGGCCGCGCTCACGCCCAGCGAGCTGGCGGAAATGACGCGCAACGCGAACAAGATCATCGTGCCGGTGCTGCCCTCGGACATCGACATCCACGCCTGCTCCAAGTGCATCCGCGACCTGCTGCTGGTGGCCAAGATCCGCCGCGAGGACAACCGCATCGGCGTCATCGCCAACCGCGTGCGACGCAACACCCTGACCTACCAGTCGTTAATCCGCTTCCTGCACACCCTCGGCATCCCGATCGTGGCCACCATCCGCGACTCGCAGAACTACGTGCGCGCCGCGGAACTCGGGGTCGGTGTGCACGAGATGAAAAGCTACGTGGCCCAGGACGACGTGGAGCAATGGCTGCCGCTGGTGCAATGGCTGACGGGTGCGAAGCCGGATACTGCCTTGCCGCCGCCGCAGTCCCCGGGCGGCACGTCGGCAACCGGCGAAACCACGGCGCCGCCTGCCGGGGGCGCGGGGAATGCGGTGGACGCGGCGCTGGTGCCGCCGCCCGCAGTGGCCAATGCGTGAAGGGGTGGCACGCGCCCGGGCGTGCCGCGCGCTGCGCTAGCGCTTAGGCGTCTTGGCGGCGCCGGTCGTGCTGTCGGGTGTGGCCCAGGAATCACGTACCTGGTCAGCCCAGTTCTTGTAGTTCGACCAGGTGTAGAGGTTGCGGGTGATCGCAGCCTGACGGGCGCGGGCGCGCTGCATGCGGTCGAGCCAGTTCGCGTATGCGTCCGGCCCACCCGTCGGGTTGCCGGTGGGCGTCGCGTCGCGGTGTATAGCGGGCGGTTCGTCCCGCCCCTTGTCGGATGAGCTCATGGAAGCTCCTGAAGAGTTACTTGCAGCGTACGGTGTTCATAACGCGCGCCGCAGGAACTGGTTCACAGGCATGTCGCCGTACCGCTACGCTGGGACGCAGCTCTCGCGAGATGCGAAAAAAGTGTGTGGCGTGCGGCGTGCGCGTGCGTTATGTCAGGCGACGAGGCGATACACCGGCTGGTAGACGCTGCCGGGCAGGCGCATGCGCTGCTGCGCGACGAACGCCGCCAGCAGCTCATCCAGCAGACGCATGATGGTCGGATCGCCGGCGAGCTCGTAGGGACCGAGCCGCTCGATGGCCTGGATGCCGTATTCCTTGACGTTGCCGGTGACGATGCCGGAAAACGCGCGCCGCAGGTTGGCGGCGAGCTCGTGCGGGGGCTGGCCGCGCTTCAGCTGCAGCGCCCGCATCGATGCGTGGGTGACCTCGAACGGCAGCTGGAACTCGCGCCGGATCGACAGCAACCAGTTGAAGTTGTAGGAATCGCTCTGGCGGCGGCGGAACTCGCGCACCGCGTCCATGCCGTGGACCATGCGCCGCGCCACCTCCGCCGGGTCATCGACCACCACCGCGAGGCGCCGCACTGCCTCCGCTCCGAGGGTTGCGCCGATGAAGCGGCAGATGTGCTCGAAATACGCCGCGCTCGCCGCAGGTCCCGTGAGCACGATGGGGAACGGCTGGCGCTGGTTGGCGGGGTCGAGGAGGATCCCGGTCAGGTACAGGATCTCCTCGGCGGTGCCGGCGCCGCCCGGAAACACCACGATGCCGTGCGCCATGCGCACGAAGGCTTCGAGGCGCTTTTCAATGTCCGGCAGGATCACGAGCTGGCTGACAATCGCGTTGGGCGACTCGGCGGCAATGATGCCCGGCTCGGTGATGCCTATGTAGCGGCCATGCTCGATGCGCTGCTTGGCGTGGCCGATGGTCGCGCCCTTCATGGGCCCCTTCATCGCGCCCGGTCCACAGCCGGTGCACACGTCCAGTCCGCGCAGCCCGATCTGGTAGCCGACCTCCTTGGTGTACTGGTACTCCTCAGTGGCGATCGAGTGTCCGCCCCAGCACACGACGAGATTCGGGCGCGCCTTGTGATCGAGCAGCCGCGCATTGCGCAGCACGTGGAATACCGCGTTGGTGATGGCGGCCGAGTCGGTGAGATCGAAGCGCCCGCTGCCGACGATCTCATCCGCGATGTAGACCACGTCGCGCAGCACCGCGAACAGGTGCTCCTTGATGCCACGGATCATCTGCCCGTCGACGAAGGCGGCCGCCGGGGCATTCTTCATCTCGAGCTTTACGCCCCAGGCCTGACGCACGATGCGCAGGTCAAAGGAGCTGTAGCGGTCGAAGATTTCCTTGGCATTGTCGCTGGAGGCGCCGGAGTTAAGGACCGCGAGCGCGCAGCGCCGGAACAGGGGATACAGCCCGCCCTGGCCCGAATCGAGCAGCTTGTCGATCTCAGTCTGCGACAGGTTCTCGAGACTGCCGCGCGGGCCCACCCGCGCGTCGACAAACTCTGAAGACTCGGTGTCGCTCACATCTACGGCAGAATGTCGATGGGCGCGTTGTCCGGGGTGAGCATCCAGATCTCGACCATGTCGGCGTTCGATACGGCGATGCAGCCATCGGTCCAGTCGGTACGCTGGTAGTAGTCCGCGTCATGCTTCATCAGGTTCGGCAGCCCGTGAATCATGATCGAGCCGCCCGTCTGCCAATGCCGCGCGCGCGCGCGCCGCAGATCCGATTCGTTCGGATAGGACACCTTGATCGACAGAAAGTAGTCGCTGCGGGAGTTGCGCCGGTCCAGGCGGTAGTCACCCTCCGGCGTGCGGAAATCTCCCGAGCGCTCTTTTTGTCCCGTGGGGTTCAATCCCAGCGCGACGTGGTAGCTGCGTACCACGTTGCCTGCCTGCATGAGGTCCAGGCGTCGCAGCCCCTTGTGCACGACCACCCGGTCAACCACCGGCAGCGCGTCATTGGAGCGCAGCATCACCGGCTGGGTCCCCGGCTGGCTCCCTGGCTGCGTCCCCGGCAGCCCGTCCGCGAGGCACGCGCTCGCCAGCCCAGCCGCTATAAGCGCGGCTAAGAGCCTGAAATTCATGCGTTTCCGGCAGTTTATGGTCATTCAGGGGCGATTATAGACGCTGCAGGCTTTTCCCGGCATGAACGTCGTCACAGCACATCAGCCGCCGTTGCCGACCTGCTCCACGCGCGGTATCGCGAGCTGCACGCCCGCATGAAGTTCCGCGAGGTTCACGTCCGGGTTGTACTGCTGCAGCAGCCACATCGGCAGCTGCGCACCGCGCTGTGTGAGCGTCCAGAGCGAGTCTCCCGGGCGCGCGATGTAAGCCTCGGTGCCGATGATGCGGTGAGACGCGAAATAACTCGCCTGCAGTGCGCGGTGATACTCGCGGCGCCGCTGCTCGAACGTCTCGCGCGGCACCTTGCGCAGTTCCAGCCGGATGCGCTCACCGATGAGGACCGGCTGCTTCGCTTTCAGGTGATTGAGCGTGCGCAGGCTCGCCGTGGGGATAGCGAGCCAGTCGGCGTAGTGCCCGAGCGTCTCATCGGCAGCGACCCGGATGGTGCCCTCCTTTGAGACCGAGTAGTCGATGGGATCGGCGCTTTGCTGCACGTCGGTCGCCGGTCCGAGTGCCGGGCCCAGCGCCTCCGCCTGCGCCGCTGATACCGGCTGCGGACTGCCCACGTGCCCGTGAATCGTCACCATCTCCATTTCGGCCGCTGCCGCATCCTCGGCGCTCTCGCGTTGCGCGACGGCCACCGGCACGGCACCGCCAGCTGAGCCTGATGCCGCGGCCGCAGGTGCGGGTGTGCGTGCGGCAACAGCAGTTGCCGGGGCCGCGGCGGGTCGCGGCGCTGCCGGCGACGCACCCGGCGCCACATTGCTGGCTTCGAGCGCGGTGACGCCCGCCACCGGCACCGCCGGTGACTCAGGCAGTGTCAGGACCCGGCCCGGGCGCACGCGCGCGCTGGTGCGCAGGCGATTCAGCTGCGCCAGCGCGTGGATCGACACGCCGAAGCGGTCCGCAATCCCGGCGAGCGTCTCGCCGGGTTGCACCTGGTAGCGCGGCGGCGGGCGCTGGCCGGCGAAGAGTTCATGGGGCCCCAGGCGCTGCGCGAGCACCTCACTGCTCCACTGCTGGCCATCCGTGGGCAGGCGCAGGCGATACGCGCGCGGAATGCGCTGCCGGCCTTGCCACACCGATTCCAGCAGCGCCGGATTGAGCCCGCGCAGCTTTGCAGGGTCGATCTTGAGGGTGTGCTCGAGCGCGCTCACGGTCACATAGGCGGGCAGCTCCACTTCCTGAAAGCGCGCCTCGGCCTCCTTCTGCAGGGGACCGAAATACTTCGCCGGGTCGTGGTCGATCTCCAGCGCCGCGAGGAAGGACACATAGAAGTTGCGCGAGGCGAAGCCGAAGGTGCGGCTGTGGTAGTTGCGCACGATGCTGGCTATGTCGTCCGTGCCCAGGGTCTCCTTCGCATGCCGCACGCCGGCGGTACCGTGGTTATACGCGGTGAGCGCGAGCGGCCAGGTTCCGAGCACGCGGTAGTTGTAGGCGAGCAGCTGCGCCGCCGCCTCGGTGGAGCGGAACGGATCCAGGCGATTGTCCACCGCGCCGTCGATGCGCAGGTAGCGCCGTCCGGTGGAGCGCATGAACTGCCACAGTCCCGCCGCCCCGACCTTGGAATACGCAGCCGGGTTGAACGAGGACTCCACATGCGGCAGCACCGCGAGCTCCGCCGGGAGCCCCAGGTCCGCGAGCGTCTCGGCGATGTGGACTTCCCAGGCGCCGGAGCGGACGAGGCCGGCACGAAAGCGATCCGACTGCCCGAGCTGGAAGCGGATGTCATCGACCGCGGCGCGCAGGTGTTCCGGCGTGCCTTCAGCGCCCCACAGGTCCTTGATGCGCTGATCATCCGCGGCCAGTGGCGTGTCGCCCGCATCCGCGATGCGCTTCAGGGCCGCGGCGTAGCGATCACGCGCCGCGTCCACCAGCTTCTCGCGCTCGGCGGGCACGGTGTCCGGCGGGAAATGCAGCGTGTCGTAGACGACGGCGAGGTTGTACTGGTCGTGAAGAAAGCCGGAGTTGGTATCGATCTGGGTGTAGACGCGCACCCAGAACTGCACGTCCCGCTCCAGCTGCGGCGGGCGCGGCACGGGGTTGTCGGCGCCGAGGACTGGCGGAACCGCGAGTACGCAAACGCAGGCAGCGAGCCACATTCCCCAGGCGCGCGGCCCCTTACGCACCACCAGACTCCAACCCAGTTGTCGACATCATTTACACCTTGTAGAGATCATATTTCGCAAGTGTATTCAATTGGTTAGGCGCGTACATAGCTCCCTGCTTCACACCCTTGCGGGCACAACCTGTCGAGCATTTTGACACTGCAGCGGTTTCAACGCCGATCCGGCGCGTGCCGGTCCGGTAGCCGCGCGAGGCACCCGGCCACGAACCGGCTGCGCAATGCGCACTGCGTCACACAATACGGTCACCGTGGCGACACCTTGTCACATCGGACCGCAAGGCGCAGCGGCTGGCACGCGTGTTGCTTATATCTCCCCCAAGGACATCAGTCCGGGAAGGAAGAGCCAACGGGATAACCGAAGAAAGCGTGGGTCCGAAGACGACTGACAGCCGGCCACCACGTACACACACCGAATAACAACGAGAAGACACTCCTCCACACACAAGCAAGCGACCGACACCCCGCCTCCTGGCGGGGTTTTTTTTGCCGCTAAAAAAAGAGGCGCCTGTGCGCCTCGTAATTTTCGGATCGCCCTGTCAGTTCGCGTTGGTCGTCAGAACTTAAGCACTCACCCGCACTTGGAATCGCCACAATTCAGGCACGTCATGCAGCCGTCCATCATGACCACGGCGGCGGTGCTGCAGCGTCCGCACAGCTGCGCGCCTTCCGGGAAATGCGACTTGGCGAAGGCATCGCTTTGCTTGGCGCGCGCCTCGAACTCGGCGCGCTTCTCGTCGACGAGCTTCTGCTGGTGCACGTCCAGCTGGGTCTTGCGAATGAGGCCGATGCTTTGCAGGTGTTTCTCGATCACGTGGCCGAGCTCGGCAATGATCGAGGGCATGAACTTGCCGCCGGGCTGCCAGTAGCCGCCGCGCGGGTCGAACACCGCCTTCAGCTCGTCCACCAGGAAGGTCACGTCGCCGCCCTTCCTGAACACCGCCGAGATGATACGCGTGAGCGCCACGATCCACTGGAAGTGATCCAGGTTCTTGGAATTGATGAACACCTCGAACGGCCGGCGCTGCTCGTACTCGGTGCCCTCGTTCAGCACGATGTCGTTGATGGTCACGTACATGGCGTGATCGGAGATCGGCGTCTTGATCTTGTAGGTCGAGCCGATCAGCATTTCCGGACGCTCGAGCTTCTCGTGCATGCGGATGACTTTGGCGGTGTGGCCGTTCTTGTCGCGCACGAACTCATCCGCCACCTGCGCCGGCAGGCGCGCCTGGGCCGCCTTGTCGAACGGCTTGGCCTCGGCCTTGTCCTCGGGCTTCTGCACCTGGTACTTAACGATTTTTCGATCGATCTTGATGCTCATATTCAGTTCCTGGATTCGACGTGCGTGAATTTCAAGTGCTCACAGACGCCCGTAATACCCGTCTCGCATGGCGTCGAACAGATTCGCCGCCGTGTGGATCTCGCCGTCGTAGTCGATTTCCTCGTCGCCACGCACCTCGACCACCGAGCCGTCTTCGAGCGTGAACTTGTAGAGCGTGTTCTTGAGGTCCTGCTCTTTCACCAGCACGCCCTGGAAGGCCTCCGGGTTGAAGCGGAACGTCGTGCAGCCCTTCAGACCCTGCTCGTGTGCATACAGATAGATGTCCTTGAATTTCGCGTAGGGGAAATCCGTAGGCACGTTCGCCGTCTTAGAAATCGATGAATCGACCCACTTCTGGGCCGCAGCCTGCACCTCGACATGCTCTTTGGGAGTGACCTCGTCCGAGGCGATGAAGTAGTCCGGCAGTCTTTCGCCATCGTTGGTAGCTCCAGGTGTGGCACTCGGATTGACGAGTTCGCGATACGCCAGCAACTCGAAGGAATAAACGTCGATCTTTTCCTTGGACTTCTTGCCCACCCGGATCACGTTTCTGAAGTAGTGGTGCGCAAACGAAGGTTCGATTCCATTCGACGCATTGTTAGCAAGCGACAGCGAAATCGTCCCCGTGGGCGCGATCGAGGTGTGGTGCGTGAAGCGCGCGCCGGTTTCGGCCAGCTCGTGCACCAGCTGCGGGGCGACCTGCGCCACGCGCTGCATGTAGCGGCTGTACTTCGCGTGCAGGAGGCGCCCCGCGATCTTGGAACCCGCTTTCCAGCCGTCCTTCACCATCTCCGGGCGCTTGCGCAGCATCTCCTTGGTAACCGTGAACTCCTCGTTCATGATCGGCGCCGGGCCCTTCTCACGCGCCAGCTCCAGCGCCGCTTCCCAGCCCGCCACCGCCATCTCGCGCGCCGCGTCCTCGGTGAACTGCACCGCCGCGGGCGAGCCGTACTTCATGCGCAGCAGCACCATGGTGCTGCCCAGCCCTAAGAACCCCATGCCGTGACGGCGCTTGCGCAGGATTTCCCCACGCTGCTGCTCGAGCGGCAGGCCGTTGACCTCGACGACGTTGTCGAGCATGCGCGTGAACACCTTCACGACCTCGCGATATTCGAGCCAGTCGAATTCCGCGAAATCGCTGAACGGATGCTTCACGAAACGAGTCAGGTTCACCGAACCTAACAGGCAGGAACCGTACGGCGGCAACGGTTGCTCACCACATGGGTTCGTGGCGCGGACGTTCTCGCACCACCAGTTGTTGTTCATCTCATTAACGCGGTCGATGAGAATGAAGCCCGGCTCGGCAAAGTCATACGTGGACGTCATGATTACGTCCCACATGCGCCGCGCGGGCAGGGTCTTGTAGATCTTGCAGGCGACCAGGCCCACGTCATTGGCGACGTAGCCCTCGTGCACCGGCCATTCGCGCCACACGAACTTCGTCGCATCGGCGAGATCGGGCTGCTCCGCCTCGTACTCTCTTTGCGCCAGCGGGAAAGCGAGCTTCCACTCGCGATCCTCGCGCACCGCCTGCATGAACTCGTCCGTGATCAGGAGCGACAGGTTGAACTGCCGCAGGCGCCCGTTCTCGCGCTTGGCGCGGATGAACTCCATGACATCCGGATGCCCGATATCGAAGGTGCCCATCTGCGCGCCGCGGCGGCCGCCGGCGGAGGAGACGGTGAAACACATCTTGTCGAAGATATCCATGAACGACAGCGGGCCGGAGGTGTAGGCGCCCGCGCCCGACACGTAGGCGCCGCGCGGGCGCAGCGTCGAGAATTCATAGCCGATACCACAGCCCGCCTTCAACGTCAGCCCCGCCTCGTGGACCTTCTTCAGGATGTCGTCCATCGAGTCGCGGACCGTGCCGGAGACGGTGCAGTTGATGGTCGAGGTGGCGGGCTTGTGCTCGAGCGCCCCGGCGTTGGAAGTGACGCGGCCGGCGGGAATCGCCCCACGGCGCAGCGCCCACAGGAACCGCTCGTACCAGTGCTCGCGCGCATCGGCTCGCTCGACGTCGGCGAGCGCGCGCGCCACGCGCTGATAAGTCTCGTCCATCGACTTGTCGATGGGCGTGCCGTCCTTGGCGGTCAGGCGATACTTTTTATCCCAGATGTCGAGCGATGCTTCCTGGAAGGGAATCGCATCGATATCTTTGGGCTCAACCTTCACGACGGTGTTCATGAAATCCGCGGCGCTCCGACTTTCTTGACGCCTTTTCTCACGGATGTAGGGAAAACCGGCAGCGCCCGCGATCTTGATGAGCCGCGGACCCGACGGCACCTGCTGTCTGTCAGAACAGCCAGGCCCCTGCAACCTCCCCCCGACCGCGGACCTTGTTCGCCTTGCACGAACACAAGATCTTGTGTGTCGGGGTCGAAAGCCTAATGACGACCCCGGGGTGCGTCAAGATTCCATAATACGTTTTTTTGCCCCGATTTAGATCAATTATTTCAATGTATTGCACCGTTCTTAGCCACAGGATACGGCATATTTTTTACCAAAACTGCGCCATCTGAGTCGACTCTCCCTGACCCCAACATCTTGTGCCCAGGCCAAGCACAGGTTTTGCACAAGCTGCCCACAGGCGCGGCGCGGCCAAGGCTGCGGTTCGCGCCCGCCGCAGGGCGCGATTTCCACCCCTGGCTATTTCCTGACCACCTGCCTGAAGACTCCTCCCGACCGCAGGGCTGCTCCCTTGAAACCCAGGCGCGTGGACCGCACATCGTGTGCAAGCCGCGCCGGTAAGTGGCGCTCAAGTTTCAAACTGCCTTTCCAACAGGAGATCTGAAAATGACAATCGTTCGTTACGAGCCGTGGGCGTTCGTGAGCCGCGTACAGCGGCATCTCGATCGCGCTCTCGGCGAGACCCAGGGCCTGGCTGACGGCGCCGATGCCGCGCGTGTCAGCTGGATTCCGCACGTCGACATCCGCGAGGAAGCCGAGCGCTTCGTGGTGGCGGCCGATGTGCCGGGCGTCGAGCCCAAGGACATCGAAATTACCGCCGACAAGGGCGTGCTGACGGTCAAGGGCGAGCGCAGCGCGCAGAAGAACGCGACTGCGGACGGCTACGAGCGCGTGGAGCGCGCCAGCGGCACGTTTCTGCGTCGCTTCACCCTTCCTGAGAGCGCGGACGCGGAGGCCATCAAGGCCACCCACGTCAACGGCGTGCTGGAGCTCAGCATCCCGAAGCGCCCGCAGGAGCAGCCGCGGCGCATCGCCGTACAGGCTGCCTGAGCTGCACTCAAGACACGCCGGCGGTGCTCACTTCGCCCGCCGGCGTGACTTGCTTCCGGCCCGCCTGAGCTAGACTTCATCGGGCCATGAGAGCCTTAACTTCCGCCTGGTGCCTGATCGCGGCGCTGGCGGCGAGCGCCTGCCTCGCCGGGATCCCGCCGACAGCGGGCGACACCCCGCTGCCTTCGCTCGCCCCCATGATCCGCAAGGTCTCCCCGGCGGTGGTCAACATCGCAACGCGCGGCACCATCCGCGAGCGCAGCGCGCAGAACCCCTTGCTCGATGATCCGTTCTTCCACCGCTTCTTCGACGTGCCCCCTGAATCGGGCACCCGCGAGCGGCCGTTTCAGAGCGCCGGTTCCGGGGTCATCTTCGATGCCCGCAAGGGCTACATCGTCACCAACGCCCACGTGGTGGAGAACGCCAGCGAGATCACCGTAACGCTGCAGGACGGCCGCGACCTCAAGGCCGAGATCGTCGGCAGCGACGCGCCCTCGGACGTCGCGGTCCTGAAAGTCAAGGCCGAGGGCCTGGCGCAGATCGCACTCGGGGATTCCGCGAAGTCCGAAGTCGGGGATTTCGTCGTCGCCATCGGCAACCCCTTCGGTCTGCAGCACACGGTGACCTCCGGGATCATCAGCGGGCTGTCGCGTTCCGGGATCAGCCCCGACGGCTATGAAGACTTCATCCAGACCGACGCCTCGATCAATCCCGGCAACTCCGGCGGCGCGCTGGTCAACCTGCGCGGCGAGCTGATCGGGATCAACACGGCGATCCTCTCCCGCACCGGCAGCAACATCGGCATCGGCTTCGCGATCCCGGTGAACATGGCGCACAGCGTCATGGACCAGCTGATCCGCTACGGCGGGGTCAAACGCGGCGAGCTCGGCGTGAGCATGTACACGGTCACCGCCGGCATCGCGCACTCCCTGGGATTAAGCAGCGTGAGCGGCGCACTGGTCTCACAGGTCATCGAGGGCTCGGCCGCCGAAGCCGCGGGCATCCGTACCGGAGACGTGATCACGACCGTGAACGGCCAGGCGGTCAAATCCAACAGCGAGCTGCGCAACGCCATCGGCCTCTTGCGCGTCGGCGACAAGGTCGAGGTCGGCCTGGTGCGCGACGGCAAGCCGCAGCACGTCACCGCGGTGATCGCGAGCGCGCCGGACACACCCGCGGTGGCGCCGGCCGCCAGCCACCGCTAGCCCGCCGCACTACTCAATCAGGGTGCGTGCACAGCTGTGCATGGCGGGTGGCGCGCGGCGCTCGCGCCAGGGCGCGCACCGCGGCGTAGAAGCGCGGCAGGTCGTAGTCATTTTCCGCCAGCAGCCGCTCAAAGCCCGGCACGCAATCAAAGTAAGTCGCCACCGCGGCGAGGCGCGCGTTGTTGAGCCCCGCGGCGATCCATTCGTCGTACAGGGGATAGTGCACCCCCTGGCGTTTCTCGAGCACACGGATCTCGCCGGTCAGCGCGGCGAGGATCTGCACTTTGCCGGCGCGCAGCTCATCGCGCGGCGCAGCCGTGGCATACAGGCGCACCAGCTGCGCGCGGGCGGCGCCGAGGAGCCCGAGGAACTCGCGCGCCCGGGCGCGGCGCTCGCGAAACTGCGCGATACGGCCGGGTTCCCCCTGGTGCGCGAGCCAGCGCTCAAGCCCGGTATCCTCGACCGTGGTCGCAAACGCCTCGTTGAATTGCGAATCGCTGCGCACGTACAGCAGCTGGTGCGCGAGCTCGTGGAAGATGGTGGCCGCGAGTTCCTCGTCGTCGTAACGCAGCATCGAGGACAGCACCGGGTCGGAGAACTTGCCGAGCGTCGAGTAGGCCGGCACACCGTCGATCACGACATCAAAGCCGCGTACCGCCAGCTGTGCCGCAAACTCGCGCGCGCGCTGCTCGCTGAAGTAACCGCGGTAGGCGACGCAACCGGCGACCGGAAAGCACCACACCCGCGGGCTGACCGAGAATTCAGGGGTCGCCACCACGTTCCACACCACGAACGGCCGCCCGATGTCGGCGTAGGTGGTGTAACTCTTGTTGTCCGGCAGGCGCAGTTCGGCCGAAGCGAAGGCGCGCGCCGCACTCACCTCGGCGAGCCGCGCGCGCAGCGGCGCGGCGGTGTGCGGGTCGGCGATGAGCGTCGCGATGGGCACGCGCGCGCGCAGCACCCGTAACTCGCCATTGCCGGCCTGCAGCAGATAGGTGGTGCCGCACCCCGACAACAACAGGCAGCCGGCGTATAGCAACGCGCGGCGCAGCGCGCTCCGCGCGGGGGTCTCGGTTACCATGCGCATCATGCAAGTCTACTTGGTCGGCGGCGCGGTTCGGGACCGCCTCCTCGGACGCGCGGTGAACGAACGCGACTGGGTGGTCGTCGGCGCGACGCCGGAGGAACTGGTGCAGGGCGGCTACCTGCCGGTGGGCCGCGAGTTCCCCGTGTTCCTGCATCCCAGGACGCGCGAGGAATACGCGCTGGCGCGGCTCGAGCGCAAGGTGGCCCCGGGCTACCGCGGCTTCACCACGCAGTTCTCACCGGATGTCACGCTGGAGCAGGACCTGCAGCGGCGCGATCTGACCATCAACGCGATGGCCGAGAGCGCGGGCGGGGAGATCATCGATCCTTACGGCGGGCGGGCAGATCTTGGCGCGCGCCTGCTGCGCCACGTGTCAGGGAACTTCGTCGAGGACCCGGTGCGCATCCTGCGCGTGGCGCGCTTCGCGGCACGCTATGCGGAGCTGGGATTTCGCGTCGCCCCGCAGACCCTCGAGCTCATGCAACGCATGGTGGCCTCGGGTGAAGTGCAGGCGCTGGTCCCGGAGCGCGTCTGGAGCGAGACCGAGCGCGCGCTCGGGGAAACGCGGCCCGAGGTTTTCTTCGAGACCTTGCGCGCTTGCGGCGCACTGGCGGTAATTTTCCCCGAGCTCGACGCACTCTTCGGCGTGCCACAACCGCCGCGCTGGCATCCGGAGATCGACACCGGCGTACACGCCCTGCTGGCGGTGCGCTACGCAGCGAACCGCGGACTTTCCGGACCGGTGCGCTTCGCGGCGCTGGTCCATGACCTCGGCAAGGCGCTCACACCGCGCGAGCGCTGGCCGAGCCACCACGGTCACGAGGACGCCGGCGTGCCGCTGATCGATGCACTGTGCGATCGCCTCAAGGTCCCCACCGCATACCGCGAGCTCGCCGTCCTGACCGCGCGCCAGCACACACTCGTGCACCGCGCGGCCGAACTGAAGCCCGAGACGGTGCTGAAGCTCCTCGACGCCAGCGATGCATTTCGCCGGCCGGAGCGCTTCGCGGAACTCCTGCGGGCCTGCGAGGCGGACGCGCGCGGTCGCGCCGGCCGTGAGACGGAAGCCTACCCGCAGGCTGACTATCTCAAGGCGGCGTTCGCAGCAGCGGCAGCTGTAGCGCTGACGGATGAGGATCGGCAGGGCCTCGCAGGACCTGCGATTGGTGCGGAGCTACGCCGGCGGCGCCTCGCTGCGGTCACGGCGGTAAGGCCGGTCGCTTAATACCCGGCGTGGTGCAAAGCCGCCACCGCGGCGGCGGCCACCAGGCAATAGATCCCGAACAGGTACCAGCGGCCGCCCTCGAGCCAGCGGCTGAGCCACTTCAGGGCGAGGAGCCCGGCGACAAAAGCGATCCCGGCCCCGAGAAGACTCATGAGAGCGACCGAACCCAGATCCGCCGTGCCATTGATGCGTGCCGAGTGGACGAGCCGCAGCGCCTCGCGCGCCACGACCGGCGGGGTGAGGACCACCGCCAGGGCAAAACTGAAGTCTTCGGCCCGCGCCTTGGCGACCCCTAACAACATGCCGGTTGAAATGGTCGCGCCGGAGCGTGAGAAGCCGCGAAATGGCAGGCACAGTCCCTGCACGGCGCCGATGACACCCGCCTGTTTCAGGTTCAGTTCGTCCGTTGCCGAAGGGGCACGCGCGCTGCGGCGCTTCTCGAAGATGCCTGCGATCAGGATCAGGATGCCCGCCGCGGCCAGGGCCGGCGCGATCAGTTCGAGGTGGCTGAAGAGATCCTCGATCTGCGCATGCGGCAGGTTGCGAAAGGCCGTTTTTTCGATGAGCTTGATGAGAATCTCGCCCACCACGGCCGTGAGCGCCGTCGCGATGATGATCAGCACCGCAAAGTTCCTGAAGGCCGGCCCGCTGCTGAAATAAGTACCGCGCCAGCGCTGCCAGAAATAGACGATGACGGCAAACATCGTGCCCGTATGCAGCATGACTAACAGCAGCGTCATGGGCGGCGAAGAAGGATCCAGGCCCAGGAGTTTCTCGGCTACCACCACATGTGCGGAACTCGATACCGGCAGCAGTTCCGCCAGGCCCTGCACGATCGCGAGGATGATGATTTTCAACAGTGACATGCGCTTTTTTATCCTCTCACAGCGAGTGGCGCAGGTCCTGCACCGTGAAGCCCTGTAGCGGCGCGTCCCACGCCCGCGTCAGCGCCATGACCTTGAAGGCTTCGCCCATCTCCCCCGGCATGATCAGCCGTTGCGCCTCGCCTGCGAGCCGCGCTTGCGTGACGCCGGCCGGCGCGCGCGCCACCAGCTTCTCGATATCGGTTGCGAGCAGGAACGCCGCCTGGGTCGCAAAGCCGGCCACCGCAAGATCGGCCGCCGTGGCGGCTTCCGCGACGCGCGTGAAATCCACCCAGGCGCTGATGTCCTGCAAGCCGACATGAATGTATGGATCGTCGTGAACATGCTGCCGGAAGTGACAGCGCAGCGTGCCGTGCGAGCGTTGCGGGTGGTAGTACTGGGCGCGCGGCAGGCCATAGTCGATGAGCAGCAGCGCGCCGCGCCGCAGGCTTGCCGCGAGGGCAGCGATCCAGGGCTCGAGGCGCAGGCACGCTTCCGAAGTGTAGGGTTGCGGATTCGGCGACGGCCACGCGGCGCACAGTTCCCGGCAGGTGCGCGCCAGTGCCACGTCGGCCGCCACGCGCGCCTCGGCAAAACCGCCGTTGGCCGCCAGCGCGACGCCGAGCTCGTGCACCGCGCCGCCAGCGAGGAGGAAGCGCCGGCACGGCAGCGCATCCGCCACTTCATTGGCCACGATCACACCTTCGATCGGGTGCTCGGGCAGGCGCGTGAGCCACACGACGCGCGAGCGCAGCGCCACCGGCAGCTGTGCGAGGCGCTCACGCTGGCGTGCGGCAAGGTCCGCGCTCACTTCGAGGATGGCGTAGCGCTCGGGCAGCGCGTCACTTTCCGCCAGGGCCGCGAGGAGTGCGGCCGCCATTCGCCCGGTGCCGGCGCCCAGTTCCAGAATCTCACCGTGGTCGCAGGCCCGCAGCACCTGCGCGCACTGGCGCGCCAGGCACTGGCTGAAAAGATCCGAGACTTCCGGGGCGGTGACAAAGTCCCCGCCCACCCCGATCTTGTGGCTGCCGGCGCTGTAATAGCCCAGGCCCGGCGCATACAGCGCCAGTTCCATGAAGCGCTCGAATGACAGCCAGCCGCCGGCGCGGGTGATGTGCTCGCGAATGAGCCCGGCAACCGCCGCCGCGTGGCTCGCCTCCGCGGGCGTCAGCGTCGGCAGCATTGAGCGCACGCCCGATGCGGTCATAATCGCCCTCCATGGCAACAGCAAACCCGGCCGGCGACACCCTCGGCGGCAAGACAGCGCTCATCACCGGCGCGGCGCGGCGCGTCGGCGCGCAAATCGCGCGTGTGCTGCATGGCGCCGGCGCGAATGTCGTGCTGCATTACCGCAGCTCCGCGGAGGATGCCACGCGGCTCGCGGACGAGCTGAACGCGGTGCGGCCAGCTTCTGCGGCGCTGGCCGAATGCGATCTGCTCGATGTCGCCGAGTTGAAAAAGCTCCCGGCGAGCGCACAACAGGCCTTCGGCGGGCTGGATATTCTCGTCAACAACGCCTCCACCTTCTTTCCGACTCCGGTGGGCGATATCACCGAGATCGACTGGGACGATCTCATCGGCACCAATCTGCGCGCGCCGCTGTTCCTCGCCCAGGCCGCGGCGTCGCTCCTGCACGAGCGCCAGGGACTCATTATCAATATCGCGGACATCCATGGTCTGCGGCCCTTGCGGCGCTACCCCGTGTACAGCATCGCCAAGGCGGGGCTCGTGATGCTGACCCGGGCGCTGGCGCGTGAGCTTGGTCCTCATGTGCGCGTGAACGCGGTTGCGCCGGGGCCGGTGATGTGGCCCGAAGACGGCCTGGATGAGGCGCTGCAGGTGAAAATCACGCAACGCACCGCGTTGAAACGCATGGGCTCGCCCGAGGACGTCGCGCGCGTGTGCCTGTTCCTGGCCACCGGGGCGCCGTACATCACCGGGCAGATCCTCGCCGTGGATGGCGGACGCAGCATCGGCTGGTAGCCTGGCGCACGAGCGCGCGGCGTCAGGGCCGTATCCTCTCGAGGGGATGCGCGCCCCGGTCGAACTCCCGCCACAGCTCACCGATGGTCTTACCCGCGGTGGGGTGCTGCAGGTCCGGGGCCAGGTCCGCGAGCGGTCCTAACATGTAGGCGCGCTTGAGCAGATCCGGACGCGGCAGGGTCAACGACGGCCCGACGCACACCAGCTCCCCGTACAGGAGTATGTCCAGGTCCATCGAACGCGGCGCCCAGCGCGGTGAATCCCGCTCCCGCCCGCATTGCACTTCGATCGCATGCAGCCGCTCGAGCAGCGCGGCCGGGGAAAGCTCGGTCGCGAAACCGGCGACCAGGTTGATGAAGTCATCGCCCTCGAAGCCGGCGGCGCGGTTGCGATACCAGGGCGAAAAGCGGCTGCCTGGAAACTCACGCGCCAGCGCCGCCACCGCCATTTCGAGGTTGTGCTCGGGCGCGATATTGCTGCCGGCGGCGACGTAGACCTCGCTCACAGGTCGGCACGCGAGCGCTCGATCACCACCCCCACATCGCGCGAGTTGCGGATAGCGCCGGGTTTGTTGAGGGTGACCCGCACCCACTCGATGCCGAACTCCTGCAGAATCACGAGCGCGAGCCGGTGCGCCAGCGTTTCCACCAGCTGGTACTCGGAAGCCGACACGAACGCCTGCACGCGCTTGGCCACCTTCTTGTAGTCGAGCGTGTCAACGACCGCGTCGGAGAGCGCCGCGCGCCGACAATCGACCGGCAGCTCGATGTCCATGACGACGGTCTGCTTGACGCGGCGCTCCCAGTCGATGAAGCCAATGACGCACTCGGCGGTGAGCCCGTGCAGAAAGATGCGGTCGCCGGAACGTGGCTCGGTCATAAGTTCACTTTACTAAAGGAATCCATCCCGCTCAGGCCGCCAGGGGCGGCAGCGATTCGAGCGGCCATTGCGCGCGCGCCCGGATGGCGAGCCCGTCGTGTTGTCCCGCCTGCAGCCGCTTGAGCCCCGCGACCGCAATCATGGCCGCATTGTCGGTGCAGAATTCAAGCCGCGGAAAATAGACGCGGCCGCCGTGGGCTGCAAGGGCCGCCGTCAACCGCTCGCGCAGGGCGCGATTGGCGCTGACGCCGCCGGAGACCACCAACACATCGAGGCCGGTGAATTCGAGCGCCCGCAGCGCCTTGGCCGTGAGAGTCGCGACAATCGCCTCCTCCACGCCGCGGGCCACGTCCGCGCGCAGGGTATCGGTGAGCGCGCGTCCACGCACGGCGTGCAGCACCGCGGTCTTGAGACCCGAGAAGCTGAACTCGAGGCCCGCGCGGTCGAGCATCGGTCGCGGAAAGGTAAAGGCGCCCGCGGCGCCCTGCACTGCCAGTTGCGCCAGCTGCGGCCCGCCGGGGTAAGGCAGCCCGAGGAGCTTCGCGGTCTTGTCGAATGCTTCACCGGCCGCATCGTCGCGGCTCGCGCCGAGCACCCGGTAGCTGCCGATCGCGGCCACCTCGATGAGGAGCGTATGCCCGCCCGACACCAGCAGCGCGACGTGCGGAAAAGTCGGCGCATCCTTCTCCAGGAGCGGCGCCAGGAGATGCCCCTCGAGGTGGTGCACGCCGATCGCGGGGATTCCCCAGGCGTAGGCGAGGCTGCGCGCGAGAGACGCGCCGGTGAGGAGCGCGCCGATCAGGCCGGGACCCGCGGTGTAGGCGACCCCGGAAAGATCAGCCGGCGAGGTATGCGCGCGCGCGAGGGCGCTCGTTACCAGGGGCAGGAGGCGCTGCACGTGATCGCGCGAAGCCAGCTCCGGCACGACGCCCCCATAGAGCTGATGCAGCTCGACCTGGCTGAAGAGCTCGTGCGCGAGCAGGCCCGCGTCGGCATCCAGCACTGCCGCCGCACTTTCATCACAGGAGGATTCCAGGGCCAGGACACGCATGGGAGAAAATTATAGGGGGTGCCGCGCCAACATCCACGGCGCTCGGGCAATGTTGTAGTGTGATCCCAGGAATGTCCCGGAGCGCAGGACTTTTGGGGGGAGTCACGACCGCTGGCGCGGTCCGCTCCCGAGAATTGCAAGGCGGGGCTCAGCGACAACCCTGTCGCCGTACATGACGGACGGGAATACGTCTATCTGCGGCGCGGGGAGTACGGGAAAGCCATTGCGGATTTCGACGCCGCGCTGCACCTGAACCCGCGGCGCGTGTCGGCGCTGTACGGGCGCGGCATCGCCAAGTTGCGCGCGGGCAGGAGCGGCGGACAGGCCGACATCGCCGCGGCCACCCAGATGGAACCGAAGATAGCGGAGCAGGCGGCCGCGATGGGCATCCGGCCGTAAAGCGCGTCGCGGCCGGGCGCGCCGAGGCCGCCCGGGCGATTTTGCCTTATCCCCCGTGCTCCTTTAGAATCCCCCGCCCCCGATAGGCCTGCCCGCTAGCTGAGCCTGTAAGGCGGGATGAGATTCCCTTACCGGTCAATGATTTGAGGTTTCGATGCCGAGCGTTCGCATCCGCGAGAACGAGTACTTCGACGCCGCCTTACGGCGCTTCAAGCGTGCCTGCGAGAAGGCCGGCATTCTCACCGAGCTGCGCCGGCGCGAGTTTTACGAAAAGCCCACGCAGGAGCGCAAGCGCAAGAAGGCGGCGGCCATCAAGCGGCACATGAAGCGCATTTCCCGCGACGGCATGCGCAGCGCCCGCTAAGGAGCGCCTGCGCACCATGGCGCTCAAGGAACGCATCACCGAGGACATGAAGAGCGCGATGCGGGCCGGCGACAAGCAGCGGCTCGGAACCATCCGCCTGGCGCTTGCCGCCATCAAGCAGCGCGAAGTGGATGAGCGCATCACGCTCGACGACCCGCAGGTGCTGAGCGTTCTCGAGAAGATGCTCAAGCAGCGTCGCGAGGCCATCACCCAGTTTGCAAGCGGCGGTCGCGCCGACCTCGTGGCGAAGGAGACCGCCGAGATCGGCGTGCTGCAGGGTTATCTCCCCGCGCAGATGAGCCCCGTCGAACTCGACGCGCTCATCACCGAAGCGATCACGGCGACCGGCGCCGCCTCGATCAAGGACATGGGCAAGGTAATGGCGGCCGTAAAGCCTAAGGCCCAGGGCCGCGCCGACATGGGCGCGGTCAGCGCCCGCATCAAGCAGAAGCTCGGCTGAGTCCTGTACCCTAGCGGCGGCGCCTTGAGGCCGTGGCGGTTCCCGTGTACTGGTGCACAGCGTGGGACGCATTCCAAAAAACTTCATCGACGAGCTGATCGCCCGCGCGGACATCGTGGAGATCATCGGCGCGCGTGTGCAGCTGAAAAAAGCCGGCCGCGAGTACAAGGCCTGCTGCCCGTTCCATAACGAAAAAACCCCCTCCTTCTGGGTGAGCCCGGACAAGCAGTTCTATCACTGCTTCGGCTGCGGCAAGCACGGCACCGCGCTCGGCTTCCTCATGGATCACGATCACCTGGCCTTTCCGGAGGCGGTCGAGGAACTCGCGGCGCGCCTGGGGCTGGAAGTGCCGCAGGAAGCCGGCGTCGACACGAGCGCGCGGCGCGCCGATGAGCCGCTGTACGAACTCATGACCCGCGTGGCCGCGTACTACGCGAGCGCACTCGCGGCTAATGAGCGCGCGCGCACCTACCTTGCGCAGCGCGGCTTGAGCCACGAGACCATCGAGCGCTTCGGGCTCGGTTACGCGGCGAATTCCTGGAACGACGTGCTGCGGCAGTTCGGCGCCCAGGAAGCCGACCGCAAGCGCCTCAGCGAGGCGGGTTTGATCGTCGAACGCGAGCGCGGCCAGATTCGCGACGGCGAGCGGCACTACGATCGCTTTCGCGACCGCATCATGTTTCCGATCCGCGATACGCGCGGGCGCGTGATCGCCTTCGGCGGCCGCATCATCGATGCCGGCGAGCCCAAGTACCTGAACTCCCCGGAAACGGTGTTGTTTCACAAGGGACGCGAACTGTACGGCCTGCACGAAGCACGCCGCGCGCGCTCCAACCTCAAGCGCCTGGCCGTCGTCGAAGGCTACATGGACGCCGTGCGCCTGCATCAGGCCGGCATCGATTACGCCGTGGCGACGCTTGGCACGGCGACGACACCGGAGCACCTCAAGCGGATTTTCCGCCTGGTGAGCGATGTGGTGTTTGCGTTTGACGGTGATCGCGCCGGGCGCGCCGCGGCCTGGCGCGCGCTGCAGCAGGCGCTCCCCGAGGCGCGCGAGGGCCGCGAGATCCGCTTTTTGTTCCTGCCCGAAGGTCACGACCCGGACACGCTGGTGGCGGCGGAAGGCCGCGAGGCATTCGAAGCGCGCCTGTCGGGCGCTCTGCCGCTGTCGGAATACCTGGTGCGCGAGCTGTCGGCGCAGTCGGATCTCACGCACGCCGACGGCCGCGCGCGCTTTGCGGAAAGCGCGCGGCCGCTGTTCGCGAAACTTCCCGAGGGCGTCTACCGGGAACTGCTGCTCGAGCGCCTCGCGCAGGTCGTGGGCCTGAGTGCGCCGCGCCTCGAGGAGCTGTGGACGGCGGCGCGCGCCCCGGTTGCGGCGAGCGCCGCGGCGCCGGCCGCCCGCGCGCCGGCACGCGCGCGCCTGAGCGCCGGTCGCGGCGGCCTCGTACGCCAGGCAATCGTGCGTCTGCTGCACTATCCGGCCATCGCCGCGGAGGTGACGCCGGCTGAGCGCGCGGGCCTTGATGGCAGCGAGGAACCGGGCCTGCCGCTCCTGCGTGAGCTCCTTGATGATCTGCGGGCGCGACCGGCGCAGATTCCGGCCCAGGTCATCCAGCGGTGGGACGGACGCGAGGGCGCGGAGTCTCTGCCGAAACTCCTGGAGCGCGAGGAGGTCATTACAGATGCCCCGGCGGCGGCGCAGGAGTTGCGGGCTGCGCTCGTGAAGCTCGCGGACCAGGCCGCCGGAAGGCGCCTCGAGGCGCTCGAAGCCAAGAGTCGCGCCGGGCACCTGGAACCCAATGAACTTGTGGAATTTCAACAGCTTATTGTAAAACTGGGCTCCCGCGACGCGCGCAGCGGTTAAGTCCGGTTTGGTGTTTCGGGCCCTCTGAAATACAATTTCGCGCTTTGCCTTGAGCACCCTTGAGTGAGCCTCATCCGGGCATCACATAGGGAGCATTACCTCTTAAAGCCCGCCGCGAAACATGACACGCAAGCACAAGCCCCATTCGACACAAAAAAAGCGCCCTGCAGCACACGCCAGTAAGGCGGTAAAGACGACCGCCGCCGAGAAACATGTCGCCGCCGCGAGCCTGCGTGACAAGGAGCGCGCGAAAAACGCGAGCGCGAAGAAAGCGCCGCTCAACGCACGCGCGAATGCGGCCCATGGCAAGGCTGCCGAACACGCGCGCGCCGCGCAGCCGAAGGCCGCCGCGGCCAGGCAGGCGCCCGACAAGCGCCCGCTCGGTATCGGCCGCGCCCCCGTCATGCCCGAGGACCGGCAGTCGCAGCTGAAGCTCTTGATCGCGCGCGGCAAGGGCCAGGGGTACCTCACCTACGCGCAGGTCAACGATCACCTGCCCTCCGAGATCGTCGACCCGGAGCAGATCGAAGACATCGTCAACACCATTAACGACATGGGCATCCCGGTGTACGAGAAGGCACCGGATGCCGAGTCGCTGCTCGCCGAGCCTTCCGCTCCGGCCGACGAAGAGGCCATCGAGGAAGCGGCCGCGGCGCTGGCGGCGCTGGATGCCGAGCTCGGACGCACCACCGACCCGGTGCGCATGTACATGCGCGAGATGGGCACGGTGGAACTCCTGACGCGCGAGGGCGAGATCCGCATCGCCAAGCGCATCGAAGAGGGCCTGGATACCGTGCGCCGTTCGCTGGCGTTGTACCCGCCGACCTATGACTTCCTGCTGCGGGCCTATGAGCCGGTGAAGGCGGGCCAGGGGCGTCTCGCGGACGTGATCGTCGGCTTCATCGACCCGAACGCTCCGGATGTCATCGCGCAGCCGCAGAACCCCACCAAGGTAGTGGAAGTGGTCGCGGCACCGCCGAAAGCGGACGACGAGGAGGAAGGCGACGAGGCGGCGGCCGACACCGAGGAGGAAGTCGTCGACACCGGTCCCGATCCGCTCGAGGCCGCCGCGCGCTTCAGCTCCATTGCCAGGATCCACAACCAGGTGCTGGGCTCGATCGCCAAACTCGGCGCCAAGGATGTGAAGACCCTGCGCCAGCGCAAGAAGCTCGCCGACGAGTTCATGGAGCTGCGGCTGGCGCCGCGCATGTTCGAGGCGCTGATTCTGAACCTGCGCACGCACGTGTCCGAGGTGCGTCAGCTCGAGAAGGAAATCATGGTTATCGCCGTGCGCGACGCCGGCATGCCGCGCAAGGACTTCATCGGCTCGTTCCCCAAGAACGAAACCAACACGCGCTGGCTCACCAGGCACGTCAAGGGCGGCAAGAAGTACTCCGCGCCGCTCGCGAAGTTCAAGGACGAGATCGAGCGGCGCCAGAAGAAGCTCGAGCAGCTCGAGGGCGTGTACCACCTGACGATCAACGACATCAAGGAAGTCAACCGCGAGGTCTCGATCGGCGAGGCCAAGGCGCGCCGCGCCAAGAAGGAAATGGTCGAGGCCAACCTGCGCCTCGTCATCTCCATCGCCAAGAAGTACACCAACCGCGGCCTGCAGTTCCTGGATCTGATCCAGGAGGGCAACATCGGCCTGATGAAGGCGGTCGACAAGTTCGAATACCGCCGCGGTTACAAGTTCAGCACCTACGCGACCTGGTGGATCCGCCAGGCCATCACGCGCTCGATCGCCGACCAGGCGCGCACCATCCGCATCCCGGTGCACATGATCGAGACCATCAACAAGCTGAACCGCATCTCCAGGCAGATGCTGCAGGAAATGGGCCGCGAGCCGACGCCGGAAGAGCTGGCGGTGCGCATGGAAATGCCCGAGGACAAGGTGCGCAAGGTGCTGAAGATCGCCAAGGAGCCGATCTCCATGGAGACGCCCATTGGTGATGACGAGGATTCGCACCTCGGCGACTTCATCGAGGATACCTCGGTCGCATCCCCGATCGACCAGGCGACCATGGAATCGCTGCGCGAAACGACGCACTCGGTGCTGGCGCAGCTCACGCCGCGCGAGGCCAAGGTGCTGCGTATGCGTTTTGGCATCGACATGAACACCGACCACACCCTGGAGGAGGTCGGCAAGCAGTTCGACGTCACGCGTGAGCGTATCCGGCAGATCGAAGCCAAGGCGCTGCGTAAACTGCGGCATCCCTCGCGCTCCGAGCAGCTGCGCAGTTTCCTGATGGATGATTGACCGAGCGCAGCAAGCTGGCTGGTGAAAACAAAGACCCGGCGGTTCGCACCGCCGGGTCTTTTGATTTACGCGGGCGCCTAGATTCCGGCCTTGCCGAGCGCGTCGATGAGCTGGCGCAGAACTTCCGCCAACTGCGGATGACCGGCCTGGAATTCGACCGCCAGTCCTTCGAGGCGCGACGCCGCCACCTGGCCTGATGCCTGCGGCGCCGCCGCCGCGGGCGCACCGGCGCCGAGGGCGCGCTCGATGTCGTGCATGAGCGTGCCGAGCAGTTGCCGTGATTCGCCATCGACGGAAGTCGCCGCGCTCAGGCGCTCATGCACCCGGGCCAGGAGCTCCCGCAGACTCTCCTGATTCACGCGTGACTCAAGGGTTTGCTCAGGTTCCCCCGGTGTACGGACTGGCGGGGCCGGCGGCCGCGCTGCCCGATCCACCGACGAGTTCCTTCCAGGTGAGCTCGCGCCCCAGGCGCTTGCCCTTCTCGGTGAGCTTCACTCCCGCGGGTGACAGGGCAACCATGTAGGGCTTGCCGTCCACCTCGATCTCGCGCTTCAGGACCTTGTTGAGTTTGGTAGCCATTGCATCCTCTTACGTGCCAAACCGTGCTGCGCCGATGGTAACAGTAAACTTACTTGGCGAGACCCTCGGACTTGAGCGCCTCGATAACGTGCGGTCGTGCGCCGACCCGCGCAACCAGGGCCTGCAACCGGGGCCATTGGGCGAGATCGATGCCGGCAAGCGCGCCCCAACCCAACACCACGAACAGGTAGGCGTCGGCAACCGTGAACTGCTCGCCCATGAGAAAGCTGCGCGAGCCTAAGTTGCTGTTGAGCCAGCCGGCCCGGGTGGCGACATTCTGGCGCGCATAGGTCTTGGTATCTTCGGGCGCGTCCTTGCGGAACAGCGGCGTGAAGCTCTTGTGGATCTCGGAATTGACGAACGCCAGCCATTCCACCAACCGGTAGCGCTCCATGGTGCCGGCGGCCGGCGCCAGTTTGGCGGCGGGGTTGCGGTCGGCGATGTACTGCAGCACCGCGACGTTCTCGGTCAGCGTCTCGCCGCTATCCAGGGTCAGCGCCGGTACGTAGCCCTTGGAGTTGACCTCGTTGAAATCCAGCCCGTCGGCGGCCCGCCTGGTCTGCCGGTCCACCTTGACCAGCTCGAACTTCAGGCCGGCTTCGCGCAGCGCGATGTTGGCGGCCAGTGAGCAGGCGTTGGGCCGATAATAGAGCTTCATGAGAGTCCTCCTTCCTGTAACGCAAGCTTCACAGCCCGCGGCATATCCGTCGTGGGACGGCCATGCTAACGTTGCGTACAGCGATGGCAAGAGGGTTTCTGCCATGAGGCCGCTCACCACAACCGCCGCGCTTGCCGCGGCCTTGATGTCACTGCTTGCCAGCCCGGGCGCCACGCGTCATCCGCTCACCGTCACGCGCAGCGCGGTCGCCGCCCTGTCGGCCCCCCGGCCCGGATCGGCCCAGCCGGCTTGCCATGAGCGGACCGATGAGCGTAGCGGCGCAGCCGGGGAACACACCGTCAGCGACATCTCCTGGTTCCAGGGGACGCTCGAAGAGGCGTTCACCCGCCATGCCCACAAGGACCATCGCCCGCTGCTGCACTTCTGAGCGCTCGCGGCTGCACTGCTACAATCGCGCCCGGTCGGGCCTGTAGCACAGCGGTTAGTGCAGGGGACTCATCGAAATGGTGCCTTCGCGTGGAAACGCGCGAAGTGGACGGGATGAATTCAGGGAAACCTTCGGGACTAACATCCCATGGCAATCCTGAGCCAAGCCGCCGGTACACCGGCGGAAGGTGCAGAGACTACCTGAGGGCTTGAGCGCCCTTGATGACAGGCGTAGAGCATCCCGCACCCACACGCATGGCTGCATGCACGGGTGAAGAGATAGTCCACTCCCGGCGGAAACGCCGGGGACAAGTGAATCCCTTGGTCGTAGGTTCGAATCCTACCGGGCCCAGACCATTATCCCCATGAGCGATCTGACAGCCTTCCCCATCACCAAGAAGTGGCCGGCGCAGTATCCGGACCGGCTGCAGCTGTATTCACTGCCAACCCCGAATGGAGTGAAGGTTTCCGTGATGCTGGAAGAGACCGGCCTCCCCTACGAGCCGCATCTGGTTGACTTCGATACCGATGACCAGCTGTCGGTGGAGTTTCGCTCACTCAATCCCTACGGCAAGATCCCCGCCATCCTCGATCCCGCCGGACCCGGCGGTGAGCCGCTGCCGCTGTTTGAATCGGGCGCGATCCTGATCTATCTCGCCGACAAGACCGGACAGTTCCTGCCGCGCGATCCTGCCGCCCGCTACGAAGCCATCCAGTGGCTCATGTTCCAGATGGGCGGCGTCGGCCCGCTGTTCGGCCAGGTCGGTTTCTTCAATAAGTTTGCGGGCAAGGACTACGAGGACAAGCGGCCGCGCCAGCACTACGTCGCGGAATCCAGACGTCTGCTCGCCGTCCTTGACGAACGACTCGCGGCGCGCGCCTGGATCATGGGCGAGGTTTACACGATCGCCGACATGGCGATTCTCCCCTGGGTGCGCAACCTGGTCGGCTTCTACCAGGCCGGGGATCTGGTGGGTATGACGGATTTCCCCCATGTCACGCGCGCGCTCGAGCGCTTCCTTGCCCGCCCCGCCGTTGGCAGAGCTCTTACCATTCCCCGGCCAAAGTGAGCTCGCCGGCGGCGGCGCAGGCAGATGCGCATTGCGTCACTGTTGCGCCGGACAGTATTCAAGCAACATGCGTTGCGCTGCGGGTGGCGAGGCAACCGATGACAAGCTGCCGAATCCGGGATCGGGTGTTGCGAATCGCTACCCTGGCGATTCTCGCTCTCGCGGTCTGCCCGCCAGTCAGCGCCACCGAGCTCGAACTTGAAGAGTCGCTGAAGAGTCAGGCAGCGGCGCTGCTGCGCGCCGGGGACTTTGCCCAATTCGACACGCTGGCGACCCAACTGCGCGACAGCTCCGAACGTACGCCCGCCGGAACCTGGAAACTCTCCATGTTCTACAGCGGCATCTGGCGGGCGGGCAGCCGGGATCCGGACGACCCGGCCTGGACGCGCCTCGAAGCGGGCGCGGAACAGTACCGCGCCGAACATCCCGACTCCCCGACCGCGGTCGTGCTCGAAGCCAAGGTGCTCATCGAGCACGCGGCGGTCTATCGGGGCGACGGCTACGCCTCGCAGGTTCCCCAATCGCGCTGGGCTCCATTCCATTCCCGCGTCGATGCGACGCTGCGCGTACTCGACACAGGCCGCGAGCCCGGCTCCGCAGATCCGGAGTGGTACGCAATCCACCTTTGGGCGATGAATCTTCGCGATGCCACGGGGCAGCAGATCCTGGCATTCACCCGCGAAGCCCTGCAACGCTATCCGCAGTACGACCCGATTCACTATCGTGCGGCGCGAGCGCTGCTGCCGAAGTGGCACGGCAGCAAGGCGCTCATGCAGCAGTACCTGGCGCTGGCGCTGGAGCGGACGCGGGCCAGCGAGGGCACGCAGATCTACGGACGCGTGATGTTCAATCTTGCAAGGAATTCAAATCGGCCCCTCGAGGAACTCACCGAAGTCGGCGCGCAATGGGCGCCCTTCAAGGCGAGTTACGAAGAGATCCTGCGCGCCTACCCGGACCCGTACAACCTGGGTGCGCTGCGGGCAATGGCCTGCCTCGCGGGCAAGAAAGACGACTACAAGAGCATCACGCAACGCGTAAGCGGCCCGGCGCCGTCGGTGGCGTGGTTCGACACCCCGCAGAAGCAACGCGATTGCGACGACTGGGCCTTTCGCGACAAGTCGTTTCGCTCCGCCCCCCTGATCGAGCGCCTGCGGGACTTCCCCCTGGCACCACTGATCCCGCTCATCACGGCTGTTGCCATCGGCCTGGTGCGATTACTCCGGCGTCGCGCCGACAGGCCAGCCGCCGTTGTCACCAAACCGATCGACGGCATGGCCGAGATCGGCGTCCCGCTTGATCAGTCCCGGGCGCTGAAACAATTGTTCTGGATCGTCGCGGCAGGGATTCTTGCCTTCATCGGCGCGTGGTTCGCCTTCCACGGACGTTAGACAAGGGGCAGTCGATGCAACACCAGGTGTGTTCTTCGCGGACGAGATCCCTGCACGGTGTCATGCTGCTGCTGGCGGCGATGGGCCCGACGCTCGCCGGTGCGGCGTCCGCCCCTTCCAAGTGCAAGCTGATGAGTGTCGCGCAGATCCCGGTGGACCTGCGAAGCGGCCGTCCCGTGATATCCGCAGCAATCGATGGCCACGCATCCAGCATGCTCGTCGACACCGGCGCGTCTCAAAGCCTGATCTTCCGCAGCGCCGCGGCAGCCTTTGGTTTGAAGGTTGTGGAGAACGGCGGCAAAGGCTACGCCGCGGGCGGAATCGAATACTCGGGAACGGTAGACGTACACGACCTTGAAGTCGCCGGGTTCGTGGTTCACCACCTTATTCTCGCCGCGATGGGCCATGGGGCACCGTCCGACAAGGTGGCGGGGGTGCTGGGGGAAGATTTCCTGGCTCACTGGGACCTGGAACTTGATCCTGCGGCGGGCGTAATGCGGCTCATGGTGCCCAAGGACTGCACGGGCGATCAGGTCGTGTACTGGGCCCCGGCTTATTCAGTCGTCAGCCTCGATCCAAGCTGGTGGCACGCCCTGCAAACCAATGTGCAGTTGAACGGCCACGACGTGCTCGCGATGTTTGACACGGGCGCATCGAACACCGTGGTTGGCAGCGACGTCGTGAAGCGCCCCGGGCTGCAGCCGAGTGTTGAAGCCGCGACCGGGAAACTGGGACATGGGCTTGCCGCGGGGGGCTTCGCGATGGACACGGCGGTGTTTCCATCGATCACCATCGGACAGGAGACCATCCAGAACCCGAAGCTGGTAGTGGCCGATCTGTTCAGAATGACCAAGGAGGTCAAGCTCGAATCGCGTATCGCGTCAAAACCGGAAAACCAGCCGGAGATGCTTATCGGGATGGACTTCTTTCGCGGCCATCACGTCTACGTAGCCAGAGACCAGAAGAAAATGTACTTCACCTACCTGGGCGGGCCGCTGTTCCTGAGCGCTGATCAGGCGGAGGCAAAACCGCCACCGGTTGAGACACCAAAGCCCGCAGCCCCGCAATAGCCGGCGGCTTCGATTTCAGTGAGCTCCTTGCCCGGTCGGCTCGGGCAGCCACTGCACATCGCCGCCCAGCTGCCCCGCAAGATCGCCGATCTCGCCGCTGCCGCGCGCCACCACGGCGATGCTGCCGTGCTCAGCCGGCACGATCACGCCGCTCATGCCAGCCTCGTGAAAGGCGCGGCGCCGGCTCACCTGTTCGTGGCGCAGGATCATGACGGTTGCCGGACCCTGCGCGGTCTGCACGACCAGGTGCGGCACGTAGTGCCCGTGGAAAAAACAACTCTGCGCATAGACGATCTTGTCGGAGGTGATGTGGAGCGCGACGCCGGCACCGCTCAGCGCATGATTAAGCTCAGCGGCGCTGACCTGCTGCGTGGCGAACCAGCTGTCCGGCTCCCCCTGCACGTGGGTCACGACGTCATGCGCCAAAGTGTCGCTCGGCCGCAGGAGCCACAGCGAAAACACGGCGAAAGTCGCCACAACTGCGCTGGCCGCCAGCGCCCACTGCCGCCAGGCAGGGGCCTGCCGCCCGGGTCTGGCCCGCGCGATATCGGGAGGTTGCTGCAGCGCGCGCAGGATGTCGGCATCGAGGGCCTGCATTTCGCGGCGCAACTGCGCGCACGCGGCACAGCCGCGCACGTGCTCCTCGAGTGCGGGGGTCGAAGCGGAAGGATCGGCCCCGAGAGCCAGGCGTGACTCATCGCAGGTCATGCCGGCTCCTCACTCACCGTCACGTCGCCCACCGCCGGCATGCCGCATAGTACGCGCAGCTTGTTGCGCGCCCGGAACAGGCGCGTCAATACGGCGGTGGATGACAGCGCCAGCTCGCGGGCGATTTCCTCGGTGGAAAATCCCCCCAGCACCTGCAGTACCAGCGGTTCACGGTATTGAATCGGCAGTTTCATAATGGCATGGCGCAGCGCAAACAACTGATCCTCGGACTCCGCGCTCCCAGCACTCGGCGCAATCTCAATGGCGTCATCCAGCGACACCAGCTCCAGGCGCTTACGCTCGTAGAGCCGCGCGTGCTCGCGGCGGACGATGGTGAGCAGCCACGGGCGCGCCGCGCCGGGATCCTTCAGCGCGTCGCGGGAGCGCCAGGCTCGCAGCAGCGCTTCCTGCACAATGTCCTCCGCAATCGCCCGGTCGCGCGCCAGCCACTGGGCAAAGCGCAGCAGATCCGGTCGTAACGACTCGAACAGCTGCGTGACCGGATCGCGCGGGTCCGGTGCGCGCAGCCGTCCGCTGATGGAGGAGACCGGGGATTGAGGCTCGGAATTGCGCATCGACCCGCCACTTGTAGAGCGGGCGATTATACCCGTGCACGCGAGGATCCTTAGGGCAATACTGCGCCGGGCCGCCCGGTCTTGTCGCTGAACCGTCAGCAGTTATCAGGAGCATCCGCGTGAAGTTTTTAGTGCAGTGGCTGATCGAGTGGCCCCGGCGGATCGCCGGGTATCTGACATGGCTTGCGCCGCTGTTCGCGCGCATCACGGTGGGCTGGGTGTTTCTTTGGAGCGGCTGGGGAAAACTGCACGCCCTGCCGCAGATCAGCGACAACTTCGTGGGCTGGGGGGTGCCGTTTCCGCACCTGCTGGCGCCGTTCGTGTCGGGAGTTGAATTCTTTGGGGGCCTGTTCCTGCTCGTGGGCCTGCTGACGCGTATTTCCGCGGGCGCGCTCGGCATCACCATGATCGTCGCCATCAAGGCAGCCAAGTGGGCCGACGTGGATTCGCTCGAGACGCTGCTGGGATTCGATGAGTTCGAGTACCTGGCGCTGTTCCTGTGGCTCGCGATCGCCGGCGCCGGCGTGGTCTCGGTCGATCACTGGCTCGAGCGCCGGTTCGCGCGCGCCGGGAACGGCGCCAAGGTGACCCCGGCCGCCAGCTTGAGTAAGCTGCGCCCGTAACAAAGTGCGAGTGTCTCCGGTCTCCTACCCTGACCGGGCTTTGCCCGGCCAGAACTTCACACCAACGAGGATGCATCCATGCGTTTGAAAAACACTTCCGGCGTCGCCATCGCAACTGCCGCCGCCCTGCTCTTTGGCACCGGCTTCATCAGCACCGCCGTCGCCGGCACTGACGCCAAGGTCCACTGCGCGGGCGTGAATGCCTGCAAGGGTCAATCGGCGTGCAAGAGCGCCAGCAACGCGTGTAAAGGCCAGAACTCCTGCAAGGGCAAGGGCTTTCTGGAAATGAGCAAGGCCGAGTGCAAGGACGCGACCGACAAGATGAAGACCGACGCCAAGTAAGGCGAGCGTTACTGCCGGAGCTAGTCTGGTGCGGCGGCCCCGTGGGCCGTCGCACCGGGCGCTGAAGGCAGCAACCCGGTTACGGCGCTTCGGGAACCCCGTCGAAGAAATCCACCACTCCGGTCTCGAGCGAATACTCCGCGCCGACCACCAGGAGTCCGTCCTCGCGAATCAGCTGTTCCAGAACCGACGATCCGTGGCGCAGATGATCGCTCGCCATGCGGATGTTGGCGCGCACCGCCAGCCGTTCCAGCTCCTGCGCATCGCGCTGCGGCCCCTCGAGCAAGCCCACCACCGCCGGCCGGATGCGATCCACGATCGATCTTAAGTTCCGCGACTGCTCCTGCCACGGTCGCGCCAGCTGCTGCAGCGTCGCCTGCACGGCCCCGCAGTTGGAGTGCCCCAGCACCACCACCAGGCGGGTATGGAACGCTTCGGCCGCGAACTCGACGCTGCCGACCTGCGAGGGCGCGACGATGTTGCCCGCCACGCGGATGACGAACAGGTCGCCGAGACCCTGATCGAAGACGATCTCGGCCGGCACGCGCGCATCCGAACAGCCTAGGATAATGGCCAGCGGTTCCTGGCCTGCCGGCAGCACGCGCCGCCGCGCGTGGCTCGCGCCGGCGCTGCCCAGCTCGCTGACGAAGCGCCGATTGCCCTCGCGCAGCGCCTCGAATGCACCTCGTGCAGAAATCATGGCGCGAATATACCCGGCAAAAAGCGCTAGCGCTTGCGGCGCACGCCACGCACGGCCCGCGCCTGCAACGGATCGTCGGGCCAGTAGTGCCGCGGGTAGCGACCGCGCAGGTCCTTGCGCACCTCCAGGTACGCGCCCCGCCAGAAGCTCGCCAGATCGCGCGTCACCTGCACCGGGCGCTGCGCGGGCGAGAGTAGTTTGAACGTCACCGGCACCCGCCCGGAACCCAGGCGCGGTGTAGCTGCAAGGCCAAACACTTCCTGCAGCTTCACCGACACCGATGGCGCGCTGGCGTCCAGATAGTCGACGCGGATGCGCGAACCGCTCGGCATGCCGAGGTGGGTCGGTGCCCATGCATCCAGGTCGCGCCGCTGCTCCCAGCTCAGAAGCGCCAGCAGCGCCTGGTTGAGCGGCAGGCGCGTCAGGTGTTCGCGCCGGGTGATGCCTTCGAGCCACGGGGCGAGCCAGGCCTGCAGGTTTTGCGTGAGCGCCGCATCCGACACCGCCGGCCAGGGCACGCCGGCGCCGGCGGTGTCGCCTACGCCTAAGCGCACAAACTCGATCCGCGCCTGCAGGTCGCGGCTGTCACGATCCCAGGGCAGGGCGTCGATTCCGAGCTCGGCAACGCCGGCGAGCATTGCCGCGCGCGCGGCAGCGGCGGGCACCGGCACCAACGGCTTATCCTCGAGCACGATGGCATCGAGCATGAGGCGCTGGCGGGCGATCACCGCCTGCTCACGCGAGTTCCACGCCACGATCTCGAGGCGCCGGATGCGCTCGGCGAAGTGCGCGGCCAGCTCGCGCTGCTCAAGCGGCGCCGCGAGCAGGATGCGCGCATCGCGGTCGCTGTCATCCAGGTCCACGGCGACGATAAATTCCTGTCGTGCCAGTCGCTGCGGTTCCATGAACTGCGCACCGCGCCCATTGGCGAGCGTGAAGCGGCCATCGCCCGCGTCACGCCGGCGGCCGATCCGATCCGGATAGGCGAAGGCGAGCATGAGACCGGCGCTGCCGCTCGTCGCGCTGCCGCGCTGCCTGGCATCAGCGGCGCGACTGCCGCCGCGCGCCGGCGGCTGCAGCCGCCGCATAAGATCGCGTGCGAGCTGGCGGCTTCTTTGCAGCGCCCCACGATCCACTCCTGCCGTGCCTTCGCCGTGCATGACCTCAAGACGCGCGCGCACGTCCGCATCACGCGCGCCCGCGCCACCACGCAACAAGTCGCGCATCGAAAGCAGTGCCGCCAGGTTCGCGGCGAGCGGCAGTTCGCCGAGCTCGCGCGCGCGCAGCAGCATGTGCGCCAATCGCGGATGCACCGCGACGCGGGCGAGCTCGCGCCCGTGAGCCGTAATCGTGCCGGCGGCCTCCAGTGCGCCCAGTCGGATGAGCAGGTCGCGCGCACTCGCCAGCATTGCCGGCGGCGGCTCATCGAGCCAACACAGCTCGCGTGCATCGCGCGTGCCCCAGCTCGCCAGCTCGAGCGCCAGGGGCGCAAGATCCGCGTCGAGAATCTCCGGCGGCGTGAACGCCGCCAGACTCGGCTGCGCGCCTTCGCTCCAGGCGCGGTAACACACGCCGGCCTCCAGCCGTCCGGCGCGTCCCCGGCGCTGATCGGCCGAAGCGCGCGAGATGCGCTCGGTCGCAAGCCGGCTCATGCCCGTTACCGGATCAAAGCGCGCCCGGCGCGCAAGGCCACTATCCACCACCACGCGAACCCCGGGAATGGTGAGACTGGTTTCCGCAATGTTGGTGGCCAGCACGACCTTGCGGGCACCGGCAACGGGAGCGAGCGCCGCATCCTGCTGATCGGCGCTCAGATCGCCGAACAACGGCAACACCCTGACACCCTGCGCCGCAGCAAGACCTGCCTGCACGCGGCGGATTTCCCGCGCGCCCGGCAGGAACACCAGCACGTCGCCGTGCTCCTCGCGCAAGGCGCGCTGTACCAACTGCATGACGAGCCGCTCGGGCGAATCCTGCGGCCGGGATGCAGCCGCCCCCGTCGCCGGCAACAGCGGCAGGCCCTTGCCGGCATAGTGTGTTGCCACCGGGTACAGGCGGCCTTCGGCCGTGATCACCGGCGCGTCACCCAGCAGTTGCGCCACGGCGGCGCCATCCAGCGTTGCCGACATGACGAGCAGGCGCAGCTGCGGGGCGAGATTGGTCCGCGCATCCAGGGTCAGCGCCAGTCCCAGGTCCGCCTGCAGGCTGCGTTCATGGAACTCATCGAAAATGACTGCGCCGACGCCTTCGAGTCCGGCGTCCTCCTGCAGCATCCGGGTCAGCACCCCCTCGGTGACCACCTCGATGCGGGTTGCGGCCGAGACCTTGGTATCCAGGCGCATGCGATAGCCCACGGTGCGCCCGACACTTTCGCCGAGCGTCTGCGCCATGCGCTGCGCGACCGCGCGCGCGGCCAGCCGGCGCGGTTCGAGCATGATCAGGCGTTTGCCGCGCAGCCACGGTTCATCGCGCAGCATGAGCGGCACGACGGTGCTCTTGCCGGCGCCCGGCGGCGCCTGCAGTACGGCGCAGGTGTGGCTCGCGAGCGCTTGCCGCAGCGGCGTCAGCGCCACATCGATCGGCAGCCCTGATTTCACCAGATATGCACGCGCTCGTCCGGCGACAGATACAGCTTCTCGCCCGGCTGCACGTTGAATGCCGGGTACCAGGCATCGACGTTGCGCACCACGCCGTTGACGCGGAATTTCGCCGGGCTGTGGGGATTGCTCGTGACCTGTGAACGCAAATCCTCGTCACGCTGTTTTTGCCGCCAGACCTGCGCCCAGGACAGGAAGAAGCGCTGGTCGCCGGTCAGGCCGTCCAGCACCGGCGCCGAAGCGCCGTGCAGCGCGCGGTGATACGCCGCGTTGGCCACCGACAGGCCCCCGAGGTCGCCGATGTTCTCGCCGAGCGTCAGGCGGCCGTTGAGCCTGAGCGCCGGCAGCGCCTCGAACGAGGAGTACTGCCCGTCGAGCCGATCGACGCGCTGATGAAACGCCTGCTCGTCCGCGGGCTGCCACCAGTTGCGCAGCATGCCGTTGGCGTCCGACTTGGCACCCTGGTCGTCAAAGCCATGGCCCATCTCGTGTCCGATGACCCCGCCTACCCCGCCGTAATTGACCGCCGCATCCGCGTTGGGATCAAAGAATGGCGGCTGCAGGATGGCCGCCGGGAAGACCACCTCGTTGAAGGTCGGGTTGTAGTAGGCGTTGATCGTCTGGGGCGTCATGCCCCATTCGCCCCGGTCGGTGGGTCCGCCGAGGCGCCGCAGCTGGCGCTGCCAGTCGAAGGCCGTGGCGCGTGCGACATTCCCGAATGCATCCCCGGCGCGCACTTCGAGTCCTGAGTAGTCGCGCCACTTGTCCGGGTAGCCGATCTTGGGATGGAACGCGGCGAGCTTTTCCAGCGCGACCTTGCGGGTCGCCGGACTCATCCACGGCAGCTGCTCGATGCGTTCCTGGTAGGCGGCGCGCAGGTTCTCGACCAGCTCGAGCATCTGGCCCTTGGCAGCCGGTGGGAAATAACGCTGCACGTACAGCTCGCCGGCGGCCTCGCCCAGGTTCTGGTCGACCGCGCCCACGGCGCGCTTCCAGCGGGCGCGGTGCTCAGGCTGACCGTGCAGGGTGCGGCTGTAAAAGTCGAACACCTCATCATCGAAATCCCTCGGCAACACGTCAGCATTGCCCGCCAGGTAGTGGTACGTGAGGTATGCCTGCCAGCGCTCCACGGCGGTCTTCTGGAACAGCTCGCCGAGTGCCTGTACCGCATCGGATTCGCGCACCACGAAGCGCGGCTGGGCTTCGAGCCCCGCGCCGGCCAGCAGCGCGGCCCACGGGAAGCCGGGCGCAAAGGCGGGCAGCTCCTCGCGCGTGTGCGGGTTGTAGGTGAGGTCGCGCTCGCGGCGCTTGGCGCGCGGCCAGTGCGCAGCGGCGATCTGGGTTTCAAGCTCGACAATGCCCTTGGCCGCCGCCGCGGCCTCATGCACGCCGGCCAGTTTCAGGAGTCGTTCGATGTGCGCCGCGTACTTCTGGCGCAGCGCCTGGTAGACGGGCTCGTCTTTCAGATAGTAGTCACGGTCGGGCAGCCCCAGGCCGCTCTGGGCGATGGTTACCATGTAGTGATCCGGATCCCGCTCATCGGCGATGGTGCGGAACTCGAGCGGCGTGATGGTGCGCGCGTCCGGACGGCTCATGAGCCGGGCGAGATCCTCGTGGGTTCTGGCCGCGGCGATGGTGGCGAGGCCGGTGCGGGCGGGCGCAAGTCCCGCGCGATCGATGGCGTCGGTGTCGAGGTAGGCGCGATAAAAATCCACCAGCTTGCGGGCGTTGCTGCCCGCGGTTGCATCCTGGGGCAGTGCCTCCAGGATGACGCGCATCTGCTGCAGAGAGCGCTCCTGGAGCTCATCGAAGATGCCCCAGCGCGGGCGGTCGCCCGGAATGGGATTGGTATCGAGCCAATGGCCGTTGGCATAGCGAAAGAAGTCATCTCCGGGCCTGACCGTCGGATCGCGTGCGGAGAGGTCGAGGCCCCAATTACCGATCTGCGCATGCCCGACTGGCGCCGCGGTGGTAGCGAGTGCGCGCGGCAGTGCGCTCAAGCCAACCGCAAACACGGCCAGCGCCGCGAGGCCGGCCATCGCGGTTTGTGTGCGACTCAACATGTGTCCAGCTTTCAGGTGGCAATACGTGCCGACTGCCAGGCACCCCACGCGAACACCAGCCACCCGACGATCATGAGCGGCCCGGCGATGGGCGGCACGCTGCCGAACACCGGCGGCGCGCCGAGGGCGAGCGCGTAGATGCAACCGCAGAAGAGGATGCGTGCCGAGAGCGATCAGCGCGGTCGCGAGACGCAGCACCCGCGAGTCCACGCTGCGCGTCAGGAGTCCCGCGCCGAGGAGGCCCAGGGCCCCGATAGAATTGATATCGCTCCGCGACCTGGTAGACGAAGGTAATCGTCGGCAGTGAAGCGGCCGCGGAAGAGGTGCACGCCAAGCGCTCCCATGACGATGCCGAGTGCGAGCAGCACGCCCGCGAGCGCCAGGGTGACACGGCTACTCACGCTTCTGCCCGAGGAACGGCTGGATCAGGTCGATGGGCAATGGGAAGACGACGATCTGCGTCTTTTCGTGGGCGATATCGGCGAGTGTCTGCAGGTAGCGCAATTGCAGTGCGGCCGGCTGCTTCGACAGAGCGTCAGCCGCCTGAACCAGCTGCTGGGCCGCCTGGGCTTCGCCTTCGGCGTGAATGATCTTGGCGCGGCGCGTGCGTTCGGCTTCCGCCTGCTTCGCCATGGCGCGGATCATGGTCTCATCCAGGTCGACGTCCTTAATCTCCACGGTGGAGACCTTGATCCCCCAGGCCTCGGTCGCCTGGTCGAGAATGTGCTGCAGGTCGATATTGAGCTTGTCGCGCTGCGCCAGCAGGTCGTCCATTTCGTGCTGGCCGACCACCGAACGCAGCGTCGTCTGCGCAACCTGGCTGGTAGCATCGAAGGCGTTCGCCACGCCGATGATGGCCTTGCCCGGGTCGACGATGCGGAAGTAGACCACCGCGTTCACTTTCACCGAGACGTTGTCGCGCGTGATCACGTCCTGCTTGGGGACATTGAGTACGATGACGCGCAGGTCCACCTTGCGCATCTGCTGCAGGATGGGCCACACGATGATGAGTCCGGGGCCCTTGATGCCGGTAAAGCGGCCCAGGGTGAACATGACGCCGCGCTCGTACTCGTTCAGCACCTTGATGGCGCTGAAGATGAGTACGACGATGATGACGACAATGGCGATCCCAAACGGCATGCTATTTCTCCGCGGTGTCTTAGCCGCGCGTCAGCGCGGCTCGACCCATAAAGTCAGACCTTCCACCCTCACAATACGCGCTGCATCACCGGCGTGCAGCGGCGCCTCGCTCCTGGCGTTCCATAGTTCCCCGCCGTAGCGCACCCGGCCCTTACCCACGAAATCGTTAAGCACCTCGGCGCTGGCGCCGATCATGGCCTGGGTCCCGGTCGCCACCGGCTGCAGCCGCGAACGGCTCGCCATGTAGACAATGCCCGCAATTATGAGACCGCCCGCCGTGGCGATGCCGGCGATCAACGAGCGCGCGACATTCATGCCCGGCACGTCCGTGTCGAACAGGATGAGCGAACCGACCACGAATGCAATCAGACCTCCTATCCCCAACGAGCCGTAGGCCGGAAAAAAGAACTCCGCAATGATCATGCCAGTCCCGACCGCGACCAGCGCCAGTCCTGCGTAGTTCACCGACAGGATCTGGAACGCGAACAGCGCCACCAGGAGACAGATCGAGCCGACCACGCCCGGCAACACCGCGCCGGGGTTGTAGCCCTCGAGCAGCAGGCCCCAGATACCGATGAGCATGAGTCCGTAGGCCACGGTTGGGTTGGCGATGACCGCCAGCAGTTGCGTGCGCCAGTCCGGCTTCTCACGCACCACGACGACGTTGCCGGTGGCGAGGTGCACGGTGTCAGCGCCGATGCGGACCTCGCGCCCGTCGAGGCGCGTCAGCAGTTCCGGCAGATCGCGCGCGACGATGTCGATCACCTTGTCCTGCAACGCGGCGTTGGCCGACAGGCTCGCCGCACCGCGCACCGCACTTTCCGCCCAATCGGCATTGCGGGCGCGCAGCTCGGCGAGGCCGCGGATGTAGGCCACGGCGTCATTCACCACTTTGCGTTCCATCGCCGTGTTGGGCTCGCTCGCCGGTGCCGGCTTGTCTTTCGCGCCAGGCGCGCCGGCCTCACCGCCGTCGGGTTTGCCGAGCGGCGCGGGCACCGGAGCGGACGGTGACTCCCCGCCGATGGACACCGGTGTCGCCGCCCCGAGGTTGGTGGCGGGCGCCATGGCGGCGACGTGACAGGCGTACAGAATGTAGGTGCCGGCGCTCGCCGCGCGGGCACCCGGCGGGCTCACGTAGCCCACTACCGGAATCGGGGAAGCGAGGATGGCGCGAATGATGTCGCGCATGGCGCTGTCCAGACCCCCGGGGGTGTCGATCTCGAGGATCACCAGGCGCGCGCCGCTCTTTTGCGCCGCGTCGAGCCCGTGCACCACGTAGTGCGAGGTTGCAGGTCCGATCGGGCCGTTGATCTCGAGCAAGGTGGCGACGCCGGCTGCGGAATTGCCAGCGCCCGCTGCCGGCAGCCCGGCGCCGCGAGCCTGCTCCCCGGCGCACCAGCCGGCCCCCGCGACGAGCGCCAGTGCCAGGAGCACGGCGGAGCGGGAGGGCGCAATGCGCTGTAGAAGCAGTGTCATATTGGGCACCCTACTCTCGGGCTGCCTGCGTCCGCAATCGCGTGTCAGGCGAGCGCACGCAACCCCTGGAAGCCGACGTAGCAGCCCACCAGCACGATCACGGCCGCGGAAAAGTACGGCGCCTTGCGGGCCAGGTGGCCGAAGCCGCTGAAGCGCTTCGCGGCGTGCCTGACGCCGAGCGCGGCCATGGCACCGGAGCTCACCATGGTCAGGGCGAGCCCGATGCCGAAGCACAGCACCAGCGCGGCGCCGAGTGCGAATTTCTTCAGCTGCAGACACAGGAGCAGCACGGTGATGGAGGCCGGGCAGGGAATGAGGCCGCCGGTGAGTCCAAACATCACGATCTGCCCGGTCGTCACCTCGCGGTTGGCAAAGCGCCGGCGGATGTCGTTGGCGTGCGCGAGCTCGTGCGGGTCCTGGTAACCGGGAGCACTGACGTCGAGCTGCTCGTAGGCGCTGACGGCGTGGTGGTGATGGCCCTCGACGAACTCCAGGTCGTAGTCATGACTGTGCTGGCTGTCCCCGAGGCGCAGGCGTGCCACGAACTCGTGCGGCTCGGGAATTTCCTGCACCGACTCGAGGTAGCCGCCCTGGCGCCGGAAAGTGAACACCTCGCGGCTGCCGTCGCCGCGCTCGGTCTCAATCTGCACCTGCTCCGCAGGCCAGGCCGCGCCACTTTCGGCCGCCAGGCGGAATCGCGGCGGCACCCCCTGCTCGAAGATCTGCAGCCGTACGACACCGTGGCCGGTGTCGATGCGGCGTGCGTTCTCACCGTGCGCGTGGGCATGATCGTGGTCGTGCCCGTCATGCGCGTGCTGATAAAAAGCCGCCCGATGCCGCCAGGTGCGCCACACCATCCACAGCGCCACACCGATGATCAGCACCGCGGAGACGAGCTGGAAGTACGGCTCGGTGGTCTCGGTGTTCCACTGCCTGCCGAAATGCAAGCCGCCGAGCGCGATCGCCCACACGATGGCCGTGTGCGACAGCGTGGCGCTAAGCCCGAGCAGCACCGCCTGGCCGAGCGTGCCGCGAATCGCGACGATGAACGCCGCCATCATGGTCTTGGAGTGCCCGGGCTCCAGTCCGTGCAGCGCGCCCAGCAGAATCGCGCTCGGCACGAACAGCCAGGAATTGCCCTGCTGCAGCAGGGCGGTGAAGTTGGTCATTGCAGGCGCGGCGCGGGCGCAAAACCCAGTATAGGGTAGGGGGTATAGTATAACGCGGCCGCCGACGCCCGGCAGCTACGCGCCTGTCAGGCGCTCTTCGGGCCACGCCGCCCGCGCGGCGCGCGTGGCAGCCGGGGGAGTCCGGTGTGCTGGGTACGGAAGGGCCGCGGCGGCGCGGCGCGCCCGGCTTGCGGCGCGCCACCGGTGCCCGCCGGCTGGTAAGCCGGTATGAGCTGCTGGCGGCCATTGCCGATGAGATCCGCGCGCCCCATGCGCCGCAGCGCCTCGCGCAGCAGCGGCCAGTTGTTGGCGTCGTGATAGCGCAGGAACGCCTTGTGCAGGCGCCGTATTTTCAGGCCCTTCGGAATCAGCACTTCCTCGCTGCTGCGCGTGACGCGCTTCAGCGGGTTCTTGCCCGAATGGTACATGGCGGTCGCGGTCGCCATGGGCCCGGGCAGAAATGCCTGCACCTGGTCAGCGCGCAAGCCATTTCTCTTCAGCCACAGTGCCAGCTCCAGCATGTCCTGATCCGAAGTCCCGGGGTGCGCGGCGATGAAGTACGGAATCAGGTACTGCTCCTTGCCCGCCTCCTTCGAATAACGATCGAACAGCTCCTTGAAGCGATCGTAGGCGCCCACTCCGGGCTTCATCATTTTCGACAACGGCCCCTCGGCGAGCGCCTCGGGGGCGATCTTCAGGTAGCCGCCGGTGTGATGCTGCGCGAGTTCCTTCACGTATTCGGGAGATTCGATCGCCAGGTCATAGCGCACACCGGAAGCGATCAGGACCTTCTTGATTCCGGGCAGCGCGCGGGCGCGCCGGTACAGACGGATGAGCGGCGCGTGGTCGGTGTTCAGGTTCGGGCACACACCCGGGTAGACGCATGAGGGCCGGCGGCAAGCGCTCTCGATCTCGCGGCTCTTGCAGGCGAGCCGATACATGTTGGCGGTCGGTCCGCCCAGATCGGAAATGACCCCGGTGAATCCGGGCACCTGATCGCGCACCGCCTCGATCTCGCGCAGCACCGAGTCCTCCGAGCGGCTCTGGATAATGCGGCCCTCGTGCTCGGTGATGGAGCAGAACGTACAGCCGCCGAAACAGCCGCGCTGGATCGCGACCGAAAAGCGGATCATCTTGTAGGCGGGTATGGCGGCGTCGCCGTAAAACGGGTGTGGCGCCCGGGCGTAGGCCCGCTCGTACACCCAGTCCATTTCCTTCATGGTGAGCGGGATCGGCGGCGGATTCAGCCACACGTCGGTGTCAGCGTGGCGCTGCACCAGGGCGCGCGCATTACCGGGATTTGACTCCAGATGCAGGATCCTGCTGGCGTGCGCGTACAGCACCGGATCAGCGGAAACCGCCTCGTGCGAGGGTATGCGGATCACGCTGCGCTCACGATCGGCGTTCTTCACCCGGCGCACGAAACGCACCACCTTCTCGGCGCCGGCTGCGGCGCTGGGCTCGCCGCCGCACGGCGGGGACACTGCCCCGGCGTCGGCGGGCGCGGCGGCCGCCATGGCGTACGGATCCAGCGGCGGATTCAAAGGGCCCGGCGCGTCCAGGTGCGTGGAATCGATTTCGATCCAGTCCGCCGGGGTCCGCTTGCGGGCGAACACCGTGCCGCGCATATCGGTGATGTCATGGATGGTCTCACCAGCGGCGAGCCGGTGGGCGAGCTCGCAGATCTGGCGCTCGCCGTTGCCAAAAACCAGCATGTCGGCCTTGGCGTCGAGCAACACCGAGCGGCGCACTTTCTCGGACCAGTAGTCAAAATGCGCGATGCGCCGCAGCGATGCCTCGATGCCACCGATGACGATCGGCACGTCGCGATAAGCCTCGCGGGCGCGCTGCGCGTACACGATCACCGAACGATCCGGTCGCTTGCCGCCCGCGCCGCCCGCGGTATACGCATCATCGCTGCGAATGCGGCGCTCGGCGGTGTAGCGGTTCACCATCGAATCCATGTTGCCGGCGGTGATGCCGAAGAACAGGTTCGGCGGGCCGAGCGCCGTGAAGGCCTCAACGCTGTGCCAGTCCGGCTGCGCGATGATGCCGACACGGAAGCCCTGCGCCTCGAGCACCCGTCCGACGATTGCCATGCCGAAACTCGGGTGGTCGACGTAGGCGTCCCCGGTCACGATGATGACGTCGCAGCTGTCCCAGCCCAGCAGGTCCATCTCGGCGCGCGACATGGGCAGGAACGGGGCGGTGCCGAAGCGCTCTGCCCAGTGCTTGCGGTAGCCGGAAATATCGCGTGCGGTCTGCATGGAGCCGGCTATTTAAACAGAAGCAAGGGGCCCCGGTCACAGCAGCCTGACAAAGGCGCACCAGCGCCGTCTTTACCGAACAGGCCTGGCTGCCCGGCGCGCGAATCGGGAGGACAAACAGTGACAAGGGTAACGATGGCAATCGCGTGTCTGATCGCCATGGTGCTCGGCGCAGCCAGCCCCAACGCAGCGGCGCAGGACTACCCGGGCCAGCTGCCCGACGTGAGCACCTATAAAGGCAGCATGGAGCAGGAGCGGCGCGACGCACAGAGCGCGCAGCAGGTTCAGCAGCAAAACGAGCAGATGCAGCAGCGTCTGAATGAAAACTACAAATACTACGCGCCCGGCGGTGCGGGCGGAGCAGGCGGGGGCGGAAGCGGCAGCCGCGCGGTGCCGCCGTTGAAGTCCAGACCACTCCTGCCGCCAGATAAGAACCCGCTCCTGGGCCGCTGGCAGCAGACCGCCAGCAAGCCGTTGAATCTCGGTCTCCTCGCTGAGTTGCCCGGGGGGTCAGAGATGGTCAACGGAGCCCTGGGTGGTGGCTGCCAGTCGATATTCGGTAAGGGGATGGTTGCGTTCCTACCCGGCACGTACAACTGGGTGGCACCGGACGGGCACGAGGAAGTCCTCAACCAAGTGGAATACCGGTCCGACGGACCCAACGTGCTTGTCATTCCAACCGATCCCGCTCCCCTGCCACTGATCTTCGGCTTTCCCAACCACGACCATGCGGTGGTGGCCTTTCTGGGCTGCAGCATGCAGCGGGTCGCGGCCGGCGCAAAGCCGACACAGTTCAGCACCCAGACGCAGCCGTCCGCGCCGGGCGTTGCGGCCGGACAGGCGGTCCTCGACCTCAACGTAGGGGCGACGGTGGCAGGGAAATTCTCGCCGGTGCCCGCCGGAACCTCGATCTGGCTGACCCCGCAGAACCCTGACGCCAACCTGGTGGGTGCCGGATTCACTGCCGATTCCGGCGGGCAGCCCGTCGAAAAGCTGTTCGCGGCCTGCAATGTCGGTCATGGCGGCACCATGGAGGACTGCAAACGCGGCATGCAGGCCATGCTCAGCGGCGCACTCGGCGTTGCGCGCACCGATAGCGCGGGCCATGCCCGCACCGGCGCGGTCGCCCCCGGCAGATACTACGTCGTGGGCTTTGTGCCGTACCAAGGTCACTCGCTGCTGTGGCACATGCCGGTGGTCATGAAACCCGGCACAAATTCCCTGACGCTCGAACCGCAGAACGGCAGCATCAGCCACTAGCAAGCGTCCGGCGGCCGGGCATTTTTGGGCCGGCGGCGCCGGATTGCAGCCTGGTCACTCGTCTGGTACCTTGGTAACAAGGTACCACGTGACCACGAAACCCATCACCCGCACCCAGACCGGCGTGCGCCTCGAGAGCCGGCTGCTGAAAGTGCTGAAGGCGCTGGCGACCGAACTCGACCTGTCGCTCGGGGATCTGCTCGAGGGGATCGTGCTGCACACCTTCGAGGGCAAGGCACCCTTCTCCGCTTCAACCCTCAGGAAGGTGAAGGCGCTTAAGGCGGTTTATGGGCTCGACCTCAGTGCGCGGGATTCCCATCAGCTGCGTGAAGGTAGCGCGGATGCACGCTGACTGTCCGGAACTTGCGTGCTTTTTGCGCGGCGAGATCGACGCGGCGTATTTTTCGCATCGTGACCACGTGCGCATCGCGTTCGAGATGCTGCGGCGACTCGACTTCGCGGAGACCGTGTGGCAATTCTCGCGGACACTGCGGGCGATGGCGACGAAGGCCGGCAGGCCGCAGGCTTTCAATCAGACCATCACCATCGCGTTCCTGGCACTGATCGCGGAGCGCATGGAGTGCGAGCTGTCTGGGGATTTTCTGGCATTCGAACGCGAGCACGCCGAGCTGTTCGACAAGAACGCGCTCGCCCGCTGGTATCCGGCGGAGCGCCTCGCAACCGAGGCAGCGCGGCGGATCTTCCTGCTGCCGCCGCCGCTACGCGTCGCGGATCAGTAAAGCAACACCGCCTGCCGCTGCGCCAGCCAGTCCGACTCATCCGCGGACGCGAGCCTGTCGAGATCGGCCGGCGTTGCCGCCGGGTCATCCACCCAGCGGCGCAAGAGCTCGCCGCCGTTGATTACATCGATGGCGAGCCGCCCCTGTTCGTACTCGTAGGGAAAGTCCCGCCACAGCGGGTAGTCCGGGCGCAGCCGCCGCAGCGCCTTGAACGCGAGCGCGAACAGGCGCCAGGGACGAAATGCCTGGTGGTCATAGCCGTCTTCCACGTGCACCTGGAACCCGGCACACAACACACCGGCGTGTTTGTTGAACGTGGGCTCGAACCAGCAGGGGCGCAGCTGACAGCCGCGCAGCCACGCCGGCGCGAGCGAGTGCATCTCGCGCAGCAAGCCCGGCACGTCGAGGTCCGGGGCGCCGAGCACTTCCAGCGGGCGCGTCGTACCGCGGCCTTCCGACAGGGTCGTGCCTTCGAGCAGCACCGAGCCGGCGTAGCAGCGCGCCATCCACAGGTTCGGCGCGTTGGGACTCGGGTTCACCCAGGTCCGCTCCCCCAGCGGCCAGCCGTAGCCGGGGGCAGCCTCGGGCTGCCAGCCCTGCATCGGCACGACCTGACACTTCACGTCGAGACGCCGGGTGGCCACGAACCAGCGCGCGAGTTCGCCCAGGGTGAGGCCGTGCCGCATGGGCAGAGCGCCGGCGCCGACAAAGCTCTCCCAACCCGATCGCAACGTCAGACCTTCCACAGGACGGCCGAGCGGGTTCGGCCGATCAAGCACCCAGACTTCCTTGTGCAGCTTCGCCGCCTCCTCCAGCACATAGCGCAGCGTCGTGATGAAGGTGTAAATCCGGCAGCCCAGATCCTGCAGGTCGACGAGCAGGACGTCGAAGCTGTCCAGCATGGCCGCCGTCGGCCGGCGCACGGCGCCGTAGAGGCTGAACACCGGGATGTGATGCACCGGATCGGCGTAGTCCGGCGACTCGATCATGTTGTCCTGCTTGTCACCCCGCAGCCCGTGCTGGGGTCCAAATGCCGCCGTCAGCCGCAGGTCGCGCAAGGCGGCGAGCGCATCCACAGAATGAGTGAGCTCACGTGTCACGGAGGCCGGATGCGCCAGCAGCGCCACGCGACGCCCTGCGAGTGGCTTACGCAGCGCAGGTTCTGAAAGGAGTCGCTCGATACCAAATTTCATGGGGCGCCAAGCTCGAGTGCAAAACCATCCGGGTGATGGAAATCAGGGTTACCGGGCGGGTGTTGCAGCGCCCAGTAGGAGAGCCTGCCATCGTCCTCTTCGACCACCGCCGCGAGCGCGACGCGCAAGTGGGACGCTGTGAAGCGTGCGCCGAGTCCCGCGAGGTGCACGGTTGCGGATAAATCGAGACGGTCTGCAGTGCGCCGCACATTCAGGCCCGGCGCCTGCGCCAGATTCGCCGGCGTCATCCCGTCACGGTAGGCGGCGAAGCGGTAGGCCGCCCAGTCAAGGCCGGGGGAGAAGTTGAATTCGAGGTACTCAGGATCGCCCTGCGCGGCAACGAACATCTCGAAGCAGGTGTGCTGCCACAGGCCATCGGAGCGGCGCCCGGCGCGCGCACCGGGGACGCGTACGTGGGCGAGATCCCCGTGCAAAGAATAGTTGCAACCGAGGCTGGCGCCAGCGACGAGGTTCACCTCCACCGCAATACGCCACACCGCGTCCCCGGGGGTGTCGCGATGGGAAATCAGCTGCGCAGCCATTCGAGCAGCCCCTCAGTCACCGCATCGGGTCGCTCGAGCGTCGACAGATGCCCGGACTGCGGCACCTCGACCAGCCGTGCGCCGGGAATGCCGTCCGCCATTTCGGCGGCGCGGTCCGGCGGGGTGAGGGTATCGGCCTCCCCTACCAGCACCAGCGTGGGACAGCGGATGTCCTTGAGCATCGGCCGCGAGTCCACGCGGCCGACGATCGCCGTCTGCTGTCGCACGAAGCCCTCGGCTCCGACTTCCTGCGCCATCAGCCGGTTGATCTCCCGCAGGTTCGCGTCCGCGCGCCGCAGCGGGTGCACCAGGCGCATGAACTGCGCATCGGCGACTTCCGCAAGACCGCCTGCCGCCACCTGCGCGATTTGCGCGCGGCGCGCGGCCATCGCCTCCGGCGTGTCGGCGCGAGCCGTGGTATCCAGCAGCGCGAGTTTCACGACCCGAGCCGGCGCCTGCCGCAGGATCTCGAATGAAATGTAGCCGCCCATCGACAGGCCGGCGAGCGCGAAACGCGGTGGCGCCGCGGCGAGAATCCGGCGCGCAATCCCCGGCATGGTCTCATCGCGGGTGTGATCGGCAATCGTCACCGGCCCGCACGGCCACAACGCGGGAATCTGCGCCGCGTACAGTCGCGCCGAGCACATGAGGCCCGGAATCAACACCACCGCAAGCGGCTCGTTCAAGCGAGCGCTGCCTTGAGTTCCGCGACCAGGTCGTTCACGTCCTCGACGCCAACCGAGAGGCGAATGAGACCGTCGCCGATCCCGAGCGACTGGCGCATCGCAGCGGGCAAGGAGGCGTGGGTCATGATCGCAGGATGCTCGATGAGGCTTTCCACGCCGCCGAGGCTTTCGGCGAGCGCGAACAGGTGGCAGCGCTCGAGTGAGCGGCGCGCGGCTTCAAGGCCGCCGCGCAGCACGGCCGTGACGATGCCGCCGTAGCCGCCCGCCATCTGCCGCTGCGCGAGCGCGTGCTGCGGGTGGCTGGCGAGTCCCGGGTAGTAGACGCGCTCGACCCTGGGGTGCTTTTCGAGGAAGGCCGCGATCTGCAGCGCGTTGGCGCAGTGCCGCTCCATGCGCAGCGCGAGGGTCTTGATGCCGCGCAGCGTCAGGAAGGAATCGAACGGTCCCGACACTGCGCCCGCGGCGTTCTGCAGGTAGGCGATGCGCTCCTCCAGATCAGCGTCGGCGCGCACGATCGCCGCTCCGCCGATCGCATCCGAATGTCCGTTCAGGTACTTGGTGGTCGAATGCACGACGATATCGAAGCCGTGTTCGAGCGGGCGCTGGATGTACGGCGTCGCGAAGGTGTTGTCGCATACCGAGATGAGACCACGCCGCTTGGCGATCGCCGCCACGGCGCTCAAGTCGACGAGTTTCAGCAGCGGGTTGGTGGGCGTCTCCACCCATATGAGGCGCGTGTCGGGCCGGATGGCCGCCTCGAGCGCCCTGGGGTCCGACAAGTCCACGAACGACACCTTGTGCCCGGCCGAGCGCTTGCGCACGTTCTCGAGCAAGCGGTAGGTGCCGCCATAAAGATCGTTCATGGCGATGATGTGCGAGCCACTGTCGAGCAGCTCGAGGATCGTCGCCGTGGCAGCCATCCCCGAGGCGAAGGCGAATCCGGCCGCTCCACCTTCGAGGTTCGCCACCGCCGCCTGCAAGGCGTCGCGGGTGGGATTACTGGTACGGGAGTACTCGTAGCCCTGGTGCACGCCGGGACTCGACTGCACGTAAGTGGAGGTCGCGTAAATGGGCGTGATCACCGCACCGGTGAGCGGATCAGGATGCTGGCCGCCGTGAATCACGCGCGTCGCGAAGCGTTGGTCCCGGGACTCGTCATTCATGCAATGGCTACCTCAGTCATGTCAGCGTCACAGCCGGCGGCGCAGCCAGTTGAGCAGGTCAATGCGCGTGATGAGCCCCTGGAACTCATTGCCGTGCACCACGATCGCCACCATGCCGCGCTTGAATATCTCCATGAGCTGCGAGATCGGCGCATCCACGGGCACGGTCACGAGATGGCTCGCCATGGCGCGCGTCACCGGCTCGTTGAAATGCGCGGGATTCGCGACCACCTCCAGCAGAATGTCCTCCTCGTCCACGATGCCGGCGATCTTGCCGTCCTGCATCACCGGCACCTGCGACACGTCGTAGAGCTTCATGCGCCGGTACGCCGCCATCACGGTTTCGGTGGAGTTCACGGTCACCGCGGCGCGCTCGGAGTGGCGCCGCGCGATCAGATCGCGCAGGTCGCCCAGGTGCTCGCGCTCGATGAAGCCCTGGTCGAGCATCCAGTAGTCGTTGTAGACCTTGGAGAGGTACTTGTTGCCGCTGTCGCAGACGAAAGTCACGACGCGCTTCGGCTGCCGCTGTTCGCGGCAGTAGCGCAGCGCCGCGGCGAGCAGCGTGCCGGTGGAGGTGCCGGCGATGATGCCCTCCTTGCTGAGCAGCTCGCGGCAGGCGCGGAATGCCTCCACGTCCGGGATGCTGTAGGCGCGTTTGACGCGCGAGAAATCCCCGACCGGCGGCACCGAGTCACCGCCGATCCCCTCCACCAGCCACGGCGTCATCTTCTCGGGGAGCCTGCCGGTGGTGGCGTAGCAAGCGAGCCCTGAGCCGAGCGGATCAGCCAGCACCAGTTCCAGCTGCGGCGCGGTGCGCGCGAAATAATGCGTCAGCCCCGCGAGCGTGCCGCCGGTGCCCGCGCCGCACACGACCGCGTCCAGTCGCTGGCCCATCTGCTCCCAGATCTCGGGCGCGGTGGTCTCCTCGTGGGCCTGGGCGTTCGCCGGGTTGCCGAACTGGTTGACGAAATAGGAGTTGGGTATCTCGCGCGCCAGGCGTTCGGCGACGTCGCGGTAGTACTCCGGGTGCCCCTTGCTGACATCCGAGCGGGTCATCATCACCTCGGCGCCCATGGCCCGCAGGTGGAAAATCTTCTCCTGGCTCATCTTGTCCGGAATGACGAGCAGCAGCCGATAGCCCTTCTGGGCGGCGACCAGCGCCAGTCCCAACCCGGTGTTGCCGGCGGTCGCCTCGATCAGCGTGCCGCCGGGTCTGATGCCACCGGCTCGTTCGGCCGCTTCGATGAGATACAGGCCAACTCTGTCCTTGATCGAACCGCCCGGATTCTGGTTCTCCAGCTTCAGGAACAGCTCGCACGGCCCGCTATCCAGACGCCGCACCGCCATGAGCGGCGTGTTGCCGATCATCTCGAGCACGTTGCCGTAGGAGGAAAGCGCCATGAGCGGTCCGGTGCAAAGACGGACCGCGATTGTACGCAATCAGGCCACTTCAGGCGGCGCCGATAATGAGCCCCGCGTCAATCCAGCCGCGCAGCAGCGTCGCGGCTTGTGTCGGCGCCTGCGCCTCGCCCACCTCATCGCACACAAGATCGCACAGCTCGCCAAAGGGCCAGCCGTCACGCGCGGCATCCAGCGCCCGCGCCTCGGTCGCCGCCAGGGAGCGAAAGTAAGTCGTGAGCCCCTGGCGCCACAGCAGCCACTGCACCGGTTCGCGCTGCAGGCTTGCGGCCGGGCGCTCGGTCTCATCGATGAGCGCCTGCCACAGCTGCGGCACATTCCAGGCGAGGCCCAGGCGCGCCACGCTTGGATGCCAGGTGAAGCGCAGCTGTGCCCACTGCTGCGGTGACAGGCGTGCGAGGTCCGTGTGCACCAGCGGCGTGGCATCGGCGGCGTCGAAGGCGCCCGTCATGGCCCATTCCCAGCGCGCCAGCTCCGCGAGCACCGGAGCCTCGACGTAGTCCGGGTGCTGGCCGAGGAACTGTGGCAGCTCATGGCCGTAGTAGCGGATGGAAAAGAACGACGAATCATGCGCGGCCACGTAGCGCGAGGCGAGCACGTCGAAATCCTCGCTATCCAGAAGTCGGGCGAGTGCCGGAAAATTCGCCTGCAGCGCCTCGGCGAGGCGGGCGCGGTACGCCTCACCGTAAACGCTTAAGCGCGTGGCCACCGGCACGCGCGCCGTGCCGATGACACGGTCCGCAACGGCCGCACTGCCCCTGAGCAGGTACTGCTGAAACTCGCCCTGCACGTGCGCCAGCTCAGTCACGAAGCCCGCACCGCCGAGCGCGCCGCACGCGACTTACGCATCGCGGCCTCACCCGCCAGCGTGCGCTCGCACAGCGCGCGGGCGTGGGCGAGTTCCGCACACAGTTCCGCGAGCGGTGGAATATGGTCGTCGCGCTCGATCATGGTCGACACCGCTCCGAAGCGCCGCACCGCGGCCGCGTACAGGTCCCACACCGGGTCGGGCACGGGATGATCGTGGGTGTCGATCAGATAGTCACCACGATTCTCGTGTCCGGCGAGGTGGATCTGCTGCACGCGGTCAGCCGGAATGGCGTTCAGGTACTCGAGCGCCTTGAATTCGTGGTTGACCGCGCTCACATAGATGTTGTTGACGTCGAGCAGGATCAGGCAGTCGGCGCGCACGGCGATCTCGCTCAGGAACTCCCACTCCGTGAGGCGCGAATCGCGGAACGCCACGTAGCTGGAGACGTTTTCCAGCACCAGGCGGCGGCCGAGGAAATCCTGCACGGCGCGCACGCGCCCGACGACATGCGCGAGCGCCTCCTCGGTGTAAGGCAGCGGCAAAAGATCATGCGTATTGCGGCCAGCGATGCCGGTCCAGCACAGGTGGTCCGAGATCCATACCGGGTCCACGCGGGCCGCCAGCGCCTTCACCTGGCGCAGGTAGTCAAGGTCCAGGGGCGCGGTGCTGCCGATCGACAGCGACACGCCGTGCATGGCGAGCGGATAACGCTCGCGAAAGCGCATGAGGTAATCCAGCGGCTTACCGCCCGGCACCAGGTAATTTTCGGTGAGCACCTCGAACCAGTCGACCGCGGGTCGCTCGGCGAGGATCGCGTCGTAGTGATCGACGCGCAGCCCGAGGCCAAAGCCGAGCGAGGGGCGAGTCAGCATGGGGGCTTCCTGGCTCATCATTTAAGGAGTTTTCGCAGCACCGATTGTAGCCCCCGGCAGCGGCGCCTCCAGTGTGTCCAGGGGGCGCGCCACGTAAGTGCTTAGCCGTAAACGTAAATCCGCTTCGTACAGTAGACCGGCCGCCACGACACTGGATTGCACACGAGCAGAATCCACTACAATTGCAGAGCTTGCGCCCGGTCGCTTTCGGGCGTGCTTCTCATACCTACTCCTTAGCTGACAGTGACGGAATGACCGACGCCTCCCGCGACGCCATCCTTGTGAGGGGTGCGCGCCAGAACAACCTCAAAGCGCTCGATCTGGACATCCCGCTCAACGAGCTGATCGTCGTGACGGGCGTGTCCGGCTCGGGCAAGTCGTCGCTGGTGTTCGACACGCTGTACGCCGAAGGCCAGCGCCGCTACGTCGAGACGTTTTCGCCGTACGCGCGGCAGTTCCTGGATCGCATGGACAAGCCGCAGGTGGATTCGATTCGCGGCATCCCGCCGGCAATCGCCATCGATCAGACCAACCCGGTGCGCACCTCGCGTTCCACCGTGGGCACCATGACCGAGCTCAACGACCACCTTAAGCTGCTGTTCGCGCGCGCGGCGGTGCTGCATTGCCAGCGCTGCGGCAACCCGGTGCGGCGCGACAGTGCGGAGAGCATCTATGCGGAGCTGCAGGTTCGCGCCGCGCGTGCCGGCGACCCGCGCCTGCTCCTGACCTTCCCGGTGCCGGTACCCGCGAATTTCGCGGTCGAGGAGGTGCGTGAGCTGCTCGCCAAGCAGGGCTACGCACGCTTCTTCGAGAGCCCCGCGGCTGCGGCGCCCGCCGCGGCTGCCGTGACGCCCGCCCCCGCACGCCGCAAGAAGCGCAGCGCGGCGGCGCGCGCCCCGAAGATCACGCTGGAGGTGGTACAGGACCGGCTGCGCGCCGCCAGCGCGGAACGCGGTCGGGTGCTCGAATCGCTCGAGGCGGCGCTGCGCGTGGGCCGCGGGCGCGTCAACCTGCAGGTCGTGGACGATGCGGAAACGCCGCAGCACCTCGACACCTGGCGTTATTCGAGCGAGCTGCACTGCGCGCAGTGTGACCTCGCGTATCAGACGCCGACACCCAGCCTGTTCTCGTTCAATTCTCCCCTGGGCGCGTGTGAGACCTGTCGCGGTTTTGGCCGCACCATCGGCATTGACTACGGGCTGGTCATTCCTGATGAGACCAGGTCGCTGCGCGCCGGGGCGATCAAGCCCTGGCAGACCAAGTCCTACCTCGAGTGCCAGCAGGACCTGGAGAAGTTCGCCAAGCTGCGGGGTGTTCCCCTGGATACGCCGTGGCGCGAACTGTCGGCCGAGGCGCGCAAATGGGTGATCGAGGGTGAAGGCGCGTGGAGCAGGAAAGTCTGGTACGGCGCCCGGCGTTTTTTTGCCTGGCTCGAGACGCGCGCCTACAAGATGCACGTGCGCGTGCTGCTGTCGCGCTATCGCGCCTACACGCCCTGCACGGCCTGTGACGGCGCGCGCCTGAAAACGCAAGGGTTGCTGTGGCGCCTCGGCAGCCGTGAGCTTGCCGACAGCGCGCTTGGGCTCACGCCGCGCTTCCGGCCGCACGGTGTCGAGTGGAGTGCGCAGACCCTGGCGGCACTGCCCGGACTGTCGCTGCACGACCTGATGCTGCTGCCGGTGGAACGCAGTGCGAAATTCTTCCGCCAGCTGTCCCTGCCGCAGCCCCTGGATGAGGCCACCGATCTTCTGCTCAGGGAGATCCGCGGGCGCTTCCGCTACGTGGCGGATGTCGGGCTCGGCTACCTCACGCTCGACCGGCAATCGCGCACGCTCTCGGGCGGGGAGGTGCAGCGTATCAATCTCACGACCGCGCTCGGCACCTCCCTCGTCAACACCCTGTTCGTGCTCGATGAGCCCTCCATCGGCCTGCATCCGCGCGACATGCAGCGCGTGATCGGCGTGATGAAGCGCCTGCGCGATGCGGGCAACTCTCTGGTGGTCGTCGAACACGATCCGCAAATCATGCTCGAGGCCGACCGCATCCTCGACCTGGGTCCCGGCGCCGGCGAGCGCGGCGGTGAAATCGTGTTCTTCGGCACCCCCGCAGGGATTCGCGCCGCTGCCGGCTCCCTCACCGGGCAGTATCTCGGCGGACACAAGCGCGTTGCATCCGCGGCGCCCGTGGCAGCCTTCGGTGGGCGCGCCCGCCGCGCGCCTCTGGAGGGGGTAGCGGACCCCGGCGTCACCGCCGAGGCGCGCTCCAATCGCTGGCTCGAGCTCAAAGGGGCGAGCGAACACAATCTCAAGAATCTCGATGTACGCATTCCGCTCAAGCGCCTGGTGTGCGTGACCGGCGTGTCGGGCTCGGGCAAGTCGACGCTGGTCGAGGACGTGTTATACCCCGCACTCCTTAAGTACCGCGGCAAGCCGACCGAGGCGCCCGGCCAGTTCGCGGGCCTGACGGGGGCGGAGCTGATCGATGATGTGGTCATGGTCGATCAGAATCCGATCGGCCGCACCACGCGCTCTAATCCCGCCAGCTACGTCGGCGCGTTCGATGCCATCCGGGCGCTGTTCGCCGCCGAGCCGGCGGCGCAGGAGCGCCGGTACACCGCGGGCACGTTCAGCTTCAACTCCGGCACAGGGCGCTGCCCCGCGTGCAACGGCAACGGTTTCGAGCACGTCGAGATGCAGTTCCTCTCGGACGTGTATCTGCGCTGCCCGGACTGCGACGGCCGCCGCTATCGGGATGAAGTGCTCGACATCCGCCGCGAAGGCGCCGACGGGCGCCGGCTGAGCATCGCCGACGTCCTCAACCTGACCGTCACCGAAGCGCGGGCATTCTTTGCCGACACCGCCGAGGTGGCGGCGCGCCTCGCGCCACTCGCGGACGTCGGGCTGGAGTATCTGAAGCTCGGCCAGCCGGTGCCCACGCTCTCGGGCGGGGAGGCGCAGCGACTGAAGCTCGCCGGACATCTCGCGCAAGCCGGTTCGGTGCTGTCGAGCACCACCCATCGCGGCAAGCTGTTTCTGTTCGACGAGCCGACCACCGGGCTGCACTTCGAGGACGTGGCGAAACTGCTGCGGGCGTTTCGCAAACTGCTGATCGCGGGACATTCGCTGCTGGTGATCGAGCACAACCTGGATGTGATCCGCGCCGCCGACTGGGTCATCGACTTAGGTCCCGAAGGGGGCGAGCGCGGCGGACAAATCGTCTGCGCCGGAACACCCGCGCAGGTGGCGGCGCAGCGGGACTCTTTCACCGGCCAGGCGCTCAAGGCCTACGATGAGGCGTTGTCACCCGCCGCCGCGCCGGCGGCTCTCGCCGCGGTTGCCGAATCGCCGGCACGTTACGGCAACGCTCGTGAGCGCAACGCAGTGATCATCCACAAGGCGCGCGAGCACAATCTCAAGAACATCGACGTCGAGATCCCCCGCGACCGCTTCACGGTGATCACCGGTGTATCCGGCTCCGGCAAGTCGACGCTCGCCTTCGACATCCTTTTCAACGAGGGCCAGCGCCGCTACCTGGAGTCCCTCAACGCCTATGCGCGCCAGTTCGTGCAGCCGGCCGCGCGCCCCGACGTGGATGCGATCTTTGGAATTCCGCCCACGGTCGCGATCGAGCAGCGCACCAGCCGCGGCGGCCGCAAGAGCACCGTGGCGACGCTCACTGAGATCTACCATTTCCTGCGCCTGCTGTACGTGAAGCTCGGCACTCAGTATTGCCCCGACTGCGATGTCGCCATCGAGCCGCAAAGCCCCGACTCGATCGCCGCGCGCCTGCTACGGGACTACAAGGGCAAACGCATCGCGTTGCTCGCACCGCTGGTGATCGCGCGCAAGGGTTACTACACCGATCTTGCCAGGTGGGCCGGCAAGAAAGGCTTCCGCTCGCTGCGCGTGGATGGCGAAGCCGTGCCGACCGCGCCCTGGCCGCGGCTGTCGCGCTTCAAGGAACACACGATTGAATTGCCGGTGGCCGAGCTGGATGTCAGCGTGAAAACCGAGGTCGCGCTGCGCGCCGCGCTCGCCCGGGCGCTGGATTTCGGCAAGGGCCTGGTGCACGTGCTGCCGCCCAAGGCCGCCCGGGTCACGGTGTTCTCGATCAAGCGGGCCTGCCCATCCTGCGGCAGGAGTTTCGCGGAGCTTGATCCGCGCCTGTTCTCGTTCAATTCCCGCCACGGCTGGTGCGAGAGCTGCTACGGCACCGGTGTCGAGATGCCGGGCTTCGACGCGGAGCAAAGCGGCGAGGAGCGTTGGTGGAACGACTGGGGGCCACAGGAGGTTCACGGCTGCAGCGCCTGCCACGGGCAGCGCCTCAATCCCACCGCGCTCAACGTGCGCTTCCGCGGCCGCTCGATCGCGGCGCTCGCCGCCGAACCGGTGGCCGCCAGCGCCGAGTTCTTCAGCCGCCTGCGGCCCGGCACCCGCGAGCGGCAGATCGTGCGCGACCTGCTGCCGGAAATCCGCGCGCGGCTGAAGTTTCTCGAACGGGTCGGCCTCGGCTACCTGCAGCTCGACCGCGCCGCGCCAACCCTCTCCGGCGGTGAAGCCCAGCGCATCCGCCTCGCCGCCCAGCTCGGCTCGAACCTGCAGGGCGTGTGTTATGTGCTCGATGAGCCCACCATCGGGCTGCATCCGCGCGACAACCAGATCCTGCTCGCCGCCCTCACCGAGCTCGCCGGCAATCGCAACACGCTGGTGGTGGTGGAACACGACGAGGAAACCATTCGCCGCGCCGACCACGTACTGGATCTGGGCCCGGCGGCCGGGGTGCGCGGCGGCGAGCTGGTCGCGGCCGGCACGGTGCAGGACCTGATTCGCAATCCGCGCTCGGTAACCGGACGCTTCCTGCGTGAACCACTGCTGCACCCGGCGCGGCCGCATCGCCAGGTCAACGCGGCCACCGCGTCGCTGACGCTCGCGCGGGTCGCGCTGCACAATGTCAGGGGCGCCGACGTGCGCATACCGCTCGGACGGCTGGTCGTGATCACCGGCGTTTCCGGCTCGGGCAAGTCGACCGTGGCGCGGGATGTGCTGTACGCGAACCTGCGGCGCCTCCTGGGCGAGAACACACCCATGGGCAAGCACCGCCGGCGCCTCAAGGGGCCTGGGAGCCGCGCCGGGCCGGCCCTGGTGGGCTGCCAGGCCGTGCGGGGCATCGAACATGTCGAGCGGGTGCTGGAAGTGGACCAGACCCCGATCGGCAAGACCCCGCGCTCGTGTCCCGCGACTTACATCGGCTTCTGGGACGAGATCCGGCGCATCTTCGCCGGCACCACGGAAGCGCGCATTCGCGGCTATACCAACAGCCGCTTCTCGTTCAACACCGCCGGGGGACGCTGCGAAGGCTGCGAAGGCCAGGGCGTCAAGACCATCGAGATGAGCTTCCTGCCGGATGTGAAGGTGTTGTGCGACGTGTGCGGCGGGCGGCGCTTCAACTCCGAGACGCTGGCGGTGTTATGGCGGGACAAGAACATCGGCGACGTGCTGGCGATGGACGTGGACGATGCGGTCGGATTCTTTGCCGCCCATCCGCGTGTGCATCATTCCCTCAAGCTGCTGCAGGACGTAGGTCTCGGCTACCTCACGCTCGGCCAGCCGAGCCCGACGCTCTCGGGCGGCGAGGCGCAGCGCATCAAACTGGTCACCGAGCTGTCCAAGGTGCGTGACGACGTCGCTCGCGGCCCGCGCCAGCTTGCCAAACACACTCTTTATGTCCTGGACGAACCGACCGTGGGTCTGCACATGGCGGACGTCGAGAAACTGATCCACGTACTGCACCGCCTGGTGGCCGCCGGCAACACCGCGGTGGTGGTCGAGCACAACCTCGATGTGATGGCGGAAGCGGACTGGATCCTCGACATGGGGCCGGAGGCGGGCAAGGACGGCGGCCGCATCGTCGCGCAGGGCCCGCCGGCGCAGATTGCGCGCCGCGCAAGACATTCGCACACCGGGCGGGTGCTCGAGGATTTCCTGCGCGAGCGGACTATTCCATTGGCAGCGATTTCGGCGCACATCAGGTAGGCTTCCCTCATGGCGCATGATCTGGTGTGCTGGAAATGCGGCGCGGCGCTCGCGGAACTGAGCCTGCCGTTGCGGCGGCTGGAGGAATGCCCGAAGTGTCGTGCCGAACTGCACGTGTGCCGGATGTGCGTCGAGTACGACACCCGCGTCGCCAAGCACTGCCGCGAACCCACGGCGGAGGAAGTGAGCGACAAGACGCACGCGAACTTCTGCGATCACTTCAAGCCACGCGCGGCGGCCTACATAGCACCCAACACAGCCGAGGTGGGCAAGGCGCGCTCTGAACTGGACAAGCTGTTCGGCAAAGGCTGAGCGCCCCGGCGGGCAGCGCCGCAGCCGGCCAAAGTCACGCCTTTGGCCGGCGGAAACGAAGCTGATGTCCGCGAAAATCGCTTCCTGCGATTTTCGCCAATGAACTAGGGCTTCTTTACGCGCTCGCTGAGCCGCTCCAGCAGCCGTGCAAACGGCGAATTCTTGTGTTCGATCTGCAGGTGGCGCACACCGCTGTCGTTGAGCGTCTCGCCATGGCCGGTGTCGATAGTCAGAGCGCTCGCGCCCAGGATTTCGAGGGTCTCTTCGAGCGTCTGCGCTCCGCGGCGCTCGCGAGCGCCGACCTTGCCGCCGCTCTTGCCGCGAACCGCCGCGGCCGCGCCCTGACGCACTGCGCGTCCCACCGCCACCTTGGGTTGCGCCTTGGCGGCCGCCGCGGCGGCAGGCTTCGCAGTGGCGCGTCCCGCGCCCGGGGCGAGCGCGGGTGGCGGACCCTTAGGCGGCACGAAGCGCGAGCCGTCATCGTCAAGCAGCTTGAATTCATCGGCGGTCCCGGCGCGCGCCTGATCAGGCACGGCGACCATGGCGGCCTTCTTGTCCTGCTCGGTGGCGCGCACACGCTCCTCCGGGCTGACGGGGACCACTGCAACGGAGGCGAATTCGGAACGCACGTAGTGCGCCACCTGCTTGGCTGAGATCGCGTCGCTGAAAAAGCCCAGGCGCAGTCCGTACCACTTGCGGCCGTCGCGGCTACCCTCGACCGTATACAGGGTGTAGGCGCTGAAGATCGCGAGCGGCGGCACCTTCAGAAGATCCGCTGGCTGCACCGACCATTGCAGCTGCACCGCAAACGCGACCGGCGCGTTGTTGGCAACCGCTTCCTGCAGCGCGCGCCGCGTCGCGGTGTCATCCGGTTTCAGGAAGGGGATGCTGCCCCCGGATGCATCGGCAGTCTGCTGGCCGTTTTCCGGCCCGCGCGTCTCCAACAGCTTCAGCACCTGGGTGTCGCTGAGCGCGCCGCTGGCCGGCGGCTGCGGCGCCGCGGGGCGCGGCGGCGGTGCGCGCATCAGGCGCGTCTCGCCCGTTGCGCTGCTGTCGCCGAGCGCGGCCAGGACCTCGCGCACGTTGGAATCTTCAAACACGCCCTTGCGCAGCGGCGCCGGCTGACCCTGCGCAGCCGCGGCGCGCGGATCAGGCTGGACACTCGGCTTGCTCGCAAGCGCAGCCGGCGCGGCTGGCGGCATTGCGCGCGCGGCCGGCCTCCACGTGGCAACGGGAGGCGCGTATTTCGGCGCTGCGGCGGGAGGTGTGGGAGCAGGTGGCGCACGGCGCGCGGCAACCGCAACCGCCGGCGCCTTCGCAACCGCGGCCACGGTGCGTGGCGGTACTGGCGCGGGCTGCACCACGGGCGCATGCACGACCGGCACGTTGAGCGGGATCTGCGGCACGCTCGCCCGGGCAAGCGGAGCCGACGCCTCGCGCACGGCGGCGGGCGCCACGCGTGTCTGCGGACCCGCCGCGTGCTGTACCTGCGCGGCCGCGGCAGCCGCGGCGCGCTCACGCAGTTTGCGGCCTGGCGCCTCGCCGGCCCAGGCTCCCGGATAAATCTCACGCACCACCGTCAGCCATTCTTCGGCTTCGGCGAGGGTGGCGAAGTAACCCATGTGCAGGCGGAAACGCTCGCGTCCTTCCTCGAAGCGGCGGCTGACGAAGAAAGTGAAGCGTTTGAGCTCGGGCAGATCGGTCTGCGCCAGGGCCATGGGGGTCGTGGAGGAACACAGGTTGAGGACAAACGGGCCGGTGTTCGACGCTGCCGCCGCCGGACTCGCTGCCTCCGCGCCCGCGTGCGCGTGCGGCGCGATGTTAGGTCTAGCTGTCATAACTTCCCCGAACGAAACCAACACGCAACGACCGCGGTACTCAGGCGGATCCGTGCGACGGGGAAGGGAGTGCGAGCGCTCGCGCTTGTCTTCGAAAACGCGCGATCGTGGCAGCCCCGCCGTCATAGGAACCCGTTCCTTTAGACCGGTGGCTTTGCGTCCCCGTCTTTCGACGGGTTTGCCCTTATCACACCGGCTAGTGTCAAAGCGTCGCGGATCGCCGTCAAGCCCGGATAATGTGCCGCGGCTCTCAGAAGGTGTGCGCAATTGGAGACAGGGGGACGGGGAGCGACTTATGTCCTACTCGGTGTGCATCGCGCGCGTCCCGCCCGCTCACCAGAAACGCCCCGCGCTCACCAGGTGGCGCGCGTAGTACGCACTCGCCAGCTCCGCGTACGACACCGCCACCCCGGCATGGGGCGCGTGGATGAAGCGGCCGAAGCCTGTGTAGATGCCCACGTGATCGACGACCTGACCGTCGCTGCTGAAGAACACCAGGTCGCCGGGCTGCAGCTGCGCCAGCGGCACGGGCCGTGCGGCACGCTGTTGCGCGGCGGCGGTGCGCGGAATGGCAAGACCTGCCTGCTCGTGCACGTAGAGCGCCAGGCCGCTGCAGTCAAAGCCAGCCTCATCCGCGCCGCCGAATTGATAGCGCGTGCCCACGAGCGAGACCGCGATGCGCACGATGGCGGCTCCCGCATCGGTCTGCGTGCCGGGCGGCACCGTAGGCGCGGGCGTGAGCGTGGGTGTGGGCGCGGGCGCAGGACGTGGCGGAAGAGCGCCACACGCTGCGATGAGTACTAACACCACTGCGGGCCAAGCGATGCGCGGGCGCATGCCCCGGGCAGATCCTTAGCCTACCGCGTGCGGGCGGCTGGGCGCGGTTGCGCGGGCGGCACGCGCGTACGGGCGGTGAGGCGCGCGAGTGCCTCGATTCCCGTCCAGGTGTAGCGCTGCACGCCGCGGCGGCCGGAGCGCATCGCGCCCAGCATGGCCGCGGCCACGGTGCGCGCGGGAATGCCGCGCCAGGCGGCGTAGCGCCCCAGGAGCAACGGGTTCACGAGCGGCATGAGAAGCCGCGCGCCAAGCTCCAGCGGGCGCATTTCGGGGCGCCAGGCAAGCAGCACCGAGGGTTGCAGAATATCGAGCGACGCGAATCCGACCGCGGCGAGCTCTGCTTCCATCTCGCCCTTGGTGCGCAGGTAGAAATTGCGCGCCTGCGGATCCGCGCCCACGCTCGACATCACGATAAAGCGCTGCGCGTTCGCCACCTTCGCGGCGCGTGCGAAGCTGAGCACGCAGTCAAGATCGACGGCCCGAAAGCGCTCCTGTGAACCGGCCTGGCGGATGGTCGTGCCGAGGCAGCACAGCGCGACGTCGCAGTTCACGCCCTGCAGCTGCGCCGCGAGCCGCTCGAACTGCACGATGCGGTTGGCAAGGCGCGGGTGGTCGCGTCCGAGCGGCCGCCGCGAGAGCGCCACCACGCGACTCACATCCGGCGCGGCCAGAAACGCGTCGAGTACGTAGCCACCGGTGAGTCCGCTCGCCCCGGCGAGCAACGCAACTTTCGTGTCCGGCTCGGCCATCACATCGCCTCGTAGCAACTGATGCTCACCGTCTGCGCCTCTCCCGGAGCGATCGTGATCTGGCGGTGTACGTCGCGGTAACCGACCCGCGAGCCGATCACGGTGTAGGTGCCGGGCTTGAGCTGGATGTCGCGCCGCTCAAAACTGCCGAAGCTGCCCGTGCCCAGGATTGCGACTTGCGTGACGCCGTCGGACACCAGCGATATATGCACCGACTTGTCGAAGTCCGGCAGCAGGATCTGCAGGCGCGCGATCTGCGAGCGCAGCACCGGGCCGGAAGGCGTCGTCGCCTGGGCCGTTTCGAGGAGCCCGCTCGCCTCATTGCGCACCTCGGGTGATGCCAGCCGGTCCGGGTGATCAAGCAGCGCCTGCAGTGCGTGGTCAAGGCGCGCACGCCCGCCGGCGCGCGCCTTGCCGGCCTGGGCGAACGACAGCGAACCATCCTGGCGCAGCACCGCCGTGTACAGCGCCGCGGCTTCGTCCCAGCGCTCCTGCGATTCAAGCTGCTCGGCGTGGGTACGCATGCTGGCCACGCTGTCGACCGCGCCGGCTACGGGGCCGGCCGCGGGCACACTGGCGGCGCGGTTGGCGGCGGAATTGGCGGCGGAATTGCGGCCGCCCTCCGCGGCGCTCACGCGCCTCAAGCCGTCGAGCGCCTCTGAGCCATTGGGTCGCAGGTTGCGCGCGCGTTCGAAAGCGGCGCGCGCCTCCGCAAGACGCCCGGCGCCGAGCGCCGCGAAGCCCTCGCCGGCCGCGCGCGCATAGTTGTCTTCGCCGAGCGCCGCCTCGGCCTGCGCGAGGCCGCTGCGCGCCTGGGCATTTTTTGGATCGAGCGCCAGCGCCTGCGAGTAATCCTGGGCGGCGCGCGAGTACTGGTGGGCGGCCAGCGCGCTTTGCGCATCCGCGATCAGGGGCGCCACGCCGACGAGGTGCTGGGAGCGGGCCTGTCCGGCCAGCGCGCGCGGGTCCTTCGGATCAATGCGGTGGGCGAGATCAAACGCCCGGGCCGCGAGGTCCTGCTGGCCCGCGCTGAGGGCGCGGTTACCCACATCGAGTTGCGCCGCCAACGCCGCAGGTGCGGCTTGCTCCACCGTATCCAGCAACAGCGAAGCTTCCGAGAGCCGCTGGCGCGCGAGTGCGAAGTTGCCCGCATCGCGGGCGCCGGCGGACTCCTCCGCGCGGCCGCTCGCCGCGGCGAAATCCGTACCGCCCCAGCTTTCCGCGCCGCGCGCCCGGAGCAGCGCCTGCCGGCGGTCAAATTCAGCACGGTCCGCCTGCAGCGCATTCTCATCCGCGACGCTCGCCGCGCCCGTACTGGCGGCGACATTCGTGGGCACCGCGGACTGTGGCGCGCGATCAGCGCCCAGCCAGCCGGCCGGCGACCAGCCTGAGTGCGGCAGCCAGTGAAACGCGGCCAGAGCGGCCGCGGCCATGATGCCGAGGACGATGAGCGCTTTGGGCCGGTTGCTGTGCATGGGCTCGAGCCTTCCCAAGGCAGGAGCCGGGCTCAGGCGCATTTCCTCCCACAGCGCCTGTCCGTCCACGATGCCCGGCGCCGGCGCGGCGCCAGGCATGGTCGGGGGCGTGACGGGCAGACTTGCCGACAAGACAGCGTGCCTGCCCGTGCGCTCCGCCGGTGGGACCTCGCGCGGCGGCTCGGCAGTCTCGAACTCAAACGTCAGCGTGTCGTTGAGTGAGGAATCCAGGCCCTCGATGACCTCCTGCATGGACGCCGGGCGGGCCCGCGCGTCTCTGTGCAGCATGCGGGCGATGAGCACCCCGAGCTGCGGCGGCATCTGCGCTGCCGGAACCAGCTCCGGCACCGGTTCGCGTTGCACCTTGTGCGGGTCAAAGTGCGGGTAGTGCGGCGGATAGCCCGATAACAGCTCATAGGCGAGCGCGCCCAGTCCGTAGATGTCATCGGCTGGCGTCGGCGGCTCGCCGCGCAACTGCTGCGGACTGGCGGTGAAGGGCGAGATGCCGCGCGCCGGGTCGGTCGCGCCGGCGAGCACCGTGCCCGCGATGCCAAAGTCCGCGAGCTTCACCGCGCCGCGCGCGTCCAGCAGCACGTTGCCGGGTTTCAGATCACGGTGAATCACCGCGCGCTCGTGCGCGTGTTCGAGCGCCTGCGCGACCTCGAGCAGCACCGGCACGATGGCCAGATAGTCAGCGCCGCGTAAGCGGCGCAGGTCACCGCCGCCGGCGAGCTCCATTGGCAGGAGCAGCGCGTCCTCGGTGGCCTCGGGCGGAAACACCTTGAGGATGTGCGGGTGATCGAGCCGGCTGTTGATCGCGTACTCGCGCTCGAGGGCCGCCCAGGCCGGCGCGATACGCGCAGCGCCCGGATGCATGATCTTCAGCGCGATGTCGCAGTCGCGCTGCGGGTCATGCGCGCGCCAGACTTCCCCCTGGCCGCCGGCGCCCAGCCGCTCGCGCAGCGTGTAACGCACATTCAGCACTCGTCCGGGGTTCACGGCTGCGTCGTTCATCGGCTGTTGTCATTGTAACCGCACCGCACCGTCGCGGTTGGGAGCAACGCGTGCGCGGCTCTAGATACCGAGGTGCAGTTGCGCCTGCTGTGGACCGGGTGCGCGGAAGAGCGTCGTACGCAGCATATCGCGCCCGGATGACGCGAGCTTCAGGCGCGCACAGGCGATACGGAAGCGGTTGCGCAGCAGCACGGCAAAGGGTCCCGTGCCGCGCATCCGCGAGCCGAAGTTCGGGTCGTTGTCGCGCCCGTCCCGCATGGCGCGCACCAGCGACATGACATGGGCCGCGCGCTCGGGGTAGTGCTGTGCCAGCCATTCGGCGAACAGGTCCTTGATCTCGTAGGGCAGCCGCAGCAGTACGTAGCCCGCCCACCCGACGCCGGCGGCCGCCGCGGCAGCCAGGATGTCTTCCAGCTCGTGGTCGGTGAGAGCGGGGATCACCGGCGCCACCAGGACGCGGGTCGGTACGCCGGCGGCGTGCAGAGCGGCGAGCGTGCGCAGCCGCGCCTGTGGCGACGCCGCCCGCGGCTCGAGCGTGCGCTTGAGGTTCGCGTCCAGGGAGGTGACGCTGACCGCGACGCTCGCCAGGCCATCGCGTGCCATGTCAGTGAGCAGGTCAAGGTCGCGCAGCACGAGCGCGTGCTTGGTGATGACGGTCACGGGATGACGCGTGCGCGCCAACACTTCGAGAATGGAACGCGTCACCCGCATTTTTTTCTCGACCGGCTGGTAGGGGTCGGTGTTGGCGCCGAGCATGATCGGCTTGCAGACATAGCCCGGGCGCGACAGCTCCCCTTCTAACACACACGCCGCGTCCGCCTTGTAGAAGAGGCGCGTCTCGAAATCCAGTCCCGGCGAGAGACCCATGTAAGCGTGGCTGGGACGGGCATAGCAATAAATGCATCCTGTGGCGCAGCCCCTATACGGATTGATCGACTGTTCAAAGGGAATGTCAGGAGAGTCATTCGTACTGATGACCGAGCGGGCGCGCTCGGGCTCGAGCGTGGTGGGGACGCTGTCGGGGGTCTCCTCGAGGTACCACCCGTCATCAACCGGCGCGAGACTTTGCAGGTCAAAGCGTCCCGGGGGATTCGAGAGCGCTCCCCTGCCCTTGAACACCTGCCTGCCTGTGATCGAGCGCCGCACGCGGCATACTGTACATTCATACAGTAAGCGCGTAAAGACTGGATAAGAGGCTGATTTTAAAGTGTTATTTAACCAGACGCAGCGACAGCGGGTAGTGATACAGGACGCCCTCGCTGGCGCGGATTGCGGCCACCAGCGTCATCACGAGCCAGGCAATGAACAGTGCCGTGCCGAGCAGAAAGCCGATGAAAATCAGCGCGAGGAAGCCGCACACGACGCCCGCGAGCGTCACCGTGATGTTGAAGTTGAGGGCTTCCTTCGCGTGCGTACCAATGAACGCTGACTGCTCGCGCTTGGTAAGCCACACCACGAGCGGTCCCAGGATGTTGCCGACCAGCGGGAAGACGAGCCCGACGAGCGCGGACAGGTGCGCGAGCATTCCCCAGGTACGCTCGTTTTCCGTCGGCGCCCCGCCGGGCGCGGTAGTGGGGCTGGGTTCGTCCATCGCAAAGTAAGCCTAACTCACTTCCTCAGCGAGCGATAACGGATCGTGACTAAAACCTGGCCCGGACTCCGACAAACACCCCAATGCCCGGCTGCAGGAAACCGATCGGGTTCTCGAAGTGCCGGTCGAAGAGATTGTCGATGCGGCCGAAGAGCGCGAGGTGCTGCGTCAGATCATAAGTGGTCGCCAGATTGAGCGTGGTGTAGCCCGGCGCGTCCAGGCGCGGGACGGAGAAATCGCGGTTGCCGTCCACCCACGTGCCCACCCACGGCACATCGAGATTCCACTGCCAGGCGCTGCTCGCCTGCCAGGTGGCATCGAAGCTGGCCTTGTGCTTCGGCCGGCGCAGCAGCTCCTGGTGCAGCACGTCGTCGGATGCTTCCGTGAAAGTGTAGTCGAGCCGCAGGGTGAGTGCCTTGAGCGGGGTGTAAGCGATGAAGCTCTCAATGCCCTCGGTGGTGGCGCGCCCGATGTTGGCGTAGGTCGTGCCGGTCACGTCGGTCGTGATCAGGTCGCGGATGTGGTTCTCGTACCAGGTCACCCCAACGCGCAGCACGTCATGGACTAGGCCCTGCTCGAACCCGAGGTCGTAACCCGTACTGCTCTCGGGCTTCAGGTTCGGATTGGCGAAGAAAAACGGCGCGAAGTCCTGGTAGAGCTCGCTGAGTGTGGGTGCCTTGAAGCCGGTGCCGACGGAGGCCTTGAGCTTCGTATCGGTGTCGGCGATCACCCAAGCCGGCGCGAAGCGGTAGGTCACCTTGTCGCCGAAGCGACTGTTGTCGTCGTAGCGCACGTTAAGCGCCGAGAACAGGTGCTCGCCGAGCTGCGACTGCAGCTCCCCGTAGCCGGAGGCGATGTGCACATTGGCACCCAGAGGTTCATCGATCTCGTCGCGCTCGTATTCGGCCCCGAGCACCAGTATTTCCTCGCTCGTAAAGCGCAGATTCCCCTGCCAGTCAGCCTTGCGCCGCTCGCCGGTATTGAGCGCCGCGGGGGTTTGCGGTTGCACGGTGGAAGTGCGGTCGTGCGTGTCGGCGAGTCCTAACGTCTGCTCGAGAAACCCGTCGAAGGAGTTCAGGTGCGCCGTCAGACGCGCGAAGGACTCGTCCGTCGCGGCACTGGTCTGTTCGGGCGCCGGATAGCCTGAGAAAGGCGGCAGAAAGCTGAAGTTCTCGCCCGTGGTATCGAGGTGAATGTCGCTGTAACGAGCGACCAGTCCCAGCTCGAAGCTCTGCGTGACATTCAGCCCGAGCTTGGTGGAGAGGCTGAGATTGTCGTCGTAGTCGTTGTTGCGCGCTTCGCCGGGCTGCAGCAGCTCGAGCGGCGTCACCGGCACCGAGCCGGCGTGAAAGTGCGACACGCTGGCGCTGTAGTGGAAGGCGTCCTGCGAGCCGCTCAGCGTGGCCGCCTGATTGAAGGTGTCGAAGCTGCCGCCCTCGAGGGCAGCGCTGAACTGCAGCGGTCCGGAACCGCTCCTGGTGATGACGTTGATTACCCCGCCGATGGCATCCGAGCCGTACAGGCCGCTCTGCGGACCGCGCAGCACTTCCACCCGCTCGATGTCCTGCGTCAGGAGCTGCCCGAAGTCGAAGGCGCCGGTGGAGTTGCTCGGATCTGAAATGTCGATCCCGTCCACCAGCACCTTGGTGTGGTTGGAGTTGGTGCCACGCATGAACACCGAAGTCGCCCCGCCTGGACCGCCGGTCTGCACGACGTTCAATCCGGGCACGTCCTTGAGTACGTCCGCGAAGGTACGTTCCTGGCGCGCTTCGATGTCCGCGGCTGTCACCACGGTCATGCTGCTGGCGACCTCGACGATCGGCGTCGGTACGCGCGTGGCGGTGATGACGAGCGGCTGTATTTCCTCGGCATCGGCGGCGTACAAGGTGCGGGCGCAGCCCATTGCTATAAAGCCCAGCACCGCTGGAATGCTCAAATGGGAGAGCAGACCCTGGCGAGACGGCGCGGCGGCCGCGCGCTGCACGATGAGACCTGTTGACATGATTGAGCTCCTGAAAACGCACCACCCGTGCCCGAAGGGAGTTGTGGCTTTCAGAAGCTGGCCGGCGCCGCGGCTTGCGGCACCGCAAGCCAGCATCGCCCGCCGCGACACCCACCGGTGACTCGTAAGGCCGGTCTCCGGGCTCTCGAGCTGGAGATCACTCTCCGGCGGACCGCCTTCCCGCACCCGTGAGGGAGCAGTGGCTCAATTGATCCGCCTGGTCTCGATTACCGTTGCGGGGGCAGCGCCGGCTTTGGACGAATCCACACCGGACTTCCCGTTTCACCCATGTCGCCGCGCGCGGTCACCTAAAGCCGCTGCGCGTTGGCACGGACACCTTACGTCGCGCGCAGCCTGCCTGCGCCGCTGGGGCGGCGTCAAGCGCCCGTTCCCGAAGCGTGCGTGGCATGATCCAAAGCCGCCATGACCGAAGACTTCGTATCCGCTCCCTGGCTGCGCCGCCTCATCACCGTGGTGGTGCTCGCGGGACTGGTGCTGCTGGGGTTTCGCATCATGGAGCCGTTCATCGTGCCGCTCGTGTGGGCAGGCATTCTCGCCTTCGTGAGCTGGCCCGCGTACGAGTGGATGCTGCGGCTGGTGCGCGGGCGCGGCGTGCTCGCCGCCCTCATCATGACCACCGTCGTATCGATAGCGGTCGTCGCGCCGCTCGCGTGGCTTGCGATCGTGCTGCGCATCGAGCTGGTGCACGCCTACCACGAGACCCAGGCGCTGCTCGCCGGCGGCCTGAAACTCCCGCCGGCGCTGACCAGGCTGCCGTGGATCGGTGATCAGTTACAGGATCTGGCGACGCGCGCCGCGCAGGATCCGCACGCGCTCGGCCTCGAGCTGCGCAAGATCACCGACAACTCCTTCGACCAGATCGCCAGGATCATTGGCGGCGTCAGCCGCAACGCGGTCAAGCTGATGCTCGCCGTGTTGTGCCTGTTCTTCGTCTACCGCGGCGGCGAGCGCTTTTCAGGGCAGGTGGCCCGCGCGCTCGAGCAGTTGCTCGGGCCGCGCGTGCACAACTACCTGCAGGCGATCGGACAGACCGTCAAGGCGGTGGTCTACGGGCTGGTGCTGGCGGCAACCGTGCAGGGCGTGCTGGTTGGCATCGGTTACTGGGTCGCGGGGGCCGGCGCACCCGTATTCCTGGCAGCCCTTACGACGGTGTGCGGCCTGATCCCGTTCGCCGTGCCGGCGCTCCTGGGCGGGGTGATTCTGTGGCTGCTCGTAGCGGGCAAGACCGTGGCCGCCATTGGTCTCCTGGTGTGGGGCTCGCTGGTGGTCGGCTGGACGGATCACATCGTGCGGCCGTTCCTCATCAGCCGCGAGGCGCAGATCCCTTTCATCGTCGTGATATTCGGCGTACTCGGCGGCCTCGCCGCCTTCGGCCTGGTGGGCCTCTTCATCGGCCCGGTGATCCTGGCCGTGCTGCTCGCCATCTGGCGCGAATGGCTGCTGGAAAGTACGGCGCCGACAAAGTAAGGCCAACCGCAGCGCCGGCCGCATGCGTTACGTCAGCGCTTCTCGCCCGCGCCGCACGGCAAAGCGGTAATGGGAGAGGCCGATGAGCACATCGTCCCCATCCTTGAGCAGCTGGCGCGTAACGCGCGTGCCGTTGACGAGCACGCCGTTGGTGCTGTGCAGATCCTCGATGACCGTGTGCCGCGATCCCGTCAGGATAACGGCGTGGTGGCGGCTGACACAGGTGGCCTCGATCCGTACATCGTTGTCGGGCGTTCTGCCGATGCGGGTTCTGCGACCGAGCATGTGGACGATTTCGCGGCCGCCAGCGGTTTGAATCAGCAGGCGCACCGCGCCGTCGGGCACGGCTTCCGCGTGCGGGGGCGGCTCATCATCGCCGACGCGCGGGACAACATTGCGCAGGGCAGCTCGTGGCCGGCTATCGGTCGAATTGAGCCGCATCTCCTCAAGCGCGGCGCGCCACATCTGTGTAGCCTTTTCGAGTTCCGCGATCCGTGCCTCGCGGCTGCGCGCCTCGGACTCAAGGCGGTTGACGGCTTCCCCGGACGCGCGCAGATCAACCTCCAGCTCACGCATGCGTTCCGCGCCGGCGTCGGCCTGCGTGCGCAGAGCGCTCATCGCGGCCGTCTGTTGCGCCGTTTGCTGCTCGATCTCACGTACGCGCGCCTCACCGGCGGCTATTGCAATCAGATGCCCGTAGCACTCCCGTTGCGCGTTGCCGAGCGCGGCGCCCCAATCTTCCATCTCCACGCGCACCCTGGCGAGCTCACTCTCGAGCTGAACGGTGCGCTCGGTCCCGGCGGCGAGCGCGGCTTCAAGTTGCGCGGTTCGCTCGCGTGCGCTGACCAACGCCCCTTGCTGTGCTGCCAGCTGCTGCATCGAGGCAGCGGCCGCCGTGCGTGCCGACTCGAGTGCAACCTTGAGCTCGGCGCGCTGTGCCTCGAGCTGCTGCAGCTCGCCCTGCTGACGTGCGACAGCGCTCTGATGCTGCTCGGCAAGCGCTGCGAACCCACGCTCGCGCTCGGTGTTGGCCGTGAGCTCGGTCTGCAGGCGGCTGAGTCTCTGCTGCAGCCCTTGTGACTCCTGCCGCGCTTCGAGCAGCTGCGTGTCGCGCTGTGCCAGCGTCGTGGCGAACGAGCTGACCTGCTGTTCGAGCCCGGTTTGATGCGCCGCCCGCTGCGCAAGTGCTGCCTCGAGCTCGCCTACCTGAGCGTGTTGAGCGGCCAGTTTCCGCCCCAGGCCCGCCAGATCAGCCGCCCGCGCCTGCGCTTCGTGCTGCAGGTCAACCACCAGCTCCTCGCAGATTGACCGCCGCCCTTCCGCGGTCCGCAGCGCCTCGAAGTAAGTCGCGGAGCGCGCCTGTTCCGCCCGCAGCTCAGCCGCGATGCGCTTGCTGCTCGCGCGCTCGCGCGCGGCGAGCGTCTCCCGCGCTGCAAGTTCGCGCGCCGCCTGCTCGAGGCTCGCACGCTGCTGCTCCTCGTGCGCCTGCTCAAGCTGCGTCGCGCGCGTGCTCGCGGTACTTGCCAGGAACAGAGCCTGCGCGAGTTCCTCATTTAACTGCGCGGTGCGTTGTTCGGCGGCGCTGCGCGCGCGCGCGAGTTCGTCCGCGAGCCGCCTGGCGCGCTCGTCCGCTACGGTACGTGCCTGCGTCAGCTCAGCGATCTGCGCCGCGGACTGCGCGACGGCAGCTTGCAACTGCGCAAGCTCCGCGTTCAGGTCTGCGGCACGTTGCTCGGCGGCGGCGCGGCCCACGCGCTCCTCGTCATGGGCGTTCTCGAGCTGTCTTAGGCGCTCGTTTTTGTTTGCGAGCCGCTCCTGGATTTCGCGTACCGTCGCCGACACGGCCTGCGACTCGGAAGCGAACTTTTCGGCGCCCTCAGCATCTGCAGCAACGACGGGGGTCGCAAGCTCAGTTGCGGCTATCGGCCAGCGGTCGGTACGGGCACGCAGCTCGCTCTCCTCGAGCGCGTACTCGGCGTCGTCGAGTACCGGCAGCTTGGCAGTAATCTCAAGGTCGTCCGCGGCGGCCGCCGGCAGGGGCGAAGGTGACACACGGTGCGGGTCCATCAATGTTCCCTACTTGTTCTTCTTCTAGGGGAAAAGTGTAGCGCTACCGGGCCCCAGGGGCACCCGTGGCCGAACATAATCTGCGACGCAGATCACACCCGGACGACGCGCCCTGCCCTGTGCCACGCCGCAATTCGCGCCGCGTGTCCGCCACGCGTCCTAAGGGCCGCGCCGAGCAGCGTACCCTGCGGCTGTTGGTCAGCGCTTGTCGCCCGCCCGCCGTACGGCAAAGCGGTATTGCGCGCGGCCGAAGACCACGTCGTCCCCATCTTGGAGCGTCTGGCGGGTGACGCGCTGGCCATTGACGAGCACGCCGTTGGTGCTGTTCAGATCCTCGACCACCGTGTGCACGGGCCCGGCGAGGATGACCGCGTGGTGGCGGCTGATGAACTTGGCATCGATCTGCAGATCATTGCCCGGCGTGCGTCCGATGCTGGTCTTGCGGCCGAGCACGTGCACGATCTCACGCCCCTGCTCCTTATAGATCAGGAGCCGTGTCGCCCCTTCGGGCACGGGATCGTGACCGATCTCATGCGTCTCGTGCGTCTCGTGGGCTTCGTGAGCCGCGGACTCCGCGGGTAGCGCGGTGTTGGTTGCGGCGGTCTCGGTGTTCGCTCCGCGGGCCTCTTCCATAGTCAGCCGCCACTGGCGGTTAGCCCGCTCCAGCTCCTCCAGGCGCGCGCCGCGACCGCGCGCCTGTGATTCGAGCCGGTTGATCGTCTCTTCGGCGGCGCGCAGGTCCGCCTCGAGCTCCCGGGTGCGCGCCGCGATGGCGTCGCTGTGTGCCTGCGACGCGTACTCCAGCTCCGGTGGTTCCTCCGCCATCGGCGGCGCTGGTTCAGGCGCGTGCGCATCCGCAACGCGGGCGGTGGCCGGCAGCGCCTGAGCAACTGTGGGGAGTTCGATTTCCGGCGCCGCGAGTAGCGCCGGCGGCGGCAGCTCCGCCGCGGCGGGTTCGGGCAGCTGCGCGCCGGCGGTGCTCGCCTGCGCAGGCTCCGCGTCCAGTTCGTGGGCGCGCGCGTCGCGGCTCGCGAGCTCATGCCCGAGGCGCGTCAGCGACGATTGCTGCTCGTCCAGTTCGCGCTGCAGGTCCGACACCACGCTGTGGAATATCTGCCGATGACTTTCGGCGCGGTGCAGCGATTCCAGGAACAGCGCGTTGCGCTCGCGCTCGGCGTTAAGATCGCGCAGCACGCCGGCGTGGGCGCGTTCGCTTGCCTGCAGCGCCTGCTGCCGTTCAAGTGCGGTGTGCTCGTGCACGCGGCTTTCGGCCTCGCGTGTCTTGAGTGTCTCCTGAAGCTGCGTGGCGTGCCTGGTCATAGCGTCCAGCAGTCCGTGCGCCTTCGCGAGTTCATCCCCGAGTTCGCGCACGCGCTGCTCGGCGGCGGCGCTGGCGGCCTGCTTCCCCACGTCAAGCTCAGCGCCGCGCCGCGCGGCCGCAGTCGCGAATTCCTCGTGCACCGCGCGCAGCTGCGCCAGCTGTTCTGTCGTGGTGTCGCGCGCCTCCTGCAGCGCGTCCTCCAGCTGCCGGACGCGATCATCCTTGGCGGCGAGCAGTGCCTCCGTGTCGCGCAACTGCGCGTACGCTTTGCGCAGGTTCGTCTCCAGCCGCGCCCGCGACTCGTCGGCGGCCGGGTCGGTTGCCGCGTATGCCGGGTGCGGCACGATCCAGGTTTCGGTGTGGTGCGCGTCCTGTGCCGGCGCGGCGGGCTCGCCTGGTTCGTCGAAATCGACCGCAGGGTCGAGCACCGGCAACTCAGCCGTGGTTTCCAGGTCGGGGGTCAATGGCGCTGGAGATGTTGGTGTCACGACTGCGGCAGTCTAGCGCTGCGGCCGGATTGCTGCCGGCTGACGAAAAAATCTGTGAGAGGAGTCCCGCAAAACCCTGGTCCATTGCTGAAGGCTGGGCGCACGGGCTTTTGCCCGCTAGCCACGCACGAAGTCCAGCACCGCCTCTGCCAGCTCCGCCGGCGCGCTCGTGAAGGGTTCGGCGCCCGGGTCACGCACCTCCACGAGCCGCGCGGCCGGCAACACTTCGCGCACCCGGGCGGTCGCCTCCCACAGCGCATCGTGCAGCCGCAGCACCAGCACGCGCTGACTCAACCTCACCAGGCGCTCGCGCACCGGATAGTGCAGCGCGGCGTCGCCCGCGGGCACAGACGCGAGCACCACCCGCCGGATCTGCGCCGCACGCGTGGCGGCGAGCTCGATCGCCAGCAGCGCGCCGCCACGCAATCCCAGCACATCAATCTGCCGAAACCGCATGCTGTCCAGAAAGTCGCCAATCGCCGCGGTGTAGCTCGCCAGCGTCGCCGGGTGCGGCGGCGGATCGGATTCCCCGCAGCCGGGAAGATCGGGCGCGTAGGCCGAGCGATCCGTGCCGATCAGCGCCAGGAAGCGCACAAACACCCGCGCTGAGCCGCCGAGGTCGTGCAGACACAAGAGCGATGTGCCCTCCTCGAAACCGCCGCCGCCGGGCATGACGTTGTGAACATGCAGCTGGCCGTAGCGGCATTCGAAGTAACCACGGCGCACACGCGGTTCGGCGGCGGGGCTGTCGCGGCGCGGGGTTCCTTTGGGCATGGGAACAATATTGCCATGATCACAGCCGGACTTGCGTAACCGGTCCGGGCGGGTAAATTGGCGTTCACCATGCGTTACGCACTGGCGATTGCGCTGCTGCTTGCCGCCCTCGACGGCTGCGGACTGGCCGGCACCGGGGTGGCGGCGGGCGGCGCGGCCGCGCAGGCGCAGCAGGCTGCCCAGGCGCGTCAGGACGAACAGCGTGTCAGGGACCAGATCGACGCGGCGAACCGGGTGGCGGAAGAACAGCGCCGTGCCGCAGAAGCGAAGGCGCAATAGCGTGGCACCGCTCACCTCCAATCTGCAGATACGAATCAGGCGCCCGCCTTCGCAGCCCGCTGACCTGGAGCTGATCGAGGCGCCGCGGCCCGCCCTGACCAATGGCTCATTCCTCGCGCGGGCGATGTGGCTGGCGCTGGATCCATTTCGCTGCTCGCCGGAGGGCGGCTCGCCGGCGGCAGTACGGCCCGGCGATCTGGTGCCGGCGCGCGGGGTCGGCGAAGTGATCGACTCGCGCCACGACGTCTTCGGTGTCGGCAGCCTCGTCGAGCTCGACTGCGGCCTGCAGCAGCTATGCGTTTCCAATGGTCAGCACGCACGCCTGCTGCATCCGGGCCAAACGCCGGCTTCGACCGCGCTGGGGGTGTTGGGGACGCCGGGGATGGCGGCTTATTTTGGCCTGCTCGATGCCGCGCGGCTGCGGCCGGGGGAAACAGTACTGGTGTCGGCCGCCGCCAACGCGGCCGGTGCGATGGCCGGGCAGATCGCCATGCTCAAGGGCGCGCGCGCCATCGGCATTGCCGGCTCGCGTGAGAAATGCGACTGGGTGACACGCCACGCACGCCTCACGGCCTGCGTCAACCACGGCACGGAGAACCTCAGCGCGCGCCTGCGGCAACTCGCGCCTCATGGCGTGGATGTCTATTTCGACAACGTCGGCGGCGCGCTGCTCGAGGCCATCGTCGCCGGACACCACTTCGCGCCGGGCGCACGCGTCGTGCAGAACAACCTGCAGCCGGCGGAAGCTGCAGGCGTGAACGGCGCGCAGTTACTGCGCATCAACGCGCGCGACTACGAACACCGGCGCGGGGAATTTCTGCGCGCGGCGATCGCCTGGCACGGCGCCGGACGCATAGCCGCCAAGGATCACATCGTCGAAGGGCTCGCCAACGCCCCGGCGCACCTGCTGCTCGCGATGCAGGGCGGCAACTTCGGCCGCCCGCTCGTGCGGGTGTAGAGAACCCGCGCCCGAACGGGCGGACCTTGCGCTGTCAGCGTCTGCGGCCGCGGGCGCTCTTGCGCTTCGCGCGTGCCCGGCGGACGCGTTTCTTCGGCGCTGCGCGGCGCGCGCCCTCGCGGATGCTCCTGCGCTTCACGCCGCGGGCCTTGCGCAGCGGCTTCTTTGCCGCCTTCTTGCGGGTCGCTTTCTTGCGGCTGACTTTCTTCTTCGCCTTTTTAGGCTTGGCAGCCGGCTTCTTCGCGGCCGGCGCTTTTGCCGGCGCGGCCGCCGGCTTCGGCAACGCTGCGGGTTTGGGCGGCGGCGCGCCCGCCGGCTTCGGCGCCGCGGCTGCCGGCTTCGGCGCAGCCATGGTGCGCGGCATTTCCTGCACCGCGAACGCGCCGCCCTGCGGATCCATGAAGAGTGCGATCCAGCTGCCGCCCGGAACTTCCATCGGCCCGTGCAGCAGCCGTCCGCCCGCCGCCTTGACAGCCGCGACCGCGCGGTTGGAATCGGCAACGTGGACGTAACTCAGCCACGACGGTGGCGTTGAAGGACCCTGCACATTGCACATGCCGCCCACCTGGCTGCCGGCGTGCTCGAACAGCTGATAGACGCCCATCGCGCCCATGTCATGCCCGGGTCCCTTGCGCCAGCCGAACAGCTCGCCGTAGAAGCGCAGCGCGCCCGCGACGTCGGTGGTCGCCAGCTCGTGCCAGGAAAAGCCGCCCTGCGCGGGAGGCGCGCCGGGCGGGGGTCCCGCACCCGGAGTAAAGACGGCGAAGGTCGCGCCCTGCGGATCAGCCAGCACCGCGAAACGCCCGACGTTCGGAATATCCATCGCGGCCTTGTGCACCTTGGCCCCGAGCGCCTGCGCCTGGGCGCAGGTGGCATCCACGTTCGGCGTGCCCACGTACAGTAACCAGTGTGGCGGTGCGCCGGCGGCTTCCGCAGGCAGGGCCATCAGGCCGCCGATCTGCGTCTGACCCGCCATCCATATGGTGTAGCCGGGCATGCTCGAGGGCTGGGTTCGCCACGGCAGTGCCTTCTGATAGAACGCGGCGGAAGCGGCGGTATCGGTCGTCAGCAATTCGTGCCAGACGAATCGTCCACGGATCTCGGCGTTGCTCATGGGGAGTCTTCCTCTTGTTGACGCGCGGCGTGTTCCACTGTCGACAATCGAGGCGGCATTCTGCCCTGCTCCGTCGTCGGCTGCCATGGCTGTCGGGACTCGCGCCATATCAGGAACAGGCCGCTGGCGATGACCACCCCGCCGCCGGCCAGCACCCGCGCCGAGGGCAGCACGTGCCAGATGATCCGGTCGATGGCGATTCCCCACAGGAGCGCCGTGTACTCGAACGGCGCCACGAGCGAGGGCGGCGCGAGGCGAAATGCCTGGGTGAGCAGGTGCTGGCCGACTGCGGCCACCACGCCTAAGGCGATAATCCACGGCCAGTGCCGGACTGCGATCACGACCCATCCGGGAGCCGCCAGCGTCGCGGCCATCAGCGTCATGAGACTGATCGTCCAGAAAACCACGCTGGCGGTGGATTCGGTGCGCGTCAGCACCCGCACCGCGATCGCGCTCAGCGCGTAGGCGATGGCGGCAACCAGGGCGGCAAGTGCGCCCCACGACCAGAATCCGGCCGAGCTCGGCCGCAGCATGATGATGACGCCGGCGAGCCCGGCGAGGATCGCGGCCCAGGTGCCCGCACTGCTGCGCTCGCTCAGGAGCGGCACCGAAAGTGCGGCCACGATGAGTGGCGCAGACAGGAACACCGCGTAGGCGTTGGCGAGCGACAGCTCGCGGACGGCGTAGATGAAAGTCCAGAGCAGCACCACCGACAGAACGCCACGCAGCAGGTGCACGCCGAAGCGCCGCGGGCGCAGCTTCTTGAGTCGTCCGGCGAGGACGAGTGGCAGCAGCGTGAACGGCAGCGAGGCAGCGCCGCGCAGGACGGCGACCTGCAACGGCGGGTAATAGGCTGCCAGCAGCTTCAGGAGCGCGTCCATGCAAGAGAACACGGCCACCGCCGCGATCATGCATGCGATCGCCCGCAGCCGTGCCTGGCGCACTGTCTTTAGGCGGAATCCGCTTCGACGCGCTTGGCAGCGTGCGGCGGGTCGCGGTAGCTGGTGCCGAGGAGGCGTGCCGGCAGCGGGAACGCGCTCATCAGCGATACCACCAGCGAGGAGGCGTAGGGGACCGACTGAACCAGCAGTACCACGATCCAGGCGAGATGGTCGGGCCCGGCGTTCTCCGGCAAGGCGGTGTATGACACCGCCCACGCCGACAGCATGAGCGCGGCCATCATCAGCGTCTCCTCGCGCGCGGCGGCGAGCGCGTGCAGGAGTCCTGAGGAACTGCCGCCCTTGGGGGTGCGGAAGAACGGCTCGCTCTTTGTGACCAGGCCCTTCACCGCCGCCGTGCCGATGGTGTGCGTGAGTGCCAGGCCCGCGATCGCCGCCGCCAGGGTCTGGCGGTAGCTGGCACCCACGCGCACGCGGTACAGGTGCGCAAGTTTCGCGAGCTTGAAGGTGAACAGCGACAGCGGCAGCACCGAATACATCACCAGCGGCGCGTCCACCGACCCCGGCGACCACACCATGGCGGCCGACCACCCCAGGGCGGCGAGGTTGAACAGCAGGTTGACCCCGTCGGCCACCCACGGCAGCCAGCCGGCGACGAAGTGATAGCGCTGCCCCGGCGACAGCGGGCCGCCCTCCAGGAACAGCTCGCGCGCGTGCGCCTTGATGATCTGCATGGCGCCGTAGGCCCAGCGGAAGCGCTGCTTCTTGAAATCAATAAAAGTGTCCGGCATCAAACCACGTCCGTAGCTCGTGGGGACATAACTAGCATCGAAGCCGCTCTCGAAAATGCGCAGGCCGAGCTCGGCGTCCTCGGTGATGCACCACTCGGCCCAGCGCGCCGCATCCAGCTGCACCCGCCGCACCATAGTCATGGTGCCGTGCTGGATGATGGCGTTGCGTTCGTTGCGCGTGATCATGCCGATGTGGAAGAAGCCGCGGTACTCGGCGTAGCACATGGCCTTGAAGGCGCTCTGGCCCGCATCGCGGTAGTCCTGCGGCCCCTGCATGATGGCGACGCGCTGATCCTCGAACACCGGCGTCAGGTCGCGCAGCCAGCGCGGCTCCACCACGTAGTCGCTGTCGATCACGGCGACGATCACGGCGTCGGCAGCCGTGCGCTCGAGCGCGAAATTGAGTGCGCCGGCCTTGAAGCCGGCGAGCGGCGCGACGTGAAAGAAGCGAAACCGGGACCCAAGCTGCGCGCAATGCGCCTCGACCGGACGCCAGACCTGCTCATCGCGGGTGTTGTTGTCGATGACCAGCACTTCGAAGTCCGGATAGTCGAGGCGTGCGAGCGCGTCGAGCGTCTCGATGAGCATGTCGGCGGGCTCGTTGTACGCCGGCACATGGATCGAAACCTTCGGCGGCTGCGCCTTATGCGCGAGCAGCGGCCCGCCGCCGCGTCGCCGGTACGTCACCCAGTGCGCCTCCGCCCACTCATGCGCCTCGGCGAGCAGCACCAGCATCACACCCAGCATCCCGAGCAGCAGCAGCACGCCGGCAATGACGCTCGCGACCGTCATGTACTGCTGGGTGAAGTCGTAGAACACCCACACCGCGATGGTGGCGGCGGCGTACACCACGATGGCGAGGAAGCTGCGGCCGCGGTTGCGCAGCGTGCCGCTGTACAGATACACGAGTCCGAGCACCAGCAGCGCCACCGCCACCGACACGGCGGCGAGGATGTGCCACTCCGGCACCCGCACGATGGGGGCGGTGAAGGCGAACTTCGGCTGCCGGTTGACGTCGTACACGCCCCAGTACGAACCGACCGCGCCCTCCAGGTACGCCTTCCAGGGCTGATCGAAGGCCTCCATCACGTAGTAAACGATCTGCTGCTTCTCGGCGACCCGCAGAAAGCGGCGCAGGAACAGCGCCTCGTTGGCAACCGTAGCCACGGCCGACTCGTGGGTGCGGCCGCGGCTCGGCCAGCCGATCTCCGCCACCACGATCTGCTTGTGCGGGAAGGCCTTCTGCAGGCGCTTGTACTGCGTCAGCGAGTATTCGACCGCCTTGTCGACGGGGACCCCCTCCCAGTACGGCAGCAGGTGCACCGCGATGAAGTCGACGTGTGCGGCAAGCTCCGGATGCGCGAGCCACACGTGCCACACTTCCGCCGTGCTCACCGGCTGGCCGATGGCGGCGCGGGCGCGGTCCAGGTCCTTCTCGAGCTCCTCGATCGGCAGGTCGCCGCGCAGCAGCACTTCGTTGCCGATGAGCACGCGCACGACGTTGATGTGCGAGTTTGCAAGGCCGATCGCCGCCTGCAGCTGCTCCTCGTTCTTGTCGCGGTGGCTGTCGAGCCAGGCGCCGATGGCGACGTTGATGTCGTGCTTCTCGGCGAGCGCGGGCACGTCCGCGAGCGTGCCGGCGACGCTATAGGTGCGCACGGCGTTGACCTTGCCCTGCAGCAGCGCGAGGTCGGAGTCGATCTCCTCGTCGGTCGGCATCTGAAAGTGCGTCGGATCCTCGTTGGACCGGAACGGGGAAAAGGCGAACCCCTGGATGAGCTTCGGCCAGGGCGGCTCGCTCGTCGGCCGGTTGAGCAGCGCCCAGACCGCGAAGGTGAGCGTCGCGAACAGCGCCGCGATCAGCAGGGGCGGAATCGCTTTCATGCCTGGTGTGCCGGGCCTACCAGTTGCCGGTGTTGGGCATGGACTGCCACGGCTCGGCGGGCGCGAGCGCGGCTCCGCGTTGCAGCAGCTCGATGGAAATGTTGTCCGGCGAACGGACGAAGGCCATGTGGCCGTCGCGCGGCGGTCTGAGGATGGTCACGCCATGATCGGCCAGGCGCTGGCAGGTCGCGTAGATGTCATCGACGGCGTAGGCGAGATGCCCGAAATTGCGGCCGCCGCCGTAGCTTTCCGGATCCCAGTTGTAGGTGAGTTCGATCTGGGCATCGGTATCGCCCGGCGCCGCCAGGAACACCAGCGTAAAGCGCCCCCGCGGGTAGTCCGTGCGTGACAGCTCGGTGAGTCCGAGAGCGTCGCGGTAGAACGCCAGTGATGCGTCGATGTTGGTGACGCGGACCATGGTGTGCAGGTACTTCATCGCGCTCGCGCCTTGTTCTAAAACATCTCCGCGGGCCCCGGTGGCTCGATCGTCACCTCGTGGCGCGCGGCAATGAATTCCCCGGTGATCATCGCATCGTAGCCCTGACCGGGTCCCACCATGGGATAGACCCCGGCGTCCGGATCGATCAGCACTTCCAGGAATGCCGGCCCTTTGAAGGCCACGAACTCCGCGATGACGCGCGGCACGTCCTGCTTGCGGTCGAGGCGCACGGCGTAACGGAAGCCGTCCGCCTGCGCGGCCTTGACGAAATCCTTCTTGTGCAGCGAGCGATCACTCGCCGACAGCCGTCCCTTGAAGAACAGCTTCTGCCACTGCTTCACCATGCCGTCGCCGAAGTTGTTGAGCACCACGATCTTCACCGGCAGCTCGTAGGTCGTGACGGTCTCCAGCTCGCCGATGTTCATGCGGATACTCGAATCGCCATCGACATCGATGACCAGCCGGTTGGGGCAGGCGATCTGCGCGCCGATCGCGGCCGGCAGGCCAAACCCCATGGTGCCCATGCTGCCGGAGGTGAGCCACTGCCGCGGGCCGGTGAAATCGCAGTACTGCGCCGCCCACATCTGGTGCTGGCCCACGCCGGTGGTGATGATCGCCGCGCCGCGCGTGTGGCGGTTGAGTTCCTCGAGCACGTAGTAGGGCTGGATGAGCGGGCTCGCGCGGTCATAGTTCATGGCATGCACGCGCCGCAGCTCCGCGAGCTGTGCCGTCCAGGGGCCGAAATCGCGCTGGAAATGGCTGTGCCGCCCGTGCGCGGTGAGCGCGCGCAGCGCCTCGGGCACGAGTCCCACGTGACTCCATTGCACGCGCTTGACCTTGTTGATTTCGGCCTGATCGACGTCCAGGTGCACGATGCGCCGCGCGTTGCGGGCGAATTTCTCCGGCACGCCAGCCACCCGGTCATCGAAGCGCGCGCCGACGGCGATCAGCAGGTCACAGTCCTCCACCGCGTAATTGGCGAAGGCCGCGCCGTGCATGCCGAGCATGCGCATCGCCAGCGGGTGGGTGGTGTCCAGCGACCCGATGCCCATGAGCGTCGTCACCACCGGCACACCGTAGGTGGTCGCAAATTCGGTGAGCGCCGTTGCGGCGTTGCCGTTAATGACCCCGCCGCCGGCATAGATCAGCGGGCGGTCGGACTCGCCGAGCATGCTGAAAAAGCGCGCGGCAGCGTCGCTATCCAGCGCCGCGTCGTTGAGCTCGCGCATGCGGCGGCGGTAGCCCGCGATGCCCAGCAGGCCCTTGCCCTGGAAGACGCCCTCCCAGGTCTGCACGTCCTTGGGGATATCCACCACCACTGGCCCCGGCCGCCCGGTGCGGGCGATTTCGAAGGCGGTGCGGATGGTGCTCTCCAGGCGCAAAGGGTCGGTCACCAGGAAAATATGCTTCGCGACCGCGCCCATCATCGTGGGTACCGGAGCCTCCTGGAACGCGTCGGTACCGATTGCAGCCCGCGAGACTTGTCCGCAAATTACGACAATAGGTACTGAATCTGCCATGCAATCGCGCACGGGTGTAACAGTGTTGGTCGCCCCGGGTCCGGAGGTGACCAGGCAGACGCCTACGCGCCCGCTCGCCCGGGCGTAACCGGCCGCCATGAATCCGGCGCCCTGCTCGTTGGCCGGCACGATGAGCGGGATCTGCGGCGCACCCGTACGGACGCACTCTTCGTTGTAAAGGAACACCGCGTCGTAGGTGGGCAGGATAGCCCCGCCGCTGTAGCCGAAAATCGCGCTGACGCCCTCATCCGCGAGCACCTGCATGATCATGCGGGCGCCGCTCATGGTCTGGCCGGCGAGGGGATGCCCGACCGGGCGCGGCTGGATGACCGTATCGCTCATGGACGCTTTTTGTGGGCCTGTTTTCTGCGGGAAGGCGAAGCGGCCGATCAGCCTAGCAGCTTAGGTAAGTGCTGCAAACTCGCGGCGATCCTTTATTCTCGCCACGAGCATGCGTCACATCATCGCGATCCTGCTGCAGAACGAAGCCGGTGCCCTGACCCGGGTCGCGGGGCTGTTCTCCACCCGCGGCTATAACATCGAGTCGCTCTCGGTCGCGCCGACGGAGGATTCCACGGTCTCGCGCCTGACGCTCGTGACGACCGGCTCCGACGCGGTAATCCAGCAGATCCTCAACCAGCTCAACAAGCTGGTGGATGTCGTGCAGGTGCTCGACATGACCGGCGGCGAACACCTGGAGCGGGAGCTGGTGCTGCTGAAGCTCAAGGTGGAAGCGGGTCAGACGGACGCCGTGCGCGGCCAGGTGGTTCGCAGCGGCGGACGCGTGCTGGATCCTGCGACCGAGGGCTTTATCGTCGAGCTGACGGCGAGCGAAGCGGAGATCAATACCTTCGTCGCCGACCTGGGCCAGCGCGCGCAGCTGCTGGAAGTGGTGCGCAGCGGCGCGCTCGGCATCAGTCGCAGTGCGCGGGCGCTGCGCGTAGCGAGCGTGCCGGCGAGCGCTTAAGACCGAAGCGAGCGGTTCTACGGCACCAACACCGTCGAGCCGGTGGTGCGCCGGCCTTCAAGATCCCGGTGAGCGTCGGCCGCGCGGGCGAGCGCGTAACGCTGGCCGATCACGATGCGTACCTTGCGGGCGCGCACCGCGGCAAACAGCTCCCGCGCGCCCTTGGTGAGTTCCTCGCGCGTCGCGATGTAGTCAAAGAGCGTCGGGCGGGTGAGGAACAGCGAGCCGCGCCTGGTGAGCTCGAGCGGACTGATCGCCGGCGCAGGACCCGAGGCATTGCCGAAGGTCACCATCATGCCTAAGCGCCGCAGGCAATCGAGCGAATCCATGAAGCTGTCCTTGCCCACCGCGTCGTACACGACGGCGACACCGGCACCACGAGTCAGCTCCTTGACGCTCTCGACCAGTGCGTCGCGCCCGGAGATCAGCACGTGCCGGCAGCCATGCTTGCGGGCGAGCTCCGCCTTGGCCTCGTTGCCAACCACCCCGATGACCGTGGCGCCCAGTGCGCGGGCCCATTGGCACAGGATGAGGCCGACGCCACCGGCGGCGGCGTGCACCAGGATGGTGTCGCCGCGCGCGACCTTGTAGGTGCGGCGAATGAGGAAATGCGCGGTCAGCCCCTTGAGCATGAGGGCGGCCGCCTGCTCATCCGAGATTCCCTTCGGGACCTTCACCAGCCGCTCCGCCGGGACGTTGCGCAGCTCGCTGTAGGCACCCGAAACGGAATACACGTACGCGACCCGCTCGCCGACCTTAAAACCACGCACTCCGCGCCCGAGAGCGGTGATGACGCCGGCGGCCTCGCGCCCGAGCCCGCGCGGCAACTCCCCGGGATAGAGGCCGGTACGCTCGTAGACGTCGATGTAGTTCACGCCGATGGCGGTGTGGCGGATCTGCACCTCGTGGTTGGCCGGTTTACCGGACTCGAGTTCCTCGTTACGCAGGACCTCGGGCCCACCGAAGCTGTGGAAACGGATGGCGGCTGGCATGGGTGCAGGATAGCGCCGGCCGCATGGCAGCGCACGACCGAAGGGGGTGGGCGGCGCCTGCAGCCTGACGCAAACCCGCATCGCAACTGTGATAATTTGCTGGGTTAAAGAGCGCGGGCGTTACCAGCCAATGGCCGATATCTTCGTTTCCTATTCCCGCACCGACAAGGCTGCCGTCGCACCGTTGGTGGCGGCGCTTGAGGCGCAGGGCTGGTCGGTGTGGTGGGATCCGGAAATCACCCCTGGCGATGAATTCGACAAGCTGATCGGCGCCGAACTCGAGAGTGCCCGCGCGGTCGTTGTCGTCTGGAGCCTCGCCTCGGTGGAGTCACGCTGGGTGAAGGGCGAAGCGCGCGACGCCGCCGACCGCGGCGTGCTGGTGCCGGTGCGCGTTGAGAATGCGCGCCTGCCGATCGACGTGCGCGCAATCCACACGATCGACCTCGATGGCTGGGCCGGAAAACGCGACAGCGCGCCCTTCAAGGCGCTGTGCACGTCGCTGGAAGCCAAACTGAAGCTGACGGTGGCAAAAACCGCCGCGCAGACTGCGAAGGACAAGCGTCCCGCCGTCACGGTATGCGTGCTGCCGTTCGCCAACATGAGCGGCGATCCGGAGCAGGAGTACTTCAGCGACGGCATCACCGAGGACATCATCACCGACCTCGGCAAGGTCTCGGCGCTGTCAATCGTCTCGCGCAACACCGCCTTTTCCTTCAAGGGCGCGGCCGCCGACGTCGCCCAGATCGCCCGCCAGACAAAGGCCGCCTACGTGCTCGTCGGCAGCGTACGCAAGTCCGGCGCCCGGGTGCGGATTACCGCCCAATTGATCAGCGCCGCCAACGACTCGCAGGTGTGGGGTGAGCGTTACGACCGCGACCTGAACGACATATTCGCGCTGCAGGACGAGATTTCCAAGGCGATCGTGGCCGCACTGAAGCTGACGCTGCTGCCCGGAGAAAAGCAGGCTCTCGAGCAGCGCGGCACCAGCAATCCTGACGCGTACAAGCTGTACCTGATGGCGCGGCAATTCTGGCTGCTGGACAATGAGAGAAACGATGTAATTGTCGATCGCATCTGCAGTCGGGTGATCGAGCTGGATCCGAACTACGCGCAGGCGTGGGCGACGATGGCGCTGGCGCAGTGGAACAGGTTCTGGCGCGGCGACTCGGACGCCGGCGAACGCGCCGCGGCCACGGCGCTGCGGCTCGATCCCAATCTCGCCGACGCACACGCCGCGATGGGCGCGGCGCAGCGCAGCAAGGGACGCTACCTGGAGGGGCTGGGCTACTGCCAGACCGCGCTGCGACTGGAGCCGGATTCATATATCGGCAATAAAATCGCCGGCCTGTGCTGCCTCGGCCTGCGGCGCTACGACGATGCAATCGGCCATTTCGAGCTGGCGGCCGCCGGCATGGAAACGGATTTCACGGCGGCGACCTTCGTATCGCAGTCCTACAAGGCCAAGGGTGATGCGGAGCGCATGCGCAGCGCCGCGCGCCGGGCTCTCGATCGCATCGAAAAGATTGTCGCGACCGAGCCCGGCCATAGCCGCGCGATCGGCCTGGGCGTTGCGATGCTGGTGACGCTGGGCGAAAAGGAGCGCGCCAAGGAGTGGGCCACACGGGCGCGTCTGGTCGATCCTGACAACACCAACCTGCATTACAACCTCGCTTGCGCGATGTCCTCCCTCGGAGAAGCTGATCTGACCCTGGAGACCCTCACCGATATCGCGCCGAAGCTGACACCGAGCATGATGAGCTGGATGGAGGCCGACCCCGACTTCGATCCGATCCGTGCCGAGCCCCGCTTCAAGGCGTTGATGGAAGAAGTAAAGGCGCGGTTCGCGAACGCCTGAGGCGGCGGCGCCGTAGTCGCGGCCCACCGGGGCCGGCGTGGCTCATCGCGAGCGCATCTTACAGCGCGGAATCGTCGGTTTCCCCGGTGCGAATGCGGATCACGCGCTCGATCTGCGTGATGAAGATCTTGCCGTCGCCGACCTTGCCGGTCTTGGCGGCCTTGAGGATCGCCTCGACTACCTGCTCGGCCAGGTCGCCGCGCACGGCGACCTCGATGCGCGTCTTGGGGACAAAGTCGACCACGTACTCGGCGCCGCGATACAACTCGGTGTGCCCGCGCTGCCGGCCAAAGCCCTTCACTTCCGTGACCGTCATGCCCGACACGCCGATGTCAGAAAGCGCGGCGCGTACGTCGTCGAGCTTGAATGGCTTGATGATCGCGGTGACCAGTTTCATGGGCGGACTCCGTCTTCCTTAGGCTTCGGGCGCGATGGAATTTGCAGTTTTCATGCCAGGCACTGAAAGTGACGAAAGCTCGCGTCGCTGCGTCTGCGCGCGGTGCACTGGCGCCGGAACCTGCACCACGCTGGCGCACAGCGCCGCGCTATGCCCCCGTCTGGTGCGGCCGCGAGCAGCGCGCATGAGGTAGCCTTGGCAGCCAATGTACCAACAAATCGTCATTGCCGGGGGCGGCCAGGCCGCCGTGCAGGCGGCGGATACGTTGCGCCGCAAGGGCTACGCGGGACGACTGACTCTCGTGGCAGAGGAACCCTGGCTGCCGTATCAGCGCCCGCCGCTCTCCAAGAAGTATCTGGCCGGCGCACTCGAGCGCGAGCGCCTCTACATTCGCCCCGAGAAGTTCTTCACTGAACACCATGTGCAGACGCGCTTCGGTTGCCGCGTAACCGCAATCGAACGCCGCGAGCAACGCCTGCGCCTCGATGACGGCGAGGTCCTGCCGTACGACGCGCTGCTGCTCGCGACGGGCAGCCAACCGCGCCGCCTGCTCGCACCCGGCGCGAACTTAAGCGGTGTGTACTACCTGCGCGGCATCGCCGATGCCGACCGGATCCGGGCGGAGTTCGTGTCCGGCCGCCGCCTGGTTGTCATTGGCGGCGGCTACATCGGCCTGGAGGTTGCGGCAACCGCACGCGAGCTCGGCATGGAGGTCACGGTGCTCGAGATGGCCGAGCGGGTCATGAACCGGGTGGTGTGCGCCGAACTGTCCGTGTTCTACGAAGCCGAGCACGCCCGCCAGGGCGTGCGCGTCCAATGCCGGGAGCGCGTCCGCGCCCTCGCCGGGGATGCCGCGAGCGGCCGGGTGCGCGCGGTGCTGACCGAGGCCGGTGCCGAACATCCCGCCGACGTGGTCATCGTCGCGGTGGGCGTGGTGCCGGCGGATGAGCTCGCCACGGCCGCCGGCCTCGAGTGCGACAACGGCATTCGCGTGGATGAGCATTGCCGCAGCTCCGACCCGGCGATTTACGCGGCCGGGGACTGCGCCAACCATCCCAGTCCCCGCTACGGCGTGCGTCTGCGCCTGGAGTCCGTGGACAACGCCTTCGAGCAGGGCTCGAGCGCGGCGTTGAACCTCGCCGGCATCCCGACCGTGCACGACAAGCTTCCCTGGTTCTGGTCTGACCAGTACGACCTGAAGCTCATTATTGTCGGCATCTCTGCCGGCTACGACGCCGTCATCGTGCGCGGCACACCGGCGGCGCGGGCGTTCAGTGTCTGCTACCTGCGCGGCGGCGAACTCATCGCCATCGACAGCGTCAACGCCCCCAGGGACCAGATGGCGGCCCGCAAGCTCATCGCGGCGCGCGCGCGGCCGGACCCGGACAAGCTCGCCGACCCCGCGATCGCGCTCAGGGACGCGCTTTGATCACGCGCGTGCCGGCCAGGATGTCATGCAGACACCTGCGACTCTTTTGAAAGATCAACAGGCAATCCGCTGTGGATAACAGCTGCCCCAACACTCCGAGTTGCGCCACCACGGAAATCAACAGGTAGCGCAGGAGGATGACGCGCCAGAAAGGCGCGATACGGCCCTGCAGATCGACAATGCGAACGTCCAGCAGATACTTACCGACGGTCTGCCCGCGCTTGAACAGCAGATAGGAGTTGATGGCCAGAAAGCTGCCCCAGCCCCACACCGCTACCAGCAGCGCCTGCTGGGTTGTCAGCGGCTGACCTTTAAGCAAAGGCTGCAGACCACCCGAATAGGCCAGCGCCGCCACTCCCGGGATGATGCCCATCAGCGCGTCAATGAGCACCGCTCCCAGGCGTTCGAGCCTGCCGGCCAGCTCAACTGGTACGACTGGCCGCCGGAGCGTCGCACTGCAGCACGAGACCTGGCGCCAGGCGGCGCGAACAGCGTCTCGCGATCAGTCCGCGAATGAAATCGCCGGCTGACCTGCGAAACGCTCGCTGAGGTGCTGGCCCAGCAGGTCCGCAAGATCCCGCTCGCTGCCGACCGTGCGATTCACGAGCACGACCCCCGCATAGTCGCCCTGGCGGTTGAAGAACGCGAAGCTGCTGTAACCGCCGGTGGCGCCGTTTTGCCAGTAGTCCCTGGTCTGCGGGTTGTACAGCCACGCGAACGCGATCTTCAGGTTGCCGGCATCAGCGCGCAGCTGCTGGGATTGCGCCAACGCGGCCGCGAGGGTCCGGCCCGCGCCGGAGCCGCTGGCCGCCTGCTTTTCCGGATGCAGGTTAGCTTCCAGATAGGTCAGCATGTCGGCCGCCGTCGAGCGCAGCGCACCGGCTCCGGCGAGCGCATCGAAATCCCAGGCACGTGCCGCCCGGTTGTCGGACCTATGACCCGGGATGAACCGCGCCCGCTGAGCGGCCGACAGTGACACGCCCGTGTCGGACAGTTGCAGCGGCACGATGACCTCCTCGCTCACGAGCTTCGCATAGGTAGTGCCGGCGCGATCCGCAAGTGCCTGACCGAGGAGCCCCACTCCTAAATTGCTGTAGAGAAAGGGCGGGTCAACGGGCTTTTCCACGCCGTGCCCAGCGAGGAACTGGTAGAGATTCAGGGGGCGGTAGTCGCTGTAGGGATTGTCCGCGTCCGCCGGCTCAAGATTGTCGGGCAAGCGCGGCAGACCCGAGTGTTGGGTCACCAGATCCAGAAGCGTGATCTCTGCCCCTTGCGGCCTGGCGACGGTTCCGGGGGGCAGCAGTTCGCGCACCGGCTCATCGAGCTTCACCTTGCCCTGCGCCACCATCTGCGCGAGCAACACACCGGTAAAGGTCTTGGTGATGGAGCCGATCTCGAAAATGGAGTCCGGCGCCGCGCTGCCCCACGCAAAGACGCGCGGCACGCCGTGGCGCACCACACCGATGGCAACACCCACGGAAGTCGCGCTCGACAGCACGCCGCTCTTCAGCGCCGCGGCGAAATCCTGGCTGAGTACCGCCTGCATTGCGGTCGCCTCCACCGGCGCGATCGCCGGCTGGAAAGAGGTCTTCGCGGGCGGCGGCGGCAACTGTGGCTTCGCCTGCCGCTGCAGGGTCAGCGGCAGCGCCGTGCCCTGCGTCCACATGCCGGACAGAGTCTGGCGATCACCGGACAGTTTGCCGCGCCAGTGGCCCCCAACCTGCGGGATATCGAACGACAAGTCGTTATCTGACCAGGCAACGTTGGCGCAGCTGAGGCTGTACGCGCCCTGGTCCAGACTGTCGAGCGTGCAGAATTCCTGTCCGGCGCGATCACTCTTTACGCTGAGCTGAATCCGCAGCGCCTGGCGCGGAGCCTGCAGTGTCCCCAGCCAGAAACCATCCACCGGCGAGGGCTTGCTCGCCGCCACGAACGTATCGCGCGTGAAGGTGAGGGGCAGCGGCGTGCCCTGGTTCCAGGTTCCCGACAACGCGCTGCCGCCCTCTGCCACCGTGCCAGCCCAGGTGCCGTGGACTGCCGGCACGGTGAAGCTCAGCGTGTTTCCCTGCAGGTGAAAATCCGCGCATGGAATCCCATTTGCGCCCTGGTCCGGACTGTCGAGGGTGCCGCCGAGCGTGCCGTCCGCCGCCGCGGTGAGATGCAGCTTCAGATGCAGCGGTCCCAGCGTGCCGAGGTAGTCACCCTGGATCCCGGGCCCTTCGGCAACAGCACCGCGTGGCACGAGTCCCGCGAGCGCGAGCAGCAGCGCGGCGATGCTGCCGAGTCCGCGCGTGCGCGTGCTCATGCGGCCCCGGCTCCCGGGCGCAGCACCACCAGCAGATCCTTCACCTCCACCGTCTGCCCGGGCTTGGCCAACACCTGGTCCACGACGCCATCGCTGTCGGCGCGCACGGCGGTCTGCATTTTCATGGCCTCGAGGGTCACCAGGATGTCCCCGCGCGCCACCTTCGCACCCGTCACGACCGTGACCGTCGCCACGCTGCCCGGCATGGGTGCGCCCACATGGCGCGGATTGCCCGCCTCGGCCTTGCGCGCCGGCGGACGCTGCGCGACCTGGGTCTTGTCGGGGACGCGAACCGAGCGCGGCTGCCCGTTCAGCTCGAAAAACACGGTGCGCGTGCCATCCTCGTGCGGCTCGCTGCTCGCGACGTAGCGCACGATCAGCGTCTTGCCGCGCTCCAGATCCATGCTGACTTCCTGTCCGGGCTCCATGCCATAGAAAAACACCGGCGTCGGCAGGATCTGCGGGTCGCCGTACTGCAGGCGAACGCGCGCGTAGTCCTGCCACACGCGCGGATACATCAGATACGAAGCGAGGTCCTCGTCGGTCACTGCGCGCGGCAGCTGTTGCTGGAGGCGCTGCCGGACGGCGTCCAGGTCCACGGCCGGCAGCGTCGCCCCGGGGCGCACGCTCAGAGGCTGCGCGCCTTTGAGTATTTTCTTCTGCAGCGCCGCCGGGAAGCCGCCGTACGGCTGGCCGAGCTCACCGCGAAACAGCTGCACCACCGACTCCGGAAACGCGACCTCGGTGTCCGGGTCCTCCACCTGCTGACGGCTCAACCCCGCCGTCACCATGAGCAGCGCCAGGTCGCCGACGACTTTGGAGGTGGGCGTGACCTTGATGATGTCGCCGAACATATCGTTGACGTCGGCATAAGCGCGCGCCACCTCGGGCCAGCGCGCGTCATCGACGCCCAGCGCGCGCGCCTGGCCGCGCAGATTCGTGTACTGGCCGCCCGGCATGCCGTGCACATACACCCCGGAGTCACCGGCGTGCAGGTCGCTCTCGAAAGCCGCGTACTGCCGGCGCACCTGCTCCCAATATGAAGAAATCACCCGCAGCTGGTCCGGATCAATGCCCGAATCGCGCGGCCCGTATCGCAAGGCCTCGACAACGGCGCCCAGGTTCGGCTGCGAGGTGAGGCCGCTCATGGCATCGACCGCGCCGTCGATCGCATCCGCGCCGGCCTCCACCGCCGCCAGCACGCTCGCACCCCCGATACCGCTCGTGTCGTGGGTATGGAAATGCACCGGCAGGCCGAGCTCCTCTTTAAGGGCCTTCACGAGGATGTAGGCGGCGCGCGGCCGGCACAACCCGGCCATGTCCTTGATGCCGAGCACGTGCGTGCCCGCGGCCTTGAGCTCTTCGCCAAGCTTCAGGTAGTAGTCCAGCGTGTACTTTTTCTCGCGCGGGTCGCTTAAGTTTCCCGTGTAGCACAGCGCCGCCTCGCACAGCTTGCCGCTCGAGCGCACCGCGTCGATGGCGACGCGCATGTTCTCGACCCAGTTGAGCGAGTCAAAGATGCGGAACACGTCGACGCCGCCCGCCGCGGCGCGCGCCACGAAGAAACGCAGCACGTTGTCCGGGTAGTTGGCGTAGCCGACGGCGTTGGCCGAGCGCAGCAGCATCTGCAGCAGCAGATTCGGCATGCGCTCGCGCAACAGCGCCAGGCGCTGCCACGGGTCTTCGCGCAGAAAACGCATGGCCACATCGAAGCTCGCCCCGCCCCAGCACTCCACCGAGAACAGCTGCGGCAGCAGGCTCGCGTAGTACGGGGCGATCGCCGCCATATCGATGGTGCGCATCCGGGTCGCCAGGAGCGACTGGTGCGCGTCGCGCATCGCGGTGTCGGTGAGGAGCACCCGCTCCTGCGCCAGCATCCACTTCGCGAAGCGCTCCGGTCCCAGCTCCTCGAGCTTTTGTTTGGTGCCGGGCGCGGCGGCGGGCAGCGGCCCCGGCGGCAGCCTGGCGCCGCTGAAATGCTGTGGGCGCGCGCGTCCCCGGACTTCCGGGTTGCCGTTGACGATGGTGTCGCCGAGAAACTGCAGGATGCGCGTGGCGCGATCGCGTTTGCGCGGCCACTGCAACAGCTCCGGCGTCTCCTCGATGAAGCGCGTGGTGTAGTCGGCGGCCGCGAAGCGCGGATGGGTGATGAGCTGATCCAGAAAGCGCAGGTTCGTGACCACGCCGCGGATGCGGAACTCCCACAGCGCCCGATGCATGCGCGCGATCGTCTCCTCCGGGGTCGGCGACCAGGCGGTCACCTTGACGAGCAGCGAATCGTAGGAGCGCGTGATAATGGCGCCGGTGTAGGCCGTGCCGGCGTCGAGGCGGATGCCGAAGCCGGCCGGACTGCGGTAGGCGGCGATCTTGCCGTAGTCGGGGACGAAGTTGTTTTCCGGATCCTCAGCGGTGATGCGGCACTGCAGGGCGTGGGCGCTGATGCGGATCTCGTCCTGCGGCGGCACGCCGCTGTCCGCCGTGCCGATGCGCGCCCCGCCCGCGATGCGGATCTGCGCCTTCACCAGATCGATGCCGGTGACCGCCTCGGTGACCGTGTGCTCGACCTGGATGCGCGGATTCACCTCGATGAAATAGCAACGGCCGCTGTCCGCGTCCTGCAGGAACTCGACCGTACCGGCATTGCGGTAGCTCGCGGCGCGGCCGATCGCGAGCGCCGCCGCACACAGCTCATGGCGCTGCGCATCGTTGAGGAACACCGCCGGGGCGCGCTCCACCACTTTCTGATTGCGCCGCTGCACGGTGCAGTCGCGCTCGTACAGGTGCACGAGGGTGCCGTGGTGGTCGCCGAGAATCTGCACCTCGACGTGGCGCGCGCGGCGCACCAGCTTCTCGAGGTACACCTCGTCGTTGCCAAACGCCGCCTGCGCCTCGCGCCGCGCCACGGGCAAAGCTTCCGCGAGCTGCGCCGCGCTCTCGATGACGCGCATACCGCGCCCGCCCCCGCCCCAGCTCGCCTTCAGCATCAGCGGGTAGCCGATGCCCGCGGCCAGCTCTACACATGCCGGCAGCTCGCGCGGCAGCGGCGGGGTCGCCGGCATCACCGCGACACCGGCCTTGACGGCGAGATTGCGCGCCGCGACCTTGTTGCCGAGCAGGCCCAGGGTCTGCGGCTCCGGGCCCACGAACAGGATGCCGGCGGCGGCGCAGCCGCGCGCGAAATCGGGATTTTCCGCGAGAAAACCGTAGCCGGGGTGGATCGCGTCCACCTGCGCCTCGCGTCCGATGCGCACGATGTCGGCGATATCGAGGTAGGCCTCGACGGGGGATCGGCCGGCGCCGACCAGATAGGCCTCGTCGGCCTTGGTCCGGTGCAGGGAGAAGCGATCCTCCTGCGAGTAGATCGCCACCGTGCGCAAGCCCAGCTCGCTCGCTGCCCGCATGACGCGAATGGCGATTTCGCCGCGGTTGGCGACGAGGACGCTGCGGATCCGCTGCGAGCTGGCGGGTTTCACCTTAGTATTTACCGCACGGTGTGTCTGGGGAGCCCCGCGCGCGGCGCTTTTTGAGCGCCCGCGGGGTTGGCTTCGATCATAGCTGCTGAGGGGAAAGCATGTCGCGCCTGAAAATCATCGCATTCCTGTGTTGGTCACCGCTCGCCCTGCCGGCTCCGGCCGCCGAGCCGCATCCGGTGGCGATCGCCATCCACGGCGGCGCCGGGGTCATCGAGCGCGCGAAAATGACCCCGGAGCGCGAGGCCTCCTACCGTGCCGGACTCGAGGCGGCGCTCAATGCCGGCTACACGATCCTCGAGCAGGGCGGCACGAGCGTCGACGCCGTCGCCGCGGCGGTGCGCACCATGGAGGACGATCCGCAATTCAATGCCGGTCGGGGCGCGGTACTCGATGCGCACGGCGATGCGGAGCTTGACGCCGCCATCATGGACGGCAACGGTCCGCGTGCGGGGGCGGTGGCCGGCGTGCGCCATGTCAAGAACCCGATCGACCTTGCGCGCCTCGTCATGGACAAGAGCCCGCATGTGCTGCTCGTCGCCTCCGGCGCGGAGGAGTTCGCACTGGAACAGGGCGTGGTGCTGGTGGCGCCGGAATACTTCCGCACCGAGCAGCGCGTCCATGAGCTGCAGGAGGCGCAGCGCGCGGCCCGCGAACGCGCCGCCGCGCCGCCGAACCCGCTGCCCAAGGGCACGGCGGGCGCCGTGGCCCTGGACCGCGCCGGCAACCTCGCCGCCGCCACCTCCACCGGTGGCCTCACCAACAAGCACGTCGGCCGGGTGGGCGACACGCCCATCATCGGCGCCGGCACCTACGCCAACAACGAATCGTGCGCCGTCTCGGGCACCGGCTGGGGTGAGTACTTCATGCGCGGGCTGGTCGCCTACGACATCTGCGCCCTGGTGCACTACCGGCACCTGACGCTGCGCCAGGCGGTGCACGAAGTCATCCACGAGAAGCTCCCGCGCGCGGCGCCCGACACCGGCGGGGTGATCGCCATCGACCGCCAGGGCGAGGTCGTCATGGATTTCAACACTTCCGGCATGCTGCGCGCGGCGCGCGACGTGCATGGCCGGCAGGAAATCGCCATCTTCCGCGATTCGCAATGACCACCCCAGGAGCGAACCCTATGTACGCCATCGCCATTCACGGCGGCGCCGGGGCGATGCCGCGGGCCGCGCTGTCCGCCGAGCGCGAAGCGCTCTACCGCGCGGGCCTTGCGGCCGCGCTCGACGGCGGCTACGCAGTACTGGAGAGCGGCGGCAGCAGCCTCGATGCCGTGGCGGCCGCGGTGCGCGTGCTCGAAGATGATCCTTTGTTCAACGCCGGCCATGGCGCCGCGCTCACGCGCGACGGCGCGGCCGAGCTCGACGCGGCCATAATGGACGGGCGGCAGCTGCGCGCCGGCGCGGTCGCCTCGGTGCGCCACGTGAAAAATCCCATTGATCTGGCGCGGCGCGTGATGGAGAAGTCGCGCCACGTGCTTTTGGTCGGCGCGGGCGCCGAGGAATTCGCGCTGGAAGAGGAGTTCGTACTCGTTCCCAATATCTATTTCCGCACCGCCGAGCGGCTGGCGCAGCTTGACGCCGAGCAGCGCGGCGAGCGCATGTCGGAGCTCTTGCCCACCTCGAAGGGCACGGTGGGCGCGGTGGCGCTCGATGGGGACGGCAACCTCGCGGCCGCCACCTCCACCGGCGGCATGACCAACAAGCGCCCCGGACGGGTCGGGGATTCACCGATCATCGGCGCCGGCACCTATGCGAAGAACGGTGTGTGCGCGGTATCCGCCACCGGGCACGGTGAGTACTTCATCCGCGCCGTGGCGGCCCATCACATCTGCGCCGCCGTGCAATACCGGGGACTCACGTTGCAGCTGGCGGCGCGCGAGATGCTGCACGACATCCTGGCCAGCATGGGCGGCGACGGCGGCCTGATCGCCGTGGGCCAGGACGGGCAGCTCGTCATGGATTTCAGTAGTGAAGGAATGTTCCGCGCGGCGCGCGACTCAGGCGGCCGACGCGAGATCGCCATCTACTGAGCGCTGCGCCGCAGCGCGCTCGGCGGAGCGGCTTCCCAGCGCGACCACACGCGCCGCAGGTGCGCCGCCGAACGAAAACCGGCGCGTGCGGCAACCTGCTCGAGGCCGAGGCGACTGCCGGTCACGAGTTGGCGCGCGAAGGCGAAGCGCATGAGCTGCACGTAGTCGAGCGGTGAGCAGCGCGCGTGCCCGGCAAACAGGCGCGCGAGATTGCGCGCACTGGTACCGGCGAGCCTCGCCAGCGTGCGCGAACTCCAGGCCCCGCCCGGATCGCGCGCGACCGCATCCTGAACCCGGTGCACCGCCGGGTGCAGATGGTTACGGTGCATCACCCACGGCGAGAGCGCCGCGTCCGTGCCGGCGCGGCGCAGATACACCACCAGCTCGCGGGCGACCTCGGCGGCCACCCGCGCACCCAGTTGCACGCCGATGATGTGCAGGGCGAGATCCAGGCCCGCGGTCACCCCGGCGCTGGTGAATACCGCACCGTCCTCCACGAAAATCCGGTTGTCGAGCACGCGGGCGCGCGGCTCCACCGCGGCCAGTTCGCCGGTGTGCGCGTGGTGGGTCGTGCAGGCGCGTCCGGCGAGCAGGCCCGCGTATCCGGCGAGCACGGCCCCGGCGCACACGCACAGCAGCAGCGCATCCTGCGTAGCGCCGGCCCGCAACCATTCGATGACGCGCCGGGTGGCAGCTGCCGCCGGATCGACTCGTGCGCCACTGATGCCGGTCAGCACCACGATAGCGTCCGGCGCCAGGCGCTCAGGCAGCGGTTCGAGCGCGCTGAGTGTCAGACCCACCGCCGCCGGGAGGCTGGCGAGCGGCGCAACGAAACGCAGGCGGTAGCTGCCGGGCACCCTGCTTTCCGCGTTACGGAAAGCGTCCGCTGGACCCGCGACATCCAGCAACACCACACCCGGCAGCAGCACGAAGACAACTTCGCGCATGGCTCACGCCAGGGCGTCCGCGGCCGACACTACGCGTGCGAATCGCCCCTCGAGCACCATCTCGGTGCGCTCGCGGATTTCGGCGGCGGACACTTCGCGCCCGCTGCGCGCGCGCATCGGAAAGGTGAGGGTCGCGTCGCTGACGTAGCGCACCGTGAACCCTAAGTCCGAGGCGTGACGCGTGGTGGTCTCGCAGCACTGCTCGGTGCGAATGCCCGTGATCATCAGCGTGTCGATGCCGCGCGCGCGCAGCCACGACTCGAGCGTCGTGCCGTCGGCGGTGGTGGCGAACATGGCCGAGTGCACGTGCTTGTGGAACACGGCCGCCGCCTCGAACTTAAGCTCCGGCATCGCGCGCACGTGGCCGGAGGCCTGCGAGAACGGGTCGCTCGCGTCCGCGCTGCGCTCGCGATGGAACACCTGCACGATCGGGACACCGCGGGCCTGGCAGCCGTCAGCCAGGGACTGCAGGTTACGCAGGAAACCCGGCAGTTCCTCGGCGCGAAAGTAAGGCCGGTGGCGGAATGACTCCTGCACGTCGATGACGATGAGCGCCTGATTCATGGTCGAAAGTCCCTTGCTGGTGGAAATTCGCCATATGGTGACCCACGGCAAATACATGCGCCAGCGCTATACGGGACGTGCATCGGTCAAAATCGGACATCCCGCGGTGGAGTGCCCGCGAGCCGCCGGCGGGCGCGACGGGTCCGCGGCCGGCGGACCGGCCGTTGCGTTAAGACTCGCGAAGTGGCGCTACTGCTGCGGAGCGGGTTGCGTTGCCGGCGCCGGCGCGGACTTCTTGAACAGGCCGCCGAAGGCGTCGCCGAGCTGCTTGACCGCGGCCACCGGCGCCGCCAACGCGCTGGCAGTGTTGGTCGGGAACCTCAGGCGGGGTGTGCGAAGCGCTGCGTCCGTTCCGGCACCGCAACACGCGATTCGGCCGCGAGCAGCGTCAGCCCGTGCAGCCGGGCGCGTTCCAGCGCCAGCTCCTCGCCGGAGGCCGCGGCGGCCAGCAGTTCCTGCCAGACCTCCGGTCGCGCGGACCAGCGGGGGCGCAACCACGCGACGTGGCTGTCGGCGAGCGCGAAAGCCTGGCGCAGGCTGCACTGGCTCATGGCCTGGGCGCACGGCGCGCGCATTCCGAGCAGCAGCCGCGCCGCTGCCGGCTGGGTGCGGGCAAGGTGCCAGGCGTAGGTGAACACCAGTCGTGCCGCCTCGAGTGCTCCGCGCACCGTGAAGTATGGCGGCGGACCCTCGCGCACATCGCTGACCTGGGCGAGCGCCGTGCCGCTCCAGCGCTGCGCGTCGGCGAAGCCTGCGTCCAGCAGCAGGTACGGGCAGGAAGCGGCGCGGCGGCGCGCGGCGCAATCCAGCCGGCGCCACACCCCCGCTACCGCGCCGACCAGGCTTCCGCCCTGCGCGGGCCGCTCGCCGGCCTGCTCGGCCAGCAGGACGAAGGCCATCTCGTTCAGTTCCAACAGCGAATCGAGCGTCTCGGGGCGCAACCACCCGGACGCCAACAGCGCGCTCTCACTCACGTCCGAGCCCTGGATCCCGCAGTGCAACAACATGTGCGTCTCCCTTCGGCCAGTGATGCTACATCTGAATTTGGTAAATTTTTACCAAATTTCTCCTGTTGTGTTTTGGGAATTTTTTCCCACAATGTCACTGCAAGCCAACCGGACGGAGGTCATATGCGCATCTCGGACAACCGCTACGACGGGGAGCGGCTGCGGATGGAGCTCGCGCTGCGTTTTCTGCGCCACGAAGCGCGCACCCAGACCATTCGTGCCTGGACCGGGTTGTCGGATGACCGCATCCGCAAGCTCTACCGCACCTACATGAGCCAGGTGAGCCGCTACCTGCCGCGCCATCGCGGCAAATCGCCCCACCAGGTTGGTTACTTCACGCGCTCGCAGCGCTCGCAGCACGAGACGGCGGTGCTGGCGAGCGTGCTGTCGCTCCTCGGGGCGGTGCCGGCGGCGCCGGACGCGGCCGCGGGAGCCCCGGCGCTGGCGCGCGGTGAGCAGCTGTGCCAGGCCTTCGAGGCCTACCGCATGCTGCTGCCCTCCTCGCAGATCACCTTCGAGCACGCGGTATTTCTCGCCACGGCGCTGGCGCGGGGCGACCAGCTGCGCCTGGGGGGTTGCGGCGGCTGCGGCAGCCTCATGGTGACCGAGCGCTTCACGCTGCGCGCCCAGCGCTGCCACCACTGCGCGCGGGCGTTGCAGCCGCACTAGACTATTGGCCAGAATCGCCTGCGGCGATTCTGGCGGACATCAGCTGCGTTTCCGCGGACAAAACGCGTGGGTTTTGCCCGCTGTGCCGTGGTGATCGCCTGCGGCGATTCTGGCGGACATCAGCTTCGTTTCCGCCGGCCGGGGCTTGCAGCCGCGCTGCTAGAATGCGCGCTGTTCTTGCCACAGACGGCGCTGCATGGATCCCGCCCGGCCCAACTTCTTTGCAGGCTCCTTCCTTGAGCGGCGCGCGGAGGCGCGCGAGGACCCCGAGTGGCTGGCCGCCGCCTGCGCGGATCCCGCGACTCGCTATGTGATCGCGCAGGGCACGGCGCAACTGGTCAGGAACGGCGACGCGCCGCGCATCGCATTCCTCCGCGGGGATGCGCCGCTGGTGAAAGCCGCGGAAGCCGCCAGCAATACGCTGCTCGGCTGGTTTCAAGGCGCGCGCTGCGTGCTGGTCGAGCTGCCCGCAGGCACGAGCGCGGCGCTGCCGCCGGACGCCACGTTCCAGGAGCTGCGGCCGCTCACCGCGACCTTGCCGGCCGACGAGGCCGCCCTGCTCGCGTACGCGCGCGCGTTGTCGATCTGGCACTCGCGGCATCTCTTCTGCGGTGTGTGTGGTTCAGTTACGCTGCCCGTCAGCGCCGGTCACTGCCTGCGCTGCTCGCGCGAGGCCTGCGCGCAGGACTACTTCCCGCGGCTCGATCCGGCCATCATCGTGCTGGTGAGCGATGGCGAGCGGGCGCTGCTCGGGCGGCAGGCGGGCTGGCCCGCGCGGCGCTTCTCGACCATCGCCGGGTTCGTTGAGCCCGGGGAGAGCCTCGAGGACGCGCTGCTGCGCGAGGTGCTGGAGGAAACCGGCGTCACGGTATCCGCCATGCGCTACGACTCCTCGCAGCCCTGGCCGTTCCCGTCCTCCATCATGCTCGGCTTCTACGCCAGCGCCCCGGCCGGCGCCGCGGTGCGCGTCGGTGCGGAGCTCGAGCAGGTCCGCTGGGTCACGCGCGAGCAGGTGCGCTCCGGAGAGGTGCTGGCGCCGCCCACGCAGTCCATCTCTTCGCGCCTGATATCCGGTTGGCTGGACGGCTCACGGGCGTAAGCGAGCATGTGCCTGCTGGTGCTCGCGTGGCGGACTCATCCGCGTTATCGCCTGGTGGTCGCCGCCAACCGCGATGAGTTTCACGAACGGCCGGCCGCGCCGCTCGCGCCCTGGCCGCCGCACGGCGAGGTGCTCGCGGGCCGCGACCTGCGCGCCGGCGGCGCCTGGCTTGCGCTCGATCGGGCGCGGCGTTTCGGCGTGGTAACAAATTTCCGCGAGCTGCAGCCGGCGCGCGCTGGCGCGCCCTCGCGCGGCAACCTGATACCGCGCTTTCTGTCCGGCAGGCAGGACCCCCGGGAGTTCTTTGGCGCGCTCGAACCTGAAGCCCGGGGCTACTCCGGCTTCAACCTGCTGCTCGCTGACGATGAGTCGCTCTGGTACGGCTCGAACCGCGCCGTGCCGTTCGCGCGGGCGCTGGCGGCGGGCGTGTACGGATTGTCCAACGAGCTGCTCGACACGCCATGGCCGAAACTGCTGCGGGTGCGGCGCGGGTTCGAAGCCTGGCTCGGGGAGCCCAGCGCGCATTCGCCGGCGTCGCTGTTCGAGCTGCTCATGGACCGCACGCAATCTGCCGGCGACGGCGGGCTGCGCGAGTCCGGGCTGCCGCGCGAGCTCGAACAGGTCCTGTCGGCGCCTTTCGTCGTACATCCGACCTACGGCACGCGTTGCTCGACCGTGCTGCTGCTGCAGAATGACGGCGGAGTTTACCTCGGGGAGCGGCGCTTCGATGCGCATGGTGCGCCGGCCGGCGAAACTGAATTCAGGCTGAACCCGGGCGAGTGGCCCTGATCCATTGGCCGAAATCGCAGGAAGCGATTTCGGCGGACAGTAGCTGCGTTTCCGCCGTCCAAAGACGTGACTTTGGCCGGCTGCGGCGGCAACGACGCTCTGGGGCAGTACGCGCCGAGGCGGGCGGTGCGGAACCTCCGCAACTGCCCGTGACTCTCAAATAACAACCCGGCGAGCGGGGGCGCTGGTCAGGCTCTAGAATCTCCAATCGTTTCTCATCCACACCACGAGATGGCGCAGCGCAACCCCTTATCCCGGGCTTGTCGATGGCACCGACGGGCCCCGGCGGCGGCGCTGTGTCTCATCGTGTGCCAGCTGGCGCACGCCGCCGCCGTCAACGTCGAGATACGCGGCGTCGACGAGCAGCTGCGGGCCAACGTTCTGGCCTACTTAAGCTTCGAGCGCTACCGCAAAGGCGGCGCGGAGTTGAACGCCGACACGGTCGAGCGGCTGCACGAGCGCGTCGAGCGCGAGGTGCAGGCGGCCCTGAAGCCCTTCGGCTACTACGAGCCGAAGGTCGACTCGACGGTCACCGACCTCGGCCATGATGACTGGCGGGTGCTCGTCGACATTACCCCGGGCACGCCGGTGCTCATCGAACACATCGACGTGCGCGTCGACGGCCCCGGCGAGAGGGATCCTTTGTTCCAGCGGATCCTGCAGCGCGTGCCGCACCCCGGTGAGCGCCTGAACCACGCGGAGTACGAGGCGATCAAGATCGACCTGCAGCGCACCGCGGCGAGCTACGGCTACTTCGATGCCAAGATGGTGCGCAACGAGCTGGTCGTCGACCCGCCGAACCACAAGGCCAATATCGCGCTCGAACTGGACTCCGGCGAGCGCTATCGCTTCGGCAAGACCACGATCCGCCAGGACGCCATCAAGGACGGACTGGCGCGCCGTTACCTGCGCTATCACGAGGGCGACCTGTTCGACCTCACGCAGGTGCTGCACACCCAGTTCGCGCTCGACGACGCGCGGTACTTCGTGAACCTGGAAGTGCAGCCGGGGGAGCCGGACCGCAAGGAGCACACGGTGCCGGTGGACATCCACGCCGACCCGCGCCGGCGCAACAACTACTCGTTCGCGCCGGGCTACGCCACCGATACCGGGGCGCGGGTCACGCTCGGCTTCGAGGATCGGCTGCTCAACAGCAGCGGTCACAGCTTCAGCCTGCAGGTGCAGGCGGCGCAGGTCACCCGCTACAACGTGCAGGCCCGCTACGCCATACCGATCGGCGATCCGGCGGTCGAGAGTTTCGCGCTGCGCGCCCAGATCGAGCAGCAGACGCTCGCCGACGTCACCGCCTACACCCAGGCCTTCGGCCCGACCATCACCACCGTCAGGGGCGGCTGGCAGTACGTGGGGGCGCTGAACGCGGTGCACACCACGAGCGAAACCATCAACAGCACGCGGACCGACAGCCTGCTGGTGCCGGAGATCGACTTTGGCTCGGTGCCCAAGGGTTATTACGGCGAGGCGCTGTTTGAACACCCGTTGTTCGCGGAACTGCGCGGCTCGGACACCGCGCTGGGGTCGAATTCCAACTTCATCCAGTTGCATGCCCAGGCCGAACACGTGTTCAGGATCGCCTCGGGCTGGCACCTGCTGCTGCGCGATGAACTCGGTGCGAGCGTGGTGTCGGGCTTCAGCAGTCTGCCCGCGATCTACCGCTTCTTCGCCGGCGGCGACAACAGCGTGCGCGGCTTTTACTACAACGAGCTGTCGCCGCTCGAGGCGGTGTGCGCGCGCAACGCCACCACCGGTCAGATCATCCTCACGGCGAACGGCGCCTGTCAGCAGATCCCGGGCGCCTTCATCAAGGTCGGCGGCAAGGACATGGTCACCGGCACCGTGGAAGTAATCCGCGACCTGCCGAAGAACTTAGGTGTCGCCACCTTCGTCGATTACGGCAACGCTTTCGATCACTTCGGCACGCACCTGTACTATTCGGTCGGCGTGGGCCTGCGGGTGCGCCTGCCGGTGATGACCGTCGGCATCGACGTGGCGCAACCGCTCAACATGCCAGGCGCCGGTCCGCGCCTGCATATCAACTTCTCGCCGAAGTTGTAACGATCAAGACATGCGCCGCCTGCTGCTCATCCTCGCCTGTGTGCTGGTGTTCCTGGTCATCGCCGCGCCGGCGGTGCTCATCTGGTCGGCGGTCTACACCGAAAGCGGCCTGCAGTTCGTCGCCCGCCATGTCCCGCATCGCATCGCCGGGGTGCAGCTGGACATCAACGGTGTCAGCGGCACCCTCGCCTCCGGCGTGCACATCGAGCGCTTCGAGCTCGATCACGAGCTGGTGCACCTGAGCGTCACGGACATCGCGGGCCGCGTTACGCCCGCGCCGCTCATCCTGCAGACCATCCGCGTCCACGACGGTCACGTGGGCAACGCTCTCATCCAGGTAAAGCGCCGCGTCCATCCCTCGACTCCCGGGCCGACCGTGTTCCTGCCGCGCTGGCTGCTGATCAGCGTCGAGGCGGCGCGGGTTGACCAGGCGACGCTCACGGTGTTCAACGGCGTGCGGCTGGCAGCGCACGACATCAGCGGCGCCGCCGTCATCCGCCACACGGTCATCCGTTTCTTCCAGGCGGATGGGCATCTGGAGGACGCGCACATCAGCGCCATCGGCGAGCTGCTGGCGGCGGATCCCATCGGGATGCAGGTCAAGGGGCGCATCGAGTGGCAGCCGGCCGGGCAACCTGCCTATACGGTGTCGGGCGCCGGGCGCGGCGATCTGAACGTACTCAACATCGTCGCGCACAGCGTCAGCCCCTTCACCGCGGATGTCTCCGGGCAGCTGCTCGATCTGACCAGCCACTGGCACTGGGTGGGTGATGCCGTCGTGCGTGAGTTCGATCTCAGCCCGTGGGGAATCGCCGCCCCACTGCTCGGCAACATCACCGGGCACCTGGCCGTTGCCGGTGACGCCAACGGCTTCGAAGGGCACGGCCCGGTAAATCCGGCCGGGCTGCGCGCCGGCGAGTTCGTCGCGCAGTTTGCCGGCCATTACGCCGACCACGTGCTGACCGCGACGCACATGGAAGCCCGGCACAGTGCTTCCGGCGCGCACGCCATCGCATCCGGCACCTTCGGCATCGTCGATCACGGACCGCGACTTGACCTGCACGGCAGCTGGAACGACTTCCGCTGGCCGCTCGTCGGCCGTTACGTGGCGGTGCGCAGCGCGTCGGGCAGCTTCACCCTGCGAGGAGTCCTGCCGTACCAGGTGCACCTGAGCGCCCGCGGCCGCGCCGCGGACCTGGCCGAGATGCCGGTGGAACTGGACGGGACGCTCGGCAAAGACAGCTTCGCCTTCGCACCCGCAGAAGTCGACCTCTTCGACGGTCATGCGAGCGCCAGCGGCGTCGTGACGTGGTCGCCGGCGGAAACCTGGTCGCTGAACGGCCGCGCGACCGGCATCAATCCTGGCCTCGCGCGCCCCGACCTCCCCGGCAGTGTTGCTTTCGCGTTCGCCGCCAGCGGCCGCGGCTTCGACGAGGCCGGCACGCTCAGCGCCAGTTTCAGCGGCCTCACCGGCAAGGTGCGCGGAGTCGCAGCCAGCGGCGGCGGCACCGTGACACGCGCGGGCATTACCTGGGGTTTCGACAACGTGCGCGTGGGCCTGGGCACTGCGAGTCTGTCGCTCGATGGCCGCGTGGACAAGCAAATGAATCTGCGCTTCGCGCTGACGACCCAGGACCTGGGACTGCTCGCCCCGGGCAGTCGCGGCGTCCTCAAGGCCTCGGGGAGCGTGCGCGGCACGCCCGGCGATCCTGCGATCGTGGCCACCGCGCATGGCGGCGGCATCGACTACCAGGGCATCAAGGTCGAGAACTTCGACGCGGACATCAACTTCAACCCGGCAGCTGCGCAGCAGGAATCGAAGATCGAGGCGCGCTTACGCAAGCTCACCTGGGGCGGCCGCACCGCCGACACGCTGGCTCTCACGCTCAACGGTCCACCCGCCAACTACCACGTGCAGCTCGCAGCCACCGCCACCGGGCTCGCGGCGCATGCCGCGGCGAGCGGCGCCTATGCCCGCGGGGTGTTCCGTGGTCAGCTCGACGCTCTTGGCATCAAGGGCAACGAGTCGCTGCAGCTGGCACTGCAGCGCCCGGTGGATCTCACCGCCTCCCTGGATCACGTGCGCGTGGAATGGCTGTGTCTGGTCGGCTCGCCCGGCAGCGTCTGCGCCGACGGCGACTGGACTGCCGCGCGCTGGTCGAGCACCGTGATGGCCAGCGAGCTGCCGCTGAACACCCTCACCGCCGGCATGACGCCCGCGGTCGAGTACCGGGGCATGGTCAGTGCGCTGGTGCGCCTCGCCGGCGGTGCGCAGCTGCCGGTGACCGGCACGCTGCGCGCGGAACTCTCCAACGCCGAGCTCATTCACAAGCTCGCCAGCCGCAAGCTCGAACACACGACCATCGGCTCGGGGGTCATGACGCTCTCGGCGACGCCGGCCGCGATCAGCGCCGAGCTGGCCCTCACCGAAAGCGAGGTCGGAACGCTGTCAGGCGCCTTCCAGGCGCAGCGCACTACGGCTCATGGAACATCGCCCGAGGTAACGCTGGCGCATTGGCAGGACATGCCCCTCAGCGGCGAGTTGCACGCTCACACCGCCGAGCTTGGCCTCATCTCGCTGTATTTTCCGGATGTGGACCGCGCCGCCGGACACCTGGATGCGAACCTGACCACGGCCGGCACGCTCGGCACGCCGCTTTTCAAGGGCGAGCTGAAGCTGACCGACGGCGAAATCACCAACTACCAGGTCAACCTCAGCCTGCGCCAGGTTGCCTTCGACGCGCACCTGAGCGATGCGGGACTGGACTTCGACGGCAGCGCGCACGCCGGGGCCGGCACGGTGGCAGTCGGCGGGCACCTTGAGTGGCGCAACCTGCTGCCGTACGGGAAGTTTCACCTGCAGGGCGCGAACCTGCGGGTCGCCGACGTTCCGGAAGCGCAGATCGACGCCTCGCCGAATCTCGACTTCAACATCACCGGCCGGCGGATCGAAGTCACCGGCGAGGTCAACGTGCCGTTCGCGAAAATCGCACCGCGCGACATCACCAACTCCGTGCGCGCATCCCCGGACGAGGTGATCGTGGGGAGCGAAGTGGACGATCCCACCAAGCGCTTCGAGGTCGTGAGCACCATCAAACTCACCCTCGGCGAGCGCGTCAACGTCGATGCGTCCGGGCTGACCGCCCGCATCGGGGGCGGCATCACCATCAGGAGCGGCTACGACGCCATTACCCGCGCCACCGGCGAGTTGTCGGTGGCGGAGGGCAAGTACACCGCCTATGGCCGCAAGCTCGACATCCAGCGCGGCCGGCTGCTCTTCAGCGGCGGGCCGGTCGACAACCCCGTGATCGACCTGCGCGCCCAGAAGGAATTTCCGGACGTGACCGCCGGCGTCGACGTGCGCGGCACGCTGCAGGCGCCGCATCTGTCGTTCTTCTCCAACCCGCCGCTGCCCCAGTCGCAGATCCAGTCGCTGATCCTCGCCGGCGGCTCCCTCAGCAGCGCCCCCGGCAGCACCCCGGGCGGCTCCGCCGGCAACCTGGCGGTAGGGCAGGCCGCCGCGATCATCGGGCAGCAGTACGGTTCGCTCGTCGGCATCCAGGACGTAAGCGTCGAAACCGACATCACGAACGAGACCTCCCTGGTCCTCGGCCGCTACCTGTCGCCGCGCTTGTACGTGGCTTACGGCGTCAGCCTCACGGAGCAGCTGAATGTCATCAAGCTGCGCTACACCCTCGGGGATCACTGGGCCGTGAAGATCGAGGCCGGCCAGGCGCGCGGCGCGGACCTGGTCTTCTCCATCGAACGCTGAGCGCGGGTCCGCAAGCGCTTGGTAACGAGCCGGCGCCAGCGTCGCGCGGTCCCGCTTGCATTCTCACGCATTAAAATGCACCATATGCGCATGTTTATGCTCACGATCCCTGTGCCATGCTGAACGATGCGCAGCAGCTCGAGCGCCGCGGCGCCATCATGCGGATCCTGCGCGACGGCCGGGTCGGCAGGCAGCAGGAGCTGGTGCGCCTGCTGAAGAAAGCTGGCCACGACGTCAACCAGTCTTCCGTCAGCCGCGACCTGCGGGACCTGGGCGTCTCCAAGGCGCGCGGCCGCTACGTGCTGCCGCCGGACGAGGTGACGCGCGCCAACGGCGACTTCGGCACGCTGGCGCAGTTCGTGCGCGCGCTGCACCGCGCCGGGCCTTCGATCGCGGTGCTGCGCACCACCATCGGCGCCGCGCAAAGCGTCGCGGTCGCGATCGACAGGGCCGAGTGGCCGGAAGTCGCCGGCACCATCTCCGGCGACGACACCATATTCATAGCCACCGCCAGCGCGCGCGCCCAGCAACAGCTCGTCAGCCGCCTGCGCGCGCTCTTCCGGGTCTGATCATCATGTCCAGCACCCAGCCGCGCCCGGGCGCTACGCCCATTGTTCTCGCCTACTCCGGCGGTCTCGACACCTCGTTCCTGGTGCCGTGGATCAAGGAGACGCAGCAGCGCCCGGTGATCACCGTCACGGTCGACACGGGCGGCATCGACGCGGCCGCGGCCCGCCTGCTCGGCGAACGCGCCCGCGCGCTCGGCGCCGTGGAGCACCACCAGGTGGATGCGCGCGCCGACTACTTCGAGCAGGTGCTGCGGTTTCTCATCGTGGGCAACGTGCGGCGCGGACAGCTCTACCCCTTGTGCGTCGGCGCGGAGCGCGTCATGCAGGCGCAGACCATCGCCCGCATGGCGCAGCGGCTTGGGTCGGACACCATCGCGCACGGCTGCACGGCGGCCGGCAATGACCAGGTACGCTTCGAGGTGGCGCTGCGCACGCTGGCGCCTGAGCTCAAGGTACTCGCGCCGGTGCGCGACCAGGCGTTCAAGCGCCAGGAGGAACTCGACTACCTGCAGCAGCGCGGCCTGCCGCTGCCGCCCACGGGCGCGAAGTACTCGGTTAACCGCGGCTTGTGGGGCGTCACCATCGGCGGCCAGGAAACACTCACCTCCGCCGGCAGCATTCCCGAGGACGCGTGGCTCCTGACGCGCGGCGCCTTCACCGAGGCGCGCGCTCCCGAACGCCACGTGCTGGGCTTTCGACAGGGCGTGCCGGTCTCAATCAACGGCAACTCGCTGTCGCCGGTTGCGATCGTCGAGGCGCTGGAAGCGCTCGCGGCGCCGTTCGGAATCGGCCGCGGCATTCACCTCGGCGACACCATCATCGGCACCAAGGGCCGCGTGGCTTTCGAAGCGCCGGCGGCGGAGGTGCTCTTGAGCGCGCATCGTGAACTCGAGAAGCTGGTGCTCACGGGGCGCCAGCAGCGCATCAAGGAACTCGTGGCGCAGACCTACGGGGACCTGGTGCACGAGGGGCAGCTGCTGGATCCGGTGTGCCGGGACATCGAGGCGCTGTTCGTGTCGTCGCAGGCGCGCGTCACGGGCGTCGTGCACCTGCTGCTGCGCACCGGGAGCCTGTTCATCGAAGGCGTGGATTCGCGCTACTCGCTCATGGCCGCCTCGAAGGGTGTGTACGGCGAGGCGGCGGGCGAGTGGTCGGCGAGCGACTCGCTCGGGTTCTCACGCATCGTCTCGCTCCCGGGGGTCTTCTACACCCGCGCCGGCGAACGCGCCGGCCGGCAGGAGCCTTAAAGCGTGGTCGCCAACATGCGCAGCGTCGTGGTGGACAAGCTCGCCTCGGTGACCCAGGCCTGCGGCCTGTCGCACGAGGTGCGCATCGCCACCGACATCCCCGCCGAGGAAGGCGTGGTGGTCGTGGTCGAAGTGCTCACCAACAAGTCGACCTACAACACGCTCGAGCTCACCAGCGGTCGCATGGCCAAGGTCGGCAAGGGCGACGTGGTCGCCGGCGCCCTGGGTCACCGCCGCGCACTCTTCGGTTACTCCGGATATGTGCCGGCGACGATCCAGCCCGGCGACATCATCCAGATGCTCAACATCGGCGGGGTGCTCGGGATCTGCGATTCCATCAATCCCGACAAGGGCCGGCCCTTTGATTGCCGCGTACTCGGCGTGGCGCTCAACTTCCCCTACCTCGGGGAGCGCATCGGCGTACCCGCACGCGTGGGCGCCAAGGCCCTCGACCTCAACGCGGCACTCGACACGCGCGGCGTGCCGGTCGTGGCGCTCGCCGGCACCTGCATGGAAGCCGGCAAGACCGCGGCGGCCTGCGCGGTCATCGCCCGCATGCGCCACCGCGGCCTCACCGTCGATGCCTTCAAGGCCACCGGCGTCTCCTTGCGCCGCGATATCCTCGCCATGGAGGACGCCGGCGCCCGCCGCTGCGCGATTTTCACCGATCTCGGCATCGTCACGACCACGCGCGCCAACGGACCGGCACTCACCCGCACCATGTTGAGCGCGCTGACCGCGGGCAAGCCCGACGTAGTGGTGTTCGAGCTCGGCGACGGCATCCTCGGCACCTACGGCGTGGATGCCATCCTCGAATGTCCGGACATCCGCGCCGCCTTGAGCGCCGTGATCCTGTCGGCCAACGATCCGGTGGCGGCCTGGGGTGGCGTGAAGCTGCTGCGCGAGCGCTTCGCGATCGAGCCGTGCGTCGTGACGGGTCCCGCCACCGACAACCAGGTGGGCGTCGAGATCATCACTGAGCAGATGAACGTCGCGGCGTTCAACGCCCTGAGCAACGGCGCGGCGCTCGGAGACTGCGTGATCGAGGCGCTGGGGCTGAAGGCCACGGCCGTGCAGTGAGCGAGGCGATCGCAACAGTGGTGCTTGGGGGCACGGGCTACGTTGCCGGTGAGCTGCTGCGTCTCATCGCCGCGCACCCGAGCTTCATGCTCGCGGGCGTGATGTCGGACAGCCAGCCAGGCGAACTCGTCGGCAAGACGTTCCCGCACCTGAATCACATCTTCGGCGGCTCCCGCTTCAAGTCGAAGGAGCAGATCATCGAAGGACTGGGAAGGTTGCCGCGCTGGGCGCTGTTCTGTGCCGCACCGCACGGTGCCGGCGCACCGCTGCTGGACTCGCTGCTCACGGCCGCGGAACAGGCCGGCACCCAGATGCGCGCGGTGGACATCTCGGCCGACTTCCGCTTTGCGGATGCCGGAACCTACGAGACGGTGTACAAGCACGCCCACGGCGCACCCCGGCGCCTTGCCGAGTTCACCTGCGCGGTACCGGAACACCTTAAGGCCGCCCCCACGCCGCACGTGGCACATCCGGGCTGCTTCGCCACCGCGATTCTTCTGGCCAGCGTGCCGCTGTTGAAGCTGGGGCTCATCCGGCCCACGCTGTTCGTGAGCGGCATCACCGGCAGCACCGGCTCGGGACGCAAGCCCATCGAGGGCACGCATCATCCCCTGCGCCATGCCGATCTGTATTCCTATAGCGCCCTGGCACACCGCCACGCGCCGGAAGTCCGAGCGCTCGCGCTCGCGGCCACCGGCATCGAGGCTGACTTCAGCTTTGTGCCGCACTCCGGTCCGTTCGCCCGCGGCATCCACGTGACGGTGCAAGCTGTGCTCGAGTCGCCTCTGGACACGCCCGCAGTCATCAGCGCGCTGCGCGGGTTCTATCAGGATTGCCCGTTCGTGCATGTGCTCGACACGGCGCCCCGGGTGAAGGACGTGGTGACGAGCAACTTCGCGCACCTCTCCGCCGCCGCCAACGGCCGCACCGTCGCCGTGATGTGCGTGCTGGACAACCTCACCAAGGGCGCAGCCGGCGGCGCCGTGCAGTGGATGAACCGGCTGTTCGCACTGCCGGAAACGGCCGGCCTCACCGCGCCGGCACCGGGCTGGACCTGAAGGACGCAGGACCTGAGGGCCCACCATGCCAAAAAAGAAAGAAGGCACAACCTCGTCGAGCGCGATCCGCGCGCTGGCGCGCCAACACGACTTCCTCGCCCCGGTGTTTGCACGCTACCCGCTGGAAGTCGCCGCCGCGCAGGGCGTGTGGCTCACCAACAGCCGCGGCGAGCGGGTGCTGGATCTGTACGGCGGACATGCCGTCGCGGCATTGGGTTATGCGCACCCGGCCTGGACGGCGGCGCTCGCAGCCCAAGCCGCCAGCTGTCAGTTCCAGAGCAACGCGGTCGCGATGCAAGTGCGCGGGCGGGCGGCGCGGCGCCTGGTGCAATTCTCGCGGCTGCCGTTCGCGAGTGTGTTCTTCGTCAACAGCGGCGCGGAGGCCAACGAGAACGCCCTCAAGGTGGCGCTGCGCGCGACCGGTCGTCCGCACATCGCCGCCATCGAGGGCGCCTTCCACGGGCGCACCGCGGCGGCGGGCGCGGTGACCTGGGGGGCGCTGGATAAGTGGTACGGCTTTCCGCGCACGCCCTTCGAGGTGAGCTTCATTCCGCGCGCCGACCAGGCGGCCATCGCCGCGCACGTGACGCGCGACACCGCCGCCGTGATCGTCGAGCCGGTGCAGGGCCTGGCCGGCGCGGTGGACCTGGGGACGCCGTTCCTCGCCGCATTGCGTGTGCGCTGCGACGAGGTCGGGGCGCTGCTGATATTCGACGAGGTGCAGTGCGGCATGGGCCGCACCGGGGAGCCGTTCGCCGCCAATTTCTACGGGGTGCGGCCGGACATGCTCACCACTGCCAAGGCGCTCGGCAACGGCTTCCCCTGCGCGGCGCTCATGATGTCGCCCCAGGTGGCGGCCTCGCTCAAGCCCGAATCCCTCGGCACCACCTTCGGCGGCGGTCCCATGGCGTGCGCGGCGATGCTGGCGGTCCTCGCCGCCATCAAGGAACAACGGCTGCTGGAGCGCGTGCGGCGCATGGGCACTTATATCCGCCGTACCTGCATCGTCGGCCCGGTCACCGGCGCCCAAGGGGCGGGCCTGTTGGTGGGGCTACGCACAACGCGGCCGGCGAAAGAGCTGCAGGCGGAACTGCTCGAAGGCGGGATCCTCGTGGGCACGGCGAGCGATCCCAACATCGTGCGCCTGCTGCCGCCGTTCATCCTCGAAGACGAACACGTGGATATGCTCAGCGGTGCGCTTAAGGATCTGGCGTGAAGCGCTTTGTCGATCTGGCGGACCTGCCGCGCGAGCAAGTGCTGGAGCTGCTCGAGCTGGCGCAGCGCCTGCAGCGCCACCCCGAGCCACACGCCCTGGCCGGCAAGATCCTGGGACTGGTGTTCTTCAATCCCTCGTTGCGCACGCTCGCCTCCTGCCAGACGGCGATGCTGCGCTTAGGCGGCGGCTCCTTCGTCATCAACCCGGGCCAGGGCAGCTGGCAGCTTGAAACGCGCGACGGCGTGATCATGAACGGCGCCGCCGCCGAGCACGTGCGCGAGGCGCTGCCGGTGCTCGCCTCCTATTGCGACGCGCTCGGGATCCGCGCTTTCGCGCAAGGCAAGGACCTCGCCCACGATCTGGCCGAGACCACCTTCGGCACAATGGCGCAGCTCATCGACAAACCGCTCATCAATCTTGAATCCGCGGCCAACCACCCCTGCCAGGCGCTCGCGGACTGGAAGACGCTGAATGACCTGGCGGTAGCGCGCGCGGGGCGCTTCGTGCTTTCGTGGGCATGGCACCCGCGGGCGCTGCCGCTCGCGGTGCCGGCCGCCGCGCTGCACATGGCGGCACTGCGCGGCATGGAAGTGATCGTGTTGCGCCCGGAAGGCTTCGCGCTGCCGAGCGTCATCATGGAACGTGCGCGCCAGGCGGCGGTGAGCTCCGGCGGTACGGTGCGTGAGACGAGCGTGCGTGCCGAGGCCCTCGAGGGCGCAGACATCCTCTATGTAAAGGAATGGGGCGCCACGGAGTGTTACGGCGACGAGCCGGCGGATGCGCGCCTGCGCGCCCCGCTCACCGACTGGTGCGTGCGCGAGGAGTGGTTCGCGGCGGCGCCGGCGTGCCGCGTCATGCATTGCCTGCCGGTCCGGCGCAACACCGCCATCGCCGATGCGGTGCTCGATGGGCCGCGCAGCATCGTGCAGCTCGAAGCCCACAACCGTCTGCCGACGCAGATGGCCGTACTCCACCAGCTGCTCAAGTCCTGAGAGCTTAGCAAAGGAACCCGCTCACCCATGATCATGCATCGCAGCGACCAGGCCCTCGCCATCCACGCGCTCAAGAACGCGGCGCCATACATCCGCATGTACAAGGGCAAGACCTTCGTCGTGAAGATCGGCGGCGGGGTGTTCGCCGATGAGAACGCCACGCGCGTGCTGGTCGAGCAGATCGCGATCCTGCACTTCTTCGGCGTGCGCGTAGTGCTGGTGCACGGCGGCGGCCCGCAGCTCACGGAAGCTTCGACCGCGCTCGGCGTGCCGACCCGCATGGTGGAGGGCCGGCGCATCACCGACCAGAAGTCCATCGACGTCACGACGATGGTGCTCAATGGCCTCATCAACACGCGCCTGCTCAGTATCTGCCGCGACCTCAACATCGAGGCGGTCGGCATCAGCGGCGTGGACGCGGGCCTGGTGCGGGCGCACAAGCGCCCGCCCGTGAAACTCGATTCCAGCGGCGAGCTGATCGATTACGGCTTCGTCGGCGACATCGACGCGGTGGATCCCACGGTGCTGAAGAAGCTGCTCGACAATGGACTCATGCCGGTGGTGAGCCCGTTGTCGGCCGATCAGTCCGGGACGCTGCTCAATATCAACGCCGACACCGTGGCCGCCGCCATCGGCGCGGCGCTGGCGGCGGAAAAGCTCATCCTGTGCACCGGGGCGCCCGGCATCCTCGGTGACCTCGCCGATCCCGGCTCGCTGGTTTCCTATACCGACCTGCGGGGGCTGAAGAGGCTGCGCGACGAGGGCCGCATCGCCGACGGCATGCTGCCGAAGGCCAAGGCGATCGAGGATGCCATCCGCGGCGGCGTGCGCCGCGTGCATGTGGTGTCGTACCAGGCGCCCGAGGGGATCCTCGGCGAGGTGTTCACGAATGAGGGAACCGGCACCCTGATCGTTGCGGATATCAACGCGCTCACGCCGGCGGAGCAGCAGGGCGCCGCATGACGCGCCTGTGGGACAAGGGCGTGCCGCTCGATGCGCGCGTGCTGGAGTACACCGCGGGCGAGGACTACGTGCTCGATGAGCGCCTGGTGGCCCACGATGTGCGCGCCTCCATCGCGCACGCGCAGATGCTGCACGCACAAAAACTGCTATCGGCGGCCGATCTCAGCGCCATCAGCGACGGGCTCACGAGCCTTGCCGCAGAGCACGCGCGCGGGGACTGGCGCATCGAACTGGCGGACGAGGATGGCCAGACCGCGCTCGAGCGGCGCCTGACGGCGCGCATCGGCGCGGCCGGGGCGCGCATTCACCTCGGCCGCTCGCGCAACGACCAGGTGCTCGCCGCCATCCGCCTGTACCTGCGCGAGGCGGTCGGCACCTTGAGTGACGGGGCGCTCAGCGTGGCCGCCGCGCTCGATGCCCTCGGCGCACGCGAAGCCAACACCGTGCTGCCCGGCTACACGCACCTGCAACAGGCCATGCCGAGCTCGGTGGCGCTGTGGGCCGGTGGTTTCGCCGCGGAGATTCGCGATGATTCGCAGGGCCTCAAGGCGGTACTCGGGCGTGTGGACAAGAACCCCCTGGGTTCGGCGGCCGGCTACGGCACGCCCGGCTTGGCCCTGGATCGCGAGGCGACACGCGCCAGGCTCGGCTTCGCGAGCAGCCACGAGCCCGTCACCGCGGTGCAGCTGTCGCGCGGCAAGGCCGAAGCCCAGCTGTTGTTTGAGATCACGCTGCTGATGCAGGACCTCGGCCGCTTCGCCGCCGACGTCGTACTGTTCGCAACTTACGAGTTCGGCTTCCTCACGCTGGGCGAGGCGTTCACCACCGGCTCCTCCATCATGCCGCAGAAGCGCAACCCGGACCTGTTCGAGCTGCTGCGCGGCCGCTCCGCCAGCGCGCAGGCGTGCCTCATCGAAGCGCTCGCCGTCTGCGCGAAGCTGCCTTCCGGCTACCACCGCGACCTGCAGCTGTTGAAATTCCCGCTGTTCCGCGCCATCGACCTGGCGCACGACACGCTCGCCATTCTCCCCGCCGCCATCGAAGCGCTGCAGTTCCGCCCCAGCGCGATGCGCCTTGACCCCGCGATCCACGCCGCGGAGCAAGCCAACCGCCTGGTCGTCGCCGAGGGCATCCCGTTCCGCGAGGCATACCGGCGGGTGGCGGCAAAGCTCAAAGTCTGACCGCGGCGCTGCGCCTTGGCGTTGCAGGCAACACCGCGGCGGCCTAGTGTTAACGCATGACTAAGATCCTCGGGATTTCCGGCAGCCTGCGCCGCGCCTCATATAACAGCGCCCTGCTGCGCGCCGCGACACGCCTCGTGCCGCCGGATACCACGCTCGAGGTCGGCAGCATCCGCGGCATTCCGCTCTATGACGGTGATGTCGAGGCGCAGTCAGGAATTCCGGCGACGGTGGCGCAGCTCAAGGAAGCCATCATCGCCGCGGACGGGGTACTGCTGGTCACTCCGGAATACAACAACAGCATCCCGGGGGTGTTCAAGAACGCCATCGACTGGCTGTCGCGCCCGCCAGCCGACATCAAGCGGGTGTTTGGGGCCAAACCCTTTGCCATCATCGGTGCCTCCCCGGGCGGCTTCGGCACGACCCTCAGCCAGGCGGCGTGGCTGCCGGTGCTGCGCACGCTCGGCACGCACGCCTGGTTCGGCGGACGCCTGCTGGTGGCACGCGCCGGTGGCGTGTTCGATGAGTCCGGCGCGCTCAAGGACGCGACCATCGAGGAACAGCTGAAGCAGTTCCTCGCCGGCTACGTCAGTTTCGTGCAGCGCGCCGCGCGCTAGGGGTCCGGCGGTTTTGGTTGCGCCGCCGGAGCCGCCCTGGCGAACGCCGGCAGTGCTTCGAGGTGGGCACAGATGGAGCGCAGTGTCGGGTACGGTTCAACATCGCACTTGAGCCGGTGCGCGTTGGCCATCTGCGGCACGAGGCACACATCGGCGAGCGTCACCGAGTTGCCGAACATGCAGCGGCCGTCACCACTGGTGCTCTGCACCTGCGCCTCCAGAGCGGTAAATCCCTGCGCGATCCAGTGCGCATACCAGCTGTTCACGGCGGCCTCGTCCGCGTGCAGCGGTTCGCGCAGATAGTTGAGGACCCGCAGGTTGTTGAGCGGGTGGATGTCGCAGGCGATCGCCAGCGCCAGCGCGCGTACCTGGGCGCGCTCGCGCGGCGCGCCCGGCAAGAGCGGCGGCTGCGGGCGGACTTCCTCCAGATACTCGATGATGGCGAGCGACTGGGTGAAAGTGCGCTCGCCATCCACCAGCACCGGCACCAGGCCTTCCGGGTTGACACTGAGGAACTGCGGCGTGCGCTGCGCGCTCGCCGCCGCGCGCAGGTCGACTGCGATCGATTCGTAGCCGACTGCCTTGAAGTTCAGCGCGATGCGCACGCGGTAGCTGGCGGAACTGCGGGAGTATTCGTAGAGCTTCATGGTGCGTTTCCGGCGCTGACCGCGCGCGGCGCGATGGTGGTGCGCAGTACTTCCAGTCCATCGATCCCGCCCTCGAGCACATCCCCCTGCTTCACCGCACCCACACCGGCGGGCGTGCCGGAGAAGATCAGGTCACCGGGCACGAGCTCGTAGAGTCCCGAGAGCGCGGCGATGATGTGCGGCACGTCCCACAGCATGCGGCTCACGTCCGACTCCTGGCGCAGCTCGCCGTTTACCTTCAGCCAGATACGCCCGCTTACGACATGGCCCGCACTCGCCGGCCGCAGCGCGGCGACCGGCGCCGAACAATCAAAGCCCTTGGCGATGTCCCACGGCTGGCCGCGCGCCTTGGCGGCGGCCTGCAGGTCACGGCGCGTCAGGTCGTTGCCGGCGGCGTAACCGAACACATGCTCGGGCGCGCGCGCGGCCGGGATGTCGCGCCCGGCGCGCCCGATGGCGACCACCAGCTCGATCTCATAGTGGAAGTTGGTGGTGGCCGGCGGGTAGGGAACGGCCACGCCGTTGGCCACGACCGCGTCCGCCGGTTTCATGAAAAATACCGGCGGGCCCGGGTCCGAGCCCATCTCGCGGATGTGCTCGGAGTAGTTCAGGCCGACACAGTAGATGCGATGCACCGGGAAGCGTTCAGCGCTGCCGGCAATGGCTACGCTCGGGGAATCCGCTGGCGGAAAAACGAAACGGCTCATGGCGTCAACCCCACATCCTGTCGTGAGCCTGCGAGATTGCCACCGCGCAAACCGCTAGACTAGCGGCAATGAGCATCTGGAAGCGCAGCGCGACGCCCGCGGAGCTGACCGAGGTCGGCCGCAAATCCCTCCCCGGCTATCTCGGCATCGTCTTCACCGAGGTCGGCGCAGACTTCCTGCGCGCCACCATGCCGGTAAATGCGCATACCCACCAGCCCTTCGGCCTGCTGCACGGCGGTGCTTCGGTGACACTCGCCGAGACGCTCGGCAGCGTAGGTTCGATACTGTGCATCGACGCCGCGCGTTTCATGGCCGTGGGGCAGGAAATCAATGCCAACCACATCCGCGGCATGGCCGCGGGACTCGTCACCGGTACCGCGCGTCCCTATCACCTCGGCCGCACCAGCCACGTGTGGCACATCGAGCTGCGCGACGAACGCGAGCAACTGGTGTGCGTCTCCCGTCTGACGATTGCGGTGGTCGAGCGCCGCGAGCAGAAAACAACCCAAGGGGCAAGTTCATGAGTGACCCGAATCCGCCGCTGACCGCCGAGGCACGCCCTGTCGATGCGTCACTCATTACCTACACCAACATCATCTACGCCCTGCACGCCCTCGCCGTGATCATGGGCCTGAGCACCGCCCACACCGTCGTCGGCAGCTTCATCGGCGGTCTGCCCTCAATCGTCGCGGTGATCATGAACTACGTGCGGCGCTCGGCCACCCACGGCACGTTCCTCGAGTCGCACTTTCGATGGCAGATACGCACCTTCTGGTTTGCGCTGCTGTGGAGCATCGTGATCGTGCTGGTGTCGCTGCCGTTCATGCTGATCGTGATCGGCATTTTCTTCGCCTGGATCGGGCTGGTCGCGCTCGGCATCTGGATTGCGTACCGCGTAGTGCGCGGCTGGCTGGCGCTGCGAGACCGACGCCCCATGTACGTGTGAGCGCCGTGCGCCGCCTTAACGTCCTGTTGGCCGCCTGCAGCGCTGCGCTGCTGATGGGGTGCGGGCAGAAAGGTCCGCTGAGGCTGCCGGACAAGAGCGCCGCCGTGGTGACGGCACCGCAGGCGAGCTCGCCAGCCGCGACACCGGCGGCCGCGCCGCCGGACAAACCTAAGGACAAGGACAAGAACGCGGATTCGCAGCCGCCGCAGTAAGCGCGGCGCCGCGAGTGTTCAGCCGCGCAGCAATCCCTCGAGCGGCCGCGCGCTGTCGCTGTCCGGGAACACGCTCTTCTCGAGCGCGCGCGCGGGCACGTGCAGCTGCTCCGCCAGCAAGCCCTTCAGCACGCAGCGCAGATCCAGTGTTGGCGCCAGGTCGCGGCCCTGGTACAGCGCGTGCGGCGCAAGTCCCGGCCAGCGTGTGAGCACCCGCCCGCCGGCGACGGCACCGCCGAGGAGAAATGCCACGGTCGCGGTGCCGTGATCGGTGCCGCGCGTGCCGTTGATGGCCGCGGTGCGTCCGAACTCGGTGATCAGGAGCACCGCGGTGTCGTTCCACTTGGGACCAAGCTGCTGCTTCAGCGTCGCCAGTCCCGCGTCGAGTTCCGTAAGGCGGCCGGCGAGTTGCCCCTGCCCACCACCCTCGTTGGCGTGCGTGTCCCAACCGGTGGTATCGAACACGGCAACCTGGGGTCCGTTCTCCTGTCGCAGGAAGCCGGCGGCCGCGTGCACTACTTCCGCATAGCGGGCCTGACGCGGGGCGGCCGGCGCGGTCTGCGCGTTGGCTTGCATCGCGGGGTTACCCATCAGCGCTGCATCGCCGGCGTTTTCCGCCGCGATCGCATTGGCCGCCAGCGCGTCCGCGAGGCGAACCGAGAGCAGCGGGTCGCTCGCATACAGGTCGGTGATGCGCGCCAGCGTGTCCTCATCCAGTGCGGCCAGCTTTGAGGGCGACCACGAGGTCACGGCCGCCGGCCCGCGCATGACGAGTGGCACGTTCTGTCCGAGTGCGACCCCCGCCTCGCGTTCAACCGGGCCCGGCATTTCCCGCAGCGCACGATTGAGCCAGCCGGTCTGCACGGCGTGGGGGCGCGGCGTGCCGTTCTCCAGCAGGTCCTGGCCGTCGAAATGCGAGCGCTCGCGGTACGGGCTCGCGACGGCATGGAAGACGATCAGCTCGCGGGCGGTGAATGAGTCGTGCAGAAAACCGAGCGCGGGGTGCAGGCCGAAATACCCGTCCAGCGGCAGCACCCCGCCGGGTCCGCCGCCGGGGCGCAGCGCCAGGTCGCCGCGCAGGCGCGGATAGTCCGGATCCCCATAAGGGGGTACGGCGGCGAGTCCGTCGAGTGCGCCGCGCAGAATGACGACCACCAGGCGTGACTTGCCGGGCGCCGCAGTGGCGAAGGACAGCCGCGGCATCAGCAGCGCGCCGCCGGCGGCCAGGGCACCCAGGTTGAGGAACTCGCGTCGCGGCATGCGTGGCATGGCGTACTCCTTTAGGTCTTCAGCGCCGCATGAACTCGGGCGCCGACAGCAGCAGCGTCACCGCTTGGCCGGCCGTGGCCGCGTGCGAGATCGCGCTGCGGGTCGTAGCGGTGAGGTTCGTGCCGAGCATCTGCGCTGCAAGCTCCAGCGCGTCGCCACGGCCACCGACGCGTTGACCGACCGCGTCCGCCCACTGGATGCGTTTCAGGAGCGCCGATGCGCCGTCCCAGTCGGCGCTGCGGTCGGGCCAGCCCGCAGGCGACCCGGGTTGCCAGGTTCGTTGCCCCAGCAGCTCAAACGGTGCGAGCGGCGCACGGCCCGCCTCCACCGGCAGCCCAAGCCCGCGATAGCCGGAGATGACGTAGTCCACGGGAGTCTTGTACTTCGCCAGCGGCTGCTCCCACGCCTCGCGCGCATCGATGAGTTCGCGATACACGCTGGGCAGATCGCCGCCGCTGTGCATGAAAACGCGCGCCAGCCGCTCGACGGCCGCGGCCGGCGGTTCATCGGCGATGAAGTGCCGCGCGAGTTTGGTGGCGATGAAATGCGCGGTTGAGCGGTGGTGCGCGAGATCGCGCAGCACCGCGACACCCTGCCCGAAGCCTGAGTCGGGATAACGCGTGCCCAGCACCACCTTGGCACCCGGCTCATGCACCTCGGCGCGGAACCGGAACCTGCCATCATCGCCCCCGGCGAAACGCCTCCCCGGACTACCGATCGACCAGCCGGTGATCACCTGCGCGAAGGTGGTGACGTCGAGCTGGGTATAGCCGCCACCCACCCCGAGGGTGTGCAGCTCGAGGATTTCGCGCGCGAGATTCTCGTTGATACCTATCTTGCGCGGCGCCCCGCGGCGCTGCGCCCTGCGCGCAATTTCCGAGTGCGGCCCCACGGACTGCTGGTTATCCAGATACAGCAGCATCGCCGGATGCGTCTCGACGCTAAGCAGCAGGTCGTTGAAGTTGCCGAGCACGTGCGGGCGGATCGCCTCGCGCTCGAAACTCCCGGCGAGCCCGGCAAGGTACTGCTTGTCGACCGACACCGCGAAGTGATTGCTCCAGAAGTGCACCAGGCGCTCGGTGAATGGACGCTCGCTGGCAACCGCGTCGGCAAAGCGCGCCGTCACTTCACTCACGTAGATGGGCCGCAGGTATTGCGGCAGTTTCTGCAGCACGGCGGCGACCGCCGTTTCGCTGGCGGCATTGGCCGCCGCGCCGTTGCGGCGCGCGGCCTGGATTTCACGCTGCAGCTGCAGCCCCTGGGCGAGGATGTCCGCCGATGAACGCAGCGCGCTGTCGGTGAGCAGCGGCGCTGCCATTAGCTGGGCGCGCAACCACTCGCGGCCATCAGCGCCGATGGCGAGGAGCTCGCGCGGTCGCGCGCCCAGCCCGAAACGGTTGGCGGCGATCGCTGAAGTGGGCGGTGGCAGCATCAATGAGCCCTTGCCGGCGCTGGTGTCTGTATAGCGCGCCACGGGGATCCGCGGTTGACGCCGCCGGCAGGACTGTGACGGCCTACCCGTCCGCTATACTCGCGCCCCCGCCCGCTCACCGGCCGCAAACGATGCCTTCGCCCGACCTGGTCCTCGTCGACGGCTCTTCTTATGTCTACCGGGCCTTCCACGCCCTGCCGCCGCTGACCAACTCGCGCGGCGAGCCGACCGGTGCGGTGCTCGGCGTTCTGAATATGCTGCTGAAGTTCCTCAAGGACTTCCGGCCGCGTCGCATCGCGGTGGTCTTCGATGCGCCAGGCAAGACCTTCCGCGACGAGCTGTTCGCCGAGTACAAGGCGCACCGGCCCGCTATGCCCGGCGATCTGCGCGCGCAGATCGAGCCGTTGCTGAAGATCATCACCGCGCAGGGCCTGCCGCTCCTGCGGGTGCCGGGCGTGGAGGCCGATGACGTCATCGGCACGCTGGCGCGCCGCGCGGCCCAGGCCGGCCAGACGGTGCTCATCTCCACCGGCGACAAGGATATGGCGCAGCTGGTCGACGCTTCGGTGACGCTGATCAACACCATGAACAACGCGCTGCTGGACCGCGACGGCGTGAAGGCCAAGTTCGATGTTTATCCTGAGCAGATCATCGACTACCTCGCCCTGGTCGGGGACAGCTCGGACAACATTCCGGGCATCGACCAGGTCGGCCCCAAGACCGGCGCCAGGTTGCTGCAGCAGTACGGCAGTGTTGAGAATCTCATCGCCCATGTCGCCGGGGTGCCGGGCAAGGTCGGCGAGAACCTGCGCGCCGGGCTCACGACGCTGGAGCTGTCGCGCAAGCTCGCCACTATCCGCACCGACCTCGATCTGCCCTTGTCCATGGAGGAACTGACCCCAGGCGCGCCGGACACGGCGAGCCTGCGCGAGCTGTACAGCCGCTACGACCTGAAGGCCCTGCTGCGGCAGCTGGACGGCGCCGAGGCAGGCGCGGCGCCTGCCACGAACTTAACAGCGGCTGCGGCAACGCCCGCCGCGGACGGCGTTCGTGCCGGTGGCGCGCTGCCGGCGGCGGCGGACATGGAGCGGCACTACCAGACGATCACGCGCTGGGAAGACCTCGAGCGCTGGCTCGAGCAACTGCGCGCGGCGCCGCTGTTTGCCTTCGACACCGAGACCACGAGCCTCGATTACATGCGCGCGGAAATCGTCGGCGTGTCGTTCTGCATCTCCCCGGGCACCGCGGCCTACGTGCCGTTGCGCCACGTGTACGCCGGCGCACCCGAGCAGCTCGAGCGTGCGCGGGTGCTGGCAGCGCTCAAGCCGCTGCTCGAGGATCCCTCGCGCGCCAAGGTGGGCCACAATCTCAAGTACGACGCTCACGTGCTGCTGAACGCCGGCATCACCCTCGCGGGCATGCGCTTCGACACCATGCTCGAGTCCTATGTATGGAACAGCGTGGCGACCAACCACGACATGGACTCGGATGCGCTGCGTTACCTGGGCATGCGCACCATCACGTACGAGGACGTCGCCGGCAAAGGCGCCAAGCAGCTCTCATTCGACCAGGTGCCGGTGGAGCGGGCGGGCGAGTACGCCGCGGAAGATGCCGACGTGACGCTGCGCCTGCACGCGGCGCTGTGGCCGCAGCTGTGCTCGCTGCCGCCGCTGCGCCAGCTCTATGAAGAGTGTGAGCAACCCCTGCTGCCGGTACTGCTCGGCATGGAGCATCACGGCGTGCTCGTGGACCGCGAGCGCCTGCGCACCCAGAGCCGTGAATTCGCGCACCAGCTGCAGGAGCTGCTGCTGCAGGCGCATCGCGAAGCCGGCCACGAATTCAACATCGAGTCGCCCAAACAGCTGCAGCAGATCCTGTTCGAGCGGCTGCAGCTGCCGGTGCGGCGCAAGACCCCGACCGGCCAGCCCTCGACGGCGGAGGATGTGCTGGAGGAGCTGGCCGCCAGCTACGCGCTGCCGCGCATCGTGCTCGAGTACCGGGCGCTCGCCAAGTTGAAGTCCACCTACACCGACAAGCTGCCGGAGCTCGTCAACGAGCGCACCGGGCGCATCCATACCAATTACGCGCAGGCGGTGGCAGCCACCGGCAGGTTGTCCTCGGTGGATCCGAACCTGCAGAACATCCCGGTACGCCGCCCGGAGGGGCGCCGCATCCGCCAGGCGTTCATCGCCCCACCGGGGCACGTGCTGCTGGCGGCGGACTATTCGCAGATTGAACTGCGGATCATGGCGCACCTGTCAGGGGACGAGAGCCTGCGCGCCGCCTTCGCCGCCGACACGGATGTGCACCAGGCGACCGCCGCGGAAGTTTTTGGCGTCGAGCTTGCCGCCGTCACACCCGATCAACGCCGCACCGCCAAGGTCATCAACTTCGGCCTGATATACGGCATGTCGCCGTTCGGCCTCGCCCGCAACCTCGGTATCGAACGCGGCGCCGCCCAGACGTACGTGGAGACCTACTTCCAGCGCTACCCGGGCGTGAAGCGCTTCATGGACAACACCCGCGCGCAGGCGCGCGAGACCGGCTACGTCGAAACCGTGTTCGGTCGACGCCTGTACCTGCCGGATATCCGTTCGGGCAACGCGCAACTGCGTCAGTACGCGGAGCGCAGCGCCATCAACGCGCCCATGCAGGGCACGGCGGCCGACATCATCAAGCGCGCCATGATCACGGTCGATGCCTGGTGCCGGCGCGAGCAGGCCCCCGCGCGGCTCATCATGCAGGTGCACGATGAGTTAGTGTTTGAAGTGCCCGGCGATGCACTCGCCGCGGTCACTGCGGCCGTGCGTGAGCACATGGTCAATGCCGCATCCCTGAGTGTTCCGCTGCGGGTTGACGTCGGCTCGGGAGCCAACTGGGACGAAGCGCACTGAGCTGCGATGCGCGCGCGAACTCGCGCCTGCCTGGTGAGTCTGTGGTACGCGACTGACTGCGGGCTGCTGTCGCCACCGGGCAACAGCTGCCACGGCCGCGCGCGGTAACGGATTATCGGTAAGCAAACACTCACTCAGGTTCACCCTCATGCGAAAACTCATGCTGATGGCGGCGCTGGCGCTCGGCGCCGGCGTCGTGCACGCCGACGAAGGATTCTTTTATCTCGGCGCCGGCATCTCCAGGAACAAGGTGAGTGACATCACCAACGGCGCAGCGCCCTTCGCGGATCTGGACAAGACTTCCTGGAAGGTGCTGGCCGGGTTCCGCCCCATCAGCGTGTTCGCGGTGGAGGCCGACTACCTGGATCTTGGCAGCCAGACGAACAGCTTCGTGGGCGGGAACTCGCACTCGGACTCCAGGGCGTTCGCCGGTTATGCGGTCGGATTTCTGCCCATCCCGGTCCCGTTCCTCGACGTGTATGGCAAGGCGGGACTGGCTCGCTGGAAGCTCGATGGCACCGCCGGTTCCACCGTGCCCCCCGGGAACCTGTTCTCTTTCTCGAATCAGGGCACCGAGTTCGCGTGGGGCCTGGGGGCGCAGGCGCATATCGGCAACATCGGCGGCCGGCTCGAGTACGAGAGCTTCAATATCCCGAACACCAGCGGGGCAAAGGTTTTTTCCCTCGCGGTGATTCTGAGCCTGCTGTGAGTGACCTCCGTTTGTAGCGTCTACGCAACAGTGTCACTGCCAAATTCATGATCTGAAACGGTATTTTTCCGGCGGAATCGGAACTAGAGGGACCCTCGAACGTCGAAACAAACGAGTGCATAGCACTCCCCGCTTCCCTCCCTGAGCGGGTAGACCCGGTTCATGAGACCTGTGCCGGGTTAGTCTGCCCCGGCGGTTTCGAAAGAGACCGTCGGGGTTTTTTATGACCCAAAAATCAGGTAAGCCAGGCCGCGAGCGTGTCCTCGGCCTCCCCGACCCCCGTACCCTTCAGCGCCGAGAACAGCTGCACGCTGGCGCGCGCCCCGAGCACGCGCGCGGTATCCGTAAGCGCCTGGCTCGCCTCGCTGCGGTTGAGCTTGTCGGCCTTGGAAAGCAGTACGTGCACCTTGTGCGCCGGTGCGGCCCACTCCAGTAGCCCCTCGTCCCCTGTGCTAAGCCCGCGGCGCGCGTCCACGATCACGAACAGGCCGTGGAGGCTCGAGCGCGTGTGCAGCGCGTCGATGAGCGGCCGCCACGCGCGTCGCTCGGACTCAGGCCCGCTCGCGTAGCCGTAGCCCGGCAGATCAACGAGACGCTTACCCGGTGCCAGCTCGAAAAAATTCAACAGACGTGTGCGCCCCGGGAGCTTGCTGGTACGCGCCAGTCCATGGCGATGCGTGATGGCGTTGATGGCACTCGACTTGCCCGCGTTGGAGCGCCCGACGAACGCGACCTCGGCGCCGAAATCGGGCGGAAATTGCGCCGGCGCGGCCGCGCTGATCAGGAACTGCGCGCCCGAAAAGCGGCTCATGCGAACGGGCGGGTGAAAAGCGTCAACACGTGTGTAGTGTACAATTCCGGACCTTCTGTCACGGGCACATACCGGAAAGAAAACAATGCCGCGGACCCTGAAAGTCGGTTTGACGGGACTTACCGGCGCGGCAATATTCGCGCTCGCCATGGCTGCCGCATTTGCCGGCGGGCCCGAGACTCACGCAGCTCCCGCAGCAACCACGGCTGCGCCGGCGGCTCCAGCGCCTGCCCCGACACCGGCGGCGGCGGCCGCAACACCTGGTGTCCCGTTCACCAACGGCAAGGCGGCGGATGGGGCCACCAAGTCGGCAATCTGCTCGTCCTGCCACGGGCCGAACGGCAACAGCGTCAACCCCGAATGGCCGCGGCTCGCCGGCCAGAGCGCGGTGTACATCGCCGAACAGTTGCGCCTGTTCCGCTCCGGTGTGCGGAACAACCCAATCATGAAGCCGCTCACGGCTGCCTTGAGCGACCAGGACATCAGCGATCTGGCGGTTTACTACGAGGCGCAGACCCCGACGGGTCTCGAGGCGGATCCTTCCTACTGGCAGGCTGGCGAAGCGCTCTACCTGCGCGGGGATCGGGCGCACGAAATTCCGGCCTGCGTCGCCTGTCACGGGCCCGTCGGGCGAGGCAATCTGGCGGCGGGCTATCCGGCGCTGCGCGCGCAGCAGGCTGTGTACGTGGTGAAACAGCTGAACGACTACGCCAGTGGCGCGCGTTACAGCGCGGCGAACCCGGCGCAGGCCACGCGCAACGGCGTCATGATGCTGACGCTGGCCAAGCGGCTGACGCCTGAGCAGATCCGCGACGTGGCGTCGTACCTGCAGGGTATGCGCTGAGCGTGAGGGATACACAGATGCTGCGCCCGCTCCTCATCGCGGTGGTTCTCACCCTGTGCGCCTGCGGGCAGCAGCCGGCAGCGCCGCCTGCCGTGACCACACCGCCGCCGTCCGCGACGCCGCCGACGCCCGCTCCAACGGCATCGAACCAGACCGAGACCGAACAGGCGCGCGCATCGCAGGAGACCGGTGCCGACAACGACCATCCCGCGCGCAGCGACGTTTCCCTTGAGCACATGGCGGCGGTGCCCGCCGGCGCGCAGCTGCCGGATGGACGCTGGAAGGCGGGGACGAACTACCAGCCGGTCGTCCCCGCGCAACCCACCAACGTCTCGCCGGGCAAGGTCGAGGTGATGGAAGTGTTCTGGCTCGGCTGCCCGCATTGCTACGAGCTTGAGCAGCACCTGCTCGCGTGGCTGAAGAAAAAGCCCGGCTACGTGGAGTTCGTGCGGGTTGCGGTCATCTGGGACAGCGTGAAATCAGCGCACGCGAAGCTCTACTACACGCTCGAGGCGCTCGGTCGCGATGACCTGTTCGAGAAAGCGTTCGCCACCGTGCAGCAACCGGGGACGCCCCTCGTCGGCAACAGCGAGGACCAGACCTTCCGGCTGCAGCAGGCGTTTGCGGTGCAAAACGGCGTGAGCGCGGATGATTTCGCCAAGGCCTACAACTCGTTCTCGGTAAACTCGAACCTCACGCGCGCCGCGGAGATCACGCAGCGCTATCACGTCGAACACGTCCCGCTCATCGTCATCAACGGCAAGTACACCACCGGTGTCGCTGAGGCCGGCGGCGAGGAGCAGCTGATCGCGCTCATCGACGATCTGGCCGCCAGCGAGCACCACCAGTAGCGTCCGCTCCGTCGCAGATGAGCTAACCCCGTTTGGGCCCCTGCGCCGCTTCAGGTCATGTATCCCCTGAAGTACCGGGAGCCGACATGAAACGCATGGTGCACCTGGCGGCGATTGCCGCCCTGGCGACGAGTTGCGATGCGCTGGCCGTGGGCAGCATCGCCAACGTGACGATCATCGACCGCGACAGCGGGGCTACCCTGGAGGCGCATTATTTCCGCGGCGCATACTGGGTCGCTGGGGCGCCCGGGGCGAGATACGCGATCGAAATCCGCAACTGCAGCGGCGGACGTTTGCTGGCCGTGACTTCGGTCGATGGCGTCAACGTGCTCTCAGGCGCAACCGCGGGCTGGAACCAGAGCGGCTACGTGTTCAACCCTGGCGAGCGTTACCAGGTCACCGGGTGGCGCAAATCCGACGCGGAGGTGGCCGCCTTTACCTTCACCGATGCAGCGAATTCCTACGCTGAACGCACCGGCCGGCCAGCGAACGTCGGCGCCATCGGCGTGGCGGTCTTCCGTGAGCGTCCGCCGCCGACGGTCTACGCGCCGCGGGCCGCCGATTCGGCGCGCGAGGCGCCGGCGCCTCTGGCGGGCAGCTTCAAGGGGGGGTCGGCGAGTCAATCCACGCCCATGGCGGGCAGGGCGGCGACCACGTCAGCGGGCGCGCCGGCAACGGCAGCGAGCGTTTCGCCGGCGCACACGCCCGCCGCAAGACTCGGCACGGGCCACGGTGAACGCGAATACTCCTACGTCGAATACACCGAGTTCCGCAGGCTGCAGCCCGAACCAGACGAGGTCATACGCATTCGCTACGATAGTCTGGACAACCTGGTGGCGATGGGCATCGTCGGACGACCTCGCCCAACTCCACCGGCGCCCAACCCGTTTCCCGGCTCACAGGAGCGGCAATACGTGCCTGACCCGCCCGGATGAAGCACCGCATATCTGCCACGATGCAATGAATGACGGACGGGGGCGAGAGTGACGAGGCCCTGATCGGGCGCTATGCGCGCGGCGAGGCTGCGGCGTTCGAGCTGCTTTATCGGCGACATGAACTGCGCATCTGGCGTTACCTCGAACGCAACGTCGGCAACCGGGCGACGGCGGACGAACTGATGCAGGAGGTGTGGTTTGCAGTGGCCCGCGATGCCGTGCGCTATGAGCCCACGGCGCGCTTCACCACCTGGCTGTTTACCATCGCACGCAACCGGATGATCGATTCGAATCGAATGAGTCGGCGGCAGGTGAGTCTGGAAGCCGTCGGCTACGAAGCCGAATCGGTTGTGGCTCAACTGACCACGGAGCCGGGTGTCGGGCCCCTCGCCGCGGCAGTTGCGCGCGACCAGAAGACGGCGCTCATCCGAGCCATCGGTGAGCTGCCGCTTGAACAGCGCGACGCGTTCCTGCTGCAAATCGAAGGCGACCTGAGCATCGAGGAAGTCGCGACGGTCACGCGCAGCAGCTTTGAGACGACCAAGAGCCGCCTGCGTTACGCGCGCAACCGGCTCCGCGAGCTACTCAGCGAGTACGCATGAACAACATGCCGCCAGGCCAGGAGCCACCCGAAGATGTCGACGATCAGTATCGACGGGCGTCGGCTGCGGATCCCAGCCGGCCCGGCGAGGCGGTGCGTCGCGCCGTGCTCGCGCATGCCGCCCAGCTGGCGGCGGAGCGCGCCGCTTCCGGCGCGAGCCGCACGCTCAAGTCGCGGCGAGCGGCGAATCGAGCCGGGTGGCGACCCGCGATTTTCGGGACGCTCGCAGCAGCAGCGCTTGCGGGTCTCATGATCGCACCGCGGTTCCTTGCTCCGAGCGCGCCGCAGGTGGCCGCGCCGCCTGCGAGCGTGCGGGCCGCTGACAACCGGGCTGCCGAACCCGCGACGCCCGCGCCGGTGGCGGCAGCGAAAGTCCCCGCCAGGCCCCCGCAGTCCACGCGCAGCGCGCTGTCGTCGCACCCGGTACGCGAGCGATCGAAGGCGTATGAGGCGGCAGCGCAGCGTGCGGTGGAACCTGACTCCTCGGTGGCGACCGTGGGGGGCTTGAAGGCAGCGGATGCTGGCGCGGCGGTGGCGGGCGGCGCGACCAGCCGGCTGCGCGTGCCGGGCAGTCCCGCTGCGGTGACCTCGGTCGCTGCTGCGCCGAGCGCTGGGACGAATCCCCCGGCCGCACTTCGACACGCGGCCGAGGTCGGCGACCTGGCGGCACTGGAGGCGCTGGTTGCGCACCAGACGGACATTGATTCACGCGATGCCGCGGGGCGCACGGCCCTCATGATGGCGACGCTGCACGGTCAGACCGATGCGGTGGCTGCGCTATTGGCCTACGGGGCCGATCCGAACGCCGCCGACGCGGACGGCACCACGCCTCTGCAGGCCGCTACGGCGGGCGATCACCCTGCAATCGCTGCCGCGCTGCGCCGCTATGGCGCTCGATAACAGACAACCAACAGATGGCGCGCCCGACTGGATTCGAACCAGTGACCCCTGCCTTCGGAGGGCAGTACTCTATCCAGCTGAGCTACGGGCGCGTTCGGGCGGGCGATGATACGCGCGGCCTGAAAAGGCGTCCAACCGTGCGGCCGCGCCGCCAGCGGAGTCTACGAAGCGTCAGGCGGAGCGGCTATACTTCGCGACCGAATCGACGCGCGCGGCGACGGATAATAACGTGAGCAAGCAGGACACGCATTTTTTCAACGTTTTCAGCATGGTGATCGGCCTGCTGATTGCGGTCGCCGTGGGGATCTTCGCGCTGGCGCGCATCGTCGCCAGCCACACGCAGGACCTGCAGGTGCTCAGCGAACCGGATTACGCCAGGAGCGTCGACACGCGCATGCAGCCGCTGGCGCATGAGGCCATCGCGGGCAAGGACAACTCGGCGCTGGCGATCAAGGTCGAGGGTCCGACGGCCGCCGGTTCCGCCGCCGTCGCCGCCATGCCCAAGAACGGCACCGAAATGTTTGAGCAGACCTGCAGCGTCTGCCACGGACAAGGAATCGCCGGCGCCCCCAAGGCCGGGGACAAGGCCGCCTGGGGCCCGCGCATTGCCGAAGGCAAAGCGATGCTTTACGAGCACGCCCTCAAGGGCTACCAGGGAAAAACCGGCGTGATGCCGCCCAAGGGTGGGCGTATGGACATCCCCGACGCCCTGATCAAGGAAGCCGTCGATCACATGGTGCAGATGGCGCAGTAGCCGCGCGCCACGCGTCGCACACCCGGCTCTCCTGCGGCGCCGGTTCACGGCCACCACGGTCGAGGCAGCGCAGCATGACCGCCTCACCCACCTGCGCTTCGCCAACCTGAGGCGCGCGCTCAAGATCCGCAATCGTCCGCGCAACTTTCAACACCCGGGTCCGGGCGCGCGCCGAAAGTCCGAAGCCTTCCACCGCCGCATCGAGCAGCCGCCGCCCGCCCGCATCGGGCGCACACCAGCGCGGCACGTCGGCATCCGCAAGACGCGCATTGCAGCCACCCTGGCGGGTGCGCTGGATTTCACGCGCCGCGGCCACCGCCGCCGCCGCGGTGTGGCTCGAGGTCTCCCCGGCCGCGGGCGCGGCAAACTCGGCAGCCACGAGCCGCGGGACCTCCACGTGCAGATCAAGCCGATCCAGGAGCGGCGCGGAGACGCGCGCGCGGTAGCGTTGCACTTGGGCGCTGGTGCAGCTGCAATCACCCGCACGCTCCCCGAGACGTCCGCACGGACACGGGTTCATGGCAGCGATGAGCTGAAAGGCCGCGGGGTACTGCACCTGCAGGGCAGCGCGCGCCACCGACACCACGCCGGTTTCGAGGGGCTCGCGCAGTGCCTCGAGCACGCCACGCGCGAATTCCGGCAGCTCATCCAGAAACAACACGCCGTGGTGCGCAAGACTGACTTCCCCGGGACGGGCGCGGGTGCCGCCGCCGACGAGCGCCGCGGCCGAAGCGGTGTGATGCGGAGTGCGAAACGGCCGCTCGCCAAAGCGCGCCGGATCGAATCCTGCGGTGCTGACCGCCGCGATAGCGGCAACCTCCAGCGCTTCATCCTGCGACAGCCCCGGCAACAGATCCGGCAGCCGTTGCGCGAGCATGCTCTTGCCGGAACCGGGCGGCCCGATCATCACGAGGCTGTGACCGCCGGCGGCCGCGATGATGAGCGCGCGCTTCGCGAGTCGCTGTCCGCGTACGTCCCGAAGATCCAGCCGCGTGCCGGCGCGCGCCGCGGCACGTCTCTCCCCGCACAACCGCAGGGGCGCCGCGCCGCTTAGGTGGGCACACACCTCGAGCAGGTGCCCAGCCGCGCGCGCATGGGCCGGAGCTGCGGCGCAGGCTTCGGTCGCATTGGCGCGCGGCACGATGAGCTCGTGGCCGTGACGGCGCGCGCAGGCCGCCGCCGGCAGCAGACCGGCCACCGGATTCAACTCTCCGGTAAGACCCAGCTCGCCGTAGTACTCGCAGCGAGCCCACGCTTCGGGCGCTGTGCCCGCCGGGGTGCGCACCTGATGCGAAGCGAGCAGGATCCCGAGCGCGATGGGCAGGTCGAAGCGGCCGCCCTCCTTAGGCAGCTCCGCGGGCGAGAGGCTCACCGTGATGCGCCCGGCGGGAAACTCGAAGCCGGAATGAATGAGCGCAGCCCGCACGCGCTCCTTGCTTTCCCGCACCACGGCCGCGGCCAGTCCCACGATGCAGAACGTCGGCAGTCCGCCGGCAAGGCTGACTTCGACGTGGACCAGGGGAGCCGTCAGCCCGACCTGCGCCCGGCAGGCCACGCGCGCAACCGCCACGAGCGGGTGCTTACGTTGTTCGCTTGCCGTCGGCAGGCGCCGCGCCACCCTCGAGCGCTGCGAGTCGCGCCTCGAGCGCTTCGAGCCGCGAGCGGGTGCGCTCCAGCACCTTGGACTGCGCGTCGAACTCGTCCCGGTTCACCAGATCAAGCTTGCTCAGGCCCTCGCGCAGGACCGCGCGGAAGTTGCTCTCCAGGTCCTTTTGCACGGTGCGCAGCGCCGGCGGCACGCTCTCCAGGAGGCGTCGCGCGATCTCATCAATGCGAAATGAATCCATGCTCTCACCTCACGCTGTGCCCCGAATTGAGGCGGTGCCCCGACTCACGGCTCCAAAATAGTGCAACGCAGGCGCCATCACGGGGCGCGGGCGGCTCGAATCAGCGGCTGAACCTGCGTGGCACGGAATCTGCAGCCTTGTTCGCGCTTCACTAGCTTACGCGCCGTGCGCGGCGCGCGCAGTGGGCGTTTGCAACGTGAAAACGCAAAAAGGCCCGCCATGTCCGCTGCTGCGAAGATTGCCCGCTGCTTAAGCTGCCTCGCCGCGCTCGCGCCGGTACTCGCGCCCGCACTCTGTTATGCGGCGGACGCCCCGGTGCCGAACAAGGGCGACACGGCGTGGATGCTGACTTCCACCGCCTTCGTGTTGCTGATGTCGGTCCCGGCGCTGGCGCTGTTTTACGGCGGACTGGTGCGCACCAAGAACATGCTGTCGGTGCTCATGCAGGTGTTCGTGGGCTTCGCGCTGATCACCGTGCTGTGGTGCATCTACGGCTACTCGCTCGCCTTCACGCAAGGCAACTCCATTATCGGCGGCCTGAGCCGCGTGTTTCTCAACGGCACGTTCGATCCGCAGACCGGCGCGTACTCGATGGCGGCGACGTTCAGCAAGCACACCCCGCTCTACGAGCTGGTGTACGTGGCGTTCCAGGCCACCTTCGCCGCGATCACCTGCTGCCTGATCCTGGGTGCGCTGGTCGAACGCATCAAGTTCGCGGCGCTACTGCTGTTCCTCGTCATCTGGTTCACGTGCAGCTACTGCCCGATCGCTCACATGGTGTGGTACTGGGCCGGACCCGACGCCTACACCTCGGCCGACAAGGTCGCCGGCGTCAATGCCACCGCCGGCCTCATCTGGCAGTGGGGCGCGCTGGATTTTGCCGGCGGCACGGTGGTGCACATCAACGCCGGGGTCGCGGGACTCGTGGGCGCATTCGTGCTCGGCAAGCGCATCGGCCTGGGGCGTGAACCGATGGCGCCGCACAGTCTCACCATGACCATGATCGGCGCCTCACTGCTGTGGTTCGGCTGGTTCGGTTTCAACGCCGGCTCCGCGCTCGAGGCCAACGGCTCGGCGGCGCTCGCCTTCATGAACACCTACCTCGCCACCGCCTGTGCGGTGCTGTCGTGGATGGGCGGGGAGTGGCTGATCAAAGGCAAGCCCTCGATGCTGGGCGCGGCGTCCGGGGCCGTGGCGGGACTGGTGGCGATCACCCCCGCCGCCGGCAACGTCGGCATCCCGGGCGCGTTTGCGATCGGCACCGGCGTGGGACTGGTGTGCCTGTGGGGTGTCACGGGACTCAAGCGGCTCATCAAGGCCGACGACTCACTGGATGTCTTCGGCGTGCACGCCGTGGGCGGCATTTTTGGCGCGCTCATGACCGGCATATTCAACGCGCCGTTTCTTGGCGGCCCGGGTTCGACCGTGGACTGGGTCACGGGCGCCACCGGCTACCCCGGCGTGGGGACGCAGTTCCTCATCCAGTTGAAGGCGGTGTGCCTGGTGTTCGCGTGGACCGCCGTCGTGGCGTTCGCCGCGTTCTACCTCGTGGATCTTCTGGTCGGGCTGCGCGTGCCGGAGGACGAAGAGCGGGAAGGGCTCGACATCACTTCGCACGGTGAGCGGGCCTACGACCTGTAGCCTGGAGGCGATTTAGCCTGGTATTCGCACGCTGGGGGCCTGCGGCCGTGCCGGCCGGGCTGAGGCTGTGACGCACTTCAAATGCCGAGCGGCGCGGAAGTCGCCATAATGCGCGGGCGCGGGAGGTCCCTATGCTGCGACTCGTATCGATTGTTGCCCTGTTTGTCGCTGGCGCGGCCGTGACCGCCCAGGCGGACGTGTATCGCTGGGTCGATGAACACGGCCAGCCGCACTACAGCGACCAGTGGGTCCCGGGATCCGAGGTCATCAAGACGGGCAAGGGCCGCCCCCCCGGATATGAGAACACCGCGCGCAACGCCGATCAGAAAAATCTCAGCGCCGCGAACGAAAAGGTCGACTCGCAGCTGAGCGATCAGGCCAACGCCCAGGCCGCAAAGCAGGACGTGGCGAAGACCCGTGAGCAACAGTGCAAGGCCGCAAAGGCCCGCTACGTAACCTCGGTGCAGTCACGACGCATCTACAAGACCGGCGCCGACGGCTCTCGCGAGTACCTCCCGGATGCGGACGCCGATGCGTATCGCGCCCAGGCTCGCAAGGACGTACAGGACGCGTGCGGCAGCGTGCCGGAGGTCAATTTCGACACGCCGGCGCCAGCGCCGACCCCGGTCCCCCAGTCCGAGAATCCGTAGCCGGCCGCGGCCGGCCGTCCTGCACGCGGGCGTGATGATTCCGCGCGCCCGGCCAACCCTCTATAGTGACGCTGCGCGGCCGCCGAAGGCCGCATGAGCAGGACGAAAAAGATGCGTGTAGGTTTCGTCGGGCTCGGCGCCATGGGAACGCACATGGCGCGTAACCTGCATCGCGCAGGCCTCCTGACCGCGGTCTGGAACCGCACCGCGCCCAAGGCGCAGGCGCTCGCCGCGGAACTGGGCATCAGCGCCAGCGCGAGCCTCCAGCAACTCGCCGCCAGCGTCGATGCCGTGGTGTCATGCGTGTCCGCCGACGCTGACCTCCTGGACGTGACGCGCGCCGTGGCCGCGGATCTGACCGCAGGGGCGCTCATGATCGACTGCTCCACCGTTAGCGGCGAGACCGCGCGCCAGGCGGCGGCGCTGCTGGAACCTGCGGGCGTTGAGTTCCTCGACTGCCCGGTGAGCGGCGGGGTCGAAGGCGCGCGCGATGCCACGCTCGCCATCATGGCCGGTGGCGCTGACGCGGCCTTCACCCGCGCCATGCCGATCCTGAGCGCACTCGGACGCACCATTACCCACTTTGGCCCCACCGGCAGCGGCCAGGCCGCCAAGGCCACCAATCAGATCATGTGCGCCGGCATCGTCGAGTCGATAGCGGAGGCCATGGCGTTCGCCCGCGCGCAGGGCCTGCCGCTGGAGAAGCTCATCGACACCCTCGGCAAGGGCGCCGGCTCCTCGTGGTACTTCGTGCATCGCGCCCCCAACATGGCGCGCGGCGCATACCCGGCCGGATTTCGTGTGCGCCTGCATGCTAAGGACCTGAAGATCTGCCACGACATGGCGGCGCGCTTCGGCGTCGCCCTGCCGGTGGTGGAACGCATGCTGGCGGAGTACGCCGAGCTCATCGCCCGCGGCTACGGCGATGAGGACGTGTCGGCCGCGTTCCGCCTCAAGGCCGAACTCTTCGAGCGCACCAACATCATGAGCGCGCCCCCGGGCACACCGCACCGCGACCCATGAAGACCGACCCCGGCAGCGGGAACGCCTTCTACCTGCCCGATTTCTGCGCCCAGCGCACGGCGCTGGCGATCGTGCTGATCGTCGAACTGACCGCTTTCGTATTGTCGCTGGCGCGCCAGAGCGCCATCGATTTCTGGACCGACCTGGCGCGCACCTCGATGCTGCTGTTGTGGATCGGACTCACCGTAGCGGCGCTCTTGTGCGCGCTGCGCGATCGGCTGCTGCGACTCACGGTGGCGGCGGGTTCGGCCGCGGTACTGATCATCGTCACCGCGGTGGTCGCCGCGGTGTCGGTGTGCGCGACCCTCCTCGGCCGCACGCACCTCGCGATCGACTCCGGGGGCGCGGCGCTCTTCCCCACCGACGCGGGCAGCTTTGCCGTGCGCAACGTGTGGATCGGGCTGGTGGTGACCGGCCTTACGCTGCGCTACTTCTACGTGGGGCAGCAGTGGCGCCGCAGCGTGGAGCTGCGCGCCACGGCGCGCGTGCATGCGCTGCAGGCCCGCATCCGGCCGCATTTTCTCTTCAACAGCATGAATACCATCGCCGCCCTCACGCGCAGCAACCCGGCGCGTGCTGAGGGCGCGGTGCAGGACCTTGCTGACCTGTTCCGCGCCACCTTGAGCGACCAGCGCGACACCATCACGCTGGCCGAAGAGCTCGAGGTGGCGCACACCTACCAGCGCATGGAACAGCTGCGCCTCGGCGAGCGGCTCAAGGTGGAATGGCATACCGACGCCCTGCCCGCGCAGGCGCTCGTGCCCCACCTCATGATCCAGCCGCTGCTCGAGAACGCGGTCTACCACGGCATCGAGCCGCGCCCGGAAGGCGGGACGGTGACCATCAGCGGCGAAGTCAACGGCGGACAGATCACGGTGGTGGTGCGCAATCCAATGGGGCCGGCAGTCGACGTACGTGACGGCAACCGCCTGGCGCTCGCCAACATCCGCGAGCGCCTGAGCCTCATGTACGGCGAGCGCGCGCTCATGAAGTCCGGCCGCTACGACGCCGAATTCATTGTCACACTGCGCTTCCCGCTAATCGAGAAAGCGGCTGCGCCGCGTGCTTCCGGAGCCGCGCTCGCCACATGAGCGGGCCGGCGGCGTTGAAGGTGCTGATCGTCGATGACGAGTCGCCGGCGCGCGAACGGCTGCGCAGCATCCTCGCCGAAATTGCCGACACCCAGGTGATCGGCGAGGCCGCCAACGGTCACGACGCACTCAAGGCGACTGCTGAGCTGAATCCGGACGTGGTGCTGCTGGATGTGCGCATGCCGGGGATGGATGGCCTGGAGGCCGCGCGTCACCTGAACGTCCTCGAGGAGCCGCCGGCGGTTATTTTCACCACCGCCTACGAGCAGTACGCCGTCGAGGCGTTCGAAGCCCACGCCGTGGGCTACCTGCTGAAGCCGGTGCGCAAGGAACAGCTGTCTGCTGCGCTGGTACGAGCCGGGCGACTCACTCGCGCCCAGCTGCAAAAACTCGCCAGTGGCGCCGAGGCGCGCCGTACCCACATCGGGGCGCGCCACCGCGAGGGCCTGAGGCTCATTCCCATCGAGGAAGTGCAGTACTTCCTCGCCGATCAGAAATACACCACCGTGCGTCACGTGAACGGCGAGGATCTGATCGAGGAATCACTGCGCCTGCTGGAGCGCGAGTTCAGCGCGAGCTTCGCGCGCATCCACAGGAACGCGCTGGTGAACGTGAAGTACCTGGAGCGCATCGAGCGCGACGCCGCCGGTCAGTACTTCGTGCACCTGCGCGGCTGCGACGCGCCGCTGGAGGTCAGCCGGCGCATGGCGGGGGAGTTGAAGGAGCGCTTCCGGATCTGATCGGGTCAGTGAGCCGGCCAGCAAGGTCGATGCGTGGATTCCAACAATTGCTTGTCGCGAATCTACAACGTTCGTGCCCTACGTTCTGCGCCCTGCATCTGTACGTATAATCAGACAACAGCGTCGGCGTCTCGCGAGCCGTGGTCATTCAGACGACAGTTGTGGCGAAGGGGAGCAACCATGATCTCGAGAACAGCACGAAGCGCGATGGCCACTGCGATCGCGATGGCACTGGGGCTGGCACTTGCCGGGACTGCAAACGCCCAGATCCAGGGACAGGCCCAGGCGAGCAGCCCCTCCGGAGAGCAGCTCCAGGAGGTGGTCATCACGGCAGAGAAACGCACCAGTACGGTTCAGGACACCGGCGCGAGCATCACGGCGGTGTCGTCACAGGAGATCATCGACCGGGGCATCGTCGACTTCAATTCTCTCGCCCAGTCGGTGCCCGGGATCGCGATGCGCTCCGCGGGCCCCGGCCAGCCCGAATTCGAGATGCGCGGACTCAACTCCGCCGGCGGCAACTCCTCCATGGTCGGCTTCTACCTCGATGAGACGCCGCTGTCGTCACCGGCCGCCGCGCAGCTCGGCAAGGAGGAGATCGATCCGACGCTCTACGATCTCGCCAGAGTCGAGGTGCTGCGTGGTCCGCAGGGCACTCTTTACGGCTCGAGCTCCATGGGCGGCGCCGTAAGCTGGTGCTCAATCAACCCCAGCTCGGCACGTTCGCGGCCTCAGGTGAGGTCGATGCGGGGTACACCGGCTCCGGTGGAGACTTCAACCAGAAAACCAACGGCATGGTGAACCTGCCCATTGGTGACACCCTGGCGGTTCGCATCGTCGGATCGCAGCTCTCCGACAGTGGCTGGATCAAGCGCATCGTCCTGGACGGGGCCCCGGTCGACACCGGAGGCTATGCCACGCAGAACAATGCGCGGCCGGCCAATTTCTACACCTACCCGTTAGCGGAGCAGATCAACGGCGCCAACACCACGACCATCGACTCGGCGCGCGTCCTGGTGCTGTGGAAGCCGTCGGACAACCTGTCGGTCACGCCGATGCTCATGTACCAGCTCACCCGTCAGGCTGCCCCGGACCAGGTGGATGTGAACGGCAATCCGACCCATCCGACCGTGCCGAGCACCCTCGCCCACTGGGAACCCTTCGATTCGCCCGAGCCGCAGGAAGACAAGTTCACGCTCGGGAGCCTGATGATCGAATATCAGGCGCCAGGCTTTACGGTCACCTCGGCCACCGGCGTGTGGGCGCGCAACACGCTCGTGTCGCAGGACAGTACCGAGGAGAACAACGACGCCTTCGGCTTCCCGAATTACGATGCGGGTGTCGGCGCCGGCGGCGGCCCATTCGGCATCGGGCCGTCCGGTCCGGCGCCCAACGGCCCGTCCGTGACCGAGAAGGACTTCACGCGGCAGATCAGCGAGGAGTTGCGCCTGACCTCGAGCGGCAGCGGCCCGTTGCAGTGGATCGTCGGCTACTTCTACCAGGACCTGTATTCCGAGTGGGATGAGTGGGCCATCGCTCCGCAGGCGGCACCGGCACTTCAGGCCGCCATCCCCGGGTACCCGGCCACCACCAATCTGTACATTGACTACCAGCCGCAGGTCATCGTGCAGAACGCAGAGTTCGGCGAGCTCTCCTGGCAGTTCACCCCGGATCTCAAAGGCACGGTGGGACTGCGCCACTACCACTACAGCCTGGGCCAGTCGAACCTGGAATACGGCGTGTTCACGGTGAATGGGGCTCCTGGGACTGTCAACCCGGGGAGCCAGCCCAACACACCCTACCTCACCGGCTTTTCAAACGGCGCGAGCGGCACCGATCCGAAGTTCGACCTGAGCTGGAAGGTCGACCCGGATGTGCTGCTCTACGCCACGATCGCCAAGGGCTTTCGCCTGGGCGGCGCGAATCAGCCGATTCCGGTCTCGGCGGTCCCCAACTGCGCGGCGCCCGCGGGCCCGCTGCAGGGCAATGAGTTCGCTCTGCAGGCCAAGCTCACCAACACCTGCAATTCCGCCCTATTGCTGCAAGCGCCCGGCACCTTCTCCTCGGACTCGGTATGGAACTATGAGATCGGCGAGAAAGCGGAGCTGCTGGATAAGCACCTGATCCTCAACGTCTCGGCCTACTACGAGCGCTGGACCAACCCGCAGATCGCGACCAACCTCTCGGGGTTCGGCATCACCGCCAACGGCGCCGATGCGCGTATCTACGGCGTCGAAGCGGAGATGCAGGCGCTGCTCTCCCGCGAGTGGACCTTCGGGGTCAACTTCGGCTACACCAATGCGCAGTTCACGGCGGACAGCCCCATCACGGGATACCCGAGCGGGTACAACGTACCCGACATACCGGATGTCACGGCCTCGGCGACTTTGCGCTGGAAGCATCCGCTCACGAGCGACCTGTCGCTGGTCGGGACGCTCGAGGGCGATTACGTCGGCACGCGCACCGATGCACCGTACGGCGAGTCCATCACGATCTATCCGTCCTCGCCCGGCTACATCAACAACTACCTGCTGCATTTGCCGGCGTACGGATTCGTGAACGCACGCCTCGGGTTCGCAAGCGATCAGTGGACCGCGTCGCTGTACGTGAACAATCTCACGAACAAGCAGGCGCTGCTCGATCCGCAGCCGCAGATCGACCTGCAGACGAATGCCTTCGTGCGCTATCTCGTGAATCGCCCGATAACCGCCGGCCTCGATTTCACCTACAAGTTCCACTGACGCAGGCCGCAACTCAAGGAGCGCCCGGCAGCACCGGGCGCTCTTTTTTTTCGACCCCAGGGTCCCTTCAGAGGATGTAGCGGCTGAGGTCCTCGTCCTGCACGAGCTTGCCTAAGTGATCATCGACGTACTTCGCGTCGACGGTCACCACGGCGGATCCGCCGTTGGACTTGTCGCCCTGCTCGGACGCCTCGTAGGAGACGGTTTCCAGCAGGCGCTCCATGACGGTGTGCAGGCGCCGCGCGCCGATGTTCTCGGTACGCTCGTTCACGTGGAAGGCGATCTCGGCGATGCGCTGCAGGCCATCGGTCGCGAATTTCACCGTGACGCCCTCGGTCGCCATCAGCGCCGCGTACTGGGTGGTGAGGGAGGCGTCGGGCTCGGTGAGGATGCGCACGAAGTCGCCCACGCCGAGGGAGTCGAGTTCGACGCGGATCGGCAGCCGGCCCTGCAGCTCGGGAATGAGGTCCGAGGGCTTGGAGAGGCTGAAGGCACCCGAGGCGATGAACAGCACGTGGTCGGTCTTCATCTGCCCGTACTTGGTGGCGACGGTGGAACCTTCGATCAGCGGCAGCAGATCGCGCTGTACACCCTCGCGTGAGACATCCGCGCCGAGGGTTTCCTGGCGGCGCGTCACCTTGTCGATCTCGTCGATGAACACGATGCCGTTCTGCTCGGCGTTGGCGAGCGCCTGGATCTTGAGCTCGTCTTCGTTGATGAGCTTGCCGGCCTCCTCGTCGGTGAGGAGCCTGAGCGCCTCGAGCACCTTGACCTTTCTGGTGCGGGTGCGGTTGCCACCGAGGTTCTGGAACATCGACTGCAGCTGCTGCTGCATCTCTTCCATGCCCGGCGGCGCCATGATCTCAACCCCGGCCGGGATGGCGCGCAGCTCGATCTCGATCTCGCGCTCGTCGAGCTCGTGCTCGCGCAGCATCTTGCGGAATTTCTGGCGCGTTTCGCCGTCGCGCGCGGGCGCGGGCTCGTCGGTCGAAAAGCCCATCATGCGCGGCTTGGGCAGCAGGCTATCGAGCACACGCTCCTCGGCCGCATCCAGCGCCCGCTCGCGCACCCCGGCTACGGCCTGTTCGCGGGTCATTTTCACTGCGACGTCGGCGAGTTCCTTGACGATCGAGTCGACGTCGCGACCGACGTAGCCAACTTCCGTGAACTTGGTGGCCTCGACCTTCACGAACGGCGCGTTGGCAAGTTTCGCCAGGCGCCTGGCGATCTCGGTCTTACCGACACCGGTCGGTCCGATCATCAGGATGTTCTTGGGCGTGATCTCCTGGCGCAGCGGCTCCTTGACCTGCATGCGGCGCCAGCGGTTGCGCAGCGCCACGGCCACGGCGCGCTTGGCGGCGTCCTGGCCGATGATGTGCTTGTCGAGTTCCTGGACGATCTGCCGGGGGGTGAGGTCTGACATGTTGGTTTAGACCCTGGCGGCCTGAGTCTGGCGCATTTCCTCGATCACGAGGTTGCGGTTGGTGTAGATGCAGATGTCGGCGGCGATGTTAAGCGAGCGCTCCACGATGCTGCGGGCGTCGAGCGTCGAGCCCTCGATGAGCGCGCGCGCGGCGGCGAGCGCAAACTGTCCGCCGGAGCCGATGGCGGCCACGTCGTAGTCGGGCTCGATCACATCGCCGTTGCCGGAGATCACGAACAGCTTCTCAGGATCCCCGACCAGCAGCAGCGCCTCCAGGCGCCGCAGGTATCGATCCGAGCGCCAGTCCTTGGCGAGCTCGATGGCGGCGCGGGTGAGATTGCCGTACTTCTCGAGCTTGCCCTCGAAACGCTCGAACAGCGTGAAGGCATCCGCCGTGCCACCGGCAAAACCGGCGATCACCTTGTCATTGGCGAGGCGCCGCACCTTGCGCGCGTTGCCCTTCATGACCGTGTTGCCGAGGGTGACCTGGCCGTCGCCCCCTAATGCGATCACGCCGTCGCGGCGCACGCCGAGGATGGTGGTGCCATGGGGATTGAAAGAGCCCTGCTCGCTCATGTGATTTCCAAGCTATGCCTTGCGGCGCGCCCGTGGGTGGGTAGCGTCGTAAATGCGGGCAAGGTGCTGGAAGTCAAGGTGGGTGTAGATCTGGGTGGTGGAGATGTCGGCGTGCCCCAACAGCTCCTGCACGCCGCGCAATTCCCCACTCGACTCAAGCAGATGCGACGCAAAGGAGTGCCGGAACAGGTGGGGGTGAACGTGGACACCGAGGCCCTGGCGCCGCGCCCAGTATGCGACCCGCAGCTGCACCGCCCGCGGTCCTAAGCGCTTTCCGGCGCGGCCGACAAAGAGCGCGGCCTCACCCGCCTTGACCAGCGCCGCGCGCTCTTTGAGCCACGCCTTGAGCGCGTCGACGGCAAGGCGGCCCACCGGGACGATCCGGGCTTTGCCGCCCTTGCCGGCGACCCGCACCATGCGGTCCTTCAGATCCACGCTCGTCAGATCGAGGCTCACGAGTTCCGCCAGCCGCAGTCCGGAGGAATACAGGAGCTCCATGATGGCGCGGTCGCGCGCCGTAAGGTCATCGCCAGCCGGGATCGCGAGCAGGCGTGCCATCTGGTCGGCATCCAGCGTGTGCGGTAAACGACGCGCCGCCTTGGGGGCGCGCACGTCGTGCGCCGGATTGTGGGTCACGCGGGCACTGCCGCGAGCGCCAGCCGCGGCGCCGTGCCCTTCGCGCAGCAGGAATTCGTAGAAGCTGCGCACCGCTGACAGGCGCCGCTGGATGCTGCGCGGACTTAAGCCCTTCGCGTGCGAGTGCGCGGCGAAGGTGCGGATGTGCTGGGTATCCAGAGCCTTCCAGTCGGCAAGCCCGTGAGCCACGCAGAACTTCACCAGCGCGGCAAGATCGCGGGCGTAGCTTAAGTCGGTGTGCGCAGAGAGCCGCCGCTCGGTGTTGAGATAGCGCCGGAAGCGCTCCACCCACCCGAGCGCCGCGGGGGTCATAGCGTCTCCCGCGCCTTCAGCGCGTAGCGTTGGCGCTCAGGGAGTCGGTGATGAGCTCCGCCAGGCGCGCCAGGAACTCGGTGCTCATGCCCGGATGAAAGCGCTCCTTGTCGGCGCTGCCGAGCGCCAGCAGGCCGAGCGAGCCCTTCTCCCCGAGCGGCACCAACGCGAGCGAGGCCATTTCGGAGCCTTCGGGCCCGAAGAGAAAGTCGCGCTGCGAATCGCGCGCCTGGCCACAGCGCGGTTTGCCGGCTGCGAACAACGACTCAAAGGATTTTAAATTAGGATCAGACGCCGGCACGGTGCGTACGAAGTGCTGACCGGCCAGATCCGGGTGTTCGCCGACGAGCACGAGCACCGCATGGAAGGCGTCAAAGTCCTCGCGCAGGCCGGTCTCGATGCGTGTGATCGCCGCGTCCCGCGGCACGTCGCGCAGCAGGCGCCGGGTGAAGCGGTGCAGGCGCTCGGCGATGGCGTCATTCGCGCGTGCAACCCGCACCAGCTCGCTAAGCTTGCCCTCGAGGGAGGCCTGCTTCTCGCGCAGCACTTCGATCTGGCGCTCGACGAGGGAGATGGTCGCCCCGCCGCGCACGTGCGGCAGCTTCAGCCGCACCAGCACCCCCTGGTGGCGCTCGAAGAAATCCGGATTGCGCTGCAGGTAGTTTGCGATGGACTCCTCTTCGGTGTCCGCCGCAGCAACTCCGCGAGCCTCTCGTGTCGTCATAGCGCTTCAGACCTCAACGTGACCTTCAAAAGATATTCCCGCCGGCCCGGTCAGCCAGATGCGTTCGCCGGGCCCCGCCCAGTTTACGCGCAACTCGCCGCCGCGCACGTTCACCCGCACCTCTTCTTCGAGGAGTCCCCGGCGGCGTCCGACCGCAACCGCCGCGCAGGCGCCGGTACCGCAGCTGCGGGTTTCCCCGACACCGCGCTCCCAGACGCGTAAGCGCAGCTGTGCGCGGTCCACGATCTCAAGAAATCCGGCGTTAACGCGCCTCGGAAAGCGCGGATGCCGTTCGATCGCGGGGCCGAGCGTGGCCACCGGCGCAGCCTCCACGGAAGCTACGCTCAGCACGGCGTGCGGATTGCCCAGCGACACCGCGCCGATCGCGACCGTGCCGCCGGCCACGTCCAGGGAGTAACTGTCTGCTTCGGACTGCGCCTCGAAGGGCAGCGAGCGGGGATCGAAATTGGGCACGCCCATATCAACCGACACGCTGGTGCCATCGATGCGTGCCTGCACGACGCCGGCGGGACTGTCCAGCGTGAGCGCGCCGTTGCCGGCCGCGCCGCGGTGATGCAGGAGCGCGGCGATGCAGCGCGCGCCATTGCCGCACTGCTCGACCTCATCGCCATCGGCGTTGAAAATCCGGTAAAACACGCCGCTGCCGGCGCGCCGCGGTTTCTCCAGCAGCAGCGCCTGGTCAAAACCGATGCCGGTGCGGCGGTCGGCCAGGCGGCGCAGCAGCTCCGGTGTGAGAAGGGCTTGATCGGCTGGGGCGTCGAACACCACGAAGTCGTTGCCGGCCCCGTGCATCTTCGTAAAGTCGACGCGCATTCGAAGAGAAGAATAGCGCAAAAGGCGCGGCGCGAGTGGTTTGCGCCACGGGCAGCTAACGTAGTGCGGCCCGCTCCTTGAACAGGCACCGGTCCATGACCGTGAAAATCCCCGCCTCGACCGCACGCACGGCGGCGACCTGGTCCACCACACCCTCCTGCAGCCACAGCGCCGGAAGCTGCAGGCGAATGCACTGCTCTACGATCGCCGCGATGTGCTCGGGGCGGCGGAATACATCGACAATGTCCACCGGTTCGTCAGCGCCCAGCACTTCCGGCAGCTGCTCGAGCGAGGGGACCGCAGGCTCGCCCAGGACACTCTCGGCCGAGGGTGTCACCGGAATGATCCGGTAGCCAAAGCGCTGCAGCGCGCGCGCGACCCCGTGGCTCGGCCGGGTCGCATCGGCGGACAGTCCCACGACGGCGATGGTGCGGGCGCTGCGCAACAGTTGGGCGATTTCACCGGCCGGGGGATTGGTGAACATGGCAACTCCTTGGCCTTTGGCGGCGTCGCAACTAGTCTAGCCAATTGAACGTGACAGGACGGCCGTGAGAAAGGACGAACACAGCGTACGGGTCGAGCCCATGGGCCGCACGCTGCAGGTGCAGTCGGCGCAGCCGGTGCTGGAGGCGGCGCTGCGGGCGGGACTGAACCTGCCGCACAGCTGCAAGTCCGGTCATTGCGGTTCGTGCCGCGCGCGCCTCGTGAACGGCGCAATCCACTATCCGAACGGCCGGCCGCTCGGTCTCAGCGCCGCCGAGGAGGCCAGCGGCTTCGTGCTCTTGTGCCAGGCGCGAGCCGACACGGACCTGGTGGTGGAAGCGCGCCAGATCGCGAACGTGGCGGATGTCGAAATCAAGACGCTGCCGTGCCGGATCGAGCGGCTGACACACCTCGCCCCCGACGTCATGCAGGTCATGTTGCGGCTGCCGGCCGTGGAACCCCTGCGTTTCCAGCCCGGCCAGTACCTGGACGTGCTGCTCGATGACCGGCGTCGCAGCTTCTCCATCGCCAGCCCCCCGCACGACAGCAACCTCATTGAGCTGCACGTGCGGCGCGTGCCGGGCGGCGGGTTTACGGAGCGCATCTTCGGGGGCCGGCGGGTGCGGCCACCCTGAACTGCGGCTCGCTGCTGCGCATCGAAGGACCGATCGGGCAGTTCATCTACCGCGACGCTCCCGGTCCGGTCCTCATGGTCGCCGGCGGCACGGGGTTTGCGCCGCTGAAGTCGATACTGCGGCACGTGCTGGAGAGGGGCGTCACTCGCCGTATCCATGTTTACTGGGGCGCACGGCATCCACAGGACGTCTACGAGGAGAAGCTGGTGCTCGAGTGGCTGCGCCGCTATCCGCAACTGTCCTTCACCGCCGTGCTGTCGGAGGCCAGCGCGGCAGAAGCTGCGCACCAGCGGGTTGGCTGGGTGCACGATGCCTTGCTCGCCGACTACCCGGACCTCAAGGCCTTCGAGGTGTATGCCGCGGGTCCGCCCGCCATGATCGAGGCGCTGCGCGCGAGCTTCCCGCGCCAGGGACTCGCGCCAGAGCGGCTGTATTTCGATTCGTTCGACTATGCGCCCGATGTAAAGCGGCGCTGACGCTTAGCGCGCGGGCAACCCGCGCTCAGGCCTGCTTGCTGAACATCTCCAGGTAGTCCTCGATGGAGGCGCGGATGACTGCGGCGGCTTCCTTGAACCCGTAACGGCCGGTGACGGCGATCTTCGGCGGCTCGTCCGGCACCAGCTTGTAGGTGGAAAAGTAATGCTCGATGCGCTCGAGCAGCGCCGCCGGCAGATCGCCGATCTCCTGCGCTTCACCCCACACGTAATCCCCCTCCAGCACGGCGATGATCTTGTCGTCCGCTTCGCCGCGGTCGATGATTTTCAGTCCACCCACCACGACGGCGCGCAGCAGCACCTCGGAGTGGTTGATCGGCCGCTCGCTGATGACGCAGATGTCCAGCGGATCGCCGTCGCCACGCTCGCAGCCGGGCGCGAGACGCCGCACGCGCTCGCCGCAGTAGGTCTGGGGAATGAAACCGTACAGCGAAGGCGGCTGCGAGGAAGTGCGTTGCGGACGATCAACCCGCAGATAGCCGCTCGCCTTGTCGACCTCGTACTTCATCAGATCGAACGGCGTGATCTCGATGTAGGCGTTGACGACGCGCGGCGCGTCCGCCCCCGGCTCCAGTCCGTGCCAGGGATGCGGGCGCCATCTGGAGTAGGAATCCGCCACGCTCTGATTGTAGCGTGAGCCTGCTATTCTTATGAATTGCGCTTTGGTCGAGGGGGAATCCGTGACCTATGCGGCGATCACCGGCTGGGGCAGGTGCCTGCCACCGGCGGTACTGAGCAACCACGACCTCGCGAGCATGCTCGATACCACCGATGAGTGGATCGTCAGCCGCACCGGCATCCACGAACGGCGCATTTCGCATGTCGGGCTCGAGGAGCTCGGCTATGTGGCGGCGGCGCGGGCGCTCGCCGCCGCGGGACTCGCCGGCAGCAGCGTCGAGCTGATCGTATTCGGCACCTGCAGCCATGACGACCAGGTGCCCAACATGGCCTCGGGCATCCAGCGGCGTATCGGCGCGCAGCCGGCCGCGGCCTATGACATCAACACCGCCTGCACCAGTTTTCTCTACGGGCTGTCGACGGCGACGGCGCTGATTCGCACCGGAGTGGTGCGCAATGCGCTGGTGATCGGCGCGGAGCTCATCTCGCCGTTCATGGACTGGTCGGATCGTGACGTCGCGGTGCTGTTCGGCGACGGCGCCGCCGCGGTGGTGCTCGAGAAGAGCGAGCAGGCGCAGGGTGTACTGGCGCAGAAGCTGGGCTGCTATGGCGAGGCGCGCGAGATCCTGCGGGTGCAGGGCATGGGCGGCCTGTACGCCAACCGCGGCGTTCTGTATGGCGTCACGCGCTGGCAGTTCGAGGGGCAGGAAATTTTCAAGCGCGCCGTGCAGGGCATGAGCAGCGCCTGCGACGATGCGCTGACGCAGCTCAATCTCAAGGCCGACGCTGTGGACCTGGTGGTGCCGCACCAGGCGAACCTGCGCATCATCGAGGCGGTCGCCAGGCGCACGCACGTGCCGATGGAAAAGGTCTACGTCACCATCCAGCACTACGGCAACATGTCCTCGGCCACCGTGCCGGTCGCGCTGTGTGATGCACTGGAGGCCGGACGCGTACGGCCCGGGTCGCTCTTGATGATGCCCGCATTTGGCGGCGGCCTGAGCTTCTGCGCGCATGTGGCGCGCTGGGGGGAGCGCACGACGCCACTCAAGGCGAGCAGCGTTGAGTTGCCGCCGAACGATCGGCCGGCACTGCAGATCATCCGTGACTGCCTGGCACGCAAGACGCGGCTCGCGCCGCAAGGTGCAACGCCCGGCTGGTGAGACTTCGAGGGAGTGCGTCACGCCGTTACCGGCGCGCGCTGGTATTGCTGCAAGCGGCCCGCGGCCCCTGCAGGTCCGCGCTTCTAGCGCTTGGCCGCCTGTGCGGCCTTCTTCTTGCGCTTGGCCGGGTCCTTGGCGCGGCTCTTGCCGAATGAGCCCTGGTAGATCTTGCCGCGGCGGGTTCTGTGATCGCCTTTACCCATGAGAAAACACCTTTCCGATTAACTCTTCAGCAATTAAAAAGGCCGGCCGCCCATGCCGCGAGGCACTGACGGCCGGCCTTTGGCAGCCTAAAAGCTTACCAGCGCTTCGGTGCGCCGCCGCCGCGGTTGCCACCACCGCCACCGCCGGTGCGCTCCTGAGCCTCGTTGACACGCAAGGGGCGTCCGCCCAGGTCCTTGCCGTTGAGGTTCTGGATCGCGCGCGAGGCATCGGCACGCGACATCTCGACGAACCCGAAGCCGCGGGGGCGGCCGGTGTCGCGATCGGTGATGATGCTCACCGACTCAACCGTGCCGTGCGCTGCGAACAGCTCACGAATCTCGGCGTCGGTGGCGGAAAATGGCAGGTTGCCAACATAGATCTTCGTCATTGCAATCAAACTCCTGAAACATAAAAGTACTAGCAGGAGTGCATACCGAAGATCGGTTGCTCACGCACTGCCACCTGGTCGGGAACGATTCGGCTTTTCAGACTCGGAAGCCAACTCGCAATCGAAGGCGGGCGGCAGGCGGCAGAAAGGGAAAGGTCACGATCCGGCGCGCACGATACCGCAAGCCTCGGGCCGGGCACAAGTTACGGGAATGTGAACCGCCATCTCAGGCGCCCGCACGGCCGCGGGTGCGGCGTCACGGTCGGGCAGCGGCTCACATAATGAGGCCACCAGGGCGAGAGCGAGCGCGAAGCCGATCCCGGCTGCCACCGCCCCCAGGGGCCGGTTGAAGATAAACATGCGCGCACCTCCATACTTCTCGAACGCAAGGGATCCTTAAGCAGGCCTCACTCTAGGCGCGGCTGCCAGCTCTAAAAACAGGCTAATCGCGAATTTATTGTTCCCGTTTTCAGTACAATAGCGGGCATGGATCAGCTGGTGTGCATGCGCAGCTTCGTACGGGTGGCGGACCTGCACTCCTTTACCAGGGCGGCGGACGCGCTCGGACTCTCCCGGGCAGTCATCAGCACCCACGTCGCCGACCTCGAAAAGCACCTGCGCTGCCAGCTCCTGCACCGCACGACGCGCCGGGTGGGACTCACGAGCGACGGCACCGAGTACCTGGCGCGCTGCCAGCGCATCCTCGCCGAGCTCGACGGCGCCGACGAGACGCTGCGCGGCACGCGCCTCTCGCCCCAGGGCCGCCTGCGCGTAGACGTGCCGGTAACGTTTGGCCGTGCGCTGCTGATTCCGGCGCTACGCAAGTTCACCGCGCGCTACCCGCAGCTGCAGCTCGAGGTGCAGCTCAACGACCGCGTCGTGGATCTCATCGCCGAGGAAGTGGATCTGGTGGTGCGCGTGGGCGCGGTGCGCGAGCAACACCTCATCGCGCGGCGCATCGTCAACACCCGGCAGCTCACCTGCGCGTCCCCGGAGTACCTGCGTGAGCACGGCGCCCCCGCGGAGCCGGAGGACCTGCGCCGTCACAAGCTCATCGGTCACTTAGGCTCCGGCAGCCGCCGCCCGCACAAGTGGCAGTTCCAGCGCGGCACGGTGAAGCGCCAGCTGACTTTCCCCTGCCACGTGGCATTCAATTCCGTCGAGGCGCAGATCCTGGCCGCGATACGCGGTGCGGGCATCATCCAGACGATGGATCTGGTGGTGGCCGAGGCACTCGTCAACGGCAAGCTCGAAGTGGTACTGCGGGACTGGTCGGCGCCGGGCGCGCCGATATCGGTGGTGTGCCGCAGCGCGCTGCGCGACTCGCCGAAGATCCGCGTGTTCGCCGATTTTGCCGCGGAGCTCTTGGTGCAATACCGGCAGCGCGTCGACGGCATGCTGGATTCCCCGCCCTGAAGGCGCGCGGCGCGCGCGCTCAGCGGCCGGAGCGCTGCGTGAGCTCCCCGAGCGCCCGGATCTGCAGCGCGGTCGAGTCGGAGGCGGGCAGGAGCTGATTCGCCCGGCGCACGAACGCCGGCACTTCCGCGGCCGGCAGCGGCCGACTGATCAGGTAACCCTGCGCGAAGTCGCAGCCGAGCCGCCGCAACAGGTTCCAGGCGCCCGGCTCCTCGACGCCCTCCGCGACCACCTTCATTCCCATGCTGTGGCCGAGCTCGATGGTCGAGGTGAGGATGGTGGCCGAGCCGCTGGCGGCCTGCGCAATGAACGAGCGATCGATCTTCAGCTCATCCACCGGCAGCACGCTCAGCTGCGAGAGCGAGGAGTGCCCGGTGCCGAAGTCATCGATGGCGAAGCGCAATCCGGCGATGCGCAGCAGCTGCATGTTGCGCGCCGCAAGCTGCGGGTCGCGCATCACCGCGCTCTCGGTGATCTCCAGCATGAGCGCGCCGGGCTCCACCCGCTCAGCGCGCAGCAGCCGCAGGATCTCATCGCCGAGGTCAGGATCGAGAATGTCCGGATGCCGACAGGTTCACGGCCAGCTCGACCTCGAGTCCCTCGCGGCGCCACGCGCCCATCTGGCGGATCGCGGCGCTGAGAACCCAGTTGGTGAGCCGGCGCGAGCCGCCGGTGTTCTCCGCGAGCGGTACGAACTCCGCCGGCCCGATAGCGCCAAGTTGCGGATGCGTCCAGCGCACCAGCGCCTCGAGGCTCCTCACCGAGCGGGTCGACATGGTGACCTTCGGCTGATAGACCAGCGTCAGTCGATCCTCGTCAATCGCGGTGCGCAGATCGGTGATCAGGGTGAGCCGGCGGCGGTGCTCTTCGTCCTGCCCGTGGCGGTAGAGCGCCACCCGTGCGCGCGCCTCGTCCGCCTCCTCGAGGGCCACCTGCGCGCGCTGCAGCAGCTCCTCGGCCGTGCGGCCGTGGGTCGGAAACAAGCACACCCCGCACGCCACCCGCAGGTCGAGACTGACGCCGGCGAGGTGAAAGCCGGTGCGGATCACCGCCGCCAACTGCTCGGCGTACAGCAGCGCGCGCTCGGCGGAGCAGCCCGGCACGATCACCAGGAACTGGGTCTCGCCAAGGCGCGCGACCGTATCGTGTGCGGCCACGTTGTGCTGCAGGCGACGGGCCGCCTCACGCAGCACGTCGTCGCCGACCTGGTGCCCGAGCGAGGCATTGATGTCGCGCAGGTTACGCAACTCGATCAGCACCAGCGCGGCGCTCGGTTGCGATTCTCGGCGCCGGTCACCAGGCTTTCCAGCCCGCGCACGATGAGCGTGCGATTCGGCAGCTGCGTGAGTGGGTCATGGTAGGCCTGGAAGGTGATGTCCGCCTCGCGCGCCGCGATGTTGCTCTGCATGGTGTTGAAGGTCGCCGCGAGACGCTTGAACTCGGCGCCGCCCGAGACGCTCACCGCGGTCTCATACTGCCCCTGCTCGATACGCCGCGCGGCGCGCATCAGCTCGCCGATCGGACGCGTGGCGCTGCGGCCGAGCACGGCGCCGATCACCGCGGCGAGCAAGAGAGCGATGCCGTCGATCAGCAGCATGTCGTCGCGCAGGTCGCGATACGGGGCCAGCACCTCCTGCAACGGTCGCAGCAGAATGAGGTCGACCGAGTCCCCGCGCGCGTCGAGACGGCGCGCGAAGCTGAGGTAGTCGGCCGCGGCCACGCGCGCGACCTGCGCTCGATCGCTGGCCGCCGGCAAAGCGAGCGCGCTGGCGACGCCGGGCGCCGTCGGTTCGCGCGCGAGCGTCGAGGCGACGCGCAGCGCGCCGTCATGGCCGTGGGTCACGATCACCACCTGCGAGCCGACCAGTTCGCGGATTTTCTGCGCCAGCGCGTCGTCGGCCACGAAGCCCATCGCCACCCAGGCGATGGTCTCGGGCGCGCGCACCGGCGCCAGGAAGAACTGGTACGACTGCGAGCCGAACACCTGGAAGCTGGGCTGGTCGCGCTCGGTGGCGACGTCCGCGAGCAGACTCTGCAGCGAGCCGCCGGCGCCTGATGTGCCCGGCGCCGTCGAGGCGAGCACCTGCCCGTGCGTATCGAGCAACAGCACCAGGTCCGCGCCAATGCGCTGCGCGCTGTTGCGGGACGCGGAAAGGATGGTGGGGACGTGGGCGCTCGCGACGGCCTCGCGAAACCCGAAGTCCCCCGCCAGCACCGCCACGCCGTTGGCCAGCTGCCCGGCGCGGAAGCGGATGAGGTGCTCGGCGAGAGCCGCGCCGGAACGCAGCTGCTCCGCGGCGCGCGCCTCGACCGTGCGGCGCGTGCTGATCAGCACTGCGGCAAGCGTCACAGTTTGAGTGGCGACGCTCAAGCCGATGATCAGCACGAGAAGCCGTTTACGGAAACTGCCCATGAACCCCTCGAATATGTCGCCCATCGTAAGAGCCTGGCGGGCGTTCCCGCGAGGATCCGAGTGCGGGAATGAGACCTCCGGCACGACTGTGCCGCACCAAAGCGATCGCCGGGCTCACCGCCGGCGCGCTGCTTGTGTTCGCCGCCCTCGGTGCGGCCGGCCCCGCAGTGGGCGCGACGCTCGTCATCAACGTGCAGACACCCGACGGCCACGCGCTGGCGGGCGCGGTGATCACCGTGCGACCCCTCGACGGACCGCCGCGCAAGCCCGCCGCGGTGCACGCCGTCATGGACCAGGTCGACCGCGCCTTCGAGCCGGACCTGCTGGTCGTCCCAGTCGGCTCCACCGTGGAATTCCCCAACAGCGACTCCGTCAGCCACCAGATCTACTCGTTCTCCCCGGCCAAGCGCTTCCAGCTGCCGCTGTACCGGGGCAAACCGTATCCGCCGGTGCACTTCGAGCAGGCCGGCGTGGTCACGCTCGGCTGCAACATCCACGACGAGATGCTCGCGTACCTCGTGGTCACCGACGCACCGTACTTCGGCCGCACCAACCAGGGCGGCGCCTGGTCGGCGGACCTGCCGCGCGGGCGCTACCACGTCGCCATCTGGCACCCGCGCCTGCGCGACAGCGCCGCGGACCTCGAGCGTGAGCTCACCGTCGGCGACACTGACCGCGCCGACCTGACGCTGCGCCTCGCCAAAGCGCTCGAGCCGGCGCCGCTCACCGACCGCCCGCATTCCTGGGATTACTGAAGGCGCCGCGCCATGCTCTTTCGCACCTCGGCGCTCAGCCTCGCACTAATTCTGCTCAGCGCCACCGCGCGCGCCACCGACTGGGAAGTGAGCCTCGACACGCGGCTCGTCAACTCCGACGCCGCTCCCCCCTTCATGGACGGGGGCCTGGGCAGCGTGCGCTTCGGCCGCAACGATTCCGGACTGCAGCTCGGGCGGGCGCGGTTGGCGCTGACCCAGCAGCTGGGGGAGTTATGGAGCGCACACCTGGACGTGTCCGCCTGGGACAACCAGGACCGCAGCCCGGTCGGCGTGACGGAAGCTTATCTGCAGTTCCGTCCCTACCCGCGCGCGGGCTACCGCTTCCGTCTCAAGGCGGGCGCGTTCTACCCGCCGGTCTCGCTCGAGAACCGCGCGCCGGGGTGGGAGTCACCCTACGGCCTTTCCTACTCGGCGATCGACAGCTGGCTCGCCATCGAGGTGCGCGCCATCGGCATGGAGGCGCAGCTCGAGTGGCTCGGCACCCGCAGCGGTCACCTGTTCGACTTAGGGTTAACGGGCGGCGTGTTCGGCTGGAACGAGGGCGCGGGCGTGGTGCTCGCGAGCGACGGCTTCTCGCTCACGGACCGGCAGACGCCCGTGTTCGGGCGTGTCGGGCAGCCCGGAGTCGCGCCCCTGTATGGCGCGGAGCCTTTCCTGCAATTGGATAACCACGCGGGCGTGTACGCGGGCGCCGAGGCGCGCTATCTGGATCGCGTGGTGCTGCGCGTGCTGCGCTACGACAACCGCGCCGACCCGACGCAAATCGATTACGTCTCCAACGCGATTGGCTGGGACACCAGCTTCACCAGCGCCGGAGTGCGCGTCGAAGGCGACAGCGGCTGGACGGCGATTGCGCAGTGGCTGGACGGCAAGACCGCCATCGCCCCCGCGGGCATGCAACTGAGCTGGCCGTTCCGCGCCGAGTATGCCCTGCTGTCGCGGCGCCTCGGCCGGCACACCTTCAGCGCGCGCTACGACCGCTTCCAGGTGGACTCCAGCAATCTTGAGGAGGGCGGCGGCCAGCAGGACGGGCATGCCTGGACCGCGGCTTACACCTTCAACGCCAGCGCGCACTGGCGCTTCACGCTCGAGTGGCTGCGGGTGGTGAGCAGCTCCTACAACCGCCAGGATCTGGGCGGGCCGCTGCTGGCCACGCAGACGCAGCTGCAGCTCGCGATCCGCTACGCACTCGGTTCCACGATCCGCTGACGCTGCGCGTTCGCGTGCCGCGCGCCGCCTCAGCGGTAGCGCGCCAGCACCTTCTCCAGCGCCTTGGAACCCGGCGACAGCGTCTCGAAGGTGAGGCTGTTGAGCGGCGCGTCGGGGGTGCCGTTGATGTCGTGGAAGTCGCGCTGCGATTCGTCGATGTACAAGAGGCCGGTGAGATGCTCCCCGACCTTCATGCGCTCCTGGATGTGGGTCGCGGCGCCGGTGCGGTCGGTCGGATCGTAGGCGGCATCCAGCTTGCGCAGCAGGATGCGGCTGCCGTCGTGCATCACTACCGGGAGAGTTTCACCGGCCTGGTAGTCGACGGTGATCTCCGCCTGCAGCGGCACGAAGTCCGCGTGCACCGCCGGTTCGTAGTGCTCGCGCGTGTAGGCGTAGCTCTTGGTCGAGCCCTCGTGGTCGTTGAAGGTCACGCACGGCGACAGCACGTCGATGAGCGCAAACCCCTGGTGCCTGAGTCCCGCCTGGATGAGGGGCACGAGCTGCGCCTTGTCACCGGAGAAGCTGCGCGCCACGAACGAGGCGCCGAGCGTCATCGCCAGCAGCACCGGGTCGATCGGCGGCTGGAAGTTGGTTTCACCCTTCTTCGCCTTGCTGCCGAGGTCCGCGGAAGCGGAGAACTGTCCCTTGGTGAGGCCGTACACGCCGTTGTTCTCGATGATGTACAGCATGTTCAGGTTGCGGCGGATCGCGTGGCAGAACTGCCCGAGGCCGATGGAGAGCGTATCGCCGTCGCCCGAGACGCCGATGTAGGTGAGCGCGCGGTTGGCGGCGTTGGCGCCCATGGCGATCGAGGGCATGCGGCCGTGCACGGAATTGAAGCCGTGGCCGCCGCTGACGAAATACGCCGTGGTCTTGGAGGAGCAGCCGATACCGGAGAGCTTCACCATGTTCTGCGGCTCGATGCCGAGCCCCCAGCTCGCTTCCACGATCGCGGCGGTGATGGAGTCGTGCCCGCAGCCCGCGCACAGCGTCGACAACGCGCCCTCGTAGTCGCGGCGCGTGAACCCGAGCGCATTCTTCGGCAGCGACGGATGGGCAACTTTTGGCTTGGCGATGAATGTCATGTCGGTCCTGCCTTAGCCGCGCGCGGCGCCCTGGGTCTCGATCTGCGGCTGCGGTTCCAGCTCCGCCAGCACACCCTCGACAATGAAGGCCGAGGAGATTGGCAGGCCGCTGTAGTGTAAGAGTGAGCGCAGCTTCGCCTTGTCCACCGCCGTCTCGAGGGTGAGAAGCGCGCGCAACTGCGCATCGCGGTTCTGCTCTACGACGAACAGGAGTTCGTGCGCGGCGAGGAACTTTTCGACCTCCTCGCCAAACGGGAAGGCGCGCACCCGCATGTAGTCCACGCCCATGCCGCGTGCGCGCAGCGCATCCAGCGCCTCGCGGATCGCGCCGTCACAGCTGCCGAGTGACACGATGCCGCACGCGGCGCCGGCGGCGGCGTCGATGACGGGGCGTGGCATGAGCTTCTTTGCCGTCGCCCACTTCTTCAGCAGCCGGTCGAGCACCTGCTGGTACTCGGCGGAGTCCTCGGTGTAGGCGCCGTACTGGGTGTGCCCCGAGCCGCGCGCGAAATAAGCCGCCTTCGGATGCACCCCGGGCAGGGTGCGGGCGGTGATGCCGTCACCGTCCTTGTCGATGAAGCGGTAGAACTTCTCGAGCTTGAGGACCTCCTCCTTGCTCAGCACCTTGCCGCGATCGGGGCGGTAGCTGTCATCCCACTTCAGATCCGGGCACATCCAGTCGTTCATGCCGATGTCCAGGTCCGACAGCACCATCACCGGGGTCTGCAGGCGTTCGGCCAGATCAAACGCCTGCACCGCCATGTAGAAGCACTCCTCCGGGTTGGCCGGGTACAGGCATACGTGGCGGGTATCGCCGTGTGAGGCGTAGGCGCACTCCATGAGATCGCACTGCTGGGTGCGGGTCGGCATGCCGGTCGAGGGGCCGACGCGCTGGATGTCGAACACCACCGCCGGCACCTCCGCGTAGTAGGCGAGCCCCAGGAACTCGTTCATGAGCGAAATGCCGGGGCCGGACGTGGCGGTGAAGGCGCGGGCGCCGTTCCACATGGCGCCGATGACCATGCCGATCGCGGCCAGCTCGTCCTCCGCCTGGATGAAGGCGAAGTTCTTGCGTCCGGTTTGCGGATCAACGCGCAAGCGGTCGCCGAACATCTTGAAGGCGTCCATGAGCGAGGTCGACGGAGTGATCGGATACCAGGCCGCCACCGTGGCGCCCGCGTACAGGCACCCCAGGGCCGCGGCGGTGTTGCCATCGATCATGATGTTGCCGGCCGTCTTGTCCATGTTCTCCACGTGCAGCGGCAGCGGGCAGGAGAAATTCGCCCGGGCGTAGTCGTAGCCGAGCTGGATGGCCTTCATGTTGCTGTCGATGAGCTGCGGCTTTTTCGCGTAGGTCTCGGCGAGCAGCTCGCGGATGCGCGTCAGATCCAGGTCCAGCAGCGCCGCCAGCACTCCCGCGTAGCAGATGTTCTTCATCAGGATGCGGGTGCGCACGCCGTTGAAGTTCTCGTTGCACAGCCGCGCCAGCGGTACGCCGTAGACCGTGATGTCTTCGCGCTTCAGCAGTGCCGGCCGTGGCCAGGTCGAGTCGTAGACCAGATGCCCGCCGGGGGTCACGTCCTTGACATCGCGCGCGTAGGTTTCGGCGTTCATCGCCACCATGATGTCGATCTGCCCTGAACGGGCGACGTGGCCGTCACGGCTCACGCGGATTTCGTACCAGGTGGGCAGGCCCTGGATGTTGGAGGGAAAGTAATTCTTGCCCATCACCGGGATGCCGCTGCGGAACAGCGACTTCATGAGCAGCGTGTTGGCGCTCGCGGAACCGGTGCCGTTGACGGTGGCGATCTTGATGGTGAAGTCGTTGATGCGGGGGGAGGCTGGAGGCATGTTGGTTTTTTCTCAGGCAATCTTGGGTTTGCGCGCCTCGATGGTGCGTGCTTCATCGCCGGCGTGCGGCCAGTGCAGTTCCGACTTCTGCATGTCCCAGGCCGCGGTCGGGCAGCGCTCCGCGCACAGGCCGCAGTGCACGCACAGGTCCTCGTCCTTCACCATGACACGCGCGGTCTGCGGCAGAGCCGCGGACACGTACAACGCCTGCGTGAGATTCCTGGCCGGGGCTTTCAGGCGTGCGCGCAGCTCAGCTTCCGTCCCATTGTGGGTGATGGTGAGACAGTCGACGGGGCAGATGTCGATACAGGCGTCGCACTCGATGCACAGCTTCGCCACAAACACCGTCTGCACGTCACAGTTGAGGCAGCGCTGCACTTCCTGCTCGACCTGCTCGGCCGTGAAGCCCAGTTCCACCTCGATGTTGAGCTTCTTGAAGCGCTCCTTGATCGACACGTGGGGCATGAGGCGGCGCTCGACCGGCGTGTAGTCGTTCGAATAGCTCCACTCGTGCATGCCCATCTTGCGGCTCTGCAGGTTGACCGTGGGCGGCAGCCGCTCGGCAACCGCTTCGCCCTGCACATGGCGATGTATGGAAATGGCGGCCTGGTGGCCGTGTTCGACGGCCCAGATGATGTTCTTCGGTCCGAAGGCCGCGTCGCCGCCGAAAAACACCCCGGCGCGCGTCGACTGGAAGGTGATCTTGTCGATGACCGGCACGTCCCACTTGTCGAAGCTGATCCCCAGATCGCGCTCCACCCAGGGGAAGGCGTTCTCCTGGCCGATGGCGAGAATCACATCATCCGCGGGCAGGAACTCCTCGCCCGCGATGCGCTCGGCCGTGATCTGCCCGCCCGCGTCCAGCTCGTACTCCATCTTGTCGAACAACATGCCGCTGAGTTTGCCGTTCTCGAGCACGAACGCCTTGGGTGAACGGTTGATGATGATCGCGACGCTTTCTTCCTCGGCATCCTCGAGTTCCCACACCGAGGCCTTGAAGAAGCCGCGCGGCTTGCGCGCCATGACTTTTACGCTGTCGGCGCCGAGGCGCAGGCTGGTGCGGCAGCAGTCCATCGCCGTGTTGCCCACGCCGATGATGAGCACGCGCTTGCCGATCTTCTCGATGTGCCCGAAGGCCACCGACTCGAGCCATTCGATGCCGATATGCACGTTGGCGGCGGCCGCCTCGCGCCCCGGGAGTTTCAGCTCCTTGCCCTTGGGTGCGCCGGAGCCGACGAACACCGCGTCGAACCCACCCTGGTCGATGAGCTCGCGCATGCTGTTGACGGGTGTGTTGAGCCGCAGGTCCACGCCCATGCCGGTGATCATCCCGATCTCCTCGCTCAGCACCGTCTGCGGCAGCCGGAACGAGGGAATGTTGGTGCGCATGAGGCCGCCCGGCTCGGCGTACTGCTCGAATATGGTCACCTCGTAACCGAGCGGCATGAGATCGTTCGCCACGGTGAGGGATGCGCAGCCGGCGCCGATGCAGGCGATGCGCTTGCCGTTCTTGAGCTTGGGGATCTTCGGCAGCAGCTTCGTGACATCGTCACGATGATCGGCGGCGACCCGCTTCAGGCGGCAGATTGCCACCGGTTTCTGCTCGATGCGGCCGCGGCGGCAGGCGGGCTCGCAGGGTCGATCGCACACGCGCCCGAGGATGCCGGGAAACACGTTCGACTCCCGGTTCACCATGTAGGCATCGGTGAAGCGGCCCTGGGCGATCAGGCGGATGTACTCGGGGACATCGGTGTGGGCCGGGCAGGCCCACTGGCAATCCACAACTCGATGGTAATAGTCGGGATGGGAGGTATCGGTCGGTTCCATTCCGTGCCCGGGTTTGCACGCCCAGGCCCTCGTTGGCAATCGTTGAGGAGCGTGAGTATAGAGGCGCGCAGGGGATTGTGATCGGTTTGTTGCAACGCAGCAACCCCAGCATGCCGACGGGCCCCGTCACCGGCATTGCCTATACTGCGGCCCATGTCCGAACCCGTCGCCACCGAGATCCGGCTGCGCCGCGGCTCGCGCCTGCTCGCCGTCACCTTCGACGACGGCAGCCGCTTCGAGCTGCCGTTCGAGTATCTGCGCGTGCACTCCCCGTCGGCGGAAGTCAAAGGACACGGCCCGGGACAGGAAGTGCTGGTGCGGGGCAAGGAGAACGTCGGCATCGCCGCAGTGGAACCGGTGGGGCAGTACGCAGTGAAGCTGGTGTTCGATGACGGGCACGACACCGGCCTGTTCACCTGGAAGTACCTGCACGAACTCGGCCGCGAGTACCGCGCGAACTGGACGCGCTATCTTGAGCGCTGCGCGCGCGAGCCGCTCGCCGTGCCAGCAGCGCGCGCCGGGAGTTGCGGTCATTCCAAATAAGAAAGCGGGCCGGACAGTGACGCCCGGCCCGCTTTGCACGCAAGACCCCCTAAGCGGCGGCGATTCTGCGCGCGACGCCAGCCATATTGCAACCGTATGTAAGCGTCCGGACCACCAGAGCCGATCGTCTAGAATGTGTCTTACTCAATGACCGACGACCGTTCCACCGATTTCGGATTTCAGCGCGTGTCGCGCGCAGACAAGGCGCGCCGGGTGCGCGGCGTGTTTGATTCGGTCGCGGGCAACTACGACCTGATGAACGATCTGATGTCGGCGGGCACGCACCGGCTGTGGAAGCGCTTCACGCTGTCGCTCGCGAATCTGCGCCCCGGGCAGCGGGCGCTGGATGTGGCGGGCGGTAGCGGCGACCTTGCGGCGGGGCTGGCACGCCAGGTTGGGGAGCGCGGCCTCGTCGTGCTCACGGACATCAACGCCGCCATGCTCGCTCGCGGCCGTGATCGGCTCATCGATGCGGGGCTCGCGGGCAACGTCGCGTGCGTTCAAGCCAATGCCGAGCAGCTGCCCTTCCCCGATGCCATGTTCGACTGCGTCACCATCGGTTTCGGACTGCGCAACGTCACCGACAAGCCCGCCGCGCTCAGCGCCATGCGCCGCACGCTCAAACCCGGTGGACAATTACTGGTGCTCGAGTTCTCACGTCCGAGCGTTGCCGCCCTGAAGCCGCTGTATGACGCCTACTCGTTCCGCATCCTGCCGCTCCTGGGCCGCTTCGTCGCCCGCGACGAAGCCAGTTACCGCTATCTCGCCGAATCCATCCGCATGCACCCGGACCAGGAGACGCTCCTCACGATGATGCAGCAGGCGGGACTCGAGGGCTGCCGCTACCACAACCTTTCCGGTGGCATCGTCGCGGTGCACCGCGGTTACAAGTACTAGCGGCCGTAAGCCGCAAGCGCCACATGCTCAACGACATCATCGCGAACCTCGTCAACCGCGGCCTGCCGCGCTCGCCGCGGGCGCAACAACTGTGCGCGCAGCTCGAGGGTCGCAGCCTTGCCATCGAGGTCGGCGAACTGGCGCGCTTCCACGTCGCCTCGAACGGCGCGACTCTGCAGATCACCACCGGCGAGCGGGAAGCGGATGCCACCCTCACCGGCGGGCCGTTGTCCTTGCTGGCGCTGGCAGGCGCTGCGCCCGAAAGCCTCGTGCAGCGCGGCGCCGTCACGATCTCAGGGGATGCGCAACTGGCGCAGCAGTTCCGCGAACTCGCGAAGCTCCTGCGACCGGACCTCGAGGAAGACCTGTCGTACCTGCTCGGCGACGTCCCCGCCCATCAGCTCGGGCGCCTCGCGCGCCTCGGCGCCGGCTGGACGCGCAAGGCCGCCGCCACCACCCTTACCAATCTCGCCGAGTACCTGGGGCACGAACGCCAGGATCTCGTACCGCGTAACGAGGGCGAGCAGTTCCTGCGCGGCGTCGACAGCGTGCGCGAGGACCTCGAGCGCCTCGAGGCGCGGCTCGAGATTTTCGTAAAGCGCTCGCCATGAAGCTGCGTGTCCTCGTGCGGCTGGTCGAAATCCAGCGCGTGCTGCTGCGGCACGGCCTCGACGACTACGTCCGCGCCACTCATCTATATAGGCCGCTGCGGTTCCTGTTCTTCCTTTCGCCCGGGGTGTGGTTCGAACGGCGCCGGCAGGCCAGCCGCGGCGAGCGGCTGCGCCTGGCGCTGCAGGAGCTGGGGCCGATATTCGTCAAGTTCGGCCAGGCGGTTTCCACGCGCCGCGACCTGCTGCCGGCGGACATCGCCGATGAGCTGGCAAAACTGCAGGATCGCGTGCCGCCCTTCCCCGGCGACATCGCCCGTGAGCTCGTCGGGCGCGCCTACGGGAAGCCCGTGGAAGCGGTATTCCAGGAGTTCGATGCCACTGCGCTCGCCGCGGCGTCCATCGCCCAGGTGCACCCCGCGCGCCTGAAGAGCGGCGAAGAGGTCGTGGTCAAGGTGCTGCGGCCGGATATGCGCGCGATCATCGAGCGCGACCTGGAAGTGCTGCACGCGCTCGCCGAGCTCGCGCAGCGTTACTGGGCGGAGGGGCGGCGGCTGCGGCCGCGCGAACTCGTCGACGAATACCAGAAGACCATCCTCGATGAGCTGGATCTGATGCGCGAGGCCGCCAACGCCTCGCAGCTGAAGCGCAATTTTGCGGGCTCCGAGCTGCTGTACGTGCCGGAGGTCTACTGGGACTACTGCCGCAACGACGTCATGGTCATGGAGCGCATCCATGGCGTGCCGATCAGCGACCTGCCGCGCCTCAGGGCCGCGGGCACCAACATCCCACAGCTCGCCGAGAACGGCGTGCGCATCTTCTTTACGCAGGTGTTCCGCCACAATTTCTTCCACGCCGATATGCACCCCGGCAACATCTTCGTGCTGGTGGACAACCCGCAGCAGCCGCGCTACGCGGCGGTGGATTTCGGCATCGTCGGGACGCTCGATCCGCGCGATCAGCACTACCTGGCGGAGAATTTCCTCGCGGTGTTCGACCGCGACTACCGGCGGGTCGCGCAGCTGCACCTGGAATCCGGCTGGGTGCCGGCCGGCAGCCGTGTCGATGAGATGGAGTCCGCGGTCCGCACCGTGTGCGAACCGATTTTCGATCGCCCGCTGAAGGACATTTCCTTCGGGCGGATTCTGCTGCGGCTGTTCGAGATTTCGCGCCGCTTCAACGTGCAGATCCAGCCGCAGCTGCTGCTGCTGCAGAAGACGCTTCTGAACGTGGAGGGACTCGGGCGCGATCTGTACCCGGACCTGGACATCTGGAGCACCGCCAGCCCCATCCTGCGCGAGTGGATGCGTGAGCGCACCAGCGTCGGCGCGCTGGTGCGCAACCTGCGCGCTCACGCGCCGCAGCTCATGGAGGCGGCGCGCGCACTGCCAGTGCTGCTCACGCAGCTTGCGCAGCGCGAACGCGGCACGGCGCAAGCGCCCCAGCCTGCGGACCTGAACGAACTGCGCGCGGAGATGCGCAGCGCCGGCCGGCGGCGCGATGCCGTCACCCTGGGGGCGGCGTTGCTCCTGGCGGGGATGATCTGGCTGGCTGCCGGCCGTGGCTACCCGTGGCTCGGCTGGGCGCTCCTCGGCGCCGGGACCGTGAAGCTCCTGTACGGGCTGTGGCGCTGAGGCGTCTGGACCAATTTCGGCCGCGCTGCTAGCCTGCCGGCCCTTCATGCCACGCACCCTCACCGAAGGCTCGATTCCCGTCGGGCTGTTCAGGTTCTCGCTGCCGATCCTCCTGGCGAATGTGCTGCAGTCGCTCAACGGTTCGGTAAATTCCATCTGGGTGGGCCGCTACCTCGGCGAGGCGGCGCTCACCGCCACCTCCAACGCCAACACGGTGATGTTCCTGCTCATCGGCGCGGCCTTCGGCGTGGCGCTCGCGGCCACCATCCTCATCGGCCAGTGCATCGGCGCCAACAACATCCGCGAGACCAAGCGCGTGGTTGGCACCAGCGCGACGTTCTTCGCCGCCATTTCGATTGGCATGGCGATCGCGGGCCTCGTCCTGTGCCGGCCGTTGCTGATCGCCATGAGCACCCCGGCGGATTCGCTGCCGCTGGCGGTGGCGTACATGCGGGTGATCTTCCTGGCGCTGCCATTCCTTTATATGTATGCCTTCGTGATGGCGGTGCTGCGCGGCGCCGGGGACTCCAAGACGCCGTTCTACTTCATGCTGCTGTCGGTGGGCATCGACATCGCCCTCAACCCGCTCTTTATTTTCGGGCTGGGTCCCATCCCGCGGCTCGGCATCGCCGGCTCCGCGCTCGCGACCTTCGTCGCCCAGGCCGTCAGCCTCGCGGCGCTCATCCGCCACCTGTACCGTCGCAAGCACGTCCTGTGCCTGCACCAGGACGAGCTCGCGCTGCTCAAGGTGGATTGGTCGGTGGTCGGCACGCTGGTGAAGAAGGGCATCCCGATGAGCGCCCAGATGCTGGTGATCTCCTTGAGCGGGGTGCTCATGATCACTCTCGTCAACCGCTTCGGCGTCGACACCACCGCGGCCTTCGGCGCGGCGATGCAGATCTGGAACTACATCCAGATGCCGGCCTTCGCGGTGGGCATGGGCGTCTCGGCCATGACGGCGCAGAACGTCGGCGCCCGCAAGTGGGACCGGGTCAACCGCATCGCCGGGGTGGGTGTGCTCTACAGCGTGCTGCTCACCGGCTCCATCGTCATCCTGATTGAACTGCTGGACGTGCATATCTTTGGCCTGTTCCTGCCGGCAGGCTCAGCCGCGCTCGGCATCGCCTCGCACATGAACCGCATCGTCACCAGCTCCTTCATTTTCTTCGGCATCTCGGTGGCGCTGTTCGGCGTGGTACGCGCGACCGGCGCGGTCATCGCACCGCTGATCGTGCTGACGATTTCGATGCTGGTGGTGCGCTTTCCGCTCGCGGAAGTTTTCCTCGACAAGTACCACGTCGATGCGGTGTGGTGGAGCTTCCCGGTGTCCTCGGTACTGTCCTCGATACTGGCGCTGCTCTACTACAAGTACGGCTCGTGGCGCAGCGCCCACATGCTGCCCGCGACAGCTTAAGGCGGCGGCCTCTTCCTTTCTGGTGAGGATCGCGCGGGAGGATCTCTGCTAGTGTCGCCAGCGGGACTCCTTTGAGGTAGACAGCCATGCCGAAAATGCGCGCGATGGTCGTCCCGGCTGCCGGCGCGAAGTTGCGCCTGGAGGAACGCGACCTCCCGGAACCGCAGCGACACGAGGTGCGCATCCGCGTACACGCCTGCGGCGTGTGTCACAGCGATGCCCTCACCGTCCAGGGGCACATGCCAGGGCTCAGCTACCCGCGCATCCCGGGGCACGAGGTGATCGGCACGCTCGATACCGTAGGCGCCGATGTCGATGGCTGGCTTGCGGGCACGCGGGTCGGAGTTGGCTGGTTCAGCGGCGCCTGCAACTATTGCCCGCAATGCCGGCGCGGCAACCAGTTCGCGTGCGAGAACATCCAGGGCGCCACCGGGGTGACGCGCGACGGCGGCTACGCCACGCACCTGCTGGCACACGTCACGGCGCTCGCGCGGGTGCCGGAGGAGCTCGATGCGGTGGAATCCGCGCCGCTCTTGTGTGCCGGCATCACGACCTTCAACGCCTTGCGCAACTGCGGCGCGCGCGCCGGCGAGCTGGTCGCGATCCACGGTGTCGGCGGACTGGGTCACCTCGGCATTCAGTTCGCGGCGCGCCTGGGCCTGCGCGTAGTGGCGGTGAATCGCGGCCGCGACAAGGAAGAGCTCGCGCGCTCCCTCGGTGCCCACGAATACATCGACAGCGCAGCCGCGGATCCGGCGGCGGCGTTGCGCGCCTTAGGCGGCGCCCGTGCGATCCTCGCGACAGTGACCGATGCGGCCGCCATGCAGGCGATCGTCGGCGGCCTCGGAATCAACGGCACGATGATGGTCATCGGCGCCGTCGGCCCGTTCCCGGTCGATTCGCTGGAGCTGCTGCGCAAGCGCGCCAGCGTCAGAGGCTGGTATTCGGGCACCGGCGCGGATTCCGAGGACACGCTGCTCTTCAGCCAGCGACACAAGGTGTCCTCGATGAACGAGATCTACCCCCTCGAGCAGGCCCAGGCGGCCTACGAGCGCATGCTGAGCGGCAAGGCGCGGTTTCGCGTGGTGCTTAAAGTCGATTGACCACTCACCGCGCCCACAGGAGCATTCGCATGCAGACCCGCAAACTCGGCCGCCATGGCCCCACGGTTTCTGCTTTGGGCCTCGGCTGCATGGGCATGAGCGAGTTCTACGGCGCTCACTCGGATGCCGAGTCGATCGCGACGCTGCAGCACGCGCTGGATCGCGGCGTGACGTTGTTCGACACCGCCGACATTTACGGCCCGTACACCAACGAGGAACTCCTCGGCCGCGCACTGAAGGGGCGGCGCGCGCAGGCATTCATCGCCACCAAGTTCGGCTTCGTGCGCGATCCTGTGAACCCGGAAGCGCCGGTGGTTGATGGCACGCCTGCGCGTGTCGCCCAGGCCTGCGAGGACAGTCTCAAACGTTTGGGCGTCGAGTACCTCGACCTCTACTACCTGCATCGCGTCGATCCCAGGGTGCCGGTCGAGGACACGGTCGGCGCCATGGCGCAGCTGGTGCGCGCCGGCAAGGTGCGGCACTTAGGGTTGTCGGAGGTTTCACCGCAGACCCTCGAACGCGCCCACGGCGTGCATCCCATCACGGCGCTGCAGAGCGAGTACTCGCTATGGACACGCGATCCTGAAGACGGCGCGCTCGAGGCATGTGAACGTCTGGGCGTTGGCTTCGTGCCGTTCAGCCCTCTCGGGCGCGGCTTCCTCACCGGCGCCATCAAGAGTCCCGATGACTTCGCGGCGGACGACTACCGTCGCACGAACCCCAGGTTCCAGGGCGAGAACTTCACGCGCAATCTCGCGCTGGTCGGCAAGGTGAAGGAACTGGCTGCCGACAAGGGCTGCTCAGCCGCGCAGCTGGCGCTCGCCTGGGTGCTGGCGCAGGGACAACACATCGTGCCGATTCCGGGCACGCGCAGGCTCAGGAACCTGGACGAAAATCTCGGCGCGCTGGAGGTGCGGCTCAGCGACGAGGAGCTGCTGCAGATCGATGCGGTGTTCCCGGCCGGCGCCTCCGCTGGGGCGCGTTACCCGGAAGACATGCTGCGGCTGGTGCGGGGCTGACGACGCGCGCGCCTCACGCTGCGGTAACGGGCTCGCCGCGCGGCTCGATCCACAACGCGCGTGCTTTCGCGCACAACACGCCCGTGGCGTCGAAGATCGCGGTCCCGGCCTCGTGCTTGCGCCCGTCCGAACCGACGCGCCACCCGACAATGGTGCAGGACGAACCAATGTGCACCAGGCGATCCACGTGCGTCGTGACCTGCGCCAGCAACATCATCCGATCATCGGGCGCCACCGCGTAGTAGCCGGGGCAATCGAGCGCCGCCGACATGAATTCCGGGCATACCTTGCCATCGCCCCGGTCAAGTGAGGCGTCCGGAACCCAGGGAGCCGCGACCACCCCGCGCGCACCTAAGGGGCCGGCGAAAATGCGCAGGCCGTCACCGCGTGCGCGCTGCGTGCCGCAGACAAAGCAGGTCGGAAAGCGGTGATTGCGAAAGCCGGCGTAATGCCGCGAAGCTTCCATCGCCTGCAGGTAGTCCGGGGCAGGCCTGACATCGAGCTGCAGGCTGGCGGGGCGGGCTTCGCCGACCGGATCTTCGCCGTTGAGAACCTGCAGCCCGCCATCCGGCAGCGTTATCACGCTGAGCTGCGTGTCCAGTGGCGGCGGCTTGAGCAGGCGCACGGTTACCGTGCGCGAGGCGATCAGCGCGACCATCCCGGCGAAGTAACCGCCATTGGCGGAGGTTGGCGGGCCGCAGAAGCGGGCGGCGATGGTGAGGGTCTTCATCCTCGCTTTAGGATGCGACGCGCGCAGATCAGGCGCAACGTTCGCTCAGCTTAAGTCACATATCGCGGCATCAAGCCGCGGCCGTCCCCCGCAGCACCTGCAGCCATCGCGTCGGATCCTCGCCGCGCTCCAACACCTCCACCAGCGCCGAGCCAATGACCACGCCATCGACGTGCCCGCGCAGTCTCTCGACCTGTTCACGACCGCGGATGCCGAAACCAGCGCACACCGGAACTGACGCGTTGGCCCGTACGCTCTCCAGATAGCGGATCACCTCATCAGGCACCACGACGCTCTTGCCGGTCGTGCCGGTCATGGTCACCGCGTACACGAAACCCTGACTGCCGGCGCACAGCTGCCTCAGGCGCGCAGGCTCGGTGACTGGCGTCACCATCTGCACCAGCGCGATCTCTTTCTCATCCAGCGCGGCGCCTAACTCCTGGCTTTCATCGAGCGGCAGGTCCGGCACGATGAATCCGGCGACGCCTGCCTGCGCCGCAGCCTGCGCCAGGCGCCCGAGGCCGAACGCGAGCAGGGGATTGAGGTAACTCATCAGGATGAGTGGAGCCTTGATGTCACGCAGGGCTGTCAGCTCGGCGAGGATCCACTTGAGACTCACGCCCTGGGCGAGCGCGGCGAGACTCGCGCGCTGGATGGTCACCCCGTCCGCCATCGGATCGGTGAACGGCACGCCGATCTCGATCACGTCGGCCCCGGCGGCCAGTGCCCGCACGTGCTCACGAAACTGCTCGCGGCTGGGATAGCCCGCGGTGAGGTAGGCGATGAGCGCCGGCTCACCCTGCGAGGCGGCGGTGCGGATCGCGGCGCTGATGGCTTCGCGCGGACTCACGGTTCGACCTGCCTGAGAAGGGCCTGCTGCAGGGTCGACAGGTCCTTGTCGCCGCGCCCCGAGAGACACACGAGAATGGTGTGTCCCGGGTTCTCCCGTGCGTAGCGCTTCGCGCCCGCGAGCGCGTGCGCGCTTTCGAGCGCCGGCAGGATGCCCTCGCACTCACTTAAAGCGCGCACTTCCTCGAGCGCCTCGTCATCACTCGCGGTCTGGTAGCTGACGCGACCGATCGCCGCCAGCAGTGCGTGCTCCGGCCCGACGCCCGGGTAGTCCAGTCCCGCCGAAACAGAATGCGTCTCCTGGATCTGGCCATCCTGGTTCTGCAGCAGCATGGAGTACGTGCCGTGCAGGACGCCCGGGTGGCCGTGTGTCACCGTCGCCGCGTTATCACCCAATCCCGGGCCGCGTCCGCCAGCCTCAATGCCGATGATCCTGACCGCCGCGTCCGGAATAAACGCGTGAAAGGCGCCGATGGAGTTCGAGCCGCCGCCGACGCAGGCGATGAGTACATCCGGCAGGGCACCGTTAGACTTAAGCATCTGCGCGCGCGCCTCGCGGCCGATGACCGCCTGCAACTCGCGCACGAGGTAGGGATAGGGGTGCGGGCCGACGACCGAACCCAGCAGATAATAGGTATCGGTCGGATCGGACACCCAGTCCCGCATAGCCTCATCGATCGCCGCGCGCAGCGTGCGATCGCCGCTCGTCACCGGCACCACCTCGGCTCCCAGCAGGCGCATGCGTCCCACGTTGGGCGCCTGTCGTTCCATATCGATGGCCCCCATGTACACGGTGCACGGCAAACCTAAGCGCGCGCAGGCGGCGGCGCTCGCGACGCCGTGCTGGCCGGCGCCGGTTTCGGCGACGATCCGTTTGGCGCCGAGCCGGCGCGCGAGCAGGGCCTGGCCGATCGCGTTGTTGATCTTGTGCGCGCCGGTGTGGGCGAGATCCTCGCGCTTCAGCCACAGCTTCGCGCCCCAACGCTCCGACAGTCGCCCGGCAAACGTCAGCGCCGTGGGGCGACCCACCCAGCTCGTCAGCTGCTGCGAGAACTGCGCCTGGAAGTCGCTCGCGTGCAGGTGCGCAGCGACGCCGCGCTCGAGTCGCTCGAGCGCCGGGATGAGCGTCTCCGGAACATACCGGCCGCCAAAGGGGCCGAAGCGTCCGCGCTCATCCGGAAAGCGGCCCGCGATCAACTCGCCAAGCAGCCGCGTGGCATCTGAGGATGCGACTCGTGTACTCATTAAGGACTCCCCACGCAACCTAAGCCGCGGACACGGCTGCGGCACGCACGGCCGCCACGAACTCAATGATCGCGGGCGGGCTCTTGACCCCGGGCCGCTCTTCGACGCCGCTCGACACGTCGACGCCGAAGGGGCGTACCGCGGCGATCGCGGCGGCGACGTTGCCGCTGCTGAGTCCTCCGGCCAGGACGAGCTGGGTGCGGCGCGCGAACTCCCGCGCCGCCAGCCAGTCCGCGGCGACGCCAATGCCGCTCATCGGTCCCTCGAAGACAATCCGGGCCGGCAGCTGTTCTGGCGGCGGCGTCTCGCCAGCGCGAACCACGGGCAGCAACTCAAGCGCCGCGGGCAATCGCAGTGCCTGCAAATCAGCAGCGTCGGTCTGCAGGATGTCAGGTTCAAACACGGCCAGTATTTCCTCCAGGGCCGCCTGCGTCGGATGCCGGGTTACCGCCACGCAGCGTACCCGGCCGCGCGCGGGCGCGGCGAGTTCGCGCGCCAGCTGCGGGCTTAAACGGCGTGGCGAGTGCGCAAACACGAAGCCGATCGCATCCACGTGCGCTGCGACGGACGCGGCCACGGCCTCAGGCGTCGTCATGCCGCAGATCTTGATCCACATGCTAAGCCGGCCTGCGCGCGGCCCGTCCCGCCGCCAGTAGTTGCCCCGCGAGCGCGCCCGGATCCTTACCCTGCATGAGCGCACTGCCGACGAGGGCGAGCTCATAGCCGGCCGCGGCCACCCGGGCCGCATCCGCCGTCGACACGACGCCACTCTCCGCGACCCGTGGCACACTCACCGGCAAGAGCGGCGCCAGGTCAATCAGGCGCTGCGGCACGATCTGAAGCGTCGCGAGGTCGCGGCAGTTGACCCCGGCGAGAAGCTGATTGCTGCCGCGGTGCGCTGCGATCAGTTCATGCATGAGAGCGATGTCCTGGGCGTCGAAGGCCTCGAGCAACACGAAGAGGCCTAAGGCACTGGCGCAGTCGAGGAGCGCCGTGAGTTCCGCGCGTGGCAGCAGCCGCAGAATGACTAACACTCCGCCCGCTCCGGCGACGCGCGCCTCCAGCACCTGGTAAGGATCGACGAGAAAGTCCTTACGCATCGCCGGCACGGCCAGTGGCGCCAGAGCGCCGGCGGCACTCTTCAGGTGCGCAAGGCTGCCGTCAAAGCGGCTCGGTTCCGTGAGCACCGACACCGCGGCGGCGCCCGCGCGCGCGTAGGCCGCGACGCGTTGCTCCACGTTTTCACCGCGTACGCTCAAGGCGCCCGCCGCCGGGGAGCGCAGCTTCAGCTCCGCGATGAGATCAAAGCCGGAGGCGTCGAGTTGCAATCGCGAGGGCGCGCGTATATTGCGGGCCTGACTCTCGAGTGCGGCGGGAGAATAGGCGCGCTTCGCGATGCGCACGCGCTCGCGGCTGCCGGCCGCCATTTCCGCGAGGAACGCCGTCACGGCGGCCGCTCCCCGGCCGATTGTTCCCGCCCCTGCTCGCGCAGCGCCTCGAGCAGCCGGCGCGCGGCGCCGCTGTCGATCGCCGCCGAGGCACGCGCCACCCCTTCCTGGGGATGCTGGGTTTCCCCGGCAATCTCGAGCGCGAGCGCCGCGCCGAGCAGCAGACAATCCCGATGCGCACCGCGATCCTCGCCCGCCAGCACCGCCTGCAACGCGCGCGCGTTGTATTGCGCATCGCCACCGGCGAGCTCCGCCGCGGTGCACGATTTAAGCCCGTAATCGGCCGGGGACCGCAGCCCCGCATCGACCCGGCCCGGCCGCACGTCGAACACCGTGAACGGTCCGATCGGAGTGGGCTCGTCCCAGCCTTCGGCCCCATGCACCACGAAGGCCCGTTCGCCGGGCAGTCCTGCGAGCGTGTCCGCCATCAGGCGCGCGACGCTGAGGCTGAAGGCGCCGATCAGATGCAGCGGCGGCTGCGCGGGATTTACCAGGGGACCCAGGATGTTGAATACGGTGCGCACGCCGAGCGCGGCACGGATCGGCGCGACGCCGGCGGTCGCGGGATGGTAGTGGGGCGCATAGAGAAAGGTGAAGCCGGTGGCGGCAAGACACGCCGCGGCGGCGGCGGCATTGACCGGTATGCCGACGCCGAGCGCTTCGAGCATGTCGGCGCTGCCGCAGCGGCTCGAGACCGAACGGTTGCCGTGCTTGATGACCGGTACGCCGCAGGCAGCGGTCAGGAGCGCCGCCCCGGTGGAGATATTGAAACTCCCCGAGGCGTCCCCGCCCGTGCCGACAATGTCGATGGCGCGCAGCCCGGCTGGAATTCCCGTCGGGCGCGCGAGGCGTCGCATGGCCAGCGCAAGACCCAAGAGTTCGGGCGCCACCACCCCCTTGGTCGAAAGCGCGGCGAGCAGCGCGCCGGCCATGGCGGGCGGCGTCTTCGGATCCGTGAGCTGCGCCAGCAGCGCCTGCGCCTGGGCCGGCGAGAGATCGCGCCGCTCCAGCAGCTGCTGCAGGAGTTCACGCGGCGCGGACATCGCCCGCTCCGCCTGTGACGCGCAGGAAATTGCCGAGCAGCCGCGGGCCCTCGGGCGTGAGAATGCTCTCCGGATGGAACTGCACGCCCTCGACGGCAAGGGCGCGGTGGCGCACACCCATGACTTCCCCTTCCGCGGTCTGCGCACTGACTTCCAACACCTGCGGCAGTGATTCGGGCGCGGCGATGAGGGAGTGGTAACGCCCGACTTCACACGGCAGCGTAAGCCCTGCGAACAGCGTGCGCCCATCGTGCCGCACCAGCGAGGTCTTGCCATGCATGAGCCGGCCGGCGCGCACGACCTTGCCGCCGAACACCTCGACGATCGACTGGTGCCCGAGGCACACACCGAGCACCGGAATGCGCCCGGCGAAAGCGCGGATCATGTCCATGGACACACCGGCATCGTAAGGCGTGCCCGGACCCGGGGAGATACACAGGTGCGAGGGCGCAAGCGCGAGCGCCTCGTTCGGCGTCAGCGCGTCGTTGCGGTAGACACTGACCTCGGCGCCGAGCACCAGGAACGCCTGCACCAGGTTGTAGGTGAAGGAGTCGTAGTTGTCGATGAGCAGCAGGCGCGGCCTCACAACCCCTCCCCCGCGAGCTCCAGCGCGCGCAGCATGGCCGCGCTCTTGGCGAGAACTTCCGCGTGCTCCATCGCCGGCACGCTGTCGGCGACGATGCCGGCGCCCGCCTGGTAGCTGTACTCATCACCCCTGAAGACCAGCGTGCGGATGGTGATCGCGTGATCCATGTCGCCGCGCGCGCCGAAGTAGCCGACCGTCCCGCCGTACAGGCCGCGATTGACGGGTTCCAGCTCATCGATGATCTGCATGGCGCGCACCTTGGGCGCTCCGACCAGGGTGCCGGCGGGAAACGCCGCCGCGAACAGATCAAACGCGTCGCGCTGCGCTGCGAGTTCCCCGTGCACGCCGCTCACCATGTGCATGACGTGACTGTAGCGCTCGATCAGGCGGTAGGGCTCGACGCGCACGCTGCCGGCCTGCGCCACCCGTCCAAGATCGTTGCGCGCCAGATCCACCAGCATCACGTGCTCGGCATTTTCCTTCGGGTCGGCGAGCAGCTCCGCTTCGCGCGCGGCATCGATCGCCGCGTCCGGCGAGCGCGGCCGCGTGCCGGCGATGGGCCGCAGCTGCGCCCGCCGCCCGTTGAGTTTCACCAGCGCCTCCGGGGATGAGCCCACGACGGCGACCTCTCCCAGCGCGCAGTAGTACATGTAGGGAGAAGGATTGATGAGGCGCAGTGCGCGATACGCCTGGAAGGGATCGAGCTCATGTTGGCCGCTGAAACGGCTCGCCAGCACCAGCTGGTACACGTCCCCGGCGGCAATGTACTCCTGGGTACGCTGCACGCCCGCCATGTAGCTCGCGGGCGACCAGGCGGCGGCGGGTGGCGCATAACGGCCGGCGCGCCGACCATTCGGCAACGCCCCACGCAGCGCGCTGACTACTTCCTTGCGCAGCGAGCGCCGTTCCTCCTCAGTGCCCGCGTGCACCAGCGCGATGCCGCGCGTCAGGTGATCAAACACCAGCACCGAACGGGGTGCGACGTAGTGCAGTGCCGGCACGCCGCTCGCCCGCCCAGGCCGCACCGGCAGCCGCTCGAAGTAGCGCACGACGTCATACGCCGCGTAGCCGACCAGCCCGCCCGCGAGCGGAACGCCGGCGATGTCCGGCTCGGGCCGTGGCGCTGCCTGCAGCGCGTTGCGCAGTCCCGCCAGCAGCTCTGCACCCGTGGCCGGCAGGGGCTGAAGCTTTGAGCCGATCGCCAGTCCGCGCGCATCAAGCCGCACCTCGAGCCCGGTGCCCAAGCCAATGAAAGAGTAGCGCGCCAGGCGCTCGCCACCCTCGACGCTCTCCAGCAGGAAGCGCGGCTCGAATGCCGCGAGCTTCATGTACGCCGATACCGGCGTGTCCAGATCGCCTGCGATGTCGAACAGTGCCTGCAACGCGAAAGGCTCCGGTTACACAAGACAACAAAAAACCCATCACCGGGATCGTCCGGAGATGGGTCGCTGGTACGGTGAATTCTTTAAGTCGCGAAAAACAGCTGGCCGTCAGCCCACTCCGTTATAGGGGGCGCCACCACCAAAGACGTGCGGTGCTGTCGGGGTTGTGCGACATATATGTAAAAGAGTATCACCGTGGGACGCTTGCGACGTCAAGCGATCGGGCGGCCTTTTGTCAACCCACCGCGGCGGCACGTAAACTCCCGGTGGTCAGCGACCTGCAAGGCCAAGCCCAAGGGAGTTGATATGCGCTCATCACTTACGATGATCGTCGCGGCACTTGCCGCCAGCCTCAGCGGCTGCGGTGGCGGTGGCGGCACCAGTAACGGCGACAGCCCCCTGTACCGATTCGTCACCCCGCCGGTCAGTTCAAAGCGGCAGTATGCCGAGACCATCGCCGACAACCAGCACAGCGCCATCCTGCTGTCGTATACGCAAACGGTGACGGCGATAGCTGGCGACGGGTCCTACACTCTCGTGCAGCAGGGTACGAATAACCAATCCCAGGTGGTCGATGGCACCAGCTATTTCATCCAGGACGAGACGCTGTCGGTAAACAGCTCCGGCCAGACGACGGCCTACACTTTCGTCGGGCCCGGTGCTGCTCAGATCACGTGCACCTACGTCCCCAACGGACCAGGTCCGGACTTTCCGGTGGCGGCAGGAGTCACCTGGACAGTTGATTACACGCTCGGCTGCGACACCCAGGCTCCCGTTGCCTACGTGCAGAACGGCACGGTGGTCGATGCCGAATCAGTGACCGTGCCGGCTGGCACCTTCAATGCGATCAAGCTGCAGAGCACCATCTCCTGGACCGATGCCTTGGGAACCACGCGCACGCAGACGGTGACAGACTGGTACGACGTCCTGACGTTGGTGTTGGTGAAGGAGAGCGTCACCATCGCTTACGCGGGCACAATGCCCATCACCGGCTACCCGGTGAGCACGGAAACCGTCCTGCAGAGCAGCATGTAACGCCAGCCGTTATTTCAGGCACACCGCTTCGACATTGTTGCCGTCGGGATCCAGCAGGAACGCCGCGTAGTACTTCGGGCTGTAGTCTTTGCGCAGCCCCGGCGCGCCATTGTCGCGCCCGCCGGCCCTGAGGCCCTCGCGGTAGAAGGCATCTACTGCGGCATGACTGCCGGCCGTGAACGCCAGGTGCACCAGCGAGTGCGCGAGCTTCGCATCGCCCCCCAGCCACAGCCCCGGGGCATCCTTCGGACCCAGACTCACCACCGTCTCGTCGCTGTAGCCTTGCTGGTAGCCGAGCGCTCCCAGGGCGGCGCTGTAGAAGCGCGCGCTCGCGTCCAGATCCTTCACCTTAACCCCGATATGGTTGAACATGATGTGCTCCTTGCGGGTCGCCGCCGTGTCGCAATGCTACCCGCCACGCTCGAGCGCTCACAACCTCGCGCGAGTGAGGCGCGTGTTTTTTCGCTAAAATGCGCAACCGCCGGCACTGAAAGCCTGCGCTGCCCGGAAAGTGAAACTCAAGACATGAGCATCAAAGAGTTGCTCGAAAGCTGGCGCGAGCATGCGGCCGCGCCGCGCACGGCGCGCAGCTGGGCGGTGCACCTGCCGCTGGATGATGCCGCGCGCCTCGCAGCGCTGGCGGAAATGTTCCCGGGTCGCTCGCCGGAACAGCTCGTCACGGAGCTCCTCGGCAAGGCGTTGAAGGAACTGGTGGCGGCGATGCCGTACGTGGCCGGGGAGCGCGTGATCTCCACCGATGAGCAGGGCGACCCGCTGTACGAGGATGTCGGTCCGACACCGCGCTTCATGGCGCTCGCCCGCCGGCATTACACGGCGCTCTCGCGGCAGGCTGCCAGCCACGGCGCGCGTGCCCGCAAACCTGCGCCGGCGCGCAAAAAACCGCGCCGCAAGCGCGCACGCTGAGGCGAGGATCTATGCCTTCCTTTGATGCCGTTTCGGAATTGAACGCCCACGAGGTCGCCAACGCGATCGACCAGGCGAACCGCGAGCTGTCGCAGCGCTTTGACTTCAAGGACACGGGGGCACGTTTCGATCTCAACGAGCTCACGGTCACGCTGCACGCGCAGGTGGACTTTCAGCTCAAGCAGATGCTGGAGATCCTCAAGCTGCGCCTCTCCAAGCGCGGCGTCGACCTGGTGTGCCTGGAGGTGAAAGAGCCGCAGACAAACCTCGCCGCCGCGCGCCAGGACGTGGTCCTGAGGCAGGGCATCGACCAGGACAGCGGCAAGAAGATCACCCGGCTCATTAAGGATTCAACGCTCAAGGTGCAGGCGAGCCTGCTGGGCGACAAGGTGCGCATCGTGGGCAAGAAGCGCGATGACCTGCAGGCGGCGATGGCGCTGCTGCGCGCCGCGAAGCTTGAAGTGGCGCTGCAGTTCAATAATTTTCGCGACTGAAGCCCGCGATGGTCTTGCACAGCCCTTCGGTGGCGCCGATGACGCTGGGACCCAAGCGGCTGAAGGCCTGATCCTCGAACACCACCAGGTGCCCTTCACGCACCGCCTTCATACTCCCGAAGCGCCGCCAGCCGGCAAGCCACGCCGCGCCCTCCCCCGGCGGCGCCGCCGCAACGATGATGTCCGGATCGCGCGCAATCACCGCCTCGGTGTCAACCACGGGGCCGGCCTCCGGGAGATCCGCAAACAGGTTGCGTGCGCCGCAGACCTCCAGCGCATCGCTCATGAGGTGACGTCCACCCACGGTGTAAATCGGGCGGTTCCATACCTGCAGCAGTACGCTCGGATGCGCCGCGTTCTTGCCGTAGGTCGCCCTGAGCGTGGCGATACTGGCGTCGATGTCGCGCGCCGCGCGCGTAGCGGCAGCAGTGGTGCCCGTGAGCACGCCGAGGCGGCGTACCGAGTCCGCCAGGTCCGCCAGCCGCACCACCTGCTGTTCGTAGACCGCGATATTCAGGCGCGCAATCTTGGCGCGCTGCGCGGGATTACTGCCGGCGGGCCACGCGATCACCACGTCCGGGTGCAGCCCGACCAGGCGCTCGAGGTCAACCGCCGCCACATCGCCGATGCGCGCGATACGGCGCGCCGCAGGCGGCTCATCGGAATATTCGACGGTGGCAATGACCTGGGCGCCGGCGCCGGCGGCGAACAACATCTCGGTTGCACCGGGCGCCAGGCTCACAATGCGAAGCGGTGCAGCACCCACGCTCACCGTGCGGCCCGAATCATCGGTAACCGTGCGGCTGGCAGGCGCGCTGATGGTGGGCGGTGCGGCCTGCACTACGCCGAGAGCCAGGACGAGGATGCCGATGCGCGCAGTCCGCAGAAAGTTCAATGAGCTGCTTAGTGGCACTGTGTTCAATCTAGTGCTGGGCTCACGGCATCATGAATTACATCGCCGAACGCCGCCAGGAGGAATGAGGAACGCCGTCGAGCTGACATCCTGGATGCGCTGCTCGCGCGGCTAGTCACGGCGTGAGCCGAGCCGCCGGATAGCGGCGGCAGGCCGAGAGTGGGCTGCTGCGGCGCTCCCCTATGATGCTCAGAGCCCACCGGCCACAGCATGGGGAACGGTCCGATGCGATGCCCTGCCAGCGTACTGATTATCGGCATTCTCACGAGCGCGCACGCCGCGGCGGCCGCGCAGTTCCGCGCCGATGCGGACCACGTCGGCATCTACCACGCCGCCGGCGTACCGGTACTGCACGGCGTGAAGTGGAAATTCAAGACCGGCGGCGCCATCGTCTCGAGTCCGGCCATCAGCGCCGGCACGGTCTATTTCGGCAGCGCCGATCACACCTTCTACGCGCTCGATGAGCAATCCGGCCAGCTGCGCTGGAAATTTGCCACGCAGGGGCGCGTGAGCTCATCGCCGGCGGTGGCGGCGGGCAGGGTCTACTTCGGCAGCTACGACGGCACCTTCTATGCGCTCGACGCGGCGAGCGGCGCCGTGCAGTGGAAGTTCGCGACCGGCGGTGAACGGCGCTTCAGCGCCCGGCATCTGCACGGCGCGGACCCGGCCGCCGAGGTCATGCCCGATCCATTCGATGTTTTCCTCTCCTCGCCGGCCATCGCCGGCGGCAGTGTTTATTTCGGCAGTGGCGATGGCAACGTCTATGCACTCGATGCCGGCAGCGGCGCTGTGCGCTGGAAATTCCACACCGGCAACGTCGTGCACGCCTCCCCCGCGGTGGCGAACGACACGGTGTACGTGGGCAGCTGGGACAGCTACTTCTATGCCCTGGACGCCGCGAGCGGCAAGCCACGCTGGCGATTCAAGACCGGCGAGGATGCGGCGATCAACAACCAGGTCGGCATCCAGTCCTCCGCCGTGGTGGCGCAGGGCGTGGTGTATTTCGGCTGCCGCGACTCAAATCTCTACGCACTCGATGCGGCGAGCGGAGCGAAGCGCTGGTCGTACTCCACCAAGGGCTCCTGGGTGATCAGCTCCCCGAGTGTGCGCGACGGGGTGGTGTACTTCGCCACCTCGGACAGCTCGCTCCTGCTCGCGGCAGATGCCAGAACCGGCGCCCCGGTGTTTTCCCTGAGCTTCAACAAGTGGCCGTTCTTCTCCTCTCCAGCGCTCGCCGGGGACATGCTGTACATCGGCTCGCACGCCGGCAAGCTCGTCGCCATCGACCTGAAGGCGCACCAGCAGGCGTGGGTCTTCCAGACCGACGGCGCACACAAGAACGGGCCGGCCCTCACCAAGCCCGACGGCTCGCCGAACTACGAAGCGGCGTTCAGCGATTTCTTCTACGACGACATGGTCGTCGGCGTCGACCGCATGATGAGCGTCGGGGCGGTGGTGTCCTCGCCCGTGCCTGATGGCGATGCGCTGTATTTCGGCAGCTGGGACGGACAGCTGTACGCGCTGCGCTGAGGCGCTAGGCGCATAGCGCGAGCACGCGCTCGCGCAACAGTTCCGGTGTCGCCTCCTGCGGTGCGACGGCGGCGCCGGCCGCGATGCCGATCCGGGCCGATACGCTGTGCAGCAGCGGCCCCCAGATGCGGCCCGGGTAGCGGCTGAAGACCGAGCCCCACAGTCCCGACAGCGCCAGAGGCACCACCGGCACGGGTGTCTGCGCGAGAATCCGCATGAGGCCCGGGCGGAACGGCGCGACGGCCCCGTCGCTCGTCAGGCGACCCTCGGGGAAGATGCACACCAGCTCACCGCTGCCGAGTTCGTGCGCCACGTTCTGGAAAGCGTGCTCGTAGACGGCAGGATTTTCCTTCGCCGACGCAATCGGCACGGCCTTCATGCCGCGCGCGAGCACGTTGATCAGCGGCGCGGAAAAGATGGCGCTCTCCATCACGAAGCGAATGGGGCGCCGGCAGGCCGCCGATATCACCAGCGCATCGACAAAGCTCACGTGGTTGCAGACCAGCAGCGCCGCGCCTTCGTCCGGAATGTTGTCGAGGCCGCGCTCGTCGAGCCGGTAGACGGTGTGTATCAGCAACCAGGCGACAAAGCGCAGCAGGAACTCCGGCACCAGCGAATAGATGTAGGCCGCAACCCCCAGGTTCAGCGCCGCGGTCAGCAGCAGCAGCTGCGGCACGCTCAAGCCCGCCGCCAGCACCAGCGCGCCGAACCCCGCGGCGGCGACCATGAACAAGGCGTTCAGGATGCTGTTGGCGGCGATGACGCGCGACAGCTTCTGCGGCGGCGCGCGCTCCTGCACCATCGCATACAAGGGCACCACGTAGAAGCCACCGAAGAGCCCGATGCCGAACAGGTCGATGAGGATCCGCCAGGCGTGCGGCTGCTGGAGGAACTCGCGCACCGCGAGCGCCTGCGTGGCGGGGACCGCCGGGGACGCGAGCGCCAGATCGACCGCGAAAGCGGTGAGTCCGAGGGAGCCAAACGGCACCAGCCCGATCTCGAGCTTCTTTCCCGAGAGCCGTTCGCACAGCAGTGACCCGACTCCCACCGCGGCGGCAAAGTCGACCAGCATCAGCGTGACCACCGCTTCGCCGCTGTTGAGCACAAAGCGGCAGTAGACCGGCAGCTGCGCGAGCACCAGCGCGCCGTAGAACCAGAACCAGGACAAGCCGAGCAGCGACAGGAACACGGGGCGCGATTCGCGCGCCGCGCTGAGGTTGGCCCAGCTCGAGGTCCACGGATTCCAATCGATGCGCAAGCCGGGTGCCGCGGCCGGCAGGCGCGGGATGAAAAGACTGGCGATGAGCCCCGCGGCCGCTACCGCCAAGAGCGCGCCACTGACCAGGGGCGTGCTGTTGCGGACCGCGAGCACCCCGGCGCCGGTGGTGCCGAGCAGAATCGCCACGAAGGTGCCCATTTCCAGCAGCGCGTTGCCGCCGACGAGCTCTGTGGACCTGAGTATCTGCGGCAGCAGCCCGTACTTGGCGGGCGCAAAGAACGTCGAGTGCACACCCATGAGAAACAGGCTCGCGAGCAGCAGCGTGAGGCTGTGGCTGACGAACCCGCCCGCCGCGATCGCCATGATGAGAATCTCGGCCGCCTTGACCGCGCGCAACACGCGCGTCTTGTCGAAGCGATCGGCCAGCTGGCCCGCGACACCGGAGAACAACACGAACGGCAGGATGAACAGGCCGCCGGCGAGATTGACCAGCAGTTTCGGGTCGAGATGCGTGAAACGCGCGGTCTGGTAGGTGGCGGCCAGGACCAGCACGTTCTTCAGGAGATTGTCGTTGAAAGCACCGAGCGCCTGTGCCAAAAAAAACGGCGCGAAGCGCCGCTCGCGCAGCAGTCTGAACTGGCCGGATCCGCCCATGCGCGCCGGGGCGCTATGTCGCAGCGGCGACGCACCCCGAGGCTAACAACCCTGGCAACAACATAACCGCTGGGCGTGCAAGGCGAGTCATGGCATCTCCGCAGGCAGGTGAGTGCGGTGACGCTACGCCCCTGCCCATTTCAGGGCAACATCGTGCGGCGTGTCAGGCCGCGCGCGAGTGGGCCGCGCCTGCCTCGCCGCCGGCACCCTCGAGCACCCGTGCCACGGCGTGCACGGTCGCGGCGATGCGCACCGCGCTCTGCACCGCCTCGCGTTCCAGGCCGTGCTGACGCAGCTGCCGTTCGTGCGAGGCGACACAGGTACCGCAGCCATTGATGGCCGACACCGCGAGCGCCAGCAGTTCGAAGTCCGCCTTGCCGATCCCGGGACTGCCGAGGACGTTCATGCGCACGCGCGCCGGGAGCTTCGCGTACTCCGCGTCCTCCACCAGGTGCAGAAAGCGGTAGTAGATGTTGTTCATGGCCATGACCGCGGCCGCGGCGTGCGCGGCGCTCACGTGCGCGGCGTCCAGGTGCTGCGCCGCGAGCGCCTGGATGTCGCGCGTGAAGGCGGCGTTGCGCGAGGCGGCGGCGGCGGTGAGCGCCACCGCCCAGATCTGCCGCTCGTTCAGTCCCGGCGCGCCCGCCGCTGTCAGCACCGTGCCCAGATTCAGCTGCAGATCGCGCGCGTAGCCCGGCAGCGACTCGCGGATGTTCTCGAGCGTGTTCATGTCAGGCCGCCTTGAGGGTTTCTTCACCCCTGCTCCAGTTGCACGGGCACAGCTCATCCGTCTGCAGCGCGTCCAGCACGCGCAGCACTTCGGCGGGGTTTCTGCCGACGTTGAGGTCGGTGACGTACACGAAGCGGATCACGCCCTGCGGATCGACGATGAAAGTCGCGCGCTGCGCAACGCCGGCCTCCGGATCGAGGATGCCAAGCGCCCCGGTGAGCTCGCGTTTCACGTCGGCGAGCATGGGGAAGGGAAGATTGCGCAGCTCCTCCTTCTCGCGCCGCCACGCCAGGTGCACGTACTCACTGTCGATGCTCGCCCCCAGGAGCTGCGCATCGCGCGCCCGGAACTCCTTCTCGAGCTTGCCGAAGACGGCAATCTCGGTCGGGCACACGAAAGTGAAGTCCTTGGGCCAGAAGAACACGACCCGCCACTTGCCGGGGAAGCTCTCGTGGCTGAAGGACTGGAACGAGTTGGCGACGTCGTTGGAGACGACGCCCGTGAGCTCGAACCTGGGGAAACGCTGACCAACGCCTGACATGCCTGCGACTCCTTAGTAATGTGCCCTGAAATCAACGACCCGGCCATGGTGCCGCCGGGTCTGCTATTATTCAAATCGATTGATTTTATGATCCTGATAGATTTCGTGTATAGGTGAGCGTGGACCTCAAGCTCAAGGACCTGCGTTATCTTGTGGCCGTGGCGGATGAGCGCCACTTCGGCCGGGCCGCGGCGCATTGTTTTGTCAGCCAGCCGACCCTGTCGGCGCAGCTGAAAAAGCTCGAGCAGGATCTGGGTGTGCAACTCATCGAGCGCGCGCCCAACAACGTCACGCTCACCCCCGCCGGCCAGGAGATCGTGACGCGGGCGCGGCGCATCCTCGAGGCCAGCGACGAGGTGGTGCAGCTTGCGCACGGTCACCGCGATCCGCTCGCCGGCAAGCTGCGCGTTGCCCTGCTGCCCACCATCGGTCCGTATCTGCTGCCGCGGGTGGCGCCGGCGCTGCGCCGCGCCCTGCCACGCCTCGAGTTGCGTTTATACGAGTACCAGACCGCGCCGCTGCTGGAGAAACTGCAGGCGGGCGCACTCGATGTCGGCATTCTCGCCCTGCCGGTCGAGGCGCCGGGCTGCGAAGCGCGCGAGCTCTACGAAGAACCGTTCACCGTGGCGCTGCCCGAGCGGCACGCGCTCGCCGCCCACAAGAGCCTGCGGGTCGCGGACCTCAAGGGCGAGACGCTGCTGCTGCTCGAGGACGGCCACTGCCTGCGTGACCAGGCGCTCGAGATCTGCAGCCGCGTGGGCACGAAGGACCCGCAGGACTTTCGCGCCACCAGCCTCGAAACACTCCGCCACATGGTGGCCACGGGCGCCGGCGTGACCCTGTTGCCGCTGCTCGCGAGCCGCGGCGCCTGGGGCAACGCACGCGGCGTCGCCGTGCGTCCGTTCGCGAACCCCGCCCCCAGCCGTCACATCGGTGCGTTGTGGCGCAGGAGCACGGCACGCCAGGCGGCGATCGACGCCGTCTGCCGGGTGATCGTGGAACACGCGCTGTGACGGCCGCGCGCCCGGATCCACAGGCGCCGCAACCCGTCACCTTCAGCGCGCGCGACGGCCGGGTGCTGGCGGGCCTCCTGGTGCCGGCGGCAGCGCTTGCGAGTGGCACGGCACGGGGAGCGCTGGTCGTGAACGGCGCGACCGGCTTTCCACGCGAGTTCTACCTGAAGTTCGCGGGCTACTGCGCCGGGCGCGGCTATCACGCGCTCGTGTACGACTACCGCGGCATGGGCGCCTCGGCGCCGGCCGCGCTCGCTGCGGAACGCGCGCGCATGAGCGACTGGGGCCTGCTCGACATGCCGGCGGCGCTGCAATTCCTGGCGGCGCGGTTTGGCACGCTGCCGCTTTTCACGCTCGGGCACAGCATCGGTGGACAGCTCGTGGGTTGCATGGCCAACCAGTCCCGGGCCCGCGCGCACGTGATGATCGCCACTTCCACCGGCTACTGGCGCCGCCAGCGCGTGCCGTTCCGGTATATGGCGCTGTTGTTCTGGAGAATTTACGGTCCGCTCGCCATCCGGCGCCACGGCTACGTCCCGCGCGGCAGGTTGTGGAGCGGGGACTCACTGCCGCGGGGCGTGTTCGAACAATGGCGCAGCTGGTGCCTGCGAGCGGAGCACTTCGGCCCGGATCTGGCGGGGGAAATGCGCGGCAGCCAGTTTGATGCCGTGCGTGCGCCAGTGCTGAGCTGGGGATTCACCGACGATCCGATCGCCACGCCGGCCGCGGTGGAGGCGCTGCTGAAGTTCTATCCGCACGCCCGCATTGAGCGGCGCTGGACGGCGCCCCGGGAGGTCGGCGCGCGCGCCATCGGCCACCAGGGGTTCTTCCTGGAGCGTCATCGCGATTCGCTGTGGCGCGGCGTGCTCGACTGGCTCGACGCGCGCGGCGCCTGAGAGCCGCGCGCCAGCGCGATCGCCAGCAACACGACCAGGCCGCCGATGATCTGCACCGGCGCCAGGCGCTCATCGAGGAGCAGGCGGGCGTAGATGGCGGCCGCGATGACCTGCACATACAAGCCCACGGCGCCAAAGGTCGCCGGCAAGTGCGCGAGTGCGTACGCAATCAGGCTCTGGCCGATGACCTGCGCGGACAGCGCACAGCCGGCCAGCAGCAGCCAGCCGTGCAGGCTGTCGGGCAGGAACTTCTGGCCGAGGGCGAGTGGCAGCAGCAGCACGGTAAACACCAGCGTGGTGTTGAACATGACGATGCCCGTGCCGTGCCGGGTGCGCAGCCGCGACACGGCGAGAATGTAGCCCGCGTAGAAACACGCCGTGCCGAGGCCGAGCGCATCCCCGAGCAGCGCGTGTCCGCCGGCGCCGAGCTTCGGTACCAGGATCAGGAGCATGCCGCCGAACGCGCCCGCGAGCGCCAGGAGAAATCCCAGGCGCGGCCGCTCACCCCACAGCGCCCAGGCGGCGAGGGTTACCAGAATGGGCGCGCAATTGGCTTCGAGCGTCGAAGCTGCGATCGAGGTGAGCAGCAGTGAGGCGTGCCACAACGCCAGATCGCCGGCGAAGAACACCCCCGCCCACACGAACAGCGGCTCGAGGCGCGATGGCGGCGCCGCGCGGCTGGCAGCGGGAGCGCTGCCTCGCGCTCGCTCCAGCAGCACCCACACGGCGAGAAACGGCAGCGCCAGTGCTCCGCGCCAGAACGCGGTGGCGGTGGGGCCGGTTTCCGACAGGCGCACGAAAATTCCGGACGCGCCGATCGCCAGCGCGCCGCCGAACAGCGCCAGCAGTGCGACGAATTGTGCTCGGGCGGGTGTGGCTTTAGTGTGCGCGGGCATCGTGTGACCGCGGGTGCGCCGCGGGCCTGGAATGATAGTAGGTTGCGCCGAAACCCGTCTGGCATAATTGCGGGCGTGAAACATCGCACGCCGCGCATGAGCGGATTCATGTTGCTGTTGGGGCTCGCGGCGCTGCCGGCGGCGCACGCCAACACGCCGGCGCCAATGAGCGCACCGCTGCTGACCGTGACCGACGCCTGGGCACGCGTTACGCCGGGCGCGGACGTCGCCGCTGCCTACATGACACTGCACAATCCCGGCAGCCATGCGGTGGTCGTGACCGGCGTGCACTCGGCGCTCGCCGGGCACGCGATGATTCACGAATCGAAGCTCGAGGGCGGACGCTCCACCATGCGTCCGCACGAACGCCTGGTCGTGCCCGCCGGCGCGAGCGTGCAGCTCATGCCTGGCGGCCTGCACGTCATGCTGCAGATGCTGAACCATATGCCCGCGATCGGCGAGAACGTGCCGCTCGTGCTGCAACTTGAAGGCGGCGGCACGGTGAGTGTCAGTGCCCGCGTGCGCCCCCTGAGCGCCGAGTGACGCGCCGGGAAGCCGTGCGATTTGATTGCCACTGACTCAGCGCTCGATCACGTCACCCCCTACGACCGCTTCGCGTGGAGCGATGCGACGGTCGGGGAGTGGCTCGCGAGCGGCGAGCATCGCGCCGAGCTCATGGCCTACTTCGGCGCGGCCGAGTACCACGACCTCGCGGCGCTGGCGCGCCGTGCACGGCGCACACCGCCAGCGGATCCCCAGCTCGCCGTGCTGGTGGTACCCGGCATCATGGGTTCGCAGCTGGGCATCCGGCGGCCGCCGCCGCTGCCGGATGACATCGTGTGGATCGACCCGGTCGATATTCAGCACGGCCGCCTGCGCTCGCTGCGCGTGGCGGGTCCGGCGCGCATCGTGCCGCTCGGCGTGGTGTTGTTTTCGTACCTGCGGCTGAAACTGCAGCTGCGGGCGCGCGGTCTGGCGGCTGAATTTTTCGACTACGACTGGCGGCTGTCGACCGCCGAGATCGGGCGCCTGCTCGCCGAGCGCCTGCGCACCCACCCCGCGTCGCGACTGGCGATCGTGGCGCACAGCCTGGGTGGACTCGTCGCCCGCGCCGCCCTCGCGCAGCCCGGCACCCGCAAAGTGCAGCGGGTGATTCTCCTCGGCACACCCAATCATGGCTCGTACGCCGCCGTGCAGGCGCTGCGCGGCACGGACGCGGTGGTGCGCAAGGTGGCGCGACTCGCGCCGGGGGATTCCGCGGAAACGCTCGCCACCGACGTCTACAGCAGCTTTGCGAGCCTCTACGACCTTCTGCCGCCGGGGAACGCGCGCACCGCGCTGTTCGACGCGGCGGCGTGGCCGCGCAACGGGCCCCAGCCACGCACGCATCTGCTTGAGGCCGCGCGCACTGACCGCGAGCGCCTGGCGGCGCCCGATGAGCGCTTCATGACCATCGCCGGAATCGGTCAGCCCACGGTCACCGGGATCGCCCGGCGCGGCGATGACTTTCTCTACACCATCACGCGTGCCGGCGACGGCACCGTGCCCGCGAGCAGCGCGGTATTGGCCGGCACCCGCGGCTTCTTCACGCGCACCGCGCACAGTGATCTCACGCGCGACCGCGAGGTCGCCGCCGCGGTCGTCGATCTTCTGCGCCACGGCGCCACGCGACGCCTGCCCGGGCACTGGCGGGCTGCCAACCGCGCGCAGGCGCAGGTGAGCGATGCGCAGCTGCGCCGCCTGCATGCCAGCAAGGTGAACTGGGGAACGCTGTCGCCGGACGAGCGGCGCGTGTTCCTGCAGAACCTGAACGAACCGGTGTCAGTCAGGCTGCGCGTGCCCGCGAAGCGCGCGGCGCGCACGCCTCGCAGCGCACCCGGGCGGCGATAACTCCAGGGCGTGTCAGAACCCCGTCAGCAGGAAGTCCAGTGCGGCCAGTATGTCGTGCCGCTGTCGTGCAAGGCTGCCAACAGGCTCGCCAAGCTCAGTGCGAGCGATCCCCGCAAGCTGCGGCGTCATCAGTACATATGCGACACCTTCGAATGTCACCGCTGGCGTCAGGTGGCGCAAGGGCTTCTTCGTCAGACCCGCGACTTTGGTGAGTGGAATGACCACGCGAGTGTGTAGCTCTTCGAGGAGTTCTGTCTGGACGTCAACGAGGAGCGGAAAGCTTGCCCGCGTGCGCGGATTCTTGTTTCGGTATACCGAGAATTGGGGCACTTAGAAGCTGCGCAGGTCGTCGGCAAAGGTGCCGTGAGTCTCGACGTGGTCGTTGTACGCCGCGATCGCCTCGCGATTCTGCTCGCGCCACTCGGCGCGCCTGGATTCGGCAAGCTGCTCGCGCAACGCGCGTTCCAGGGTCGCGGACAGATTGAGCCCGGCGGCGCGTGCCGCAGCCAGCAGATCTGCGCGCACACTGACATTCGTCGCGCGCTTCGCCGCGCTTGCGATTGTGCGTTTCATATGCGCATTCTACCTGAGACATGAATGCGCATCAATGCTGCGCATGCGGTCAGCCGAAAGCTTTGGCGATCGCCTCGCGCTGCCGTGCGTCCGGCAAGCGCCCGCGGCCGCCGTCGAGGTTGTCGCGCAGGTGCGCGAGCTTGCCGGTGGCCGGAATCACGCAGGTCACCGCCGGGTGCGAGACGATGAATTTCAAGGCCAGCTGTCCCCAGCTGCCCACATCGATATCAGCTGCCCACCCGGGCAAGGCACGCTCGCGCACTGACCGGAGCAGCGCGCCGTCCTCGAACGGACGATTGATGAGCACCGCGACGCCTCGTTCGGCGGCGAGCGGCAAGAGCTGCGCCTCCGCGGCGCGCGTCACCGGCGAGTAGTTGAACTGCACGAAGTCCAGGGGCTCCCGGGCCATAACCTGCGCAAGTTGCGCGTGTGCCGCTACCGTGTAGTGGGTGACGCCGATGTAGCGCACGCGGCCGGCGTCCTTCCAGGCACGCAGCGTCTGCAGCTGCGTCTTGAGATCCAGCAGGTTGTGCACCTGGATGAGATCGAGGCGCGGAGCCTTAAGCAGCTGCGCCGAGTGCGTCATCTGTTCAACTCCGGAGCGCGCGCCGGAAGTCCACACCTTGGTGGCGAGCACGGCCTGCGCGTGCTGTTGCGGAGTAAGAAGTTCACCCAGCACCCGTTCGGCGCTGGAGTACATGGGCGAGGTGTCGATGAGGCGCGCGCCGCCGGCGAAAAACCCCGCCAGCACCTGCGCCAGCGGCTCACGCTGCGCGGCCGACTCGCCCACTTCGAAAGGACCGGAGGTGCCCAGGCCGATGACCGGCAACTCCTCACCGCTCGAGGGCACCTTGCGGGTGAGCAGGGCCGCGCCACCTGGCGCGACGACGCCTGAGGAAACGGCCATGGCCGCTGCCATGTTGATGCCTCCTGAGAGCAGCTCGCGCCGGTTCATCGCACCTCTTAAGCCCGCGCGGTTTTCAGATGAGCGCGGCGTCCGTCTCCACGACGCTCGCGGCCCCACCCTCGATCACCCGCGCAAGCCCGAGCGCGATCGGCAGCACCTGCGCGGCATAGAAGGCGGCGGTGCGGATTTTGGCGGCATAGAACTCACGCTCGCCGCCCGGCCCCTGCGCGGCGGCAACCGCCGCTGACTTTGCCAGCAGCCAGCCGCCGATCACGTAACCACACAGTCGCAGGTACGGCACCGACACCGCCATCCCCGCATCCGGACGCACGCCCATGGACTTCAGCAGCGACAGCGTTGCGCCCTTGAGCCAGCCCACCGACTCCAGCGCCGCCTTGCGCGTCGCGTCAACGCCGGTATCGGCCGTGGCCAGCGCCGCAAGCTCGCGTTCCATGTCGGCGAGCAACGCGCCCATCGCCACGCCGCGATCCTTAGCCAGCTTGCGGCCGATGAGATCGTTCGACTGGATGCCGGTCGTACCCTCGTAGATCGTGGTGATGCGCACATCGCGCACGTACTGCGCGGCGCCGGTCTCTTCGATGAACCCCATGCCACCGTGGACCTGCACGCCGATGGCGGCCACCTCGTTGCCGATTTCCGTGCACCAGCCCTTGGCGATCGGCGTGAGCAGTTCCCCGCGCGCCTGGCCGGCCTTGCGGACCGCCGCATCCGCGGCGTACTGCCCGAGGTCGAACTGGAACGCCGTGTAAAGAATGAGTGCGCGCGAGGCTTCCACCTGCGACTTCATCATGAGCAGCATGCGCTTGACGTCGGGGTGATTGATGATCGGCGCGGGACCCGTCGGGGCCGCGACCGGCGGCCTGCCCTGCACGCGCGTGCGCGCCCACTCCGCGGCCCGCTGGAAGGCGCGCTCGCCGACCGCGTAACCCTCACTGCCCACCGACAGGCGCGCGCTGTTCATCATGATGAACATGTATTCGAGGCCGCGGCCGGGCTCACCCACCAGATATCCCACCGCGCCGTCCTTTTCGCCGAAGGCCAGCACGCAGGTCGGGCTCGCGTGGATACCGAGCTTGTGTTCGATGGACAGGCACCGCACGTCGTTGCGGGCGCCGAGCGTGCCAGCGGCGTTCACGAGCACCTTCGGCACGATGAACAGCGAGATGCCTTTGACCCCGGGCGGCGCGCCGTCGATACGCGCCAGCACCATGTGAATGGTGTTGGCCGTGAGGTCGTGATCGCCCCAGGTGATGAAGATCTTCTGGCCAAACAGGCGGTAGTGATCGCCAGCGGGGGTGGCGCGCATGCGTACCTGGCCCAGATCGGAACCTGCCTGCGGTTCGGTGAGCACCATGGTGCCGGTCCACTCGCCGCTCACCATCTTCGGCAGGTACTGCTGCTTCTGCGCCGGCGAGCCGCACAGCTCCAGCGCATGCACCGCGCCATGGGTCAGCATCGGACCTAACTTGAAGGCGAGGTTGGACGAGCCCCAGAACTCCCCGACCGCACTCGTGAGCACCTGCGGCACGCGCTGGCCGCCAAACTCCGGCAACGACCCGAGCGCCGGCCAGCCGCCGGCGACAAACTGCTGGTACGCTTCGCGAAATCCGGGCGCCGTCACGACGCCCTGCGCGGTCCAGCGCGCACCGGCGGTGTCGCCGGGGCGGTTGAGGGGCTCGAGTACCCCTTGCGCAAAGCGCGCCGCCTCCTCGAGCACCGATTGCGCCAGTTCGTCCGAGTACTCACTCAGGAGCGGGGAGGCGGCCAGGCTCGAACTGCCCAAAAGCTCCTCCAGAACGAAGCGCATATCGCGCACGGGCGCTCGGTACATGATCAATCCCCTGATATCTATGGCTCGCCGCTGCGCCTTACATCCGAAGGGCGCATTTCTAGTGTAGCCGGTCGGGGCGTGCCTGGAACCTGAGCGCGAGCGGCTGCGGCGGCTAATGTCGCGCGGCGGCTGGCAGCGCGAGCGCCGGCACGATGTTGGCCGCCAGGAAATCCACGAACTGCTGAGCCCGCGCGTCGGACTCCAGGGCCGCGGGGAACAGTGCGTACAGGGCGGCCGCAGGCGGCACGGCCCACTCCGGCAGCACCGCCTTCAGGCGCCCGGTCGCAAGCCCTTGCCGGCACAGAAACTCCGGCAAGAGACCGATACCGAGTCCTGCCGCGGTCGCCGCATGCAGCACCGCCGGGTCATCGACCGCCAGCTTCGGGGCGAGCGGCACCTCGGCGCGCTGCGCGCCACGCGACAGGTGCAGGCGAAACTCCGGCAGTTCTGCGGCGTCGGGTGTCAGCAGGTCATGCGCGCGCAGATCATCCGGCCGTTCCGGAACGCCGTGTTGTTGCAGGTAGGCCGGGGTCGCACACAAGAGCGCCGGCGGCGCCCCGAGCAGGCGCTGCATGACGGCCGCATCCGCCGGCGGATGTGTGCGGATCGCGACGTCCCAGGAGCCCGCGGCGAGCTGTTGCGCGTCGAGCGCGACTTCCAGCGGCACGTGCGCAAACGCCTCTAGAAACCGCGGCACCAGGGGCGACAACAGCACCCGCCCGTAGGTGGGATCAGCGGCCACGCGCAGGGGACGTGCCTCGGGGGACTGCAGTTTCGCGATGCTCAGGCGGGCGAGGTCCGACTCCTCGCTCACGCGCCGGGCGTGCGGGTAGATCAGCCTGCCTGCCTGGGTGAGAGAAATTCGCCGTGTGGTGCGCTCGAGCACGCGCACGCCGAGGCTTTTTTCCAGGTCCGCCACCGCGCGACTCACTGCCGCCTTCGGCACCCCGAGCGCCCGCGCCGCGGACGAGAAGCCATTGAGATCGATGACCTTCGCGAGCATCGACAGCTGAGCGGGTGTCCAGATCAGGTTCATGGCTGCTGCAATCTCCCGTTTGGGGGAGCCTATTGTTTCACCCGGGAGGCATACATGCCAGTCCCGCTCAGCTAGACTGGATCCCATGAAAATCTCCATGCACGCGATGTCGGTCGACCTGTTTTCCAACTCACTCGGCAATCTGTCCGCCATTCTGGACAGGGGCTTTGCGAATGCCACCAGCCGCAAGTTCGACCCGGGCGTGCTGCTCGCGTCGCGACTCGCACCGGACATGCTGCCCCTGACGCGCCAGGTGCAGATCGCGTGCGACGTTGCGAAGGCTGCCGTCGCGCGGCTCGCCGGCCAGGAGCCGCGCCGCTTCGAGGACAACGAGACTTCATTCGAGCAACTGCGTGCGCGCATCGCCGCCACCATCGATTACATCAAGAGCATTCCCGCGAGCGCACTGGACGGTTCGGAAACCCGCGACATCAAGGTGCCCGCGGGCGAGCGGACGCTCGAGTTCACGGGACTGGAATATCTGCAACGCTGGGCGATCCCCAACGTGCTGTTCCACGTCACCACCGCGTACGACATCCTGCGTCATAACGGCGTGGAGCTCGGCAAGCGCGATTTCCTCGCCGGCGGCAGCACTTCTTAACAGCCGGCGCGGCGGCGCCATTGCGCGCGTAAGCGCGCTGCGTGTTCGCCGCTTATGACAAACGGCGCGCGCAGCCGCGCGAGTGTCGCTCTTTTGCGAACAGAACCGCGAGGGAAATCACGGCGCAGTTGCCTCCACGCTGCCACCCTCACTTCATCGTCACGGGCATACACGCCCGTCATCGTGAGACCAGGGCGGAAGCGAAGTCCTTTGCGACACAAAGTCACGGCCGTGCGCTCTTCAGATCCGACCTCCGCCGCCGCGGCGCCCGCCGTACGCACCCCTGTGGATTTGGCTCCGGCAACGGTGGAGTCCCTCGGCCGGCAGTTGCAAGACGCGCTGGCACTGCGCCGCATGCAGTCCATTTCGGTCTGGGATGCCGAAGGCAACGTGCAGTGGCTGAATGAGGGCGCGCTCGGACCCGACGAGCACACGCTGGTGCTGGATGGCTTCGAGCAACTCAGGGCCGACCGGTCCCTGATGAGCCAGGAAAGCGGACTCGAGGATGGCCGCTACGCCTTGTTTCTGCCGGTACGCGCGCCCTCGGGCGATGCGGTCGGGCTGGTCATGGTGCTCACCGACGTGAAGTCGATGGGCGAAGGTGCCCAGGAGCGCATCGGCACGCCCACGGTAAGAGCCATCATGCAGCGCCTCGCGGTACGCATGAGGCCTGCCGGTATGACCAGCACCTCCGTGCCCTCCCTGGCAGCGCTGGAACTCGCGGACGAGCCGGCAACGAAACCAGCGCCGGCCGCGGCAGCCGCGTCGGATACGGCGTCCGGGATTTCCCCGCAGGCCGTGCACGACCTGCTCGAGTTCGAAATGGCGCCTGCAGGGCCCCCGCCGCCCCTGCAATACGACCCGCCTGCCCCAGACCAGGCAGCAGATGAGCCACAGGATGCGTTGCTCCTGGAATTCATCCCGCCACCTCCCGTGTTGAGCGCCGCGCCGGCTCCAGGCCCATCACTGCTCGCAAACCTCGCGCCGGCAGCGAACACAGCACGGGTGCGTTCCACGCCGGCAAGTTCGACAGCCGCGCGCGTCAACGCGGCGGTCCAAAGGGCGCGCACGGTATTACCGCCTGCGCCGGCCGTGACCCCAGCGGCCGCTGAATCACCCGCGACGACACCTGGCCCCGCCGCCCTGGCAGACTCGCAGCTCATTCTTGAAGTCGTCCAGTTCGGCAAGCTGCGCGCCGGAGGGCAGAGCCGGCGTTTCCAGGTCCAGGCCCGCACGGCGCTGCGCGACGGGCAGTCGCTGCCGGCTGCAGCCGATGCTGTCATCCTGCAGCGCCTCGTGAGCTGGCTGGCGGCACATCGCAGCGGCTGGAGCGCGCAGCCGACCAGCTTCACCATCAACCTGTCGATCGCGACGCTCGAGGACGAGCGCTTCGCGCAGCGCATGGCCGGGACACTGAACAGCAACGGGCTGTCGCCCGAGGTGCTGGGCTTCGAGATCACCGAGGCGCTGTGCACACAACGCCGCGCGCTGGTCGAGCGGTTCATCACCCAGTGCGAGAAGGTCGGCTCGTGGGTGGTGGTGGATGACTTCTCTTTCGACTCCCAGGTGCTGCCGCTGTTGCGCTCCAAGGCGGTGCGGCTGGTCAAGCTCGATCACAAGCTGACGGCGGGGGCACTCAAGGACAAGCTCTCGCAGGCGCTCGTGATCGCCACCGTGCAGGCGGTCAAGGTCTTAGGCATTCACTGCGCCGCCAAGCGCATCGAGTCCCAGGCGGCGCTGCAGTGGCTGACGGCCATCGGCTGCGATTTCGCACAGGGCGATATCCTCTCCCGCCCCCAGCTCATGGACAGCCTCCTCACCAGGGCGCCCGCCCCAGGCTGATCCCCCCGGCTCCGCTCTCCCACGCTGCGACGAAGCGAGTCGCGGCTGCGCCCGCCCCAGGCAGCCTGAGCACAGGATATGCCATAAGCTTTCATGGGCTGCCGCGGCTGTACTATTGGGGCGGCCATTTCCTATGAAAATGCCGACCATCGAACAACTGCGCACCAACCGCAACGTGCTCTTCTGGAGCCTGCACGCCGCCGGCTGGGCGGCGTATGGCATTACGCAGTACTTCGGCGCGCTCCTGTACGAGAAACCCTCGGCCTACGCGCGGGTCATCGCGGTGTCCGCGGTCTCGGGGTTCCTGCTGTCGATGCCCATGCGCTACATCTACCAGCGCCTGTGGGGCCGCAGCCCGCGCACCATCATCATGGGTGTGCTCGCCACCTGCTATGTCACCGCGCTCGGGCTGCGCTTCGTCATCAACCTCGCCTACAAGCAGTTGATCGAGCCCGACTGGCAGGCGCAGACGCTGTTCGAGTTCTTCGGCGGCGCGCTGTCGACGACCTACCTGCTCTTGTGCTGGAGCGTGTTGTACTTCGGCATCAAGTTCTACGAGTCGCAGCGCCGCCAGGAGGCGGCGATGCTCAAGGCGGTGGCGCTGGCGCAGGAGGCGCAGCTTAAAATGCTGCGTTACCAGCTGAACCCGCACTTTCTGTTCAACACCCTGAACGCCATCTCGACGCTCATCATCGACAACCAGAATCGCACCGCGAACCACGCGGTAACCCGGCTGTCGGAGTTTCTGCGCTACACCCTCGACCAGGACCCGATGAAGAAAGTCACGCTGCGCCAGGAGATCGAAGCGCTGGATCTGTACCTCGGTACCGAGCGGCTGCGCTTCGGCGAACGGCTGCGGCTGGAATACGCCATCGATGCGCCGGCGCTGGAGGCGCTGGTGCCGAGCCTGCTGCTGCAGCCGCTGCTCGAGAACTCGCTCAAGTACGCGATCTCCGCGCGCGAACAGGGCGGCCTGGTACGCATCGAAGGCCGCACGCGCGAAGGACTGCTCGAGCTTTCGGTCATCGATGATGGCCCGGGCTTGCGCGAGGACGCCCCGGACGGGGCGCGGCGTGGCGTGGGACTGCGTAACACGCGTGAACGGCTGACGGTGCTGTATGGCGAGCGCTGCCGTTTCACCGTGCTCAACAGCCACCCGGGTCTGCGGGTCGACATGGCGCTGCCGCTGGAGATAGCGGAACCGGCGCTCGAGCAGGCCCCCGCGGGGGTGCCGCCGGCGCGTGCCTTCGGCGGGCTGCGCCGATGAGCGTCCGCACCGTCATCGTGGATGATGAAGCGCTGTCGCGGCGTGGCATCGAGATCCGGCTGCGCGCCGCCAGCGACTTCCAGATCCTGACCCAGTGCGCCAATGGGCGCGAAGCGCTCGCCGCCATCCAGCAGTACCAGCCGGACCTGATCTTCCTTGATATCCAGATGCCCGGCATGTCAGGTCTTGAGGTGCTGGCACACGTGCCGCAGGAATCAATGCCGCTGGTGGTGTTTGTCACCGCCTACGACGAATTCGCCATCCAGGCATTCGAGGCCCGCGCGATCGACTACCTCCTGAAGCCGATCGATGACGTACGCTTTGCCGCCGCTCTGGTGCGCGTGCGCGAGCACCTGCGGGCACGTAGCGCCTTAGGCCAGCGCGATCGCCTGCTGGAAATCATTGCCGACATCACCGGCTGCGGTGAAATCGCGCTCGATGAACTCCTCGCTCACGGTCGTAAGGCCATCGCGGGGCGGCATCCGGAAGTGCTGCCGATCCGCCAGGGGCGCGAGACGGTGCGGGTGCCGATCGCGGCGATCCAGTGGGTCGATGCCGCCGGCGACTACATGTGCGTGCACGCCGGCGGCAATACCCACATCCTGCGCGGCACCATGAAAGAGCTCGAGGAGCTGCTTGATCCGAAACTCTTCCAGCGCGTGCACCGCTCCACCATCGTGAACCTGCGGCTGGTGAAGAGCCTGCGCGCGCACATGAACGGAGAGTATTTCCTGACGCTCGAAGGCGGGCACGAGCTGAAGCTCTCGCGCACCTATCGCGACAAGGTGGAGTACTTCCTGAGCGGATCGGCGAGCTGACCGCGGTCACTACCGCAGGACTGCTTAAATGCCCGTGCTTCATCAGATGCCGGTGTCCGGCAATTGCTACAAGGTGCGACTCGCCGCGCGCCAGCTCGGCATAGATCTCACCCTCAAGGATTACGGGCTGCATGACGGAGCCACGCGCAAGCCCGAGTTTCTCGCCAAGAATCCGAATGGCCGCGTGCCGCTACTCGAACTCGATGACGGACGTCTGCTCGCCGAGTCGGGCGCCATCCTCTGGTACCTGAGCGAGGATACCTTCCTGTTGCCCGCCGACCGTTGGGCCCGTGCCGAGGTGCTGCAATGGATGTTCTTCGAGCAATACAGTCACGAACCGTATATTGCGGTGGCCCGGTTCTGGCTCTCGTATGCACCGAAAGAGCAACTCGAGAAGCGGCGACATCTGGTCCCGGAGTGGCATGCCAGAGGCAACGCGGCGCTTGGCGTCATGCAGACTCACCTGGCACGCCACGACTGGTTCGCCGGCGGGCGCTACTCGATCGCGGACATCGCCCTCTATGGATACACGCACTGTGCCGCGGACGGCGGCTTCGATCTCGTCGCCTATCCAGCAGTTGGAGCCTGGCTCAAGCGAGTTGAGAGCGAGCCTGGCTATGTGCCACTGCTAGGGGACTAATCACCATGAACGGCGGCCTGCAAATGAGACCCGCGTCACGGTCTCAGGGCCGGCCGCCCGATCTGTGAGCCATAACGAAGCCGCCCGGGCGGCGCGTTGTTTAGATAGGAGGCATGGAAGCCGCGTCTCGTCCCACGCTGGAACCCCTTGCCGATCTGCCGGTTGAGGAGCCCCTGGACATCCCGGTGGCGCCTGCGGCGCCCGCTGGCGCGCAGCAGGCATCGACACCGGCCAAGTCACTTGACGCCACGGGCATCGAATTCATCAATCCGGAAACCCTCTTCGGACCCGATGCGCACCTCGCCTCCGCGGCCCCCGAGGATCTGCCGCCCCCGACCCTGTCGGCGCCCGCTACCCCTAAGTCGCCCGGTGCCGAGCCTGAGCTGACCCTGGAAGATCCGAAGGAAGTTGACCGGTTGCTGGCGAGTGCGTCGGCGCCGAAACCGGCTGCAAAATCCGCCGCGACACCGGCAGCGCCGCCGCCAGCCCCAGCGCCGCCGCCGTCTCGCGCCGCAAGCATGGTGCCACTCGCAAGCACAGCGTCCTTGTCGGCCGCCGCCACCAAACTTGCCGCCGCCGCGCGGCAGGGGAACCGCACCGCACCCAAGCCGAATGCGGCGAACGGCGCCGCACCCGCGCCGCCGATCGCAAAGGCCGCGCCCGATGCCGCCGGGAAGGCCGCGGTCAAGACGCCGCCGACGGAAGCGCCGAGTCTTGCGAGCTGGGCGAGCGCGCGGGAAGCCGCCGCGAAAAAGTCCGGGCCGACTGCCAAGGCAGCCGCGGCCGCTGCGCCGGCGGCACCAGCTGCTCCGGTCAGAAGCGCGCCGCCGGTAAAGCCAGCCGTGGCGGGTGTGGCCGCACGCGCACCAACACCCTCACCGGCTGCGGCGCCTGCTCCGAGACCTGCGCCCGTTGCTGCCGCAATTGCGGTACCCGCCGCGGCGCCGATGGACCATGATTTCATTGCCCGCAACCAGGTAGTAGAGCGCTATCTTTCAGGGCGCCTGCCGTTGAAGGGTGCAACCGATTTCGAGCGCTTCTGTCATGAACATCCGGAGCTCTTGGATGAGATCGGCCTGCCGGAGCGCGTGAACGCGGGCCTGCGCCTGCTGGAAGCGAGCGGCAAGCCCGAGCCGTGGCAGGAAAAGGCCAGGCCCAAATGGCAGCGGCCCGAGGTGACCATCGGACTCGCCGCGGCCGTCGCGGTGCTGGGCGTTACGCTCCTCATGCTCGGCGGCAACAACGCCGGCAAGAGCGGCCAGATCGCGGCGCTGAAGAAACAGCTATTCGAACAACCGCTCGATCCGGCGACCAGCACCCGCGAGATCCGCGTGCTGCCGAGCCGCTCGGGCGCATCCAACACCCCGGCGATCACCATCGGCGGCGGCGGCGCCCAGCTTGGGGATCTTAAGATCGACGAGTCCCGCTCGGCGTTCCACGCCTTCCGCGTGACCATCGATCGCATCGACCAGGGCCGCGTCGCCGTCATCACGAATCTCAACAAGGACTCGAACGGCAACCTGCGCCTGGCGCTCAACAGCTCAGCGCTCGGTCCCGGCGCCTACCAGTTCACCATCGAAGGCATCACCTGGCGCGGCGAGACGGAACCGGACTCCTGGGTCACGATCGGCATCACCCGCTAACGCGATCCAAAGCGGGGCTTCACGCCCGCAGCGTCGTCAGCGGCGGTTGATTCACCACTTTGCGCGTGGCGAGCCAGCCCCCCGCCGCTACCAGCAGCGCTCCCCCACAGATCCCGATAGCCCACACCGAGGGCTTGAAGGTGTAGTGCAGCTCCAGCCATTGCGTGGTGAGGAAGTACGCGGCGATGGAGGCGCCCATGGCGGCGATCAACCCCGACAGGCTCCCCAGGGTGACGAACTCAGCGAGTACGCCCTGCACTACCGTGGCGCGGCTGGCGCCGAGCGTGCGCAGCATGGCGCTCTCGTAACGCCGCTCATCGCGGCTGGATTGCACCGCCGCGAGCAGCACCGTGAGGCCGGCGAACAGCGTGAAGGCAAATACGCTCTGCACCGCCAGTGCCGCCTTGTCGAGCACCGCTCGCACCTGCAGCAGCAGCTCCTGGATATCAAAGATCGATACGCTGGGAAAACGCCGCGCCAGCTGCGCGAGCGAATGGGCGGTGCCGGGCGTGACGTAGGCGCTCGTCATGTAGGTGCCCGCCGCACCCTCGAGCACTCCGGGCGGAAACATGATGAAGAAATTCGGCTTGAAGCTGTCCCACTTCACCTTGCGGATGCTGGCAACGGTGGTTTGCAGCGTTTCGCCGGCAATGTCGAACGTCAGCTTGTCACCCAGCTTGACGCCTAACGAGTCCTGGAATTCCGTGGCGAGTGAGACGAGTGGCTTGCCGGCATCCGCCGCCGTCCACCAATGACCCGCCACGATGCGATTGTCAGAGCCGAGCTGCGAGTCCCAGGTGAGATTCTGCTCGCGGGTGGCGAAGTTTTCTTCGCCGCCCCGCCCCCGCTCACCCGCGGCGCGCACGCTCTCGATGGCATGGCCGTTGATCAGCGTCAGGCGGCCGCGGATCATGGGCAGCACGCGCGTGGTGCGCGCACCCTGCGCTTCCACGAAATGGATGAAGTTGTCGCGCTCGGCGGGGGGAATGTTGACGAAGAAATAGTTCGGCAGGTCGGCCGGCAGCGTGCGCCGCCAGTCGCCATTCAGGTCGTCGCGGATGATGCCGAGGAGCAAGAGCACCATGATGCCGGCCCCGAAAGCCACCAGCTGCACGACGCTCTCGGCGCGCCGGCGGCTTAAGTTCGCCACGCCGTAGCGCCAGGCGATGCCGACGCGCCCGCGCAGCCGGCCCGCGAGGTACACCAGGGCGAAGCCGGCGAGCGCCAGCAGCACGACGAACACCGCCAGTCCTGCAGTGAAATAACAGAAGAGCCGCAGGTCGCGCACCACCCAGTAGATCAGCGCCAGCACCACGGCACAGGCCGGCCCGAAGGCCAGCACGATCAACGGCGGCGGCGGCCCGACGTCACGCCGCAGCACCCGCAGCGCCGGCACGCGCGAGAGCTGCAGCAGCGGTGGCAGCGCAAAGCCGGCGAGCACGGCGATCGCGGCCGCAAAGCCGATGGCGATCGGCATCAGGCTCGCGGCCGGCAGTTCCGTCACCGACAGCAGACCCTTGATCGCCTGCAGCAGCCACTCCTGTGCCACGAAACCCAGCACCGACCCCACCAGCGCCGCCGCGAGCGCGATCACCAGCAGCTGCAACAAGGACAGCGCCAGGGTGAAGTTGCGCGTGGCGCCCAGGGTCTTCAGCAGCGCCACCGTGTCCAGGTGGCGGTGCACGTAGCGACGCGCCGCCATGGCCACCGCGATCGCACACAGGAGCACGCTCACCAGACTCGCGAGGGTGAGAAACCGCCCGGCCCGGTCCACCGCGTTGCGCACCTGCGGGCTGGCATCGGTGATGTCGCGCAGCCGTTCGCCATGACGCTTGGCGCTCATCAGCCAGGTCTTGAAGAGCTCAACGCTGGCCCGCTCCCCGGCAAACAGCGCCCCGTAACTCACGCGGCTGCCCGGTTCGATGAGGCGCGTGGCCGGCAGGTCCGTGGCATTCATGAGGAGGCTCGGGGCAAGTTCGGCAAACGTGCCGCCCTGGTCGGGCTTGGCGATCAGTACCCGCGTTACCCGCAGGTTCGCCGCCCCGATCGACAGCTGCCCACCGACGCGGCTTCCCACCGCCGCCAGCAGCCGCGAGTCAGGCCAGACCTCCCCGGGCGCCGGGATGCCCGCCGCTGGCTCCCCCGGCGCGAACGGCTCGCTGGCAACCAGCAGCCGCCCGCGCAGCGGGTAGTTCACCGTCACCGCCGCCACGTTCGTCAGCTGACTTGCGTCAGCGTTGAACACCACCGACAGGAGGGAGGTGCTGCGCGCGCTGCGCAGTCCGCGGCGTGCGGCTTCTGCGAAATAACGCTCCTCGAGGGGCTGCGGAGAACCCAGCCGCAGGTCCGCCGCCAGCACCGAGCTTGCCTGCAAGGCGACCGCCGCGCTGATGCGGCTCACCAGGAAGCCGACGCCGGTAAGAGAGGCGACCGCGACACTGAGCGCGAGGAACAGCACGCCGAGTTCCCCCGAGCGCAGTTCGCGCACCAGCATGCGCAGCGCCAGCGGCAGGATTTTCATACCACGCGCCCGGCTTCCATGTGCAGCGCGCGGCCGCAGCGCGCGCCGAGCGCGGCATCGTGCGTGACGAGCACGAGGGTGGTGTGGGCGTTGGCATTGAGTTCAAACAATAGCTCCCCGACCCGCGCGCCGGTGACGGTATCGAGATTGCCGGTTGGCTCATCGGCAAACAGCACCGCCGGGCGCGTGACGAACGCGCGTGCGATGGCCACGCGCTGCTGTTCGCCGCCGGAGAGCTGGCGCGGATAGTGGCCGGTGCGCTCCATGAGGCCTACGCGCCCGAGCGTCTGCGTTGCCGCGGCGCGCGCGTCGGGACGGCCGGCGAGTTCCAGCGGCAACATCACGTTCTCCAGCGCGGTGAGCGCCGGGATCAGGTGGAAGGCCTGGAACACGAAGCCGACACGCTGCGCGCGCAGGCGCGCCCGCCCGTCCTCATCGAGTGTCGTGAGATCCACGCCATCGAGCCACACCTTGCCGGCGCTAGGCAGATCCAGGCCCGCGAGCAGCGCCAGCAGCGTGGATTTGCCGGCGCCCGAAGGCCCGGTCACGGCCACCGATTCGCCGCCGGCAATGTCGAAGGACACGCCGTCGACAATGGTCAGCGGGCCTTCGGGACTGCTAACCTGCTTGCAGAGGTTTTCAGCCTTGAGAACGCTGTTGCGAACTATCGGTGCCGCGGCGCTGGGCATCGGGTTGCTGTTCATCGCGCTCCAGAACGCGGTGGCTGCCGACCGTACGATCCTTGTCTTCGGCGACAGTCTGAGCGCCGCGCTCGGAATCCGGCCAGAGCAGGGTTGGGTCGCGCTGCTAGCGACGCGACTGAAGGCTCAAGGGTACGGATACGAGGTCGTCAACGCCAGCGTGAGCGGTGAGACCACGAGCGGCGGCCTGGAACGCCTGCCGCGGGCGCTGCAGCTGCACCAGCCGGGAACGGTGATCCTGGAACTGGGCGCCAACGACGGTCTGCGGGGGCTGCCGCTCGACACGATGCGCGACAATCTCGCGCACATGGTGCGCATGGCGCAGAGCGGTGGTGCGCACGTGCTGCTCGTCGGGATCCGCATGCCGCCGAACTACGGCCCGCGCTACAGCGACGAGTTCGCGCGCGTATTCCCGCAAGTCGCAAACCAATATCATCTGCCGCTGGTGCCGTTCCTGCTGGCTGGCGTGGCGCTGGATCCCACGCGCATGCAGGAGGATGGCATGCACCCGAATGCCCGCGGGGAGCCGCCGGTGCTCGACACCGTGTGGCCGTACCTGAAGCCACTGCTGAAGAAGAATGTCGAAACGGGGGGACGCTGATGGATAAGGTCTGGCTGAAATCGTATCCGCCACACGTGCCGGCACAGATCGACCCGCGGCAGCTGCGTTCGCTTAAAGAACTGCTGGAAAAGGCCTGCGCCGAGCATGCCGACCAGGTGGCCTTCATCCAGATGGGCGCGTCGCTGACCTACCGGCAGCTCGACGTGCAATCGCGCGCCTTCGCGGCCTGGCTGCAGAAAGCTGGTCTCGTGAAGGGCGATCGCATCGCCATCATGCTGCCGAATACCCTGCAGTACCCGATCGCCCTGTTCGGGGCACTGCGCGCGGGGCTCACGGTCGTCAACACCAACCCGTTGTATACCGCGCCGGAACTGCAGCACCAGCTGAGTGATTCGGGCGCGACCGTAATCGTGGTCATCGAGAACTTCGCGCACGTGGTCGAGAAGGTGGTCGCCAGCACCAAGCTCAAACATGTGCTGGTCACCGCTGCCGGTGATTACCTCAACTTCCCCAAGTCGCACATCGTCAACTACGTGGTGCGTCACGTGCGCAAGCAGGTGCCGGCCTGGAACATCCCGCAGGCGGGCTCGTTCAAGGCCGCCGTGAACGCCGGCATGCAGCTGCCGTACACGAACGTGGATGTCGGGCCGCAGGATCTGGCCTTCCTGCAGTACACCGGCGGCACGACCGGGGTGGCCAAGGGCGCGATGCTCTCGCATGGCAATGTCAGCAGCAACACGCTGCAAGCCGAGGCCTGGCTCGGAAAGGTTGCGCAGGACGAGCGGGGCGTGCTCATCACGGCGATCCCGCTGTATCACATCTTCGCGCTGTCGTGTAACTGCCTGCTGTTCGCGCGCCTGGGATGGAAGAACGTGCTGATCATCAATCCGCGCGATCTGCCGGCCATGATGGCGGAATTCAAGCGCTATCCGTGTGTATTCCTCAGCGGAGTCAACACGCTCTTCAACGCCATGCTGAATTCGCCGGACTTCAAGAGCGTGGATTTCAGCCAGCTGAAAATCACGCTCGGCGGCGGAATGGCGGTCCAGGAGGCGGTGGCGAAACGCTGGAAGGAAGCGACCGGCAAGATCCTCACCCAGGCCTGGGGGCTCACCGAGACTTCCCCCGCCGCGTGCATCAATCCCCCGGATACGGACTTCAACGGTTCGATCGGCCTGCCGATTTCCTCCACCGAGATCGCCATCAAGGACGACGCCGGCAACGACCTGGAGCTGGGGAAGGTAGGCGAGATCTGCGTGCGCGGGCCGCAGGTGATGGTGGGTTACTGGAATCGCCCGGACGAGACCGCGAAGGTCATGCTGCCGGATGGCTACCTGCGCACCGGCGATGTCGGCCGCATGGACGAGCGCGGCTTCGTGTACATCGAGGATCGCAAGAAGGACATGATCCTGGTGTCCGGGTTCAACGTGTATCCCAACGAGGTCGAAGCGGTAATCGCCTCCCATCCGGGTGTTCTGGAAGCCGCCGCGGTCGCACAGCCTGACGAGCACTCCGGCGAGGTGGTCGCATTGTTCATAGTCCGCAAGGACCCGGCGCTTACTGAAAAGGATGTGATGGATTACTGCCGCAAGTCCCTCGCCGGGTACAAGGTGCCGAAGCACGTGTACTTCAAACAGGAACTGCCGAAGACGAACGTGGGGAAGATATTGAGGAAGGTGTTGAGAGAAGAGTTGAAGAGTTAATGAGGGTTCCGTAGGTATCCTGGCTGGGGTGGGCCCCTTCGAGTTTGTAACGCGATCATCCAGATTCTCATGTGCGCAGGGGATTCCCTTTGACCGTACCGGACATTCGTTCCAGCCTAATGCGACGATAAATGCTTGATCCGTGACTCATTGTTCGTCGCAGGAGGCCGCGCGGACTCAAAACTCATGAGTCATGAGTCATGCTTCAGACATGCGGCGCGACCCTGTGATCCTTGGCGGTCATAGCCAACCCGCGTAGAGTCTTTTAATTGGCGCCAATTGACCAACCGCACGGGCAGGGAGAGAGTTTTTTCGAGCGGATGATGAGCGACTCGCCCAAAATCGCGGCTCTCGGCACGGCTAGAACGATCTTCGAGACACTCGCGCCACACTTGATTGAAAGTGGCATCACCATTTCGGAGGCCGAAACGCTCCTGCGGGCCGTGTGTGTTCATGAAGCCGCTAGATTGTTCTCAGAGCATGGCCGACGTCCAAACGTATCCCAGATCTCAATAAAGACAGGGGTGGACCGGCACCTCGTCGCGGAGATTTTAAAAACATCGCCGCGAGTCAACGGGGGCCTGGAGACTCGCCGCGACGCAACAAGTCGTGTGCTTGCGGGATGGATTTCCGACCCGCGCTACTTCAGGACCGGATTGCCGCGTGCGCTGCCGGTCGGCGGTCCGCGATCCCGGGGCCGCACGGTCTGGTCCTTAGTTGAGGATTACGCGCCTGGTGTGTGGCCTCGCCTGGTGATCGACGAGCTGATCCGTCTGGACCTGGTGGAAACTCTGCCGGACGGGACGCTTCGCTGCGTACATAGGGCCAATTCGGAGCCGGTGGAGACCCCCATCGCGGTGGACGAGTCCTCTTGCCAACTTTTGCGCGACGCAATTCTCAGCCAGCTCCACGATCTCAAATCCAGTCGGCGTCGGTCGTGGCGGAGAACGCAAAGCGTTCAAATCACGCGAAACAAAGTGCGTCTCGTGCGCAAATTGGTCCGAGAGAGGCTCGATAGCGCTGTGTCCGAATTGGCCGATGAGCTTGATAGCCCTCGTTGGAAACCCGACAAAGACGATCGAGGGCACAAGACTCTCATGGGTATATCTGCCTTTAGTTTCGAACAAGTCATACCGGGATCGCGGGGAATCAAACAAAGCAGCAAGAAATTGCGTGATCAGCGCCGCTCCCTGAGGGCAAATAGGTAGCCAGCATGAAAACGATAGTTGCAACCGCTACGCCGCGTTCAAGCTCGGGCTCGTTGATCCTGCCCAAGGGTGCTCGACGAATGGCGCGTCAGAGTCGATCCGCCGCTTCCCGCAGGCCGGCCGTCCAATTCTTGATCAGCAAGACTATTGAGTTCCTCCTCAGCACCGGAGAGGCCCCAGAGCATCTTGCGCTCGAACTTAAGGCGCAGGCCAAGCGCGTCAAGGGCCGATTGGGTCTGTCGAATGCCGGAGACGCAAAACACGTGCAGGACTCGCGTGAGCGCTGCTTTGGAATTGCGGGTGTAATCCACGACTGGCATCGTGAAGCCGCCTATACGAACCGGGACGGGGACCCCCGACAGCTCACTCAGAAATCGTTACGGACACTCGTCGGCAAGCGATTTCCGAGGGGGGAAATTTCCGCAAGTGTTCGATGGCTGTTCGAGAACGGCATAGTTAGAAGAACTAGCCGCGGCATGATCGCTCTAGTTGGGGGGCGTGCGGTCATCGCGCCCACCCAACTGCTCGACCGAGCAGCCGCCTTGGTGCCTCAATACCTTCGAACTGAACTAAGGAACACGGACACTCAGGATCCGTATTCCCGCGACATCAATCGAGCCGCGCGAGTGTTCTATCTGCCGGAAAAGTACGTGCCGCTCTGGCGCGCATTTGCACGTGAACGGGCGCAGGCGTTTCTGGAAGGGGTCGACAACTGGCTTGAAGATCGCGCACGGCGGAACGACCCAGGGCCGGTGCGGGAGGTGGCGATGCACTGCTTCGCATACACGGGGGATTCCCGCTCGCACAAGGCAACCCGCATGAACACTCTCCGTGTGAAGGCGCACGGTAAATGAATCATACGAGCGAAGCCGTCGATACTCTCTGCGGAACGTCCGCGTCCGCACGAATTCCGACTCCTTGTTTAACGGAGCGGTTGGAGCTGCGTCCCTTTTGCGACGAAGACATCGCAAGATTCGCTGCGCTTATGGCCGACCCAGAGGCCACGATGTTCATTGGAGGCACGAAGTCGCTTGCGTCAGCAGCGGATTCGGTGCGCTACATGCGCGATGCTTTTTTCGGGAGGGGCTGGGGCACGCTTGCGGTTGTGGAACGGTACGATCGAGGCTGCATTGGATACTGCGGTGTTCGGCCCCTATTCAACACACCGTATGTTGAATTGGCCTTCGCTTTGGAACGAAAGAGCTGGAATTTCGGATACGCTACGGAAGCGTCTCAGGCGGCGCTCGACCTGGCGTTTCGCCACCTCACGATTGATTCCGTTGTTGGTACCGTGTACCCCGACAATCACGCGAGCGTCAGGGTACTGACCAAACTCGGAATGTGTCTGCACGGATCAATCTTCGGAGTCTGGCCCAGAAATACAGGCCACCTATACCGGATCGACCGAGCGGCTTGGCGGACGCTTAGGTCAACCAGCAGCTAGTGACTGCTGCCCGAGGCGGGAGCCAGAAAGCCAAGGTAATCGCTAACCCCGGGAAATCCGCGGGTCAAGCATGGGAGCAGCCTGTTAAAGCGCCCGCCTCGCGAGCGTGACGCAGACCAGACCTAGCGTCTCCTAAATGCTCTGGTGACTCTGATGCCGGAGCCGCCGAGGCCCATTGAGTGGATCGTAGCTCTGACGCCCGAGCCACCAAGCCCAGGACTGGTCATGCCCGAACCACCAAGGCCTGGAATCGCGGCAGCTCTGATGCCTGATCCGCCAAGACCCACTGAGTGGATCGTAGCTCTGACGCCCGAGCCACCAAGCCCAGGACTGCTCATGCCCGAACCACCAAGGCCTGGAATCGCGGCAGCTCTGATGCCTGATCCGCCAAGACCCACTGAGTGGATCGCAGCTCTGACGCCTGAGCCACCAAGCCCAGGACTGGTCATGCCCGAACCACCAAGGCCTGGAATCGCGGCAGCTCTGATGCCTGATCCGCCAAGACCCACTGAGTGGATCGCAGCTCTGATGCCTGATCCGCCAAGACCCACTGAGTGGATCGCAGCTCTGACGCCTGAGCCACCGAGGCCGGGACTGGTCATTCCCGAACCGCCAAGGCCCGCGAGAGGGAGCGCGCTTCCAATGCCTGGTTGCACGAGAATCGCAATCGCGAAACCTGCAGCCCAGATCGAAGGGGTGCGCAGCGCGTCAAAACCGGCCATCGAGCTCTCCCTAGGTGGCACCGTGTGATTTAACAATGCGGTGCTTCTGCCTCTTTATGTAACGTCACTTTGCCACGAAATTGTGACGCTCGTCAAACAATTGCGTGGACACCTTGAAATTCTCGTCAAGGTGGACTGGAGGCGCGCGGAGCTAGTCGGTGGTTGAGGATCGACGGCCTTGTAAACTACTGACGTTCAAGGTTTTTTTTGACGGATCCGGCGCAACCATGGAAGCTAAAGGCTTCTCGTCTTCGGGAGTCTCTACGTAGAGGAAGACGTTCAGACCGGTCCCGACACGGCCTGAGAAGTCGGTCTCGTCGGACGAGGAATGCGGCGTCAGCCAGTTGTCCAAATCCACTAGAAACTCGCTGGTACGTTCGCGCGCGTACCTCTCAAATTGCGGCAGCACCTCTGTTGGCAAACCGCGATCAGCTACGACGAAGCGCTCGATGCGCTTCTCCGGATTTTGCGGGTTCATGTTGTGCTCGAGTGTCCTTGCCAATCGAGTAAGCGTGTTGCCGAAATGTTCCGACTGCAGTGGCGACATAACCATCGGCGTCATGAAGTAGCGCGACACTGCGCGAAAGTGCCTTTCACCCGAATACGTAACAGAACCGACTCGAAGTAACTCCTCTAACACGATGCCCGCACTTACTTGTGCGTCAACCAACGCCACGAGCGTTCGAAAGCTGCGCCCGGTGGCCGTCTCGAATTCAAGCTCAAGTGGAATTCCGTACGGCCCGACATACTGCGCATCGGTGTGCCATTTTTGAAGCACTTCAACCAAGACGTTTGCCAAGGTAGGTCGTGTGAGTGGGATGGCGCCGTCAGTATCGAGGTAGTAGTCGATCTGTTGGCGAGTCAGCCCTGTTACCATCGAAACGCGCGCGCGAGTCATGTTGTTCGCGTGATCAAGGCCATCACGGATTGCGCTCTCAACGAATACGCCACGAGCGACGTCCGAAAACTCTTCAAAACGGATTCCGGCACGGATGAGAATCCCTACGATGGGGCGAAGGATTCGTCGTAGCGCAACCAGTAGATGTTCGCCTGGTCGTGAGTTCACGACGAACCTCCGTGTCCCCACTGACATAGCGCCAAAGCGGACTTTCCCATCACGTCCTCTCCCCCGGCTCAAACAACCTGCGGTGCTCAAGGATCGCGTAGCGATCCGTCATCCCGGCGATGTAGTCCGCAACCCCGCGGGCGCGACCGGCGACGCCGTGCGCGGCCTCGCCTTGCAGCGCCTGCGCGCGATGTTCCGGCGGCATGAGGTTCAGGTCCTTGAAAAATGCCTCGAACAACTCCTGCAGCACGACCCGCGCCTTGCTCGTCATGCGCAGCACCTTGTAGTGCCGGTACACATGCTCGCGCAGGAAGGCTTTAAGTTCCAGGTGCTCCTCGCGGCAGCTCTCGCTCAGCATCGCGAGCACCTTCGGTTGTGCACGCACCTCGTCGATGGTCCGCGGTCGCGCGGCGTCGAGTTGCGCCTGCGTGGTGCGAATGAAGTCGAGCACGATGTAGTTGATCATGCGCCGGATGGTCTCGTGAATCACCCGGCGCTCGCCTAACTGCGGGTACTGGGCGGCGACCGCATCGTACTGGCGGCGGAACAGGCGCACTTCGCGCAATCCGGCAAGATCGAGCAGCTGCGCGCGAATGCCGTCGTCGACGTCGTGATTGTTGTAGGCGATCTCGTCGGCGAGATTGGCGATCTGCGCCTCGAGTCCCGGCTGCTGGCGCTTTATGAAGCGCTCGCCGAGCTCGCCGAGCTCACGGGCGTTGTGCACTGAGCAGTGCTTGAGGATGCCTTCGCGGCATTCGAATGTCAGGTTGAGCCCGGGAAATTCCGCGTAGCGCTCCTCGAGCTCGTCCACCACGCGCAGCGACTGCAGGTTGTGCTCGAAGCCGCCGTAGTCGCGCAGGCACTCGTTCAGCGCGTCCTGGCCGGCATGCCCGAAGGGGGTATGCCCGAGGTCGTGCGCGAGGCAGATCGCTTCCGTGAGCGCCTCGTTCACCCTGAGGGCGCGGGCGACCGAGCGGGCGATCTGCGCGACTTCGATGGAGTGGGTTATCCGCGTGCGATACAGGTCGCCTTCGTGATTCACGAACACCTGGGTCTTGTAGACCAGGCGACGAAACGCGTTCGAGTGGATGATGCGGTCGCGATCCCGCTGGAACTCGCTGCGCAGTTCGGGTTTCGGTTCGGGGTAACGCCGGCCACGCGACTCGCTGTCGTGCGCGGCGAAGGAGGCGAGAATCGACTCGCCTGTGACCAGGTCATTCATCGCGCCGCCCCGCAATGCGCCGCGAGCGTGCTTTGCAGTGCGCCGTCCGGGTAGTCATCGGTGATGAAGGCGGTGCCGATGGCCCGCAGCAGCACCAGGCGTATGCGCCCGCCCTTGACCTTCTTGTCGATGCGCATGTGCTCGAGCAGCGCCTGCGGGTCCACGCTCGCGGCGTGCGCCGGCAGCCCGGCACGCTCGACGAGCTGGCGTACGCGCGCGGCATCGGCGGCGCTTAAGTAACCACAGGCCTGCGACATGGCGGCGGCCATCACCAGTCCCGCTCCCACCGCCTCCCCGTGCAGCCATTCCTTATAAGCCGTGGCGGCCTCGAGCGCATGCCCGAAGGTATGGCCGAGATTCAACAGCGCCCGCTCCCCCTGCTCGCGTTCGTCGCGGCCCACGATCGCAGCCTTGATCTCGCACGAGCGGCGGATGACGTGCGCCAGCGCCTCAGGCTCAGCGGCAAGCAGCGCATCCAGGTGGGCTTCGAGCCATGCAAACAGCGCGGCATCGCAGATCAGGCCGTACTTGATCACCTCGGCGAGCCCGGCCCGCAGCTCGCGCGCCGGCAGGGTGGTGAGGGTGCGCGTATCGATCAGGACCGCGGCGGGCTGGTGGAAGGCGCCGATCAGGTTCTTGCCCCCCGGGTGATTCACGCCGGTCTTGCCGCCCACGGCTGAATCCACCTGCGCGAGCAGCGTCGTGGGCACCTGCACGAAGGCGACCCCGCGCTGGTAGGTCGCGGCCGCGAAGCCGGCCAGATCCCCGACCACGCCGCCGCCCAGGGCGAGCACCGCGCAGTCACGCCCGAAGCGGTTGGCGACGAGTACATCCAGCACGCGCGCAAGGTTGCCCAGGGTCTTATGCGCCTCGCCGTCGGGCAGGATCACCGGCACGAGGCGCCGTGGCTGCAACGCCGCGCGCAATGCGGGCAGGTACAGCGGCGCGACCGTGGTGTTGCTGACGATGAGCACATCGCGCGCCGCCAGCTGCGCATCGAGTACTCCGGGGCGACCGAGAATCCCGGTATCGATCAGGACGGGATAGCTGCGGGTTCCGAGTTCGACGTTCAGGGTGTGCACGTGCTCACCGCGCGCGCAGGACATGGGGCGCGGCGTTGCGCCTGAGTATACGTGAGCGCTGTACTTCAGCGCGTGCCGGACAGCGCCGCCAGCTCCCGCAGGATGTGCTCGGCCACACCGGGCACACGCCGTCCGTCGGTCGGCACGACGATGTCCGCGATCTGCGCGTACAGCGGGGCCCGCAGTTGCATGAGGTCCTGGAGGCGCACCGCCGCGTCGCCGGCGCTCAAGAGCGGCCGGTTGCGGCCGTGGCGCACGCGCTCGGCCTGCTGGGTCACCGAGGTCTGCAGATACACCACGCAGCCGCGCTCGCGCAGAGCGCGGCGATTCTCCTCGAGCAGCACCGCGCCGCCGCCGGTGGCCAGCACGATGTGCGGGATCGTGGTCAGCGCCTCGATCGCCTCGCGCTCGCGCTGCCGGAAGCCGGCCTCGCCTTCTTTCTCGAAGATGAACGCAATGTCGACGCCGGTGCGGCGCTCGACTTCCGCGTCGCTGTCATGGAAGGGCAGCTTCAGGGCGCGCGCCAGCTGGCGACCGACGGCACTCTTGCCCGAGCCCATTGGGCCTACGAGGAAAACACTGGTCTTGCCGAGCATGGCTGGCGACAGGATACCCAAAATGCAGCGGCCGCCCGCAGGCGGCCGCTTCATCGTCGCTGGACGGCAACGGATCAGTTATAGACGTTGACGCCCTCGCGCAGGATCTTCGGGGTGATGAAGATCATGAGCTCATCCTTGTCGTCCGTGTGGGTGCGTGCTCTTGAACAGGTGTCCGAGCACCGGGATGTCGCCCAGATACGGCACCTTGGTGTCGTCCTCGCGCTGGGTGGTCTGCAGGATGCCGCCCAGCACCACGGTCTGGCCGTCGTTCACCAGCACCTGGGTGGCGATCTCGCGCGTCTCGATCGAGGGCACGTTCACCCCGCCTGAGGCCACGACTATGGCGCCGACGTTGTCGTCACGCACGTCGAGGTCGAGGATCACGCGGTTGTCAGGGCGTGATGTGCGGTGTGACCTTGAGCGACAGTACCGCTTCCTTGAACTGAATCGTGGTCGCGCCACTCGAGGCCGACTGCTGGTAGGGGATTTCCACACCCTGCTTGATCGTCGCCTCCTTCTGGTTCGCCGTGATGACGCGCGGCGAGGAGATGATATTCGCCTGGGTCTCCGCCTGGGCCGCCGACAGCTCAAGATCCACGAGGAAGTTGTTGCCGAGAATGCCCAGTGCGATAGAGCCGGCCGGGGTTCGAGACCGGCAGATTGACGTTGTAGCGGTTGGCGGCGGCCGGGATGCCGTAGGTCGACAGCGGCACCACCGTGCCCGCCACCGGCGGGACCTGCGCCGCATTGAAGGCGTTCTGGTTGAGGGCGGCGTTCTGCGCGTTCTGCCCGGTGATATAGGTGTTGGTCATCGAGTCGGTGCCGGCCGCGGTGCCCGAGGTGCTCACCAGGCCGTTCTGCCCATACTTCTGCCAGTTGGTGAGGCCGAAGCGCGCGCCCAGGTCACGCTCGAAGTCATTGTTGACGATGACAATGCGCGCCTCGATCTGCACCTGGCGGATCGGGATGTCGAGCGTCGCCACCAGGCGGCGCACGTCCGCGAGCCGGTCGGGGGTGTCCTGCAGCAGCAGGGTGTTGGTGCGGTCATCGACCGCGACGCTGCCGCGGGTGGACAGCAGCGAGTTGTTGCTGGTCTTGATCAGGGCCGCCATGTCGGCCGCCTTGGCGTAGTTGACCTGCAGGTACTCCGAGCGCAGCGGCGCCAGTTCCTGCACGTCGCGCTTGGCGGCCAGTTCCGCCTTCTCGTGCGCCGCCAGTTCTGACTGGGGAGCTACGATGATGACGTTGTCCTGCTTGCGCTTGTCCAGGCCCTTGGTGCGCAGCACGATGTCGAGCGCCTGGTCCCAGGGCACGTTCTGCAGGCGCAGGGTGACGCTGCCGTTGACCGAATCGCTCACCACGATGTTCTGGCCGCTGGCGTCCGCCAGCAGTTGCAGCACCGCACGCGTCTCGATGTCCTGGAAGTTAAGTGTCAGCCGCTCGCCGGTGTACACCGGCTTTTCATCCAGCGCGGCGGCGTTCTTGCGGCGCGCCGACACCTCGACCACGTACTGATCGTCGGACTGGTAGGCGAGCTGCTCGAAGTCGCCGCTGGCGGTGATGGCGATGCGGGCGCCGTTGCCGGCGCGCGTGACGTCAAAGGAGCTGATCGGCGTGCCGTAGTCGGTGGCGTCGTAGCGGCGGGCGAGGTTGGCCGCGACGCTGGCGTCGCTGAAGTCGACGACGATCTGGCTGCCGACCTGGTGCAGGTTGATATGGATATGCGGGTCGGAGAGCTTCACGACCACGCGCCCGGCGCCGTCGGCGCTGCGCCGGAAGTCGATGGCGCGCAGTTCGCGCGCCGCGCTGCCGCCGCTGGAGCTCACGACCGGGGCGGCGCTGCTGGCGACCGCGGCGGCGCCGGTGGCGGCGCCCAGGGTGACGATGATGTTACTGCCGTCGATGCGCGTGTCGTAGGGCACGAGTTTGTCGAGGTTCAGCACCAGGCGCGTGCGGTCCTTGGTCTCGGCGGCGAGGATGGTGTCCAGGCCCGAGGTGTGCACGTCGATGCGGCGCGAGGGCAGCGCCAGTGTCGTGTTGGGCAGATCAAGGGAGATGCGCGCCGGGTTGTCGATGGTGAACGACAGGGGCTGCGGCGCAGGTCCCGAGAGGCGCATGGTGAGCTGCAGCTGCTGTCCCGCGAGGGGCTGCACGTCAATGGCCTGGAGCGCCGGTTGGGCTGCCGCCGGGGTCTGCGCCTGGGACGCTGTGACCGGGAGCATGCCGAGAACCCCGGCGACCACGAGCGACGCGGCCGTGCCGAGGAGGCGATTCATAGTGCGATACGCGTGCATTCGTGAGACTCCCTGCTGGACCTTACTCATTCAGGGCCAGCGCGGCGGGACGCTCCATATATCCGCCGACGCTGTCCGGAACGATTTCAACGAGGCTGATTTTTGACGTGCTGATATCGGTGATCTTGCCTTCGGCCTGGCCGATGTGGTTGCCCGCGGTCACGCGATGCACCAGGCCGTCCTTGGTCTGTACCAGGCCGAACATGTGGCCGCTCAAGCGCAGCGTGCCTACCATCTTGAGTGTGTCGAGCGAGTACTGTTCGAGGAACTCGCGGTTGCGCTTGGAATCGGGGCGCACGCCGTTGATGCCCGCGCCCGAGCCGGGGCTCGAGGGCAGGAACGGGGAGCGCAGGTCGCTCGCCGCGTAGGCGTAGGTTTCGTAGGGCTTGATCTCCGGCAGCGGTTCGACGCGGCCGCCGGGCTCTTTCTTGGTGTCCTCGACGAAGCGCGCCAGGTCGCCATCGGCGCCGGAGCAGGCACTGAGCGCGGCGTAGCCGGCACAAGCGAACGCGATGCACAAAAAGCGCAGCGAGGATGCGTATGAGGCGTTGTTGTTCATGGGTAACTACCTAGCCCGCCGGGCCCGCCGGCTTCGCACGGTGCGTGACGTCCTTCTTGTCCGCCTCGCCCGCGGCGATCTCGTCCTCGTCCATATAACGATAGGTCTTCGCCGTCAGTTCCAGGGACAACTGGTCGTAGGCGTCCTTGTTGTCCGATTTGATGTCGATGTCATGCAGCGTGACGATGCGCGGCAGCGCCGCGATGCCGCTCACGAACTCGCCAAACTGGTGATAGCTGCCGGTCAGCCTGATCTTGATCGGCAGCTCCGCATAGAAGTCCTGCTTGTGCTCCGGCTCCGGCTGGAACAGCTTCTCCTGCAGCCCGGCCGCGAGTCCGGTCTGCGAGATGTCGACCAGCAGACTCGGCACTTCGGTCTTGCCCGGCAATTGCCGCAGCAACGCGCCGAAGGAGCGTTCGATATCCTTCAGCTGTCCCTTGTAGACCTCGAGGTTCACGGCCTTGGCATGCTTGTCGTGGAATTGCTGACGCAGGGTGAGCTCCTCGGCCTGGCGCCGCTGCAGCTCCGGACGCTGATCGGTCCATACGAAGTAATAGCTGAGGGCCAGCGCCAGCACCAGGAAGGTAAGTCCCACCGCGCCGGCGCGGAACGGCATCGGCCAGCGCCCCGGATCGCGCGGGTCAAGTGCCCGCAGTTCGTCGAGCAGGTTCATTGCCGCGCCCCCACGCCATCCAGGCTTGCCTTGCGGATCTTGGCCTTGCGCGCGCCGGCGGCGCCGCTGTCATCGGCGCCCGTAACACTCACCTCGTCCGCGGTCAGCGTAAAGCTCGAGCCGCTACCGCTGCCCTTGGCTGTCTGCACGACCTCCAGCTCCGGGTTACGCAGCCACTGCGAGCCGTCGATGTTGCGCATGAAAGAGGAGACCCGCGTGCTCGACTGCGCCACGCCGTCGAATTTCAGTTTCCTGGCGTTCTGCTTGACGGAGGTGAGATACACACCTTCCGGCAGCGTGCGCACGATCTCATCGAACACGTGCACGATCTCGGGGCGCGAGCGCTGCAGCTTCTCGATAATCTCCATGCGCGCGATGAACTTCTGCTTGGCACTCTCGAGGTTGTTGATTTCCTCGATCTGCTTGTCGAGCGTCTTGATCTCGGCCCGCAACTGGTCGTTGCGATGCTGCTGCGCCTGGATCATCGAGCCGAACATGAGGTAGGCGGCGAAGGCGGTGACGCAGGCGGCGAGTCCCGCCACGGCGAGCGCCACCAGGAAAGCGAGCTTGCGCTCCTTGCGCTGGCCTTCACGCCAGGGGAGCAGGTTTATGCGTGGCATATCAGTCGAAACTCCGCAGTGCGAGTCCGCAGGCGGTCAGGAGCGCCGTGGCATCGCGTTGCACCGCCTGCGCCTTGGCGCGCGAGGACAGCTTCATCTGGCCGAGCGGGTCGCCCTTTTCAGCGGAAATGCCCACGCGGCTGGAAATAACCTCGGCCACACCCGGGATGTTGGCGCAGCCGCCGCACACCAGGATCTTCTCCGGCTGCTCGCGCCCGGAACCGGAGGCGAGATAAAACTGCAGCGAGCGGCTGACCTGCTGGGTCATGTCGTCGATGAACGGATCGAGGACTTCTGACTGATAGTTGCCGGGCAGCCCGCCTTCTTTCTTGGCGCGCCCCGCTTCCTCCATCGCCAGCCCGTAGGTGCGCATGATCTCCTCGGTGAGCTGCTGCCCGCCGAAGGTGAAATCGCGCGTGTAGACGACGCGCAGGTTGCGCAGCACGCTGAAGGTGGTGCTGCTGGCGCCGAAGTCCACCACCGCGATGGTGCGATCGATGCCGCCGTCGGGCATCTGGTGCGTCATCAGCTTGCAGGCATTCTCGAGGGCGAAGGCCTCGACGTCGACAATCTTGGCCGTGAGCCCGGCGGCTTTCACCGCGGCCTGGCGCTGCTCGACGTTCTCGGTGCGCGTCGCAACCAGCAGCACGTCGTTGGCGTCGGGATCTTTCTCGTTGGGTCCCAACACCTCGAAGTCGTAGCTGACTTCGTCCATCGGAAAGGGGATGTACTGGTCGGCCTGCATCTCCACCTGGGACTCGAGGTCGCCGGAGCGCAGCGCGCGCGGCATCTGGATCACCTTGGTGATGGCGGCGTCGCCCGAGATTGCGATCGCGACCTCGGCACTCTTGGCGCCGGCGCGTTTCACCGCGCGGCGGATCGCCTCGCCAACCGCTTCCGCATCCACGATCGCCTTCTCATTGATGGCGTTCTGCGGGGTGGGCTCGGCGGCGTACGCCTCGACGCGGTACTGGCCACCCGCCATGGCAAGCTCGATGAGCTTGACCGACGAAGTCGTTATGTCAAGTCCCAGTAGCGGGCGGTATTTTCGCTGCAGAAGGAACATTTTTATTTCCTTTTCAGGACATTACGCCTGAAAATGACCACCCTGCATCATAATCCGAAGCACTATATATCAGCGCAAAGTTAAATTGAACGTGAGACGGATCACGGAACCACGCGCCGCCCGCTGGCGATCCTGCGCAAGTGCCACCCGCGTCACGCGCACGGCGAGCCAGGAGACCTGAATCGTGTCGAGTCTTGCCGTCCAAGCGCCCTTGGGGACGAAGGAGCTTCGCGGGCTTCGGCGCTGGGTGCAACGACGCGCTGGGTAGTCGGTCGAACCGTGCCTCCTCGCGCTTGCGGACCTGCGTGGCCCGCCACCGTGGAGTGCGTTAACGTTCGCACCGGCAACCCCGCTGTCGTAGGCACCTACGTCCCGTAGACCGGAGGCTTTGCGTCCCCACCTTTCGGTGAGTTTGCCTAAGAATCGGCCGGTACTATGCCGGCGGCCTTGAGGGAGCGCAAGCAACGGAGTTGGTTTTTTGTGAAATGGAATTACATTCGCGTGCTGGCAGCCGTCGCGGCTGGTGTGATGTTGGTCACACTTCTCGGGGCTTACGCGCTCGCCTGTAGTTATGTCTATCTGGTGCCCTCGCTGCCGCCGCTGGATGCGATGCGTAACGTGGAGCTGCAGGTGCCGCTGCGCGTCTACACACGCAGTGGTGCGCTGATAGCGCAGATCGGCGAGCAGCGGCGCATCCCGGTCACCTACGAGCAGATCCCCGACGTCGTCAAACACGCTTTCCTGGCCGCCGAAGACGAGCGCTTCTTCGAACATCACGGCATCGATTACTTCGGCGTGGTGCGCGCGGTGCTCATCGATGTGGTGTCGGGTGAGAAGACGCAGGGCGCGAGCACGATCACCATGCAGGCCGCGCGCAACATGTTCCTGAATCTGGACAAGACCGCGCGCCGCAAGCTGCAGGAGACCTTCGTCACCTACCGCATGGAGCACGAGTTCAGCAAGCAGGAAATCTTCGGTCTCTATCTGAATGTTATTTTCTTCGGCCAGCGCGCCTACGGCGTGGCCGCGGCCGCGGAGGCCTTCTTCGGCAAGACGCTCGACAAGCTCGACGTGGCCGAGGCCGCCACCATCGCCGGGGTGCCCAAGGCGCCCTCGAAGTACAACCCGATTGTCGACCCGGAACTCGCGACCCAGCGCCGCGGCTACGTCCTGCGCCGCATGCGCGAGCTCGGCTACATCGACGCCGCCACGGCCGAGGCCGCCAACAAAGAGCCGATGCAGGCGCGCGCGCATGCGCCCCTGTTCGATGTGGAGGCGCCGTACGTCGCCGAGATGGCGCGCCTGGAGCTGCGGCAGCGCTTCGGCGCCACCGCCGAGAGCGCCGGCTACAAGGTCTACACCACCATCGACGGACGCCTGCAGGCGGATGCCAACCGCGCGGTGCGTATCGGCCTCATTGAATACGACCGCCGCCACGGCTGGCGCGGGCCCGCCGGCCACATCGACCTGCCAGCGCACGGCGAGGTGGACTTCGATGACCTGGTGGACGAGTACGCCTCGATCGGCAATCTCGCGCCGGCGATCGTGCAATCGGTGGAAGACAAGACCGTACACGCCTATGTGAAGACGCTCGGGCCGGTGCAGATCGAGTGGGACGGGATGTCGTGGGCGCGTAAAGCGGGCCGCAACGATGCCCTGGGTCCGGTGCCGCAGAACGCCGCGCAGCTGCTGAGCAAGGGCGACGTTATCTATGTGGTGGCGGATGCGGCCGGGCATGCGCAGCTCGGGCAGATACCGGAAGCGCAAGGCGCGCTGGCGGCTCTGGATCCGAACGATGGCAGCATCGTGGCCCTGGTCGGCGGCTTCGACTACTTCACCAACAAGTACAACCGCGTCACCCAGGCCCGCCGCCTGCCGGGCTCCGGCTTCAAGCCGTTCCTGTATTCCGCCGCCCTCGAGCACGGCTTCACGCCGGCGACCGTGCTGCTCGACGCCCCGATCGTGCTCGAAGGCAACGGCACCGAGGAGGCCTGGCGGCCGGAAAACTCCGAGCGCGCCTTCGGCGGGCCGACACGGCTGCGCGATGCCCTGGTGCACTCGCGCAACCTGGTATCGATCCGGGTGCTCAAGGCGGTCGGTATTCCGGCCGCGATCGACTACATCAGCCGCTTCGGCTTCGATCCGCGCAGCATGCCCCACGACCTGACACTCGCGCTCGGCACGCTGGAAGCGACGCCGCTGGACGTCGCGGCCGGGTACGCCGTGTTCGCGAACGGTGGCTACCGGGTCGACCCGTATTTCATCGACCGCATCGAGGATGCCTCCGGCCAGGCGGTGTGGCGCGCCGCACCGCGCCGGGTCTGCCCGCAGTGTGATGGGAGCGAGGCGGATGCGGGCAGCCCCTCGCCGCTGCAGGTCTCGGACACGACCCGCGGCGAACCGCAGCCGCTGAAGCCGGAGGAAATCGCGCCGCGCGTCATCAGCGCGCAGAACGCCTACGTCATGACCGACATGATGGCGGACGTGATCCGGCGCGGCACCGGGCGGCGCGCGCTGGCGCTCGGGCGCAACGACCTCGCCGGCAAGACCGGCACCACCAACGAGGCCAAGGACACCTGGTTCAACGGCTTCACGCGCAATCTCGTCGCCACGGTGTGGGTCGGCTTTGACCAGGAGCGCCCGCTCGGTGAGAGCGAGGAAGGGGCGCGCACCGCGCTGCCGATCTGGGTGCAGTTCATGCGCGAGGCGCTCAAGGGCGTGCCGGAGCTGCGCCGGCCGATGCCCGATGGACTCGTGACCTTACGCATATCGCCCGAGACCGGCACGCTGGTGAGCGCCGAGAATCCGGACGGCGTGCCGGAGATTTTCATGACCGCTCACCTGCCGGCGGCCGCCGACGCGGAAACCGGCACGCAGGGACCGGCCGGGCCGGCGAGCAGCGAACCGATCTTCTGATAGGGCTGGCGCGCACTGTGACGAGAGCCAAGAAACACGTGGCGCGGGCCGACAACCTGCGACGGGCGCTGGCGCAGGAAGCCGCGCGCATCATGGCCGAGCACGGCATCCGCGACTTTCTCATTGCCAAGCGCAAGGCGGCCGAGCGCTTCGGCGTCACCGACGGCACGGCGCTCTTGCCGAAGAACTCCGAGATCGAGAGCGCGCTGGCGGAATACCAGCGCCTGTTCGGCGGCCCCTCGCACCTTTTGTCCCTGCACGCGCAGCGCCGCGCGGCCTTGAGCGCCATGCGTTACCTGTGCGAGTTCGAGCCGCGCCTGGTGGGCGCGGTGCTGGCCGGGACCGCGACCCAGCACACCGAGGTCCAGCTGCACCTGTTCACCGAGCGCGCCGAAGCCGTCACGCTGAAACTGCTGGACCAGGGCATTCCGCACGAGGTCACCGAACGGCGCGTCAAGCTGACGCCGGAGCGGGTGCGCGCTTATCCCGGCGTGCGCTTCCAGATGCAGGATCAGCCGATCGAGGCCACGGTGTTTCCGACCGACGGCATCCGGCAGGCGCCGGTCAGCCCGGTCGACGGGCGGCCGATGCGGCGGGCGAATGCTTTCGAAGTGGAGGCGCTGCTGCAGCTGCCGTGAGGGGGAGCAGCTCCCCTAGCTGCGCTTCCTGATGTCCACGTAATCGCGGCGCGTCGCGCCGGTGTACAGCTGCCGCGGCCGGCCGATACGCATACCGGGGTCGGAAATCATTTCCTGCCAGTGCGCCACCCAGCCCACGGTGCGCGCGATGGCGAACATCACGGTGAACATCGAGCGCGGAATGCCGATGGCGCTGTAGATGACGCCCGAGTAAAAGTCCACGTTCGGGTAGAGCTTGCGCTCCACGAAGTACTCATCCTTGAGGACGATCTCCTCGAGGCGCAGCGCCAGCTCAAACAGCGGGTTGTCGGTACGGCCGAGCCGCTCGAGCACCTTGTGGCACATGGCGCGGATGATGGTCGCGCGCGGGTCGAAGTTCTTGTAGACGCGGTGACCGAAGCCCATGAGACGGAAGTGGCTCGACTTGTCCTTGGCCATCGCCAGGTGCTTCGGAATGTTATCGACGCTGCCGATCTGCTCGAGCATCGCCAGCACCGCCTCGTTGGCGCCGCCGTGCGCCGGACCCCACAGCGCCGAGACGCCGGCGGATATCGCCGCGTACGGATTGGCGCCGGTGCTGCCCGCGAGGCGCACCGTGGAGGTGCTGGCGTTCTGCTCGTGATCCGCGTGCAGCACGAACAGCAGATCCAGCGCCTGGGAAGCGATCGGGTCGACCTGGTAGGGCTCGCACGGCACCGCGAACACCATGTTGAGCACGTTGCCGGCGTAGTCGAGGTCGTTGCGCGGATAGATGAACGGCTGCCCCAGGGAGTGCTTGTGGGCGGCGGCGGCGATGGTCGGCAGCTTGGCGATGATCCGGTGCGAGAAGATCTCCCGGTGGCGCGGGTTATGGATGTCCATCGTGTCGTGATAGAACGCCGACATCGACGCCACCACGGCCGACACCATCGCCATCGGATGCGCGTTGTGATGGAAGCCGTTGAAGAAACGCAGCAACGTCTCGTTGATCATGGTGTGATAACGAATGTTGCCGGTGAACTCGGTGAGCTGCTTCGCCGTCGGCAGCTCCCCGAGCAACAGCAGGTACGCCACCTCCATGAAGGAGCTCTTCTGCGCCAGCTGCTCGATCGGGTAGCCGCGGTAGAGCAGCACCCCGGCATCCCCGTCGATATAGGTAATGCGACTCTCGGTCGCCGCGGTCATGCCGAAGCCCGGATCGTAGGTAAAGACGTCCAGTTCCTTGTGGATCCCCGCGATGTCGAGCGCCGCCGGCCCGATGGTGCCGCTGCGCACGGGCAGCTGCGCGCTGCGTCCGCGTGCGGGATCCGTAAGCTCGAATGTCTTCGGGGTCGTCTTGTCGGCCATGATCGGCGTGAGCGTTACATGGTCCGTGGACCGAATCAAGGCAGCGCGACGCGCCGCTCGCGTCATCAGCAGGTGATGAGAAAAGTTCCCGCCCGCTCGGCACAAAGGGGTGAGCGACGGCGCGGTCAGCGGGCCGCGCTCAAGCCAAGGCAGTGGCTACTTGGCTGGCGCCGCCGGCGCCGCAACAGTGTTGGTCGCGGCAGCGCCGCCGCCGTACTTCTTACGGAACTTGTCCACGCGCCCGGCGGTATCGACCATCTTCTGCTTGCCGGTGTAGAACGGATGGCAACTCGAGCACACCTCGACCTGCAGGTCGTGGCCCAGCGTCGATCCCGTCTTGAACGTGTTGCCGCACGTGCAGGTGACGTTGATCTCTTTGTAGTCGGGATGAATCGAGGCTTTCATGGCTCAAGCTCACGCGGTTCGGTAAGGGTGTCGCCGCTACATGGGGTGGCGGCAACGGGAATTAAAGGGCGCGGGAGTTTAGCGGCACAGGGGCTGCGCCTCAAGCCTGCAGCGCGAAACGCCCCGCCGCGGGCGTTTCCTTATCCACAGAACCTGTGGACAAGTCTGTGGACTCACGGCCCCGGAATGCATCGATTTCGCCGCAAGATTGCATTTTTGTTACCTTGGTCAAAAAATGATCACGCAGTTTTAGGCATCTTTATCAATGGGTTGCGATGATGACATTGAGCAGCTTGGGTGGTTTGAAGCGCAACTAGCTCATTCTTGCGCGGAGGCCTGCGAGCCTGTGTATAACGGCGCGGAAGCGGCGCGGCCGGGCTGGTGCGAGGTCATTGACAACGTGGAACTGCCGGTCATTTGTGAACTTTCCGGCATGAACTCCAGCAGCAGGTCGTTCAGGAATCGCAGCCCCAGGGCGCTCGGCCGGCAGCCCAGCGCCGTCAGTTGCATGAGTCCACGCGCCTCGAGCGCTGCAATCTGGGCACTGATGGCATCGATAGTGAGTCCGGTGCGGGCGGTGAAGCCCTCGTAAGTGAATCCAGCCGGAAGGCGCAGTGCGTTCAGCATGAATTCAAAGGGCAGCTCATGCGTGGCGATCCGGTGCTGCGTGAGGGGCGTGTCCGGGGCGGCGAGATAACGGCGCGGCTCACGCGGCTGCAGGGTGCGAACGATCTGCCCGCGATCGGCGAACGTCAGCTTGCCGTGCGCGCCGGCGCCCACCCCGAGGTAGTCCCCGAAATTCCAATAGTTAAGGTTGTGCTGGCATTGCCGCCCGGCGCGCGCATAGGCGGACACCTCGTATTGAGCAAACCCGGCCGCCTGCAGGCCTTCCGCCGCACGCCAGCAGCATGGCCGCGGCAACATCCTCGTCCGGCAATGCGGGCGGGCGCGCGGCGAACACCGTGCCGGGCTCGAGGGTGAGCTGGTAATGCGACAGGTGCGCAGGCGCGAGCGCGAGCGCCTCGGCCACGTCGGCTCGCGCGCCGGCCACGTCCTGGCCCGGCAGCGCATACATGAGATCGAGATTGAAGTTGGTGAGACCCGCGGCGTGCAGTTCACTGGCGGCGTGGCGCGTTTCATCCGGCGAGTGAATGCGCCCGAGCCTTGCAAGCTGGGCGGCGTCGAAACTCTGGGCGCCAAGCGACACGCGCGTCACGCCCGCATCGCGGTAGGCCGCGAAGCGCCCGCGCTCGATGGTCCCGGGGTTCGCCTCGAGCGTCACCTCGACCTGCGCCGACAGCGTCAGATGCCGGCCCGCCGTCTGCAGCACCCGCCCGATCGCATCCGGCGAGAACAGGCTCGGCGTGCCGCCACCCAGGAACACGCTCACGATCTCGCGCCCCGCAACCTGCGGCGCCTGCGCCTCGATGTCGCGCGCCAGGCGCTCAAGATACGGCTCCTGCGCGAGCTCGCCGTTCAGGGTGTAGGAGTTGAAGTCACAGTACGGGCACTTGCGCACGCACCACGGGAAATGCACGTACAGGGCGAGCGGGGGATTGCGGAGCGCGGACATTGAAGGAAAACTGCGGCGCGCTAAGGCTACTCCGCGTTCTGCACCTGCTCACGCATCTGCTCGATCAGCACCTTCATGTCGACCGCGGTGCGCGTGGTCTCCAGATCCTGCGACTTCGAGGACAGCGTGTTGGCTTCGCGGTTCAGCTCCTGCATGAGGAAATCCAGCCGCCGGCCCGCCGGCTCACCGCCGCCGATGACGCGCAGGATTTCGCTGATGTGGCCGCTCAGGCGCTCGAGCTCCTCGTCGACGTCCAGGCGCTGCAGCAGCAGCGCGAGTTCCTGCTCGAGCCGCTCGTGATCGACGCTCGCGGTAATTTCCGCCAGCCGCTCCTGCAGCCGCGCGCGCGAGCGTGCCTGCACCTCCGGCAGCCGCGCCCGCACCGTCGTCACCAGGGTCTGCAGCGCCGCGCAACGCTGCTCGAGCAGCTCCCGCAGCCGCGCCCCTTCCCGGGCGCGTGCCGCTACCAGTTCCGTGAGCGTAACGTCGAATACTGCGAAGGCTGCGCTCATGAGCTGCTCGCCGCCGACACTCTCCTCGCGCAGCACCCCGGGCCAGCGCAGCACATCGAGGGCGCTCACGGTGGACGGCTCGCGCAGCGAGCGGCTCACGAGCTGCGCGGCCGCCACCACGCGCGCGAGCGCCGCGGCGTCGACTTCCAGCGCGCCGCCCGCGCCCGGCGGGCGGCGGTAGGTGAGCGTGCAATCGACCTTGCCGCGGCGCAGTTGCCGGGTGAGGCGCTGACGCAATTCCCCTTCCGCCGCGCGCAGCTCCTCCGGCAGACGCAGTCCCGCCTCGAGGAAGCGATGGTTGACGCTGCGCAGCTCGCACACCAGCGTGCCCCAGGGGCCGCTGGCTTCGTGCCGTGCGAAGCCCGTCATGCTCGCGATCATGGAAGAGTCCGCCTGAGTGGGTTATCGAACAGCGCCATAAGCGCTACGCCTGCGCGTGGAGGTGATATAAAGCGCGGCAGAAGTCTAACAGATACATGGGTCGCTTCTTGCAGGTCGAATACGCGGATATCAGCCTGCTCGGCGGGCGCGAGGAGAATCAGGACCGGGTCTGCATCGCGGTGGCGGAGCACGCGGCGCTGCTGCTGGTCGCCGATGGCATGGGCGGTCACGCCGACGGCGCGCGCGCCGCGCAGGTCACGCAACAGGTGATCGTCGAGGCGTTCTGGCACTGCCCGCAACCGTTGTTCGATCCCCTGGGGTTCCTGCACGTGACGCTCGGGCGCGCGCACGAGGAAGTGGTGAAGCTCGGCGTGCAGCTGCCACTGGAGCAGCGGCCGCGGGCCACCTGCGCGGTGTGCCTGATTCAGCAGGCCGCGAGCTGGTGGGCGCACGTCGGTGACAGCCGCCTCTACCACGTGCGCGGCGGCAAGCTCCTCGCCCGCAGCCGCGACCACAGTCACGTCGAGCTCTTGCTGCGCGAGGGACTCATCAACGCCGAGCAGGCGCACAATCACCCGATGCGTAACTTCGTCGAATGCTGCCTCGGGGGCGAGCCGATCTTGCCCGACATGTCGCTGTCGCGGCGGCGGGCGCTGGAAGCGGATGACGTGCTGCTCGCCTGCACCGACGGGCTGTGGGGTCCGTTGAAGGACGACGAGGTCGCCGCCGGCGTGGGCGCGCGCGGGACGCTGCGTGACAGCCTGGTCGCGCTCGGCAAGCGCGCGGTGAAGCGCGCCGGCGCGGGCAGCGACAACACCTCGGCCGCGGCGCTGCGCTGGCTCGGCCGGGCCTAGGCGGGCGGCGTGCCGAGAGCTTCCGGACGAGCGGCGGGGGAACTGCGCCAGGTGAGCTTCGCGCGCCGGCATGCCAAGCACGCCGAAGGCGCGGTGCTCATCGAGTTCGGCGACACGCAGGTGCTGTGCACCGCGAGCGTCGAGGAGGGCGTGCCCGGGTTCCTGCGCGGCAAGGGCCAGGGCTGGATCACCGCCGAATACGGCATGCTGCCGCGCGCTACCCATACGCGTAACGCGCGCGAGGCGGCACGCGGCAAACAAACCGGCCGCACCCAGGAAATCCAGCGTCTCATCGGCCGCTCGCTGCGCGCGGTCGCGGACCTGAAAGCGCTCGGCGAGCGCACCGTCACGCTCGACTGCGACGTGCTGCAGGCCGACGGCGGCACGCGCACCGCCGCCATCACCGGCGCCTACGTGGCGCTGGTGCAGGCCTGCGAGCGTCTCGTGCGGCGCGGCAGCATCGCCGCCAGCCCCCTGCACGGACAGGTGGCGGCGGTGTCGGTGGGTATCGTGGCCGGCGTGCCGGTGCTGGACCTGGACTACGCGGAAGACTCGCAGGCGGAAACCGACATGAACGTCGTCATGAACAACGGCGGCGCGTTCATCGAGATCCAGGGAACGGCGGAGGGCCACGCGTTCCGCCGCCACGAGCTCGACGCGATGCTCGAGCTGGCGAGCGCCGGCACCGCGCAACTGTTCGCACTGCAGGCCGAGGCGCTGAAGTCCCCGTGACGCGGGTGGTGCTCGCGAGCGGCAACGCGGGCAAGCTGCGTGAGCTCGCAGCGCTCCTGGCGCCGCTTGATCTGGCACTCGTGCCGCAGGGCGAGCTCGGGGTAGCCGCGGTGGCGGAAACCGGCAGCAGCTTCCTCGCCAACGCGCTCATGAAGGCGCGCCACGCATCCGCCGCGACCGCTCTGCCGGCGCTGGCGGATGACTCCGGGCTCGAAGTGGACGCCCTGGACGGACGCCCCGGCGTCTGGTCGGCGCGCTTCGCGGGCGCCGCTGCCAGCGATGCGGACAATCTTAAGCGGCTGCTGAGCGAACTCCAACACGTCCCGGAGGGGCAGCGCGGTGCACGCTATCAGTGCGTCATCGTGTTGGTGCGCAGCGCCGAGGATGCGGCGCCGCTGGTGGCGCGCGGCACCTGGGAGGGACGCATCGCGACGCGCGCGCGCGGCAGCGGCGGCTTTGGCTACGATCCGCTGTTCGTGCCCGCAGGCGTGGCGGGGGAATCGCGCACCGCCGCGCAGCTGACGGCGGCGGAGAAAAACGCCGTGAGTCATCGCGGCCAGGCGCTGCGGGCGCTGCTCGCGGGGCTCGCGCCGGCTAAGCTATATTTCCCGGCATGAAACACGGCCGGCTGTTCGTGATCGCGGCGCCCTCGGGGGCGGGCAAGACCTCGCTCGTCAAGGCGCTGCTCGCGAACGCGCCGCAGCTGCGCGTATCCATCTCGCACACCACGCGCAAGAAGCGCCCGACCGAGGAGGACGGCCGCGAGTACCACTTCGTGACGGTGCCCGAGTTCGAAGCGCTCATCGCGCGCGGGGAACTGCTCGAGCACGCGTGCGTGTTCGGCAACTTCTACGGCACCTCGCGCGCCTTCGTTGACCAGCAGCTCGCCGCCGGCCACGACGTGGTGCTGGAGATCGACTGGCAGGGCGCGCGGCAGGTGCGCGAACGCATGCCCGAGTGCACCAGCATTTTCATCCTGCCGCCCTCGCGGGCGGCGCTGGCGCAACGCCTGGCGCGACGCGCCACCGATACCGCGGAAGTGATCGCCCGGCGCCTGGCCGATTCGGTCGCGGACATGTCCCACTATCGCGAGTTCGGCTACGTCGTCGTGAACGATGACTTCGAGCGGGCGGTCGCGGATCTGCGCAGCATCGTCGCCGGGCCGGGTGAGGATCTGCGCAGCGACCGGCCGGGCTTAAAAGCGCTGCTGGCGGAACTGCTCGCGGCGCCTTAAGGCGCGCGGCGCCGCCGCCAAAGCACCGGGTCGAACTTCCGCGAGCGTATTTGAGTGCCGTTGCCAGATCCTGACACGACCCGACATCCCGGCGGCTCACCGCTGGAGGTGCTGCTCGCATTTGCCAGGCTCGGCGTGAGCGCCTTCGGCGGCCCGCTCGCGCACCTGGGTTATTTCCGCGCTGAGTTCGTCGTGCGCCGCCGCTGGCTCGGCGAGGCGGCCTTCGCGGATCTGGTGGCGCTGTGCCAGATCCTGCCCGGTCCCGCGAGCAGCCAGGTGGGATTTTCCATCGGCCTCTTGCGCGCGGGTTACTTAGGAGCGCTGGCGGCGTGGACTGCGCTTCACGCTGCCCTCGGCGGCGGCGCTGGTGGCCTTCGCCTATGGCGCGCATGCGCTGGCAGATCCACTCGGCCAGGGGCTGCTGCGCGGCCTGCAGCTCGCGGCGGTCGCCGTGGTGGCACAGGCGGTGTACGCCATGGCGCCACGCTTGTGTCCGGATGGCGCGCGCGCCGCGATCGCCATCGCGGCAATGCTGGTCATGCTGTGCGGCGCTTCCGCCGCCGTGCCGGTGCTGGCGATGTGCGTCGGGGGATTGGGGGGCTGGTGGCTGTGCCGCGCCACGGCCCCGGCGCTGTCGGAGCAGCCGTTCATCCGCGTGTCGCGCCGCGTGGGAGTCACGGCGTTGCTGGCGTTTTTTACACTGCTGATCGCGCTGCCGGTGCTGCGCGGCGTGACGCACTCACAGGACCTCGCCGTGTTGGAAGCCTTCTACCGTTCCGGGGCGCTGGTGTTCGGCGGCGGTCACGTGGTGCTGCCCTTACTGCGCGATGCGGTCGTGGTGCCGGGCTGGGTCACCGATCGCAGCTTCCTCACCGGCTACGGCGCGGCCCAGGCGGTCCCGGGTCCCTTGTTCTCCTTTGCGGCCTACCTGGGCGCGGTGTTGAGCGTCGGGCCCGGCGGCATCCGGGGCGCCGCGCTGGCGCTGGTGGCGATTTACATTCCGGGGCTGCTCCTGCTCATCGGTGCGCTGCCGTTCTGGCAGGCGCTGCGACGCCAGTCGCGCGCGCAGTCGGTGCTGGCGGGCGTCAACGCGGCGGTGGTGGGCCTGCTCGCCGCCGCCCTCTACGACCCGATCTGGACCAGCGCCATCCGTAGCCGCGGAGATTTTGCCGTGGCCGCGCTCGGGTTTCTCTTGCTCACCGTGTGGCGTGCCCCGCCGCTCCTGGCGGTGCTCACCAGCGCCCTCGGCGGCATGGCGCTCAGCGTGCTGCCCGTCTGATCGAGCCACATCGCTGGCCTGGCGCCAGGCAATTCCTTTATACTGAAAGGCCGTGCGTGCCCCTTAGTGGGGGCACCCCAACTCAAGCAAGCGATCATGGCCCGAATTACCGTAGAAGACTGTCTGCAGAACGTCGATAACCTGTTCCAGCTCGTGCTGCTCGCCTCCCAGCGTGCGCGCCGGCTCGCCAACGGCGCCGAGGCAACCCTGCCCCTGGAGAACGACAAGCCCACGGTGCTGGCACTACGCGAAATCGCCGCGGGACGCGTGACCGCCGAGATGCTGCGCGAGCCGGATCCTGCTCCGGAGCCCGCCGTGCCCGATGCGGACAACCAGTCCAGCTTCCGCGCGCCGCAGTTCGGCCTCGGAGACTGACGCCGCCACTCAACCATGGACTATGCGTCTTCGCTCCTGGGACTGCTGCCCGGCGCAAGACGCACTCCGGGACTAAAAGAGCTGCTGGCAGCCGTCGGCAGCTACCTGCCCGCCGAGCAGGTGAGCCGCATCCGCGAGGCCGCCGAATTTGGCGCCTCGGCGCACCACGGCCAGAAGCGCCTCTCCGGTGAACCCTACATTGCCCACCCGGTAGCGGCGGCGGCCATCCTCGCCGACCTGCGCCTGGACCCCGACACCATCATCGCGGCGATCCTGCACGACGTCATCGAGGACACCCCGACGCCCAAGGACCAGCTGGCGGCGCGCTTCGGGGCTGACGTGGCGGAACTCGTCGACGCCGTCACCAAGCTCGACCAGATCAAGTTCAAGAGCCGCGAGGAAGCCCAGGCGGAGTCCTTCCGCAAGATGCTGCTCGCGATGGTGCGCGACCTGCGCGTGATCCTGGTGAAGCTCGCCGATCGCACCCACAACATGCGCACCATCGAGGCGATGGCACCGGCGCGGCGCCGGGCGATCGCCCGCGAGACGCTCGAGATCTACGCCCCGATCGCCGAGCGGCTCGGGCTCTACACCATGAAGCTCGAGCTCGAGGACTTAGGCTTCAAGGCGCTCTACCCGCGCCGTCACCACGTACTGGAGCGGGCGCTACGCCGCGCGCGCGGCAACCAGAAGGAGTTCCTGAAGAAGATCGAGCAGCAGCTGAACGCGGCGCTGCTCAAGAGCAACATCCACGCGCAGGTCGAGACGCGCGAGAAGTACCTGTACAGCATCTATAAGAAGATGCGCCGCAAGCGCGCGCTGCTCGCCGAGATCGTCGACGTGTACGGCATCCGCATTGTGGTCGAGACGACCGACACCTGCTACCGCGCGCTCGGCGCGGTGCACTCGGTGTTCAAGCCCATGCCCGGGCGCTTCAAGGACTACATCGCCATCCCGCGCGTCAACGGCTACCAGTCGCTGCACACCACGCTGTTTGGCCCCAATGGCGTACCCATCGAGGTGCAGATCCGTACCGCCGACATGCACCGCGTGGCCGAGGCCGGCATCGCCGCGCACTGGAAGTACAAGACCGGCGGCGGCTCCGACAGCACCCAGGAGGATCGCACCCGCGAGTGGCTCTCGAACCTGGTGTCGCTGCAGGAGGCCGGCTCGTCGGAAGAGTTCCTGGAGAGCGTCAAGGTCGATCTGTTTCCGGACAAGGTGTACGTGTTCACGCCCAAGGGCCAGATCCTGCGCCTGCCGAGCGGCGCCACGGTGGTGGACTTCGCCTACGCGGTGCACACCGACATCGGCAATCGCTGTGTGGCGGCGAAGATCGACCGGCGGCTCACGCCGCTGCGCACCGTGCTGCGCAACGGCCAGACGGTCGAGATCATCAGCGCCAAGGGCGCAACCCCGAGTCCCGCGTGGGTGAATTTCGTGGTGAGCGCCAAGGCACGCAGCGCCATCCGCCACTACCTGAAGGGCCTGCGGCGCTCGGAAGCCATCGCGCTCGGAGCGAAGCTCCTCGGCCAGTCGCTGGCGGAGTTTGGACTCGCGCTAGAGGACGTAGCCCCCGACGTGCAGCACGCGGCGCTCGCCGAACTCGGCATGCGCGACCTGGATGAGTTGTACGAGAAGATCGGCCTGGGCGAGCGCCTGGCGCCGTTGCTGGCGCGGCGCCTGCTGCCCGGCTCACCGGTCGCGGACGGCACCGCGGGACCGGCGCCGCTGGCGATCGCGGGCACGGAAGGCCTGCTCGTGACCTACGCGCGCTGCTGCTTCCCGATTCCCTACGATCCGATCTTCGCCTTCCTGTCCGCCGGACGCGGCGTGGTGATCCACCGCGAGAACTGCGTCAACGTCGAGGACTACCGCAAGCACCCCGAGAACTGGCTGCCGGTGGGCTGGCAGACGGCCCCGGATCGGCTGTTCAATTCCGAAATCCGTGTCTACGTGGTGAACCGCACCGGCGTGCTCGCGGCCATCGCCGCCGCCATCGCCGGCACCGAAACCAATATCGGTCACGTCGCGATCGATGAGCAGGACAGCGGCGCCGCCATGCTGACCTTCGAGCTGCGGGTGCGCGACCGGCGCCACCTGGCGCGCGTGGTGCGCGTCATCCGTCGCATGCCCGACGTCAGCCGCGTGACGCGCACCATCGCGGCGCACGCGCGCGATGCCCACGGCGGCGATGAACACAGCGCCGATGAGCACGCCGCTGACAGCGACGCCGATCTCGACGACGCCGACGCCAGCGACGCTTAAGGGCCCGGGGATCAACCAGGAGCACAGCATGAACCGCCAGGTCATTCACACGGAACGCGCGCCGCAGGCGCTCGGCACTTATTCGCAGGCGGTGCGCGCCGGCGATACCGTCTACCTCTCCGGCCAGGTGGGGCTGGATCCGGCCACCACGCAGCTCGTGAGCGCGGACTTCGAGGCGCAGGTGCGGCGCGTGTTCGAGAACCTCAAGGCGGTGGCGGAAGCCGCCGGCGGCTCCCTCGCCCAGGCGGTGAAGGTGAACATCTACCTGCTCGATCTGAAGAACTTCGCCAAGGTCAACGAGATCATGGCGCTGTACTTCAACAAGCCCTACCCGGCACGCTCCACGCTGGGCGTGGCGCAGCTGCCGCGCGACGCGCAGGTCGAAATCGAGTGCGTCCTGCACCTGGGCTGAAACCCTCCGCACCGCCTGCCGGGACGCAAGTCCCGCCGCTGCCGGGTGAAGCAGATCGACAGCGTCCGGTGACGGCACTGCGCGGCGTGGGCGCCGTGCTCGCCGCGAAACTGGCGCGCTTAGGGGTCACGCGCGTGTCGGACCTGTTGTTCCTCTTGCCGTTGCGCTACGAAGACCGCACCCACGTGTCGGCGATCGGTTCGCTCACGGCGCAGCAGCGCGCGGTCGTCGAAGGGGAAATCCAGCTCACCGAGGTCGCCTACCGCGGCCGCCGACAGCTCTTGTGCCGCATTGCCGACGGCTCAGGGATGCTCACGCTGCGGTTTTTTTATTTCTCGGCGAGCCAGCAGCACGGGCTTGCGCGCGGCACGCGCCTGCGCTGCTTCGGCGAAGTGCGCCGCGGTCCTCTGGGACTGGAGATGGTGCATCCGGAATACCGCCGGATCCTGGCCGACGCCGCCCCGCTCGAGGATGCGCTCACGCCGATTTATCCGCTCACGGAAGGGGTTCCCCAGGGGCGGCTGCGCGCGCTCATCGGCGAGGCGCTGTGGGAACTCGAGCGCACGGGGCTGCCAGACTTCCTCCCGCAGGGTGCTGGTCTGCCGCCGGGTCTGCCGACGCTCAAGGAATCACTGAACTATCTGCACCACCCCCCCACCGCAGCCCGGCTCACGGAGCTTGCGGCCGGCCGCCACCCGGCGCAGCGCCGCCTCGCGTTCGAAGAACTGCTGGCGCACCACCTGGCGCTGAAAGTGCGCAAGCGCCAGCTGAAAGCCGATCCCGCCTGGGAGCTCGCGGACGAAGCGGGACTCGCGCGGCGCTTCATCGGCGCGCTGCCGTTTGCACTCACGAGCGCGCAGCGGCGCGCGCTGCATGACGTGGAGAGCGATCTGGCCACCGGCGTGCCGATGCTGAGACTGCTGCAAGGCGACGTCGGCTGCGGCAAGACGGTGATCGCGGCGGCGGCGGCGGCGCGCGCGGCCGGCAGCGGCATGCAGGCCGCGCTCATGGCGCCGACGGAGCTGCTCGCCGAGCAGCACTGGCGAAATTTCCGCGACTGGTTCGCACCGCTCGGGTTCACGGTCGCGCTGGTGTCAGGTTCGCAGCCGGCGCGCACGCGCAAGAGCGCGCTCGCCACCATCGCCTCCGGCGAGATCCGGCTGGTGGTGGGAACGCATGCGTTGTTCCAGGAAGGCATGGACTTCGCGCGTCTGGCACTCGTCATCGTCGATGAGCAGCACCGCTTCGGTGTGCAGCAGCGCCTCAGGCTCGCCGAAAAAGGCCAGCAACAGGGGCGCGTGCCGCATCAGCTGATCATGACGGCGACTCCCATCCCGCGAACGCTCGCGATGACCGCCTACGCCGACCTCGACATCTCGGTGATCGAGGAGCTGCCGCCGGGTCGCACGCCGGTGCACACGGTGGTGGTGCCGGCGCAGCGGCGCGCGCAGGTGGTGGCGCGCATCGTCGCGGCGTGCCGCGCGGGACGCCAGGCGTACTGGGTGTGCCCGCTGATCGAAGAGTCCGACGAGCTGCGGGCGCAGGCCGCGGAGGAAACCGCCGCGGCCTTGAGCGAGGCGCTCCCCGGAGTGCGCGTCGGCCTCGTGCATGGCCGCATGCCCGGCGGGCCCAAGGACCAGGCGATGCTCGCGTTCAAGTCGGGGAAGCTGCAGCTGCTTGGTCGCCACGACCGTCATCGAGGTCGGCGTGGACGTGCCCAACGCAACGCTCATGGTCATTGAAAACGCGGAGCGCATGGGACTCGCCCAGTTGCATCAGCTGCGCGGGCGCGTCGGACGCGGCACGGAGGCGAGCACCTGCGTACTGCTGTACCAGGCGCCGCTGTCGGCGCTGGCGCGCGACCGGCTGAAGGCGATCCGTGAGAGCAGCGACGGTTTTGTCATTGCGCGCCGCGATCTTGAGCTGCGCGGACCCGGCGAGCTTCTGGGTACGCGCCAGACCGGACTTGCGCAGCTGCGGGTCGCCGATCTCTTGCGCGACGCCGACCTTTTGCCGCGCGTACAGGCGTGCGCCGAAAAACTCATTGCCTTGCACCCCGCGAATATCGCACCGCTCGCCACGCGCTGGATCGGCGCCGGTGAGCGCTACGGGCGAGTCGGATAACGTAAACTCAAACTCACGATGGCTGTCGTCCGCCCGGATTTCATGCTCACCACACCCCGGCCCGAGGAGGCGCCGCTGTCGCATCGCTTAGGTCTGCGCGTGCACGAGTACGCGAGCCTGGCGCGCCTGGATCGGCCGGTGGGGACGTGGCTGCTCTTGTGGCCGGCGCTGTGGGCGCTGTGGATCGCCGGCGCCGGTCGCCCCAGCCCACGCGTCCTGATCGTGTTCGTGCTGGGCGTGGTGGTGATGCGTGCCGCCGGCTGCGTCATCAACGACTTCGCCGACCGTGATATCGATCCGTACGTGCGCCGCACGCGCGACCGCCCGCTGGCCGCGCGGCGCATAGCGCCGGTGGAAGCGCTGGTGCTGTTCGCGGCGCTGCTGGCCGTCGCGCTTTACCTCGTGACGCGCCTCGACCTCCTCACCGTGAAGCTCGCCTGCATCGGCGCCGCGCTCACCATTTCCTATCCATTTTTCAAGCGCTTCTTTCCCCTGCCGCAGCTGTGGCTGGGAATTTCCTTCGGTGGCTGGAGCGTGCCGATGGCGTTCGCGGCGCAGACCGGGGTGCTGCCGCGCGTGGCGTGGGTGCTGTACATCGCCGCGGTCCTGTGGGCGGCGGTCTACGACACCATCTACGCGATGATCGACCGCGAGGACGATCTGAAGATCGGCGTCAAGTCGAGCGCCATCCTGTTTTCCGACATGGACAAGCTCCTGATCGGCGTGATGCAGGCCATGATGCTGTACGCGCTGGTGCTGGTCGGACGCGACATGCACTTCGGAAGCTGGTACCAGGGCGGGGTGATCGCCGCCGGCGTGCTGTTCATCTGGCAGCAGTGGCTGATCCGCAAGCGCGACCCCGCCGGCTGCCTGCGCGCCTTTCTCAACAACCAGTCCGTGGGACTCGCGGTGTTCAGCGGCGTATTCCTGCAGTACGTATACGCCAGGTAGTTGCCTTACCAGCTCTTCTGCAGTCCCACGTAAATCCCATGCGGCATCACCGACAGCACCAGCGGCGTGCCGCTGCGGGCGTGGGCGTAGTAGCCCGCGGCGGTGCCTAAGGCGAAGCCCGCGATCACGTCCGACTGCCAGTGGGCCCGGACCTTCATGCGCGCGACGGCGTCGTACACCGGCAGCAGCTCCAGCGCGTAGATTTGCGGGTGATCGTGTCCGTATTCGAGCAGCAGCGGCGTCACCACGGCGCTGGTCAGCGTGACCTCACCGCTGGGAAAACTCTGCGGCGCCGTGCCCGGCGAACCACTGGTTGGGATCGTCCGTCGCTGACGGTCGCTCGCGCGAGAACGCGTACTTAAGAACCCCCGAGGAGACCCCGCCAATGAGGCTGGCGTCGATCGACTGCCACAGCGTGCGGCCGAAGCGCTCCTCCCCGCCCTCCCACAATGCTCCGCCCACCTCGCCGACGATCAGCACGCCGATGAGCCCGTCCTGGTAGCGGCGCGCCCAGATACCGCTATCGTCATACGTGAGCCGTGAGTCGATACCGAGGGGACCGCCGCCCGCGCAGGCCGGCGACGGGGCGCACACAGCGATGAGCCAGAGCGCCGCGGCCGTGAACAGATGTCGCATGGGAGCCTCCGTTGGCCTCCTCGTCTGCGTCAGTGTTACCGTCGCCGGTGATGGGCGTCCACAAGAACCAGGCATTTGCGGCGCGACTCGGGTTTGCGCTGCGCGGCCTCGCCGGCGCAGTACGCACCGAGCGCAGTCTTAAGATCCAGCTCCTGGTGCTGGCGCTGGTGGTCGCGGCACTGCTCGTCCTCAAGCCCGGGGCCTTGTGGTGGGCGCTGGTGCTCATGGCCAGCAGTGCGGTCATCGCGGCGGAGCTTCTCAATACCGCCGTGGAACGCCTCGCTGATGAGCTGCACCCGCAGGACAGCCCCGGCATCGGCCTGGTCAAGGACTGCGCGGCCGCGGCCGTCCTGCTCGCCGTGCTCGGCGCACTCGCGGTCGGTGCGGCGCTGCTCGTGCACCTGCTGGCCCGCGCCGGCGCTTCTGTATAAAAACTAAGCAATTGTCTACTTGTAGCCTCCTGTCTCGTTGACACACGGCCGCGCGCTCGGGCAAGGTCGCTCGCGTGCGGCGCCGTGTGCCGCAGGGGGGAACCGGCATGCAGCGACACAACGACAGCGAAGCTAAGGGTTCCATCCGCCACGACTGGTCGCGGGCGGAAGTGCAGGCGCTGTTCGCTCTGCCATTCATGGACCTGCTGCTGCGCGCGCAGGCGCTGCACCGCGCGCACCACGAACCCAACACCGTGCAGATGAGCACGCTGCTGTCGATCAAGACCGGCGCGTGTCCGGAGGATTGCGCCTACTGCCCGCAGAGCGTGCGCTACGAGACGGGACTCGATCGCGAGGAGCTGATGAACGTGGCGGCGGTGCGCGACAGCGCCATGCGCGCCAAAGAAGCCGGCGCAACGCGCTTCTGCATGGGCGCGGCGTACCGCTCGCCGAAGCCGAAGGATCTCGCGGTGATCGCGCAGATGATCCGCGAAGTGCGCGCGCTCGGGCTCGAGAGCTGCGCCACGCTCGGCATGCTCACCCCCGCGCAGGCCCTGGAGCTCAAGGCGGCGGGCCTCGACTACTACAACCACAACCTCGATACCTCGGCGCAGTTCTACGGCGAGATCATCACCACGCGCAGCTACCAGGATCGGCTCGACACGCTCGACGCGGTACGCGCCGCCGGCCTCAACGTGTGCTGCGGCGGCATCATCGGCATGGGCGAGACGCTGGCCGACCGCGCGGAGCTCCTGCGCACGCTCGCCAATCTCCCCGACCACCCCGAGAGCGTCCCCATCAACAGGCTGGTGAAGGTTGCCGGCACCCCGCTCGCCGGCTGCGCCGATGTCGATCCCTTTGATTTCGTGCGCACCATCGCGGTAGCGCGCCTGCTCATGCCGCGCGCGCACGTGCGCCTCTCGGCGGGACGCGACGAGATGAGCGATGAACTGCAGGCCCTGTGCTTCCTCGCCGGCGCGAACTCCATCTTCTACGGGGAGAAGCTCCTCACCACCGGCAATCCGGACGTCGCCGCCGACCGCAACCTCTTTGCCCGCCTGGGCCTTAACCCCGAGGCACTCAAGGGCACGGCGGCCGCGGGCGCAGCGCACGGCGGCCCCATGGCAACGGCAGCGGGGCCGGTAACCGCACCAGCGGCAGCGGCGGCGCGTTAGGACGTGCTAACACTGCGGAACCGGTCGCGTGCCTACCGCCGCAGCCGGCCAAAGCCACGCCTTTGGCCGGCGGAAACGGAGCTGCTGTCCGCCGAAATCGCTTCCTGTGATTTCGGCCAATGGATTAGCGGTCGCACGAGCGCGGCTTCGTGAAACGCGCGACACCGGCGCTCGCGGCAGTGCTGTCGCAGCTCGATGCGGCCCAGCTGCGCCGCCAGCGCACGACAGTGGAAGGCTTCCCGAGCATGGACACGCGCCGGCTGCGGGTCGCCGGCGGACGCGAGCTCACCGACTTCAGCAGCAACGACTACCTGGGGCTCGCACGCCACCCGGCACTTGAGTCAGCCATGAGCGAATGCGCCGCGCGCTGTGGCGCCGGCAGCGGCGCTTCGCACCTGGTCAGCGGCCATGGCCGCGAGCACGCGCTGCTCGAGGAGGAGCTGGCCGCCTTCACCGGCCGCGAGCGCGCGCTGCTGTTCTCGAGCGGCTACATGGCGAACCTCGCCGTGATGACGGTGCTCGCCGGGCGCGGCGAGCGGGTGCTGCTCGATCGGCTCTGCCATGCCTCCCTCATCGACGGCGCGCGCCTCTCGGGGGCCGCATTCAGGCGCTACCCGCACGCGGATGCGCAGGCGGCTGCGGATCTCGCCGCAGCCGATCCCGTTCATACTGTCCTCATCGCCACCGACGGGGTGTTCAGCATGGACGGAGATGTCGCGCGCCTTGCGCAGCTGGCACGCACGGCGCACGCGCACGGCCTTTGGCTCGTCGTCGACGATGCGCACGGCCTCGGGGTCCTGGGCGCCACCGGGCGTGGTGCGCTGGAGGCTGCCGGTCTTAGCCCCGAGGACGTGCCGGTACTCGTCGGCACGCTCGGCAAGGCCTTCGGATCATTCGGCGCGTTCGTGGCAGGCTCCGAGGCGCTGATCGAACTGCTGATCCAGAAGGCGCGCACCTATATCTATACGACCGCGCTGCCGCAGCCGGTGACGGCCGCCACCCGCGCCGCGCTGAAACTCGCCCAGTCCGAGGGCTGGCGCCGCGAACGGGTAGCCGCACTCACGGCGCGCTTCCGGCGCGCCGCCGCCGCGGCCGGCGTACCGCTCACTGCCTCGAGCACGCCCATCCAGCCCATCGTGCTTGGCGATGCGGGCGCCGCCCTCGAGGCGCAGCGCTGTCTCGCGCGCGCCGGATTCTGGGTGGTCGCGATCCGGCCCCCGACGGTGCCGCAGGGCGCCGCGCGGCTGCGCGTCACCTTGTCCGCGGCGCACACGGAATCTGAAGTCGACGAGCTGGTCATCCACCTGGCGCGGGCCTGCGCAATGGGCGCCACGTGAGTGCCCTGCACTATGAAATGAGAGGCCGGGGAAAGGACCTGGTGCTGCTGCACGGCTGGGGGCTGAACCTGGGCGTGTGGGAGGAGCTGGCGCGCGCGCTGGCGCGGCGTTTCCGCGTCATTGCGATCGACCTGCCCGGACACGGCCGCAGCGACTGGGATCCCAGGGCCGCGACGCCGGCGGCACAGGCCTGGCGGGTGCACGAGACGCTCGCGCCCCTGACGCAGCGCTACTCGCTCCTGGGCTGGTCGCTCGGCGGGCAGTTCGCCCTGGACCTCGCCGCCGCCATGCCCGCGGGCATCGAGCGCCTGGTGCTCATCGCCACGACGCCGAAGTTTCTCGCCGCGCCCGGCTGGCGCTGTGGCATGGCGCCCGCGCTCCTCACCCGGCTCGCCGACGCCGTGCGCGCCGGACGCGATGCCGCGGTGGATGAATTTCTCGCGCTGTGCGCGCGCGGCAGTGCGCCGCGCACCGCGGCCAGGGTCCTGAAGCATCTGCGCCACGCGCTCGCCCAGTACGGCGCCGCGCACACCGAAGCGCTCAGCAACGGGCTGCAGAGACTCCAGGACGGCGACCTGCGCGCCGCACTGCCGTTGCTGCGCGTGCCGGCTCTGGTCATCGCGGGTGCCGAGGATCGCATCACGCGCGCGGCCGCCTCGCGGGCCCTCGCGGCACGGCTCGCCGACGCCCGCTACCTCGAATTCCCGGGCGCCGCGCATGCGCCGTTCCTGTCGCACCCGGCGCGGTTCGCGAGCACGCTCGCTGGCTTCCTGCGTGGTTGAAGCGCGCGAGGTGTTCGGGCTCGACCGGGCGCGCTTGCGCGCCTCGTTCGAGCGGGCGAGCGCCAGCTACGAATCGGCGGCGGGTCTGCAGGCGCGCGTCGCCGCGGAACTCATCGAGCGCGTCGCGGCGTTCAGCTTCCAGCCGCGGGTGGTACTCGATCTGGGCGCCGGCACCGGCCGCGTCACGCGCGAACTGAAGCGCCGTTACCCGCGCGCGCTCGTGATCGCGCTCGATCTCGCCCCGGGGATGCTGCGCGAGGCGCGGCGGCACCAGCACCTGTGGCGACGCTTCGCGCGCGTGTGCGGCGACGCCCTGCGGCTGCCGCTGCAGGATGGCCGCGTGGACCTGGTGTTCAGCAGCCTGATGCTGCAGTGGTGCGAGCCCCTGGACGTGGCGTTCGCTGAAGTGCGCCGGGTGCTCAGCCCGCAGGGGTTTTTCGCCTTCAGTACCTTCGGTCCCGACACGCTCAACGAACTGCGCAGCGCCTGGACGCAGGCCGACGGCTACAATCACGTGAACGGCTTCGTCGACATGCATGACGTCGGGGACGCGCTGGTGCGCTGCGGTCTCGCCGAGCCGGTGCTGGACGTCGAGCGTCTCGTCCTCAACTACCAGGATGCGCTGGCGCTGATGCGCGATCTGAAAACGATTGGGGCGCGCAACGCCACTGCCGGGCGGCCGCGCGCGCTCGCCGGACGCGCGCGCCTCACCCGCGTGACGGACGCCTACGAGACGTTTCGCCGCGCAGGCCAGCTGCCCGCCACCTACGAAGTCATCTACGGCGCGGCCTGGGGCGCGCCCGGGCAGAGCGCTGCGCGCCTGAGCGGTGGGGAAACGCTGATCGCACCCGGATCCATCCGGCGCCGGCGGTCCTTGTGACAGCCAGGGGTATTTTCGTCACCGGCACGGATACCGGGGTCGGCAAGACGGTGGTCGCGTGTGCCCTGGTGCGCGGGCTGACATCCCTCGGGCTGCGGGTCGCGGTCATGAAGCCCGTGGCCTCCGGAGCGGTGCAAACCGCGAAGGGATTGCGTAACGCGGACGCCCTGGCACTCGCAGAGGTTTCCAACGTACCCCTCCTCTACGAGGAGATGAACCCGTATTGCTTCGAGGGCCCGGTTTCGCCACATATCGCCGCAAAAGACGTCGGGATCCGCGTAGATACCGACATGATCCGGCGGTTGTACGCCGCCATCGGCCAATCCGCCGACTGGGTCGTCGTGGAAGGAGCCGGGGGATGGCTGGCCCCCATCAGCGAACGGCAGACCATGGCGGACCTGGCCTGGGCGCTGGGCATACCGGCCCTCATGGTCGTGGGTGTGAAGCTCGGCTGCCTGAACCAGGCGCAGCTGACACATCTGGGGATTGAAGCCCGCGGCGTGAGCTTCGCGGGCTGGATCGCCAATCAGGCGAAGCCGTCGATGGCGCGCGCCGAAGAAAATCTCGCGACGTTGGAACGGCTCATCGGCGAGCCTGCGCTCGCACGCGTGCCGCACTCGCCCGAGGAAGCCCCGACCCTCGTGCTGGCACAGGCCGCGGCGCGCCTCGCTGAAGGATTGAGCTTCTGAGTTACCATCGAAACGCCGTGGAAGACGAGCCGCTGCGCATCGAGATCCGCCCGAACTGCTCGCTCAGCGTGCGCGGCGCGCGGGTGTTTTTCGCCAGCGCGTGCCTTGTGCCATGTGGCATGGGAGGCGTGCTCGCGTGGCAGGGGTACTGGCCAATCCTGCCCTTTGCGGGGCTGGAAATGGCGTTGCTCGCCTGGGCGCTCAAGGTGTCGCTCGAGCGGCGTTTCCATCGCCAGACGATCACCGTGACCGAGCGCCAGGTCGAGGTCGAATCCTGCGACGGGCGCGGATCTTCGCAAGTCGTGTTCCCGCGGCATTGGGCGCGGGTTAAACTTCGGCGCCCCGCGGCGCGCTTGCACCCGAGCCGGCTCACGATCGAGTCGCACGGCCGGCAATACGAGCTGGGCGGCTTCCTCACGGAAGAGGAGCGGCGTGGACTGGCACTTCGGTTGCAGCGTCACATCGGCCGCATCAAGTGAGTCTTTCGGAACGCTACGCTGTAAGGGCACGACAATAATGACGATTCGCGCAAAGCTCGCCTCTTTGGCCCTCATCGCCACTGCGCTCGGCACCAGCGCCTGCTCCCCCGACTCCGGGTGGAGCCAGCTCAACATGACGCGCGGCGTCACCGAGATCAGCCGCAAGATCTACGACCTGCACATGACCATCTTCTGGGTGTGCGTCGTCATCGGGGTGATCGTCTTCGGGGCGATGATCTGGTCGATCATCGCGTTCCGTAAGTCCCGGGGCGCGATTCCGGACGTCACGATGGTGCACAACACCAAGGTCGAGGTGATCTGGACGACGGTGCCGGTGATCATCCTCATCGCCATGGCCGTGCCGGCCGCCAAAACGCTGGTGGAAATCGAGGACACCACGAAAACCGAGCTCACCATCAAGGTGACCGGCTTTCAGTGGGGCTGGCAGTACGACTACCTGGATGACGGCGTGGCCTACTACTCGCACCTGGATCGAAAAAGCGACGCCGCGCGGGAGCTGCTCTCCGGCATCGACCCGGATACCGTGGAGCATTACCTGCTGAACGTGGATCACCCGCTGGTGGTGCCGGTGGACACCAAGGTGCGCCTGCTGGTCACGGGCGCCGACGTCATCCATTCGTGGTGGGTGCCGGCGTTCGGGGTGAAGAAGGATGCGATTCCGGGCTTCGTGAACGAAGCCTGGTTCCGGGTGGACACCGACAAGCCGGGGCTTTACCGCGGCCAGTGCGCGGAGCTGTGCGGCCGCGACCACGGCTTCATGCCCATCGTGGTGGACGTGCGCAGCAAGGCGGACTTCGCCACCTGGCTGAAGGACGAGGCCGCCAGGCAGAAGCAGGCCGCGGCTTCCGCGCCAGGCGCGGCCGCACCGGTGGCGGACACCACGGCGAGCCTCAGCGCTCCCGCCACTGTTCACTGAGCAGACAAACTTAAAGCGTAAGAGAACCGCAATGGCAGACGAGCTCGCACACGCCGCCGCACACGACGACGACCACGATCACAAGCCCCACGGCTGGCGTCGCTGGGTCTACGCGACCAATCACAAGGACATCGGCACGATGTACCTGGTGTTCGCCTGCACCATGTTCTTCATCGGCGGCGGCGCGGCGATGCTCATCCGGCTGGAGCTGTTTCAGCCGGGGCTGCAGTTCTTCGATCCGCAGTTCTTCAACTCCCTCACCACCATGCACGCGCTCATCATGATCTTCGGCGCGATCATGCCGGCGTGGACCGGGCTCGCGAACTGGATGATCCCGATGCAGGTGGGGGCACCGGATATGGCGCTGCCGCGCCTCAACAACTTCAGCTTCTGGATCCTGCCGTTCGCGTTCACGCTGCTCTTATCGTCGTTCTTCGTGCCGGGCGGGGCGCCCGCGGGCGGCTGGACCATGTATCCGCCGCTGGTGCTGCAGACCGGGGCGTCCTTTCCGATGCTGATCTTCGCCGTCCACCTGATGGGCGCCTCCTCGATCCTGGGCGCGATCAACGTCGTGGTCACCATCATGAACATGCGCGCGCCGGGCATGACGCTCCTGCGGATGCCACTGTTCGTATGGACCTGGCTGATCACCGCCTATCTTCTGATCGCGGTCATGCCGGTGCTCGCGGGCGCGGTGACCATGCTGCTCACCGATCATTTCTTCGGCACCACCTTCTTCACCGCGGCCGGCGGCGGCGACCCGGTGATGTTCCAGCATATCTTCTGGTTCTTCGGTCACCCGGAGGTTTACATCCTCATCCTGCCGGCCTTCGGCATCGTGTCGGAGATCATTCCGACGTTCTCGAGGAAACCGCTGTTCGGCTACGAGACGATGGTGTACGCGGTGGCCTCGATCGCCTTCCTGTCCTTCATCGTGTGGGCGCACCACATGTTCACGGTCGGCATGCCGCTCGCCGCGCAGCTGTTCTTCATGCTCTCCACCATGCTGATCGCGGTGCCCACGGGCGTGAAGGTGTTCAACTGGACGGCGACCATGTGGAAGGGTTCGCTGTCGTTCGAGCCGCCGATGCTGTTCGCGCTGGCATTCCTGTTCCTGTTCACCATCGGCGGCTTCTCGGGGCTGATGCTGGCGATGGTGCCGGCCGACTACCAGTACCAGGACACCTACTTCGTGGTGGCGCACTTCCACTACGTGCTGGTGCCGGGCTCGATCTTCGGCATCATGGCCGGTGTCTATTACTGGCTGCCGAAGTGGACCGGCAACATGTACGACCTGAAGCTCGCCACCTGGCACTTCTGGCTGTCGGCGATTTTCGTGAACGTGCTGTTCTTCCCGCAGCACTTCCTCGGGCTGGCGGGTATGCCGCGCCGCATTCCCGACTACGCGGTGCAATTCACCGACTGGAACATGGTGTCCTCGATCGGGGGTTTTGCCTTCGGGCTGGCGCAGTTGCTGTTCCCGTACATCATCTGGAAGTGCGTCCGCGGCGGGGCGCGCGTCGGCAACCGGGCCTGGGAGGGCGCGCACGGACTGGAGTGGGAGCTGCCCTCGCCGCCGCCGTTCCACTCCTGGACCACGCCGCCGTCGGATGCGGTGATCGCGCGCGGTTCGGCGCACTGATGCAGCCGCGTCCGCTCATGACAGCGGCGGCCCCGGCCGCGCCCGCGCCAGAGGGGCGGCGCCGCGGCGTGCGACGCACCGCGATCGTGTTCACGCTCATCGCCGCCGGCTTCTACTTCGGCTTCATCATCATGATGCTGGTGCGTGGCTCGAAATGAACGAGCTCAAGCGCGCCAACCGCAACATGACCTGGAAGCTGCTCGCCATCGCGGCCGGCAGCTTCGGCTTCGGTTTTGCGCTGGTGCCCTTGTACAACGTGCTGTGCTCGGTCACCGGCTACGGCGACCAGGCGAAACTCCTGGAGAAAGTCAGCGCCATCGAGCACCCGGACCTCACCCGCACGGTAACGGTGGAGTTCCTGACCGACGTCGCCAGCTCCGGGGAGTGGGAATTCAGGCCCGTGAAGCGCCGCATCGAGGTGCACCCGGGGCAGCTCTACACGGCCGAGTTCTACGCCCACAATCTCACCGGCCGCGATACCATCGCCCAGGCTGTACCCAACATCTCCCCGTCGGAGGTGGCGGCGTACTTCCACAAGACCGAATGCTTCTGCTTCTCACCGCAGCATTTCAGGCTCGACGAGGGGCGCAACATGCCGGTGCGCTTCATCATCGATCCGGCGATGCCCGCGCACATCGATCTCATCACGCTGGCGTACACGTTTTTTGACGAGTCCTCGCGCGTCACACAGCGACGCTAGGTCCCGTCCTTCGAAGGAAAGCACCTGACATGGCCAACGCCCCCGCAACCGACAGCAGCAGCTATTACATCCCGCCCGGCAGCCCGTGGCCGATCCGCGGCTCGGTCGCGCTCTTCTGCATCATGATGGGCGCCATCGCCTACCTGAACGACTGGACCGGAGCGTGGTCGTTTGTTCCCGGCGCGGTGCTGCTCGCGTACCTGTTCGTCGGCTGGTTTTCCACCGTCATCGGCGAGAGCCAGCACGGCACGTTCAACGGCCAGGTCGACCGCTCGTTCCGCATGGGAATGATGTGGTTCATTTTCTCCGAGGTGATGTTCTTCGCGGCGTTCTTCGGCGCGCTGTTCTACGCCCGCATGCTGTCGGTGCCCTGGCTCGGCGGCCAGGGCGTGAAGATATTCAGCAACTTCATCCTCTGGCCGGGTTTCGAAGCGCTGTGGCCCACCAACGGCCCGGGGCATGTGGGGGGACGCGCCGACTCCACCTTCAGCACCATCCCGGCGATCGGCATCCCGGCGCTCAACACCGCGATCCTGCTCACGAGCGGCCTCACCGTGACGCTGGCGCATCACGCGCTGCGCGCCGGTGAGCGCGGCAAGCTGACCTTGTTCCTGGCGCTGACGTTCCTCTTGGGGTTTACCTTCGTCGGCTTCCAGGCGCACGAGTACGGCGAGGCCTACCGGCAGATGGGACTGCGGCTTTCGACCGGCATCTACGGCTCGACGTTCTTCATGCTCACCGGCTTCCACGGCCTGCACGTGACGATCGGCGCGATCATGCTGCTGGTGATCTGGCTGCGCGTGCTGCGCGGGCACTTCACCCCTGCCAAGCACTTCGCGTTCGAGGCGGTTGCCTGGTACTGGCACTTCGTCGACGTGGTGTGGCTCGGGCTGTTTATTTTCGTCTATTGGCTGTAGACGGCCGCGCCTTGCGTCTAATGCGGTGCGGCGCCTTGCATCGGGTGCGGTGAGATGAGCCCGAAGTACCAGGCGATCATCAGGAGCGCAAACAGCGCCAGCGACACCGCGATGCGGATGGTGAGCGCGCGCGCCAGCCGCTGGGAATCCTCGGCGGCGCCGCGCGACAGATGAAAGAGCCCCGAGCCGAGGCTCGCGACGATCACCGCCAGCGCGATAAGAACGAGCAACCAGATAACCCGGTCCATGATGGCGCGCAGTGTACCTAAGCCGCCGGCTGGCACCATGGTGCCGCGCTCGTTTGCGCCCACGCCCGGCTTCACCGTGCTGGCGCTCTGCCTGTGCGCATTGTTCATCTGCCTCGGTGTGTGGCAGTGGCGCCGCGGGATCGCGCGCCAGGAAGAATGGTCGCGGTTCGCGCGCGGCGCGGATGCGCTCGTCACCTTGGGCGATCGTTCACTCGCCGAGCTGCCGCTGTTCCAGCGGCTGAGCGTCACGGGCACGCTGGACGGCGCGCACCAGTTCCTGCTCGACAACCGCTCCTGGCGCGGCAGCGCCGGCTACGAAGTACTCACGCCTCTGCGGCGCCCCGCCGCACGCACGCTGCTCGTTGATCGCGGCTGGGTGCCGTTCACCGGTTCACGGCGCTCGCTGCCCGACATCACGCTCGCGGGCGGCGCCGCGCGCACGTTCACGGGCCGCACGGCCAACCTGCCCAGTGCCGGGCTTAGCGCCGGCCGGGCGGCGCCCGGCGCTTCGGACCCCTGGCCCAAGGTCACGAGCTTCCCGGACACCGCGCAGCTCGCCGGTGCGCTGGGAGAACCGCTGGAGGCGCGCATCCTGCTGCTCGACGCGCGGGACCCTTTCGGGTATGTGCGCGACTGGCAGCCCCCCGGCATCTCGCCGCTGCGAAATTTCTCCTACGCGATCCAGTGGTGGTGCTTTGCCGCCCTCGCCGTCATCGTGTGGGCGGTCATGAGCCGCGGGCGCCGTAAGGCATGAACACCCCCGACCCCACGAGCGCGGCGCGCGCCTTGCGGGCACGCAACCTCGCGCTGCTCGGCGCAATGGCGGCGCTGTTCCTGTTGCCGCTCGCGCTGGCGTTCTTCACCTACTACGCCACGTCCTGGCGCCCGGCAGGAAGCGTCAGCCACGGTGTGCTGATCACGCCGGCGCGGACGCTGCCCACGGCCAGCGTGTTCCGCGGCCACTGGTCGCTCGTCTATGTCGGTGATGGCGCGTGTAATCCACAGTGCCAGCAGGCGCTGACCCTGATGCGCCAGACGCGCCTCGGGCTCAACACCGACATGACGCGGGTGGCACAGGTGTTTCTCGCCACCGGCAACTGCTGCGCCCGGGATTACCTGGCCGCCCAACATCCGGGCCTGCAGGTCCTCGATGCCACGGATGCAACGTTTGCCGCGCTGCCGCGCGAGTTCCCGGGCGCGCAGCGCGAGCACAGCGTCTTCATCGTCGATCCGCTCGGCAACCTCATGATGAGCTACGATGCGCGGCAGAACCCGCACGGTCTGCTCGAGGACCTGAAAAAACTACTGCGGCTGTCGCACATTGGTTGATGGGGTGAATGCGCGCTAACTCGGTCGCCCGCTGGCTGCGCCGCCTGAGCATCGGCGGCGTCGTGCTGTGCTTCGCGGTGGTAGTACTGGGCGCCTACGTGCGCCTCAGCGCCGCCGGCCTCGGCTGTCCCGACTGGCCCGGCTGCTATGGTCACGTCACCCCGATCGGCGCCGAGCACAGCGCCGCCACCGATGCCGCGTACGCCGCCCGGCCCCTGGTGCCTGGCAAGGCGTGGCGGGAAATGATCCATCGCTACGCGGCCAGCGCACTCGGACTGGTGATCCTCGCGATCACCGCGCTCGCCATCAGCGCCCGCCGCACGCGCCTGGTCGGTATCGGGTTTGCGCTGGCGCTGTTCGCCACGGTGATCGTGCAGGGCATCCTCGGGATGCTCACCGTCACCTGGCAGCTGAAGCCCTTGATCGTGACGCTGCACCTCTTGTTCGGCATGACGACGCTCGCGCTCCTGTGGTGGCTCATGCTGTCACTGCCCCTGAGCTCCTGGGGCGACGCGTCGCTGCGCAGCGCCGGGCGCGCGGCCTCCGGCGGCGGCGCATCCCCGATCAACAGCGCCAGACAGCTCGCCGTCCTCGGCCTCATCGCACTCCTCGTGCAGATCGCGCTCGGCGGCTGGACCAGCAGCAACTATGCCGCGCTCGCCTGCCCGGATTTTCCGACCTGCCAGCGCAGCTGGTGGCCGCACACTGATTACGGCAACGCATTCGTGCTGTGGCGGGGACTCAACATCGACTACGAAGGCGGCGTGCTCGACAACCCGGCACGCGTCGCCATCCACCTCACGCATCGCCTAGGGGCACTGGTCGCGAGCGTCGCGCTCGGCTTCTGCGCGCTGTTCGTACTACGGCAGCGCGGACTCTCGAAGCAGCGTCCGCGCGCCTGGGCGCTGCTCGCGGCGCTCGCGCTGCAGCTCGCCATCGGCATCTCGATGGTGCTCAAAGCGTTCCCGCTGTGGCTGGCCACCGCGCACACCGCGGGCGCGGCGCTGCTGCTCCTCGCGACGCTGGCGCTGCTGCGCTCACTGAGCGCGCGCTAGTTCATGGCTCGCGCAGCGCAGCTCAGCGCATGGGCCCAGCTGCTGCTGCTCATCGCCGGCAGCCTGGTTTCTCCAGTGGCGGATGCGGTGACCTGCACCGTGTTGTCGGACGCCACGAGCGGCAAGCTGCTGCACCAGGAGGGCAGTTGCGCCGAGCGCGTGACGCCCGCCTCGACGTTCAAGATCGCGCTCAGCCTCATGGGGTACGACGCAGGTTTTCTCACCGACGAGCATCTGCCGGCGCTGCCGTTTCACGAAGGCTACGTCGATTACATCCCGTCCTGGAAGGCAACGACCGACCCCACCAGCTGGATCAGGAACTCCGTGGTCTGGTATTCCCAGCAGCTCACGGAATGGCTGGGGGAGGAGCGCTTCCGGCACTACGTCGAGGCCTTCCACTACGGCAACACGGACGTGTCCGGGGATCCCGTCAGGCACGACGGCCTCACCCACGCCTGGCTGAGTTCCTCGCTGCGGATCTCGCCGCTCGAGCAACTGGAGTTCCTGCACCGCATCATCACGCGGCAGTTGCCGGTCAGCGCCCGCGCCTACGACCTGACGAGCCGCATCACCGCGGTCGGCAACCTGGCGAATGGCTGGGAGGTGCACGGCAAGAGCGGCAACGGCGCGCGTGTCAACGCCGACGGCACGGTCGATCACACCCGACAGATCGGCTGGTTCGTGGGCTGGGCATCAAAGGGCGCGCGCGTGGTGGCGTTTGCGCGCTGCATTCAGGATGACGGACCGCAGAGCGAACCGGTAACCAGGCGCGCGCGCGAGGGCATGCTGCGGGATCTGCCGGGACTGCTGGACTCGCTGTGAGCCTAGACTTTCTTCGCGCCCCCCTTGCGCAGCAGCGCCAGCGGATTCGGGGTCGGCTCGGCCACCTTGACGAGCGTGTTCTGGTCGCGGTGCAGGAACGGCTCGGGGCGCCCGCGCACCATGAGCAGGGTGTCGAGCACGTAGCTCCAGCTGCCGTCGGGGTTGAACAGCACCTCGATGCGGTACGAGTCGGTGCGAAAGGCGTACTCGAGGAAGGCGGTCGAGCAGATGCCGTAGCCGGTATCCCCGCGCCGCGCCGTGAGCACGAGCTTCTTCGCATCGGCCGTCGCCTCGCCGGCGGCGATCGCCACCTGGCCGCGCGGGATCGACAGCGTCTGCATCACGAGTCCCGTCGCAGGCTCCCACAGCCAGTAACCGGTCTGGTCATGAAAGGTCGCGTCTTCGTCGCTGGCGAGGATGTGGGTGTGATAGCGCAGCCCGTAGAACAACTGCGGACCGTTGGCCTGGGCGTCGATCGGCTGCAGCTCGATGCGTTCGCTGAAGTCGCGTCGCTCGGGGCCCTCGGGCTTGGGGTTGATGTCGACGCCGGCGCGGCTCTCCCAGATGCCGGCCAGGCGCCTGAGCGGCCCCAGGTTCGCGAGCGTGTCGGAATCGGCGTCCTGTTCGGTGAAGATGTCGGCGGGAAAGCTCATGAGCGCGCTCCGGCGGCAGTTTTCTCGAATTTGGCTTGCACGCGCGCGGCGGTTCGATGCGGCCATCGATCTGCTAGGCTGCGGCGCCGTGGCGACGACACCGCATTATGCACCGGCCGCGCCCGCCCCCTGGCGGCGTTACCTGGAGCTCACCAAACCGAAGGTCGTCGCGCTCATTACCTTCACGGCGATCGTCGGCACGTTGCTGGCAAGCCCCGGGTTGCCGCCGCTGCCTGCCCTCGTGTGGGGCAATCTCGGCATCGCGCTCGCGGCGGCCTGTGCCGCCACCATCAACCACGTGCTCGACCGGCGCCTCGACGAGCAGATGGCGCGCACCCGTGCGCGGCCGCTGCCGAGCGGCAGCCTCACCGAGGCGCAGGCGCTGGTGTTCGCGGCCGCGCTCGGTTTCACGGCCATGGCGATCCTCGCCTTCCTCGTGAACCTGCTCACCGCGGTGCTCACCTTCGCGTCCCTGATCGGCTACGCGGTCATCTACACCTTGTGGCTGAAGCGCGCGACCTCCCAGAACATCGTCATCGGCGGGGCCGCGGGCGCGGCGCCGCCGGTGCTCGGCTGGGCGGCCGTCACCAACACAGTCGATCCGAACGCCCTGCTGCTGTTCCTGATTATTTTTGTGTGGACGCCGCCGCATTTCTGGGCGCTGGCGATCGCGCGCCGCGATGACTACGCGCGCGCCGGCATTCCCATGTTGCCGGTGACGCACGGGGTGGCACACACGCGCCTGCAAGTGCTCCTGTACACGGTGCTGCTCACGCTGGTCACACTCATGCCGTTCCTCACGCACATGAGCGGCCTCTTGTATCTCGCCGCGGCGCTCGGGCTCAACGCCGGATTTCTCTACTACGCGCTGGCCTTAAAGATCACGGCGCGGGAAGAGTTGCCGATGCGGGTGTTCCACTTCTCGGTCAGGTACCTGATGTGGCTGTTCGCAGCACTGCTCGTGGACCACTACCTGCCGGTGCTGCGGGGCGGGTAGCGCCCTACGGCAGATCAAACAGCAGCACCTCGGCATCAGCGCCCGCGCGCAGCGTGAGCCGCGCGGGACCTGCGGTGCGCGCGCCGTCGCCGGCCTGCAGGCGCGTGTCGCCCACTGACACCTCGCCGCGCGCCACCTGCAGCCAGGCGCGCCGGCCGGCGGCGAGCTCGTGGCTGGCGCTTTCCGCGCCGTCAAGGAGTCCGGCGAAAACACGCGCGTCCTGGCGCAGGCTCACCGAGCCGTCATCGCCGTCGTGCGAGGCAATGAGCCGCAGGCGGCCGCGCTTGTCGGCGGCGCTGAAGTGCCGCTGCTCGTAGCCCGGCGGCAGCCGCGCCGCTTCCGGGGTGATCCAGATCTGCAGCAGGTGCACCGGGGTTTCGGCCGACGGGTTGAACTCGCTGTGGGTCACGCCGGTGCCGGCGCTCATGCGCTGCACGTCCCCGGCGCGAATGATCGAGCCGTTGCCCATCGAATCGCGGTGCTGCAGTTCGCCGGCGAGAATGTAGGTGATGATTTCCATGTCGCGATGCCCGTGCTTGCCGAAGCCTTCGCCCGGGGCGACGCGGTCGTCGTTGATGACGCGCAGCGGACCGTATTGCATCCACGCCGGATCCTGGTACTCGGCGAACGAGAACGTGTGGTAGGTCTTGAGCCACCCGTGGTCAAAAAACCCGCGCTCGCTCGCGGGCCGCACCTCAAGCACGGCTCACCGCTGCCGCTCGAGGTTTGACTGCCAGGTGTAGATGACCGCGTCCTTCAGCAACAACATGCCGGCCGCGCGGTAGTGGTTGGCGTCCAACTGGCCCAGGTGCTCCGCGCCGTGATAACCGGAAGTCTCGCAACCGTACACCGACACGATGGATGGTCCGATGACGGCGTAGCGCCCGAGGAGCGTGCCGAACATGGCGCTTTCGAAGGTCCACTTCATGGTGACGCCATCCTTGGCCGGCCGCTCGATCATATAGCCGTGCACGAATTCGGTCGGCGGTGAGCCCAGCACTTTCAGCGTCCCGGACTGTAGCCAGCATTCCGGGCAATGCGCAATCTCGGTCCTGCCGATGGTCTCGAGCGGCTCGCCGTCGGCACGCCACAGCGTCCCGGTGGAGGTCCACACCGCCGGCTCGAAAAGGAAGCTGTGCCTCATGGGGACATTATGGCGCGCGCGTGAGGTTCAGGGTACGTTGCCGGTAAGCGACTGCAAAAGGGCCTGTTCCATGCTCACCGAGCGCATCTGGTCGGGTAATTCGTTACGGAATTTTCATTATCTGATCGCCTGTCCGCAAAGCGGCGAGGCGCTCGCCGTGGATCCGCTCGAGTGGCGGCTGTGCCTGTCGGCCGCCCGCGAGCGCGGCTGGCAGATCACCCAGATCCTCAACACCCACGAGCACACCGACCACACCGGCGGCAACGCCGGCCTGAAGGCCGCGACGCACGCGCCGGTGCTTGCGCATGCGGCCGCCGCGGCGCGCATCGGCGGGGTGGATCGCGGGCTCGCCCGGGGCGACATCATCAGGGTCGGACGCACCGTGGAGCTGGAGTGCCTCGACACCCCCGGGCATACGCTCGCGCACGTGTGCCTGCTGGCGCACGCCGAGGAGCCGGCGCTGTTCTGCGGCGACACCCTGTTCAACGCCGGCGCCGGCAACTGCCACAACGGCGGCGACCCGCAGCGTCTCTACGAGACCTTCGTGACCCAGCTTGCGAACCTGCCGGATGAGACGCGCGTATTTCCCGGGCACGAGTACCTGGCGCGCAATCTCGAGTTCACGCTCGATCGCGAGCCGGGCAACCCGGACGCGGCGCGCCTCCTCGAGCAGGCCCGCGGCCACAACCCGGCGGCGGCCGCCGTGACGACGCTCGGCGAGGAGAAACGCATCAACACTTTCTTCCGCCTGCAGAACCCGACCGTGATCGCGCGCCTGCGCGAGTCATTTCCGGAGATTGGGGAGCATCCGGACGCCCGCACCGTGTTCGTGAAACTGCGCGAGCTGCGCAATAGCTGGTGAGGCGGCGCCCCGGGAACGCCATGGCTTGCCGCGCGGTGCGTGAAGTCGCAGCATATGCATCCCTTGCGTAAACCATATGCATCCCTTGCGTAAATCATATGCATCCCTGCGTAAACCAGTAGTGGAGCCGGCCATGCGTGTTGCACTCGTAATGTTGTCGACGGGACTCCTGATGGCGGTCGGGCTGCCGTCCGCCTTCGCCAGTGGCGGCGGCATGATGCATCAGAACGCGCCGCCGCCGCAGCAGCAGCAGCCACGCCAGGAGACCCCCGCGCAGAAGGCCGCCAGCGTGTACAACGACGCCGTGCGGCTGGTGAAAAAAGCCGACAAAGCGCAGGAGGCCGCGACCGCAGCCACCGATGCCGGCAAGAAGGACAAGGCGGCGCACGAGGCGAGTGACCGCTACACCTCCGCCCACGCCAAGTTCGAGCAGGCGACGCAGATCGATCCCACCATGCCCGAGGCGTGGAACTACCTGGGTTACACCAGCCGCAAGCTCGGCAACTACCCGGATGCGCTCGCCGCCTATGAGAAAGCGCTGTCGCTGAAGCCCGGCTACCCGGATGCGCTGGAGTACCGCGGCGAGGCCTATCTCGGGGTCGCTCACATTCCGGACGCGAAGCAGGCATACCTTGATCTGTACCCGGGGAATCGCGCGCTGGCGGAGAAGCTGCTCAATGCCATGAAGGCCTGGGTCGCGGCACAGCGCGCCGCTGCAGGAAGCGCGGGCCCCGGCGTTGATGACTTCGATCACTGGATCCAGGAGCGGGCGCAGATTTCGGCACAGACCGCATTGCTGACGCGCGCCGGAACCGCCGCCAGCTGGCGCTGAGCTTGGGCGGGCGCCCGCGGCGCGGGCCGGGCGCGTGCGCGCAGCGGCGCTCCCCGGCGCGGGCGCTGATCGCGGCCGGAGCGGCTCTCATCGCCCGCGATGCCCTCGCAGGTCCGGCAGCTCGCAGCGAACCGCCCCCCACAGCAGCAGCCGCGTACGACTGGCGCCTGCCGCGCGGCTTCCCGACTCCGGCGGTGCCGGCGGACAACCCGATGTCGGAGGCCAAGGTGGCGCTCGGCCGGCGCCTGTTCTTTGAGCCGCGCCTCTCGATCACGGGGCGTTACAGCTGCGCAAGCTGCCATGACCCGGCGCGTGCGTTTTCCGATGGGCGGCCGGTTGCCATCGGCGCCACCGGCGCGGCGCTGCCGCACAACGCCATGGCGCTCGTCAACGTCGCCTACAACTTAAGTTTCGGCTGGACCAGGCCGCAGGTGCGTTCACTCGAAGCGCAGATGCTCGAGCCAATGTTGAATGAGCATCCGGTGGAGCTGGGGATGAAGGGGCGCGAGGGCGCCGTCAGCGCCGGGCTCGCCGCCGACCCGCAGTACCGGCGTGACTTTGCAGCCGCCTTTGCGGCAGACGTGGCGCCGGTGAGTTTTGCGAATCTCGTCAAGGCGATCGGTGCCTTCGAGCGCACGCTGATCTCCGGCGGCTCGCCCTTTGACCGCTACGTGTTCGGCGGTGAGCACGAGGCGCTCAGCCCGCAGGCCAAGCGCGGCATGGCGCTGTTTTTCTCCCCGCCTGTGGGCTGTGCCGGCTGCCACTCCGGATTCAACTTCTCCGGCAACTGGCGCGACACCCAGGGGCCGACCGGCCGGGCGAGTTTCGCGAACAACGGCACGAGCGCAGGTCCGATGCGCGTACCCACCTTACGCAACGTCGCGCTCACCGCCCCCTACATGCACGACGGGCGCTTCGCGACCCTCGAGGCGGTGCTCGGTCATTACTCCGCGATCGGGGCGCGCGCCGGCCGGCACGATCGGCGCCTGCCGCAGCGCGCATTCACTGCCGGCGAGCGTGCTGAACTCCTGAGTTTTCTTGACAGCCTGACGGACGAGTCCTTCGTGAGGCGCTTCGCGGCACACGAGTGATCGCGCCGCCGGGCGCTTACGAAGTACCCTTGCGCTCCTTTGTCTTAAGCATCCGAGGTTCCATGGACTCTTCTTTCTATCGTCGCTGCTTCCAGGTCGCCGCCGCCGTGCTCCTGGGCTACCTGCTGTTTCAGATCGTAAGCCCGCTGCGCGGCATGCTCGGCTGGGCGGCGGTGCTGGCGTTCATCCTCCACCCGCTGCATGAGCGCCTCGCGAAGCGCCTCAAGGGTCGCCGCACCCTGTCGGCCGGCATACTCACCGGACTGACGCCGTTCTTCGTGCTCGCGCCGCTTGCGGTGCTGGGCGTGGTGTTCGCCGGCCAGGTGGCGCGCGTGGTGGAGTACCTGCGCACGCACAGCTTCCTTTCCTACCCGGAACTCGTCGAACGCTTGTCCGGTTATCCACTCATCGGCGGCGCGGTCGCCTGGGTGCGCGAGAACGCGGAAGTCAGCGCGGCGCAGGTGCAGGGCTGGATGACCGAGAGCGTCCAGGTGCTGCTGAAATCCGCCGCGGCGACCGGGGGCAGCGTGGCGCTCGGGGTGTTCGGCACGCTGATCGGTTTCTTCATGATGCTGTTCATGCTGTTCTTTTTCCTCCAGGACGGACGCGCGATGTTCGAGAGCCTCGTCCGGCTCATCCCGGTGGAGCCGGCGCGCCGGGCGAAGCTGCTGAAGTACCTGGGCGATGTGACGCGCGCCGTGGTGTTCGGCTCCGTGGCGACCGCCCTCATCCAGGGCGTCGTTGTCGGTATCGGCTTCGCGCTCGTGGGCCTGCCCTCACCGGTGGTGTTCGGCGTCCTCGCCACCATCACCGCCTTCCTGCCTGGCGGGGCGGCCATGGTGCTGGTTCCCGCGGTGCTGTACCTCGCCGTCACCGGGCGCTGGGGCGCGGCGCTTTTCCTCGCCCTGTGGACCGCGGGCCTGTGGATCATCGAGAACATCCTGCGACCGCTGCTCACCTCCCGTCATGCGCAGGTTTCGACGCCGGCGATTTTTGTGGGCGCGATCGGCGGCGCGGCGGCCTTCGGCATCCTGGGGCTCGTGATCGGGCCGGTGTTGCTGAGCTTCGCGGTGGCTCTGGTGCGCTTCGCACACGAGCAACTTCCCGCGCGAGGCTAAAGACGGCGGTTGGATTACCGTAGAATGCGCCGGCCATGGATCTGTCCCCGATCCTCAATCCCCTGAACGACGCGCAGCGCGCGGCTGTCACGGCGCCCCTTGGGCCCGTGCTGGTGCTCGCCGGCGCCGGCAGCGGCAAGACGCGCGTGCTGACGCACCGCATCGCCTGGGTCATCCAGGCGGAAGGCGCCTCGCCGCACGGCATCCTGGCCGTGACCTTCACCAACAAGGCCGCAGGCGAGATGCGCGCGCGCGTGGAGCAGCTGCTGGGCATTCCCGGCAGCGCCTTGTGGATCGGCACCTTCCACGGCATCGCGCATCGGCTGCTGCGCATGCACTGGCGCGAGGCGGGCCTGGTGCAGGGCTTCCAGATCCTGGATTCCGAGGACCAGCAGCGGCTCATCAAGAAAGTCCTCAAGGCCGCCGAGCTCGACGAGACGCGCTGGGTGCCGCGCGAGGTGAAATGGTTCATCAATTCCAACAAGGACGAAGGCCGGCGCCCGCAGCACCTCAAGGACGGCAATGACGCGACGCGCCGGCAGCTGATCCGGCTCTACGCCGCCTACGAGGAAGCCTGCGCGCGTTCCGGGGTGGTGGACTTCGCCGAGCTGCTGCTGCGCGCATTCGAGCTGTGGCGCGACAACCCGGCGCTGCTCGCGCATTACCGCCAGCGCTTCCGGCACGTGCTGGTGGATGAGTTCCAGGACACCAACGCCATCCAGTACGCGTGGCTGCGCCTGTTGGCGCCGGAGGCCGCCGAGGCGCGCGGCAGTCACCCCTTCGTGGTTGGAGACGACGATCAGTCCATATACAGGTTTCGCGGCGCACGCGTCGCCAACCTGCAGCAGTTCGTACGCGACTACCCACAGGCGATGTTGTTTCGCCTCGAGCAGAACTATCGCTCGACCGGCACCATACTCGAGGCCGCTAACGGCCTGATCGGCCACAACGCCGGCCGCCTCGGCAAGAAGCTCTGGACCAGCGGCGCGCGCGGCGAGCCGATCCATCTCTATACCGCGTTCAACGAGCGCGACGAAGCGGAGTTCGTGACCCATCGCATCCGCGAGCGCGTCGCCCAGGGGGGGCTGCGGCGCGAGATCGCGATCCTGTACCGCTCGAATGCGCAATCGCGCGTGTTCGAGGAGGCCTTCCTCTCGGCGCGCGTGCCCTACCGCGTCTACGGCGGGCTGCGCTTCTTCGAACGCGCGGAGATCAAGGACGCGCTGGCGTACCTGCGCCTGATCGCCAACCGCCGTGACGACGCCTCGTTCGAGCGCGTGGTCAACCTGCCGCCGCGCGGCCTGGGAGCCAAGAGCCTCGACCTGCTGCGCGCGCAGGCCAAGGGCACAGGCTCGTCGCTGTGGGAGGCGGCCGGGGTTTTGATCGGTAGCGGCGACGCCCTGGGCGGGCGCGCGGCGACGGCGCTGCAGGGCTTCATGCGCCTCATCGAACGCCTCGCCGGCGAAGGCGCGAACCTGGCGCTCCACGAGCAGGTCGACCAGGTGCTCAAGGGCAGCGGCCTCATCGAGCACTACAAGAAGGACAAGGCCGAGCGCGGCGAGGCGCGCGTGGAAAACCTCGATGAGCTCGTGAGCGCCGCGCGCGGCTTCACCCCCGAGGCGAGCGAGCTGCCGCCGCTCGAGGCGTTTCTCGCGCACGCAGCGCTCGAGTCCGGTGAAGGCCAGGCCGATGAGTGGGAGGACTGCGTGCAGATGATGACGCTGCACACCGCCAAGGGACTGGAGTTTCCGGTGGTGTTCCTGTGCGGCCTGGAAGAGGGCCTGTTTCCGCACCAGCGCTCGAGCGCCGACCTCGACGGCCTCGAGGAGGAGCGGCGCCTGTGTTATGTCGGCATGACGCGCGCCATGCGTTCGCTCTACCTGACCTACGCCGAGCAGCGGCGCCTGCACGGCGTCGACAGCTACGGCCAGGCCTCGCGCTTCGTGCGTGAGATCCCGCAGGAACTCATCGAGGAAGTGCGCCCGCGCGTGCAGGTGTCGCGGCCGGCGACCGTGGGCCGCTTCCGCCCGGCGGAGCCGGCGGTGGCCGGCGTGCGCCTCGGCGCGCGCGTGCGGCACGGCAAGTTCGGCGACGGCGTCATCCTCAACGTCGAAGGCAACGGCGCGCAGGCGCGCGTGCAGGTGAGCTTCGAGCGCCAGGGCACCAAGTGGCTGATGGTGCAGTACGCGAACCTCGAGCCGTTATGATTCATTCATGAAAATCCTCATTCTCGGCGCCGGCCAGGTCGGGCGCACCGCCGCCCAGCACCTCTCGCGTGAAGAGGCGAACGAAGTCACGGTGGTGGACGTGAACGAGGATGCGCTGCGGGAGCTGCAGGATCGCCTCGATGTGCGCACCGTGGCGGGCAACGCCGCCTGGCCGACGGTGCTGGAGGCGGCGGGCGCTGCGGAAGCGGACATCGTCGTCGCCCTCACCTCGAGCGATGAAGTGAACATGATGGCCTGCGAGGTAGCGTTCACGCTGTTCCGCACGCCTACCAAGATCGCGCGCATCCGCGCCGCTGACTACACGAACCGCAGCCAGCTGTTCGGCGCCGACGGCCTGTCGGTGGACGTATTCATCAATCCCGAACAGCTGGTGACCGAGTACATCGAGCGGCTCATCAACCACCCCGGCACGCTGCAGGTGCTCGACTTCGCCGACGGCAAGGTGCGACTGGTCGGGGTGCGCACGCGGCGCGGGGGACTCTTGGTCGGGCATTCCTTGAGCGAACTGCCGCAGCATCTTAAGAAGCTGGAGGTGCGCATCGTCGCGATCTACCGCGACGGCCGGGCGGTCGCCCCCGAGGGCGACACGGTCATCCAGGACGGCGACGAGGTGTTCTTCCTCGCCGCACGCGACGACATCCAGCGCGCCATGTCCGAGATGCGCCACGGGGATGATCCGGTACGGCGGGTGGTGATCGCCGGCGGCGGCCACATCGGCTTTCGCCTGGCGCAGTCGCTCGAGAAACACAACCAGGTGAAGCTCATCGAGCGCGACGCGCGCCGCGCCCGCAAGATCTCGGAAGTCCTGGAACACGCGATCGTGCTGCACGGCGACGCGGCGGACGAGGAACTGCTGATCGAGGAGAACATCGACAGCGCCGATGTGTTCGCGGCCCTGACCAACTCCGAAGAAGCCAACATCCTCTCGGCGATGCTCGCCAAGCGCCTGGGCGCGAAGAAGGTCATGGCGCTCATCAACAAGCCCTCCTACACCGAGCTCATCGAGAGCAGCGCCATCGACATCGCCATCTCGCCGCAGACCATCACCATCGGTTCGCTGCTGGCGCACGTGCGGCGCGGCGACGTGGTGCGCGTGCACGCGCTCAAGCGCGGCTCGGCCGAGGCGCTGGAAGCCATCGTGCACGGCGATGAGCGCAGCTCGCGGGTCGTGGGCCGTACGGTGCAGCAGATCGCACTACCGGAAGGGGTCTCCATCGGCGCGATCGTGCGCGGCGACGAAGTCATCATGGCGCACCACGACACCTTCGTGCTCGCCGATGACCACGTCATCCTGTTCCTGGCCGACCGCCGCCACCTCGAGGCGGTCGAGCGGCTGTTCCTGCGCTCGCCGCACTAGGCGCGGGACTGAAGCGCCGTGCTGCGGGTCGCAAATGTCCTCGGCTGGCTGCTCGCAACCTTCGGGCTGGCGTGCCTTCTGCCGGTAGGCTGCTCGTTACTCATGGGCGACGGACAATGGCCGCACCTCTTGCTCGCCGCGGCGTTGAACCTCGGCGCCGGACTGGCGGTCGCTGGCGCCACCACGCCCTTCCGGCGGGAACTGAAAGCACGCGACGGGTTCCTGCTGGTCACGCTCGGCTGGCTCTTGCTGACGGCCGCCGGCGCGCTGCCGTTGCTCCTGACGCTGCCTTCCTTGAGCTTCACCGGTGGCTTCTTCGAGTCCATGTCGGGCCTCACCACCACCGGCTCGACGGTGCTGAACGGCCTGGACGCCTTGCCGCCGTCGGTGAATTTCTGGCGCCATTGCCTGCACTGGTTCGGCGGCCTCGGCATCATCGTCATGGCGCTCGCGGTGCTGCCGCTGCTCGGCATCGGCGGCATGCAGCTCTACAGGGGCCAGACGCCAGGGCCTGTGAAGGACGAGCGGCTCGCGCCACGCATTACCGAGACGGCCAGGTCCTTGTGGTTCGTCTACGCACTCATCACCGTGGCGGGCATCGTCGGCCTGCGCATCGCCGGCATGTCCTGGTTCGACGCCGTCTGCCACGCCTTCTCGGCGGTCGGCCTGGGCGGTTTCTCGACCCACGACCGCAGTATCGGCTACTTCAACTCACCGGCGATCGAGCTGGTCCTGATGGTGCTGATGGTGATCGCCTCCATTAACTTCGCGCGCCACTTCATCGCGCTGCGCCGGCTGTCGCTCGAGGGTTACAAGCACGACCCGGAGGTCAGGGGCATCTTCGCCATCCTGTCGGTGAGCGTGCTGGGTATCGCAGCGCTGCTCGCCTGGCACGGCGTGTACCCGGATTTCATGACCTCACTGCGCCACTCGGCCTTCACCGTCATCTCGCAGGCCACCACCAGCGGACTGACCACCCAGGACTACCAGCAGTGGCCGGTGTTCGCGCCGTACTGGATGTTGTTCCTGTCGTGCATCGTGTGCAGCACCGGCTCGACCGGCGGCGGCATCAAGATGTTCCGCACGCTGTTGCTCGCGCGCCAGGCAGGCAGGGAGCTGAAGCTGCTCATCCACCCGAGCGCCATGGCGCCGGTACGCATCGGCGGCCGCGCCATTCCCGACAGCGTCGGGCACGCAGTGCTGGCCTTCATCTTTCTGTACTTCATGACCGTGGCGCTCCTGACCTTCGCCATGCTCCTGACGGGCCTGGAGTTCGACCCGTCGTTCACGGCGGTGCTGGCCTCGATCAACAACACCGCGCACGGCTTTGGTCCACCGGGCGCGGTGCATAACTTCCATGCGCTCACGAGCGTGCAGATCTGGATCTGCGCGGCGGCGATGTTGCTGGGGAGACTCGAGATCTTCAGCGTGCTGGTGCTGTTCCGTCGCGCCTACTGGCGCAAATAGTCCATTGGCCAAAATCGCAGGAAGCGATTTCGGCGGACAGCAGTTCCGTTTCCGCCGGCCAAAGGCGTGGCTCGACGCACGCCTGCCACGATCACCGCAGCAGCCGAGCACTTCATGGCAAGGCTGGCGCACGGGCTTTGGCCGGCTGCGGCAACTCAGCTGTGGATGTAGCTCTCGAGCTGCTCGATCTGCTGGCGCTGCTCGGCGATGACCGCCTTGACGAGGTCGCCGATCGACACCATGCCGATCACGCGTCCCGCGTTGAGCACCGGCAGATGGCGCACGCGCTTGTCGGTCATGAGCTGCATGCACTTTTGCACTGAGTCATCGAGCGACACTGTCAGGACCGTGGAAGTCATGATGTCGCGTACCGGCGTGTCGGCCGAGGAACGTCCGAGCAGGATCACCTTGCGGGCGTAGTCGCGCTCGGACACGATGCCGTTCAGGACCTCGCCCGTCATGGCCAGCAGCGCCCCGACGTGGTGTTCGGCCATGAGGCGGATCGCCTCCAGCACCGGGGCATCGGGCGCGACCGAGTAAATCGCCCGGCCCTTGCCCTCGAGCAGCTGACGTACGCTGGTCGCCATGGCTTGCGAGCCTAGCGCGCTGCCGGCGCGACTTCCACTGTCAGGGTGACGTTGGCGCTTATGTCGAGCGTACCGGCTTCCACCGGCGTGCTGACCTCGGCGCTCGCTGCCGACAGGCCGGCGCGCGGCGCGGCCATGTAGCGCACCGGCATCACCCGCGGGCTCATCTCCTCGACGCTCAGTACCCGCACCACCTTCAATCCCAGCGCGCCGGCCAGCACCTCGGCCTCCGCACGCGCCCGCAACGCCGCCTCGCGCAGCGCCGTGGCGCGCACCGCATCCTGGTCGCGCAGCGTGAACTGGATGCCCTGCACGTGGTTGGCGCCCGCCTGGGTAGCGCTGTCGATCACAGTGCCGATTCTCGCCAGGTCATCGAGCTGGACCTGCACCACGTTCGAGGCGGTGTAGCCGGTGATGCTCGGCTCGCCGCCGCTCGTGTGGTACTGGTAATTTGGATTGAGCGCGTAGCTGATGGTCTTGAGCACGGCGGCGGGACCTGCGGCTTTCTTCACCGCGGCCAGCACCGCGTCCACCTGGCGCGCGTTCTCGGTCGCCGCCTCCTGGGAGTGAGCGGCGCGGCTCGTCACACCGAGGTCGATCTGCACGCGGTCGGGCCTGGCGGTGACTTTCGAGTCGCCGGTGACGCGGATTGACGACAGCACGGGCGCGGCCTGCTGCGCCAACGCCGGCGGCATCGCTGCGGCGAGGCTTAGCAGCACGCTGACCAGCACGAGGCGCATGCACGCATTCTACGCGCGGCGCGTGCGGCAGTTCATACTTTGCCGCAAACGATACACGGATTACCTCCCCGGCAAGGTATACAACGGTGATGCAGTTACGGGAAATACATGTCGGTCCGGACCGCTTCGAGGTCACGGCCGAGGACGCGTTCCTCGTCACCGAGCTGCACTCCGCGCTCGCGGTATGCGTTTATGACGCGACCGGGGAAGCCGGCGCGCTGCTGCAGTTGCGCTGCGTCGCGAAAGCCTCCAAGCCTGCGGACGCGACCGACACGACGCTCGCCACGGAGATGCTGCTGCTGGATCGGTGTCTTGAGGCGCTGCGCGCGATTGCTCCGGGTGCGCGCCACCTGCAGGGGCGCATCGTCGCGCACCTGGCGGACGCGCCGCACGCGCAGGCCTTGTGCGAGAGCGTGGTGAGCCTGGTGCGGCGCTACCTGGAAGATGGCGACGTGCACGTGCTGCCCGAAGACATTGCCGCCGGCCCGATACGCACGCTGCGCTTCCGCCCCAGCATGGGTTGGGTGCGCACCGGCGCCTGAGTTTTAGGCCCATGAAACCTTCGCGCCAAGCCGCGGTGCCGGGCCCGGTGCGCGCGGCGCTCGAGGAGCTCCTCGGTGCACCGATCGGCCATGTACGGGTCATCGAACACTCCTGGTTCGCCCGGCTGCACGGCCGGGCGGTGGCGACCACGCGCCGCGGACGTATCTACCTGCGCGGCAGTGCCGCGGATTTCTGGAACAACCCGTCACTGATGCTGCATGAGTACTGGCACGTCATCAGGCAGTGGGAGACGGGCGAGCTGACCACCGGGCGCTACCTGGCGGAGTGTCTGCGCCGCGGCTACTGGAACAACCGTTTCGAGATCGAGGCGCGCGAGTTCGCCACCGCGCACAGCGCCCGCCTGCACGCGCGCGTGCCGCAGCTGCTGCGCCGCTGACACACCGCTCGCAGCCCTGCCCGGCAGCCTCAGCCCAGGATCTTTTCCCGGTAGTAGAGCCGAAAGGCGATGCCGCACAACAGCGCGCCGACCGTGAGCGTCGCCGCCGCGGACAACAACACGTACAGGCCCGGGAGGGACTGATCGCGCAGCACGCTCATGATGAGGAAGTGCTGGCTGAGCGAGGGCACGAGCATCAGCGGCGCCGTGGGTTGCAGGCCCATGACCCCCGCGAACACCAGCGGCAGAGTCGGCACCATGAGCATGACGCCGAGGTAGGTCTGCGCCTCGCGTATGGTGCGCGTGGCGGCGGACACGATGGTCATGAGCCCGGCGCCGAGCGGCGCCATCGGCGCACAGTAGAGGATCAGCCGCAGCACCACCGCCGGCGGCATGTTGACACTCATCCCCATGCGCTCAAGGCCTGCGAAACGCACCATGATCGCAAACGCCGTCGCGGTGATGATGAGCGACAGCGCCATGTAGGCGCAGGTGGTGAGTATCTTGCCAAGCAGCAGCTGCCAGCGCGGCACGGGCACCGTCAGCAGCGGCTCGAGCGAGCCGCGCTCGCGCTCCCCGGCGGTGGCGTCGATCGCCAGGTACATGCCGCCCATCAGCATGGCGAGCAGTATCAGGTAGCTGAGCATCCCCAGGGCGAGGACCGAGCGCGTCGCCGGGGTTGAGACGTCGACGTCCTGCACCACGACCGCCGACAGCACCAGCGGGTCGAGCCCGCGCGCCAGGAGGCGCAGCTGCGCCAGCTCCTGGCCGTAGCGGTTGATGAGGCCGCGCAGCCGCTCGACCTGCGGCGCGGCGCTGCGGTTGGAAGCGTCGCTGTACAGGATGAGGGGCGCCGGCGTCGCGTGCTCAAGCTCGGTGCCGAAGTCCGGCGGGATGTCGAGCACCAGGATCTGCACGTGTGTCTGCACCGCGGCACGCGCCGCGGCATCGTCATAGGCGACCGGTGCGATGAGCACCCGGTACTGCCGCAAGAACGCGAGGAGGTTCGGCGCGCGCTGCGCGTGTGCGACCGCGAGCGTCAGTGGCTGCTCGCTCTCCTGCATGCCCATGCGCGTGCTGCTGGACATGAGGGCCGCGAATAGCAGCGGCCCCAGGAGCGGACCCAACACCAGCGCCGAGATCACCGTGCGCCGCTCGCGCAGGTTTTCGACGAACTCCTTGACGAATACGGCGAGGACGGCGTGCATCAGCGCTCGCCCGTGAGACCGACGAAGGCGTCTTCGAGGGTCGCGGCCCCCGCGCGGCTGCGGATCTCCTCCGGGGTACCGGCCGCGAGCACCGTGCCGTGCGCGATCACCACGATCTCATCGCACAGCGCGCTCACCTCCTGCATGACGTGACTCGAGAACAGGATGCAGTGGCCGGCGTCGCGCAGGCTCGCGAGCAGCGCGCGCAGGCTGCGCACCGCCATCACGTCCAGGCCATTGGTGGGTTCATCGAGCAGCAGGTTCTGCGGACGGTGCACCAGCGCCCGCGCCAGCGCGGTCTTAACGCACTGCCCTTGCGAGAAGCCGCGGGCCCGCCGGTCGGCGAACTCCTCCATGCCGAGGAGCGTCACGAGCTCCTGCGCGCGGATGCGCGCGGCGGCGCGCGTCAGGCCCTGCAGGGCGCCGAAGTAGAGGATGTTCTCGCGCGCGGTGAGGTTGGCGTAGATGCCGGCGCCGTGCGGCAGCACGCCGATGCGTCGTGCCGCGGCGAGCGGCGTACGCACCACGCTGTGACCGTCGATGAGGGCATCACCCGAATCGGGCCTGAGCACGGTGTAGAGGATGCGCAGGCTGGTGGACTTACCCGCGCCGTTGGGTCCCAGGAGTCCGGTGATGCAGCCGTCGCGCGCACGCAGGCTCAGGTCGCGCACGGCGACCACCGTGTCGAAGCGCTTGTTGAGATGCTCGGCCTCGATCACCTAAGGCGCCTCCCGCGTCACGGTCCCGGACCGTTGCGCGTGAGGAAGAACGGCTGCGGTCGCGCCTCGCGGGTGCAGGCGACATCCAGGCCCGCCACCGCGGCGCGTTCGTAGAAGCGCTCGAGCACGCGCCCCATGCAGGGTGTGGCGAGCTGCGAGTGCCCGAAGCCCGGCAGCACGAGGTGCAGGCTGTGCTGCAACCCGCGGCGCGCAGTATCGGCAAACGCCGGCGGGGTCACCGGATCCGCGCTCCCGGACAGGAGCAGCACCGGCACGTCACTCACCAGCGCGGCGTGGAAATCCGCATCCACCGGACCCTTAGGCCAGGCGTGGCACATCGTGATGAGGCCATCGAGCTGGCGGTTGCCCATGAAGGTGCGCGCCAGCGCCGCCCGGTCAATGGCTTGCAGGGGATAGAACGGCACATCCTCGGAGCACACGACCGTGTTGTGCATGCCGATGGCGAACTCACCGGCGTAGTCGCGGCTGACGAGGCGAAACTGCGCCGCGAGGGCTGTGAAGTCATGGTTGAGCGCCTGGTGCAGGAGCAACGGCAAGAGCGCCGTTCCGTACGGCGCGTAGACCAGGAAGCGCAGCACCGCCGCGAAGTCCTGGGAGGTGAAATCCATGCGCACCGGCTCACCGGTCGTGGGGTCGGCCAGGCTGACCGGCACGGCGCGCGCGGCGAGCAGCGTGCGCAGCTGCCGGTAGGTCGCGGCCGGATCGCCGAAGCGCGCGTGGCACGCGGCATCCTGCGTGCAACGCGCAAAGGCACCGGCGAGCGCGTCTTCAGCATCCTGCGCGGCGGAAGCGCCGAGTGCGATCTGCGGTGGCACCACCCCGTCGAGCACCACGGCGCGCGTGCGCTCGGGAAAGCGCCGCAGGTAATGCTGCGCGACGCGCGTGCCGTAGGACACGCCGTACAGATCCAGCTGCGGGTAGCCGAGCGCGGCGCGCACCTGCTCCAGGTCCTGCACCGCAAGACTCGTCGTGTACTGCGACACATCGGCGTGGGGGCTAAGCGCGGTGAGACAGCGCTGTGTCTGCGCGGTGAGCTGCGCGTCGTCCTCGTTGTAGAGCTCCTCCTCGGTCAGTGCGCAGTTGAGCGGGTGGGACATGCCGGTGCCGCGCTGATCGACGAGCACGATGTCCCGATCGCGGTGGATACGCGCAAAAGCGCTCGCGCTTTCCGCGTAGAAGGCGCCCGCCGCCATCCCCGGGCCGCCCGCCAGCACGAACAGGGGATCCGGCCGCTTGTCGCGATTGATGGCGGGCACGAGGGCGACATGCAGGCTGATCTGCCGCCCTGCCGGGAGCTGCGGATTCTCCGCGACGGTAACTTGCACGCACTTCGCCGCGACGCTCGCGAGGTGCAGCGGATGCTCGAGTGCGCAGGACAGAAGCTTAAGTGGCGCCGCCGGGGCGGCGGTCACGGTGTTGGCGCCGGCCAGCCCGATGGCGAGCACGGCGCCGATGGCAGGAATGAAGTTCCGCATCAGGAGCGGATGCGCTCGGTGTCGGGTCGCGGTGTCCTCGCCATGGCTCATGATGTCATCCGCGGCCCGCCAGCTACAATACGCGCCCCTGACACCTACGACATGGCACCGTGAGTCACGACCGCAGCTGCGAGCGCTTTACGCATGACGTCATCGTCATCGGCGGCGGCCACGCCGGCACCGAAGCCGCGCTGGCGGCCGCGCGTCTGGGGCTGCGCACGCTCCTCATCACCCAGAGCATCGAGACGCTCGGGCAGATGAGCTGCAATCCCGCCATCGGCGGCATCGGCAAGGGCCACCTCGTGCGCGAGATCGATGCGCTCGGCGGGGCGATGGCGCGCGCCGCGGACCGCGCCGGCATCCAGTTCCGCACCCTGAACGCGAGCAAGGGGCCGGCAGTGCGCGCCACGCGCGCCCAGGCCGACCGGCAGCTCTACCGCCAGGTGATCCGCGGGTACCTTGAAAACCAGCCGAACCTCTGCCTGTTCCAGCAGGAGGTCGCGGACCTCGTGGTGGCGGCAGATCGCGTGCGCGGCGTGGTGACGGCCACGGGGATTACGTTTCACGCACCCGCGGTGGTGCTGACCGTCGGCACCTTCCTCGGCGGCCGCATCCACGTCGGCCTCACGCAGTCCTCGGGCGGCCGCGCCGGCGATCCGCCCTCCAATCGTCTTGCCGCGCGCCTGCGGGAGCTTGGCTTGCGCGTCGCGCGCCTGAAGACCGGGACGCCCCCGCGCATCGACGGCCGGACCCTCGATTGGTCCGTCATGACTGCCCAGCCGGGTGACGAGCCGACCCCCGTGTTTTCGTTCCTTGGGCGAGCTAATGAACATCCAAGGCAGATTAACTGTTTCATTACCAGCACAAATGAGCGGACTCACGACATAATCCGGGCGGCTGCCGATCGCTCGCCCATGTACACCGGGGTCATCGAGGGGGTGGGGCCGCGCTACTGCCCGTCGGTCGAAGACAAGGTCGTGCGCTTCGCGGACAAGGCGTCGCACCAGGTTTTCGTCGAGCCCGAGGGCCTCAACACCCACGAGATCTACCCGAACGGGATTTCGACCAGCCTGCCCTTCGACGTGCAATGCGAGTTCGTGCGCACCATCCGCGGCTTCGAGAATGCGCACCTCACCCGCCCCGGCTACGCCATCGAGTATGACTTCTTCGATCCGCGGGATCTGAAGCCCTCACTCGAGACACGCGCCATCGGGGGCCTGTACTTCGCCGGCCAGATCAACGGCACGACCGGTTACGAGGAAGCCGCCGCGCAGGGGCTCGTCGCCGGCATCAACGCCGCGCTCGCGGTCAAGGGCGTCGAGCCCTGGCAGCCAAAGCGCAGCGAGGCCTACCTCGGCGTGCTGATCGATGACCTCGTCACGCGCGGCACCCGCGAGCCGTACCGCATGTTCACCAGCCGCGCGGAACACCGCCTGCTGCTGCGCGAGGACAATGCGGACCTGCGCCTGAGCCCAAAGGGCCGCGAGCTTGGTCTGGTGGATGATGAGCGCTGGCGGCTCTTCGAGGCGAAGCAGCGCCTGACGCAGCTCGAGGTAACGCGCCTGAAGGGGCGGCGCCTGAAGCCCGCGGATGTGCCGCAGGGGTGGACACAGCGCGTCCTCGGCGCTCCGCTGGCACGCGACACCTCAGCGTTCGACCTGCTGCGGCGGCCCGAGGTCAGCTACGACGACCTCATCGAAGTGGCCGGCGCGCCGTCGTGGTCGGCCGAGGATGATCGGCTACCCGCGCAGGTGCGCACCCAGATCGAAGTGCACGCCCGCTACGCCGGTTACATCGAGCGCCAGCAGGATGAAATCGAGCGGCAGCGACGCAACGAGGAAACGGTGCTTCCGGCCGACCTCGACTACGCAGCGCTCGCCGGCCTCTCGCACGAGGTGCGCCAGAAACTTCAGGATGGCCGCCCGGTCACTCTCGGCCAGGCCGCGCGCATCCCCGGAGTGACCCCCGCGGCGGTGTCGATCCTGCTGGTGCACCTGAAGAAGCGTTCCCCCGGCCGCAGCCCCAAGGTTGCATGAGCGGCTTCATCCAAGCCCTGAGCAAAGCCTGGCGCCAGAACGACTCGCTGGTGTGTGTGGGCCTGGATCCGGAGATCGAGCGCTTCCCGCGCCACCTCGCCGGGCAGGGCTCACCGATCTTCCAGTTCAACAAGGCAATCATCGACGCCACGGCCGACCTGGTATGCGCCTACAAGCCGCAGTTCGCGCATTACGCTGCCTACGAGGCGGAAGACCAGCTCGAGCGCACCATCGAGTACATCCACAGGTCGCACCCGGAAGTCCCGGTGATCCTGGACGCCAAGCGCGGCGATGTCGGCAACACCGCCGAGCGCTACGCGATCGAGGCGTTCGAGCGCTATGGCGCCGACGCCGTCACCGTCAATCCGTATCTCGGCGGCGATTCATTGGAGCCGTACCTGCGTCGTGCGGACAAGGGCGTGATCATCCTGTGCCGCACCTCCAACCCCGGTGCCCGCGATCTGCAGGACCTCAAGGTCGGCGAGCGCGCGCTCTACCAGGTGGTGGCGCAGCTCGCCGCGCAGCGCTGGAACTCGCGCGGCAATTGTCTGCTGGTCGTCGGCGCGACCTACCCGGAAGAACTTGCCCAGGTGCGCGCGCTCGTGGGCGACATGCCGCTGCTCGTGCCCGGGGTCGGCGCCCAGGGAGGCGACGTCGGGCAGGCCGTTAGCCGCGGCCAGACCGCCCATGGCACCGGACTCATCATCAGCTCCTCGCGCGCCATCCTCTACGCCTCGCAGGATCAGGACTTCGCCAGCGCGGCGCGCGCAGCCACCGAAAAGCTGCGGGGTGAAATCAACGCGAGCCGCACGCGCGGGCAATGAGCAGCGGCGCCAAGCGATTCATCATATTGAATCCTCTGTGATACGAATCGCCGCAGCTTTGTGCATCATTAGCGCGCTGGCGGGCTGTGCGCGCCACAATGGGGAGACCGGGTCAGCCGGGAGTAACCCGCCGCCGGTGATCCTGGTGCGTGGCGTGGGACCGGATCCGGACTCGCTCGACCCGCAGAAAGCCCGCGGCTCCGAGGCCCAGGCGATCCTGCGCGATTTGTGCGAAGGCCTCACCACACTCGACCATCACGCCGATGCCGCGCCTGGCGTCGCGAGCTCCTGGAGCGTGAGCGCAGACGGCAGGACCTGGACGTTCAAGCTGCGTCCCGAGGCGCGCTGGTCAAATGGCGACCGGGTGGTGGGTGCGGATTTTGTGGCGGGGCTGCAGCGGCTGGTGAATCCCGCGACCGCTTCCGCCTACGCCCAGTACATCGACGTCATCGCCAACACCGGCGACATCGTTACCGGCAAGAAGCCGCCGCAGGCACTCGGCGTCGTGGCCCCCGATGACGCCACCGTGGTCGTGACCCTCGCCTCGCCGGCGCTGTACCTGCCGGCGCTGCTGTCGCACCCGAGCACCTGCCCGGTGCACCGCCCGACGCTGGCGCGTTACCCCGACGGCTACGCGCGAGCGGGCGTCATGGTGTCGGACGGCGCCTTCGTGCTGAAGGAATGGGTGCAGGGTTCGTACCTGCTGGCGCTGCGCAACCGCTACTACTGGAACGACGCGGCGACGCGCCTGGACGGCGTGAAGTACCTGCCCATCCCGGACGAGAACGCGGAACTGGCGCGCTATCGCGGCGGGGAGCTGCAGGTCACGATGGTCGTGCCCCGCGGGCAGTTCGACTGGATCAAGGCGAACCTCAACGATCAGCTGCACGTCGCGCCCCAGCTCACGATCTACAACTACGGCTTCAACCTGCGTCGCGCGCCCTTCCGCGACAACCCGAAACTGCGCCGCGCACTGTCCATGGTCATCGACCGCGAGATGCTGGTAGAGCGCGTGCTGCGGGTCGGGGAGCTGCCGGCCTACGGCTGGGTGCCCCCGGGGGTCGACAACTACACCTCACAGTCCTTCGACTATCGCGACGAGCCCATGGCGGCGCGCATCGCCGAGGCGCAGCGCCTGTACGCGCAGGCCGGCTACTCGCGCTCGCGGCCGCTGTCGTTCGAGCTGCGCTACAACGCGGGCGAGGTGCACACCAAGCTCGCGGTGGCGATCGCTTCGATGTGGAAGGAGGCGCTGGGCGTCGACGTGCGCCTCACCCAGGTGGAGTTCAAGTCGCTGCTGCAGGACATCGACCGTGGCGATGTCGATGTGTTCCGGGCGAGCTGGGTCGGGGACTACAACGACGCCTACAGCTTCCTGCAGTACCTGAAGAGCGACTTCGGCGTGAACCTGCCGCACTACAGGAGCGCTGAGTACGACGCGCTGCTCGCGCGCGCGGCGACCGCAACCGATGCCTCACAACGGCGCGCGCTGCTTGAAGAAGCGGAGCGCGTCATGCTGCGGGACACCCCGCTCATCCCGCTGTACTTCTACGTCAACAAGCACCTGGTGAAGCCCGAGGTCGAAGGCTGGTACGACAACGTCATGAACGTGGTCTACAGCAAGGACTTAGGCCTGCGCGCCGCGACGCGCTGAGTTCTTGCGCGGACGACCCGCGTGCCGCTGAATGGCCGCGACCGTTGCGCTGATCAGCGTCATTTGCCGATGCAAAATCCCGCGAAAATCCGCCCCAGGAGATCATCGCTGGTGAACTCCCCGGTGATCTCGCTCAGCGCCCGCTGGGCGGCGCGCAGTTCCTCCGCGACGAGTTCTCCTGCACGTCGCTCGGTGAGCTGCCGCGCAGCTTCCTCGGTGTGGGCGCGGGCGCGCGCGAGGGCTTCCAGGTGTCGCCGGCGCGCACTGACCGTGCCGCCGTCGGCGGTCTGGTAACCCATGCAGTCTTTCAGATGCACGCGCAGCTCCTCGAGCCCCTTGCCGCTCAAGGCGGACAACACCAGGCGCGGCGGACCGGTAAGCGTATCGGCGACGGGAATGCCGACCGCGAGGTCGCACTTGTTGAATACCAGCGTCACCGGCACATCCTTGGGCAGGCGCTCGCGCTCCTCGCGAAAAGCCACGGCGTCCGGGTCCGCGGCGGCATCGATGACGAACAGCACCCGGTCGGCGCGCCGCATCTCGGCGTGCGCGCGCCGCATGCCCTCCTCCTCGACCGCATCGCCCCCGGAACGCAGGCCCGCCGTATCGAGCACGTGCAGCGGCATGCCGTCGATACTGATGCGCTCGCGCACCACGTCGCGCGTAGTGCCCGCGATCGGCGTGACGATCGCCGCGTCGTAGCCGGCGAGGCGATTCAACAGGCTCGACTTGCCGGCGTTCGGGCGGCCGGCGATGACGACCGTCATGCCCTCGCGCAGCAGGCGTCCCTGGCGCGCGCTGTCCGACACGCCTTCGAAGTGGTCGCGCACCGCCTGGAAGCGCGCCGTGAGCTCGCGGTCGGCGAGGAAGTCGATTTCCTCTTCCGGAAAGTCGATGGCCGCCTCCACGTAGGTGCGCAGATCAATCACCGCCTCGGTGAGCCCGTGCACCATGGCGGAGAATTCCCCCTGCAGTGAGCGCATCGCGGCGCGCGCCGCCTGCTGGGAGCCGGCGTCGATGAGATCCGCGATGGCTTCCGCCTGTGCCAGGTCCAGCTTGTCGTTGAGGAACGCCCGCTGCGTGAACTCCCCGGCCTGGGCGCGGCGCGCGCCGAGTTCCACGGCCCGCGACACCAGCGCCTCCATCACCAGCGGCCCGCCGTGGCCGTGCAGCTCCAGAACGTGCTCGCCGGTGTAGGAGTGCGGCGCGGGAAAGAACAGCGCCAGGCCCGCATCGATCGGCTCGCGCTGCGCGTCCAGAAAGCGCGCGAAGGTGGCGTGACGGGCCCGGGGCAGATCCCCGCCCAGGAGGACCGCCGCGAGTTCCGGCACCTTGGGGCCGGAGATGCGCACGATCCCCACCCCGCCTCTTCCCGGGGGCGTGGCTGCGGCGGCAATAGTGTCGGTGTGCGTCATACGGGTCGGGAACAAGGCTAGCGCCGCTGCGGTGTCCCGTCACCCGTCGCTTCGCTATCCTCCGGCCGACGGCCAGGCGAGGGATCACTCATGTCGGCCTATGAGCTTGCGCAGCTGAACATCGGCGTCATCAGGGGACCGATGGATTCGCCCGTCATGGCGCAATTCGCCGCCAACCTCGAGCGCATCAACGCGCTCGCCGATGCGGCGCCGGGTTTCGTGTGGCGCCTGCAGACCGAGGCCGGGGATGCCACCGCGCTCCGGCCCTTCGATGATGAGAACATGCTGGTCAACATGTCAGTGTGGCGAGATGCCGAGGCGCTGCGGCAGTTCGTCTACCACAGCGGCCACGTCGAGATCATGCGCCGGCGCCGCGAATGGTTCGAACGGATGAGCGATTCGTACCTGGTGTTGTGGTGGGTGCCCCGCGGACATCGGCCCGACGTAGCCGAAGCCATCGGCAGGCTCGAGGCGCTGCGGCGCCAGGGCCCGCACCGCGAGGCCTTCACTTTCGGTCAGCTGTTCCCGGCGCCGGATGCGCCGCAAGGTGCCTCACCCATCGCCTTGAACGATCCGTGCCCCGCCATCTGAAGTAAGCGCGTCAGCGTCAGGTCTTCTTCGCCATCGCCCTTTCGATGCGGCGATTGATGTTCCACTGCTGCGCGATCGACAACACCGTGTTGGTCACCCAGTAGAGCACCAGTCCCGCCGGGAAGAACGCGAAGGTCGCCGACATGACGAGCGGCATGAACATGAACACCTTGGCCTGCACCGGGTCCGGCGGCGCGGGGTTCAGCTTGTACTGCAGGAACATGGCCACCGCCATGATGGCCGGCAGGATGAACAGCGGGTCGCGCGAGGACAGATCGTGGATCCAGAACGCGAACGGCGCCTGGCGCATTTCCACGCTCTCGAGCAGCACCCAGTAGAAGGCGATGAACACCGGGATCTGGATGACAATCGGCAGGCAGCCGGCGACCGGGTTGATCTTCTCGCGCTTGTAGAGCTCCATCATCGCCTTGCCGAGCTTCTCGCGGTCGTCGGCGTAGGTCTCCTGCAGGTTCTTGATGCGCGGCTGCAGGGTCTTCATCTTGGCCATGGAACGGCCGCTCGCCTCCGACAAAGGATAAAACAGCAGCTTCAGGAGGAAGGTGACCAGGATGATCGACACGCCCCAGTTGCCGGTTACCTGGTGCGCGTAGGCGAGCGCCCGGAACAGTGGCTGGGCGAGGATCCACAGGCGACCGTAATCGGCGACCCGGCCAAGTTCATGCGCCGTCGCTTCGAGCTGCGACTGCAGCTTCGGCCCCGCAAAGAGGCTCGTCGTGAACTGTGCACTGTCGCCCGGCGCGACGATCTTTTCCGGTCCGCGGGCGCTGAGCAGGTACTGCTGCCCGGAGACGCCCAGCGTGAAGTGCCAGGGCACATCGCGCGGCGGCACGATCGCGCTCACGAAATGATGCTGCAGGGCCGCGATCCAGCCGCTGCTCACATCGAGCGCCAGGTGGCTGTCAGCTGAGTCGGCGGTGTCGAGCTTGCGATACTTGGTGCCGTCGTACAGCGCCGGCCCATGGAATGCGTAGCTCGTGGTGTTGAAATACGAGCGCTTGGTGGGCGGGTCGTCGCGCAGGATCTGCGCGTAAGGGCGCGCGGCCCAGGGCGTCGAGCCGCCGTTGTGCACCTCATAGTCCACATCGATCCGGTACTGGCCGCGGCGAAACACGAAGGTCTTGGTGACGCTGACGCCGCCTTCACTCCAGGTGAGCGGCACGCGCAGCTCGTTGCTGCCATCGAGCGTGTAGCTGTCCGTGGCGCTCGCCCAGGTGGCCAGGTGCGTCGGATACGGGACGCTGCCGGGACCGGTGAGCCCGGACTGCAATGAATACAGGGTCGGGGGCGTGTCACTCTCGAGGCGCACCGGGGTCGCCTCCCCCTTCACCTCCGGATACGCGAGCAGATCCAGGCGCGCCAGCGTGCCACCGCGCGTGCTGATGTCGAGGTCGAGGACGTCGGTGCGCACGTGCACCACCGGTACGGCCGCAGCGGCAGCGGCACTCACGCCCGGCAGCGTGGTATCCGGCGCCAGCGCCGATGCGGAGCCGGTCGCTGGCGGGGCACTGGTACCGGCACTGCCCGTCGCAACCGCCGGCGTCGTCGCGTCCGGAACGCGGTTGCCCAGGTCGTTGGCGGCTGTGCTCGCCGGTGCGCTGGCCGTGGTCGCGGCGGTCGTGGCTGCACCGGGCGGCGGCGCGTAGTCGCGCATCCACGCCTCGTAGTTGAGGAGCAGCAGCGCCGCGAGCGCCACAAAAAGATAGACGCGGGGATTACCGGAGATGAGGTTATTGCTCATGGAGGTGATGCGTACAGACGATGGAGTGCGGCGCGAGCGGCACGGGGTCGAATCCGCCGGGGTGCCACGGATGACAGCGGCCGAGACGCTTCACCGCCAGCCAGCCACCCTTTACGACGCCGAAGCGCAGTACCGCCTCGAGGGCGTAGTGCGAACAGGTGGGATAGAAGCGGCAGCGCGGCCCCAGGAGCGGGCTCACGGTCCACTGGTAGATCCGGATCAGGAGTGCGACGAGGGCGCGCATGGTGCGGCGACTTCCTTCCACAGCGCCTCGAGGCTGGCATGCAGCGCCTTGGCGGGCGCGCCTTTGGCGCGCGGCCGCGCGCTCACGACCAGGTCCACGGCGGGAATTTCAAGCTGGTGCAGGCGGAATGACTCACGAATGATGCGACGAATCCGGTTGCGCGCGACGCCGCCGCCGGCTACCCGCACGGCCACCGCGAGCCCCAGGCGTGGCGCGGAAAGTGTATTGCGCTGCACTGTCACGCTGAAAAATCCGTCACCCAGACGCCGGCCGCGGGCGTACGTGGCGTCAAAATCGCGTTTACGCCGCAGGCGACGCTGCGCCGGCAGAGTGAGCCGCCCAGGCATCGTGCTCTCAGACTTAATGAAGATCTTGGGATCGGCCGGACTGCGCTGCAAGCGAAAAGCGCGCGTGCGACCTTAAGACGCTAGGGTATCAGCTTGCGCCGGCCCTTGGCGCGGCGCCGCGCGAGGACCTTGCGGCCGTTCTTGGTGGCCATGCGCGCACGGAACCCGTGGGTGCGTTTGCGGCGCACTTTGCTCGGCTGATAGGTACGCTTCATACCGAAGGCTCCGTCGATCGATTCGTCGCGACAAAAAAGGGCGGCAAGGCTAAGCCGTTGAGCGCCAAGGTGTCAATATTTTGTGCGCGCGAAAATCTTCAGCACGCCACGCGATCGGTATAGACTTCGCAGCCTTTTCCTTAACGTTCACAAGAAACGTCGCGGAGGCAACGCGCGTGGAAGCGTCCCTTTGGACTCGCTGCATGGGCGCGTTGGAAGCGGAGCTTCCCGAGCAGCAGTTCAATACCTGGGTGCGGCCCCTGCAGGCCATGGAAGGCAATGGCGCGCTGAAACTCCTGGCCCCCAACCGCTTCGTCGTGGACTGGGTCAACGCCAACCTGTTGCCGCGCATCGGGGAGCTGCTGCGCGATGAGAGCACCGGGGACGCCCCGATCGTGACCGTGGAAGTCGGCTCACGCGCCGGCCCCCTGCGGGGCGCCCCTGCGCCGCTCCTGCCCGCGAGTAAACCGCGCCGTGCTGAGGGTCTCGTGGTCGGGGCCCGGCTCAATACCGACTTTTCCTTCGCCACCTTCGTGGAGGGCAAGAGCAACCAGCTCGCCAAGGCGGCGGCTCTGCAGGTCGCGGAGAATCCCGGCCGCGCCTACAACCCGCTGTTCGTCTACGGTGGCGTTGGCCTCGGCAAGACCCACCTGATGCACTCGATCGCGCATCTCATCAAGGAACGCGATCCGGAGGCGCGCATCGCGTATGTGCACTCGGAGCGTTTCGTGGGCGACATGGTGCGTGCGCTGCAACATGGCGCGATGAGTGAGTTCAAGACCGCCTACCGCTCGCTGAACGCGCTGCTCATCGATGACATCCAGTTCTTCGCCGGCAAGGAACGCTCGCAGGAAGAGTTCTTCCACACCTTCAACGAGCTCTTGGAGGGCCAGCACCAGGTGATCCTGACCTGCGATCGCTACCCGAAGGAGGTTGACGGACTCGAGGAGCGCCTGAAGTCGCGGTTTGGCTGGGGATTGACGGTGGCGATCGAGCCGCCGGAGCTCGAGACCTGCGTGGCGATCCTCATGACCAAGGCGCACGCCACCGGCGTCACGCTGCCAGAGGAAGTGGCTTTTTTCATTGCCAAGCGCATCCGCTCGAACGTGCGAGAACTGGAGGGCGCGTTGCGTCGCGTGATCGCCAATTCTCGCTTCACCGGCCATCCGATTACGCTGGAATTTACCCGCGAAGCGCTCAAAGACCTGCTGTCGCTGCAGGCGAAGCTCGTCACCATCGACAACATCCAGAAGACTGTCGCGGACTACTACAAGGTGCGCATGGCGGATCTTCTGTCCAAGCGCCGCAGCCGCTCGGTGGCGCGGCCGCGGCAGGTGGCCATGGCGCTGGCGAAGGAGCTCACGACCCACAGCCTGCCGGAGATCGGCGATGCTTTCGGGGGTCGCGATCACACCACCGTGCTGCACGCCTGCAAACGGATCAAGCAGCTGCGTGACGTGGAGCAGCGCGTGAAGGAAGATTATTCAAACCTGTTGAGAACCCTGGCTGGATGATGTGCGTTTCCCTGTGTGTTTTCTGTGGCCGAGTTTGTGGATAAGTTATCCACAGGCCCCACACATGAGTTCAGCAGGTCGTGCGTGGAGTTGTCGCGTCTGAATCCGTTGCCAAGATACTGAGCGGGTGGGTTAAGTTTTTTTATACTCGTAATTCACAGGCTCTATAGTCTTAACTATAAGTCTTTATATATAAGCCATTTGATTTTGGATAAAGAGTGAATCCCATGAAGCTGACCGCCGTGCGCGAGGATCTTCTCGCTCCCCTGCAAAGTGTCATTGGTGTCGTGGAGCGGCGGCAGACCATGCCGGTGTTGGCCAACGTGCTCCTGGGAGCACACGACAATCGCCTGAGCGTCACCGGCAGCGACCTGGAAGTGGAACTGGTGGCCACGAGCCAGGTGAACGTGCAGCAGGCGGGCGACATCACCGTCCCGGGGCGCAAGCTGCTCGATATTTTCCGCTCACTTCCGGAGAAGACGAGCGTCACGCTGAGTACCGAAGGAGAGCGCGTGTCGGTGCGCGCGGGCCGCAGCCGCTTCACGCTCTCGAGTCTGCCGGCGGCAGAGTTTCCCCTGGTCGAGGAGATCAACGCTCAGCAGACCCTGACCGTGGCGCAGGGAGAATTCCGGCGCCTCATCGACAAGACGCATTTCTCCATGGCGCAGCAGGATGTCCGCTACTACCTGAATGGCCTGCTGCTGGAGACCGATGGCAAGGCGCTGCGCGCGGTCGCCACCGACGGCCACCGGCTTGCCCTGTGCGAAATGGCGCTCGCCGGCAAGGCGAAGAGTAACCACCAGGTGATCGTGCCCCGTAAGGGCGTGCTCGAGCTGCAGCGCATCCTGGGCACCGAGGGCAATATCGAGCTCGCTGTTGGCACAAATCACGTTCGCGCCCAGATCGGCGACATTCGCTTCACTTCGAAGCTCATTGACGGACGTTTCCCGGAGTACGGGCGCGTAATCCCGGCCAGTCCCCCGAAAACGGTCGAGGCTGACCGGGAAGTTCTGCGCCAGGCGCTGCAGCGAACCGCCATCCTGTCGAACGAAAAGTACCGGGGCATCCGCCTTACTGCGCGGCCGGATCTGCTCACGCTCCAGGCGCATAACCCGGAGCAGGAAGAAGCAGAAGATCAGGTCGAGGTCTCGTACAAGGGTGAAGAAGTCGAGATCGGCTTCAACGTCAATTATCTCCTGGACGCCCTGGCAGCCATCGAGACCGACAAGGTCATCATTGGGCTTACGGACTCCAACAGCAGCTGCCTGATCCACGCACCGGATACGACCAACACGCGCTACGTCGTCATGCCGATGCGACTCTAGACGCGCCTATCGCGGCGGCGGCCGCCAGCTTCCAGCCGCCTCGCGAGGGTTCCGACTCGTGGCGCCTGCGGGCGGCATCCGACGGGAGGCAACGTGATATCGAGGCAATGGCGCGGGCTGGCACGGACCAACCAGGCGCAGAACTACGTCAGGCACCTGCGCAGCGAGACGTTTCCAGCCCTGCAGCAGATTCCCGGTTTTGTCGACGCTTCAATTCTCTCGCGCCAGATGCGGGGCGGTATCGAGTTCCTCATCGTTACCCGATGGCAGTCGCTCGAGGCGATCGCGAGGTTCGCCGGCGCGGATCCCGAAGTCGCGGTGGTGCCTGACAGCGTGGCGAAAATGATGATCGAGTTCGACACGCGAGCCCGGCATTTCGAAGTGGTCGAATGACCCTGACGCGCGATTTGTGGCGATGGGTCCCCGGCCGCGACTGCCCTCCGTCGCGATCCCGCGGTGCTGGCCCCGGCGCAGTCTGTTCCACGTGGAACAAGCCGGGAGCTGTTGCGCCGACCATGGAGACGGCGAGGGCCTGCGAATCTCCTCTGCCCCTGAACAGCAAGCGAGGCCAGGGACGCCGGCCTGCATGTCCGGCCATGTTCCACGTGGAACCCGGCTCGGGCGACACGTCGGACGCCGACGCAAGCGGGTCATCCTGCCGGACCCGATTCGCGTCAGTTAGTCTGCCTCAGGGTAGGGTCCCGGACGGTCCGGTTGATCCCGCTTCGGCGCCGGGGTATCCGTGAGCCTCGCGCACCTGACGGTTAGCAACCTCCGATCCATCGAGCACGCCGAGCTCGATGTAGCGCCCGGGCTGACCCTCATCTGGGGCGACAACGGTTCCGGCAAAACCTCGCTCCTGGAGGCGATATTTCTGCTCGGTCGCGGCCGATCATTCCGTACAAGAAACAATGAGCGCCTAATCCAGCGCGGAAAAGATCACCTGCGCGTCATTGGTCGCATCCGCGACGCACAGGGTCAGACCTTCGTGCTTGGCTTCGAGGCGACGCAAACCGCAACCACCGCCAGAATTGCGGGCCGGCCGGCCCAGTCGCTCGCGGAGCTCTCCAACGCCTTCCCGGTCCAGGTCATCGATCCCGGGGTTCACAGACTGGTCGAGGAAGGCGGCTACCGCCGCCGCCGCTGGATGGACTGGGCGGTGTTCCACGTGGAACCTCAGTTCATCGATACCTGGCTGCGCTACACCCGCGCACTCAAGCAGCGCAATGCGGCGCTCAAGATCGAGGCGAGCCAGGCTGTCGTGTGGGACCCCGAGCTGGCGCGTCTGGGCGAGCTGATCGCCGAATCGCGGCATCGCTTCGTGACCCGCCTGCAGCCGTATTGGCTGGAAGCCGTCGCTGCTCTGAGCGGGCTCGAGGTCGACCTGCATTACCTGCGCGGCTGGGGTCAGGACCAGACACTGCAGGAGGCACTCACGGCTTCCCGCTCGCGTGACGAGGCGCGGCACCTGACTCATGCGGGTCCACATCGCGCCGATATTGCCGTGCGGCTGCACGGCCGGCCCGCGCGCGAGATCCTGTCCCGGGGGCAGCAGAAGCTGGTCGCTGTCGCCATGACGGTCGCCCAGCTGCGCCTGCTTCAGGACCTCACGCAAACCACGCCCGCTTTGCTTTTGGACGATCCCGCGGCGGAGCTCGATGGGGAGCGGCTGCAGCGATTTATCAACCAAGTTGCCGCCTTGCGATGTCAGCTCGTTGTCACGTCGTTGCACTCAGAATCGCGACTTTTCGGCACACCAGAACGCACGTTCCATGTGGGACAGGGGAGGGTGCAACCAGTATAATGTCGCATCACAAAATCGGGTTCGGGCATGGCATCAGACGACGTCTACGATTCCAGTAAAATCAAAGTCTTAAGGGGTCTTGATGCAGTGCGGAAACGCCCGGGCATGTACATCGGTGACACCGATGACGGCACGGGTCTTCACCACATGGTTTTCGAGGTCGTCGACAACGCCATCGACGAGTCCCTGGCCGGTCACTGCGACCGCATTGTCGTCACCATTCACGCCGACGAATCCGTAACCGTCTCCGACAACGGCCGGGGTATCCCTGTGGATATCCACCCCGAGGAGGGGCGCTCCGCAGCCGAGGTCATCATGACCGTGCTGCACTCGGGCGGTAAGTTCGACGACAGCTCCTACAAGGTCTCCGGCGGTCTGCACGGGGTCGGCGTCTCGGTCGTCAACGCCCTGTCTGACTACCTGCTCTTGAACGTCTCGCGCGACGGCAAGCTGCACCGGCAGGAATATCACTTAGGCGAGCCGGCCGCGCCGCTCGCGGCTGTGGGCGACACGCACGATCGCGGCACCGTCATCCGTTTCAAGCCGAGCTCGAAGATCTTCACCAACATCCAGTTCAACTACGACATTCTCGCCAAGCGCCTGCGCGAGCTGTCGTTCCTGAACTCCGGTGTGCGCATCGAACTCATCGATGAACGCGAAAACAAGACCGACGTGTTTGCACACGCCGGCGGCCTGCAGGCGTTCGTGAAATATCTGAACCGCACCCGCACGCCGGTGCACGAGTCGGTGTTCTGGTTTCGCACCCAGGACGGGACGGTGTCGGTTGAAGTGGCGATGCAGTGGAACGACTCCTACCAGGAGAGCATGTTCTGCTATACCAACAACATTCCGCAGAAGGACGGCGGCACCCACCTGGCGGGATTTCGCAGCGCGCTGACGCGCACGCTCAACGACTACGTCGAAAAGGAATTATCCGGCAAGAAAGACCGCATCCCGATGACCGGCGATGACGCGCGCGAGGGCCTGACCGCGATCCTGTCGGTGAAACTGCCCGATCCGAAATTCTCCTCGCAGACCAAGGACAAGTTGGTTTCCTCCGAAGTGAAGGGCGTGGTGGAAACCGCGGTCGGCACCAAACTGCAGGAGTTCCTCCTGGAACACCCGCAGGAAGCGCGTCAGATCGTCGTCAAGATGGTGGAGGCGGCGCGCGCGCGCGAAGCCGCCCGCAAGGCGCGCGAGATGACGCGGCGCAAGGGAGCGCTCGACATCGCGGGCCTGCCCGGCAAGCTCGCCGACTGCCAGGAAAAAGATCCGGCGTTGTCGGAGATTTTCATCGTCGAGGGCGACTCGGCCGGCGGCTCGGCGAAACAGGGACGCGATCGGCGCACGCAGGCGATCCTGCCGCTCAAGGGCAAGATCCTCAATGTTGAAAGAGCGCGCTTCGACAAGATGTTGTCATCGGCCGAAGTTGGCACGCTCATCACCGCGTTGGGTTGCGGGATCGGCAAAGACGATTTCAACATCGAGAAATTGCGCTATCACCGCGTGATTATTATGACAGATGCGGATGTTGACGGAAGCCACATCCGCACGCTGTTGCTCACGTTCTTCTATCGGCAGATGCCCGAGCTCATCGAGCGCGGCCATATCTATATCGCGCAGCCGCCGCTCTACAAGGTGAAGCGCGGCAAGCAGGAATCCTACGTCAAGGACGAGAACGAGCTGACGCAACTACTGCTCAACAGCGCGCTCGAAAACGCCGGCCTGCACGTGAACGCACAAGCTCCGGCGCTGTCCGGTTCGGGGCTCGAGCTGCTCGCGCGCAAATACATGGAGGTACAGGCGATCGTCAAACGCTGGTCGCAGCGATACGACGACCGGCTGCTCGATCAATTGATCTACATGCCGGAGGTGACGCCGGCGAACTTCGATCGATCCGAGTGGCTGCGCGGCTGGGCGCACGATCTCAACGCGCGCCTGAACGCGCTGGCGGACGGCACCCGCACTTACCGCGTCGACCTGCGCGCCGCGAGTGACGGCCACGCGGCGCGCGTCACCGTGCACAGAACCGAGCACGGCACGCCGAGCCAGAAATACCTGCCGCGCGAGTTCTTCGAGTCGGCTGAGTACCAGCGCATCGCGGAGCTGGCACGTACGCTCGCGGGTCTGATCGGCGAAGGCGCGTATGTCACCCGCGGCAACGAGCGCCAGGATGTTGGCTCCTTCAAGGAAGCGATGAAGTGGCTGTTCGATCAGGCCAAGAAGGGCCAGGCCATTCAGCGCTACAAGGGCCTGGGGGAGATGAATCCCGAGCAGCTGTGGGAGACGACCATCAATCCGGAGCTACGTCGCCTCCTGCAGGTGAAGATCGAAGACGCGGTCGCCGCGGACGATATCTTCACGACCCTGATGGGCGATCAGGTCGAGCCGCGCCGCGAGTTCATCGAGAAGAACGCGCTGTCGGTCACCAACCTGGACGTCTGAAGGCACCACGCCAGGTCCGCGATTCAGCGCCCGACTGCAGCGTTCAGCGCACGCGGTAGGCTGTCATTCCAGTGCTGTCCGTGACCTCATTGGGCCCATTCATCCGAAACGTGAACTGCAGGCGCGGCAAGCCATTCGGGCTTGGAATGCACCCGACACCGGGTGAGCACATTTTGCTTTCGGTGTAGATCACTTCGACGGAGTTCGGTCCTGTCATCCGCCAGGTCCCGCGGCTGAACTGCGTGCCCGCTCCGGTGCCGGTTTCGCGATTGGGCCCCCAGGACATGCTCGCGGTGAAGGTCCCGTCGGCAGAGTAGACGACGTCGATCGGCAGCTTGTACTTGTCCGCTGATTCCCCCATCGAGCGCCATTCCCCGATCAGGGGGTTGGGCCATGCGTCAGCGGCGAACACCGCAGCGGGAGCAATGCCGCTCAGGAGCAAGGCGCCGGCAAGTAGTTTCTTGTTCATCGTGATCCGGCTCTACGGCCAAGATGCCCGCAGCCTGCCTGGCACCACCTGTCAGCGCAACGTAAAACCTGAGTGCGCCAGGCAGGCGCGAGCAGACCCCTCAAGGATCAATCAGCATTTCATCCCGCCGTGGTCAGAATACTGATGGCCGCAATTGCTGCAGAGGTTGTTCGAACCTTCAAAAGCGCAGCAATTACACTTGAAACACCTGCCGTAGTCGGCCTCGGCGCGGCGCGGTTTGAGAATACCCGCCACCGCCAGGCCCAGGCCCACCGCCAGGTAGGTGACGGCCTTGCGTCGCCCGCTGTTGGCGGTGCTAGGTAGCGATGCATCCCCTTGCGGTCGGTCATGGTGGTTAGGCGACAGTTTCTTGTCCATGTTGGTGCTCCTCGTTGTGCGCTATGGATCGGCCTGTCTATAAAGGCGCAAGCGGGCGGCAATTCGTATCAGGGCCGGCGGCTTTCTTCACACGCTCGCCGGCTCGAGGCTGCGCACCGTCGCCTCGATCCACGCCTGGACCTCTTCGTTGATTTCGCGCACCGCGCGCCCCGCAGGTGCGATCGGCGGCCCGATAACCACCCGCACGGTGCCCGGCTTCTTGCGCAAGCCGCGCCGCGGCCAGTAGAAGCCGGCGTTATGCGCGACCGGCACGATGAGCCTCCCGGTCTCACTCGCCAGGAGAGCGCCAGAGACCCCGTAGCGGCGGGTCTCGCCCGCGGGCATCCGGGTGCCCTCGGGGAAGACCATGATCCAGTCGCCTTCCGCCAGGCGGTCCTTACCCTGCTCGATGACCTGGGACACGGCGGAGTGACCGGCGCTGCGGTTAATGGCGATCGCGTGCATCTGCCGGACCCCCAGTCCCACGACCGGTATCCACAGCAGCTCGCGCTTCAGCACCCACACCTGGCGCGGGAACACCACCATCATCGCCATGGTTTCCCAGGACGAGGAGTGCTTCCACAGCGCGATGTGGCAGCCGTCCGGGAGCGCCGCGCCCTCCACCCGGTAGTCCAGGCCGCACGTGCACTTCAGCACCCACAGCACGCTCGCCGCATAGGCGCGCGCGAGCGGGAAGCGGCGCCGGAAGGGAAGCAACGCACAGATGATCACGAACGGGATGGCGTACAGGAACGTCCACGCGAAGAGAAAGCCCGTGAAGAAGAGCGAACCCACCCACTGCACCACCGGACCGCGCCAGGAGCGCCGCGCGGCCTTTGGCGGGGGACGCTCAACCGGGCAGTCGCGACAGGTCCGCGACCCCGGCGAAAAGTCCCTGCAGCTGCTCGAGAAGGCCTAAGCGGTTGGCGCGCAGCTCCCGGTCCTCATCCATCACCATCACCTGGTCGAAGAACGCATCCACCGCCGGGCGCAGCTGCGCCAGCTGTCCCAGGGCCGCGGTGTACTCGCGCCGGCGCGTCGCCGCCGCGACCGCATCACGCAGCCCGTGCATGGCGTCGTACAGGCGAACTTCCGCCGGCTCGCGCAGGCGGCTCACGTCGACTTCGCGCGCGGTCTCACCCGCCGCCTTGCGCAGGATGTTGGCAATTCGTTTGTTCGCAGCGGTGAGGCTCAGCGACTCCGGCAGTGCGAGAAAGGTGCTCAGCGCTTTTAAGCGCGCGTCAAAATCCACCGGCGATGCGGGACGTGCGGCGAGCACCGCATCGAACATCTCCGTGGTCACGGGGGCCATCCCTGAGGTTGGCGCCGAGCCTGCGCGCTCGAGGTAATAGGCCCGCAGACGCTCCATCAGGAAGTCATAAATCTCGTCCGCGACTGCCTCTGGGTTCGGCTCTGGCTTGAGCAATTGTTTCTTTTGAGATTCAGTAGATCCGCCAGTTAGTACGATTGTCGCGCTAGACGTGTCAATATGAATGCGTGCCATGTCCGTGTGGACTGCGGCCAGCGCCTTGCCGATGTAGCTTTTGAGGTCCACATCGAGGCCCTTCTCGATCAGGATGCGCTGCAATCCAAGCGCCGCGCGGCGCAGTCCGAAAGGATCCCTCGTGCCCGTCGGCTTGCCGCCGATGACAAAAATTCCCGCGAGCGTGTCGAGCTTATCGGCCATCGCGACCGCGATCCCGGCGCGCGTCGCCGGCAATGCATCGCCCGCCACGCGCGGCAGGTAGTGCTCGCGGATGGCGCTCGCGACTTCGGACGACTCGCCGTCCGCTTGCGCGTAGTACGAACCCATGATGCCCTGCAGCTCGGGGAACTCGCCCACCATGGCGGTGAGCAGATCGCATTTGCACAGCCGCGCCGCACGCTGCGCTTCATCGCGCGAGCCTCCGGTGACCGCGGCGAGGTCCGCGGCGAGCGCGCCGACGCGGCGCGTCTTGTCCCCGAGCGAGCCCAGCTGCGCCTGGAAGGTGACGGCGTCGAGTCCCGCGAGGCGCGCCGCGAGCGGCTGCCGGCGATCCTGCTCAAAGAAAAATGCCGCATCGCTAAGCCGCGGCCGCACGACCCGCTCGTTGCCGGCGCGCACCTGCGACGGATCGCGGCTTTCGATGTTGCTGACCGTGATGAAGGCGTTCAGTAGCTGCCCGGCCGCATCCTCGACGGGAAAGTAGCGCTGGTGGTCCTCGAGGGTGGAAATCAGCACCTCACGCGGCAGCGACAGGAAACGCGCCTCGAAGCGTCCCGCAATCGCCACCGGCCATTCGACCAGCGCGGTCACTTCATCCAGCAGCGCATCCCCGATCAGGGCGCGGCCGTTGAGAGCCGTCGCGGCCGCCGTCACGTCCGTGCGGATGCGCTCGCGCCGGGCCGCAAAATCCGCCAGCACGTAGCCGCGCTGCTGCAGCGTGCGCTCATAGGCGCCGGGACTTGCGATCCGCAGCGGCTTGGCGCGTGAAAACGGTGGCCGCGGGTCATGCGATCCGAAGCCGTGTCCAGGATCATCGCCGGGATCACGTCCTTGCCGTAGAGCAGGACGACCCAGTGCACGGGCCGCACGAACAGCGCCGTGCCGTCGCCCCAGTGCATGCGGCGCGGAATCGGCAGCTGCTCCAGCGCCGCCTGCACGATCCCCGGCAAGAGCGCGGTCGCGGCCTGTCCGGGCCTGGCACCTACGAAAAAGAGGAATGAGCCCTTGCCCTCATCGAGCCTCTCCAGCGCATCGACGCTGGTGCCGCAACTTTCCGCAAACGCGAGCGCCGCGCGCGTCGGCGCCCCGGCGGCATCAAACGCGCCGCTCAGCGGCGGTCCGCGCCGCTTCAGATGCTGTTCGGGCTGCGCGGCGGCGAGGCGCAGCACCCGCACCGCAAGTCGCCGCGGCGTCGCGAATCCTTTGATCTCCCCGTGTCCGAGTCCGGCCTTCTCAAGTGCCGCCCGGAGCGCAGCGACGAACGCGTCCTGCAGGGTGAGCAACGCCTTCGGCGGCAACTCCTCGGTGCCGATTTCGACCAGGAAATCATGGTGCGCGACGCTCACGTGCGCGCTTCCGTCACGGGCGCCGCGGGCAAATCCGCTGCCTTGAGCAACGGGAATCCGAGTGCCTCGCGGCTCGCGAGGTAAGCCTTCGCCACGGCGCTTGCGAGCGTGCGGACTTTGAGGATGTAACGCTGGCGCTCGGTCACGGAGATGGCACGCCGCGCATCCAGCAGGTTGAAGGTGTGCGAGGCTTTCAGCACCTGCTCGTAGGCGGGCAGCGCGAGCCTCGCGGCCAGCAGCTCCTGGCAGATGCGCTCGTGATCCTCAAACTCCTTCAGCAGCGTCGGCACGTCGGCGTGCTCGAAGTTATAGGCGGACTGCTCGACCTCGTTCTGGTGGAACACGTCCCCGTAGGTGATGCGCCCGGATGCGCCCTCGCTCCAGAGGATGTCGTAGATGCTCTCCACGCCCTGCAGATACATGGCCAGACGCTCAAGTCCGTAGGTGATCTCCCCGGTGACGGGACGACAGTCGAGGCCGCCGACCTGCTGGAAGTACGTGAACTGCGTGATTTCCATGCCGTTCAGCCACACCTCCCACCCCAGGCCCCAGGCCCCGAGCGTCGGGGATTCCCAGTTGTCCTCGACGAAGCGCACGTCGTGCACCAGGGGATCGAGGCCCAGAGCGCGCGAGGCTCCCCAGGTACAAATCCAGGATCGGCAGCGGCGAGGGTTTGATCACCACCTGGTACTGGTAGTAGTGCTGCAACCGAAACGGGTTGTCGCCGTAGCGACCGTCGGTGGGCCGGCGCGAGGGCTGCACGTAGGCGGCACGCCAGGGCTCCGGTCCCACGGCGCGCAGAAACGTCGCGGTGTGAAAAGTGCCCGCACCGACTTCCATGTCGTACGGCTGCAGGATGACGCAGCCTAAGTCCGACCAGTAACGCTGCAGCGCGAAGATCAGATCCTGGAAGGTGCGCGGCGCGCGGCCGATTTTCATGGATCCCACGACTCTTCAGATCTTAAAGAGCGCGCGAGTATACGGTGCGCACAGCCCAACCCGGCTCGCAGCAAGGGTCCCGACCCGCGCATCGCAGTCTTCCCGCGTGCACCAGCAGCGCGCACGAAACCAACCTCCTGGAATCGCCAGCGGACGCCGTCGTGCAATTTGCACATTGATGGTGCAGTATTTCCGGCATTCTGCATCATTATGGTGCAGATCTCCTGCGCAATGTGGCCTAACTGCTTGATTTGACGCATCCGAAGACTCTGGCACACGCCCTGCACTAGAGACCTATTCCCGCCAGGAGCGCTGGCGAGATTACCCCCTTTTCCGGAGGCGATATGACCCCCAGTGATGTCCTGAAACTGATAAAAGAAAAGCAGGTGAAGTTCGCGGACCTGCGCTTCACCGACACGCGCGGCAAGGAGCAGCACGTGACCATCCCGGCGCAGCTGGTGGATGAAGACCTGTTCCGCGACGGCAAGATGTTCGATGGTTCCTCGATTGCCGGCTGGAAGGGCATCAACGAGTCGGACATGATCCTGATGCCCGAAGCCGGCACGGCAATACTCGATCCGTTCTTCGAGGCCACCACGGTCAACATCCGCTGCGATGTGATCGAGCCGACCACCATGCAGGGCTATGAGCGCGACCCGCGCTCGCTCGCCAAGCGCGCCGAAGGGTATCTGAAATCCACCGGCATCGCCGACGGGGCGCTCTTTGGTCCGGAGAACGAGTTCTTCATTTTCGACAGCGTGCGCTTCGGCAACGAAATGCGCGGCTCGTTCTACTCCATCGACTCGGTGCAGGGAGCGTGGAATTCACCGACCGAATACCAGGACGGCAACAAGGGACATCGCCCCGGCATCAAGGGCGGCTACTTCCCGGTGCCGCCGGTGGATGCCTTCCAGGACATCCGCTCGGCGATGTGTCTCGCCTGCGAGGAGATGGGACTCAAGGTCGAGGTGCATCACCACGAAGTCGCCACCGCGGGACAATCGGAGATCGGCATCGGCGCGGGCGGCCTCGTCACCAAGGCCGACCAGGTGCAGATCCTCAAGTACGCGGTGCAGAACGTCGCCCACGGCTACGGCAAGACCGCGACCTTCATGCCCAAGCCCCTGGTGGGCGACAACGGCAGCGGCATGCACGTGCACCAGTCGCTGCAGAAGGAGGGCAAGGCGCTGTTCGCCGGCGACAAGTACGGCGGACTGTCGGATCTGGCGCTGTACTACATCGGCGGCATCATCAGGCACGCCAAGGCGCTCAACGCCTTCACCAACGCCGGCACCAACAGCTACAAGCGCCTGGTTCCCGGCTTCGAAGCACCGGTGATGCTCGCCTACTCCGCGCGCAACCGCTCCGCGTCGATCCGTATTCCATGGGTGTCTTCACCTAAGGCGCGCCGCATCGAGGTGCGTTTCCCGGATTCCTCTGCCAACCCGTACTTCGCCTTCGCGGCCATGATGCTGGCGGGACTTGATGGCATCCAGAACAAGATCCATCCCGGGGATCCGGCCGACAAGGACCTGTACGACCTCGAGCCCGAGGAGGCCAAGCACATCCCGACCGTGTGCCACTCCCTCGACATGGCGCTCGAGTGCCTCGACAAGGATCGCGAGTTCCTCACCCGCGGTGGCGTGTTCACCAACGACGTCATCGACGCCTACATGAACCTCAAGCTCCAGGAGGTGACCCGCTTTCGCATGTCGACCCACCCGGTGGAGCTCGAGCTGTACTACAGCTGCTGAGGGTGCAATGAGGCGCATAGCGTCCCCTTGCGGATCCGCGGGCATGCAAAACAGGGGCGTGCGGGTGGCGGCGTTCACAGAATGCCGTCACACGCCTGTATGCCGGCCCCCCGGCGGCGCTATGCTCGCTCACCATGCGCTGGAATCTCTTTACCTTAATGCTGCTCGCCTGCCCGCTCGCCTCCGCGGGCCCGGTCTACAAGTGGGTGGACGACAACGGCGTGGTCCACTACAGCGATCAGCCGCACGAGAACGCGCAGAAGATCCAGGTCGGCGCGCCGCAGACCTACAAGGCGACGCAGTACCCCGACTCCGCGGCCGCGGCCTCCGCGGCGTCGCCGGTCTCCTACAAGTGCGCGGTCACTTCGCCCGCGGACCAACAGACCTTTACCAACACCGATGCGGTGGGTGTGGGCGCGCAGGTGGAACCCGCGCTGCACGCGGACACGCCGATATTCGTGATGCTCGACGGCCGCATGCTCACGGATCAGCCGACGGACGCCCTGCAGTTCACGCTCAAGGGCGTGGAGCGCGGCGAGCACAACCTCTCGATCGTCGTGCGCGACGCCGCCGGCAAGGTGGCGTGCGCATCGCCCCCCGTGACGTTCTTTGTGCGCCTGCCCTCGGTGTTTGCTCCCGCCAACCCGCAAAGTCCTGCCAACAACCAGCCCCCGTCGTCCCAGCCGCCGCCGCCCACGGGCACGCCGCCTGCGGCTCCGCCGCCCATGGCCCCGCCGCCGCCGATCAGGCCGCGCTAGCGCTCGCGAACCTGCGGCCACGCCATGGCCGCTGAGTACTCGAGCCCCTCGGCGCTGGCGCACTTCGACCCGGCGGACCTGCTGGATGCGCTCGCGACCGGCATCATCATCCTCGACGCGCAGCTGTGCCCGGTGTACGCCAACGTCGCCGCGCAGGACCTGCTGGCCTTTAGTCTCAAGGCGGCGCGCGGCCGGCCGTTCGCCGAGTTCCTGCACGACACCAACGGGCTGAACCGGATTCTCAGGCGCGCACTGGAAACCGGCGAGGGCATCGCCGACCGGGAGCTCGCGGTGCGCCCGGCCGGCGCGCCGCGCGAGCTGCGCACCCTCGATGTGACCATCAGCCCGCTGCCGGGGATGACCGGCACCCATCTGTTACTCGAGCTCGCCGACACCACGCAGCGCCAGAAGATCTCGCGCGAGAACGATCTTCTGGCGCGCCTCGACGGCAGCCGCCTCATGGTGCGCCAGCTCGCGCACGAGATAAAAAATCCGCTCGGCGGACTGCGCGGCGCGGCGCAGCTGCTGGAGCGCGAGCTGCCCGACCCGGCCCTGAAGGAATACACGCGGGTGATCATCGGCGAGGCGGATCGCCTCGCGGCGCTGGTGGATTCCATGTCAGGCCCGAGCGATGCACCCAACAAGACCGTGCTCAACATTCACGAGATCTGCGAGCACGTCTATCACCTCTTGCGCGCCGAAGCGCCCGCCGGGGTGAGCATCGAACGCGACTACGATCCGAGCCTGCCGGATGCGCACCTGGATCGCCATCAGCTCATCCAGGCGCTCCTGAACGTGGCGCGCAACGCGCTGCAGGCGCTGGAAGGACCCGGCAGGATCGTGCTGCGCACGCGGGCGCGCTCGCACGTCAGCATCGGCTCGGTGTCGCACCGCCTCATCGCCTGTGTCGAGGTCGAGGACAACGGACCGGGCGTGCCGCCACACCTGCGCTCCTGCATTTTCTACCCGCTCGTCACCGGGCGCTCGCAGGGCACCGGCCTTGGGCTCGCCGTGGCGCAGGAGCTCGTGTCCCGCCACGGCGGCATTATCGAATTCGAAAGCGAAGCGGGGCGCACCGTGTTCACGCTGCTCTTGCCGCTCGGAGAACCCCCATGAGCAGCGTACCGCTGAATGTCTGGCTGGTTGACGACGACGCCTCGATCCGCTGGGTGCTGGAACGCGCGCTGCGCAACGACGGCATGACGGCGCGCGCCTTCGACGCCGCGGAGGGCGCGCTCGATGCCCTGCGGCGCGAAGTCCCCGACGTGCTGATCACCGATATCCGCATGCCCGGCGCCTCGGGGCTGGAGCTCTTGCGCAAGATCCGCGACCAGCGTCCGGCGCTGCCGGTGATTGTCATGACGGCGCACTCGGATCTGGGCAGCGCCGTGTCCGCCTACGAAGGCGGCGCCTTCGAATACCTGCCGAAGCCCTTCGACATCGACCAGGCGGTCGCCCTGGTGCGGCGTGCGGCGAGCGCGGGTCTGCCGGGAGCCGGCGAGGGCGCAGAGGCGCGCATCCCGGAACTCTTAGGAAGGGCGCCCGCCATGCAGCAGGTGTTTCGCGCCATCGGGCGCCTCGCGCGCTCGAGCGTGACCGTGCTCATCACCGGGGAGTCCGGTACCGGCAAGGAACTCGTGGCGCGCGCGCTGCACGAGCACAGCCCGCGGGCGGGCAAACCCTTCATCGCGCTCAACACCTCGGCGATTGCCACTGATCTGCTCGAGTCGGAGCTCTTCGGCCACGAGCGCGGCGCCTTCACCGGCGCGGATGCGCAGCGCCGCGGCCGCTTCGAACAGGCCGACGGCGGCACCCTGTTTCTGGATGAGATCGGCGACATGTCGGTGTCGCTGCAGACGCGCCTGCTGCGGGTGCTCGCGGAAGGGGAGTTCTACCGGGTCGGCGGGCAGACGCCCATTCGCGTCGACGTGCGCGTGATCGCCGCCACGCACCAGGATCTGGAGGATCGCCTGAGGCGCGGCCTGTTCCGCGAAGACCTCTACCACCGGCTGAACGTGATCCGCGTGGAGCTGCCGCCGTTGCGCGCCCGCGGCGAGGACATTCCGGACCTGCTGCGCCACTACCTCAAGGTGGCCGCGCGCGAGCTCGGCGTGGAGCAAAAGGCGCTGGCCCCGGATGCGCTGGCGCGCCTCACCGCGCATGCGTGGCCAGGCAACGTGCGCGAACTGGTCAACCTGTGCCGGCGGCTGTCGGTGCTGGCGCCGGGGAGCGTGGTACACCTCGCGGACCTGCCGCCCGAGCTCGCCGCCCCCGACTCAGCGCCGGCGCAGGCCGACTGGATGACGCGCCTGGGCAGCTGGGCCGAAGGGCAGCTGGCCGCGGGCGGCGCACCGTTACTGGATGAGGCGCTGCCGCAGTTCGAACGGGTGTTGATTCGCGCCGCCCTGAAGCGCACGCACGGACACCGCCAGGAAGCGGCGAAGCTTCTGGGGTGGGGCAGGAATACCCTGACGCGCAAGCTCAGGGAGCTGGGCATGAACGGCGATGCCGCGCCGCCCGGCGACGAATAGTCGCCCGCGCCTGAGTTAAGGTAAGGTTCGCGCCCATGCCGGGCGTGTCTGAACTGTGGTACCGCGTGTATCTGGGCAATCCGCTCGGTGCGTGGGCGCTCGCGCTCGCGACTTTCCTCATCACCTTCACCCTGCTGCCGCTCGTGCAGCGCTACATCACCGCGCGGCGCGCACGCTTGAGCACGCTGGGCTCCTCGCGGGCGTACCACGCCATTGATCTGGTGGCGTTCCTGGTCGAGCGCACCAGTCGCCTGTTCCTGTGGGGCGTGGCCGTGTGGCTCGCTTCGCGCGACCTGGCGTTGCCGCCGCCGCTGGAGCGCGGGCTCGCGATCGCGCTGGTGCTCCTGTTCTGGATGCAGGCCGCGATGTGGGCGATGGCCGCCGTGCACTACGGCCTCAGCGCGCGGCAGCAGCGCGCGGGGGGCCCGGACGCAGTGCTCGCCAGCTCCCTTGAAGTGGTGCTGTTCGTCGCGGCCATCGTGATCTGGTCGATCGCGTTCCTCCTGGCGCTCGATAACCTCGGCGTGCAGATCCGGCCGCTCCTGGCGGGCATCGGGATTGGCGGCATCGCGCTCGCGCTGGCGGTGCAGACGGTGCTCGCGGATCTGCTGGCCTCGCTCTCCATCGCGCTCGACCGGCCGTTCGTGGTCGGCGATTCCCTCGCCATCGATGACTACCAGGGGAGCGTTGAGTTCATCGGCGTGAAGAGCACGCGGCTGCGCAGCGTCTCGGGCGAGCAGATCATCTTCGCCAACGGCGATATCGTGAAGGCGCGCGTGCGTAACTTCGGGCGCATGCGCGAGCGGCGCGCGCTGTTTCGCATCGGCGTGGACTACGGCACGCCGGTGCCGGCGCTGGTGGCTATCCCGCGCGCGATCCGCGAGATCATCGAGGCGACCCCCGACACGCGCTTCGAGCGCTGCCACCTGTTGACGTGGGATACGGCGTTGCAGTTCGAGGTGGTGTATTTCATGACGCGGCCGGACTATGCCGCCTACGCCGATACCCAGCAGCGCATCAACCTGCGCATCCTCGAACGCCTGCGCGCCATGGACGTGAATCTCGCCGCCGCCATGCCGAGGAGCGTGCTGTTGCAAAACCCGTCGCCCGCACCGGAAGGTCCGGGCGGGCAGCAGCGGCTGCTGTAAGCCTTCAGGGCGCTGCGGCCGCTAGCGGTGCTCTTCCTCGTGGCCCTTGTTTTCCGGCGCCCGTTCCGGCTGCCCCTGGGCACGCTGCGGGCGATACGCGGGACCCACCGGCTTCGCCGCTGTCACGCCGTGCTCCTGGAACGCGCCCGGCCGCGGCGTCGCCGCGACCGGCGGGCGCCCTTCGTTGCGCACCGCGTTCTGCATCGGGTTGGTGCGCGCCACCTCGTGGTGCTGGGTCTGCGGCGCGGTCGGCGCGTAGTGCGGCTCACGTGAGGCGCCGAGCTCCGCCGACGTGGGCTGCGGGCGCGCCGGTGCGGCGCCGACGTAGCTCACCCGCTGCACGTTGGTGTTGTTGATGGTGACGTTGTTGATCACCGTCTTATCGATATAGGTGTTGTGAACGTTGGTCACGTTCACGTTGGTGACCGCGGTGTTGTACTGGAAGCGATTGTTCGACCAGCGGCCACCGGCGTAGCCTGAGCCGCCATAGCCGCCACCGTAGTTGATCCCGCCGTAGTAACCGACGTGAGTTCCCCAGTGGCCGGCGTGGAACACGTACACCGCTCCGGCGAGCGCCCAGAAGCCGGGCGTCCACAGCATCCCCACCTGCGGCGGCGCGACCCAGGTTCCCGGCACCCAGAAGTAGCCTTCCGGGCCCCAGCGCCACTGTCCCGGCGTCCAGATGTAGCCCTCCTGCGGGCACGGCGGCTGCTCGTAGACCGGCAGCGGCGGCGGCGGCTCGCTCGCCTGCTCCTGGTCGGCCTCGTCCGCCAGCGGCGGCGCGGCGGCGGCGGCTTGCCCGTTGTAGGGCGTAACGATGCAGCCCGTGAGCGCGGCCGCGAGCAGGGCGGCGAGCAACGCCACGCCCAAAGAAGAGGCAGAGGTCCTGGTCATGGTGGACTCCTTGAAGGTAACGGCTATCAGCCCGAGACCGCGCAGTCCTGCGTCTCGCGGGTGGTGCGCAGCGTGCCGACGAGCTGCGTCACCCCGGCAAGCCCCTGCGCGCGCAGGTATTCAGCGATGCCCTGGTTAATGCTCTGGCAGACGAGCGGCTCGTAGAACAAGGCGGTGCCGATGCCGACCGCGGTCGCGCCGGCGATAATGAACTCGAGCGCGTCGGTCGCACTCGTGATGCCGCCCTGGCCGATGATCGGGATGCCGTGCGGCCCGGCGACCTCGTACACCTGATGAACCTTCAGGAGCGCGATCGGCTTGATCGCCGGTCCCGAGAGCCCGCCCTGCACGTTACCGATCACCGGGCGGCGCGTGTGCACGTCGATCGCCATGCCCATGATGGTGTTGATGACCGCCAGCGCGTCCGAACCGGCCTCGATGCAACGGCGGGCGTTTTCGCGGATGTCGGTCTGGTTGGGCGAGAGCTTGGTGATCAGGGGCTTTTTGGTGACGCGCCGGCAGGCCGCGACCACCTGCGCCGACATGTCCGGGTAGTTGCCGAACGCGACGCCGCCCTCCTTGACGTTCGGGCAGGAGATGTTGATCTCGATGGCATCGATCGGGGACTGATCAAAGCGCCGCGTCACCTCGACGTATTCCTCGATGGTCGAGCCGCAGACGTTGGCGATGAAACGCGTCTCGCTGAAGTCGAGCTGCGGCAGGATGGTGCCGACCACGTGCTCCACCCCCGGGTTCTGCAGTCCGATGGCGTTGAGCATTCCCGCCGGCGTTTCGTACACCCGGTGCGGCGGATTGCCGAGCCGTGGCTTGCCGGTCGTGCCTTTGAGCACAATGGCGCCGGCGTCGCGATTGGAGAAGCCCTCGATGCGCGTGTATTCCTCGCCGAAACCCACGCAGCCGGACAGGAGCACGATCGGGGAGGCGAAGTTAAGGCCGCAGAATTTCAGCGCCAGCGCATTTTCCGTCGCCATGGCGGGCATTATCGCACAGCCTTAAGGCAGCCGACCTCCGGGAGGGCCATGTTCCACATCGTGCTCGTGCAGCCGCAGATCCCGCCCAACACCGGCAACATCATCCGCCTGTGTGCGAACACGGCTTGCACGCTGCATCTGGTGAAGCCACTTGGTTTCGAGCTCGCGGGCAAGGCGGTGCGGCGCGCCGGACTGGACTATCGCGAACTTGCCCAGCTGTGCGTGCACGCAGATTTTCCCACCTGCCTGCAGGCACTCCAGGGGGCGCGTCTGTTCAGCATCGAGACCAGCGGCAGCCGCCCCTACAGCGAGGCCGCCTTCGTCCCCGGCGACGCACTCATGTTCGGATCCGAGACGCGCGGGCTGGCGGCGTCCGTGCTCGGAGAAATTCCCCGCGAGCGCCAGCTTTCCATCCCGATGCGCTCCGGCAACCGCAGCCTCAATCTCTCCAACGCGGTGGCGCTGGTCCTCTACGAGGCCTGGCGCCAGAACGGATTCGCTTAGCCCGCGCCTTACGCGCCCGCCTTGCGATCGAGCGGACTGCGCACCCCCTTGGCGCCTTTCGCCATGACGTGGGTGTAGATCATGGTGGTCTTAAGATCCGAGTGGCCGAGCAGCTCCTGCACGGTGCGGATGTCGTAGCCGTCCTCGAGCAGATGCGTGGCGAAAGAGTGGCGCAGCGTATGACAGCTCGCGGGCCGGGAGAGGCCGGCCTTGCGCACCGCCGCCTGCACGGCGCGCTGCACGGCTTTTTCATGCAGGTGAGGGCGCGCCGGGAGCCTCGAATAAGGATCGCGGCACACCTGCGCCGCCGGAAACAGGTACTGCCAGCCCCACTGCGTGGCCGCCTGCGGATACTTTCGCGCCAGCGCGAACGGCACCGTGACGCCGGGCTGCCCGCGGCGCCGCTGATCCTCGTACCAGGCGCGCAGCCGTGCCAGATGCGCCCGCAGCTGCGTATCGAGCGCGCCGGGCAGCATGGTCACCCGGTCCTTGCCGCCCTTGCCCTCCCGGACGATGAGCTCGCCGCGCTCGAGCGCCAGGTCCTTCACCCGCAGCCGCAGCGCCTCCAGGAGCCGCAGGCCGCTGCCGTAGAGCAGGTTCGCCACCAGCCAGGGCGTGCCGTGCAACTGCGCCAGCAGCGCCTGCACCTCGCCGCGATCCAACACCACCGGCAGGCGCTTCGAATGGGACGCGCGCGTCACCTCGTTCAGCCACGGCAGCTCGATTTCCAGCACGTGGCGGTACAGGAACAGCAGCGCCTGCAGCGCCTGGTTCTGGGTGGCGGCGCTGACCTTGCGGTGAACTGCCAGATGGGTCAAGAATTGCTCAACTTCCGGAGCGCCGAGCTCGCGAGGGTGCCTACGGTTGTGAAACGCAAGGTAACGCCGCAACCACTGCAGGTAAGCGTGTTCAGTTCTGAGGGCAAGATGCCGGGTGCGCATTCTTTCGCGCGCCACCGTGAGCAAGCCGGGCTGGCTTTCCATGACTTTATCCTTCGGACGCACCCGACGAGCGCGGTGTCAGCTGCCGAGAATGGGATCAGTCCGCTGCCGGCAAGTCGAGCGGCATATGTAGCGCGTTTGCGCCGTATGGACGCCACCGGTGCTTAAGCGCGCGCCAATGATCGTCCTGTGCGCGGCGCTGCTCGCCGGCTGTGCGCGGCAGTTGCCGCTTACCCTGCAACCCAACACCCCGGCGCGGGTAATCGAAGTGGGCGGTCCTGAGCACAAACTGGATCCCGCGAGTGACGGTTACCGCATGCTCGAGCACTGGATCTCAAATAACCGCTCGGGCTGGTCCTGGGGTCACTACTACGCGCCGCCGCCTGCCAAGGGCATCATCGTTCGTTCGGGCACCCTGGAACTGCAATTCTTCGACTCCACCGTGCTCGCCCGTACGCCGCAGGGTGACTACATGAAGAAGGTGTCACCCTCCGAGTACGCGTTTCTCACGGGCGATGGCAGCGGCACCTGACTGAGGTCGGATCCTGGCGCGTTAGGCGACAGGCGACCTAAAAAATTCACATGCTTACAACACCCTTAGCGGATTACAGGACCGAAGTGTCGCTACACAACCCCCCGCTTCTGTCCTCTACATATAGTTAGGCCCATGAAGCGTTCGGCTTCGTACAGACCTTGCTTGCGACGACGGTGCTGCCGGATGCGGTGCAGATACGGCGTCCCGATTAGTCGGTGCGCCTGTCGCTCTTGGTTGATGGTGTCGGATCGGCTGCAGTCGCTGGCGCAGTCGCATGCGGCGGAGAATGGGAAGGGACCTCGTCGAGACTGCGTTCTCGTCGGCATTGATATCACTTGCCGGTGACCGATTGGGCGGTTTCTGCCAGTTATGTGACTGTTACCGTACTCTACGGTGCGATGCCACATTACCGAACCATTACGCGATGTTCGCCGCTGGCGTCATATGAAGCACGTGACTACACTACGGCCAGAGGTCTGGAGCTGTTGGCTTCGTCATAGGCCGCTCTTCCGGCTACGCATTGCGGCGTCGCATTCTGTGCATGGCGGAGTGGCAGCAGTACTGGCAGACTGCGCCTCCTAACAATCGTTGGAGGGGTCCGTGAAGCTCGGTAGTGTCGCCGCGGGTGCGGGAAGACAGTGTGCACCCGCGGCTCTGATCGGGCGCTTCTGCGCGGCCCCTCAACTTCACCGTTAGACGTCACATGAAGGTCCTCAGCCTCAGTCACTACAACCTGCGCGCTCCTCGAGAGCTGCTCGATACGCTGCAGGCGTTCTAGTCGAAGTGGCTGGCCTCGAGGTTGGGTTTCGTCCACGGCGTTCGTGACCTTCGCGTTACTGGCTCTACGCCGGCGAACAGGCTGTTCTGCACCTCGGCGAAACCCTACGTGATGAGGCGCCCGCTGACGAAGCGCCGACGAGCTTCGACACGCAGCGTTTAACTGCACTGGCCGACGAGGATTCGAAACTGGCCTTGCGCATTTGGGGTCAAATATGAAGTTGCCCATGTTCCACAGACTGAACAGGTTCAATTATTCGTTCAAAGACCCGCGGGAAACGGTGTCGAACTCACTTTCATGGACGCAGACGCCTAACAATCGTTGGAGGGGTCCGTGACGCTCGGTAGTGTCGCCGCGGGCGCTGGAAGACAGTGTGCACCCGCGGCTCCAATCGGGCGCTTCTGGGCGGCCCCTCAACTTCACCGTTAGAGGGACTTATTCGGGGGCAGTGCCGAAATCCAGGGCAGCACTTCGCCAATCGGTTCAAAGACACTTCGTTGCCGCGGCGCGTAGGGGCAGTTGGTGTACTGCCGAAGCGCAGTGCCAGGTCGATCGAGAAACGCCGTAGTGTTGCGCCGCTGCCGAGGCGGTAGCATTCTGGACTCGGTGGCTTCGGTGCGCGCCCTTCGCTTGATCGTCGGAGCTGCGCGCAGTCGCGCGGTGAGGTAGTGCCAAGGAACCAAGGTGCCTTCGTTTGAGGTCAACTCGGAAGTCCCTCTAACAACTGCTTGGAGCGGTCCGTGACACATCTGGCAGGGAGGCGCGCTCGCCCCACTGCAGAATGAACGTCCGCTCGGAGCGCCTGATGCTCTGCGCGGCCGCTCAAGCTGCGGACGTTAGAGTACGCAACGAGATTCGACGATGCAGCGAAAGCGCCAAGTGTTGAGAACCAAGGCAAAGACCCTTCGCTTTAAGCTGCAGCAGCACGCGCGGGCGAGTTGTAAGGTTGTCAGTGACGCGATCGGTTGGAACTGCGTTTGTCCCGAGTGCGGCTGCGCTCAACACTTTCGCTGTGGTTTGCGCAGGCGATTCCGCGCGCGCACAGTAGGCTGGTTGGGGCGTCCTCTAACAATCGCTGGAGCGAGCGCGCGGGTCAGGCCCGGTAAGGCTCACTGATATGTCGAGGTTCTGGATAAAGTGCCTTCGTTTGGCGCCGCAAAGACCGCGCATCGCTCAGCTTCACCGTTAGATTGCACATGGACAGCGTGCCTACATTCAACGCCCAGGGTTCGCGATGAGCCAGGTGTCCTTCTCGGCCTCTCGTTGATTGCTCTCTTGGTATGGACTCCTTGCACGTGGCACTTGGGCTTGGACTGAAGCCGGCCCAGTGCAGCCCGGGCGGCGAACGTTTCGGTGCCCTCTACCTACTGGCGTGGGGCGTCATGTTTCTCTGCGCCTACCTTTTCGGTCGCAACGACATTTTTCTTTCGTGCTCTCCTTTGGGTGTGCGATCACGCTTCATATCCCCGTGGCAAGGGGATGGCACTCTCTACGCTGCTCTGGCGTTTATCATTGGAGGCATAGTCCTTCTCTCGGGACTCGGGCTTGTTAGCTGTGCAATCTAACAATCGTTGGAGGGGTCCGTGAGAGTCGGTAGTGTCGCCGCGGGTGCGGGAAGACAGTGTCACCCGCGGCTCCGATCGGGCGCTTCTGTGCGGCCCCTCAACTTCACCGTTAGAGTACGCAACGAGATTCGCCTATGCAGCGAAAGCGCCAAGTGTTGAGAACCAAGGCAAAGACCCTTCGCTTTAAGCTGCAGCAGCACGCGCGGGCGAGTTGTAAGGTTGTCAGTGGCGCTGTCGGTTGGCACTGCGTTTGTCGCCCGTGCGGCTGTGCTTAACACTTTCGCTCTGGTTTGCGCAGGCAGTTCCGCGCGCGCACAGTAGGCTGGTTGGGGCGTCCTCTAACAATCGCTGGAGCGAGCGCGCGGTCAGGCCTGGTAAGGCTCACTGATATGTCGATGTTCTGGATAAAGTGCCTTCGTTTGGCGCCGCAAAGACCGCGCGTCGCTCAGCTCGAACGTTAGAGGGACTTATTCGGGGGCTATGCCGAAATTCCAGGGCAGCACCTCGCCAATCGGTTCAAAGACACTTCGTTGCCGCGGCGCGTAGGGGCAGTTGGTGTACTGCCGAAGCACAGTGCCAGGTGTGATCGAGAAACGCCGTAGTGTTGCGCCGCTGCCGAGGCGGTAGCATTCTGGACCGGCAGCTTCGGTGCGCGCCCTTCGCTTGAGGTCGGAGTTGCGCGCAGTCGCGCGGTGAGGTAGTGCCAAGGAACCAAGGTGCCTTCGTTTGGTGTCAACTCAAGTCCCTCTAACAACTGCTTGGAGCGGTCCGTGACACATCTGGTAGGGAGGCGCTTCGCCCCACTGCAGAATGAACGCCGCTCGGAGCGCCTGAGGCTCTGCGTCCGGCCGCTCAAGCGCGGACGTTAGGCGCCAAGTCATGCGCCCGATTCGTGTCCGCTGCT